>NZ_CM178731.1:2732500-3260543 GCF_058681135.1 Brevundimonas sp. FV1ye28 | reverse complement strand
GTCGGTGCGCCGAGCCGGGCACCGTTGACGCTCGCGGCCCTGGATGGGCGGCGTATCGCTTAGATCGGCCCGCCCGTATCGAGTGGCGCGACTACAAAAATAGACTCGACAGAGTCGACAGAGTCGACAGAGTCGACAGCAGTCGGATCTGCCTCGCGTCGTTCTTGCGATGTCAAAGACCGGGACGACAGTGTCTCACGGTTTTGAAGAGCGTTAAGAATAAAGCCGGCTTCGACAGCATGGATCTGAAATCGCTAGACGATTTCGAGCGGCCGGCACCAACTCAAGCTTTCCTCTCCCGCCGGGAGAGGGTTCAGTCGATCGCCTTCATCTCCGCCGCGTACCGCTTCCAGTTCTGCACATAGTGCTGGGCCGACATCGTGAGACCCGCGATCTGATCCTCGGTCAGTTCACGCACCACCTTGCCCGGTTGGCCCATGACCAGGGAGCCGTCGGGGATCACCTTGCCTTCGGGGATCAAGGCATTCGCCCCGATCAGGCAGTTCCTGCCGATCTGCGCCCGGTTCAGGATCACCGCCCCGATGCCGATCAGGGAGTTGTCTCCGACGGTGCAGCCGTGAAGCATGACCTTGTGCCCCACGGTCACGTCACGGCCGATCACCAGGGGCGATCCGGGGTCCGAATGCAGGACGCTGCCGTCCTGGATGTTGGTGTTTTCGCCGATGATCATGGTCTCGTTGTCGGCGCGGACCGTCGCCCCGAACCAGACGCTGGCACCCGACTTCAGAATCACGTCTCCTATGACGACAGCATTGTCCGCGATCCAGTATTCGCCCTCTGGCGGTAGCTGCGGTTTCTTGTCCGCCAGCGAATAGATCGTCATCGAAACATCATCCTATGCTTGAACAAATGGGCCTTTAACACTTCGGAAACCACGTTAGCATCAATGTGTTGATGCGATTCGAGGTCGCCATTTCGGCCCCGAATCCGAAGCCGGATCAATCCCGGTCCGGTCAGATGTCGGGGGACGTAGTGCAGCGTTCGGGTCCGCGGCGGGCAAGCCCGCCGGATGTGGGATACATCTCCGACCCCGGATGCGTCGTCTGCGCCTCTGTTTTCCTCCCCACCCTCGTTCGAGGCGATGCTTTCGCAGCATCGCCTTTTTTCATGTCTCGGAGCCTGCCATGACCAAGCGCGCCGCCCTGAAGCGTCAATCCCGCGATGGAGGAGCCTTCGACGGCCCCGACTACGGCCAGGATGCGAAAGTCCGCCGCCTGCCGACCCCGCACACCCGCAGCGCATGGTCGCCGCACCCGTCCAACGACGATCGCGAGCAGGGCTATCTGAAGACACTGAAACCCAAGTCCGAGGGCCAGGCCGAGCTGCTGAACGCCATCGACACCCATAACCTGTGCGTGGCGCTGGGCCCGGCAGGCACGGGCAAGACCTATCTGGCCGTGGCCAAGGCGGTCGAGGCGCTGGAGGCCGGCAAGGTCGGACGCATCGTCCTGTCGCGCCCCGCCGTCGAGGCCGGGGAATCGATCGGCTTCCTGCCCGGGGCCATGGAGGACAAGCTGGCCCCCTATCTGCGCCCGCTCTACGACGCCCTGTCGGACCGGCTGACCATGAAACGGGTCGGGGCCTTGATGGCCGAAGGTCTGATCGAGATCGCGCCAGTCGGCTATATGCGCGGCCGCACGCTGAACAACGCCTTCATCGTCATCGATGAGGCCCAGAACTGCACCTATGTGCAGCTGAAGATGCTGCTGACGCGGCTGGGCTGGCACTCGACCATGGTGGTTACCGGCGACCCGGGCCAGACCGACCTGCTGCCGTCGCTGTCGGGCCTGGCGGACATCGCGACCCGTCTGGAGGCGGTGCCGGAAATCTCGGTCGTCCGCCTGGCAGAGCAGGACATCGTGCGCCACCCGCTGGTCGCGAGCATGATCGGGGTGCTGTGAGATAACGTCTCCCTCTCCCGGTGGGAGAGGGACTGAGCGCCCGAGAGCGTCAGCGATCGGACTTGCGCGAAACGGTGAGGGGCGTACCCTCACCGGCTAGCGCCAGCCCCTCACCCTTTCGGCTAAGGACGCATCGCTACGCTCTTCGAGCCTCAAGCCCTCTCCCGCCGGGAGAGGGTTCCGGCGTTCTAGGCCCGAACCGCGCCCCGCGTCGCATCGACGCCCAGGGCCTTGAGCGCCGAGGCTGCGATATGTTCGGCATCCAGCCCCGCCTCGGCATACTGAACCGCCGGGCTGTCCTGATCCTGGAAGAAGTCGGGCAGGTGCAGGGTGCGTATCTTGAGGCCCGCATCCAGCGCGCCCTCGCCCGCCAGATACTGCAGCACGAAGGCGCCGAAGCCGCCCATGGCGCCCTCCTCCACCGTGATCAGGGCCTCATGCTCGCGCGCGAGACGGGTGATCAGGTCGTGATCCAGCGGCTTGGCGAACCGGGCGTCGGCGACGGTGGCCGAGACGCCGTGCGCGGCCAGGATGTCGGCGGCCTTTAGCGATTCCTGCAGGCGCGTGCCGAAGGACAGGATGGCCACAGCCGTGCCTTCGCGGACGATGCGGCCCTTGCCGATCTCGAGCGGGGCGGACAGTTCGGGGATTTCCACGCCGACGCCGTCGCCGCGCGGATAGCGGAAGGCCGAGGGGCGGTCGTCGATCTCGCAGGCCGTGGCGATCATGGCGGCCAGATCCGCCTCGTCGGCGGCGGCCATTAGGACCATGCCGGGCAGCGCGCCCATGTAGCCGATGTCGAAGGACCCCGCATGGGTCGAACCGTCGGCGCCGACCAGCCCGGCGCGGTCCATGGCGAAACGCACCGGCAGTTTCTGGATCGCCACGTCGTGGACCACCTGGTCGTAGCCGCGCTGGAGGAAGGTCGAATAGATGGCGCAGAAGGGCTTCATACCGTCGGCAGCGAGGCCGGCGGCGAAGGTCACGGCGTGCTGCTCGGCGATGCCGACGTCATAGGTCCGCTTGGGGAAGGCCTGGCCGAACAGGTCGAGCCCCGTGCCCGAGGGCATGGCGGCGGTGATGGCGACGATGGAGGGGTCGCGCTCGGCCCGCTTGATCAGCTCGGTCCCGAACACCTTGGTGTAGCTGGGGGCGTTGGAGACGGTCTTGGACTGTTTGCCCGAGACGACATCGAACTTGACCACCGCGTGCAGCTTGTCGGCGCTGGACTCGGCCGGGGCATAGCCCTTGCCCTTCTGCGTGACGACGTGGACCACCACCGGCCGGTCGGTGATGGCGGCGGCGTTCTTCAGGATCGGGACCAGGTTGTCCATGTCGTGCCCGTCGACCGGGCCGATGTAGTAGAAGCCCAGTTCCTCGAAGAAGGTGCCGCCGACGACCATGCCGCGCGCGTATTCCTCGGCCTTGCGCGCCGCCTCGCGGAACGGGCGGGGCATGTGCTGGACGACCTCGCGGCCGAACTTGCGGAAGTTCTGGTAGGCGCCGCCCGAGACCTGTTTGGCCAGATAGGCGCTCATCCCGCCGACCGGGGGCGCGATCGACATGTCGTTGTCGTTGAGGATGACGGTCAGTTGGCCGGTCGTCTCGGCCGCGTTGTTCATCGCCTCATAGGCCATGCCGGCGGACATGGAGCCGTCGCCGATGACGGCCACGACCTTGTTGGTCTCGCCCTTCTGGTCGCGCGCCGCTGCGAAGCCGAGGGCGGCGCTGATCGAGGTCGAGGCGTGGGCCGCGCCGAAGGGGTCGTACTCGCTCTCCGAGCGCTTGGTGAAGCCCGACAGCCCGCCCCCCTGACGCAGGGTGCGGATGCGGTCGCGGCGTCCGGTCAGGATCTTGTGCGGATAGCACTGGTGCCCGACGTCCCAGATCAGGATGTCCTTGGGCGTCTCGAAGACGCGGTGCAGGGCGACGGTCAGCTCGACCACGCCCAGGCCGGCGCCCAGATGCCCGCCGGTGGTGGAAACCGCGTCGATGGTCTCGGTGCGCAGTTCGTCCGCGAGCTGCCGCAATTGGGCGGCATCGAAACCGCGCATGTCGGCGGGGACGTGGACTTTGTCGAGCAGTGGGGTGTCGGGCATCAAGAACTCTAACGCGTGTCAGGACCGACGGTTTAGCACGAAGTCCACACTCGCCTTGAGGTTTTCGGCGTCGGAACCGAACACGTCGAGGTGGCTGCGCGCCTGATCGGCCAGGTGCGCGACGCGATGCCGCGCCTGATCGACGCCCAGAAGGGTGACGAAATTGGTCTTGCCCTGGGCGGCGTCCTTGCCGCCGGCGGCCTTGCCCAGAATGTCCTCGTCGCCGTCGACGTCGAGCAGGTCGTCGACGATCTGGTAGGCCAGACCGATGTCGTGCGCGAAGGCGGTCAGGGCCTGGCAGTGGCTCTCGCGGGCCCCGGCGATGATCAGGGGAATCTCGAAGGCATAGGTGAACAGGGCGCCGGTCTTCAGCCGCTGCATCCGGGCGACGCCGCCGAGGTCGTCGCGGACGCCCAGCAGGTCGATCATCTGGCCGCCGGCCATGCCGCGGGCACCGGAAGCCAGCGACAGACGGGCCGCCAGGGCGCAGCGGATGTTGGCGTCCTCGTGGGTGTCCTCGTGCAGGATGATGTCGAAGGCGGCGGTCTGGAGCGCGTCTCCGGCCAGGATCGCCGTCGCCTCGTCATAGGCGATGTGCAGGGTCGGGCGACCGCGACGCATGTCGTCGTTGTCCATGGCCGGCAGGTCGTCGTGGACCAGCGAATAGGCGTGAACGCACTCCAGGGCGCAGGCGGCGCGCAGCACCGGCCGCTCCTCGATGTCGAACAGTCGCGCCGCCTCCATCGCGAAATAGGGACGCAAACGCTTGCCCGGCCCCAGCGCGGCATAGCGCATGGCCTCGGTCAGGCGGGACTCGGGGCCGTCGGCGCGGGGCAGCAGCTCATCGAGCGCGACGGTGACCAGATCCGCGACCTCGGCGACCCGGTCGATAACCGACTGTTCCGGCGAGTTGGCGGCGTGGGGCTTGGTCAGAGGCGGCTGGTTCAAAACAGCCTCCCGCCGACGACGGCGTCTCGATCCACCCCGACCAGAACGACCGCGCCGTCCGCGTCGGGGAAGCCCAGGGTCAGGACCTCGGACATGAAGGGACCGATCTGGCGCGGCGGGAAGTTGACCACGGCCGCCACCTTGCGATCGGTCAGCTGGTCGAGCGTGTAGTGCCGGGTGATCTGGGCCGAAGACCGCTTGACCCCGATGTCCGGGCCGAAATCGATGGTCAGCTTGAAGGCGGGCTTCCTCGCCTCCGGGAAGGTCTCGGCGCGGACCACCCGACCGATACGGATGTCGACCTTCATGAAGTCGTCGAAGGCGATCCGATCGGCGACGGGAGAGACGGTCGCGGCCTGCATCATCCGAACTCGGCCGCTTCGACGCCCTTGGCCTGACCGTCAGAGCCGACGACGATCTTCTCGACGCGCAACTGGGCGGCCTTCAGACGCGCCTCGCAGTGGGCCTTCAGGCGCGCGCCCTCCTCGTAGAGGGTGATCGACTCCTCCAGAGGAGCCTGGCCGGACTCCAGACGCGAGACGATGGTCTCCAGACGCGACAGGGCGTCCTCGAAGCTGAGATCGGTGGGGATGGCGGGCGCTGCGTCTGACATTCCGGCGACCCTAGAGGGGCCGCGCTTTCGCTTCAACGGGGAACCGGCGTCGCGGGGTAAACGGCGTCAGCCGCGCTCGTAGCGCCGCTGGGACCAGTACCGGAAGCCCTGATTGTGAACCAGCTTCCAGCCGTCCGCCTTCAACCGCATACCGACCATGTGATTGAAATAGCCGTGGGCGAGGACCAGCACGTCCTCTCCGGCCTCGGCGCGGGCGATCAGACGCTGGGCCGCCTGTTCGGAGCGAGCCTCAGCCTGGGCGCGAGTTTCCTGGCCCTCATGGTGGTCGAACGCGTGCCACCAGAAACGGGCGACGGCGCCCCAGTATTTCGGCGGCAGCTTGAACCAATTGGGAAAATGCGGCGGCGGCAAGGGCGCCTCGATGAACATCACGTCCGAGACGATCTCGCGTCCGGCCGAAACGGCGTTCGCGGTTTCCTGGGCGCGCTGGCGGGTCGAGGCGAAGATGACGCCCGCCCCGGCCGCAGTCGTCAGAAGTTCGGGCGGCGGCGTCTGCCCGGCGAGCAGGCCGCCGAGCTCATACTTGGCCCACCAGTCGCGGTACTGGTCGGACGTCAGCATGCATTTGCGCGACAAGGCGGGCTCCCCGTGGCGGGCAAGCGTGATCGAGCCGGGGCGTGAGGGCTTCAGCATCTGGCCGGGATCATGTTCGACGGAGTCTGACGTCATGCTGCGGTTGAAAGGGGATTCGCCGGGGTCGACACTGTCTTACGCCTCCCCCAGGGCCCGGACATGGGCGAGGGCCGATCGACCCAGTCCTTCGAGGTCGTAACCGCCCTCCAGCGAAGAGACAACCTTGCCGCCGCAATGACGCCGCGCGACCTCCAGCACCGCCCGCGTCGCCCAGGCGAAATCCTCGGCCTCCAGGCTCTGGTGGGCGAGTGGATCGCGACGGTGGGCGTCGAAGCCGGCGGAGATGATGATCAGGTCGGGTGCGAACGCGTCGAGGGCGGGCATCAGTCCGCCAGAGAAGGTCGCCCGCCATGATTCGCGCGCGCAGTGAGGCTCGACCGGGGCGTTGACGATATTCCCGACGCCGGTCTCCGACGGGGCGCCGGTGCCGGGATAGAGCGGCATCTGGTGGATGGAGGCCAGGAACAGGCTGGGGTCCGCCTCGAACGCGGCCTGGGTGCCGTTGCCGTGGTGGACGTCGAAATCGACCACGGCGACCCTGGCCATGCCCAGCGACTGGGCCACGCGGGCGGCGACGGCGACATTGGAGAACAGGCAGAAGCCCATGGCCTGGTTCGGCTCGGCATGGTGGCCGGGCGGACGGACGGCGGCAAAGGCGCGAAGGGTTTCACCGGCTGCGACGGCCCTTACGCCGTCGATCGCGGCGCCGGCGGCGAGGCGGGCGGCGCGGACGCTGCCGGGAGACAGGAGGGTGTCGGCGTCGAGCTGGGCCAGGCCGGTCGCGGGCGAGGCCGCGATCATGCGGGCGACATAGGCGGCGGGGTGGATGCGTTCGAGGTCGGCGACCGCAGCCTCGGTCGCATCGCGGCGGTCGAACTTCAAGTTCGCGTCATCCAGGGCTTCCAGAACGGCGGCGAGCCGCTCGGGCTTCTCCGGATGCCCCGCGCCAGGGGCGTGGGCGATCATGTCGGTATGGGTGAACAGGGTGACGGACATCGACCGCACGATAGAAGCGAGTTTGCGCAGACCCAAGCCCGTTTCACGGGCCGGGATTGAGCGAATGGCCCGTCGGAGGCAAAGCATCGCCATGACCGACGTCCTGATCCGCCCCCCTCGCCCCGAAGACGCCGCTGCCCTCGGCACGCTGGGCCGCCAGACCTTCATCGACACCTTCGTGGCCCAGGACGGGTTCGCCATCCCCTATCCCGCCGACGACCTGGAGGCCTTCCTCGACGCCAGTTTCGCGGCCGAGGCGACGGCGAAGAAACTGGCCGAACCGGGCGCGGCCTGGTGGGTGGCCGAACGCGACGGCGATCTGCTGGCCTTCGCCAACGCCGGCCCGAACGGCCTGCCGCATCCAGACGCCACGCTGGGGAACATGGAGCTGCGTCGCCTCTATGTGGGCAAGTCCGCACAGGGCCTGGGCCTGGGGACCGAGCTGCTGAAACTGTCGCTGGACTGGATGGAGGCGAACACCGAGGGGCCGCTGTGGATCGGCGTCTGGAGCGGCAACCTGAAGGCCCAGAAGCTCTACAAAGCCTACGGCTTCGAGAAGGCCGGCGAGTACGAGTACCCCGTCGGCGCCTGGCACGACCACGAGTTCATCCTGCGACGCGGATAGGCTATGCTGACCGCATGACCCGCGACGAACTGCTGGCGAAACTGCGTGAACAGAAGCCGTGGCTGGAGGAGCAGGGCATCGTCAACGTGCGCCTGTTCGGCAGCTATGCGCGCGACGAGGCCGGGCCGGACAGTGACGTGGATCTGCTGGTGGATATCGCAAAGCCGCTGGGATTCCGCTTTTTCGGCATCGAGGATGATCTATCCGAACGTCTCGGCGCGCGCGTGGAAATGATGACCAACCGAGCGATGCAGAACCCTTATGTGCGCTTCACGGCGGAGCGCGACGCGCTTGTGGTCTGAACGGGATTCGGCGCTGATCGAGGAGATGCGGCTCACTCTGGAGCGCATCGCGGATTTGATCGAAGGCGAAGAGAAAACGGCGTTTCTTGCGGACAAGGCGAAACCTCATGCCCTTGCGATGTTCTTCGTCGTGCTGGGCGAGGCCGCGAACAAGATCAGCTCCGACCTGAAATCAGCGCATCCCGATCTCGCCTGGACCTACGCGACCAAGCTTCGGAACTTGATCGCTCATGAGTACCGGCCGATCGACCACGAGCAGCTTTGGGAGTTCGCGACGCTGGATGTGCCCGTGCTCCAAGCGCAGTTGCCCATTTCACCCTCGAAGCCAGGGTCTGACTGATGCTCCTCCCCTTCTTCTCCGCCCTGCGTCAGGCCAAGGTTCCGGTCTCGACCAAGGAATGGCTGCATCTGATGGAGGCCATGGACAAGGACGCGGCAGGCGGTCGGGTCGAGGACTTCTATCACCTGTCGCGCGCGGTCCTGGTCAAGGACGAGAAACACTATGACCGGTTCGACCAGGTTTTCGGCACGGTGTTCAAGGGTATCGAGACGATCGGCGCGGGCGACGAACCGTCTCTCGACGTACCCGAGGAGTGGTTGAAGCTGCTCAACAGCAAATTCCTGACCGACGAGGAGAAGGCCCAGATCGAGGCGCTCGGCGGGTTCGAAAAACTCATGGAAACGCTGAAGCAGCGGATGGAGGAGCAGGGGAAACGCCACGAGGGCGGGAACAAGTGGATCGGCACCGCCGGGACCTCGCCCTTCGGCAACGGCGGCTACAATCCCGAAGGCGTGCGCATCGGCGGCCAACCCAAGCATGGCCGGGCCGTGAAGGTCTGGGAGAAGCGCGAATACAAGAACCTGGACGACACGGTCGAGCTGGGGACGCGCAACATCAAGGTGGCGCTGCGTCGCCTTCGCCGGTTCGCGCGCGAGGGCGCGGCCGAGGAATTGGACATCGACGGCACCATCGACGGCACCGCGCGTCAGGGCTGGCTGGACATCCGCATGCGACCGGAGCGGCGCAATACGATCAAGGTCCTGCTGTTCCTCGACGTCGGGGGCTCGATGGACGGCCATATCAAGCTCTGCGAGGAGCTGTTCTCGGCAGCCAAGACCGAGTTCAAGAACCTGGAATTCTTCTACTTCCACAACTGCCTCTACGAGGGGGTGTGGAAGGACAACCGGCGTCGCCACGCCGAGAAGATTCCGACCTGGGACCTGCTCAACAAATACCCCGGCGACTGGCGGGCAATCTTCGTCGGCGACGCGACGATGAGCCCCTACGAGGTGACGATGCCGGGCGGGTCGGTCGAGCACTGGAACGAGGAAGCGGGCGCGGTTTGGATGCGGCGTGCGCGGCTGCAATGGGACAAGTCGGTCTGGCTCAATCCCGTGGCCGAGAAATTCTGGAGCTACACCGCCTCGGTCAAGCTGCTGCAGGAGGTCATGGACGAGCGGATGTATCCGCTGACGCTGGATGGACTCGATCGCGCGATGCGGGCGCTGACCCGATAGCCGACACGCAGGCGTGAGGTGCGGAAACTCGCCTTTCATGCCAGCTTGACCGAAGTTCAGGAGCGCCTCCGATGCTGACCGCCTTTGCCCTCGTCATGATCCTGCAACAGGCGGTCGTTTGGGAGACGCCGGTGCCGCCGGTCGAGGTCCAGCCCACAGCGGTCGCCCCGCCCGTCAGCACACTTCCGGACTGGGCGATCGCGGATCCTTTCGGCTGGGAGCGCTCGCAGTGCAGCCCGCTGGTGAGCCGCGAGCCGCTCGAGGTCTGCCAATCGCGGGTGCGGGCCGAGCTTTCGGCTGCGCTCGGCGAGCGTCTGCCGGCCGGGTTGAGGCCCGCTGGGGAACCGGTTCCGTGCCTGGCCGCCCCCGGCGACGACGGAAAATATCCGGTCCAGTGCGGCGCGCCAGAGCGGCAAGCGTCCGCCACCGTGACCCCGACGATCCAGGACTGCCGGTCGCGTCCGCAGCGTCAGGGCAGTTCGGTCGCCTTCGTCAGCGACTGTCGCACCGGTGATGACCGTGGCGGCGGCCTGTCGATCAATCTGTTCGGCAAGGACTGAGCGCAAACGAAAAGGCCGCCCCGAAGGACGGCCTTTCCAATCGAACCGCGCTGCGTATCAGTGCTTGTCCTTGATGGCGTCCTTGACGCCGCCGACGGTGTTCTGGACCTTGCCTTCGACCTGATCGGCGCGGCCTTCGGCTTTCAGCTTTTCGTCGCCGGTGACCTTGCCGACGCCTTCTTTGATCTTGCCGCCCATGTTCTTGGCGGCGCCTTCGATGCGATCATTGTCAGCCATGTTGGGCTCCTGAAACTCGGCGTCGCCCCTGTGGCGGCGCTTCAGTTTGAAGAGCGATCGACCCGACCCGGCGTTCCGTATGGCGGAGCTTGAACCTAGCGTCTCAGCCATTTGGCGACGGCCCATGCGTGGGCGTCGTGGCGCAGCTCGGCCAGGGCCGTGCGCGGATGCAGCCAGACCAGTTCGTGGTCGTCCTCGACCTTTCGCGACGGATCCAATGCCAGCATTTCGGCGATCCAGAAGCCGCCGACATTGTTGACCGGGGCGCCGTCGGACTTGCGGAAATACTGCCCCGCCTCGACGATCCGCTCGATCGGTCGGACGGACATGCCGGTCTCTTCGACATACTCACGGATCAGGGCCTCCTGCTCCGTCTCGTTCCCGTCCACCGCCCCGCCCGGCAGGTCGTAGTAGGGCGTGTCGCGGGTCACCCGGACGCAGGCGATCTTCTCGTCATGGAAGACCAGGCCGAAGGTCGCAGGACGATGCAGATAGTCGGTGTCGGCATCGGCCACGCCGAACTGGAGCGACGGCTTCACAGGTCGAAGGCCAGACGCGCGCGGACGCCCTTGTGTGCGCCATCGAACTCCACCGCCGAGCGCAGGCCGGACGCCATGGCGGTGATGATCTTGCCGCCCAGGCCCGTGCCCTTGGGCTTGCCGTCGCCGAGGCCCGGACCGTCGTCCTCGACCGTCAGGATGGCGCGGCCGGTCTCGTCGGGGGCCAGGATGACGCGGATCTCGCCTGCCTCGCCAGCGGCATAGGCGTATTTCACGGCGTTGGTGACCAGCTCCGTCACGATGACACCCAGCGACACCGCCTGATCGGTAGAGACCCGCATGGCCTGCGCCTGAAGCGTGATGTTGGGCGAAGCGGCGTCGGATCCCAGCGACTTGGTAAGTTCGCCGACAAGACCTTCGAGATAGGCCTGCATGTCGACCGTCTCCATGTCGCCGGAGGTGTAGAGGCGGCGATGGACGTGGGCGACGGCCTCGATCCGGGCCTGGGCTTCGCGCAGGGCGTCGCGCGCACCCGCATCGGCCATGTGGCGCAGTTGCAGGGACATGAAGGTCGAGACGAGCTGCAGCGAGTTGCCGACGCGGTGGTTGACCTCTCGCAGCATGGCTTCGGCGCGGTCGCGGGCGAGGCGCACCTGTTCCTGGGCCTCCTCGTTCTCGCGTTCGAGGCGACGCCGAAACAGCGCATCCTCCAGCGCCGAGCGCAACAGGGCGGTGAAGTCCTCGGACACGTCCTTGATGACATAGTCCGACGCCCCGGCGCGCAGGGCGGCCACGGCGATACGGCCTTCCTGGGCCCCCGTCACATAGACGACCGGCGGCGGCGCCGGACGATGCAGGATGTCGGGCAGGACGTCGATTCCGTCGCGGCCGGGCATGTAGTGGTCCAGCGCACAGATATCGAAATCTCCGGCGTCCAGCGCGGCCACCCCCTCGTCGCCGTCGGCGGCCAGGGTGACCTCGTAGCCGTGACGGCCGAGCTCCTTCTGCACGAGCCGCGACAGGCCGCGGTCGTCGTCGATGTAGAGCAGCCGGATGGGCGGCTTTTCGATCGTCATTCGATGTCGGGCGCCTGCATGACGGACAGGAACAGACCCAGCTGGCGGATCGCGTCGGCGAAGCTTTCGTAATCGACCGGCTTGGTGATGTAGACGTTGCAGCCCAGGTCGTAGCAGCGCTGGATCTCGACCTTGTCGTCGGTGGTGGTCAGGACCACGACCGGCGCCCGTTTCAGCCGCTCGTCCTGCTTGACCTCGGCCAGAATGTCGGTGCCGCTCATGTCCGGCAGGTTCAGGTCCAGCAGGATCAGCATCGGCCCGTTGGCGCGAACCTCTTCCGAGAACAGGTAATCCAGCGCCGGCTGGCCGTGATCGAAGTGCACGATCTCGTTGGAGATGTTCGCACGACGGATGTTCTTCTCGATCAGTTTGGCGTGGCCGTGGTCGTCCTCGACCATCACGATTTTGACTGCACTGCTCACTGGGTGTCTCCCGCCTCTTCGAGGATGAGGCGTTTGGGGAATTTCAGAATGAATGTCGAGCCTTGGCCGAGACTGGACTCGACATCGATGGAGCCGCCGAGACGGCGAACGCTGTTTCGGACGAAAGCGAGCCCCAGTCCCTCGCCCGGCCGGTCCTGACGACCCGAACGGCGGAACAGTTCGAAGATACGCTCATGGTCCTTGGGCGCAATCCCGCGACCGTTGTCGGCGATCGCGAACTCGACCCAGCCGCCGGGCAGATCACGACCGGAGACCTCGATACGGTTGGTCTTGGCGGGGTCGGAATATTTGACGGCGTTCTCGATCAGGTTGCCGATGATCTGTTCGATCGAAAGACGATCGCTTTCGAAGGGGACCATCTCGCCGACGACGAACTCGGTCTGGGTCTCTTCGAGCTGGTGACGAATGGCGTCGGCGGCGGATTGCGCCATCTCGCCGACGTCGATGGTCTCCGGGATCAGATTCCGCCGGCCCTCCCGCGACAGCTTCAGGATGGCGTTGATCAGACGGTCCATCTTCTCGGTCGAGGCGCGGATGAAACCGACGGCTTCGGGCAGATCCTCGCGGACGGCGGCGATGACCTCCTTGTCGACGTCACGGACCTGTTCGGCCTGGGTGATGGCCTTGTCGATGGTCTTGCCGACCTGCTCCAGCTCGGCGGTGTAGCCCATGACGTTGACCAGCGGCGAGCGCAGGTCGTGGCTGACGATATAGGCGAAGCGCTGCACCTCTTCGTTCGCCCGCGTCAGGGCGGCGGTCCGCGCCCGAACCTTGTCCTCCAGATCCGCGTTGGCCCGGTCCAGCCGATCCTGCGCCTCGGACATGTCCGCGAAATTGCGCCGGATCATGATGACGATGATGCCGCCCAGAATGACGATCAGCACCCCGGCGACGGCATTGACGACGATGGTGAAGACGGCCGAGCCCTCGGACTGGCCGGTCTGGCTGCGCAGACGGGCGCCGAGCTGAGAGTCTAGCGTCGATATCTCGGCGTCCAGCTGATCCATCATCAGCTTGCCGCGTCCGGATCGCACCTGGTCGAGCGCCGCCTGGGTCTGGCCTGACCTGGCCTGCTGTATGATATCACCCATCTCCAGAAACTTGTCTCGCGACAGACGGGTCAGGGCCTCGGCAGAGGCCAGACCGATGTCGTCATCCCCCGCCTCACGACGGAGATCCTCAACCAACCTGGGGCCGGCATCCCTGCTCTGATTGTAGTTCAGAAGGAAGCTGGACTGGCCGGTCAGCAGATAGCCGCGCTGAGCCGTCTCGGCGTCCTTGATGTTCAGCAGAACGCCCCGGGCCGCCCGGCGCAGCTGCCAGGTCGCATCCACCTGTTCGTTGAAGGCGGCGGTCCGCTGAATCAGAACGAAGGTCGAGACGTTGACCAGCAGCAGCAGGGTCATCGCCGCCGCCAACAGCAGGAACACGGAGCGGCCGAGCGTCCCTTGACGCATGAACTCGCGAAACTGCGGAAGGGTTTTGGCTACGGGCGACAACATCTGGGATGGAGCTTTAGCGTCGCAGCCTCGCGTGTCCAGAGAAGTCATTGGCGGCGCGACTCGTGCACGACCATAGTGTACCCAAGGCAAGCTGTGCCGTATCGGGAGTGGGTCGGATGTTCTGGTGGTGGTGGATCGCACCGACGGCCGTCGCAATCATCGGCGTCATCATCCTGGGCTCGGGCCTGGCCTCCCTGTTCAAGGGTAGGCTGTTGGGCGGCGTTTTCGGCACGGTCGGCGGCGTCGCCCTGCTGGGCGGGGCGCTGGGCGCGGCGCTTCTGGGCCAGAACGTCCAGACCTATCAGCGCCTGACCTACGAGCGGCCGGTCGCGACCCTGTCCGTCCGCCGGCTGGCCCCCCAGTATTTCGAAGTCGTCGTGGCCCAACCGGCAGACGGCGACCTGCCGGCCCGCACCGCCGTCTATCCGGTCAACGGCGACGAGTGGCGGATGGAGGCACAGGTCCTGAAATGGAAGCCATGGGCCAATGTCGTGGGCCTGGATTCCCAGTACCGGCTCGACCGCCTGTCCGGCCGCTACCAGAACATCGAACAGGAACGCACCGGCGCCCGCAGCGTCCACGCCCTCAGCGGCGGCGACGATAACGGAGGGGTGCTGGAATATGTGCCCTGGAACCTCAGCGTCTGGGACGTGGCGCGAAAGTACCGCCGTTACATCGACGCGGTCGATACGCTTTACGGATCAGCGGCCTATATGCCGATGGCCGACGGCGCGACCTACGAGGTCTGGATCACCCAGTCGGGCCTGATCGCGCGGCCGACGAACGATGCGGCGCGCGCGGCCTCGGCGGGCGGGTTCGTCAGGGTGAACTAAACGCAGCGGGACTAGCGTCATTCGGGATTTTGTGCGCCAATCCCGTCTCGAGAGTGCCCCGATGCAACCTGCCGGAGTCCTACGATGAACGCGAACGCCTTCGCCCTGACCGGCCTCTTGATGCTGATCCCGGCATCGACCCTGGCCCAGACCACGACGCCGCAGCCCAACCTGCCGCAGTCCGTCCAACTCGCGCCTTCGACCCACGCATACATGGTCGCTGCTTCGCCGGTTCCAGGCCCGCTGGATTGGGACGCGAACCGTCAGCGCGTGAACGACCGAACCCGCCAGATCCTCTATAACACGAGCCCGGCTCGCCTGGATCGCGCCGAGCGAGTGGCTGCACTGCTCGACGCCGGCGACTGCGCCAGAGCGCAGGCTCTGGCGGTCCAGGAGAACGACCGGCGTCTCGCGCGGCGCGTCGGCACGATCTGCCAAGCCAGCAACTGACCTTTCGACGCCGGGCCCGGCCCGGCGTCACAAACCCGTTCAGACCGACCCCAGCGTCCGCAACCGCGCCTTGGGATGCACCTCGTTCTGGCTCATCACCACCGTCTGCCCCCGGAAGCGTTCGATGATCGAGCGGACGTAGGGGCGGATTTGCGGCCCCGTCAGCAACACTGCGCTCTCGCCCGACATGGCGGCGCGTTCGAACACGTCGCGGACGGCGCGAATGAAGTCCTGGAGCCGGGAGGGCGCCATGGCCAGTTGCTTATCCTCGCCCTGCCCCACCAGGGATTCCGCAAAGGCGGCCTCCCAATCCGGCGACAGGGTGATGATCGGCAGGGCGCCGTCGTCGGACTTGTGCTGCCAGCAGAGCTGACGGGCCAGGCGGGTGCGGACGTGCTCGACCAGGGTGGTCACCGACGACGAATGCGGCGCGGCCTCGGCGAGACCTTCCAGGATCGCGCCCAGGTCGCGGATCGAAACCTTCTCGCGCAGCAGGGCCTGCAGAACGCGTTGCAGCGTCGTGACGGTGACGACAGAGGGCACCAGTTCCGCGACCAGCTTCTTCTCTTCCTCGCCCAGTTCCTTCAGCAGCTTCTGCACCTCGGCGTAGGAGAGCAGTTCCGCCATGTTCTCCTTGAGAATTTCGGTCAGGTGGGTCGTCAGCACCGTCGAGGGATCGACGATGGTGTAGCCGCGGAAGGTCGCTTCTTCCCGCAGACTCTCGTCGATCCAGGTCGCGGGCAGGCCGAAGGCGGGTTCCTTGGTATGCTCGCCCGGCAGTTCGACCTGACGCCCCGCGGGGTCCATGGCCATCAGCGAGCCCAGACGGACCTCGCCGGCCCCGGCCTCCATCTCCTTGATGCGGATGGCATAGCCCTGGCTGGGCAGGCGCATGTTGTCGAGAATGCGGACCGACGGCATGACGAAGCCGAACTCCTGCGCCAGGGCGCGGCGAAGGGCGCGGACCTGATCGGTCAGGCGGCGGCCTTCCAGGTCGTTGATCAGCGTCAGCAGGGAATAGCCCAGCTCGATCTTGACCTCGTCGATGGTCAGGGCTGTGCCGATGGGTTCTTCGGTGTCGTCCTTGGGCTTGGAGGCGGCGGCGGCGGCGGCTAGCTCGGCCTCGGTCGGCTGGGGCTTCAGCTTGGCCCGTCCATGATGCCAGGCCATGTAGCCGGCCCCGGCGGCCAGGGCAGCGAACGGGATGATCGGCATGCCGGGGATCAGGGCCAGCAAGGCCGAGGCGGCGGCGACCATGCCGAGGCTGACGGGATTGGTGGCCAGCTGAGCGACCAGAGCCTTGTCCGCCGATCCCTCGACCCCGGCCTTGGAGACCAGGAAGCCGGCGGCGATGGAGATTATGATGGCCGGAACCTGGGTCACCAGACCGTCGCCGATGGTCAGCTGGATATAGGTATTGGCCGCCTCGCCGATCGGCAGGCCGTGCTGGATCACGCCGATCAGGATGCCGCCGATGGCGTTGATGGCGACGATGATCAGGCCCGCCATCGCGTCGCCGCGCACGAATTTCGAGGCACCGTCCATGGCGCCGAAGAAGGTGGATTCCTGCTCCAGTTCCTTGCGGCGCAGCTTGGCCTGGTCCTCGTTGATCAGGCCGGACGACAGGTCGGCGTCGATGGCCATCTGCTTGCCCGGCATGGAGTCCAGGGTGAAGCGGGCGCTGACTTCGGCGATCCGGGTCGACCCCTTGGTGATGACGACGAAGTTCACCACCAGGATGATGGCAAAGATGATGATGCCGATGATGAAACTGCCGCCCATCATCAGGGCGCCGAAGGCGTTGATGACCTGACCGGCGGCGTCGTGGCCCTCGTGGCCATGGGTCAGGACAAGGCGCGTCGAGGCCAGGTTCAGCCCCAGCCGGAACAGGGTCGAGATCAGCAGCACGGTCGGGAAGATGGCGAAGTCCAGCGGACGCTTCATCATCAGCGCCGTCATCAGGATCAGCACCGACGACACCAGACTGATCGCCAGCAGCAGGTCCAGCAGGAATTTCGGCACCGGCAGGATCAGCAGCAAGATGACGCCGATCACGCCGACGGCCATCCCGACCTCGCCGCGCATCAGCCAGCCGCGCACGTCATTCCCGGTCGGGCGGGCCATGCCGTCCTTCATCATGACAGGCGTGTCGGTCATGCGCGTCCGAAAGCCTCAAGTTCCCTGAAACGAGGGGTCACGCCGCGTTCGAGCCGTAGGCGGCCGTGGCGATGCCGGTCTGGGGCGCCATGATCTGGGTGCCTTCGTCGGCGTATTCGTTGAGCTTGTTGCGCAGGGTGCGGATCGAGATGCCCAGGATATTGGCCGCGTGCGTCCGGTTGCCCAGGCAGTGGGTCAGGGTGTCCAGGATCAGCGTCTTCTCCATCTGTGCGACCGTCTGGCCCACATAGGCGCGCGAGACGGCGTCTGCGGTCTGGGCGGCGCGGGCGGCCAGGCCTCCGCCCAGGCCCGCGTCAGCTCCGGCCGATCCAGCCGTCAGCGGCTGACCATCAGGCAGGCGAATGGCCTCGACGTCGATCTCGGGCCCGACCGCCAGCAGGACGGCGCGGTGCATGGCGTTCTCGAGCTCGCGCACATTGCCCGCCCAGCGATGGCCGACCAGGGCGCGCTTGGCGTCCAGCGAGATCGGGCGCACCGGCACGCCGTTGGCGGCGGCGTATTTCTTGACGAAGTGATCGGCCAGAACCGCGATGTCGCCCGGCCGCTCGCGCAGGGACGGCAGGCGCAGGTTCACGACGTTCAGGCGGTACAGCAGGTCCTCTCGGAACACGCCCTCGGCCACGGCCTTGGCCAGATCGCGGTTGGAGGTGGCGATGATGCGGATGTTGACCGGCACGGGCTTGGTGCCGCCGACGCGGTCGATGACCCGTTCCTGGATCGCGCGCAGCAGCTTGGCCTGAAGCCGGGCATCCATCTCCGAGATTTCGTCCAGCAGAAGCGTGCCGCCGTCGGCCTCCTCGAACTTGCCGATGCGGCGGGCGACGGCGCCGGTGAAGGCGCCCTTCTCGTGCCCGAACAGTTCGGATTCCAGCAGGTTGTCGGGGATGGCGGCGCAGTTGACGCTGATGAACGGCCGCTCGGCGCGCTTGGAGTGGCTGTGGAGGTAACGGGCCATCACCTCCTTGCCGACGCCGCTCTCGCCGGTGATCAGGATGGAGGCTTCCGAGCGGGCGACCTGGTCGGCCAGCTGTGTCACGGCCTTCATCGCCGGATCGGCCGAGATCATCGGCCGGTCGTCGTCGGCCACGGCAGCCAGGACGGCGGCGATCAGGTCGGCGTCCGGCGGAAGCGGAATGAACTCCTTGGCCCCCGCGCGGATGGCGGCGGCGGCCTTTTCGGCGTCATTGTCGACACCGCAGGCGACCACCGGCACGAAGATCCGCTCGGCGTCGTTGGCCGCGATCAGGGCCCCGATGTCGAGGTTGTAGTCGACCATCAGCAGGTCGGCCCCCTGCCCGCGTCGGAGCTGTTCCGTCGCCTGATCCGCGCGCTCGACGTGGTTGACCTTGGCGCCGTGCGCCATAGCCATCTTCACCGCCGCCGCAAGCTGGCCCGAAAGCCGTCCGACCACCAGAAGCCGCATGGGTCTTCTCCTCTATTCTCTACGCGCGATCAGGCGGCGATCAGCCGCCCTGATCCTCGGTCTTGATGATTTCCGTCATGGTCACGCCCAGGCGATCCTCGACGACGACGACCTCCCCGCGGGCGACCAGACGGTTGTTGACGAAGATGTCGATGGCCTCGCCGACCTTGCGGTCCAGCTCGAGCACGCTTCCGCGATTGAGCTTCAGCAACTGAGCCACCGTCATGTGGGCCTTGCCCAGGACGGCGGAGATGTTCACCGGCACGTCGAACACGGTCGACAGGTCGGCGGCCGATTTGTCCCCCAGCTCGTCCATCGTGGCCAGGGCGGTGGAGTCCGGGAACTCCTCCAAGGCGAGGTCGTCGGCGGCCATCAGAAGTCACTCCCGTGCGGCAGGGATTCAGCGTGCCCGGCTTCGGAAGCCAGGGCGTTGGTCAGGGCGGTGGCGATGCGGTCCGCAGCGGCGGCGGGATCGAAGTCGGCGCGCCCGTCGGCCCATTCCAGTTGGAAGGCGGCGAGCGGCAGGGACAGGTCCTCGCGGAAGGCGACCGCGCCCGTGAAGCCGGCGTCGACGCAGACCGCCTGGATCTTGGCCTGCACGCCGGCCTCCAGGCCCGAGGCCCGGATGACCAGGCGGGGCGACCCGTCGATCTCCTGGCCCAGGGTTTCCAGCGCCGATTGCAGCGGCCCGGTCGGCAGCCGCTCCAGGGCGGCGGCGGCGATCACGCGGGCGGCGGCCAGGGCCAGGCCGGCGGATTGCTCCCGGTGGGTCTGGGCGACATGGGCCAGGGCCGGGATGGCCTGTCCCATGGCCTGGCCGATGGCGGCGACCCCCATGGCCTCGATGCTGGCGGCTTCGGCCAGAGCGGCCTCGCGGGCCTCGAACCGGGCCTGTGCGACCAGGGCCTCGACCTCCGAGGGCATGTAGGCGCGCTTGGTCGGCCGGAAGTCCGACGCGCGCACGACCGAGCCCGACCCGTCGAACTCGGTGTCGAAGGAGAAGGGTCGGCTGTTCAGGGGGGCGTGATCGGTCATCAGTAGATCAGCTCATCGTCGCCGGCCGCGCCGGCCAGCATGATCTCGCCGCGCGCCGCCAGATCCTTGGCCACCTGGACCATGGCCGTCTGGGCGGTATCGACGTCCTTCAGACGGACAGGCCCCATGGACTCCATGTCTTCGCGCATGATCTTGGAGGCGCGCTCGGACATGTTGGTGAAGAACATCTCGCGCAGGGTCTCCGACGCCCCCTTCAGCGCCAGACCGAGAGAATCCTTCTCCACCGAACGCAACAGGGTCTGCACCCCGCCCGGGTCCAGCTTGTTCAGGTCCTCGAAGACGAACATCAGGGCGCGGATGCGTTCGGCGCTCTCGCGGTTTCGTTCTTCCAGGGCGCCGATGAAGCGGGCCTCGGTCTGGCGATCGAACGAGTTGAAGATATCGGCCATCGCCTCATGGCTGTCGCGCTTGGAGGTGCGGGCCAGGTTGGACATGAACTCGACGCGCAGGGTCTGTTCGATCTTGTCCAGGATCTCGCGCTGCACCGGCTCCATGCGCAGCATCCGCTGGACGCACTCCAGGGCGAAGTCTTCGGGCAGGGCCGTCAGGACCCGCGCGGCATGGTCCGGCTTCACCTTGGACAGGATCACGGCGACGGTCTGGGGGTATTCGTTCTTCAGATAGTTGGCGAGGACGGCCTCGTTCACATTGCCCAGCTTGTCCCACATGGTCCGACCGGCCGGACCCCGGATTTCCTCCATGAGCCCGTCGACGCGGTCGGCCGGCAGGAAGGAGGCCAGCAGGCGCTGGGTCTGTTCGAACGAGCCCATGACGGCGCCGGAGCCGGACATGCCCGACACGAACTCGACCAGCAGTTCTTCGACCACCGCAGCGGAAACGGTGCCGAGGCCCGCCATGGCCTGGGAGATCTCCTTGACCTCCTCGTCGTCCAGGTTCTTCCAGAGCTGGGTGTGCTCCTCGCCGAGCGACAGCAGGATGACGGCCGCCTTCTCGGGACCAGTCAGCTTCTTGGCGTCGTCGACGGATGCCTTCTTGGTGCCGGCCATCTTGGACATCAGCCCTCGTGGACCCAGCTGCGCAGGATCGAGGTCGATTCATCCGGATGCGCCTCGACGAAGTCCGCGACCTTCTTGACTGACGATGCCTTCACCTGACCCTCGATCCGGGCGATGTCGAGCCGCTGGTCCATTTCGGATGGTCCGCCCAGTTGCCCCATCGCTCCGCCCGATCCGCCGACGACGCTGGTCTGCAGCGAAGTCACCGGAATGCCGTTGGCGCCGGCCAGCGCGCCCCCGCCGCCGCTCGCCGACTTCAGCAGCGGACGCAGGACGAAGAAGATCAACAGCAGGCCGGTCACCAGCAGGACCAGCAGCTCGACACCGCGCATGATGTCGTTCTTGTCGAAGTTCAGCAGGGGCGAACCGCCGTCGGTGCCGCCGGCCGTGACCAGGGCGTCGCGATTGAACTGGACGTTGGTCACGCGGATCTGGTCGCCGCGCGCCTGATCATAGCCCATGGCCGCCTTCACCAGATCCTCGATCTGGGTGATCTCTTCGGGCGTGCGGGCGGTGTAGGTCGGCTCGCCGCCGGCCTCGGCGGCGGGGGTCAGCTTGCCGTCTACGGCCACGGCGACCGACAGCTTGCGGACCTCGCCCGGCTCCTTTGTCGTGGTCGTGGTGGTGTTGGAGATTTCGTAGTTGGTCGTCTCGCCCGTGGCGCTCTCGGTCGAACCGGCCGGCGTGTTCGCGGGAGCCTCGCCGCCCGGGATGTTGTTGGTCGCCGTGGCGCCGCCGTCCGGCGTGCCTTCCGTGTTCTGCGACTGGGTGCCGTTGGTCGAGGTCGAGCGGACGACCTGGCCGTCGGGATCGTATTTCTGCTCCTGGGTGGTGGAGCGGCTCATGTCGATGTCGGCGGTGACCTGGACCCGTGCCGCGCCGGGCCCGACCACGCCCTCGACCAGGTCCTTGATACGGGCCTGCAACTGGGCCTCGGTATTGGTCTTGGCGGCCTCGGCCGTGGCGGACGAGAAGCCCTCCTCGTCGTCGGCGGCGGCCAGGGTCTGATTGGTCTCGTCGACGACGGTGACCTTGCCCGGCTTCAGGTTCGGCACGGACGAGGCGACGACGTTCCTGATGGCCCGGACCTGATCGGGGCTGAGGGCGCGACCGCCCAGGCCGACGACGACGGCGGCGGTCGGCTGAGCGGCGTCCTGGGCGAACAGTTCGCGGCGCGGCAGTGCGATCTGGACCCTGGCGGACGAGATGCCCCGCATCGACATGATGGTGCGGGCCAGCTCGCCCTGGAGGGCGCGCTGTTCCGAGATTTGCTGCTGGAATTCGGTCTGGCCCAGCACCGACTGGGTGTCGAACAATTCGTAGCCGACGGAACCGGAGCTCACGAGCCCCTTGCCGGCCAACATCAGACGGGCGGTGCCAACGTCGTCGCGGTTGACCATGATGGTCGAGCCGTCGCCGCGGGTTGAATATTTGATGCCCGCCTGGTCCAGCGAGGCGGTGATCTCGCCGGCTTCGCGCAGGTCGAGGTTGGAATACAGCAAAGCGTCGGGCGCCTGACCCACGCGCATCATCACGGCCACGAGGATGGCTGCGACGCCGGCCCCGACGCCGAGGATCATGGCGAGCCGCCCGATCCCAAATCTCTGCAATGCCGCCGTGAAGCCGCCCACGCGTCCCGCCTGATACTGATGCGGGGTCGTCGACCAGCCCTCGCTAGGCAGAAACTGCCGCCTGCGTGGTTAACGGCGGTTTAAGTCTCGGGGTGAACGGCGGGATTATCGGGGTTAATCGCCGCTTCCCCCCTCAACCCGCTCCCGTACCTCCGTGCACCCCGGCGAAGGTCGGGGTCCAGATCACGGACACGGTCGCTTGGGATAAGCGCCTCTTTCGGCCTTTCAATCCCGTGCTTTCCATCTGGACCCCGGCCTTCGCCGGGGTGCACGGATAGAATAATAAGGAATTTTTTCTTAATTTGATCTTGCGCCGCGCCGATGGCCTCCCCACCTCCACCACCGGTCTTTGACAACTTCATCAGGAACGCCACCCGCCGCCGCGGCGACACCTCAAAAGTCGCCAAATCGTTGATTTTCCTCACCATGCCCGACCCCAACGGTATGTGTTGTCACCCCAATTCAAGTCACCCCGCCATCGGCCTGATGTCCGTAATGTCCGTTTTGTCAGGGTGTTTTCGCCAGACATTTCGAACGAGGCTCAGCGCAGGGCCTCCACGACCGACCCGGCTCCCGACGGCAAGGGCGCGTCCGGGTCCCTCAGGATCGCCTCGACGTCGCGGAAAACCACCTCGGCCTGCCAGTCCCGGTTCAGCAGGTGCCAGCCGTTCGGATACCAGGCGGTTCTCAGGGTCGGCGGATCGCCGGCGCGGATCAGGGCGCGGCGCATCGGGCCCTTCTCGATGATCTGGTCATGGGCGCCGTACATCAGCAGCGTCGGCGCCCGGACCCGCCCCAGTTTGATCGTCGCGCTTTCCATCAGGTCGACCAGGCCCGACAGGGCGTCGAACCGGGTCGAGCGGATGAAGCCGGGGTCGTTTCCGTTGGCCACCAGTTCGATCAGATTGTCTGTCGCCCGGATGTGACGGACGGCCCAGTCCGGCGGCGTGACCGATCTGGATCCCATCAGCCGGGCGGCGGCCCACAGGCTGGCCCGATTCGGCAGGCTCTGGCTCGACCAGCCCCAGACGGCGGGGGCCAGCAGGATCAACTGATTGGCGACAGGCGGCCGATCCGAGGCGAAGGCCGAGATGGCCACGGCCCCGCCCATACTCTCTCCTACGACAGCTATGCGGGCGTCGGGATGCTGGGCGCGGACCAGGGCCACGACGGTGCGCAGATCCTCGACCATCCGCGCCTCTCCGGCCCAGACGCCCCGGCCAGGCGCGTCGCCGAAGCCCCTCTGGTCATAGGCGTAGGTCGCGATCCCCTGCTCGGCCCACCAGGGTCCCGCCAGGCGAAAGGCCGCCGCGTGATCGTTCATACCGTGCAGGCCGATGACGATGATCGAAGGCTCCGCCGGTCCCCAGCGCAGGTAGGGCAGCCTTCCCCCGTCATCGACGACGAAGGCGCCGGCCTCGATCCTGGGGCCTGCAAAGTTCGCGGGCGGCGTCAGCGGCGGCTGAACATAGGGCGTCGCGCAGGCGGCCAGGGTCAGCAGCATCACGGACAGGACCAGGGCGCGGATCATCCCCCGAGAATGCCAGCGACCCTTTGGCGAAGATACGGCAAGACCTCATCCTCGAACCACGGATTGCGCCTCAGCCAGGCGGTGTTCCGCCACGACGGATGCGGCATCGGCAGGAAGGTCGGCCCATAGTCCCGCCAGGCCTGGACCGTCTCGGTCATGGTCGCCTTGGCTCGGCCGCCGAGCGCCCACACCTGGGCATAGCCGCCGACCAGCAGCGTCAGCTCCATCTCCGGGAGAGCCTCCAGCAGCCGGGGTCGCCAAAGCTCGGCGCACCGACGCGGCGGCGGATAGTCCCCGCCCTTGGGCGCCGTACCGGGATAGCAGAAGGCCTGGGCTGCAACCCCGATCCTGTGATCGGCATAGAAGGTCTCGTAGTCGACGCCCATCCAGTCCCGCAGTCGGTCGCCCGAAGGATCGGTGAACGGCAAACCGCTCTCATGCACCCGCCGCCCCGGTGCCTGGCCGCAGATCAGCAGCCGGGTCTCGGGAAAGACCCGCACCACCGGACGCGGCTCATGGGGCAGTTCGCCGAGACAGGCCCGGCAGGCGCGGATATCGCTCAGGACCTCGGCGAGGTCAGGCGAAGTCGTCATCGCCCTCGGGCTTGGGCGGCAGGGCGGCAAGCGCCGCGGCGGTCTCCGCCTCGGTGGGCAGGCGCAGCCTGGTCACCCCCCGGAAGTTCGTCGGATCGACGACCTTGCCCTTCTTCGTGATGGTCAGCTTGCCCTGGCGCATCAGGCCGAGCGCCGTCGCCCGGACCTTCGGCAGGACGCGCTGCCACTGCTCCGTCTGGATGTGTTTGGCCACATCCGCCGGCTCCACGGACTTGCCGTCGAGGCCCTTGGGGTTGGCTTTGGCAAGGGTTTCGAAAATTGCCGCTTCGATTGGATCGCTCATCGGGCCTATATGCTGCACTGCAAGATCAAAAAGAAGGCGGTATCCGCCGAACCTACGCGGGACTGACGACGATGGTAGCCAAGATCACCGTGACCGAGGGCGAGTTCGCCGGCTGGCAGATGTACGACCTGCACGGCACGTTCGACCAGACCGTCGGCCCCTTCTATTTCAAACCGGACCCCGACGGCCGCATGCGCTGCGCCTTCCGCGCCGAGCCCAAGCACATGAACGCGGGCCATCGGATGCACGGCGGCTGCCTGATGACCTTCGCCGACATCGCCCTGTTCCAGACCGCCTACCAGGAGATGGAAGGCAAGAACGGCGTGACCGTTCAGCTCGATTCCACGCTGATCGACGGCGCATATGTCGGCGAACTCGTCGAGGCGACGGGCGAGGTTGTGCGGGCGGGCGGTTCGTTGATCTTCGTGCGCGGCCAGATTTCGACAGGCGACCGCACTCTGATGACCTACTCCGGCATCATCCGGAAGTTTACGCCGAGAACCTAGACCCCGGCCTTGGCGGCGGGCCGGGCGCGGCAGTCTTCCAGCCAGCGCGCCAGATGGACGAACTCCTCGGGCGGCCGATATTTGACGATGCGAGCGAAGTCGAGCCCGACCACGCCCACGATGTCGGCAATGGTGAAACGGTCCAGCGCGATGAAAGGATGCTCGGCCAGATGCCGGTCGAGGGTGCGCATGAAGCGTTCCGCCGCGACCCGGTTGTAGTCGGCGACCTGAGGCTGCTGCGCGCTTTCCAACGCCGCCAGGGCCGGGTGGGTAAGGCGGACGTTCAGCATGATCGGGTTGGCAAGATAGAACTCGCACCGCCGGGTCCACATCTCGACCACGGCCTGTTCGCGAGCGTCGATGCCGAACAGGTTGGGCTCCGGATACAGGGCTTCCAGATAGCGGCCGATAGCGACCGATTCCGAGATGGTGGTCCCGTCGTCCAGTTCCAGGGCCGGTACGTGGGGCACGCCGACCCTGGCGCGATATGCCGGCGTCTTGTGCTCACCCGACATGATGTCGATCGGCACGATCTCGACGTCCTCGATGCCCTTCTCGGCCATCACCCAACGGACGCGCCGAGGGTTGGGTGCGCGGTGGCTGTCGTAGAGTTTCATCGAACGGTCTCCGGTTCAGCGGAATATGGAGGCCGGCATCGCGCCGACAACCGCCGCCGTCATCAGGGTCGCCAGAAAGCCCGCGAACAGCGCCTTCCACACCATGCCCAGCACTTCTTCACGCCGCTCGGGGATCAGCACCGACAGGCCGGTGACGGTGATTCCCACCGAGCCGATGTTGGCGAAGCCGCACAGGGCGTAGGTCAGCAGCATACGGGTCCGTTCGCTCATCTCGCCAGCAGGCACCTCGCCCAGACGGATGAAGGCGACGAACTCGGTCAGGGTCAGCTTGACGCCCAACAGCCAGCCCGCGCGCCCGGTCTCGGGCCAGTCGACGCCGATCAGCCAGGCGACAGGCATGAACAGCCAGCCGAGCAGGCGCTCGACCGTGACCTGGTCGCCGAACAGCCACAAGCCGCCCAACATGACGTTCACCAGGGCGACCAAGGCTACGAAGACGATCAGGACCGCAGAGATGTTGAGCACGACCATCAGGCCGTCGGCGGTTCCTTTGACGATGGCGTCGATCGCAGAATCGTATTTCAGCGCCGAGCCGTAGTCGGCCACAGCCCCCCCCTCGCCCGGCTTCTCGGGGATCAGGATGCGGGCGAGAAGAACGCCCGCCGGCGCCGAGACGATGGAGGCCACCAGGACGTGGCCGGCGGCGTTCGGCAGGGTCGCGGACAGGATCGAGGCGTAGGCGACCATGGTCGAGCCGGCGACCGTCGCCAGACCCACGACCATCATCAAAAAGATTTCGGAGCGGGTCAGCTTGTCGAGGTAGGCGCGGATCACGATCGGGCTCTCGATCATGCCGAGGAAGATGTTTGCCGCGACGGCCAGCGCGGAGGCGCCCCCCAGACCCATCGTCTTCTGAAACAGAAAACCAAAGCCCAGCGTCAGCCACTTCAGCACCTTCCAGTGCCACAGCAGGGCTGAGAGCGCCGAGATCACCAGAATCAGCGGCAGGACGTTGAAGGCGAAGGTGAACAGGCCGCCCTGGTTGGTGACGGCATAGGGCTGGTCTCCGCCGGCCAGCCAGCCGAACACGAACCTGGTTCCCTCGGTCGTCGCAATGGCCAGACCGTCGACGGCACCGGTGACGGCGGCCAGTACGTTCTGCGACCCCGGAATGGCGAACAGAGCCAGCACCAGGGCCCCCTGCACGCCGATGGCGCCGAGGGTCAGTCGCCAGGGAAACAGGCGCCTGTTCTCGGACAAAGCCCAGCAGGCGGCGACAATGACGACGAGCCCGAAAAGGCTCTGAAGGTTCAGGATGCTGAACATGGAATGATGGTCTTCCCCACACCGGCGAGGCCGGGCCGTCGCCGGTTGAACGCGACTGAGAGCCGGGCCGCAAGCCTATTTGTCGCAGGCTGGAATGCGAAACGGCCCAGCGTCGCCGCCGGGCCGTTCGCCTCGCTTCGAAGGCGATGTCTTATTTGATCCGGCGAACCAGCTTGCCGTAGTCGTCCATCAGGGTCAGCGACAGGTCGCCGGGCGTGAAGGTGTATTCGCCGATCGACTGCACCGGGGTCACCTCGGCGGCAGAGCCGGTCAGGAAGCATTCCGAGAAGGTCGACAGTTCTTCCGGGCGGATGTGGCGAACCACCACCTCGATGCCCTTGGCCTTGGCGATGTCGATGACCGTCTGGCGCGTGATGCCGTTCAGAATGTAGGTCACGTCGGGGGTGTGGATCACGCCGTCCTGGACGAAGAAGACGTTGGCACCGGTGGCCTCGGCGACGTAGCCCCGCCAGTCCAGCATCATGGCGTCGGCGAAGCCGCGCTTCTCGGCCGCGTTCTTGGACATGGTGCAGATCATGTAAAGGCCGGCGGCCTTGGCCGTCGTCGGGGCGGTCAGCGGGTCGGGGCGGCGCCATTTAGCCCACTCCAGCTTGATGCCCTTCTTCTTGACCTCGGGGTCGAAATAGCTGGGCCAGTCCCAGACGGCGATGGCGACGTGGCATTTATTGTTCAGGGCCGAGACGCTGACCTGTTCGGGGCCGAGGAAGGCGACGGGACGGATGTAGGCGTCCTCCATCCCCATCTTCTCGCAGGTTTCCTTGCAGGCCTGATCAATCTCGGCAGTGGTATAGGGCAGTTCGAAATCCAGCAGATTGGCCGAACGGGCCAATCGCTCGGAATGCTCTGTCAGCTTGAAGATTTCCCCGCCATACATACGCTCACCCTCGAACACCGACGAGCCGTAGTGAAGGGCATGGGTCAGAATGTGCGTTTTCGCTTCCCGCCAAGGCACGAAATCGCCATTCACCCAGATCCAACCATCACGATCGTCGAAAGGAACCAAGGCCATTGAACAACGTCTCCTGCGCAGATTTGCCGGTTAGAACGCCCGAAGCGCCGAAGGTCAACGCCATCGGCAAGGGAATGTTCGCATGAGCTCGAGCCGTTCAGGGCCTGTGGCCGGTGCCGGGGTCGGTCGTCACCTTCTGATCGTCGATGACGACGACCGGATTCGCGAGCTTCTGAAGGAGTATCTGGCGCGCGAGGGTTATCGCGTGACCGGGGCCGCTCACGCGGCGGCGGCGCGTCGCTTGATGGAGCTGATCGAGTTCGACCTCGTCGTGCTGGACGTCATGATGCCGGGCGAGAGCGGGCTGGAGCTGACGACCTGGGTGCGGTCCAAGGCGCAGTTGTCCAAGACGCCGGTGCTGTTGCTGACCGCGCGGGGCGAGGCCTCGGACCGGATCGATGGTCTGTCACGTGGCGCCGACGACTATATGTCCAAGCCCTTCGACCCGAAGGAACTGTCGCTGCGGATCGATGCGATCCTGAGGCGGACGGGCGTCAAGCCGATCATGCCGCGCGAGATTCGTCTCGGCACGGCGATGTTCGATCTGGAGCGGCTGGAGCTGACCCGCGACGGCGCGCCGATGCGGCTGACCGAGGCCGAAGCTCAGCTGCTGAAGACGCTGGCCCTGCACGCCCATGCGCCGGTCGAGCGGATGGACCTGTCACCGGACACGGCCGACATCACCGGCCGGGCGGTCGACGTCCAGGTGACGCGTCTGCGGCGGAAGCTCGAGGCCGATCCTAAGAACCCGCGCTATCTCCAGACGGTGCGCGGTGTCGGATACATGCTGGCGCCCGACTGACATGCGGCTGCTGCCCTTCCCCGTCCTGGCGCGGTTTCTGAAGCGGCAGTTGCCGACGTCGCTGTGGGGACGGTCGCTGCTGATCATCGTCCTGCCGATCCTGATCATGCAGGGGGCGGTGACCTGGGCCTTCTTCGACATGCACTGGCAGACGGTGACGGCGCGCCTGTCCGAGGGGCTCGCGGGTGACGTGGCCTGGGCGGCCGAGAGCTATCGCGACGAACCGACCGAGGCCAACCTGGCGGTTATCGCTGACCGGGGTGAGCGGTCGATGCAGCTGTCGATTGCGCTCCGGCCCGGCGCGAGCCTGCCCGAGGAGCGAAATCGGGGGCCGATCGGGGTGGTGGACCGCACACTCGAGGCGGCGTTGGCGGCGCGTCTGGACCAGCGCTTCTGGTTCGATACGACCCGCTACCCGGCCTATGTCGATATCCAGGTCCAGCAGCCGCAGGGCGTGCTGAGGATCATCGCGCCGCGTGAGCGGGCAGTCGCGACCCAGGCGCACATCTTCGTCCTGTGGCTGATGCTGGCGACGGTGCTGCTGATGAGCGTCGCCATCCTGTTCATCCGCAATCAGGTCCGGGCCATCGAACGGCTGGCCGAGGCGGCGGAGGCCTTCGGGCGGGGCGAGATGTCGCCGAAGTTCAAGCCGCACGGCGCCCGCGAAGTGCGTCAGGCGGCCGTCGCCTTCCTGGCCATGCGCGACCGGATCCAGCGGCATATAGAACAGAGGACGGCGCTGTTGGCCTCGGTCAGCCACGACCTGCGGACACCCCTCACCCGGTTGCGCCTGGAACTGGCCCTGGCCCCGCAGTTCAAGCGTCAGAGCGCCATGAAGGGCGATCTCGACGAGATGGAGCATATGATCGACGAGTATCTGGCCTTCGCGAAGGGCGAGGCCGGGGAGGCTCCGCAGCCGGTCGATGTCTCGGCCCTTCTGAAGGCGGCGGGCGAGGACGTGAAACGCGCCGGAGCCGAGGTGGAGATCACCGCCCCCGCCGATCTGACGGCGTCTCTCAGGCCGCTGGCGTTCAAACGGGCCCTCACCAATCTGGCGGGCAATGCGGCCTCGCACGGCGAGCATGTACGTCTGTCGGCGCGAGCTCTGGCGTCGGGAGGGCTGGAGATCTCGGTCGAGGATGATGGGCCGGGCATTCCCGACGAGATGCACGAAGAGGCTTTCCGACCCTTCAGCCGGCTGGACGAAAGCCGCAACCAGAACCGGAAGGGCGTGGGGCTGGGCCTGGCCATCGCGCGGGACGTGGCACGCGGGCATGGCGGCGACATCACCCTGGCGCGCAGTGATCTGGGGGGCTTGCGGGCTCTGATCCGACTGCCGGGCTGAAGGGCGATCACTTTCGGCGGCGTCTACTGGTGAAAGGTCCTGCGCGAGCGCATCTTGCAGAGGACAGGGAAACTCCGGAGATCGCCATGCCCCGTTTCAGCTTCATCGCCCCGTTCGCTCTCGCCGCCCTCGTTGCCGCGCCGGCGTTGGCCCAAGAGGTCACTGTCACGGTCGGCGGCGATCTGACCGAGAAAGTCGAGACGCTCGGTCAGCGCGACGTGGACCGACAGATCGAACGGCTGCAATCGGTCGTCGAACGCCGACTGGCCCGCGACGGCGGTCTGGAAGGGGCGCGGGTCAATCTGGTTCTCACCGATCTGAAGCCCAACCGACCGACCTGGCAGCAGGCGGCCGACAAGCCCGGCCTGTCGATCACGGACAGCATCTCGATCGGCGGGGCGACCATCGAGGGCGAGGTGATCACCGCCGACGGTCAGCGACTGCCCGTCCGCTATTCGCGTTACTCCTCCTCGCTGGCCGAGGTGTATGGCCACTCGACCTGGCAAGACGCCGATCGCGCCTATGACCGGTTGGCGGGCAATCTCGTCGCGGGACGGCTGGTCAGCCGCTAGGCGCCCGCCGCCAACGCGTGGGCCCGGCTGACGGCGGCCTGCACGGCAGCCTGAGCGGCTCCATCGAAATCGGCGGCTTTGAGCGCATCAAGGCCCGCTCGGGTCGTGCCGCCGGGCGAGGCGATCCGGGCGATCAGATCGTCCAGCGAGGCCTCGGCGCCCGCCCCCGAACCCGCCGATCGGAGAGCCCCGCGCACGAGGCGTTGCGCGGCGCCAGGCGTCAGTCCTGCCTCGACACCGGCGGCCGTCAAAGCCTGAGCCAGGGCGTAGAAGAAGGCGGGGGCGGAACCGGCAACGGCCGTGGCGGCGTCGATCAGGGCTTCCTCGTCCAGATCGACCGTGTCGGCGATGGGGTCGAACAGACTGTGGGCGACACTGCGCGCATGCGGGTCGGCTGACCATATGGCGGCGACACCCTGCGCCTGAGCGACGGCCGTCGTGGGCATGACACGCACGACGGATCGGCCTGGGAGAGCCACGGCCAGATCCGATGCGCGGACGCCGGCCATGACTGAAATCACGACGCTATCGGGGGCCAGGGTCGCCAGCAGCGGAGCCACCGCTTCACGCCAGGCAGCGGGCTTCACCGCTATGATCAGCGCCTGCGTGTCCGCCGGGCAGACCGGCGGGACGGCGCGGGTCAGGATGGTCGGATCGGAGACCGCACCCGTCAGCCGCCAGCCTTCGGCTATCGCGGAGCCGAGGCGGCCGTGACCCAGGAGGACGACCGTCATCGCGCCACCGTCAGGCCGTGCCGACGGTCTCGAACAGGCAGGAGTCGATCGCGTCCTGGGGCTTCTTGTTGCCCCGGATCATGAAGTCGAAGGCCGGGTAATAGCGGTCGGCGGCCTCGACGGCGGCGTCGATCATCGACGCGGCCTGGGCCAAGGTCGGGCGCTCGCCGTGCGGCAAGGCCAGGGAGTGGCGGAAGACGATCTCGCCGTCCTCGGACCAAACTTCGAAATGGCCCATCCAGGTGCGCTGGTTGACCATGGAGACCAGCTCGTAGGCGGCGTTGCGACGGCTCTTGGTGGCCCGCAGGTCCAGGGCGCAGCACAGTTGCAGGCAGTCGCCCTCGGGACGCCAGGCGAACCAGAGTTCGTAGTCCTTCCAGTCGCCGGCGAGGGCGAAGGCCAGATCGCCGTCGTCCGTCCGGTCGAACGGAAGGTTCTCGGCGTTCAGCACATGCTCGACCACGTCCAGCGGATCGTAGGGGACGTCGACCTCTTGGGGTCCGGCAGCATCCATAAAATGAACTCGATCTCGCGGGGGGAAGGGCGGCCGACTCAGGGTCGCGTGTGAAACTGACGGTAGGCGTGTTCGGAGATTCGTCTCAACCGGCTGCGTCCGGAAGACGAGTTCCGTCTGTGGACGTTCCCTTTTGAGGCTTCTTCGGCGTGGTCGGAGCCTCGGCTTTCAGCTTCGCAAGCTCGGCGCGGAGGGCGGCGACCTCGGCCTTCAGGGCATCGAACTCGTCCTTGCGGACCAGATCCATTTCGGCGGCGATGCGATCGGACTGGGCGCGGAAGGCGGTTTTCGCTTCCTCGCCGGCGGCTTGGGCCAGGCCCATGGCGCTGGTGGACAGTTTGGCGAACTCGTCGAGGAAGGGATTGCGGGTCTGCATCGAAGGGCTCCGGCCCGGCGGCGGGCGTGGTTAAGCGAGGGTTGCCTGATATGGTGAACGAAACCTTTCCAGACACCCCTTGATTGAGGGCAATCGGGGCTGAAACGTGTCACGCTCGCGTGTGGCCGCGACGCTTGCTAAAGCCGGGCTGAAAAGCTTCAGGAGCCTCGCTTGCCCTTTCCCGAGTTCGATCCGGTTCTGATCCATCTGGGTCCGCTGCCGATCCGCTGGTACGCCCTGGCCTATGTGATGGGCATTGTGCTGGGCTGGGTCTACGCGGCGCGCATCCTCAAGATCGAGCGGGTCTGGGCGCCCGGCAAGCCGCCGATGACGGGACCGCAGCTGGATGATCTGGTCCTGTGGATCACGCTCGGCATCATCCTGGGCGGGCGGTTTGGCTATGCCGTCTTCTACAAGCCGGTGATGTTCGCCCAGTTGTTTACCGGGTCGAACCTGGGGGAGCGGCTGGAGCTGTTCCAGCTGTGGACCGGGGGGATGTCGTTCCACGGCGGGATGCTGGGCTGCACCGCGGCGGTGCTGATCTATGCCTGGAGAACCAAGGCCAATGCGCTGAGCATCGGGGATATGGCGCTGGCGGCTGCGCCGATCGGCCTGTTCTTCGGGCGGCTGGCGAACTTCGTGAACGGGGAGCTGTGGGGCCGCACGACGGACGTGCCCTGGGCCATCCGGTTCTGCAACGCCCGCATCGAGCAGATGTACGGCTTCTGCCCCGCCGGGAACGAGCCGCGTCACCCGAGCCAGCTGTATGAGGCGGGGCTGGAAGGCGTACTGCTGTTCATCGTGCTGGGCCTGGCGGTCTGGAAATGGCGACTGCTGGCCAAGCCCGGCTATGTCACGGGCCTGTTCCTGGTCGGATACGGCGCGTCGCGGGCGCTGCTGGAGACGGTGCGTCAGCCCGACGCCGGGATGGAGAACTTCCCGCTGGGCCTGACCATGGGGATGATGCTGTCGATCCCCATGATCATCGTCGGCGCCTGGCTGATCCAGAGGGCCTGGAACCGGCCGCCGGCCGCCGCCTGATGTCGCTGAGGGATCGGCTGGCGCGGGAGATCGCTCTGACCGGGCCGATGACGGTGGCCGATTACGTCACCCGCTGCCTGCACGATCCGAGCTACGGCTATTATGCGACGCGGCCGTCCCTGGGGGCGCACGGGGACTTCATCACCGCGCCCCTCGTCAGCCAGATGTTCGGGGAGCTGATCGGGCTGTGGGCGGTGGAAACCTGGCATCGGCTGGGCGCGCCCGAGCGGTTCCGGCTGGTCGAGGTGGGGCCGGGGGATGGGACCCTGATGGACGACGCCTTGAGGGCCGCGCGGGTTGCGCCGGGCTTCCTGGAAGCCTGCGAGCTGATCCTGATCGAGCCGTCCGCGCCACTGAGGGCGGTGCAGGAGCGGAGGCTGGCGGGGGCCGATGTGTCGCCCCGCTGGGTCGGTTCGCTGACCCGGATCGAGACCGACGCTCCCGTCATCCTGGTCGCCAACGAGGTGCTGGACTGCCTGCCTGCCCGGCAGTTCGTGAGGACCGAAGGGGGCTGGGCCGAGCGGCGGGTCGGGGTGACCGACGAGGGCGGGCTGACGTTCGGGCTGGTGGGCATCACCGGAGGGTTCGAGCGCCCGCCCTATGAGATCGAGCCGGGTCAGGTCATCGAGGTGTCGGAGCAGCAGGCGGCCTTCGGGCGGGATCTGGGCGCCTTGCTCAATCAGACGACCGGGGCGGCCCTGCTGATCGACTATGGGCGGGATCGGCCGGGGCCGGGGGATACGCTTCAGGGGCTGATGCGCCACGCCAAGGTCGATGTGCTGGCCCAGCCCGGCGAGGCGGATCTGACCCAGTGGGCCGACTTCCCGGCCGTGCTGGAGGCGGCGGTTCGCACAGGGGCGGATGTCACCGGCTGCCTGGGCCAGGGCGACTTCCTGCGGCGGCTGGGGATCGAAGCGCGGGCCGAGCGGTTGTCCTCGGGACGGCCCGAGGCGGCGCCGGTGATCGCGCGGCAACTGGCGCGACTGACGGCGCCAGATCAGATGGGCGACCTGTTCAAGGCGGCGGCGATTTTCGCGCCTCGCAGCCTGAGTGTTCCGGGGTTCGAACCATGAACGACCTGACGCCCATTACCCATCCGCTGCTGGACAAGGCCGGAGTTCGCCACGGGTTCTTCACGCGTCGGGGCGGGGTCTCGACCGGGATCTACGAGGGGCTGAATACGGGCCTGGGGTCATCCGACGATCCCGAAGCGGTGGCCGAGAACCGGCGGCGGATCGCGGAGGCCATGGGCGGCAGGCCCGACGATCTGGCGGCCTGCTACCAGATCCATTCGGCGATCACCCGAGTGGCGGAGGGACCGTGGGCCGGCGACCGGCCCGAGGGCGATGCGGTCGTGACGACCACGGCCGGGGTCATCCCCGCCGTGCTGACCGCCGACTGCGCGCCGGTGCTGCTGGCCGATGCGGAAGCCCACGTCGTCGGGGCTGTCCATGCGGGCTGGAAGGGCGCGCTGGGCGGCGTGGTTCACTCGGCGGTGACGGCGATGGAGGCGCTGGGCGCGCGGCCCGAACGGATCGTCGCCGTGGTGGGACCGTGCATCGCCCAAGGCAGCTATGAGGTCGGGGCCGATTTCCAGGAGCGGTTCGAGCATCACGACCCGGGGGCGGGCCGGTTCTTCGCGCCCGGCGCCGAGGCCGGCAAACGACTGTTCGACCTGCCCGGGTTCGTGCTGTGGCGGCTGGAACAGGCGGGCGTCGGCGAAGCGGCCTGGACTGGCCACGACACCTGTGCGGATGAGGCGGACTTCTATTCCAACCGCCGCGCGTTCCAGCGGGGCGAACCGGACTTCGGGCGGTTGATGTCGGCGATCGCCCTGGTTTGACTGTGGTCTGTCCGAAATGTCCGGACGAAAAAAAGCGGACGAAACGGACAAAGCGGACGAAACCGGCCGGCGTCCGCTCTCTCCGCGAACCGAAGTCACCACTATAGGGGCACTCGATACCTGGGCAGACAATGGCCCTCGGATGAGCCTCTGAAGCAGGCCTGACCTTAGCTCAGAGGGCCAGGAAGATTTTTATCTTCGACGATCTCAGGCGGCTCGACCTCTGCGGATCCCAATCCAGACTGGGGTGCCGAGAGACGAGAGACAGCTCAGCCTTCGCCCTCAACCTCTTCGCTCTGGAAATAGGGCTCGACCGTGCCTTGCAGCTTGACGGTCAGGGCGTTGCCCTTGCGGTCGACGGCCTTGCCGACGGCGAGGCGGACCCAGCCTTCGGAGACGCAGTATTCGTCGACGTTGGTCTTTTCCTCGCCCTTGAACTTCACGCCCACGCCGCGCTGAAGCACGTCGGCGTCGTAGTATTTGTTGTTCGGGTTGACCGAGAGGCGGTCGGGGGGCGTGTCGGACATGGCGGGGCCTTCGAGAAACTCAAGCGGCGGTGCATAGCCGCCCCTGCTCGATCCGACAATGTTCAACCGATGAGGGGCTCAACCGAGCCCGGCGAACCCCCGCCCGACGCTCCAGCCGCCGTCGGCAGGCAGGACGACGCCCGAAACATAACGCGCATAGTCCGAGGCGAGGAACAGGCAGACGTCGGCCACGTCATCGACGGTGCCCAACCGGTTCAGGGCGACGGCGCGGGCGGCGGCGGCCTTGGCCTCGGGCGTGGGGGCAAGACGGTCCATGCCCTCGGTGCCGTCGATGGGGCCGGGCGACACGGAGTTCACCCGCACTCCCTCCCCGCCCCACTCGATGGCGAGGGTCTTGGTGATCATGTCGACGCCCGCCTTGGCGGCGCAGACGTGGACCTGGAGCGCCATCGGAATCCAGGCCTGGGGCGCGGTGATGTTGATGATGCTGGCGCCCGGCTTGGTCAGGTGCTCATGGGCCGCGCGCAGGACGTGGAAGGTGCCCAGGGTGTCGATATCGGTGACGGTCTTGAAACCGTTCGAGCTGAGGGCCGCGGCCGGGACCGGGAAATTGCCCGCCGCGCCGGAGACCAGGACGTCGATCGTGCCGCGCTTTTCGCGGAAGTCGGCGACGGCGGCCTTGACCGCATCGAAGTCTCGGACGTCGAGGCTGTAACCGAGGGCTGGATGCTGACCGGAAAGCTGCTCGACGGCGGCGTCGACCTTGTCCTGGCTACGGCTGGCGACGGCGAGCCGGGCGCCGCTCCTGGCAAAGGCCTTGGCGATGCCGAGGTTGATGCCGGAGGTGCCGCCGAAGACCATGACGGTCTTGCCGGTGAAATCGAAGGCCATGGCTCGCTCCCGTTGTTTCGATCACCGTGCACCCCGGCGAAGGCCGGGGTCCAGATGGAAAACTCGGTGCCGAGGTCAGGAGACCCTGCGTCAGTCCAGCCGTTCGTATCCGTAAGCTGGACCCCGGCCTTCGCCGGGGTGCACGGAGGGGAAGCTGTCGGCCTATTGCACCGACTGGCGAGGGGCGGACGGGTTGGCGGCCCCGGAGGCCCCGGCGGTGGGCTGGTAGGGTTGGGGTCCGGCGGGCGGGGTCGCGGCGGGCGTCGTCGGACGCGGCGTTTGGCGCGCAGGCGCGCGGTTCGCGGCCGGACGAGCGGCGGGACGCGCCGCCGGGCGGTTGGCGGCCGGGGTGGCGGCGGGGGGCGTGGTGGTCGCGGCCGTCTGGGTCGGTGCCGGGGCGTTGGCGGCCGGAGCCGTCGTGTTGGCGGCGGTCTGGGCCTCGGCCGGGGTCACCGGGGCCGAGGCGGCGGCGGCGCGGGCGGCCAATTGCTGGGCCTGGAAGCGGCGAGCCAGCTTCTCGGTCAGTTCGCGGGCGGCGGGGGCCTGCATCTGGGCCAGGATGGCGGACAGGCCGCGTGGGCGCATGGCGGCGGCGATCGGCAGGCGGACACTGTCCTCCAGCGTGGTGAAGATGGCGGCAGCCTCGCGCGGGCGCATGGCGGAATAGACGGCGACCAGACGGGCGGTCTCGGCGGCCTCGCGCTCGTCGACCTGACCCAGCAGGCTCTGAACCTCGGCCTTGATGGCGTTGAGGGCCTGGACCTTGGCGTCGAGCTTCTGTTCGGCGGCGACCATGAGCGGCAGGGTGGTGGCGAAGTCGGCGTCGCGGGCGTCCAGCTCGGTCCGGCGGGCCGACAGGGACTGGATGATGCGCAGTTCGGCCGGCGAGATGCCGGCCTGCTGCGCCAGTTGTTCCGGCGACAGTGCGCAGACGGCGGGGGGAGCCTTAGTGGCGGCGGGTGCGGCGACGGTCTCGCTGACGGCCTCGGTCGCTTCCTCGGCCCAGGCGCGGGCACCCTGGAAGATGTCCGGACCGGCGCCGACGGCGCGCACGGCCACGACCCCGCCGATGGCGACGGCGATCAGGGGCAGAAGGCGGGGCAGCTTGGCCATAAGGTCAGGAATCCAGGAGAGATTTAAGCAGCGAACAGGTCGTCGTCGGTGGCGAGGTTTACGCGAGCACGGTTGAGAGATTGCTTCGCGGCTTGGTTAGCGGTCAGGGCATGCAGGATGGCCTGGACGTTGCCGGCGCCGGCTGCGGCGGGCGCCGGGGCAGCCATGCCCTGGATACGCTCGGCCAGGGCGGCCATGCGGAAGGCGCGGTCGTCGGGGTCGGTCGGCGTGCGCGTCAAGAGCCCCTCCGTCTCGGGGCGAGAGCCCCGAGCCACCTCCCCACCGCTGCGCGGCAGGGAGGAGACCGGTTGGCGCGTATCCTCCCCGTGCGAAGCATGGGGAGGTGGCTCGGAGCGAAGCGGAGAGACGGAGGGGTTCTTGCCCGCGCGCGCCATCAGCTGCTCCAGGTCCGTCTTCAACGTCCGCGCCTTGAGGATGCGGTCGTGCAGCAGGTCGGCTTCCTCGCCCGAGGCGCGGAGAGAGCCGAGCGCGTTCTCGGCGCGGGAGCAGGCGGCGTTGAGTTCGGTGACGGCGCCGGCGAAGGCCAGCTGGCCGGCGCGCAACTGGGTCAGTTTTTTCTCAAGGCGGACGCCGTAGCCGAGGGCGGCCACGAGCAGCAGCATCAATACGGCGTCCAGGATCATCCCGGTCATATCAGCGCCTTCCCTTGGTCAGGCTGTTGGCGGTCTCGACGCTGATCGGCGCCTCGACCCGGACGGCGATATGCTGGCCCTTGCGGCCCATCTTGCCGGTCGTGACCGGGATGGTGCCGCAGCGGATGGAGACGTCCGAATCCGGCGTCGCGTTCAGCATGAAGGTGTCGCCGACCTTGAAGTTCAGCGCCTGGGACAGCGGCACCTGCTGCTCGTCGAGGACGGCGCGGACCTCGGTGTCGGTGGTCCAGAGCTCGGTGGCCAGGTGGCCTTCCCAGATGTTGTCGCGGCCGAACTTCTCGCCCATGAACTGCTGCAGCAGCATCTTCCGGATGGGTTCGAGCGTGGCGTAGGGCAGCAGCAGCTCGACCCGTCCGCCGCGGTCTTCCATGTCGATGCGCAGCTTGACCAGGATCGCGGCGTTGGCAGGGCGCGCGATGGCCGCGAAGCGCGGGTTGGTCTCCAGACGGTCCAGGTTGAAGTGGACCGGCGTCAGGGGCTCGAACGCCGCCTGGGCGTCGGCGAGGATGACCTCGACCATCCGCTGGACCAGGACCCGCTCGATCGTGGTGTAGGGCCGGCCTTCGATGCGCAGGGCCGCCGTGCCGCGACGGCCGCCGAGCAGCACGTCGACGATCGAATAGATCAGGTTGGAATCGACCGTCAGCAGGCCGTAGTTGTCCAGCTCCTCGGCGCGGAAGACCGCGAGGATGGCGGGGAGCGGGATGGAGTTCAGGTAGTCGCCGAACCGGATCGAGGAGATGTTGTCGAGCGAGACCTCGACGTTGTCCGAGGTGAAGTTCCGCAGGGACGTCGTCATCAACCGCACCAGGCGGTCGAAGACGATCTCCAGCATCGGCAGACGCTCGTAGGAGACGAGCGCGGAGTTGATGATGGCGCGGATGCCGGTCCGTTCGGAGCCGTCGTCGTCGCCGAGATCGAAGCCGAGGAGGTTGTCGATCTCGTCCTGGTTCAGGACGCGTTCGGACGCGGCCGCAGCCCCTCGATCTTCACCGAAGGCGTCGGCGGAGGCGAAGGGGTCGAGCTCGTCCGTATCCGCCATCTACTGGATCAGCATTTCTTCGATCAGGACGGCGTCCACCTTGGCCGGGGCGGCGACCAGGTTCACGCGGCGCAGGATCTCGGCGCGCAGCTGATAACTGCCGGCCGAACCGGCCAGGTCCTCGGGGCGCAGCTCGCGCAGGAAGCCTTGGAACATGTCCTGAAGGCGCGGCATCTGGCCCTGGAGCGAATAGGCCAGGTCGGCGTCGTGCATCTCGAGGGTCAGAGCCAGTTTCATCACCGTCGGGCGACCGTCTGGCGACTGGATGTTCACCACCATGTCCGGGAGGGTGAAGAAGGTGACGCCGTCGGGGCCTTCGCTGATCTTGCCGAGCGCCGGATCGGCCTCGCCCTCAGGCGCGGCGCCGTGACCGCCGCCCTCCTTCTTCTCGCCGTGGCCGCCCGCTTCCGCCTTCTCCTCGCCGTGACCGCCCTTTTCGGCTTCGGCGCCGTGCTCGCCTTCGGCGGCGGCGGGCTTGGGCTGGAGCATGAAGAAGGCGCCCGCGCCACCGCCGCCCAGGACCAGGAGGGCGACGGGCGCGATGATGAACAGGAGCGGCAGCTTCTTCTTGGGCGCTTCGCCCTCGACCTCGGCGCCGTGCGCGACGGCGAGATCGGTCGCGCCGTCGTCGGGCTGCTTACCCTTCTTCTTGCCGAGCTTGATCATGCGGTCGCCCCGAAAATCCTAGCGACCCGGATGCGCCCGGTTTGGTTAACGCGAGGTGTAGGTCCGGCAAGTTTTGCCGGGCTGTCAGGGGCTAAATAGTCACCAAACCCTGTCGGGACGGGCGTTAACCCTGTTGGCACGGTCGTTGCGTGGAAGGCTGGCGAAGGAGCCTGCACCCCGTGGAAAACGCCGCCTACATCGGACTGTCCCGCCAGATGACGCTGCGTCGCGAACTCGACATCGCGGCCAACAACATCGCCAATGCGGACACCACCGGCTTCAAGGTCGAGCAGTTGCTGCTGGGGACCGAGGTCGGCAATCGGGCGCGCAACGATTCCATCCGGCCCGGCGCGAGCTTCGTGCTCGACCGGGGCGTGGGCCGGGACTTCTCGCAAGGCTCATTGCAGCAGACCGGGCGGGACCTGGACTTCGCCATCGAGGGCGAGGGCGTCTTCTTCAAGGTCCAGGACGGCCCGACCGAGGCCTATACGCGTGACGGCGCCTTCACCATCAGCCCCGAGGGCGAGCTGGTGACCAAGAGCGGCCTGCCGGTGCTGGGCGACGGCGGTCCGATCGTCATCGACCCGGCGCAAGGGCCGATCACTGTCGCCGACGACGGCAACATCAGCCAGAACGGCATCGCCATCGGACAGCTGGGCCTGGCCCGGTTCGACACCCTGTCGGTTCTGTCCAAGGACGGCGACGGCCTCTATCGCAACGCGTCCAACGCGGTGCCCATCGACGCCGCCGGCGCCCAGGTGCGCCAGGGCATGCTCGAGGGATCGAACGTCAATCCCCTCGTCGAAATCACCCAGTTGATCGAGATCAGCCGCGCCTACGAACGCGCGACCAAGATGATCGAGAACGTCACCGAACTGTCCCGTCGCTCGGTCGAGCGGCTGGGCCGGTCGAGCTAAGGAAGACCTGAATGCGCGCTCTTCGCACCGCCGCCTCCGGCATGGCCGCACAGCAGCTGAACGTGGAGGTCATCTCCAACAACATCGCGAACATGAACACCGTCGGCTACAAGCGCCAGCGGGCCGAGTTCCAGGACCTGATCTACCAGAACGTCGAACGGATGGGCGCGCAGTCGTCCAGCCAGGGCACTGTCGTCCCGACCGGCATCCAGGTCGGTCTCGGCGTCAAGGCGGGTAGCGTCTATCGCATCACCGACCAGGGCACGCCGACCCAGACGGGCAGCGACTATGACGTCGCCATCGACGGCCAGGGCTATTTCCAGATCACCCTGCCCTCGGGCGAGATCGGCTACACCCGCGCCGGCAACTTCTCCCTGTCGGGCGAAGGCCAGCTCGTGACCGAGGACGGCTATGCGGTCGAGCCGGCCATCTCGATCCCGCAGGACGCGGTCGATGTGATCATCTCCAAGACCGGCCAGGTGCAGGTCATCTCGGCGGGTTCGCCGGAAGCCGCGACCGTGGGGCAGCTGGAGCTGGCGACCTTCTTCAATGAGGCCGGTCTGGAAGCCATCGGCGACAACCTGCTGCTGGAGACGGCGGCCTCGGGTCCGGCGACCACCGGCACGCCGGGCGAGGTCGGCTTCGGCCAGTTGCTGCAGGGCTATACCGAGGCGTCGAACGTCGACGCCGTCACCGAGATCAGCTCGCTGATCATCGCTCAGCGCGCCTATGAGATGAACTCCAAGGTCATCACCACGGCCGACGAGATGATGAGCGTCTCGGCGCAGGTGAAGGGCTGATGACCCGGTTACTGACACTGGTCGCCGCGCTGGCGCTGGTCGCCTCCCCTGCCCTCGCCGGCCCGGTGACCCTGAAGGTCAATCCGGTCGATGCGGACGGCGTCGTGACCCTGGGCGACATCTTCGACGGAGCCGGATCGGCCTCCGGCGTCGTAGTCGCCAATCGCGCCGGGCCGTCGGTCGTGTTCGAGGCCGGGCAGCTTCAGGCCATCGCCTCGCGGGCGGGCCTGCAATGGGCCAATCCTCAGGGCCTGCGCCGGGTCGTGGTGCGTAACGCCGCCATGGCGCCGGGCGCAGTCGCCCCGGCCGTCGCAGGCGTCGCCGCCCCGGTCGCCACGCGCGGCGCGACGGCCGAGGTCCTGACCTATGCCCGCAACCTGGCCGCCGGCGACGTCGTCCAGCCGGAGGACGTGATCTGGTCCACGGTCCAGGCCCATCTCGCACAGGGTGGTTCGCCGTCCGATCCGGACGTGGTCGTAGGCCTGAGCGCCCGCCGGGCCCTGCGTGCCGGGGCTGTCGTCGGCGCACGCGACCTGGTTTCGCCACGCGTCATCGCCCGCAACGACATGGTCGAGGTCGCCTTCATCGCCGGGGGCGTCAGCCTGACCGTCACCGGACGCGCCACGCGCGACGCCGCCGTCGGCGAGCCGGTGCCGGTCCTGAATACCACGTCCGGCCGGACCATCGACGCCATCGCCTCGGGTCCCGGTCAGGCCCGCGCCGGCGCCGGATCCCGCGCCCAAGCCTCCACCCAGTTCGCCGCCCGCTAGGGAATGCCCGTCATGCGTAAGTCCGTCCTCGTCCTGTCCTTCGCCGCCCTGTCTCTCGGCGCCTGCTCCACCGTCGTCGAGACGGTGCAGGGGCCGCAGCTGGCCCCCATCGGCTATCCGGCCCAGCTGGTGCCGGTCAGCCAGACCTACCAGGCCGCGCCCCAGCCGCGCTCGGCCAGCGCCAACTCCCTGTGGCGCACCGGCGCGCGCGCCTTCTTCGGCGACCAGCGGGCGCGCAACATCGGCGACATCCTGACCGTCAGCATCAATATCGACGATCAGGCCCAGACGCAGAACACCACCAACCGCAGCCGCTCGAACGACATCACCGGCGGGGTCAGCAACTTCTTCGGGCTGGAGAACAGCCTGGGTCGCGCCTTCCCCGGCGGGTTCGACCCGCAGAACCTGGTGGGCGTTCAGGGCCAGTCCAACGCCAATGGCACGGGCTCGGTCAACCGGTCCGAGCGGGTCAACCTGACCATCGCAGCCGTGGTCACCGACATCCTGTCGAACGGCAACCTGGTGATCCAGGGTCGGCAAGAAGTGCGCACCAACCGCGAGGTTCGCGAACTGACCGTCGCCGGCATCGTGCGCCCGGAAGATATTTCCTCGGCCAACACCATCGCCCACACCCAGATCGCCGAAGCGCGCATCAGCTACGGCGGGCGCGGCGACATCAGCCGCGTGCAGGCGACCCCGGCGGCGCAAAGCCTAGTGGAACGATTCAGTCCATTTTAGTGGGCTATCGCTCGCGACACGGTCGCTCGCTGCTTGAGCCTGGTTTCTAGTGGGCTATCGCGCGCGACGCGGTCGCTCGCTGCTTGAGCCTGGTTTCTAGTGGGCTATCGCGCGCGACGCGGTCGCTCGCTGCTTGAGCCTGGATTCTAGTGGGCTATCGCGCGCGACGCGGTCGCTCGCTGCTTGAGCCTGGATTCTCGTGGGCTATCGCTCGCTGCTCTAGCCTCCGAAACACCGTGCCCTGAACATCACGGGTTCGTCAGGGCGGAAGCTTTGCCGTGAACCGTTAACGGATGCCCGCGTTTGCCCAGTCAGACGCAAGGTATTCCGTAATGTTCAAAGTTCTGATCCCCGCCGTCGCCGCTCTCGGTCTGGTCGCCTTCGCAGCGCAATCTCGCGACGTTGCGCCCGAGGTCGAGTCCGCAGGCGTGATGGCCACGCCGGTCATGAGCTGGAGCGTGCATCACGAGGGCGCCCTGGCCAAGCTGGCCTATGGGGTCGCCAACTCAGACCAGCTGGCCTTGATGGTCACCTGCCTGCCGGGAGATGCCACGGCCGCCGTCTATGGCGACGTCCAGATCGAGGGCGCGCGGATGACGCAGACGAGCTTTGTGGTCGATCCCCTGTCGAGCGATGCCGAGGAAACCCGGATCCCCGTTCGCGACCCGGCCCTGGCCGGTCTGGCCAGCGAGGGGCGAATGACGGTCGTCGGCGACGCCGGTCGCTTCCAAATCGCCGCTACCCGGGAAGAACGTCGCCTGGTGAGCGATTTTCTGGCCTATTGTTCGCCGGGCCGAGCATAGAGCGCTGCGGTCGGGGGGCCTGAACCATGACATTTCTGGTGACGCTGGCGGTCTTGGCCACGCTGACGGGCTCGCCCCCACAGTCCAGCTGGACGTGGACCCTCTATGAAGACCGGCCTCTGGTTCTGGCCAACGAGATCCCCGACACGCCACAACTGAAAGCCATCCTGGAATGCGATCCGGGTTCCGGCGTGGCTCGGCTCGACCTGTTCGGACAGACCAGAGCCGGCGTAGCCACGATCGCATCGGGGACGGCCACCGCGACCGGCCAGAGCGAGGCTGCGGCCGATCATCAGTCCGTGGCGTTGCGCACCGACCACCCCGTATTCGGTCAGTTCCTGATCAGCGGCGAGCTCGACGTGGCCGTCGCGGGCGCTCACCAGACTGTCGCGGTTCAGCCAGCGCACCTTGCCAAGCTGCGCCGCTTCGCAGAGCTTTGCAGCGGTTGAACTGCGGAGGTTCCATGCGGATTCTTTGGCTGCCTGTGCTGGGCCTGGCCGCTTTGACGAGCGCGTGCGCGAGTGTGGAAACGCCGACACCCGTGGCGAACGCCGCGACCGCGTCGGCGCCCGCCCCGACCGCAGGGTATGACTGGCACTATACGCCCGCCGATGGATCGGCCCGTCTGGCCTATGGGGTGGAAGCCAGCGACGACCTGAAGCTGGGGTTCGATTGCACGGCAGGATCGGGCAAGGTCGATCTGACGGCCTTGGGCCGGTCCGGCGAACGCCAAATTCACCTGGAATCCGGCGGTGACACCGAGCGATTCCGGGCAGAAGGCGAACCGTCGCAACTCCACGACGGCGACCTGCTGACCGCCACCGCCGGGACGGGTGAGCCGGTCCTGCAGCGTTTCCGCCGCCTGGGCTGGATCGCGCAGTGGGTCGATGGGCGCCGCGAAGTCTATGCGCCCCATCCGGGGTCCGAGAGCAGCGTCGAACGCTTCTTCGCCCTCTGCGGCTGACGCTCGTGGCTTGATAGGTCGCGCCAGCGACTGAGGGACGACGTGACAGTCGGCAACCCAAGGGCTTGGGCCACGGCCGCTCCACATGTTAAGCGTGCATCCGGGACAGGTCGGATGGGTGGACGGTGGCGGCTCACGATGTGACGGCGGGGCGGAAAGGTCAGGCCGGGGCCATGTCCGCCGAAGGTCCGAAGGGCGCGTGGCCTGGGTGCGGACCGCGCCGGTGCTGAGTTCCACGGCGTCGGCGGGTCTTTGGTCCGGCCTGCTCCAATGGTCCCGGTACGGGATCAACGCCCTGATCTTCGTGCTGCTGACCCGCTGGCTGACGCTGGCGGAAATCGGCCTGGTTGCCGCGGCGCAGGCGAGCTTCGTCTTCGTGCAGACCCTGCAGTCCGCCGTCATTCCCGACCTGATGGTGCAGGGGCGAGATGACCCCGACGATCATCGATCGACCCTGTTGCTGGCGTCCGTCGGCGTGGGGAGCCTGGTCTCCGTCATCGTCATCGCCGCCGTCCTGGTCGTGCCCGGCATCGGCTTGGACACGGCCGTGGGCCGATACCTGATCGCGTTTTCACCGCTGCCCGTCATCGGCGGGGTGGGAAACGTCTACGAGGGCCTGCTGCGACGACGCCTGGAGATGCGGTCTCTGGCGCTGCGGACCCTGTGCGCGACGGCGCTCGCGGGCGCCACCGCCATCGGACTGGCCGCAAGCGAGTTCGGCGGGTGGGCGATGGTGTGGCTGTCGCTCGTGAGCGGGGTGTCATCGACCGTCCTTGCCGTCATCGCCTCGCGCTGGTTGCCGACCCTGTGTTGGGATCGCGACTATCTGAGATCGATCCGTCCGCAAGCGGTGGCGCTGGTGATGGGTCACCTTCTGAGTGCGGCGATCGTTCCGCTGTTGAGCATCATCGTCAGCGTCCGGCTCGGCGCGACTGCGGCCGGCATGATGCAGGTGGCGTTTAGGGTCCTCGGCCTGATCGACGCCGTCGTCGTGGGCCCTCTGCGGTATCTGACCGTGCCGCTGTTTGCGCGGGCCGCCCATCAGGGGCGTGATGTCGGCGAGGTGGTGCTGGTGGCCGCGAGCGTCGGCGCGCTTCTGCTGTTTCCCGCCTACGCCGGGGTGATCGTGACGGCGCCGACACTGATGCCCTTGCTGTTCGGGCCGACGACGGGTCCGGCCGTGGTGACGTCGGTGCAGTGGCTTCTGCCCTTCGGAATTCTGTCCCTGGCGACCTGGACCGTCAACAATGCGCTCGTCGCCACGGGGCGCGCCATGACGGTCGCTCGACGGAACTACGCCTTCTATCCCCTCGTCGTGGTTCCTGGCGTGGTCGCCGCCTTCCATTCGCTTTCGGCGACCCTGCTGATCCATGCCGTCTGGGGCGGAGTCGTCGGTGCGCTTCTGGCCGCTGCGGCGGCGCAGCGTCATCTGGGCCTGCCGCCCGGACGCTTGGTCTCTCCTCTGGTGCGCCCCCTGGTCTGCACCGTGGTGATGAGTGTCGCCCTCTGGTGGGTAGGCGAAACGACTCCCGTCAGGGGTGCCTCCTTGTCTGTGCTTCAGGCCGGAGTGGGACTCGCGGTCTATGGCTCGCTCGTTAGTCTTGTGGCCCGCGAGCAAGTCGGGAGGCTTGTGGACCTCGTGCGTCGTCGCGGTCCGATCCCCGTATCGCCCTTGCCGGTCGCCTGAAGGATGGAACCGACATTGCGGGTGTCCGTCGTCATGACCTGCTTCAACGAGGGACGGTGGATCGGGGCAGCGGTGCAAAGCGTGCTGGATCAGACGCGCAGGGACCTGATCGAGGACATCGTCATCGCCGACGACGGGTCGGACGACGAGACCCTGGCGGCGCTCCGCGAAATCGAGGGGTGGGACTGGCGGATCCGGGTGATCTACGGACCGGGCGGCGCGGGGCTTTCGGCGCAGCGCAACCTGGCCATCGGCGAGACGTCGGCACCCTTGATCGCGATCCTGGACGGCGACGACCTGTGGGCCCCGGACAAGCTGGAGCGCCAGACGCCGGTCTTCGCCGATGACCGTGTGGGCCTTTGCTACGCCGACTTCTCGCATTTCGCGGGCGAGGATCTGGCGACGGCGAGGCGCGCAGGGGTGAAGGACATCACGGCGGCGTCCGATCTGACCCGGGCCTATTTCCTGAATGACCCGCCTATCATTCCCTCGACGGTGGTGATCCGACGCACGGCGCTGGAGGCCACCGGAGGATTCGATGCGACGGTGCGGGTGTTCGAGGACACCGACCTGTTCATCCGCCTGTCGCGCGTCTGCCGGTTCGCGCTGGCGGACGCGCCTCTGTTGCTGAAGCGGTATCGGACGTCGAGCATCACGGGGGGACGGAGGGATCTGATGGCCCATCATGCGCTGGTGGCCTTTCGCGCGGCGGCGGAGGAGCCGCGCCTGTTGCCGCTTGTGCCGCGCAGGCTGGCAGAGCGGGCGAGGAAGCTCGGCAACCAGCATTTCCTGATGGACGATCTGAAGAGGTCGGCCGGCTTTTATGGCCTGGCGGTGCGGCTTCGGCTGATCAGCCCCTTGGCGTGGGCGGGTGTGCTGCTGACGGGTCCACTGGGTGGGCCGCTCCGAAGGGTCCTGCGCGATCGACTTCGCAAGCGGCGCGCGGCACTGGGCCTGTCGAGATGACGGCGTCGGGCGTCATCGTGCTGACCTGCGAGTACGAGCCCTTCCCCGGCGGGATCGGGACCTATGCGACGCGGCTGGTCGCGGAGGTGCGCGCGGCGGGTCATCAGGCGCTGGTCGTGGCGCCGGCCTATCCGGAGATGGGCGAGGCCGCCGACGCCGAGGCGTTGCGGCTGTTCGGGCACCACCGGATTTCACCGTTCGCCTTTCCCGGACTGGTGAGCGCACTGAGCGGTGCGCCGCGCGACTGGCCGGTTCTGGCCGCCGACATCCGCTCGGTCATCGCGATGTCGGTGCTGAAGCCTGTGCATGGGCGGGCCTATATGGCGATGATCCACGGCAGCGAGGTGAGCAAGCTGGCCGGCCGCTCACCGGCCAGTCTGATCGCGCGCCGGGCCTATCGCGGGGCCGAGGCGATCTGCGCCAACTCGCGGTCCACCCTGACGGATTTCGAGGCCGCATTGTCGGACGCCCCGAGCGGACGCGTGACCTGGCTGGGCGTCGAGACGGACTGGTTCGAGCCGGCGGCTGGACCGTTCGAGAGCCAGATGCTCGCGGCGATCGCCCCGGACGCCACGGTGGTGTGCGCCGTGGGCCGGCTTGAGCCCCGCAAGGGCCACGCCGACGTGATCCGCGCGCTGGCGGGCCGGACGGACACGGTGTTCGTGGCGGCGGGGCGGGCGGAGAGCGATGCCTATGTGGGCGAACTGCACGATCTCGCCCGTGCAGCGGACGTCGGCCTGGTCCTGCCGGGCGCGGTGTCGCGGAGCGACCTGAAGCGGCTCTACGCGCGTTCCGCCTGTCATGTCCTCGCGGCAAAGGACCTGCCGGGGCGCAAGGAAGGGTTCGGTCTGGTCCTGCTGGAGGCGGCGGCGCAAGGCTGTCCCTCGGTCGCAACGCGGGTCGGGGGCGTGCCCGAGGTGATGGGGGACACCGGCATACTGACGCCTCAGGGAGATGTGTCGGCCTTGGCCTCGGCGATCCGCACCTATGTCGAGGATCCGGGGCGGCGACGGGCCGATGGCGAGGCGGCGCGGGAGCGGGCCGGACGCTTCACCTGGCGGGCCTGCGCCATGGCGACCTTCCCGACGCTGGACTGGGACGCGAGGGGGCAAGCGTAACAGTCGATGGTCGAGTGTGAAGACACTGGGGCGTGTTCGAGGTTGAAACCGAACGTGACCGGCCCCATTGAAGCGGCCAACGAACATTCGCACCCTGAGGAGACCCTGCCCATGACCGTTCGCGTCGCCATTAACGGCTTCGGCCGCATCGGCCGCCTCGTTCTCCGTTCGATCGTCGAGCATGGCCGTCGCGACATCGAAGTCGTGGCGATCAACGACCTGGGTCCGGTGGCCACCAACGCCCACCTGCTGAAGTATGACTCGGTCCACGGCCGCTTCCCCGGCACGATCGAGCACGGCGACGACTGGATCGACGTGGGCATGGGCAAGATCAAGGTCACGGCCGAACGCGACCCGGCCAACCTGCCGCACGCCGTCCTGAACGTGGACATCGCGTTCGAGTGCACCGGCATCTTCACCGCAAAAGACAAGGCCGAGGCCCATCTGAAGGCGGGCGCCAAGCGCGTCCTGATCTCGGCGCCCGGCGACAACGCCGACAAGACCATCGTCTACAAGGTCAACCACGAGAGCCTGACCGCCGACGACATCATCGTCTCGAACGGATCGTGCACCACCAACGCCTTGGCCCCCGTGGCCAAGGTGCTGAACGACCTGTTCGGCATCGAGCGCGGCTACATGACCACCATCCACTCCTACACCGGCGACCAGCCGACGCTGGATACGATGCACAAGGACCTGTACCGGGGCCGCGCCGCCGCCCTGTCGATGATCCCGACCTCGACCGGTGCCGCCAAGGCCCTGGGCCTGGTCCTGCCGGAACTGAAGGGCAAGTTGGACGGATCGTCGATCCGCGTCCCGACCCCGAACGTCTCGGTCGTCGACCTGAAAGTCGTCGCCGGTCGCGAGGTCACGGTGGAAGAGATCAACGCCGCGCTTCAGGCCGCCGCCGACGGTCCGATGAAGGGCGTCCTGTTCACGACGGACGAGGCGCTGGTCTCGAGCGACCTGAACCACATCGCCGCCTCCTCGACCGCCGCCCTGCCCCAGACCCAGGTCGTCGACGGCAAGCTGGCCCGCGTCCTGACCTGGTACGACAACGAATGGGGCTTCGCGACGCGCATGGCCGACACCGCGATGGTGATGGCGAAGTTCCTGTAGATGTCGGATCCCGCGCCTGTCGGGATTCCCTATGCGGCCACGCCTGACCAACCGGTTAGCGCGTGGTCTGCAGACATATACGCCGCCATCGAGCCTTGGGCTGACAAGCATCAAGGCAAGTGGATGTGGTGGGAGCCGGGATATCTGGTTCTAACCGTAGATCAACTCGACGGCCGTGAAATCGAGCCCGTGATCCTACACACTTGGGACGAAGAACTGACTGTCGAGCTTCGTTTGTGGGACACCCATTTTCCGGACTGGACCTTGCCGCCGACCAATGATCCAGCCGAGATCGCGTCGCAAGGAATCGCCGTAGCCGACGACTGGTTGGCCGGTCGCTTTGCCCTCGCGGTCTATTTTTCTGGCGACCGGTGGTGTGGGTCAAAAACGATAGAGATCAACGAAGACCAAACCGAAGTGCTTACAGATCTCAAGTCTATCAAGACCTTTGATCCGGCTCGCGTCGAGCTTCGATGGGCGGATAAGAGCCGCCTAACACATTTCACCATCTCCAATGGACAACTGATCCCACAATGACCTTCCGCACCCTCGAAGATGCCGGCTCGCTGGTGGGCAAGACCGCCCTGGTCCGCGTGGACTTCAATGTTCCGATGGAGAGCGGCCGGATCACCGACGACACGCGCCTGCGGGTCGCCCTGCCGACGATCAAAAAGCTGCGCGAGGCCGGGGCCAAGGTGGCGCTGCTGGCTCACTTCGACCGGCCGAAGGGCCAGGTCGTGCCGTCGATGAGCCTGAAGCCGCTGGTCCAGCCGCTGTCGGAACTGCTGGGCGCCCCTGTGCGGTTCTCCGAAGACTGCGTCGGCGGCCCGGCGCTCGACGCCATTCGCGATCTGGACGCCGGCGGCGTGGTCCTGCTGGAAAACGTCCGCTTCCACGCGGCCGAGGAAGCCAATGACGCCGAGTTCGCGACCAGCCTGGCAGAACTGGCGGACCTCTACGTCAACGACGCCTTCTCCGCCGCCCACCGGGCGCACGCCTCGACCGAGGGGGTGGCGCATCACCGGCCCGCCCATGCCGGCGAATCCATGCGGCGCGAGCTGGAGGCGCTGGATGCGGCGCTGGGCAATCCGAAGAAACCGGTGATCGGCATCGTCGGCGGGGCCAAGGTCTCGACCAAGCTCGATCTGCTGAAGAACCTGGTCGGCAAGCTGGACCGCCTCGCCATCGGCGGCGGCATGGCCAACACCTTCCTGTTCGCCCAAGGCGTGGACATCGGCGGCTCACTGGCCGAACGTGACATGGCCGAGACCGCGCTGGATATCATCGCCGAAGCCAAGGCGCGGGGCTGCGAACTCCTGCTGCCCGTCGACTTCGTCGTGGCGACCGAGGTCAAGCCGGGCGCGGCGAGCCGGGCCGTGACGGCGGGCGAAGCGCTGGCCGCCGACGACAAGATCCTGGACGCCGGTCCGGCGACGGTCGCCCGTCTGGTCGAGGCGATCACGCAGTCCAAGACCCTGATCTGGAACGGGCCGCTGGGCGTGTTCGAGGTCCCGCCCTTCGACACCGCCACGGTCGCGGTCGCGCATCATGCGGCGGCCCTGGCCAAGGCCGGGACCCTGATCGCGGTCGGCGGGGGCGGCGACACGGTCTCGGCGCTGAACCATGCGGGCGTCGTGGACGACATGACCTTCGTGTCGACCGCAGGCGGCGCCTTCCTGGAGTGGATGGAGGGCAAGGCCCTGCCTGGGGTCGAGGCGCTGAAAGCGTGAGCCACGGCTTCGATCCGAGGCCGATCAGCAAGGCGGCGAAGAACGAGCGACGCAAGCTCATGGCTGCGACCGTGAACACCATTGGGCTGACGGTGTTCGGCCTTGGGGTGGTAACGCCCCTCATCACGGTCGATCAAGGCGACGGATCCATCCTGACTTTCGGCCTGCTGACTGCTATATTGGTCGCATTCCACAGTGTCGCGAGGCGCATTTTGAAGGGCCTGGAGGACTGACATGTCGCTTGAATGGACCCTCACCGTGGCTGGCGGTTCGACCCTGCTCGTCGCTATTCTCTACGCGATGCACATGTTGGACGAACGCAAGTGGGCCCGGGACGCCGAGCGACGCGCCGAATGGGAACGGACACACCCGGCCGAATAGCGCCGCCCCCGGCTGTTACACGGCGTGACTTGAGGCCGTCCCACCGCTAAACGGGGAAAAACACGACCTCAGGAGCCTTTCCCATGGCGCGCATCACGCTGCGACAGCTTCTCGACCACGCGGCCGAGAACGACTACGGCCTGCCGGCCTACAATATCAACAACATGGAACAGGGCCTGGCGATCATGGAGGCGGCGGAAGCCGTCAACGCGCCGGTCATCATCCAGGCCTCGCGCGGCGCCCGCTCCTATGCCAACGACATCGTCCTGGCCAAGTTGATCGACGCCTTGGCCGAGCTCTATCCGCACATCCCGGTCTGCATGCACCAGGACCACGGCAACGGCCCGGCGACCTGCGCCACGGCGATCCAGTACGGCTTCACATCGGTGATGATGGACGGCTCCCTCATGGATGACGCCAAGACGCCCGCCGACTACGAATACAATGTCGACGTCACCCGCCGCGTCACGGAGATGGCCCACGCTTGCGGCGTCTCGGTCGAGGGCGAACTGGGCGTGCTGGGGTCGCTCGAGACCGGCATGGGCGAGGCCGAGGACGGCCATGGCTTCGAGGGCGTGCTGGATCACTCCCAACTGCTGACCGATCCGGACCAGGCCGTCGACTTCGTCAGCCGCACCAAGGTCGACGCGCTCGCCATCGCCATGGGCACTTCGCACGGTGCCTACAAGTTCACGCGCAAGCCCGACGGCGACGTCCTGGCCATGAATGTGATCGAGGAGATCCACCGCCGCCTGCCGGACACCCACCTGGTCATGCACGGCTCGTCGAGCGTGCCGCAGGATCTGCAGGACATCATCAACCAGTACGGCGGCCAGATGCCCCAGACCTGGGGCGTGCCGGTCGAGGAGATCCAGCGCGGCATCAAGCACGGCGTGCGCAAGGTCAATATCGACACCGACAACCGCATGGCCATGACCGGCGCGGTCCGCAAGTTGCTGGCCGAGAAGCCGGGCGAGTTCGATCCGCGTGCCTGGCTGAAGCCGGCCAAGGAGGCGATGAAGAAGCTCTGCATGGAGCGCTATCAGCAGTTCGGTTGCGAGGGTCAGGCCTCGTCGATCCGCCCGATGTCCACCGCCCAGATGGCCAAGCGCTACGCCAAGGGCGATCTGGACCCGGTCTACGGTCGCGAATTGAAGGCCGCGTCCTGAGCGACTTCAACGACGAAGCCGATCCGGACGACTCGTCCGGCGGCGAGGTTCTGACCGTCCAGGTGACGATCGCCGGCCAGCGCCTGGACAAGGCGCTGGCCGATGTCGTTCCAGACCTGTCGCGAGCGCGGATCCAGGCGCTGATCGCCGAGGGGGCAGTCAGCCGGGACGGGGTGGTGCTGACCAACGGCTCGTCGAAGGCGGTGGCCGGGACCTATGCGATCGCGGTTCCACCGGTGGCATCGGCGACGCCCCTGCCCCAGGCCATTCCGCTGACCGTCCTGTTCGAGGATGCGGACCTGATCGTCATCGACAAGCCGTTCGGCATGGCGGCCCACCCGGCGCCGGGCACGCCGGACGGGACCCTGGTCAACGCCCTGCTGCATCACTGCGGAGACAGTCTGTCGGGGATCGGCGGAGTGGCCCGGCCCGGCATCGTCCATCGGCTGGACAAGGATACCTCTGGCGTCATGGTCGCGGCCAAGTCCGATCGGGCGCATGCGGGCCTGTCGAAGCTTTTCGCCGCCCACGACATCGAGCGCACCTACATCGCCCTGACGCGCGGCGCGCCCTCGCCGGAACGCGGCCGGATCGAAACCCAGATCGGCCGCTCGTCGTCGGATCGGAAGAAGATGGCGGTGCTGAAGGCCGGGGGGCGCAAAGCCATCACCGACTATGTCGTCCAGGCCCGCTACGCCGTGCCCGCCAAGGCCGGCGCCGCGCCCCTGGCCGCGCGCGTCGCCTGCACCCTGCACACAGGGCGGACGCACCAGATCCGCGTGCACATGGCTTCGAAGGGATCGCCAATCCTCGGCGACTCCGTTTACGGCTCCGGCAGCCCGGCCGCACCCGTGAAGGCCGCCATCGCGGAGGCAGGTCTGACGCGGCAGGCGCTGCACGCTGCGGTACTGGGCTTCGTCCACCCGGTGACCGGCGAGGCGTTGCGGTTCGAAACGGCGCTCCCACCTGATATGCTGGCGCTCGAGACCCTGCTTGCCGCCCTCTGAGAGGCCCGCCATGATCGACGCCGAAATCCGCGATAACACCGAGATGCACCGCTACGAATTGCCGATAGGCGATCAGGTGGCTGTCGTGACCTACAACCTGTCCGAACCCAACCTGATGATCACCGAAACGCTGGTGCCCGAGGCGCTGGAGGGTCAGGGCATCGCCAGCCGGCTGGCCAAGCACGTCATCGCCGACGCCAAGGCGCGCGGCCTATTGATCCTGCCGGTCTGCCCTTTCTTTTCTGCCTATCTGCAGAAGCACCCCGAACATGCCGAGAGCGTCCACCCCCGCTATCGCGACATCCTCGGGCTCTAAACCGGTGCGGTTGTTCGCGGGCCTGTTGGCCCTTGTCGCCTTGAGCGCGACCTTTCCTGCCTTCGCCCAGGAGCGACCGGTGCGCGTCCTCTACCTCAGCCAGTCCGTCGGCTTCGTGCACGAAACGACGCGCCGTCCGGCCGACGGCCTCGCCCCTTCGGAGCGGGCGCTCCAGACCATGGCCGACGACAGCGGCACTTTCACCGTCGAGCTGACGCAGGATGCACGCGACATCACGGCCGACCGCCTGTCCGACCTCGATGTCCTGATCTTTTACACGACCGGCACCCTGCCTATCGATCACGACGCGTGGACCGCGATTGTTGCCTGGATCGAGAGTGGGCGAGGCGGCTTCATCGGCGTGCACAGCGCGACCGACACATCCCTCGCCTTCGATGGGGGAGAGGCGGCCTATGTCGATTTCATCGGCGGCAAGTTCGACGGCCATCCGTGGACCGCAGGCACGCCGATCCGGCTGGCCAATCTGGAACCGACACATCCACTGGCCACCCTGTGGCCCGATGGGACTGATTACGCCGAGGAGATTTATCAGTACTCTGGCTTCCAGCCCGAGCGCGTGCGGGTCCTGCAGACCCTGGACATGCGCGCCGGCCCTCTGCGACGGCCTTACCCGGTTCCGGTGACCTGGGTTCGTCAGATCGGCCAAGGCCGCCTTTTCTACACCAACCTCGGCCATACGCCCTCGACGTGGGACGACCACCGGTTCCGCAGCCAGATTCTCGCGGCCATCCGCTGGACCGGGCGCCGGACCGAAGCGCCGGCGGCCCCCAATCTCTGGGTTCAGGACCAGGCCGCGATCGACGCCTTTACGGCCAGCGAAGGGGCCCCACCCGCCCGGGAGCACGACCACGCCGCCCAGGCAATACGGGCGCTTCAGCCCCTCTATTTGGAGGAAGGTCCGTGCGCCGAAGCCAACCGGGCGCACGCCATTTCGGTCATCGCGGCACCTGCTCCGAGAAGAGTCCAGGTGCGTATTGATTAAGGACTGACTATCCGCTACAACCCTTCTCATCGGCGCGAGTGGCGCCTGGGTCACGGTCACGCTGTTGTGTGACGATCCGCCTCTGACAAAGACGGCAACCCGTAGCTACTTGTCCGGTTGAGGGGTGAGGAGACGGCGCACATTCGGTGGCCGCCTGCGTCGAGCCTGCTCTTATCTAGGTTCGGAGGGACCAAATGGCTGCACTGAAATCACTCGCGGTGATGTCGCCTGAACAGGGACTGTCGCGATATCTGACGGAAATCCGCAAGTTTCCGATGCTGACCAAGGACGAGGAGTTCATGCTCGCCAAACGGTGGACCGAGCACCAGGACTCCGAGAGCGCGCACCGCCTCGTGACGTCCCACCTTCGCCTCGTGGCCAAGATCGCCATGGGTTATCGCGGCTACGGCCTGCCGATCGGCGAGGTGATCTCGGAAGGCAACGTCGGCCTGATGCAGGCCGTGAAGAAATTCGATCCGGACAAGGGCTTCCGCCTGGCGACCTACGCCATGTGGTGGATCCGCGCCTCGATCCAGGAATACATCCTGCGCAGCTGGTCGCTCGTGAAGATGGGCACCACGGCGGCGCAGAAGAAGCTGTTCTTCAACCTGCGCAAGGCCAAGAGCCAGATCTCGGCCTTCGAGGAAGGCGACCTGCATCCCGAGCATCTCTCCGCCATCGCCACCAAGCTGGGCGTGTCTGAGGAAGAGGTCACCAACATGAACCGCCGTCTCGGCGGCGACTCTTCGCTGAACGCTCCGATCCGTTCGGACGGCGAGAGCGAATGGCAGGACTGGCTGGCGGACGATACCGCGGTGTCTCAGGAAACGGCTCTGGCCGAATCCGAGGAAAAATCGCTGCGCATGGGTCTGCTGGAAGAAGCCATGGGCGAGCTGACGGATCGCGAGAAGCACATCCTGACCGAGCGTCGCCTGAAGGACGATCCGGTCACATTGGAGGAGCTCGCCGGCCAGTACGGCGTCTCTCGCGAGCGGGTTCGTCAGATCGAGGTCCGCGCCTTCGAGAAGCTGCAGAAGGCCATGCGGGCCGCTGCGGAAGAGCGGAACCTCGTCGACGCGTAACCCGCCCAACGGCTCAAACGATGAACGGGCGCACGAGATCCTCGTGCGCCCGTTTGCTATTCGATCAGAAGGATCAGCCGGCCCGGGCCAGTTCCGTTCCCGGCTCGGCAAGCGCCAAGATCGCGCCGATCGGCCCGGCAAGCCCGGCCTTGGTCGGAGCACCGGCGGCCAGACAGCCTTCCAGCCCCGCTGCGGCGATGGCCAGTCGCGTGTCGGATGTCTTCATCGCCAACGCCTTCAACGTTTCCGCCTGCTGTTTGACCGCGCGCGCGGCCTGCATCGGATCGCTGTCGAACTGGGCCAGTGAGGCGGCAAGGATGCGCAGGGCCTGATCCTTGACCGCAAGAGCGGCAGCCGCGGCCGTCGCCGGCTTATCGGCCTTGCGCTTCTGCGGCCCGGCGTATTCGCCCGAGTTGAACCGGCGCCGGTCCGGACCGACGTAGCCGACGGCCTCGATCCAGTCGCGCGGCTTCAGCGCCACGTTCTCGACGCGCCGGAACAGATCGGCCGAAGTGAAGGGCTTTCTCAGAAACTCGTGAATGCCGGAATCACGCGCGCCCTTGATGGAGGTCGCGGTCGCATCGGCGGTCATCATGATGATGGGTGCGCGGCGGCAGGCCAAGTTCGAGCGGCGAATACTCTTGGCCAGACGTTCGCCGTCCAGCCGCGGGCCGTTGCGCTCGGTGAAGATCAGGCCCGGCTCCATCTCGCGCGCATGGTCCAGCACACGGCTTTCGTCGGACTCGGTCACGACCTCGCGCGCGCCCAGGCTCTTCATGATGTCCAGCAACAGGCGCGCCGACGCAGTGTTCGGGTCGGCGATCAGCACGCGCCGCACGACCGGCTCTATGCGGTTCAGGGTCTTGGCGTCGGCTGCGAACACTAAGCAACTCCGGAGAGGATCAGCCTTATGGCTAACCCCTACCGGTTAAGGTCGCGTTGAACGCAAACGGATTTCTCAGCCCTGGAAAGGATCGCGCATAAGGATGGTGTCGTCCCGTTCGGGGCTGGTCGACAACAGGGCCACCGGCGCGCCGATCAGTTCCTCGATCCGCCGCACGTATTTGATCGCGTTGGCGTTGATGTCCTTGAAGCTGCGCGACCCGGCCGTGCTCTCGTTCCAGCCCGGCAGTTCCTCGAACACCGGCTCGGCCGCGGCCTGGTCCTTCAGGCTTGACGGCAGATAGTCCAGCACTTCGCCATTGACGCGGTAGCCGACGCAGATCTTCAGCGTTTCCAGCCCGTCCAGAACGTCCAGCTTGGTCAGGGCGATGCCGTCGATGCCGTTGATCGCCACAGACTGACGCACCAGCACCGCGTCGAACCAGCCGCAGCGACGGGCCCGGCCGGTATTGACGCCGACCTCGCGACCAACCGTGGCCAGATGCTCTCCCACCGCGTCGTTGAGCTCGCAGGCGAACGGACCTTCGCCGACGCGCGTCGTATAGGCCTTCACGATCCCAAGCACATAGCCGACGCCGCGCGGACCCATCCCCGAACCCGCCGCCGCCTGACCGGCCACGGTGTTGGACGAGGTCACGTAAGGGTAGGTGCCGTGGTCCACATCGAGGAAAGCCCCCTGCGCGCCTTCGAACAGGATTCGCTTGCCCGCCTTCTGGGCCTGATCCAGCACGCGCCAGGCCGGCTTCACATAGGGGAGGATCTTCGGTGCGATCTCCAGCAACTGCGCCAGCAGCGCCTCCGGATCGATGGGCTCCAGCCCCAGACCCGCGCGCAGCGGGTCGTGATGCGAGCGCAGACGCTCGATCTTGACCTTCAGGTCGTCCTCGTTGGCCAGGTCGCAGACGCGAATCGCGCGCCGCCCGACCTTGTCTTCATAGGCCGGGCCGATGCCCCGCCCGGTCGTGCCGATCTTGGCGCCCGGCGCGCTCGCCGCCGCCTCACGCGCCACGTCCAGCGCCGGATGGATGGACAGGATCAGGCAGGCATTATCGGCGATGGTCAGGATATCGGGATTGATCGTCACGCCCTGGGCCTCGATCTTGGCGATCTCGCCGACCAGGTGCCAGGGATCGACGACGACGCCGTTGCCGATGATCGAGGGCTTGCCCTGCACGACGCCGCTGGGCAGCAACGCCAGCTTGTAGACCTTGCCGTCCACGACCAGCGTGTGGCCGGCGTTATGACCGCCCTGGAACCGCACGATGATATCGGCCCGGTTCGACAACCAGTCGACGATCTTGCCCTTGCCCTCGTCGCCCCACTGAGCTCCGACCACCGCTACGTTCGCCAAGGCACGTCTCCCGCTAATGCGGGCGCAGCCTATAGCGGGGGAATCGTCGGATGTCGTCCCGGTCGGGACGATTTAGGCAGGGAGGTCTTCAACGGCCGTCTCAAACGCCCAGTCCAGCCACGGCGCGCCGGCGACGATGTCGTCCGTCTCGACCGTGCTGCCGCACCATATGCGCAGGCCCGCCGGCGCATTCCGATGGCTTTCGACATCGAACGCCGCGCCTTCCGATTCCAGCAACGTCTTGATCCGCTTCACGAAGCCCTGCCGCCCGGCGTCGTCCAGCGCCGTCACGCGCGCATCGACGATCTTCAGACACACTGATGTCGTCGATCGGATCGAAACATCCTCGGCCAGATAGTCGATCCAGCTCGTCTGCCGCACCCAGGTGTCCAGGGCCGCTGCGTTCGCATTCGTCCGCCGGAACAGCTCGTCCAGCCCGCCTGCCCCCTTGGCCCACTCAAGCGCGTCGATCCAGTCTTCCAACGTCCACAGCGAGAAGGTGTTGATCATCGTACCCGTCGCCAGCGACCGGTCGAACCCCTTGGCATCCCTCAGACGCAGAACCTTAGGCACGGCGCGCGGCGGCTCATAGCTGTCCAGCCGTGCCACGGCGCGCGGCGACAGCGCCGCCACCCCGATGCCGGCCTCCCCGCCCAGGGCCTTCTGGAACGAGAAGGTCACCACATCCAGCTTGGAGAAATCCATCGGCATGGCGAAGGCCGCCGAGGTCGCGTCACAGATCACGAGCCCCTCGCGGTCGTCCGAAATCCAGTCCACGCCCGGTGTCTTCACGCCCGAGGTCGTGCCGTTCCATGGGAAGACCAGATCCTTCGCCGAATCGACCTTCGAGACGTCTGGGAACCGTCCCCAAGGCGCCTCAAGGATTTCCAGCGCTTCGAGTTTCAGGTGATCTTTCGCATCGACGGCCCATTGCTTGCCGAAGTTCTCGAAGGCCATGACCTGGACCGGCCGCTCGCCCAGCATGTTCCACAAGGCCGCTTCGACGGCGCCCGTATCCGAGCCTGGCAGATAAGCCAGCACCCAGTCCTCCGGAACCTGAAGGACCTCCTTCGTCAGCCGCAGACCGTAGGCGAACCGCTCGACGACCTCAGGCGCGCGAATACCTCGGCCCAGCAGATCATGCGGCAGGGCTTGAGACGTCCAGCCCGGCCGCTTGGCCGTCGGCCCCGCCGAGAACCAGGGCCGCGCCGGCTTCACATTCGGCTTGGAGATCATCAGCTCTTGCCCGGCTTGTAGGGACGGTTCGAGCGCCAGTCCTCGGCGACGCGCTGCAGGATCGGGTCGATCTTGTCGGGCAGGGTCACCATGAGCCGGACCTTCAGATCGCCCCGCCCGCCGCCGGCGAACGCGCCCTTGCCACGAAGCCGCATGATCTGGCCCGAGTTCGATCCGGCAGGGACGGTCACCGAAACCACACCGTCCGGCGTCGGGCACTCCACCTTGCCGCCCAGGATCGCATCGGGAACCGAGATCGGCAGATCCATGGTCAGGTCCGCGCCATCCACCTTGAAGACCGGATGGGGCGCGATCCGCAGCTCAATCAGGGCGTCGCCCGGCTCTGTCCGCCCGGCCGTTCCCTGCCCGCGCAGGCGGATGGTCTGACCGTTCGTCGCGCCCTTGGGGATTGCGACATCGAGCGTCCGTCCGTCCGAGAACTGTATGCGACGGGTCGCCCCGCCGATGGAGTCCTCCAGGCTGATCTCAAGCGTGGCGCGCACATCCTGGCCGCGTCCGAAGCCCGCCGCCCGACCGCGCCCGCCGCCCCCGAAACGGCCGAAAATTTCGTCCAGGTCGATATCCTCGAACGCGGCGCGCCCGCCCGGACCGCCGGGACCGCCCGCCCCAAAGCCTCCGAACCCGCCGGCGCCCGCGCCCTCCGGCTGTCCGCCGAAGCCGCGATACTGGGGCTGACCGTCGGCGTCGATCTGGCCGGCGTCGTATTTCGCCTTCTTGTCCGGATCGTTCAGCAGGTCGAATGCCGCAGAGACGCGTTTGAACCGCTCCTCGGTCGCTGTGTCGCCCCGGTTCTTGTCCGGGTGCAATTCCTTGGCGAGCTTGCGGAACGCGGCCTTGATGTCGGCGGCGCTCGCCCCTCTGGACACGCCCAATTCCTTGTAGGGATCACCCGCCACGCCGTCGCCGCTCCGTCGTATCCGGCGCACACAACGCGACCGGCCTGCGTCTCGTCAGTTAAGGCATGCGGTGTGCGGCGCAATGTTTTTCAGACGATCAGCGGCGCCTGCGCCTCCACGCCCCACCCAAAACCGGGGCCATATTGTGCGACGCTCACCATGGAACCGGCGTCGAGACCACCCGGAAAGTCTTCGGCCATGTCCTCGGCTGGATAGACGACTGACGTCCCTTCGACCTCGAAGACACGCCGTTCGACCCCTGCATCCAGCACCCGGACGCGGAATCGCCGAGGATCGACCTCGGCCGGTTCAAGATCCCAGACGTCGCCGACGCGCGCACGGGGAAGCCAATCCATCCGTCGCCCGTGCTCGTCCTCGGACAGGCTGAGAATCGGGCTCCACGGCCGCGCATGAAGCCTCATCGGCGTGAAGGATATCTCTGCGAATCCGCCGCCGCCGGGCGCACGCCCGCTGGGCCCGACCCGCGCGATCCGCGCCAGCCCTCGCTCCCCGATCGCCGTGTCGAAGCGCCCGGCCAAGGTATCCAGCAGCACGACCAGCCCACCCGCCGGCGCGCCTGCCGCCATCTCGCACTCCGTCCCCTGCTGCCCTCGCAGGAGTCCGCTCAGCCGCCACACGTCATCACCCAAAAGGGTCGCATGGTGGAACTGCATGATCTCCCAGCCCGCCACAGTCTCGATGGCCGCCAGGTTCGCCCCGCCCAACATAGCCGTCTCGGACACACTGGACGGAGCGGGACCTTCCAGCCGCACCACGACCGTGTTCAGTTCGTCCCAGCGATGGAGAACGCCCGGCGCGAGCGCCTGTGTCAGCCGCCCGACCGTCGCGGGTGATCCGACCACGCCTCGCGCGGTCAAGGTCTCGGCGTCCTCCCCGACGTGCACGGTCATCGGCCGCCAGGGCTCACAGGCCACGACCGCGATCGGACGTTGGTCCTCTTCAGCCCCCGGCAAGGGCGGCAGGTCGAGGATGCGCGCGAACGGCATTCCCGCCGCCTCGACCGCAGGTGACGACCTCCACACCGTGGCCTCGAACTCGACCGCTTCGCCATCGCGTCGGGCCAAGACAGCCGTTGGGGTTTCGTCCAGCGTCACCCGTTCGACCGTCCATGCCCCCGCCTCGCCCTCGACTGCCACAGCGTCGCCGGCCTCCAGCCGGATGGTCTCCAGAGGCCCCAGCGCCACCGTCAGACGATCGTCGCCGTCGCCTTTCAGCAGCCGTCGCGCCAGCGCCTTGGCCAGACCGGGATCGCAGACAGCAGGCAGATCGGCATCCACACTGCCGCCGTCGCCTTCGCCGCGCACCACGGTCGCCCCGGTCTGATAGTCGGCGCCCTCGTCGATGAAACGCACCCGTGCGGCCGCCGGCAAAGCCTCCAGAGAACGCGCCCGCACAAGACCGCCGCCGCTATCAGTCAGGGCCAGCCTGTCTAGCGCCAGCACGTCGCCCCCCGCCTCTTCTCCGATCAGCGAGACGCGACCGCCGCGCTCTCCCGCCGTCATGCCGAGGGCTTGCAACAGCGGTTGCAGCGCATCGCGAGTCCGCATCGGCCGATCGATGACATAGCCCGCGATCGCGCCCTGCGTTCGACCGACCTCGAAGTCATCGACGCCGCCGCGCCTCAGCATCGCCGACAGCAGAGGCCCCGCCTCGCCACTCAGCCGACCGTTCAGCCAGTGTCCCGACGCCCATGCGCCGGCATCCGCCCACACCTCGGCGCGCGCAGGAAACGCCGGATACGGCCGGGCATCCCAGCACCAGGCGTCAGCCCCATCCATCATGGGCCCGCCGTAGACGGCCGAGACAGGGTTGTTTGCAGGCGTTTCGAAATGGCTCAGCACCGCCTCCAGCGCCCGCCGTTGCATCCGGTCGCTCCGGGCACCCGTTGAAAACGGCGGCAGGAAGCTTTCGGATGACTTTGGGTCCTGGAACAGGTTCGGCGCATTGCCGCCCCGGTCGACCGCAGCGCAGCCGAACTCCGTAAGACGGATCGGCTTCATTCCCGGGATCCAGGCTGTGGGCGTCGCGCTGCGTAGCCCGCCCGGCCGGTCGTGGTGAGCGTTAGACCACCAACCGACCAGATCTTTGGATCGGAACACCCAGTGCTCGCCCTGCGCTGCATCGGCAATCGGCGTCCGCACCTGTGCGGCGCGATCCGCGTCGTCTGCGTAATACCAGTCGAAGCCGTCTCCACCCGCCACCTGGCTCGCTAGATAGGCCGGATCGTCCGCGCTCTCGAAAGTCTCCGCGTCCAGCCCGCCGTCACCGTCGCGCCAGTCGCCGAGCGCCGGATACCAGTCGATCCCGACATAGCTGATCGCCTCATCGGCCCACAGCGGGTCCAGATGGAAGATCACATCCCCCGAGCCGTCACCCGGCCGGTGGCCCGAATACTCCGACCAGTCGGCGGCATAGGACAGGCCAACGCTCGGTCCAACGATGACCCGGCAATCCTCCGCCAGCACCCGATAGCCATCGACCGCCGGATATCCGCCCGCCGCATCCCGCGTCCAGGTCAGCCCGCGCATCTCGGATCCGATCAGCACGCCGTCGCAGCCCGTCTCTGCCGCCAGTCCGGCATAGTGCAGCGCCAGTCGCCGCAGTCCCCACTCGCCGCCGAAGATCGCTGCGACATCGGCCGGCGCATCGGCCCCGTCCCGTCCCTTGATCCGCCCACGCCACGGATAGGCCGCCTGTCGCGCGCCGCCGTAAGGGTCCGGCAGATCATTGTCCGCCGCCACGTCCATGAACACGAAGGGATAGAGGGTGACGGCCCACCCCCGAGCCTTCACTGCCGCCACAGCCTGCCGAACCGTCTCGTCCGAAGGGGTGCCCCCATAGGCCGGTGTGCCATCAACTTCGGAAATCAGATGCGCGTCCGCACGCCCCAGACCTGCCACCGACCATTCCAGCGGTTCCGTCGACTTGTCGCGCCGTTCGACGCCGGGCCTCACCCGGCAATGCGAGGCCCTCAGATCGTCGCCGAACCAACCGACGACGAGACTGACCCGCTTCAGGTTCGGACACTGCGCCGCCAGCTGATCGAGCGACGCCGTCAGGTCCGTGCGCCCATCGCCGAGATGGACGTTTTCCGCCGTCGTCCTGGTGAGTCCATCTCGCCGCATCACCGGCTCGGTCGCCAACACGAACTCGCCCGCCCCGGGGATGAGGCACACCCCCTCCAGCTTTTCCTCCAGTCCTTCACCGCCTGGCCGGCGAAACACCTCGAAGCTGAGCTGCGGCGCCCTGTTGCCGAAGGCGTCCAGCGCCAGGTCCTCGAACACGACATAGGCCGTGCCGCGATAGGCGGGAGCCGCCCCCTCAATGGCCTCGATCAGGGGATCCGGCGTCTGATCCGGCGTCCCGCGATAGACTCGCATGGCCACGTCGGTCTGGTCCATCAGTCGGCCGTCTGCCCAGACCCGACCGATCCCGTCGATCGGCCCCTCGCACACCGCCACCGCGAAGCTCAGCGAATAGCTGTAATCGACCGTCCGAGGCCCGCCCTTGCCGCCACCATTTTCATGTCGCCGTTCCAGAAACCGGGCGGCCCAGATCATCTGGCCGGTCACCCGCGCCCGGCCGAAGGCGCATGCCATCGGCGCACCCTCGGCCGTCGATTGAATCCGCAGCGCTTCCAGTCGCGGTCCACGCTGGACCGCAGGCGACAACGCGCCCGTCAGTCCGCGGTCGACAACTCCCCCGAGCGCAGCTCCGACCGCGCGCCCGACCCCGCCGCCGACCAATCCGCCGATCCCGCCAAGAACCACCTGCGCCATTCACGATCCCCTTGTCATTCGGCCCGCCCCGCCGGAAAGGCGAACACGGCTGTCAGCCGTCGCCTCCACCAAGGCCCCATCCAGCTCTCGACCACCGCCCGCCCCCAATAGGCATGGATCATCCGAGGTTCAGGTCCGCCGACCGCGCTCAGGATGGCGCAGTGTTTCACCGGCACGCCCTCGGCCATCCGGAACAGCAGGACGTCGCCCGGTTCCATCGCCTCGACCGGTTTCTCGATCAGCCAACGGCGGGCAGCCGCCAGCAGGGTTTCCGCCCGGCCCACCTCGGCCCAGTCGGGCTGATAGGCCGGCAGTTCCGTCGGCTCCGCCCCCACCGTCTCGCGCCACACCCCGCGCACCAGACCCAGGCAATCCGCACCTTCGCCCTTGAGGCTCGCCTGATGCCGATAGGGGGTGCCGAGCCATCCCCGTGCCGCGTCGACCGCCGCACTCATCGCCGGCTCCCGCCGTCATGCTGCCCGCCCGCCGCCGGGTAGGCGGTCAGGAAATCGTCGCCCGGAATGTCCGGAAAGCCTTGGAAGTTGGCGCCGTTGCCAAAGGTCCCGACACACGTCTCCCAACGCTTGTCGCAGACCCTGCCGGCGGGCGCGACGCCGCACCGGCCGTCGCCCAGAACGGCGTCGCAGGTCCGTCCGTAGGTCCGCCCGACCACCCGGTCCAATGCCGCCAGAGGCCCGTCGATTTCGGCCGTGAACGCCTCGCCCTCGCGCCGTATCCGGCCCAGCGCCCCACGGCCGAGCAGCACCCTCAAGTCCGGACGCCGCCAGTCCACGCGCCATACCGCCACCGTGGCTCGGTCCCACAGACCCGACGCCACCTCCGCCTCGACGATCCGCTCATCATCGAGAACCCCGCCGACCGCCAGGCTCCCCGCCGACAGGCCGACAGCCGCCTCCGCCGCCCCCTGGGACCAACCGCTGGCCGCGTGACAGATCACGCCATCGATGCTCAGACCCCTGTCGTGATCGGTGAACCCAAGCCGCTCGCCGTCCGTCTGCTCCACGATCCAGACATGGCACAGCGTCGCCGCCCCGCTTTCGATGCGGGCGGCCATCTCCTCCGGAATGTCGCGCATCTCAGAGCCGCAACTCGATCAGCGGCACAGCCGCCATCCGACCCGCGCCGAAGCTCTCCAGGGTGACTTCCAGTCGATCCGCGTCGAATCTAACTGGCGTGTCGAACAGGAAGCCTGCTCTAACCACGACGCCCGACGCCGGCGGCGATGACAAGGTCACCACGCCCGTCACGGCATCGGTCGCGAACGCATCGCTCGCCAGCTCGATACCGGCGACCGAGACCCTGACCGATCCATCGACCGGCTTGCTGATCGGGCGAAGGACCTGGTCTAGACCAGGGCCCGGATCGCCATAGGCCTTCGCCAACTGAAACGTCGTTCGCGTTCCGTCTCCGAAGCCCAGCGCCTGATCCTCGGCTGTCGGCGTCCCACCGGGTCCGCACGATGCGAAGTCCGCGAAATCCCGGAACCGAAACCCGTACAGTCGCCCCCGGCGCGCCTCGAAGAAGTCGGTCAGCTCCGCCATGTCCGCCAGCGACCTCAGGTTCGCGCCGATCAGATAGCGCCTGCGTCCCATCGACCAGGGACTGGAGCGGCGTTCGAAGCCGGACGCCAGGGTCACGACATCGGTCCGCCGCTCGACCCCGCCCGTCGATCCGAACGCCAGCCGCGCAGGCAGGCGCACCTCGTGAAAGGCCATTACATTGCTCCTGTTTAACTTGTGGGGCGGGCGTCGCTCGTCCAGTCTCGCGCCCGAAGGCGGCCGGGCCCGGCCGCCGACAGGGGAGCCCGAGGTTCAATGCGCGGTCAGATTCTCAGCTTCGACGACGCCTCGGGCGCAGGCCTAATCTCGGGCGACGACGGCATCCGCTACAGCTTCGCCCGCGAGGCCGTCTCTCCGCCCGCCGCTATCACCGCCGGCCTGCGCGTCGACTTCGTGCCGGTCGCCGGCGAGGCTACGAACATCATGCTTCTGGCCGCCGCGCCTGCTCCAGGCGCGCCTTCGGCCACGCCCGGCGTTCCCATCGACGGCTTCGATTTCAAGACCGTCTTCTTCTCGTTCATGGGCCGGACCCGGCGCTCGCATTTCTGGATCGCCTGGATCTGCCTGCTCGTGGCAGGCTTCGTCGTGAACCTGATCCCCTTCATCGGCACGATCATCGGACTTCTGCTGATCTGGCCGAACACAGCCATCCAGGTCACCCGCCTTCACGACATGGGCAAGTCCGGCTGGCTGGTCCTCATCCCGATCGTCACCACGATCGTCGGCGTGACTTCCATGGTTATGACCGTCGGCGTGTCGGCCCTCCTGAACTGGCAGGCGATCGAGAATGAGGATCCGGAGGTCATCATTGCGACCTTCCTGCCGATGCTCGGGATCGGCATCATCATGGGTCTGGTCGGGCTGATCTTCCTGCTCTGGATCGGCATCAGCGACAGCCAGCGCGGAGACAACCGCTTCGGTCCCAACCCGAAGGGCCTCTGATCCGCTTTTGACTACAGCCGCCGCGCGCCCAGCGCGGCGGCCCTGGCCAGCATCTGGGCGATCTGCGCCTCGGATCTCAGCAGCGCAGGCGCTCCGCCGTCGACGCTGACGTTCACCGTTATCCCACCGGCCCCGCCGCTTTCGATCACGCCCGAGCCGTGGGGCCGAAACACCTCCGGCCCGCGTTCGCCGACCAGATAGGCCCCGCCGCCCAAAACCGGCCCGCCGTCGGCCCTCGCCCCGCCGAAGCCCACCGAGCCTGCAACAGCCTGGGCGATCGCCGCGCCCAGTCCGCCGCCCGATCCGCCCAGGCCGGCGCCGACGGCACCCAGCACCGCGCGCGCCAGCTCGGCCAGGCTGACCTCTCCATCCGCAGCCGCCCGCGCCAGGGACCGCGTCAGACTGGCCCCCGCCCGCTCGAAGGCCTCCTCGATCGACGCAGCCGCTCGCTCAGCCGGCTCCGTTAAGGCCTCCAGCGCCGCTGCCGCTTCCGCCACCCGCGCGGGTACGCTGTCCAGCGCATCGGGACGATCGTCATCGCTCATCGAAACCTCCATCCGGCCAGGCGGCCATCAGTCGCTCAAATTCAGCGCGTCCCATCGGGACCGCACCCGGTGCCGCTTCGGTGAGCATCCGCCACTCCGCCAGCGACAACCGCCAGAACCGCTCAGGTTCGATGCCCAGCGCCACGGCCGTCCGCATCATCGCCGCCCAAGGCGTCGCCTCAGCCACGCGCGGCGCCGAATGCGAGAGCCACCGCCTCTGCAGCCTCGACCGGATCGATCCTCACCCGCTCCAGCTCGACCGCCAGCGCCTCTTCTCCCCCGCCGCGCAGCAACGCCGCCAGCACGGCCATCAGGTCTCGCGCCGACAGCGACCGCATCCGCTCCGCCAGGCCTGCAACCCCCGACACCCCCAGGGCTGTCTCGATCTCCGCCAGCGCCCCGAGCGTCAGACACAACCTCCGCTCCTCCCCCGCCAGCACGGCAACCGCCTCGCCTCTTGCCCGGTTCACGGCCCTCACGTCGCGCTGAACGCGACCGCGCCCCCGCTGGACAGGCTGATCGCGAACGTCGCCTCGCCCTCATGATCGCCTGCGTACTCCAGCGCCGAGATCAGGAACGGCCCTTCCAGCACGCCGAAATCCGGCACGACCAGTCGCCAGGTCTTCAACGCCTGATCGAAGAAGGCCTCCCGGATCAGGGCGTCCGACGCCGCATCTCGGAATATGCCCTGCCCCGATACCGCCGCCGACTTCACCCCCGCCCCGCCCAGCAGCTCTCGCCACCGGCCGGCGCTGTCGGCATCCGTCGCATCCACCGTCCTGGCGTTCAGCGAGATCGTCCGCGCCCGCAATCCCGCGACCGTCGTGAACACGCCGGGCGCACTTTCGATCTTCAGCAGTATGTCTTTCCCGCGCTGTGCGGCCATGTCGGATCTCCCTCAGATGTATTCTGTGACGGCCCGAACGCGCACCACGCCCCAGGTCCGTCTGTGATCGCTGGATCGGAACACGTCGGCGAAGGTCGCGCGGATCGACAAGGCGCGAACCCCATCCGCCTCCAGCGCCGCCTCGTGGACCGCGGCCCGCACCGCCGCGCAGATCGCCTTGGCCTCCTCCGTCCCTTCGAACCGGGACGCGCAGCGCAGCGTCAGCTGATGCTCGACCCCGCATCCGTCCGCCTCGACCGGCCGGCTTTCCGACCGCCCGATCAGCAGATGGGGATAGCCTGCGCCTCGCGGCGCTGCGTCCCAGACCCGCGCCGGATCGCCCAGCAGCGCCTTCAGCGCCGCGTCCGCTCGCAGGTGCGCGATCAGCGCCTTCTGCAGCGCCATTTCATGTCCGCTCATCGCGTCCTCTCGATGTTCAGGGAGACCCGTCCGGGCCGGTCCGGATCGCCGTTCACGGAAGCGATCACCCAATCGCCCCCGCCGAACCGCACCAGCCGCCCCTCGGTCAGCCGGGGATCCAGGCGCGTCTCGGCGACAGCTACATCGACCGCCGAGGTCGGCCCGGCCTCGGTTCGTTCGCGCCGCCGTCGCCCCTCGATCTTCAACCAGACGGACCCCAGCGGCTCGTAGCTGACGGCCCGCCCGCCATAGGGCGTCTCCGCCTCCACGGGATCCAGCAACTCGGCCAACCGCCTCACAGCCTCACCGCCCGATAGGGCGCGATCCAGGCCTCGACCGGCCGGATCGGCATCTCCACCTCGCCCCGCTCATAGGCGCGCAAGGCCAGCATCAGGATGGCCAGCCTCAGCGGTGCCGCCGAGGTCGAGGTCAGACTCAGCCCCGCCTCTCCCTCCACCCTCGCCTGGGCGGCGTCGATCAAGGTCTGGATCAGCTCGTCCTCCGCCTCGTGCTCGACGCGCAGGAACAACTTCGCCTCCGTGAGGCTCACGGGTGCGGTCATGGGAAACCTCTCGATGTCTGGAAATCGAGGGCTTAGGTCTTGGGAATCCGGGCTTGAGGTCCTGCCCCCGCCATCCTCCCTAAGCCCTAAGCCCTACTCACTAAGCCCTCGCGAGCGTCAGCTCGCGGCGAACTTCATCACCTTGATGGCGTCGAAGTTCTGGATCCCGCCACCCACGCGCTTGGTCGTGTAGAACAGCACATAGGGCTTGGCCGAATAGGGGTCCCTCAGCACCCGCACCCCCGCGCGATCGACGATCAGATAGCCGCGCTGGAAGTCGCCGAACGCGATGGCGTGGCTGTTGGCCGCGATGTCCGGCATCGTCTCGATCTCGGTGACCGGATAGCCCAGCAGGCTCGCCGTCTCGCCCGGCCGCGTCGCCGGCGACCAGATGTAGTTGCCGTCCGCATCCTTGAACTTGCGCACCGCCGAGACCGTCTTGCGGTTCATCACGAAGCGCCCGTTCGGCCGGAACTGCGCCTTGGGAGCATAGATCAGGTCGATCAGCCTGTCGGTCGGGCTCGACGCCGCAAAAGCCCCCGCCGCACCCGACGCCACATAACCCAGGTCGCCCCAGGCGTGGCTTGCGTCCGCCACGATCGAATAGCCCAGGAAGCCCTTGGGCTTGTTCACCCCGTCGCCGGTGACGAAGGCCGTCGTCTCCTGCGCCGCGAAGGCGTCCTCGACTTCCGAGGCCAGCCATTCGTCCAGATCGACGAGCGCATCATCCAGCAACGACTGCGTCGCCGCCGGATTGGCGTAGAGATCGGCCGCAGGGAACTCCAACAGGGCCAGAGTCGCTGGATCCGTCTCCGGACGCGCGGCTGTCTCGGCCACCCAGCCCGAGGCGATACCCGCCGTCGACACCGGCTTCCGGAACACGCCCGACGCCACCGTGCGCACCGTGGCGATCTCGCGCATCGGACTGGTCGCCATCAGGCGTCGCTCGATGGCCCGCTCCGTCTCCGGCGGAACGACATAGCCGCCCGAGTTCGACGCCGACGACAGACCCGCCTTCAGCTCAAGACCCAGCTCGCGCCCGGTCCGCACATAGCCCTCGAACGCCGCCTTGGCTTCCGGCGCCGAGGCGACCAAGGCCGGCTCGCCCCCGATCGCCGGCCTGCGCGCTTCTGACATCGCCCGATCCAGACGCGCCTGGGCCTGCCCCACCGCCTGGTCGATCCGCGCCACCTTTTCCTCCAGCAGCGTATCGGCCGAAGCCTTCTTCTCGATCTCGCTCAGCCGGGCGTCATTGGCCCCTTTGAACGCCTCGAACGCCGCCATCATTTCATGCATGGCGGCGCGCGCTTCCGGCGAGGCGGAAGCCTGTTTGGTCTCTCTCATGGTGTCTCCAGTTGAAATGGAGCGGGCTCAAGCCACGCCCCTCCGCCCTCCGGCGCCGCGAGCGGCGACCGGGAAGTTTCTCAAACCCGCGCGAGCCCTTGTCGGCGCGACCCGGTTCCTCACATAGTGACGCCTCACACAACGGAGTTCGTCATGCGCCAGGTTCTGCTCGCCTTCGTCTTCGCCGTGGGCCTGGCCATCCCGGCGCTCGCCCAGTCGCCGACGCCCGCTGCCGCGCCCGCTTCAGCGCCCTATGCCGAGGACGTCGCCTCGGCTGACGCCATCATCACCGCCCTCTACGCCAGCATTTCCGGCGACGCTGGCGTGCCTCGCGACTGGGACCGGTTCCGCAACCTGTTTCATCCCTCGGCTCGTCTCAGCCCGATTGGTGGCCCGGCCGAGGGCCCGGCCACCGTCGTCTTCATGACGCCCGACGAGTATATCGCCCGCGCCGAGCCCTTCCTCCTGCGCGGCTTCCACGAGGTCGAGACAGCCAGCCGGGTCGAGACCTTCGGCCACATGACCCACGTCTTCTCGACCTACGACAGCCGCCATGCCGCCTCGGACCCGACGCCCTTCGCGCGCGGGATCAACTCGATCCAGCTCTTCGGCGACGGAAGTCGCTGGTGGGTCATCAGCATCTACTGGCAGAGCGAGACGCCGACGATTCCGCTGCCGGCGAAGTACCTGCCTGCGTCCTGAACCGCGCCCCCGGCAGCATCGGAAACGTCACCAGCGACACCTCCCAAAGTTCTACACCCGACAGCACCCTCAGCCGTCCGTCCCTGCGCGCCTTCGCCGCACGAAACCCGATCGACAGTCCATCCAGCGCCCCCGCCCGGCTCAACGCCTGGGCGTATCGCGCCTCCGCCGACCAGTCGGCGATCCGCCCACGCACGAACAGCCCCCGCCCGTCCTCGACGATCTCGTCCCAGACCCCGACCACCGCGCGGCTCTCGTGCTGATGCAACATCCGCACCCCGCCCGCCCCTGTCCGCTTCAGGCTGTCGACGAACGCGCCCTTCGCCACCACATCCCCGTTCAGATCCGCCACGCCCCAGAGCGACGCATAGCCCTGGATCTTCAGGCCTGCCTCGAGCACCACGCTCATCGCATTTCCTCCAGCCGGTGCTCAATCCGGGCCACCGCCGCCCGCGTCGCCACGCCCTGCTCTTCCAGCCGCGCCAGCCTTTCTGCGACCAGCCGTTGCTCTCCGACCCGCTCCTCCAGCGTCGCGATCCGCGCCGCCGCCCCACCGGCCCAGACCAGGCCTCCGACCGTCTGGATCACCAGCGCGACGCCCAGCGCCGTCGCCGTCTTCTTCACGTCGTCCATCACGCGCCCACCCCCGCCATCCGCCGACGCTCTTCGTCCGTCAGGAAGCTCGCCGCCGACAGTCGCGCCCACAGCGCATCCCGTTCGGGCTGCAAGGCCGGGACCGCGTCCAGGTCCGCTTCGACCTTCACCCCCTCGAACCGTCCGCCGAGCCACCCTGTCAGCGCCCCCGCCGTCTTCCGCGCCAGTGGGACCACCGTCCCCCGCCAGAAGGCCGCGTTGGCCTCGCGATAGTTGGCGTAGGTCGCGTCGCCCGGGATCCCCAGCAGTTGCGGCGGCACCCCGAACGCCAGGGCGATTTCTCGCGCCGCCGCATGTTTCCCGGCGATGAAGTCCATGTCGGCCGGCGTCATCGACATCGGCTTCCAGTCCAGACCGCCCTCCAGCACCAGCGGACGCCCCGCATTCGCCGCCCCCGCATGCGCCTCGCCCAGTTCGGCCTTCAGCGCGGCGAACTGCGCTTCCGACAACCGCTCTCCATCCTTGGACGCGAACACCAGCGCCCCGCTCGGCCGCGCCGCATTGTCCAGCAACGCCTTGTTCCAGGCGCCGGAGCTGTTGTGCACGTCGATCGCGAATGCGGCGGCCTCCAGCGGTGAGAAGCCGTAGTGATCGTCCGTCGGGTGAAACAGCTTCAGCTGCATCACCGGCATCCAGCCGTCCGTCTCGCGCCCGATCCGCACCGAGCGCCCGCCGACGGCGTACTCATAGGCCTCGGGCCAGCCCGCCTTGCCCGGTATGATCTTCACCCGATCCGGCCTCAGGCTCCACAACTCGCTGGGCGCCGCCTCGCCCACCGCCTCCACGTAGGCATTGCCCGCCGTCTGCAGCGCGCCGTACACCCCCTCCAGCCACTCCGCGCCCGACTGTTCCGGGTTGGGCTTTCTCAGCAGCCGAGCAACGGGGTGCTCGTCGTCGCGAACCCCGTCGGCGAACACGATCAACGGTGCCGAGGCCGCCGCTTCGGCGATCATCCGCACGCAGCGATAGGCCACGGCGTTCTTGCCGAACCCCTCGGTCGCCAGGTTGGCGTAGTCGCGGGGCGTCCACCTCGGCCGCCCCGAGCCGGTCAGGGCGATCATCGGCCCCGTCCGGCTGTCCTTGATCTCAGGCGCACGCGTGCGCCGACCGAACGGCCGGTTCATCCAGTTCATGGCGATCCTTTGTCTGTGACGCCCGACCGTCGCCGCTGCGACGATCAGCTCTGCATTTCGGTCAAGCGATACTGCGGTGAACCGCGACCGCGATCTTCCCATGGCCTTGCGCCGAAGGATGAAGGCTATCGAGCATGTCGCCGGCGGTGTCCGCCGCCGCATAGGATCCAAGCGCCGCCGCAAGATCCAGAGGCGCGACCAGGCCGTTCAAGGTTGCGACGTCTCTCAGATACTGAGCGAACGCGGTACGATTGGCGGCATGGACGGCACCCGTGTCGTTGGGAATGACCAGCATCACATCGCCGCTGATCTTGCCCCTGTCGATCAAGGTCTGGACACCGGCCTTGAAGGCGGCCTCTGTCGTGGGTGTCGCCTGGTTGAAGTCGTTGATCCCGACATTGATGATCGTCAGGTCCGGCGCGATCAGCGAGATGCCGGCGCTCGCCGAGAAGGCGCTCCCCGAGAACTCCGCGACCTTCCAGCCGGAGGTGCCGACGTTCATGACGTCGATCCCGGTCGCGGCATCGAAGGCGTTCAACCCGCAGAAGACCGCCGCTCCGTTGCGGGTGACGGCGATGGGCCAGGCGCCCGCATCCAGCCCCGCCTCGGCGCAGGTCAGGGTCTTCTTCGTCAGCACCGATCCGCCGGCCGTGGTGAAGGAGACGGGCGTCCCTGAACCGATCGTCACCGTTATGGCCTGAGCGCCATATCCGAACAGTTCGACGGTGTCGTAGCTCGCCTGAGGCGTGAAGGTCATGGCGTTGTCGGTCGTCGAGTTTAGCCAGAAGAACCCTCCCAGCGTCTTGGAACTGTTCTTCGACCAGCCCGCGCTCCGCACCATTCGCGGGTCGTATGAGGCCGCCAGATTGTGATCGGAGAACAGGTTTGTCTCCCGTCCGCCGCGTGAGGCCAGCAGGGTCGCCAACCGGCGCGGCCAGGCATCGGCGCGCGTCACGGCCCCGAACCCCGCCGTCGTGCTGTCGCCCAAGCACAGGACCTTGGCCCGTCCCTGCCCGGCCTGGGCGCGGCGCACCGCCGCCGACCACAGGGGCAGACCTGCGACCTCGAACCGACGCCCAGCGACCACCCCGCCCGGCGCCGCATACGGATAACCGAACGACAGCATCAGTCGAACAGCGCGATCAGCGACCCGGCCGTGGTCCCCGTCGCCATGACCCGCGCGCACTGGATGGGTAGATAGCCGACCGGATGCCCGACGAAGGTCACCGCCGCGCCGTCGGGCGCGGCGACCGGCACGACCCTCACGTCGCCGCTGACCCCGACATACAGCGCCTTGGCCAGGTTGGTCAGATCGGCGGCGTCGTTCGGCGTGACCGCATCGGCGCGCCTGGCGGGCGCGGACGGCGACGGTGCGAACGCGGCATAGGCATCCGGGCTGGATGGCATGGTCGTCTCCTTGATTTCAGAGGTTCGGGGCGGCCGCCGGGCGCGCTCACCGCGTCGCCCCCTTTTCCCGCCATGCCCAAACTATAGGGGACCAGCGTCATAGGGCGCGCAAATCGGCTCTTAAAAGCACCGACCTCTGAAATCATGGACGAATTCGGACGATCCTTTGCCAACTCCGGCCGGATCTTTAACAGTCAGGCCGCCTCGCTGGCGCCTGTTCCTGGTCTTGCCTTCAAAGCGCCGGCGATTGCTCCGATCAGTTCTCCGATCTGGATTGGCTTGCCGACGTGACCGTCCATCCCGGCCCGTCCGCAGGCCTCGACCTGCTCGGGCTGAACATTGGCTGTCAGAGCCAGGATCGGCGTGGTCGCCCTCGCCCCCTCCAGCGCCCGGATCGCTCGCGACGCATCCATCCCGTCCATCACCGGCATGTGCACGTCCATCAGGATCAGGTCGTAGTCGGCTGTCGAAGCCGCCTGGACCGCCTCGGCCCCATCGCAAACGGCGTCCAGTTCGACGCCCCATCCCGACAGGATGATCCTGACCAGCTCGCGGTTCGCCGGCGCGTCGTCCGCCAGCAGGATCCGTGTTCCGGGTGCCAGCAATACCGCGTCGTCGGCCTGCGTCTCCAACGCCTCTCCGGCTTCTATCAGCGGGATCTCGAACCAGAAGGTCGAGCCCTCGCCCGGCCGGCTCTCGGCGCCGATCTCCCCGTCCATCAGCTCGATCAGCCTTCGCGAGATTGCCAGCCCCAGACCCGTGCCGCCATAGATCCGCGTCGTCGAGGCATCGGCCTGGGTGAACCGGTCGAACAGGGCGTCGATCTTCTCGGGCGCGATGCCGATGCCGCTATCGCTGACCGCAACGCGCAGTCGCTCGCCGACACGGGACACGTCCATCCGGATTTCTCCCGAAACCGTGAATTTCACGGCGTTGGACAGGAAGTTGAGGGTCACCTGCCGCAACCGGCCTTCGTCTCCCATGATCCCGGCCGGGACGTCGTCGGCGATGGAAACCGTCAAGCCGACGCCCTTGGCCAGGCACTGGGTTTCCACGATCGAGGCCGCCCCCCGCGCCATGGCTGTCGGGTCGAAGGCCACGGGATCCAGCCCGACCGCATCGGCCTCCAGCTTGGAATAGTCCAGGATGTCGTTGATGACGCTCAGCAAGGCCTCGCTCGACGTCGCGATGCGGTCGGCATAGCGCCGTTCCGTCTCAGGCAGGTCGACACTGGACTGCAGCAGTCCGGAAAACCCGATGACGCTCGTCAGTGGCGTGCGCAACTCGTGGGACATGTTCGCCAGAAACTCCGACTTGGCCCTGGCGCCCGCCTCGGCCACGTCCCGTGCGGCGATCAGTTCGTCCTCCAGCCGCTTCGTCTCGGTGATGTCGCGGACCACGTCGTGGAACTGCATGACCTGACCGGCGTCGTCGCGGATCAGCGTCGTGCGCGCCTCCATCCAGCGAACCTCGCCCGAGGCCACGCGCGCCCGATACACCAGACCAGGGTGAACCGTCTCCGGAGCAGAGCGGACCATGTCGCGGAACCGGTCCCTCAGCGCCGGCACATCCTCGTCGATGATCAGATGCGTGACCGGCTGGCCCAGAAGGTCTTCTGGCGCGATGCCTGTCGCCGCCTCCACGCTGGGCGAAATGTAGCGGATCAGCCCATCGACTCCGTAGGTCACGATGACATCGCTGGCCCGGTCCGCCAGCAGGCGATAGCGCGCCTCGCTGGCCTCTATCCGCTCCTGGCTCTGCACGCGCTCGGTCACGTCCTGGAACACGCCGAACAGGGCGACCGTGACACCCGTCTCGTCCCGTTCGGGTCGGCATTGAGAGGTGACGATCCGTTCGTCGCCATCCTCGCGGACGATCCTCAGACGAAACTCGCCCGGCTCGCCCGTCCCGATGGCATTCGCGCACCAATCCGCCACGGCCTGCCTGTCGTCGGGGTGATAGCAGCCGACGGCGTCGTCCAGGCTGGGATCGAACGTCTCTCGGGTCTTGCCGTGGATTCGATAGACCTCGTCGGACCAAGTGACCCGACCACTGGCGACATCCAGCCGCCAGCATCCGATACCTGCCAGGGCCTCGGTCATGACCAGGGTTTCGACCAGTTCGGCCTGGGCCCGCTCGGCGGCTTTGCGGGCCGTGATGTCTCTGACGTGGTCGTGGAACTCGGTCACCTTCAGCCCGGCCGCGTCCCAGACTGCGCGGGGCGAAGCCTCCAACCAGACGATCGTCCCATCCGCCCGATTCGCCCGGTATTCGTAGCGCAGCGGCGGTGCCCCTGGCCCGGCTTTCAGATGGGCTTGCACCAGGGCCTCGACCCGCTCGGTCTCCTCGGCTGGAATGAAGGCACTGCATTTGCGCCCGAGCATCTCTTCCGGTCGATAACCCATGATCGCCTCGATCGAGGGCGACAGATATCTGAACGTGCCATCGGGGCCATAGCGGGCGATGATGTCCGTCGCCGTCTCGCTCAGCACGCGGAACAGGACCTCACTGCGCTCGATCCGGTCCTGCGCGTGGACGCTGTCGGTGATGTCCTGAAAGACGCCGAACAGGGCCAGGACCGCGCCGGTCTCGTCCCGCTCTGCCCTGGCCTGGGCGCGCGTGATCCTGTCCTCTCCATGCCGGGTCAGTCGCAGACGGGTGTCATAGCCTTCGCCTGTCCGGCTGGCCCGTTCGATCAGCCGCCACACCTCGGCCATGTCGTCCGGGTGATATTGGTCGCCCGTGCTGTGGAGGCTCGGATCGACCGATCCAGGCTCCAGGCCATGGATGCGGAACACCTCGTCGGACCAGGACAGCGCGCCCGATGCGAACTCGTAGCGCCAGTGCCCGACCCCGGCCATGGCCTCGGACATTTTCAGCATGGCCGTGTGCTCGGCCTGACGCCGAAGCAGCCTGCCGTGATCGATTTCTTGCCCGGCAAGCTGCGCCAGCAGCTTCAGGCTTTCCATCTGCGCGTCGGTGGGTGCCCTGCGCGCAACCGTGTCCAGAACGCAGACGGCGCCGTCCTGGCGACCGTCAGCCGTGGTGATGACCGCCCCGGCATAGAACCGCACGCCCTCCTGGGTGACGAGGCGGTTCTGCACGAACCGACCGTCCAGCGTGGCGTCCTCGACCACAAGGGTCGTGCCGGGATCGGACCCGACCATGTGCCGACAGAAGGATTCCTCCACCGCCGTCTGGTCGGCCCCGAAGCCCCGATTGGAGCGGAACCACTGGCGCTCGTCATCTAGTGTGGTGATCAGGGCGACCGGCGCATCGAACATCGCCGCCGCCAATTCGGTCAATCGATCAAACGCAGCACTCTTAGGCACGACCGATCTCCATCCAGGAGATCACGGTTAATGTCGCTGTCCAAACAAAGGGTTACCGTGTAACCGGTTTCACCCCGCGCTCCTCCAGCCATTCCACGGCTTCGTACTCGACCGCGTCCTCGGGCTTGGCCAGTTCCATCTCGTTGATCGTCTGTCCCCGGACCGATACGCCGGCAGTATGCACCGTCTCCGGGTCACCGGAGACCAGCGGGTGCCAGTCCGCCAACCCGCGTCCCTCGTGGATCCGTCGGTAGCCACAGGACTTCGGCATCCAACCCAAGGCCTGGATGTTCCACGGCGTCAGCTTGATACAGTCCGGCACATGCTCCTTGCGGTTCGCATAGTCGGTGCAGGCGCACAGCTGTCCGTCGAACAGCTTGCAGTGGACCCGCGTCGGGAACACCTCGCCCGTATCCTCGTCCTCGAACCGGATCAGGCAGCAAAGCCCGCACCCGTCGCACAGGCTCTCCCACTCCTCGCGGGTCATCTGATCCAGGCGTTTGGTCTGCCAGAAGGGGGCGGTCATCGGCGGCTTCTACGCCGCGATCCGGGCGATGTCGCGACCGATCAGTGCCCAGCCGTCTTCGAGAACAGATTGATCACCACCACCCCTCCCACGATCATCGTCAGCCCGAGCAGAGCCGGCGCGTCCAGCTTCTGCTTGAGCACCACCAATCCGATAATCGAGATCAGCACCACCCCCAACCCGCTCCAGACCGCATAGGCGATCCCCACCGGCATCTGCCTCAGCGTGATCGACAGCAGATAGAAGGCCGCGCCGTAGCAGACCGCCATTCCCAGCGTCGGCCACAGCCGGCTGAACTGCTCGCTCTTCTGCAACAGGGTCGTTCCCGCGACCTCGAACCCGATCGCGCCCAGCAAGGCCGCCCAGGTCATTGGGCTCACGACACCGGCTCCATCATCTTGGCGCGAAAGAGTTCGGGCGCGCGGTGGGTCAGGGTGTCCATAAAGGTCACATACGGGCGGGACGGTGACAGTCAATCTGCCGTCCTCCATGGCGGCGGCTCCATCGGTCCTCTATATGCGCCCGCCATGGCTCCCCGCTCCTCCCCCCGCCCCCCTCTCGTCGCTCTCAAGGACGTCCGTCTCCAGGACGGCCAGCGCCCGCTGTTCGACGGCGTCGATCTGGCGATCGAACCACGCACCCGCTCCTGCCTCGTCGGCCGCAACGGGGCCGGAAAGTCGACCCTGATGAAGGTCGTCATGGGCCTGATCGAACCTGACAGCGGCAATCGCTCCATCAACGGCGCGGTCAAGTTCGCCTATGTGCCCCAGGAACCGCTGATCGCCGGCGACACCCTGCTGGACTACGCCACCTCCAACGGCGCCGAGCACTGGACGGCCGAGGCCTGGCTCGAGACCTTCGGCATGGACCCGCACAAGTCCACCAAGGGCCTGTCGGGCGGCGAGATCCGCCGCGCCGCCCTCGCCAAGGCCTTCGCCGAAGAGCCCGACCTGCTGCTGCTGGACGAGCCGACCAACCACATGGACATCATGGCGATCGAGCTTCTCGAGAACGAGATCATCAACGCCAGATGCGCCGCACTGATCGTCTCCCACGATCGTGCCTTCCTGAACCGTGTCACCCAGTCCTGCCACTGGCTTGAGGGCCGCCGCGTCCGCACCCTGAACAAGGGCTTCGACGCCTTCGACGAATGGGCCGCCAAGACGATGGAAGAGGAAGCCATCGCTTTCCAGAAGCTGACCAAGACCATCGAGCGGGAGACCGCGACCTTCTACTCGTCCATCACCGCCCGCCGCAGCCGCAACGAGGGCCGCGCCCGCTCGCTGGACGCCCTGCGCGCCCAACGCGCCGAACAGGCCACGGATCGCCCGCGCGAGATGTACCTGGGCGTCGATTCCGGCAGCACCTCCGGCAAGCGCGTCGCCGACCTCAAGGGCGTCACCAAATCCTTCGGCGACCGCGTGGTGATCAAGCCCTTCACCAGCCGTATCATCCGCGGCGACCGGCTCGCGATCGTCGGGCCGAACGGCGCGGGCAAGACGACCCTGGTCAAGATCATGCTCGGCGAGTTGGAGCCCACCGAGGGCACGGTCAAACTCGGTGCCAGTCTTGAGACGGTCTATCTCGATCAGTCACGCGACGGCCTGCGCTCCGACATGACCCTGTGGGACGCCCTCACGCCCGGCGGCGGCGACAGCATCATCGTGCGCGGCTTTTCCAAGCACGTCGCCGCCTACGCCAAGGACTTCCTCTTCACCGAGGCCCAGCTACGCCAGCCGATCTCGACCCTGTCGGGCGGCGAGCGCAACCGATTGCTGCTGGCCATCGCCTTGGCCAAGCCTGCCAACATGCTGGTCCTCGACGAACCGACCAACGACCTCGACATGGACACGCTCGACAAGCTCGAAGAGCTGCTGGAGCAGTATGACGGCACCTTGATCCTGGTCAGCCACGACCGTGACTTCGTCGATCGCCTGGCCACATCGACCATCGGCATGAACGGGCGCGGCGACATCGTCGAGACCCCTGGCGGCTGGACCGACTTCATCGGCCAGAACCCCGGCTTCCTGCAGCCTAAGGGCGCGACGCCGACCGCATCGAAGCCCGCCGCCGTCGTCGCCCCGCCGCCTCCGCCGCCCGCCGCCAAGGGCAAGCTGTCGTTCAAGGACCAGCACCGGCTGAAGGAGCTCGACGCCCTGATGGCATCGCTGCCCACCGACATCGCCGGCCACCAGAAGCGGCTCGACGACGTCAACTTCTACTCCCGCGACCCCTCCGGCTTCGCCTCGACGATGAAAGCCCTCGAAGCCGCCCAGGAAAAACTCGCCGCCGCAGAAGAGGAATGGCTGGAACTGGAGGCAAAGCGCGAGGCGCTGGCGGGGTGAGCGGCTTTCTGTGGACAACACAAACCACTGATCGGCCAAGGCGAATCTCGTCCGCCCACAGAGGTTAACAGGCTTGTCCACCGAGATCCCGGGCATGCTGCACAGCGGACCGATCTCGGGCGCTTGCCGTCTAGCCGGTTCAGCGCGAACGTCAACAGGCCGAGGGACACGGCGGCGCGGAAACCCAGGGAGACCGGGGATTCAAGCGGGTCGGTCCGGCTCTCTGACCACGGTTCCAAAGGCGCTTTCGGGCGACGGCGGAAACACCGGGCAGGATCAAGGCCCCAGGCTTCCGGTGCTCAGGCGCCGAGGCGGACGGAAACCGGATCGGGATCGATGAACGACGGCGGGGACGCAATCCTCGACGGACCGGCATCGGACAGGAGCCGCCAGGATACAGCTGACCGTCTCCGGGGCTTGCCTCGCGGATGCTGAAGCCAGGGCCCTGAACCTCAACGGCCAAGTCCCAACCCGGACTTGGCGAGGGGACGAGGAGTTTCGGTTCGCCGGGGCTTGTCGTCCCCTCGCTCAATTCCGGAAGGGGCCTACCGCTCGACGCGCGACGTCTCGCTGCGTGAGCCCGGATGGGTCTCCAGCGCCGCTTCCCTTCCCTTGCACCCTCTCCCGCCCTAGTTTGCGGCGATGCACCGCCGCACGACTCAGTCCGTCGTCAGCCGCCGACTCGTCCTGGCGGGCGGGGTCGCCGTCACCGCCATGGGCCTCGCCTCGTGCGGCGACCAGCAGGCCCCCGTCGACGACCAGGGCCGCGTCCGCATCCGCTTCGCCACCGACTGGCGCGCCCAGGCCGAGCACGGCGGTTTCTACCAGGCCCTCGCCTCCGGGGCCTATGAGCGGCGGGGCCTGAACGTCCAGATCATTCAGGGCGGCCCAGGCGTGAACGTGCCGCAACTCCTGGCCTCCGGCGCCGTCGAGCTGGGCATGGGCTCCAACAGCTTCATCCCGATGAATCTCGTCGCCGAAGAGGCGCCGGTCAAAGCCGTCGCCGCCTTCTTCCAGAAGGACCCCCAGGTCCTGATCGCCCACCCCGACCCGGACCTGACCGGCATCGCTGATCTGGCCGGTCGTCCGTTCCTGCTGGCCGACGCCTCGATCACCAGCTTCTGGGTCTGGCTGAAGGCCAAATACGGTTTCACCGACGACCAGGTCAGCAAGTACGACTTCAACCCCGCCGCCTTCCTCGCCGACGAGCGCGCGGTGCAGCAGGGCTATCTGACTTCCGATCCCTATACGATCGAACAGGAAGCCGGCTTCGAACCCCGCGTCTTCCTGCTCGCCGACGAGGGCTACCCTTCCTACGCCACCATGGTCCTCTCGCCGGACGGCTTCGCGCGCGACAATGCGGCGGCCTTGCGCAGCTTCATCGCCGCCTCGGCAGAGGGTTGGCGCGACTACATCCGGGGCGACCCGGCCGCGGCGAACGCCCTGATCCGTAAAGCCAACCCGGAGATGACTCAGGACATCCTGGATCAGGCCCGGACCAAGCTCAGCGAGAACGGCATCGTCGATTCCGGCGACGCCGCCCTCTACGGCCTCGGCGCGATGACCATCGATCGTTGGCAAGCCTTCTTCGAAGTGACCTCGCAAGCCGGCGTCTACCCCGCCGACCTTCGCTGGCGCACCGCCTTCACCGACGAATTCCTGCCCGGCCGTGGCTGACCCGGCCACCCGCTTGGTAAAGCGCCGGCGGCGGCGCCATCGGGTGTGAAAGCTTTACGGCTGTTAGCGCGGGGTTAAGCGGCTCGCTCCTAGGGTGCTCGATACGTTCTGTTCGAACGGGAGCCTCGCCCTTGCCGTACCGCGCCGCCCGCATCTTGCCGCTCGTTTTGGTGATGGCGGGTGCATGCCTTGCGGCGACCGCCGCCGACGCCCAGTCCACGCCCGCCGCCGGCCGCTACCTGACCTGGGCCAACCGTCCGGTCGGCACGACACCCGCCGACATGAACGCCGCCCAGGCACGCGCCCGCAACGCCATGATCCCGCGCCGGGTCGCGCCGTCGCAGTCGCCCTACCAGCCGCAGATGGTCGCTCCGGTCTCCAACGTCGCCGTCTCGCGCGGCCTGACCCCCGCCAGCGTCTGGATCGGCCCGCGCGTGACGCCTGCCTACGCCCCCGGCGCCCCGGACCCCGTCGGAGATCTGACCGCCATGACGGCGCACGTCGAGCACGCGGCGACCCAGCCTCAACCGATCACCCACGCCGCCGCCGACGCGATGGCCCCGCGACGCGACGCCCCCGTCATGGACATGCCCCATCCCCCTCGGGAGCCCAGCGCCCAACTCACGGCGTCCCAGCCACCGCTACAGCAACCCATCGCCGCCGCCGACGCGATGGCCCCTCGCCAGGACGCCCGCATCTTCCAGATTCAGCAAGACCGGCCGCAAGGCATGGCACAGGCTTCCGCCCAGTCCGGGTCCTCGGGCGCGCGCTATTACTCGGTGCATCGCGACGCCGGCCATCGCCCTGATCCGACGCCCCTGCCCGAACCGGTCTACTTCGACAGCGTCACCCTGGACCATGCGGCGGTCCCCGAAGAAGAACTGCCCATCCGCGATCCTCAGGGTCGCCGACGCGTGGTCCCCAACGAAGACCCGAACCTGCCATGAGCGACGCCGCCTTCGCCCCCGTCGAGACCGGCTCGCGTCTGCCCGATCTGATCGTCCTTGCCCAGGAAACATCGAGCGAGAAGCGCCGCGCCCTTCTGCGTGAATTGACCGAGCATTTCTTCGGATCCCCGAACCGCAGCGCGGCCGAAGAAGGTCTCTATGATGCCGTTCTCACCGACCTCACGGCCGAGATGGAGACCGCTGTCCGTGCCGAGCTTTCGGCGCGCTTCGCCCTGTCGGCTGACGCCCCGCGCGGCCTGATCCGGCGTCTCGCCAACGACGAGGTCTCGGTCGCCGACGCGGTTCTGCGCGCGTCCACCGTCCTGACCGACGACGATCTCCTGGGCGTCGTCCGCTCCAAGGGCCAGGGCCATCTACGCGCCGTTTCGGAACGCGTGACCGTATCCGAGGCCGTGTCCGACGTCATCGTCGAGCGCGGCGACGACGAGACCCTGGGAACCCTGCTGCGGAACGACGGCGCCCGCCTGTCGCGCGCCGCCAGCGAGACGGCCGTCGAGCGCGCCAGGGTCAACCCGGCGCTCCACGAAGTGACCGTCCAGCGTCAGGGCCTGCCTGCCGACCTGCTGAACGACATGTATTTCGTCGTCGAAGCCCGACTGCGTCAGCAGATCCTCGAACAGAACGCCGCCATGGACCCGGCCCTGCTGGAAAGCGCGCTGGCCGCGGGTCGCGCCCGGGTCGCCACCGAGGACGGCGCCCTGCCCGCCGACTATTCGGAATGCCTCGCCTATGTCGGCGAGTTGAAGGCCGCCAACCAGTTGACCCCGAGCATGCTGGCCCGCTTCCTGCGCTCCGGCTCGAGGACCTCGTTCCTGATCGCCCTCGCCCAACTGGCCGATGTGGACTTCCACACCGCCAGCCAGATCGTGGAGAAGAAGGAACTCGACGCCCTCGCCGTCATCTGCAAGGCCGCCGATCTCGACCGATCCCTGTTCCTGACCTTCGCCGTCGTCATCATCGGCGGCGAGGACAATGCGATGGGCAAGGCCGGCAGCTACGCCAAGCTCTACGCCGAACTGCAACGCGACGCCGCGCTCAGGACCCTGCGCTTCTGGCGCATGCGTCGCGGCAACGCCGCCGCAGCCTGATACCAGAACGCCCGCCTCCGTGCGGAAGCGGGCGTCTGATCGTCGAAAGTCCGAAGACTACTTCTTGGCGCGCGCGACGCGGGCCGGCTTACGTCCGCCCTGGCCCAGGCCCATCTGCTTGGCCAGGTCCGAACGGGCCTTGGCGTAGTTCGGGGCGACCATCGGGTAGTCCTTGGGCAGGTTCCACTTGGCGCGGTATTCTTCCGGGCTCATGTCGTACTTGGTGCGCAGGTGGCGCTTCAGCGACTTGAACTTGCGGCCGTCTTCCAGGCAGATCAGGAAGTCCGGGCTGATCGACTTCCGGATCGGCACGGCCGGTTCCTTGACCTCGGGCTCGACCTCGACCACGCCGGTCGAGACCTGCGACAGGGCAGCATGGATGTTGGCGATCAGCGACGGCAGGTCGTTGGCCGAGACGCTGTTGTTGCCGACATAGGCCGAAACGATGTCTGCGGTCATCTCGAGAAGTTCCGAGCGTTCGTCCAGTCTTGCAGCGTCCATGATCTTGTCCTTGCCTGTTCTTGTCGCACAACGGCGATTATGATTTCGGCAAATACGGATGTTCGACGCCGAAAGCAATGCGCCAGGCGACAAGACGCGTCCTTCCGCCGTCAAGCAAACGCGCGAACTATAGTTCGACTTAGCCTTTCTGCGGCCTCAGCGGCCGAAGTTCTCGGCCAGCGCCATCATCGCCGCCCGCTCCGGCGTCGAATATTCATCCAGGGCCAGTTCGTCGCCGTCACGGATCGCCCTCAGCAAATCCGGCGACAAGGCCGAGGACAGGGACCAGTTCCAGTAGCGCAGCACGGTCTGGGCGCGATCGACGGCCAGCATCTCATAGGTGACCTGGACGCGATCCCAATCCGGATGAACCCGGCCGTCGGCCGTCGTCTCGGGACGCCTGACCGAACGCCACAGGTTTTGCAGATCGACGCGCGACATGCCGGTCGCCTTGCACAGAATCGCCAGGGGTTCCCCGCCCACGTCGCCCATGATCTTGGCCCCGGTCAGGGGCTTGATCCCGGCCAGGTAGGCGACCTCGGCCGCCACTTCACGGCTCAGGCCATCGCGAGCGGCCACGGTCACGGCATGCTCGAGGCTGTCGTAGGGGCTCTTGTCTATGGCGGCGCGGTTGCGCTGGCGGCGCTCGATGAACTGCAGCGCCTTGCGCGACACCGGGTCCTGCCACCCTTCTTCGGCAGCCATGGCGAAGACGTCCTCGACCACCTCCTGCATGACTTCCCGGCTCACGGCGAAGCGCTGCAGGATGGTTTTCCGGTCCTCCGCCGGAGCCCACCAGAACATCACATAGGCGCCCGACGGCCGCAGCTCGGGGCGTCTCAACAGATGGCCGCACAGGACCGGCATCTGTCGGCTCAGGCCCACGATATGCTCGACCCCGCTCTGCGACAGGCGAGCCGTGCTGTTCCTCAGAAGGCATTCGATCACATGCTGCTCGTCGAACGACATCAGGGTCTCGGTGACCACCTCGGTCAGACCTCGACGGCTGGCCATCAGGAAGCGATGCTCCGGCCCGGTGTCGCGAGCGCAGGCGACCAGGTCCGCGTCCGACAGGGAGGCGCACTGTTCCAGCAGCAAGCCTGCGATGGCCGGCTCGTCACGCAGCAGCATCCGCGCCAGACTGTTTGGAAGTTCGGCCAGGGGCGCCAGCCGCTGGGCCACCCGCTGACGCTCGCGCGGCGCCGCCAGTCGCAGCATCTCGACCAGCAGATCGCCCGTCACTGACCGCTCGAACGCGTTGACCCGGCTGCCCGGCAGCGACACGACGTCGGCCAGCCGCTTCAGCAACGCATGGCGCGCGCGGAACGCGGGCTGCGAGGCCTCTTCAGGGGGGACGAGCGCCGGATCGGACATGATGCCGCCAAGGTAACGGCGCTTGGGTTAACCGCCGGTGACGGCCGCGACCAGGTCGGTCTGGGCGAAATCGTCGCCCTTGTAGAGCAACGGAGCGTCCATCGACTTCGCCAAAGCATAGGCGGCGCAGTCCCCCAGATTCAGCCGCGCCGCGTGAAACCCCTTGCCGAAACGACCGTAGGCGTCGGACGCCAGTTGGGCCTGCACGTCGTCCAAAGGCACGATCCGAACGTTGCGAAGCGACAACAAACGACGGACCAGCGGAACGAGGTCCTCCGTCGTGCGTCCCCGAACCACGGTCTCGGCTTCTAGAACCGACACTGCGGAAATGGAGCAAGAGACAGGGCCGCTCAAAACAGAGTCAAACGCGCCGGCCTCGGGCTCACCGAACAAGATCGCCACCACCGCCGACGCGTCCACCGCGATCACTCGCTGTCGTCCCAAAGCCGGTCGTTATGTTCCTTGAGCGAATGCGTATGGCGAACCGGCGCGGATGCGATCTGGGCCTGCATCGCCTTGATTTCCCGAGCGGCGTCTCTGTCCCTGGCGGCTTTCGCACTCCGCAATTCCACGACACGCAGTTCCAGGGTTTCGCGCAACGCCTCTGTGATCCCCTGGTGTGTCAGAGCGGCGACCTCGCGGGCCAGTTCGTCAGTGCGGCGATCTTTGATGTTCAGCGCCATGGTCTTCCCTCGATCACCGAGGAAGATAACACACGTTAGGAAGACTCTCCATTGTCGTCTTCCTCAGAGCCCCTCGAACAGCGCCGTCGACAGATAGCGTTCAGCGAAGCTCGGGATGATCACGACGATCGTCTTGCCGGCGTTCTCGTCGAGCGCGGCCAGACGGAAGCCGGCGGTCAGGGCCGCGCCGGAGGATATGCCGACCGGAATGCCTTCGACCCTGGCGACCTTTCGGGCCATCTCGAAACTGTCCTCGTTGGAAACCTGTTCGACGGCGTCGATGACCGAGCGGTCCACGATCGTCGGAATGAAGCCCGCGCCGATGCCTTGAATCTTGTGCGGTCCCGGCTCGCCGCCCGACAGGACGGGCGAGGCGGTGGGCTCCACCGCGACCATCCGCACTGACGCCTTGCGGGCCTTCAGCGCCTGTCCGACGCCGGTGATCGTGCCCCCCGTGCCGACGCCCGCCACGACGATATCGACAGCGCCCGCCGTGTCGTTCCAGATTTCCTCGGCCGTCGTCGACTTGTGGATCGCCGGGTTGGCGGGGTTTTCGAACTGCGAGGGGCTGACGGCGCCCGGCGTGCGGTCCAGCAGTTCGGCGGCCATGGCGATGGCGCCCTTCATCCCCTTCTCGGCGGGGGTCAGGACCAGCTCCGCGCCCAGCAGGGCCAGCATCTTGCGGCGCTCGATCGACATCGATTCCGGCATGACCAGGATCAGGCGATACCCCTTCGCCGCCGCAACGAAGGCCAAGGCGATGCCCGTGTTGCCACTGGTCGGCTCGATCAGGACCGAGCCCGCCGAAATCTTGCCGGTTGCTTCCAGCCCCTCGATCATCGCCACGCCGATCCGGTCCTTGACCGAGGCGATGGGGTTGAAGAACTCCAGCTTGGCCAGAACCCGGGCCTTTGGCGAATATTCCGCCGACAGACGAGGCAGACCGACCAGGGGCGTATCGCCGATGGTATCGACGATCGAGGGATAGATCTTGCCGCGGCCTTGCGTGGATCGGGCGTTGGGGGCGGTGTCGGACATGGCAGGCTCCGGCTGGTCGCGTGAAAATGGGGGGGGCGGGATAGTACGTACAGTCGGGCTTAGCGACTGCGGTACGCAGGCTTCGAAAGGACATAGGGCCGTCTGCGCGTCGTACAAGCGTTTGGGCATGAACCCTTTCAAGCTCCACCGCGTTTGCGACGATTGGCGGCGGCTGAACGGACGCCCATGGGGGATGATCACTGTCTGACGCGACTTCCATCGACGGCCACGGTTCCGCCCCCGCCTTCCCCGGCGGCTCCGGAGAGATGGCCGAGCGCGTTCGCGGCCATGACTGGGCCTCCACGCCGCTCGGCCCCATCGCAGCCTGGCCCCAGAGCCTGCGGACGACGGTCTCGCTGCTGATTGCATCGCCCGTTCCGATCGTCCTGCTGTGGGGCGAGCACGGTGTGATGATCTACAACGACGCCTATTCCGTCTTCGCCGGGGGCCGCCACCCTCAGCTTCTCGGCTCCAATGTCCTCGAAGGCTGGCCAGAGGTCGCCGACTTCAACGCCAACGTCATGACGGTCGGCATGGCCGGCGGCACCCTGGCCTACCAGGACCAGGAGTTGACCCTGCATCGCTCCGGCCGGCCCGAGCAGGTCTGGATGGATCTGGACTACTGGCCCGTGCCGGACGAGAGCGGACGCCCCGGCGGCGTCATCGCGACCGTCGTCGAGACCACGGCCCGGATCGAGGCCGACCGGGCGCGAGCGGCCACCAACCAACGGCTTGAGCTGGCTCTTTCCGCCGGACGCGGCGTAGGCACCTGGGACTGGAACATCGGCTCCGATCAGGTCGTCGCCGACGCCCGGTTCGCCGAGATGTACGGCGTCGATCCCGCGCTCGCCCGCGCCGGCGCCCCCCTGTCCGACTTCTTCAAGGCCATGCATCCCGACGACACGACGCGTGTCGCGGAAGAGATTCGGCGCACGATCCAGAATCGCTCGCCATTCCGGTCCGAGTATCGGCTGATCGGCGACGACGACCAGATCCGCTGGGTGGCGGCCGAGGGGCGTATCGTCGTCGAACCGGACGGGACTTTGCGTTTCCCCGGCGTGACCTTCGACATCACTGAACGGCGCGAGACCGATGCGGCTCTGGCGGAGACCGAAATCCGCTACGACGCCCTGTTCGGCGCCACCTCGACCGGCTTCTGCATCGTCCAGATGAAGTTCGATGAGGTCCTGAAGCCGGTCGACTACATGATCGTCGAGGGCAACCCGGCCTTCGAGCAGATGACCGGCCTCCATGGCGTCAACGGCAAATGGGTGTCGGAGATCGCGCCGGGTCTGGAGCAGCACTGGTTCGACCTCTACGGCCGCGTCGCCCTGACGGGGGAGACGGCGCGGTTCGAGAACCCGGCCGACATCTTCGGACGCTGGTACGCGGTCGAGGCCCTGCGCATCGGCGATCCCGCCGCGCACCGGGTCGCCATCCTGTTCACCAACATCACGGACCGCAAACAGCAGGAAAGCCGACAGGGGGCTCTGATCGAGCTGAACGACACCCTGCGCGATCTGACCGACCCGGATGAAATCGCGGCGGCGTCCTCGGCCATTCTCGCCCGCGCCTTGAACGTCACCCGCGCCGGATACGGCGTCATGGATGTCGAGGCGGAGACGGTCGATATCGCTCGCGACTACAACGCGCCGGGCATGACCAGTATCGCCGGACGACTGAAGTTCCGCGACTTCGGCTCCTACATCGAGGACCTGGCGCGCGGCGAGACCGTCGTCGTCACAGACACCAGAACCGACCCCCGCACCCAGGAGACCGCCGAGGCCTTGGCGGGGATCGGCGTCGCCTCCTTCATCAACATGCCGTTGAAGGAACAGGGCGCAGTCGTCGCCATCGTGTTCGTCAACAATGTCGCGCCCCGCAACTGGTCGGACAGCGATATCGATCTGCTGAGCGAGGTCGCCGCCCGGGTTCGGATCGCGATCGAACGGGCCCGGACCCAGGAGGCTCTCCAGGCTCTCAATGCCACCCTCGAAGAGCGGGTGCTCGAACGCACCGCCGAACTCTCCCGCGCGCACGAAGCCCTGCGCCAGTCGCAGAAGATGGAGGCCGTCGGTCAGCTGACCGGAGGCATCGCCCACGACTTCAACAACCTGCTGGCCGGCATCTCCGGCTCGCTGGAGTTGCTGTCCAAGCGCCTGTCCGAAGGCCGTCTGAACGGGATGGAACGCTACATCGACGCCGCCCAGGGCTCGGCCCAGCGCGCAGCCTCCCTGACCCAGCGCCTCCTGGCCTTCTCCCGCCGCCAGACGCTGGACCCCAAACCGACCGACGTGAACCGCCTGATCAACGGCATGGAGGATCTGGTCCGCCGCTCCGTGGGGCCGGATATTGAGGTCGAGGTCGTCGGTGCCGGCGGTCTTTGGGCCACCAGGATCGACCAATCGCAGCTCGAGAACGCCCTGCTGAACCTGTGCATCAATGCTCGCGACGCCATGGCCCCGGACGGCGGTCGGCTGACGATCGAAACCTCGAACAAGTGGCTCGACGACCGCGCGGCCAAGGCCCGAGACCTGCCGTCCGGTCAGTACGTGTCCCTCTGCGTCACCGACACGGGCACGGGCATGCCGCCCGAGGTCCAGGCCCAGGCCTTCGACCCCTTCTTCACCACCAAGCCTTTGGGCCAAGGGACCGGTCTCGGCCTGTCCATGATCCACGGCTTCGTGCGCCAGTCGGGCGGTCAGGTGCGGATCTATTCCGAGATCGGCAAGGGCACGACCATGTGCCTTTACCTGCCGCGCTATCAGGGTGACGTGAACGGCGACGAGGATATCGGCGTCATCGCGGTCGCCGAGGGCGGCCACGGCGAGACCGTTCTGATCATCGACGACGAACAGACCGTCCGAATGCTCGTCGCCGAGGTCTTGGGCGACGCGGGCTATAACGTCATCGAGGCGCCGGACGGCCCCTCGGGCCTGGAGATTCTGCGCTCAGAGCGCCGCATCGATCTGCTGATCTCGGATGTGGGCCTGCCGGGCGGCATGAACGGGCGACAGGTCGCAGATGCCGCGCGAGTGTCACGACCCGATCTGAGGGTCCTCTTCATCACCGGCTATGCGGAAAATGCCGCCGTCGGCAACGGCTTGCTCGCGCCCGGAATGGAGGTCCTGACCAAGCCCTTCGTCATGGGCGACCTGGCCGCCAAGGTCCACGACATGATCGAAGGCTAGAACTCTTCCCACTGGTCGGACACCGCCGCCCGGCCACCGCCGGCGACCATCCGCAGCCGGCTCCGCTCGCGCACGGGAGCGGCAGCCGGAGCGGGAGCGACCGCGGCCCCCGTCGTGAACCGGGCGACCAGTTCCGCCAGTTGCTCGGCCTCCATCTTCAGGCTCGCTGCGGCCGCCGTCGATTCCTCGACCATGGCCGCGTTCTGCTGGGTCACCTGATCCATCTGGTTGACGGCGGTGTTCACCTGCTGAAGCCCGGTCGCCTGTTCCTGGGACGAGGCGGCGATCTCGGTGATCAGCCCGTCGATATCGGCGACGCGATCGACGATGGCCTGCAAGGTCGAGCCGGTCTGATCCACCAGCCGGACGCCGGCGGCGACCTGAGCGGTCGATGAGGTGATCAGGGACTTGATCTCCTTGGCCGCCTCCGCCGAACGCTGAGCCAGGGCGCGGACCTCGGAGGCCACGACCGCGAAGCCGCGACCGAACTCGCCCGCGCGCGCCGCCTCGACCCCGGCGTTCAGGGCCAGCAGGTTGGTCTGGAAGGCTATCTCGTCGATCACGCCTATGATGTCGCCGATCAGGGCGGAGCTCTTCTGGATATCGCCCATGGCGGCCACGGCGCCGCGCACGACTTCACTCGAACGCTCGGCTTCCTCGCGAGCCCCGGCGGCGGCTTCGGCGGCTCGACGCGCGCCCTCCGAACTGCGGCGCACCGTGGCGGTGATTTCGTCCAGGGCCGCCGCGGTCTCTTCCAGGCTGGCGGCCTGCTGCTCGGTGCGTCGCGACAGGTCGTCGGACGCGCCGGAGATTTCATCGGACCCGCCGCGCAATCCCGAGACCGCCAGACCGACCTGGCCAATCGCGTCTTGCAGGCTTTCCACCGCCTTGTTGTAGTCCGTCTTGATGCGGCCGTTCGGGTCATTGGGTTCGATCATGACCGAGGTGGTCAGGTCGCCACCTGACAGGCTCGAAAGACTGGCGGCCAGGGCGTCGACGAGGGCGGTCTGAATGCGCTGCGCCTCTACGCGCTCGGTCTCGCTCCGCGCCGCCTGATGTTCGGCCTCGGTGATGTCGACGGCCAGTTTGATGACCCGAACCGGACGCCCGTCGGCGAAGACCGGATTGTACGAGGCCTGCAGCCAGATTTCACGACCGTCTTTCGTGATGCGGCGGAACTTTCCCGCCGCGAACCGGCCCTCGTTCAGTTCAGCCCAGAACCGGGCGTAATCCGGCGACGCCGCCTCCGCCGGGTTCATGAACAGGCGGTGATGGGCACCCCGGAGGTCCTCCATCCGATAGCCCATGGCGCCCAGGAAGTTGTCGTTCGCATCCAGGATGGTGCCGTCCAGGGCGAACTCGATCACCGCCTGCGATCGCCCGATCGCGGCCATCTTGCCCTCCAGTTCCTGAAGCGCCTGCGTCTGAATGCGGCTCTCGGCCCGCGACTGGTGTCCGAACATAGTCTTCGTCCCTGGGCCGCCTTGATGCGACCACCCTCGGTTGCGGATTAAACCCAAACACCGTTACCCAAATCCAAGTGAGTCGATAGGTAGAATTCCTTATGTCCGAACAGTCGTCATGCATTCGCCCCTCGAATGAGACCGCTAGGCTCAAGACGAAAATACTCGTTTTCAGACCGGAAACATTCATTTCACCAGGTCTAGTCAAGAAGCCCTATGACGACATCGGCCAAATCCCCTGCATCTAGCGAATACTGCATACGTTGCGAATGCTTCTCAGAGCAATGCCGCGACGTCGGCCACGGGTGCTCCGACGACCGTCTCGCACCTCGCCAGACGACACCGCCGAATTCAGCGCGACAGCACCGCGCGCGCGGGGTCGTGCCCGACGACTTCGCGGATCACGATCATGCTGCGGAACGCTCTCACCCCCTTCTCGGGGACCAGTTCGCGGCTGCCGAAGACCTCATACTCGGCCATCGACCTGACGGAGACGGTCAGCAGATAGTCGGTTTCGCCGGTGACGTCCCAGCAGCCCTGCACCTCGGGGCTCGTCTGCATCGCGTTCTGGAAGGCACCCATCACCTTGCGATCCTGGGTGTTCATCTCGACCAGGACATGCAGGACGATGCGCGGGTCGACCCGAGCCGGATCGACGATGGCCACGTCGGCGACGATCACCTTCTCGGCCCGCAGCCGACGCAGCCGACGCAGCACGGCGGATTCCGACAGACCCACGGCCTCCGCCGTCACCCGCGCCGGTTCCAGGGTATTGCGTCGAACACGATCGAGCAGCTTGTGATCGAAGGCATCGAGCGCAGCGAATTCCGTCATATGAGCGACCTCCGTGACGATTTCAGCCGAATCACAGCCTGAAATCGCCGGGAAGCGCAACCGCCGAACGGCTATCGTCTCCCGATGTCGATGATCGCTCCCCGCCGCACCCTGACCTCGCCCAGCCTCGCCATGGCGACGCCATATCTCGCCCTGTTCGTCGGCATGGTGTCCCTGGCGGTCGGTACCTCCTACGCCAAACAACTGTTCCCCGTGATCGGCGCAGAGGGGACCTCAACGCTGCGCGTCGGCCTCTCCGCCCTGGTGCTGGTCGCGATCTGGAGGCCGTGGCGGTTCCGGCTGACCCGCGCCGACGCCGGGCGGGTGCTGCTCTACGGCCTGGTGCTGGGCCTGATGAATCTCAGCTTCTACATGTCGCTGCGGACCATTCCGCTGGGCCTGGCCATCGCTATCGAGTTCTCGGGCCCGCTGGTCCTCGCCCTGATCCACGCCCGCCGAGTCATTCATTTCGTCTGGATCGGCTGTGCGGTCGCAGGCCTTGGTATGTTGCTGCCGATCTGGAGCGGCGCCCATGCCTTGGATCCCGTTGGTGTGGCCTTCGCCGCCGCCGCCGGTCTGTTCTGGGCCCTCTACATCGTCTTCGGCAAACGCCTGTCGCACATGCACGCAGGCCAGTCGGTGGCGCTGGGCATGAGCACGGCCGCCCTGGTCATCATCCCCTTCGGCGTGGCCACGGCGGGCGTGAACCTGCTGCTGCCGTCCGTCCTGATCATCGGTCTGTGCGTCGCCCTGGCCTCCAGCGCCCTGCCCTATTCGCTGGAGATGATCGCCCTGCGTCACATCCCCAAACGCACCTTCGGCGTCCTTCTGTCCGCAGAGCCTGCCATCGGCGCCGTCGCCGGCCTGGTCCTGCTGCACGAACAGCTCAACAGTCTGCAGTGGCTGGCCATCGCCTGCATCGTCATCGCCTCGGTCGGCGCCATCCTGACGACCGACCAGGACGAGGCGCCCGCCCCGGCCGATGCCCCGGTCCCCAATCCCAACTGACGCCGCGGGTTGCGTGCCGTTATATTATTACATATCAGGCCGCATGCCTGAGACCCCGCCTACCCGCCGCCGTATCGTCTCCATCGACGCCCTCCGGGGCTTCGTCATCCTGCTGATGATGGTCGACCATGTGCGCGAGACCTTCTTCATGCACGCCCAGGTCTCGGACCCCATGCCTCTGGACACCGAGACCTGGCTTTTCGTGTCGCGTCTTCTGGCCCATCTGTGCGCCCCGATCTTCATCGTCCTGACCGGCATTTCTGCCTGGCTGTACGGAGCGAAGAACGGCGGAGCGCGGGCGGCCTCCGGGTTCCTGTTCAAGCGCGGCCTGTTTCTGGTCTTCCTTGAAGTCACGGTCATCAGCCTGGCCTGGAGCTTCGATCCGACGCCGGATCGGTATTTCCTTCAGGTCATCTGGGCCATCGGCGTGTCGATGATCGCCCTGTCGGTCCTGCTTCACCTGCCGCGCCCCGTGCTGGCGGCGATCGGCCTGGTCATCATCTTCGGCCACAACCTGCTGGATCCGATCAGCGTCCAGCCGGGTCAATGGGCCTATATTCCCTGGGCCATTCTGCATGACCGGGGCCTGATCGACCTGCCATGGGGGGCGGACATCCGCACCTCCTATCCCCTGTTGCCGTGGATCGGCGTGATCGCCCTCGGCTATGCGGCTGGACCATGGTTCGAGGCGCAGACGACCGAGGCCGCGCGGACCCGGGCGCTGCTGGCCACGGGCGTCGGCGCGCTCGTTCTGTTCGCCGTCATCCGCACGTTCAACGGCTACGGCGAGCCCGTGCCGTGGCAGGTCGGCGAGACCTGGGTCCGCACCGTCCTGTCCTTCCTGAACGTGACCAAATACCCGCCGTCGCTCGACTTTCTCCTGGTGACCCTCGGCCTCGGCACCCTGCTGCTGGTCGCGCTGGAGCGAGCACCGGCCGTCCTGACCAATCTGCTGGCCGTATTCGGCGGTGCCCCCCTCTTCTTCTACATCCTCCACCTGTTCGTCCTCGGCATCGCCAACCGCCTCGGCCTCGCGATCTGGGGGCCCAATCAGGGCGACTATTTCAGCGTGGCGAACATGGGCTGGGTCTGGGTCGTCGCCCTGCTTTGCGCCGCTCTGCTGTGGGCGCCATGCAGGGCCTTTATCGCCCTGAAATCGCGCCGCCCGCACCCCATCCTGAGCTACCTCTGACGTCCGGGATTCATGGCGCGTTAACCACGATGCCGCATTCGTTAACGCGATGCAGAACCTCGTCTCCGCCGTCGAAGCGATCGATCCGCTGGTCGTCACCGGCAAGGTGGCGGGCGTCAGCGGCCTGCTGATCGAGGCGCGCGGCGGCCTGTCCCGCCTCGCCGTCGGCGCCCGCGCCGAAATCGGCCGCCGGGGCCAGACGCCCCTCCCCGCCGAAGTCGTCGGCTTCCGCGATTCCAAGGCTCTGCTGATGCCCTTCGGCCCGGTCGAGGGCGTGGCCCCCGGCGCCGACATCCACATCATCGGCGAACAGGCCAGCGTCCGCCCGACCAAGGCCTGGCTCGGCCGCATCATCGACGCCTTCGGTCAGCCCATCGACGGCAAGGGTCCCCTGCCGCAAGGACCCGCCCCCTACACCCTGCGCGCCTCTCCGCCCCCGGCCCATTCGCGCGGCCGGGTCGGCGAACGGCTCGATCTGGGCGTCCGCTCGATGGACGTCTTCACCACCACCTGCCGTGGCCAGCGCCTCGGCATCTTCGCGGGCTCGGGCGTCGGCAAGTCGGTCCTTCTGTCCATGCTGGCCAAACAGGCCACCTGCGACGTGGTCGTCGTCGGCCTGATCGGCGAACGGGGCCGTGAGGTCCGCGAGTTCATCGAGGAGACCCTGGGCGAAGAAGGCCTCCGCCGCGCTGTCGTCGTCGTCGCCACTTCCGACGAGCCGGCCCTGAAGCGCCGTCAGTCGGCCTACATGACCCTGGCCATCGCCGAATATTTCCGCGACCGGGACCTCGAAGTCCTGTGCCTGATGGACTCGGTCACCCGCTTCGCCATGGCCCAGCGCGAGATAGGCCTGGCCGCCGGCGAGCCGCCGACCACCAAGGGCTACACCCCCACCGTCTTCACCGAACTGCCCAAGCTTCTGGAGCGCGCAGGGCCGGGTCCCGTCCGCCCCGACGGCACCACGGCGGGCCCCATCACCGCCCTGTTCACCGTGCTGGTGGACGGCGGCGACCATGACGAGCCGATCGCCGACGCCGTGCGCGGTATCCTGGACGGCCACATCGTCATGGACCGCAAGATCGCCGAACGCGGCCGCTTCCCCGCCATCGACGTGCTGAAATCCGTCAGCCGCACCATGCCCGCCTGCCAGACCCCGCCCGAGCGCGAGCTGAACAAGCGCGCCCGCCAGTGCCTCAGCGCCTACGCCTCGATGGAAGAACTGATCAAGATCGGCGCCTATCGCGCGGGCGCCGACCCGATCACCGACCGGGCCATCGCCCTCAACCCCGCACTGGAGGCCTTCCTGGGTCAGGACAAGGACGACGCCACGCGTCTTTCCGATTCCTTTACCCGCCTGGAGGCAATCCTGAACCAGGGCATGGTGCAGTGATGCACGGCCAACGGAGTAAGTACGCATGACCGCCTGGGCCCACTCGCTGATCCGCATCTCGAACTACGAGGTCGAGACGCTGCAGAAACGCCTGGCCGAAATCTCGTCGCGCAAGGTCTCCGCCGAAATGCGTCTGGCCGTCCTGGACGCCGAGGTCGAGGTCGAACGCGAGCGCGCCCGCGCCGACACTGAGGCCAGCATGCTACTTCAGGCCTATCTGGCCGGCTGGAAGGCCAGGAAGGGCGCCGCCGAGAGCGACCTCGTCACCCTCGACGCCGAGGAAGAAGGCGCCCGCGACGCCCTGACCGGCGCCTATTCCGAACTGAAGAAATTCGAGCACGTCGCCGAGACGACCCGCCTCAACGCCCTCATCGCCGCCGGCAAGCGCGAAACCGCCGCCTTCGACGAGATGGGCCTGCGTCGGCGTAGCGCCTAAGTTTCCTTCTCCACTCGGGGGAGAAGGTGGCCGAGCGAAGCGAGGTCGGATGAGGGGGCTGCGTCCGCCTCGCCGTTCCAACCGTTGAGAGCCGATCCGATGACACAGCCCCCTCATCAGTCAGCCTCCGGCTGCCACCCGTCGTCGGATCGCGATGCGCTCCTCCTCCACCCGCAAGGGGAGAAGGGCCTTTCCCGCCGCACCGTCCTCGCGTCTTCCCTCGCCCTCGCGGCCTGCGGAAACACCGCCGCCGCGCCCGCTGTCGCCGCGACCCCGCTGAAGTCCATCGCCCCCTTCCCCATCGGCACATCGGCCATGACCGGCCAGTTCAACGACCCCGCCTGGGTCGATCTGGCCCTCACCCACGTCTCCCAGCTCACGCCCGAGTGGGAGATGAAGATGGAATACATCCTGTCGGAGACCGGCGACTACCGCTGGGACGCCCCCGACCGGATCGCCGACTTCTGCACCACCCACGGCCTGCGCCTCTTCGGCACGACCCTGATCTGGTACTCGCAGGACTCGGCCTTCTTCCGCTCGCTCAGCGGCGATCGTTTCCGCACCGAGTACGACCGCTACATCCAGACCGTCACCCAGCGTTATCGCGGCCGCGCCACCGGCTGGGACGTGGTCAACGAGGCCGTCGCCGAGGACGGCGCCGGCCTGCGCACCTGCCTCTGGTCCGAGGCCCTGGGCCAGGACGGCTACATCGCCCGCGCCTTCGAACAGGCGAAGCTGGCCGACCCGGACGCCGTCCTGTTCCTCAACGACTACAATCTCGAGAACCTGCCGACCAAGGGCGCGACCTTCCTGCGGCTGGTCGAGCGGATGCTGAAGGCCGGCGTCCCCATCGGCGGCATCGGCACCCAGTCTCATCTCGACATCGAGATCCCCGCCGGCCAGACCGCCACCTTCTTCCGCGAGGCCGCCCAGTTCGGCCTGCCGATCCACGTCTCCGAGCTCGACGCCTCCCTGCGCTCCGAAGGCCGTGTCGACCTGCGCTCGCCCCGCCAGAGGATCGAGCAACAGACCGCTCGCGTCGCCGAACTGACCTCGGCCTTCATGGACCTGCCGCCCGCCCAGCGCTTCGCCTTCACTGTCTGGGGCTTGCGCGACACCGACAGCTGGCTGCGGCGAGACGCTCGCGACGACGGCAAGGACTCACCCCTGCTGTTCGACGCCGCCGGGCGGGCGAACCCGATGTTCCAGGCCGTGGCAGGGGCGATCCGCGCAGGCTGATCTGCTTACGAACGAGAAACGCCCGCCGGTTTCCCGGCGGGCGCTGATTTTCTGGCCGTTTCTTCCCTGAAGGCTTAGGCGGCGGCGCTCTGCGGAGCGGGCGCCGACACTTCCGACGGATCGCGCAGCACATAGCCGCGGCCCCAGACGGTTTCGATGTAATGTTTGCCGCCGGCGGCCGTCGCCAGCTTCTTGCGCAGCTTGCAGATGAAGACGTCGATGATCTTCAGCTCGGGCTCGTCCATGCCGCCGTACAGGTGGTTCAGGAACATTTCCTTGGTCAGGGTCGTGCCCTTGCGGAGCGAGAGCAGCTCCAGCATCTGGTATTCCTTGCCCGTCAGGTGGACGCGGTGACCGTGCACCTCGACCGTCTTGCCATCCAGGTTCACGGCGATCTCGCCGGTGTGGATGATCGCCTGGGCGTGACCCTTGGAGCGACGGACCACGGCGTGGGTGCGCGCGATCAGCTCGTCCTTGTGGAAGGGCTTGGTCATGTAGTCGTCGGCGCCGCCGCCGAACGTCTTGACCTTGGTCTCGATCTCGGTCGAGCCAGACAGGATCATCACCGGCGTGTTGACCTTGCCGACGCGAAGCTGGCGCAGGACTTCCAGGCCGCTCATGTCGGGCAGGTTCAGGTCAAGCAGGATCAGGTCGTAGTCATAGATCTTTCCAAGATCGATGCCTTCCTCGCCCAGGTCCGTCGTGTAGACGTTGAAGCCCTCGGACTTCAGCATCAACTCGATGCTTTGCGCCGTCGCGTGATCGTCTTCGATAAGCAGAACGCGCATTCATGCCCCTCCAGGCAAAAGCTAGACCATATGACCCGCCGCTCACGGCTAGGTAACCTTGTTCGAGAGTTAACTCCTCGAACCCTTAAGAAGTATTAACGCCACCCCATGAAGGCGAATCTGGGGTGATTTGCGAATCGCGTCGAGACTCCATGAGTCAACGATTCGAATTATTTCGCGCCGCGCCCTCGTGGCTGGCCATGTTTGGCATGATTGAATCCCACCCGGGCCCGCCACAACCGCAGATACGACCGATTCTGACGTTAAGAAGGATAATCTTCCTAACGTCCTTCTGACTGGCCCTACAATGGGGGTCGGTTGCGCATCGGTATCGGGAGAAAGCCTTGAACAGACCCTATCGGATTATCGTCCCGGCGGAGGAGCGGCACCGCGCCGACCTGGTCCTCCAGATCGTCGCCATGCGGCTGGGCACGCCGGTCGAGACCGTGTCCCGTCAGGGCCGACTGTCCTATTCGGCCCTGCGGGTGCGCCGGCTTTCCCTTTATCTGGCTCACGTCGCTCTGGGCTGGACCCTGGAACGTGTCGCCCACGCCTTCGGGATCAGCCGCCAGACCGTCGGCTCGGCCTGCACCCGGATCGAGGAGGCGCGCGACGAGCCTCATCTGAACGACCTGCTCGATCAACTCGCCGGGACCATCCAGGCCGTCTGCGACGCCCCGCCGGTCACAGATCTGCCGGACGTCGCATGAGCGGCCCGGTCGCGCGGGCGCGGGGCCTGCTGGAACGCGGCGGCTGGGTCGATGCTGCGGGATCGGACAGGACCTATCCGCTTCGACTCGGCGCGGACCGGCGCGGCCGTGCGACGATGATGTTGAGCGAGGCGACCTTCCACGGCCTTGTGCAGGCGCCCGGCCTCCGGGCGCGTCCCGGCGGGGGCTGGATCATGCGCACAGCCGGCCCCGAGGCTGCATCGCCGGCCGCCGGCATGCCCGGCCGGATCGTCGGTGAGCGCGCCATCATGATGCCGGACGGCGGCGTGATCCTGCACCACGCCAATCTGGGGGAAAGCCCCATCGCCTGGCTGGCTCGCCGCAAGGATGCCACGGGTCGCCCCTGGCTCGGTCGGAGGGATATCGCGGCGGCCGAACGGCTCAGGCTCGACGCCGAGCTGGCGCGGTCCGGGCCGTCCTTGACCATGCGCTGGGACGCCCTGCCCCGGACGGGCGGCAGCGGATCGTCTGCCCGGGTCGAGCCGGGCGACCGCGCCCTGGCCGCCGGACGACGCGTGGCCCAGGCCCTCTCCGCCGTCGACCCGCGCTATCGCCCTCTGCTGGAACAGGTCTGTCTGCGGGAAACCAGCCTGCAACTCGCCGAACGCGAGACCGGCGTCGCTCGTCGCCAGGGCAAGACGGTGCTCAAGGCCGGGCTGCGGATGCTGGCGAACCACTACGGAATCGGTGAAGTCGAAGTGTCCGAAATGTCCGTAATGTCACCCTGAAAATTGCGTCACCCCGGACATTACGCCCGATGACCGTCAGCCCGCCGCCAGGGCCTCCTGCCGGATGCGGCCGACCATGCTGTTCAGCCCGTTCGCCCTCTGTCGCGTCAGGGCCTGGGGCAACCCCAGCCGATCCAGCGCCGCCTTGGCGTCGAAGGCCAGGATCTGGTCGGCGGGACGGCCGGAATAGAGCTTCAGCAACAGGGCCACATTGCCCTTCGAGATGGCGCTGTCGCTGTCGGCCCGGAACCTCAGCCGGTCGCCGTCGCGCGATGACGCCAGCCAGACCTGCGCCGCACAGCCCGGCACCTTGTTGGTCTCGGTTCGATCGGCCTCCGGCAGGGGTTCGAGGTCCTTGCCCAGGTCGATGACATAGGCGATCCGCTGTTCCCAGTCCTCCAGCACCTCGAAATCCTCGGCCAGTTCCTCCAGGGTCGCGTCGATGGTGTCGGCCGGTTCGGTCATGGCCGCCAGATAGGCCGCCCGCCGGTTAACGACAACCACGCCGTCCATCCCCAGTCACGGCTCGCGAATCCCCTTGACCGAGTCGCCTCCTGCGGGAGCGGGCTTTAGACGACTCATGCGGAACGCTAATCTCGCCGGTCGGCGGCGCCTCCTCCTCTCCCAACGCCTCGCACCCGGCCGCCTGGACACCTGTTTGAACCCTGTCGCCAACCCCGACCCGGACGCCTCTCCGCCGCGCGCACGCGCGTCGACGGCCGAAGGTCTGTCTGCCCTGGCGGCCTGGCATGCGGCCTGGGCCGTGGGCGCGGCGGTCTCGACCCTGGCGGGCGCGACCCTCGGCTGGCTCGGAGGTTCGGCGATCTTCGGCGCGGCTGCCATGGCGGCGCCCGGCCTCGTGGGGCTGGGCCTGTTGCGGCGCGACGGGACGGGCGAGCGGTCGCTGGTTCTCGTGGTCTGGACCTTGGCGGCCTTGGCGGCGGCCATGCTGTCGGGCGGCCTCGCCGGTCCCCTGGTCGGCTATGTGATCATGCCTTTCGTGGCGGCCCTGGCCCTCGGCGGTCCCCGCCACGGCGTCCGACTGGCCCAGGCCGGTTCGGTCGGGGCGGGCATCGCCGCGCTCGGCGGTCAGCTTTCGGCCCTCCTGATCGGCCCGCCAGCGGAACAGCCCCTGGCCGCCTCGCTCTCCGTCCTCCTCGTCATGGTCGCCGCCGTCCTGGCCGTTCGGCTGGCCTGGCGTCTGCGCGAGAACAAGCTCAACGCCGCCGAGGCCATGACGCGCAGGGTCGAGACGCTTCTGGCCGCCCAGCCCGGCCTCACCCTCGTGCTCGAACCCAGTGGTCGGGTGCTGGCCGCCTACGGCTCGCCGCCGCCCGCCCTAGATCCCGAGGCCCTGTTCCAGTCCGGCCTGATCGCCGCCGTCCACGCGCCCGATCGCCCCGGCATCCTGACCGCCATCGATCGCGCCCTCGCCGGTCACGAAGGCCAGGTCCAGTTCGCGCCCCGCGTGGCGCTCGACCGCCGGGTCAACCTCATCATCCGCAGGATGGAGGACGGCGACGGCGCCCCCCGCGTCATCGCCCAGGCCTTCGACGCCACCCGCCAGTTCGCCACCGAGATCGGTCTCGAAGCCGCCCGCGCCGAGGCCGAGGCCCGTGACAGCGGCAAGACCCGCTTCCTCGCCAACATGTCCCATGAGTTGCGCACGCCGCTGAACGCCGTGCTCGGCTTCTCCGACATCATGCGCCAGCGGATCTTCGGCCCCCTGCCCCAGAAATACGCCGACTACGCCGACAGCATCCATGAGGCCGGCGGCCACTTGCTGGACCTGATCAACGACGTGCTGGACGTGTCCAAGATCGAGGCCGAACGCTACGAACTGTCGCGCGAGACCTTCGATGCGCGCGAGGTCGTCTCCGCCGCCGTCGCCCTCGTCCGCGTCACCGCCAACGACAAGGGCGTGGGCCTGTCCAGCCTGGTCCCCGACGAGCCCCTGATCGTCGATGCCGACCGCCGCGCGCTGAAGCAGGTCACGCTCAACCTGTTGTCAAACGCCATCAAGTTCACGCCCGCTGGCGGCTCCGTGACCCTGACACTCGACGTCATCGGTCCGTATCTGGAGCTCGTCGTGTCCGACACCGGCGTCGGCATCGCCGCGAAGGACCTGAAGCGCCTCGGCCGCCCGTTCGAACAGGCCGGCGCGGTGGAGCAGAAGGTTCAGGGAACGGGTCTGGGCCTGTCGCTCGTCCGGTCTCTGGCTGAACTGCACGGCGGTCGGATGAGCCTGGACTCGACCCTGGGCGAAGGCACGGCCGTGACGGTGCGGATGCCGGTCGCGGTCGCCCTTCGCGCCCCGGCGCCCGAGGGTGGCGCGGAGGTGATTCCCTTCAACGCAGGAGGTTGAGACCTGGTGCGGTCCTAAACCGTCCCCAGCGCCACGAAGGCCCGGGCCGCCCCGAAGTCCCCCGCTTCAAACGTCGCGGTCGCCACGCTGCCGTCGCGGAACAGGAACTCGATCAGGAAGGGCTCGCGCGGGTCGAGGCGGGACAGGCGGTCTCCGCCCGAGGCTGGGAAGGTCCAGGTCTCACCCTGCGTCTGGCCCGAAGCCAGCAAGGTCGCCGGAGCGGCGGTGGTCCCGGCCGACCAGACCTGCTGGCGGACGCGCTGGGGCGGCAGTACGGCACGCCCGGCGGCCGTAAGCCAGGGGCGGGCGGCCAGGGCCGGATCGCGCATGACCATCCGCGCCGCATAGGGACGCGGACGCCCGACGAAGGACACCACCGCCGACAGGCTCTCACGCCCCGTCGCCGAGGCGTCTATGCCGAAGCGCACCGGCGAGGCCCCGGTGACCGAGGTCTGAACCAGACGCCAGGTGGCGCCTTCTCGAGGCACGCGATCGGCGGTCCATTTGGCGCTGTCGCCGTTGAAGTCCATACGCGGGATGCGCTGCCAGCCGGCAAAGGCGTTGGCCACCCGGTCGCGCACCACAGCCAGTTCGGGATTGGCGCAGGACACCTGACGGGCCCGCGTCCGGGCGCGGGCGGCCGTGGCCTGAAGCGCGGTCTCGGCCGTTCCGGCGCGCAGGGCCGCGCCTCGCGACTGAAGCGCCGCAGCCGACAACGCCCCGGCGACAGGCGCTCGGAACAGGCTGCATTTCTGGTGCGCGGCCAGGACGAAGGTTCGGTCATAGTAGGTGCCCGTGCCGTCGGCGAAGGCGGCCGCCGGCGTCGTCGCCATCAGGACAGCGGCGGCGATGGCTCTGGCGGTGCGGGTCGAAAGGCCTATCCTCATGCCCTCACCGTAACGCGACGTCGTTCCGGTCCCGTTTCCGAGCAGGGTTACCGATTTGCTTCTGAACTCAGACCTGTGGGTCGGTGCCCTGATCCGCCGCGCCCAGATCGAGGGCGCCAGCGCGACCGTCGTGAAAAAGGGCGACACGCGCGCCGGGACCGTGATCGTGAAGGCCTACAACACCTCCCAACGGACGGCCCAGCTCTACAGCGAAGCGTTCGGCAATGAAGGAGAACGTCTCTGGATTCAGCCGGTGACCGGGACCGAGAGCGAGTTGGACGCCTATATCGAACGCCAGCGCGGCTACGATCCCGACCTCTGGGTGGTGGAGATCGAAGACCGCCAGGGGCGGCATTTCATCACCGAGAAGGTGCAGGACTGAGCTGACCCCGCTGGTCGCAAATCCTTAACGACGTTCGGGAACGGAACCGCAAGCGGGCCGGGCCTAGGTTCGGGATGTCGGCGAGAAGCGTCGGCGTCAGGCGAGTGCCCCGCATGCTGTTTCTCATGAACGACGTCGTCTTCGACCTGAACGAGGCCTCCCCGGTCACGTCGGCGGATGCGCGCCGGTTCGAGAAGCTGGGCTTCGACTACCTGATGGAACTCGGTTGCGAGCTGTTCGCCGAGGACCCGATGATGCACCGGAACGACCCGGAGCGCGCCCGTCGCCTGGCCTGGCTGATCCACGACCGCTCGCCGGAAGTGAACGCCGCCCTGTTCGCCGCACCCGAGACCGACTGCGACCCAGCCCTGGTCGAACCCCAGTTCTGCGCCCTGCCCGATGCGGTCCTCGCCCAGCTGATGACGCGCGGCCGCAAAGGCAAGCTGGACGCCGTCGCCGCCGACCGCGCCGTCTGGGGACGTATGGCCGCCTGACACGCGCCAAGCTTGTAGGACGAGTGAATGGGACGATAGGCTGACGGGGTTGTTCCGGAGACCCGCGTCATGTTGTTCCGCCGTCTGAAGCCGACCCTGCTCGGCGCCGTCGCCGCTCTGTCTCTCAGCGCCGCTTTTCCCGCCCATGCAGAATGGCTGCGGGCCGAGAGCGAGCATTTCATCGTCTACGGCGACGTCAGCGAAGGCGACCTGCGCTCCTATGTCCGCAAGGTCGAGCGCTTCAACGCGGTCCTGCGCCTCTACTACCCCATCGCGAACGAGCACGAGGCGCCCAAGCTGGAGATCTATCTGGCCCAGGGCGGTGCCGACATGCGCCGCATCTCGCCCAGTATCAGCTCAGGCATCGCGGGCTTCTACAGCCCCAGCCCCGAGCATGTTTACGCCGTCGTAGACCTCCAGAAGTCGGAGGGCGACAAGACCCTGTTTCACGAATACGGCCACCACTTCATGCTGGTGCATCTGCCGGGGGCCTATCCGGCGTGGTTCGTCGAGGGGTTTGCCGAATACTATTCGACCGCGGACCTGACGCCGGGCCGCATCCGTGTGGGGATCGAGAGCCGCGGCCGGGTCAACTCGCTGCGCGGGGCCGTCAACACCTGGGTGCCGATGGATGTCCTGCTCGGCCGGTCCGTGGGCCAGTTGCGCGGGCAACAGGGCTACGGCTTCTACGCCCAGTCCTGGCTTCTGATGAACTACATGATGAGCACGCCGGAGCGGCAGCAGATGCTGCGCCGCTATCTCCAGCTCGTGCTCGGGGGTACGGAGTCGGTCGCGGCCATGACCGAGGCGACAGGGCGCACGCCGCAGCAGTTGCAGCTCGACGTCCGCAGCTACCTCTACCTGATCACCGTCTACACCCTCCAACAGCCCATCCCCGAGGCCGAGGTCGCGATCGAGCGCCTCGGCTCGGGCGCCGACGACCTGATCTGGCTGGGTCTGCGCATGGACCGGTCGCTCGGCAGCGCGTCGCGCCTGCGAAATCCCGACCCGATCGAAGCGCGTGAGGGCGAGACCGCAGAGCAGACCGCCGAGCGCGCCGAAAACCTTGCCGAGGCCCGCGCGGACTTCCTCGAGGGCATCGCTCTCGCCCGAGCGACCGCCGCGCGCCACGCGGGCGACCCGATGGCCGCATTGGTCCTGGCCAAGGCCGAGATGGCGGCCGGCGAGTGGGCGGCGGCGACCACGGCGCTTGAGCCCCTGACGGCCGAGAGTTCAACCAATGCCGAGGGCTTGCGCCTGGCCGGCATGGCCGTGCTGGAACGGGCCAAGGCGGAGGATGCGTCCGATGAGGAACGGGCGGCTCACCTGCGCGACGCTCGGCGTCTTCTGGGCCGCTCGCTCCAGGCGGACCCGGAGGATTTTCGCACCTACCTGGCCCTCGATGACAGCCGACAGGGGCAGGCCGGCTACCCCAACGACAACGACCTGAACACCCTGCTGGCGGCAGAGGAATACGCCCCCCAGGTTCGGGCGACACGTTATCGGGCGGCTCAGGCCCTGGTTCAGGCGGGGGTCAATCAACAGGCAATCGAACTGCTCGAGCCGATCGCCAACGATCCGCATGGCGGCAGCAACAACGCCACGGTTCGCACCCTTCTCAATCGGGCACGCGTCAATGCCGGTCTGATGCCGGACACGTCCGCAGCGCCGCCGGAAAGCGACGACGCCGGTGAGGAGCCTGAGGGTTCCTGAAGTCCTACGTCAGGACGTTGAACACCACATGCACCAGGGCGGCTGCCCCGAAGATCACGCCGAAGCCCGCCGCCAGACAGATCGCGGGGTGAAACTCGCGTTCCGTGAAGCGTTTCGCAGGCGCCCGATGGGACGCGATGTGGTGGGCAGAATCCAGCAAGGCCATAACCGTTTCCTTCTTCCCTGCGGCGTCCGGCTCGTGTCCGGAACGTCTCACCAAGGGAGGATGACTCCAAAGCCCCTTCTTGGCGAGGGGATTTTGCGGGTCCTATCGACACTTCTTCGAGAGCGCCCTCAAAGCCGGGCTGCGTGACTTTGGCGGCCCCGCGCGCTACCTCCCCGGCCGCATGTCCAAACTGACCCTCGCCGAGGAGGCCGGCCGCCGCCGGACCTTCGCCATCATCGCCCACCCCGACGCCGGCAAGACGACGCTGACGGAACATATCCTCTTGTCCGGCGGGGCCATCCGCGCAGCTGGCGCGGTGCGCGCGCGCGGCGAGAACCGGCGCACCCAGTCCGACTGGATGAAGATCGAGAAGGAGCGCGGCATCTCCGTCTCCGCCTCGGTCATGACGTTCGAGCACGAAGGCAAGATGTTCAACCTCCTCGATACGCCTGGGCACGAGGACTTCTCGGAAGACACCTATCGCACCCTAACCGCTGCCGACTGCGCCATCATGGTGCTGGACGCCGCCAAGGGCATCGAGCCGCAGACGCTGAAGCTGTTCGAGGTCTGCCGCCTGCGCGACATCCCGATCATCACCTTCATCAACAAGCTGGACCGCGAGGCCCAGGACCCCATGGCCCTGCTGGACGAGATCGCCTCGCGCCTCCAGCTCGATCCCTCGCCGATCTGGTGGCCGGCCGAGAGCGGCAACCGCCTGCGCGGCATGGTCGAGATGGGCACCGGCAAATTCCAGCCCTATGCCAAGAAGCCCGCCGGTTCGAAGGACGACGTCCCCCATCCGGCCGCCCTGCCCCTGGCCGAGGCCGGCGAGTATTTCGAGGCGGGCGAGCTTCAGGCCCTGATGGACGCCCAGGAACTGGTCGAGGGCGGCTACCCGGCTTTCGATCGCCAGTCCTTCCTGGAAGGCCATATGACTCCCGTCCTGTGGGGCTCGGCCCTGCGCCACTTCGGCATCGACGAGCTTCTGGCCGCCATCGGCGAATGGGCGCCGCCGCCCAACACAATGCCGGCCAGGAAGGAAGCGCCGCCCGAGACGCGCAACGCCCCAGCCCCCGTCGAACTGACGGTCGACCCGGGCTCCAGCGAGGTCACCGGCTTCGTCTTCAAGGTTCAGGCCAACATGGACCCCAACCACCGCGACCGGATCGCGATGTTCCGCATGGCCTCGGGCAGCTTCAAGCGCGGCATGAAGCTGAAGGTCCAGAACACCGGCAAGCAGCTGTCGGTGAACGCTCCCATCATGTTCTTCGCCAGTGACCGCGAACTGGCCGACGACGCCTTCGCCGGTGACGTGATCGGCATTCCCAACCACGGCGTGCTGCGCGTCGGCGACAGCCTTTCCGAGAGCGGCCTGATCCGTTTCGCCGGCCTGCCCAACTTCGCCCCGGAAATCCTGCAGCGCGTCCGGGTCAAGGATCCGCTCAAGGCCAAGCACCTGAAGAAGGCTCTCGACGGCCTGGCCGAGGAAGGCGTGACCCAGTTGTTCCGCCCCGAGATCGGCGCGGACTTCATCGTCGGGGCCGTGGGCCAGCTGCAGTTCGAGGTCATGGCCGACCGTCTCGGCGAGGAATACGGTCTCGACGTTATCTTCGAGCACAGTCCCTATGCAGAGGCCCGCTGGATCGATGGGGACAAGGCCGACGTCGAGGACTTCATGTCCAAATACCGCGGACAGATGGCCCGCGACATCGACCAGGCCCCGGTCTTCCTGGCCAAGTCGAGCTGGGAGACCGGCTACGTCATGGAGCGCTTCCCCAAGGTCGCCTTCACCAAGACCAAGGAACGCGGCTAGGCGTCGCGTACCATCAGTCGTTTCCCGTCTGAACCTCGGCCTTTCGCCATCGTTCTGTCGTTCATGCGTGATCGAAGGGACGACATGATCGAACGAGCAAAGACTTGCGGAACGACCCTCGCCCTGGCGGCGGGCGCCCTGTTGCTGACAAGCGCGGCCTCTGCCCAGCAAAGCTCAGGCTCAGGCTCGGGCTCGGCGACGACCCGGTCGTTGAACACCGCTCCGGCCCAGTCGACCCTGACGCCTCGCGCCAACGCCCAGCCTCCGCTGAGCGCCGTGGAGCGTCCTCAGACGACGCGCGCGCAGCCAGCCCGACCGCAGACGACGCGCCCTCAGACCTCGGCCGCCGATCGCACTCTCGAAGATCTGCTGGGTGACACCAGCGAGGACGCAGTAGAGACCGCCGAGCAGCCTGCCGGCGTCACCTTGGCTCCCGGCGAGACCGAGCCCGCCCCGATCCCGATGACGCTCGGCTACTACGTCCGGGGCGACAAGGACTGCGATCAGGTCTGGCCCGGCGAAGGCGATCTGGCCTTCCTGACGCCGACATCCTTCACCATCGACTTCGGCGGCTGCGACCCCGGCCAGTTCCTCCAGACCGGCCCCAACAGCTGGGGCGAGGAACAGCGCTGCAAGACCGAGCGCGGCGGCGACGCGGGCGCCTACAACGTCACCTACGACGTGCTCGGCACGGATCAGATCAAGCGTCAGGCCCGGCTCGGCGACGATGTCGATACGGCCGAGGACGACCTCTGGAACTTCTGCCGCCTCGAGGACGTCCCCGAAAACGCCCGCTTCGGCACGTCGGACGCTAGCTGATCGCGGGCACCGGCGCCGTCGCTGGCCGGATTTCGAACATCGGCAGGAAGAATTGCAGCAGTGGCCCGTTCGACAGGGCGTAGGCCACTGTGCCCACCCCGATCGTCCCGCCCAGCATCCATCCGAACGCCAAGACCAGCCCCTCGATCGCCATCCGCACCCAGCGGACCTCCCAGCCGGTCAGGCGCACGCCGCCGGTCGTCAGCCCGTCCCGCGGTCCCGGCCCCAGTCCTGCGCCGATATAGGCTCCCGTCGCCGCGCCGTTCAGCAGGATGGCCGCGACCAGGAACCCGATCTGCAGCGGCAGTCCATGGATCCCCGGCAGGAAATGCAGGCTGACATCCGCCGCCGTACCGATGACCAGCACGTTGCAGATCGTCCCCACGCCGGGCTTCTGGCGGATCGGGATCCACAGCAACAGCACCAGCGCCCCGACGATATTGACGATCAGCCCGAGGCTGAGCCCCGTCATCTCCGACAGACCCTGATGGAAGACGCTCCACGGATTCAGGCCGAGGTCGGCGCGGACCATGAGGGCCAGCGACATGCCATACAGAAGCAGGCCGATCTGGAGCTGGATGAAGCGACGGATGAACATGACGCCACGCTAGATCGACCGGCCTTGCAATCCATAGCCACTTTGGCGACGGTGGCCTCATGTCCGGCCCCGTCAATCTCAACAGCCTGTCCCGTCACCTCGGCGACTGGCGCGCGTCCGGTGCCGAGGACGTCGCCTATCGCAGCCTCGCCGACGCGCTAAAAGGGCTGGTGCTGGACGGCCGTCTGCCGCTCGACTCCCGCCTGCCCGGAGAACGCCGTGTGGCAGAAGCCTTGGGCGTCAGCCGCATCACTGTGAGCGCGGCCATGGACCGTCTCCGCGCCGACGGCTTCCTGACCAGCCGCGTCGGCGCAGGCACATACACAGCCCTGCCCTTCCGCCGGGCCGAGCGTCTCGAAGGCCTGTTCCACGTCGCGCCGGGACCGGAGGTCGTCAACATGGCGACGGCGGTCCTTCCGGCTGGCGCCCACGTCCATGCCGCCTATGCCCGCGCGCTGGAATCTCTGCCGCCGCATCTGCCCGGTCACGGCTACGATCCCGTCGGTCTCCTGCCGCTGCGCCGCGCGGTCGCCGACACCTATGGTCAGGCAGGTCTGCCGACCACGCCGGACCAGATCGTGGTCACCTCCGGAGCTCAGAACGGGCTGGCCATCCTGTTGCGCGCCTTCGGACGGCCGAGAGACGCGGTGGTGATCGACCACCCCACCTATCCACATGCCATTGAGGCGATCGTTCGGGCGGGCATGCGGCCGATACCTGTGGCCCTGACCTCGGTGGGCTGGGACATCGACGGCCTGGTCTCGACGATCGAGCGGGTCCGCCCCCGGCTGGTCTATCTGCTGGGCGCCCACCAGAATCCGACCGGCCATGTGATGACGGCGGAAGACGAAGCCGTCGTGGCCGCCGCCGTCGCCCGCGTCGGCGCCCTGATGGTGATGGACGACACCCAGAGGGAACTGTGGTTCGAGAAGGCTCCGCCTGCGCCCGCCGCCCCCGGTCCGCATGTCGTCCGGGTGGGATCGATGAGCAAGACCTGGTGGGGCGGGCTCCGCATCGGCTGGATTCGCGCCAGCCCGGAGGTCGCCGACGCCGCCGTTCGTGCGCGTGCTTCGCTCGATCTCGGCGCGGCGGTGATCGAACAACTGGCCGCCGCCCACCTGTTGGCCGGGGACCAGACACCCGTCGTGGAGCGACGCGGGATGCTGTGGGCGCGCGAGACGGCGCTGCATGCGCGTCTGTCGGAGGTGTTGCCGGAATGGAAGACGACCCGCCCGACCGGCGGACTGTCGCTATGGGTCGCCCTGCCTCGCCCCTCGGTCGCGGCCCTGGTGGTCGAGGCCCAGAAACTGAAACTGATCATCGCGCCAGGCACGCGCTTCGGCATCGAAGGAGCGTTCGAGCGCTTCGTCCGCCTGCCCTACTGTCTGCCCGAGCCGGAGCTGAAGAACGCCGTCGATACCCTGGCCGAGGCCTGGGCCCGGATCGGCGACCGCCCGGCCCGGCGCGCGCGTGCGCCGGAGCCGGACGTCTTCTGAAGCTTACGCCTCGGCCGTTTCGAGGAACGGATAGTCAGTGTAGCCCTTGGCGCCGCCGCCGTAGAAGGTGGCCTTGTCAGGAGCGTTCAGCGGAGCATTCTTCTGCCAGCGCTCGACCAGATCCGGGTTGGACAGCACAGGAACGCCCGAGCTGATCAGATCGGCGCGGCCTTCGGCGATAGCCTTCTCGGCCGTTTCGCGGGTCAGGCCCCCGTTCAGCATCACAGGCCCGCCAAAGGCGTCGCGGATCTGCGCGGCCAGCTGCGGAGCCCCATCCTTGATGGACATCGGCGTATCGGGCTCGCCCTCGATCAGGTGCAGATAGGCGAGGCCGAAGGGCTTCAGGGCCGCTGCGGCGTAGAGGAAGATCGAGGCGGGATCGCTATCCAGCGTCCCGTTGGCGCCGTTCGACGGCGACAGGCGAATGCCCGTCCGGTCCGCACCTATGGCGGCGACCACGGCGGTCGTGACCTCCAGCATGAGGCGCGCGCGGTTCTCGACGGAGCCGCCATAGCGGTCGTCGCGCTGGTTCGAACCGTCCTTAAGGAATTGGTCGATCAGATAGCCGTTGGCGGCATGTATCTCGACGCCGTCGAAGCCCGCCTTGATCGCGTTCTCGGCGGCATGGACGTAGTCGCCGACGATGGCCTCGATCTGCTCAAGCGTCAGGGCGCGCGGCGTCTCGAAATCGACCATGCTGAAGTCGGGCTTCATCGCCTGGCCGGCGCTGGGCGGGATGGCCGACGGCGCGAAACCCGGCAGGCCGTCAGGCTGATAGGCGGAGATAGAGACCCGGCCGACATGCCAAAGTTGAGCGACGATCTTGCCGCCCTTTGCGTGCACGGCCTCGGTGATCGGCTTCCAGCCGGCGACCTGGGCGTCGGTGAAGATGCCGGGCGTGTTGGGATAGCCCTGCCCGGAACGGCTGATCTGGGTGGCCTCGGAGATGATCAGGCCGGTCGAAGCGCGCTGGGCGTAGTACTCGACCGCCAAGGGATTGGGGACCTCACCCTCGACGGCGCGGCTACGCGTCAGGGGGGCCATGACGATCCGGTTTTTGAGAGGGATCGCGCCGAGGTCGATGGGGTCGAAGAGGGTCGTCATATGAAACACCTGGTGTTGCGGTGCACACGAGGTAGGCGCCCGACTCCCGCGGCGCAACCGTTGTGGAACCGGGTCGCGGCGTCGGGTTTGCTAGACAAGGGGGCGAAGGCTTGAGACGGTCCCGATGCGGGACGCGCGGAGATTTGTAACGTGGCTATGTTTGAGTTCGGCAAGGATCTGAGACGACTGTTCGTTCAGGCGCGCGACAGCGACGACCTGGGTTGGCTGGAACTCATCGGCGTCAACCTGCTGGCGCGCGAAGCCAAGTCGCTGACCACCGACGGTGGCCGTGTTTCCTGCTCCCAGCCTTCCCAGACCTGGCGCCGCGCCTCGATCCTGTGGCGAGAGCATGCGCGACGCAGTGGCAATCCCGACAGCCTCGCCAAGGCCCTGACCACTGCCGACGACGCCCTCAAGGCTGCGAAGTCCGACGACGACCGCGCCCGGGCCCTTCTGGCCGCCGCCCAGGCCTATGTCACGAAGTTCGATCTCTTCGGCGATCGTGAGGCGGTCGCCCTGGCCGCCGAACTTGCGCGTGAGGTCAACGCCAAACGCCTGCCTACCCTCGCCTCATGCGCCGGCGTCCATGCCCGCATCCGCGCCCGCCAGGCCCGGATCAGCGAACGCGCTCAGGATCGCCAGGACGCCGCCGCCCTGATGGACGCGGCTCTGCACGCCTTGACCAAGCACAATCCGATCGAGGCCGACGACCTGCGCCTGGACAGCGCCGCGCTCGCACTCGAAGGCGGCATCATCCAGCGCGATCACCGATTGTTGGACCAGGCCGGTCGCGACCTGACCGCTCTGGTCGAGGCCTCGTCTCCCGACCAACGGCCCCTGACCCGCGCCCGCGCCTTGGCCCTGTGTGCCGCCGGCCTGTCCGCTCTGGCCGCCATGGCCGATGACGAGGCGGCCATGAAGACGGGCCACGACATGTTCGACGCCGCCGCCGACCAGTTCTTCGTCGACCATAGCCCGCTGGACTGGGTCGCCATCCAGATCGCCCGCTCGATCGACCCGGCCGCCCCCGTGGAACCCATCCGCCAGTCGGTCGCCCTGACCACCGGGCAAGGCACGATTCTGGGCGCACTGGCTCTGGACCTTCTGGTCACGCGAGAGATTGAGACGGCTGCGACCGCCGGCGACCTCACCGAGTTGACGACGATCGAGACCCGTGTCCGTCGCCGTCTGGCCGAACGCCGAGGCGCCCCATCCGTCATCGACTGGGCCGTCGACCAGATCGCCATGGCCCGCCTGATGATTGCCCGCAGCCAACTCATGGGCTCCGACCCCGATCAGGCCGCCTTCGTCCTGGCCGAGGCCGCCGAAGCCGCCCGCGACCACGGCGTCCCGGTGCTGGCCGACCGCGCACAGGGGCTGATGATGGGTCTGCCGGTCCGGGCTTGAAGCCCTACCCGCCCATGGCCACGAACGCCCCGTTCAGGAACCCGGGCTTGCCATAGGCGAGCGGCTGTCCGTCTGGCCCCAGCACACGTCCGCCGGCGGCTTCCAGCACGGCCTGCCCCGCCGCCGTATCCCACTCCATCGTGGGTCCGGTGCGCGGATAGGCGTCGAACCGCCCCTCGGCGATCAGGCAGAATTTCAGCGACGAATCCGTCCCTTGCCACCGGGTGCAGCCATGGCGAGCGGCGAGGCGAACGGCCTCGTCGTCCGTGACGCTGTGGCTCAACAGGGCGAACCCCTCGTCGGGCCGATTGCGAACCTTGATCGACCGCCAGACGTGGCCATAGCGGCGCATCTGCGCCCCGCCACCCGGCGCGGTTCGCCAAGTCAGAGACGTGGCCGGCGCCGAGACCACGCCGACCGTCGGGCGATCGCCCTCGACCAGGGCGATGTTGACGGTGAAGCTCTCCTTGCCCTGAACGAAGCCCTTGGTGCCGTCGAGCGGGTCGATCAGCCAGAACCGCTCGGCCGCGCTCTCCGGCTTGCCGTCGGCCTCCGACTGCTCCTCGGCCACGGCCTGGATCTCGGGATAGAGAGCGGCCAGGCGCGACAGGATCAAGGCCTCGGCCTCACGATCCGCCATCGTCACCGGGCTGTCGTCGGCCTTGGAGAAGACCTCCCCCCCGGCCCGCCAGTACGGCATGATGACGGCGGCGGCTTCCTCGGCGATCTCGGCGAGATGGTCGTGCAAGCCGCCGGAGGCGAGGTCGGAAGAAAGGGCATCACTCATTCGGCGGGGGATAGACCATCGCGAGCGGTTTCGCGAACCGGCAAATCGCGCGAGTGTGCCGGCCATATCCGAAGCCCTTCGCGAGCCGCACACCGCATGACCGACGCCGCCTTCTCCGCCCCGTCTGATCTGCCCGTCGACGGCCAGGAACTTGCCAGCCTGATCGCCGCGAAACTCTGCCACGACTTCATCAGTCCCTCGGGCGCGATCATGTCGGGTCTCGACCTGCTGGACGACCCGACGGCCCAGGACATGCGCGACGACGCCCTTAGCCTGATCAAGGACAGCGCGAAGAAGATGGTCGCCCTGGTCCAGTTCTGTCGCGTCGCCTTCGGTGCGGCCACGACGGCCGAGCGGTTCACCGCCGCCGAACTGACCGCCCTGATCGACGGCGTGACCTCGGGAGGCCGCGCCACCCTGGCTTGGGACCTCGACGCCGGCGATTTCGGCAAGCCACAAGCCCGCGCCCTGGTCAATCTGGCCTATCTGACCGTCGCCGCCCTGCCGATGGGTGGCGCCGCCACGGTCGGCGCGCGCCGGGACGGTGCCCAGATCGTCATCAAAGGTCTCGCCGAGGGTGCCCGAGCGCGGCTCAAGCCCGAGGCGGCGACCGGCCTCCAAGGCCACCGCCTGACCGAAGGGCTCGCAGGCCAGTGGATCCAGCCCTACTGGCTGTGGCTCACCGCCGACCAGCACGGCGGAACCCTGGCCGTCGAAGCTGTGGAAGGCCGGGTGTCGATGACAGTACGGATGCCGTCTTAATCCCGAATCCCAACGCCTCGTTAACCGCCCGGAAGCGATATTGGCGGTTGAAGCGACGGGTGATTCCGACCGCTGGGAGAATATCGCGTTGGATATCCGCACCTGCCTGATCGTCGACGACAGCCGGATCATCCGGAAGGTCGCACGCCGCATCGTGGAAGGTCTCGGGTTCGAGGTCGACGAGGCAGCCGACGGCGTTGAGGCCCTCTCCTACTGCGCCGGCATGATGCCCGATGTCGTCCTGCTGGACTGGAACATGCCGGTCATGGACGGCCTGACCTTTTTGCGCCGCCTGCGCGCCACCCCGAACGGCGACAAGCCCAAGGTCCTCTTCTGCACCATCGAAACGGCTCCGGAACGGATCGCCGAGGCCCTGTCCGCCGGGGCCGACGACTATGTCATGAAGCCGTTCGACTCGGAGATCCTCCAGTCCAAATTCTCTGAAGTCGGAGCGGTCTGAAACCCAGCCATGACCCGCGCCGTAGCTGTCACATGACCCAGGACGATTTCGAACGCCTGCAGGCCCTGATGGTCTCGCGCGCCGGTTTCAGGCTGGCGCGCGATCGCATTCATTTGGCCGAGCACCGCCTGGCGCCCGTCGCCCGCCGCGAGGGCTTCGACAGCGTCGACGACATGCTGGCCAGCCTCTGGGCCAAGCCGGTCGCGAGCCTGGGCTGGGCGGTGATCGAGGCCCTGCTCAACCCGGAGACCTGGTTCCGTCGAGACCGAGCGCTCTTCGACACCTTCGCCCGCGAGTTGCTGCCCGCCATCGGACGCGCCCGTCCGGAGGGGCTTATCAAGGTCTGGTCGGCCGGCTGCTCTCACGGTCAGGAGCCCTACTCCCTGGCCATGGCCGCCATGGACGCCGGCGCCAATGTGGAGATCGTCGCCACCGATCTGTCTCAGCGCGCGGTCGAACGCGGCAAGACCGGCGCCTATACCGCCTTCGAGATCCAGCGGGGACTCTCCGCCCAGACCATGCTGCAATGGTTCGACCGGGCCGACGATGCCTGGATCACCAAGCCCCGCTTGCGCGACGCCGTCCGGTTCGCGCGTCACAACCTGCTGGACGCCCCCGCCGACGCCGCGCAGTTCGACGTCATCCTGTGCCGCAATGTCCTGTCCGAAATGGACGCCGCCAAGCGCGGCCAGGTCGTCGACGGTCTGGAGCGGCGACTGGTCGACGACGGGGTCCTGATCCTGGGCGCAGACGAGCGGATCGACGGCGACACCGTGGCCTTCCGCCCCGTCGGCGGTCGAAGGGGCGTCTTCGTCAAGGCCCCCTCGGCCCTCAGCCGCGCGGCCTGATCCCGGTCGACACGGCCCCGCGCGTCCCCCTATGGTCGGCGGGACGTCGGAGGGGATATCGATGCGGTGGGCTCTGTTTCTGGGATCATTGGCCGTCGCGCTACTGATCGGCGTGTGGGCGCTTCAGGTCCCTGCCCCGCGCGGCCCCGAAACCCCGGCCGTCGATTTCTCAGCCGCCCGCGCCATGACCGATGTTCGGGCCATTGGCGCGCGGCCCCACCCGGTCGGATCGGCCGACCACGCGCGTGTACAGCAGCATCTGTTCGGCCGGATGGCTCAGCTCGGCCTCGATCCCGCGCTTCAGCCCGGCGCGATGTCGCCCGAGGCGATCGAACGCCTGACCCGCTGGGGCGGGGATCCGGCAGCTGCGGGCAATCAGGCCGTCAACATCGTCGGCGTCCTTCCGGGCCGCGACACCACGGCCCCCGCCGTTCTGATGATGGCTCACTACGACAGCGCCTGGGATTCTCCGGGCGCGGCCGATGACGGCGCCGGCGTCGCCGCCATCCTGGAAGCCGTCCGCGCCATCAAGGCGCGCGGCCCAGCCGACCGCAGCCTCGTCGTCCTGCTGACGGACGCTGAGGAGCTGAATCTCGACGGTGCCCGAATCTTCTTCTCCGAACATCCCCTGCGCGATCGGATCGGCGCAGTGGTCAATCTGGAGGCGCGCGGCGGCGGCGGTCGCGCCTTCATGTTCGAGACCGGCCGCGGCAATGCCGAGACCGTCCGCCTCTACGGTCAGGCCGCCCGACGCGCCGACGGCGGGGTGGCGTCCAGCTCGCTCGCGGTCTTCGTCTACGAGAACATGCCGAACGGCACCGACTTCACCATCTCCAAGAACCGGGGTGTGGGCGGGATGAATTTCGCCTTCATCGGCCGCCCGTCCCAGTACCATTCCTCGACATCCACGCCCGACAATCTCGACCAGGGCGCGGTCCAGCATCTGGGGTCCCAGGCGCTTGAGGTCACTGACGCACTGCTGCGCGCGCCCGCCCTGCCGGCCGCGAGCCGCAATGTCGCCTATGGTGATTATCTCGGCCTGTTCACCATCGTCCATTCGCTGGATCTGGGATGGAGCCTCCTGGCCGTCACCGCCGTCCTCGGCGCCTTCGCCGCCTGGGGCGCGCATCATGCGACCCGCCTGACCGCCGCCGACGTCGGACGCGGCATGCTGTCGGGCGTCTGGGTTCTCGGCATGGGGATGGTCGTCGCCCACGGCGTCCGCGTCCTCGCCGGGCCTCTGACCGCAAGGGCCGAGTCCGCCGACGTCTACTACACCCTGCTGCGTCGCCTCCCCTGGATGGAGGCCGGCACGGGCCTGGCCATGTCCGCAGTCGCCCTCGCCCTCCTCGCCGGCCGCGACGCTTTGGGACCCCGGCTGCTTTCCGGCGTCGTCATCGTCGCCGTCATCACCAGCGTGATCCTCGGCGGCTTCGATCCCATCGTCCTCGGCGCCGGCGTCGTCGCCATCGCCCTTTCACTGTGGTCTCACAGTGCGCCCCGCACGGTGTGGGGTGGCTGGCTCGGCCTCATCGCCCTGACCTTCGTTCTCGGATGCGCCGCCCAGACCGCCGCCCCCGAGGCCTCCCCTCTCCTGGTCTGGCCTGGCCTTCTGGCGGCCGTCACGGCTGCGGTCTCGGCTCTTATCGGCGCGCGTCTCGAAAGCCCTCGCTCCCTGATCCCGGCGGTCGTCGCCACGATCCTGGGCGGGGCATGGATCCTCAGCCTGTCGCATCAGGTCTTCCTCGGTGTCGGCATGGACCTGCCCGGCGCGCTTGCCCTGATGACGGTGCTGATCCTTCTGTTCCTCGCGCCGCTCGCTCCGAAGGCCAGAAGTACGCTCGCGGCCGCGGCCGCAGCCTGCCTTATCCTCGCCTGCGGCCTCTCTCTCACCGCCCGCTACGCAGAACCCGCGCCCGCGCCTTCGGCGACCGGCCCGACGTAAACATGCGCTAACCCTGCCGTTTAAGCCGACGGCAAAGCGAGGCCGCTATCAGGATCGACATGAACCTGATCCACGCTCTCCAGGACAACACCGATCCGAACTCCCTGGTGTCGCGGTTCCGCCGCGCCCGCGCCAGGCGGATCGTCGACATGATCACCCGTATCCACGCAGAAAAGGGATCGGTGAACATCATCGATCTGGGCGGCGAGGCGAATTACTGGACCCTGTTCGACGCCGGGTTCCTGCAGGATTCCAAGGTCCGCATCACGCTGGTCAATCCGGGCGGTATCGACGAGGTGGCGGATCCTCGTCGGTTCACTGTCGTCGATGGCGATGCCTGTTCCCTGCCTCAGTACGCTGACCACAGCTTCGACATGGTCCATTCCAACTCGGTCATCGAGCACGTCGGCGACTGGACCCGCGTGGAGGCCTTCGCCGCCGAATGCCGCCGCCTGGCCCCGCGCTACTATGTCCAGACGCCCTATTTCTGGTTCCCGGTCGAGCCGCATTTCTCGGCCCCCTTCTTCCACTGGCGCTCGGAACAAAGCCGCGCGAAGTCCCTCTTGAAGCGCCGCCACGGCTTTTCGCAGAAGGCGCCGGACATGGGCGCGGCCATGCGCGACGTCCAGCACGCCCGCCTCCTCGACAAGGCCCAGTTCCGCTTCCTCTATCCGGACGCGGCCCACCACAACGAGGTGGTCGCCGGCCTGACCAAGTCCCTGATCGCCGTCCGCGATCCGGCCGTTCACTGACGTGACCTGACGGCGACGCAGCAAGCGTTGCCGTCACTGCCGACCCCCGGCTACATCCCGCCTTTCAGAGGGGTCGCCAAGTCCATGTCGCTAAAGGCGCACGCACGCCGTTTCACGCTCGTGATGCTCGCGGCCCTGACGCTCGTCGCCTGCGAGGACACACTTGCCACGGCCGAATCCGCCGCCCGCGCTTCGGGCGAGGATCGCGGCGACTTCGTCGTCCGCCCGGCGGTCCTCGAAGACGATGAATACGCAGAACTCGCCGCGCAACTCGCCGAGGAGCGCTGGCTGGAGGACGTTGCCGACGTTCTGAACCAGAGCCTGAACATGCCCGTCGACGTCGGCATGCGTTTCGCTCAGTGCGGCGAAAACAACGCCTACTACATACCCGATGACCGCGAGATTCAGATCTGCATCGAGATGTTCGAAGGCGAGCGCGAGAGTTTCGCCGCCTACTACGAGACCGATGGCGAGATCGAGGACGCCGTCAACGGCTCCTTCCTGTTCACGGTCTTCCACGAGGTGGGCCACGCCCTGATCGATGTGCTCGAGATTCCCTTCACCGGCCGCGAGGAAGACGCCGCCGACAGTCTGGCCGCCTGGTGGCTGATCGACGGCGACGACGGCGAGGAATCCGCCATCTCCGGCGCCCTCAGCTTCTACACCGACCCCTCGGAGGCGGCCGAGATTGCCGAGAGCGACTTCGAGGACGAACACTCGCTGAGCCAGCAGCGCTACTACACCCTGACCTGCCTGGTTTACGGCTCCGACACCCAGCAGTACGCCAACCTCCTCGAGGAGGAATGGCTGACCGAGGCCCGCGCCGAACAGTGCCCGGCCGAGTTCGAGCGCCTGACCTCGACCTGGTACACCCTGCTGGACGCGCATCTGAAAGAATAGGCGATGGCGAAACCGCTATAGGTGTTTGGACAAGACGACGGGAAGCGGCGATGCATGAAGAAGACAAGGAGCGAGCCGTTCGGCCTGAACGCGTCGATCTCGACATCATTTTGCGTCGAATGAAGCCGGAGACCTTTCCCGATGTTATCGACTTCGGCCCGCCGGTCGGCCGCGAGGTTCAGCAGGACACGCGCGATGACGTCCCTTGAACGGCGTCACGCTTGATCCCGAAGATGATTGAAGTTCGTCGCTCGATTACCTTGGTTCAGCGCCGCCAAGAACAGGCCGAGGTCTGCGGTTAGCAATGTGGTGTGGGCGTCCATTGCGCCGAGGGAAGCGACATCCGCCAACCCAAGGCGGGCGAACCGATCATCTGCGACCACGCTTCTGCTCTCGACATATTCCTCGGCCGCATCGCTCATGAGCGTCTGCATTATGACCGAGAACGCATCGCGTGAACTCTTGTCGCCGCTTCGCATGAGATTGGACGCCTCCGTAAGCACATTGGGCGTCACTACAATCTGCTCGTAATCGCTGAGCACATCGATCAGCAAATCCCAATCCTCGGCGCGATAGGCCGAAAGCCGCTTATGCTTTTCGATCCTCTCGCGACCGACGTTCCCGACGATAAGCAAGACGATCAGATTGGCGTCGAGCAAAACTTTGCGCACGTCGTCAGACGTTCCTGTTCCTGATCGCGACGAGTTTTCCATCGTTCTTAGCTAAAGAAACAATCTTATAGGTTCGACGGAAGGCTGGCCTAGCTGTTCCCATCGCCTCCGCGATTGCACCAATATTTGGACGATCCCACGGACGCGAGAACCCGATGGTTACGTCCCAAGTGTCGCTGTCCTCATCAAACTCCAGCTCTTCCAAGCCGATGTTTGTGGCACCCTCCGGCTCGAACAGCTGCGCGACTGTTTGCTTAGCGGTCTGGATCGCTTCTCGAACTTCCATCGGTCACCTCTTATGGTCGAAGCTGAAGCTAAGGTGTCCAATGCGTACCGCCAAGAGACGCGACACGTCAAAATCGGTCGCACTCCCGCAAAGGCTGTGAAAAGAACATATTGGCAACTGGAACAAACCGTGTACTGTCTGGTCTCACAGGGAGCGGGTCACGGTCACAGGACCGAAGGCGGGCCTCTCCCCAGGGTTTCAACGGGAATCATGGCAAAGGAGAGTGGCAAGGTGGCAGCTCAGGCGAATCTGAAATTGGTTGGCAAGGACGACGGCGACAAACAGCGCGCGCTGGAGGCGGCGATCGCACAGATCGACCGCGCCTTCGGCAAGGGCTCGGTGATGAAACTGGGCAAGGGCGGGGTCGCCGATGTGATCCCCTCGGTGTCCACCGGCTCGCTGGGTCTGGACATGGCGCTCGGCATCGGCGGCTTGCCGCGCGGACGAGTGATCGAGGTCTTCGGCCCTGAATCCTCGGGCAAGACGACGCTTGCCCTACACACTGTGGCCGAGATCCAGAAAGCCGGCGGTGTCGCCGCCTTCGTCGACGCCGAACACGCGCTCGATCCCGGCTACGCTCAGAAGCTGGGCGTCAACCTCGACGACCTGCTGGTGTCGCAGCCCGATACGGGCGAACAGGCGCTGGAGATCGTAGACACCCTGGTGCGCTCGGGCGCCGTGGACATCGTGGTGGTCGACTCGGTCGCCGCCCTGACGCCGCGCGCCGAAATCGAGGGCGAGATGGGCGACAGCCTGCCCGGCCTTCAGGCGCGCCTGATGTCTCAGGCCCTGCGCAAGCTGACCGCCTCGATCAACAAGTCGCAGTGCATCGTCCTGTTCATCAATCAGATCCGTCACAAGATCGGCGTCATGTACGGCTCGCCGGAAACGACGACGGGCGGCAATGCGCTGAAGTTCTACGCCTCGGTCCGCCTCGACATCCGCCGCACGGGCGCGATCAAGGATCGCGACGAGGTCGTCGGCAACACGACCCGCGTCAAGGTGGTCAAGAACAAGGTCGCTCCGCCGTTCCGTGAGGTCATCTTCGACATCATGTACGGCGAAGGCATCTCCAAGCTGGGCGAGATCATCGATCTGGGCGTCAAGGCCGGGATCATCGAGAAGTCGGGCAGTTGGTTCTCCTACGACTCGACCCGTATCGGTCAGGGCCGCGAGAACGTCCGCAACTTCCTCAAGGCCAACCCCGACATGGCCGACGCGATCGAAAAAGCCGTCCGCGCCTCGACCAACAAGATCGCCGATGAGCTTCTGGGCACGCCCGAACCCGACGAAGGTCAGGACCTCGAAGGCTGATCCGAACGCTTCGGACGCTTCGGACGCTTCGGACGGTGTTTTTCCGTCCGACTATCGAACACTCCCCCTGGCTGGTCCCGCGACCCGCCGCCGACCCCCGCGGGGCTCGGGCCGGGGGGAGCCGCCCGCCCGGCTCGTCCGGGCGGGCTCTTCTTATTGAGGAAAGGCCGCCCTCAACCCGTCCGCCGCAGCGCCCGCTGCAGCCGCGGCCGGACCTTGAGGAAACCGAGATAAAGCCGCTCCATCACCGCCAAAACCCACCGGTTCCGGGCCAACCGCCCGAACGGCGACAACAAGGGGATGGCGCGCCACATGGCCGCGAAGGCCTCCGCCCCGGAGACCATTCGCCCGTCCTCCCGTGCATGGAACCGGCTCAACAGCTCTGCCCGATTGATGGGACAGCTCCCCTGCCCCGTCGCCACATCGGTGAAGACGATCGCGCCATGGCGATCCAGCCGCCGCATCAGGGCGATCTCGCGCCGACACAACGGGCAGTCACCATCGAACCAGACTTCCACCTCGGCCATATCCCACCCTAGGCCTGCGCAGCCCGCCTTGCCCCGCGTCACGCCGACGCGCAAAAGCACGAACCATTTCCCTGATCGGCGGTTCATGCCCCGAGGAGAACCGCCCATGGCTGACACCATCCCCGCCCTGACCCAGTTCAACCTGGCCGAAAGCGACGAAGGCTATCTGCTGGAGGTCGGTGGTTCGGACGGCTCGGTCGTGCGCGTGGCCGCCACCGCCGAACAGATCGACGCCATAATCGAAGCCCTCGACGCCCTCCTCTCGGACGAAGACGACGCGGTCGAAGATCTTGGCGAAGAGGCCGACTGACCGCCTTTCCGGGTGGAAAACCTTGGCTGATGACCGCGCCAGTCTCTATATGCGCGGTTCCATATCCTGAGCCTGATCGGTCGAGGTGACGCCGCGTCGCGGCGAAACCGACATCGTGACCCGCTCCCGCACACAGACACGAACGACTGAATGCCCATGGCCAGCCTGAAACAGATCCGCTCGACCTTCCTCGACTACTTCGCGGCCGACGGTCACACCAAGGTCCATTCGGCTCCATTGGTGCCGCAAAACGATCCGACGCTGATGTTCGTCAACGCGGGCATGGTGCCGTTCAAGGACTATTTCACCGGCGCGGCCACGCCCCCCTACCCCCGCGCGACCAGCTCCCAGAAATGCGTGCGTGCCGGCGGCAAGCACAATGACCTCGACAATGTCGGCTACACAGCCCGCCACCTGACCTTCTTCGAGATGCTGGGGAATTTCTCCTTCGGCGACTATTTCAAGGAACACGCGATCGACCGCGCGTGGAACCTGGTCACCAAGGATTACGGCCTCGACCCGAAGCGCCTGCTCGTCACCGTCTACATCGACGACGATGAGGCCGCCGATATCTGGAAAAAGGTCACCGGCTTCGGCGACGACAAGATCATCCGCATCGCCGGCTCCGACAATTTCTGGGCTATGGGCGACAACGGCCCCTGCGGCCCCTGCACAGAGATATTCTGGGACTACGGCGACCATATCGCCGGCGGCCCTCCCGGCAGCGCGGATGAGGACGGCGACCGCTATGTGGAGATCTGGAACAACGTCTTCATGCAGTTTGAGAAGGAGAACGACGAGATCGTTCGCAAACTGCCCAAGCCCTCGGTCGACACCGGCATGGGCCTGGAGCGGATGACTTCGGTCCTGCAGGGCAAGAACTCGGTCTTCGACACCGACCTGTTCCAGACCCTGATCGCCGCGTCCGAAGACGCCACCTCGACGAAGTCCGACGGCGCCCAGGCCGCCAGCCACCGCGTCATCGCCGACCACCTGCGCTCGTCCTCCTTCCTGATCGCCGACGGCGTGACGCCCTCGAACGAAGGTCGCGGCTATGTGCTCCGCCGCATCATGCGTCGCGCCATGCGCCACGCCCACCTGCTGGGCGCCGCCGATCCCCTGATGCACCGTCTGGTCCCGACCCTGGTTGACCAGATGGGCGAAGCCTTCCCCGAACTGGCCCGCGCCCAGGCCTCCATCGAAGACACGATGAAGCAGGAGGAAATCCGCTTCCGCACCACCCTCGGGCGGGGCATGACCCTGCTGGACGAAGCCACCGCTGGCCTGTCGGAAGGCGGCGTCATCTCGGGCCAGACCGCCTTCACCCTGTCCGACACCTATGGCTTCCCGCTCGACCTGACCCAGGACGAGGCCCGTCGTCGCGGCCTGACCGTCGACAATGACGCCTATGAGGCCGCGATGGCTCAGCAGCGCGAACGCGGCAAGGCCAACTGGAAGGGCTCGGGTCAGACCGCCTCGGCCGGCGAGTGGCTGTCGCTGCGCGACCGTCTCGGGCCCACCGTCTTCACCGGCTACGACGCCATCGAAGGTTCGGGCGAGGTCCTGGCCATCGTGCGCGGCGGTGAGTCCATCGACGCCCTGGAGCCCGGCCAGACCGCCGAGGTCCTGTTCGACCAGACCCCCTTCTACGGCGAAGGCGGCGGTCAGACCGGCGATCGCGGCGAGGTCGAATGGACGGACGCGAGCGGCCAGCAGGGCTTCGGCGTCATTCTCGACGTCCAGAAACACGCCGGCGGCGACCTCTACGCCCACAAGATCGAAATCGAATCCGGCACGCTGACCATCGGTGCCCGCGCCCAGTTGCGCGCCGGGGCCGAACAGCGCCTGACCACCCGCGCCAACCACTCCGCCGCCCACCTGGTGCATGCGGCGCTGAAGAATGTGCTCGGTCCGCACGTGGCCCAGAAGGGTCAGCTGGTCGACGCCGAACGCATGCGGTTCGACTTCAGCCATAACGCCCCGGTGACAGAGGAGCAGCTGGCCGCCATCGAGACCGAGGTGAACGCGATCATCCGCCAGAACGTCCCGGTCACGACCCAGCTGATGACACCCCAGGACGCCATCGACGCCGGTGCCGTCGCCCTGTTCGGCGAGAAATACGGCGACGAGGTCCGCGTGGTCACCCTCGGCCGCGCCCTCACCGGCGACAACAACGGCCCCTATTCGGTCGAGCTGTGCGGCGGCACCCACGTCGCCCGCACCGGCGACATCGCCCTGTTCAAGATCACCGGCGAGACCGGCATCGCCTCCGGCATCCGCCGGGTTGAAGGCGTGACCGGCGAGGCCGCGCGCCAGCACCTGCTGGCCCAGGCCGGGGTCGCCAAGACCTTGGCCCAGTCCTTCAAGGTCCAGCCGCTGGACGTCCCCGCCCGCGTCGAGGCCCTCTCGGCCGAACGCAAGGCTCTGGAGAAACAGGTCGCCGACTTGAAGAAGCAGCTGGCCCTCGGCGGTGGCGGCGGTTCCGCCAATGCCGCCCCGGAAGAGATCAACGGCGTCAAGCTGATCGCCCGCATCCTCGACGGCGTCGACGGCAAGGGTCTGCGCGGCGTGGCCGAGGACTTCCGCAAACAGGTCGGCTCGGGCGTCGTCGCCCTGATCGGCCTGTCGGACGGCAAGGCGGCGGTCACTGTCGCCGCGACCAGCGACGTCACCGACCGTGTCAACTCGGCCGACCTCGCCCGCGCAGCCGTCATCGCCATGGGCGGCCAGGGCGCGGGCGGCAAGGCCGATTTCGCCCAGGGCGGTGCGCCGGACGGCTCCAAGGCCGAGGACGGCCTCGCGGCCGTTCGCGCAGCGCTGGCGGGTTAAGTCACCCGCCGGAAGACGATCCCGCGCGACCGGTCGACCGTGATCCTCAAGGCGACCGGTGCGCCGGTCGCATCGCGGTCGATCACGATCTCTCCTTGCGGAAAGGCCAAGGCCTCTCCGCGCGTCGCCGTGACGGCCTGGACCCTCGCATTGGGGAACTGGATAGTCAGCCCGCCGTGATCACCGGCGCGCAGAGCCGCCGTGGACAGGGCTTCATCGCTCCTCCAATCGCCGATCAGGCTGGAGACCGTCTCGTTGCTCAACGCCGGGGCTGTGGCGCGGTGATAGCGGATACGGCGCCCCTGGTTGTCGGTGCGCTCGAACCGGTCCGGCCCGTCGAAGATCAGCACGTCCTCGCCCAGGTTGAACCGCCCGCCTTCGCCCGCGATCACGGTGCGCCCGTCAGCGGTGCGCGCCACCCCGTCGGCCGCCGCGATGGCAAGCAACTCGCCCGTCTCGTCGCTGACGAAATCACCGGTCGGCGGCAGCACCACCGGCGGCAGCACCGGCGGCGCCAACTCCGGAGCAAAAGCCACCACGGTTCGCAGCGCCAAGGCGCCGGTGTTCGCATCGGCGGCGTTGCACAGCATGGCCAGCGACAGCTGCTGGTCCGGATAGACGCCCAGCCACGCCCGATAGCCGGCCGTCGACCCCGAGTGCGACACCTCCCGCCGCCCCGGCTCGCCCGAGACGAACAGGCCCGAGGCATAGGAAATGGTCGTCCCGTCGTTCAGCACGCCCTGCCGCAGCATTTCGGCCGTGAAGACCGGACCGAACCGTCCCTCGTCCAGTGCCCGCGTCCAGACCAGAAGGTCGCCGACCGTTGTCAGCAGACCGCCGTTGCCGTGGGCATCCTCCAGCGGCATGTCCGCCCGCCAGCGTCCGGACCCGTCGCGCCCATAGGCCGTCGCCCGGCCCGGCACCACGGCGGCGTAGTCGTAGCGCCACAGACTGTGGCTCATGCCCAGGGGCTCGAAGATCCGCGCCTGGGTGAAGGCCTGCAGGCTCTGCCCCGACACCCGCTCCAGCACGATGGTCAGCAGGTTGTAGTTGGAGTTGGAATAGATGAATTCGGCGCCGGGGACGTTGTTGAGCGCCCGTTGGCGGATGATGACGTCCAGCACCCGCGCATTGGTCATGTACCGCTGCCCACGCGGCCACCCCTCCAGCGCCACCATCGATCCCCAGTCTCGCAGCCCGCTTGTGTGGTTCAGCATCTGCCTCAGCGTGATGGGCGCACCATAGTCAGGTAGCTCCGGCACATAGCGATGCACGTCGTCGTCCAGCGACAGACGCCCGTCCAGCGCCAGCATTACGATGCCCGCCGCGACGAACTGCTTGGCCACCGACCCGGCCTCGGACACCATCTGGTCGGTCGCCCGGACGCCATGTTCCAGGTTGGCCATGCCATAGCCGCGGCTCAGCAAGGTCCGCCCGTCCCGCTCGACCGCGACGGCGCAGCCCGGCGTGTCGGCACCGCTCCAGCGCGCGAAAGCCGCATCAGTCTCCGCCGCCGGATCGCGCGCCTGCGCCGCTGCTTCCCCCGCGCCAAGCGCGAGGATCAGACCGACGACGGTCAAAGGAATGTGTCGCATGCTAAGTCCTCCACGCGGTCAGTTGCGACGTGCTTTGGGTCAGGGTCAAGCCTCCCCCATTGACCTCGCGCGCCTCTTCATTACCCATGCCGCCCTCAGTTCCAGGGGTCTCCATGAATCGCTTAGTCACCGCCGCTGTCGCGTGCCTGCTCCTCTCCAGCCCGGTTGCAGCAGCTGCCCAAACGCCGCGTGCAACCGCCACCACCACCGCCGAGAACCCCGCCCTCGCCTCCATCATTGCCGATTACGACGCCTGGCAACTGAGCCTCAGCCCGGAACAGGCCGCACGCGCCGGCGACCAGTCCGCCAAGTCCCGCCTATCGGACCCGTCGCGGGCCGCCGAGCTCGCCCGCCTCGAACCATTGAATGAATTCAAGCGCCGGCTCGCCGCCGTCGATGCTTCGCCCCTGTCGTCCAACGATGCCCTGAACCGCGACTTCCTGGCCATCATCGTCGATCGCTCGATCGAGTCTATCGGTCTGGACGGCGGCCGCCTCGCCTTCAACTCCGAAGGAGGGCCGGGCCAGAGCACGGGCTATCTGGCCGCCGGGACTCGCATCACCAACCGCGCGGACGCCGACGCTTGGCTGGCCCGTCTCGGGCTTCTGCACGCCTGGTATGACGAGGGCCTCGCCGACGCCCGACGCGGCCTTGAGACCGGCTTCGTCCAGCCGAAATCCGTAGTCGAAAGCGCCCTGGCTATCTTCCGCAACGAGGCGGCCTTCACACCCGAGACCGACCCGCTCCTGCGTCCCTTCGCCAACCTGCCCGCGACCATCCCGGCCGCCGATCAGAAGGCGCTGCGCGCCCGCGCCGCCGACATCGTCGCCGAAGAGATCGTGCCGCGCCGCCGCGCCTGGGTCGAATTCACCCAGAACGAATACCTGCCCGCCGCCCCCGCCGAGGTCGGCATCGGGTCACGTCCCGGCGGCCGCGAGTTCTACGCCTTCGAGGCGCGCCGCTACACCACCACCGACCTGACGCCCGAGCAGATCCACCAGATCGGCCTGGACGAGGTCGCCCGCATCCGCGCCCGCATGGACGCCGAAATGATCGCCTCCGGCTGGACCGGCGACTTCGCCGGCTTCCTGAACCACCTGCGCACCGATCCGCGCTTCTACGCCACCTCGCGCGAGGACATGCTGGAGAAGGCCTCGGAGATGGCCAAGCGCGCCGACGGCGGCCTGCCGGCCCTCTTCCGCACCCTGCCGCGCCTGACCTACAACGTCCGACCGGTTCCGCTGGACATCGAGGACAATTACACGACCGGTCGCTACAACGGCGGCTCGCTCGAGGAGGGTGTGCCCGGCGGCTATATCGTCAACACCGGCAAGCTGGAGCAGCGGCCGCTGTACGAACTGCCCGCCCTGACCCTGCACGAGGCCGTCCCCGGCCACCACATCCAGATCGCCCTGCAACAGGAGGCCGCCGCCGGCCCCGCCTTCCGCCGCAATGCCGGCGTCACCGCCTTCACCGAGGGCTGGGGCCTGTATTCGGAGTTCCTCGGCGAGGAGATGGGCTTCTACCGCACGCCGGAGGAGCGGTTCGGTCGTCTCAGCTACGAGATGTGGCGCGCCTGCCGTCTGGTTGCCGACCCCGGCATGCACTGGATGGGCTGGACCATCGAACAGGCCCGCGCCTGCTTCACCGACAACTCCGCCCTGTCGCCCCACAACATCGAGACCGAGCTGCAGCGCTACATCGGTTGGCCAGGTCAGGCCCTGGCCTACAAGATCGGCGAGATCCGACTGCGCGCCATCCGCACGCGAGCGGAACAGGCGCTGGGCGACCGGTTCAACGTCCGCGACTTCCACGACGCCTTGCTGGTCGACGGCCCGTTGCCACTGAATCTGCTCGATCGCCGCATGGACGCCTGGATCGCCGCGCAGCGTTAGGCAGTCGCCTTCTCCGGCAAGTCGATCCCCGACAGCTTCCAGCCGAACAAACCTTGCCGCTTGAGCAGCAGCTTCAGCGGCTGATCCGACTGATCCGGATCGGTCAGGGTGAGCACGAAGGTGTTCAGGTCGCGGTAGCCGTAGCTCTGGCGAATGTCCTGATCCTCGGCCTCCGGCTCGGGCGTCGTCGCCTGGGCGGGGTCGGTCGGGTCCGGCGTATCGGCCGTCCGCACCATGGCGGCGATGGTGGGCGCGGTCACCAGGGCGTCGACGGCGCCGGAGACCAGCATCGGGGCCAGCATCATGCCCAGACCACCCAGTCCGCTCGACCTCACGTCCGGATCGGCGTTGGCCTCGGCCATCAGCCGGGTCGTCAGTTCGTCCTTCAGGCTGTCGCGGAAGGCCGGGAAGTCGATGTTCCGCTCCAGCGCTGCATCGTCTCCCGCCTTTGCCGCCGCGACGATCGCATTCACCGTCAGGATCGGCGTAGCGAAATAGGCGACCAGGAAGGCGATGACGCCCAAAACCACGATGCCCTTGATGAGGCCCTTCATCGTTTCGTCTCCGGTGCGGTCGTGGTCGGCGGGGTGCGCGCCGAAACCTGAGGCGTCGATCCGTCAGGCAGGCCGATGTGAACAAGCTTCCACTCGAACGGGCCGCGCCGCTCGAAGGTGAAGACCGTGTCCGACCCGCCCTCGTCCGTCACCGCCATCCGCGCACGATTGATCCCCCAGTAGGCCGGCTTCGGCCAGGGCGCCGACGCCTTGTCCGTGCCCGGCGCGGCAGCCCGCACTGCGGCGTAGCGTCCCTCGGCCCGGGTCAGGCCGTCGATGGCGTCGGGCGTAAGATAGGCGTCCGGGTTCGGACCCTGAGGAGCCGCGACCTCCTCGAACTGGCGGCGGAAGGCGCCGATGGGATCGTTCATGAAGGAAGGGGGCGGTGTCATGGCTTCGGGCCGTCCCGACAACTGCGGCCGCAGCGACGCACGCACGGCGTCGAAATCCATCAGCCTCTGCAGCCCAGCGACGTCGTCCGACTGCGCCGCCGAGCGGATGCCGAAGAAGGCCACGGCCGGGGCCGCGAAGAAGCTGACCGCCGCAAGCGCGATGGCGACCAGGATCAGATTGCCGAATACCCGTTTCACGTGGCGGTCTCCCCTCCTCCAGCGGTGCGTCAACAATGCACGGCTTGAGGCTGGGCTCAAACGAAACCCCGCCGGAGAAGCTCCGGCGGGGTCGAAAGATTCTAACCGTGTTCGGCTTAACCGACGTTCGGCAGCGCCGTCTTAAGGTTGTCGGCGACCTTGTCGAGGAAGCCTTCGGTCGTCAGCCACGACTGCTGATCGCCGACCAGCAGGGCCAGGTCCTTGGTCATGAAGCCGGCCTCGACGGTGTCGACGACGACCTTCTCCAGGGTCTCGGCGAACTGGAGCAGCTCGGCGTTGTCGTCCAGCTTGGCGCGATGCTTGAAGCCCGCCGTCCAGGCGAAGATCGAGGCGATCGAGTTGGTCGAGGTGGCCTCGCCCTTCTGGTGCTGGCGATAGTGGCGGGTCACGGTGCCGTGGGCGGCCTCGGTTTCCATCACCTTGCCATCCGGCGTCATCAGCACCGAGGTCATCAGGCCCAGCGAGCCGAAGCCCTGCGCCACGATGTCGGACTGGACGTCGCCGTCGTAGTTCTTGCACGCCCAGACGAAGCCGCCCGACCACTTGATGGCCGCGGCCACCATGTCATCGATCAGACGGTGCTCGTACGTTAGGCCGGCGGCCTTGAACTTGTCGGCGTACTCGGCGTCGAAGATCTCCTGGAAGATGTCCTTGAAGCGACCGTCATAGGCTTTGAGGATGGTGTTCTTGGTCGACAGATAGACCGGGTAATTGCGCGCCAGGCCGTAGCTGAACGAGGCGTGGGCGAAGTCGCGGATCGAGTCGTCGAGGTTGTACATGCCCATGGCCACGCCGGCGCCGGGGGACTTGAACACTTCATGTTCGATGACCGCGCCGTCGTCGCCGACGAACTTGATCGACAGGGTGCCGGCGCCCGGCATCAGGAAGTCGGTGGCCTTGTACTGGTCGCCGAAGGCGTGACGGCCGACGACGATCGGCTGGGTCCAGCCCGGAACCAGACGCGGCACGTTCTGGCAAATGATCGGCTCGCGGAAGACCACGCCGCCCAGGATGTTGCGGATGGTGCCGTTCGGCGACTTCCACATCTTCTTCAGGCCGAATTCGGCGACGCGCGCCTCATCGGGGGTGATGGTGGCGCATTTGACGCCGACGCCGTGCTTCTGGATGGCGTGGGCGGCGTCGATCGTCACCTGGTCGTCGGTGGCGTCGCGGTGCTCCATGCCCAGGTCGTAGTAGTCCAGTTCGATATCGACGAACGGGAAGACCAGCTTGTCCTTGATCCACTGCCAGATGATGCGGGTCATTTCGTCGCCGTCGATGTCCACGATGGGATTGGCGACCTTGATCTTGGCCATGCGGCTTCGTCCTGTTTCTGCAAGTGCGGGAGGTGGCGGCGGTATAGCGAGCACAGGCGCGCGAGGCAAAGGGCGAGGAGCCCTGTGTTAACCCTGCCCCAAAAAAGCCGCCTCTGGTCAAGCTGAACCCCGCTCCGACCCGCCTGTTCTCATCGGCGGAAGGGCTGCCATTCCAGCCACGGGGAATCCGAATGGATGCCGAAACCGAAACCTTGATTCAGCGCTGGATTATCGCCTTCTGCGAGATGCCCACCCTGATCGACAAGGAACTGATGCGGGCCGTGCTCGCTGATATGGAGACCCAGACGACGGAGCCGAACCTATGACCGAAAAAACGTTCAAGGCCGGGGATACGGTTCAATGGGACCACTCCCAGGGAACCACGACCGGCAAGGTCGTCAGGAAGCTGACGAAGCCTACGACGATCAAGACGCACAAGGTTGCGGCCTCGAAGGAGAACCCCGAGTATCTGGTCGAGAGCGGCAAGACCGGCGCCCGCGCCGCGCACAGGCCGACGGAGTTACGCAAGGCCTGACCGGCCGTGCGACGAGGGGGCAGTGGATGAAGACCGATGTCGATGTCCTGATCGCCGGAGCAGGCCCGGCCGGGCTGACGGCCGCCAACTACCTCGCCCGCTTCCGGCGGTCGGTGCTGGTCGCCGACGGGGGGCAGCCGCGCGCGAGCTGGATCCCCCTGAGCCACAACATGCCGGGCTTTCCCGCCGGCATCACGGGTGACGCCATCCTAGCCCGGATGCGCGAACAGGCCGAGGAGTACGGGGCCCGCATCGAGGCGGGGTGGGTGGATCGGCTGAAGCTTGAGGGTGACCGCTTTATCGCCGCCTTCGAAGGCCGCGAAGTCCGCGCCCGCGCCGTCCTGTTGGCCACGGGCGTCATAGATCATCACCCCGACCTGCCAGATGTCGAGCGCGCCATCGAAAGGGCGCTGGTCCGCATCTGCCCCATCTGCGACGGCTACGAGGCCACCGACAAGGTCGTGGCCGTGATCGGTCACAGCGACAAGGGGGTGCGCGAGGCCGCCTTCCTGCGCACCTATTCGGACCGCGTGACCCTGATCCACATCGGTCCGCCCGAGGCTCTGACCGAGCGCGAGGCCCTGGTCCGGCTTGGGGTGGAGCTGGTCGAGACCCCGATCGAGCAAGTCCAGTTGGAGGGCGACCGCGTCACCGCCCTGTGCTGGAACGGCCAGTACCAGGCTTTCGACCTCGTCTATTCGGCGCTCGGCACGTCACCGAACGCCGACTTGGCCCAGGGCCTGAACGCCCGCCTCGCCGATGACGGCCGGCTCGAGGTCGACCTGCACCAGAAGACCAGCGTCCCCGGCCTCTATGCCGCCGGCGACGTCGTGCGGGGCCTGAACCAGATCGCCGTGGCAACCGCCGAAGCCGCCGTCGCCGCAACAGACATCCACAACAGCTTACGTCAGCAGGACGGCCAGACCGTCTAGACGAAGGCGGCCTCCCCGCCGCCCCTCAGGCTCGCATGATGCCCTGCAAGACGGCCAGAGGCACCGAACCGTTCAGCAGCATCCGGTCATGGAAGGCCTTGATGTCGAAGCCCGGCTTGGCCTCGGCTTCCTGGCGCAGGCCCTCGATCACGGTCTGCCCCAGCTTGTAGGAGCAGGCCTGGCCCGGCCAGACGATGTAGCGGTCGACCTCGGACTGGGCGGAGTTCGCGGGCGTGGCGGCCTCGGCGATCATGTAGTCGATGGCCCGCTGACGGCTCCAGCGCTTGTCGTGCAGGCCCGTGTCCACGACCAGACGCACAGCGCGGAACAGATAGGCCTGAAGGTAGCCGATCCGGCCGAGCGGATCGCCCTCGTACATGTTCAGGTCGTCGGCGGCGACGCGTTCGGAATAGAGGGCCCAGCCCTCGTTATAGGCCGAGAAGCCCGAGGCGCGACGGTAGATCGGCAAGGTCCCCGCCTCGCGCGCGACCGAAATCTGGAAGTGATGGCCGGGCACCGCCTCGTGATAGGTCAGGGTCTTCAGCGACCATTTCGGCCGGTTCGCCGTGTCGCGCAGGTTGATGTAGTAGGCGCCCGGTCGCGACCCATCCAGGGACGCCGCCTGATAATAGCCGCCCGGCGCCCCGATCTGGATCGACACCGGCACGCGGCGGATCTCCACCGGCGCCTGGGGCAGGGTCGAGAAGACCTCGGGCAGGCGCGGGGTGATCTCGGCCACCATCTCGTTCAGCGAGGCGATCAGGGCGACCTTGCCCGCGTCGTCGTTGGGCCACAGGTGCTGCGGGTCGCGACCGAGGGCATTGACCCGCTCGCCGACCGTGCCTTCGGTCATGCCGAGACCTTCGAGGATTTCGGCGATCTCGGCCTGGATCGAGGCGACCTGTTGCAGGCCGATTTCGTGTATCTCGGCACCGGTGTAGGTGGTCGTCGTGTAGCCGCGGATGCCGAGATTGTAGAGGCGCTCGCCCTGCGGAAGACGCCAGACGCCGACGTCTTCGGAGGCGCTCGGGCGCTGGGCCTCGAACACGGCGATCTGGCGGGTCAGGGCGGGTTTGACCTCTTCGTCGACGATCACGGCGGCGCGGGCGCCCCAGTCGCCGGCGACCGACTTCTCGCCCGTCTTGCGGACCAGAGCGACGACCATGGCCATCTCGGCGGCGGGGGTGTCGCGCAGCGTCTTCAACTGCGTCAGGGTCTTGTCCATGATCACGGCCGGCAGGGTGATGCCCGCCTCGGCATCCCGTTCCAGGCGCGCGTTTTCCTGATCGATCTGAACCGCAAAAGCCTTCAGTCGCGACAGGAAGGCCTCGGCGTCGGCGGCCGTCTCCAGCCGGTGCTGGTTGGTCATGAAGTCGGGGACGGTGAAGTAGGCGCCGCCGTTCTGCATCACGACATAGGGCGAGCCGATGAAGGGCAGGTCGGCGCGCATGGCGGCCGTCTCGGCCTGGAACTGAGACACCGCCAGGGTGACCTTCATGCTTTCGGACAGGTTGGTGGTCGGCCAGTCCTTGATCCGCTCCCACTGCGCCTTGGCCCGGGCATTGTCGGCGGCTTCCGCCTCAAGGCTCAGGTCGCTCAGCCTGCCCGCCAGATGGGCGCGGTCGTCCTTGTCGATGCCGAGACTTGTGGCGAAGGTCGGGCTGCGTTCGACGTTGTCGTAGAACCATTCGGTCAGCAGGGCGTCGAGCGCTGCGTCCTGTTGCGACTGGGCCGAGGTCGAAATCGGCAGGGCGGCGATGAGGCCGGCGCCGGCGGCGGACAGCATGAGACTGCGGCGATCGAGCATGGGCAATACCTTCCAGGGACGCGGGACGGGCGCTTTGTCACCCTGACGCAATTTAGGGTGACATAACGGACAAAACGGGTGGCCAGTCCATGAAAATCAGAGACTTGGCCGGCACCACAATGTCCGTGAGACGGCCTAGTCGGAAATTTCGGACATTAGAGAACGGCTGGCAATGTCAAAGACCGCTCGCGTTGACTTGGGCGTCACAAGCGCCGTTCGCAAGAGCGACCAAAGAATAAACTCCTACATACTATTCCGTGACATCGCCAAGCCAGGCCTGACGGAAGGCCAGCTGTTCGGGCGTGACTGAGCCGCCGCCGGCCTCGGTGCGGGCCAGACGGAAGGCGGGGTCAGCCACCAGACGCAATGTGGCGGATCGCTCCACGCCGCGCTGGAGGAAACGGATGGGAAGCTCGTCGCCCGGCTTTGCGGCGGCGATGGCGGCCGTCCAGTCGGCGGCGCCGGCCACGGTCGTCTCGCCCACCGCCACGATCTGATCGCCGCGATCCAGCCCCGCCTCGTACAGAGGCGTGCCGGGGGCGAGGGCTGCGGAAACGATCGCAGGCCCGGTCGGCGCGAACCGCACGGCGCCGGCCCAAGCGATGGTCGGATTGGCGGGGCGGATCACGATCCCGGCCTGTTCCAGCAAGGGGGCGAAATCGGGCAGTTCGCTGCCACGGATCTGGCGATCGAAGACATCTGCGGCAAAGGCGGAGTCGCCGGTCACCTCAGCCAGGGCGTTCTGGAGGTCGGCGGGCGTGTAGGGTTTCTCGTTCACCCCGTGGACACGCCACATGTGGCGCATCAGGTCGTCGAGCGACTTGCCCGGGAAGCGCTGGCGCAAGGTCAGGTCGAGGCCGAAGGCGATCACCGCCCCATACGGATAGTAGGAGGTGAAGATGTTGGGATTGGTCGCATCGATAGAGGTGGCGGCGTCGTTGAAGGGTGCCCGCAGGCTCATTTCCTGAGGCGAACCGAAGCGACGGCCCGGGGCGTTCTGGACGAAGTTCAGCTGGGCGCCCATCTCGCCGAGGAAGGCGTCGACGTTCGCCACCCCGGCGCGGCGGATGGCCAGTGGCCCGTAGTAGCTGGTGAACCCCTCGGCGAACCACAGGGACGGCGTGGGGTTGGCGCGTGTGAAGTCGAACGGCTCCAGCTCGGCCGGGCGGATGCGCTCGACATTCCAGGCGTGGAAGAACTCGTGGCTCAGGGTGCCGATCTGGTCGAACTCCGCCTGGGCGAAGGATCGGGTATCGTTGAGGATGGTGGAGTTGCGATGCTCCATCCCGTCGCCGTTCACATAGGGCAGGTAGTCGGCAATGAAGGTGTAGGTCCCGAAATCGAAGTCGGGCGCGTCGCCGAAGACGGCAATCTGGGCGTCCACGACCTTCTTGGCCATCTCGGCGAACCGATCCATCTCGGCCTCGGTCCCGCCGTGGTGGGCGGCGATGCGGATGGTGCGCGGCGTTCCGTTGTCGTCGATCGTCCACTGGCGCGTCATGTGGGCGCTGAGCTCCGTCGGCGAGTCCATCAGGTATTGAAGGTTGGGCGCGGCGAAGGTGTAGGCGTCGGGGCCCGGTTCCAGCTGGGTCGCGACCTGCCAGCTCTCGTCTAAGGGCTTGAAGGTGATCTCGACCGGGCGGTCGTCGTAGCCGGTCGCCCAGGCCAGGGTCGCGGGCATGTTCAGGTGGGCGTGGGTGGCGTCGATCTGCGAATAGGTCCCGTCCGACCGGTCGCCGAACAGGGTGTAGGAGAAGGTCACCGTGCCGTCGTGGCCGGGGACGGTCCAGCCGTAGGGATCTGTCCGCTCCACGCTGAGGGCACGGCCCTGCCCATCGACGGCTGAGACCGAATAGACGTTCTTGGCGAACTCGTGGATCGCGTAGCGACCGGGGGACGAGCGCGACATCTGGAACCGCACAGGGGCGGCGCCGACGTCGCGATAGGTGACGCTGATGCGGGCTTCGTGGTGGACGGCGTTGTCGAAGCTGACCTGGTATTCCTGGGCCTGGGCGGCACCGGCCATGAGGGCGGCGAAGGCGGCGGACAGCATCAGAGGGCGCATGGGAACTCCGGAACAGCGACGGCGCATAGGGGAGGAAGCCGGGCGGTGTGGCAAGGGGCGGCTTGCTCTCCCTCCCCCTCGGGGGACGGTCGTCGATGCGCTTGCATCGACGGGGTGGGAACGGCCGGTGATGCGGAGACGGGTCTGTGGTGTCTTGCCTTGCCGCCCCCACCCGGTCTCCGCTGCGCTCCGACCACCCTCCCCCAAGTGGGAGGGAGAGGGGAACTCACCCCGGCCGCAGTTCCTGCTTCACTCGTTCGGCCAGCGTCTTGATGTCCAGGGGCTTGGGCAGGAAGGACACGCCGGCCTCGTCCTGGAGCAGGTCGGAGAAGTCGCTCTCGGCATAGCCGGAGATGAACATGACAGGCGCGTCGCCGAGGTATTGGCGCGCCTTCTTGAGCAGGCTCGGACCGTCGAGACCCGGCATGATCACGTCCGAGATCATCATGTCGATCTGGCCGGCCCATTCCTCGGCCAGGATCAGGGCCTCTTCGCCGTCGGCGGCCTCGATGACCTCGTAGCCGCGCTGGCGCAGCAGCTTGGCGGCGATGCCGCGCACGGCGGCCTCGTCCTCGACGAACAGGATACGGCCGTTGCCCGACAGGTCGCGCGGGGCGGCCTTGACCTTGGCCTCGACGGGACCGGCCTCGATCAGTTCCTGTTCCGAGGCGGCGGGCAGGAAGATGCGGAAGGCGGCGCCAGAAACGCCAGAGGGGCCGCCTTCCAGATTGGTCACGCCGATATGGCCGCCGGCCTGCTGGACGATGCCGTAGACGGTGGCCAGCCCCATGCCCGTGCCCTCGTTGACCGCCTTGGTGGTGAAGAAGGGTTCGAAGATCTTGTCGAGCAGTTCGGGCGGCACGCCGGGGCCGGTGTCGGAGACCTCGATCAGGGCGCTCTCGCCGACGGGAGCGTCGCGCCAGCCCATGGCGTGGGCCTGGTCTTGCGTCAGGCGCCGCGTGGTGATGGTGACGACGCCGGCGCCCGGCTCGACCACGCCGCGCATGGCGTCGCGGGCGTTGACGGCCAGGTTCATGACCGCCGTCTCCAGCTGGGACTTGTCGGCCAGGACGACGGGGAGGTCACGGCCGTAGTCGGTTTCCAGCCGCACGTCCTCGCGCAGCAGGCGACGCAGCAGGACCGCGAACTCTCCGACCAGTTCGCCCAGATCGAGCCGCTCGCGACGCACCGTGGACTTCCTCGAGAAGGCCAGCAACTTGCGCACCAGGTCGGCAGCGCGGATGCCCGTCTGGCGGATCTGGTTCAGGCCGTCATAGGAGGGATCGCCGACCGGATGCCGCTCCAGCAGTTCGGACAGCTGCAGCTGGATCGCGGTCAGCAGGTTGTTGAAATCGTGGGCCACGCCGCCGGCGAGCTGGCCCACGGCCTGCATCTTCTGGGCCTGCGACAGCTGCAGCTCCATAGACTTCTGGGCCGAGACATCGAACAGCCAGACGCGACGCTTGCCGCCTTCTGGGGCCACATAGAGATGCAGCATCTTGTCGGGATAGGCGCGGGCGATCAGCTCGATCGGACCGGTCGATCCGGCGGCGATGCGGTCGCGGGCCTCGGTCACGCCAGTGGGGTCGAACAGGTGGCCGAAGGCGGCGTTGCGGGCCGCGGCCGGCCCCGTCAGGGTGGCCAGCGCCGGGTTGGGATCCTCGGCCCGGCCCGCGAAGATGTCGTCGCCATCGATCACGGCCGAACCGAACGGTGCGCCGGCGGCCATGGCGCGGGCGTCGCCGGCCGAGGCGGAATAGGCGGGCGCGACCGCGGGGGCCGGGGTGCTGCTGAGGGTCGCCTCGGGCGCCTCGCGGACCAGGTAGCGCCCGTCTCCGGCCAGACCGATCAGGACCTCGATCTCCCGGTCGCCGATCAGGACGATGGCGCGGCCCTGATGGCCCTGACGCGCCTGGGCGAAGGCCATGTAGAGGGCCTGGGCCGACTTGCCCTTCGGCAGGTTGACGGTGGCGCCGTTCTGGGATGCCCAGGCGCCGTTGTAGGCGAGCACCGCGCCCGAGGCGAAGACCAGGGCGGCGGGCTCGGCCATGGCGTCCAGCATCTCGACGGCCACGTCGCCGGCGGGACGGGCCGGCCTGTTGGTCTCGATGCGGTTGAAGGCGAACAGCCCCATCAGGGAGACGGCCGCGATCGTCACCATCAGGATCATGTGCGGCGTCGTCATGGGTCCGGCCTGAAACGCCGGCCAGGCCAGGGCCGCGATAGCCACCGCGAAACCGATCGCCATCAGGATGACGGTGAGGTCGAATTTCGGCGCCGACGGCGCGCTGGAGACGGTCATGGCATGTCGCCCCTGCGAATCAGTGGGCTGATCATACAGCCTAACGGCGTTTGCGCTTCTGCATGACGAAGCCGATGACCTTGGCGGCGGCTTCGAAGTGTTCGCGCGGGATGGTCTCGTCGATATCGACGGCGGCGTAGAGGGCGCGGGCCAGGGGTACGTTCTCCACGATCGGCACGTCGTGCTCCTTGGCCACCTCCCGGATGCGCAGGGCGATGGCGTCGACGCCCTTGGCGACACAGATGGGGGCGGCGTCGCCCTGGTCCGGCTCGTAGCGCAGAGCGACCGAATAGTGGGTCGGGTTGGTCACGATGACCGTGGCCTTGGGGACGTTGGCCATCATCCGCTGGCGGCTCTTCTGCATGCGGATCTGCTTCAGCTTGGCCTTGACGTGCGGATCACCCTCCGAGTTCTTGAACTCCTCCTTCAGCTCTTCCTTGGTCATCCGCTGGCGCTTGGCGAAGCGCATCTTCTGCCAGATGAAGTCGGCGCCGGCGCCCAGCACCAGAAAGACGATCGTCGAACCCATCAGGGCGACCATCAGGTCGCGGGCGAGCGGCAGGATGGTGAGGGGCGACATCGCCGCCATGGTCTCGAACTCGCGGGCATGGGGCTTGAGCACCATCCAGCAGATGAACGAGACGGCGATCAGCTTGGCGAAGGTCTGGGCGAACTGCATCAGGCCGTCGGGGCCGAAGATGCGTTTCAGGCCCGCCATGGGACTGACCTTCTCCCATTTCGGCTTCATCTTCTCGGCGGAGAACAGAAGACCGGACTGGAGGACATTGCCCCCCACGCCGCCGATGATGGTCGCCAGCATGACGGCGCCGAGGAAGGGCGTAATGGCCCAGAGCGCGCGCGTGCCGATCTCGACCCCGGCGCCGGCCTCGAGCCCGCCGATCATCTGATGGGGGGCGGCGATGAAGGGCAGAAGCGCCTCGCCGATGGTGGTCGCGAAATAGCTGCCGCCCATCACGATGACGGCGGTCGCGCCAAGCAGACTGAGAGCCGGGGCGACGTCGGCGGATTTTGCGACGTCACCCTTTTTTCGCGCCTCCTCGAGTTTGTGGGGTGTCGCCTCTTCTGTTTTGGACTCGGGATCCTTGTCGTCAGCCAAGGGTCCCTCCCGAAACGAACAGGTTGGCCAAGGCGCGGTAGCGGTCGATGAAGACCGTTCCCAAGACGCCCAGGGACAGGGCGAAGATCGACAGGCCCAGGATGATGCTGAGCGGGGCCGCGGCGAAGAAGATCTGGAAGGCCGGCATCACCCGCCCGACGAGACCGGCCGCCAGGTTGAAGATCAGGGCGAAGACGATCACCGGCGCCGACAGCTGGATGCCCAGCATGAAACTGTCCCCGAGCGTCCGGATGGCCAGTTCGGTAAAGTCGGCGGCGATCAACGGTCGGGCTGGGGCGATCAGTTCGTAGGACCCGACGAAGCCCGCGATGAACAGGTGATGGGTGTTGGTCGCAAAGATCAGCACCGTGCCGAACAGCATCAGGAAGGCGGCGATGGTCGTATTCTGGCCGCCCAGAAGCGGGTTGGCCGTCTGGGCGAAGCTGAGGGTGGTCTGCAGCGAGACGATCTCGCCCGCCGTCGACAGGGCGCTGGTGAAGATGCGCAGGATGACGCCGATCATCAGGCCGGTGATCACTTCCCTAAGCACCCAGCCCACGGTGGCGCCCAGACTGTCGGGAAGCGCCGGCAGGGTTCCCCCGACCACCGGCCAGAGGCAGAGCGAGACCATCAGGGCCAGGGACAGCCGGATGCGCGGCGGCACATAGGTCTCGCCGATGCCCGGCAGGGTCAGGATCATGGCTCCGATGCGGGCGAAGATCAGCCCGCCGGCCCAGACCTGATCGGCGGTGGCATAGGGCTCCATGGTTCGCCGCTACATGCCCGAAATGCGCGCCGCGATGGTCCGCATGAAGGCCCCCAGCAGGCCACCCATCAGCGGCAGGAACAGCAGGAGCGAGATGAAGATGGCGATGATCTTGGGCGCATAGACCAGGCTCTGTTCCTGGATCTGTGTCAGGGCCTGGAACAGGCCGATGCCCACGCCGACGACCAGGCCGACGATCAGGATCGGCGCGCACAGCTGGATCGTCAGCCACAGGGCGTCGCGACCCACATCCAGAACTTCCGCGCCGCTCATGCCTACTCCGTTGGCCTATCGGCCTTCGGCCTACTTGAGGCCGGCCCTAGAACTACTCGGCAGAAAATGCCGGGAGCGTGGTTAACGGGGCGTTAGCGTCGCCGGATTCAGGTCCGCCGATCGACCGGGTTCGCGACCGATGCGGCATCGGATAGGCCTTGCCGGGGCGCCGTCACGCCGCCTCCTCTGCGATCAGCGATCGGTGGGCTGCGACCCCGGCCAGGACGCCCGCAGCCGAAGCCAGTGTCGCGTTGTGCATCGGCTGGGCCGCATCGCCGGCGGCGAAGACGCCCGCGACCGTCGTCGCCTGCATGGCATCGACCTGGATATGCAGACCGGTCATCCCCTCGGCCAAGCCGCAGCCCAGCTGTTCGGCCAGGGGACCGGCAATGCGCGTCTTCGGCGCGGTGAAGACGGCCTCGATCGCGAGTTCGCGCCCGTCGGCGAGGCGGAGCGCCCGTGTCGCCAGTCCTTCGCCGAGCAATTCGACGACAGGTGTTCGTTCGATCGTCACCCCACGCGCGGTCAGCTGCGCGGCCTCCTCCGCCGTGGGTTCGAAGACCCCTTGTGTGAAATAGGTCGTCGGTCCCCAGTCGGGCAGCAGCAGGCCCTGATGGGCGGCCATGGGGTGGTTGGCGATGACGGCGATCGGCCGGTCGCGCACCTCGTAACCATGGCAATAGGGACAGTGCAGGACGCTGACGCCCCAGCGCGGCTGCATCGACGCCAAAGGCAGTTCGTCGGCGACGCCGGTGGCCAGAACCAACCTACGACCCGCCACGTCGCACCCGTCGCTCAGCCGTAGCCGAAAGCCTTCCTCGGTCGCCTCGACGCTCTCGGCTCGGCCGTGGAAGAAATCGAAGGTCGGGTAGGCCGACAACTGGGCCAGGCCCAGGCGCATGATCTCCGCAGGCGCGACGCCGTCCTGTCCCAGGAAACCATGCGACGCCGGGGCGAAGCGGTTCCGGGGCTCGCCCGCATCCACCAGCAGTATCTTCCGACGCGCCCTCGCCAACTGCATGGCGGCGGACAGGCCGGCGAAACTGCCGCCCACGATGGTTGCGTCATAGCCCACACGGCCTCCTTCATGTAGCTTCATGAGTTACGAGATAGGCTGACTATGCATCTCACGCAACTTGTTTTGTGTCGTGATGCCTTTGGTGTATGTTTGGCTCCATGCCGACCGACAGCCGACTGTCCCGAATGCTTCACGTCCTGATCCATATGGATCGGCACGGGGGGCCACTGACGTCAGAAGCCATCGCCGGGATGCTGGGCACCAATCCGGTGGTGGTGCGCCGGACCATGGCCGGGCTGAAGGCCGCCGGCTACGTCTCGTCCGTGAAGGGACACGGAGGCGGCTGGACGCTGGCAAGGGCGCTGGACCGGATCACCCTGCTGGACATCCACGAGGCGCTGGGGAACCCGAAACTGTTCGCCATCGGTCTGTCGGACGACGACCCGGCCTGCCTGATCGAACGGGCGGTCAATGCCGCGATGACGGAGACGCTGGGCGACGCCGAGCAGATGCTGCGGGCCCGTCTGGCCCAGGTTACCGTCGAAGCCGTCGCCCCCGACCCCGAGACGGTTCGCGCTTATATGGCGGCCAGGACGGTGGAGGCGTAGCTCTCCACGCGCGCCCGTAGCAAAGGGCCAAGCGGCCCGCTCCTTGCGGTCCAGACCTTCGAAGGAAGGTTTCCGATGGCTTGGACTGCAATTTCGACCCGAAACGAGACACCGCCGATTGCACGCGGCGGGTGGCTGGACGCCCTGCGTTTCATTGTGGCCTCCATGATCATCCTTCACCATTTCCAGGCCGCCGGCCCCGTGCCTCTGGCCGAGAGTCTGCATCCGGTTTTCGAGCGGGGCGGGTTCCTGCTGACCAACTTCTTCCTGATCGACAGCGGCTATGTGCTGATGCGGGTCTATGGCGGGGCGGTCGGGCGCGGTGCGATGTCGCCGGGCGAGTTCTTCATCAAGCGTTTCCTGCGCGTCTATCCGGCCCACCTGCTGATGGGGCTGGCGCTGGTGTCGCTGGTGCTGCTGAGCGCTGCGTTCGGCGTGGCGCCCCGTAATCCCGAATGGTTCGCCTGGGACCAGCTGCCGGCGCAGCTGACCCTGACCCAGGCCTTCGGCGTTCACGGCGGCCTGGGCTGGAACGCGCCGAGCTGGTCGGTCTCGGCCCTGATCGGCTGCTACGTCCTGTTCCCCTATATCCTGCGCGCGCTGAAGACGATGGGGCCCTGGGGCGCGGCGGCGGGGGTGATCCTGCTGTACCTGGTCGCCAACGAGGCCTGCCAAGCCTTCCTGGGCTATCCCGTCTACCAGATGCCGCTGAAGTTCGGCTTCCTGCGCGCCCTGCCGCTGTTCATCCTGGGCATGGGTCTGGCGGTGTTTTCTGAAAAGGTGTTCGTCGCCCCGCGTCTGGCCCGGATCGTCGGCATCTCGGCCGCCGTCGGTCTGGCCGTCGTCCAGTGGTACGGCAAGAACGCCCTGATCAGCCTGACCTTCATCTCGCTGATCATCATCGCGGCCGGCGCCATCCCGGTGCTGAAGCCATCCAAGCTGATCGAGCGGGCCAGCGTCGTCTCCTTCTCGATGTTCATCACCAACGAGGTGGTCCGCATTGCCTGGTTCGGCGTCGCCAATGTGCTGATCGCGAAATACGCCCTGTCGACGGAAGCCCAGTGGGTCATCTGGGGCGCGGGCGTCCTGGCCGCCGTCGGCTTCGCCTTCGCCTTCCACGCGGTGATCGACGACCCGATGCAGACGCAGATCAAGCGCTGGCTGGCGCGAGGCAAGACTCGCCGCCGCCCCGTCGAACAGGGCGCAGTGGTCTCGATCGAGGGTTAGGCTGGCTAATCCTCCCCCACTGGGGGAGGTGGCTCGAAGCGAAGCGTAGAGACGGAGGGGGCTCGCTTCAGACGCGGTGTTTGCGGGTGGCCCCTCCACCACTTCGTGGTCCCCCTCCCCCGATGGGGGAGGATTTAGTCGCCCGAGTTCATGTGCAGAATGTTGCCGTCGGGGTCTTTGAACCAGACCATCCTGAACCCGCCGGACTCGTGGATGCCGTTCGCATAGGTCGTGTCCGGCATGTCGTATTTCTCGAAGCTCACGCCCTTCGCGGCCAGGTCCGAGACGATGGCTTCGATCTCGTCGCCCACGCCCCAGACGACGGAATTGGCCTTGTTGGTCCCGGCGAACTCCGACACGTAGAGACAGATCACCGTCCCGCCGGTCCTGTACAGGGCGACGTCGTCACCCGACTTCGGATCGCGTTCGAGGCCGAGCGTCTCGCCGTAGAAGGCCTTGGCTCGATCCAGATCCTTCACGCCGACGATGGCGGCGGAGTCCTTGTCCTTCAGCATGGTCGTCTCCCTTTGATGTGCGGGGAAAGCGTGCCGGACGATCAACCCGTTCCCCTTTCCGTGCACCCCAGCCAAAGGCCGGGGTCCAGATGGCGAGTACGGTGCGAGATCCCACGGACCTAGTCTGTGATCTGGATCCCGGCCTTCGCCGGGATGCACGGAGGCAAAGCCGTCAGACTTCGTCCGCTTGCGGCCTGCAGGGCAATCGTGCGCATTGAAGGCCATGTCACCGAGTGCGCTTCGCGACGTCTACATCACCGGAACCGGTGCCTTCCTTCCCGGCGAGCCGGTCGGCCGCGACGCCATGGAGGATTACATCGGCCGAATCTCCGGCCGCAGTTCGGCGGTCGGCCGCCGCGCCCTGCGCTGGAACGGGGTCGAGACGCGCCACTACGCCCTAACGCCAGATGGCCGCCCGCTGCACTCGAACGCCTCGATGACGGCGGCGGCGACGCAGGCGGCGCTAGACGATGCCGGGCTGTCGGTCGGCGACCTCAATCACCTGGCCACCGCGACGACCCAGGGCGACTACATCGTCCCCGGCCACGCCAGCGCGGTGCACGCCGAACTCGGCGCCGGCCCTATCGAGATCGCCAGCTACCAGTCCGTCTGTGCCTCCGCCCTGATGGCGGCCAAGGGCGCCTGGCTTCAGGTCCGGGCCGGAGAAGCGGACGTCGCGGCGGCGGCGGCGGGCGAGTTCTCGTCCCGCTGGTTCCGGCCGGACTTCTACGAGGGCACGACCCTGGTCGATGCAAAGGGCCGGGCGCGGGTCGAGGCGGACTTCCTGCGTTTCACCCTTTCGGACGGCGCCGGCGCGGTCGTGATGGAGCCGGCGCCCAAGCGCGACGGCCTGTCGCTGAAGGTCGAATGGATCGACCTGACTTCGCTGGCGGGACGGTTCGATCCCTGCATGTGGGCGGGCTCGACCTTCGCCGACCGGGCGGACATGAAGAGCGCCTGGAGCCACTCCGGGCCGGTCGCGGCCCATGCCTCCGGGTCGGTCGCCCTGGTGCAGGATTTCGAGCTCTTGAAGATCGTCATCCGCGCCTGGATCGGGGTCTGGCTGGAGAAGGTCGATCAGGGCCGGATCGTCCCCGACGACGTGGACCACCTGCTGTGTCACTATTCGGCGCGGTCTCTACGGGAAGAGATCGTGTCGGTCCTCAAAAGCACCGCCGCCATGATCCCCGAGGAAAAGTGGTTCTCGAACCTGCCGACCGTGGGCAACATCGGCGCGGCGTCGATCTGGGTCATGCTGGACGAGTTCATGAAGTCTGGGCGGGCCAAAAAGGGCGAGAAGGTCCTGCTGATCGTGCCCGAAAGCGGACGGGCCATGGTCGGGTTCATGATGTGCGAGGTGGTGTGATGGCGGACGGAACGCGGGTTGACGATCAGGTCGCCGATACGCTGCGGAAGCTCGCGGTGGTCTTCGCCGACTTCGAACAGCGGCTGGAGGCGACGCCCCTGATCCGCAAGCTGACGCGCGGCCGGTTCGAACTGGCCGACTATCAGCTGTTCCTCATCAACCTGCGCCAGCAGGTGAAGGACGGGGCGTTGTGGATGAGCCGCGCGGCCTCGAACGTCGGCGAGAGCCACCTCGAACTGCGCTCGACCCTGATGCGCCATGCCGTAACCGAACACCGCGACTTCCGCCTGCTGGAGGCCGATTTCGTCTGTTCCGGCGGCGAGGTCGAGGTCATCCGCTCGGCGCCCAAGAACGTCGGCTCCGAGGCCATCTCGGCCTGGATGTTCCATGAGGCGTCGAAGCCCGATCCCTTCGGCCTGCTGGGCGCCATGTTCATCATCGAGGGGCTGGGCTCCATCAAGGCCGCGCCCTGGGGCCGGCTGGTCAAGGAACGGCTGAACCTGCCCGACGAGGCGGTCCGCTTCCTGCTCTACCACGGCGAGAACGACGCCGAGCACATGCAGGAGTTCGAGGAGATGCTGCGCATGGTCCTGCGCAATGACGACTCTGGGCGCGCCGTCGCCGAACGCATCGTGATGACCGCAAAGGTCACCGCCCGCCTCTACGCCCTGCAGATCGAGGAGATCGCCGCGTGAGCCTGTCGGACGGCGCGACGACGACCAAGGCGGACCCGTTCGACGCGGGCCGCTACGATCCGGCCGATCCGGACCCATGGCTGGCGCTCTATCTCGACCACTCCTTGCCGATCGACCCGCAGGCCAAGCGCGCGCTCTTGCTCGGCGCACGGTCGTGGTCGCGGCGCTGGCTGTTCCCGGTCTCGCGGCCTGCGGTCTTCCTGTTCTTCTGCCTGGTGAAGGTGCTGCGGGCCATCTCGCCCCGTTATCCGAACCTGAACGGCCTCTTGCACAAGTCCATTCACTGGGGCCTGCGCACCTTTGGCAGCCCTGAGTGCAACACGCTGATCCTGCGCCACTTCCACATCGGGACGGAGCTGATCGCCTTCATCAAGGCCAACGCCGGCGTCGATCCGGCCCTGGTGCAGACCGTCCCCTTGCGCCCCCTGACGCTGAAGGCGCTGGAGGACAATGTCTTCCTCCAGCACGACCTGAACATCTTCAACTTCATCATCGAGCTGAACCTGGCGCTGCGTCAGGCGGGCAAGGAAATCACGCCGAAGGATCGGGTCGATTTCTCGATGCTGACTGACATCGACCCCCCGTTCGAAACCTTCCCCACAGGCGCGCTGAACCGCATCGACATCCAGACGGCGGTGGAGTTCTACACGCCCCTCTATGCCCTGATGCTGCCGCGCGCCGATTTCATGCGCGCCAGCCACTCGCTGCAGCTGGACGAGATCGTCGGCATCTATATCGGGCGCATCCTGGGGACCGACTACCACATGCATTTCGTCAAGAACGGCCACCCGCTGGTAACCCTGTCGACGCTTCAGGCGGGCTTCCGGCTGATGATGCACGGGCTCGATTGCGAAGCCATGCACGGCTGGCTGCGGGTGCTGAAGGCGAGGCAGGAAGCGGGCCTGCCGCTCGATCCGCGCGACCCCACCGGGGGACCGGAGCTGGCATGAGCGAGACGGCGCACGATGGCTGGCGGTTCTGGATCGACCGGGGCGGCACCTTCACCGACATCGTCGCCCGCGCCCCGGATGGTGCCCTGACGACCGCCAAACTGCTGTCCGACAACCCGGACCAGTACGAGGACGCCGCCGTCGAGGGCGTCCGCCGCATCCTGGGTGCCGGTCCCGGCCCTCTGCCCGCCGGTCTCGTCGCCGACATCCGCATGGGCACGACGGTCGCCACCAACGCCCTGCTGGAACGCAAGGGCGAGCCCACCGTCCTGGCCATCACCCGAGGATTCGGCGACGCGCTGCGCATCGGCTGGCAGGCCCGCCCCGACATCTTCGCCCGCCACGTCGTCCTGCCCGAGCCCCTGCATGACCGGGTCATCGAGATCGACGAACGCGTCCGCGCCGACGGGGCGATCGACCGCCCCCTCGACGAGGTCGCAGCCCGCGCCGATCTGACGGTCGCCTTCGCCGAGGGCTATCGCGCCCTGGCCATCGTCCTCGTCCACGGCTGGCGCTTCACCGATCACGAGACCCGTCTGGCCGCCCTCGCCCGCGAGATCGGCTTCACCCAGATCTCGGTCAGCCACGAGGTCGGCGCCCTGATCAAGCTGATCGGGCGCGGCGACACCACCGTGGCCGACGCCTATCTGTCGCCGGTGCTCGACGCCTATGTCGCCCGCGTCGGTCGCGCGCTCGGCCCCGACACGCCTTTGATGTTCATGCAGTCGTCGGGCGGCCTCGCCAGCCCGAGCGCCTTCCGGGGCAAGGACGCCATCCTGTCCGGACCGGCCGGGGGCGTTGTCGGCATGGCCGCGACCGCCGAGGCCGCCGGCTTCGACCGCGTCATCGGCTTCGACATGGGCGGCACCTCGACCGACGTCTCCCACTATTCCGGCAGTTTCGAGCGCACCTCCGACGCCGTGGTCGCGGGCGTTCGCCTGCGCGCCCCCATGCTGTCGATCCACACGGTGGCGGCCGGCGGCGGCTCCATCTGCCGCTTCGACGGCTCGCGCCTGCGCGTCGGGCCAGAGAGCGCCGGCGCCGTGCCCGGTCCCGCCGCCTATCGTCGCGGCGGGCCCGTGACCGTGACCGACTGCAACGTCCTGCTCGGCAAGCTGCGGCCGGAGTTCTTCCCCGCCGTCTTCGGCCCGAACGGCGACCAGCCGCTCGACCGCGCCGCCGTCGCGCAGAAGTTCGACGCCCTCGCCGCCGAGGTCGCCACCGCCACCGCCACCGGCCGTCCGACCGATCCGCTCGACCTCGCCGAGGGCTTCGTCGCCATCGCCGTCCAGAACATGGCCGAGGCGATCAAGTCCATTTCCATCCAGCGCGGCCAAGACCTGACCGGCTATGTGCTGAACTGTTTCGGCGGCGCCGGCGGCCAGCATGCCTGTCTCGTCGCCGATGCGCTGGGCATGACGACGGTCATGCTCCACCCCTTCGCGGGGGTCCTGTCCGCCTACGGAATGGGCCTCGCCTCGGTCCGCACCATCCGCCAGACGACCGTCGCCGCCCCTCTCGCCGCCGCATCCGACGCCGGCTTCGCCGACCGCGTCACCGCCCTCGACGTTGAGGCCCGCGCCGATCTCCTGGCCCAGGAGCTCCCCGTCGCCACCATAACCACCGAGGCCCGCGCCGAGATCAAGTTCGCCGGCAGCGACACCCCCCTGACCGTCCCATTCGGCCTCGCCGCCGACATGGCCGCCGCCTTCGAGACCCTCCACCGCCAACGCTTCGGCTTCTTCGCGGAGGACAAGGCGCTAGTTGTCGAGACTCTGGAAGTCGAGGCGATCAGCTCTCCCTCCCCCTCGGGGGAGGGTGGTCGGAGCGAAGCGGAGACCGGGTGGGGGCGGCAAGGCAAGGCCCCACAGTCTGTCGCCACGTCGCCTGGCCCTCCCCACCCGGTCGCTGCGCGACCACCCTCCCCCGAGGGGGAGGGAGAATCTGTGTGCGTCCCCGTCCGCCTCGCCGGCATGGACCACGCCACCCCCGTCCACCACCGCGACGCCCTGCCCGCCGACGCCACCGTCACCGGCCCCGCCCTCATCCTGGAATCCACCGGCACCACCGTCGTCGAGCCCGGCTGGACCGCCCGCGTCGACGCCTGTGCCAACCTGATCCTCGAACGCACCACCCCACTCGCCGGCCGCGCCCCGATTGGAACCCATGCCGACCCCATCCTGCTGGAGGTGTTCAACAGCCGCTTCATGGCCTGCGCCGAACAGATGGGAGAGGCCCTGCGCGCCACCGCCTATTCAGTGAACATCAAGGAGCGGCTCGACTTCTCCTGCGCCATCTTCGACGGCTCGGGCGCCCTGATCGCCAACGCCCCGCATATCCCGGTCCACCTCGGATCCATGGGCGAGAGCATCCGCGTCGTCCTCGCCTCGCGCGGCCAGAGCATGCAGCCCGGCGACGTAGTCATGCTCAACGCCCCCTACAACGGCGGCACCCACCTGCCCGACATCACCGTCATCATGCCGGTCTTCCTGGGCCAGGAGACGACGCCCGCCTTCTTCGTCGCCGCACGGGGCCACCACGCCGACGTCGGCGGCATCACGCCCGGCTCCATGCCCGCCTCCTCGACCACCGTCGAACAGGAGGGCGTCCTGATCGACGACTTCCTGCTGGTCGAGGCCGGCCGCCTGCGCGACGCCGAAACCCGCGCCCTGTTCGCCTCGGGAGCCTACCCTTCCCGAAACGTCGATCAGAACATGGCCGACCTGAAGGCCCAGGTCGCCTCCTGCCAGCGCGGCGCGGACGAGCTCAACCGCATGGTCGCCGAATTCGGCCGCCCGGTCGTCGAGGCCTATATGGCCCATGTCCAGTCCAACGCCGAGGAAGCCGTCCGCCGCGCCATCGCCGCCCTGAAGCCCGGTTCGTTCGCCTATGAGATGGACGACGGTGCCGTCATCCGCGTCCGCATCGAGGTAGACCCCGACGCCCGCACCGCCGTCGTCGATTTCACGGGAACCAGCGACCAGCGCCCGACCAACTTCAACGCCCCTCTGTCGATCACCCGCGCGGCGACCCTCTATGTTTTCCGCACCCTGGTGGACGACGCCATCCCGCTGAACGAGGGCTGCATGAAGCCCATCACCCTTATCGTGCCGGAGGGATCGATGCTGAACCCCCGCTATCCGGCGGCCGTCGTCGCCGGCAATGTCGAGACCAGCCAGGCGGTGGTCGACACCCTCTACGGCGCCCTCGGAATCCTGGCCGCCAGCCAGGGGACGATGAACAATTTCACCTTCGGCGACGCGACCCGCCAGTACTACGAGACCATCGCCGGCGGGGCGGGCGCGGGACCGAATGCTCCGGGCGCCAGCGCCGTCCAGAGCCACATGACCAACAGCCGCCTGACCGACCCCGAGGTGCTGGAAACCCGCTTCCCCGTCCTGCTGGAGGAGTTCTCCATCCGCCGAGGCTCCGGCGGCTCGGGCGCTGCCAAGGGCGGCGACGGTGCGACGCGGCGGGTGCGATTCCTAGAACCCATGACGGCCGCGATCCTCTCCGGCCACCGCAGGATCGCGCCGTTCGGCGCGGCGGGCGGCGAGGCGGGCGAGGTCGGATCGAACAGCATCGAACGTGCGTACGGGGCGGTCGAACCGCAGGGCTGGACTTCGGAGGGGCCCATGAGCCCCGGCGATGTCTTCGTTATCCACACTCCCGGCGGCGGCGGGTTCGGCAAAGCCTAACCTTCTCCCGGAGGGAGAGGGCTTGAGCGCACGGCGGCGATAGCCGTCGTTCTGGCGCGAAAGGGTGAGGGGTAATGTCGCCAACCGGTAAGGGCAAAACCCCTCACCCTTTCGGCTGAAGACGCATCGCTCCGCTCTGCGAGCCTCAAGCCCTCTCCCTCTGGGAGAGGGAAGCACAATGGTGCATCGTCCCGGACTCGGAGGGACTCAAATGCTCGTACTGCTCGGAATACTGGTCGTGGTCGCGGGCTTCGTGGCCCGGATCAATCCGCTGCTGGTCATCCTGGCCGCCGCCCTCGTCACCGGCGTCTGCGCCGCCATAACCCCGGGCGTCAGCCTCTTCGCCCTGTGGCAGGCCGCCGCCGCCACCCTCGCCGCCTTCGGCGAGGCCTTCAACGACAACCGTTATTTCCATGTCGTCTGGCTGATCCTGCCGGTCATCGGCCTGCTGGAACGCGCGGGCTTGCAGGAACGCGCCCGCATGCTGATCGCCAGGGTCAAGGCCGCCTCCGCCGGTCGCCTGCTGGTCGTCTATCTCTTCATTCGCCAGGCCACCTCGGCGCTGGGCCTGACCTCGCTCGGGGGCCATCCCCAGATGGTCCGTCCCCTCGTCGCTCCCATGGCCGAGGGGGCCGCCGAGATCGAGGCAGGCGGCACCCTGCCCGACGACGCGCGCTACCGCATCCGGGGCATGTCGGCCGCGACCGACAACATCGGCCTGTTCTTCGGCGAGGACATCTTCATCGCCATCGGCTCGATCATCCTGATGGTCGGCTTCCTCGAACAGGCAGGCATTATCGTCGAGCCGCTTCAGCTGTCGGTCTGGGCCATCCCCACCGCCATCGCCGCATTCCTCGTCCACGGCGCGCGTCTGCTGATGTTCGACCGTGAGGTCCGCAAGGCGATCTCTGCCGCCCCCTCGGAGGCCAGCCAATGATCACCCTGGATCAGGTCTACATCCTCGTCGGGCTGATGTTCCTGGCCTTCGCCATCCTGACCTTGCGCGACGCCGCCCATCCGACGCGGATACGCAGCGCCCTGTTCTGGGGCCTTCTCGCCGGCTCCATGCTGTTCGGCTCGTATCTCGGCGGCCTCGGCAACGGCCTTCTGGTCGTGGCCCTCGTCGCCCTGGGCGGACTGTCCAAGCTCGGCGTCGGCAAGCCGGAGACCACCATGCCGGAAGAGCGTCGTGACAGCGCCGTCCGGCACGGCAACGCCCTTTTCCTGCCCGCCCTGATCGTGCCGGTCGTCGCCGTCGGCGGGACACTCGCGGCCAAGCACACGGAATGGGGCGCGGCCCTGTTGTCCTCGACCCAGACCACCCTGATCGCCCTCGCGCTCGGTTGCCTCATCGCGCTCGCCGCCGCCATCGCCTGGTTCCGCCCGCCGGCGACCGCCCCCCTTCACGAAGGCCGCCGACTGATCGATTCCATCGGCTGGGCCGTCCTGTTGCCCCAGATGCTGGCCGCTCTAGGCGCCATCTTCCTCGCCTCCAACGTCGGCGGCGTGGTCGGGGAGGTCGTGACCCAGGCCGTGCCGATGAGTTCGCCCCTGGTCGCCGTCGTCGCCTACTGCCTCGGCATGGCCCTGTTCACCGTCATCATGGGCAATGCCTTTGCCGCCTTCCCGGTCATGACCGCCGCCATCGGCCTGCCCTTCGTGGTGCATCAGTTCGGCGGCGATCCGGCCATCGTCTGCGCCATCGGTATGCTGGCCGGCTTCTGCGGCACCCTGCTGACGCCCATGGCCGCCAACTTCAACGTCGTGCCGGCAAACCTGCTGGAACTGCCCGATCGAAACGCGGCCTTCAACGGCGTGATCCGCGCCCAGGCCCCGACCGCCCTGATCCTGCTTCTGGTCAACATCGCCCTCATGTACGCCCTCGCATTCCGGTTCTGACATGACCCACGCCCTCGACGCCGCCACGGCTGCCCGCTTCGCCCAGGCCGCGCTCGGCCATGTGACGAAGGAGTATCCGAACAAGCTGGACCACGTCCTGAACGGACCCGGAGACGCGCTGGGCCCACGCGCCCTGCATCCGATCTTCTTCGGCAGTTTCGACTGGCACTCCTGTGTCCACGGCTGGTGGACGCTGTTCACCCTGCGCCGCCTCTATCCCGTGGCGCCCGAAGCGGCCGCCATCGCCGATCTGGCGGACGAGTTGTTCACGTCGGCGAACGTCGCCGTCGAGGTCGCCTATCTGGCGCGACCCTCCAGCCGAGGGTTCGAACGCCCCTATGGCTGGGCTTGGCTGTTGATGCTGCAGGCGGAGCTCCAGCGCCACGCCGATCCACGGGGCCGGGTCTGGGCCGAGACTCTGCGCCCGCTGGCCGAGGCCTTCGCCGACCGGTTCAAGGCCTTCCTGCAGATCTCGACCTACCCGGTACGAACCGGGACCCACTACAACACCGCCTTCGCCCTGCGTCTGGCGCTGGACTATGCCGAGAGCGCCGGAGACACGGAGTTGACTGATCTGTGCCGCGCCGCCGCCCTGCGCTGGTATTCGGCCGATCGCGACTGCCAGGCCTGGGAGCCATCCCAGGACGAGTTCCTGTCGCCGACCCTGATGGTATCGGAACTCATGCGGCGTGTGATGCCGGATGGAGACTTCCCGGCCTGGTTCGATCTCTATCTGCCCCGCCTCGGAGGTCGCGAGCCCATGACCCTGTTCGCCCCCGCCACGGTCAGCGATCGCTCGGACGGCAAGATCGCTCACCTGGATGGGCTGAACCTCTCGCGCGCCTGGTGCTGGAGGGGGATCGCTTCGGCTCTGCCGGTATCGGACCCACGTCGGGCCGTGGCGCTTGAGGCGGCGGAAGATCACCTCGACGCTGCCCTGCCCCATGTGACGGGCGACTATATGGGCGAGCACTGGCTGGCGAGTTTCGCGATGTTGGCGATTTTGACCGACGTCGACTGATCGGTTTGACGATGCCGGCGGCGTCCGCCGCGGCCGGGATTTCGCGCAAACGAAAGGGGCGGCCGATGCGATCGGCCGCCCCTGACTTTTAGCCGTACACGCGCCTTAGAAGCGGGCGGTCAGACCGACGTAGTAACGACGGCCCAGCAGATCGTAGCTGGACGGATCGGTATTGGACGCGATCGACGGGGTGTAGACCGGAGCCAGCTCGTCGGTGAGGTTGTTCACACCGGCGCGCAGCGACACCGTATCGTTGACCGCCCACGAGGCGTTCAGATCGAAGTAGTCGATGGCGTCGATGACCTGAGCGCGGTTGTTGAAGTTTTCAACCGAGCCCTGGTAGCGCCACCGCACGCCGATGCCGACAGGACCTTGGTTCCAGTTCAGCGAGGTCAGGAACTTCCATTCCGGCAGGGTCAGGCCGAACGAGTTCGAGATCGTGCCCGTACGTTCGGTGAAGACGCTGCCCGGCAGGTCCTGGCGTTCCCAGTTTTCGAGCCAGGTGCCGGTGAAGTTCAGAGCCAGTTGGCCCCAGTCCGGTGCGCCGATGTCGGCCAGAGCGGCGCGCCAATCGACCTGGAAGTCGATGCCCGAGGTCCGCAGAGTGCCCAGGTTGGAGTTGGTCTCGAACGTGTTGTTCAGAGCGCCGGTGCCGCGATCGCGAGCGAACAGCTGGCAGTAGGTGTTGGCGTTCGAATAGGCCGTGTTCGAGGATCCGTCGAAGTTGAAGCAACGACGCAGCTGCTCGGTGACCGACACGGTGCCGACCACGTCCTCGATCTCGATCTTGTAGTAGTCGACCGAGCCCGAGAGGTTCGAGAGCCAGGGGTTCGAGAACGGCGACTGCCACACGATACCGTAGGTGAACGAGTCGGCGCTTTCTTCCGTCAGCAAAGGGTTGCCGCCGGTCAGGCCCTGCGTCTGGTTGTTCGGGTTGGTGTAGGTGTCGACGATCTGCACCGGTACGCCTTGCGTGATGCAGAGCGCGCGAACGGCGGCGTTGGTCGAAGCGGCCAGGTTCGAACCAGAGGTCGAACGATAGGCCGAGCGGATGTCGCAGGGATCGCCCGACAGTTGCGGAACACCGGCGCTGGAGGCTGGCGAACCGATTGACGGGAAGTTGACGTTCTGAGGGCCGAACAGTTCGCCGATCGACGGCGCACGAACGGCGCGTTGGATGCCGCCACGAACCCGGAGGCCCTCGACGATCTCCCAGTTCACGTCGGCCTTGTAGGACTCGACGCTGCCAACCGACTGGTAGTCCGAGATCCGGTAACCGAGGTTGGTTTCCAGGCTGCGGATGAACGGCAGATCTGCCAGCAGCGGGATCAGCAGTTCGCCGTAGGCTTCGGCGACCTGGTCGTTACCTGTCAGCGACTGGCCGGCGTTGAAGCCAGCGATGTCGAACTGGCTGGTCAGGGCGCCCGACGCGGTCGGCAGCAGGGCCGTGGCTGACAGCGAGGAGTCCGCCAGGAAGCGGTAGTCCTGCTCGCGCCAGCTGCCACCGAAGGCAGCGCGAACTTCACCGGCCGGCAGGTCGAACAGACCGCCCTGCAGGTTGATTTCGAAGATGCGCATGTCGTTGACGGTCGTGTTCTTCGACAGACGGCCGATGTAGGAGGCGCAGGCCGAGCTGAGAGCCGATTCACCGAACGGGTTGAAGCCGCCGGCGCACAGCGAGGCGCCGCCGTCCGAGGCGTCCAGCAGACGCTGAACGGCCGAGCGGGACACGTTGCCCGACTGGCTGGTGGTGTTGTCGACGCGGCCGTAGGACAGGTAGGCGTCGTAGGTCCAGTCGCGCGTCATCGGCAGGTCGCCGCGGAGACCCGTGGTGATCTGGTAGACGGTGTAGTTCTCGGCGCCCATGCGCGGACCGAGCGCGTTGAAGCGCTTGTTCAGCTGGAAGTTGGCGGCGGGGTTCGGGCGGCTGTTCAGCAGCGAACGCAGCTCAGGCGTGATGAACGGGTTGGTCGAAGGGACGCGGAAGCCCGTGCCGGTCGCGGCCGGCGTGGCGGCCAGAACGTTCGCGCTCTCATACTGCGAGAACAGGAACTCGGTATAGACTTCGGCCGAGGGGTTGATCTCGTAGTTGGCGGCGCCGAACACGTTGTACCGCGTCTGCGGCAGGATCATGTAGTTCAGCGGACCGGTGTTGTACGAGAAGTCGGTCTGCTGCAGCGGGCCAGGAGTACGGAAGCCCTCGTAGTCGATCGAACCTGGCGAGACGAAGTCGCGAGCGCCTTGGTAGGTGAACAGGGTGCCGTTGTTGTTGAAGCCGAAGGTGTTGGCCGGCAGACCGCCCGCGATAATCGCGCTCACGGCAGCGGCCGACGGCAGGTTGGTGCCTTCGAACAGGGTCGACCCCAGAGGCGAGGTGCCCGAGAAGCCCGAGATCGAGGCGAAGTCGCGGTCGGCGTTGTACAGCAGTTCACGGTTCGAATAGTCGAACGACAGAACGGCGTGACCGCGGCCGTCGGCGATGTCGCCGCCGATGGTCAGGTTGACCGAGTCGGTGCCGGCGTCGTTACGGTCCGACTCGCCGTATTGCAGGTCGATCTGAACGCCTTCGAAGTCGTTGTTCAGCAGGAAGTTCAGCACGCCGGCGACGGCGTCCGAGCCGTAGGTCGACGAGGCGCCGCCCGTGATCGTCTCGATCGACGAGATCAGCGAGGTCGGCAGGATGTTCAGGTCGACGACCGACGAGGCGTTCGACGAGATCACGCGGCGGCCGTTCAGCAGCACCAGCGTGCGGCCGGTGCCGAGACCGCGCAGCTGCACGTTGGCCTGGCCGCCGGCCGAAGGGTTGTTCGAGGAGGCGTTGGCGGCAGGCGTGAACTGCGGCAGTTCGTTGATCAGGGTGTCGACGTTGACCGAACCCGTGGCCTGGAAGTCTTCCTGGCTGACGGTGACGATCGGCGAGTTGGCGACATAGTCCTGGCGGACGATGCGCGAACCCGTGACGACGATGTCGTCAACCGAGTCCTGATCATCCTGCGCGTCCTGGGCCATGGCCGGCGCGGCCATCAGCGAGGCGGCGGCGACGAGAGCGGCGCCTGCGAACATTGAGGTGCCGAGAAGTCGGCGACGATAGGTGGTGTCGGTCAAAGGGGCTTCTCCATGAGCAGTCTGTTTTTGAGGTCGAACCTGCCGGCTCGCCCGCTCCAGTGCCGCGAACGCAACTTTGGAGCTTGAGCCAAAGCGTTACCGGAGACCGCCGGCGGGTCAACGACAATGGCCAAAACGCGACGCTTTCGTGAAAGAATGTCACATTGAGACCACGCCATGACCCCCATTGCCGCAATGGCTGAAATATCGCCTAAGACGTGGGAGTTAGTTGTTCTTGGGCGGTGACGATATGAGCAAGAAATCGACGTTTCTGATCCTGGCGGCCGCGGGGGTATCTTCGGCGCTGTTCGCGATCCCGACGGCCAGTCTGGCGCAGGCAGGAAACCCAAGCAGACCGGCGCTTCTGGAAAGCCTGCTGGTTTGTCGGGAGATCGCGGCGACCGACGCTCGACTGGCCTGTTTCGACGCTGCTGCGGCCGCTTTCGACACCGCCGAACAGCAAGGCGAAGTGACCGTCATCGACCGGGCTCGGGCACGGGAAACACGGACGCGCCTGTTCGGTCTGGACCTCGACAACGCCAACCTCTTCGGCCGCCTGCGACAGGATGACCCAGTCGATGCGATCGAGACGACGCTGACCAGCGCCCGCCAGGACGGCCGGGGGCAATGGACCTTCGTCCTCGCGGACGGATCGATCTGGCGTCAGATCGACAACGAGCGTGTCACCGCCCGCACCTCCGCCGGCGTCCCGGTGCGAATCCGCCAGGGCGCGGTCGGCAGCTATCTTCTGAGCGTCGGCGGCTCGCGGTCGGTGCGCGCGCGACGCGAACGCTGATCCCGGAGCCAGCCTTGTCCGAATCGGCCACGTCGATCCCGGCCCTGCAGGAGCAGGCGGCGAACCTGAGGGCCCAGGCGCGTCATCGAGAAGCGCTCGCGCCGTTGAAACGTCTCGTGGAACTGCGCCCGACCAGCGTTGTCGCCGAGCACAACCTGGCGGCCGCGCTGGGCGACATCGGGGATGCGGCCGGCGCCCTGGCGGCGGTCCAGCGGGCCCAGGCCAAGGGCGGGGACGCGCCGGAAACCTGGCTGGTGCTGGCTCGCGCCCTGGTGTCCTTGAGCCGCCTCGAGGAGGCTGCATCAGCCCTGCGCGAGGCGTTGAAGCGTCGCCCCGACTATGCCGACGCCCTGCGGGATCAGGCTCAGTTGATCTGGATGCAGGGTGGGGATGCCAAGGCCGCCTTGGCCCCGCTCGACGCCCGTCTCGCCGCGTCGCCTTCATCCCTCGCTCTCGTGGGTTTGCGTGCCGCCATCGCGCGGGAGATCATCGGCGATGAAGTGGCACACCGCGACCTGGAGCCCTGGCTGAGGACCGCCCACCCCTATTCCCTCGACCTGATCGCCTCGGCCGCCGCAGCGGGTTTCGACCCCGCGCTTGCGCTGAGATACGCAGCCTCGGCCGCCGAAGCCGCCCCGGATGACGTCGAGGCCCGCCTCGCCCATTTCGCAGCCCTGTTGGCCTGCGGGCGCACGACGGAGGCCCTGGCCGGACTGGACGGACATCTGGAGACCACTCCCGGCGACCAGTACGCCCTGGCGCTACGCTATGTCGCCTGGCGGGTGCTGGGCGATGCCCGCGCCCTGTCTGCCGAGGACTACCGACGCTTGACCGCCCCGTTCGACCTGGTCCCGCCTCCGGGCGTCGATGGGGCCGCCTGGCTGGATCAGGCGGCGAGCGCACTCAGATCCCTCCATCCCTTCAATGCCCAACCCTTCAGCCAGTCGATCCGATCCGGTGCCCAGGCGGCCCTGGATCCGCGTTTCGCCGACGCGCCCGCCATCGACGCGGTCTTCGCGGCCCTGTCCGAGCCGATCAGCGCCTTCGTCGGATCCATGGCGGGTCGTAACGATTCCATGAGCCGCCGCGCCGGTTCAGGGTTCGAGATCGTCGGAGCCTGGTCGGTGCGGCTGAGAGCGGGCGGTCACCACAGCGACCACATTCACCCGAACGGCTGGGTCTCTTCGGCCCTCTATGTCGAGACGCCAGAGCCGTCGCCGGATCAACCGAAGGCGGGCTGGTTGCGTTTCGGCGCCTGTCGCCTCGGCGTCGGTCTGGAGCTGCCACCCGAACACTGGATCGAGCCGAAGCCCGGCCGCGTCGCCCTCTTCCCTTCGTGGATGTGGCACGGCACGGAGCCGTTTACCGGCGGCGGAGAACGCCTGACCGTCGCCTTCGACGTGCAGCCGAGATAGCCGCGCTTCCCTCCCGCGCTCAAGCAGCGAGCCGCCGCGCGGCGAGCGATAGCGCCCTACCTAAATGGGCATCCGCATGATCTCTTGATACGCCGAGATCACCTGGTCCCGCACCGCGATGACGGTTTGCAGGGAGGCTTCGGCGCTGGAGATGGAGGTCACCACGTCGATCATCGAGCCCTGGCCCTGGATCGCCTGGGTCATGTTGGTCTCGGCGGTGCGGGTCTGCTGCGTCATGTCGGTCATGACGTTGTTCAGCAGTTGGGAGAACTCCGGCCCGCCGGCCACCGCCGCGCCGGCGGTCGCCCCGCCGGTTCCTTGCGCCTGGGCATAGGCGCGCGCCGCCATCAAAGGATTCATGGCCTAGCGTCCTATCGCTTGAGGATGTCGAGGGTGCGCGAGTCCATCGACCGCGCCGTCTCGATGACGTTGAGGTTGGCCTCGTAGGCCCGCTGCGCCTCGCGCATGTCCATGGCCTCGATCAGGGTGTCGACGTTGGGCCGAAGGACATAGCCCTCCCCGTCCGCCGCCGGATGGGTCGGATCGTATTCGCGGCGGAAATCACTCTGGTCCGGCCGCACCTCGGCCAGCGACACCCCGGTCGCACCGTCGATGCCGCGCGCCTCGAAGACGGGAATCTGGCGGCGATAGGGCTGGCCGCCGGCGGTAGGGGCTGTCGATTCCGCATTGGCGATGTTCTCGGCGATGATCCGCATGCGTGACTGCTGCGCAGTCAGGGCGGAGGCGGCGACCGCCATGGCCGAGTTGCGCGGGCCGCCGTTGCGGCCGTTGATGGGGTCGGTCATTTTGCTTTGTCCTTACGGCTCATCGGCCCGGGACCTTGGCGGCCAGGCCGATCATGGCCATCGACTTGGTGTAGAGGCCGATCGCGGCGTCGTAAGCCATGCGGCTCTCGGCCATCTTCAGCATCTGCTCCTCGACCACCACCGCATTGCCGTCGAGGGTGGTCTCGGAGTCCGGGGCCTTCTCCGAGGTGAAACGCGCCACCGGCGCCCCGTTCGGACCGCCGACCGGCATGTGGCCCGAGGAGGTCTGCACCATCCGCAAACCACCACCGTCCCGCATCGCAGCCGCGAAGTCGGTCGGCGCCCTCAGATCGCGACCGACGTAGCCGGGCGTATCGGAGTTGGCGACGTTCTGGGCGATCAGGCGCTGACGCTCGTCGAGCCACGTCATGCGGCCCTTGATCTGGCTCAGAAGGGGGATGTCGGCGACGCCCATCGGGATCGTATCCTTAATCGATAGGCATAAAATGCCGCCTGCATGGTTAACGAGGCCTTATCTAAACGAGGCGTTAACCACGTTGGTTAAAGGTGCCCATGTCTGCCGGGGCCCTTTCAGTATGAACTTCCTCGATCTCGCGCGCGCTGTTTTCGGCCTCGCCTTCACCCTGGGTCTGATCGGCCTGGCGGCCTGGGCGGCGCGTCGCTATGCGCCGCAGCTGATGGCGAAGCTGAACGCCGATCGCGGCGAGCGCAGGCTGAAGGTGGTCGAGACCCTGGTCCTGGACCCCGCCCGCCGCCTCGTCCTTGTCCAGATCGACGACGAGGAAAGGTTGCTGCTGCTGGGCGAAGGCCGCGAGTTGATCGAGCCGCGAGGACCGGTGCAATGAGCCGCCCGGAAATTCTCCCTCCCCCTCGGGGGAGGGTGGCTGAGCAAAGCGAAGCCGGGTGGGGTGGGCAAGGCAAGCCCCCCTTGGACCGTCGCCATTCAGCCTTGCCGCCCCCACCCGGTCGCTGCGTGACCCCCCTCCCCCGAGGGGGAGGGAGAAACCGCATCTTCGCCGTTCCCACCCGCGCGGAGTTCATGAACGCGCTCAAGCTTTCGGCCCTCACCACCCTACTCTGCCTGATGTGGCCGCTAGCCGCCTTCGCCCAGGACGCGGCCGCTGCCGGTGGCGCAGGCGCGGCGATCAATGTCGATCTCGGCACTGGCGCCGGCCTGACCGAGCGGGTGGTCCAGCTGGTCGGTCTGATGACCGTCCTGTCGCTGGCGCCGTCGATCGTGATCATGACCACCAGCTTCGTGCGCATCATCGTGGTGCTGAGCCTGCTGCGCACCGCGCTGGGCATGCAGCAGTCGCCGCCCAACGCGGTTCTGGTGTCCCTCGCCCTGTTCCTCAGCGCCATCGTCATGGCTCCGACGTGGCAGGACGCCTATGATTCGGGCATCCGGCCCCTGATGGACCAGCAGATGGAGCTGCCTCAGGCCTTCGATCTGGCGTCGGAGCCTGTGAAGACTTTCATGCTCGCCCAGGTGGACCAGGGCGACCTCGCCCTGTTCACTCGTCTCAGCCGTCTGGAGGTCCCCACAACGGCCGCCGAACTGCCCCTTCGGGTCATCGTGCCAAGCTTCATGATCTCGGAGCTGAAGAAGGCCTTCGAAATCGGATTTCTCCTTTTCGTTCCGTTCCTTGTGATCGATCTGGTGGTCGCCAGCGTGCTCATGTCGATGGGCATGATGATGCTGCCGCCGGTGGTGATTTCGCTCCCGTTCAAGTTGATCTTTTTCGTGCTGGTGGACGGCTGGAGATTGGTCGCCGGAAGCCTCGTCGAGAGCTTCCGACAGGCCTCCGGGGCGGGCTAGATCCCCACCCTGACAGGCTTTGCGAGCCATTGGCGCTTGCCAAGTCGCCCAAAAGGCGTGTTGATCCCCCCGTCGTCGCCCGGAATCACGGGCGAGCTTTTCGGGAAACGACCCATAATGACCACTCAAGCTGAACTCATCGCCGCCGTCGCCAAGGACGCTGGTGTTTCGCAGGCTGATGCCGGCCGCGTGCTGGAAGCCATCGTCAAGAACATCCACTCGTCGCTGACCGACGGTGGCGACGTGCGCATCTCCAACCTGGGTGTTTTCGACACCGCCGCCCGCGCCGCTCGCGAAGGCCGCAACCCGGCCACGGGCGCGACCATCAACATCGCCGCCTCGAAGGCCGTGCGCTTCCGCGTGTCGAAGCCGCTCAAGGATGCGGTCAACAAGTAAGACCTGAAGGCTTTTAGCCGCCTGCGGGAGCCGCGGCGGCTGGAGGCGTTGGACGGGCGGGCGTCGCAGCAGTGCGATTCCCGCCCGTCTGTTCTCTGAGCTGGGTCTTCATCTGACCGACCCAGCCGGTGAAGGTATCGGCCCCCGCCGTCAGACCGGCGAAGTCCTGAGCATTCGCCGCCCCATCCAGTCCGTTCAGGCCGTCGAGCGCGATGCGCATCGCCGCCCCCGACCTGGCGCGTGCCTTGAATGGCTCGTAGTTCCGGGACATTCGGCCAAGGGAGGCCGCATCGCGCGCCAGCGAGTAGCCGACGCCCGCCCGGATGACCGCGCTCTCCTGGTCCGGCGTCAGGGCCGTCGCCGTGTCCTTGAACCGCTCGCCCAGTCGCGCCTCATACAGCGCAGCCGCACCGGCCCAGTTTTCCTGCTTCCAGAAGATGTCGGCGCGGACCTGTTGCGCCTCGGGGCTACGATCGGTGTCGAGCGTCTCCAACGCGTGGTCGTAGCGACCCAAGTCCATCAGGGCCCGCGCCTCCAGCGCCCGCCGCTGAGCGTTCAATGCGGTAGGCAGAAGCGTCGAGCGCGACGACCAGATTGCCTGCAAGGCCGGCTCCGGCTGGCGATCCATCAAGAGGACCGTCGCCAGGGTCGTCGCGACCTGGGCCTTGGCGACCCCCTCCAGCCGGTTGTCGACCTGGTATTTCAGCAGCTCGGCCGCCTGATCCAGGAGATCGACGTCGACCAGACGACGAGCCAGCCGCCGCACCATCTCGTCCCCGTCGGCGCCGACCGGCGTCAGGTCGCGGAAATCGTAGAAGAGGGCCAGGGCCTGCACAGGCTGCAACCCGTCGGCCGCGCCGTCCAGGAACAGGGCGCGGAAGGCGTTCGACAGATCGGTCTGCAGCTCCACCGCGCCCGGCAGATCACCCAGCCGCTTGCCCGCCCCACGCAGCGTGTCGAGCGCCTCGCGATAACGACCCTGCGACAGATAGAGGCCGCCCAGGGTGCGAATGACAGACAGCTCGGTCGCATCCCCACGCCAGCGCCATTTCAGCGTTTCGAGCTGGGCGGCGGCCTCGGTCGCCGTCATCGTTCCCTTGGCCAGTTCGATGCGGATGACGCCCAGCTTGGCCGGGGTGGCGATGCCGTCCAGCGGCGCCCGACCGATGGCCTTGTAGACCGCCAGCGCCCGGTCGGTTGCGCCCTCCTGCTCGAACAGCCGCGCCTGCACCAGCCGAGCGGTGAGCTGATCCGCAGCGGGCGCATTCTGGGAGAAGCTGTAGGCCAGCAGGGTCTTGGCGGCGTTGAGGTCTCCGGTGGACAAGGCCGCCATCGCATGAGCCGCTCCGAAGCGGGCACGCCAGACCGGCGGGAACTCGTCGATGGCCGCGGCACCGCCGGCGAAGGCCTGACGTGCGGCGGCCCAGTCGCCCTGCTCGGCGGCCAGCCAGCCCTGCCACACCTTGGTCGAGGGATCTCCGGCCAGGGCGCCGGATGAGAAGTCCAGTTCCGCCTCTTCCACTCGACCGATAGAGGCTCGGGCCGCGCCGCGAAGGCCACGCAGTTCCGGCTCGCCTTGCAGGGAGGGCGTCTGAGCGAACATGGCGTTGACCACGCCCACCGCCTCGAAGCCGAGACCCGATCCCACCAGGAACCGGATCAGGGCCAAACGATCCTCGATCGGGCTGCGCGGATTGTCGGAGGCGGCGATCGATTCCAGCGCCGCCGCGTCCTGAAGCTTGCGATAGCGGGCGGAGAAGCCCTCCTCGCCCGGATCGGCCCATTCGCTCAGGATCAGGGCGGGGAACTCGGCCTTGCGGGGCGCGTGATCCTGCGGCGGCGCGGCCGCCTCCAGCGCCATCGACGGCGGCGACAGGATCAGGCCGCCGGGACGCGACAGGGTGACCAGATCGCCTTCGGCCTTGATCGACAGATTGTCGGTCGGCGTCTCGATCGCCAGCCCCTGGGCAGTCGGCAGAAGGGTCAGATCGACCGTGCGGCGCTCGTCGGCGAACCCCTTGCCGGGTGCCAGGGCGGTGACGGCCGCGAACCGGTCCCCGACCATCGGGTCGGTCAGCCAGACGGTCTTGGTCGCGCCGGCCATGCGCGCGACAAGGACGGCGTCGGAGCTGTCGTCACGATCGATCTCGACGCTCTGCGAGGCCGACGGCGACCCGCCTATTGTCACTGTCCAGGTCGCCCCCTCGCCCACCGCCGAGACCGGCAGGGCTCCGGGCGCGGCGATGCGGATGGCGGTGTAGTCCGGCCCGACGGCCCAGCGGGCGTCGCCGGCGACGCCCAGGTCGCGCGCCTTGGTCATGTCCATGCGGGCGGCGGTGTCGAACACGACCCAGACCGCGTCGCCGCGCCTGAAGATCGCAGCCCCCACCGGCGCGCCCCATGCAAAAGACAGGGTGACCCGATCATCGGCCTTGGTCGCGACCACGGGCACCAGGCCGCCTGCGGGCACGGCGGCGCCGGCGGGCGCAGCCGGCACTTCACCGGCCGGATAGAGGTTCAGCCAGACCGCCCCGTCCGCCGATCCCGTGCGGGCGTCCGCGCCCTCTTTCAGGGTGATGACCAGTTCGGTGGCGTCCAGCGCCGCGCGGGTCTCGACCTTCTCCACGCCCGGAGGCGGATCGACTTTCAGACGGCTGACGTCGGGGGCTGCGGTCGAGCCGATCCGCACGATGATCGTCCGGCCGTCCTTGCGCACCCTCGCCCGCGAGCCCACGACGCCCGCGAACTCGACCCGGGTGAAACCGTCGTTCGCGCCGATCCGAATGGTGATGGGGTCCAGAGCGGCGTTGGCGGCCTCCTGGGCGAAGGCAGGAACGACGGACACCGCGATCGGGGCAAGCGCGATCGTCCCGACGACGCCGAGCGCCGCCGTGGTCCGTCCGATCGCGGTCGTGGTGCGCGGGCCTGCCATGGTCGCGCGTACACTCGCGCGAACGCCCTTTAGACGCGGTTAATGGGGTGTGACCGAAGGCCCCCTTGCGAGGGGGCCGCAAAGGGCCGATCTGGATCGGGTCAGGAGCGCCCATGACCACCCCCGAAGACGCCGAATATCCCCGCCTGTCGACCCTCTCGACCGGCCTGCGCTGCCGCTGCCCGCGGTGTGGACAAGGGCCGCTACTGAAGGGCTTCCTGACCATCCGGGAGAACTGCCCGGCCTGCGGCCTGGACTACGGCTTCGCCGATCCGGCGGACGGCCCGGCCTTCTTCGCAATGTCCGCCATCGGCATCGTCGGAATGATGGCCTTCATGGCTTTCGAGTTCACCGTCCACCCGCCCATCTGGGTCCACTTCGCCTTCACCTTCCCCCTGATCGCCCTGGCCTGCACCTGGGTGCTGAGGCCGTTCAAGGGCTGGCTGGTGTCCGAGCAGTACGTCCACAAGGCCGCCCCGCCCGAGTGGGAAAGCGTCGGCGGCCACGGTGATGGCTTCGGACCGCGCGGCAGGCGGTAGGTTGGCGACCCCGGAGGGACTCGAACCCCCGACCTCTGCTTTAGGAAAGCCTTGCTCTATCCGGCTGAGCTACGGGGTCACGCACGCAGTCCCTAGCGGGTCGCACAGGGCGACGTAAACCCGGACCGGGTCGCCAAGCTCGGCATCGCCGTCCGCGTTTGTGGTTAATCGACGTTTAGATACAATATCTTGGGGTGAACAAACCCCGAATTGCGCCATGTCACCGATTCGGTCCTGATTCGTTTCGCCCCTGTTCCACCTCATCGGTCTCGGTCGTTAAGCATCGTCGTCGCCCATACTGATGCGATCGGGCGAAGTGATGAAGACCTGATCCGACCTTGGTGCGAGGGGAAAGGGGCGGCCCTCAATCCAGCTTGCGCAGGTTGTCGTCGGAGTTCCGGTCGATCCACTTGTTGTACGGGTCGGCCCCGGCGAAGGCAGGTTTCTGCGCCGTGGTGAAGCGGAACGTCTGAACGCCCGACCGCAACGGACGCCGTTCGAACAGCAGCACATTGCCGGCATCAAAAGCGCCCTTGCCCGGTTCGGCCGAGAACAGCCCGATGTCGAAGGTCTCGTTCAGCGGGCTCTCCGTCTCGTCGCCCTTGCCGTCGGCATAGAGTTTTCGCGCCTCGACCGTGACCGTCACATCCCAGCGGCCGTCGCGACGTTGGGTGGCCGTGGCCTCCGTGGTCTTGACGTCATAGAGGGTGATTTTCTCGAACAGGTCGGTGATCAGGGCCTGTTTGTCGGCGGGAGCGTTGGCCCGGAACAGGGCGATCAGGTCGGTCGATCGCGGATAGGGCGCGCCTTTGAAGGCGTGCTGGGCCAAGAACTGCGACAGCGCCCGGTTCACGTTGGCCTCGCCGATCTGGTCGGCCAGCAGGTACATGACCACCGCGCCCTTGCGGTAGTGGATATACTGCTGGTTCTCCATCCTGTTCAGCGGCAGTTCTTCGATCAGCTCCGTGCCGCGCGAACGCAGGTAGTTGTCGAGCTCGAACTTCAGGAAGCGGCGGATCTTGTCCGGTCCGTACATCTCCCGCATCACCATGAGGGCCGAATACTGGGCCAGAGTTTCGGACATGAGGGTCGCACCCTGCATGTCCGCCCCGACCACCTGGTGGGCCCACCACTGGTGCGCGAACTCGTGCGCCCCGATGTAGGTGACGTAGTCGATCTTGGTGTCGTCCCGCAGGTCGGCGATGAAGCCGAGGCCTTCGGACCAGGCGAAGGTGTTGGGGAAGGACTGGGCGTAGCTGGCGTAGTCGGGGAACTCGCTGATCCGCGCCTGACTGAACTGATACGGTGAGAAGTTCGCCTGGAAATAATCGAGCGATGTCTCGAGCGCCGTCATCATGCGCGGCACATTGGTTTCGTGCTGAGGGTCGTGGAAGACGACCATTTCCACACCGCCGTGCATCTGGCGCGCGATCTCGTAACGAGCCGACTGCACCGACAGGAAGTAGAGCACGGGCGATTCCGTGACGAAGCGCATGGTGCGGCGGCCATTGGCCGTGGTGTCGCTACGCACCTGGCCGGGCGCCAGAGGAGTCTGGTCGGCGTCGGTGGTGACCGTCACGTCGGCGGTAACCCAGTCGGCCCCGATATAGTTGCGGCCCGTGGCGCTGAGGTCTTCCAGCTTGGCGGGACGCAGTTCGGCCGGCAGGCCATACTTCCGGCGCTTGGCGCGGTCTTGGAGCGTGCCCGAGCGGCTCATTCCGATGATCGGCGCGAACTCTCCGTTGGTGATGAAGGTCCCATTGTCGACGATCCGGGTCGTGTTGCCGCTGACCTTGAAGCCACGCTGTTCGACCAGGGTTTCGAACTGGACCGTGCGGCGTTCGCCCGGTGCCATCGGGGTGTCGAAGCGGTAGATGCGATAGTCGAACTCCGGCCACTCGCGCACCATCTTCGCGCCCTGGACGGTGAGAGCCTGCATCTCGACGTCCGGCGTCCAGCGCAGGTGCATCTCGGACAGAGGCGCTCCGGTACGGTTCTCGATCGTATAGGTCCCGGTCGTCTCCAGGCGCGGCGCGCGAGGATGCAGGTTCAGGTTCAGCTTGACGTCCACCAAGGTGGGCTGGGGCGTGTTCTCAAACCGGAGAAGGGTCTTTTCATAGTCTGCCTGCAGCCGCTCCTCTGCGGTGTTGTTCCGGTACTCGTTCCAGACGTTGGTGTTGACGTAGATGAAGCCGCCCAGTCCGATGAAGGCGGTCAGGGCCAGGGCGCCGATGACGCCTGCGGGACCCATCAGCCGGTGCGGAAGACGCTTCAGGCGAGGCATCAGCCGGGTCTCGGTCCCCCGCCGCCACAAGGCATAGCCGAGCGTCAGCAGGACGATGGCGGCCATCGACCAGTAGAGGTCCAGCCAGGCCGCGAAGCCGGCGAAGTCACCCCGGCCGTTCATGTCCGACAGCGGCACGCCGATACCGGCGCCGTAGCGATACAGGACATGGTCGAAGCCCAAATTCCGGGCCACCAACGTAGAGATCAGATAGACCACCATGATGGCCCAGCCGACGAACTTGTTGGGCGAGAGCGACTGAACGAAGATCGCCAGCACAGCCAGAAGGGCGAAGTTGATCGTGCCCGGCAGGACGTACCACACGAGGTATTTGCCGAACTCGAAGTCGGTGTGGCCCTTGAAGATCTGCACCGCGACGCCGGCCAGGACGCCCGCGAGAAGGATGGACGCCAGGACCAGGATCAGCGCCAGGGTCTTGGGGATCAGGAAGGTCCAGTCGGGCGTAGACGAGGCGTCGATGATCTCGTGCACCTTGCGCTCGCGGTCGCGCCAGACGAGCTCGCCGGAGTAGTAGATGGCCACGATCATGGCGATGAGGCCGAAGGCCCCCTGCAGGCCGTTGATGACCACGCGGGTCACCAGCAACAGCGGCGCGCCGTAGATCTCGCCGATGAACAGCAGGGTCGTGATGGCGAAGGTGAAGCCGAGCAGCATCAGGACGACATAGGCCGGGCTCTTGAACACCAGGCTCATCTCGAAGGCGGTGCGCGAGGCCAGCCGCGTCCAGCCGGCGAGGAAACCCTCGGTCGGCGACGGAAGCGGCCGGTTCGCGGGGACCGCGGGCGCGGCGGCCTCGGCGAGCTTCCTCAGGGTGTCGGTCTTTCCGGCCTTGGCGCCGCGGATCGAAGGACGGAACAGGAAATAGGCGGAGGCCAGGATGGCGACGCTGATGCCCAGCCAGATCAACCGGTTCCATAGGAAGACACCTTCCAGCGGCACGTTCAGCGTGTTCCGCTCCGCCGCCGTCCAGTATTTGGTGACCAGCCCGTAGGCGGCGGCGCCGAAGGGTTCGGCCCAGGCCATGACCCGCTCGAACTCCGGCCTGGAGCCCAGCACCCCGGAGGCGACCAGGTTGGCGATGAAGATGCCGACCGCTCCGACATAGGTCGCCATCATCGACCGGGTCACGGTCGCCAGGGCGAAGAACAGGGCCGAGGTCAGGAAGACGCCCGGCAGGCCCAGCACCAGGTAGTTGTAGATGTAGTCCCAGGGCCGGAAGGCGCCGATGGTTTCCTTGTCCACCCAGGGCGCCAGCGTCCCGGCGATCAGGCCCAGGGTGATGACCCCGAAGCACAGGGCCGTCGCGGCGAACGCGCCCGCAAACCGGCCGTAGAGGTAGTCGAACTTCGTAATCCGCGTGGACAGGACCATGGGCCCGAAGCCGGTCTGGACATCGCGCACGACGACGTTGGCGACGATGGCCGTGGTCGCAAGCATGAAGAACATCGACATGACCGAGTTGATGGCGGCCAGGGCGTAGGGGGCGTTCTTGTGGACGTTGCCGCCCGCCCCGATGGAGATGTTGTCCGACGCGGCGACCAGGCCGAAGCCCATCAGGCCGAAGATGATGGCGATGACCCAGAAGGCCGGCTGGCGCAGCTGGTAGCGGAACTCGAAGGCGGCGATTTTTCCGAACATCGTCTTACGCCGCGACTTTGCGCGAGGCCGACAGGGTCGAGAAATAGACGTCCTCCAGCCCGCCCGGAACGGGTTCGAAACCCTCGCCCGGACGACGGTCGGCGAGGACGTGGATCACGGTCCTGCCGGCGAACAGGCGGGTCGAGATGACCTCGTGTTTGGCGCGGTGATCGTCCAGCGCCTCCTTGTCGATGGTCTTCTTCCAGACCCGGCCGTTCAGCTGGTCCATCAGGTGTGCGGGAGCGCCTTCGAGCTGGATCTTGCCGCCGGCCAGCACCGCCATGCGGGGGCAGAGGTCGGCGACGTCCTCGACGATATGGGTCGACAGGATGATGACGACGTTGTCCGCAATCTCGGCAAGCAGGTTGAGGAAACGGTTGCGTTCCTCGGGATCGAGGCCCGCCGTGGGCTCATCGACGATGATCAGTTTCGGGTTGCCGATCAGGGCCTGGGCGATGCCGAAGCGCTGGCGCATGCCGCCCGAGAAGCCGGCGATGGCCTTGTTGCGGACGGACCAGAGATTGGTCTGCTGCAACAGGGTCTCGACCGTCTGTTTGCGGTCCTTGCCCGAGGCAATGCCTTTCAGCACCGCCATGTGATCGAGCATGTCGTAGGCCGAGACGCGGGGATAGACGCCGAAATCCTGGGGCAGGTAGCCGAGGGTCCGGCGCAGCTTTTCGGGGTCCTTGATGACGTCGATGCCGTCGAAATCGATGGAGCCAGAGGTCGGGGTCTGGAGCGTCGCGATCGAGCGCATCAGGGTGGATTTGCCCGCGCCATTGGGCCCCAAGAGGCCGAACATGCCGTTCGGAACGCTCAGAGAGACGTCGTCGAGCGCCCGGGTTCCGTTGCCGTAGACGTGGACGAGATTCTTGATCGTAAGCATGAGGGCCCCCTCTGACAGTCAAGCGAACTTGTCACGTCGCAAGGGGTCGGGGCAAGTTACGAATGAGTCAGGGTTGGCCGGAAATGCGTCATCTAACGCAGGCCGGATAGTTCGCAGCGATTTCGACTAGGCTTAAACTGCTGAATTCAAACGATTTCGACGAGCATGACTATGCAGACTTCCGCCGTTTATCGGCAGAGGCGGCCAAGACAGCCGAGGACTTCAGGTCGGGGCGCGGACCAGGACGTAGCCCCCCGACGTGGCGGCGAACTCATCTTCGCCCGTGCGACGGAAGGCCATGACGACCGACCCGTCGGCGGCCAGCATCTCGAACCCGTTGGCCGTCGCGCGCCAGGTCTTCGCCTTGGCCGCATCGGGGATGGCGCAGGCCTCCGCGAGGACCGGACGGACGCCATCGATGAGAAGGTTGGCGAGGGAGACCTGGCACCGGGCGCCGTCGGGACCGCGCAGCGACCAGAAGCCCGCGACCTGATCCACCGGCAGGGCCGAGCCTTGAGGTTCGGACGATGCGGGCGCGGGGGCGCAGCCGGTCACGAGGATGGCCGCGGCGACGAGGGCGAGACTGTGGGCTGGGTCACGATGGAGGCTCCTCATGTCGAAAGCTTCCGCCGCGATCGGGGCGGAGGCAAGGCCTTGTCAGCCCCGACGCAGCGAAGCGGAGATCGTGCTCTTGTCATCCCCGACGTAGCGAAGCGGAGATCGGGGACGGAGAGGCTTCGTCGCTCTCTCCCGGTCGGTCCGAAGGGCTGAACCGGGAGCCAGTTGATCTGAGGCCTGCCCTTGGTCCGGATCGCTGCCCGGACCTCATGGCTGAAGAATAGGCTCCGTCCCGGATCTTCGCTTCGCTTCGTCCGGGATGACAAGGGAGGCGCGTGGCCTTGGTCCTTGCCGGGTCTTCGCCCACTGGAGACGAAAGAGAAGGAAGGTCAGGCCCTGGCCTTCACCCGCAGTCGATACGCGTGGAGCAAGGGCTCGGTGTAGCCGTTCGGCTGGTCCACACCTTCGAACACAAGGGCCCGCGCCGCCTGGTAGGCGACCGACCCGTCGGGGTCGGGCGCCATCGGCCGGTAGAGGGGATCGCCCGCGTTCTGGGCGTCGACCTTGGCGGCCATGCGCAGGAAGGCGGCGTCAACCTGTGCCGCTGTGCAGACGCCGTGCAGCAGCCAGTTGGCGATGTGCTGGGACGAAATCCGCAGCGTCGCCCGGTCCTCCATCAGGCCGACGTCGTGGATGTCGGGCACCTTGGAACAGCCGACGCCTTGGTCGATCCAGCGGACGACATAGCCGAGGATGCCTTGAGCGTTGTTGTCGAGCTCGTCGCGGACCTCCTGCTCCGACCAGTTGGCACCGTTGGCCAGGGGCGGGGTCAGCAGGCCTTCCAGGCCTGGCGTCGGACGGCCGGCGACGTCCTTCTGGACCGCGAAGACATCGACGGCGTGATAGTGGAGCGCGTGAAGGGTGGCGGCGGTCGGCGACGGGGTCCAGGCCGTGTTGGCGCCGGTTCTCGGGTGGTCGATCTTCTGTTCCAGCATATCCGCCATGCGGTCGGGCGCGGCCCACATGCCCTTGCCGATCTGGGCCCGGCCCGAAAGGCCGCACGCCAGGCCGATGGCGACGTTGCGCGCCTCATAGGCGGCGATCCATTTCGCGCTCTTGATCTCGGCCTTACGGACCACCGGCCCGGCCTGCATGGCCGTGTGGATCTCGTCGCCCGTGCGGTCGAGGAAGCCCGTATTGATGAAGACGATCCGGTCCTTCACCGCATGGATGCAGGCCGCCAGGTTGGCCGAGGTCCGGCGCTCCTCGTCCATCACCCCGACCTTGATCGTGTGACGCGCGAGGCCCAGCAGGTCCTCGACCGCGTCGAACAGGCGGTTGGTGAAGGCCGCCTCGTCCGGCCCGTGCATCTTCGGCTTCACGATATAGACCGAGCCGGCGCCGGAGTTGGTGAAGGCCCCGAGCCCCTCGAGGTCATACATCGCAATCAGCGAGGTCACGATGGCGTCGAGGATGCCTTCGGGCGCCTCGGTCCCGTCGGACAGATGGATGGCCGGGTTGGTCATCAGGTGGCCGACGTTGCGGACGAAGAGCAGCGACCGGCCCTTCAGAGTGACGGCCCCGCCTGTCGGGGCGGTGAAGGTCCGATCGGGCTCCAGGGTGCGGTTCAGGGTCTGGCCGCCCTTCTGGAAGCTGGCGGCGAGGTCGCCCTTCATCAGGCCGAGCCAGTTGCGGTAGGCGGCGGTCTTGTCCTGCGCATCCACGGCCGCGACCGAGTCCTCCAGGTCGCAGATGGTGGACAGGGCGCTCTCCAGCACGACGTCGGAGAGGCCGGCCGGATCGCTCGCGCCGATGGCGCTGGACCGGTCGATGACCAGTTCGATGTGGAGGCCGTTGTTGGCCAGAAGGATCGAGGTCGGGGCGGACGGCTCGCCGAGATAGCCGACGAACTGGGCCGGATTTTTCAGGCCGGGTCTCAGCTTGCCGGCCTCGACCGACCAGCCCGAGACCTGGGAGTAGGAGCCGATTTCGAGGGGCGCGGCCACATCCAGGAAGGCCTTGGCGCGGGAGACGACCCGGGCGCCGCGGGCGGTGTCGTAGGGGCCCTTCGGCGGCAGGTCCCCCAGCGCATCGGTGCCGTAGAAGGCGTCGTAGAGACTGCCCCAGCGGGCGTTCGCCGCGTTCAGCAGGAAGCGGGCGTTGAGGATCGGCACCACCAGTTGCGGGCCGGCCAGCCGCGCCAGCTCGTCGTCCACCTTTTCCGTCGTCACCGAGAAGGGCGTCGGCTCGTCGACCAGATAGCCGATGTCGCGCAGGAAGCCTTCGGTCGCGGCAGGGTCGTGCGGCTGACCCTTGCGCTCGGCATGCCAGGCGTCGATCCGCGCCTGAAGGTGGTCCCGCCGCGCCAGCAGTTTGCGGTTCTCGGGCGTGAACCGCGCAAACACGTCCGCCACCCCCGTCCAGAAGCTGTCCGCCCCGATGCCGAGCCCCGGCAGGACCTCGTCTTCGATGAAGCTCGCCAGTTCGGCGGCCACGGACAGGCCGGCGCGGTCGTGGTGGGTCATGCGGATCTCCAGCGCAGGCCGGCTGGGGAGGCGGCCTGTAACAATGCGTGATCGCACTGAATACGAGGCTTTGCGGCGCCGCAAGGGGGGTTTCGATTGACACCGGTGACAGACTGGCCGTCCGCGCCTTACCCTACCCTCCGCGCACCCCGGCGGAGGCCGGGGTCCAGATGGAAGACACCGTCAGATGATCAGCAAGGCCGACGCCCGATCCCAGCCGCCAGCGTTCGTGATCCGGACCCCGGCCTTCGCCGGGGTGCACGGAGAATGATGATGCGGCGACGCTCCCTCCTAGCCACAGGCCTCGCCCTGGCGGCGGCCCCGTCTTTCGCTCGGGCCCAATCCGACCATCCCGTCGTCGCCACCACCAACGGTCCGGTGCGCGGCCAGACCGATGCGGGCGTCGCCGTGTTCAAGGGCCTGCGCTACGGCGCCGACACCGGCCCGCGCCGTTTTCAGCCGCCCCTCCGGCCCACCGCCTGGACCGCGCCGGCCGAGGCCTTCGGCTATGGGGCGGCAAGCCCTCAGGGGTCGAACGAGGCCAATCAGTCCGAGGACTGTCTGTTCCTGAACGTCTGGTCGCCGGGGCTGGACCGGGAGCGGCGGCCGGTGATGGTCTATATCCACGGGGGCGCCTATTCGAACGGGTCCGGGTCAAGTCCGCTGTACGACGGGACGCGGCTGGCCAGACGGAACGACGTGGTGGTGGTGACGGTGAACCACCGGCTGAACCTGTTTGGATACGCCTATCTGCAGCGGATCGCGGGCGCGCCCTTCCTCGACAGTGGCAATGCGGGTCAGCTGGATCTGCATCTCGCGCTGGAGTGGGTGCGGGACAATATCGGCAACTTCGGCGGCGACCCGGGCCGCGTCATGGTCTTCGGCCAGTCGGGCGGCGGGGCCAAGATCGCGACCATGATGGCGACGCCCTCGGCCGCCGGCCTGTTCCACCGGGCTGCGACCATGAGCGGACAGCAGGTCACGGCATCGGGGCCGTGGAATGCGACGCGGCGGGCCGAGGCCTGGCTGGAGGCGCTGGGTCTGGCCAAGGACAGGGCGGCGGAGGCGGCGACCATGCCGGTCGAAACCCTGTTGAAGGCATCCGAGACGACCGATCCGGTGCTGGGGTTCGGCGGGCTCTACTGGGGGCCGGTGCTGGATAGCCGGACGCTGATGCGACATCCCTTCTATCCGGATGCGCCCGCCCAGTCGGCGTCCATCCCCATGATCATCGGTAACACCCACGACGAGACGCGGGCCTTCCTCGGCGGCGATCCGGCGAACTTCGCGCTGAGCTGGGACGATCTGCCCGGCAAGATGACCGACCGCGAGTTTCGCATCGACGTGGCGCCCGAGCCGGTCATCGCCGCGTATCGCGCGATGTACCCCGACTACTCACCGTCCGACGTTTTCTTCGCCGCGACCACGGCGGCGCGGAGCTGGCGCGGGGCGGTGATCGAGGCGGAGGCGCGGGCGGCGGCCGGCACCCCGGCCTGGGTTTATCAGCTGGACTGGAGGTCGCCGATCGACGGCGGGCGGCGCGGCGCCATGCACACCGACGACATCCCGCTGGCGCTGGACAATGTGGGGGCGACCGGCAGCCGGGCACAGGGGCCGCAGGCGCAGCTGATGGCCGAGCGTCTGTCGAAGGCCTTCGTCGCCCTGGCCCGCGACGGCGATCCCAACCATGCCGGTCTGCCGACCTGGGAGCGCTACGACCTGACGCGGCGCCAGACGATGATCATGGACGAACCCGCCCGGATGGAGGACGATCCGCGCGGCGGCGAGCGGCGTCTGTTCGCCCCCATTCCCTACGTCCAGCCCGGAACCTGATGGGCCGACGGCCGCTTTGATCAGGCGCCTGCTGAGGCTTTCACCTCGCTCCGCCTTGACTTTGCCGCAGTCATCGCCCATTTGCGCTGCGTCGCACAATTGCGATCCCCGGTGCGCTCCAGCGCGTGTGGGTCTTCACTCCCCTACGAAGACCTGACTGTAGCAGCGGCCGGCCCTCAAGTTTCATTCGCTGCCCGGACACGCGGGGCGGCGCCCGATCCACCCCGCCGGCCTCATCCAGAGGCTCGTTCGGGACTGGCGGTGCGCGGCCCTTTTGGCGTTGAGCCATGGCTGATGCGCGTCGCCGCTTACGCGAAAGAACCTGGCTCGATGAGCACCACCACCTTCGAATCCTTCGGCCTCAACAAGGCCCTGCTGCAGGCCCTCACCACCGAGGGCTACACCATCCCGACGCCGATCCAGGCCCAGGCCATTCCTTCGGTCATGCTCGGCAAGGACCTGCTGGGCATCGCCCAGACCGGCACCGGCAAGACCGCGGCCTTCGCCCTGCCGATCCTGCATCGTCTGGCCGAGAACCGCGTCGCGCCCCTGCCCCGCACCACGCGCTGTCTGATCCTGTCGCCGACGCGCGAACTGGCCAGCCAGATCGCCGACAGCTTCAAGGCCTATGGCCGCCACCTCGGCTTCAAGGTCGCCGTCGTCTTCGGCGGCGTGAAATACGGACCCCAGGAACGCGCCATCCAGGCCGGCCTCGACGTCCTGGTCGCGACCCCCGGCCGTCTGCTGGACCACATGCAGCAGAAGACGCTGGACCTGTCGTCGACCGAGATCTTCGTCCTGGACGAAGCCGACCAGATGCTGGACCTGGGCTTCGTCAAGCCGATCCGCCAGATCGTGTCGCGCATCCCGGCAAAGCGCCAGAACCTGTTCTTCTCCGCCACCATGCCGACCGAGATCGGCAAGCTGGCCGGCGAGCTTCTGAAGGAGCCCGTCAAGGTCCAGGTCACGCCGCAGTCGACCACGGTCGAGCGCATCAACCAGTCGGTCGTCCACGTCGAACAGGGCCGCAAGCGCGCCCTGCTGACCGAGATGTTCGCCGACGACAACTACACCCGCTGCCTGGTCTTCACGAAGACCAAGCACGGCGCCGACAAGGTCGCGGCCTATCTGGAAGCCGGCGGCGTCCAGGCCGGCGCGATCCACGGCAACAAGTCCCAGCCGCAACGTGAGCGCACCCTGGCCGCCTTCAAGGCCGGCAAGCTGCGCGTCCTGGTCGCCACCGACATCGCCGCGCGCGGCATCGACGTGGACGGCGTCTCGCACGTCGTGAACTTCGAACTGCCCTTCGTGCCGGAAGCCTACGTCCACCGCATCGGCCGGACGGCCCGCGCGGGCAAGGACGGCTCGGCGGTCAGCTTCGTGGCCGGGGACGAGATGAAGCTGCTGCGCGACATCGAGAAGGTCACGCGCCAGAAGATCCCGGCCACCGACCGTCGCAACGACAAGTCGCTGGGTCTGCTGGATCAGTCGATCATGGCCGCCGGCGTCGGGTCCAAGGCCTCGATGCCTGACGACGGTCGTGGCGATCGCCAGCAGCAGCGCGGTCCTCGCAACCCGCGCCGCGACGGCGTGAAGAAGGAGCACGGCGGCCAGCCGCATCGCGTTCGCGGCAAGGGCGGCCAACGCGGCGGCCAGGGCGACCGCACCAACCACGCCGATCGTGGCGGCGACCGTCCGCTGGCCTCGACCCAGCCGTTCGATCCGCTGGCGGCCGACCGTGCCCGTTCGGCGGCGATCGCCGCCCGCCCGGTCGGGGAGACCAAGCCGGACGGCGAGATCAAGCGCCGTCCCCGTGGCCGTCGCCCATCCAACGGCGGCAAGGGCTACGCGGCTTAAGCCAAGTCGCTCGGCTATCTGAAAAGAACGAAGGCCGGCCCCACCAGGGTCGGCCTTTTTCAGTAGATGCTGCCCCTCGGACCGACATCGATCACCACGACGACGATCCGGTCCTTCTCGAGCCTGTAGATGACGCGCCACTCGCCGACGCGCAGCCGGTAGCCGTCATTCCCCTTCAGCGCCTTGACGTTCGGAGACTTGAACGGATCGACCCGCAATGCATCGATGGCGTCAGAGATGCGGCGTCGCATTGTGGGGTGCATGACGCCGATGGCCTTCTCGGCCTTCTTTTCGAACTCCACGGTCCACATCATCGCTCCGAGCATCCTTGCGGCGCATCGGGACACGGCTTCAAACGCCGCAATGCGGAAAGCGACACCTATTTGGCCGGAGCGGGGATGTCGTACTTGGCCCGGAGTTCGTCCAGGGTGATGCGCGGTTCGGAATCGGAAACGAGAAGGCTGGCCCGGATGCGGGCGTGGTCGACCGCATCTTCCCAATCCTCGAACGTCTCGGCTGACATCAGGACCAGTTCACGACCCTCATGCATCAGGGTCGCGAAGCCGTCGTTGGCGTCCATCTTCTGGATCGCGGCCGTCAGGACAGGGTCCTTGGCGGTGATGGGGCTGGCGTCGTCCATGGATGTCTCCTGACGCCAGCCTACCACAGTCTTTGTTCGAGCAAAAAAGCCGGCCTGGAAGGGCCGGCTTCACTTGCAGACGGCAGGATCAGAAGGCCCAGCGCGCGCCGATCGAGGCGGCGATGCCCGAACCCGACGCCGTGCCGCGCAGACGGCTGGTCGTCGCCGCGGCGGTGCCCGCATAGAAGGTGCGGTCCACCGCGATGTCGGAATCGTCCAGCGCGATATAGGTCAGGGCCGTGTCGACCGTGACCGAGTCCGTCGCCTTGATCGACAGGCCGCCCGAATAGAGCATGCGGTCGCCGTCGGGAATGCGGGCGGTGCGCTCGCCGTCCTGGGTCGGGGTCGGGTCGTAGGCCACGCCGCCGCGCGCGGTGACGCGATCGTTGACGACATAGTCGAAGCCGACCGAGCCGCCGGTCACGTCCTTGTAGTCCTGGACGATGACGTCCCCGCCCGTTCCATAGTTGACGCGGATGGCGTCGAACTCGGACCAGCCGACGCGGTTGACCTGGCCGTTCAGGGTCAGGCGATCGTTGACCGCATAGCGCGCCGAGACCGAGGCGAACCACGGGGTCGAGAAGGTCGCGGTTCCGCCGGTCGAGACATTGCCGGCCGCGATGGGGCCCAGCAGGCCGGAGATGTTCACGTCGCCGTCCAACTCGTGCTCGATCGCCGAACGGTAGCTGACGCCGAGGTCCCACGCGCCCTTGTGCACCTGGGCGCCGACGTTCCAGCCGTAATCGATGCCGTCGCCTTCCAGGGTGTTGCGGCCGTCGGGCAGCAGGGGCGACAGGCTGGGCAGGCTGGAGCTGAGGAAGGCCTCGACATACTGGATGTCCACGCCCGCGCCGACGTCCAGCCAGTCGTTGACCTGCATGGCCGCCGTCAGGCCGACGTTGCCCGAGCGCAGCTCCGAGGTCAGGGCGTCGTAGCGGGTGAAGGATCCCGGCTCGTACTTGGTGGTGAAGTTATAGGGGGCCGCGACGCTGACGCCGACGGCGAAGCGATCGCCGATCGGCATGGCGAAGGCGAAGTTCGGCACGAGGCCGCTTTCGATCGGATCGATCTCATGACCGTTGCCGAGCGGGCCATTCACCGGGACGACCGTCCCGCCGGGATAGACGATCGACGAACCCGCGTTGTCGACTTCGGAATCGAGCAGCAGGCCATGCAGGCCGACGTAGACCTCACGCCCGCTGCGGGCGATCGAGGCGGGGTTCCACCACAGGGAGGAGACGCCGGTGTCGGCCGTCTCGCCCGAATAGGCCCGGCCCGCGCCGCGGACCGACTGTTCCTTCAGATAGAAGGTCTCGGCGAACGAGGGGGTGGCGACGGCCGCGAGAGCGGCGGCGCAGACGGCGAGGCGAAGACCGCCGGCGAGGGTCGGGCGTGCAGACATGGGAGCATCCTTATCGGGCGCGTCCTGTCGGGCGCCGCCGCGTGCGTTCGGGGAGTCAGAGGCGGGGAGGCCTCGATAACCCTCAAGTGCGCTCAGCGGTCAAACGTTGCAACGTAATCGGTCTCAGCGGATTAATTTTCTGACGTATCGACGATCACCTACCTTCGATAGCCTGCCGGGGAGGCTGAGCTAGGCAATAACGACCGTTTCTACGCCTTCGGCCGCCAGGGTTCGAGCCAGCAGGTCCAGGGCGGCGTCGACGCCGGGCGCATCCCGTCCGCGCACGACGAGATTGGTTCCTATTTCGCCGTCCGACCCGGCGCCGAACGGGTAGCTGCCGAACGAAAGCCCTCGGTTCGCGGCCGCCGCTTCGGCCAGGGGTCTGGCGATCGCTCCCTCCCCCACGCCGACGACCCGGAGGGTTCTGGCGTGAACCACGGCGCCGGTCCGCAGGCGCGGAGCCACGTCCTCCAGCATCGCCGTCATGATCCGGGGCACGCCCGCCATCACGAAGACGTTGCCGATCTGGAAACCCGGCGCGTCGCTGACCGGATTGGCGATCAGTATGCCTCCGTCCGGAATTCGCGCCATGCGCCGACGCGCTGCGTTCAACTCGTCGCCGTAGCGTCGCTCGAGGATCGCCAGGGCATCCGCTCGCTCATCGATGCTCACGCCGAAAGCCCGTGCCACGCAGTCGGCGGTGATGTCGTCATGTGTCGGCCCGATGCCGCCGGTCGTGAAGACGTAGTCGTGCCCTGCTCTCAGCGCGTTCAGCGCCTTGATGATCTGATCCGGCCTGTCGCCCACGGTCCTGGCTTCGAGGAGATCGATGCCCAGCGCGCCCAGGAACCGCGCGATCGTGTTCAGATTGGTGTCCATCGTGCGCCCCGACAGGATCTCGTCGCCGATGATCAGGACGGCGGCCGTTGGTGGGCGCTGGGACGGGTGTGTGGTCATGAGGTGAACCTATGCCCCAAACACGTCGCTGCAAGGCGATCCTGCCCTAAAACGGCTTGAGCTTCTGTGCTAGGATCGCCATCTGCAACCGGACGAGGTCCGGATGGACCGCCCGAGACCCTGACGATGTACGAAACGCCCGAGCTGGACGCCGAGACCTTCACCCGCACCAGCGCCATCCGTCTGTATGAGCCCGAAGATTTCGAGGGCATGCGGGTCGCCGGGCGTCTGGTCGCCGAGGCGCTCGACATGATCACCGAGTTCGTCGTGCCCGGCGTGACGACCCAGGAGATCGACGACCGCATCCGCCAGTTCACCCTGGACAAGGGCGGCCTGCCGGCTTGCCTCGGGTACAAGGGTTACATGAAGACGGTCTGCACCTCGATCAATCACGTGGTGTGCCATGGCATTCCGGGCGACCGGGTGTTGAAGGACGGCGACATCGTCAACATCGATCACACCGTCATCGTCGACGGCTGGCACGGCGATTCCAGCCGCATGTATGCGGTCGGCAATGTCGCGCCGCGCGTGAAGAAGCTGATCGACGTCACCTATGAATCGCTCGCCCTCGGCCTGGAGCAGGTGAAGCCCGGCAATACGTTCGGCGACATCGGCTTCGTCATCCAGCGCCACGTCGAGGCGGCCCGCATGTCGGTCGTGCGCGACTTCTGCGGCCACGGCATCGGTCGCCTGTTCCACGACAGCCCCAACGTCCTGCACTATGGGCGGAAGGGCGAGGGTGCGGTGCTGAAGCCCGGCATGTTCTTCACGATCGAGCCGATGGTGAACCTGGGCAAGCCGCACGTGAAGGTGCTGTCCGACGGCTGGACCGCCGTGACGCGCGACAAGTCCCTGTCGGCCCAGTGCGAACACACAGTCGGCGTGACCGAGGACGGCTGCGAGATCTTCACCGCCAGCCCGGCCGGCCTGTTCAACCCGAACTCGTAAACCGCTTGAACCACAGCCGCTGCGAGTTAGCTTGCGAGGGTGGCTGCGGGGAACGGCGTGACGGATCAGGACGATGAACCGAAGGCGGCCCGCAAGGTCGCGCCCCACCACGCGGGTCATCGCGAACGGCTGCGCCAGCGCGTGCGGACAGCGGGTCTGACGCATCTGCCGGACTATGAACTGCTGGAGCTGTTTCTGTTCCGCAGTCAGCCGCACGGCGATGTGAAGCCGATCGCCAAGGCCCTGCTGTCACGGTTCGGCTCGCTGGCCGCCGTCCTGGCCGCCTCGGTCGAGGACCTGATGACCGTCCGTACCGAAGACACCAAGGGCCGCACCAAGGCGGTCGGCCCCGAGACCGCCCTCGATCTGGCGGCCCTGCACGAGGTGGCACAGCGGGTGGCCAAGGAGCCGGCGGTCAGACGTCAGGTCATCTCGTCGTGGACGGCGCTGCTGGCCTATGTCCGTGTCGCGCTTCAGCATGAGCCGCGCGAGCAGTTTCGCGTCCTCTATCTCGACAAGAAGAACCAGCTGATCCTGGACGAAATCCAGAATCGCGGCACGGTCGATCATGCTCCCGTCTATCCGCGCGAGGTCGTGCGGCGGGGGCTCGAGGTTTCCGCCGCCGCCATGATCCTGGTCCACAACCATCCGTCCGGAGATCCGACGCCCAGCCGCGCCGACATCGACATGACCAGACAGATCGTCCAGGCGGCCAAATCCCTCAGCGTCGAGGTCCACGATCACCTGATCGTCGGCCGCGAGGGCGTGACCAGCTTCAAGCAACTGGGATTGATGTGATGCCGTCCAGACGGACCCTGCTGATCGGCGCGGGCGTGGCCGCGACCGCTTCTGTTCCGGCGACGGCTCAGGGCTCCGCACCGGCCTGCGTCGTCTCGACCTGGGACTTCGGTGCGGCCGCCAATGCCAAGGCCTTCGCCGCGCGCCAAGCCGGTGATACGGCCGTGGACATGGTCGAGGCCGGCGCCCGCGTGCCGGAGGCCGATCCGACCAACCATTCCGTCGGCTATGGCGGCTATCCCGACCGCGATGGCCACGTCACCCTGGATGCCGTCATCATGGACCAGTTTGGCAATGTCGGTGCCGTCTGCGCGCTGGAGGACATCGTCCACGCCGTCTCGGTCGCCCGCGCGGTGATGGAAAGGACGCCGCACACCATGCTGGTCGGGGCCGGGGCGCGGGCCTTCGCCATCGACCAGGGTTTCGAGACGACGAACCTGCTGACGCCGGAGGCCGAGGCGGCGTGGCGCGAATGGCTGGTCACCGCCGACTATGGGCCCCGCGCCAACAGCGAAAACACCGACTGGCGCTCGACGCCGGGCAGCGCGGGTAACCACGACACCATCGGCATCCTGGCCATCGACGCCGAGGGCCGTCTGGGCGGCGCCTGCACCACCTCGGGCATGGCCTTCAAGATGCGCGGCCGGGTCGGCGACAGCCCACTGGCCGGCGCGGGTCTGTGGGTCGAGCCGGGCGTGGGGGCGGCGACGGCCACCGGCGTCGGCGAGGACGTGGTTCGCGTCGCCGGCTCCCATTCCGTGGTCGAACTGATGCGTGGGGGCGCGAGCCCGACCGAGGCCTGCCGTCAGGTCCTGGAGCGGCTGGCCCGTCTGCGCGGCACGGCACTGGCCGGACATCAGGTCGCCCTGCTGGCCCTGGACGTCAGCGGGCGGGTCGGGGGCTTCGCCCTGCTTCCCGGCTTCACCTATGCGGTCACCGACACGGCGGGCCGGACCCGGATCGAGCGGGCCGACGCTCTGTTCCCCGACCCGGCCTGATCTCTAGGATGGCGTCATGAACCGTCTGACCACCCCGCGCCTGACCCTGAGGCCCACCGCGATCGAGGACTATGACGACCTGGTCGCCCTGTGGCGGAACGAGGCCTTCACACGGTTCATCGCCCCGGACGGACGGACGTCCGAAGAGGTCTGGATGCGACTGCTTCGCGACATCGGCCAGTGGTCGGTCAGGGGCTATGGCAACTGGACCGTCCGGCACGCCGATACCGGAGACTATGTCGGCAGCGTGGGCGCGCTGGATTTCAGACGGGTTCTGGAGCCCGCCTTCGATGCCCCGGAGATGGGCTGGGGCGTGGCGCCGCGCTTTCACGGAACGGGCATGGCGATCGAGGCTCTGCTGGCCGCGCTGGGCTGGTGCGACAGCGTGCTGAAGGCGCCCCGCACCGTCTGCATGATCGACCCGCACAATGCGCCCTCCCTCCTGCTCGCGGCGCGGACGGGTTTTCGGGAGTATGCGCGCACGACCTACAAAACCGTGCCGGTGATCCTGTTCGAGCGCCCCGCCCTCGCCACCGGATGACCGTCTTTCAGGCCGTAGCGCAGCATTAAGGTTTACGGCCTATCGTCCTCGCCATGCCCATGCCCGTCGAGACCTTGCATGCCTATCTGATCGAGGCGTTTCCCGACGCCGAGATCGTGATCGACGATCTCGCGGGCGACGGCGACCACTACAAGGCGCGCATCGTCTCGACCGCCTTCGCCGGCCTTGCGCGCGTGAAACAGCATCAGCTCGTCTATGCCGCGCTGAAGGGTCACATGGGCGGCGAGCTGCACGCCCTGGCTCTGGAAACCTCCGCCCCTTCCTCGACAGGCTGATCGCATGCGCTATCGCCCCTTCGGCGCGACGGGCGCCGCCATCTCGACCCTGACGCTGAGCCTCGGCGTCGAAAACCTGGCCCGTGGCGTCGCCGCCGCCAACGACCTGATCTATTCGTCGCTGGAAGCCGGCATCAACTCCTACCGGCTGGAGACCGCCGACCCGGTGCTGGCCGAGGTGGTCGGTCAGGCTCTGTCCAACGTGGACAGGAAGTTGTTGAACGTCAGTCTCGAGCTCGGCGCCGGGGACGGCCGCAAGGGCTCGGCGCGCGACTTTTCGGCCGAGGGCATGACCGGGGCGATCGACCGCTGCCTGCACGTCTCCGGCCTCGGCTGGATCGACGTCGCCCTGCTGGAAGAGCCCGGCGAGGATGAGCTGCCGCAGTCGTCCCTGAACGCCCTGAAGGCCCTGCGTGCGACCGAGCGGGTCCGCTACCTTGGGGTCTCGGGCGCGGGCGAAGTGATGGACGCCTATGTCTCGACCGGCGCCTTCGACGTGCTGGGCACGCCGTTCCACGTCAATGTCGACTGGAAGATCCGCTCGCGCCTCCGCGCCGCGCGAGAACAGGACATGGCCATCCTGGCCTACGACTATTTCCCGGCCGAACTCGACACCGAGAAGAAGACGGTCGAACTGAGCCAGCCGAAAAAGGGCCTGTTTGGTTTCGGCGGGTCGAAGCCGAAGAACGACCCGCTGGCTCACGCCGGCACCTTCGCCTTCCTGCATCGCACGCCGCATTGGACGGCCGAGGCCATCTGTCTGGCGCACGCCATGACGGACCCCGCCATTTCTAGCGTCCTGATCACGGCCCGCGAGCCCGAACGCCTCAACGCGCTGGCCTCGGTGCCCGAGCGAGACATGCCTCCGGGCCTGTCCGCCCAGATCGAAATGGCCCGGGTCGCGGCCTGATCTCGCGGCCTGGCCACACGCAGGCTTGAGGGCACCCGCCCTTGACCCATCCCGCCGCCGTCCCTAGCTGACGCCTGCAACGAAAGGCGTCCCTCCCCGTGTCCGACCAAGCTATCGATACCGCCGCCGATCCGGTCCACGCCTTCATCGCCCAGACCGTGGCCGAGCATGACGTGGTCCTTTTCATGAAGGGCACGCCGGACAGCCCGCGCTGCGGCTTCTCCTCGCTCGCCGTCCAGATCCTCGATCACGTCGGCGCGCCGTTCGTCGGCGTGGACGTGCTGCAGGACGACGGTCTGCGCGACGGCATAAAGGCCTTCACCGACTGGCCCACGATCCCCCAGCTCTATGTGAAGGGCGAGTTCGTCGGCGGTTCGGACATCGTGCGCGAGATGTTCCAGGCCGGCGAACTGACCGCCCTGATGGTCGAAAAGGGCGTGCCGCTCGGTCAGGAATAGGCCGGGTGGCGCGCCAGACCCTGACGCCGCGCGAGGACCGGGAGGTCTTCGAAGTCCCGCTGGACATCCGTCCCGAGCACATCGACGACAACGGCCATGTGAACAACGTGGTCTATGTCGGCTGGCTGCAGGAGGCGGGAACCAGCCACTGGAACGCCCGGTTCGACGAAGCGACGCGCGCCAGATGGTCCTGGGTCGCCCTGCGCCACGAGATCGACTACCTGCGCCCGCTGATGCCCGACGCCACCGCGCTGGCCCGCACCTGGGTCGGGGATCCGCAGGGGCCGCGCTTCGCTCGCTATGTGCGGATCGAGGACGGCGAGGGCCGTCTGTGCGCCCAGGGCGTTTCTGAATGGTGCCTGGTCGATGCGAAGACCATGCGGCCCACCCGCATCCCGGCGGACATGCTGCCGACCTTCGAGCGCCGCTGACGCTCTAGGTCGTAGGGATGGTCGAGGGCAGCTGGTAGGGGTTGTTGACCGACACCCGCGAGCCCGGGATCAGCCCCAGCTCCTCGAACGACCAGATGACCTCGACGCCATCGGCGATGGGGGTCTCGCAGTCGTCCTGTTCGATACGGCGCAGGGTGATGGTCGAGTCGGCGCCGATGTGATCCACGATCGGGCGCAGGTCGTCCTTGACGGTGCAGCCGTTCGAACTGACCCAGAAGACGGCCAGATCGCGCGTGATGGCGGCGGCGTGGATCGGCTCGACCTCACCGGGCATGGCGACCGTGCGCATCGGCTCGCCCCGCTGGATCAGGGCGCAGCCGGACGTCGCGAGCGCGGCGACCGCGGTCAGAGCGAGCGTGCGGATGGACCTCATGTCCCTGTCATCCTGTTCAGCCGATTCATGATCGCCGAAATTGGCGTCTTTCGCACGTAAATTTCTCGAAAGGCGCGATCACGAAACAGAAAAGGCCCCGGATGTCTCCGGGGCCTTTCCAGTCCAGATCGGAAAACGATCAGGACGAGTAGTATTCGACGACCAGGTTCGGCTCCATCTTCACCGCGAACGGCACGTCGGCCAGTTCGGGGAAGCGGACGAAGCGGACCGAGAAACCACGGTCGCCCAGTTCCAGGTAGTCGGGAATGTCGCGCTCGCCGGACTGCTGGGCTTCGAGCACCAGAGCCATGCTGCGGGACTTTTCCTTGACCTCGACGACGTCGCCGACGCGCAGGCGATACGAAGCGATGTTCACCTTCTTGCCGTTGACGGTGACGTGGCCGTGGTTGACGAACTGACGGGCGGCCCAGGGGGTCGGCACGAACTTGGCGCGATAGACCGTGGCGTCCAGACGGGCTTCCAGCAGGCCGATCAGGATTTCCGAGGTGTTGCCCTTACGGCGCGCAGCCTCGTCATAGGTCTTGCGGAACTGCTTTTCGGTCAGGTTGGCGTAGTAGCCCTTGAGCTTCTGCTTGGCCTTCAGCTGCAGGCCGAAGTCGGAGACCTTGGACTTGCGGCGCTGGCCGTGCTGGCCGGGACCGTAGGAACGCTTGTTGACCGGCGACTTGGCGCGGCCCCACAGGTTCTCACCCATGGCCCGATCGATTTTATACTTGGCGCTATGGCGCTTCGACATTCTGTTCTCTTTTAAATGATGCGGCCCGGCCCCTCCGCGAATGGAGGGACGATCTCAACGGCGGTCCACGCATCGTCCGTAGTGTGTTCGCGCCGCGGACCGGAGCCAGCGACGTGAAGGCGGGGCTTATCGACTCCCGGCCGGCAGGAGTCAACCTCAGGCCGCCTTGCTGCGCTTGCCGGACGGGGCAACCTCCCGCGCGGGACGGCCCAGCAGATAGCCCTGCACCTCGTCGCAGCCCTGTTCCTTGAGGAAGGTCAGTTGCTCCTGGGTCTCGACGCCCTCGGCAAGGATCGGGATCTCCAGACTCTCGCCCAGAGCCAGGACGGCGCGGATGATGGCCTTCGACTGCGGTCCGCCGTCCAGTTCGGACATGAAGGTCCGGTCCAGCTTGATTTTGTCGAACGGGAAGGCGCGCAAGGTCGACAGCGACGAATAGCCGGTGCCGAAGTCGTCCATCGCCACCGACACCCCCAGCAGCTTGAGCTGGCGCAGGATGTGGGTGGTCCGCTCCATGTCCGAGATCATCGCGGTCTCGGTGATCTCCAGCTCCAGGCGATGGGGCGACAGGCCGGTCTCGATCAGGATCTGGTGCACCATGCGCGGCAGGTCGACGTGCGACAGCTGGATCGGCGACAGGTTCACGGCGATGCGATGCGCGTCCGGCCAGGATGCGGCCTCCATGCAGGCCTGGCGCAGCACCCACTCGCCGATCGGCAGGATCATGCCCGTCTCTTCCGCGATCGGAATGAAGTCGATCGGCGGGATGTAGGAACCATCCGGCTGACGCCAGCGCAGCAGAGCCTCGTAGCCCGTGATCGCGCCCGTCTCGACCGAGGCCTGAAGCTGGTAGTGCAGCTCGAACCGGTCGTTATCCAGCGCCTCGCGCAGGCCCAGGGTCACCCGGCGGCGCTGACGCACGGCCTCGTCCATGGCCTCTTCGTAGAAGCAGATGTCCGTCACCAGCGAGGCCTTGGCCCGATACATGGCCAGGTCCGCGTTATTGATCAGGACCGAAGGCTCGGACGCATCGTCGGGCCACAGGGCGATGCCGATGGCCGCGCCGCATTGCAGTTCGGCATGCTCGGCCTCCAGGGGCTGGATGATCGCCTGGCGCAGCCGCTCGGCCGCGGCATGCGCACCGTCGCGATCCTGGTCCGACACAGGTATGATGGCGACGAACTCGTCACCGCCGAGACGGGCCACGAACTCGCCGGCCAGGATGGCGGCCTTCAGGTTCGTCGCGACGTGGACGAGAAGCTGATCACCCACGGCATGGCCATAGAGGTCGTTGACCTCCTTGAACCGGTTCAGATCGATCGCCAGCAGGGCGAACCGACCCTCGGCCGTGGCGAGCACGCGCTCCAGCTTCTCCAGGAAGGAGGCGCGGTTCGGCAGGCCCGTGAGGCTGTCGTTCCGCGCCAGGTGGGCGATGCGACGGTCCTGGGCGACACGAGACCGAAGGTCTCGAACGGCGAATATCCGGAAGGTCTGGTCCGGCGTCACCTCGACCCGCACGGCGACCTCCACGGGGATCGAGCCGTCAACGCTGACGAGGCGGCTCTGCACCAGTGACCCGTTCGGCATGGTGTCGATGTCTTCCAGCCAGCCGACCACCGGAAGCCCGACGACCGCTTCATCCGCCACGCCGCAGAGGTCGGCGAAGGCGCGATTGGCCATGACGACCTTGCCGTCCGCCTCCACCAGCATGCCGTCGACGCTCCCCTCGATCAGGCTGGCGAGACGATTGCGGGAGATACGGTCGGCCTGGGCCTCCAGAGCGTAGCTGGCCACGGCCGTTCCCAGGATCAGGAAACCCACGACCGTGACGCCCAGGGCCAGCAGGGCCTCGGCCTCGGTCAGGGTCCAGGCCTGTTCGGACGGGGCGAACGGCAGCACCGTCATCGCCCCCATGCCGGTGAAATGCAGACTGACGATGGTCAGGACAAGCAGCAGCGGGGTCACCACGGCGCGGTGACGCAGGCTGGTGCTCGATCCGACGCTGAAAGCGGCCGCGCCACCGACGACCGCCGCCACCACCGATCCGACCACATAGGTCAGGTCCCAATGGACGAAGGCCTCGGCGGTGAAGGCCGCCATGCCGATATAGTGCATCGCCGCCACGCCGAGCCCGAACACCGCTCCGCCCACGGCCGGGGCCCAGGTCCTGCGGATGGCGCCGAGCGCGGTGGCGGCCCCGCAGGCGCCCATGGCCACGAGAAGAGAGACCCCGGTCAGCAGCGGCGCGTAGGCGATCTCGACGCCGGGCTTGTAAGCCAGCATGGCCACGAAATGGGTGCACCAGATCGTCGCCCCGCCGGACACCGCGCCCAGGAAGATCCACGGCAGACGGTCACGCGCGGCGCCTCGACGGGTTCGCTCGAAAAGCCGGCTGATGACGATGGAACCGGCGATGCAGATCACTGCGGCCAAGGCGACCAGAGCCAGATTGTGGTCTTGCGTCAGGCAGTCGAGAATACGCATACGCGGCTACAGCCCTGTGGGATCGATTTTCAGCCGACCGCCTCTAGGGGGTGAGAGTTAACCGAGCCCGCAACAGGCAGGGTTACCGATGCGTCAATCCTGTACCGATCCGGCGACTTCCGGGACCCAGACGAAACCGTCGGCCTGACGCCGGAACGTGCCCAGACCCGGGAAGGGGAAGTGGACGCCGTAGGTGCGCAGAGACTGGGTCGCGCCCCGACCCAGCAGGGCGAAGCGGGTTGCGATCGCTGCGTCCGAATCGTTGTCCCAGCCGTTCACGAAGTCCGGCCGCTCGACCGAGATGATCGAGCTGTGCAGGGCGTCGCCGAAATACAGCAGCCGGGCGTCGCCGGAGACGATCTCGTAGCCCGTATGGCCGGGTGTGTGGCCCTGGAGGGCGACGGCGGTGATCGAGGGCGTCACCTGGGCGCCGGGCTCGAAGGCCTCGACCTTGGGCGTGATGACCGGGATCAGCGCCGCCAGTTCGGCATCGGCCTGCAGCGCCGTCCACTCCGCAGAGCTCATGCGGATGGTGGCGTTGGGATAGACGAGCGCACCGTTGGCCACGAGGCCTCCGACATGGTCGCCGTGGCCGTGCGAGATGAGGATGTCGGTCACCTGGGCAGGCTGGACGCCGGCCGCGGCCAGCGAAGCCGGGAGCTTGTTCTGGGTGCCCATGCCGCCGCCCGCGCCGGTGTCGATCAGCACGACCTTGTCGTCGCCCCGGACCAGCAGCGGCTGGATCGACAGGTGGATCTTGGCGTCGCCGGTCGGACGCAGGGCCTCGGCGACGCCGGCGTTGTCGGCCCAGGGGCTCTGGCCCGCGACGTTTTCCAGAACGATATCGCCATCCTTGAGAGCGACCGCCTGAAGCGTGCCGATGGTGAAGGGATAGACGTCGACGCTGGCGACCGGCTGGGCGGCCGGGGCGGCAGGCGCATCGGCCTTCTCGGCGGGCCTTTGGCACCCTGCGACGATCAGGCCGGACAGGATCAGAGCGGCAGCGAGCTTGAACTGGGTCGTCATGGAATCCTCGGGGGAGAAGGAACGGCGCAGCTTAGATAGGTCCGCGCGCACGGAGCGCCAGACGGCGAACCGTGACGCCTGGTCACGGCCCGCCGCCTGTTGCAGAACGGCCGCGATCAGGCCGTGGCGGCCGCGAACAGTGCGTTGGCCTTGTTCCAGTTCACGACGGTCCAGAAGGCCTTGAGGTATTCCGGACGGCGGTTCTGGTATTTCAGGTAGTAGGCGTGTTCCCAGACGTCGGCGCCCAGGACAACCGCGCCCTTCTGTTCGGCGACGTCCATCAGAGGGTTGTCCTGGTTCGGGGTGGATGTGACCTTCAGCTTGCCGTCCTGGACGATCAGCCAGGCCCAGCCCGAACCGAACTGGCCGGCGCCGGCGGCGTTGAAGTCTTCCTTGAACTTGTCGAGACCGCCCAGGTCGCGGTCGATCGCGGCGGCCAGCTCGGCCGACGGCGCGCCGCCCTGACCGGCCGGGGCCAGCAGTTCCCAGAACAGGGCGTGGTTCCAGTGACCGCCGCCGTTGTTGCGGACGGCCTTGGGTGCCGTCGAGATGGCGGCGAACAGTTCTTCCAGCGACTTGCCTTGCAGCGAGGCGTCGGCGTCCACGGCCTTGTTCAGGTTGTCGACATAGGCCTGGTGGTGCTTGTCGTGGTGGAAGGTCATCGTCTCCTGATCGATGGCGGGTTCCAGCGCGTCATAGGCATAGGGCAGAGGCGGCAGGGTGAAGGCCATGGGGAAGTCTCCTTGTGATCGATGAGTCCGTAACGCGCATGTAGGCGTCCCGCGTCCGCAGCCAAAGCCTTACGGCGTCGAAATCGCCCGGGTCATGTACGGCGCCGCAAACAAAAGATGGAACATCGGTATCCGTGACCCGTTGTTCTTTCGAACGGGAATATCCCGGGAAGGAATTCCAATCTTTCATCCAGTCTCGAAAGAGAACGAAGAGCGAAATCTAGCCCCGATGTCTGTGAATGGCGTCAAATTCATCACCATAATGGCCGCCTGTCTTTCGGCATTCGAATACCGGCCGCCCAAGTCGACGACGAATATTAAGCGCGATCCCGACAACATGCTGGGAGGCGCGACTCCAAAAAGCGAGTCGACAGAGTCGACAGAGTCGCGCCGGTCAATCTGACGTCTTCATGGGCCATCGACGAGACATGGGTGGGCCGAGGGCTCGATCAAGGCCGATGCAGAGACTTTATTCCTGGATCGGCAGGTTGGCCTTGAGACAGTCGCGCACTGCGCGCTTCAGGCTGCCGGGGGCGTTCAGGAAATCAACGCCGTCCGCCTCCAGCACCACCTTCACCGCGGCATCCAGGCCGGACGGCAGGGCGGCGATGACCTTCTTCTGACCCTTGTCATGCAGACAGTGGCCCAGCTCGCTGCACAGGGCGGCGAACAGGTCGTCGTAGGCAGTCGCGTCGGTCATCGCTTCAGTCTTTCCGCATGGAAGGCGACATGGTCGGCGATGAAGCTGGCCATGAAGAAGTAGGAGTGGTCGTAGCCGGGCTGCATCCGCACGGTGATCCCCTGCCCCGCCGCCTCGCCGGCCGCGATCAGAAGTTCGGGCTTGAGCTGATCGGCCAGGAAGGTGTCGGCGCCACCCTGGTCGACCAGGATGTCGTCGTAATGGCCTCGGGCCGCGCCGGACTCGATCAGCCGGGCCGCGTCGTGTTTCGCCCATTCGGAACGGTCGTCGCCCAGGTAGGCGCTGAAGGCCTTCTCGCCCCAGGCGCAGCGGGTCGGGGACGCGATCGGCGCGAAGGCCGAGACGGAGCGGAACAGGTCGGGGTGACGCAGCGCCAGGGTCAGGGCGCCGTGGCCGCCCATCGAATGGCCGCTGATGGAGCGGACCTTCGTCGTGGGAAACTCGGCGTCGATCAGGGCAACCAACTCGTCCGTGACATAGGTCTCCATGCAGAAATGCGGCGCCCACGGGCCTTGCGTCGCATCGACATAGAAGCCCGCACCCTGGCCGAGGTCATAGGCGGGATCGTCGGCGACGCCCTCCCCTCGCGGCGAGGTGTCGGGGGCGACGACGATGAGGCCGTGCTCGGCCGCCGAGCCATAGGCGCCGGCCTTGGTGGTGAAGTTGTCCTCGGTGCAGGTCAGGCCGCTGAGCCAGATCAGCACCGGGAACGGACCCTCGCCCGGCGGGACGAAGACCGACAGCGTCATCGGCGTGCCGGTCGAGACGCTGTGGTGCCTCAGATACTGCAGCGTGCCGCCGTGGACGGCGTGGGTCTTCAGGACGTCCATCAGCCGACCCGATGCACGGCGCAGACCTTGTTGCCGTCGGGGTCGCGCAGATAGGCGAGGTTCAGGACGCCGAACGCGCCGTTGCGCTCGCCGGGCGGGTCCTCGATCGCGCGTCCGCCGGCCGCGACGCCGGCGTCGTGGAAGGCCTGGACCATGGCCGGATCCTTGGCCGCGAAGCCGATGGTGCCGCCGTTGGCGTGGCAGGCGGGCTCGCCGTCGATGGGTTTGCCGACAGCGAAGGCGCCGCGATCGGTGCGCCACCAGTAGCGGCCCTTGGGGTCGGGTCCCTGCGACGCCGGAACGCCCAGGGCGCCGAGCGCCGCATCATAGAATTTGCGCGACGCCTCGACGTCGTTGGCCCCTACGGTCAGGTGCGTGAACATGTGTTTCCTCCCTCGTTTCTCGTTGAACTCTAGAACACGACGACGCTGCGAATGCTCTCGCCCGAATGCATCAGGTCGAAGGCCTCGTTGATCCGTTCCAGCGGCAGGGTGTGGGTGATCATCGGGTCGATCTCGATCTTGCCGTCCATGTACCAGTCGACGATCTGGGGCGTGTCGGTGCGGCCGCGCGCGCCGCCGAAGGCCGAGCCCCGCCAGACGCGGCCGGTGACCAGCTGGAACGGGCGGGTGGAGATTTCCTTGCCGGCCTCGGCCACGCCGATGACGATGCTCTCGCCCCAGCCGCGATGGCAGGCCTCGAGCGCCTGGCGCATGACCGTCGTGTTGCCGGTGCAGTCGAAGGTATAGTCGGCGCCACCGCCGGTCATCTCGACCAGATGGGCGACGACGTCGGAGACGTTTTTCGGGTTCACGAAATGGGTCATGCCAAAGCGGCGCCCCCACTCCTCCTTGGTGTCGTTGATGTCCACGCCGATGATCATGTCGGCGCCGACCATCTTCAGGCCCTGGATGACGTTCAGGCCGATGCCGCCCAGACCGAAGACCACGGCGTTGGCGCCCGGCTCGACCTTGGCCGTATTGACCACCGCGCCGACGCCCGTGGTCACGCCGCAGCCGACGTAGCAGGCCTTGTCGAAGGGGGCGTCCTTGCGGATCTTGGCCAGGGCGATCTCGGGTAGGACGGTGTAGTTCGAGAAGGTCGAGCAGCCCATGTAGTGGGCGATCGCCTGGCCCTTGTAGGAGAAGCGGCTCGTGCCGTCGGGCATGACGCCCTTGCCTTGGGTGCCCCGGATGGCGGTGCAGAGGTTGGTCTTGCGGCTGAGGCAGGACTTACACTGGCGGCATTCGGGCGTGTAGAGCGGGATGACATGGTCTCCGACGGCGACGCTAGTCACGCCCGGTCCGACCTCGACGACGACGCCCGCGCCCTCGTGGCCCAGGATCGACGGGAAGATGCCCTCGGAATCCAGACCGTCCAGCGTGTAGGCGTCGGTGTGGCAGATGCCGGTGGCCTTGATTTCGACCAGGACCTCGCCGGCGCGCGGGCCTTCCAGATCGACCTCGACGATCTCCAGCGGACGTTTGGCCTCGAAGGCGACGGCGGCGCGGGTTTTCATGGGGGCGGTTCCTTCTCTCGACTCGAATGGGTTTTAGCGAGCCAGAGCTTGCTTCGCCATTGCCATGCACCGACCGATCGCACACCGTTGCGCCATGAGCCGGTTCGACAGGAGCAGCACCTATCTCACCGTGCGGAGGTGGATAGACCACGACATCGCCCATCGTTATCGGCAGCCGTCGGTCCAGGTCAGCAGCGTTGTAACCGGCATACTGCTGATGACCCTGTTTCTCGCCGATGGATGGTTGCTCCGGTTGGCCTTGGCGCCCTTGTTCCTGCTCAGTTCCATCTGGACCGGCTTCGTCTTCTGGCGACTTTCGCGGATCTTGCGCGCCTTCACTATTATTGGGGATCGGGAATACGACCGGAGAGGAAAGTTCATCTTGCCGCCTGAGTACGAGAACAGCGAAAGCGCCACTGCATCAGGCCGTCGCAAACGGCAACGCCTCAAACGCTAGACGCCATCACGCTTCGCTCAGTTCTTACCCGCCCGCTCTCTCGCCAGCCGTTCCAGCACCCGCCCCCGCCCCTTCGACAGGGCTGTGATCACGCCACGAAACGTCGCGACCTCCTTTGCGGTGAAGGCCGCGCGGCCCAGCATGACGCGCAGGTTCTGGCTCATGGAGCGGAACTTCTCGGGCGGGTGGAAGAAGCCGGCGGCGTCCAGTTCCCGCTCCAGGTGCTCGTACATGCCGAGCTGGAGTTCGCCCGACGCCGGCGGCTCGGCCTCGCGGAAGTTCGGCGGCGGGGCGTCGAGGACGAGGGTGCGCCACTCATATGCGTTAATCGCGACCGCCTGAGCCAGGTTCAGGCTCTGATGGCGGGGGTCGATGGGGATGGTGGTGATGCCGTGGCACAGGGCGATGTCGGTCGTCTCCAGCCCGGCGCGCTCGGCCCCGAACAACAGTCCGACCTTCAGGCCCGAGGCCGTATCGTCATAGAGGACGCGGGCCGATTCACGCGGGGTGCGAACCGGCTGGCGGGTCTCGCGCGGGCGGGCCGTGGTGGCGAAGACGGTGTTCAGATCGGCGACGGCGGCGGCGACCGTGTCGAACACCTCGACGCCGTCCAGGACCCAGTCGGCGCCGGACGCCATGGCCCAGGCCCGCTCCTGCGGCCAGCCGTCGCGAGGGGCGACGAGACGCAGTTTCTCCAGCCCGAAGTTCGCCATCACCCGCGCGACGGCGCCGATGTTCTCGGCCATCTGGGACCGATCGAGGATGACGACGGGAGGTGTGGGGGCGGTCATTTCGCCTGACTAGCTCTTCTCCCCCTGCGGGTCGACGGAGGATGCTTCGCTTCGCGGGGCGAGGTCACGGCCTTCGGCCCAGGCCGACACGAGAGCTGCGATGCGATCCGCCGCCTTCTCCAGTTCCTGCTCCGAGACATCGGCCATGGCGATCCTGCCCAGCGAAGGGCGGTCTCTGCGCGCCGACATCCTGCGATAGGCCGGGTCATAGTGGTCGGCGATCAGGGCGGCGGCGAGATCGAGGATAAGGCCGTCGCGCGCCATGGCTTTCCACTCGGCGACGGTGGCGCGGGAATGGTGGGGCGGGAGGCGGCTGAGAGCCTGTTCCATCGCCGGCGCGTCGGAGGCGATGTCGGCATAGACGCGGGCGGAGAAGGCGGCGCGGGCCTGAACCGGCGCGTCGAGTTCGATCACCGGCGCCCGGCCCATGGCGGACCAGAGGGCGGGCGGGAGGGTGCGGGCGCCGACGCGGCTCGATTCGGCCTCGACGAGGATGGGGCGGGTCGGGTCGAGCGTTTCGAGGGCGGCGTAGAGACGGCTCTCGAACAGCTTCTGGGACGGCTGATCGCGGCCGGTCGACCCGAACAGGGAGCCCCGGTGATCGGCCAGCCCTTCGAGGTCGAGGGTCTGGATGCCACGCTGGGCGAGGCGCGGCAGGAGGGCGGTCTTGCCCGAGCCGGTGCCACCGTCGAGCAGGACGACCGACCAGGCGGCCTGGCCATAGAGGGTCGTCTGCACCTGCCGCCGCCAGGTCATGTAGCCGCCGTCCAGCACCGTCACCGGCCAGCCGATCTGATCCATCACCGCGACCATGGCGCCCGAGCGCTGGCCGCCGCGCCAGCAGTGGACCAGGGGGCGGAAGCCTCCTTCCCGATCCTTGAGCGCGCCGTCGAGATGGGCGGCGATGTTGCGGGCGACCTTGGCTGCGCCCCGGCGGCGGGCGAGGAACTTGGACGTCTGGACGTAGACAGTCCCGATCTCGGCCCGCTCGGCGTCGTCGAGGACGGGCAGGTTGAGGGCGCCGGGAATGTGGTCCTCGGCGAACTCCGACGGGCTGCGGACGTCGATGATCGCGTCGTAGCCGGCGCGGGCGGCGGCCGAGAGATCGGTGGTGCGGCGGATCAAACGACCCGCACTCCGGAACCCTCGACGACCCGGCCGACGACGGCGGCACGGTCGAAGCCGGCGGCGCGGATGGTGGCGAGGACGGCCTCGGCCGCATCGGCCGCGACGGCGACCAGCAGGCCGCCCGAGGTCTGAGGATCGGTCAGCAGGTCGCGACGCCAGTCCGCGAACCCGACGGGGAGGACGACCCCCTCGCCATAGCTGATCCAGTTGCGGCCGGAGGCACCGGTGCGGACGCCGTCGCGGGCGAGGGCCTCGACGCCGTCCAGCAGGGGGGCCGATGCGGCGTCCAATTCGACGCCGAGCCCGGAGCCGCGCGCCATCTCCAGCGCATGGCCCAGAAGACCGAAGCCGGTCACGTCGGTCATGGCGTGGACGCCGTCCATCTGGGCGAGGTCGGCGCCGACGGTGTTCAGCCTGGTGGTCGAGGCGATCAGGGTCGCGTAGCCCGCGTCCCCCAGACGCTCCTGCTTCAGGGCCGCCGAAAGCACGCCGACGCCGAGGCCCTTGGTCAGGATCAGGACGTCGCCGACCCGTGCGCCACGGTTCGTCAGAACCCGGTCGGGATGGACGAGACCCAGGGCGACCAGGCCGTAGATGGGCTCCACGCTGTCGATCGAATGGCCGCCGGCGACGGGAATGCCGGCCTCGGCGCAGACGCTGGCCCCGCCCGCGAGGATCCGGCCGATGGTCTCGGTCGACAGGACGTTCACCGGCATCCCGACCAGGGCCAGGGCGAAGATCGGACGGCCGCCCATCGCATAGACATCGGACAGCGCGTTGGTCGCGGCGATCCGGCCGAAGTCGAACGGATCGTCCACCACCGGCATGAAGAAGTCGGTGGTAGCCACCAGAGCCTGCTGGTCGTTCAACCGCCAGACGGCCGCGTCGTCCGAGGTCTCGGTCCCCACCATCAGGTCGGCGAAGGCCGCAGCCTGGGGCATGGCCGAGAGGATGTCGCGCAGCACGCCCGGCGAAAGCTTGCAGCCGCAGCCCCCGCCGTGCGCGAGGGAGGTCAGACGGGGTTCGGGCGCGCTCATGGTTCCGGTGTGGGCGAAAGCGCGCAGGCATTCAACAGCCGTGAACCTGAGCCTTGGCCAGCCGTTGTGTGCGGGTATTCAAGGAGAACAACCATGGCCCTGTCCCGCATCGCTACCGTCCTCGGCGGACTTCTGCTGTCGAAAGGCGGACGCGGGTTCGCCGGGCGTCACGCCGGAAAGCTGGCGCTGGCCACCCTGGCCTACGAGCTGTGGCAGAGCCGCCGCAACGGCACGCCCCCGAACCTGAATCGTGGGCGGCAGTCCCAGCGTCAGTCGCATCCGCGTCAACGCTGGAGCGGTCGCGCCTGAAACCCTTGCCCTCCCCGGCGTCAACCTCGTTAAGGTGGGCCAACGTCGGGGAGCATCGTCATGATCATCGTCCACCACCTGAACAACTCTCGCTCGCAGCGCGTGCTGTGGCTGCTGGAGGAGATGGGGCTGGACTACGAGGTCAAGCGCTATGAGCGGAACGCCGACACCATGCTGGCGCCGCCTGAGCTGAGGGCCATTCACCCGCTCGGCAAGTCGCCGGTCATCCAGGACGGCGAGATCATCGTCGCCGAGACCGGGGCCATCGTCGAATACCTGCTGGAAGCCTATCCGGGTCACGGGCTCAGGCCCACGGCGGGGACGGCGGCGGGGCGGCGGTTCACCTACTGGCTGCATTATGCCGAGGGATCGGCGATGACGCCCCTGTTGCTGAAACTGGTGTTCAGCGCCTTGCCCGCCCGGTCGCCCGGCCTGGTGCGGCCCTTGGTCAAGGCGATCGCCGGCAAGGCACAGTCAAGCTTCATCGACCCCCAGATCGCGGCCCACACCGCCTACTGGCAGGCCGAACTGTCGAAATCGGAGTGGTTCGCCGGCGACGCCTTCTCGGCCGCAGACATCATGATGAGCTTCCCGCTGGAGGCCGGCGCCAGCCGCGCGCCCTATGGACGCGACAAGCCGAGGCTGAAGGCCTTCCTGAAGGCGATCCACGACCGCCCGGCCTATCAGCGTGCCCTGAAGCGCGGCGGACCCTACGCCTACGCCTGAGTCTGACGGCCCGGGCGCAACCGGGGCGGAGCGCGCGCGTTAACGGGTTCATGCGCTTGAAAACCCTTCAGATCGCCGCCGGCCTCGGTGCGGCCATCGCCTTCGTCTTTGCCTTTATGGCGGCCGGAGCGATGGTGATGTCCCTCATTTTCGCCCTCATCGGCGCCGGATTGATCGCCTGGATCGCCTATGGCGTGGCGAAAACCCTTCTGGATCGCCGGGTGTCGCACGAGCGTCACCGCGCCCTGCCACCATCGGCGGGGTGATCCGCCGGGGCCATTCCCGACCGGACCTTGAGTTTCCGCGCCGGGCGCCCTAGCTTCTTCGGCCGGTCGCGCGCGCCCAGCGACCAGCGTATCCGCCAGAGTTTCTCCTCACGTCCCCTCTCCGGTTTACCGGGCGACAAGTCAGAAAATCACGACCACATGGAAAAAGTGCCGATGACGGCCGAGGGTTACCGCTCCCTCGACGATCAGCTTAAGCAATTGAAGTCGGTGGAGCGTCCCAGCGTCATCGCCGCGATCTCCGAGGCCCGCGAACACGGCGACCTGTCGGAAAACGCGGAGTATCACGCCGCCAAGGAACGGCAGGGCTGGATCGAAGGCTCGATCGCCGACATCGAGGACAAGCTGTCCCGGGCTCAGGTGATCGACGTTTCGAAACTGTCGGGCGATCAGGTCAAGTTCGGCGCCACCGTGACGGTCGTCGACGAGGACACCGAGGACGAGGGTCGCTACCAGATCGTCGGAGAGCATGAGGCCGATGTGAAACAGGGCAAGATTTCGATCTCGTCCCCGATCGCCCGCGCCATGATCTCCAAGGTCGTCGGCGACACCGTCGAGGTGAACACCCCCGGCGGCGTGAAGGCCTACGAAATCCTCAAGGTCGAGTGGAAGTAGGGCCTAAGCCCCTTCGTATCGCGGTCGTCTCGGACGGCCGTATCGGCATGGAAAATCAGGCGCTCGGACTGGCGGAAGCCGTCGGGCGTCTGAGGCCGTCTGTCATCGAGGTACAGCGCGTGCGCTGGCGGCCGGCGTTCGACTGGCTGCCCGTCTCGATGAAGTCGCCGTGGATGCTGGCGTCCGGTAAGCCGTTCCCCGCCGATGGCGAGGCCTGGCCCGATCTGTGGATCGCCACCGGCCGCGCGACCCTGCCCCTGTCGATCGCCGCGCGGCGACTGAGCGGCGGACAGACCTTCGTGGTCCAGACGCAGGACCCGAGACTGGATCCGACCCTGTTCGATCTGGTCGTGGCGCCGGCGCATGACGGACTGGCGGGCGCCAATGTCGTCTCCATCACGGGTTCGCCGCATCGGGTGACCGCCGACAGGCTGGCCGAGGCGGCGCCCGCGTTCGCGCACCGTATCGATCCCCTGCCCCACCCCCGCGTCGCCGTGCTGATCGGAGGACGGTCGAAGGCGTTCGACCTGACGGCGGATCACGCCGCCGGGCTGGCGGAGCGGATCGCGCAGGCCGTGACGGCCGTCGGCGGATCGGTGATGCTGACCTTCTCGCGCCGGACGCCCGAGGCGGCGAAGGCGGCGATGACGGGGCGGCTGGGCGGGCTGCCCGGCTGGATCTGGGACGGCCAGGGATCGAACCCGCTGTTCGCCTTCCTGCAGGCCGCCAACCAGATCCTGGTCACCGAGGACAGCGCCAACATGGCGGCCGAGGCGGCCTCCACGGGCAAGCCGGTCCAGGTCCTGGCGATGGTCGCGCGCAAGGCCCCGGGCAAGTTCGCGCGGCTGCATGCCGACCTGGAACAGCGTGGCGCGACGCGGCCGTTCGACGGGGTGCTGGAAAGCTGGTCCTACGAGCCTCTGGCCGAGACGGAGCGAGCGGCTCAGGACGTGCTGAAGGCGATGGGACGCTAGGCGTCAGTCGCCGCCCCCGTCACCGCCTCCGTCGGAACCGCCGTCATCGGCATGATTGTCCTTGGAAGATCGGCCGCCGGTGTCGCCGAAAACCATGGGACCTCCGCCGTCGCCATCCCGATGACCGTGCTTCTTCTTGTCGCGGGCGTCCAGCAGGGCTCCGACGACCAGCCCAAGAGCCACGCCGAGCGCGATCCCGATGGCTAGGTTGCCCATCGCGACACCGATGGCGGCGCCCACGCCGACGCCGATGGCCAGACCGATGCCGATGAAACTGCGTTGCGGTTGGGTCGCCATCCGTCGTCTCTCCCGATTTTCCGTCACGCCTGACATCGCACAGGGCGGAATCAGCGACTAGATAGCATCCATGAGCACTCCGAGAACGATCCGCGTCGCCATCATCGGTTCCGGCCCCGCCGGCTGGACCGCCGCCATCTATGCGGCCCGCGCCAACCTGAACCCGGCGGTGATCGCCGGCATCCAGCCGGGCGGCCAGCTGACCATCACCACCGACGTCGAGAACTATCCCGGCTTCGCCGAGACCATCCAGGGTCCCTGGCTGATGGAGCAGATGAAGGCCCAGGCCCTGCACGTCGGGACCGAGGTTATCGAGGACATCGTGGTGTCGTGCGACCTGTCGCAGCGTCCGTTCCGGCTGAAGCTCGACTCAGGGACCGAACTGCTGGCCGAGACGGTCATCATCTCGACCGGCGCTCAGGCCAAATGGCTGGGGCTGGAGAGCGAGCAGAAATACCAGGGCTTCGGCGTCTCGGCCTGCGCGACCTGCGACGGCTTCTTCTATCGCGGCAAGAACGTCATCGTCGTCGGCGGCGGCAACACAGCCGTCGAAGAGGCACTGTTCCTGACCAACTTCGCCGCGAAGGTGACCGTAGTCCACCGCAAGAACGAGTTCCGCGCCGAGAAGATCCTGCAGGACCGGCTGTTCGCCAATCCCAAGGTCGAGGTCATCTGGAACCACGCCATCGACGAGATCCTGGGCCAGTCGAACGGGATCGCGTCCAACGTCACAGGGGCGCGGCTGAAGCACGCCCAGACCGGCGCGACGCAAGAGGTTCAGGCGGACGGCGTCTTCATCGCCATCGGCCACGCGCCGTCGTCGGAGCTGTTCCAGGGCCAGCTGGAGACGAAACAGGGCGGCTATCTGGTGGTGAAGCCCGGCACGACATCCACCAATGTCGAAGGCTGCTATGCCGCCGGCGACGTCACCGACGACGTCTATCGCCAGGCGGTGACGGCGGCGGGGATGGGCTGTATGGCGGCGCTGGAGGCGGTGCGGTTCCTGGCGGAGGAGGATCACGCCAAGGCGCACAATCCGATCAGCCACCACGAGGCCGAAAAGATCGGGGTCTGGTAGGGGCTCAGCTGAGGGGCTGACGGTCGACGGAAGATTGCGTCACGTCGTGCGGCCCAGCCGCACGCCGTTCGCCGAGATCGCCTGAACGACGGCCCTCAAGCATGTCCTCCTGCTTCGCCACGGCGGCGCTCAGGATGGCGGCGTAGTCGTCGATGCCCGCCCCGGGCGTCGCGAACAGAAGGCCCAGGGGCGCGACTTCCAGAGGGGCCAGCACCGGGCTGACCATGTCCCAGTCGCCGAACAGCCGCCTGGCGACCACGCGGCGTTCCAGAACCTCCAGGTCCGTGTGGCGGGCGTCCTTGCCGAGCTTCTTCATCAGGGCGTCGATCCGTGGCTCGGGCCCCTCGATGATCTGGACGAAGAACCCGCCGACGGAAGTCAGGACGCCCGTGATGTGGTCGCACGCATTGCCGGCGCGAGCCTCGTCGAGAATGTCGGACATCTGCATCCCGCTCTGGACCGAGGCCACGCTGCGGCTGCGATAGAGCACCTGGGTGAAGCTCAGCCCCGCGTCGTCCGGAAGCCCGTCGACCGAGAAGCTCAAGCGAACAGCATCAGCTCGGGCGGGGCGTATTCGACAGGACGGCCCGCACGGCGGTTCAATGCGTAGTCGACGGCCGTCTGAACCGCGCGTTCGTCGGTCGGCTTGGACAGGACACCGATCGTCCCGGCCACGCCGTTGCGCACCATGCCGGGGTTGGCGGTCATGAAGACGACGGTCACGCCCTGCTCGGCCAGTTCACGCCCCAGGTCGATGCCCGTGGCCCCGTCAGACAGGTGAATGTCGACCAGCGCCAGATCGATGTCGGTTTCAGCCGCGACCGATCGCGCGGTCTTCGCGTCCGCAGCGGTGCCGACGACCTCATGGCTCAGATCCTCCAGCACGAAGCGGAGTTCCATCGCCACCAGGGCCTCGTCCTCAATGATCAGAATGCGGGAAGTCATGGTCTTTAATGGGTGTCCAGACGTCCAAAATGCGGAACGTCGTTATCGGTTTCAGCCTTGCTTCAACGCCGCCCTGCGGCGCGATAGCGCGGTCGCCGGAAGGTCGGCTTCGAGAACCAAACCCCCCGCCTCCCATCTTCGTTCCAGCCTGCCGCCCAATTGACCTTCGACGGACAGGGCCGACAAAGCCGAGCCAAAACCTTGTCTTACGGGCTTTCCGGCGATGGGAGGGCCGCCGCTTTCCGTCCAGGTCAGGATGAATCGGTCGTCCTCGTTGCGCGTGCGCAACAGCACGGATCCGCCCGGAACGGACAGGGCGCCGTACTTGGCCGCATTGGTCGCCAACTCGTGGAACAAGAGCGCCACGGAGGTCGCGGCCTGATCGTCGAACGTCGCGTCATCCCCCTCGATGGACACGCGCGAGGCTCCGGTCTCATCGACATAGGGCCTGAACAGCGCGGTCAGGAAGGTGTGCAGGGTGGTGTCGCCGATCAGGGGCTGTGACACCTCCGAGTGAGGACGCACGAACTCGTGCGCGCGGGCCAGGGCGGCGATCCGGTCGCGTGCGGACAAGGCAAAGGCTTTCGCCTCGGGGTGTTCACGCGCCGACAGGGCGATCAGGGAGGAGACGACGGCGAAAATGTTCTTGATCCGGTGGCTGAGTTCCTGGCTGAGCAGATCCTTGCCTTCTTGGGATCGTTTCAGCTCTTCGATGTCCGTGCAGGTACCGAACCAGCGGGTGACCTCACCGGCATCATTGCGCATCGGCGTCGCCCGACCCAGGGTCCAGCGGTAGACGCCATCCGCCCGGCGAAGCCGGTATTCGATCTCGTAGAGGTCGCCCGTTTCGAGAGAATGCCGCCACGCGCCCCAGGCCCTTGCCTGGTCATCTGGATGGAACATGTCGTTCCAGCCCTCGCCGTCGGTGGAGCCTGCGGGAACGCCGGTGAACTCGTACCAGCGAGCATTGTAGTAGTCGTGGAAACCGTCGGCGCGGGTCGACCAGACCATCTGGGGCATCGAGTCGGCGATGGCGCGGAACTTGGCTTCGCTCTCGGACAGCGCAATGGCGGCGTCGGCGAGATCGGTCGCCCCTGCTACCCGCTGAGCCAGCGCGAGTCGAAGTTCCAGTTGGCTGACCACCTGGGCGGCCAGAACCTTCAGGGACTGGGCCTGAAGCTCGGTTATGCCCTCGGGACGGGGCTTGTAATCGATGACGCATAGCGAGCCGAGCGGCAGTCCGCCGGCCGAAATCAGCGGCGCGCCGGCGTAGAAACGAATACCGAGTTCGCCGGTCACCAGGGCGTTCTCGGCGAAGCGAGGGTCCTTCGTCGCATCGGGCACCACCATGACGTCGTGTTCGCGCATGGCGTGGTCGCAGAAGGAGACGTCGCGACCGGTTTCGCAGGCGTCAAGGCCGACCCGGGCCTTGAACCACTGGATCTCGTTATCGACGAGGCTGATCAGAGCCGTTGGCGCTTCACAAAGTCTGGCGGCAAGGTTCACCACGTCGTCGAACGCGGCCTCGGGCTCCGTGTGCAGAACGCCATAGGCACGCAAGGCGGTCAGTCGTTCCGCTTCGGTCCAGTTGGTCTTTATCGTGGATTTTTCGTCGAGCACGCGGTGGCCTTCTTGGGCGCAAAGCGCCGTTCCCCTGGTAAATGCGGGGAAAGCGAGGCCGTTGCAATCAGTTGGCGGGTCGACCGACTTCCTCGACGTCCATCGCGGTCACGCCTGAGGGCGCCGGGGCGGGCGCGGCGGCCGGCGGCGTCTCGAACGCCTGAAGGCGGGCGTTGATGGCGGCGATGTCGGCGGCGGTGGCCGGACGACGACCGCCCAGGCTGGCCACGCCGACGACGCGGGTCTGGCCGTCGATCTCGACGGTGCGCAGGTTCATCCCGCCCTCGGCCAGGACGGTGGCGTCGTCCGGCCCAACCGCGCCCGCCTCGGCAGAGGCGGTGATAAGGCGCGGGCGCGAGAAGCGCGCCTCGTCGATGGTCGGCTCACGTCCGGCGTAGGTCTGCTTGAACGCGGCGGTCTCGCCGGCCAGCCCCTTCCAGCGATAGAAGATGTGCGCCCCGATCTGGGTGATCTTGCCGAGCGTCGGCGCCCACCAGGGGTGCACGTAGTCAGCGTGATAGTGGGTCGCAGTGCCGACCTCGGTGGCGACATGACCGGCCAGGGCCTTTTCGGCCACGGCGCGGGCGCGGTTCCAGGCCCAGGCGACCGGGGCCTGGGACAGGGCGCCGTCGCAGGTGAAGCTGAACTGGCAGCCGGTGTTGCGCTCGGCGCCTTCGAAGACGACGCCGCAAACGGTGTTCGGATAGTTGGGATCGCGCACGCGGTTCAGGATGACCTGGGCCACAGCCTCCTGACCCTCCGTGCTTTCCAGGGCGGATTCGTAATAAACGCCTTGCGTCAGGCAGCGCAGCGCGCGCTCGCGGTCGGCGGGGGTCGCGGTTTCCAGGACGAACGGCCGCGCCGAACGCAGCGCGCCGATCGCGGCGGGCATGGCGGCATTCCGCTTCTGCGCGTCGAGGCCGTTGACGCCGAGCTCCAATGACGGACGCCCGGCCAGGGTCAGGCTTTCCCAGCCGGGCGTCAGGCCCAAAAGCGCGGCGCGATTTTCATTCGGGTCGAAACGGATCGCCAGGGCCAGCTGGGCCGGGTCCATCCGCGCGCTGAGTGCGGCCAGGCCGCGCGCCGACAGATCGCCCTCCGTGATCCGGGCCACCGCCTCGGCGGTACGATCACTGTCGGGCCGCACCGTGGAGGACGCCGCCATCGCCACGCCGAGCGCCGCTAGCGCCGCGGGAGCGGCGGCGGCATAGCGGCGGACCGAGGTCTTCACTCTGGTCCAGTCGACAGTCTTGGCGAACGATAAGGGCATGCGGCTCTGGACTGGGGGCGCCTCGACGCCGGGAGGCAGGGCTTATGGCCCCGCATCACGGCGCTTTTCAGGCCGCAGATTACAGCGGGTTCAGCGACCGCCCAATGTAGAGCGGAGCATCCATGCGGCCTTTTCGTGGGCGGCCAGACGCTGGGTCAGAAGATCGACCGAGACATCGTCGCCCTCGTCGTCCGCCACGGTCAGGGCCGCGCGGCAGGTGGCGATGACCGTCTCATGGTCCTTCATCAGTTCCTTGAGCATGGCCGGGGCGTCGTTCTCCGGGTCGCCGTCCTTGATGGAGGTCAGGTTGGCGAAGGCCGAATGAGCCTGGGGCGCGAACTCGCCGAGCGCGCGGATGCGTTCCGCGATCAGGTCCAGCGCCGCCCAGATCTCGCGGTACTGTTCTTCCAAAAGGGTGTGATAGCTGAAGAATTCCGGACCCCGCACGTTCCAGTGATAGCCGTGGGTCTTCAGGTACAGGGCGAAGCTGTCGGCCAGGACCTTGGACAGTTCCTGAACCACGTCGCTGCGTTCGGCCTTGGTCAGGCCCGTGTCGATCGTTGCGGTCATGCTTGCTCCTTTGGCGACAGTCTCTAATCGTCTGCGCAGGTAGGCGTTCCGACGCGTTCCGCCAAGGCCGGGACCGCGATCGCGGCCGGGCATTGTCGAGGCGCGGAACGCAAGTCATTGGAAAGCGTTGCCGTTTATCGCGCAGTGGCGCGAACCGGGGGTATCGATTGAGTGCTGGAGGGTTCCCAGGCGGCATAAAGGGCACGGACGCCCTGCTCGCGCGCCTTGCGGCCGTGCGGCCGCAGTCCCTTTGGCGGACGGTGCTGATCGGACTGGCGTGGGCCGCCCTGTCCCTCGTCCTTCGGCTTTCCATGTCCGGCGTCTACGCCGGCAGCGGCATCGCGGGGACGACCATTCTGCTTCCAGGTGTGGTCCTGGCCGCGCTGACGGCGGGTCGGAATGCGGGATTCATTGCGACCGTGACCGCCCTGCTGGGAGCCTGGGCGATCGCAGGCCCGGATGCGTTCGGCGTCGGCGTGAGCACGCCGGCCGGGCGTATGGCGACCTTCAACTTTCTGGTGGTCGGCGTGTTCGTCACCATCGTGGCGGCCTCGCTGAGAAAGACACTGGCGCGTCTGGGCGAGACCATCGCCAAACTCGAAACGGCTCAGGACGCCCAGCGCAGCAATGAGGCGGAACTGTCCGCCATGGTCGACCAGGCCTCCGCCGGCATCGCCCGCGTCGGGCTCGACGGCGCGGTTCTCAGCGCGAATGCGCGATTTGCCGAGTTGCTGGGATATTCCCGGGCCGAGGTCATCGGCATCACCACCCAGGACGTCAGCCACCCCGACGACATCAAGCGGACCCTCGACCTGTTGTCCGGCGTCCGCTCGGGCGACAGCGAAGGCGGCCAGCTTGAGAAGCGCTACATCCGACCCGACGGATCGGTGGTCTGGGCGCTCACCAGTCTGCGAGCGCTGCGCGATGCGGACGGAGCGCAGTCTGGCTATATCGCCGTCACCGTCGACATCACCGACGCCAAGGCGGCCGAGAGCGCGCTGCGTGAGAGCGAAACCCGGTTCCGGCTGATGGCCGACACAGCCCCCTCCCCCGTCTGGTTGACCAATGCCGACGGCGAGGTGGAGTTCGTCAACAAGGCCCTGATCGACTTCTACGGCAAGCCCGGCGAGGAATTCATGGGGCATTCGTGGAAGGCCACGATCCATCCCGACGATGTGGCCGGCGTCGAGGCAGCCCAGTCCGGGGCCCGGGCGCTTTTGCTGCCGTATTCGTTCGAGTGCCGCTTCCAGCGCCACGACGACGCCTGGCGCTGGATGCGGGTGTCGGTGAACCCGCGCTTCGACGGCGAGGGCGTGTTCCAGGGCTATGTCGGCCTGTCGTTCGACGTCACCGCCCAGAGGGAGGCGCTGGACGCCCTGGCGCAACAGGAACGCCGCCAGCGTTTCCTGCTGGAGCTTTCGGACGGGGTTCGGGACCTGAACGATCCCGACGATGTCATCGACCACGCCCAGAGCGTGCTCGGCCGGGTGCTGAACGTGTCACGCGTCGGCTATGGCGAGATGGATGCGGAGGCGGGCGTTTACCGCCTGCGCCGCGACTGGACCGAGCGTGCGCCCAGCATCGTCGGCGACACCCGGATCGAGGACTTCGGCCGCGCCGTCAGCGAAGGCCTGCTGGCCGGAGAGACCGTCGTCGTCTCCGACGTCGCCGCCGACCCGCGCACCTCGGCCAATCTCGCCGTCTATGAGGGGGTTCAGATCGGAGCCTTCGTGGTCGTGCCCCTGTTCCGCTCGGGTCAGATCAAAGCCTTCATCAATGTCCACAGCGTGACGGCGCGGTCCTGGACACCGAGCGAGATCAAACTGGTCGAGGAAGTCGCCGACCGCGCCTGGTCAGAGGTCGAACGCACCCGCGCCCAGGCCGAAGTGCTGGAATCCGAGGCCCGGTTCCGCGACATCGCCGACACGGCGCCGGTCCTGATCTGGGTGACCAAACAGGACCGCAGCCGGGCCTTCGTCAACCAAGCCTATGTCCAGTTCATGGGTGGCGATTACGAAAGCGTCCGCACCGCCGACTGGCGCACCCACATCCATGCCGACGATCACGAGCGGCTGGTCCAGGAATCGATCGCCGGCGAGGCGACCGGCGAGCCCTTCGCCCTGGAGGCGCGCTATCTGCATCACAGCGGCGAATACCGCTGGCTGAAATCCTTCTCGCGGCCGCGCTTCGGACCGGGCGGCGAGATCCTCGGCTTCGTCGGCGTGGCTTTCGACGTCACCGACGCGCGCCGGGTCGAACACGACCTGAAGCGGATCAACGAACTCCTGGAAGAACGCGTCGGCGATGCCCTGGCCGAGAAGGCCAAGGCCGAGGCCGACCTGATGCATGCCCAGCGGATGGAGGCCGTCGGGCGTCTGACTGGCGGGGTTGCGCACGACTTCAACAACCTGCTGACCGTGGTGATCGGGGCGCTGGACCTGATCCTGAAGTCGCCGGAGGACGCCGCGCGTCGCCAGAAGCTGGGCGAGGCCGCCCTGTCGGCGGCGCGGCGCGGCGAACGGCTGACGCACCAGCTTCTCGCCTTCTCGCGGCGTCAGGCCCTGAGGCCCGAGGCGATCGACATCAACGCCCTGATCCGCGAAAGCGACCCGCTGCTGCGTCGCGCGGTCGGTGAGGCGGTCGGCTACAGGCTCAAGCTGCGTCGTGGCGGGGCGCGCGTGATCGTCGATCCGGCCCAGTTCGAGGCGGCCCTGCTGAACCTGATCGTCAATGCGCGGGACGCCGTGGCCGAGCGCGGCCAGACCGAGGGGGCGCAGATCACGGTCCAGACCCAAGCGTGCGAAGTCGAGCCGGGCGAGGTGCTGGACCTGCCGCCCGGCGACTATGTCTGCGTCACCGTGTCGGACACGGGGGCGGGCATGGACGCGGTCACCATGCGCCGGGTGTTCGAGCCCTTCTTCACCACCAAGGCGGTCGGCAAGGGCACGGGCCTGGGCCTGAGCCAGGTCTACGGCTTCGCGCGCCAGTCGGGCGGCGGCGTCGGCATCACCTCGACCGTCGGCGAGGGCACGGAGATCAAGCTCTACCTGCCGCCCGCCCCCGTGGAGGAGGCGGCTCAGGCGGCGCCGCGTCGCGCCCCGGGTCATATGAAGGCCGGCCAGACCCTGTTGCTGGTCGAGGACGATACCGGCGTCGCCGCCATCGCCATGGACCTGCTGAAAGGAATGGGGCTGGAGGTCGAGACCGCCGAGACGGGCGCAGAGGCGCTGGGCCTGCTCGAACGGCGGAGGTTCGACGTCATGCTGTCTGACATTGTCATGCCAGGCGGGATGACGGGGGTGGAACTGGCCAGGATCTGCGCCGAGCGTTGGCCGCAGATGTCGATCATGCTGACGTCGGGCTACGCGGGCGACGACGTCGACCTGGCGCTGGCCGACGCGCCGTGGCCCTTCCTCAGGAAACCCTACTCGAACGAGCAGCTGCGCGAGGCGCTGGGCGACCTGCTCATCACGACCGAGACCGGCGTGGCGCGCTGAGCCGGACAAGCCGAGGCCCGCCGCGTTGTCGCGGCGGGCCTCGAAGCGTCGATCAGCAGTGGGTGACTACTTGCGCGCCTTGCGGGCGGCGTATTTGGCGTCACGAGCGGCCTTTTGCTCTTCCTTGGTGAGTTGCTTGCGCTCCTTGCGGTTGGCGCGCTTCTCGGCCTCCAGGGCTTCTTCCGTCTCGCGTTCTGCGGCCAGGCGAGCCGCTTCCTTCTCGGCCTTCTCGCGGCGCTCTTCGGCCTTGGCGGCCTCGTGCTGAAGGCGGATGGCTTCCTTCTCGGCGGCGCGCTTCTCGGCCAGCTTGTCGAACTCGGGGTCCGGCGCGGCGGCCTTGGGCTTGAACTTCGCGAGCAGGGCCTTCTTGGCCTCCTGCTGGGTGGAGATGCGGTCGCTGAAGCCGGTTTGTTTCAGATCTCTCATGCGGTCGGTCGGTCGTCCTTCGAGGGGTGGACCCACGCCGGTTCCGGCGAAGGCGGGGATCGCCACGGCGTCCGGGCGTCGGCAAAGCCGAAACGGAGCCGTAAATCAAGCGCGCGGGTCTCTTAATCGGCGAACAGGGCCGTTCTTCGACGAACCGTCATCGCCGGGACGCACCCGCCGGGCGTCCCTTAGATAGATGTTCGAGCGTTCCGAAACTAGTCCGGGCGGGCCGCCCCGGCCGCACCGCCCACCGCCGCGCCGACCGGACCGGCGACCACGGCACCCGCGATCGCGCCCGTGGCGGCGCGTTGTTCGGTCGTGTGACCGCAGGCGGAAAGGGCGGTCGCACCCAGGGCGAGGGCGCCGAAGGCGGCGGCGGTGACAACAGAGCGGCGCATGGCGAAGTCCTGAGCTTGGTTAAGGTCACGCTTCAACGCCGGGCCGGGCGGCCCGTTCCCTGGCGCAAGGCCCTCACAGTCGACCGACACCGATCACGCCCGTCGAATACAATAAAAAGACCCACGAACAGCAGGCCGGGCGACAGACCGCCGCAGCCAGAGACTGGCTTGTGCAAACCGATACGGCATCCGTGCCGACAACGGCCGCCGAATAGCACAATCGGGCCAGCCTGATCTCATCGAAACCTGCGCCTCGGCCACAATTGCTGCAGTGCAGCGACATCTTGCGACTCAAACACATTGAGGCCATAAACGGATGGCTTAAGGCCCATCCTTCGGCGGTCAGGCGTTCACCGACCACCGATTCGCAAGCTGGTTAACGGCGACCCGTATGTCGCCCAGTTCTGCAGACGACCCGGGGGCGACTTTCCCGCCCTGCTGAATAGGACGACGCCTTTGTTCCATCTCTCGCAACAGCGTGCGATTTCGCATGCCGACCGTGCGGCCAAGATCAGGCCCGTGCAGGCGGCTGCGGCGTTCGGCGCTCTCGTGGGGCTGGGAATCGGCTGCGCCTATCTGGGAGGAGCGGTCGCCAAGGCGACGACCGTCCGCGCCCAGGCCGAACGTCTGGAGGGCGCAACCGCTGCAGGCTTCACCGAAGAGGCGCTCGCCGCCGCCGCCGGGGGCCTGGACGCCAGCGCCCTGACCATCGCCCGTCGGCACGATCCCTATACGGTCGCCGGCGCCGCCCGGCGTGACCGTCAGGCCGAGCTTCTGACCGCGCGGCTGGAACAGCTGCGCCCCGACAACGCCCGCAGCGACCTGCGCCGGGCCAACCTGACCGATATTTCCGCCGCCGCCCGTCCCTTCCGCATCTCGAATGCGCTGGACGCCTCGCGCGACCTCGAATGCCTCACCCAGGCCGCCTATTACGAGGCTCGCGGCGAAGGCGCCGACGGCATGCGCGCCGTGGCCCAGGTCGTCCTGAACCGCGCCCGCCACGCCTCCTTCCCGTCCAGCGTCTGCGGTGTCGTCTTCCAGGGGTCGGGCCGCCGCGTGGGTTGCCAGTTCAGCTTCACCTGCGACGGTTCGATGCGCGCGCGCGTCAATCCGGCCGCCTGGAACCGGGCGCGCACCATCGCCTCGGCCGCCCTGTCGGGTGCGGTCTATGCGGGGGTGGGCAATGCGACCTTCTTCCACACCACGGGTGTCGCACCCTCGTGGCGCAACAGCTTCATGCGGGTGGCCCAGGTCGGCAATCACGTCTTCTATCGCTACGGCGGTCGCGCCGGATCGTCCAACGCCTTCAGCTACGCCGCACGCGGCTCGACCGGCGCCGATGTCCAGCGCGCGGTCTATGCGGGCATCGATCCGACCGAGACTGTGCGTCAGGCCGGTCAGGCCATCGCCTATACGGCCGTCCTGGCCCAGGAAGCCGCCACCCGCGGCGACGACCAGCCGAGCGCGGCGCCAGCTCCCGTGGCGGCACCCGCACCGGCCGTGACGCCGGCTCCGATCGCGACGCCGGCCGTCGCTTCCGCCAAGCCGGCAGCGACGGATTCCGCCGCCGTCAGCACGCCCCAGGTCTGATCCCACCCTAGCGCTCCTCGACCCGCCAATGGGTCGTCAGATTTTGCTTCAAGCTGCCGTAGTGGTCCTGCGGTTTTGGCTCCGCGCTATCGTCTGGAACGGGCGTGACGTCGTTCGCGCCGTCACGCGGAAGGCCGGCGTCCGCTGCAACCTCGCCCGTGTCTGCGAACCGGCTCTGCTCCATGGGAATCTTCGGGGCCGTGGCCATGGAACTCTCCTTCCAGTCTGAAGGAGAAAACCCATCCGCCAGCCGCCTGTTCCTCAGAAAGCGTCCAGGCCGATGTCCAGAACCGGCGCCGAGTGGGTCAGGGCGCCCACGGAAATCACATCGACGCCGGTCTCGGCGATGCCGCGCACAGTCGTCAGATTGACGCCGCCGGACGCCTCTAGAACGACCCGAAGCCCGCCGTCGCGACGTCGCTTCACCGCCTCGGCCAGCTCCGCATTGTCGAAGTTGTCGAGCATGATGACGTCGGGGCCCTGCCCCTCGGCGACCATGGCCAGCGCCTGATTGAACTGATCGAGGCCGTCCACCTCCAGCTCGATCTTCATCAGGTGACCGGCCTGGGCGCGTGCCGCCTTAACCGCCTGCACCACCCCGCCGCAGACGACCACGTGGTTGTCCTTGATCAGGATGGCGTCATCCAGGCCGAAGCGGTGATTGAGCCCGCCACCGCAGCGGACGGCGTGCTTTTCCAGCGCGCGCAGGCCAGGCGTGGTCTTGCGCGTATCCGCGATCCGCGCACCCGTCCCGGCGACGGCCTCGACATAGGTTCGGGTCAGGGTCGCGACCCCGCACATCCGCCCCAGAAGGTTCAGCGCCGTCCGTTCCGCTGACAGGAAGGCGCGCGCATCCGCCTCGACCTCGGCCAGGACTGCGCCGGCTGAGAAGGCCTCGCCATCCTTCATCCGCAGATCGATCGAGGCCTCGGGATCCATCTCCAGCACGGTCAGCCGCACGCAGTCGATGCCCGCCAGCACGCCGGGCTTTCGCGCCGTGAACCGCGCCCGCATGCGCGCGCCCTCGGGAATGCAGGCGGCGGCCGTCACGTCGCCGGCGCGGCCCAGGTCCTCGGCCAGGGCCATGCGGATGACGGGCAGGATCAGAACGTCGGGAAGGGAGTGGGTCACGCGGCGGAGAACACGTCTGCGAGGGCGATCTGGATGTCGGGCGCGAACAACGGGCTGACGGCACCCGCCGAGACCGTGGTCTCGCTGTCCCAGGTTCCATCCTCTCGCGGCCCGCGATAGACGCGGATCGAGCGCGCCTCGGGCTCCGCGATCCACAGTTCCGGGATTCCGGCCCGAGCGTACAGCGGCGCCTTCACCCGGCGGTCGTCGTCCAGCGTCGTCACCGAGACCTCGACGACCAGAACCGCGTCTGCGGCTTCATAGTATCGGCGCTCGCCACGGGGTCGGGCGACGAAGACGTCCGGCTCGGGTGCGCTGTCGTGACCGATCCGCAGTGTGCCCTGGGTGAGAACCTTGAGGCCCAGCTGGGGCGCCGCTTTAACCGCCATGCCGAGCCCCAGGTGCAGATCGCTGGTCACATCGGTGTGGTCACCGCCGGGAGGGGCCATTTCGCAGATCATCCCCTCGATCAGTTCAATCTTGCCCGGACGGCCGGCAAACAAGCCGGCATCGTCCATCCGCTCGTAAGCGGCGAAGTCGAACAGGAAGGGGCGCGGCCCCTCCCGTACACCGTCGAAATGTCGCCCGGTCGCCATCGGTCGACTATGCTCCAGCCGCGACGCGGCGAAAAGTCGATTCAACCTCGGGTTTGCTCAGTCGCGTATGTGCCGGAACCTCCGCCGTCTCCGGATAGTCCGACCGATAGTGGCCGCCCCGGCTTTCATGTCGCGCCAGCGCCGCCTCGGCGATCAGGCGACAGGCCACCAGCGGCAAGGCCCCATTTTGAGCCATCTCGAGCTCGCCGATCAGGGTCAGCAGCCGTTTAACGCCGTCGGCGTCGCGAATGACGCCGCAGTCGGCGCTCATGGCGTCGCGCAGCCGTTGCAGGGCGGCGTCGGTCAGGGGCGCCGGCCCCTCGACGATACGGTCGACCTTGCGGTCCATGGCGACTTCGCGCGCGGCGGCCTCGCCCGTGCGACGGCCGAAGGCGGCGGCTTCGAGCAGGGAGTTGGACGCCAGACGGTTGGCGCCGTGCACCCCGGTCGCGGCGCATTCACCGACGGCGTAGAGGCCCTTCAGCGTCGTCCGGCCATCCGTCCGGGCCGTGATCCCGCCCATGTGATAGTGGGCCGCAGGCGCGACCGGGATGGGCTGCACTCGCGGGTCGAGCCCCGCCGCCATGCAGGAGGCGAAGACGGCCGGAAAGGCCTCGGGGAAGTGGGCGCCGATGGCCACGCGCGCGTCGAGGAAGGCGCCCCTCCCCTCGGCACGGGCGCGGTGGACGGCGCGGGCGACGATGTCGCGCGGCTTCAGGTCGGCGTCGGGTTCGGGGCCGAGAATGAAGGCGCCGTTCGTGTCGATCAGCCGGGCGCCGTCGCCGCGGAGGGCCTCGGTGGCCAGGGGCATGGGGTCGAGCCCGACGTCGATGGCGGTCGGGTGGAACTGGACGAACTCGGGATCGAGGATTTCGGCGCCCGCCAGCCAGGCCAGGGCCAGACCCTCGCCCAGCAGGGCGCGCGGGGTGGTGGTCTCCCCATAGAGGCCGCCCGCGCCGCCGGTGGCCAGGACGACGGCGGGGGCCAGGACCTCGACCCGCTCTCCCGCGCGATCGATGACGGCGCCGATGACCCGGCCGCCGGCGGCCTGGATCAGGCCGGTCAGGTGGCCGTTCTCCCAGACCTCGACGTGATCGGCCGCTCGCGCCGCGACCGCGAGCGCCGACAGGATGGCCCGGCCCGCGCCGTCGCCGCCGACCCGCGCCACACGCGCCATCGAGTGAGCCGCCTCGCGCGAGACCGCGAACCCGCCGTCGGCCTCGCGGTCGAACGGGGCGCCCAGCGAGGCCAGCCATTCAACCGTGGCCTTGCCGTCGTCGGTCAGGACCTCGGCCGCGCGGTGATCGACCAGGCCGGCGCCAGCTGCCTCGGTGTCCTTCAGGTGCAGGCCCGGCGCGTCGTCCTTCGACAATGCCGCGGCGACACCGCCCTGGGCCCAGGCGCTGGACGCCGCCTCAAGCAGGGCCGTGGGACTGACGACCAGCACCCGCGCGGGTGCCGCCGACAGGGCCGTCGACAGGCCCGCCAGACCGCCGCCGATGATGAGCGGGCCGTCATGCTGGATGCGGCTCATCGGTCGAAGCCGATGAAGCGGGCGGCGATGTCGATGGCGCCCTGGGGCGAGCCGTCGGCTATGGGCAACAGGACCCCGATCGCGGCCGCGGCGCAGACCGCCGCCGTCAGCAGGAACAGGGCCAGCGACTTGCCGGCCTCGGGCCAGGTCAGCGTCTTTTCGCCGGGCCGCCAGGCGCCGCGACGCAAGCTGCCCAGAACGGCGATGGCGAGGAAGACCGCGAGGATATAGCGGCCCGTCGACACGCCCCACCAGACGGCCAGGCCGCCCATCAGGATCAGCGCGGCCTTCTCGACCATCGGATCGATGCGGGCCAGCACCGGCCCCAGCGCCTTGGAGCCGTCCAGCGGCGGCGCGGGCGCGAGGTTCACCAGATTGATCATGGCGATGAAGAAGGCGCCGAGCATCCACTCGTGATCCCCGGTCGCCAACCAAAGGCCGACGGCAGGCAGGACCGCGAGCAGACCGAAGGCCGGCCCCGCGAGCGACACCAGGACGCCGTGCCACTCGCTCTCCGGATTGCGCTGTCCGCGCGCGAGGCCGCCGAGGAAGGGGATGATATAGATCTTGGCCGGCCCCATGCCGACCGCGTTCATCGCAAGGACGTGACCGTACTCATGCACGAACAGGCCGAAGATCGCCGCAACCGCCACGACCCAGCTGCCCGTCGTCAGCCAGATGAAGCCGCCGAGCAGAAGCGTCGATCCGATCGCCCAGGGCAGGCTCTGGCCCTTGTCGATGACGGGCGCGCCGGGGCTGGAGGGCGGGACGGAGGTCGTGGTTTGGGCGGGCGGTGCAGGCGTGGACCCGTCGCGCGATCCCCAGGGACCGTCGGTCATATCAGCTCCACCGCGACGTGGTGCTTGGCCTTGACCAGGTCGTAGCGCGCCGGGATCGCGGGCGGCGGCAGGTCGATCATCCGCTGCACGGCGAGCGCGGCTTTCGCGATCATCTCTTCCGGGACCGTGACTTCGAACTTCATGTCGCGCAGGCAGTCTCGGATGTTCTCCAGCGTGATCCGCTTCATGTAGGGGCACATGTTGCACGGGCCGATGAAGTTCACCTCGGGCACGTCGCCCTTGATGTTCGACGCCATCGAGCATTCGGTGATCAGCACCACCTGTTTCGGCTTCTTGGCCATGACGTAGTCGGTCATCGCCGCCGTCGAGCCGGCGAAGTCGGCGGCCGCCAGGATCTCTTCGGGGCATTCCGGGTGGGCCAGGATTTCCGCGCCCGGATAGGCTTCGCGCATCTCGGCGATGTCGGCGGCGGTGAACCGCTCATGCACGATGCAGCGGCCCTTCCAGGCGATGATGCCGATGTTGGTCTGGGCCGCGACGTTGCGGGCCAGGAACTCGTCGGGGATCAGGATGACGCGATCGACGCCCCACTCCTTCGCCGCCCATTCCACCACCTGAACGGCGTTGGCCGAGGTGCAGCAGATGTCTGTCTCGGCCTTCACATCGGCCGTGGTGTTCACATAGGTGACCACCGGCAGGCCCGGATATTTCTGCTTGATCAGGCGCACGTCCGCGCCCGTGATCGCCTCGGCGAGCGAGCAGCCGGCCTTCAGGTCCGGGATCAGGACGGTCTTGTCGGGCGACAGGATCTTCGAGGTCTCGGCCATGAAGTGCACCCCCGCCTGGACGATCACCTTGGCGTTCGAACGCGCGGCCTCCTTGGCCAGACCCAGGCTGTCGCCGACATAGTCGCCGACCCCGTGGAAGATGTCCGGCGTCATGTAGTTGTGCGCCAGAATAACGGCGTCCCGCTCCTTCTTGAGCAGGTTGATCTCGTGGATCAGCTGCGCCTGGACCGGCCATTCCATCGGGGTGACGAATTCCTTGACCTTCTCCCAGACGGGAGCGGTCTCGGCGGCCAGTTCCGGCGGCATGGAAAGCGGCTGGGCGGCGTTCGCCATCGACGTCATCTCCTCGGCGATCTCGGTCGCCTCGCACTTATGCTCAACATTAGCATAAGTGCGGATAAGATAGGCCTGTCGGAGAGGGATGCAAGGGACCCATCCCCCTTTCCGTGCACCCCGACGAAGGCCGGGGTCCAGATCACGAACGCGGAAGTCCTGGATTGGTCACCGCGCGCCAACTGCAGGACGGCAACTTCCATCTGGACCCCGGCCTTTGCCGGGGTGCACGGGTGAAGAGTAGCGACCGGTTCTTCAACGAAGCCCGCCATCTGCGATTTCTCTTCCCGAAACTGGCCGTTTCAGAGCATATCGACCTCGAAATCGCTAAAGACTGCCCCTCCATGCAAGAAACTCTCCGCCGCATCCTTACCGCGCGCGTCTATGACGTAGCGATCGAGACGCCGCTCGATCCCCTGCCCCGGCTCGCCGCGCGGCTGGGTCGGCCTGTGCTGCAGAAGCGCGAGGACCTTCAGCCGATCTTCTCGTTCAAGATCCGCGGTGCCTACAACAAGATCGCGACCCTGAGCCCGGAGCAGCTGGCGCGCGGCGTGATCTGCGCCTCGGCCGGCAACCATGCCCAGGGCGTCGCCTTCTCGGCGCGCAAGCGCGGCGCGGTCGCGACCATCGTCATGCCGGTCACCACCCCGCCGATCAAGGTGGCGGCGGTCCGCGCGCTGGGCGGCGACGTCGTCCTGCACGGCGACGCCTTCGACGAGGCCTTCGCCGAGGCGACGCGGCGCGCGGCCGAGACCGGCGCCGTCTTCATCCACCCCTTCGACGATCCCGACGTCATCGCCGGTCAAGGCACGGTCGGGCTGGAGATCACGCGCCAGCATTCCGAGCCCATCGCCGCCGTCTTCGTCCCCATCGGCGGAGGCGGCCTGGCCGCCGGCGTCGCGGCCATCGTCAAATTCCTACGGCCGGGGACGAAGGTCATCGGCGTCGAACCCGTCGACGCCGCCTCGATGAAGGCCGCCATCGAGGCGGGCGAGGTCGTGACCCTGGATCAGGTCGGCCTGTTCTGCGACGGCGTCGCCGTGCGCCGCGCAGGGACCGAGACCTTCCGTCTGTGCAAGGACCTGCTGGACGAGATCGTCACGGTCGACAACGACGCCATCTGCGCCGCCATCAAGGACATCTTCGACGACAGCCGCGCCGTGGCCGAACCCTCCGGCGCCCTGGCGCTCGCGGGCCTCAAGGCCTGGGCCGCCGCCCATCCGGAGACGGTCGAGGACGGCGCCCTGATCGCCGTCAACTCCGGCTCCAACGTCAACTTCGACCGACTGCGTCACATCGCCGAGCGGGCCGAGATCGGCGAAGGGACCGAGGCCCTGCTGGCCGTCGCCATGGCCGACGACCGTGCCGTCTACAGCCGCTTCCTCAATGCGCTCGACGGCCGGTCGGTGACAGAGTTTAACTACCGCTGGTCGGGCGAAGGTCGCGCGCACATCTTCGTCGGCGTCGCCATCAAACAGGGACCGCACGAGAAGGACGACCTGATCGCCGCCCTGCGCGCCGACGACTATGCCGTCGAGGACATGAGCGACAACGAGACGGCCAAGCTGCACGTCCGCCACATGGTCGGCGGCCGGGCCACCGGCCTGCCTCACGAGCGGATCCTGCGCTTCGAATTCCCCGAACGGCCGGGCGCCTTCCTGCGGTTCCTGAACAGCCTGAAGCCGGCCTGGGCCCTGACCCTGTTCCACTATCGCAACCACGGCGACGACGTCGGACGTGTGCTGGCCGGGATCTCGGTTCCGCCCGTCGAACAGCCCGCGCTGGAGGCCGCGCTAGCGGCGTTGGGCTATCCGTATGTTGACGAGACCGACAATCCGGCGAGCCGATTGTTCCTCGACAGTAGGTAAAACCCCTTCCCCCAGCGCTAAAGCTTAAGAAACACATTCGCGCCACATTGGGGCGTGTCGTACCGTTGCGTATCCTCTCTGCTTAAGGCCTTGCTGCTCGGTCTCGCCGTGCTGATGGCCTCTCCCTTGCCGGCCTCCGCCGCGAACATGGCGCATCGCGATCCCATGGCCCTGGCCGGCGCCGTCGAGCGCAGGGCCGCCGTCACGACCTTCGCCCAGCTCGAGGCCTTCGGCCAGGCAGCGCTGCGCCGGCCCGACCAGGAGGGGCTGAACCGGCTCTATCATGTGGTGTGGACGACCCTGAACCAGGGCGACTTCGACGGCGCGACGCGATGGAACCTGCAACTCGCCGTCGCCGCTGGGGAGCTGGGCGACACACGGTACGCGAAGATCGCGCACCTCAACGCCCTGACCATCCGGTACGACACGGGCGAGGATGCCGCCGCCACCCAGATGGAAAGGGTCGCGAGAGATGAACCCGACTGGTTCGTTCGCGCCCACGCCACCCGTATTCATGCCTTGGCCCTGATGGATCAGGACAGGATCGGAGAGGGTCTGAACCTGCTGAACGAGGCCATGACCCTTGTTCCCGATGACCATCCCCTGGCCGACACCGCCCGGGCGGGGCTGTGGGAGATGACCGGCATCGGCCTGATGAAGCTGAACGACATTCGCGGCGCCACCGACGCCTTCAGCCGGTTCGAGCTGGACCACAGCAATCCCGCTTATCCGCGGCCTGACTTCGACGCCGTCTACAATCTGGCCCGCATGGCGGTTCAGGTCGGCGACCAACCCCTGGCGGAGCGGCTGTTCGCCGTGCACCACCGGCTGGCGACCCGGGCGGACGTGGAAAGCCTGGCCGTCTATAACGCCAACCTGTGCGCCATGGTGGCGCATGGCGCAGACAGCCCGACACGCCTCTTGCAGTGCCTGGCTCCCTATGGCGAAAGCCTCGGCGCAGCCGAGTTCCTCGCACCCCATATCCTGCCGCTCCGCGCCATGGCGCGCGCCCGCACCGGCGACGTCGCGGGCGCCCGTCGCGACGTGGCCGAAATCCATCGTCGCCAGGCAGCCGGCGAGTTCCGCGAGGAAGGCGTCTCTCAGGTTCTCCACGCCGAGGCCGAACTGCTCAATGCCCAGGGCCGTTCGGCCGAGGCATTCAAGTTGCTGCGCGAACATTCCGAGCAAGAGAATCTACAGGCCGCGCGCCGTTTCAGCGACGGGATTGGCCAGGTGACCTCAGGGATGCGCAGCCAGCTGAGCGAGCGTCGTCGCCAGTTGGAGACCGAACGCGCCAACACCGCGCTTCAGGCCGAGATGATCGCGGGCCAGCGCTGGATCGTGGGCATCAGCGTGGTCGTCCTGCTGCTCGTCGCCGGCCTCCTGTTCCGGCAATGGAGCATGACCGGCCACCTCCGCTTCGCCCGCCGCCGCGCGGAGGACGCCAACCGCGCCAAGTCCGAGTTCCTGGCCAATATGAGCCATGAGATCCGCACGCCGCTGAACGGCGTCGTGGCCATGGCCGATGCCCTGTCGCGCCGCTCGCTCGACAAGGCCGAGCACGAGATGGTGGAGATCATACGCTCGTCCGGAGTGACGCTGGAGCGGCTGCTGTCCGACATCCTCGACAGCGCCAAGATCGAAGCCGGCCAGGTCACGGTGGAGGCCCAGCCTTTCGCCTTGGCCCATGCGGTCAATGACGTCGCCGCCCTGTGGAGCCCCAAGGTCCAGGGCGGACCCGTCGCCTTGGTGGTCGCGCTGGACCCCGCGCTGGAACGGATGGTGGTCGGGGACGTCGTCCGCGTGCGCCAAATCCTGGCCAACCTCGTCTCCAACGCCCTGAAATTCACCACCGCCGGATCGGTCACCCTGAGCGTGGCGCCGGGCGTCGACGATCGCGTGCGGTTCACGGTCACCGACACCGGCGTCGGCTTCGACGAGGAACAGAAGGCCCGGATCTTCGCCCGTTTTCAACAGGCGGACGGCTCCATCACCCGGCGCTTCGGCGGCACGGGTCTGGGCCTCGCCATTTCACGCGAGCTGGCCCAGTTGATGGGCGGTGAACTGGACTGCTCGTCCACGCCCGGCGAGGGATCGCGCTTCTGGTTCGAAATCCCCCTGCCCCCCGCCGCCGCGGTCGAGGAAGAGGCGACTGAGGCTGCGGATCCTGCGCCGGAGGGACTGCGCATCCTGCTGGCCGACGACCATCCGGCCAATCGCAAGGTCATCGAGGTTCTGCTCGCTCCGACGGGCGCGACCCTTGTTGCGGTCGAGAACGGGCAGGAGGCGGTGGACGCCTGTGGCGCCGATCCGTTCGACCTGATCCTGATGGACATGCAGATGCCGGTCATGGACGGCCTGACCGCGACGGCCGCCATCCGCGCGCTGGAGGCCGAACGCGGCCTGAACCGCACGCCGCTCCTGATGCTGACCGCCAACGCCATGGCCGAACATGTCGAGGCCGGCCGCTTCGCCGGGGCCGACGGCCACCTGGCCAAGCCGGTCACGACCGCCAGCCTGTTCGCGGCCATCGGCGCGGCGCTGGGCGACGGTCAGCCGGAGGATGAGGCCGGGCAAGCCCGCGCGGCCTGAACGCTTCATCTCCGCTCGCCCGAGCGAGGGTCGATGACCTGGAATTTTTTCCTTTTGCGCCCTTGCGCCGTGATCGTCTCGACATCATTTCCCCTGCCGGATCTTTGACATCTCCGACCGGCGATCAGCCTGACATTCGTCCGCCGAAGCGTCTGGCTCGACCAAGTCTTTGATTTCAAACAGTCGACTAGCTGTTTTGTCCGTTTTGTCCGGTTTTTTTCGTCCGGACAGGCGGACGAACTCGCCCCGTCAGATGGCTGTCGCCTCGTGCGCGAGCAGCCATTTCTTGCGCTCGATCCCGCCCGCATAGCCCGTCAGGGTCCCGTTCGCGCCGATGACCCGATGGCAGGGCACGATGACCGCAATGGGATTCTGGCCATTCGCCAGGCCGGCCGCCCGCACGGCCCTGGGCGATCCGATGGCCGCCGCGAGCTGGCCATAGCTGCGCGTCTCTCCCGCCGGGATGGCGCGCAGAGCGGCCCAGACCGCGCGCTGGAACTCCGTGCCGCCGGTCTTCACCCTCAGCCCGTCCAGGGCTCTGGCGTCGCCGGCGAAATAGGCCTCTACGGCGCCCCGCACAGGCTCGGGCGCCCGGCCGGAAACCAGCTCGGCATCGGGCGCGTGCCGCGCCAGCAGGCGCATCATGCGCGGTTCGTAGTCGGAAAAGTCGAGCGCCCGCACGGCGCCCTCCCCATCCGTGACCAGCAGAACCTCGCCCACCGGGGTCGCGATCCGGTCCAGCGTCAGGGTCTCAGGCTGCGCGCTTCGCATCGTCTTTCTCCATCAGATCGGCCGCCGTCAGCCCCGCCATGGACAGGTGCAGCGCCCCATAGGCCCGCCAGGGCCGCCATTGTTCCGCCCGATCCGCGAGCGCCGCGTCATTCAGTCTGTCGCTGGGCGCACCCACGTCCCTGTCATCCAGGACCAGCCATTCGCCGGGCAGACGCAGTCCGGGCCGCGCCGCGACCAGAGGCGTCAGCACCGGATCGGCGGAGAGATCGCGCCCGATCGCCTCGGGGTCGGCGGACAGGTCGAACACGCGCCGTACCCGCGCCAGCACGCCGGGAAGGGTTTTCAGGTCCGAGGCCTCGACGCAGACCTGGATCTGCCCAGGCTTTCCCGGCGTCGCGGAGACGAAGCCCTCGGCCCCGTCGATGTCCCTCACCAGATCGCGCGACCAGGTGAGGCCCTCGATGCGGTCTCCACGCCCCGAAAGGGCCGCGAGCATGGCCTCCCAATCATAGGGCGGGCGATAGGAGAGGCCGAGCTTCACCCCGCTGCTCGCCGGTCGTTCGGCGCGGCGACGCAGCTCCGATGGGGCGCGGCCGTAGAGGGCCTGGAAGGTCTCGTTGAACCGACGCACGGAGCCGAACCCGGACGCATGCGCCACCTGGGCCATCGACAGATCGGTCTCCTGGATCAGGGCCTTGGCCAGCAGCACCCGCCGGGTCTGGGCCACGCTGACCGGGGCGGCGCCCAGATGCTGTTTGAACAGCCTGCGCAGCTGGCGCTCGCCCACGCCCAGCCGCCCGGCCAGGGTGTCGATGTCGCCCTCGTCCAGTGCGCCCGCCTCGATCAGGCTCAGGGCCCGGCTGACGGTGTTCGAGGTGCCGCGCCAAGCCCCCATATCGGGTGCCGTCTCGGGTCGGCACCGCAGACAGGCGCGGAAGCCCGCCTCCTCGGCCGCCGCCGCCGTGACGACGAAGATCATGTTCTCTCGCCGGGGCGTCCGGGCCGGACAGACCGGACGGCAGTAGATGCCCGTGGTCTTGACGCAACCGAAGAACCGCCCGTCGAACCGGGCGTCGCGCGTCAGCACGGCCCGGTAGCAGGCCTCCTGATCCAGGGTTTGCGCGGTCGCTTCCATGCCGCGAAGATGAGCCGTCTCGACGGACAAGTCTCGCGGTTTTCGGACATCGGCGTCCGGCGCGGGCGGCTAGGGCCCGATCGGCGTGACCGCGCCGCCAAGGGCTGCATCTGTCGTAGGGCCACTGCCTTGCATGGCCGACAGCGCGCTCCGCGCCTCGGCCGCGGCGATCGCCGCCATCGCCCGCGTGCGGCAGCGACGCTGGTTGAAGCGGCTGCCCGTCACCGCCTGGGTGCGGCAGATGACTTCGTTGCGAGGATCGCTGGCGCGGGTGTTGGCCCCGCTTTCCAGGCGGGCGCCCTCGACCGTGACGGGCGCGACGCTGGTCGTCGGGGCCTGTTGCGGCGGGGCCTGTTGCGGCGTCGCCGTCTGCCCGGCCAGCAAGGCCGCCATGATCATTCCGGTCCAGAGCATTCCAGCCTCCAGTTCCTGTTGAGGCGCGAGCTTCTCACCGACCGCCGCCCGGCGCAACGCCCGGCTGCATCACCCGCCACAGACCGGCGGCGATCTTCCACACCAGGCTGACCGCGCTGATGGCCAGGCCCCAGGTGAAGACGAGCGACAGGGTCGAGGCCACCGCGACCAGATCGCGTGATCCCTCGCGCAGGTCGTGCAGCCGATCGAAGTCCAGCAGGACCCAGTCGCCTGCGATCCTCGCCTGCTCCGCGCCGACGCTGAGGGTCGCCCAATGGCCCGCGTCGAAGATCAGCCAGGTCAGCCACAGGCCGGCGCCCGCGATCAGGATCTGCAGCATCGCCCGTACCCTGGCAGCGCTCGGGTTCGTCAGAGTGAACAGCTCCACCCCCATCTGGGCGACCACATAGAGCAGGATCGGCGTGAACAGACTCGCCCAGATCGGCGCGGCCGTCACCACCGCCTCCCCGCCGTTGATCCGCATCGCCGAAAGGCCCGGGAAGTGGACCAGTCCGATCCACCACAGGACGAACATCCCCAACGCCAGGAAGGAAAAGGCCGCCTCGGTCCCCGGATTGGATGCGCCTCGTACCTTGGGCGACCAGCCGCCACTGACCTTTCCGGTCTTCTGCGCCGCCACGCCCCACTGGCTAGGGTCCGACAACTGGAAGGCCGACAGATCCTTCACCCGCCACTGGGTCAGCCATTTCGGCTTGATATCGTAGTGCTCCATCACCGCCCCCGCGAGCGTCAGGGCGCCGATCAGGGTCAGGCCCGCGCCGAAGAAGCCGTGGAAGGCCTGCGAGATCGCCCGTCCCGCATCGCCCGGCCCGCCGATCAGGGCCACGAGCAAGGAGAGGGCGTGGAGGGCCAGAAGGACCAGGAGCCCCGCCTTCACCCCATACAGCCAGTATGGAAACAGCTCCGGCCCGATCAGGCTATCAGGCCCCTTTCGATAGCGGGCGGCCACGACCAGCGGATGGCCGATCTCCCTCAGGATCGCCTCCTTCTCGTCGTCGGTCAGCGCCCGCCCGAGCGTCTCTTCGCTGGCCTCGAACCGCGACAGGATCAGGTCGCGCAGCTCGGCCACGATGTCCTCGCGCTCGTCCGCCGACAACTGGGCCGCGACGGCCTCCAGATAGCGTTCCACCATGTCCATGGTCGTCTCCCCCTCGATTGTCAGAGAATCTTGTCGAGCGAGGCGTTGATGCCCCGCCATTCGCGGGCGAGCCGTTCCAGCATCGCCACGCCCATCGGCGACAGGACGTAGAAGCGCTTCTTGCGCTTCTCTTCCTCGCGCCATTCGCTCAGCAGAAGGCCCTGCGACTCCAGCCGACGCAGCAGCGGATAGAGGGTCGATTCCTCCATCTCCAGCCCGTCCGCGGCCAGGGCCTGGCGCAGGGTGTAGCCGTAGCGTTCGGTCCGGAGACAGGCCAGCACCGCCAGCACCAGAGACCCCCGCCGCAGCTCCAGCCGCATGCTTTCGAACAGTTCGGCGTCGACCGTCACGCGTGAAATCCCTCAGGTCACATAGTGTGTGACACACAGTGTATGCGACATACTGTGTGAGGGAGTCAAGCGAAAGGCCGGGGAGCCCTGCCCTCCGGCCTCACAGCCTTCATCCGCGCGTCAGTCGACCAGGTGAAACAATCCCTCGACGCTCGTCCCCAGCGCCCGCGCCAGCGTCAGGGCGAGAAGGGTCGAGGGGATGAAGACGCCGTTCTCAACGGTGTTGATGGTCTTGCGCGACACGCCCGCCCGCTCGGCCAGTTCGGCTTGAGTCAGGCCGGCCGCCGTGCGCACCTCCTTCAGACGCGACCCAAGGCGCGGGTCAGCCATCCTTGCCGAACTCCCGGTCCAGCCAGGCGAAGCGGATGCCCGCCGTCGCCCCTGCCCCGGCCAGGACGAAGGGCAAGGCAATGACGCCCGCCTCAGGTCGCCAGAGTCCCAGGGCAAACGCCACGGTGGCCCCGATCATGAGGACGACGAAGGCGGCGCTGATCGCTCGCGCCCGCAGCACGCCGGTCAGTTCGTCCTCGAGAAATTTCCGGTTCGCCCGCGACTGGTGATCCCAGCCCAGGGTGATCGAGGCGATCAGCCAGGCATAGATGACCGGCAGGGGCGCACTGACATAGTCACCGAAGCTCCCCTCCCCGGCCAGGATGTCCTGCATCGCCAGGGTCGACTGGACCAGGAAGGCGATCGTCACCAGGGGGAAAAGCCAGAGCTGGCGTGCGCGTTGCGCCTGCAAACGGTCACGCTTCGTCGGCTCCGTCTCGACCTGCCAACCGGTCGCACCGGGCCGCATGATCCAGCACAGGACGAGGCCGCCGAGAGCCAGGCCGAAGCCGACACCCGCAACCACGCCCCACACGGTCGCATCGTCTCCCGTCCGCTGCATCCCGATCGTGAAACCGATCCCGACCATCAGGGCGCCCAGAACGACGACCGCCAGCGCCCCCCTGAACTTGCGCACGCGCGACCGTGCTTCCTTCTGCAATTCCCTGTCGTCCATGGCCGTCATCTCCGCCTCCGCGTCATGTCACCTAGGGGTTACATATCACCTAGAGGTTACACGACGTCAAGCGGTCCGCCGACGGTCGGGACCTATTTGTGCGTCCAGGGCCGGTTGGCGCCGGGTGCGACCCCGGCCGCCTGGTCGCGCTGAAACTTCCCCCCGCGCGGGGGCTTGGGTCGCGCATCCAGCTTGGCGGTCTTCAGACGAAGCGCCTTCTGGGCCGGCGTCTCTCCGGCCGGTCCCTCGGTCGCGGGCTTTTCGGTGTCTTGGGGCTGATCGGTCATGTCGCCGTCCTAGCACGCAGACGACCGCCCCGCCTGTCGTATCGTCACGCCGCAGGCCGCCCAGACGGCAACCTTCGTCGCCGCGCACCGTTCTGCATGCCTGAACAAGGCGAAACCGCCGGAGAGCACCCCCCAATGAATTCGATCAAGACCTTCACGGCCCTCGCGGCCGGCGCCGTCGTTCTATCGACCGCCCCGCTGGCCCAGGCGCAGACCGCCTACGGCCAGTCCAACACGACCTACAACCAGCAACAGACGGGACAGGAGGTCTTCGGTCAGATCCTTCAGAACCTGTTCGGCGGCCAGACCATGGGGTCGCTGGATTCAGAGTGGACGCGGGGCCGTCGCGCGCTCGGCGCCCAGCAGACCACCTTCAACACCCGGCTGGACGCCCAGGTCCGTTCCGGTGCCCTGTCATCCTACTCGGGCGACCGCATCCGCGCCGACTATGAGGCCCTGGTCCAGCTCGAGACCCGCTACGGCCAGGACGGCAGGTTCACGACCCAGGAACGGTCTGACCTGACCTCCCGCTATGAGGCCCTGACCTCGGCGCTTAACGACGGCGGCTATGGCGACGATATCGGCGGATATCAGTCCGCCGCCGACGGCCGCGTTGACTTCGAGGCGCGCATCGACGCCGCCGTCCGCGCCCGGAGCCTGACCCGCACCGATGCGACCCGGCTGCGCTCCGACTATGCCGCCATCGTCACGGCCGAGGCCCAGTTCCAGCGCGACGGCCTCAGCGCCCGCGAACGTCAGGACATCGAGGCCCGCCTCGACGCCATCGACGCGCGCGTTCCGGGCGGCGCGACCAATCCCGGCGGCGGCTGGCAGCAGCAAACGCCTCGGGATCGTCTGACCGCCGTCGACCGCGCCCTCTACAACCTGCCCCGCGCCGATCAGGACCGCCTTCGCCCCCAGATCGAGGATCTGACCCGACTGGAAGCCGCCTATTCGCGGACCCGTCCGTCCAGCGACGACACCGCCTATCTGGAGCGTCGCCTGGGCGAACTGGAAGTCCAGGCCCGCATCCGCCGCTAGACTATCGGCACAAGCGACCACTCTCCGCCTCGAGGTGGAGGTGGTCGTGGTGCTGGGCATTGTAGTCGGGGCTCAATGTGGTCCCGAACACCTTGCAGGCATCGTCGCGTATCCGCCTCAGGAAGGCCGCTTCTGCACCGCCCGCATGCCAGTCGCCGCGCACGGTGATCCGCCGCCCGTCCCTCAGGCGCACGCCCGAGAAATCCAGCGCCGCCGCCCGCGAATGGGCGCTGGGCCGGGTGTTCGGCCGCCCGTTGTTGACCGACCGGCAGGCATAGACCCCCATGTGGTCGATCGCGACGACATCCGAGCCCAGAAGCTCGCGCGCCGCGGGCTCGACCGACTGTCGCCGCCACACGCTGACCGCCGTCGCCAGTGCGCAGGTCATGGTGACGTCCGACGGCGTCATCCGCGCCACCGTCCCCATGTCCGCGCCGAGCACCCCTGCCGCCGTCAATCCGCAGGTCTCCGAGTTCACCCTGTCCGGCGTCGGCGAGAAGGTCACCCGTGCCGACGCCAGTTCCGCCTGGCACTGAGCGAGCGACCGAGTGGCGGTCTGGACCCTGCCGAAGGTGCCGCCGTCGATGCGCTGATCGATGACGCCGGCGCCCGGCGCGACATAGACGCTGGGACCTGTCGTCGGAGGCTGTGGTCGGGGCGTTGGACTATAGGGGGTGTATCCGGACTGAGGCGCGGTATTGGGGATTAGACGGCCGCATCCCGAGAGGGTCAGGGCGACCACCGCCAGCACCAGTCCCGCCCTCGCCAAAACCCCGTCCCGCATCGTCCGAATCGCTCACTTTGCCCGGCGTGACTATAGCTGCGGAAAGACGGCCGAACGCAGGCCCCGACGGCCGTAGCTCTGCGCGACGACACGACGACCGGCAGCTATTCAGGCGAGAAAATTAGGATTGAAGTAACTATAGGTTGCGCATCGTGCCGTCCTCTATCAGGAGGGCAGGGTGGATATCGAAGCCTTCATTGCCAGGTGGAAACAATGCCGGGGCGCCGCCGAGCGGAGCAACGCGGCCCTCTATCTCGTCGAGATGCTGACGGCGCTCGGGTTGCCCTCGCCCGATCCGGCCAGCGCCGATACGGTTCACAACGACTATGTGTTCGAACGGGCCGTGCGGTCGGGCTTCGACGGCGCGTTTCCACGACGGATCGACCTCTACAAGCGTGGCTGCTTCGTCCTTGAAGCCAAGCAGTCCCGTTGGACCGACAAGTCGAAGGCCGCCCCGTTTCGCGCCGAAGACATCGACGCCGACATGCAGGGCCGCCTGCCTTTCGGCCCCGGCTCCGGCCTCGACAAGATCAGGCGAAACGCCTTCAACCAGGCCAAATCCTATGTCGGCGACCTGCCGGTCGATCATCCTTCGCCGCCGTTCATCCTGATCTGCGATGTCGCCCGCAGTTTCGAAGTCTGGGCGGATTTCTCGGGCACCGGGCGCGGGTTTTCTCCTTTTCCCGACCGACATCAGGCCCGCTTTCTCCATGCCGACCTCGCCAAACCCGAAATCCAGGCCCGGCTTCGCGCCATCTGGACCGACCCGCAAAGCCTGGACCCCACGCGCCGAGCCGTCGCGGTCACCCGAGAGATCGTCGAGGAACTGGCCGTCGTGTCGCAAAGGCTGGAAGGCCAGGGCTACGACGCCGAGCATGTCGCCCAGTTCCTGATGCGGTGCATCTTCACCATCTTCGCCGCCGACGTCGGTCTGTTCCCGAAGCAGAAGCTGATCGCCCTGCTGCAAGACTGCGCACGGGCGCCCCAGACCTTCGTGCCGATGTTCGAGAGTCTCTGGAAACGACTGGACGCGCCTCATTACGCCGATCGCTTCTTCGACGGTTTCGGGGAGCATCTGCCCTACATCAACGGGGGGCTGTTCAGCACCCATGAGGCCCTTCCCCTGCAGGCCGCCGACCTGAACATTCTGCTCTCGGCGACGCGCCACGAGTGGCGGCATGTCGAACCCGCAATTTTCGGCTCCCTGCTGGAACACGCCCTGCGTCCGGCCGAGCGGCGTCGCCTGGGCGCCCACTACACACCCCGTCGCCACGTCGAACGTCTCGTCGATCTGACGATCATGGAACCGCTCCGCGCCGACTGGCGAAAGGTCTCGACCAGGATCGAACAGGCTTGTGACGAGCACGATGCGCGAGGCGCCGTGCGGCTGGCGCGCGAGTTCCACGAAAGCCTTCGCCGCGTTCGGGTGCTCGATCCGGCGTGCGGCACCGGGAATTTTCTCTATGTCGCGCTGGAGCTCATGACACGCCTCGAGAGCGAAGTCCTGGAAACACTGGTCGATCTGGGAGAGCCGGATCGGCTCAACCTGGCGATGATCGAGCCGAGCCAGTTCCTGGGGCTTGAGCTCAACGCCCGCGCCGCGGCCATAGCCAGGCTGGTGTTATGGATCGGCTGGCTGCAGCAGCACTATCGCAACCACGCCGCCCATCCCGCCGAACCCATTCTTCGAGCGCACGGAAACATCATCCATCAAGACGCGATCCTGACCTGGGACGGGGCGCCGGTCCCCCAGTTCCGAGCCACCGCGTCGGGCCCCGTGCCGGACTGGCGCAACACCGGACGACCGGAATGGCCCGAGGCCGATTTCATCGTCGGCAACCCGCCCTTCATCGGCGGCAAGGATCTGCGGTCCCGGCTCGACGCGGGCTATGCCGAGGCCCTGTGGGCGGTCCACCCTCAGATGAACGACAGCGCCGACCTGGTCATGTACTGGTGGGATCGGGCCGCCGAGATCCTGACCACGCCCGGGACACGCCTGCGCCGCTTCGGCTTCGTCACGACGAACTCCATCACCCAAGTGTTTCAGCGGCGGACGCTCGAACGCTGGATCAGCGGCCCACGCCCGCTCAGCCTCGTTCACGCGATCGCCGACCACCCCTGGACCGAGACCTCCCGAGAAAGCGCGGCCGTCCGCATCGCCGTGACCGTTGCCGCGCCCGGCCACCATGACGGCGAGTTGGGGACGGTCATCGCGGAGGCGCATCTCGACACCGATACGCCCGTCGTGGTCGTGAGTTCGGCGCGCGGCCGGATCAACGCCGACCTGACCCTGGGCGTCGACGCCACCCGCGCCCGCCCCCTGCGCGCCAATGACGGTCTCTGCTCGCCTGGCGTCAAACTGCACGGGGCCAGCTTCATCGTCAGCCGAGCCGAAGCCGTCGAACTCGGCCTCGGCCGTCGTCCCGGGCTGGACGCTCATGTTCGCCCGTATCGCAACGGCAGAGATCTGACGGCGCACTCGCGACAGGCCCTTGTCATCGACCTGTTCGGACTGGAGCGAGAGGAGGTCCGCGACCGATTTCCGGAGGTCTACGCTCACCTCGCCGACACGGTCCGGGAGCCTCGCCTGCGTCAGGCCGAAACCTCGCCGACCGTCGACGCCAAGGCCTATGCGGACCAGTGGTGGCTGTTCGGCAAGCCGCGTCCGGACTTGCGCGCAGCCCTGGCCGGCCTGCCGCGCTACATCGCCACCGTAGAGACGGCGAAGCACCGGGTGTTCCAGTTTCTCGACGCGAGCATCCTGCCCGACAACATGCTGGTGTGCGTGGCCGACGACGACGCGGCGACGCTCGCCGTTCTGTCCAGTCGCGTCCACGCGATCTGGTGCAGGGCGCGCGGCGGTCTGCTGGAGGACCGGCCGCGCTATACCAAGACCGGCTGTTTCGATCCCTTCCCCTTCCCGGCCCTGACCGCCGGTGCACGGCAACGGCTCCGCGCGGCGGGAGAAGCGCTCGACGGTCATCGCCGTCAGGCGCTCCGGGACGCGCCCGATCTGACGCTGACGGGCCTCTACAATCTGCTCGAGGCCGTCAGGGCCGGCCTGTCCGTCACCCAGCGCCAGCAGGACCTCGCGCGCCGCGCCCGGGTCACCATCCTTCGCGAACTGCACGACGACATCGATCGCCTGACGGAGAAGGCCTACGGATGGTCCGAGGGATTGACCGACGCCGAGACGATCGCAGCCGTGACCGGCCTCAACCGCGTCCGCGAGGTCGAGGAGGCGCGCGGCCAGGTCCGCTGGCTGCGCCCCGAATTCCAGAGGCTTCGCAACCGCGGCCCTGATCCTCGGCCTGGCGTCGAAGACCCTTCGCCGTCACAGCCCGTCCTCGCCGGCCGCCGCCCCGCCTTCCCCAAGGACCGCTACGAACAGCCTCTGGTGATCCAGGCGTCGCTGGTGCGTGAACTCGGCCCCATCGCGTCCCACGATCTCGCGCGCCGCTTCCGAGGCGGCATCAAGCTCGCCCCCCGCATCGACCGTGCCCTGACCACCCTGCACCGTTACGGCCACGTCGAGCGGCTGTCGGACGGTCGCTGGATCTCCGCGCGCGGCTGAAAACCGCCCCCTCATCGTCCGACGGGATCGGGGGATGTCAGCATCCGCATCGGCGCGTCCGCGTTGATCTGGCGTCATCCACGCCTGAGACCTATCTTCCGTTCATGAACCGTTCCTCGACGCCCAAGGGCTCGGCCCCCGTCATCAAGAAGCCTGTCCACATCCCGAACCAGGGCGTGGCCGAGGCGCCGTCGGCCTTCATTCGTGACGACAAGACCCCGCTGCCCAAAGCCATGCAGAACATGCCGATGTTCGCCCCGGTCACCGGCCCGCGCCTGGTCCCCGAGGAGGCCCCCGGCAAGCCCGACGACTGGGTCCCTCACCGCCCCTCGCACGAGGGCAAGAAGAAGGGCGGCAAGTTCCGACTCGAGACCAGCTACACCCCTGCCGGCGACCAGCCGACCGCCATCGCCGAACTGGTGGCCCAGGCCGAGGCCGGCGACCGGGACCAGGTGCTGCTGGGCGTCACCGGCTCCGGCAAGACCTTCACCATGGCCAAGGTCATCGAACAGACCCAGCGGCCGGCCCTGATCCTGGCCCCCAACAAGACCCTCGCCGCCCAACTCTATTCCGAGTTCAAAAGCTTTTTCCCCGACAACGCGGTCGAGTATTTCGTCAGCTACTACGACTACTACCAGCCCGAAGCCTACGTCCCCCGGACCGATACCTACATCGAGAAGGACTCGAGCATAAACGAGCAGATCGACCGGATGCGGCACTCGGCGACGCGGTCGATCCTGGAGCGGGACGACGTCATCGTGGTGGCCAGCGTCAGCTGCATCTACGGCATCGGGTCGGTGGAGACCTATACGGCCATGACCTTCGATCTGAAGATCGGGGATCAGATCGACGAGTCCAAGCTGCGGGCCGACCTCATCGCCCTGCAGTACAAGCGCAACGACGTCCATTTCGAGCGGGGCATGTTCCGCAAACGCGGCGACACCGTCGAGATCTTCCCGGTGCACCAGGAGGATCGGGCCTGGCGCGTCTCCCTGTTCGGCGACGAGATCGAATCCATCCAGGAGTTCGACCCCCTGACCGGCAAGAAGACCGCCGACCTGCAGGAGATCACCGTCTACGCCGCCTCCCACTACGTCACCCCCCGCCCGACCCTGAACCAGGCGCTCGGCGGCATCCGGGCGGAGCTGAAGGAGACGCTCGACTGGATGGTCGAGAACGGCAAGCTGCTGGAGGCCCAGCGGCTGGAACAGCGGGTCCGCTTCGACCTGGAGATGATGGAGGCCACCGGCTCCTGCGCCGGCATCGAGAACTACAGCCGCTGGCTGACCGGCCGCGCCCCGGGCGAGCCGCCGCCGACCTTCTTCGAATACATCCCCGACAACGCCCTGTTGTTCGTTGACGAGAGCCACGTCACCATCGGCCAGATCAACGGCATGTTCCGGGGCGACTACCGCCGCAAGTCGACCCTGGCGGAATACGGCTTCCGCCTGCCCTCCTGCATCGACAACCGCCCGCTCAAGTTCGACGAATGGGAGGCGATGCGGCCCCAGACCATCCACGTCTCGGCCACGCCCCAGACCTGGGAGATGGAACAGACGGGCGGCGTCTTCGTCGAACAGGTCATCCGCCCGACCGGCCTGATCGACCCCCCGGTCGAGATCCGCCCGGTCTCCGGCCAGACCCGCAACCAGGTCGACGACGTCATCGACGAGGTCAAACAGGTCGCCCGCCAGGGCTACCGCTCCCTGGTCACCGTCCTGACCAAGAAGATGGCCGAGGACCTGACCGAATACATGCACGAACAGGGCGTCCGCGTCCGCTACATGCACTCCGACGTCGACACGATGGAGCGGATCGAGATCATCCGCGACCTGCGCCTGGGCACGTTCGACGTCCTGATCGGCATCAACCTGCTGCGCGAGGGGCTCGACATCCCAGAGTGCGGCCTGGTCGCCATCCTCGACGCGGACAAGGAGGGCTTCCTGCGCTCCGAGACCTCGCTGATCCAGACCATCGGCCGCGCGGCCCGCAACGTCGATGGCCGCGTCATCCTCTACGCCGACCGCGTCACCGGCTCGATGGAGCGCGCCATGGCCGAGACCGAGCGCCGCCGCGAACGCCAGACCGCCTACAACACCGAACACGGCATTACGCCCGAGAGCGTCAAGCGCGACATCAAGGAAATCCTGGCCAGCCCCTACGAGAAGGACCGCGTCCTGATCCCCACGGGCGTCAAGGAGGAGAGCCGCCCGTTCCTCGGCAACAACTTCCAGGCCACCCTGCGCGACATGGAAGGCAGGATGCGCGAGGCCGCCAGCAACCTCGAGTTCGAGGAGGCCGGCCGCCTGCGCGACGAGATCAAGAAGCTGAAACTGCTCGACCTGGAGTTCGCCAACGAGATCCTGACCGGGGACGGGCAGGACGTGGACGCCTCAGCGCCGAAGCGGTGGCGGAAGGAGGCGCAGGCGGAGGCGCAGGAGCGGTTCAGGAAGGGACGGCTGTAGGGGTAGATCGGGTGACAACTTAATCCCGCGCCGAGACACCCACGTTTGCCAGTTCGCAAACCGAAGCTATGGTTGTGGCGAGTCGGGAGATTGGTATGGCGTCAGCAATTGGATTGCGGTTCTATAAAGCGACGGCGCATCAACGCCATCAGCGCGGATCTGAGCCTTGTGATCCATCCGAATTGCGCGTCCCCGTTCACGATTTTCTGAGAGCTTTCGTCGAGAGCCACGGAGAAGCCGTGGACGATGAAGAGACAGAAAGAAGCTGGTATTTCGAAGAATATGAGTCGGACTCAGATAGTAGCATACGAGGCCATATACATTACGGCACCTTCGGCTTTGAGAGTACTCTTCGTGGTGCAAAAACCAAGAAAGTTAGTTACGAGCGGAAAATCAACGACGTAGAGGAAGTTCCATTATTTTTTGAGTTTTGGCAAACTCCGGAAATTACGAGACACATCTTCTCCTTTCAGTCTTTCCAAGGCAGGAGCTGCGTATCATTAGTTCTCCAAGCCATGTCTAGAGCGTTTGAGATTGCTAACCCGGACTACATCCTGAGATTTCGAAAGCTGATAGCGACAGACTCTCCTCATTCGCTCTATGCGAATGCACCAGTTAAGAAGCTAACTTTTATAAAGACGAAAGTTTTTAGCGACAGATTTAGCGCGTACTCACAAAATGGGGAAGTGAAAGCGGTCAATTTTGAAATGAGTTATAAGGCCCAGAGAGGCGGTATACTTGGCTTTTTGGGCGACATAACTAACGATTTCGCACCAAACGACGCAGGCGTTGTGGTGGTCGATGGACGAGAGTTTGATGAGGCGATCGCCTCAGTCCTGGTCGGGAAGCAAACTCGACCTGTTGGCATTTTTGGCCCCACCTCCGATACCGGAGCTATCGATGTGACCGAATCTGTCGTGAAGGGGGCGAATGGTCATCCCACCTTCGATTCCATCGCCGAACAGTCCGACCTTATCATGATTGACCTCAACGAGCGTATTGGCGACGAGCCATGAAAATTGATGTCAGGCAGATCGTTTCGGATCACGTCAAAACCCTGGTAGACCACAACACGGGACGGATGCCATTTTCCGATCTCTTGGTTTTCCTGTTCATACCGGTAGGGGCCGGAGTTCTAGCTTACGTCTCAAAGCTTCCTTTAGATCGAGATGTATATAATGTCACGATCACATTTTTCGGTATATTTATTGCTCTACTACTGAATGTTCAGGTTGCTATATTTTCTATATTTCAGCGCCGTTGGTCACTTCCTACAGATGCGAAAACTCTTGCCCGCTTCAACGATAGAACAGAGGAAAGAAAGCACCTTTTAGCTGAACTAAATTCTAACTTGTCCTATCTGACACTTTTTTGCTGCGTAGCTCTTGTAGAGTTCTTTTGTTTTTTTGTTTTCAAGAACAATACGCCCGTAGCAGTAGGATTTTTTTCTGCAACTCTTTTTCATTTCTTGACTACTCTTCTTATGACAATCAAGCGAAGTCACATCCTGTTCAGCAAGGAATATAGTACAGTATAGATCGTGATCGAAACCAAAAGCGCTCTGTGGCCGAAGACCATGAACCTTGGAGCAATCTCGGCTTCGCCGAAGAGGCGGCGGTCTTCAAGGGGCCGACCCAGAACGCCCGCGTCCTGAGCGAGGGCTGGGTCGCCGCCAACGCCTTCTGTCCGAGCTGCGGCGCGACGCCCCTGACCGCCTTCGCGGCCAACTCGCCGGTGGCCGACTTTCATTGCGGGGTCTGCGCCGAGGAATACGAACTCAAGGCCACCAAGGGCCGCACCGACGCCAAACTGGTCAACGGCGCCTGGGGCGCGATGAAGGCGCGGCTGGCGGCGGCGAACAATCCCAGCCTGATGGTCATGGGCTATGACAAGGCCCGCACCCGCGTCACCGACCTGATCGTCGTGCCGAGCCACTTCTTCACCGAAGCGATCATCGAGCCGCGCAAGCCGTTGTCGATGACGGCGCGTCGCGCGGGCTGGCAGGGGTGCAACATCCTGATCGGTCAGGTTCCGCTGGCGGGGCGTATTCCGCTGATCCGGGCCGGGGCGCATGTGGCGAAGGCGGCGGTGCTCGATCAGTGGCGGGCGACGCTGTTTCTGCGTGACGCCGCGCCGACCGCGCGGGGCTGGCTGCTCGATGTGATGAAGTGCGTCGAGGACATCGGACGGCCGGAGTTCACCCTGGCCGAGGTCTATGGGTTCGAGGCGCGGTTGGCGGCGACCTATCCGGGCAACAACAATGTGCGGCCGAAGATCAGGCAGCAGCTTCAGGTGCTGCGGGACATGGGGTGGCTGGAGTTCAGCGGGCGGGGAACGTATCGGCGGGCGTGACTCCTCTCCCGGTGGGAGATGGTTTTTCTTCTTTCGTCATCCTCCGGCAAGCCGCGCCTTCGCGGCGCAGACCGGGGGACGCAGCGGCGCCGTAGCGAAGCGAAGGCGAAATGGTTCAGCCCACACGATGCGTGACAGGTTCGCGCTCTCGCGCGCGGCTGCGTCCCCCGGTCTCGCTGCGCTCGCCGGGGGATGACGAAAGGGGGAGGTGCAGCCTAAACCAACTCCACCTTCAACGAATGCCCCAGCACCCGCGCCGCGCGGCTCAGGGTGTCCAGCGTCACATTGGAGGCGTTCGGGTCGAGGACGCGGTTCAGCTGCGCCCGGCTGGTGTCCATCTGCGCGGCCATGGCCGCGCGGGTGATCTTCTGGTCGGCCATCGCCTGCTGGAGCTGAAGGGCGATCACGCTCTTGACCGCGCGCAGCGTCACCTCCTCGCGGATGCTCTCCTCGTCGAGGAAGTCGTCGAGGGTGGAGAAGTGCGACAGGTCGCGGAACGTCGTGGGCGCCATGAGCGCAGCGTACCACAAATGATCCACTACCTCCTCTTTCGTCATCCTCCGGCAAGCCGCGCCTTCGCGGCGCAGACCGGGGGACGCAGCGGCGCCGTAGCGAAGCGAAGGCGAATGGTTCAGCCCACTCGATGCGTGACAGGTTCGCGCTCTCGCGCGCCGCTGGGTCCCCCGGTCTCGCTGCGCTCGCCGGAGGATGACGAAAGGAAGGTGGGGCGCGGCCGGGCCTACGTCCGATTTCGGCGCATCCGCGCGCTAGCCTCCTCCCCATGACCGACGCCCCCACCCGCCGCAAGATCCGTCCCGAGGCCGTCTGGGCCGAGGTGCGCAAGGCGTGGGAGGATGGGGAGACGGCGCGGTCGGTGGCGAAACGCTATGACGTCGGGGTGCCGGCCCTGTGGAAGCGGCGCGAGGCGGAGGGCTGGAAACGGCCAGATCCGCGTCTGGGACCGGTCGAGCCGGCCGAGGGCTGGGGCGTGTTCGCCTCGCGCAAGCGACAGGCGTTCGAGGACGACCTGGCCAGGACGCGGGAGCTGGCGACGGACCTCGTCAGGGTTTTGCAGGGCGGGCCGATCGGGGATGCGCCGCTGTGGCACGTCGGCTTCATCTATCGGCAGAGGGCCGAGACCCTGGGGCCCGAGGTCGCGGCGCTGGATCGGGAGCGGGCCAGGGCCCATCCGTGGGGCGAGGCCTTCTGGGACGAGGACGGGCGGCTGAAGCCGCAGTGGGTGCTGGATGATCTGATGATGAAGCTGCACGCCGGGACGTGGCGCGAGGAGATCGGGTTGCCGGACGGGGTGATGGAGGGGTGGCCGTAGAACTCCGTCCTTCTCCCGTTGGGAGAAGGTGGCGAGCGAAGCGAGACGGATGAGGATCGTGCCTCACCGGTGAAGCACGGCCCTCACCCTTTCGCGCAAGAACGACGGCAAGCCGTCGTGCGCTCAAGCCCTCTCCCACCGGGAGAGGGAGTTACGCCGCCGCCGTCTGTTCGGCGGCGATCTTGCGCAGGGCGTCTTCGAACACGGCCGCCGGCTGGCCGCCGGAGATCAGGTATTTGCCCTCGACCACCACGGCGGGGACCGAGTTGATGCCGCGGCTGCGCCACAGGGCCTGTTCGGCGCGGACCTCGGCGGCGTAGCGGCCCGAGGCGAGGATTTCGGCGGCCTCGGCGCGGTCGAGACCGGCGGCCTCGGCGGCCTGGGTCAGGACGCCGGCGTCGGCCAGGGGCTTGCCGTCGGTGAAGTGGGTGCGGAACAGGGCCGCCTTGAGCGCCTTCTGCGGCTCCGGCCCCTTCTCCCCGGCCCAGGCCAGCAGGCGGTGGGCGTCGAAGGTGTTCCAGATGCGGCTGTCGGCGCCCATCCTCATCTCGAAGCCGGGCCAGGCCTCGGCGGCGCGGGCGGTGATCATGGCGCGGTTGGCCGCCGACTGTTCGGGGGTGGAGCCGTATTTGGCGGCGATGTGCTCGGTGACGTTCTCGCCCTCGGGCGCCATGCCGGGGTTGAGCTCGAACGGCTGGAAGGCGATCTCGGCGGTGATGCCCTCGGACTTGAGCGTGTCGAGCGCCGTCTCCAGGCCGCCGAGACCGACGACGCACCAGGGGCAGACGACGTCGGAGACGAAGTCGATGTGGAGGGGCTTGGTCATGGCATGGGTCATGGGCGGGGGCTCCGTAACGGTTCATGTTGCATATGGGAGGCCGGGACGGCGGCGCCAGTGCGGCCAGGCTTGCAAACCGGGGGTTAACCGGTCGGGCGCAGGCTCCCTGGATAGGGAGACGACCATGTCCAGCATCATGACGTCCAGCAGCCGCCGCAGCCGGGACCATTTCGAGCCCTCGGACAGCGATCCGCAGGAACAGCGTAAGCTGCGCGGCCATCTGGAACAGATCGACTACACCGCCTTCCTCTCGAACCGGGAGGTGATCCCACAGGTCCTGGGGCTGGGCGCCAACCACACCGAGCCGGCGGCCTTCCAGAGGCTGGCGGTGGCGGCGGCGACGGCGCGGGCGCGCTGGATCGCCGAGGCGCTGAGGCTGGCCGAGGCCGGCGGCTCCATTGGCGCGACCGAGGCCCAGAAGTTGGGCGCCCTGCGGATGGCCTATGAGGAACTGTCGGAGGCCTATGAAGGCCTGCGCCGGATGGTCGAGCGGGGCTACCTGCCCTACCGCGCGCTGGAGCCGAAGGCCTAGTTCAAGGCCCTTAGTTCAAGGGTTGGGGCGCGGTCGAGACGGGCGCGTCCGGGTTCGTCGGCGCAGGCTCGGCCGGGGTCGGCGGATCGACGACCAGGGGCGCGATCTCGATAGAGGGCTGAGGCGCGGTCTCGGCCGGCGGCGTGACCACGATGGGTGCGGCGGGCGTCGGGCGCGTCCGAGCGGGCCGGGCCGGGGCGGTTGGAGCGGGGGCGGCCGTGGCGGGGGCGACGGAAGTCGGGGCGCTCTCGGCGGGCGCGGCGCGGGCCGGCGTGGGCGCCTCCACCGGGGGCGTCTCCTCGACCAGCGGCGCTTCGGCGACCAGGGCAGGGCCTGCGGCGTCGTCGACCGGCTGGGGCGCCGGGAGGGTGGCGAGCCAGATGAAGCCACCCGTGACCACGATCGCAGCGACGGCGGCCACGACCAGCCAGCGATCCTTCTTCGTCACCTTCTCGATGGCGGCGCCGACGGTGGCGTAGATGGCCGGGGTCACGACCACCGACGGCAGCTTGCGCGGCTCGGCGGCGGGCCGGGCTTCGCTCGAGAGCGGGGGCGGGACGGTGACGACAGGCTCGGGCGTCTCGTGCTCGACGACGATCTCAGGCGCAGCGGCGACGGGTGCGGGCTCCACGACGGCCGGTTCCGGCTCCGGCGACGGGGCGAGGACCTCCGGCTCCACCACCGGCTCGAACTCGGGCCCATCGAACTCTGGCTGTGGCGCCGGCGCCGAAGCGGGCCTGGCCGGCGGAACCATGGAGCCGCTGAGAATGCTCGCGCCAGTCGCGCGCGCGGGAGGCGGCGTCACGGGCGGGGCGGCTGCGGCGCGCGGCAGGGGGCCGACCTGAAAGACCGCCTGGGGCGGACGTCCCCACGTGATCTTGCCGCGCGTGAACGGCTCGGTCAGGCGGTCTGCGGGCGGGCCTTTTGGGGTCTCGGATGACATGCGACGGGTCTTAGCGGCGAACGAGGGATGCGTCCAACAACAGGCTCGTGGACACCCGTATCATCATCGAACCTCGACGCCCTTCCAGAAGGCGAGGCGGTCCGCGATCTCCGCCGCAGCCGACTTGGGATCGGGGTAGAACCAGACCGCGTCCGGGTTCTCCTTCCCGTCCACGACCAGCGAATAGTAGGAGGCCGTGCCCTTCCATGGGCAGACCGAGGTGGTCGTCGAGGGCTTCAGCAAGGCCGGATCGACCGCGTCACGCGGGAAATAGTGGTTGCCCTCGACCACCACCGTTTCGTCCGACCGGGCGATGACCGCGCCGTTCCAGGTTGCCGTTTTCATGTATCCTCTCCGTCAGGTCTTCAAACGGTAGCCGGTCTTGAACATCCAGCCGATGACGCCGAGGCACACGAGCAGGAAGCCGACCGTGGCGACCAGGCTCCAGACGATCGGAACGTCGCCCGTGCCGTAGAAGCTCCAGCGAAAGCCCGAGATCAGATAGACCACCGGGTTGAAGTGAGTGATCGTCCGCCAGGGCTCGGGCAGCATGTGGATCGAATAGAAGGAGCCGCCGAGGAAGGTCAGGGGCGTCACCACCAGCATGGGGATGAAGTTCAGCTGCTCGAAGCTCTGAGCCCAGATGCCGATGATGAAGCCGAACAGGCTGAAGGTCGTGGCGATCAGCACCAGGATGGCCAGCATCCAGAACGGGTGCAGGATCTGAAGCGGCACGAACAGGGCCGCTGTGGCCAGAATGATGAGGCCCAGGATCGCCGACTTGGTCGCCGCCGCCCCGACATAGGCCAGGACGATCTCGAACGGCGACACGGGGGCCGACAACAGCTCGTAGATGGTGCCGGTGAATTTGGGGAAGTAGATGCCGAACGAGGCGTTGAAGATCGACTGGGTGAACAGGCTCAGCATGATCAGACCGGGCACGATGAAGGCGCCGTAGGGGACGCCGTCGATCTCGGTCATGCGCGACCCGATGGCCGAGCCGAAGACAACGAAATAGAGGGCGGTCGTGATCACCGGGGTGACGATCGACTGCCACAGGGTGCGCAGGGCTCGCGCCATCTCGAACCTGTAGATGGCCCAGACGCCGTATCCGTTGAAGGTCATGCGGAAGCTCCTTCGACGCGGATATCCTGCGGCGGCTCGCGGTGGACCAGGCTGACGAAGATATCCTCCAGCGAGCTCTGGCGGGTGTTGAGGTCCTTGAAGGCGATGCCGAGCTCGGACAGGCGACGCAGCAGGGACGGCACGCCGGTCTTGTCGGCATTGGAATCGAACACGAATTCCAGCTCGTTGCCCTCGGCGCGCAGGGTGAGGTCCCACTCGGCCAGCCCGGGCGGCAGGGTCTCAAGCGGGTCCTGCAGGTTCAGCGTCAGGGTCTTCTTGCCCAGCTTCTTCATCAGCTCGGTCTTGTCCTGCACCAGGATCAGTTCGCCCTTGAGGATGACGCCGACCCGATCGGCCATCTCCTCGGCCTCCTCGATATAGTGGGTGGTCAGGATGATGGTGACGCCGCTCTCGCGCAGGCGACGGACCAGGTTCCACATGTCGCGACGCAGCTCGACGTCCACGCCGGCGGTGGGTTCGTCGAGGAACAGGATGTCGGGCTCGTGGCTCAGGGCCTTGGCGATCATGACCCGGCGCTTCATGCCGCCGGACAGGGTCATGATCTTGGCGTCCTTCTTGTCCCACAGGCTGAGGTCCTTCAGGACCTGTTCGATGTAGGCCGGGTTCGGGGCCTTGCCGAACAGACCTCGGCTCAGGGTCACCGTGGCCAGCACCGTCTCGAAGGCGTCGGTCGTCAGTTCCTGGGGCACCAGGCCGATCTTCATCCGCGCCTGGCGGTAGTCCTTCTGGATGTCGTGGCCGTCGGCGGTGACCGTGCCGGTGGATGGCGTGACGATCCCGCAGATGATGGAGATCATCGTGGTCTTGCCCGCCCCATTCGGACCCAGCAGGGCGAAGATCTCGCCCTTGCCGATCTGGAGGTCGATGGGCTTCAGCGCCTGCAGCCCGGAGGCGTAGGTCTTGCTCAGGCCCTTGATGTCGATCACCGGCATTCGGCGCGTCTCCAGAAAGCGGCCGAGGCGCCGTGGCCGCAATATGGCGACGTTCGGTCGCGGCTCAAGGCTCTGGGAGAAAACACGTCCTCACCTGCTGACATTTCGAGCCATTCAGCGGATTCAGTCGATGTCGGCCAAGGGTGGAGCTGGAAATTCTGGTTTGGCGGCAGCTCTTCGAGAAGGCGAGGAAGGCCTCGGCTCGCTGCACCCGGCTGATTGGCCGATCGACCGGGTTCATCGACCGAACCTTCAGGGAGCAGGCTCCTCCTCCGCCAGTTCGCGAGCCATGATCCGCGCCATCTCGTTGAGCTGAAACAGGGAGCGGACCTGGAGGGTGGTTCCGCTGAGACGCACCCCTGCTTCGTACAGGGCGGTGAGATAGGCCCGGTCCCAAGGCGACAGGCCTGTCACTTCAGGACCACCGTCCCACATGCCGAGGATCGATGGATATCCGCCTGCCCGCGCCTCCGGGTCCAGCGGGGTCAGCACAGCCATGGAGAGGTAGTCTCCGATCACAGCGGGACTGACGGCACCCGTCCTAGACAGATCCAGAATGACCAGGATGGTCACAAGCGCTTCGCGTCTGTCCTGGCCAAAGAAGTTCATGCCGTGGACCGTGGAGACGGATGCCGGCGCTCCCCAGATCGGCACGAGCGTCCGGCCTGTATTATCATCGGTGAGGGCCGAAATGGTCCACCAGCGGACGGGCGCCTCAGTCTCCACGAAGCGACGCAGATCGCGCTCGTCCCCCTGGGTCGGGCCAGACGAGGCCATGAAACGATCACGGTAGGCACCGACCAGTTCGCTCGCCGTAAAGCGCCCGTCGGACGTCGCGATGATCGTGATGTTCGGCGAACAGCCCGCCGATCGGACCTGAACCCCGATCGACCGAGCCCGGTCCTCGATCCGGGCGACGATAGTCGCCGCCATGTCCGGCCGAAGGTTGACGGCGCTGATGCAGATCGGTGTCGTCCATCGCGCCAAGGTGAGTGCGTGGAGCGGCGTGGTGCTGATTTCATCGACGAACCGCCGAGTCTGGCTGACAGTCGGTCGTGCTCCAGACACTGTGACATCGGGCAGTGCGGTGGCGTCTTCCTGTGCGGGCGTCTCTTGAGAGAGTCCCAGGACCAGAGCGGCGAGAAGGGCGATGGACACGGCAAAACTCCCTAGGCCTCGCAACCCTAGAGTGACCGATCCCGCCTGTCATTCGCCCAGAGGGTGATCGCTGGCCGAATTTTGCTGGCGGTCTGCTAGACTGGCCGGAACAAGCCGCCTAACGACCGCCAGCGATGGGCCGCCCGATCAATGACGGCACGGACGACCACATCCCTGATCCTTGCCCTGCCTTTTGCTATCGCGGACGCTGTGGAGATCAGAGTGAGGTGATGGGCGTCACCGGTGAACGCGGACCTTGAGCTCACACCGAGACAACGCCGACCATCTTCCACATGCCTTTGACGGCCCGAGCGGCTACAAGGCCGCCGATGTTGCGACTGTCCGAACTCAAACTGCCTCTCGACCATGCGCCGGAGGCCCTGCCCTCCGCTATCGCCGCGCGTCTGGGTGTGCCGCCGCATGACCTGAAGTCCTGGTCGGTGTGGAAGCGGGCGCATGATGCGCGCAAGAAGTCGGCGATCCTGAAGGTCTATATTCTCGACGTCGAAGTGCGGGACGAGGCGGCGGTTCTGGCGCGGTTCGCGGACGACCCGCACGTGAAGCCGACGCCGGACGTCGCCTATCGGCATGTCGCCGTCGCGCCGAAAAGCCAAGGTCTGCGGCCGGTCGTGATCGGGGCCGGACCGTGCGGCCTGTTCGTCGGGCTTATCCTGGCCGAGATGGGGTTCAAGCCGATCATCCTGGACCGCGGCAAGGTGGTGCGGGAACGGACCAAGGACACCTGGGAACTGTGGCGCAAGGGCAAGCTCCATCCGGAATCCAACGTGCAGTACGGCGAGGGCGGGGCGGGCACCTTCTCCGACGGCAAGCTCTACAGCCAGATCAAGGATCCGCGCTTCCTGGCCCGCAAAGTGCTGCATGAGTTCGTCGAGGCGGGGGCGCCGGAGGAGATCCTGACCGAAGCGCACCCGCATATCGGCACCTTCCGGCTCGTGACCATGGTCGAGTCGATGCGCAAGAAGATCGAGGCCTTGGGCGGCGAGTACCGGTTCGAGCATCGGGTCACGGACATCGAACTGGACAAGGGCACGATCCGGGGTGTGCGCCTGCACACCGGCGAGGTGCTGGAGGCCGACCATGTGGTGCTCGCCATCGGCCACTCGTCGCGCGACACCTTCCAGACACTTTACGAGCGCGGCGTGCACATCGAAGCCAAGCCGTTCTCGATCGGCTTTCGCATCGAGCATCCGCAGTCGTGGATCGACCGGGCGATGTTCGGTCCCTGCGCCGGACACCCGGACCTGGGGGCGGCGGCCTATACGCTGTCGCATCACTGTTCCAACGGGCGGACAGTCTACAGCTTCTGCATGTGCCCCGGCGGGACGGTGGTGGCGGCGACCAGCGAGCCCGGCCGCGTCGTCACCAACGGCATGAGCCAGTATTCGCGCAACGAGCGGAACGCCAACTCCGGCTTCGTGGTCGGCATCTCGCCAGAGGACTATCCGAGCGACCACCCGCTGGCGGGCCTGGAGCTGCAACGCGATCTTGAGAGCCGCGCCTATGTGGCCGGCGGCGGCGACTATTTCGCGCCCGGACAACTGGTCGGCGACTTCCTCGCGGGCCGCCCCTCGACCGAGCTCGGAGAGGTCGAGCCCAGCTACAAGCCGGGCGTGCGCCCGACCGACCTGGCGCCGCTGATGCCCGACTATGTGATCGCGGCCATGCGCGAGGCCCTGCCCGTCTTCGGCCGCAAGATCGCCCGCTATGACGACGCCCAGGCGGTGCTGACGGGGGTGGAGACGCGCAGTTCGTCGCCGATCCGCATGACCCGCGGCGCCGACTTCCAGAGCCTGAACGTGCGCGGCCTGTTCCCGGCCGGCGAGGGCGCCGGCTACGCGGGCGGCATCCTCTCGGCCGCCGTCGACGGGATCAAGGTGGCGGAGGCCGTGGCGCGGTCGATGGTGGGGGATGGGGCGGGTTAAGCGGGCATCCTAGGGTCCGCATCTCGGGTCGGCATAAGGTCAATGAGTGGTCCAAGCTATCAACAGACTGGGATTCGAGGCGCGACTCGCGTCAAGGATGAACTATTATGTTGCCAGCCCGCATTCGTTGCGCTTCAGTCGCCTCACTCGCCTGTGAACTTCAGTGGATTGGCCATGTTTGGTGTAATTCCCGACTTGCTCATCATCGCCGTTCTCGCCGGGGCGACCCTGCTAGGCGTGCGCATTTTCGCGAAGAAGCGACAGGATTAACTCGGTAAGTCCGCGCAGTGGTTGCAGCCCGGGAGCCATCGAACACCTCCGGCGTTGAACGGCTCCGCTTGTTCGAGACGCCATGTCCGCCGCCCTGCCCGCCTTTGCAGAAAGACTAATCGATCGCTTCCGCAGGCGCCGCACCTGGCGCGACAGCTTCCCGCGTCTGCATGACGCGCTGGAGGCCTCGTCGCGGTTCGGGTTCGCGGCGAACGGCTTCGTCTATCTGTCGGTCGGCATCCTGATGCTCGCCTCGGCCATCGACATGCGAGGTCAGGCCGTGGATCCGCATGGGGTTCTCTATGTGCTGGCCCAGCAGCCGTTCGGGCGGCTGTGGCTGATCCTGATCGGAGCGGGCCTGTGGGCCTTCGTCGGCTGGCGCGTGTTGCAGGCGGTGTTCGACGTCGATCATGAGGGCTCGGACCTGAAGGGCTGGGTCTTGAGGGCGGCGCAGGCGGCCAGCGGGCTGGCCTATGCGGTGCTGGCGTCCGGAGTGTTCGAGCTGCTGGACGAGGTCGGGCCGAACATGGGCGCGGAGCAACTGGCTGAAAATCAGGAGAAGGCGTCGATCCTGCTGGGGCTGCCGTTCGGCGGCGCGGCGCTGATGATCATCGGTCTGATCATTGCCGGGGTCGGGATCGGCAATGTCGTCATGGGCTTCGTCAACGATTTCGCGGGGAACCTGGTCTGTTCGAAGACGGTATGCCGGTGGGTACTGCCGCTGGCGCGGGTCGGCTATGTGGCGCGGGGGCTGGCCTATCTGCCGCTGGCGTTGTTCGTGACCCTGGCGGGGTATCGGGCTCAGTCGTCGCGGGTCGAGACGTTCGGCACGGCGCTGGAGGCGCTGGAGCAGCAGCCGGGCGGCGCCCTGATGCTGGGGCTGACGGCATGCGGGCTGATCGCGTTCGGGGCCTATGCCTTCGTCGAGGCGCGGTTCAGGCGGATCCGGGTGCCGAAAGAATTGTCGGCGGGGTAGTCAGCGCGTCCAAGACAGGAACCGGCGCCGTATCTGTGGTTTTCCATTCTGCGCGAGAGAAGCTGATGTCGATCCGAGCCCTGATCCTGGCCGCCGTTGCCCTCGTCGGCGTAAGCGGTTGCGCCACCTCCATCCCCGCCGATCAGGTGCGCGCGCCCCAGCCCGCTCGCGCCGTCGATCTGGAAAGGTTCTATACCGGCCGCTGGCTGGAGATCGCCCGCCTGCCCATGAGCCTGACCGACGGTTGCGTGGCGGGGGCGACCACCTACGTCATCCAGTCGCCGACACGGATCGGCGTGCGCGACACCTGTCAGCGAGACACGCCGCAGGGGTCGGAGAAGGCCATCGGGGCGGCCGGCACGATCCTCGATCCCGGCTTCAACGCCAAGCTCCGGGCGCGGTATCTGGGCGGTCTGATCACCTGGGAGTACTGGGTGCTGGACCACGCCGAGGACTACAGCTGGTTCATCTCGGCCGATCCGAAGTTCGAGAAGCTGTGGATCTACACGCGCGAAGTTCCCAGCGATGCCGAACGCGCCGCCCTTGTCGAGCGGGCGCGCGCCCTGGGCTATGATGTGACCCGGCTCGAATTCCCGGCCTTCTGAGGACGCCACGATGAAGAACGGCTTCGCCCTGCTCGCGGTCTCGACCGCCGCCCTGACGGTCGCCGCCTGCGGCAGCGGCCCCCTCGCGCCCGATGGGGCGACCTACGGCGCCGACCCGACGCTGGTGACGCCGCACCGGAACGCCTTCCTGCCGACGGTAAACATCGCCCCGGCGGTGGGCTGGCCGGAGGGCGTCATGCCGACGGCGCCGCAGGGGTTCCGAGTGCAAGCCTTCGCCACCGGGCTGGATCATCCTCGCTGGCTCTATCGCCTGCCGAACGGCGACATCCTGGTGGCCGAGACCAATGCGCCGCCCAAGCCCGAAGGCGAGTCCGGCGGCATTCGCGGCTGGGTCATGGGACTGGTGATGAAGCGAGCGGGCGCGGCGCCGCCGAGCCCGAACCGCATCACCCTGCTGCGCGATGTGGACGGAGACGGGGTTGCAGAGACCAAGACGGCGTTCCTGGAGAACCTGAGGTCGCCGTTCGGCATGGCCCTCGTCGGGGATCGGCTATTCTTGGCCAATGCCGACGCGGTCGTCGCCTTCCCTTATCAGGCGGGCCAGACGCAGATCACAGCCCCCGCAACGAAGATCGCCGACCTTCCTGCGGGACGTAACCACCACTGGACCAAGAGTCTCGTCGCTTCGGCGGACGGGACGAAACTCTATGTCGGCGTCGGATCGAACTCGAACATCGGCGAGAACGGCATGGATGAGGAAGAAGGCCGCGCCGCTATCCACGAGATCGACATCGCCACGGGAGCGCAACGGATTTTCGCCTCGGGCCTCCGCAATCCGGTCGGCATGGCGTGGCAGCCTGACAGCCAGGCGTTGTGGGTCGCGGTGAACGAGCGTGACGAGCTCGGCAACGACCTGGTGCCCGACTATATGACTTCGGTCAGAGACGGCGGCTTCTACGGCTGGCCTTGGAGCTATTACGGCCAGACGGTGGATGCGCGGGTGAAGCCGCAGGATCCGGCGAAGGTCGCCTCGGCCATCGCACCCGACTACGCGCTGGGGGCGCACACCGCTTCCCTGGGCCTGACCTTCTATCAGGGGAGCGCCTTCCCGGCCGCCTACCGGCACGGCGCCTTCGTGGGCCAGCATGGGTCCTGGAACCGCGAGCCGAAGACCGGATACAAGGTCGTCTTCGTGCCCTTCTCCGACGGCGTTCCATCCGGCGCGCCGCAGGACTTCCTGACCGGGTTCCTGAATGACGAGAGCGACGCGATGGGGCGTCCGGTCGGGGTACAGGTCGATCAGAGAGGTGGGCTGCTGGTCGCCGATGACGTGGGCAACGTCATCTGGCGGGTCTCTCCGACGGGCTGACCGCCGACAGCAAAAAGCCCCGGCGCGAACCGGGGGCTCTTCAGTCGTGATCGCTCCTAGTTGAGCGGAGCCGTCTGGATCGACGGTGCCGGCGGCGTGACGGCCGGAGCCGGGGCCGCGCTCATCGAAGGCGAGGCCGTGTAGGGGCGCGGGCCGGTCGGCTCGGGCGAGACCTCCTCGCGAGGCGTGACGGCCGGCGACGGTTCGGCACGGCGTTCGACCGGAGCGGCGCGACGCTGGACGACCGGAGCCGGGGCGACTTCACGAAACACCGGGGCCGGAGTGGCGGCGGACGTCGACGGCGTCAGTGCGGCATCAGCGACCGAGCTTTCCAGCGGGGCGGGGGCAGCTTGGAGCTGCTGCGCCACGGGTGCGATTGGCGCAGGCTCGGCCAGCGGCTGAGTCTCGGCCGGCGCACCGAACATCATGGCGGCTCCCCCGCCGATCAGGGCGAGCGCGCCGATCGGTGCGAGGATCATCCACGTCTTGGGGCCCTTCTTCGAGCGCTTGGTCTGGGCATAGCGCGGAACAAAGGTCTCGGCTTCCACCGAAGTGTTACGCATCGCGTCGTCGGTATAGGTCACAGTCATCTGTGTTCCTCCAGAAGTTAGACCTTAACAACAGCCTTCGCCGACCACGGTTCCGAAACAGCATTCACGCCTTCAAGAAACACCGTTCGCGACACAAACCAGCCGCGATCGATGCTGAACGCGACCGAATCTTGGCCGATCTGGGTAGAGACCTCCATTCAACTCAAACCTGGAACAAAGGATCGCGTCGACCGAGGCTGCCCCGGACAGGCTGTCGCCGTTCAGCTTTCCCCTGCGGCGCCGACGCAACGGCGCCACGGCCAGGCGGAAACGGCGGATACCGACGTTACCGATTCTCCTGCCGGTTGACCCCGTCCCGCCGGTTGTTCATCACCGTCTGACTTAGGCCTGCATACGGAGCGACTGCGACCATGGGTTTGGCGGCCAACATCCGACGCGATCTGAAGTTCGCGGCCGGTCTCCGTCGGCTGCTGCAGCGCATCAAGCCGATCGCCCTGGATAGCGATGTCCTGGTCTGCGACGACTTCGAAGAGGCGGTCGACAAGTTCTCCGACAATATCGCGCTGGAGGACGAGCACCGCTCGCTGACCTATCGCGACCTGGACGGCATGGCGAACCGCTATGCCCACTGGGCGCGCAGCCGGAACCTGAGGCGGACCGACGTCATCGGCCTGGTGATGACCAACCGCGCCGAATACATCGCGGCATGGATGGGCTTCTGCAAGGCGGGCATTCCGACCGCCCTGATCAATACCAACCTGACGGGTCAGGCTCTGGCACACTGCTTGAATATCGCCGGCGTGGCCGTCGTGGTGGCCGACGAGGATACCTGGCAAAAGTGCGAGGAGGCGCGGCCCTTCGTCACTCGCACCATGATGCTGTGGGTCCTGGGCCTGAAGGACGCCGACGAAGTCTCGGAACGTCGCGGCCTCGACAATGCGGTGCGCAGCGGGTCGTCGGTGCGCCCGAACCGCGCCATCCGCGATGGCATCACCAACCGCGACACGGCCCTCTATATCTACACCTCCGGTACGACCGGCATGCCCAAAGCGGCGCGCATCCATCACGCGCGAGCCCGGACCTATATGCGCGCCTTCGCGGGCTGCACGGAATCGACGCCGACAGACCGGATCTTCAACGTGCTGCCGCTGTATCACTCGACCGGAGGTCTGGTCGGTGTGGGCCCGGCCCTGCTGAACGGAGGCCGTCTTATCCTGAGGCGCAAATTCTCGGCCTCCAGCTTCTGGAACGACGTGAACGCGTCCGGGGCCACCATGTTCGTCTACATCGGCGAGCTGTGCCGTTACCTGGTGAACTGCCCCGAGCAGGAGGGAGAGCGCGGGCACAAGATCCGGCTGGCCTTTGGCAACGGCCTGCGTCCCGATGTGTGGCCTGATTTCCAGTCCCGCTTCGCCATCCCGCAGATCCTGGAGTTCTACGGCTCCACCGAAGGCAACGTCTCGCTGTTCAACTTCGACGGCAAACAGGGGGCCATCGGCCGGGTGCCGAAGTTCCTCAAGAAGCAGATCAACATCCGCCTCGCGGCTTTTGACGTCGATACCGAAGAACCGGTGCGGAATGCCAACGGTCTGGTGATGGAAGCCTCGTCAGGCGAGATCGGCGAAGCCATCGGCAAGATCGGCGACGACATCCGCCACGACTTCTCCGGCTACGCCGACAAGGCCGCATCCGAGAAAAAGATTCTGACCGACGTCTTCCAGCGCGGCGACCGCTGGTTCCGGACCGGCGACCTGATGCGTCAGGACAGCGAGGGCTATTTCTACTTCATCGACCGTATCGGCGACACCTTCCGCTGGAAGGGCGAGAACGTCTCCACCGCCGAAGTCGAGCAACGGCTGGCCGATGCGCCCGGCGTGAAGGAAGTCATCGCCTACGGCGTCCCGGTGCCGGGCGCCGAGGGTAAGGCGGGCATGGTCACCCTGGTCGCCGACGGACGGTTCTCAGCCAAGGATTTCGCTGCCTACGCCGACGAGCAGCTGCCACATTACGCCCGGCCGGTGTTCGTGCGTCTGGCCAAGACGCTGGAGACGACCGGGACCTTCAAGTACCGCAAGGTGGATCTGGTCGCCGAAGGCTTCGATCCCGCCAAGGTCGATGGTCAGGTCTTCGTCCGAGGCGGCAAGTCCGGCTATACCAAGCTGACGCCCGAGGGGTTCGCGGCCATTCAGAGCGGCAACACCCGCCTCTGATCGCAAGCAGCGGTTAATCATTAACAGCGATATTCGGCGTCTCTCTCGGGGACGTCGGACCACTCATGTTTCAGATTATCGGCATCGTCGTGCTGTTCGCCATGGTGTTCGGCGGCTACACGATCGCAGGCGGCAAGATGGGGGTGATCCTTCACTCCCTGCCCTACGAGATGATGATGATCGGCGGCGCTGCGGTCGCGGCTCTGCTGATCTCGAATGCACCGTCGACCCTGAAGGGTGTGGCGGGGGGCTTCGGCCGCGTCTTCGCCGGCCCCAAATGGAAGAAGCAGGACTACAAGGACCTGCTGAGCCTTCTCTTTGCCCTGACCAAGACCATGAAGTCCAAGGGCGTCATCGCCTTGGAAAGCCATATCGAGAAACCTGGCGAGTCGTCGATTTTCCAGAAGTATCCGAAGGTCATGAAGGACCACTTCGCGATCGACTTCATCTGCGACACCCTCAGGATGATGACGATGAACCTGGAGGATCCTCACCAGATCGAGGACGCCATGGAGAAGCAACTCGAGAAACATCACCACGAGGCGCTGGATCCCGCACACGCCCTTCAGAACATGGCGGACGCCTTGCCTGCCCTCGGCATCGTCGCGGCCGTTCTCGGGGTCATCAAGACCATGGCCGCCATCACCGAACCGCCGGAAGTGCTCGGCGGCATGATCGGCGGGGCCCTTGTCGGCACCTTCCTCGGCGTGTTCCTGGCCTACGGGCTCGTCGGCCCCCTGGCGACACGCCTCACCGGCATCATCGACGGGGACGGCGCCTTCTACAAGATCATCCAGTCGGTCCTGGTCGCGCACCTGCACGGCAACGCCGCCCAGATCTCGGTCGAAATCGGTCGTGGCGACATCCCTTCGAGCGCCCAACCCTCCTTCGCGGAGATGGAAGAACACCTGGCTGCCAACCCCGTCGAGTCCTGATCGGACCTTCACGGGAAGCCTCGTTCGCCGAACACGGACGATCACGAAGCCGTGAGATTTCGCTTGCGGATGGACTCACGATCCCGTTATCTCCCCGATGGAGAGGTCTGAATGTCTCTCTCAAAAACCCTATAGGAGGATAACCCATGCGCATCGTTGCCCTGATCGCCGCTTCGGCCGCCGCTCTGGCCCTGGCCGCCTGCCAACCCGCCGCCGAAGACAAGGCCGCTGACGCTTCGGCCGACGCCGCTGCCGCCGCCGAAACCGCCACGGACGCTGCTGCGACCGCCGACGCCGCCGCAACCGACGCCGCCGCCGCCGCCGGCGAAGCCGCCTCGGCTGCCGCCATGGCTCCGGCCGAAGGCGCGATGGCCCCGGCCCCAGCCGCTGACGCCGCCATGGCCCCGGCCGCCGAAAAGGCCCCCGGTGCCCACTGAGTCCTGACGGACCTGGATTCGAGCGGAGTTCGCTTCGCTTGACGGAAAGGGATCGCCTTCGGGCGGTCCCTTTTTTCGTGCCCGCGATGCGCGGCCTTGGGTATGGAAGCGGCGATGAGAGACACCGACGACCGCGATCCGCAACTGATCTGGACGGAGGCGGGAGAGCCGCGTTCAGGGCGATATGGCGATGTCTATTTCTCCGCCGAGGACGGTCTGGCCGAGACCCGCGCAGTCTTTCTCCAGGGCTGCGACCTGCCCCAGGCGTGGAACGGTCGAAAGACTTTCACGGTCGCCGAGCTCGGCTTCGGCAGCGGGCTGAACATCGCCGCACTGCTCGACCTGTGGCGAGAACACCGACCCGAGAACGGGCGGCTGCACATCTTTTCCATCGAAAACTATCCACTGGCCCGCCACGAGGCCCGACGCGCTCTGTCCGCCTGGTCCGAGATCCACGAGGCGGCGTCGGCCCTTATCGACCGCTGGCCCGCCGCGACGCCGGGTTTCCATCGCATCGACCTGCCGGAGTTTCATGCCGTTCTGGACCTCGCGGTCGGCGAAGCGGAGTGGGCGCTGAGCCAATGGATGGGGCAGGCTGATGCGTGGTTCCTGGACGGCTTCGCGCCTTCAGTGAACCCGGACATGTGGTCCGAAGCCATCTTCGACCACATTGTCGCCCGGTCCGCGCCCGACGCGCGGGTCGCCACCTTCACCGTGGCAGGGGTTGTCCGGCGCGGGCTGGCCGAGCGCGGCTTTTTGGTCGAGAAACGGCCGGGGCATGGCAGGAAGCGTGAACGGCTGGAAGCGCGCGGTGCCGGGAATTCGATCGTTCAAGCGTCCCCCTCCGTAATCGTGATCGGCGCAGGAATCGCAGGCGCGGCCACGGCCCGCGCCCTCAGGGCGGCAGGGCTCGCTCCGATCGTGATCGAGGCGACGGGTCAAGGATCGGGTGCATCCGGATTTCCTGCCGCCTTGGTGACACCGCGCTTCGATCTCGGCGACGCCGCCGTCGCCGGTCTGTTCGCTCAGGCGCTGGAGCGTGCCGATGCCCTCTACAGCCCCCTGCCGGGCGCGGTTCTGTCACGGGGCGTTCTTCAGTTGGCCGGGACGGACCGGGACGCCGGACGGTTCGGAAGGATCGCCGAACAGCCGATCTGGGACGAAGGCGCGATCACCCGCACGGACACGGCCGAGGCCTCCCAGATTGTCGGGGAGCCCGTAGATGGGCCAGGCCTGTCGATGCGCCCCGCCTTCGTCGTGTCGCCGAACGTCGTCCTCTCGGCTTGGCTAGGGGCGGATGCCGCGCCGCCCGTCGAGGCGGCGAGTCTGGAGCAGCACGAAGACGGCTGGCGGGTGCTGGACGCGCACGGGGCCGTCCTGGCCGAGGCGGACACGGTCGTCCTATGCGCCGGGGCAGGCAATGCGGCCCTCGCGCCGGAACTGTCGTTGTCGCCCGTGCGGGGCCAGGCCGAATGGGTCGAGACCCATACCTCGGCCGCAGCCGTCGCCTGGGGAGGCTATGTCGCGCCGACCGGGAGCGGTTTCCTGTTCGGGGCCACCCACGACCGGGGCGATCTCGGCACGGAGGTTCGGGCCGGCGACACGGTTAGAAACCTGACAGCGCTGACGGCCCGCCTGCCGCGCCTCGCGGCCGGGGTCGAGCCGGGGGCTGTCCGCTCGCGCGCGGCGACGCGGGCCACGACGCGCGACCGCCTGCCCATCGCCGGCGCCCCGCATGACAGGCCGGGATTGTTCGTGGTCGGCGGGCTTGGGTCGCGCGGGTTCTGCCTCGCGCCCCTGCTGGGTGAGCATGTGGCGGCCCTGATCGCCGACCAGCCCTCTCCCCTCCCCGCCGATGTGGACGCGCGGATCACGCCCTCGCGAGCGGCCTTGCGCCCGACGTGAGGTGGGAGGACGGTCGCGGCGTCTGACTGGAAAGAGGATACGCCCATGCGCCGATCGATCGCCGCCCTCATCGCCTTGTCCGCCGTCGCGGCCTGCGCGCCTACCGGGGGCCGCACGCCCGAAGGCCGCTTCGCCACCGCCGCCGACGGTCCGCGTCAGTGCTTCGAACCCCGGCGGGTGACCAATTTCCGCCGGGGCGAGACGGATCAGCAGGTCTATGTGCGGGTCCTCGGCGGTGGCGTGTTCGAGATCGCGTCGGGCGGCTGTTTCGACCTCGGCTCGACCAATGGCCTCGCCATCACGCCCAGCATCGGCATCAGCGATCGACTGTGCGTCGGCGACGGAGCGAACATCACGGTGCTGAACTCCACGGCGCCCCAAGGTCCCTGCCTGGCCCGGGTCGTTCGGTCATTGAGCGAAGCCGAGATCGGGTCCCTGCCCGGCCGACAGCGCCCCTAAGCCTTCTGCGCATACCCAAGCCGTTCGTTCAGCTTTTCGATCAGGTCGATGGCCGTGTCGGCGATGACCGAGCCCGGCGGGTAGACGGCGGCCGCGCCCATGTCGATCAGGGTCTGGACGTCGCCCGGCGGGATCACGCCGCCGACGGTGATCATGATGTCGGGGCGGCCGAGCTTCTCCAGCTCTGCCTTCAGCGCCGGCACCAGCGTCAGGTGACCGGCCGCCAGGGACGAGGCGCCGACGACATGGACGTTGTTGGCCACCGCATCGCGCGCGGCCTCCTCCGGCGTCTGGAACAGCGGCCCGGCAACGGCGTCGAGCCCGAGATCGCCGTAGGCGGTGGCGACCACCTTCTGGCCCCGGTCGTGGCCGTCCTGACCGAGTTTGGCGATCAGGATGCGCGGCGGGCCGCCGTCGTTCTCGACGAAGGCGGCGACCATGTCGAGGGCGCGTGAGATCTTCGGGTTGGCCCCGGCCTCCTTGGCGTAGACCCCGGAGACGGTCTTCACCGTGGCGACGTGACGACCGAAGGCGGCTTCCAAGGCATCCGACATTTCACCCACCGTGGCATGGGCGCGACCGGCGCGGACGCAGAGTTCGAGCAGGTTCTCGGAGCCCTTTGCACCTTCGGTCAGGGCGATGAGGGCGGCCTGGCATTTGGCCTCGTCGCGTTCGGCGCGGAGACGTTTCAGCTTGTCGATCTGGGCGGCGAGAACGGCCGCGTTGTCGACCTTGAGCACCGGAATATCGTCGGGGGTGTCGTTCAGATAGCGGTTCACGCCGACGACGGTCTGCTGGCCCGTGTCGATGCGGGCCTGTGTTCTGGCGGCGGCTTCCTCGATGCGGAGTTTGGGCAGGCCGGCCTCGATGGCCGCGGCCATGCCGCCCAGTTCGCGGACCTCGGCCATATGGGCGCGGGCGCGCATCGCCAGTTCGTGGGTCAGGCGTTCGACGAAGAAGCTTCCGCCCCAGGGGTCGATGACCCTGGTCAGGCCGGTCTCGAGCTGGAGCAGGAGCTGGGTGTTACGCGCGATGCGGGCCGAGAAATCCGTCGGCAGGGCCAGGGCTTCATCGAGCGAGTTGGTGTGCAGGCTCTGGGTCTGGCCGCCCGCCGCCGCCATGGCCTCGACCATGGTGCGAGGCACGTTGTTGAATACGTCCTGGGCCGCCAGCGACCAGCCCGACGTCTGGCAGTGGGCGCGGAGCGACAGGCTGCGTGGGTCTTTCGGGGAGAACTCCGCCTGCACCGCCTCGGCCCACAGCAGGCGGCCGGCGCGGAGCTTCGCCACCTCCATGAAATAGTCCATGCCGATGGCCCAGAAGAAGCTGAGGCGCGGCGCGAACCGGTCGACATCCATGCCCGCCGCGACGCCTGCGCGGATGTATTCCAGTCCGTCGGACAGGGTGTAGGCCAGCTCCAGGTCGGCGGAAGCTCCGGCCTCCTGCATGTGGTAACCGCTGATGGAGATGGAGTTGAACTTCGGCGTCTCCTGCGCCGTCCAGGCGAAGATGTCGGCGATGATCCGCATCGAGGGGCCGGGCGGGTAGATGTAGGTGTTCCGGACCATGAACTCCTTGAGGATGTCGTTCTGGATGGTCCCGGTCAGGGCCTTGTGCTCGACGCCCTGTTCCTCGGCCGCGACGACATAGAGGGCCAGGATCGGCAGGACGGCGCCGTTCATGGTCATGGACACCGACATCTGATCCAGCGGGATGCCGTCGAACAGGGTCCGCATATCGAGGATGCTGTCGATGGCGACGCCCGCCATACCGACGTCGCCGGCGACGCGCGGATGGTCCGAATCGTAGCCCCGGTGGGTGGCCAGGTCGAAGGCGATCGATAGTCCCTTCTGACCGGCCGCGAGGTTCCTGCGATAGAAGGCGTTGGAGGCCTCGGCGGTGGAGAAGCCCGCATACTGACGCACGGTCCAGGGGTTGGACGCATACATGGTCGGATAAGGACCGCGCACGAAAGGCGCGAAACCGGGCAGGCCGTCCGTGAAGCCGAGGTCGGCGATGGCAGCCGCGTCGTAGGTCGGCGCGATGTCGATGCCTTCGGGCGTCCGGATGGGAGCGCGGTCGAGGGCGCCGTCGAGGGGCGACAGGTCGAGGGCGGCCTTGGTGAAATCGGGGATGCTCATGCCGCCGCTCCTTCGAAGGCTTCGGCCCAGCGCAAGGGCGGCAGCGGCGGACAATTGTCCCCGTCAGAAGCGAACGGCTCGGCCGTCGAAACCTCGTTAGAGACGGGGCGGACGTCGGCGTCGACGAACTTTGTGACACCGACCATCTGGCCGCCGCCTTCCGACAGAGTGGCCTTGCCCGCCGCGCGTGACGCCGCGATTCGCTGTTGCAAGGCTCCGCCGCGAAGGGAGGCGACGATCCCGCCCTCGCGTTCGATGCGCTGGAACTCGGCCCAGCCGGCCTCGGCGAGATCCCGCGTCCGGTGGTCGAGGAACCAGGATCCGGCGGCGGGGTCGGCGACGCGGCCGATGTGCGCCTCCTCCATCAGAATGATCTGGGTGTTGCGGGCCTGCCTGCGGGCAAAAGCGTCGGGGCGGCCCGAGGCGCGGCTGAAGCCGTCCAGCACCACGGCGTCGGCGCCGCCCACGGCGCCGGCGAATCCGGCGGCCGTCAGGCGTAGAAGGTTCGGCCAAGGGTCGGTCGCGGCCAGCATCCGGCGAGAGGAGCGGGCCTCGATCCGGGCCGGAGTCTCAGACCCATAGGCTCGGCTGATGGAGCGCCAGATCAAGCGGAGCGCCCGGACCTTGGCCAGGCTGTCGAAATATTCGGCGTCGACGCTGACGCCGAAGACGGTTCCTGCGAGCGCCCGCTCGATCGGCAGGCCCGCCTCCAGGGCGGCATTGAGATAGACCGTGGCCGCGGCGGCGGCGAAGCCCAGTTCCTGACCCGCCGAACCACCCGCTTCATGCGCGGCGCGGCCGGTGGCGAGGAAGAAGCTGGCCTCGGGATAGGCGCCGGCATGGCGGGCGGCGGTGTTGGCGGCGAGGCTGAGGTGTTCCTCAATCGGGCGTGGTGATCCACCCGTGGCGGCGAAGGCGCTGAGCGGGTCCAGGTGGAACATCAGCTTGGCGCGAGGAGAGCCCTTGGCGACGACCGCCAGGGCGTTGGCCGCGTCCGGCCCGGCCAGACCGGCGTCGAGACCGACAGGCGCCAGTTCAAGCGCCACACCGTTGAGCGCCCGGCCGAGCGGTTCGGAATCGGCCAGGACCGAGCCCGACAGGAGGACCGATGCCGCGCCGCCTTCGAGGTCGGCGAGGATGGCGGCGTTCACGGCCTGCGGGTCATCGCCCTCGACCTGGGTGCGCAGGTCCCAGGGACGGCCGTCGGCATCGGAAGCACGGGGGGCGAAGACCGCTTCGGCGGCATTGGCGCGGCCGTAGAGGGGGCGGGTCGTCAGATGATCCGCGTCGAGATGGACCAGACCCTCGATCGGTTTGCCCTTCAGAGCCTTCTCCGCCTCGACGCGCCAGTCGGCGGGTGATGGGATGGGGAAGGCGTTGGGCATGGGGACTCCGGCGCGGTTGATGCGCCGTATTGCTACTCAGGGCACCGGGCGTCCAGCCGGTCGATCCGGGAAGCGACTCCAAAAAGCGACTCGACAGAGTCGACAGAGTCTACAGTTTCGCGTCCGGACGCCGGCTTTCAGGCGAGGACCGACAGTATAGGCCCGCTCAGCAGCCCGTCGAAGATAAAAGCCACGCCCTTTGTTTCGATTGGTGAAAAGGGCCTTTTCGGTGCCAACAACAAACGAAAACCCCCCTCCCTTTCGGGAGAGGGGTTCCAAGGGATTAGACCTTGGCCGCCTCGTACTTGGGCGACAGGAGGTGGATTAAGAGCAGCGCCACCAGGTAGGCCGAGGCGGCAACCACGAAGATGGGCGTGTAGCTGCCGATCTGGTCGAGGACGTAGCCGGCGTATTTGGCCATGGCCATGCCGCCGAAGCCACCGATCATGCCGCCGATGCCGACCACCGAGCCCACGGCGGAGCGCGGGAAGACGTCACCCGGCATGGCGTAGAGGTTGGCCGAGAAGCCCTGGTGCGCGGCCGTCGCGATGCCGATGACCAGGACGGCCAGCCACATGTTGTCGATATTGCCGGCAAAGGCGACGGGCGTGACGGCCAGGGCGCAGATCAGCATGGTCAGCTTCCGCGCCGAGCCCAGGCTCATGCCGCGCTTGAGGAACTGTCCCGACAGCCAGCCGCCACCGATCGAACCGACGTCCGAGAGCAGATAGATGGCGATCAGGGGCGGGCCGAAGGTCAGCAGATTCAGGTCGTACTGCGCGCCCAGGAAGCCCGGCAGCCAGAAGAGGAAGAACCACCAGATCGGGTCGATCAGGAACTTGCCGAGCGCATAGGCCCAGGTTTCCTTGACCGTCAGCAGCTTCAGCCAGCCGATCTTGTGGGCGGGATCGGGCGCGTCCTGGGAAATCCAGTTCAGCTCGGCCGGGGTGACCTTCTTGTGCTCGCCCGGGCGCTTGTAGATCATGAACCAGACGGGAACCCACAGGAACCCGAGCGCGCCCACGATGATCAGGGCCATGCGCCAGTTGGGCTCTTCGGCCGTGCCGAGCCAGACCGAGGCGATCAGCGGGATGATCAGCGGGGTGATGATGGCGCCGATGTTGGTGCCGGCGTTGAACAGTCCGACGGCGAAGGCGCGTTCCTTCTTGGGGAACCACTCCGTCACGGCCTTGATGCCCGCGGGGAAGCCGCCGCCCTCACCGATGCCCAGCGCCACACGGGCGAAGATGGCGGTGTTCAGGCTGCGGATGCCGGCGTGGGCCAGGAAGGCGATCTGCCATATGATGAAGGCGATGCCGAAGCCCCAGCGGGCCCCGATCTTGTCGACCAGTCGTCCCCACAACAGGTAGGAGACGGCATAGGCCGCCTGGAACCAGAAGACGATGTCGGCATAGTTGGTTTCGGTCCAGCCGAACTCGTCCATCAGGGTCGGCTTCAGGACGCCCAGCGCCTGACGGTCGACGTAGTTGATGACCATGGCCGCGAACAGCAGCCAGACGACGACCCAGCGATACTTGCCCGAGGGCGGCTGGATCTGGATGGGTTCGGCCTTGGCCGCGGTGGTGTCTGTCACGCCCCGTTTCCTCCTGTTTTCAGGCCCCGACCCGTCTTGTCACCGTGAAAGGCGCAACGGGTTCCGACCTCACTGAACACTTACGCTCCGGCCCTCACGACCGTGCAATGGATCTCGCCGACGCCCGAGAACGAGCAGACCGACTTTGCGCCCGCATGGACGCGGTGAACCCCGGTGACCGCGCCGGTGGAGACCAGCGTCCCCTCCGTCGCCGGCCGTCCGCGACGGGCCAGATTCTCGAGCAGGAACCGCACCGATTCGACGATGCCGCGCGGGATAGAATCGGCCGTGCCGCCGCCGATGACGTCACCGTCGATACGGGTTTCGACCTCGATGCCCGGCAGACGCGCGGCCCAGTCCTCGATCTCTGCGCCCAGGATCAGACCGCCGTTGTTGCCGAAGTCCGACGCGACCACGGCCGAGCCGAGGTCGTTGATGGTGGTCAACGGACTGCCGGCCAGTTCGATGCCGATGTGCAGCCCTGCGATGGCGGCGGTCGCCTCTTCCAGCGTCCAGGCCAGTTTTTCGGGATCGACCGGGCCCATGCGGGCGACGAACTCGGCCTCGACGGCGGCGAACCCACCCTCGATTTCGGGCAGAGGCGTCGGCTCGGCCGAGGGGGACCACAGGTTCCGGCGGAAGATCGGGCCGGCCAGGCGATGGATGCCCAGGGCCGGCTGCTGAGCCGGCGGCACCATGCCGACCTTCCAGCCGACGATCTGATCGGGGAACAGGCTGATGGCGATGTCCTGGGTCGCGTAGGCCGTGGCCATGTCGCGCGGGATCTGGCCCGGATACTCGGCCATGCCGGTGTTCGACAGGCGCGCCTCAACGAAGCGCGCAGCGATATCCGCGACGCCGTCGGTCGGCGCAAGGGCGTCCGCCGCGCTCATGCCGCGACCGCCGAAAGATGTTGAATGCCCGTCACGCGCCGTCCCGATAGGTATGCCAGATGCCGATCTTTTCGTCGGTGACAGATGATTGAAGGGGAAGGAAACCGGTGTCAACGCCCTTGCGGACATCGGTGTCATCACGAACCGGAACGATGGCGTCGCAGGCGGAGCGGTTGTAAGGCTGGATGGCTCACAGCAAGAGGTCGAGCTTGACCGACGACGAACCGACATCCGCACGCAGCGGCATGAAGCCCGGAAAGCGGCCTACGATCAACGACGTGGCGCGGATCGCGGCGGTCTCGAAGAAGACCGTTTCGCGGGTGATCAACCAGTCACCCTTCGTGCGCGAAGAGACCCGCGTGCGGGTCAACGCCGTGATCGAGGACCTGGGTTTCACGCCCGATGCGCAGGCGCGCGGACTGGCGTTCCGGCGGTCCTTCCTGGTCGGGCTGATCTACGACAACCCCAGTCCCAACTATGTCGTGAACATGCAGCAGGGCGTGCTGGACGCGCTGCGCGGGTCCGGGCTGGAGCTGGTCGTGCACCCCTGCCTGCGGACCTCCGACACCGTGGTCGCCGACATCCGCACCTTCGTGGAACGCCAGAAACTGTTCGGCGTGATTCTGCCCCCGTCGATGTCCGAAGACGAGCGGGTCATCGACGTGCTGCGCGAGCTGGACTGCCCCTATGTCCGTATCGCCTCGGTGTCCCTGGACGAGGCCGGGTCGATGCTGGTCACGAACGACCATCTGGGCGCGGCGGAGGCGGGACGACATCTGGCCGATCTGGGCCACAGCCGGATCGGCTTCATCTCGGGGCCTGAGCTGTTCCGATCCAGCGCCGTGCGCGGCGGCGGCTTCCGCGAGGGGCTGGCCGAAAAGGGGCTGACGCTGGACGACCGCTATGTGGCGGTGGGCGCCTATACGTTCGAATCGGGGGTCGAGGCGGCCAAGACCCTGCTGGCGCTCGATCCGCCGCCCACGGCCATCTTCACCGGCAACGACGAGATGGCGCTGGGCGTGTTCAAGGCGGCGCGGGACATGGGTCTGGAGATTCCCCGGGACCTGTCGGTGGTGGGCTACGACGACCTGCCGATGGCGTCGCGGGTATGGCCGAACCTGACCTCGGTGCGGCTGCCGATCCGGGACATGGGCCGGATGGCGGCGGAGAAACTGCTGGCCCCGATGCGGGGGCTTGATCCGGCGAAGCTGAACCAGCCGGAGGTAAGACCGTCGCTGGTGGTGAGGGATTCGGCGAAGACGCTCTGAGACGAAAGAGGCGGCCCCTTCGGGCCGCCTCCATTTGCGGGCTTAAGCCGGTTCCGACACCTTCGCGCCGACGAGGCCCTTGATGTAGTCGCGGATGCCGGCGTCGGTGGCGTTGGCGAAGAAGTATTCCTGGAACTTCTCGCCGGCGACGGCTGCCTTGAGCAGGTCCTGGTCGACGTTCTTCAGCACCGTCAGCATGTCGTGGCAGGTCACGGCCTTCAGATCCTTCAGGATGCCGCGGTTCGTGGCCATGATCTGGGCGCGCTCCTTGGGATAGCCCAGGCCGCGTTCGCCTTCGAACAGCTTGCGATAGACGTCCTGCAGGTTCAGTTCGGCGGCCCAGCCGAAGCCCTTTGCGTAGGGCATGGCGATGGCGTTGCCGTCGTTGATCTGGCCGAACAGGAAGGCGTCGGTCGGGTCGATGATCAGACCGCAGAAGACGCCCGGCATGGCGTTGGCGGCCAGCATCGAGCCCGTGCCCGTGCCGCAGCCGGTGACGACGAAGTCAGCGGCGCCGGAGTTCAGCAGAATGCCTGTCAACAGGCCATTCATGACGTAGGTCAGCGAGGCCTTATCCTCGGGCGCGTACATGCCGTAGTGGAAGACTTCGTGGCCCAGCGGGACGGCGACGGCGGTCAGGGCATCGTGGACGACCGAGCTCTTGGCGGCCTGGCTGTTCTCGATGATCAGGGCGATTTTCATGGGTTTCCTCTGGGCAAGACTTTGGGGGATGCGAGGGCCTTTACCCCTTCGCGGGATCATTTGCATCTGGTTTTGACACCGGTTACCAAGCAGCCAAACGCCGGTGGGAGGATCGCCGCATGTATCGCAAGACCTATCACGCCACCCATCCGGATTCGATGGCGGGCGCATCGAACGACGATCTGCGCGATCGCTATCTGATCACCGACCTGTTCGCCCCGGGCGAGGTGCGGCTGAACTACAGCCACTACGAGCGGATGGTGATCGGTGGCGTGGAGCCAGGATCCGGCCCCGTCAGCCTGCCCAGACAGACAGAGCCGGCGTCGGCGGCGGGCCAGCCCTATCTGGAACGCCGCGAGATGGGCGTCATCAATGTCGGTCAGGCCGATGGGGTCATCATCGTCGACGGCCAGACCCTGACCCTGAAGCCCAAGGACGGTCTCTATATCCCGATGGGATCGGCCGAGGTCAGTTTCTCCGGCGCGACACGGTTCTATCTGGTCTCGACGCCCGCTCATGCGGCCCACCCGCTGGTACTGATCCCGCAGGGTCAGGCGACCTCGATGAAGCGCGGCGCGCTGGAGACCTCGAACGCGCGGACCATCCATCAATACATCGTGGCGGGGACCGTGAAGTCCTGCCAGCTGGCCCTGGGCCTGACGATCCTGCAGCCCGGCAGCGTGTGGAACACCATGCCGCCGCACACCCACGACCGCCGCTCGGAAGCCTATTTCTATTTCGACCTCGGCGAGGCCAACCGGGTGTTCCACGCCATGGGCGAGCCCGACAAGCTGCGGCATATCGTGATGGCCGACGGCGAGGCCGTGGTCAGCCCGCCGTGGTCGGTTCACATGGGTGCGGGCACATCGAACTACGCTTTCATCTGGGCGATGGGCGGCGAGAATATCGACTATACCGACATGGACGTCCTCGACGTCAGCCAACTGAAGTAGGGACATCATGGCCAATCCATTCAGCCTCGCGGGCAAGGTCGCCGTCGTCACCGGCGGCAACACCGGCATCGGTCAGGGCATCGCCCTGGCGCTCGCCGACGCGGGTGCCTCCATAGCCTCGGTCGCGCGCCGCGCCTCGGACGACACGGTCGGCCAGTGCCTGGCCAAGGGGGTCAAGGCGATCTCGATCCAGGCCGACCTCGGCTCCATGGAGCCGATCGAGCGCATCGTGAAGGAAGCGACCGAGGGCCTGGGCCCCATCGACATCCTGATCAACAACGCCGGCATCATCCGCCGCGCCGACGCTGTGGACTTCACCGAGGAAGACTGGGACGACGTCATGAACGTCAACCTGAAGTCGGTCTTCTTCCTCTCACAGGCCGTGGTGCGCGACATGATCGCGGGCGGCCGCCGCGGCAAGATCATCAACACCGCCTCGATGCTGTCCTATCAGGGCGGAATCCGGGTGCCGTCCTATACGGCGTCCAAGTCGGGCGTCGCGGGCCTGACCAAACTCATGGCCAACGAGTGGGCCAGGCACGGCATCAACGCCAACGCCATCGCCCCCGGCTATTTCGCCACCGACAACACCCAGGCGCTTCAGGACGACCCGGTCCGCTCGAAGGAAATCCTCGGCCGGATTCCCTCGGGTCGCTGGGGCCAGCCTTCGGACATCGGCGGGGCGGCGGTCTTCCTGTCGTCGGCGGCGTCGGATTACGTCCAGGGCATCACACTTCCGGTCGATGGCGGCTGGCTCGGTCGCTGATCAGCGGCTAGCTTAAGCGCATGTCCATTCTGTGCTTCGGCGAGATGCTGCTGCGTCTCACGCCCAACGACGGCGAACTTTTGATGCAGTCGCCCGGCCTGACAGTCCGTCCTGGCGGCGCCGAGGCCAATGTCGCCGTATCCCTGGCCCGCTACGGCACGCCGGCCGCCATGGCGACGGTCCTGCCCGACAATACGCTGGGCCACGCGGCCCGGGACGAGGTGCGCAAGCACGGCGTCGACACGCGCGGCATCGTGTTCAAGCCGGGCCGGATGGGTCTGTATTTCCTGACGCCCGGCGCCGTGCGGCGGCCGTCGGAGGTCCTCTACGACCGCGCGGGTTCGGCCTTCGTCGAGCATGTCGATAGCGCGCTGGACTGGGCGCAGCTGCTGGACGGCGTCGAATGGCTGCACCTGTCGGGCGTCACGCCCGCGACCGGGCCGAATGGCTCGGCGGCAGCCGTGAAGGTCGTCGAGGCAGCCGTGGCCGCAGACGTTAAGGTCAGCTTCGACGGAAACTTCCGCGGCAAGCTGTGGTCAGAATGGGCTGGCGATCCGCCGGGGACCCTGGGCAAGATGCTGGCGGGCGCCAGCCTGGCCTTCGCCGACGACCGCGACTTCGCCCTAGTGATGGGGACGAAGTTCGACCACGCCGATCCGGCGGAGCGTCGGCGGATGGCCGCCAAGGCCGCCTTCGACAAATGGCCGACGCTGGAGCGGATCTGCTGCACCCTGCGCGTCAACGACAGCGTCGACGACCAAACCCTGTCGGCGGTGATGATCACCCGCGATGGCGAGCATCATGCCGCCCCCATCGCCCTGACCGGGGTCGTGGACCGGGTCGGCGGCGGCGACGCCTTCGCCTCGGGTGTCCTGTTCGGCATCTATCGCGGCTGGTCGAACGACGAGGCCTTGGCTTTCGGCCTCGCGGCGGCAGGTCTGAAACACTCGGTGCCCGGCGATTTCAACCTGTTCGACGAGGCTCAGGTCCGAGCCGCCATGGCTGCCGAAGGGTTCGACATCAAGCGCTGACCCGGCCCTAGGAAACCGGTGTCAGAAGTGCTTTGATCGTGTCGACCGGGCGAAAGATCCGGCGCGTCTGTCCTAGGAAACGACCCGGAGTTCCCCATGTCGCCGACCCCGTCGCGCCGCGCCATCCTCGCTGGAGGGGCCGCGTTGACCGCCCTCGCCGCCACGCCCGTCTTCGCCCAGAGCGCGCCCGCACCCGACCGCGCCGCCATCCTGGCGACCATGAAGCGCGCCACCGCCTTCATGACCGACGAGGTCGCCGTCGGCGGCGGATACGTCTGGAACGTCCTGCCCGACTTCTCGCGCCGCTGGGGCGAGCTCGAAGCCTCGCCGACTATGATCTGGGTGCAGCCTCCGGGCACGGCGACCGTGGGTCACGCCTATCTCGACGCCTATCACGCCACCGGGGACGAGCAGTTCTACGAGGCCGCCAAATCCGCCGCCGACGCCCTGATCGCGGGTCAGCATCCGCGCGGTGGCTGGAACTACGTCATCGACACCGCGGGCGAGGAGAGCCTGAAACACTGGTACGAGACGGTGGGCGGCAACGCCTGGCGGCTGGAGGAATTCCAGCACTACTACGGCAACGCCACCTTCGACGACGCGGGCACGGCCGAGGCGTCGCAGCTGTTGCTCCGCGTCTATCTGGAGAAGCGCGAGCGCAAATATCGGGCCCCGCTCGACAAGGCGATCCAGTTCGTCCTCGACGCCCAGTATTCGAACGGCGGCTGGCCCCAGCGCTTCCCCTTCGTCGAAGGTGCGGGCGGCCTGCACGGCAACCCGGACTACACCCCCTACATCACCTTCAACGACGACGTGGCGGGCGAGAACATCGAGTTCCTGCTGTACTGCCATCAGGCGCTCGGCTCGAACGACCGGCGTCTGGTCGATGCGATCCAGCGCGGCATGGATATCTTCATCGCCACCCAGCAGCCGATGCCGCAACCGGCCTGGGGCCTGCAGCATTTCCCCGACACGCTGAAGCCGGCCCCGGCCCGCACGATCGAGCCGCGCGCCTTCGCCACCCACACGACGGCGACCAATATCCGATCGATGATCGGCTTCTACAGGCTGACCGGTGACCGCAAATACCTGGCCCGCCTGCCGGAAGCGCTCGACTGGCTGGACCAGGTCAAGACGCCCCAAAACCTGATCGCGCCGGGCCGGACGCATCCGACCTTCATCCTCGAGGGCTCCAACACCCCGGTCTATATCCACCGCAGGGGGTCGAACATCCGCAACGGCCGCTACTACGCCGACGAGAACCCGAACAACCTGATCATCCACTACGGCTCGTTCCGAAACCTGGACACGGCCGCCCTGCGCAGCGAGCTGGCGGCAGCGGAAGCGATGTCGCCCGCAGCCCTGATCGCGGCGTCGCCGTTAAAGGCGCGGCCGGGTACCCGGAGCCTGCCGAAATATTTCTCGCTTCGCGACGTCAGCGTCTGGGACATGTCCACGGAGGGCCGGCGTCCGCGCCCCGTCGCGGCGGGACGTGCAGCGGAACTGGCCAGCGGTCTCAACGCTCGCGGCTATTGGCCCACCCCGATGACCACGACATCCAACCCCTACATCGGCCCCTCGCCCGAAGCCGTCACAGGCGGGGAGTATCAGACGACCCGAGTCGGGGACCTGTGGGACACCTCGCCCTACAACACCGACTTCCCGGTCGAATCCATCTCGACCGAGGCCTTCATCCGCAACATGGGCGACCTGATCGAGGCCCTAGGCCCGCCGGTCGCCTGATGCGGCTGGATCGCCGAACCCTGCTGACCGGCCTAGCGGCGACGCCGCTGGCCGGGTGCGGAGCGATGCCAAGGCTTTCGATGCCCAGCCTTTCGATGCCGAGCATGGCGATGCCCTCGGTCCCCTTCATGCGGACGCCGCCGGTGGAGGTGAAGGACTGGGGCTCGCTGCCCGACGGCCAGACGGTGAGCCTGTTCACCCTGACCAACGCGCGGGGCTCGCAGGCGCGGGTGATGACCTGGGGCGGCATCCTGCAGTCGCTGAAGGTTCCCGACCGCCACGGTCGGATGGCCGAGGTTGTGCTGGGGCTCGATACGCTCGCCGACTACGTAGAGCGGTCGCGCAATTTCGGATCGACCGTGGGCCGCTACGCCGGGCGGATCGCCGGCGGCCGGTTCGAGTTGGACGGGCGGGAGGTTCAGCTCGACGTCGGGACCAGCCCCCATTCCAGCCACGGCGGCCCGATCGGGTTCGCCAAGCGCAACTGGATGGGCCGCCCCGACCTGACCGACGAAGGACCGGGTGTGGTCCTGACCCTGGTCAGCGCCGATGGCGACCAGGGCTTCCCCGGCCAACTCACCATTTCGGTCACCTACCGACTGACGCACGACGACCGGCTGACCATCGACTACCTGGCCCTGACCGACCGGGCGACGGTGCTGAATCCGACGAACCACTCCTATTTCAACCTGTCGGGCGATCCCGAACGGCTGATCCTGGATCACGATTTCCAGATCGAGGCCGACGCCTTCGCCGCCTATGCGCCGGACAAGGTCGTCACCGGAGACCTGGCCCCCGTCGCCGGGACGCCGTTCGATTTCCGCACCGCAAAGCCGATCGGGCGAGACCTTTTCGAGGTCAATGAACAGCTGCGCATCGGCGGCGGCTACGACCACAGCTTCGCGGTTCGCGGTCAGGGCCTGCGCCGGGCGGCCCGGCTGTCGGACGCCTTCAGCGGGCGGGCGATGGAGGTGTGGACCACCGAGCCGGCGCTGCATGTCTATACGGCGAACACGGTCGAACTGGTCGGGCGCGGCGGGGCCGCCTATCGGCCCTATTGCGGCGTCGCGCTGGAAACCCAGCACTATCAGAACAGCCCCAACCGACCGCAGTTTCCATCGACCGTGCTGAGGCCGGGGGAGACATTCCGGTCGCGGACGGAGTACCGGTTTTCGGCGGGCTGACACCGCACTTCCCTTCTTTCGTCATCCTTCGACGCAGCGAAGCGAAGACCGGGGACCCAGCGGCGCCGAAGGCGATCTGTTCAGACAAGATGTAGGAAGCGGCGGTGCGCGCGACAGGTTCGCGCTCTCGCGCGCCGCTGCGTCCCCCGGTCTGCGGCGCTGCGCGCCTTGCCGGAGGATGACGAAAGAAAAAGGGCGCAACCGTCGCCGGTTGCGCCCTCTTCAAAATCGCAATGCGAGTAAGGCCTAAGCCTCGTCGCCCTTGTCGGTCGAACCGGTGACCGGGACCTGAGCGCCCTTGGCGGGACGGATGGTCTGGCGTTCGGCGATACGGGCCGACTTACCGCGACGGTCGCGCAGGTAGTACAGCTTGGCGCGACGAACGACGCCGCGGCGCTTCACTTCGATCGACTCGATGTTCGGCGACAGGATGGGGAATTTGCGCTCGACGCCTTCGCCGAACGAGATCTTGCGGACGGTGAAGGTTTCGTTGACGCTGCCGCCGTCACGGGCGATGCAGACGCCTTCGAAGGCCTGAACGCGCTCGCGCTCGCCTTCCTTGATCTTCACCATGACGCGAAGGGTGTCGCCGGGCTGGAAGTTCGGGATTTCACGAACCGCGATCAGGCGGGCTTTTTCTTCGGCTTCGATGGTCTGAAGGATGTTGGCCATGTGTCTATTCTCCTCGGGCTTTGGCGCCCTTTAGCTTTGATTTGGCGGAAGATTCCGCAGGTCTTGTTTCCAGATGCGCCGCCCACAGATCGGGCCGTCGCTCCTGAGTGGTCTTTTCCCTTTGTTCCTGACGCCAGGCCGCCATCTTGCGATGGTCGCCGGACAACAGGATCTCCGGGATGTCGATCCCCTCGAACGTCCGCGGTCGCGTGTACTGCGGATGCTCCAGAAGACCGTCCTCGAAGCTTTCGGACGACAGGCTTTCGGCCTGGCCCAGAACGCCGGGGATCAGTCGCACGCACGCCTCGATCACCACCATCGCCGCCGCCTCGCCACCGGCCAGGACCGCGTCTCCGACGGAGACTTCCTCGAACCCGCGTGCCTCGAGCACCCGCTGGTCCACCCCCTCGAACCGGCCGCAGAGAACGACGATGCCGTCCGCTTTAGCCCACTCTTTCACTCGCGCCTGCGTCAGGGGTCGACCGCGTGCGCTCATGTACAAAAGCGGCCGGGGCGACCCTGTCAGGCTGTCTAAGGCCCGGGCCACCACGTCCGCTTTGAGTACCTGTCCGGGGCCGCCACCCGCGGGGGTGTCGTCCAGGAAGCCGCGCTTATCTTCGGAAAAACCGCGAATGTCCAGCGTCTGCAGGTCCCACAGCCCCTTCTCGCGCCAGGCCGTGCCGATCAGCGACACGCCGAGCGGCCCGGGAAAGGCCTCGGGGAACATGGTCAGGACGGTGGCGGTGAAGGACATAGCCGCCCTTTACCGCCTGAATGCCCGTCAGGTCACGCCCAAGACCTAGGCCTTGGCAGCGATGCCCGTCTCCGCCAGCCATTCCAGGATCTTGCCCTTGGGCATGGCGCCGACCTTTAGCGAGGCCATCTGGCCGTCTTTGAACAGCATCAGGGTCGGGATGCCCTTCACGCCCAGCTTGGACGGGGTCATGGGGCTGTCATCGATATTGATCTTGGCGATGGTGACCTGGCCGCCGAGCTCGTCGGAGATCTGCTCCAGGGCCGGGCCGATCTGCTTGCAGGGGCCGCACCACTCCGCCCAGAAGTCCACCAGCACGGGGGTGGACGATTTCAGGACGTCGGCGTCGAAGCTCTCGTCGGTGACCTTGACCGTGGTCATATAACTCATCTCCTCAAGGGCGGCATCGGCGCCCGTGTCATGTTGGTTCGAGATGTGGGGCGATTCTGGGGGAAATCAACGGCGCTCCCTCCGGCCGCCCCAGCAGACTGACCTATTCAGCGTAGATCATCTTCCGCGTCATGCCGCCGTCCACCGTCAGGACCTGGCCGGTGACGAAGCCGGCCCCGGCCAGATAAAGGACAGCGCCCGCGATGTCGTCGGGGCGGCCGACGCGGCCGACCGGGTGCTGTTCGTGATCGACGGGCCGAAGATCCTGTCCGTCCGAAATCCAGCCCGGCGCGATGGCGTTGACCCGCACCTTCGGTCCCAGGCTGATCGCCATGGCGTGGGTCAGCGCGACCATGGCGCCCTTGGAGGCGGCGTAGGCCTCGGTGTTCGGCTCGGACATAAAGGCCCGCGTGGAGACCATATGGATGATGGCGCCGTTGTCACCGAGCAGAGGGATGGCCGCGCGGCTCATCAGGAAGGCGCCCGTCAGGTGGCTGTCGGTGACCTTGCGCCAATCGGCCAGCGACAGTTCGGCCAGCGGTCCGCGATCCGGCCCGGCAATACCCGCATTGTTGACCAGAAGGTCCAGGTCGTCCCACTCCAGCTCGGCGAAGGCGGCCTGGACCGAAGCCTCGTCGCCGACATCGCAGATCACGGACCGCGTCCCCTCGGGTCCAGGCTTCAGATCGAAGGCGGCCACGGTCCAGCCGTCGGCGATCAGGGCCTGGCAGATGCCCCGGCCGATCAGGCCCGCGGCTCCGGTGACGATGGCTCTCTTCATGCGGACCTCAAGCGGTGAACGGTCGATCAGGTTCCGGCAAGCCGCCGTAGCACCTCGTCCATCAGCCCCTGCGGCACGGGCATCAGCTTCGGCCCATCCGTCCACACGAGCGCCGCCTCGACCGGGCGATCCGGGTATAACTTCGCAAGCACAGCCACATAGGTGGCCATCTGGGCGACATAGGCCGGGTCGGCGTCCTCGATGCGATCGGGAGCGGGGCGGTTGGTCTTGTAGTCGACGACCAGGACCCGATCGGGCGTCACCACCAGCCGGTCGATGCGGCCGTTGATGACGACGCCGGGACGCAGCCCCTCCGCCCCGCCGGTCAGGGCGATCTCCGCGCGGGAGCCGGGGCCGAAGACAGCGGCGAAGCGGGCGTCGTCCAGCACGCGGAAGGCGGCCTCGATCATCTCCGACGCTTGCGCATCCGACAGGTCGCGCTCCTTGGCCAGCAGGCGGGCGGCAGCGGCGGGACGATCGGCGACGGCGATCTCGGGCAGGCGTTCGAGCAGCAGGTGGATCAGGTCGCCGCGCCGGAAACGGCCGAGCGGTGCCCCCTCCCCGCCCGCAACGACGGCGAGCGGCGACGGCGCGGCGATGCGTCTGGCACCCTCCATCTGGGAAGGAGAGACGTAGCGGGCGGACGGATCGACCGGCGGCGCGGTGCGGGCCCAGGCGGGGAGCTCTGCAACCGCGCGGGCGGCGGCCTCGCCCGCGCTCAGCACCACGGGATCGACGCCATAGCGACGGCGGCCGTCGCCGATGTCGCGAACGCAACCAGCGTCTCCGGCGCCCAGACGGTCGAAGGTCTCGCACAGGACGGCCCACCAGCTGACCTCGTGATAGCCCTGTTTCGAGTTGCCGGCGGACCGGCCCAGCACGACGATTCGGTCGCGCGCGCGGGTCAGGGCGACATAGAGCAGCCGCAGCGTCTCGTCGTCGATCCGCGCCCGGCGCACGGCGCGCGCGGCGGCCGAGGCCTCGCAGTCCTCCTTCTCGCCGGCCGGACACATCAGCCAGGCCTCGCCCTCATCAGCCAGTTCGACCGGCATCAGGAAGGGGCCATGCATCGGCGCCCGCGCCGTGGTGTCGGGCAGGATCACCACCGGCGCCTCCAGCCCTTTCGAGCCGTGGACGGTCATGACGCGGACCTCGTCGCGCGCGCCTTCGAGCTCGCGTTTCACCTCGACGTCGGCGGCCTCCAGCATCGACAGGGCCGTCTCCAGATCGAGGCCGCCGCGCTGTTCGGCGGCCAGCACCTGGTTCAGGGTCTCGTCTATGGCCTCCTCCGCCTCGCGGCCGAGGCGGGACAGAATGCGGGCGCGGCCCGAGCGGCCGGTCTCGTCGACGCGGTTCAGCAGGGCGGCGAAGAAGGCGAAGGGGGGACGGCCGCGCTGGTCGATGGCGAAGGACAGCAGGTCGCGCGCGCGGGCCCACTCGGGGCGTTCGTGGGCGCGGTCCCGCAGTTCCTTCCAGAGTTTTCCGCGCTTGGGTTTGGCGCCGGCGAGGTCGAACAGACTGTCCTCGTCCACGTCGCAGAAGGGGCTGCGTAAGGTCCCGGCGAGGCTGAGGTCGTCGTCGGGGTAGAGGGCGAACCGGGCCACGGCGATCAGGTCGTCGAAGGCGATGTGCGACGACAGCTTCAGCCGGTCGGCACCGGCCACGGGCACGCCCGCCGCCTTCAGGGCGCGGATGATCTCCTCGAAGGTCGCGTCGCGGCGGCGGACCAGGATCAGGAAGTCGCCGTAGCCGGAGGGGCGCAGGGTGCGGTTCTTGCGGTCCTGCACCGCCACGCCGGTCTCGACCTGGCGTCTGATCTCGCGGGCGAGGTCGGAGGCCATGCGTTTGCGGGCGCTCTGGGCCGGCTCCTGATCGAGGGGGTCGTCCCATGCGTCGCGTTCGGGCGACTTCTCGTCCTCGTAGAGAGGCCAGAGGTCGATACAGCCGTGATCGTCTGCGCGCTTGGCGACGTGGGGCGGGATAGCGGCGACCTGTTCGCCGACGAGGGAGCGGGTGCGTTCGGGGCCGGAGAAGACCGCATCGACGAACTTCAGCACCTCGGGCGTCGAGCGGAACGAGGTGGCCAGTTCGACGCCCGTGAAGGCGAACCCGGCGCCTGTGACGAGGCTGTCGTAGGACTGTGCTTCGCGGTTCAGCCGCTCGGGCCGGGCACCCTGGAAGGAATAGATCGACTGTTTCTCGTCGCCGACGGCGAAGACGGTGCGCTCGACCTTGCCCGCCCCGAAGCGGCGCGATCCGGCGCCGGAGAAGAAGCCTTCGGTCAGGGCGCGGATGATGTCCCATTGTTCCGGGGCCGTGTCCTGGGCCTCGTCGATCAGGACATGCTCGACCCCGCCGTCCAGCTTGTACAGGACCCAGGCGGCGTTGGCGCGGACGGTCAGAAGCTCGACCGTGCGGGCGACCAGATCGCCGAAATCCAGCGCCCCGCGCTGTTCCTTGGCGCGGTCGTAGAGAGCACCGTGCGCCTGGGCTAGGGTCAGGACATGGACGGTGTCCTCGGCGACGCGGGCCTTCCTGACCTGTCCCAGGGTCGCGACGACCTTGTCCTGCATCGCCGTCAGCCAGTCGCGGGCGTGGGCGGGCGCGGACCTGGTCGCCATCGACTTGCGTGGCGCACCCGAGGTCAGGAAGACGGCGGACACTTCGGGGAAGGTCCAGTCGGCGGCGTACATGCGGTCGGCGCAGCCCTGGTCGTTGGCCGAGCCGGTCGCCATCAGGTCGGCGATCTCCAGCCACTCACCTCGATCGAGGAACCGCATGAACTCGGACTGGACCGTCGCCACGTCGCTGTCGGGGTCGGCGCCGACGAGGGCGTGAGGGCCGGGCGCGCCGCCGTCCGCGACCCGGGTGATATAGTCGATCAGCTTGGCGCGATCCTGCTCGATCCGGGCCAGCAGGCTTTCGAACGATGCCCAGTCCAGTTCGACGGCGAAATGGGCGTAGGCGCGGCCGATGCGCCCGTCGATGTCGGCCAGGGCGGCGCGGGCCAGGTCCTCGCGCGCGGCGTGGGACAGAGCGATCGCGGCCTGGTCCTCCAGCACGGTGAAGCCGGGGGTGACCCCGGCCTCAAGCGGAAAACGCCGCAGCAACTTTTCGCAGAAGGCGTGCAGGGTCTGGATCTTCAGACCGCCGGGCGTGTCGAGCGCCTTGGCGAACAGTTTCCGCGCCCGCGACAGGTCGGCGTGCGACAGGGTCGCGGCGTCGCGCCCGTCGAGGTCGGCCAGGGATGCCGAGAGCTTCCGGTCGTCCATGACGGCCCACTCGCCGAGCCGGTCGAACAGCCGCGCCTGCATCTCGGCGGCGGCGGCCTTGGTGTAGGTGACGCACAGGATCTCGCCGGGCTGGACCTCTTCGAGCAACAGGCGGGCCACGCGGTCGACGAGGGTCGAGGTCTTGCCCGAGCCGGCGTTGGCGGTGACGAAGACCGACTGGCGCGGATCCGCCGCCGCGATCTGGGCGGGGTCGGGCAGGATGCGGACGGAGGTGTCGACGGCGCTCATTCGGCGTCTCCGTCAGCGCCGGCGACCGACCACTCCCACACGCGGGCGAGGTGGTCGTAGTTGCCGCCGAAATTGCCCATGAACTGCGGCGCGACCCAGCTGAGATAGGGGGTCGTCTGATCGTCGAACCGGGCGACGCGGGCCTTCAGTCCGGCCAGGGCCGCCATCGACAGGTCCGACGCTTCGCTGCCGGATGCGCGGACCGCCGCCTCGCCGGGGACCTTGCGGCCGACGACGCGGACGTAGGTCAGTTCCTCGGGCTCGACGGGGCCGGAGGTCTTGAGGCCCGCCTCGGCCAGGATGGCACCGGTCAGGGTCAGTTGCGGCGCGAAGCCGGATTTCACCTGCTTGGCCGACGGCGCCGACCCGGTCTTGAAGTCGAGAATGGCCGCGCCGGTCGAGGACAGTTCGATCCGGTCGGCCTTGGCCGTCAGGGTGAAGGGGCCGGCGGGGGCGGCGAAGGTCATCGTCACCTCTTCCTCTACGCGGATCTCGATGCCGCGCGCGCGGCGGCGCATCTCGAACCCGGCCAGCCAGCGGGCGGAGTTGCGGGCCAGGGGCCGTTCGCGCGCCATGGCCGCGTCATCGAACCCGTGGTGGGTCAGTTCCTCGTGCAAAAGGGTGACGATCTCGGTCTCGCAGTCATCGGGCAGGACGTCGGGCCAAGTCAGGGCCAGCCGCTCGACGGCCTTGTGCACCGCCTGGCCGCGCGCCAGAGCCTCAGCAGACTGGCCGGGCCGATCCATCTGGCGCAGGTTCAGGACGTAACGGGCGTAGACCGCATAGGGATCGCGCACCCAGCGCTCGACCCCGGTGACGGGCAGCTGACGCGGGCGGCGATCGACGGGCGGCTTCGGGGCCGGGCGTTTCGAGAGACCTCCCTGACCGGTCACGGCGGCGTCGAGGGCGCGGGCGGCGTCGAGGGTTTCGGAGGGGCGGTCGATCTCAACCGGGGTCTCTTTGCTGTTGGCGCCGCGCGTCAGCATGTCGAGCCGCCACAGCCAGCGGGAGCGGACGGCGGGCTGGCCGCCTCGGCGTTCGGAATGGATCAGGATGGCCTCGGGTGCGCAGGCGGCCTGGACGAAGTCCTGGGCGGTCTGGCCGACGCGGCGCTCGGGCGGCGGCAGGCCGAGGGTCTTGCGCATGGGGCGCGACAGGAAGGGATCGATCGGCGCGCCCTGGGGCCAGACGCCCTCCTCCAGCCCGGCCAGGATCATGCGGTCGGCGCGCACCAGACGGGCCTCGATGGCGCCGAGGATGCGCAAGGATGGATGGGTCGCACCGCCGGTGCGGACGGTGGTGTCGTGCAGCACGGAGGCGATCAGTTCGGTGAAATCGGAGGGGCTGACGGTGCCGAGCGACGCCCCGCTGTCGATCAGTTGGGACAGGAGGGACGCCGCCGCCTCTCCATCCGGCCCGGCCCAGACGTGGGTCCCGGCAAAGGCCTCGACAAGGGCGGTCAGGTGGCGGGCGGCCTGGTCCAGCGGCGCGGCGCGGCCAAGGGATGCGGCCTCGGCGAGGGCTTGCAGACGGCCGGCGAGCGCGGTCGCCTCGGCGAGGCGGGTGAGGGTCGTGTCGGACGGCGGTTGGCCGTCGCGACGGGGTTCGGCGGCCTTCGTCAGGCGGGCCTCGATACGGTTCCAGTCGCGAGTGCGGGGCCCCCGGAAGGCGACTTTCTCCAGCTCGGCGACGGCATTGGGCGTGGCCTCGGGCAAGATCGTAAGGGCGTGCTTGGTCAGGGCGAGCACGGTCTGGGGCTTCAGCGGATCGGCGATAAAACGGGCGGCCAGATCGACGAGGACGCCGACCGGCATCTGGTCCAGGGTCGCGCCCGACGATGAGTCGGCGACGACGCCCCAGCGCTCCAGCCTGGCGGCGACGCGGCGGCCGAGAGCGAGGTCGGGGGTCACGAGGGCGCAGGTCCGGCCGGGGGTTTCCAGCGTCTCGCGCATCATCATGGCGATGGTCGCGGCGGCGTCTTCCTCGGTGCGGGTCGCGACCACCGACAGGCCTTCGAGGCCCAGGGCGATGGGATCGGCGGCGACGCCGGCCTCGGCCGACGCGGCGCGGATCGAGCGGATTTCCTCACGCCAGTCGGCGGTGGCCTCGGCGGGCCGCAGGGCCTCGTTGATCAGGCGCTGGCGGGCCAGGCCGCGCGCTTCGAACACGGGCTGGACCGGGCGGCGGAACCAGGGACGAACGGCGGCGCGCTCGATGTCGGCGCGTTCGAGCAGGCGTTTCAGAGCGCTCTGCGGATGCTGTTCCTCGATGGCGTTCCAGGCGAGTTCGCTCAGATCAAGGTCGAGGCCGGGGACGACGACGCAGCCCTGAGGTGCCTTGGCTACGGCGATCAGAACGTCGGCGGCGGCCTTGACCGTGCCGGTCGATCCGGCGGCGATGACCGGGCCTTGCGGCGGGTGACTGTCCCAGCGTTCGGCCAGCAGGCGCAGCAGTTTCGTGCGCCTCCACGAGGCGTCGACGAGGCCGAGCTCGGCCAGACGCGCCGGCCATTTCTCGATCGCGAGGCCTAGGAATTTCGCCGACTTCTGCCAGTGCTCGGCGAAGTCTTCCTCGACCAGGGTGGCGATACGGCCCGGGTCCTCGACCTCCTCGATATTGCAGGAATCGAGGAAGGCGCCGAGGCTGTCGGCCAGTTCCAGCGCGCGCATCGGCGACAGGTCGGTGTCGTGCTCGGCCGTGATCAACCGCGCCATCTCGAACCGGCGCGTCAGAGGGGCGATCGAGGGCGGCAGGTCGAGACCCAGCTCGCCCGGCGTGAACGGCGGCTCGTCCTCCTCCAGATCCCCGAGCGGCCGGACCTGCGGCAGGAGCACGGGCCGGCCGCCGCTCAGCGCCGACAGGGCGGTGGTGAAGGCGCGCGCGGCCCGGCGGTTGGGCAGGAGGATGGTCGCGTCGGACAAGGTTTCCGGCGCCTGATCGGCCAGCCAGTCTAGGACGCCGGCGGCCAGGTCCTCGAGGAACGGCCGGTGCGCGGGGATGGCGAACCAGCGCGGATCGTCCTTGCCGCCGACGCCAGGGAATGGACCGAAAGCAGTCACCCGCCCGCCAGTCTGGCCTCGGCCTCGTCGCGCGCCTGAGGGTCGCCGACGTGCATCCAGCCGCCGTCGAGGACGCAGCCGTAGAGCCGCCCGGCCGCAGCAGACGCCCGCCACAGGGGGCTAAGCGAGAAGGGACCGTCAGGCCCGCCGTCGGCGTAGTCCGGCCGTGTGATGTGCACCCCCATATAGGCGAAGGGCGCCGATGCAGCCTCGCCCCGGAAGGTCAGGCGGCCGTCCTCGGCAAGGAAGAAATCGCCGTCGCCCTCGAACCCGATAGTGCCCTCGCGGGTAGCAAGGAGGAGGCAGGCGTCCATCTTCACCGGGTCCCACAGGCGGACCAGTGCCTCGGCCCAGGGCGCGTCGCCGCGATCCATCCAGACGCTGTCGATATTGGCCACGAAGACCGGGTCGTCGCCGAGCAGGGGGTGGGCCTTCTTGAGGCCGCCGCCGGTCTCCAACAGTTCTTGGCGTTCGTCCGAAATCGTGATCGCAGGCCCGCGTCCGCGCGTGGCCAGATGCGCCTCCAGCCGGTCGGCGAACCAGTGGACATTGACCACCGCCCGCTCGACGCCCGCCTCGGCCAGCCGGTCGAGCACATGGTCGATCAGGGCGCGACCGCCGACCTCGACGAGGGCTTTGGGCCGGTCGTGGGTCAGGGGGCGCATGCGCGTGCCGAGACCGGCGGCGAGGACCATGGCTGTCGTTGGAGCACCTTTGGGGGCGGTCATGTGCGTATCTCGGCCGGAACGTGTTTGTCGAACCAGCGGGCGACGCCTTCGAGGCCCGGCTTCGTCAGATTGCCGTTCAGATGGGCCCACATGCGCGGCATGAAGGCGGCGTAGCGCGGCTTGCCGTCACGCACGATCAGCCGGGCGAAGATGCCCAGGATGCGGGTCTCGTTCAGTGCGGCGAGACCGGCATAGGACCTCAGGAAGGCCGCACGGTCATCGACGCGGGCGACCTCGAAATACCGCTCCAGCGCCTCCGCCTCGAGCGCGGGCGAGACGTCGCGGCGGGCGTCCTGGAGCAGGGAATGCAGGTCCCACGACGGATGGGCTCGAACCGCGTCCTGGAAGTCGATCATGCCGACGCGCGCGGGGCCTTGGCGGTCGGGCAGCCAGAGCAGGTTTTCGGCGTGATAGTCGCGGTGGGCGACCACCGAGGCGCCCGCCTCGCCCTCGGCCACGATGGGTACCCAGGCGGCGTGCCAGTCGGCGATGGCGGCGTCGTTGAAGCGCAACTCGGGTTTCAGCTTCGGCATCCATTCGACGAACAGATCGGCCCCGCCTTGAAGCGCGGTCTGGTCATAGACCTGCAGCGGCCATGGCCCGGCCGCGCCGGTCAGGATCGGCGGGGTCGGGGCGGCGTGGAGTTCGGCCAGGGCGTCGACGGCGGCGAGATACAGGGGCGTCTCGTCCTGCCCGCTTTCGATCACGCGGGCGAACAGGTCGTCGCCGAAATCCTCCAGCACGGCGAGACCGGCCGGCGCATCCAGCGCGACGATGTCGGGCGCCGACAGGCCGACCGAACGCAGGTGCGAGGCCACGGCGGCGAAGGCCTCGATCCGACCGGCGGAAAGACGGGCGACGGCGTTCCAGCCCTCGGCCTTGCGGCGTTCGGGAGACCAGGACGGATCGGCGGGCGGGCTCTCGGCCGACGCGACCTGGTCCATCAGCATCAGGCCCGGGCCGTTGGCGGGCGTCAGTCGCTCATACCGGCGCGTGGAAGCGTCGCCCGGCAGAGGCGCCCGGGCGGCGTCGGCGAGGCCGACCTGCGTCAGGAAGGCGACCCGTTGGGCTTCGCGGTCGGTAGCGGCGTCAGACATTCAGGCCTTCGAGTTCGGTGATCTTTCTTGCCCATGCCCCTACGCCGGAAACGGTCGCATGGCGTCCGTCTCCGCTCTCGGACAGGGTGATGGTCAGGCGGTCCGGACCCAGGGCGCGAGCGGGATCGTCGCCCAGCCGCTCGGGCCATTCAATGAGTGCGGCGCCGACATCCAGCGCCTCGTCCAGACCGATCTCGAACGCCTCTTCCGGGCGGGTCAAACGATAGAGGTCGAAATGGGCGACCGGTGGATCGGTCTCGTAGAACTGGACCAGGGTGAAGGTCGGCGACGGCACATCCTCGTCCTCGCCCGCCAGCGCCCGGATCAGGCCGCGCGCCAAGGTCGACTTGCCCATGCCGAGCGGGCCGTAGAGCAGGACCGCCTCGCCGGGTTCCAGACGCGGTGCGATCGCCCGTCCGAGCGCCGTCGTCGCCCCCGCATCGGCCAGGTCGATTTCGACGGTCATGCGAAATCCGCATCGGGCTGGCTAGGCAGGACCCGTTCGACGAAGGCCTTCAAAGCATAGGTCGCGCGGGTCGCGTCGATGTCGAGGCGGGTCGTCGGAATGGGCTTTCCGACCGTCAGGCGGAAGGGCTTCTTCCGCTTGTTCAGAAGCTCATGGAACAGGGTGATGTCTCGAAGTTCCGGCGACACCCGATGGAACAGGTGGAACAGGGTCGAGTAGGGACCGCCGACATGGATCGGGATGGTCGGGGCGCCGTACTTCCGCGCCAGCGACGTTGCGGTCGACGCCCACTCCGGATCGGTCAGGGCACCGTCCTTGCCCACGCGGGAAATCCGTCCTGCGGGAAACATGACGACGCAGCGTTCGGCCTCGAAAGCGGCCTTCGCGGCATCCAGAGTGACACGCGTCTTCTGGCGGGTGCGTTTGGCGACCACCCATTCGACCGGGATGATGACCTCGTCCAGCCGGGGCGCGACGCGGACGGCGTCAGCGTTGGCGAAATAGATGGCGTCGGCGCGGCGCTTCTTGATGGCATCGTAGACGGCGATGCCGTCGGCGATTCCAGTCGGATGGTTGCAGACGACGACGCAGCGCCCGGTCGCCGGCAGCCGGTCCAGGTTCAGGCTCGACGTCTTGAGGTCCAGCAGGTTCGACACATGATCCAGCGCCGCCTGTCCCGACAAGGGGGCGATGCCGTCGGCCAGTTCCCTCGCCTTGCCGTAGCCGAGCATCCCGTAGAAGGCCGGCCGCAGCAAGGGCCAGACGATCGACCCGGTCAGACGCGGCGCCCGCTCAGCGATCAGGACATCCACGACATGATCCGACCGTCCCACGGGGACGGCGGCAGGCTCGGTCGGGGCGGGCGGCGAAGCGGTCATCCACGCCCCTTGTCGCCTTTGGCGAGAATGCAGGCAAGCGCGCCGGAAGCCCCAGCTTCCTGTGGACTTCGCACGGTGCTAGGCCAGCGCCGACCAAGTCCCCAGGAGCCGTCCGATGCGTCACCGTTCCCTGCTCACCGCCTGCGCCGCCCTGGCGATGCTGACAGCCCTGCCCGCTCTCGCCGAGACACCGGTAGCGCTTGCGGGCGAGGCCTCGCCCGCACAGGCCGCCGGGCGCGCCTTCACCTATACCGACATGCTGAACGCCAACCGACTGTCGGATCCGCGCGTGTCGCCGGACGGCCGCCATGTCGTCTACAATGTCCGCGCCACGGACATGGAGGCCAATCGCGGCGTCTCCAGCCTGATGATCCAGAACCTGAACGGCGAGGGCGAACCGCGTCGCCTGGCCATCTCGGACGGCGGCGCCAACACCGCCCGCTGGGGATCTGACGGCGCCCTGTATTTCCTCTCGGGCCGGTCCGGTACGAGCCAGGTCTGGAAGACCGACAGCACCGGCGCCACGGCGACCCAGGTCACCGACCTGCCGCTGGACGTGAACGCCTATCGCCTGAGCCGTGACGTCTCCAAGGTCGTGGTGTCCCTGGCCGTCTATCCGACCTGCGACGAACTCGCCTGTTCCGTCGCGCGTGGGGTCGAGGCCGGCGAGCGCAAGTCAACGGGTCAGGTCTATGACCGGATGTTCGTGCGCCACTGGGACACCTGGGCCGACGGGACCCAGAACCACCTGTTCGTGGTCAACGTGGACGGTTCGGGCGATCCGGTCTGGGTCACCCACGGCTTCGACGGCGACACCCCCTCCAAGCCCTTCGGCGACGAGAACGAGTTCACCTTCACACCCGAGGGTGACGCCGTCGTCTTCTCGGCCCGCGTCGCCGGCCAGACGGAGCCATGGAGCACCAACTTCGACCTGTTCAGGACCAACGGCCTGACGGGTGAAGGTTTCACCAACCTGACGGACGACAACGACGCCTGGGACACCGGCCCGGTCTTCTCGCCCGACGGCCGCACCCTGGCCTATCGCGCCATGGCCCGCCCGGGCTTCGAGGCCGACCGCTGGCAGATCGTGCTGATGGATGTGGCTACCGGCTCGAAACGTGAGGTCGCGGCCGGCTGGGATCGCTCGGCCGACAGCCTGCAATGGTCGGCGGATGGCCGCAGCCTGTTCGTCGTCGCCGGCGACGTGGGCCAGACCAAGCTGTTCCAGATCGACGCGACCAACGGCGCGGTCATCCCGATCACGGGTGAGGGTCACGTCTCGGCTGTTGAACAGACGCCGTCCGGCTTCGTCCTGGCGATGGACAGCCTGACCTCGCCGTCGGAGCTCTACGTCAAGACGTTCCGGGGGCGCGAGATGCCGATCCAGATCACCGATGTGAACCCCGAACTCGACGCTCGCCAGTTCGGCGAGGCCGAGCAGTTCTCCTTCCCCGGCTGGAACAATGAGACCGTCCACGGCTACGTCATCAAGCCGGCCAACTATGTGGAGGGCCAGAAATACCCGGTCGCCTTCCTGATCCACGGCGGGCCGCAGGGCTCGTTCGGTAACAGCTGGTCCTATCGCTGGAACCCCGAGACCTACGCCGGCGCCGGCTATGCGGTGGTGATGATCGATTTCCACGGCTCCACCGGCTACGGCCAGGGCTTCACCGACGCCATCTCCCAGCACTGGGGCGACCGCCCGCTGGAAGACCTGCAGAAGGGCTGGGCCGCCGCGAAGGAGCGCTACAGCTTCCTCGACGGCGACAACGCCTGCGCGCTCGGCGCCTCCTACGGCGGATACATGATCAACTGGATCGCAGGCCGCTGGTCGGACGAGTTCAAATGCCTGGTCAACCACGACGGCGTCTTCGACATCCGCGGCATGGCCTATGGCACCGAAGAGCTGTGGTTCACGGAGTGGGAATACGGCGGCACCCACTATGACAACCCGGAAGGCTACGAGCGCTTCAATCCGGTCCACCACGTTTCGGAATGGAAGACGCCGATGTTGGTCATCCAGGGCGACCTCGATTTCCGCATCCCGACCTCGCAGGGCCTGTCGACCTTCACCGCCCTGCAACGTCGCGGGATCGAGAGCCGTCTGATCGTCTTCCCCGACGAGAATCACTGGGTCCTCAAGCCGCAGAACAGCCTGCAGTGGCACAACGAGGTGTTCCACTGGCTGGACGAACACCTGAAGCCGCAGGACTGAGTTCGTGATCTCTCCCTCCCCGGAACAGCCGGACGGCCAGCTCGTCGGGCGGGTCATCGCAATGCCCGCCGACACCAACCCCGAAGGCGACATCTTCGGGGGATGGCTGCTGGCCCAGATGGACCTGGCCGGGTCGACACCCGCCTTCGACCTGGCCCAGGGCCGCTGCGCCACCATCGCCGTCGACGCCATGGTCTTCCATCAGCCGGTCTCGGTCGGCGACGAGGTGTCGCTCTACGCCACGGTCATCAAGTCGGGCCGCACCTCGATCCGCGTCCGGGTCGAGGCGTGGAAGCGGCCGCGCTCGACCCAGGCTGTGTCGCGCGTGACCGAGGGCGTCTTCACCTATGTCGCCATCGACGAGAACCGGAAGCCGAGGCCTCTGCCGGGTCAAACTTGACCCCCCGCGCCCCCACGCCTACCTGACGCCCATGGCCATCCGACGCATCCTGACCATCGACAATGCCGCCGACCTGGCGATCCTGAAGCAGGTCTCCAAGCCGGTGGAGGGCGTGGACACGTCCCTGCGCGCCCTGATGGATGACATGCTGGAGACCATGTACGACGCGCCCGGCATCGGCCTGGCCGCCGTGCAGATCGGCGAGCTCAAGCGCGTCGTGGTCATGGACCTGGGCGACGGCCCGGTCCCCGAAGGTGCCGAACCGGCCGCCGAGGGTGAGGAGACCCGCGTCCCCAACCCGCGCTTCTTCATCAATCCGGAGGTCCTGTGGGCCTCGGACGAGCAGTACTGCTACGAAGAGGGCTGTCTCTCGATCCCCGAATATTTCGACGAGGTCGAACGCCCGGCCCGCGTCCGCGTCGCCTATCTGAACCGCGAGGGCGAGCGCATCGAGGAAGAGATCGAGGGTCTTTACGCCGTCTGCTTCCAGCACGAACTGGATCACCTGAACGGTGTCCTGTTCATCGATCACCTGTCGCGCCTGCGTCGCGACCGCGCCATGTCCAAGGTCAAGAAGACCATGCGCCTGAGAGAGGACGCCTGATGGCCCGTTTCCGCGATCGCATCGTCGACCGTTCCGGCCGTCGCCGCCTGACCCGCTCCGAGAAGATCGGCATCGGCTCCGTGGCCACACTGGTCGGCGTGGCCGCGCTGGGCATCCTCGCGGGCGTCCTGCTGGACCGTCTGCTGGTCTTCGACGACGCGCTGGACGCCGGCGGCGAATGGGACGAGGGCGGCGGCGTCTCCACCCGCTGGCAGTAAGCCGCTCCAGCGTCTAAAGCCCAGCCCATGCGCCTCGCCTTCATGGGTACCCCCGAATTCGCCGTGCCGTCGCTCGCAGAGCTGATCGCTTCCGGCCACGAGATCGTCGCCGTCTATTCCCAACCGCCCCGGCCCAAGGGACGCGGCCAGAAGCTGACGCCGTCGCCGGTCCACGCCTTCGCCGAGGCCATGGGCCTGCCGGTCTTCACGCCCGAAAGTATGAAGTCCCAGGACGCCATCGAAACCTTCGTCAGCCTCGATCTCGATGCCGCCTGCGTCGTCGCCTACGGCCAGATCCTGAAGCCCGCCGTCTTGGAGGCGCCGCGTCTCGGCTGCTTCAACCTGCATGGCTCTCTGCTGCCCCGCTGGCGCGGCGCCGCGCCCATCCAGCGCGCCATCATGGCCGGCGACCGCGAGACCGGCGTCCAGATCATGCGGATGTCGGAGGGTCTCGACGAGGGTGCCATCCTGCTCAGCGAAATCCTGCCGATCCAGCGGGACGACACGGCCGCCAGCCTTTCGGACCGGATGTCCACGGTCGGTGCCACTCTGTGGACCCGGGCGCTCGCCGCCATAGAACGCGGCGGCGTCACCGAGACCCCCCAGGTCGGCGAAGCCACCTATGCGAAGAAGATCACCCCCGCAGAGGCCCGCATCGACTGGACCCGCCCGGCCGCAGAGATCGACACCCATATCCGCGGCCTTTCCCCCTTCCCCGGCGCCTGGTTCGAGGCCCCCGGCCCCGACGGTCCGGTACGCGTGAAAGCACTGCTGTCCTGCCTTGCCAGCGAGGGTAAGGGCGCGCCAGGCGAACTGCTGGAAGGCGGCCTGCGGATCGCGAGCGGAGACGGCGCCGTCCGCGTCCTCCGCGTCCAGCGCGAGGGCAAGGCGCAGCAGTCGCCGGCCGACTTCCTCAACGGCTTCAGCCTGCCTGTCGGGACGATCCTGGGCTGATGCCCCGCTACCGGCTGGACATCGAATACGACGGCGGCCCCTACAACGGCTTCCAGGCCCAGGAGGGTCAGCCGACGATCCAGGGCGCGATCGAGACGGCCATCCACTGCTTCTGCGGCCAGACCGTGCGTATCGCGGCCGCCGGCCGCACCGACTCGGGCGTCCACGCCACGGGTCAGGTCGCCCATGTCGATCTGGATAAGGGCTGGCCCGCCGCCACGGTGATGAACGCCCTGAACGCCCACCTGATCAGGGAGGGCGTCGCCATCCTCGACTGCCGGGCGGTGGCGGACGACTGGCATGCTCGCTTTTCTGCGACGGGCCGCAAATACCTCTACCGTATCCTCAACCGCCCCGGCCGCCCGGCGCTGGAACGAGGCAAGGTCTGGCACGTCCGCAAGCCCCTCGACGCCCAGGCCATGCAGGCGGGCGCGAACGATCTGATTGGGCATCACGACTTCACCACCTTCCGCGACCTCGCCTGCCAGTCGAAATCGCCGGAGAAGACGCTCGACGTCGCCCGCGTGGCGCGCGTCGGCGAGGAGGTGCATCTGGTCTTCGAGGCCCGGTCGTTCCTGCACCGCCAGGTCCGCTCCATGGCCGGCACCTTGGTCGAGGCCGGTCTCGGCCGTTGGACTCCGGACGATGTGAAGACGGCGCTGGAAGCCAAGGACCGCAGGGCCTGCGGACCGGTCGCGCCGTCCGACGGGCTGTACCTGACGGGAGTCGACTACGGTTCTTGACAAGGTTTGCCATCAGGCGGAAGCTGGCGTCATGGCTACGATGAATATCTCTCTCCCCGACCAGATGAAGGCGTGGGTTGAGGCCCAGTCCGCCGACGGTCGCTACGCCAACTCCAGCGACTACGTCCGCGACCTGATCCGTAAGCAGCAGGTGAAAGCGGAGAAGATCGCGCATTGGCAGCGTCTGGTCGACGACGCCCGCGCCGGCGGGATCAGCGACATGACCATGGACGACATCCGATCCAAGGCGCTTGAGCACATCGCGTCTCGGAGAAAATCGGCTTGAGCAGCTATCGTCTCGCTCCCGCAGCGACCGACGATCTGTTTGAGGCCTATCTGCAAGGCTACGACCTGTTTGGTCAGCGACAGACTGACGCCTATCAGGAAGGCGCCACACGACTGTTTGAACGCCTTGCCGAATATCCGCGCCTCGGCCGCGAGCTGGCGGAGCTCACACCGCCGGTCCGGGTCATTCCTTACGGCTCGCATGTCGTGATCTATGAAGCGGTCATTGACGGCGTCACCATTCTACGGGTTAGGCACGACCACGAAGATTGGACCTCAAGTCCGCTTGGAGGACACCCCGAATGACCCACCCCATCCACATCGGCATCGGCGGCTGGACGTTCGAGCCGTGGCGCGGCGTCTTCTATCCGTCGGACCTGATCCAGAGGCGCGAGTTGGAGTTCGCTTCGCGCGCCGTGACCTCGATCGAGATCAACGGCACCTACTACAGCTCGTTCAAGCCCGACAGCTGGATGAAGTGGCGGGACGAGACGCCGGACGACTTCGTCTTCTCGGTCAAGGCCAACCGCTTCTGCACCAGTCGGAAAGTCCTGTCGGAAGGCGGCGAGAGCTTCGCCAAATTCCTCGACCAGGGCCTGACGGAGCTGGGCGACAAGCTGGGGCCGATCAACTGGCAGTTCGCCGGGACCAAGAAGTTTGATCCAGAGGACTTCGAGGGCTTTCTGAAGCTGTTGCCGAAAGAGAAGGACGGCGTCCGCCTGAGACACGCGCTGGAAGTCCGCAACCCCACCTTCGCGACCCAGCAGTTCTACGACCTCGCCGCCAAATACGGCGCGGCCATCGTCTATGCCGTCGACGACGAGGAGCCGACCTGGCCCCAGATCGACGAGCCGACCGCCGACTTTACCTACGCCCGCCTGATGTCCAGCCGCGAGGAAGAACCGACCGGAATGACCTCCACCGAACTGGACGCCGTGGCGAAACAGACGAGGGCCTGGGCCGAACGCGGCGATGTCTTCGCCTATTTCATCTCGGGCGCGAAGGTGCGGAATCCGGCGGCGGCGCAGGCGCTGATCGAAACGCTCAAATAGACGGAGGTTAATTGTAACCGCAGTTGATGCGAATACCCTTGAACCAACCCTCGCCCTACCCCTTATAGGAAACCGCTGCTGATGCAGTTTTAGATTTCAGGGGTTTCCCAATGGCTTTCGATTCTCTCCCCGCTCGCGACCTTCCGTTGACCGACGCGGCCCTGGCCCAGGTGTTCACCGAGGCGCGCACTCGCAACGGCTGGACCGATCGTCCGGTGCCAACCGAGTTGCTGCACAGGCTGTACGACCTGACCAAGTTCGGCCCGACGGCAGTGAACAACACGCCGGCCCGCTTCGTCTTCGTCACCTCTCCCGAGGCCAAGGCGCGCCTCGTGCCGCTGATGAGTGAAGGCAACCAGGCCAAGACGGCCCAGGCACCGCTCACCGTGATCATCGGCTATGACATGAACTTCCACGACACCCTGGCGCACCTGTTCCCGCACGCACCCGGCGCCCGCGACTGGTTCGTCGACGAGGCCGCGCGCCGCGAAAGCGCCTTCCGCAACTCCTCGCTCCAAGGCGGCTATCTGATCGCGGCGGCACGCGCCCTGGGTCTCGACGTCGGTCCGATGTCCGGCTTCGATCCCGCAGGCATCAAGGCCGAGTTCTTCCCCGAGGGCGATGTCGAGCCGAACTTCATCGTCAACCTGGGCTATGGCAACGACGACAACCTGTTCCCGCGCAGTCCGCGCCTGACCTTCGACGAAGCCGCCAAGATCGTCTGATCCACGGACCGGCGGTTGAACCGCCGGTCCCAAGGCCTTTCCGCGCAACCTGCCAGCCGCTACACCTGTTTATGAACAGGCTTCGCAACAGATGAAGCCGTCAGGGAAGACAGGAACGCATATGGCTCGAGTGGCTCTCGTCACGGGTGGAACCCGCGGTATCGGCAGGTCGATCGTCCAGCGGCTGAAGGAGGACGGCATGTCCGTCGCCGCCGGCTATTCGGGCAATATGGAAGCCGCGGAAGCCACCGCCCGCGAACTTGGCGTTATGGTGGTGAAGGGCAACGTCGGCTCCTATGACGACTGCGCCCGCGCCGTCGCCGACGTGGAAGCGGAGCTGGGTCCCATCGACGTCCTGATCAACAACGCCGGCATCACCCGCGACGGCTTCTTCCACAAGATGTCCTCGGACCAGTGGTCGGACGTCATCCGCGTCAACATGGACAGCGTCTTCAACATGACGCGCCAGGTGATCAACGGCATGCGCGACCGGGGCTTCGGCCGCATCGTCAACATCTCCTCGATCAATGGCCAGAAGGGCCAGATCGGCCAGACCAACTATTCGGCCGCCAAGGCCGGCATGATCGGCTTCACCAAGGCACTCGCGCTCGAGAACGCGCGGAAGGGCGTGACGGTCAACTGCATCGCGCCCGGCTATATCGACACGGAAATGGTCGGAGCCATGGACGAGAAGGTGCTGGCCGGCATCATCGCCCAGATTCCCGTCGGGCGTCTCGGCAAGGGCGAAGAGATCGCCGACATGGTGTCTTGGCTGTCCGGCGAGCGTGCCGGATATGTCACAGGCTGCACCCTCTCGCTGAACGGCGGTCAATACCTGGTCGGCTGACAAAGAGCCGCCCAAAATCCGCCGCGCGCGCCGCGCAACGCTTTTAGCCATGAGTTCAAGGGTCAAGCACGAGACGGCGCGGTCGCCGATCCCGGCGACGATGGCGTTCGCCGTCGTCGGTCTGGCGATCCTGTTCGCCCCGACTCTCGCTGTGGCCCAGACGCGCGGCAACGCCCAGGCGGACCAGACCTATGAGACCGGAGGCCAGCGCGGCCTGCCGGCCAACGGCCTCTATGCGTCGGAGACCGGCGAACGGTTCATCTTCGACGGTCGCGGCGCCCGCCCCCTGTTCCGCTTCGAGCGGCGTGAAGAGACCTGGGTTCTGCGCTCGACGCCCGCGCCCCGCGGCGACGTCATCTATCGCAACGATGCAGGGGCTCAGATCCTGCGCGTGACCCCAGACGGCGGCCTGACCCTCTACACGACCCGAGCGCCCAACGGTTCGCCCGCCTCGCGTGTAGGCCAGGCGCCGGCTCTGGACCTGCCGACGTTGGGGCCGATCCGCCTATTCACCCTGATGAACCAGCGCGGCAGCCTGGTCAGCCGGGCCTTGGGTCGATTGATCGTCATCAATCTGTCGGGTGAACAGTCAGAGGCTCTGATGGTCGACGCGCTGATCGTCTCGACCGAGGCGGTCATCCGCATGGCCCGCACCCCGACCTTCCGCGATCGCGTGGCCGGCCTGCGCAGCATCACCTTGGTCGAGGGACCACGTAGTTCGGCGACGTTCTCGCGCGGCGACCTGCGCATCGTGGTGAACCCGAGCGAAGGTCAGGCCGGTCGACCGTCGTCCTCCAGCATCATTCGGGCCGTCGCACCCCGAGACTAGAAGGGGCGACTAGAAAACGTCCTTCGCCGCCCGGCGCCGCGCGAACGCCTCCGCACTGCCCGCCGTCAGGAAGGGGTTCAGCGCGCGCTCGATCTTCATCGTCGTCGGCACGGTCGGCTCGCCCCGCTCGCGCGCCGCGAAAATCGCCTCGGCATGAGCCCGAACCTCTGGCCGGTCGTCGACGCTCAGGGTGAAGCGGGCGTTGGCCGCCGTGTATTCATGCGCCCCGTACAGCACCGTCTCGTCGGGCCAGTTCAGCAGCCGGCTTAGGCTGTCCCACATCTGCTCCGGCGTGCCCTCGAACAGCCGTCCGCACCCCAGCGGGAACAGGGTGTCGCCGGTGAAGGCGATGGCGTCCTTTGGCGAGCGGAGCACGACATGGCCCAGGGTATGGCCCGGCGTCGCCGTCACATGCAGGGCCGTCTCGCCGATCATGACGATGTCGCCCTCCTCGATCACCCGGTCCAGCGGCGCGACCTTTCGCACCTCCTTAGGCCCCCAGATGTCGCAACCCGTTTCCGCCTGGAGCCGCGCATTCCCCTCGGTGTGATCGGGATGCCAGTGGGTGTTGATGATCCGGTCCAGCTTGCCCCAGCCCAGGCTGGCGATCCCGTCCAGGATCACCTGGGCGTCCGGCGTGTCGATCGCCGCGACCGTCCCCGTCGCCTCGTCCCGCGCCAGAAAGGCGTAGTTGTCAGTCCGCGCCGGAAACAGATGAACGGTCAGGGGCATCGGGTCGTCCTTGGTTCGGTAAGCCTCATGGCCATATAAGTCTGATCATGCGTCGCGCCATCGAAGACCTGCGATCCTTCTACGGCGAGCCGACCGGGGCGCTCGTGCGCCGCCTGCTGGCCAAACGGCTCGAAGACGCCTGGGGCGAGGCTGCCGGCTGCGACGTGCTGGGCATCGGCTATGCCACGCCCTGGCTGGACGCCTTCGTCGGCGCGCGACGCGTCATCGCCGCCATGCCCTCGGGCCAGGGGGTCGAGGTCTGGCCCGCCGCCGGACGCAACCGCACCCTTCTGATCGACGACAAACGCCTGCCCTTTCCAGCCGGATCGTTCGACCGCGTCCTTCTGGTCCATGCGCTGGAGGAGGCGGACGATCCGACCCAGCTGCTGACCGAGGCCGTCCGCGCTCTGGCCCCCGCCGGTCGCATAATCCTGGCCGCCGCCGCGCGAGGCGGGATGTGGGCCAGGGCCGAAAGCACGCCCTTCGGACACGGCCGCCCCTTCACCCGGGGCCAGTTGGAACGCCTGGTCCGCGCGGCGGGCCTGGAGCCCACCGCCTGGTCCCAGACCCTCTATGTCCCGCCCTGGACGCCCCTTCTAGGCATGGCCGACGGCTTCGAGCAGATCGGCCGTCGTATCGCGCCGGGGGCCGCCGGGGTCATCCTGCTGGAGGCCACGCGTCAGGCCTATGCCCGCATCCGACCCTCGGGTGCGACCCAGCGTGTCCGGGCCGAAAATCCCGGCCTCCAGCCCCAGCCCGTCACGCGCACACTGGATAGAGACGCCGAACCCGGCTAAGCGGCGGCCATGCACCGCCTGATCCTCATGCGCCACGCCAAGACCGAGCGGATGGCCGAAAGCGGCCTCGACCGCGACCGCGCCCTGACCCAGCGCGGGGTCGACGACGCCGCCCTGATGGGCCGGATCCTCGCCGACAAGGGTTTGCGACCGGACCTCGCCCTCGTCTCCTCCGCGACCCGCACGCGCCAGACCTGGGAGACGATGCACGAGGCCTTCGGCGACGTGGAGGTCCGGATCGAGCCGAAGCTCTACGACGCCTCGACCGACACCATCCGTCGCCTGGTAGAAGACCTCGAAGACAAGTCGGGATGCCTGCTGGTGGTGGCCCACAATCCGGGCGTCCAGCTTCTGGCGATGGACTATCTGACCGAAAGCGCAGCCTCGCCGTCGATCCTCGACCGGATGGCAGGCGGCTTCCCGACCGGAGCGGCGGCGATCTTCGAGGTCGATGTCGCCGGGCGCTGCGTCTACGACGGCTTCCTGACGCCCAAGGCCTTCGGCGGAGGGGCCGAGGACTGATGACCGAGACGGTGGCCTACAAGATCATCGACGCCGCCGAGTGGCGCGAGGCGGTGGCCGAGGGCACCTATGCCGGGTCCACCGTCGATCTCGCCGACGGCTACATCCATCTGTCGAGCGCCGCCCAACTCGATGAGACCGCCCGCAAGCACTATGCCGGACGCGAGAACCTGATGCTGCTCACCGTCGATCTGACGGCGCTGGGCGACACGATCGTCTGGGAGGCTTCGCGCGGCGGCGCCCTGTTCCCGCATATCTACGGCGACCTGCCTGTGAAGGCGGTGACAGAAGCCATTTCCTTCACGGTGCCGGCCTGATGCCCCTCCCCGATATCGGCGCGGCCATCCTGCGCAACCTCGACCCGGAGACGGCCCACGGCCTCGCCATCACGGCCCTGAAGTCCCTGCCCCTGCCCGGTTCCCCCGCCGACGACCCGATCCTGCGGACACGCATCGCCGGCCTCGACCTGTCCAACCCTATCGGCCTCGCCGCCGGTCTGGACAAGAACGGCGAGGCCCTGCACGGCCTGGCCCGCCTCGGCTTCGGCTTCGTCGAATGCGGCTCGGTCACCCCCCTGCCCCAAACCGGCAACCCCAAGCCCCGCCTGTTCCGTCTGTCGCAGGACCGCGCCATCATCAACCGGATGGGGTTCAACAATGCGGGGCTCGAGGCGTTTGCCGACAACCTGTCGCGCCGCCCCAAGGCCGTCGTCGGTGCCAATCTGGGGGCCAACAAGGACACGGAAGACAAGGCTGCCGACTACGTTGCGGGCCTGCGTCGCCTCGCCGGCCTCAGCGACTATTTCACCATCAACATCTCCTCGCCCAACACCCCAGGCCTGCGCGCCCTCCAAGGGCGAGAGGCGCTGGACGACCTGCTGGGTCGCATCGAAGAGGCGCGCACAACCCCGGCCCCCGTCTTCCTCAAGATCGCACCGGACCTGACCTCGGCCGAGATCGCCATGATCGTCGAGGCGGCCCTGGAACACCGCATCGACGCCCTGATCGTCTCCAACACGACGCTCGACCGCCCCGACAGCCTGATGTCCCCCGACCGCGCCGAGACCGGCGGCCTGTCGGGTGCCCCCCTGACGAGCAAGGCTTTGGCGGCCCTGAAGGACGCGGCGGCAGCGGCGCAGGGTCGCCTGCCCCTGATCGGCGTCGGCGGCATCACGTCGAGCCAGGACGCCTGGGACCGCATTCGCTCCGGCGCCTCGGCCATCCAGGTCTATTCCGCCCTGATCTACGAAGGCCCCGGCCTCGTCGGTCGCATCAAGCGCGATATCGCCGCCCGACTGCGCGCCGAAGGCTTCTCCAGTGTCGCCGAAGCGGCTTCCTCGGCCTCGTTGACGGAGCGTTAGGGGCGCTGCGCTAACGTCCCTCGATGCGTGGCGAAAAGACCGCGCGTTTCATCGGGGGCGCAATGTCGGAGGCCAACAAGACCTTGCCTGCGACGTGGGCGCCCGCCGTCCGCAAACGTCGCAAGGCGCTGTTGCAGCGTCTGGGCATGGGCGCGGCCACCGCCATGGTTTTCAGTCCCCTCTTCGGCTGGGGCTTCAGCGCCGTCTGGGTGGGGATTTATTTTCTGGTCCAGGTGCTGGACCTGATGGTGTTCGCACCGATCAACAGCGGCAAGACCGAGAAAATGGGGCCGATGCGGTCCGCCGCCGGCGTCGTCATGCTGTTCCTGAACGCCGCGGCCTTCGGCAGTCTGTCGATCCCCCTGTGGCTGACCGGGGGACCAATGGGCGGGGTCTGCGCCGCCGTGCTGGCCGCCTCGGGTGCCATCTATGGCGTGATCAACTCGCCGCGCTCGAAAGAGGTGCTGGCCATCACCATCGCCCCCCACTTCATCTACATGGCCATGACGCCGTTCTGGATGGCCTGGTACGGGGCGTCATCCTCTTTCGTCTCCGCCGCCGCCATCGCCTTCGTCGTGTTCGGCCTCTACTGCATTTCGACCTGGCAGCGCATGAACCAGGCCGCCGACGCCGAGATCGCCGCCCGCCTGGACGCGGATCAGCGCCGCGCCGACGCCGAACGCATCATGGCCGGCCGGTCCATCTTCCTGGCCACCGTGGGCCATGACCTGCGCACCCCCATCAGCGCCATCCTGACCGGCGCGGCCGAGCTGGAACGTGGAGCCACCGACAGCGCCGCCCGCGCCCAGGCCGCCCTGATCACCGACGCTGGCATCATGATGAAGGCCCTGCTCGACGATCTGCTGGATCACTCTAAGCTCGATGCGGGACGGATGCAGGTCGAGACCGTCGACTTCAACCTGCGTGGCCTGATCGCCCAGACCTTGAGGTTCTGGCAGGGCGAGGCGCGGGCCAAAGGCCTGAACCTGCGGGTCGAGGGCGCATCCAGCATCCCGCCCTCGGTCAAGGGCGATCCCATGCGCCTGCGTCAGGTGCTGAACAACCTGATCTCCAACGCGATGAAGTTCACGGCCGACGGTTCGGTCACCCTGCGCCTTTCGGCCTGGGTCGAGGAGCCCTCCAGCCATGCCCTCCTGATCGAGGTCGCCGACACCGGCCCCGGCATGACCGGTCAGCAGCTGAGCCGACTGTTCACCCCGTTCGACCAGACCGCAGACGGCGTCAGCGCCCGACACGGGGGGACGGGCCTGGGCCTCAGCATCAGCCGCGACCTGGTGGAACTGATGGGCGGCCGCCTGACCGCTCGCAGCCGTCCCGGCGAGGGCGCAGCCTTCACCGTGTCCCTGCTGTTGCCGCGCGGCGAGGCCCCGGTTTCCGCGCCGTCCGGCTTCAATGACGAAAGCCGGGGCGACATCGTCCGCAGCCTAGCTCCGAACATCGGGACCCAATGCCCCACGCCTTCTGCGCCCGTCGTTGAGGCCAAACCCGCCGTGGCTGGGTCCGAGATCGTCGCGGTGTCCGCCGAGACTGAAACCGAGATCGACGAGGGGGGCGACCGTCCCTTGCGCGTCCTTGTCGTCGACGACCACGACATCAATCGTCGCGCCGTCGAGCTGATCCTGGCCCCCCTGGGTTGCGACATCGCGACCGCCGCCGACGGGCTTCTGGCCCTGGCCCGGTGCGAGACCTCGACCTTCGACGTCATCTTCATGGATGTGCGGATGCCCGAGCTGGACGGTCGCGAGACCACGCGTCGCCTGCGCGCCGGCGGCGGACCGAACGCCTCGGTCCCCGTGATCGCCGTCACCGCCGACACCGCCCCCGACGACATCGCCGCCTGCATGGCCGCCGGCATGACCTATTTCGTGTCCAAGCCCTTGACGCCGGCTGCCCTGCTGGGCGCGCTGAGTCAGGTCCTGGCGGGTGAGAACTCCGACGCCGACGAGACCGAAATCGTCGCCGCCTGAACCTCGGCAAAGCCCCTCCCCCGCACAGCGGAGGAGGGTCGAAAGCTTTAAAGCTGCGCCAGCAGGTGTTCGGCCGACGACACCTTGAACTCGCCGCCCTGTTCGATGTTCAGCTGTTCGACGACGCCGTCCTTGACCAGCATCGAATAGCGCTGCGACCGTTCGCCGAGGCCGAAGCCCTTGCCGTCAAGCACCAGACCCACGGTGCGGGTGAAGTCGCCGTTGCCGTCCGCCAGCATGACCACGTCATCGCCGGTCAGGCCCTGGCTCTCGGCCCAGGCGTTCATCACGAAGGCGTCGTTGACCGACACGCAGGCGATCACGTCCACGCCCTTTGACTTCAGCTCGGCCTTGTTGTCGACGTAGCCGGGCAGGTGGCGTGCCGAGCAGGTCGGGGTGAAGGCGCCGGGGACGGCGAACAGGGCGACCGTCTTGCCGGCGAAGAACTCATCGGTGTTGACGGGCTTGGGTCCTTCCGGCGTGCCCTGCGACAGTGTGGCCGAGGGAATGCGGTCGCCGATCTGGATCGTCATGGGAGGCTCCGGGGAGGTCTGGGATGAGGCGCGTGCGCCGACCTGCGTCAGATAGGGGGCCGGGCGTCCCTCGCCAAGCGCGATCGTGATCCGCCTCGCCTTGCGAAACGAGCGCATCGCACCGATCATTCAGTCATGGACGAATTCCAATCCCTCACGGGCCGGCTCTTGGTGGCCATGCCCGGCATCGACGACCCGCGCTTCGAACACGCCGTCATCCTGGTCTGCGCCCACGAGCCGGACCATGCGATGGGCGTGCGCATCGATCGCCCGGCCCAGGGCGTCGATCTCAGGTCCGTTCTGACCAACCTCGCCCTCGACGCCCCCGAACAGTCACGCGGTCGCCCTGTCATGGTCGGCGGTCCCGTCGAGCGCGAACGCGGCTTCGTCCTGCACACCGACGACTGGATGATCGACGACACCTCCACGCCGTTCGGCTCAGGCCTCGCCCTGACCGGCACGCGCGAGGCCCTGACCGCCATGACCGATCCCGCGACCGGCCCGCGTCGTTCGACACTGATGCTCGGCTATGCCGGCTGGGGCGACGGTCAGTTGGAGGAGGAATTGGGCGACAACGTCTGGCTGACCGCCGACGCGGATCTGGAGCTTCTGTTCGACACTGAGTTCGACACCAAATGGGCCCGTGCCCTGGCCGGCCTCGGCGTCGACGCGGCGATGTTGTCGGGGCAGTCCGGCCGGGCTTAACCCGACCGCGCCTTCAGCGGCGCGACCCCGTCGGACAGGCTTTCGTTCAGATAGACTTCGGCCTCCTGCGCGGGCAGGGCGGGCGCATAGCCGAAGCCCTGGCCGTAGTGGCAGCTGGCGTCGAGCAGCAGTGCCGCCAGTCCGGCGTTCTCCACCCCCTCGGCGACGACCTCCAGATTCAAGTCGCGACCCAAGTTGACGACCGACTTGACGATCTTCGCCGAGCCCTCGTCCTTGTCCATAGTCAGCACGAAATAGCGGTCGATCTTCAGCGTATCGAACGGCAGCCGCGCCAGATAACTCAGCGACGAGAAGCCCGTGCCGAAGTCGTCGAGCGCAAGCGAAGCCCCGACGTCCTTGAGCTTTTGCAGGATGATCGCGGCGGACGCGGTGTCCCGCATGATGTCGCCCTCGGTGACTTCCAGCTTCAGCGCGCCTCTCGGCAGGCCGGTCTCCTGGATGACCCGTGCGACGTCCTCGATCAGGTTCGGCCGCTCGATCTCGCCGACCGATAGGTTGACGCTGCAGAACAGCTTGCCCGCGCTTGGGTGGCGATGCAGCCACTCCGCCAGCTGACGTGCCGATTGGGTCATCATCATCAGGCCCAGATCGTTCATAAGGCCCATCTCGTCGGTCAGGCCCAGGAACTCGTCCGGCGGCACCAGGCCGCGCTTGGGGTGGCGCCAGCGGGCCAGGGCCTCGAACCCGGCCACCGCCCCGGTGTTCAGGTTCACGATCGGCTGGAAGAAGGGTTCGATCTCGCCGCGCACGAAGGCGTTTCTCAGATCCGCCTCGAGCGCCAGCCGCGACAGGCTGTCGGACTCCATCGCCCGGCCATAGGCGGCGCTTCCGCCTCGTCCGACCTTCTTGGCCGACCCGACGGCCAGTTCGGCTCGGCGCAGCAGTTCGGCGGCATCCGGCGCGTCCGGCCCGCCCTCGAAGGTCACCGAGCCGATCGAGACGGTCGGGTAGATGTCGAAGCCCGCGACCCGCAGTGGCTGTTCCAGGGCGTCCCTGAGGCGATCGGCGGCATTCCCCGCCCCACGCGGCACGACGACCGCGAACTCATCCTCGCCGATCCGGGCGGGGTTGGCGTCGAAGGAGAAGGCGGCGGCCATGCGCGAACCGAGCGCCGAGATCACCATGTCGGTGCGCTCGTGGCCCAGAGCTTCGTTGAGGCGACGCAGGCGGTCCACGTCGGCGACGACCATGTCGTATTCGCCGGGCGCGGTCAGGGTCTCGGCGGTGCGGCCGAGGAAGCTCTTGCGGTCCAGCAGGCCGGTCAGGAGGTCCTTGTCCGAGCCGACGATCTTGGTCTCGAGCGCCACCATCCCGGCGGCGCGCAACCCGTCCTCCAGCCACACCCCGCGCCACAGGCAGGTCTCGGCCCCGCGCATGCGCAGGCGCACGGCGACCTCAGTCCCCTCGCCGGCGGGTTTCAGGATGCGTTCGGCCAGCGACCGGTCCTGTGGCAGGGCCAGGGCGATGAAGGCCGCGCCCGAACATTCCGGCGCCAGCGGGCCAAGGCCCAGAGAACGGGTCGCGCCGGTGAATCGGATCTGATCGTCGCCCGGGGTCCATATCCACAGGGCGGAATCGGCGGCGGCCAGCGCCTCGATGGCCGTGGTCGCGTCCCAGGTCATGGTGCGGGGTCGCGGGGTCACGGGTGCAGGCGTTCCTTCAGGACACGGCGACATCGTCCGACACGAGGCCGAACAGGATATGATCTGCCCATGCGCCGTTAATTTTCAGATAAGCCCGCGCCTCACCCTCCTTCACGAAGCCCGATTTCTCGAGCACGCGACGGGAAGACAGATTCGTCGGCAGGCAGGACGCCTCCAGCCGATGCAGCCGCGCCGAGCGGAAGGCGAAGCCCGTCATGGCCTTTACCGCGGCGGTGGCCACGCCACGCCCCGCGAAAGGCTGTCCCACCCAGTAGCCCAGCGTCCCCGTCTCCGCGACGCCGCGCCGAACGTTGGACAGGGTGATGGCACCCATCAGGGTCTTGCCGCGTGCGTCGAAGATGAAGAACGGCCAGGCGTGGCCCAGCTCCATCTCGCGCGCATAGACGCCGAGACGCCGGCGATAGGCCGCCCTGGTCAGATCGTCGTCGGGCCAGGACGGCTCCCACGGCTGAAGGTAGTCACGCGACAGCTCACGCAGATCGGCCCAGGCCGAATAGTCGCCCGTGCGCGGCGGCCGCAGCAGCACACCCGCGCCTTCGACCACGGGACCGGTCGCATCCGTCATCCAGTCCAGAAGGGCCATGGGAGAACTTAACCCACTCCCTCTCCCAGTGGGAGAGGGTTTGAGCGCCCGAGAGCCTTCAGGCAATCGGATTTGCGCGAAAGGGTGAGGGTCGGATGCAAACCGGTGAGGCACGCCCCTTACCCTTTCGGCTTAAACGCATCGCTGCGCTCTGCGAGCCTCAAGCCCTCTCCCACCGGGAGAGGGAACCCTAGTTCGCCACCCGCTCCGCGAACGCCTTGCCCGCCGCTGCCGCCGCCTTCGGACCCAGCACCGCCGTCGCCGCCAGCTTCGGCGCCAGTATCCGTTCGCCGACCGCCTTCAGGTCCCCGACCGTCGCCGCCTCCAGCCGCAGCACCGTGTCATCCGACGGCACCGGCGCTCCGAACATCAACGTCTGCGCCGCATTCCGCCCCGCGCGGCTCGCCGGGCTCTCGTCCGACATCCACAGTCCGCCCTTCAGCACCGCCTTGGCGCGCGACAGTTCGGCGTCGGTCGGGCCCTTGATCGTCAGGTCGCGAATCTCGTCGGCGCAGACCTGGGCCAACTCCACCGAACGATCCGCCGCCGCCCCGGCGTAGACGCCCAGCACGCCGCTATCGTCGTAGGCTTCCTGATAGGCATCAATGGCATAGGCCAGTCCCCGCTCCTCGCGCGCGCTCTGGAACAGGCGCGAGGCCATCCCCCCGCCGAGAATCTCGGTGAACAGCCGCACCGCCGGGATGGCCGCATCCCCTACCGCCAGCGACGGCAGCTGGAACACCAGATTGGCCTGTTCGATCTTGCGCGTCAGGGCCGCCGTCCCGCCCACGAACGTGGCGCGCTCGGGCGCATCGGCGGGCGCAGCCACGGCATCGCCGAACCAGCGCTCGGCCAGGGCCAGCAGTTCGGTCTCGTCCACCGCGCCGGACACCGCCACCACCATCCGATCGGGCGAATAGAGCCGCGCGCGCCAGTCGCCTATGGTCGCCTTGTTGGCGGGCTTCAGGCTGGCGATCGAACCGAGGATCGGCCGGCCCAGAGGCTGGCCGGCGAAGGCCTTCGTCTGGGCCATCTCGAAGACGTGGTCGTCGGGCGTATCGAAGGCTTCGGCGATCTCCTGGGCCACGACGTCCTTCTCGCGGTCGATCTCGGCCGGGTCGAGCGTGGGGCGGAACACCAGGTCCGACACGATCTGCATCGCCAGACCCAGGGACCCGTCCAGAGCCCTGATCTCGAAACTGGTGCGCTCATAGCCCGTGGCGGCGTTGATCGATCCGCCCTCGGCCTCGATCCGCTCGACGATGTCGCGCGCGCCCATGTCGCCCGCGCCCTTGAACACCAGATGCTCGAGCAGGTGCGACCAGCCGGAGCGGTTCTCCGGCTCCCACCGCGCCCCGCCCTTGACCGCGACGGTCAGGGCCAGGGTCTTGAGGCCGGGCATGGGATCGCAGACGACGCGGACGCCGTTGGACAGGGTGTGCAGGGAAGCGGTCAGGAGGGGGTCTTTCTTCGTCGGATCAGGACGGCCACATAGAAACCGATCAGGGCCAGCGCCAGTCCGTACCAGGTCAGGGCATAGCCCAGGTGGTTGTTCGAGAAGGCCGCCGGTGGCGCCGAGGCGACCAGCGCACCGATCTCGGGATTGGGCGAGGTCAGGGCGAACAGGGTGAACTCCGACGGGGAGCCGGCTTCCAGCCGCTGGGCGATCGCGGGGTTGTCGCGACCATAGAAACGATCCTCCGACGGCGGCGGCGTCATGGCTCCCGGCGGCGGCGACCGGCGCAGCTCCACCGCCATGGCCAGCGGCAGGGTCGTCGTCAGCACGCGCGGCCGAGCCGGGACGCTGTCGGGCACGAAACCGCGATCGACGAGGAAAGTCTGGTTCATCCCCTCTGGAACGCAGGCCGAGATCAGCCGGCTTCCCGGCTGGCCGTCATGGATCGACTGCAACTCGACATAGGGCGCCGTCGGCAGGCCGCGACAGACGACCCGCGCCTTGCGGAACTCCGGATCGGCGGCGGTCAGGACTTCGGGCAGGGGCGCGGGCGGCAGTTGAGCGGCGGCCTCGGCCTGGGCGATCAGGCCTTCCTTCCAGCCCATCCGCTGCACCTGCCAGGTCCCAAGCGCACACAGGAAGACGACGCAGACAGCCACGAACAGGGTCCGCAGGATCGGGAAACGCCTCTTGGCATCAGTCATCATTGCGCGCCTGTCCGGCCCGGTTTCGCATCTGCAGGGCGATCATCACCCCCTTGCCCGGCCGCATCAGCCCCAGGGACAGACCCACGACCAGCGGCAGGGCGACGATCAGCATGGCCCAGATCGGCGGATCGTAGGCGATCTGGACGAACAACGCCCCGAAGACCACCAGCCCGCCGGCGATCTGCATGATGAAGATGGCGGCCCCGTCACCGGTGTTCAGCCGGGTGAAGTCGAACCTGCAGACGGCGCAGTCCTCGACGACCTTCAGGAAGCCCTTGAACAGGTGCCCCTTGCCGCAGCTCGGGCACCGACAAAGGAAACCGGCGCGGATCATGTCGATCCGCGCCGGCGCAATGTTTCCAGTCTGGGATGGACGGTTGTCCAACGCCGTCCTTAGCCGAAGACGACGTAGACGAAGGCGAACAGGAACAGCCAGACCACGTCCACGAAATGCCAGTACCAGGCGGCGGCCTCGAACCCGAAATGCTTCTCCGGCGTCAGCTGACCGGCCAGCAGACGACCCAGGCAGACGGCCAGGAAGATGGTGCCCAACAGAACGTGGAAGCCGTGGAACCCCGTCGCCATGAAGAAGATCGAACCATACAGGCCCGAGTTGATGGCTTCCTCGTTGAAGAACAGATTCTCGTGGACGATGTGGTAATATTCGTAGGCCTGAACGGCGGTGAAGAGCACACCCAGAAGCACCGTGACGATCAGGCCCATCTTGGCGCCCTTGCGGTCGCCGACCTGCAGCGCGTGGTGGGCCCAGGTGACCGTCGTGCCCGACAGCAGCAGGATGACGGTGTTCAGCAGCGGCAGCGACCAGGGATCGAGGACCTCGACGCCCTTGGGCGGCCAGGTCGACCAGGCGGCGGCCGTATCGGCCCAATTCGAGATTTCCGGGATGTGAGCGCGCGCTTCGTTGAAGATAGCCATCTCGAAGAACATCCAGAAGAAGCCGACGAAGAACATCACTTCCGAGGCGATGAACAGGACCACGCCGTAGCGCAGGCCGATCGAGACGACCGGGGTGTGATCGCCGCGACGGCTTTCCTTGATCACATCCGACCACCAGCCGAACGCCGAGTAGAGAACGCCAGCCAGACCGGCGAAGAACAGCCAGGACGTGCCTTCCGGCAGGCCGAAGACGCCCTTCATCCAGGCCACGGCGCCGACCATCATGATCGTCGTCGCGATGGACGCCGTCAGCGGATAGGGGCTGGGATCGACCAGGTGATAGTCGTGATGCGGAGCGGCGTGGGCCATGCGTCGGATCTCTGAATCGGCGAGAGAAGATAAGTTTGAACGGGCTATAGCGTCGGTGTTCAGCCCGCGCCAGTGCTGGCGGGCTGATCGTCGGTGACGGGATAGAATGTGTAGCTCAGCGTGATCTCGTTGACGCCGTCGACCTCGGCGTCTTCGACCATCTCGGGCGCGATGAAATACTGCATCGGGAACTGCTTGGTCTCGCCCGCGCCGATCGTCTGATCGTCGAAGCAGAAACATTGCAGCTTCTGGAAATAGGCACCGGTCTGCTCGGGTACCACGTTGTAGCTGGCGCGCGCCAGGATCGGCTTGTCCGAGGTGTTGGTCACGTCGAAATAGGCAATACCGGTCTCGCCGATTCGCACCCGCTGGGTCGTCTGCTCGGCTTTGAAGACCATGGGCAGGCCCCGGACATTGGTGTCGAAGCGGATGTTGACCGTGCGGTCCAGCACCGTGTCCGAAGGCTTGTCGGCCTTCATCGTCGTGCCGTTGAAGCCCGTGACCTGGCAGAACATCCGATACAGTGGCACGGCGGCGAAAGCAGCGCCGGTCATGGTCACCACGACCCCGGCGCAGACCAGGGCGATCAACTTGGCCGAAGGGGGCGCGGCCATCAGTTCGACGCTTCCGCCGTCTGGGACGGGGCGGGCTGGGTCGGCGCAACGGCGACGATCGCCCGATTCTGGGCCGTGCGCGCCGCAAGATTGGCCTGCATGCGGGTGAAGGTCGTGACGAAGATCAGGACGATGAAGGCCACCAGACCCAGCGCGATCCAGAGGCTGCGCTTGTTGCGGGCGGCGAGTTGTTCGGGCGTCAGATAGACGGGCATGGGTTTCAGCTTCCGGGGACGACGAAGCTCTCGACCAGAAGGGCCGCGAACAGCGCCACGAGATACAGGATCGAGAAGGCGAACAGGTTGCGCGCCGGTTTGGCTTCGGCGCGGACGTCATACAATGCGGCCTCTCGCCCCACGGCCTCGGCCTTGTCGGGGGCGTCGCCCGCGCGAGAGCGCCAGAGGCGGAAGGCGAGGCCGAGGAAGGCCAGGCCGCCGGCGATGGACACCACCTGATAGATCAACCCGCCCATGCCCACGAAGCCGGGCGCGACGGCGCAGGCCACGAAGATCAGGCTGTAGAGCCAGATCTGCAGCCGGGTCGATTTCGCCCCCCTGGCCACGGGCATCATCGGAATACCGGCCTTGGCGTAATCCCCGGCCGAATAGAGGGCCAGCGCCCAGGAGTGCGGCGGCGTCCACAGGAATATGATCGCGAACAGCAACCAAGCCTGCCAGGGCGCGTCACCGGTCGCCGCGGCCCAGCCGATCACGGGCGGAAAGGCGCCGGCCGCGCCGCCGATGACGATGTTCTGGGGCGTCCGGCGCTTCAACATCATCGTGTAGAAGACGGCGTAATAAACGATGGTCATGGCCAGCAGCCCGGCCGCGAACCAGTTGGTGTTCATGCCCAGCAGCATGACCGAGAAGACCGACAGGACGATGCCGAAGGCGATGGCGTCGTTGCGCTTCAGACGGCCCGCGGCGACCGGACGGCCGCGCGTGCGACGCATCAGGGCGTCGGTCTCGCCCTCGATCGCCATGTTCAGGGCGCCCGCCGCGCCGGCGCCGATGGCGATGCACAGGATGGCGATGGCCGCGACGATCGGATGGATGCCGCCCGGCGCGATCACCAGGCCGGTCGCGGCAGTGAACACCACCACCGACATGACGCGCGGCTTCAGCAGCTGGAAGAAGTCTTCCGGCTGGGTCGTGGACGGGGTCTGCAGTTCAGCTTGGGTCATCAAATGAGAGGGGCCGCCTTCCGGGTCGGAAGGCGGCCCTGATCCTTAGAGAAGGACGTTGGCGGCTTAGTGGCTGTCGCCCTTCACCACCGGCAGTTCGTTGAACTGATGGTGCGGCGGCGGCGAGGACAGGGTCCACTCCAGGGTCGTGGCGCCTTCACCCCAGGGGTTGGCGACGCCCTTGCGGCGACGGATCGCGGCCTCGGCCAGCATGATCAGGAAGACCAGCACGCCGACGACGGTGATCGCATAACCGACCGAGGAAACGTGGTTCCACAGCGAATAGGCTTCCGGATAGTCGATGTAGCGACGCGGCATGCCCTGCAGACCCAGGAAGTGCTGCGGGAAGAAGACGATGTTGACGCCGACGAACATGATCCAGAAGTGCGTCGCACCCAGGAACTCGTTGTACTTCACGCCGAACATCTTCTCGAACCAGTAGTAGAAGCCGGCGAAGATCGCGAACACGGCGCCCAGCGACAGGACGTAGTGGAAGTGGGCCACGACGTAATAGGTGTCGTGCAGGCTGTAATCGATGCCGGCGTTCGACAGGACCACGCCGGTCACGCCGCCGACGGTGAACAGGAAGATGAAGCCGATGGCCCACAGCATGGGGGTCTTGAAGCTGATCGAGCCGCCCCACATCGTCGCGATCCAGCTGAAGATCTTCACGCCCGTGGGCACGGCGATGATCATGGTCGCGGCGATGAAGTAGGCGCGCAGGTTCACGCTCATGCCGACCGTGTACATGTGGTGCGCCCACACGATGAAGCCGACGAAACCGATGGCGACCATGGCGTAGGCCATGGCGAGATAGCCGAACACGGGCTTCTTCGAGAAGGTCGAGACGATGTGCGAGATGATGCCGAAGCCTGGCAGGATCAGGATGTAGACCTCGGGGTGACCGAAGAACCAGAACAGGTGCTGGAACATGACCGGATCGCCGCCGCCTGCGGGATCGAAGAAGTGGGTGCCGAAGTTACGGTCGGTCAGCAGCATGGTGATGGCGCCGGCCAGGACAGGCAGCGACAGCAGCAGCAGGAAGGCGGTGATCAGCACCGACCAGGCGAACAGCGGCATCCGGTGCAGGGTCATGCCCGGCGCGCGCATGTTGAAGATGGTGGTGATGAAGTTGATCGCGCCCAGGATCGACGAGGCGCCCGCGACGTGCAGCGAGAAGATCGCCAGATCCATGGCCGGGCCGGTGTGGCCGACGGTGGAGAGGGGCGGATAGATGGTCCAGCCCCCGCCGAAGCCCTTGCCCGGGCCGCCGTCGACGAACATCGACAGGCACAGCAGCACCCAGGCCGCGACCAGCAGCCAGAAGGAGATGTTGTTCATCCGCGGGAAGGCCATGTCAGGCGCGCCGATCATGATCGGCACGAACCAGTTGCCGAAGCCGCCGATCATGGCGGGCATTACCATAAAGAAGATCATGATCAGGGCGTGGGCCGTAACGGTGACGTTATAGCCGTGCTTGGACGCCTCGACGATGCCGAGTTGCTGGATCAGCCCGCCTTCGACGAAATACTGGATGCCCGGCGCGGCCAGTTCCAGACGGATCAGGCCCGAAAGGAAGCCGCCCACGATCCCGGCCATAATGGCGAAGATCAGGTACAGGGTGCCGATGTCCTTGTGGTTGGTGGACAGGAACCAGCGGGTGAAGAAGCCCGGCTTGTGATCATGCTCCTCGTGGGCGTCGTGCCCAGGATTGGCGTGGGTGTCTGCGGTGATGTCGGTGGCCATTTGGGTCTCTGGCTCGCGGTTACTGGGCGGCCGGAGCGGCGGCCGGAGCCGTCGCAGCAGGAGCGGTGGACGCGGCGGCGGGCGCCGTCGGGGTAGTAGCTGTCTGAGCGGTCGGGATGCCGGCCGGAGCGGCGGCGTCGACGACGGTCTCCGCGCCGGTCGTACCGGCGGCGACCTGGGCGACCGTGCCGCCCGGAGCGGCTTGGGCCGAGGCCGGCGTCATCGAACCGCCCTTGGAGGCGACCCAGGCGGCGAACTCGGCCTCGGTCACGACATTGATCTGGATCGGCATGAAGGCGTGGTCGACGCCGCACAGCTCAGAGCACTGGCCATAGAAGACGCCGGTGCGCTCGGCGCGGAACCAGGTCTCGTTGACCCGACCCGGGACGGCGTCGGTCTTCAAGCCGAAGGCCGGAAGGGCGAAGGCGTGGATCACGTCGGCGGCCGTCACCAGCACGCGGACGGTCTTGCCGACCGGCACCACGATCGGCTCGTCGGCGGCCAGGCGGTAGGGGACGTTCTGGGCGCGCGCCTCGTCTTCCGGCAGCATGGCCGAGATGTATTCGGCGATGCCCTGGTCAGGATATTCGTAAGCCCAGTTCCACTGGTTGCCGGTGGCCTTCACCGTCAGATCGGGCGTCGGCATGTCGTGATAGGCGAACAGCAGGCGGAACGAGAACAGCGAGATGCCCACCAGGATCATCACCGGAACCACGGTCCAGATGATCTCGATCAGGGTGTTGTGGCTCCACTTGGCCGGGACCGGGTTGGACTTGGCATTGTAGCGGATCGCGATCCAGATCAGCAGGCCGAGGACCAGCACGCAGATCGCCGTGATGATCGGCAAGAGGATCGCGTCATGGAAGATGTGCGCCTCGTGCTTCAGCGGCGAGGCGGCCGGCTGCAGACCGATGCCGCCCGGCGTCGGCTGGCCCATCAGGTCCTGCGCCCACGTCGGCGTGGCCAAGAAGACGGCGAGCGATGCGGTGGTCAAAACGCCACCGGCCTTGCTCAGGGCTCGAGTGCCCAGTCCCATGCGAGAAATCCTCATCAAAGTCGTCTGAATCAAGTCGTTGCGATCCACTCGCAAATACTTGGCCGGGCTCTCTTGGAGACGCGGCGTTTCTGCGCCGGTCCTTATCGCCCTGTCTCACCGTTGCCAAGCGATTGGGCGTCGCAGGTGCGATTTCATGGCGAGGTTACGGCCAACGCGAGTCTTAAATCGCTGTCATGTTTGAACAGCTACCTTGCGACGCCAGATACCTTGCGATAGCCTCTGGAAATCAAAGGAGGTGTTCGGACATGCCCGAAACCATAGAGATACAGTTGAAGAAGGGGGTGCTGGGACTTTGCGTCCTGGCCCTGTTGGCCCGCGCCGACAGCTATGCCTACGAGATCGCCAGCCGGCTGTCGGACGCGATCGACATGGGTGAAGGCACCATCTACCCGCTGATGCGCCGGATGCAGACCGACGGTCTGGTCGAGACCTATCTGGTCGAATCATCGTCGGGCCCATCGCGCAAATACTATCGGCTCAGCCCGGCCGGCCGCGATGCGCTCGCCGCCCAGTCCGCCGAATGGACCCATTTCACAAAGGCCGTGGACGCGATCGTCGCCAACGACGAGACGCCCGTGGCTCCTGCTCCGGGAGAAGCAGCATGACCCGCACAGAATTCCTCAGTCGTCTCAGGCAGGGCCTGGTGGGCCTGCCCATGTCGGTCGCCGCCGAGATCGTCGCCGACTACGAGACCCATTTCGAGGACGGCGCGGCCGCCGGCCGCTCCGAAGCCGAAGTGGCCGCCGCTCTGGGCGACCCCGCCCGTCTGGCGCGTGAACTCAGGGCCGAGGCCGGCGCCCAGCGCTGGCATCAGGAGAAGAACCCCTCCGCCGCCGCCGCCGCCGTGTTCGCGGTCCTGGGTCTGGGCGCCATCGACATACTGATCCTTCTGCCCATCCTCATGGGCGTGGTCGGAGCCCTGTTCGGCGTCGGCATCGCCGTCATCGCGGTCTTCGTGACCGGCGGCGGCATCATGGTCGGCGGTCCCTTCCTCGACGTGCCCGGCGGTGCCGGAGCCTCCATCCTGGCGGGTCTTGGCCTGATGGCCGGCGCCTCCTCGGCCGGAGCGCTGCTGGCCATCGTCACCATCGGTCTAGTCAATGCCATCGTCTGGTTCGCCCGCCTGCACTACCGCCTGCTCAAGCCCGCGCTCGAGCCTCAATCCAACCGCGCCGTGGGAGACGTCGCATGATCCGCACCCTTCTCATCATCGCCGCGGCCGGCCTCGTGCTGGCCACGGCCTCCCTCGGCGGAGCGTTTGCTCTGGGCGGCCGCGACATGGCCCGCCACGGCTGGGAGTGGACGTTCGAGGACAAGGACGGCGACACCGTCCGCTTCGAACGCGACGACGGCACGCGCGGCCCGGACGTCACTCGAACGATCGAGTGGACCGGCGGCCAGACCCTGACCGTCGATCTGTCCGCCGACGTCGACTACGTCCAGGGCGAGACCGCCGGGGTGACGATCACCGGCCCGGCCGAACTGGTCGAAAGCGTGCGTCTGGTGGACGGCCGCCTGACCTGGGCCGACCGCGACGGCCCCAATCACGAGACGGTCGTCTTCGGTCGTCGAAACGGCGGCCGGGGCGTCTGGGTGCATTCCGAGGAGGTGAAGATCGTCGTCACCGCTCCGAACGTGAACAGCTTCAATGTCGAGGGTTCGGCCAACCTGATGCTGCGCGACTACGACCAGGACACCCTGGCGGTCGACATCTCAGGCTCCGGCGAGATCTCGGCGACGGGCCGCACGCAGTCGCTGGAAGTCGATATCTCGGGATCGGGTGATGCGGACCTCGGCTCGCTCGTGACCACCGACGCCAATGTCGCCATCGCCGGCTCGGGTGATGCGACCGTCGCCCCGACCGGTCGGGCCGATATCTCCATCGCCGGCTCTGGCGATGTGGACCTGACCACTCGTCCGGCGCAGCTGAACCAGGACGTCACGGGGTCGGGCGAGGTGGCGATGTCGAACTGACCAAGGCAAGGCGGTCTCCCTCCCCCTCGGGGGAGGGAGAAGACATTTTGTCTCGCCATCCCTATCTTCGCTTCCATGACCGTCCACATTCCCCCGCCGCCCCTGCTCGAAACTTCCGGTGTCGATCCCGACGAAGCCCTGTCGATCCTCCAGGGCGCCCTGCACGGCGCGGACGACGGCGAACTGTTCCTCGAACGCTCCGAACTCGAATCGCTGGTCTTCGACGACGGTCGGCTGAAGTCCGCGGCCTACGACGCCACCGAGGGCTTCGGCCTGCGGGTCGTGGCCGGTGAGACCGCCGGATACGCCCACGCCAACGAGATCAGCGCCGCCGCCCTGCGCCGCGCCGCCGACAGCGCGTCCCTCGCCAAGTCCGGCCATGCGGGCGTCACCGCCGAAGGTCCCCGCGCCACCAACCAGAAGCTCTACGACGCGGTCGATCCCCTCGCCTTCCCCGCCTTCTCCGACAAGATCGCCTTGCTGCAGGAAATCGACGCCTGGGCCCGCGCCCGCGATCCCCGCGTCGTCCAGGTCTCGGCCTCGATCGTCGGCGAGCGCCGCGCCATCGAGATCCTGCGCGCCGACGCCCTGACCGTGCGTGATGTGCGCCCGCTGGTCCGCCTCAACGTCTCCATCACGGTGGAAAAGGACGGCCGCCGCGAGACCATGTCCAACGGCGCGGGCGGCCGGGCCGGCTTCGAAAGCTGGATCGCCCCCGAACGCTGGCAGGCCCAGGTGGACGAGGCCCTGCGCGGCGCCCTCGTGAACCTCGAGGCCGTCGATTGTCCGGCAGGAGAGATGGACGTGGTCCTCGCCGCCGGCTGGCCTGGCGTCCTGTTGCACGAGGCCATCGGCCACGGCTTCGAAGGCGACTTCCACCGCAAGGGCTCGTCCGTTTTCTCGGGGATGATGGGAAAGCGCGTCGCCGCCCCCGGCGTCACCATCGTCGACGACGGCTCCATCGCCGGTCGTCGAGGCTCGCTCAGCGTCGATGACGAAGGCACCCCGACCTCGCGCACCGTCCTGATCGAGGATGGTATCATGGTCGGACTGATGAACGACCGTCTCTCGGCCCGTCAGCTGGGCCAGCGCGCCACCGGCAACGGCCGCCGCCAGTCCTTCGCGCACCAGCCGATGCCGCGCATGACCAATACCTTCATGGAGGGCGGCTCGGCCAAGCAGGGAGACATGATCGCCTCGACCAAGCGTGGTCTCTATGCGGCCAACTTCGGCGGCGGCCAGGTGGACATCACCAACGGCAAGTTCGTCTTCCAGTGCACTGAGGCCTATCTGATCGAGGACGGCAGGATCACAGCGCCTGTGCGCGGCGCCACCCTGATTGGGGACGGCGCCACGGCCCTGACCAATGTCTCGATGGTCGGCGACGATTTCGCCTTCGACCCCGGCGTCGGCGTCTGCGGCAAGGCAGGCCAGGGCGTGCCGGTCGGCATCGGCCAGCCCAGCCTCAAGATCGGTGGCCTGACCGTCGGCGGCACTGCGGTCTAGGGTTCGACCTTCCAGTCCGGCCCACGCACGTCCAGGCCCTCGGCCGCCAGCTGGTCCAGCACGCCTCCGGGCTCGGCCAGAATGCGCAAGGAAGCCACTCCCATGGTCACGCCGGGCTGCGTCAGCGCCGCCTGCGTGGCCTCGCGCCACTGCTCGCGCACCAGGGGCGCGATCTCCGGATCGCCCGAGGGCCAGCACTGGTCGTAGGCCAGGTCCAGCCCGGTCGCGAGCACGTCCGGCACTCTCAGCGATCGCCACGCGTCGAGCCGCGCCTGCGCACCCTCAGGCCCCTGCTCGGCTGCCGTGATCGCCGCGGCCACACAGGGGATGTACTGGGCGGGCGGATCCGAGATCAGCCCCTCGACCAGCTCGTCGCCGCGCACCGTGCCGATGGGCTGGCCTTGCACCCGCGCCTCGCGCGCCGCCTTCTTGACCGCATCCACGGCGCCCGAGGACCGGCGCTCGCGGCCCGCTATCTCCATAAGGTCGAAACTCAGTCCCACGAAGCTCTTGGTCCGCCAGCCATCCCCCTCGCCCGCCATGAGCGCCTCGAGCCGCGCCTGCAGCTCGGGCGGCAGATAGTCGGCAGAAGTCGTTCCCTGAGGCAGACGCGAGATCGTCCGGATCCGCCACATCAGGCGGAAGACATCGCTCAGCGACGCCTCGCCCACGGTCGGATAGAGGATACGCTGCGACCGTCGCGTCGCCTCTTCCAGCGCCTCGGGCCGCCAGACGAAGTCGCGCGGTACGCCGCTGATCGCGCCGACCAGAATGACCGTCGAATCACCCCGCTCCACCGTCCACATGGGGGTGCCGGCCCGCCGGGCGGTGACGACGATATCCTCGACCCGGTCGTCCTGGGGTGGGTCGTCCTGGGCGAAGGCCGGCGTCGTCCCGACGAGCGCCGCCGCCAGAAAAAGGCCCGTCAATCCGATCCGCATTCCCGATCCCCTCTTGCGTGTCCTCCACCATCGGAAGGGGATATGGCGCAACCGTGGCCGTTCGACGGGAACTGCGCCTGTCGGGTCGTGTTCCTGTCACGCGCCCTGCCCTAAGGTCTTTCGATGGCTCATCCTCTGTCCCGCACCGACGTCCGTCTGGGCCTCGCCACCCTCGCCATCGTCGGCGTGGTCGGCGCAGGGGCCTTCATGCTGGGCGGATCTGAGACCAGCCGTGCGCTCGGCCGCACCCTCTCGATCGCCGTGGTCCCTCCGGTCGAGCGGGATCTGTTGCCCGGAGACACGATGGAGGTCGGCCTACTCTCGGACGGCTTCGACCGCGCCGCCCTGGATCGGGCGGCCGAACCGTCGATCTATGACGGCTACCTCCCACCCGAAGCCTATGTCGGCGATGACGTCCCGCGCATGCCGATGCCCAGCCCGGTGCATCAGACCCCGATGGAGGCCTATCGCCAGGTCGTCGATCAGGGGCGGGTCGAGGCCAGGCCGGCCGACCCGCTCGCCGACGGGTCGAGCGCCTTCGGCTTCGACACGCCTCATCCCGACTATGCCGCCGAACGCACGGCCCGTCTGAACCGGATGGAAGCGGGAGGCGCTCAAGGCGGCGTCGCCGCACCAGTGAGTGATGACAGCGCCCCTGTTCAGTATTCGCCAGAATAAGCCACGAAGATTGCCTCTCTGTAATGCTGTCGGAGATTTAATCCACCTGTCCCGCTTGTAACTGGAGTGAAAGACGGCCGGTCGTCACACCTCCCTCCAGCAACGAGGGGAACCCCAGGCGATGACCAAGACCATTCTTCTGGCCACGACGGCCATATTATTCACGGCCACAGGCGCCCTGGCGCAGACGGCGCCCGCGCCGTCCGAGACGACCAATCCGCCCCAGGCCGAGGCCGGCCAGCAGGGCGTGCTGGTCTTCACCCCCGACTTCTTCGCCGACCAGCGCCCGAACACGGCGCTCGACATGGTCAACCGCATCCCCGGCTTCTCGGTCCAGGATGGCGACGGATCGCGCGGCTTCGAAGGCGCAGTCGGCAACATCCTGATCAACGGGTCTCGCCCAGCCTCCAAGAACGACGCCGGCTCGTCCGTCCTCAGCCGCACCCTGGTAGCCCAGGTCGAGCGCATCGAACTGGTGCGCGGCGGGGCTCCCGGGATCGACATGCAGGGCTATTCGGTCGTCGTGAACGTCATCACCAAGACCCAGTCCAGCCGCGAGCACATTCTGACGGGCACGGCCTTCCTGTTCGAGGGCGGGCAGGACGCGGCCAACGGCAGCTATCAGTTCACGGCCCGCGACGGCGACCGGGTCATGGGCTTCACCCTGTCGGACGGCGTCAGCGTCAACGACTCCAACGGCGTGGGCCGCGTCATCCGCCGCGCGCCGGACGGCACGGTCCTGCGCGACGAAGGCTATTTCAACGACCAGCAGGGCGGCGGCCAGAGCATTCGCGGCAACTATGCCAACGCCTTCCTGGGCGGAAAGATCGACCTGACCGCCCGCATCGGCCAGAACGACTACAGCCAGTTCAGCGTCCAGGATGCCCCGAACGTGCTTCGTCGCAACAGCTACGAAGAGGACGGCACGAGCGGCGAGGTCGGCGCGGTCTACACCCGCCCCCTCAGCACCGGCCTGGTCAGCGAGACCCGGTTCATTCGCGAGTGGAGCGATTTCGACAGCATCTCCCTGTCCTCAAACCGGCTCGGCGCAGTCGACAGCCCCGAACAGCGCTTCGAATCGGTCGGAGAGTCTTCCGAAACCATCCTGCGGTCCCTTTTGCGTTGGGAGCGGTCGTCGTCGATGACGATCGAGGCCGGCGGCGAGGTCGCCTACAACATGCTGGAGGTCGAACAGGCCTTCAGAGTCGGCGGAACAAACGTGCCCCTGCCCTCCGCCTCGGTCATGGTCGAGGAGACCCGAGGCGAGGCCTTCGGCAAGGCGACCTGGCGGGTGCGTCCCAACCTGACGGTCGAAGGCGGTCTGCGTCTGGAAGGCTCGACCATCACCCAGTCGGGCGACGCCGATCAGGAGAAGAGCTTCTTCTTCGCCAAGCCGCGCGTCCAGGTCACCTGGACCCCCATGCCCCAGAACCAGGTCCGCTTCCGCTTCGAGCGTGAACTGGGCCAGCTCGAATTCGGCGACTTCGCCGCCTCGTCGGAGCTGGAAGACGACAATGTCTTCGGCGGCAACGTCGACCTGGAGCCGGAACAACGCTGGATCTCCGAGATCACCTACGAGCGCCGCTTCCTCGGTGACGGCATCGTCTCCATCGGCTACCGCCACGACGAGATCATCGACGTGATCGACCGCCTGCCCCTGCCCGGCAACCTGTCGGCGACGGGCAACATCGGCGACGGGACCCTGGATCAGTTGGCGGTCAACGTGATCGTGCCGCTCGACTGGACCGGCTTCTCGGGCGGCCAGTTCCAGTTCCGAAACACCTGGAACAAGACCGAGGTCACCGATCCGACCACCGGCGAGACGCGCTCGATCTCGCAGGTTCGGCCGTCGCAACCCAACTTCACCATCTCGCAGGACATCACCTCCTGGAAGCTCAACTGGGCGGTGGCCTACCTGCCGAGCCTGGAACAGACCTCCTACGACCCGGACCAGACCTCCGGCTGGACGGGATCGGACTATTGGGAGGCCTTCGCCGAGTACAAGCCGACCCCGACCCTGTCGATCCGGGCCCAGGTCAACATCTGGGACGACTTCGTCATCGAGCGGACCGTCTATGCCAACCGCACGCCAGCGCGTCCGATCGAGTTCGTCGAACTGCGCCCCATCGATCCCCGCACCTTCTGGCAGATCCGCGTGCGCAAGACCTTCTGACCCATTCCTCAGCGTCGCGGTGGACGGGTCGGCGGACGATTTCAAAGACCGATCCGGAAGATGGCGACGTCGATGACCTTCGCAAGACCGAACTAGGAATTATTTCTTTCAACCTTACAAAAAAAGGGCGGCGTCCGCGAAGACGCCGCCCTTTCTCTTGTCCGAAAGGCGGATCAGCCCGTGGTGGTGGCCGAGGGCTTGGCGACGTTGCCGTCCTCGCGTCCTGCATCCGTCACGGTCGGTCCCGGATGGTTGCCCGGTTCGTTCACGCCGTTGGACCACTTCGAGATGAAAAAGCTGAGGACGATGAAGGCGATGCCGATGCCGACACCCCACAGACCGATCAGGTTGAAGGTCTGCAGTGACGTCTGAAGCGCGGCTTCCGGGTCGGCGACCTCGCCGCCGACGGTGGCGGTGCCGGCCAGTTTGGCGATCTCGCCGCCCAGGAAGTGGGCGATGGCCGAGGCCATGAACCACACCGCCATCATGAAGCTGACGATCGAGGCGACCGACAGTTTCGTGATCTCGGACAGGCCCACCGGGCTCAGGAACAGCTCACCCGTCGTGTGCAGCATGTAGAGGAAGCCCAGCAGCACCAGCGGGGTGCGGAAGCTCTCATCCACCAGCCCCGAGTTGGCGCCCCACACCACGACCAGGAAGCCGAGACCCACCTGCATGATGCCGAGGCCGAACTTCACGACCGGGTTCGGGTCCATCTTGCGCTGGGCCAGGAAGGCCCACAGAGCCGCGAAGACCGGCGCGAAGATCAGGATGAAGCCGGCGTTGAACGACTGGGTTTGCGACGCGGTGATCGAGGTGTCGATCCACAGACCCGTCATCGCCAGTCCGGCCGCCGTCATCTGGGCCGGGGTGCCGTAGGGGATGCCGAGGAAGGTCCCGGCGGCGCCCGTCAGCGACAGATCGACGTTACGGTCGGCGAACAGGTTCAGCGAGGAGCCGGCCTGTTCGAACAGGGTGAAGAAGACCGCCGAGCCGAGGATCAGCACCATGGCCAGCATCATCCGCTCGCGCGCGACCTTGTCGCCCTTGAGCTTCACCACGATGAACCAGGCGATGAAGGCGAGCGCCGCTATGGTCGAGAGCAGCAGGCCCTGACCGACCAGGGCGTGGTTCGGCACGATGAAGAACAGGGCGCCGACGCCGACGAAGGCCAGCAGATAGATGATGGTCTCGCGGTTCAGGAAACCGGCGACCGGCTTCTTGATCAGCTCGGGATAAGGGCTCTCGCCCTTGCCTTGCAGCAGGGGTTTGCCCAGCCAGAAGACGACGAGACCCACGGCCATGCCGATGCCGGCCAGGCCGAAGCCCCAGCCCCAGCCGAAATTCTGGCCGAGATAGCCGCACAGCACCGCCGCCCAGAAGGCGCCGAGGTTGATGCCGTAATAGTAGAGGGTGAAGCCCGAATCGCGACGCGGATCGCCCTGCGGATAGAGCTGACCGACCAGGGTCGAGATGTTCGGCTTCAGGAAGCCCACACCCATGATGATCAGGGACAGGGCCAGGAAGAACCAGGGTTCGCCGGTCGATTTGATGACGTCGGCGGTGACGGGAGTGGTCGCCAGGGGCGAACCCGCCGGCAGGCCCTGGATGGCGACGGCGCCGTTTTCGCCGGTGGTGTAGTCATAGGCCTGGCCGTCGATGACGACCTGGGCCACGTTCAGGTCGCCGCGTTCGACGCGCTGGACCTGATAGGTCTGGTCGCCGGAGCGCAGGACCTGCTGGGCCGGGCTGCCTTCGACCGCCATCAGGCCGTGGCCCATGACCAGAAGGATGGCGCCGAACATGATGGCCTTGCGGGTGCCGATGTAGCGGTCGGCGACGATGCCGCCGATCAGGGGCAGCAGGTAAACGAGCGAGCCGTAGGTGCCGTACTGGCCGGACGCCTGGTCATCGGGGAAGAGGAAATGCTGGGTCAGATAGAAGATCAGCAGGCCGCGCATGCCGTAGAAGGAGAAGCGCTCCCACATCTCGGCGAAGAAGCAGATCAGCAGGCCCTTGGGGTGCTGTTTCAGGATCTGCAGCAGGACCGGGATGCCGGTCACCAGGGTGATGAACACCCCCAGAAGGATGACGATGTTCACGCCCGACCTCCTGCACAGCTCGTAAGTCGTCGAAGCCCGATACGGGCTCCCTCTTCGGTCTGGATCAACCGCCCACTCCCTAACGCCGCGCCGAACAGAGGCGCGCTCAAGCCGGCATAAGCACCACACCGGGGATGACCCGACAAGTCTTATGGATAATCGAACCGTCACAAGGCGGCGATGAACCGCAGGTGAGAGCCGCCGGACGGGGCGTGTTTCATCGTCCTTCCGCTGTGAACGGGTGTGGGGAAGTCGACGGAGCCTGGGCGTTCGCCCGGAACCGAGGTGGCCCCCTGCTTTCGCGTTACGGGGACCGATTGATTGTGTTTTCGGCTCACGCCGAAGGCTCCGTCCCCGACCGGGTCCGCGAGCGTCGCCCAGCGGGTTTACGGACACCCCGGGGGGGGCCTGCATCCCCGCCTCGGCGGAGACCGGCCACAAGTCCCGAGTCCTTTGGACCCTCAGGCGATAGGCCCGCGACGGGCGGCGGGCTCAGGCCCGCCGGACTTCGAGGTTTCACGCCCCTCGAACAATCCCGCTACGATCGGCCCCGCCGCACGTCCGGGTCCTGGGCCCAGGACGCCTTCCCCGACGACGGGATGGCTCCCATCATAAGGGATGTTCGAGGGGGCGCCGGTTCGGAGGGGTCTTAAAAGTTCGGGGTGTTGGAATCGTTGGGGGATTCGGGGCGTGTTTGGGCAAACTTGGACGTCTTTATCCGTGCACCCCGGCGAAGGCCGGGGTCCAGATCACGCGCCCAGGCGGCCGGGATGGGCGTCGGCGTGCTGCTTGGACCTTTGGTGACCTCCATCTGGACCCCGGCCTTCGCCGGGGTGCACGGGGAGAGAGAGCGGGTGTGACCCCTCGCCCGCCCGCAAGGGGGAGATGGAGGTTTGGATCAGACCTCGAAGCGGACGCCCTGGGCCAAGGGGAGGGCGGAGGAGAAGTTCACGGTCTGGGTCTGGCGGCGCATGTAGGATTTCCAGGCGTCGGAGCCGGATTCGCGGCCGCCGCCGGTGTCCTTTTCACCGCCGAAGGCACCGCCGATCTCGGCGCCCGAGGGGCCGATGTTGACGTTGGCGATGCCGCAGTCCGAACCCCAGGCCGAGAGGAAGGCCTCGGCGTCGCGGACGCTGTCGGTGAAGACGCAGGAGCTGAGGCCCTGGGGCACGGCGTTCTGCATGGCGACGGCTTCGTCGAAGGTCTTCCAGGTCAGGACGTAGAGGATGGGGGCGAAGGTCTCGTGCTGGACCACCGCGCTCTGGCTCGGCATGCGGACGACGGCGGGGCGGACGTAGGCGCCCTCACGGGTTCCGCCGACGATGATTTCCCCGCCCTGCTCCACCGCCTGGGCCAGGGCGGTGTCGAAGCCTTGGGCCGCCTCTTCGTCGATCAGGGGGCCGACGAGGACGCCGTCCTGGCGCGGATCGCCGATGGGCAGGGTGGCGTAGGCCTTGGCCAGGCGGGCGACCAGGGCGTCGGCGACGGCTTCGTGCACCAGAAGGCGACGGAGCGTCGTGCAGCGCTGGCCGCAGGTGCCGACGGCGGAGAAGGCGATGGCGCGGACGGCCATGTCCATGTCGGCCGAGGGGGTGACGATCATGGCGTTGTTGCCGCCGAGCTCCAGCAGCGATCGGCCGAGGCGGCCGGCCACAGTCGTGGCGACGGCCCTGCCCATCCGCGTCGAACCCGTGGCGGAGACCAGGGCGACGCGCGGATCGGCGGTCAGGGCCTCGCCCACCTCGCGACCGCCGACCAGAAGCTGGACCAGACCATCGGGCGCATCGCCGAAGCGGGCGAGGGCGCGCTGCATGACGGCATGGGTCGCGATGGCGGTCAGGGGCGTCTTTTCCGACGGCTTCCAGATCACCGGGTCGCCGCAGACCAGAGCGAGCGCCGCGTTCCAGGCCCAGACGGCGACGGGGAAGTTGAAGGCCGAGATGACCACGACTGGACCCAGCGGCTGCCAGGTCTCGCGGATGTGGTGGCCGGGGCGTTCGCTGGGGAGGGTCAGGCCATAGAGCTGGCGCGACAGGCCGACGGCGAAGTCGCAGATGTCGATCATCTCCTGAACCTCGCCGAGGCCCTCGGACTTCACCTTGCCGGCCTCCAGCGTGACCAGCATGGCGAGGTCGTCCTTGGACGCACGCAACTCCTCGCCAAGCAGACGGACCAGCTCGCCGCGGCGAGGCGCGGGAATGCGGCGCCAGGCGTCGAAGGCAGAGGTCGCGGCGGCCAGGGCGGCCTCGGTGGTCGCGGCGTCGGCGGTGCGGACGGGGTCTCCGCTCGAGCCGTCGATGGGCGAACGGGTCGCCATGCCGGCGGGGTCGAAGGCGGTCTCGGCCACGCCGAGGCGGGTCAGGAGGGTGCGGGCGTCTTGGGCTGCGGTCATGGGCGCGGCTTAACCGCCGCACCGAGAAAGCGAAAGGGCCGCCTCCTTTTCGGAAGCGGCCCTCGATCGGTGCGATCTGGGTTTAGTGGCGGCGGCCGTCGCGGTCGCGGCGTTCCTCACGCAGGTTGCGCTCGATGCGGTCGAGGCGGCCCTGGAGGTCGCGGCGTTCCCAGTTGGACAGGCCGTCGCGGCGGTAGCGCCACTCCAGACGTTGATACTCGTCGAGCTGGAAGCGGAGGCTCTGGGCTTCGCGGCGGCTGATGCGGCCCGAATAGGCGGCGCGGTCGATGCGCTGGGCCAGACGGGCCTGGTCGCCGTTCAGCCCGCCGCCGTTCCAGCCACCGTTATAGCCGCCGTGACCGCCACCGTGGCGGCCGTAGTCTTGCGCCAGGGTCGGGGTCGCGATCGCGACCGCCGACGCGGCCAGCAGAGAAAGCAGGGCTTTCTTCGTCAGGGCGGTCGTCATGATCTTCTTCCTTCGTGTTTGCCCGGGGGTGGGCTGCGAGGAGAAGAAAACCACTGTGAAGCTGACAGGCGTCTGAGCGATCCGTTGTCCGACAGACAGGTAGATGAACGGCCACGCTTGGAGCCCGCGCAGGCGGCGTCGGTATGAGGGTTCAACGCCGCCGGGGGCCAGAATCCGTCGCGTCTTCATTCCTGCTTCACCCTGTCGCGAAACCGGGCGTCAAGGGCCGGGGCCGCAGGGTGGGAGGGAACGAACGAGGATTCCCATGGCGCGTGCGCAATTCCAGAAGGGCCAGAAGGTCTGGGTCGAGTGCGTCGGCGCCTGGGCCCAGATCGAAAAGGTCCAGCCCGTCTGGGCCAAGGGGTTCGAGGAACCGGTCAAGGTCACCTATGACGTCGGGCTGGGGCGCGAGTTCCAGGCGGCCGAGCTGATGCTGCCGGCCGAGGACGACGCGGGCCGTGACACCGAGGATTGGCGACTGCTGCGCGCGCGCAACAAGTGGCAGCAGGCCGAGGACGTGCCGCACCACCCCTATCCCGGCACCTATCCGGTCGTGGTGACCGATCCGGCGGACTGGGGCGGCTGGCGCGTGCCGGGCGCCGAGTACGACCGCGATCCCCAGAAGATCGAGTATCAGGCCCGACTGATCGCCGCCGCGCCGCGCCTGATGCAACTGGCGCAACGGCTGGTCGACACGGTCGCCGAAAGCCCAGACGACGCCCCGCCCGAGACCCTGGCCATGGCCCGCCAGGCCCGCGACGTCCTCAAGTCGATCACCGAGGTTCTGGCGCCGGCGCCCGAAGCTGTGGCGCCGGGGACTCGCGCCCGAGCCGCCTGAAGCTTTCGTTAACCAAACCTCGACAGGATTCCGCGACGCAGCTTAGATTCCGGGGCGTCGTCGAATCGCAACCGTCTGACTTCGCCACCGGGGCGGGTCTCGCCGCGATCATGTCCGGGAGAGACTTTTGCGGGGCGCTGATCGCCGCATCCAGCAACCGGGACGACGGGCTCAGGACCGTCCCGAAGGGCTGCCCACATGGGGCCGGGTGCTGGTGCTCGCCCTCACGCTGGGACTGGCGATCTATGTCGTGATGTTCGCCCGCGAAAGCACCCGCCCGGCGCGGGAGGCGGCGGTGCTGAAGGCCGAGGCCTTGAGGCGCGATTCCGATCTCGGCGCGGCGCAGCTGGATGCCCGACTGGCGCGCGCGCGGATGGGTCTGATCGTCGCCGCCGATGCGCTCAGCGCACGGCCTGACCGACCGCTGGACGCCGTGGAGGCCGCGCGGATCGCAGCGCCCGAGAGCGGCTTCGCCATCGTGGATCTGGACGGGCTGGTCACTGCGGCAGTCGGCGCGGATACGGACGCCTTCAAACCCCTGGCCGCCACGGCCGCTTCCGGCCCGCGCGCCTCGCACGACAGGACCGCCGTGCTGTCGACCGCCGTGCAGGCGCAAGGGATCGTGGCCCGGACGCCGGTGGAGGGACCGGCGGGTACGCGCACCCTGGTGATCTCGCCGACCGAAGGGGTGATCGCGGCGAAAGGCGATGCGTCACTGACCGAACGGCTCGGACTGGAGCTGGACGCCCTTACCGCCTCCGAGACGCCGCTGGAAGGGCGATCGCTTTCGGGCCAGGCGGTCGAGGCGACCGCGTCGCCGGTGGGGGATACCGGCCTCAGCGTCGTCGCCTGGCGACCGGAGACGACCGGCGCAGCCGCCGTTATCAGCGACCTGTGGCTGTTGATCGCGCCGCTGGGGCTGGGCGTGCTGGTGCTGGGGCTGGCCCTGCTGCAACGCTGGCGACAGACGCGGGCGACCAAGGCCTGGGCCGAGACCGAGCACCGGTTCCGCGTCGCCGTCGAGGCGGCCCGTTGCGGCGTCTGGGAATGGGATCTGAACGCCGGCGAGGTCGTCGTCTCCGACTTCATGGCCGAGCTGCTGGGCCTGCCCGCCGGGGGAGCCGTCAAGGCCGAAACGGTGATGGAACGGATCGCGCCGCGCTATCGCGAACTGGTCGAGCACGCCCTGCGTCAGGCCTCGACCTTCGGCGCCTTCGAGGTGACCTTCCCCGTGCCCCTGCCGACAGGCGGCGCGCGATGGATCGATGCGCGGGGCCAGGCGCGGGGCGTGCGGGGCGAGGAAGGCTTCAGCATCATTCTGGGCGTGGCGCTGGACATCACCGAGGCCCGACGCGCCAAGGCCCAGGCGCAATCGGCCGAGAACCGGTTGCGCGACGGCATCGAGAGCGTGTCCGACGCCTTCGTCCTGTTCGACAGGCACGGCCGGCTGATCCTATGGAACCAGGCCTTCAAGGACGCCTTCGGCTTTGCCGACGAGGCGGTGCGCAAGGGGGCCTTAAAGGACGAGCTGAACCGTATCGCCGCCCTGGCCATCAAGGAGGAGCGTCCCTCCGCCGAGGGCCGGGCGGGGGCGCGCGAGGTCGAGTTGTACGACGGTCGGGTTCTGCAACTGTCCGAGCGGTTCACCGGCGACGGCGGGACCGTCGTCACCGCCGCAGACGTGACCGCGATCCGGCGCCAGGAACTTGAGCGTCAGCGGGCCGCCGACAGCCTTCGTGCCATGGTCGACCAGCTGGAAAGCAGCCAGGAGAAGCTCAGCCTGCTGGCCCGGAAGTACGAGGTCGCCATGACCCGCGCCGAGGCGGCCAACCAGGCCAAGTCCGAGTTTCTGGCCAACATGTCCCACGAGCTGCGGACCCCGCTGAACGCCATCAACGGTTTCTCGGAGATCATGGCGGGCGAGCTGTTCGGGCCGCTGGGGGACGCCAAATACAAGGGCTATGCCGCCGACATCCTGAAGTCCGGCCAGCACCTGCTCAGCCTGATCAACGACATCCTCGACATGGCCAAGATCGAGGCGGGCAAGATGACCCTGCACTACGAGCCGGTCTCGCTGACCGAGCTTTGCGAAGACGCCATCCGGTTGATGCGCGGCAAGGCGCAGGATTCGGGGCTGACGCTGTCGTTGCAGGCGCCCGACCTGCCCGAGATCGACGCCGACTATCGGGGGCTAAAGCAGGTGATGCTGAACCTGATCTCCAACGCCGTGAAGTTCACGCCGGAGGGCGGCGAGATCACTGTGTCCCTGGCGCGTCTGGGTCAGAACCGTGTGCGGATCAAGGTCACCGACACCGGCATCGGCATCGCCGCCGAGGACCTGACCCGCCTCGCCCAGCCGTTCGAACAGGTCGAAGGCCAGCATTCCAAGACCACCCAGGGCACGGGTCTGGGCCTGTCGCTGACCAAGGCCCTGATCGAACTGCACCAGGGCGAAATGCTGATGGAGAGCGAGCCGGGCGCCGGGACGACCGTCAGCTTCGACATTCCGATGACACGGCCTGTCGCCCCGGCCGAACAGGCGCGCGCGGCCTAGATCGGCGTCAGTCCTCGATCGCCAGAAGCTGTTCCAGAAGCTGGACGTAGTTGCGGTCCTGGGAGCTGGTGAAATCAGACCAGTGTTCGAGACTTTGGGAAATCTTGTAGCGATCACCCTGGGAAGCGGACATCGCCTGATGAGAAATCCGCGCCAGACCGTTGATCAGATCACGCCTTTCAGTCTGAGTCGCCCTGACCGCGTCCACCGCTCTGCGCGCAGTCGTCCAGGCAGCGTCGCCCCGCCGCATCTCCTGAGACTGCAACGCCCGCCGTGCAGCGGCCAGCGCCTCCGCGCCCGCGATCTGGCCCCACTGCCGGCGCAGGGGTGAGAACGCCGCTTCCAGCGTGGCGTCGTCAAGTTCGGGCCTGAGACCGAAACATCTTTGAAAGGCGAAGAAGGGCGAGGCGGCATCCGACGGGCAGTCGGGCCGCGTGGCCATGGCCGCCGTCACGAGCCGCAGCGTCATCGCCTGACCTGCGCCTATAGCAGGGCTGCAAGCGCTCCACGCGGCCGTGCGGCCAGCCTCGTCCTGAATGACGGCGGACCAGGCGTGGCAGACCGGCGGGGGCGGAGGCGGAGGTCCGGTTGGTGCAAGCCTAGGCGCCGGTGGCGGCGCAAACACCTCATCGCCAGAGACGGCATCCCAGACGGCGGCGTCGACAGCCACCGGTTCCGACCGCCATTCCGGGTACTGAATGACAAGATGAACGGTGCCTTCGCCATCCCGGCGAACCTCCAGCCCCGGCACGCCCAGCATGCCATAGGGGTCGGACAGCTGCAGGCGACGGAGCGCCACGCCGGTTGGCTGGATCGGCGGAAAGCCCGCCCGAACAAGCCGTTCCGCCAAAAACCTACGCTGTGCCTCCGACCCAGACACCGCCGCCTGCGCGGGCATCGGCTGAGACGCCAGAGCCAGGATCAGCGGAAGCTCGACGAACATCAGACAGGCCTTCTCAGACTTTTAGCCAAGGTGCGAAGGTATCGTAGATCATCACGATCACAGCCAAGGCGAGCACGCCGACCCAGACCCAGTCCTTAACACGAAAACGCGGCATGGCTTTCCAGACAACTCTGCTATCCGCGAGCTTGTCCAATGATTTCAACCGTGACGCTAGACCTCAAAGTCTTCCGTTCGGTTATTTCTGTTCGTTGGCGCCGGAACGCGCCTGCCCCCCGCCCCGGCCATCCTTGTTGCGGTTCAGGATGCGCGAGAAGGCGACGCGATCCGCCGGCTCCAGCGTCCCGAGAATGATCAGGGCGTCGGCCTCCATGCGTTCGCGACCCCGAACCTCCGCGGCGCGCGACTGGTCGAGGAGGGCCTCGACGCGGGCCGCGTCATAGGGTTCGGCGGCGGCGGCGGCGATGGCCTGACGCCGCAGTTCGCGCGATTGCTGGAAGTCCGGCCGAGCGGCCATCCCGGCCTGACGCAGGGCCTGACGCACCCGATCGCGAACCTCAGGACTGAGGGCGGCGACCAGTTCTCTGGCCGGCGGGCGACGGTCTTCGCGCGCACGGTCGTCGATGCGACGTTCGATCCGGTCCTGACCCGACAGGGCGGTATAGGCGGCGGTGGCGGCGAAGACGTTCACGGCGACCGAGACGGCCAGGGCCACGCCCAGGACGATGGCGAGGGTGCGTGTCCTCATCCCAGGACCTCGGTCTCGTCGAGACCGCCCGCCATCATCGCCTGTTCCAGAACGGCGTCGGCCTGGACCCGGGCGGCGAGGTGGCCGCTCAGCGTCGTGCCGACCATGACGCCTGCGCAGGCGGCGGCGGCCCAGCCGGCCCCGCCGATCCACAGAAGTTTCCTCAAGGACGGCCAGGCGGCGCGGGCCTTCATCGTCGCCGAAGCGAGGACGCGGTCGCGCAACGCCATCGACACGGCAGGATTAGGCGAGGCGAACAGGGCGGCGTCGGTCTGGCGCGCGTCGAACAGGGCGCGCTCGGCCTCGGTCGGATGGGCGTCGATCCAGGCGCGCGCGGCGTCCTGATCGGCCTCGGGCCAGCGACGGACATCGCCGCCGAAGGCATCGGCCAGTTCGCCGAAACGCGTCGCGTCCATGCGCTCGATCGTGCGCTTGGATGTCATCCTCGTCCTCCTTCGGCCGCCGGCTCGGCGCCGGGGGCCAGATGCGCCAGGGTCTGGCGAAGGGTCCTGCGACCCCGCGACAGAAGGCTTTCCAGCGCTTCGATACTGACCGACATCAGGCCGGCGGCCTCGATATTGGTCAGCTCCTGATAGTGACACAGCACGATGGCCTCGCGCTGTCTCTGCGGCAAGGCGGCGAGCGCCCGGTCGACCTGGGCGCCCAGCTGGGCCGCCAGGATGCCGCGATCCGGAGCCGGGCCTTCGTCCGGCCGGTCCGGGGAGATCTCGGTCGGAACCTCGCGTCGCCGACGCAGGCGATCGTAGCAGAGGTTCAGCGCCACCCGGTGCAGCCAGGTGTCGAACTTGGCCTTGCCCGGGGTCCAGCGCGGGGCCTGTTTCCAGGCGCGCAGCATCGCCTCCTGCGCCACGTCCTCGGCCTCGACCGGATCGCCCAGCATGCGTTGGGCCAGGGCGAGCATGCGGGGCAGCTTTCGCGCGACCAACGCCTGAATGGCCGCAGGATCGCCACGGCCGACACGACGGACCAGATCCTCGTCCGGGTCGGCGACAGAAGCCAAGCAGTCCCTTTCCCGGCGCACGGTGAAGCGGGACGGCCAGGGAAGTGCGACCGTCCCCATCATCCTACTCCGAAGCGGGGGCGGAAGGCGACGCCTGACGACGCGCCATACGCTCGGCGCGGCGCTCGCCCCGCTGCTCGCGCATGGCAGACCGGGCGGCGGTGCGCTCCTCGGCGGAGACGAAGCCGTCGCTGTTGGCATCCATGCGGTCGAACTGGGTCGTCATGCGCGTGCGGACATCGGCGATGACCACTGGGCCGCGCGCCTCTGCGCCGGGTCCCCGTTCACCGCCGTGACCACGACCGCCGCCCCGATGACCGCCACGGCCCATGCCGTCGCGACCGCCGCGACCGGCGTGCTGAGCCCGATCACCGCGCGGTTCGCGGGCGGTGAACTCCTCGCGGCTGAGCGAGCCGTTGCCGTCCTTGTCCAGCGTCTCGAAACGGGCTGAGGCGCGCTGGTTGCGGCGGGTGTCGATGCCCGACTGGCGTTCCTCGGCGCTGACCGAACCATCGCGGTTGGCGTCGATCGCGGTCAGGCGGGCGACGCGGCCGTCGACGAACTCGGCGCGGCTGATGCGGCCGTCGCCGTCGGTGTCGCCGCGGGCTGCGCGGGTGGGCGCCTGTTGCGCCAGGGCGGCGCCGGCGGCCAGGACGGCCAGGGCGGCGACGACGCCGACGCTCAGGGTGGATGTCTTCATAGGCTCATCTCCGATGGGGCCGTCGTCGGACGCGCCCGCAAGACCCCCGTCTTGGAAGGTCTAACGGGCGAGACCGCCCTATCCGTCGCGGGGGGCGGGCAGAGCCTTTTCGAACGCGGCGCGCGCGGTCTTTCGGGTCGCTTCCAAGCGGGCACGCAGAGCGTCGAAGTCCGCCTCCCCCGCCGCCTCGGCCAGGCGGGCGCGGAAGGTCTCCGATTCGGCCTCAGGGTCGCCTTTGTCGTCGAAGGCGCAGGCCAGAAGCTGGGCCAGGGCCTGATGCAGGACCCAGGCAGCCTTCAGCGCCGGGGCGTCGGCCAGCTGATCCAGAACCGAAACACTGAGCGCCTCGCCCTTCTGAGCCCTCTCCAGCTGGTGGAACTGGCCCACGAACTCGGCGTCGACCAGGCCGCCGGGGATCAGCTTCAGGTCCCAGAAACCCTTGGCCGGGCGCTCCCGGTCCATCAGGTCACGCATCGATCGCACGTCGGCGGCGATGTCCACGCCGGGACGCGGGCGTCTCAGAGCCGCCTCGATCGCCGCCGTCACCTGATCTCCGAAGGTGGGGTCGCTGGCCCAGGCGACGCGGGCGCGGGTCAGGGCCATGAACTCCCAGGTCGCAGCCTCGGTGGCGTAATAGGTCGCAAAGCCCGAGAGCGGCACCGACACCGGCCCCTTGGAGCCGGACGGCCGCAACCGCATGTCGACCTCGTAGAGGCCGCCCTCGGCCGTGTGCGCCGACAGGGCCGAAATCAGCCTCTGGGTGAAGCGGACGTAGAAGACGTCGGGCGACCAGCCCCTGGTCGCGGACGTGGCTTCGGACGGGGCGCCGTAGACGGTCATGAGGTCGAGATCCGACCCCGCCGTCATCTCGGCCGATCCGGCCTTGCCGAGGGCGATGACCGCGACGGCTCCGGCCATGGCGCCGCCCAGCCGCTCGGTCTCCGTCAGGGCCGCCGCCGACAGGGTCCGCATCACCGCGTCAGCCAGGTTGGTGAAGCCCTTGCCGGCCGCCTCCGGTCCGACGCGGCCGGTAAGGGTCTGCATGCCGATGCGGAAGGCCTGTTCGCGATGGAGGCGACGCACCGCGTTCATCGCCCCTTCGAAATCGCCCGCGCCTTGCGCCTCCTCGGCCATCTGATCGAACAGGCCGGTGTTGACGCCCAGCTCGGTCTCGAACCGGGCGTCGAGCATGGAATCCAGCGCCGCCGGATAGCGGCCCAGGGTCCGGGCCAGACGCGGTGCGAAGGCCATGACGCCGACGATCCGCTCGAACAGTTCGGGCTGGTTGAGGAACAGGGCCTGGACCTGCACCCCCGCCGACAGGCCGGAGAAGAAGACCGAGAACCGCCGGAAGGCCGCGTCGGCGGCGCCGGTCTTCGCCAGCGCCGTCAGCAGGCGGGGCGCCAGTCGGGTGAACAGCTCTCGCCCCCGCGCGGAGCGGGTCGCGGAAATGCGGCCGTGGTGCCAGGCGCGGATGGTGTCGGCCACGGCGCCGGGCTCGGAAAAGCCCATCCGGCCGAGCGTCGCCAAGGTCTCCGGGTCATTGTCGACGCCGGTGAAGACCAGGCTGCCGAAGGGTGAGGACAGTTCCTCCTCTCCCTCGAACAGGGCGCCGTAGCGCTGGTTCACCCCGATCAGGATGGCCTCGACCCCGGCGTCGAAGGCGGCCAGATCCCCCTGCCCCGCCAGGGCCGCGACGGCCGCGCGACGGGCGGGATCGGCGGGCAGGATGTGGGTCTGTTCGTCCTCCAGCATCTGGACCCGGTGCTCGAGGCCGCGCAGTTCGACATAGGCCTGGGTCATCTCGGCGGCGACGTCGGCCGGCAGGTGGCCCTTGTCCACGAGGGCGGCGAGGGCGTCGACCGTGCGGGAGGCGCGCAGGGAGGGGTCGCGGCCGCCGAGGATCAACTGCTGGGTCTGGGCGTAGAATTCGATCTCGCGGATGCCGCCGCGCCCGAGCTTGAGGTTGGCGCCCGCCGCCTCCAGCCCCTCGCCGGTCTTGTGGACGTGGATCTGTCGCTTGATCGACTGGATATCGAGCACGGCCTGATAGTCGAGGCTGCGGCGCCAGACGAAGGGGATCATCTCCTTCAGGAACTCGGTCGCCGCGCCGAAATCGCCGCAGATGGCGCGGGCCTTGATGAAGGCGGCGCGTTCCCAGTTCTGGCCGACGCCCTCGTAGTAGTCGAGCGCCATGGGCACGGTCACCACTGGCGGGGTCGACGACGGATCGGGACGCAGGCGCAGGTCGACGCGGAAGACATAGCCGTCGGCGGTGCGCTCGCTGAGCAGGGACGCCACGCCCTGCGCCACACGGTTCATCAGGCCTTGCGCCTCCGTGCCCTCGGCCAGGACGGGCGCCAGCCGTTCGGGGTCGAAGAACAGGCTGAGGTCGATGTCGGAGGAGTAGTTGAGCTCGAACGCGCCGTGCTTGCCCATCGCCAGGCCGAACAGGCCGGGGATGGGACCGCGCGTGTCGTCGGCGGCGGTCAGGAGCTTGCCGCGTCGCCGCAGATCCTCGGCCACGCCGGACAGGGCGGCGCGAGAGGCGACGTCGGCGAAGCGGCTGAGGGCGCCGGTGACCTGATCCAGGTCCCAGACCCCGCCGAGATCTGCCAGGGCGGTCAGCAGATGCAGTTCGGCCTTCAGCGTCCTGAGCGGCGAGCGCATGTCGTCGGCCCCGCCGGTCAGGGCGATGGTCCGCTTCAGGATGTCGTCCAGCCGGGCGTCGGGGGCGTCATCGAGGATGGCGCGCAACATTTCGGGCCAGCGCCGGGCCAGACCGAACAGATAGGGCGAGGCGGCGAACACGGGCGCGAGCGCCGGCCACGCCGCCTCCAGACGGTCGCCCCAGCCCGCCTCCGACGCCGAACGCGACAGACGGTCCCGCGCGCGTTCGGCCGCCTCGTCGTCGATGACGGGGCCGCACGCCTTGATCCCTTCGGCCAGCGACACCGTCATTCCGAAGCGGGCGGCAGGACGAGGGCGACGCGAAGGCCGGGGCCGGAGCCGCCATAGGCGCCGGGACCCTCGTCGAGCTGGATGCGGCCGAGGTGGGCCTCCATCACGGCGCCGACCAGGGACAGGCCCAGACCCGATCCGGCCTCGGTGCGGCTGTTGTCGAGGCGGACGAAGCGTTCGATGACGCGGCCGCGATCCTCCTCAGGCACGCCCGGCCCGGTATCGGTCACGGAGTATTCGATCTCGCCCGACGAACGGCGGCGCGCCCGCAGCATGACCGCCCCCCCGACCGGCGTGTATTTGATGGCGTTGTCGATGACGTTCGCGAGCGCTTGGGCGAGGAAGGGCCGGGCCCCTTCGATCATCAGGCCGCGCTCGATCTCGGCGGAGAATTCGAGGCCCTTGTCCTCGGCGGCGGGCTCGTACAGCTCGGCCATGTCGGCCGCGAGCTCGGCGGCGTCGAAAACCTGGGCGTCGGGCACGCGACCGGCGGCGGCCTGCAGCCGGGCGATGGCGAGCACGGTGTTGAAGGTCTTCAGCAGGGTGTCGGCCTCGTCCAGGGCGATCTGGAGCGCATCGACCCCGTCGACATGGCCGCCCTCGGCATCGATCAGGGCGACCTCCAGCTTGGCCCGCATCCGAGTGAGAGGCGATCTGAGGTCGTGGGCGATGGCGTCCCCGGCGTGGCGGATCGAGGCCATGGAGGTCTCCAGCCGGTCCAGCATCTGGTTCAGCCCGACGCCCAGTTCGTCCAGTTCGTCGCCCGACCCGCGCACGGCGACCCGCGCCTTCAGATCGCCTTCCTGAACGGCGCCGACGACGGCGTTCAACCGCCCCATGGACCGTTCCAGATTGCGGCTGATCAGAAGCCCGCCGCCCAGTCCCAGCAGCAGGACCATGCCCATGGCCATCCACAGCGCCTGGGTCAGGCGACCCAGATAGGCCTCGGTGTCGCCGAGGGATTCGCCGACGACCAGCCCCTCCCCGCCCGACAGCCGGACCTGGACGGCGCGAACCTGGGGCCGGATCACGAGGCCGTCGGGATCGGTGTCGGTGAAGGTGAAGGTGGTCCACTCCTCGGTCCCCGGCGGCGTATCGAACGGCGACACGCTGAGGCTGCCGGTGATGAAGGTCCCGTCCTTGTCCGTCAGCCGATAGACATAGGCGCTGCGGGCCAGGGTCCGGTCGATCAGCGCCATGTTCAGGGCATCGAACCCGCGACTGTCATAGACGCCGGTCAGGGTCTGCAACTCGCCCCGCACGTCCGTCTCGGCCCGCATCTGGGCCTCCGACGCCGAGGCGACATAGACATAGGCCAGGATCGCGCTGGCCGCCGCCGCGAACAGGGCGAGGAACAGCAGCGTCAGCCGGAAGGGCGTGCGGCGGAAGAGGGAGGGGAGCTTCATCGAGGGGCTTTAAGCCTCCAGCCGATACCCCGCGCCGCGGACCGTCTGCAGCATCGCCTTGTCGAAGCCCTTGTCGATCTTGGAGCGCAGGCGGGAGATGTGGACGTCGATGACGTTGGTCTGGGGGTCGAAATGGTATTCCCAGACCTTCTCGAGCAGCATGGTGCGGGTCACCGACTGGCCGGCGTGGCGCATCAGGAACTCCAGAAGCTGGAACTCTCGCGGCTGAAGGTCGATCTCCGACGTGCCGCGATGCACGGTGCGGGCGATCAGGTTCATCTCCAGGTCGCCGACCTTGAGCACGGTCTGGACGCCGCCCGTTTCGCGGCGGCGCGACAGGGCCTCGACCCGGGCGATCAGCTCGGCGAAGGCGTAGGGCTTCACAAGGTAGTCGTCGCCGCCGGCCTTCAGGCCCGTGATCCGGTCCTCGACCTCGCCCATGGCGGACAGGAACAGGACGGGCGTCTGGTCGCCGTCCTTCCTCAGGGTCTCGACCATGCCGATCCCGTCGAGGCGGGGCATCATCCGGTCGACCACATAGACGTCGTAGTCGCCCTTCTGTGCCTCCAGCAGCCCGTAGGCGCCGTCGATGGCGTGGGCGGCGATATGCCCCGCCTCGGCCAGCCCGCGCACCATCGCCTGGGCCGCCTCGGCGTCGTCTTCGACCACTAGAATTTTCACAGGGCCACCCTCCGGAATCACAATCGCCGCCGACGGTAGACCATCGGCGGCGACTTAGGGAGTTAAGGCTTGTTCAGGCTGCGGACTACTCGGCGGCGGCGGCCGTCGTCAGCGGCAGGTTCACTGGCAGATTGCCCCGCGATGTGCGGACCAGCAGGGCCACACCGGGTCTTCCAGACGCCTTCACGCGCTCCACCACTGCACGCAGGTCGGCGGCGGTGCGAACCGGTCGCTGGTCCGCAATCAGGATGACCATGCCCGCCTCGAAGCCGATCCGCGCAGCCCGTGATCCCGGGGTAGTCCCCGTGATCACGAGGCCTTGAACGGTCTCCGGCAGACTGTAGCGATCACGTAGCGCCGGAGAGATGGGGGCGACCATGACGCCCTCGACGACTTCACCGGCCCCCGGGGTCTGACGGCCGGGTTGTCCCTCGTCCTCACCGGATTGGTTGCTGTTCTGCGCTGCCTGGATGTCGGCCGGTCGGGTGCCCGAACGGACGTTGATGGTCTGCGGGCGTCCTTCTCGAATGATCTCCAACCGAAGAGTATCGCCCGGGCTCGCCTGTCCGACCGCGCGGGTCAGCTCGGTCGAACTGGTGATCTTGCGACCGTTCAGCGAGGTGACGATGTCGTACAGTTTCAGGCCGGCCTGCTCGGCGGGCGCACCGGGCGTCAGGTCCACGATGTAAGCCGCCTCGAAATCGTCGGCGAGGCCGAGGGATTCGCGATCGTCGTCCGTCAGGGTGCCGATCGTGGCGCCGAGATAGCCGCGCTCGATGGCGCGACCGCTCATCAGACGGTCCGTCACCGTCTTGGCGATCGAGGCCGGGATGGCGAAGCCGATGCCTACCGAGCCGCCCGTCGGTGAGAAGATCGCCGAGTTCACGCCGATGACGCGGCCATAGATGTCGAAGGTCGGGCCGCCCGAGTTGCCGCGGTTGATGGCGGCGTCGATCTGGAGATAGTCGGTATAGGGGGTGCGGCTGTCGGCGATGTCGCGCGCACGGGCCGAGACGATGCCCGCCGTGGCGGTGCCGCCCAGGCCGAAGGGGTTGCCGACCGCGATGACCCAGTCGCCGACGCGAGGCTCGGCCGCCTCCTCGAAGGTGACGAACTTGAAGTCGGAGCCTTCGACCTTGAGCACGGCCAGATCCGTGGCCTCGTCACGGCCGACCAGACGCGCCGCCAACTCGCGACCGTCGGACAGCTTGACCGTGATCTTGGTGGCGTTTTCGACGACGTGGTTGTTGGTGACGATGAAACCGTCGGCCGAGATGAAGAAGCCGGAACCGGCACCCTGGGCGGTCGGGGCGTCCTCGCCTTCCTCGGGCGGCTGGGTCTCGGGCGCCTGGAAGCCGAAGCCCGGCGGGAAGCCCGGAATGGGGATGACGCCGCCGCGCGGACGTTCGATCGGGGTCTCGACGTCGATCTGGACCACGGCGGGCGAGACCTGGTCGAAGATGTCGGCGAAGCTGAGCGGCGCGCCCTGCGGCGGGGCGAAGGCGAGGCCCGCGGCCCCGGCGGACGGGATGAGGCGTCCGCTCACCTCGGCGGCGTTGGCGCCCGGCCAGTCGATCACGCCCCCGGCGGTCGCAGCGGCTGCGAATGTCAGGCCGACGGCGGCCCCCAGGATGAATTCCTTGCGCTTCAGCATCGGTGTCTTTTCGATCCTTCTTGGGTCCGGTCAGATCCGACCGGCGCCCGTTTCGCCTTGTGATATAGACCTCTGGCGGCTTTCGCCAACCATTGCCCCATGACCCTTGGTCCGCCTCAACGCCCGTCGTGAGGCGGGGATGCGTCAGGATCGGGGCGAACTGTTTCGGTTTGGAGAAGATCGGCCAGCCGACGCTCCTCCTCGGGCGACAGGGGCGCAGTCTCGGCGGGCCTGCGTCGGGCGAAGACGAACAGGGCGGCGGCGCCCAGGATGACCAGCAGACCAGGGCCGAACCACAGGAGCCAGGTCCCCGTCCGAACCGGCGGGGTGAACAGCACATAGTCGCCGTAGCGGCGCACCAGATCGTCGCGGACCTGTTGATCGGTGGCGCCGGCGGCGATCTCCTCGCGGATCAGTCGGCGCATGTCGCCCGCGATCCCGGCCGGGCTGTCGGCGATGGATTCGTGCTGGCAGACGACGCAGCGGACGACGGTGAACAGGCGCTGGGCGCGGGCCTCCGCGCCGGGCGAGGCGAGCGGCTGGTCCGGCGGGGCGGCGGGTTCCTGGGCCAGGGCGGGGATGGATAGGGAAAGCCATGCGAAGGCGATCAGGACCAAGTCCAGAAATCCGCTCATCCCCGCGAAAGCGGGGACCCAGTGCTGTCGCGAGGCACGGCGCCTGGGATTGAGGTCGACAACCGCCCCGCTGGGTCGAAACGCCCAAAGAACTGGGTCCCCGCTTTCGCGGGGATGAGCGGAAATGAAAGGGCTCATGCGGCCAATTTCCGCTTCCCGCTCACCGCCAGCCTCAGCCGGCGGTCGAACAGGGACAGCACGCCCCCCAGGGCCATCACGAACGGCCCCAGGAAGATCAGCCGCGCCCACGGATTGTAATAGACCCGCACGGTCCAGGCCTGGGCCGCCTGCGGCGTCGCACGGCGCTCGCCCATGACCACATAGACGTCGTCCAGCCCCCGGAAATCGAGGCCGACCTCTGTCGTCGTCTGGCCGCCCGCAGGGAAGAAGCGACGCTCGGCCGTGACCGTCTTCGGATAGGCGCGGCCGTCGGTGGTGCTGACGGTCAGGGTGCCGCGCTCGGCCAGATAGTTGGGGCCCTCCACGATCTCGACCTTGTCAAGCGTCACGGCCCAGCGGCCGGCATGGACCTCGCCGCCGATGGCCAGAGGCGCGGCGGCCTCGACCTTGAAGCCGGTCTCGACCACGGCGCCGAGGACGAACAGGCCGAGACCCGCATGGGCCAGGGTCATGCCCCAGGCGCCGAGCGGCAGGCCTTTCATACGACGACCGACCTCAGCGAGAGGGGCGCGGAACAGGCGGATGCGTTCGACGACTTCGGCCAGAGCTCCGAGAATCAGCCAGGCCCCGACGGCCAGACCGGCGGCGGCGAACGCCTTCTTCGGTTCGAAGGCCAGCCAGCCGACGAAGCCACAGGCGATGGCCAGACCGGCCGCCAGCGCCAGCCTCTGCATCGCCCCCTTCAAATCGCCTCGCTTCCAGGCCAGCAGCGGCCCGGCCGGCAGGATCAGGAAGGCGACCACCATCAACGGCACGAAGGTCAGGGCGAAATAGGGAGGCCCCACCGAAATCGTTGCCCCGGTCGCGGCCTCCAGGATCAGCGGATAGAGGGTGCCGAGCAGGACGGTGACGGCCGCCACGGTCAGGAACAGGTTGTTGAGCACCAGGGCCCCCTCGCGGCTGACGGGGGCGAACAGACCGCCGCCCTTCAGCTGGGGCGCGCGCCAGGCGAACAGGGCGAAGGCGGACCCGGCGGTGAAGGCGAGGATGCCGAGCAGCATCAGGCCTCGTTCCGGATCGACGGCGAAGGCGTGGACGGATGTCAGGACGCCGGAGCGCACGAGGAAGGCGCCGAGCATCGAGAAGGTGAAGGCCAGAAGGGCGAGGAAGACGGTCCAGCCCGCCAGGGCTCCGCGCCGCTCGGTCACCACCGCCGAGTGCAGAAGCGCCGCCCCGGCCAGCCAGGGCATGAAGCTGGCGTTCTCGACCGGGTCCCAGAACCACCAGCCGCCCCAGCCGAGCTCGTAATAGGCCCAGAAGGCGCCGAGCGTGATGCCTGCGGTGAGAAACACCCAGCTGGCCAGGGCCCACGGCCGCACCCACCGACCCCAGGCCGGCCAGAAGCCGGAAAAGGCCTTGCCCTCGATCAGGGCGGCGACGGCCAGGGAGAAGGTCACCGAGAAGCCGACGTAGCCCGCGTAAAGCATGGGCGGATGGATCGCGAGGGCCGGGTCCTGAAGCAGAGGGTTCAGCGACGCGCCCTGCAGCGGGGCCGGATCGATCCGCGCGAACGGGTTGGAGGTGAAGACGGCGAAGGCCAGGAACAGCGCGCCCAGTCCGCCCTGCACCCCCACGGCCGAGGTCTTGAGCCCGAACGGCAGGCCGCGCGCCCGCGTCAGGGCCGCGCCGAACCCGGTCATGACCAGGCACCACAGGACCAGCGACCCCTCGTGGCTGCCCCAGGCGGCGGCCACCTTGTAGAGCATGGGCTTGTCGGTGTGGCTGTTGTTCGCGACGTTGGCGACCGAGAAGTCCGATGTCGCGAAGGCGAAGATCAGGGCCGCGAAGGCCAGCGCCGTGGCCAGGGCGGCCGCGACCGCCGCGCCCTCGGCCCCGCCGGCCAGCAGCGGGCTGCGCCGCAGACGACCGGTCGCCGCCAGACCCGTCTGCAACACCGACAGCATCAGGGCCAGAACCAGCGCAAAGGCGCCGAACTCGACAATCACAGGGTTTGGCTCTGCGCGGGTCGTGCGGCCGACGCGCCGCCCCCAGGCCGCCATTCGCCCTTTTCCTTCAGACGGTCGGCGACCTCGCGCGGCATATAGGTCTCGTCGTGCTTGGCCAGGACGGTGTCGGCGTGGAAGACGCGGTCGGGGCCGAACGACCCTTGCGCCACGATCCCCTGCCCTTCCCGGAACAGGTCAGGCAGGTCGCCTTCGTAGACGACCCGGCTGGTCGCGGCATTGTCAGTGACGGAGAAGGCGACGGTGGTGCCGTGCTGTTCGACACTGCCCGCCTCGACCAGTCCGCCCAGGCGGATCATGCGGCCGGCGGGGGCGGCTTCCGCCGTGGCTTCGGACGGGGAGAAGAAGAAGGTGACGCTGTCCTGCATGGCCCACAGCGAAAGACCTACGGCAAGCGCCAGCACGGGCGCAGCGGCGGCCACGACCCACAGGCGACGACGCGCCTTCGGCGATTTGGGAAGCCAGCTCATGGGCGGACGCGTGTTTCCGGGAACGGAGAAGTCGCGCCGTATAGCGCCTGGGCCGCGCGGCTCCAACGGGTCATGCCGCCGCGTCCAGGCGCGTGACCAGATCGACGCGGCGCGGATCGGCCGGATCGAGGGCGGCGATCAGGGGGGCCCAGACCTCGCGCGCCCGGGCCACATCGCCTCGAGCCAGGGCCGCCTCACCGAGGAAATAGCGGGCGCCCAGCTGGCTGGGATCGATCGCCAGCGCCCGGGTGAAGGCGGCCTCGGCGTCCACGCCGACATCCCCTTCCGCCGCACGGACGAGGCTTTCGCCCAGTCGCGCCCAGCTGGTTGCATCATTGGCGTCGATGGCCAAAGCCCGACGGAAGGCCGAGGCCGCGCCGATCGGATCGCCTGCCTCGAACCGGGCCGCGCCCAGCATGGTCAGGGCGGTGCGGTTCTCGGGCTCGCGCCGCGTCGCACGGGTCAGGACCGCCGCGATCTGTTCGGCGTCCAGGGTCTCCGGGCTGTCCGCCCATTCGTCGATGCGGCGCTCATAGGCCTGATCCGGCAGGCCCGGCTGGCCGATCACGAAATAGAGGCCCAGCGTCGCGGCGGCGGCGCCGACCAGTCCGGCCAGGACGATCGTCCGGTCACGACCGCCGACCCTCGGCGTCGCGTCGGGTTCGCCGCCGGCCAGCAGACGACGTGCCGCCTCGGCCCGCGCGGCGACGAAGGCGTCCTCGTCCAGCAGGCCGCGCGCCTTCAGGCGATCCAGTTCGGCCAGTTCGGCGGCGCCGGTGTCGGCGACAGGCTGCTCATAGTCCGCGCCGCGTCGCGCGAAGCTGAGCACCAAGAGGCCGGCCAGCGCCGTGGCGAGACCGGCCAGGGTCCAGAATACGATCATCCGCGCCGTTTAGCCGATCAGGCGGCGCGGGGCGAGCGCTCCATCAGCGCACCCGGCGCGGGCCGTGCGCCGGCTGCGGCGGCGCGGCGGCGGATGGTCCGCGCGGCGTCCGTCGCCTCGATCAGCAACAGGCATTTGGCGAGGGTCTCGATCTGGGCCAGGGACTTTCGCTGATCCGGCGCCTCGCCCGCGTTCACGGCCTCGATAACCTGATCCACATACAGGCTGACCCGTTCCGTCACCGACTGCACCAGCTGACCGCGCAGGGCCTCGCAGCCGAACACCTGGGCCGCCGTGCGGATGGCGCCCAGCAGGGTCAGCAGCACGATCACCGCCTGAACGTCTTCCAAGGGCGCGGCGGGGGCCTCCATATCGGGGATCTGACGCGTCATCCGGCCCGTGGTCTTGACCGACTTGGACGGCATGAGCTTGTCCAGCGCCTTGTCCAGCGACCGCAAGGTCTTGGACAAGGTCGCGTTGATCCGGTCGCGGGCCTCGCGCGCCTGTTTGCCCCAGGCGCCTTCGGGATCCAGCTTCAAGGTCAGGTCCAGCTCGCCCAGGGTCTCGGCGCACCAGGCGATGTCGGCGCGCACGCCCGGCCCCGGGTCGGCCTTGGCCCCCGGCTTGTGCGAGGCGATCCGGGTGACCCGGCGTTCGACCTCGGCGATCAGGCGATTGACGAAGCTGGCCATCTCCGATTCCGACAGGAAGCCTTCCTTGGCCGCCGCGTTCGACGAATGGACCACGAGGCGAAGGATCAGGGAGGCGTCGCCGAGGTGGGCGAAGAAAATCTCCAGCATGCGCGGCCCGCCGTCGGCGGTGATCTCGGCGCAGTCGCGGATCAACAGCCGCAGCTCGGCCAGCTGGTCGCCGGTGGGCCTCAGGATCAGGTCGGGAAGGTTCAGCAGACCCCGCCGCGCCATCGCCGCGAGATCGAAACACAGGGCCAGTTCTTCGAGGCCTTTAAGCCGCTCGGCCTCGTCGCCGCCGTTCGAGGGCCAGACGATGTCGGGCTGGTCACGCACCGCACCGGCGGCGGCGATGCAGATGCGGTCGGCGACCGCGCGCATCTTCGGATTGTCCTCGATCGGACGATAGTCGTCGAGAACCAGCAGCAGTTCCGGCTCCTTGCTGGACGCCGCCTTCCACAGGCGGGGCAGGACGCCCGAGGGGAAGTTCACGGCTTCGACGCCGTCCGGTCGGCGCTGGAACATGGGCAGCAAGGGAGCGAAGGCGATGGCGCGACGGCGCCGGTCGATGGTCTCGTCGGCCAGCATGACGCTGAGCGCGGCCGCGCGCTCGCCGGGCATCTGGGCGACCGCGCCCGACAGGGTCTTCAACACGCGGTCAGGCACCCGCTCCAGCATCTGGGCGAGCACTGCACGCTGCGCGACCGAGAGCTCGGCCATTCCACCTCCGTCGACCGCAAACGGCGGCCGGAAATCACAGTAAAGGCGGGAGGTTAAAAATCCGGAAGCGGAGGGTCAGACCTCGGCCGCGGGAAGCTCCAGCACGGCCTTCAGCCCCCCGAGATCGCTGGCCGCCAGGGTCAGGCGTCCGCCATAGGCGCGGGTCAGGTCATCGACGATGGCCAGACCCAGACCGGACCCCGGCGCGTTCTCGTCCATCCGCGCCCCGCGCTTGAGCGCCCCGTCGCGCTGATCGGCGGGCAGGCCCGGCCCGTCGTCCTCGACCACGGCGATCATCTGGCCCAGGCCCGAGGCCCCGGCCGAAACGCGCACCCGGCGTATCGACCATTTGCAGGCGTTCTCCATCAGGTTACCGAGGATTTCCTGCAGGTCCTGCCGCTCGCCCAGAAAGGCCAGTTCGTCGGGCGCGCGCCAGTCGATCTCCACGTCCTTGGACTGGAACACCCGCTCAAGCATGACGGCCAGTTCGTCGACCACCTCGCCCACCGGCGTCTTCTCACCCAGGCCATGGGCGGCGCGGGCGGCGGCGCGGGCGCGGCGCAGATGGTGATCGACCTGCCCCTTCATCACCTCGGACTGACGCCGGACGACATCCGCAAGCAGCCCCGGGTCGCTTCCGGCCTCGGCCAGCATGACCGACAGGGGCGTCTTCAGCGCGTGGGCCAGGTTGCCGACGTGGGTCCTTTGACGCTCCACCACCTCCTGATTGTGGTCCAGCAGGCGGTTCACCTGTTCGGCCAGGGGCTGGATCTCGGTGGGATAGGATTTCTCGATCCGCGCCGCCTTGCCCTTGCGGACATTGGCGATCTCGACCCGCAGATCGAACAGGGGCCGCAGCCCGATCTGGACCTGCAGGAAGACGGCGATGACCAGGCCTATCCCCAGGATCAGAAGCGCGGTCCAGGTGAAGGTCGCGAACTGGCGGGTGTCGACGTCGATCTCGGATCGGTCGAGGCCCGCCATGAAGACGAATGGCCGCCCGTTCAGCGACTTCATGCTGGACGCGATCTGCAACGGCTGGGATCCGTCCGCCAGGATGCCCGGATCATTGTAGCTGAGCGTCGCGCCCATGGCGGCGCGCAGCCGTTCGGGCAGTTCGGGATCGACATAGAGGCTTTCGCCCGCCAGCGACGGGGACTTGGCCAGCACGACGAAGCCGCCCTCGGGATCGACCTCTCCGACCATCCAGTATTTGCCCGACAGGCCGCGCAGGGTGGGCGCGTCCTTGATCTCGGAGACCCTGAGACCGTCCGGCGTCATGACGCTGGCGATGACCACGTCGTCGATCACCGCGCTCAGCTGGTTGTCGAGACGACGCAGCGCGGTCTCGCGGTACTGGGTGGTCAGCATCCAGCCGGTCAGCATCAGGGCGACGACGATCCAGGCGGACGCCAGCCAGATCAGACGGCGCGTGAGGCTGCGGCCCGGACGGCCGAACCAGCGGCCCCAGGACCTCACGGTCTCAGGTTGAGGCGTCGGGGCCTCGTCGCTCACGCCGCTTCGGACTCGCCGGCCAGAGGCGTCAGGCGATAGCCGAGACCGCGCACGGTCTCGATCCGGTCGGACCCGACCTTCTTGCGCAGACGGCCGATGAAGACCTCGATGGTGTTGGAATCGCGGTCGAAGTCCTGGTCGTACAGGTGTTCGACCAGTTCGGTCCGGCTGATGACCCGGCCCTGGTGCATCATCATGTAGTGCAACAGCCGGTATTCCAGCGACGTCAGACGGAGCGGCTCGCCGTTGACCGTCGCCCGCGCCGCGCGCGGATCCAGCCTCAGACCGCCGCACGCCAGGGTCGCCGAGGCGATGCCGGCCGAGCGGCGCAGCAGGGCCCGCAGGCGCGCCAGCAGCTCCTCGGTGTGGAAGGGCTTGGTCAGATAGTCGTCGGCACCGGCGTCGAAGCCCGAGACCTTGTCCGACCAGGCGCCGCGCGCGGTCAGGATCAGGACCGGCGTCGTCTTGCCGTCCCGGCGCCAGCGCTCCAGCACCGACACGCCGTCGATCTTGGGCAGGCCGAGGTCGAGCACGACCACGTCATAGGGTTCGGTGTCGCCCAGGAAATGGGCTTCCTCGCCGTCGGCGGCGTGATCGACCGCATAGCCGGCGTCGCCCAGCGCCTGCTTCAACTGACGCGACAGATCGGCGTCGTCTTCGACCAGGAGAACGCGCATTCGTGGGGTTCCTTCTTAGCCGCGCGAGCTGACGGCGATGTCGATGATGCGACCGTCACGCTCGAAGCGGAACACATAGGAGTCGCCGCGCATGCCCAGCGATCCGACGAAACGGGCGCCCCGCGCACGGGACTGGGCGATGCCTTGCGCCTCCGCTTCCGAGATGCGGCGCTCCTGCCGTTCGAACGACTGCCCGGCGCTACGGTCGCGGTCTCGGTCGCGATCGCCGCGGCCGCCACGATCCTGCGCGCTCGCGGCGCTCAGGGGCGCTGCGGCGATCAGGAGGGACAGGACGAATGCGGACAGGCGGGTCATGAGGCGTCTTCTGCGCCCCACGCTCTGAACGGAGGCTGAACGCCCAGCTTAGGGAGGTTTAACTTCCGACGAAACCGGCCTCTCGCAGCGGATGAACGGAACCTGACCCGCGCCGTTCAGGATCGGCTCAGCGGCGGTCGGCTCTTATCAGGTCAACGCAGCCAGTCCGGTTGCGGAGATCAAAAGTGGAGTGATCCGATGATGAAGAAGATGCTCGTTCCCGCCCTCGTCCTGGCGACGGTCTCCGCCGCCGCCCTGCCGGCCGCGGCCCAGAACTACAACCGTCCGAGCCAGAACCAGAACTATGGCGGCTGGCAGTCGATCAATGTGCGCCAGGCCAACCTGGACCGCCGCATCGACCAGGGCGTCCGCAACGGTCAGCTGAGCCGCCGCGAGGCGACCCGCGTCCGCTCGGAGTTCAACGCCCTGCTGCGACTGGAGGCCAACTATCGTCGCGGCGGCCTGACGGCCTGGGAGCGCACGGATCTGGATCGTCGCTTCGACCGTCTGTCGGCCTCGATCCGCTATGAGCGCAACGACCGCGACAACCGTCGTCGCTAAGGTTTCAACAGCTTCGGGCGGCCACTGACACAGCTCCGATACCCGGCCGTCCGTAAGGAGGGGGCGCGATCCGAAAGGGTCGCGCCCTCTTTCCGTTCCCGGATCAGAACCGCAGCACCGATCCCATGACCGTGACCGCATGGCCCCGGATCAGCACCCGGTCGCCGACCAGCTCCGTCTCGAACCGCCCGCCCCGACCGGGATAAACCTGTTCGAAGGTGAGGTTGGTCCGACCCAGCCTGGCCGCGAACAGGGGCGCCAGACCGCACCGCGCCGAGCCCGTCGCCGGGTCCTCGTCCACCCCGCAGCCGGGACCAAAGAAGCGATCCACCACATCGACGCCGTCGGCCGTGTCGGCCAGGGCGGCGGCGATCACCTGGCCGCCCTCCATCGCGCCCTCGCCGAACGCCATCAGCGCCGGGATGTCCGGCGTCAGCTCGCGCACCGTCTTCGCATCGGCCATGATGGCGATCAGATACCGGCTGGCCCAGACCTCAAGCGGTTCGGCGCCCAGGGCCTCCGCCAGCCCCGCCGGCGTCTCGACCCGCGTCAGGGGATCGGCGGGGAAGTTCATCTCATAGCCCTCGCCGAACCGATCGACGGTCAGGGGCCCCGACGCCGTATCGAACGTCAGCCGGCGCGTCTCCAGCCCCAGCTCCCGCCACAGGACATGGGCCGCCGACAGGGTCGCATGGCCGCACAGGGAGACCTCCGTCGTCGGGGTGAACCAGCGCAGGTCGAACCGCGCGGGGTCCGCTGTGGTCCTGAGGAAGGCGGTCTCCGAATGCTTGTTCTCGGCCGCCAGCGACTGCATCCATCCGGCGTCGGGCCAGGCGTCGAGGGGCTGAAGCACGGCGGCGGGATTGCCCATGAAGGGGCGGTCGGCAAAGGCGTCCACGGTCCACTGGCGCATCAGACGCTCTCCGGTTCGATCACGGTCAGTTCGGGCCACAGGGCCAGACGCTTCTCGACCACACCCGCCCAATCCTTGGCAACGCCGCGGTTCGGATTGGGTCGCACGATCAGCTCGAACAGATCCGTCAGCCCGAGCGGCGCCGCGACGCTGATGGTGTCGTCCGCCTCCAGCCGAACCCCGATGGCGAAGGCCGGCGCCACGAACCGCTCAAGCGCCTCGTCTGTGTTCGAGATGGGGTCGTAGGGTTCGCCGAAATGGGCCGGGAACCAGATCGGTACACGAGCCTGATTGCGCACCTCGACATCGGTCCTGAACGGCTCCTCGAAGGCGGCGGCGACGCGTTTGATGATGACATCCTCGGCGTCCCACGACGTGTCGAGATCGAAATAGCCGAGGTCGAAGTCCTTGCGACCATAGCCGGCCGGCCGCCCGGTCAGCGCGTTCCAGACCGACTGATAGACGGCCCCGGAGAACACCCGCCAATCCGGCAGGCCCAAGCCCCTGACCGTCTTCAAAACATGCATGAGATCGGCATCCGCCCGAACGATCTCGATCAGTCGCGATTCAAGGGCCTCGCTCATGAACATCTGTCCGCTTCCGTGCGTTGTGGTCCTACTGAGACCGAGAGGACCGATCCGATGAGCGAACCCAAACCCGGCGACCCCGGATACGGCCGAGACGAGGACATGGAGCGGCTGCGCGGCACCAACCGCCCCGCCGAGGCCCATATCCACAGCGAGCCCAACGAGGGCCATCCGATCCGCGTCTCGCCCCAGCCGGACGAGCCGGACGGCGGCGGGGTGACCGAACAGATCTGACCGGTCACCGCGCGTCCTTGAGCGGCCAGCCATGGTCCAGTGGACCATGGCCGTGGCCCAGACCCGGCGCGCGGCGGATCGCCTCCGACACATAGGCCCAGGCCTCCGCGACCGCCGTTTCCAGCGGCCAGCCCAGCGCCAGTCCCGCCGCAATGGCGCTGGCCAGAGTGCAACCGGTGCCATGTGTCGAGCTCGTCTCGATGCGGGGCCCTTCCAGCATGGTTTCCCCATTCGGGGTCAGCAGCAGGTCGATCACCGTATCGCCCGGCACATGGCCGCCCTTCATCAGGACCGCCTTGGCGCCGAGTTCGAGCAGGGCCGCCCCCGCCCGGCGCTGGCCGTCCAGATCCGTCACCGCGATCCCGGTCAGGGCCTCGGCCTCCGGCGCATTGGGGGTCAGCAGGGCTGCGCGAGGGATCATCAATCGACGAACCGCCTCGATGGCGTCCTCGGCCAGCAGGGGTGCCCCGCCCTTGGCCACCATGACCGGATCGATCACGGCCGGCACCTTCGAGGTGTCGAGGATGGCCGCGACCCTCTCCACCACCTCCACCGACCCCAGCATGCCGGTCTTGATCGCGTCGGCGCCGATATCGTCCAGCACCGCCCGCGCCTGGGCCTCGATCAGGTCGAGCGGCAGGGGGTGCACGCCGTGAACGCCCAGCGTGTTCTGGACCGTGATCGCCGTGATCGAGGTCGCCGCATAACCGCCCATGGCCGTCACGGCCTTGATATCGGCCTGGATGCCGGCGCCGCCGCCGGAATCCGATCCGGCGATGATCAGGACGCGCCCACGCGCTTGGGTCTCGATCGAAGTCATAGGGCTGGATGCGTCACACGCGACGACTAGGCAAGGCCCCTCGGCTAGCCTGCGCCGACGATCGCCGCCTGCACCGCCAGGGCCTGAACCGTCTCGCGCACGTCGTGGACCCGGATGACGGCCGCGCCGCGCCGCGCGCCCTCCAGAGCGATGGCCAGAGACCCGCCCAGCCGGTCGTTCGCCTCGGTCGCTGAGGGGTCGATGTTTCGGATCATACGCTTCCGGCTGGCGCCCAGGAGGACCGGAAAACCCAGGCCGCCCAGCGCATCCAGCCGGGCGATTAATGCCAGATTGTGCTCGATGGTCTTGCCGAAGCCGATGCCGGGATCGAGCGTGATCTTCGCCCGCGCCACGCCCGCCGCCATCGCCGACTCAGCCCGGCGGCCGAGGTAGTCGGCGACCTCGGTCACGACGTCGCCGTAGCGGGGTTCCACCTGCATCGAGCGCGGTTCGCCCAGCATGTGCATCAGGATCACCTCGCAGCCCAGCTCGGCCGCGACCTCGGGTGCGTCTGGCGCATAGGTCAGGGCCGTGACGTCGTTCCAGATCGTCGCCCCGGCCGCCACCGCCGCCCGCGCCACCTGGGGCTTCATGGTGTCGATCGAGATCGGCCCGTTCCAGCGCGCGTGCACCGCCTCGATCACCGGCACGGTCCGCGCGATCTCCTCCTCGACCGAGACCGGTTCGGCGCCGGGCCGCGTCGATTCCCCACCGATGTCGAGAATGTCGGCCCCGTCGCCGATCAGCTTCATCGCCTGGGCCAGCCCGTCCTCGACCGAGGCATGGCGCCCGCCGTCGGAGAAACTGTCCGGGGTGACGTTCAGGATGCCCATGACCCGTGGCCGCATCACGCTCATCCTCGCTTCTGCGGATAGGGGGTCTCGCCGCGCGCCAGCATGGCGACGAGGTCGGCGATCTTCTTGCGACGGCCCGCCTCGGTCTTCAGAGCATTGGTGCGGTGGATCAGGGCGAAACGGTTCTGACTGGTCAGGACGTCGAACAGGGCCTTCGCTTTCGGCTCGGCGTCGATGGCGGCCCGCAGATCCTCCGGGACCTCCGCCCCCTTGACCCGATAGGTCTTGGCCCAGCGCCCGTCCGCCTTCGCCGCCTCGACGTGCGCCAGGCCCGAAGCCTGCATGGTTCCGTCGGCGATCATGCGTTCGGCGTGGGCGACGTTGATCTCGCTCCAGCTGCTCTTGGGTCCGCGCGGGGTGAACCGTTGCAGGAAGCTGACGTCGTCCAGGCTTTTCCGCACCCCATCGATCCAGCCCCAGGCGATGGCGACCGGGATCGCCTCCTTCCAGCTGACGCTCGGCGTGCCGGACCCGACCTTGAACACCCGGATCCAGAGTTCGGGCGCTTCGGCGTGGTTCGACTTCAGCCAGCCGTGGAAGGCCTCGGCATCGGCGAACGCCTGGACCCGTGCCGGATCGACCGTGATCGGCGCCATCAGTCCCTCTTTCCGATCAGTCCGCCCAGGGCCTCAAGATAGGCCGCGAACGCCTTTCGGCCAGAGGGGGTCAGGGTCACGCGCGTCAGGGGCTTGTTGTTCTGAAAGCTCTTGGCGATGGCGACGTGACCCGCCTCCTCCAGCTTCTTCAGGTGGACGGACAGGTTGCCCTGGGTCGCTTCCAGCACGGTCTTCAGCTCGGTGAAGTCCGCCGTCTCGACGTCGGCCAGATAGACCATGATCCCCAGCCGCATGCGACCGTGGATGACCTCGTCGATCTTGCCGAGATCGCCCAGAGCCATGGATCAGGCGACCTTTGCCTTGGCTTCGCGCAGCATGATCCAGCCCGGCAGGGCGAACAGCCCGAACAGGGCGACGGTGCAGACATACAGATAGGCGTCCGGCTGGCGCACCAGCAGGCCCAGCGCCACGGCCGTCAGCCAGCCCCCCGCCGAGGTCAGGAGCATCCAGAGCTTCTTCTTCAGCACCCAGGCCACGGCCCAGGCGGCCGCCTGCAAACCGAACACCACGGCCGGGTAATAGAGCCACAGGGCGAAATCCTGATCCCGCCAGGCGCCCACGCCGAAGATGATGATCATGGCCAGATTGACCATGCCGGCGCTGGAGAAGCCCGCGTTCAGCGTCCGGCTCGCCAGCGGCCCGCGATTGCCGCCGCCCTCGCGCCTGTCGCGGATCGAGGCCCAGACGATGGTCGCGCAGACCGCCACGTTGATGCCGATGACGAAAACCAGGTTGGCCAGATCCGGCCAGCGGATGACGCCCACGATCTGGCCGATATGGAACAGGCACTGCAGCCCATAGAGCAGCCCGCCCGCCATATAGACGATGGCCATGGTGATCGACGGCTTGCCGCCGCCCTCGACGATCGAGCGCAGGAAGGCGAGGTCGGCTTCAGCAGACGGCGGCTTTCGGCTGGCGGGCATAGGCGATTCTCTCGTGAGACCGGCCCGTCCGGGGTGGACGAGCCGGTCGGTCTTGGCAAGCTATTCGGCGGGAACGGCCGCGACGGTCGGCGTCCGGCGCCAGGGCACGCTTCGGCCGTTCAGCCACCGGCCCATGAAGCTATGCCGCACCAGCAGTTCGTAGGTCATCAGGCAGACGGCGAAGACCGCCAGCGACACGCCCGCCAGCTTCAGCCACCACGGCCCTGCCCAGTCCTGCACCCAGACCTGGGCCAGCATGACCAGCGGCAGGTGCAGGATGTAGACCCAGTAGGAAGCGTCGGCGAGATAGCGCCGGATCGCGCTGTGGCCCGACAGGAACCGGAGGCACAGCCCCGTGGCCGCAAACGCCGAGGACCAGACCGCCAGAGCCACGGTCCAGGCGGCCACGGCCTTGTCCTGCGTCGGCTCCACCATCGGCTCGATGACCGGACCGCCGGCCAGGTAATAGGCGGCCGCCCCCGAGACCACGGCGACCGCCAGCACGATCGGCGACGAAGTCGCGATCCGGTCCAGCAGGTCGCGGCGACGGTCGATCAGGAAGCCGATCCCGAACGCCAGGCCGAAGCCTACCAAGGACGCCGTGTGCGGCACGACGCCAGCGTCCGGCGTCGGGACGGCGAAGAAGGCGATCCATTTCGGATCCAGCCAGAAGGCCAGACCCAGCGGAACCGCCAGGACGGCAGGCGTCCATGGCCCGATCAGCGCGCCGGTGAACCGGTCCACGGCCCGGCCCCAGCCACCGTCCTTGTCCAGCAGGGCGAACGGCGCCCGCAGGATCAGGACCGCCGCATAGAAGAGCATCAGCACATAGAGGAACCACAGATGGGTCAGCGGAAAGTTGGTCCAGTCATAGGTCGGCGGGGGCGGCGGCGGCGCGCCCGGAACGACCAGTCCGTTCTTGTGGGCGGTCCAGATCAGCGCCCCGACGATCCCGACCATGACCGGGAACCAGAAGGTGCCAAGCGGCCCCGCGATCCGCATCAGCCGATCCTTCGCGAACCCCATCCAGCCCCGCCGCGCCAGCATCATGTGGGCGAACAGGCCGGCGATCATGAAGAAGCTCGTCATGCGGAACAGGTGGATGGCGAAGAACAGCCAGACGGCCCCAAGCGACGTGCTGTCGTCGCTGACGATCCAGATCTGCTGCGGGAAGAAGCTCAGGCTGGTGTGCAGGACGACGCCCAGCAGCAGGGCCCCGCCCCGCAGCGCGTCCAGGCCGTGCAGCCGTTCGGGCCGGTCGATGTCGGTGGTCATGGTGGCTCTCCCCTCGTCACAGGAGCCCACTTCTCACAGACTTGTTTGAATTGCAAACTTGTTCGCCAAAGAACACCCCGCGCCGGTTTCCCGAGGCGGGGTGCTGAAGGCCTAATGGACGGTCGGGTGCTCGTCCTTGGCGACGACAGTGACGCCTTCCGAGACCGGGGTGACCGGCACGGAGACCGAGGGACCGGCGTTGGGGAAGTTGTTCTCGTCGCGGTTCGGCGCGGCGCCCTTCTCCAGCAGGTCCTTGATCTCTTCGCCCGACAGGGTCTCGTACTCGAGCAGGGCCTGGGCCAGGGTTTCCAGATCCGCGGCCTTGTCGGTCAGGATCTTGCGGGCCTCGTCCCAGCCGGAGGTGACCAGACGTTTGACCTCGGCGTCGATGGTGCGGGCGGTCTCTTCACTGACATTCTGGCTGCGGGCGACCGAGTGACCCAGGAAGACCTCCTGCTCGTTCTCGCCGTAGGCCACCGTGCCCAGCACGTCGGAGAAGCCCCACTGGGTCACCATGCGGCGGGCCAGCTTCGAGGCCTGCTGGATGTCGGACGAGGCGCCCGAGGTGATGTTCTCCTTGCCGAAGATCAGCTCCTCGGCCACGCGACCGCCGGCCATGATGGCGATGCGATCGACCATCTGCTGGTACTTCATCGAATAGCGGTCGCCTTCCGGCAGCTGCATCACCATGCCCAGGGCCTGGCCGCGCGGGACGATGGTCGCCTTGTGCACCGGGTCGGCCATCTTGACGTTCATGGCGACGATGGCGTGGCCGCCCTCGTGATAGGCCGTCAGGCGCTTTTCTTCCTCGTTCATGGCCATGGAGCGACGCTCCGAGCCCATCATCACCTTGTCCTTGGCGTCTTCGAAATCGCGATGGGTGACCATGCGACGATCCTTGCGGGCCGCCAGCAGGGCCGCTTCGTTGACGAGGTTGGCCAGATCGGCGCCGGAGAAGCCCGGCGTGCCGCGCGCGATCGTCTTGACGTTGACGTCGGCGGCCAGGGGCACGTCCTTCATGTGGACGCGCAGAATGCGTTCGCGACCCGAGACGTCGGGGTTCGGCACCACGACCTGACGGTCGAAGCGGCCGGGACGCAGCAGGGCCGGATCCAGGACGTCGGGGCGGTTGGTCGCGGCGATCAGGATGATGTTCTCGGACACCTCAAAGCCGTCCATCTCGACCAGCAGCTGATTCAGGGTCTGCTCGCGCTCGTCGTTGCCGCCGCCCAGGCCCGCGCCCCGGTGACGACCGACGGCGTCGATCTCATCGATGAAGATGATGCAGGGGGCGTTCTTCTTGGCCTGTTCGAACATGTCGCGCACGCGGCTGGCACCGACGCCGACGAACATCTCGACGAAGTCCGAACCCGAGATGGAGAAGAAGGGCACGCCGGCCTCACCCGCGACGGCGCGGGCCAGCAGCGTCTTGCCGGTGCCGGGAGGGCCGACCAGCAGGGCGCCCTTGGGGATCTTGCCGCCCAGACGCTGGAACTTGGCCGGGTCCTTGAGGAAGTCGACGACCTCCTGCAGTTCGTCCTTGGCTTCGTCCACGCCGGCGACGTCGTCGAAGGTCTTGCGACCTTTGTGTTCGGTCAGAAGCTTGGCCTTGGACTTGCCGAAGCCCATGGCACCGCGCGCCCCGCCCTGCATCTGTCGCATGAAGAAGATCCAGACACCGACCAGCAGCAGGATCGGCAGCAGGCCCAGAAGCGCGTTCATCCAGATCGACTGGCGTACGGTCTTGGCGCCGACATCGACCCCGGCGGCGTCCAGCCGGGCGGCAAGCTCGCTGTCCGAGATCGGCACGACGGCGGTGAAGCGGTTGTCGTTCTGGTAGACGCCCGTGACCTGGTCGCCCGAGATCAAGACCGACTTGACCTCGCCGGCAGCGACCTTGTCGTTGAGTTCCGAATAGGTGATGGCCGTGGGCCGCGCCTGAGCGCCACCGGCCTGTCCGGGCATGCTCGCGCCGCCGTTCTGGCTGATGGCGGCATAGACGGCCAGAAGGCCCAGAATGATCACGCCCCAGATCGCCAGGTTACGCAGGTTCATCGGTTGAAATCCTCGTCGCCGATCCCGTCGGACCGACTGATGTTACGTCGTTGTCGTCAAAATAGGTCAGGCGGCGGCGTTTCGCCATGGATGGCAAGAGAGAGGTCGCTTTCCTGCGTCGTTTCGCCCAGCGCAAGGCTGAGGCGGCGCGGCGCGAGGTTGCGGACCTCCGCCTCCCGCCATGCAAGAACCGGCGCATCCCCGCCGTCCCGGATCAGGACCGGCAGAGCCGCCCTCGCCCAGGCCGGAGCGGTGTTCACGATGGCGCGATCCGGTTTTGACAGGGCGTTCAGACGGCCCGAGGCTGAGGTGATGGTCCAGCCAGGCTCGCGGGCGGTGATTTCGTAGCGGCCGTCCCAGACGGTTGGCGCGGCGGGAGACAGAGGGATGTCCGCGACCGGCCGACGGCGCATTTCACCGGCTTCCCGCCCGATGACGACCGTGTCGCCCGTCGCCTTTAGACGCGCCCCGGCGAGGGTGGCTGTGAAGTTTTCGCCGGCGTTCAACCTCTTCGTCAGCGTCTCGAGCCGATCCCCTCGCAGGGGGGGGGCGCTTCCGGAGACGCACACCAGCACTGCGGCCAGTTCTGTCGCGTTGATCGACCGATCCACTTCAAAACCCTCTCCCAGAGGGAGAGGGCTTGAGCGCACGACGGCTTGCCGTCGTTCTGGCGCGAAAGGGTGAGGGGTAGGGTGTGAGCCGGTAAGGGCAAAACCCCTCACCCTTTCGGCTGAAGACGCATCGCTCCGCTCTGCGAGCCTCAAGCCCGTCGCCGGATCGCATGCGATCCTTCCTCCACCCACAGTGAGAGGGTTCAACGCTCTACGTGCGGCGCCTCGCCCGAACGCGGCATTCCCCGGATCCTCGATCCACTCACGCCTGGCCTCACGCAGCCAATCCCGCAAAACCTCGCGCTCTTCCGCCAGCAGGGGGCGCAGCAGCATCAGCCCCCGCCCCTCCGGCCAGGCCGGGCTCGGCGACCAGTCCCTCAGCCGCCCCAGCGTCGATCCACGCGCCCGCATCCAGTCGCTCTCGGCGATATCGTCGGCGGTATGGGCGAAAAGCACGATCCGCGCCCCTGCCTCTCGCGCCGCCTCCGCGATCAGCCCGTGCCGCGCCCGACGCGCCGCTGCGGGCAGACCCGTCGCCGGCTTCTCCGCCTCCCAGCGTCTCTCGATCCAGTCCGCCCCGACCGCGCGCGCAGCCGCCTCGCACCGCCGCGACCACTCCCGACTTTCCGGGTTCAATCCATGATCGACGGTGATCGCCAGCAGCCTGCGACCGGCGCGCCTGGCCCAGATCGCCGCCATTCCCAGCAAGGCCATGGAGTCCCCGCCGCCGGACAAGGCCAGCGCCACCGGATGCTCGACGCCCTTTTGCAGCAGCGCGTCCAGCCGCGCCGCGACCCGGCCTTCCAGTTCGGTCGCCGGGCCGTCCCGGCTCAGCGGCAGCTCGCCCGGGTGCGGGTCTCGGCCGCGATGGCGCGCAGCGCCGGCGTCGAGGTCGCCTCATAGCGACGGGCGTACTCGCCTAAGGCCGCGCAAGACTGCGGATTGCGGTTGGTGGCGTTCAGCCCGCGCGCCAGCTTCAACGTCACCTCGCCCGCCCACGACAGCGTCGGCCAGCCCGCCAGTGCAGAGGCATACTGCTGCACCGCGCCGGCCTGATCGCCGCTCGCGCGGATGATGTCGCCGATACGCCAGACGGCTTCCTTGCCCGACGGCGTGTCCGGCCAGTTGTTCGCCACGGCCTCGAGAGCCGCCCGCGAGGCCGCCGCATCGGTCAGGGCCCGTGCGGCCGCCAGATCGGAAACGGCGTCCCCGGTCGGCGAGCGCGGTCCGCGCGCGGCCTCTTCGGCGGCGGCGGCGGCAGCCCGGGCGGATGCCTCGGCGGCGCTTTCGATCCGTTCGACGCGGGCGTCTGCATCGTTCAGGCGGGCGCGCAGGGCGGCGTTGTCGCGGTCGCTTTCGTCGAGTTGGAAGGTCAGCCGCTCCAGATCGCCGTTCACGCGCTGGACGGTCGCCTCCATGTCCTGAAGGCGGCGATCCATCTGGGCCACCCGGCCCTGCAGGGCGATCAGTTCGGGATCGGATTCGACCAGCTGGGGCTCGCCCTGGCTGTTTCTCTGCGTCAGGGCGCGTTCCAGCCGCCGGACATTGCGGTCCAGGTTGTCGAGGCGGCGCACATCCCACTGGATCGCCGGCAGGGGCTGGGTCTGGGCGATCACCGCCCCGCCGATCAGGCCGAGACCGACCGTGGCCAGGACGATGTTCCGGAACGAGAATGGGCTCTTCATGGCGCTACAGCTTTCATCGTTTTGAGGCCGCCGCAAGGCGTCAGGTTCCAAAGCCCAGATAGAAGACGGCCAGGACGAACAGGGTCGAGACGAACAGGCAGAAGAACAGCAGGAACGCCGTCCGCCAGAGCGCCGACCAGATCGACAGGCTATAGGCCCCCTTCAACTGAGCGAACATGTGCACCGGGACGGCGAGGGTGCCGACCAGGCCCAGGAAGCCCGCGAGCACCCCATTCATTCGCCCCAGAACACCGAGCGCCAGGAACAGGATGGACATGAAGGTCAGGGAATAGAGGACGAAAACCCCGTGGTCATAGAGGGTGAATCCTCGCTTCCACACGAACAGCAGCCACATGAAGGGGATCGAGAACGGCACCAGAAGCCAGGCGAACTTGTAGGTCGTCTGCTGGAATTTGTAGACGGCCAGGTCCGGGTTACCGAGCTTGTGCAGGATCTTCTCCTGGGTTTTCTTGTCGCCGATGCCGACGTGGAAATTCTCGCCATGGACCGTGTCGGCCATGTTCGCCTGCCAGCTTCCGGGCGTCAGCCCGTCGGTGCGGGGGCCGCCGGCCTTGGCCTCGTTCAACGCCTCGAGCTGGTTCTGTGCGGCGTCGAGACCGGCCTCCAGCCCCGTCTGCACGCCTTCGGCTCCGGGTTCGTCGGCCGCGACGCGAGGCACGTTGGCCGAAATCTGGGTGTTCAGTTCGGCCACCGCCGTCTCGGCATTGGCGATGCGCTCGTCCAGGCTGCCGGTCTGGGGGGCGACGAAGTCGCCCGCGAAGCTCAGGGCGAAGAACATCAGGAAGATCGTGAACAGGAAGATGGCCAGCGGCGAGACATAACGCGTCCGCTTGCCCTGCACCCACTCACGCGTCAGCCGCCCCGGGTTTCCGATCAGCAGCGGCAGGGTGCGCCAGATGCGGGCGTCGAAATGCATGACGCCGTGCAGCACCTCTTCGCCTAGGTGCAGCAGCGAGCGGTGGACGTGGGTCGGCTGGCCGCAGTTGGCGCAGAAGTTTCCGCTCGTGGGTTCGCCGCAGTCGCTGCAGGTCCCGACGTGATCGTCGCCCGCATGCCCGGTCGGCTTCTCGATCGCCCCCGCGATCAGCCCGCCGGTCGCAAGACCGCCGGCCGCATCCACATCCACCATCGGGTCCCCCAACGCCTGCCCGGCCCCTATGTGCAGCGCAGCGAACCAGGGGTCAAAAGGAAAGGGCGTCCGCACCGCGAACGCCCTCCCAAATCACATACCAAACGCGCTCAAGTCGCGAGCCGTAGCCTGTCCTCCGACCGATCAAGATCGGATCGGGGGGCGTCGCGAGCGATAGCGCCTTAACCTACTGCGCGCCCGAGGCGATGGCCGTGCGGCCGTTGCGGTTCCGCGCCCACGAGTCCTCGCTGGCCCCTTCGGCGATCGGGCGTTCCTTGCCGAAGCTGATGGTGTCGATACGGCCGGCCGAGACGCCGCGCTGGATCAGATAGTTGCGGATCGATTCCGCCCGGCGGGCGCCCAGGGCCAGGTTGTACTCGCGGGTGCCGCGTTCGTCGGCATTGCCCTCGATCCGGACCGAGATCTGGGGATAGCGGGCCAGCCACTGGGCCTGGGCGTCGAGGCGCGGATAGGCCTCGGGGCTGACCTGATAGGAATCGAGGTCGAAATAGATGCGGTCGCCGACGTTGACGACGAAGTCCTGTTCCGAACCCGGCGCGCCCGAACCAATGTTGCCGCCGTCGATGCCGCCGGTACCGGGGCCGGGATAGGCGGGGTTATCGATCGCCGGGCCGCCGGTGTTGCCGTCGGTCACGCCCGTCACCGGACGACGCGGGGCGCATGCGGCCATGGACAGGGCGACAAGACCGACCACGGCCAGTTTGTTGAGGGTCGATACGGTCATCATCGAGGTCGTCTCCTTCTTGTGGTCGGTCCGGCGAAGCTTCAGCATAGGTCGCCAACCGTGGCTTTTGTCTGTGCCGTCTCCGGCGATAACGCATAGTTGTTCCCGGGGGGCCCGGGCGTCAAAATCTAGGACGAACAGCTGTCGGCCCCCTGGCCGATACCGAGGTTGTCGGGGCTACCGTCCAGCAGCGGCGACCAGGCGGGGTCCGAACCCCGGCCCTGATAGCCCGACTGAGCGATGACGCGGCCCGACAGATCGACCATCCACAGGGTGGTGTTCCCGCCGCGCGTCTGGCGCGAATACATCAGGTAGCGGCCGTTCGGCGCCCAGGACGGCCCCTCTTCGAAATAGCTGCGCGACAGCATCCGTTCGCCCGATCCGTCGACGTTCATCACCCCGATGCCGAACTGGCCGCCGCCGGACTTGGTGAAGGCGATCAGGTCACCCCGCGGACTCCAGGCCGGCGCCGTATAGCTGCCGCCGCCGCGCGAGATCGGCCGCTGGTTCGATCCGTCGGCGTTCATCACATAGAGACGCGGCGTACCGGTCCGGTCGGAGTTGAACACGATGCGCGACGCGTCCGGGCTGAACGACGGCGAGGTGTCGATGCCCGGGTCCGAGGTGAGCCGAGACAGCTGCCGCGACCGCAGGTTCATCACATAGACGTCGGTATTGCCGCCCCGGATGATCGAGAAGGCGACCTTGGTCCCGTCCGGCGAATAGCGGGGTGCCAAGGCCTGGCCATCGAACTCGCCGAGGCTTTCGCGGCGCCGAGTGGTCAGGTTGTAGAGGTAGATGCGGCTGTAGTCCTCGCCCAGCGCCATATAGGTGATCTCGGCCGGGTTGGACGAGAAGCGCGGCGTCAGGATGATCTCACTGCCGTCGGTCAGGAAGACGGGATTGTAGCCGTCCTGGTCCACGATCGCGAGGCGGCTCAGGCGGTTCAGCTCGGTGCCGCTCTCGGCGACATAGATGATGCGGGTATCGAAGATACCGGTCTCGCCGGTCATCCGGGCATAGACGACGTCGGCGATCTTGTGCGCGATCCGGCGCCACTGCTCGCGCGTGGCGGTGAAATTGTAGCTGACCAGCTGGCACTGGCGGTAGGGATCGTACAGGCGGAAGCCGAAGTCGTTACGGCCGTCCGGGCGCGGCGTCACCGAACCGTAGAGTACCGCCTGAGCGCCGATCTGGGTCCACTGGCCGAAGTTCGGCGCATTGGCCAGCGACAGGTTGGTCTCGATGAAGCTGGCCGGGTTGATCGGCTCGAAGAAGCCCGACCGGCGCAGGTCGCCCGACAGCACCTCGGCGATCGAGGTCCCGTTCTCGCCGCTGAATGGAGCCACGGCGATCTGGAACGGCCTGAGCACGCCCTGGTCGATCTCGACCTCGATCGGTTCGCCCGTCTGGGCCGGCTGGGCCTGGCTCTGCTGACGCGAGGGGCCGTTAAGGTCGCGCGTGGCCTGCGCCTGCGCGAACGAGGTCGCGGCGATGCCGATGGCCGCGACGGTGCTCAGAAGCAGGTTCAGACGCATCGATGTCTCCAGTGGCTCAACTCGGTGTCCCGGCCCTTATCGCCAGACCGTGTGACAAACGCCAGCTTGCGGCCGAATGGGGCGACTTTCGGGACGGCAAGAGTTGCCGGGGCGGCAGTCAGGGATCGTCAGATCGTCGAATGTGCTAAGCAGCCTGTGTGTCAGACGATCCAGCAGACAGCGAGCCTTCAGGTGGCTTTCCCACCTTGCCGCGTGGTTTGGGCTATTCGATCACGCCGAATGACATTCATTTGCTCGAGGAAGAAGATGATCTCGAACGGTACGTTCGGGCTTGTGAATCCTGGAACGAATCTCGCGAAACGGCAGAATCCGCTGGTTCGGCTAGTCTGGCTTCAGTCAAGAACCGGCTGAAACAGGTTCGACGGACGCTCGATCAACGGTTCCGGCACGCCCGTTCGGTGTTGAACGTCGGGCGATAGGCACCGCCCGGGAAAGCGGCGGGCACGTCGAAGGGCGCGCTTTGGCGGATGGCCCGCAACGCGCCGTCGGCCGCCGCGCGATAGACCGAGTCGCTGCGCGGGTTCCTCAGCGTCGGCCCCGCCGTGATCCGTCCGTCCGGCGACAAGGTCACGTCCATCTCGATCCGCAGCTGGTCGGCTCCCGGTATGTCACAGGGCAGGGTCCAGTTCGGATAGACCTGGTTGAAGATGGCGGTCAGCTGCGGCCCCGTCGCCTGGGACGCCTGACCGGCGCCCTGCTGACCCGTAGCCGGACGGGTGCCGGTGGCCGGCGTGTTCCGACGCGGGCCCGCCAGGGAATCCAGATCCAGAGCCGGCGTGTTCGAGGCAGGCGGAGTCGGGCGGGAGGGTGTCGGACGCGGCGGCGTTGGCCGGGGCGGGGTCGGCCTCGGCGGCGTGGGGCGTGGCGGCGTGGGCGCGGGACGAGGCGGCGTCGGACGCGGGGTCGGTGAAGGACGCGGCGGCGCGGGCGTGGGTGTCGGCGGCGTAGGTGTCGGCGGCGTCGGCGTCGGCTCGGGCGGAGCCTCGACCGGGGCGGTTGCGGCGTCCTCGGTCACCAGTTCCTCGGACGGATTGTCAGGTGCAGCCGCCGCGATCTCCTCGGACGAGACGATCGACACAGGCACGGGGGACACCGTCGGGATGATCTCTTCCTCGGACTCGGGCCATTGGATCAGGAAGCCGGCCACAACGAGACCGTGCACCGCAAGGGCACCGAGGATCGCCGGAGATGGCCGGAACTTCGCCAACTGATCAGGCCTCGGGCTCGGCGGGTTCGGTAGCCGGTTCGGCCGGGGCAGCAGCGGAGACCGGCGCGGCCTCGGCCGTATCCGTGATCAGGTTCAGCTTGGTGAAACCCGCCGCCGACAGCCGTGCCATGACCCGCGCCACGGCCTGATAGGGCGCCCGGCCGTCGGCCCGCACGAAGATCGACAACTCTTCCCGGTCCGTCCCCGCCGCCGCCTCGGCCACCCGCTCGGTCAAGGCGTCATAGGCCGTCTCGTCGCGCTGGACGAAGATCGCGCCTTCCCGATCGATCGACACCGTGACCGGCGGCTTGTCGGTCTCAACCGCGCTGGCCTCGGTCTTGGGCAGTTCCACCGGCACGCCCACGGTCAGCAGGGGCGCCGAGATCATGAAGATGATCAGCAGCACCAGCATCACGTCGACCAGGGGGGTGACGTTGATCTCGCTCAGCGGCCGTTTGCGGGCGCGGCGTCGTCCACGCACGTGGCCTCCGCCTCCGCCTCCACCCATCGCCATGGCTCAGACGCTCCGGCGGAAGTTCAGGTCGGCCGGGGGCGGGGGCGGCGGAGGTGGCGGGGCGACCGGGGCCGGGCCACCGCCCAGACGGCGCGCCACGGCGGCCTGCAGGTCGTCGGCGAAGCTCTCCAGACGGCCGGTGAACTTGCCCGCGTCGATCGAGAACTTGTTGTAGGCGATGTAGGCCGGGATGGCCGCCGCCAGACCCACGGCTGTGGCGAACAGGGCCTCGGCGATGGCCGGGGCCACGGTGGTCAGATTGGTGTTCCCCGCCGCCGCGATCCGCCCGAAGGCGTTCATGATACCCCAGACCGTGCCGAACAGGCCGATGAAGGGGGAGGCGGTGGCGACCACCGACAGCACGCCCAGACCCTCCTCGATCCGCTGACCCTCACGGGCGATCAGCGAATCCAGGCTGCGGTCGATGCGCGAGACCAGCAGATTGCCCTCCATGTCCGACATCGGCCCCTTGCGACGCGTCTCGCGCCAGTCCGACAGGGCGATGACCAGCATGCGCGGCAGGGCGTGGGTCGGCTCAGGCCCGGCCTGGGCCGCGACGTCCTCCAGCGACCGGCCGGAGCTGATCGCTTTTTCGAAGGCGTCCGCCTGCTGGTTCAGGGCGAAGAAGCGAAAGGCCTTGTCGATGATCACGGTCCACGACCAGACGGAGGCGATCGCCAGCCCGACCATGACGCTCTTGACCACCCAGTCGGCGGTCATGAACAGCGTAACCGGATTCAGCATCGAGACTTCGGCGGCGGTGTCGGCGACGGTCATGGGCAGGTCCTTGGGAGGCGTAGGTCTTATCGAGCGACCGCCGATGGCGGTTCTATGGCGGAAAGGTTTATGCGGGCCGGCCGGACATCGGCCGACGCCGGTTGCGGCCCGGCGGCCACGCTTTGCGCGAGTCTAGCCAGCCTCGCCGACGCGCGCCAGCCACGGGGTCACCGCCTCCACCAGCGCCTGCGTCGGTCGGCGCGGCCGGCCGTCGAGATGGATGCAGACCGCCGTCACCTCGGCCCGGCACAGGACCTCGCCGTCCCTCTCGATGGTCTGGGAGATCATCAGCCGCACCCCCTTCACCGCGTCATAGGTGGTGCTCACGACCAGGGCGTCGTCGATCCGCGCCGGCTTGATGAAGTTCAGCCTCATCTCCGCCACCACGAAGGCCAGCGGCGGGTCGATCTCCAGCAGTTGCGCATGGCCGATGCCCGCCAGCCTCAGGAAATCCGACCGGCCGCGCTCGAAATAGCGGACATAGTTGGCGTGATAGACGACCCCGGTGAAGTCGGTGTCTTCGTAGTAGACGCGCACGGGAAGCAGGTGATCGCGGCCCTCGAAGCGGCCGGCGGTCGGGGCGTCGGTCATGCGAACGTCAGGCCGCTTGTTTCTTGCGCGCGACCTCGTTCAGCGCTTCGGCCATCCGCTCGCGCCAGTCGTCGCCATCTTCCGCAAAGGCCTGAATAGTCTCCGGCGTCAGCTTCAGGGCGACTTCGTTCAGTCCCGTCAGACGGGCGTAGGCTGGGGACGACAGCACCTCTCGCGCTGGACGCATGCGCGCGACGTCGGCATCCGTCAGTTCGGGATTGTCCCAATCCTCAGCAGGATCAACCGGCGCGGAGTTCGTCATACTTCCTGACCTCGCGCGGGTTGGCCCGGCGCAGACTGATGATACGTGTCGTCTCGGCCCGCTCGGTATAGACCACGACGTGAACGCGTCCGCCGATCGGCAAGTAGGCATACCATCGCGGCTCGCCGTAGTCTCGCCGATCGTCGAGCGCGATGAAGGCTTCCGTCCAATCGCCCGCTTCTGCCAGCGCCAACGACACGCCATGTTTGGCACGGTTGATTGCATCCTTCTCCGGATCGAAGTCGATGCTCACTCGAAGAGGCCAGCCTGGGGCACGGTGCTCGGCTTCGGCGGTTCCGTCAGCCCGAGGTGCGCATAGGCCTTGGCGCAGGCCATCCGCCCGCGCGGGGTGCGCATGATGAAGCCCTGTTGCAGCAGATAGGGTTCGATCACGTCCTCGACCGCATCGCGCGCCTCGGCGATGGCCGCCGCCAGGGTGTCCATGCCGACCGGCCCGCCGCCGTAGTTCTCGATCAGGGCTTTCAGGAAGCGCCTGTCGTTGGAATCCAGCCCGACCTCGTCGATCTCGAGCCGGCTCAGCGCTCGCGCCGCGACCAGCTTGTCGATGACCGGCGCGCCCTCGGCTTCGGCAAAGTCCCGCACCCGGCGCAGCAGCCGCCCGGCCACGCGCGGCGTGCCCCGCGCCCGCGACGCGATCTCGCGCGCGCCTTCGTCATTGATCGGTGCCCCCATTTTCCGCGCCGCCCCGGTGATGACCCGCACCAGTTCGTCGGGCGTGTAGAACTCCAGCCGCAACGGAATGCCGAACCGGTCCCTCAGCGGCGTGGCCAGCAGCCCCGCCCGCGTCGTCGCCCCGACCAGGGTGAAGGGCGCCAGATCGATTCGCACCGACCGCGCCGACGGTCCCTCGCCGATGATCAGGTCCAGCACATGGTCCTCCATCGCCGGATAGAGGATCTCCTCCACCGTCGGAGCCAGCCGGTGGATTTCGTCGATGAACAGGACGTCGCGCGGCTCCAGATTGGTCAGGATGGCCGCCAGATCGCCCGCCTTGGCCAGGATAGGCCCAGAGGTCGCGCGGAAGCCGACGCCCAGTTCGCGCGACACGATCTGCGCCAGGGTCGTCTTGCCCAGTCCCGGAGGCCCGAATAGCAGCACATGGTCCAGCGCCTCGCCGCGTTTCCGCGCCGCGTCGATGAAGACCTTCAGATTGCCCTTGGCCTGCTCCTGCCCGACGAACTCCGACAGGGTCTGGGGCCGCAGCGCGCGGTCATACTGCTCGCCGGGCGCGGGTTCGGGCGAGATGATGCGGTCGTCGGTCAACGTCCCAACTCCTGCAGGGCCGCCCGGATCACGGCCGACAGCTCGGCCTCGTCACCCAGCTTGATCAGCGCCTGATCCACAGCCCGGCGGGCATTCACCTCGGCGATGCCGAGACCCAGCAACGCGGACACGGCCTCTCCCGTCACGCTCGGAACCGGCGCGAGAACGTCCGCATGCACCCCCGGCGCCGACGGCGTGAACGACACATCCCCCAGCGACTTGCCCTTCAGCTCCGTCACGATCCTCAGCGCCAGTTTCGGCCCCACGCCATTGGCCCGACCGATCGCCGCCTTGTCGTCGCGCGCCACCGCCCCCGCCAGCTCCCCGGGCGGCAGCACGTCCAGCACCGACAGCGCCGCCTTCGGTCCCACGCCCTGGATGCTTAACAGGGTGGTGAAGGCCCGCCGCTCGTCGCGCGCCAGAAAACCGTACAGTCGCGGCCCCGCATCCTCGCTCCACTGCGAATGCACATGCAGGGTCGCCTCGTCGCCCGGCGCCGGCAGCCGCCCCAGGGTCCGCGCCCCGCAAGCCACCACATAGCCCACGCCTGCGCAGTCGATCAGGCAGTGCCCTTCCTCGACCTCGGCCAGCACGCCCCGCAAACGACCGATCATGCCGCCCTCCCCGCAGGATTCAGGGCCTCCAGCAGTGTCCGCTTCCTCAGCTGCGCATGGGTGATGGCTACTGCCAGAGCATCCGCCGCATCCGCCTTCACATCTCCGCCCACGCCCTGACATGACGCCGGCAGCAGTCGTTTGACCATGAAGGCGATCTGTCCCTTGTCGGCGTGCCCGGCCCCGACCACGGCCTTCTTGATCAGGTTGGGCGAATATTCCGCCACCCTCAGCCCCGCCCTGGCCGGCGCCAGCATCACCGCCGCCCGCGCATGACCCAGCTTCAGCGTCGAGGACGGGTTCACATTGACGAAGACCTCCTCGATCGCCGCCTCGTCGCAGTCATGAGCGGCGCAGACCTCGCCCACCTTCTCCAGCAGCCACAGCAGTCGCTCCGACAGGGGCGCGGTCTCGGGCGGCGTCACCACCCCATGCGCGATCCAGCGCAGGCGCGAGCCTTCTGCCACCACCACGCCCCAGCCGGTGCGGCGCAGGCCCGGGTCCAGGCCCAGGATTCGGGTCGGCCCATTCTGAATCGGAACGTTCGTCATTCGTTCCTGTCATGCCGCAAACGAGGTTGACGAGCAATGAAGACCGCTCACATCTCGGCTCCCGCTGCGAGCCGGCGGCTTCCCCTCGGCGGGGCTTGCGCATAGCCTGCCGCCCGAGAGCGGGAGATCATCATGTCGAACACAGCCGGCGCCGTCGTCGCGGCCAAGCGGATGCAGGCCGAGCGCCGGATGATCGAGGCGCTGAAAGCCGCCGAGGCCTTCTCGGCCGACAAGGCCATCCCCCTGGCGCCCGACCAAAACCTGGCCCGCCTCGCCCTGCGCGGCCTGCTGCGCCAGAACGCCGTGCGCCAGGCCCAGGCGGGCTTCTACTACCTCGACGAGCCGGTCTATGCCGCCATCCGCAAGAACCGCCAGCGCATGCTGATCGGCGTGGTCGTCATCGCCGTCGTCTTCCTGGGGGCCATCGCCATCGCCACCTCGTCCGACGCCCAGGTTCCGGCGGCGCCTACCGCCTCAACGATCGCATCCCCGTCCGCATTGTCGAACGAAGGCAGCGACCTCCTGATCGAGGTCGTCAAACGCTACCCCGCCGCCGGTGGGTGAGATGCGAAGCCTTGCCGTGATAGCCGCGATCCTGGTCGTCTCCCCAAGCCTCGCCGGCTCGCAGTCTCTGACCGACGACATCCGGCGGCCGGAATTCGAAGGCGGTCAGGCCGTGCTCAGAGTTCTGAGGATGCAGCCGGCGCCCTGGGCCAACCACGAGATCACCTTCTACGTTTCAGCACCGCGTCGGGGGGAAGACCCCTTGGACGGCGCGCTGTCCGCTCTGATCACACGGACCGACGGTCCTTATCAGGTTGCTCGTTCTGCGACCTGTCCGGCCCTGCGCGACGCGTTGGACAGCTTCCGACGGCTACCTGATTTCGCGTTCAGTCCCCCGTCCCTGAACCGCCGCTCCCCCTCCCCTCTTCCAATCGAACCGACAAAAAAGGACGGGGCCAGTTATCGGATCACGCACGAGGTTTCTGTGCCAAATGGAAATCGGATGACGGTGTCGGTGAGTGACTACAGCGGCGACTACGCGGTGTGGGCCGATCAAGCCCTGCCGGCCCTGAACGGTTGCTGGACGTCACCTTACTAGATCAATCGTCACGCGGATCCAGGCGAAGCCGCTCCACGCCCTGCAACCCAGACAGAACGGCCGCCAAGGCTTTCAGATCGGTTGGTCCTGGCAATCCGACGCGCCACGTCGGCACGGTCAGGGTCCCGTCTTCGACGACTTCGATCCGATTTGCGCGCGCGGAAGGGTCGACAGCGGCCAACGCCGCCTCGACCGCATCTTCCGTCGCCGTATCGCCGCGCGCCAATCCGGCCTCGACATCGACGACGGTGCGTGACGGCAGCCGCAGGCTGATCAACCTCAACGCCACCAGGATCAGGGCCGTCACCACCGTGCCGAGGACCCGAGCCCGTAGAGCCCGACCCCGAAGAAGATCCCGATCGCCGAGGTGATCCACAGCGATGCCGCCGTCGTCAGGCCGTGGATGGAAAACCCCGTGCCGAATATCACCCCCGCGCACAGGAAGCCGATCCCCGTCAGGACGCCATGCGCCATCCGTGTCGGGTCGGTGACGATGTTCTCGTCGGGCAGGGCCAGGAAGGCCCACGCCCCTTGCGTCATCGCCGCCTGCATCAGCAGGGACGACGCCAGACAGACGAGGATATGCTTCCGCAACCCCGCCGCCCGGCCGCGCCATTCGCGCTCGATCCCGATGACCCCGCCGGCGAAGACGGCGCCGAGAACCGGCGCCCAGTATCCGGTCAGGTCTTCGATCATGACGCCCTAGCCGTTGGCCTCGATATAGGCCTCGGGGTCCTTGTTCACCGGCCGGATGCCCGTGATGTGGTCGGCCTCGAAGGCGGCGAACTGCACCGCCAGAGCGTGCCGCGTCTGCATTGAGGCGTGGCGGCGGAAGTCGGTCAGTCCCTGCCGCTCCTCTTCGCCCATGTGCTTGGAGTTGACGACATTGGCCTTGCCCACCGCCTCGATCCAGGCGCCGGTCCCGACCGGATGTTTCTCGACCGCCTTGACCGCGTCGCGCAGCTTGTTGTGGTCCTCGATGGCGTCCTCGGTTTCGCCCTCGACCGTGCCGTCCTCGGCGTCGTTGGCGCCCTCTCCCAGCTTCAGCAGTTCGGGATAGAAGAACCGCTCCTCGGCCTCGGCGTGGACGTCCAGGAAGGCCTTAAGCCTGGACCAGACGGCGGTCAGAGCCTCAGTGTCCTTGGGGTCGATCTGTTCGATGATCGAGAACAGCCTGCGTTGCTCGGCGTGGTCGTCGAGGATCAGCTGGGTGATGTCCATGGGGCGGCTCCGAGGCGAATGGTGAAGCCTCGATACGCCCGCCGCTCCCGCCGGTTCCGTGCGAACGACTCGCGGGCGTTCAGGCGAAGGGTTCGCGGCTGGTGTGCCAGACGCGGACGATTTCGACCATCTCGGCGGTTTGGCGGTAGATGAGAAGGTAAGGCGTCTTAGGAGCCATCCACTCGCGGGTTCCAGCCCGCCGCGCCGAGCGGCCCTTTTGCGGATGGTCGATCAAGGTGCGAGCAGCCGCGAAAATTCCATCTTCCATGGCATCCGCAGCACGCGGATTGTCTTCGGCGATGTAGTCGATCGCTTCTCGTAGGTCGCGTCTTGCGAGAGGCGACCATTTCAGCCTCAAGCTGCGCGGTTCCGTTCAGCGCGCCGGCGCATCGCGTCCGCGACAACTTCCTCGTGAGGGATGCCCTCGCCTGCGTTCAAGGACGCCAGGCCAGCGTTGACGGCGGCTAAAAACGTCTCCTCATCCGCCGCCATGTCAGACACAGCTTGAGCGACGATCTCGTCGATCGGCGCTTGGCGCGATCCTGCCAATGCGTCTAGCTTGGCCTTCACGGCCTCGTCCATCTCGATGGTCACATGCACGCTCATGGGGTGGAGACTACCATTGCCCCCGACCGCCGCCAACCTCAGGCGACGATGGGCTGGACCGAACCGCTCTCCACCGGCGCCGGACGGCCGCCGCGCTCGCGACGCGCCGCATCCAGCGCCGCCGACGACATCGCCGCCTCGGCGCGGACGCCTTCCAGTTCGGCGCGCAGGGCGCTGGTCTGCTGCTGCATGGCCTGGCTCTTGGCGTGATGCTCGTCCTGGGCCGCGGTCAGCTTGGCCTGAATCTTCAGCATCCGGTCCTCGGCGCGGGCGATGGCCTTTTCGTGCGCCGTGGCGGCCTTGGCCAGGGTCTCGGCGCGATCGACGGCGGCCAGACGGGCGGCCTCCATCCCGGTCATGCGCTGGCGGGTCTCCTCGATCTCGGCTTCCAGCCCGCGAACCCGTTCCATGGCGCGGTCCAGGCTGATCTGCAGCTGTTCGGCCCGGCGTTCCGCCCCGCTCGATCCGGCTTGCAGCTCGCTCAGCCGCGCCGCCTGTTCGGTGTTCAGCACGTCCAGCCCGTTGGCGCGGGCGGTGGCCGTGTCCAGACGCGCCGACAGGGCGGCGATCTCGGCCCGCGCCTGCTCGGTCTGATTTTCCAGAGCCCGCATCGTGCGGGCCGTCTCCGATTGCTCAGTCGCGGCGCGGGCGCGTTCGGTCGCCAGTTGGCCCTCGTTCGCCGCCGAGGTGCGCGCCAGGGTGGCGATCTCGGCCGAAACCTCGTCGATGCGTCGACGCAGGACCGTATTCTCTTCCTGTACCAGCGCGTGGTCGCGCTGGACCTGTCCCCGGCCGGTCTCGGATTCGGTCCTGAGGGCCTCGGCCTGTTTCAGCTGCACCCGCAGGGCGTCCTGATCCTGTTCCAGCTCCTTGATGCGCTGAGTGGCGGCGCGTTCCCCCGCCTCCAGAGCCTCGATCTTGCCGGTGGCCGCGGAAAGTTCGCCGCGCAGACGGTCGGTCTCGACGCGGGCTTCCTGCGAGGCCGCACTCTGTTCGCCCAGACGGGCCTCCAGATCGTCGGCGCGCGCCTCGCTCTCGGCCAGGGCGTCGGCCAGCTTCCTGGCCTCCCCGGTCGCGGCTTCCAGTCGCTGGCCGGTCTCGACGTTGGCCGCGCGCAGGTTGATCAGTTCGACATGGCTGTCGCGCCGCGATTTGAACTCGGCTTCCAGCGGGTCGCGCAGCTGGCCCAGCAGGGTCTCGAACGTGCCGAACCGGCGCGCCATGTCCGCCATCTGGTCCAGGCTGTCCTGGATGGTTTCGAACCGCTCGCCGATCACGCCCGCGGCGTCGCCCGCGATCGCACGTTCTTCGACAGCCGTCGGCGTGACGCCGCGCTCGGCCTTGCCGTTCCGCGACAGAACCCGGTCGATCCTGGACAACATATCGATACGCCCCCGCTGACGGGCGGATGGAGCCTGACATTCAGCGGACCCGAATCGAGCCGCCCATCCTTCCCGTTAATGGAGGTTAATCGCGCCAGGGAGGCGAGTCGATACCGACGTTCCTGTACGTAATAGTACCTATCCCGCGAACTTCGCCATGTCCTCGTCGGAGATGTCCTCGTTGGAGTAGACCATCGAGACGTCGTCCTCGGCGTCCAGCGCGTCCAGCAGCTTCATCAGCGTCCCGACCGCCTCGCCCGACACCGCGACCTCGGTCTGGGGCTTCCAGACGATCGCGGTCGACTTCGGGTCGCCCAGCACCTTGGACATGGCCTCCGCCACCTCGTTCAGGTCCTCGAAGGCGGTCCAGATCGTGTGGCCCGGCGCGTCCTCGTAGATGTCCGGCTTGACCAGATCGCTCTCGACGTCCTGGGCGCCCGCCTCGATGGCGGCCTCCATGATCGCATCCTCGGTGCCGGCTTCGGCGGGGTAGGTGATCTTGCCGACCTTGTCCCACATGAAGGCGACCGAGTTCATCTCGCTCAGCGCGCCGCCGTTCTTCTTGAACGCTGTGCCGATGTTCGAGGCCGCGCGGTTGCGGTTGTCGGTCAGGGCCTCGACGATGATGCCGACGCCGCCCGGGCCCCGGCCCTCGTAACGGACCTCTTCCATCGTATCGACGTCGCCGCCCGACGCCTTGTTGATCGCCCGCGTGATCACGTCCTTGGGTAGGCTCTCGGCCTTGGCGTTGTTGACCGCCAGACGCAGGCGAGGGTTCAGGGCCGGGTCGGGCATGCCCGACTTGGCCGCCACCGTGATGTCGCGCGACAGCTTGGAGAACAACTTGGAGCGGGACGCGTCGGCGCGCCCCTTGCGGTGCATGATGTTCTTGAACTTGGAATGGCCGGCCATGAGTGTCTCTTGCGTGGGCGATCGCTCGACACGCCCTCGGTCCGATCTGTGATCGGACAAGCCACGTCTCGCTGCTTCACCGCGTTCGGTGTTGGGTAACGGTTTGTGGCCCTCTATCCCGCCCGCGCTCTTCTGTCACCAATCGGTCGTCGGAACCGGCGCGTCTCACGGGGATTTCCCTGCTGCCAAAGACCGGAGCTTGACCATGTCCGACAACCCCCTTCACGACGCCGACGCCTATCTCGAGGACGACCTCGACGAGGCCGACATCATCGAATGGTATGAAGCGCGTCCGGTGACGGTCTCCACCGCCGTCGCCACCGGCTCCATCGTCGCCGCCTTCGCCATCGGCGTCCTCACCGCCGTCGGGGCCCTGGCCCTGCTGGGTTATATGGACGAGGACTGAAGCCGCCGGAACGCCGTTCCGGGTTCCGCGTGCGCCTGGCTTGTCGAGCGTCCATTTATGCCGGAAACACCATCCGCGGGCGAACATGCCCCTGGAAAAATCGACATGCCGGAACCGACCAAATCGATCGTCGCCGCCATCCGGCATTTCATAGCCTCGCATCCAGAGATCGCGCCCGAGATCGAGCGCTACGCAGCGAAGATGCAGGGCCGCTCTGATGAAGACTTCCTCAACTTCGCCGAATGGAAGCGATACCAGAACCTTTCGACCCAAGAGATCTTCGAGAAGATCTACGACGAGGGGCACTGGGGCAGAAATCAGTCCGCCGGGTCGAAATATTTCTCCGGTACCGGATCCCATGATCCGGCGATCGTCGACACCTATGTGAACGCCGTATCGGCCTTCCTGGCTGGACTTCCCCGAAAGCCGGACGTGCTGGATATCGGATGCGGGGACTTCAACGTCGGATCGAAGATCAGGCCGTCCTGCGAAACCTACACGGCCGTGGACATCGCCTCCCAGGTCATCGCCTACAACAAGACGAAGTATGCCGACCTGGGTGTCGATTTCCAGGCGATGAACATCGTCGAGGATGTTCCACCGAAGGTCGACGTGATCTTCATCCGGCAGGTCCTCCAGCATCTGTCGAACGCTGAAATCAGGAAGGCGCTCCGCAACATCTCGGGCAAGAGCGACTATCTGATCCTGACCGAACATCTCCCGCCGGGCGAGTTCACTCCCAACATCGACAAGACGACCGGCCGTGGGATCAGGATACGACACAACAGCGGCGTGGTCATAACCGACGCGCCCTTTGGCTTCCCGGTTCGCGACCAGACCGTGCTTTGTGAAATCCCCGAACTGGGCGGCGTCGTCAGGACGACCGCCTATACGCTCTAGGGGCGCGCCGTCCGCGCCTGAACTCAGTCCGCCCTTAAATTCTCGACCACGCCCCGAAGAGTCGCCGTCAGAGGCTTGGGACGTCGCGTCTCGGCGTCGACATAGACATGCACGAAATGGCCGACGGCGGCGGGATGCTCTACGCCCCGGCGGAAGACGGCGAAGCCGTAGCGGACGCTCGAGGTCCCGACATGATCGACCTTGATCCCGACCTCGATCACGTCGGGGAAGGCCAGGGAAGAGGTGTACTGACAGCCTGAATCGACGACCAGGCCGATCGAGTCCTTCAGCGCGCCGGCGATGATCAGGTGGGCGTTCACCGCCGAATCGACGAACTCGTAGAATTTGGCGTTGTTGATGTGGCCGTACTGGTCGTTGTCCGCCCACCGGGTGGAGACCATGTGGTAGGCCTTGTAGGCGTCTCGCTTGGCCAGCTCGCCTGCGTCGCGTTTTGGCATTCGTTCCGTCCCTCGCTGCGCCGGCTTCCTTGCCGATCCTCAAGCCTGACGCTCGGGCTTGGCCTCCCCTGCGTCAAGCGCCTATCGAGAAACCATCGCCTGTTTCCGACGAGGCCCGCCCGATGTCCACCGTCACCACCCGCGCCGCCGTCCTCAGCGCCATGGGCGCCGCCCGCCCCTATGCCGACAGCCGGCCGCTGTCGATCGAGACCGTGACCCTGGATGCCCCCGGCCCCGGAGAGGTCCGCGTCGCCATCAAGGCCGCCGGCCTCTGTCACTCCGACCTGTCGGTCATCAATGGCGATCGTCCCCGCCCCATGCCCATGGCCCTGGGCCACGAGGCCGCCGGATTGGTCGAAGAACTCGGTCAGGGCGTCACCGACCTGGCCGTGGGCGACCATGTCGCCATGGTCTTCATGCCGTCGTGCGGTCACTGCAATCCGTGTGCGGAGGGTCGTCCCGCCCTGTGCGAGCCCGGCGCCGCCGCCAATGGAAGGGGCGAGCTTCTCAGCGGCGCCAAACGCCTCCACAGCCACGGCCATCCCCTGAACCACCACCTCGGCTGTTCCGCCTTCGCCGAGCGCGCCGTGGTCTCGCGTCGCTCCCTGGTGAAGATCGATCCCGCCCTGTCGTTCGAGGAAGCCGCCCTGTTCGGTTGCGCGGTCCTGACCGGCGTCGGCGCCGTGGTGAACACGGCCCAGATCAAGGCCGGCCAGAGCGCGGTCGTCGTGGGCCTCGGCGGCGTGGGCTTGGCCAGCGTGCTGGGCGCCTTGGCCTCCGGCGCCTCGCCCGTGATCGCCATCGACCTGTCCGAGGACAAGCTGGCCCTCGCCCGCTCCCTCGGTCCCGTCCAGACCGTCAACGCCTCGGATCCCGACGCCGTCGACCAGGTGCGCGCCCTGACCAACGGCGGCGCCGACTTCGTGTTCGAGATGGCCGGCTCGGTCCGCGCGCTGGAGGCCGCCTGGAAGATGACGCGTCGCGGCGGCACGACCATCACCGCCGGCCTGCCCCCGCCCGACGCCGCCCTGCCGGTCAATGTGGTGTCCCTGGTCGGCGAGGAGCGGACCCTGAAGGGCTCCTACATTGGGACCTGCGTCCCCAGCCGCGATATCCCCCGCTACGTCGCCCTGTATCGTCAGGGCCGCCTGCCCGTGGACCGGTTGATGAGCGGGACCATCGCCCTCGACGACATCAACGCGGGCTTCGACCGGCTCCATGCCGGAGAGGTCGTCCGACTGGTGGTGACCTTCTAGGGCTTGGGCTCTTCCGCAATCGGAGCGACAGCCTCGACGGGCAGCGTCTGAGCCGCCACTTCGGCCGCCACCTCCGCCTCGACCGACCGGGCGTGATCCTCGGCTTGTGCCCCCTCGAGCGAGTAGATCGGGTGCTTGCCGGTGTCGCAGTAGTCGAAGAAGGCCGTGATCTCGGCCTTGCCCGCCTCCTTGCCGACCAGCCGCATGTCTGTCCCGCTCCGCCCGACATCGAGGGCGCCGCTGGATTTCAGGGCCGCGAGCACGGGGTGATCCGTCGGAACGGGCGTCGAGGACTGGAAGGTATCGGTCGCCGTTCCGGACGTCAGAACCGCCGCGCCCTCCTGGCCCCACGACAGGCGGACCGTGCGGGTTTCAGGCAGGCAGGAGAGGGTGAAGACGCTGATCCCCTCGGACCAGTCGCCGTCGCCGAAATCCAGCTCGCCCGTCCCGCCGTGCGGGGTGAAATGCCAGTCGTAGGTCGCATCGATCGCATCGCCCGATGTCACCCCCGTCTGCGTCGATCCCGAGGGCTGGCATGCAACCAGGGACGCGGAGGCCAGAGCCGCCACGGCGGCGGAGACGACGAGCGAACGGATCATGAAGCAGTGCCTGAACAGCCACCGTCCCCCCCGACGGCGGATTAACCCTAGTCCCCTCCGGGTCGCTTCGCCAAGAGCGGGACAATCGGCTAAGCCACGGCCAGCCGGACGATCAAGTCCTCAAGGGAAACGCACCACCATGGCGACCGAACTCTACGACCTGACCGTCCCTCCGTTCACCCGCGGGCTGCGCGCCCTGTCCGGCCTCCTGGACAAGGCCGTCGCCCATGCCGAGGCGACCGGCGTCGATCCCGAGACCTATCTGGGCCTGCGCATCATCGACGACATGAACCCGTTCTCGAAACAGGTTCAGACCGCCTGCGACAGCCCCAAGCTGTGCCTCGCCCGCCTGTCCGGCGTCCCCGCCCCGGTCAACGACGACTCGGAAAAGACCATCGCCGAATTGCAGCAGCGGATCGCCGATACCCTGGCCTATCTGGCCTCGGTCCCGCGCGACAAGGTCGACGGTCAGGAAGGCAAGGAGGTGACCCTGACCTTCCCAGGCGGCGAGATGAAATTCCTCGGCCAGCCCTATGTGACCGGCTTCGCCATGCCGAACTTCTATTTCCACCTGACCACGGCCTACGACCTGCTGCGCGGCGCCGGCGTCCCGATCGGCAAGCGCGACTACATGGGCGCACCAGGCTGAGAAATAGCCGTTACCGAACACAGGAACCAACAGGCGGCACGACCCTTTGAACCCTCAGTTTACGGATGAGTCGGTGTCGCTTTGGTCGTCAATCAGTTCAAGGGTCGCGGCCGCCGCGCGGTCATTTCTCGAGCGTCACCGTCCGGCGGCTGGCTGTTCCGCCTCTTCATGGCCTGGTTCTCCAGAGGCATCAGCATGCGCCGCGACTGAGGGCGTCGCCTCGGCCGGTCTCAGATTCAGACCGACGGCGCGGTTGCGGCGCTAGGCCTTCAGCAGGGCCTCGACCTCGTCGCGCGTCGGCAACGACGGCTGGGCTCCCGCCCGCGTCGCCGCCAGCGCCCCTGCCGCACAGGCGAAATCCAGCGCGTCCTTCGGTTCCATCCCGTCCAGCAAGGCCACCACGATCGCGCCCACGAAGGCGTCGCCCGCCCCGGTCGCGTCGATGGCGACGACCTCGGGCGGCGTGGCCCAGGCCATCTTGACGCCCCGGTGATACATCTCGGCCCCGCGCGCGCCTTGGGTGATGACCACCCGGCCGCCGCCCCGGTGCAGCAGGTCGCCGTAGAACGCCGCCTCGATCTCGTTGACGATGATCAGGTCGCACCGTTTCAGCAGCGCCTCCGATACCGGCTGGGCGGGCGCCAGGTTGGCGCAGACAAATCCGACCGCTCGCCCGACCGCCGCCTCCACCGTCTCGATAGGTAGCTCCAGCTGCACGATCAGCGGGCATTCGATCCGCGCCGGCAGCTGTTCCGGCGTCACCAGATGGTTGGCTCCGGCCGCGACCACGATCTGGTTCTCGCCCGACGGATCGACGGCGATCAGGGCCACCCCGGTGGGCGCCGCGACATCGACCTCGACCTTCGACAGGTCGACCCCGAAATCCTCCATCAGGGCCAGCGCCTCCTGCGCCATGGCGTCGTTTCCGACTCGCCCGATCAGATCGACCTCGGCCCCCAGCTTCTCGGCCGCCAGCGCCTGGTTCGCGCCCTTTCCACCCGGATGCCGCGCCAGGGTCGCCCCCGTCACAGTCTCACCGGCCGCCGGCAGGGAAGGCGCGCTCGCGACCATGTCGAGGTTGATCGAACCGACCACGGTGATGTTCATGCCAGGCCCTTCAACCGCTCGGTGATCAGGTCGAACACCCCCTGCCCGTCCGCCTCGACTGCCCAGAGATGCGGCGCAGTCTGCGCGTCCACCCGGAACTCCACCGCCGTATGCCCCCGCGTCAGATCGCTGTCGGTCTCGACCTCGATCCGACAGGGCTTCAGCTTGAACAGTTCGGGCTTCAGCAGCCAGGCCACCGTACACGGGTCATGCAGGGGCGCGGAGTGCCAGCCGACGATGGTCCGCTCGATTCTCTGCGAAAACCGCAGCATCGCCGCCGCCGTCTCGGCCTGGGGCGTGCCCACCGCCTCGATGGCCACGATCCGCGCCTCGGTCGCCCGAACCTGATGCGTCGCGTCCAGTCCGAACACCACCATCTTGCAGCCCGAGGCAAAGACCTCCGCCGCGGCGTCCGGGTCGGCCCAGATGTTGAACTCGGCGGACGGGGTGATGTTGCCGCCCTCCGACCGCGCCCCGCCCATGACCACGACCGGCCCCAGCCGCTCGGCCAGTCGCGGCTCCGCCCGCAGCGCCAGCGCCAGATTGGTCATCGGCCCCATCACCGCAAGCGCCACCGACCTCGGCTCGGCCTCCATGACGATTCGCACCATGGCCTCGATCCCCGATCCGTCCGCCGCCGGAGCCTCAGGCTCCATCGCCTCCAGATCGCCAAGCCCCTCCGCACCGTGAAACTCACCGGCCCCGGCGGGTTCGCGCCTCAGAGGCCGCGCCGCGCCCGCGAACACCGGCACATCCTCGCGCCCGGCCACGTGCCGGATGATCCGCGCATTCCGCGTCGTCTTCCCGATCGGCACATTGCCGCCGACCGTCGTGACGGCCTTCAGGTCCAGCTCGGGCGACGCAAAGGCCAGCAGCAACCCAACGGCGTCGTCTACGCCGGGGTCGCAGTCGATGATAAGCGATTGTCTGTTCACAGCGCATCACTGACGCGCGCCGCATCGCCTCGCAAGGGTGGTCAGTTGGCCTGCGGCGCCGGCGCGTTCACGATCAGCTGGATCTCCACGATGCCGGTCGGCGGTAACAGACCGGTCGTGCCCACTGCGGTCCAGGCCGGGCGCGGCCCGTCGGAGAACTCTCGCCAGACCTTCGCGATGATCTCGACCTGCTCCGTCCGGGTTCCGGCGAAATCGGGCCCGTGCCACACGTGGAAGCTGTTGATCATGGCCACGTCGTCGAAGGTCGCGCCCGATGCGCGCACGATGACGTCCAGCCGGCTCAGCGTCCGTCGCACCGCGGCCTCGAAGGCCGCCACATCATTCCCGTCCTCCGGCCGCCGTCCGACGATGGCGCCCGAGACATAGAGCACGTCGCCTAGCCGCCGCGCCGGGGCATAACCCGCCTCGTCGTATGCCGCCTGAGCACGCGCGTCTGGAATGGTGACCTCGCCGCCCGGCGTCGGCAGGCGACGCGGATAGTCTGTCTGGGCGAGGGCGTCGGCGGGCACGATCAGGGCCGGGGCGACAGCCAGGGCGAGGACGGCGAGGATCGAACGCATGGCGGAACTCCGTGATGGTCGACGGTCTTCGCCCGGCCCAATGCCAAGCTCAACTTAAGTTTCGGTCACCTGGCCCGAACGAAAAGGGGCGCGCTGTTTCCAGCGCGCCCCGATCCTCGGACGGTGAGGCGGGTCTTACAGACCGACCACGCCTCCGTCGTCTTTGGTGATCACGATCGTCGCCGAGCGCGGGCGCGAGCCCGTGCCGCCGGTCTGGCTGGCGGGCCAGAACGAGGTCGGCGAGGCGCCCGTGCCGTTCTCGCCCGGGTGCTGGATGTTGACGAAGATGGTCTTGCCGTCCGGCGTCGAGTCGATCCCGGTCAGCTCGCATTCCTTCGGTCCGACCAGGAAGCGACGCAGCGTCAGGCCCGGCGCCTTGCCGACGAAGGTCGACTGGGTGCGGGTCGCGCCGGTCGCGTCGGTGTTGGTGATCGTCCGGGCGGCGCCGTCGCCGACGCGGCCGGGTTGGCCCACCAGCATCATGCAGTTGGTCTGGTCGGTATAGGCGCCGTCGTCGGTCTGGATCCACATCAGCGGATTGACCAAGCCAGAGGCGTTCTGAGGGCGACCGAACCACAGGCCGTCCGGCGACGAGAAGTCGTTCGTCGCGTCCAGGCCCGACACGTTGATGTTCGCGGCGTTCAGGTCGGCGCCGGCGCCGAAGGCGTAGATGTCCCAGGCAAAGGTCGTCGCCTCGGGATTGTCGCCCGTCTCGCGCAGACGGATGATGTGGCCGTTCGGGTTGCCGTACTGGTTAGAGGCGCCCTTCGGGTCGTTGTAGTGACGCGGGTTGGCGGCGTCCGTCGCCGACAGCGGGCGGCTTGAGGCGTTGGTGTTGGTCAGGGTCAGATAGACCTCGCCGTTGGCAGGGTTGACGGCGGCCCACTCCGGACGGTCCATCTTGGTCGCGCCGACGGCGTCGGCGGCCAGACGGGCGTTGATCAGGACGTCGGCCTGGTTGGCGAAGGCATAGGTGGGGTTGGCGGCCGTGACCGCGCCCGTGCCGAACACCAGCGGCAGCCAGACGCCGTTACCCGTGGCGTCGAAGCGCGCGACATAGAGGGTGCCGTTGTCCAGATACTTGTCGCCGATCGCCAGGCGGTCGGCGGCCGTCGCGTCGGCGGCGACCCACGGAGTGGCCGAGACGAACTTGTAGAAATACTCGCCGCGCGAATCGTCGCCCATGTAGAAGACCGGGCGGCGGCCGGCGACGAAGTTCGACGGCCAGGCGCCCTCGTGGCCCATGCGGCCCAGGGCCGTGCGCTTACGCGGCGTCGACGCGGCGTTGTAGGGATCGATCTCGACGACCCAGCCGTACTGGTTCACTTCGTTGCGGAAGTCGGCGGTTGCGGACGAACCGAGGACCGAGGTGTTCCACTTGGCGAAGACGGTCGAACCCGGAACGGTCGGGACCACCGAGGCCCAGTTGTTGGCGCCGCCGGCGCCCTGCGACACACCATAGCGGTTCAGGGCGACGACTTCCTTGGGCGCGCGAAGGGCGTTGTCGCCGGCCACGCGGCGGAAATAGCCGGCCCAGTTTTCTTCGCAGGTCAGGTAGGTGCCCCAGGGCGTATAGCCGTTGGCGCAGTTGTTGATGGTGCCGCGACCGGCCACGCCCGTCGGCGAGAAGACAGTGCGGACCTGCACGTCGCCGCGCACCGGGCCGTACAGGTCCATCGGGGTGTTCGGCGTGATGCGGCGGTTCAGGGTCGAGTTCTGGACGTAGTTCCAGCCCGAAGCGCCCTTCAGAACCTCGATCACGGCCACGCCGTGGGCTTCGATTTCCTTGATGGCCTCGGCTTCCGGACGGACGCCGCCGACCGAGGTCGGGCCGTTCGGGTGCAGGTAGGCGGCGGTGATGTTCTCGTGGTTCATCGCCAGCAGGCCGCGCGTGGACGAGTTGTCGTCACGCAGGCCCGTCGTCGCGCCCAGGCCGAAATAGGCCATGCCGTCGTGGTGGTCGCCGGCGCGGGCGGCGAAGTTGGTGTCCGTGCCGTTGTTGGCATAGGCAGGGGTGGAGGCATTGATCGGGTCGCCCAGGCGATACAGGACGTTGACCGAATAGCCGGCCGGCACGGTGACGACGTCCAGCAGGTTCTTGGCCACGGCGTTGAAGCCCAGGACCGCCGGGCTGACCGTCACGGTCGTCTGGGCCGTGGCGATGACGTTGTTCGAACCCGGAGCGTTGAAGGCGAAGACCAGCGGCGTCGCCGTGGTCACGCTCGGCGCGGTGAAGGTCGCGGTGTTGGTGCTGGCGCCCGTCAGGGTCACCGTCGGGCCCGAAACCTGGGTCCACAGGACGCCGGTCGAACCCGTGGCCGTGCCGGTCAGGGTGACGGTCTTGCCCGAGGTGGTCGCGCCCGAGGCGCCGGCCGAGACCGTGGCGTCGGACTGGGCCTGGCCGCCGTCACCGTCGTCACAGCCGCTGAGGCCCATCAGGGCCGCAACCGAGGCCATGCCGCCCATGATGGCGCGGCGCGACTGGAATTGCTGAATGATGTCGCCGAAATGCGGGTTCGACGAGGTGTTCAGCTCGACGTTGCCGTCGTCGTGGCTGCCGGTCAGGTGGATCTCGGACATGGTTGCTCCCCAGAATGTCTGGGGCGAACCGGTAACGGCCGTGCTTGTGAAGTTCGTGTCCGAAATATTGCCGTTTTATATTGCGAACAAGTCGCACAATACTGGACGATTACAGTCTTTCCGCACTCTGATCGAACGTCACATCAGGTCTTGCAGGCGCACACGCAAGCTTTGGCCAGAACCTCAGCCGAATCTACCAATGGAACAGACACATCGGCCGTGGCGAGCAGCAACGGAACCTCCGTACACCCCGCAATCACCGCCTCGGCGCCGCGCGCGACCAGCGCCTGCCCCAGGCGCGCCATGGCCGCGCGATTGTCCACACCCACGTCACCCCGCTTCACCCCATAAACACAGGCCATGAAGGCGGCGCGGTCATCCCCCTGCAACACCACCGGCCTGATCCCCGCCGCCGTCAGCGCCGCGCCATACAGCGCCTCCCCGCCCGGTGTCGCCAGGATGCCCACGGTGCCCGCGCCGATCGCCGTCGTCGCCGCCGTTGTCTCCGCGATCATGTCGATGAACGGCAGGCCCGCCTTCAAGATCCCCGGCTTCTGCGCATGGGCGGTGTTGCACGGCATGGCCAGGACCTCGGCCCCCGCCGCCGTCAGCCGCATCGCCATCCGGCCCAGCTCGGCCTCCGCCTCGCCCGGCCGCGTGTTCCGGTCGGGCACCTGGGGGTTCAGGTCCATGACGACCCGGATGTGATCGGCATCGCCGTCGGCAGGCGTCAACGCCTGCACCCGCGCTAGAAACGCCACCGTCGCCGCCGGCCCCATTCCGCCCAGAACACCCAAGACCTTGCTCACCCGCGTCTCCTGCTGATCGCCTGTGCGGGCGCGCCGCATTGTCAGCGGTCGCGGCGCGCCCCCTTATGGTCGAAAACGGGGAACGAACGCCATGCAGATCGAAGCCGAGACCACGGCCCTGATCACCAACGACGCCGTTGTCCTCGGCCTGCTGGCCGTGATCCTCGGCGGAGTCTTCTGGGCGTCCGGTCTCAGCCATCCCTGGGCGAAGCGGTTCTTCGCCGTCGTTCCCGCCCTGCTGCTCTGCTATTTCCTGCCGTCCCTGCTGACGACCTTCGGCGTGGTCGATCCGGAGACCTCGCGGCTCTATTTCATCGCCTCACGCTTTCTCCTGCCCGCCGCCCTGGTCCTGCTGACCGTATCGGCCGACCTGCCCGCCGTGATCGGCCTGGGGCCAAAGGCCCTGATCATGTTCTTCACCGGAACCGTGGGGGTGATGATCGGCGGGCCCGTCGCCCTTCTCCTGACCAGCTGGATCGCGCCGGATCTGATGGGCGCCGGACCGGAGGCGATCTGGCGCGGCATGGCCACCGTCGCCGGCAGCTGGATCGGCGGCTCGGCCAACCAGACAGCCCTCTACGAGATCTACGGCGCCGGTCCCGACGTCTTCTCGATCTGGATCGCGGTGGATGTCGTCGTCGCCAACCTGTGGATGGCCGTCGTCCTGTGGATCGCCGCCAACCAGACGCGGATGGACAGGCTGTTCCGCGCCGACGCCTCCGCCGTCGATCGCGTCCGGGACAAGGCCGAGGCCTATGAGACCGAACACGCCCGCATCCCCGTTCTCAAGGACCTGATCTTCATCGTCGCCGTCGCCTTCGGCGCGGTCGGCCTGTCGCACGCCATCGCCGATCCGCTGTCCGCCTGGTTCGGATCGACCTTCGAATGGGCCCAGCGTCTGTCGTTCGATTCCAGCTTCTTCTGGCTGGTCCTGATCGCCACCGTCATCGGCGTCGTCCTGTCCTTCACCAGCGCGCGAAAGCTTCAGGGTCCGGGCGCCGCCAAGATCGGATCGGTCTTCGTCTATCTGCTGGTCGCCACCGTGGGCCTGAACATGAACATCGGCGCCATCCTGGACTCGCCGGTCTATTTCGTCATCGGCGGGGTCTGGATGCTGGTCCACGTGGCCCTGATGTTCGCCATGGCCTTCCTGATCCGCTCGCCCAGCTTCTTCCTTGGCGTCGGTTCGATGGCCAATATCGGCGGGGCCGCCTCGGCCCCGGTCGCGGCGGCGGCCTTCCATCCGTCCCTGGCCCCGGTCGGGGTCCTCCTGGCGGTCGTCGGCTACATCGTCGGCACCGCGGCGGCCTGGTTTACCGGGCTGGTGATGATGCAGATCGCTGCGGGAGCGGGCTGAGCCCTAGAACGGATCGATGATCTGCCCGTCTTTGGGATTGTGGACATCGATCAGTCTGCCCGCCGCGTCGAACCGCGCCGACACCGTGTACTCCCGGACGTTCAGCCCGGTCAGCCGCCGATATTTACACGCGAGAACCCGTCCGCCGTCGGGCCTGTGCACATCCACATCGGCCGGCCCCATGGCCGCCAGAGCCTGTTCGGGCGTGGTCACGCCCGGCTGAAACGCCTCGCTCGCCGCCCGATCATGGACGCGCCCGGCCGTCGCGCAGGACGCCAGGATCAGACAGGCCGCTATGGGCAGAACAGCGCGCATGACCGGCCTCAGCCCAGCATCGCGTCCAGCTCACCTTGATACCCGGCCAGACCCTGCGCCCCGCCGGTATGCAGGAAGACCACCCGCTCGCCCTCGAACCGACCGGCCTTGGCGAGCGCGATCAGCCCCTTCATCGCCTTGCCCGTATAGACCGGGTCCAGCAGGATCCCGTCCGTCCGCGCCGCCAGCGTGAGGGCGTCCACCACCCCCTGGTCGATCAGGCCATAGCCCGCGCCGACATAGTCGCAATCGGCCACGACCATCTCGTCCGTCACCCGGTCGGGATGGCCCAGCAAGGCCGCCGTCTCCTTCGCCAGTTTCAGGACATTGGCTTCCTGCTTCTCTTTCGGCGCCCGGACCCCGATGCCCAGCACCGGAATGTCGGCGCCCAGCACCGCCAGACCGGCGACCAGACCCGCGTGCGTCCCGGCACTGCCCGTCGCCGTCACGATCCGATCGACGACCAGATCCAGTTCGTCCGCCTGGAACACGATCTCGCGCGCGCAATCGACATAGCCCAGCGCCCCGATCGCATTCGAACCGCCGCCGGGGATCACATAGGGATTGCCGCCGCGTGCCCGGACCTCTTCCGCCGTCTTCTCCAGCTCGGCCGGCATGTCCGATCCTCCGGGTACGGAGCGAATGGTCGCACCGAACAGCCGGTCCAGCAGCACGTTGCCGTTGTGAACATAGTCCGGTGCCTTCGACCCGGTCCGTTCCTCCAGGATGATCTCGCACTTTAGCCCCATCACGGCTGCGGCGGCCGCGGTCTGGCGCACATGGTTCGACTGCACCGCCCCCTGCGTCACCAGGGTGTCGGCGTCCTGCTCGAAGGCGTCGCCCAGCAGGAACTCGAGCTTGCGCGTCTTGTTGCCCCCGCCGGCCAGGCCAGTGCAGTCATCCCGCTTGATCCAAAGGTCGATGCCCAGTGCCTGCGACAGCCCCGGCGCGGGCTCCAGCGGCGTCGGCAGATGAGCGAGGCGCACGCGGGGAAAACGGGCGAGATGCATTTGGGGCGGCCTTTCGGGTTCGCCCTGTCCTATCCCGCCTTGCGCCGCGTGCGAAGCCTCAGGCGAGGCGGGCGTCGCCGACGTCGAGCGTTTCGCGCAACAGAGCGATGATTTCCGCCGCCGAGGTGTCCGGCGTGGCCATCAGCCGCTCCAGGATCGGCGCCGTCGCGGGCCCAAGCCGCGAGCTGGCCATGCTCCAGCCTTCGAACTGGCGCTCCGTGACGGGTCGGCGATCCAGAATGACGATGTCGCGGTGCCGAGGGTCCGGCGCCAGTCGACGCAGCAGACCGTCCAGCACGCCCGACTGGCCCTCGATGACCTGGATGAAGCGACCGTCGTGCGCCGCCAGGGCCCCCGTCAGTCCGTCACGGTCGTTGTTGCGTTGCGACTCGCCGAGGATGGTCGCCATGTTCAGCAGGCTGTCGGTCCGACCGGTCGCGGTGCTGGCGTAGAGAAGTCTTTCGAGTGTCGGCACGTCTGGCTCCAAAAAGCTCCCCGCATCCCGTTTGCAACCTGACCGGTATCTGACCGGTAAATATCGACAACATAACAAGAAATGTCCGTTTCCCGACACAAGGGCGGGTTGGAGCTCAGCTCGGTTCCGCCTCGTCCGCCGCCATCTCCATCTCCATGAAATGCTCGGCCTCGTCCGGCGCGGCCATTGCCGCCGTCACGCGGGTCACGATCCGCGAGCCGCCTTCCAGCGTCCGGTGCACCGGGCATTTGTCGGCGATCTCGAACAGGCGCGCCCGCTGCTCCTCGCTCAGCAGGCCATCCAGCGTCAGGGTCCGTTCGAACACGTCGGGCGGCGTCTCGCCCGTCCGTTTCTCGTGCCGCACCTCGACCGAGGCGCGCTCCAGCGGCAATCCCTTGCGCTCGGCATAGAGCCTCAGCGTCATCACGGTGCACGCCCCCAGCCCCGCCCCGACCAGCTCATAGGGCGTCGGCCCCGACGCCATCCCCCCGACCGAGGTCGGCTCATCGCCCATCAGGACCGCACCGCCCGCCTCGACCTTGACCTGGAACCTGCCCGCTCCCGTCTCGGCGACGCGCACCACCCCGTCGGCGGGCGCGGGCGACATCGGCGTCGTCATCTCGTCGACATAGCGCGAGGCCCAGGCCGCGATCACCGTGGCGGCATAGACGGCGTCCTCCGGCCTGGACAGCAGATGGTCCGCCGTATCCAGCGAGACGAAGCTCTTGGGATGTTTCGCTGCCAGATAAATCCCGGTCGATTCCTCGATCCCGACGATCTGGTCGATCGGCGAATGCAGGATCAGCAATGCCTTCTTCAGCTCCTTCAGCCGCGCGGCCTGGTCCTGGGCCTTCAGGCTCTCGGCGAAGCCTGCCCCGACCGAGATCTCGCGTCCGGCGACCTTCACGCAATGGGTTTCGCCGTGCTGCAGCCCCTCGGCCTCGGGCCCCAGCAGCTTCAGCACATGGTCGACGTCGAAGGGTGCGCCGATCGTCGCCACGCATTTGACCGAAGGCATCCGCCCCGCCGCCGCGATCGCCGCCGCACCCCCCAGGCTGTGGCCGATCAGCAGGCCCGGCGCACAGCCGTGCGCGGCCATATGCTCGCCCGCCGCGATCAGGTCCGCGACATCCACGGTGAACCCGGCCGGCGTGGCCGCCATCCCCGCCTCGCCGATGCCCGCGAAATCCAGCCTCAGAGTCCCCACGCCTTCGTTGGCCAGGGCCCGACTGATCCGCGTCGCCGCCAGATTGTCCTTCCCGCAGGTGAAACAGTGGGCGAACAGGGCGAACCCCCGCGCCTGCCCGCTGGGCCGGTCCAGCACCGCGTTGACGTGGCGACCGTCCGGGGTCGTGAAGTCGAAGGGTTCGGTCTGCATGGTCTTGGCTCCGGCGCTGCGCGACGACCCTAGCCAATCCGCCGCCATCGTCCTATCGTCGCCGCGTTCTCCCGGGGGCGGCGCCTGAGCCGCTGAGATAGGCGTAAGCGCCTGACCGGCCGAACCTGATCCGGGTCATGCCGGCGAAGGGATGAGTACGCTTTCGGTCTCGCCACGGGACCAATTTCTCGTCCGACGTCGGCGCGACCCTCTGAAACCACAGAGGCCGCCATGAACATCCACGTCCCCGCCGAACCCTCGCACGATCCCGCCGTGGATTTGTCGCTGAAAGACGCCCGCGAGGAAGTCATGCGCGAGACCGGCACCATCCCCACCGGCGAACGCGCCGGCTCCCGCAAGGTCTATGTCGCCGGCGAGCTCTACCCCGACATCCGCGTCCCCTTCCGCGAGGTCGCCGTCCACCCCAGCGCCAACGAGCCGCCGGTGACCATCTATGACTCCTCCGGCCCCTACACCGACCCGACCGTCACCATCGACATCAAGCGCGGCCTCCCCCTGGTCAAGTCCAGCTGGCAGCGGGATCGCGGCGACATCGCCCCCGTCCTCAACCCGCGCGAGGTCAAGCCCGAGGACAACGGCCACGCCTCCGGCCGCCACCTCGCCCCCCGCTTCGACGTCTCCAACCACAAGGTGTTCAAGGGCGTCGAGGGCCGCCCCGTCACCCAGTACGAATACGCGAAGGCCGGCATCATCACCCCCGAGATGGAATACGTCGCCATCCGCGAGAACCTGCGCCGCGAACAGTCCGCCCCCTGCATCCGCGATGGCGAGGACTTCGGCGCCGCCATTCCCGACTTCGTCACGCCCGAGTTCGTGCGTCAGGAGATCGCCCGCGGCCGCGCCATCATCCCGCACAACATCAACCACCCGGAAGTCGAGCCGATGATCATCGGCCGCAACTTCCTGGTGAAGATCAACGCCAACATCGGCAACTCGGCCGTCCTGTCCTCCGTGGACGACGAGGTCGACAAGCTGGTCTGGGCCACCCGCTGGGGCGCCGACAACGTCATGGACCTGTCGACGGGCCGCAACATCCACAACATCCGCGACTGGATCATCCGCAACTCCAGCGTCCCCATCGGCACGGTCCCCATCTACCAGGCGCTGGAAAAGGTGAACGGCGTCGCCGAGGACCTGACCTGGGAGGTCTATCGCGACACCCTGATCGAACAGGCCGAACAGGGCGTCGACTATTTCACCATCCACGCGGGCGTCCGCCTGCCCTTCATCCCGATGACGGCGAAACGCGTCACCGGCATCGTCTCGCGCGGCGGCTCCATCATGGCCAAATGGTGCCTCAGCCATCACCGCGAGAGCTTCCTCTACGAGCATTTCGAGGACATCTGCGACATCATGCGGGCCTACGACGTGTCGTTCAGCCTCGGCGACGGCCTGCGTCCCGGCTCCATCGCCGACGCCAATGACGAGGCCCAGTTCGCCGAGCTCCGCACCCTCGGCGAACTGACGAAGATCGCCTGGGCCAAGGGCTGCCAGGTCATGATCGAGGGCCCCGGTCACGTGCCGATGCACAAGATCAAGGCCAATATGGATGAGCAACTGAAGCACTGCCACGAGGCGCCCTTCTATACGCTCGGGCCGCTGACCACCGACATCGCCCCCGGCTACGACCACATCACCTCGGCCATCGGCGCGGCCATGATCGGCTGGTTCGGCACGGCCATGCTCTGCTACGTCACGCCCAAGGAGCATCTGGGCCTGCCCGACCGTCAGGACGTCAAGGACGGCGTCATCACCTACAAGATCGCCGCCCACGCCGCCGACCTGGCCAAGGGCCACCCCGCCGCCCGCCTGCACGATGATGCCCTTTCCCGCGCCCGGTTCGAGTTCCGCTGGGAGGACCAGTTCAACCTCGGCCTCGACCCCGAAACCGCCCGCAAATACCACGACGCCACCCTGCCCAAGGAGGCCCACAAGACCGCCCACTTCTGCTCCATGTGCGGCCCGAAATTCTGCTCGATGAAGATCAGCCAGGACATCCGGAGGGATGCGGCGGCGCAGAACGACGCGGGCGGCTCGCTGGCGGAGGCCGAGGCCGGCATGGCCGAGATGTCGGCGAAGTTCCGGGCGGGGGGCGGGGTGGTGGAGGTGAAGGTGTGAGGGAAACACCGGCCTTACGCAGCCAATGCACGAGGCCCGAATCGATGCAACCTCTCATGGTCCTTAGGAGGATTCCCGGATGCACATTTTCCCGCCTGAGTTTGAGGTCACGCTAGAAGAAGGCTTCTCACCCGAGAGAGACCTGTTCGGCCGAGCGCCGATAGCAGTTGGCTTGTCAAAACTAGTCGAAAGCGCAAGTCGGCCGCTTGTTTTAGCAATCGACGGAGAATGGGGCAGCGGGAAAACCACGTTCCTTAGATTTTGGACCGGAGAGCTTAAGAAGGCTGATTTTCCTGTAGTTTTCTTTGACGCCTTTCAAAATGACTACGCCGACGACGCATTTATTGCCCTAGCCGGGGAAGTTTTTTCCTTAGTTGAGCAGCGAAACAAAGGAGCCTCTCAGACTGCGAAGAAATTTGCGTCAAAGGCGATCGACGCTGGAAAAGTTCTACTGCGCAGCGGGCTGAAGGTAGGTGTAAAAGCAGCCACCCTAGGAGCTTTGAGTACTACGGACCTCGAAGAATTAGCAGACTCGCTTGCTGATGGATCCGCTGACGCCTTTGACGCGACCATTGGCGAGATGATCACCAAACAGTCCGCTCACCGATCCGCCATTGAGGATTTTAGAAAGGCTCTCGCTGAGCTTCCTTCACTACTATCTAAACCTAAGGAAAGCGAATCTCAGAAACCTCTGATATTTATCATTGATGAACTTGATCGATGCAAACCTGCCTTCGCGCTCGAGCTGTTGGAGCGTGTAAAGCACTTTTTCTCCGTGCCAAACGTCCACTTTGTGTTGGGCGTAAACTCGTCCCAGCTGTGCAGTTCAGTCCGCGCCGTGTACGGCACTGACATAGATGCTCGTCTCTACCTACAAAAGTTCATCCACCTTACTTGGACTCTAAGTCAGAGAGAGCGCTACGCTTCCGACCGGGCGCGAACGAAATATGTGCACTACTTGCTTAGCGGCTTGGGGTTGAGCGGCAAGGACAGGGAATCCGCCGAAGCTGCAGCAATCTTTGTGGGCGCAGTAGCGGAGCAAAAAGGCCTATCTTTCCGCACGATAGAAAGAGCTATAGCACTTATATCGATTGCGGTAGCGACAACGCCGGAAAGTCGCCTGAGAGTGGGCCCATTGATTGGTGGATTGGCGCTAATGAAGGTCCTCGAGCCCGAACTATTCGTTCGGGCAAAAGAGGGCCGCCTTGCATACTCTACCGTCTGTGACTTCTTGCCCTTCGACGCACTCAGGAACGATACGGAGCGTAACTGGGGTTGGGCTGCCGACTGGTGGCAGTTCGTGACCGACGTAGCTCCGCCCGACGAACTTGTTCAGCAAATGAATCGCGGACTTTCTGCTTACAGCTTCGAAGATAGGCTTCAACTTCTATCATATACCGCCGATACGGTAATGGACAACATATCGCTAAGGTAAATCATTACCCACCCTCGTTCTCCTCGCCGGTCCAACCGGGGCCGGGAAGACGCCCTTTCATCAACCGCTTCCTGCGTCAGCGGGCGGAGGCGTTCCGGTCCGTCAACCCGGACGCAACCTCCCTCTCCCGGCGGGAGAGGGCTTGAGCGCCTGAGAGCGTCAGCGATCAGGATTGGGCGAAAGGGTGAGGGGCTGGCGGGTCCGTCGGCGTGAGCCGTCGCACGGGCACGGCTGGCGCCGACTTCGACGGATGCCCCTCACCCTTTCGGCTTGGCGCATCGCTCCGCTCTGCGAGCCTCAAACCCTCTCCCGCCGGGAGAGGGGCGGCGTTGATCCTCACTCTCCCGGCGGGTGGAGGAAGGATCGCATGCGATCCGACGACGGGCTTGAGCGCCTGAGAGCGTCAGCGATCAGGATTGCGCGAAAGGGTGAGGGGCTGGCGGGTCCGTCGGCGTGAGCCGTCGCACGGGCACGGCTCACGCCGACTTCGACGGATGCCCCTCACCCTTTCGGCTTGGCGCATCGCTCCGCTCTGCGAGCCTCAAACCCTCTCCCGCCGGGAGAGGGGCGGCGTTGATCCTCACTCTCCCGGCGGGTGGAGGAAGGATCGCATGCGATCCGACGACGGGCTTGAGCGCCTGAGAGCGCCAGCGATCAGGATTGCGCGAAAGGGTGAGGGGCTGGCGGGTCCGTCGGCGTGAGCCGCCGCACGGGCACGGCTCACGCCGACTTCGACGGATGCCCCTCACCCTTTGGCTGCTACGCGCCGCCCTTCGGGTCGGCTGGCGGCTCGCTACGCTTGCCGAGCCTCAAGCCCGTCGTCGGATCGTATACGATCCTTCCTCCACCCGCCGGGAGAGGGTTACAACACACCCAGCACCCTCGCCCTGTCCCGGATCGCGTCGTCGATGCGCCACGGTTCGCCAAGCGCCGTCTCATTGCTGAACCGCACGACAACCCAGCCCAGGGCCTCGATCTCGGTCTGGCGCCAATGGTCCCGCACCCTGACGTCGTCGCGGTCGTGGACGCCGCCGTCGATCTCGATGACCAGGCGCAGGGCCACGCAGGCGAAGTCCACAGTGTAGCGACCGATGTCATGCTGGCGCCGGACCTTGATCCCCTCGACGGTGCCGCCGCGCAGCCTGGCCCAGACGCGCCGTTCGGCGAGACCGGCGGACTGGCGAAGATCGCGGGCACGAGACATGACCGGAGATTGTGCCGTTTTCCCGCTGAAGGAGAAGCGCAAACTGAGGCCTCCTTTCCCTTCTCCCGGCGGGAGAAGGTGGCCCCGAAGGGGTCGGATGAGGGGTTGGCGCGTCCGGCGGCGCAAGCCGTCGCACGGACGAGGATACGGCTCACACCGACCGCAACGCATGCCCCTCACCCTTTCGGCTTCACGCATCGCTGCGCTCTGCGAGCCTCAAGCCCGTCGTCGGATCGTATACGATCCTTCCTCCACCCGCCGGGAGAGGGTACATACCCAAGTTGGCAAAGCATCGTCTGAATTCGCTTTTCCGATCAACGATCGGAGCGATCGAAAGCCCTTTTCCTTAACGCCCCCCGAAACGCCCTCACACTGGTCGTCCCGCGACGGGAGGCGAGCGCATGGACGGCATGACATGGGACAATCCAAACGCAGCGGACGCTTCGGACGCTTCGGACGCTTCGGACGGTGTTTTGGTGTCCACACCCCGGCCTCTGAAACCCGAAGTGGCTTGACGCAGGGGCCATCGATCCGCGATCCGTCGGCATACCCCGGAGCCCCACCATGCCGATCGATCGCGTTTCCGTCCTGAAAGCCCTCGAAGCCCAGGGCGTATGCCCGGTCTTCTACAATCCCGACCCCGAGGTCGCGATGAACGTGATCCGCGCCTGTGCGCGCGGCGGGGCGCCGGTGATCGAGTTCACCAACCGGGGCGACTTCGCCGTCGACCTGTTCGCCGAGATCGCAAAGGAACTAGGCCGGACGGATCCCGACATCGTGCTGGGCATCGGCTCGGTGCTCGATGCCGGGACGGCGGCCATGTACCTGAACCGCGCGGCGCGGTTCGTGGTCTCGCCGGCCCTGGTGCCCGAGGTGGCGACGGTCTGCAACCGGCGCATGGTCGCCTATTTCCCCGGCTGCGGCTCGGTGCGCGACATCACCGAGGCCCATGCGCTCGGCTGCGACATCATCAAGCTGTTCCCCGGCGCCTCGGTCGGCGGTCCGGACTTCGTCAAGGCGGTCATGGGGCCCATGCCCTGGACCAAGATCATGCCGACCGGCGGCGTCGACCCCGACGCCGCCTCCATCTCGAAATGGTTCGGCGCCGGGATCGTGGCGGCGGGCATGGGCTCCAAGCTCGTCACCGACGCGGCGGTGAAGGCGGGCGACTGGGCCGGGATCGAGGCCTCGGTCCGGGGCGCCGTCGACGCCGTCGCCGCCTTCCGCGCCGGTAAGGCCTAGCTCAGGACCACGATGGCCACGCGCCGGTTCTGGGCGCGGCCTTCGGGGGTGGTGTTGTCGGCGACGGGCGCCTCTTCGCCATAGCTGATGGTGGCCATGCGGTTCAGGGCGATGCCCTGACGGCTCAGCGAGCGACGGACGGCCTCGGCCCGGGCTGCGCCCAGGGCGTCGTTGTAGGCCTCGGGGCCGGCGGCGTCGGTGTGGCCCTGGATCTCCAGGTAGACGTTGACGTTCTCGGCCTTCAGCCGGTTCGCCAGCTCGGTCAGACGGGCCTCGGCCTCGGGCGACAGGGCGTCGCGGTCGGACGGGAATTTGACGGAGTCATCCGACAGGACGACCTCGTACATGAACTTGCCCTCGGCCAGCTGCTGGGCCGCCGTGGCGCGTTGCAGGGCGTCGTTGGCCGTGCCCTCGACGGTCCCCAGACGGGCGTCGGTGGCGTCCACCCGCTGGTCTACGACGGCGACGTTGTCGCGCACGAAGGCGCGCGTGGCGCAGCCCGAGGCGAGCAGGCCGAGCGTCAGGACGACGCCGGTCATCAGAACGGGGCGCAGGTTGGCGCGGGGGATTGCGAGGGCTTGAGACTGGATCAAGGGAGATCTCCTGAGGGGCCGGAGCGCCACTTCCGAACGTCGCGCAGTCGTGATCAGGGACACGGCGAAAGGCCTTGGAATGACCGGGGTGGGGCATGATTCCGGCAGCTTGGCCGTAAGCTCCGTGCCCGGACGGCCGCGAGCGGGCGCCACGATCCTGACGTCTCGGGGTGGTCTCAAGGGGACTGCCGGGCGCTGCAAGCGTCGCCGAAACGGGCCTCCTCTTGCCCCCAAGCGTCGAAAGCCAAACGGAAAAGCCGCCGATCCGCTCGCGCCGGACGAAGGCCTCGCGCCGCGCCTGGGCGCCCGGCTTGGCGGTCAGCGTCGGGGTCCATCTGGCGGGTCTGGCGGCCTTCCTGGCGGTCGCGCCGACCCCGACGATTTTTTCCGCCGACCCGCCGCCCGAGCCGGTGACGGTCACCCTGACCCCTCCGCCGCCCCCGCTTCCAGTCGCCCAACCCGATCCGCCGCCGGGCCCGGCAGAGCCCTCCCAAGCCGCCGAACCGCCAGCCCCCGCGACCCAGGCTCCGACCCCGCCCAGGCCCCGGCCGCCCGCCGCGCCGCGCCCGCCCCGCCCGGCCCCGCCCGAGGTCGAATCCCTGCCGGTCGCGGCCGCTCCGCCGGGTCCGGCCCCCGCGCCTCCCCCCGCCGGCCTGACCCAGGCCCAGCTCGCGGGCGCGGCGACCGTCGGCTCCGGCACGGGCGCGGACGGGAATGGCCCGCCGGGCGGCGGCGGCGGTTCGGGGACCGGCGCCGGGCGCTGCGACATGATCCGCCGGGTTCAGGAGGCCTTGCGCGGCAACGCCGGCGTGGTGGCCTCGGCCGCCCGCGCCCAACGCGCCCTGCCCGCCTCGCAGCGCGCCCTGCTGGTCTGGGACGGCGACTGGCTCATGAACCCGGGCGAGGAAGGTCGCGGTCTGGCGGGCCTGCGTCAGGCGATTTCCGTGGCCGTCGCCTTCGCCCCGGCCGAGTGCCGGCGCCAGTCCATGCGTGGCTTCGTTCTTCTGACGCTGGAAGACGACGCCGACGGCCCCCGACTGGCCCTGGGTCAGGGCTCCTGGCGCTGGTCCGACCTCACCGGCGCGGGTTGAGCCTGCCCGGCGCGGTCTCCGGCGCCTGGAAGAAGACCGGCAACACCACCAGGGCCACCACAGCGATCATCGCCCCCGGGGCCCAGTTCGCGCCTGTCAGCCCGATCAGCCACTGGGCCAGCCAGGGGGTGAAGCCGCCGAACACCGCCGTCGCCGCCGTGGCCCCGAGCGCCAGTCCGGTCAGCCGCCCCTCGCCCGGAAACTGTTCCGCCGTCGCCACCGCCCCGACCGCGCTGACCCCGCCCGCGACGCAGGCCAGGACCACCGCGCCCAGCAGGGCTCCTGTCTCGCCGCCCACGGCCATCAGCGAGAACATGGCCGACGGCAGGGCGGCGGCGCACAGGGCCAGCATGATCAGGACGGGCTTTCGTCCCCATCGGTCCGACAGCATCCCCGTCAAGGGCGTGACGGCGATCACCACCACCGCCGCGATCGTCGCCAGCCAAAGGGAGACCGTCTCCCCCAGCCCGCCCGTCGAGGTCAGGAACACCGGCACATAGGTGATGCCGACATAGTAGGTGATCGACCCTAGGGCAGAGATGGCGAAGGCCCTCGCGATCCCCTTACGGTGATGCCGCAACGTATGCAGCAGGGGGCTGACGGGCACGGTGCCCGCCGCCTTCTGGCGCTCGAAATCCGGCGATTCCTGCATCGTCGATCGCGCCAGCCAGACGCTGCCGGCCAGCACCGCCCCGACCACGAACGGAATTCGCCAACCCCAGGCGTCCAGATCCGCCGGGCTCAGAAGATGCGCGGTCAGGGCGCAGATCCCCACCGCCAGCAAAGCCCCGATCTCGCTCGCCGCCGAGGCTGACGACGCGATCAACCCTCGCCGGTGGCGCGGGGCCCCTTCCAGCAGGTAGGCGACCACGCCCGTGTACTCTCCGCCGACCGAGAACCCCATGACGCACCGGACCAGCAGCAGCAACACGCCCGCCGCCGCTCCGATCATCCCATAGGTCGGCAGGATGGCTGTGACGATCATGGCCGCCGTCATCAGGGCGACGGACAACAACATCGTGCGCCGTCGCCCGAAGCGGTCGCCGATATGACCGAACACCACCGCCCCGACCGGCCGCATCAGATAGGCCACGGCGAACCCGCCCAGGGTGATCAGCAGGGACTCTTCCCCGCCGCCGAAGAAGACCCGCGACAGCACCGTGGCCAGATAGAGATAGAGGGTGAAGTCATACCATTCGACCACGGTCGAGAAGGCTGCGATGGCCATGGACCGCTTGGTCATCGGCTGGTGGTCGTCTTCGGTCATGCCGCACCCTGCACCCGCCTGATGGACAAAGAAAAGGGGCGGAGAGATCCCTCTCGCCGCCCCTTTGTCCCGAACTTTGGACGCCTTAGGCCGCCAGTCGTCCCAACAGGGCAGACAGCGACGCCATCCGCGCCTTGGTCGCATCGGTCGCACCTTCCGGAGCGGTCGCCATCGCCGTGGCCAGGGCGCCGGCGGCGGCCTTGTCGGTCGAACCCGAACGCCAGCCCTCGATCACCGTGCGGGCCTGGGCCTCGACGTCGTCGGCGATGGCGTCGGTGCGCGCCAGCTGGTCGACATAAGAGGCGGCCACATCAGGCGTGTCGGCCCATGTGACCCGCGTCTGAAGCTGCGGATTGATCTCGTTCGCCATGACGGCCTCGGCCGCCGCGATCTCGGCCGCCGACAGCTGGGCGTTCGGGACCAGTTTCAGCACGTCCAGACCGCGCGCGATCTCGCTAGAATAGACCCGGCCGTTGAACCAGTAGGCCGACCACGAACCACCGACATACAGACGCTCGGCGCTGATCGGGCCGCGGTCGAAATAGGCGATCTCGACCGGGCGGGAAGCGTCGGTGAAGTCCATCACCGAGATGCCTCCCTGGTACCAGGACTGGACCATCAGGTCGCGGCCCGGCACCGGGATGATGTTGCCGTTGTGCGCCACGCAGTTCTCGGTCGCGCCCTGGGCCGCCGGCAGCTTGTGGAAGGCGCGGGGCGTCAGGGTGCGGTCGGCGATGGTGGCGATCATGTTGGCGCCCCAGGTGGCGGGATCCGTCGCCTGGCAACGCGCGCCGATGCCGCCGCTCCACTCGTCGGTGAAGACGACCTTGTCGCCCGCGTTGTTGAAGGTCGCCGAGTGCCAGTAGGCCATGTCGGGGTCGAAGACCTCGGACGTGCGGCGCGGGTTCTCGGGGTCGGAGATATCCAGCAGGATGCCGTTGCCGCTGCACGCGCCGCCGGCCAGACCAATCTCGGGGAAGACCGTGATGTCGTGGCACTGGTTGGTCTGGGCCGTATCCTGGCTGGCCAGACCGGCGCGACCGCCGCGCCACAGACCGGCGACCCGGCCCGTCGTCGCATCGGCGAAGATGCGCGGTCGGTTGACCAGTTCGGCGTCCTGCGGCCGATCCAGCGGCACCTTGATCACGTCGATGGAGAACAGGGCCGTCTCGGGGTTCTCGTCCGGCTGGCCGTCGGTGCAGATGTCCAGTTCTTCGGTCTTGCGCACGCCCGACGTGCCCTGGCCGTAGACATAGAGGACGTTCCGGTCGGTCGCGCTGGGCAGCAGGGTGTGGGTGTGCGACCCGCGGCAGGTCTGGACGGCCGCGACCTGGCGCGGGGCGTTCAGATCCGAGATGTCGAAGATGCGCACGCCGCGGAAGCGTTGGGCGTTCACGTCGCCCTCATTGCCGCCGGCCGAACAGTCGAGACGGCCACGGCCTTCCTCGACCGACATGAACAGCAGGTTGCCGTGGACAGACACGTCGCCCTGACCGCCGGGGCAGACCACCGACATCACCAGACGCGGCTCGGCGCCCGAGACGTCATAGGCATTGAAGCCGTTGAAGTTGCCGACGAACAGCTTGCCGTTCGACACGGCCATGTCGGTGTTGGCCATGCCCAGAACGCTGAAGCCGGGGTTGCCGGTCGCCTGCGCCCGAAGGGCCTCGCCCTCCTCGCGGCTGCGCGGCGGCGAGAACATCGTCTGGTCGGTGCCGAAGCCCGGCGCGTGCGGCGTGTGGCTGAGCAGTTCCATCCCCTCGGCCGCCGTGCCGGCGTCGGCATAGCCTGCCGACAGCGTGGAGCGGGCGTCGGTGCCGATGACCTGGACGGCCCCGGGTCCAGAGGATTGCTGCGCAGCGGCGGCGCCGGCGCCCAGCAGGACGCCGATCACGGCGGCGGAGGAAAGAAGGGTTCTGCGCACGTTCATGGCCGGGTCTCTCGCTTCAGGGTTAGTCGGGATTTTCAGGGTTCAGAAATCGGACAGCAGCGACTGCATGCGCAGGATTTCCGCCTGCTGGTCGGCGACGACCGAGGTCGTGAAATCGGACAACAGGGTGTCCTGCGCAGGGTTCGGCGTCGCCATCAGGTCGGCGACCATGTCGAGCGCGCCCTGGTGATGCTGGATCATTCCGGTCAGGAACAGCCGGTCGAAGGCCATCCCCTGGGCGGCGGCCAGGGTGCGCATCTGGCGCGGCGTCAGCATGCCCGCCATGACCGGCGTGTCGTCCGGATCGGGCGTCGCGCCGTGACCTGTATGGGCGCCGTGATCCATCCCGGAATGCGCCGAGTGATCCATCGCGCCGTGACCGCCATGGCTCATCCCGGCCATCTCCAGCGGCTCGCCGCGTTCCTCCAGCCAGCCGCGCATCAGGTCCATCTCGGCCGCCTGGCTCAGGGCGATGCGCTGGCCCAGACGCTTGACCGTCGGGTTCTCGCCGCGTGTCTCCAGCAGGTCCACCATCTCGACCGCCTGGGCGTGGTGGACGATCATGTGCTGCATGAAGACGACGTCGGCGGGAGTATAGGTCGACCGGCTCAGCTCACGCGCCTCGGCCGGGGTGATGATGCGCGACGGCTGGCCCGGTGCGCCGGGATTGAAGATCGGAGGAGACGGGGCGGTCTGGGCCAGGGCCGGTCCGGCGATCAGGCCCGTCGTCAGGGCCGCGAGGATGCCGAACTGAAAGCGCACGCCTGACCACTCCCCTTGGCCCATTCCGGCCACAATCCAGACTAGGCGTTCGAAGCCTGCGGGGGCAAGGCTGGGGACATGAATTCCCGGCAATCCCGCGCAGGACCGGCGCGGATGCCCCCCCTGTTGTGGAACGGCAAGGGGCTGGAAGCGACTGGAACGCGTGTCCGGGATTGCACCCGATCGCCGGCAGTCAAGGCGACGACGTCAAAAAAGACGCGCCTCGGTTCACCGCAGCCGGCAGGCGGTCAATCCTCGTCCATCTTCAGCGCGGCGATGAAGGCTTCCTGCGGGATCTCGACCTTGCCGAACTGGCGCATCCGCTTCTTGCCGGCCTTCTGCTTCTCCAGCAGCTTCTTCTTGCGCGTCGCGTCGCCGCCGTAGCATTTCGACGTCACGTCCTTGCGCAGCGCCCGCACCGTCTCGCGCGCGATGATCTTGCCGCCGATGGCGGCCTGGATCGGGATGACGAACATGTGGGGCGGGATCAGCTCCTTCATCTTCTCGACCATGCCCCGGCCGCGCGTTTCGGCGCGGGCGCGGTGGACCAGCATCGACAGGGCGTCGACGGGCTCGGCGTTGACCAGAATCGACATCTTTACCAGGTCGCCGACCTTGTAGTCGGTGATCTCGTAGTCGAACGAGGCATAGCCCTTCGAGATCGACTTCAGCCGGTCGTAGAAGTCGAACACGACTTCGTTCAACGGCAGTTCGTAGATCACCAGGGCGCGGTTGCCGACGTAGGACAGTTCGACCTGGGACCCGCGACGGTCCTGGCAAAGCTTGATGACGCTGCCTAGGTATTCGTCGGGCGTCAGGATAGTCGCCTTGATCCACGGCTCGGAGATGGTCTCGATCTGCATCACGTCGGGCAGGTCGGCCGGGTTGTGCAGGTCGATCTCTGAGCCGTCGCGCAGGCCGATCTTGTAGACCACCGACGGCGCCGTCGCGATCAGGTCGAGGTTGAACTCGCGGCTGAGCCGCTCCTGAATGATCTCCAGATGCAGCAGACCGAGGAAGCCGCAGCGGAAGCCGAAGCCCAGAGCGGCCGAGCTTTCCATCTCATAGGTGAAGGAGGCGTCGTTCAGCCGCAGCTTGCCGATGGCGGCGCGCAGGTCCTCGAAATCGGCGGCGTCGACCGGGAACAGGCCGCAGAAGACCACGGACTGGACGTCCTTGAACCCCTTCAGCGGTTCGGCGGTCGGCTTCTTTTCATCCGTGATGGTGTCGCCGACGGCGGCGTTGGCGACTTCCTTGATCTGAGCGGTGATGAAGCCGACTTCGCCCGGACCGAGCTGGTCCACCGGAGTGTTCTTGGGCAGGAAGACGCCGACGCGATCGACCAGATGGGTCGAGCCGGCCTGCATCATCTTGACGCGCTGACCCGCCTTCAGGACGCCGTCGAAGACCCGGACCAGCAGCACGACGCCGAGGTAGGGATCGTACCAGGCATCGACCAGCATGGCCTTGAGCGGCGCGTCGATGTCGCCCTTGGGCGCCGGCAACCGGGTGACGATGGCCTCGAGCACCTCCTCGATGCCGATGCCGGACTTGGCCGAGGCCATGACCGCGTCGGAGGCGTCGATGCCGATGACGTCCTCGATCTGCTGTCGAACCCGTTCGGGCTCGGCGGCGGGCAGGTCGATCTTGTTCAGGACCGGCACGATCTCGTGGTTGTTGTCGATCGCCTGATAGACATTGGCCAGGGTCTGCGCCTCGACCCCCTGCGACGCATCCACGACCAGCAGCGAACCCTCGCACGCTGCCAGAGAGCGCGAGACTTCATACGCGAAGTCCACATGTCCCGGCGTGTCCATCAGGTTGAGAATATAGTCCTTGCCGTCCTGGGCCTTGTAGTGCAGGCGCACGGTCTGCGCCTTGATCGTGATCCCCCGTTCCTTCTCGATCTCCATGTTGTCCAGCACCTGGGCGGACATCTCGCGCGCCGTCAGCCCGCCGGTGAACTGGATCAGTCGGTCGGACAGGGTGGACTTGCCGTGGTCGATATGGGCCACCACGGAGAAGTTTCGGATCTGGGAAATCGGGGGCGTCGTCATTGTGCGGCGCGGTTAGCATGGGTCGGGCGGTAGCGCCAACGCAGCGCGCGTCGAAGCCGTTTCGCAACCGCATTCGGCACGGATTACATCGCAGTAATGGCGCCGCTTGTCGTTTGAGGACGGGGCCCGGACGCGGTATGGAGGCCGGCTCGCCGGATTATGTCATCGCCGGTTGACCTCCCCTGCCGGCGCCGCTTCGCCCGCCCAGACATACAGGATCGCTCCGTGGCCCCCACGCCTTCGACCCGCCTTATCCGCGCCTCCGCTCTCGCGCTCATTCTCGGCATCGGCCTGACCGTCGCGGCCTGTGGCGGCCATGGGGACGAGACGGCGGAGAAGTCCGACCAGCCCAGCGCCTCCGGCCCGACCGTCACGGTCGTTTCCGCCGCCACGACCAACCTGCCGCGCATCATCACGGCTTCCGGCACCGTCACGGCCTGGGAAGAGGTGCCGGTCGGCGCCGAGACCGGCGGCCTGGTGGCGACGGCCGTCTATGTCGATGAAGGCTCCTATGTTCGTCAGGGCCAGCCCCTGGTTCAACTGAACGACGCCCTGCTGCGCGCCCAGCTGCGCCAGCAACAGGCGAGCGTCCAGACAGCAGAGGCCAACCTGGCGCGCGACGACGCCGCCCTGGCCCGGTCTCAGGAGCTGAAGGAGCGCGGCTTCCTCAGCCAGGCCTCGCTGGACACCGCGCTTGCCAACCAGCGCGCCTCGACCGCCAATCTGGCTTCGGCCCGCGCCTCGCTGTCCGAGACTCAGACCCGCCTGTCCCAGGCCACCCTGCGCGCCCCGGTCTCTGGCCTGATCATCAGCCGCAGCGTCACGCGCGGCCAGATCGTCGCCGCCGGGACGGAGATGTTCCGCATGGTCCGCGACGGCCGCCTGGAGCTCGACGCCCAGGTGCCCGAGACCGAACTGGGCCTGATCCGTGCGGGCCAGACCGCGACCATCTCGTCCGATCAGGTCGGCCAGACGACGGGGCGCGTTCGCATCGTGACGCCGGAGGTCAATGCCGAGAGCCGTCTGGGCGTCGCCCGCATCGCCCTGGCCGGCAACGGCGGCTTCCGCCCCGGCATGTTCGCCAAGGCCCAGATCGACGTCGGCGCCCAGCCGACGATCACCGTACCGACGCCCGCCGTCCTCTACCGCGAGAACCGCGCCGGCGTGTTCGTCCTGATGACCAACAACCACGTCCGCTTCCAACCCGTGAACGTCCTGTCTCGCGCCGAGGATCGCACGTCGGTCACCGGCTTGAACGCCGGGGCCCAGGTGGTGGTGGAGGGCGCCGGCTTCCTCGGCGACGGAGACCGCGTCAACGTCGTTCCGGCGCGCGCCCCGGCAACCGCCGCGACCACCCCCGCCGCCTCGGCCGCGCGCTAGGCCTCCGACCATGAACAAGATCTCCTCCTGGTCGATCAAGAATCCGATCCCGATCATTCTGCTGTTCACCCTGCTGACCATCGCCGGTCTGCTGGCCTTCAACAGCATGCGGATCAACAACAACCCGGACATCGACTTCCCGCTCGTGGCCGTGACGGCGGCGCGCCCCGGCGCGGCGCCCAGCGAGATGGAGGTTCAGGTCACCCGGTTGATCGAGGATAGCCTCGCCGGGCTGTCCGGCGTCCGCCACATCAACTCCCAGGTCATGGACGGCGTCTCCGCGACGACGATCGAGTTCGAGTTGGGAACGGACACCGAGCGCGCGACCAACGACGTCCGCAACGCCATGAGCGGCCTGCGCGCCGACCTGCCGCAGGACATGCAGGAGCCCTCGGTCCAGCGCATCGACATCACCGGCGACGCCCTGATCACCTGGGTTGTCCGGTCCTCGACCATGACGCCCGAAGAGATCAGTTGGTTCGTCGACAACGATATCAGCCGCAGCCTTCTGGCCATCAGGGGCGTCGGCGAGGTCAACCGCTCCGGCGGCGTCGATCGCGAGATCGCGGTCGAGCTGGACCCCGACCGTCTGGCCTCCTACGGCCTCACGGCGGCGGCGGTCAGCCAGGCTTTGTCCAGTGTCAACTCGGACCAGCCGGGCGGGCGCGTCACCATCTCGGGCTCCGAGCGGTCGATCCGCACCCTGGGCGCCGCGGGCTCCATCGAACAGCTGCGCGAGACGCTCATCCCTCTCAGCGGTGGTCGCACCGTCCGCCTCGGCGACCTCGGCACAGTCGAAGACCACTGGTCCGAACCGCGTCGCCTCGCCCGCTACAACGGCCAGGAAGCCATCACCTTCAACTTCCTGCGCTCGCGCACGGCATCCGAGGTCAAGATCGCCGAACGCGTCCGCGAGGCCGTCGCCAAGATCGACGAGGATCATCCCGAGCTCGAAATCCAGCAGGTCACCGCCAGCGTCGAGCAGATCGAGGAGAGCTACATCGCCTCGCTGGAGGCCTTGCTGCTGGGCGCCGTCCTGGCCGTCATCGTGGTCTTCATCTTCCTGCGCGATTGGCGGGCCACCTTCATCACCGCCATGGCCATGCCCCTGTCGCTGATCCCCACCTTCGCGGTGCTGGAGCCGCTGGGGCAGTCGCTGAACGTGGTCAGCCTCCTGGCCCTGTCCCTGACCATCGGCATCCTGGTCGACGACGCCATCGTCGAGATCGAAAACATCGTCCGACACATGCGGGACGGCAAGTCGCCCTACAATGCCTCCATGGAGGCCGCCGACGAGATCGGTCTGGCCGTCGTCGCCACCACCGCCACCATCATCGCCGTCTTCGCGCCCGTCGGCTTCATGCCCGGCATCATCGGCCAGTTCTTCAAGGCCTTCGCCCTGGCGGCCTGCGTCTCCGTGGCCTTCTCGCTCGTCGTGGCGCGAACACTGACGCCGCTGATGGCCGCCTACCTCTTGAAGCACCACAAGCACGAGGACAGCGATCCCTTCTGGATGTCCGGCTATCTGAGGGCGCTGTCCTGGAGCCTGGCCAACCGATGGAAGGTCTTCCTGATCGGCACCCTGCTGTTCCTCGGCTCCGGCTTCCTGGCGACCCGCGTTCCGTTCGAATTCCAGCCTTCAGGCGATGTCGCCCGCGCCGGCTTCTCGGTCGAACTGCCGCCCGGGGCGACCCTGGCCCAGACCGACGCCGTCGTTCAGCGCCTGACCCGCGACCTGCGTGCGCGTGAGGAGGTCACCTCCGTCTTCGCATCCATCGGCGGCCAGGACGTCAACCAGGCCAACCTCTATGCCGACCTCCTGCCCAAGGGTGACCGCGACCTGAGCCAGCAGGCGTTCGCGCGCGCCATGGTCGACAGCTGGAAGGACATCCCCGGCGCCCGCATCGGGGCAGGTATCGCGAACCAGGGCGGCGGACCGTCGGACGGCACCAGCTATACCTTCTCCATCCTGTCCGACAGCGGCGAGGCCCTGGTCGCAGCCGCGCGTCAGGTCGAGGCCGAGATGCGGACGGTTCCGGGCCTGGCCAACGTCGTCAACACGGCCTCGATTGCCCGGCCCGAAATCCTGGTCACGCCGCGTCCCGATCAGGCCGCCCTCATGGGCGTCTCGACCAGCGCCATCTCCCAGGCCGTGCGCGTCGCCACCATCGGCGACGTCGATCAGAATCTGCCCAAATACAATCTCGGCGACCGTCAGGTGCCGATCCGTCTGCGCCTAACCGCCGATGCGCGCGAGGACCTGTCGGTGATCGAGACCCTGCGGGTTCCGACCGCCACCGGCGGCGCGGTGCCGCTCAGCGCCGTCGCCGACATCCAGTTCGGTGCCGGTCCGTCGCAGGTCCTGCGTCAGGACCGTTCGCGGATCGCTTCGATCACGGCCGAACTCGACGGCATCCGGTCGGGCGAGGCGGGCGCACTGGTTCAGAAGCTGCCCTCGGTCCAGAACCTGCCCGAGGGCGTCCGCCAGGTCCCTGCCGGCGACCAGGAGTTCATCGCCGAGATGATCAGTGGCTTCGCCGTCGCCTTCATGACCGGCATCCTCCTGATGTATGCCGTCCTGGTGCTGCTGTTCCGGAGCTTCGCCTATCCGATCACCATCATGGCCTCGCTCCCTCTGGCCATCGGCGGGGCCTTCGTGGCCCTGATGATCGGGGGGTCCAGCTTCTCGATCTCGTCCCTGATCGGGGTGCTGATGCTGATGGGGATCGCGGCCAAGAACTCCATCCTGCTGGTCGACTACATCGTCATCGCCGAACAGGAGGGGATGAAGCGGATCGACGCCATCATGGACGCGGCGCACAAGCGCGCCCGGCCCATCCTTATGACAACCTTCGCCATGGGCGCCGGCATGATCCCGGTCGCCGTGGGCTGGGGCGCCGACGTCGAGTTCCGTCAGCCGATGGCCATCGCCGTCGTGGGCGGCCTGATCTCCTCGACCTTCCTGTCGCTGTTGTTCATTCCCCCGATCTTCACCATCGTCGATGACATCTCCGGATGGTTCCGCCGGCGACTGGGCGGGATGTTCGCCGGCCAGCACCACACCCACGACAGCGTGCCCCCCGCGCCCGCCGAATAGGCCCGCCTTTCGATCGCACGGGGCGGCGATGATGACAGCCTGAAGCCGCGTCGCTCCCCTCGGGCGGCGCGGCTTTCTTGTGCGCATCAAGGCTGAAAGTCCGACCAGGTCCGTGCGGGATGCGCACATGACGGACGCCCGCTGGCCCACCCTTCGACGAGACGTAACTGATGGTCCGAGCCCGGCGACCGCACGCGTTCGCGATCCGCACAGCCGATGAAGCAGGCAAGAAAAAGCCGGCCGGGGTCGCCCCCGGCCGGCTTCAGGCGTCCAGATCTACGTCCGGATCAGTACTTGAGGCGCAGGGTGGCGCCGAAGGTGCGCGGCGCGCCCAGGAAGGCGCTGATGCCCTGGGTGTCCAGCGCCTGGTTGTAGAAGGTGCCGTTCGGCTGGGCGGTCGACTGGAAGGCGGTGCCTTGCAGCGGCGAGTTGTAGGCGACCTGGACGTACTCTTCGTCCGTCAGGTTTTGAGCCCAGGCTTCCAGCGTCCAGCGCTCGTCTTCCGAACCGACAGAGACACGGCCGTTCACGACGGTGAAGGCGTCCTGCATCTTGAACGGGATCAGATCCGAACCGGTGTTGTACTCGGTCATGTATTTGGCCGAGAGCGAGAAGCCGGCGCGCATGCCCATGCCGATCGAACGGTCGAAGTTGACCGAGGCCGCGGCGGACCATTCCGGAGCGAACGAGGGACGCGCGCCCGGCAGCAGCGACAGCTGCGGGAAGCGGCCCGGGCTCGACAGATCCGCGGCGGTGAAGCGACCGTACTCGGCGTCCGTGTAGGTCAGGCCGCCCGAAAGGGTCAGGCCGTCGACCGGGGTGAACCACATGACGTCGGCGTCGACGCCCTGGGTGGTCAGCTCCGGGATCGATTCGACCACGAAGGCGGTGCCCAGGAAGGTGTTGAGCTGGAAGTCCTCGAACGCCTGGTAGAAGTAGGTGGCGTTGAACAGCAGGCTGCGGTCCAGAAGCGTGGACTTGAAGCCGGCTTCATAGCTGTCGACGGTTTCGGCCGGGAAGAACAGCGAGGCGTCCGGGGTCACGCCCGTCTGCACGCGGTCCATATTGTAGCCGAAGCCCTTGTAGCCGCGAGCGTACGAGCCATAGAACATCAGGTCTTCGTTCAGGCGGTAGGCTGCCTTGACCGTGCCAGACAGCACGCCGTCGTCGTGCGTCTCCTGGATGCGGCGGTTGTCGTAGAGGGCGTTGTTCCAGGGCAGGCACTGCGGGCCGACCAGATTGTTCGCAGCGGCCGCGCCGGCTGCCGCACTACCCAGGACGCTGCCGAAGGCCTGTGCGATCAGCGTGGCGTTGCCCAGGACGGCGGCGCAGGACGCGCCGTTGCCGTTGACGTTGTCTTGCACGCCCAGCAGGCGCTTGTTGTCCAGGGTGTAGCGCAGACCCAGGGTCAGCTCGAGCTGGTCAGTCACGCGCCAGCTGTTGTTGGTGAACAGGGCCAGGGATTCCGAACGCTGGCTGTACTGGTCGATAGCGCCTTGGCCCACGATGTTCAGCGGAGCGCCCGGCAGGGCCGGAGCCGCCGGATTGCCTTGCAGACAGCCCAGGAAGTAGGTCGCCCGTGCGGCGGCCGGCACCAGATTGTAGTTGCCCGAGAAGCAGCCGAGGCGCGCAGGGCTCGCGGCGATCGCACCGCCGGTCTGGGCCGATAGGCTCGACGTCAGCAGCAGCGAGATGAACGGGTTGTAGTCCGAGCCGAAGTAGTAGGTGTCGTCGCGGCCGATGTTTTCCAGGGTCGCGAAGCCGCCCACCAGCCAGTCGAACTTGTCAGACGTCCCGGCCAGGCGGAACTCCTGCGTGACGTTCGTCAGGTCATACCCGAACCCGCCGTCGCCGTTGCGGTACAGGATGTCGGCGCCCGTGTAGTCCAGGTCCATGCCGTTGACGGTGGACCAGTCGCGCCACGAGGTGACCGAGGTCAGGCGGGCGTTCCACGACGGGATGTCGAGGTTGGCCTCGACCGACAGACCCATGTCTTCCATTTGCTGGCCGGTGTCGCGGTTGGCATAGGCCAGGCGCGAGAAGGGCACGAGGCCCGGTGCCGGGGCTTGAGCGGCAGTGCCCGGGCCGTTCGGCGCGGTCAGCAGGTTGATGATGGCGGCCGTCGGGCTGGAGCGAGTGACCACGCCCGTGCAGCAATATTCGTCGCGGCTCGAGTAGTCGGCGATGATGCGGACCGAGGCGTTGTCCGACGGCAGGATCAGCAGCTGGCCCCGCAGGGTGTAGAAGTCCTGGTTGGCGTCGTCCTCGTTCGTGCGTGGGCCGTCGCCGGTGTTGACGTCGTAGAAGCCGTCACGGACGCGGCGGGCGGCGTACAGTCGCATGGCGACGGTGTCCGAGATCGGACCGGTGATCGAACCCGATGCGCCCAGGGCGCCGTAGTTGCCGGCGGTCAGTTCGGCGTTGAAGCCGGGCGTGAAGGACGGGGCCTCGGTGATGATGTTGATGACGCCGGCCGAGGTGTTCTTGCCGAACAGCGTGCCTTGCGGCCCCTTCAGGACCTCGATGCGGCTCAGCTCGCCGAGGTCGCCGAAGCCGACGCCGTTGCGCGAGCGATAGACGCCGTCGATCACGACGCCGACGGAGCTTTCCAGGCCGGGGTTGTCACCCACGGTTCCGACGCCGCGGATACGGGCGGTAGTGGAGGCTTCCGACTGGGTCGAAGTGACCGTCATGCCGGGGGTCAGGATCTGCAGGTCCTTGATGTCGCGGACGCCGGCGTTGTCCAGGGCTTCAGCGGACAGGGAGGTGACCACGACGGGCACGTCCTGCAGGCTCTGTTCGCGCAGCTGGGCGGTGACGATGATGTCGTCGACCGACGAAGCCTGGCCCTCCTGGTCCTGGGCGGAGGCGGTACCGGCGAAGCCGAATGCGACGGCGCCGACGACGGCGGCCGAAGCGGTGCAACGAAGAATTTGAGTAAGACGCATGGATGGCTCCCGGCTCATGGCCCGACGCCTCCCTGCTGGGAGCACATCGCGGCGTTTCCTGATTCCCAACCCGCACCCTCTTCTGGAGCGTCGGATTCTCGAACGTTTTGCGTAGTCCAAGCCGCACGGTGCGACAAGGACAAGCCGGGGCTCACGCCATGTTTCAGCCTTGCGACAGCGCCCTGTGTGACGCGAAAGCGACAGAATGCGATGACCTTAGGTCAATATTCGCGCTTCAGGATTCAGTAATGGCGGAGCGCGAAGCCTTGGAAGCCTCGTGACGCCGGGACGCGATCGCCAGGACGATCGCAGCCGTCACGGCCGACAGGACGGAGCCCAGGATCACGCCCAGCTTGACTTCGACCTGTTCGGGCGAGTCCACCGCGCCGGGGAACGCCAGAGCACCGATGAAAAGACTCATGGTGAATCCCACCCCGCAAAGAAGAGAGACGCCGTAGACTTGCAGCCAACTGGCCTGGCTGGGCCGAGCGCCGATCTTCAGGGCCGAGATCAGCCAGGCGGCGCCGAACACGCCGATCTGCTTGCCCATGAACAGGCCTGCGGCGATCCCTATCACCAGAGGCGCCAGCATCTGCTCCACAGACAGACCGGCGAAGGACACCCCCGCCTTGGCGAAGGCGAACAGGGGCAGGACCAGATAGGCGACATAGGGATGCAGGTCGTGCATCGCCTCTTTCAGCGGGCTTTGCTGGTCCTCCGAACGCGGCGACACAGGCACGATGGCGGCGAAGGCGACGGCGGCCAGAGACGTGCTGAGCCCCGCCTTGACACTCATCCACCAGACCAGGGCGAAACCCAGGACCCAGAAGGGCGCCGGGATGCGCCGCAGCGACATGACCGATCCGGCGAGCAGCAGCGCTCCCGCCGCCCCCACCAGCATCCAGTTCACACCCTCGCTGAACAGGACGGCGATCAGGGCGATCGCCCCGAGATCATCGACGATCGCCAGGGTCAGGAGAAAGACACGCAAGGACGACGGCAGGTGTTTGCCGACCAGGGCGAAGACGGCCAGGGCGAAGGCGATGTCGGTTGCCAGGGGGATCGGCCATCCCTGATGCGGCCCGCCGAGCCCGCCGGACACCAGCAGATAGATCGCCGCCGGCCCCAGCATGCCGCCGAGCGCCGCGACCACCGGCGTCACCAGCTTCTTCGGATCGCTCAGCTCACCCTGTCGGATCTCGTATTTGATCTCCAGACCGACCACGAGGAAGAAGATGGCCATCAGGCCTTCCTTGATCCACTCCGAGATCGACAGCTGGAGCTGCAGCGGCCCAGCCTGGAACAGGTGCTCGCTCTTCAGCCAGTAGAAATAGGCCTCGGACAGCGGAGAGTTGGCCACAACCAGGGCGGCGATGGCCGCGAGCCCCAGCACGGTGCCCGAAGCGGCCTCGGTCTTGAGAAAGTCGAGTGTCAGTTTGCGCGCCACGGCGGCCTCCAGTCGGGAAAGGTCTGTTCCGTGGCGCCCGGTTATCGACGGACGCCGGACCGGGTTCGTCGCTGCAACAGCGACGCCGGCCTGGCCGCAAGGGCCTGATCTCTGACCACAGAATACCGCCAAGCCAGGGAAGTTCAATCCAGCCCGGTCATCCTTCGGGCGTCAGCGGCCTTTGCAGCGCCGACGCGTCGCCGGATCCACGACGGTGGCCCGATCACGACCGAGTGCGAAGAGCGCAGGTCGGAACTGCAAAATTTTCGCGACGCGAACCGCCAACCCGGCCGACACCGCAGGCCATTGCGGCCGAAGCCGCATAAGGCCATGTCCCGCCCATGCCCGTAAGCCCCGCCTATCGCCCCGAACCCCGCTTCTTCGACCTGGGCGAGGAGTACGGCGACGCCGTCCGGCCCGCCGACTTCCCCCAGACGATCCTGCGGGTCCGCAACCACCGGGCAGCGGCGACCGTGGGCCTGGACACCCTGACCGACGCCGAATGGATCGCCCATTTCGGCCGTTTCCAACCCTTGCCCGGACAGCCCGGCCCGATCGCCATGCGCTATCACGGGCACCAGTTCCGCACCTACAACCCCGACCTAGGCGACGGACGCGGGTTTCTGGCGGCGCAGCTGCGGGAGACCTCCGTCACTCAAGCAACGAGCGGCCGCCTGCTTGATCTCGGGACCAAGGGTTCCGGCACGACGCCCTGGTCCCGCTCCGGCGACGGCCGGCTGACACTGAAGGGCGGAGTTCGCGAGGTGCTCGCCGCCGCCATGCTGGAGGCACAAGGCGTTCCGACCAGTCGCGCCCTATCGCTGATCGAGACCGGCGAACAGCTCGAACGCGGCGACGAGCCCTCCCCCACCCGCTCAGCCGTCCTCGTCCGGCTCCAGCACAGCCACGTCCGCTTCGGGACCTTCCAGCGCGCCGCCTTCTTCGGCCGCGCCGACCAGATCGAGACCCTGGTCGAGCATGTTCGTACCCTCTACCACCCGGCCGTCGCCGCCGGAGACGCGCCCGGCCTGCTGGCCGCCATCGTCGCGGCCTCGGCCCGGCTGACCGCCCGCTGGGTCGCCGCCGGCTTCGTTCACGGCGTGCTGAACACCGACAATCTGAACGTCACTGGCGAGAGCTTCGACTATGGCCCTTGGCGTTGGCTGCCCTTCTACGACCCGGCCTTCACGGCTGCCTATTTCGACCAGACCGGCCTCTATGCCTTCGCCCGCCAGCCGGAAGCCGTCTTCTGGAACCTGACTCAGTTGGCCGGCTGCCTGAAGCTGGTCGCCGATGTCGAACCCCTGACCGAGGCACTGAACGGCTTCGGCCCCGCCTATATCCGCGAACTGCGCGCCGCCTTCCTGGAGCGCCTTGGCGTGAAGAGCCTCGGCGAGGCGGCGGATCAGCGACTGATGGATACGACCCTGGCCCTCCTACGGGAGAAGGGCGAGGCTATCCGCTGGGAGCCCCTGTTCCACGACTGGTTCGCCGGCTTTTCCTCCTCGGCCCGCGCCCTGGCCGGCCCCCGGGCGAAGGCGTGGCAGGGCGAAGCCTTCGACGCCTTCCGCTTTGCCCTGTTCGAGCACGAACCCGATCGGCCTGAGCGGCTGGAACATCCGGTCTTCGCCCGCCCCGACCCCGAGGAAATGCTGATCGAAGAGGTGGAGGCGATATGGGCTCTGATCGACAGCGCCGACGACTGGTCGGCCCTGCACGACAAGCTGGCGCGAATCGAAGCCAGCCGCGCCGCTCGCAGCTGAACCGACCCGCACCGGAACCAACCTTACAGAAGTTTCATATCGTTTATCGACAAAGTTCTTGATTGATAATCAATCAAACCATATCGACTATCGACATGGCCGCACAATGCGGCGGGGAGGTAGTCAAATGAAGCTCATCGGTCGTCGCTCCATCGCCAGCGTGCTGCGCTGGGTTCTAGGCTTCGCGAACGTTTTCGTCGCCTTCGCCGTCGTGATGACAGCCCTGATGCTGCTCGCCTCGCTGGTCATTCCGGACTTCGCCGCCGGTTTCATCGATGGCCTTTCCGAGAACGACAATGACAGACGCCCGCTGCTCCTCAACGAGCGCGCCTCCTATCTCGCCGCCTTCGTGGCGACGCTGAGCACATGGTGGATCCTGAACCGCCTGCGCCGGATGTTCCTGGCCGTGAACAATGGCGACGCCTTCGAGCGCGCCAACGTCGGGAGGCTGCAAGGCGTCGGCCTCGGCCTGATCGGCGTCCAGGTCAGCGCAGCCATTCTCGCCCTCACCATTCCTGAGGGGATCGTCAGCGACCTCGACTACCAGGTCGATCTCGGCGCCTGGCTGGGCATCCTGATCGTTTTCATGCTCGCCGAAGTGTTCCGTCAGGGCGCGGCCATGCGTGACGACCAACAGATGACGGTCTGAGGGCGTCATGGCCATCCAAGTTCAACTGGACCAGATGCTGGTCGAACGGCGCATGTCGTTGACCGAACTCAGCGATCGGGTGGGGGTCACAATCGCCAACCTGTCCATCCTGAAGACGGGAAAGGCGCGCGCCATCCGCTTCTCCACACTGGATGCCCTCTGCCGGGAGCTCGATTGCCAGCCGGGCCAGCTTCTGGCCAATACGCCCGGGCCTCAGTCGCCCGGAGACGGCGGAGAAGACTGAAGACATCGCCCCGGCTTCGCGCCGGGGCGATCCGTTTTCGGCCCTCGCCAACCTCGGCCGGGCGGGCATTTCGGCCACAGGAAACAATAAGTCATCACTTGATGTCATCAATTGATGTCTACGGCTGATGACATGCTCAGGCAGCTCTGCCATATAGCTCGCCAAGGGCGGTGATCCTTCTGGATTACCGCCTTGTATGAATACGGTCACGAGACCGCCTCGTACCTACTGCACAGCTTCTTCATCACCTTCGGTTACGGTCTGGCTTGCCGCCTCTTGCGAAACCCGAAGGTCGATCTGATCTAGACACTGTTACCAATCATCCCGTCCTCCCCGACGAAACGAACGCACCGATGTCCTCGACCTTCCCCGCCCCTTCCTCGCCCGTTACCCGCGCGCCCGTCTCGGCGGCGCGCGCCCGCACCATCGTCGGCTATCGCAACCTGGCGCTCTGGACGCTGCAGGGGTGGGCCGCGATGTTCTTCTTCGCCGCCGGCTACGCCAAGCTGACCGAGTCGATGGACAATCTGGTCGCCCTGATGGCCTGGCCGGCTCTGTTTTCCGAGAACCTGGTGCGCGGCGTCGGCATCGTCGAGATCGTCCTGGCTCTGGGCATGCTGGCCCCGCTGGTCTCGTGGAAGCTCGGCCGCTGGCCCCTGCTGATCTCGGCCGCCGGCCTGACGGCGCTCGAGGCTGTCATGTTGACGGTTCACATGGTCGGCATGGACATCGGCCTGGCCGTGACCAACGCCGTGCTGCTGGCGATCACGATCCCGGTTCTGCTGGGCCGCCGCTGATCCCTGCGCGCCGACAGCGCTCCGAACAGAATTTCACCTGATCCCAATCGCGCGCCCATTTGGCTCGCCACGCAAAGGCTTGGCCGCAGGAGACGCAGGTCTTCTGCGGCAAGTCGCGTTTCGCGGTCCCTGCGTTGTTGACGTGCTTGCGCGCCATTGTCCCTAAAAGCTTCCCTTTACGTCCGCGTCAAGTTTGAGCTATGTCGTCTGTATGGCGACCGCCGACGATCATCGCACCTATTCGATCCGCCAACTCTGTCGCGAGTTCAGCGCGACCGCGCGCGCGCTTCGATTCTACGAGGACAAGGGCCTGCTGACCCCGGCGCGCAAGGGCCAGACGCGGGTCTATGACGCCCGCGATCGCGCCCGGCTAAAGCTGATCCTGCGGGGCCGCCGCATCGGCTTCACCCTGACCGAGATCCAGGAGATGCTGGACCTCTATGACAGGAACGACGGCAACACCCATCAAATGGCCATCGCGCTCGCCCGTCACAGGGCGCAGATCGAGGCCCTGAAGCAGCAGCGCGAAGACCTCGACGCCGCCATCGAGATGGCCGAGGAAGCCTGCGCGGCGATGGAATCGCGCCTGTCCGAACAACGCCCCGACCTTCTGCCCGGCGCCGAGGAATATGCCTCGGTGCTGCGCGAACACCTCGACCACCACGCCCATCATCCGTTCAAGCTGAGAGCCTGACCCCATGGCCTACAAGGCGCCCGTCCGCGACCTGACCTTCATCCTGAACGAAGTTCTGGAAATCGACCGCTACACGAACCAGCCCGGTTTCGAGGACATCTCGTCCGATCTGGTCGGCCAGATCTTGGAGGAAGGCGCCAAGTTCGCCGAGGAAGTGATCGCCCCGATCAACCACTCGGGCGACAAGGAAGGCTGCCACTGGGCCGAGGGCGGGGTCGTCACCGGCCCCAAGGGCTGGAAGGAAGCCTACAAGGCCATGGTCGAGGCCGGCTGGCCCGCCCTGTCGGCCGACCCGGCCTATGGCGGCCAGGGCATGCCCGCCGTGGTGGGCATGGCGTTCGGCCAGTTCACCGCCGGCGCCTCGGCCGCCTTCTCCATGTATCCGGGCCTGACCGCGGGTGCCTATGCCGGCATCCACGCCAATGCGTCGGAGGAGCTGAAGGCCAAATACCTGCCCAAGATGGCCACCGGCGAGTGGGGCGGGACCATGAACCTGACGGAGCCCCAGTGCGGCACCGACCTCGGCATGGTGCGCACCAAGGCCGTGCCCCAGGGCGACGGCACCTACAAGATCTCGGGCCAGAAGATCTGGATCTCGGCCGGCGAGCACGACTTCACCGACAACATCATCCACACGGTCCTGGCCCGCGTCGAAGGCGCTCCGGCCGGCATCAAGGGCCTGTCGCTGTTCCTGGTGCCCAAATTCCTGGTCAACGAGGACGGCTCGATCGGCGAGCGCAACACGCTTCAGTGCACCGGCCTCGAGCACAAGATGGGCATCCACGGCAACGCCACCGCCGTCATGCAGTACGAAGAGGCCACCGGCTGGCTGATCGGCGAAGAAGGCCGGGGCATGAACAACATGTTCGTGGTCATGAACGAGGCCCGCCTGGGCACCGGCCTGCAAGGTCTGGCCATCGGCGCCGCCGCCTATCAGGCCGCGCTTGAGTTCGCCAAGGACCGCATCCAGGGCCGCAGCCTGACCGGACCCAAGAGCCCGGATCAGCAGGCCGATTCCATCATGGTCCACCCCGACGTCCGCCGCATGCTGCTGGAGGCCAAGGCTTTCGTCGAAGGCGGCCAGGCCTTCATCCTGTGGACCGCGCTGCAGGCCGACCTCGAGAAGTCCGCCGACGAAGCCACGGCCCAGAAGGCCAAGGACTACATGGGTCTGCTGACCCCGGTCCTGAAAGCCTATCTGACCGACAAGGGCTTCCATGTCGCGAGCCTCGGCATGCAGGTCCATGGCGGCTCGGGCTACACCGAGCATTTCCAGGCCTCGCAGTATCTGCGGGATGCCCGGATCACCATGATCTACGAGGGCACCAACGGCATCCAGGCTCTGGATCTGGTGGGCCGCAAACTGCCGTCGCAGGGAGGTCGCGCCATCATGAGCTGGTTCGCCGACATCGACGCCTTCGTCGGCGACAACGGCGGCGAGGGTCCGGTGAAGCCCTTCGTCGACGGCCTGGCCGAGTCCAAGAAGAAACTGCAGGAGGCCACCATGTGGCTGATGCAGAACGGCATGGCCAACCCCGACAACGCCGCCGCCGCCTCGACCGACTATCTGAACCTGTTCGGCATCACGGCCCTGGCCTACCTCTGGGCCCAGATGGCCAAGGCGGCCCAGGCGAAGATCGACGCCGGTTCGGACGACCCCTTCTACGTCACCAAGATGCAGACCGGCCGCTACTTCGTCGAACGCATCCTTCCCGACGCGCAGGGCCACCTGGTCAAGCTGAAGACCGGTGCGGATGTCCTGATGCAGATGCCGGCGGAGGCGTTCTGATTTTACGCCCCCTCTCCCGGCGGGAGAGGGCTTGAGGCTCGGAAAGCGCAGCGATCCGCCAGCCGAAAGGGTGAGGGGCATCCCTCACCGGCTAGCGCCAACCCCTCACCCTTTCGCGCAAGGACGACGGCTTTAGCCGCCGTGCGCTCAAGCCCTCTCCCGCAGGGAGAGGGTCTCGTAAAGCGGAGCCGATCCATGAACGTCATCGACACCCCTTCCCCCGACTTCATGCTCGAGGAGGAAATCGTCATGTTCTCCGACAGCGTCGGCAAATGGATCGACGAGCACGCGCCGCCCGAGGCCGTGCAGTCCTGGATCGCCAACTCCTCCGTCCCCCGCGAATTGTGGAACCAGGCCGGCGAGGCGGGCCTGCTCGGCCTCTCGATGCCCGAGGAAGACGGCGGCATGGGCGGCGACTATCGCCACGAGGTCGTCCTGATGCGCCAGCTCGGCTGGAAGGGCGCGGACCATTTCGGCATCTCGCTGCACAACGCCATCGTCGCCCCCTACATCTGGCACTACGGCACCGAGGAACAGAAGGCCCGCTGGCTGCCGCGCCTGCTTACCGGCGAACTGGTCGGCGCCATCGCCATGACCGAGCCGGGCGCCGGCTCCGACCTGCAGGGCGTGAAAACCACCGCCATCAAGTCCGGGAACGGCTATGTCGTGAACGGGTCGAAGACCTTCATCACCAATGGTCAGTTGGCCAACTTCATCATCGTGGTCGCCAAGACCGACCCGTCACAGGGCTCCAAGGGCACGTCCCTGATCGTCGTCGAGACCGACGGCGCGGAAGGCTTCGAGCGCGGTCGCAACCTCCACAAGATCGGCATGGAGGGCAACGACACCTCCGAGCTCTTCTTCAACGACGTCCACGTCCCGGCCGACAACATCATCGGCGGCGAGGAAGGTCGCGGCTTCATCCAGCTGATGCAGCAGCTGCCCCAGGAACGGCTGAACATCGCCGTCCAGGGCATCGCCGCTGCCGAACGGGGCCTCCAGGAGACCCTGGCCTACGTCAAACAGCGCAAGGCCTTCGGCAAGTCGATCCTGGAGTTCCAGAACACCCAGTTCAAACTGGCCGAGGTCAAGACCAAGCTGACCGTGGCCCGGGTCTTCGTCGACCACTGCATCGGCCTTCACCTCAAGGGCCAGCTCGACGCCGTCACGGCCTCCATGGCCAAATATTGGGTCACCGACATCCAGGGCGAGGTCCTGGACGAGATGCTCCAGCTGCACGGCGGCTACGGCTATATGAACGAGTACCCGATCGCCCAGCTCTACAAGGACGCCCGCGTCCAGCGCATCTACGGCGGCACCAACGAGATCATGAAGGTCTTGATCGCGCGCAGCCTTTAAGGCGGCCGCTGAGCACGCGCCGGCTTTTGTCATCCCCGATCGCCGCTGCGCTTCGTCGGGGATGACAAGGGCTGCATGCAGGGGATTTCCCTGATGTCATGGTTCGCCCTTCCTTAAGGCGTCGGGGCCAGACTCCCTCGTTATTCGAGGACTAAAAGATGCTTTCCAGGCGACAGCTGATCAGCGGCGGCGCAGTCATCGCGGCCGGCGGCTGCGACCGCGCGGTCGAGGCCGAGGTGCGGACCCAGCACCGCGTAGAGCTCGCCGTCCGTCACATACAACAGGAAGCCCAGCTTCATGCCCCGACGGCGGCCTCGATCATCGCCGCCTATTACGGGGATGCGCATCCGCCGCGGAAGCTGAAGTCTCTGGCCGAAGGCCGTAGCTACGACGAGGCGCTCCCCTTCAACGATTTCACCGTCACCCTCTACGACGACCTCCTGCGCGGCATGAACCAGATGGGCTACGGCTGGACCGAAAGGCGCTATGCCCAGACGTCGGCCGGCCTGGAAGCAGGCCTGAAGGCGATCCAGACCTCCCTCGCCGACGGCCGCCCCGTCCTGGCCGACGTCAGCGTTCCGCACGGCCACGCCTTCATCATCCGGGGCTTCGACGTCCGACAGAAGCTTCTGCACATCGTCGACCCGAAGGGGCCCGCGCCCGGGCGCCATGCCCTGACCTATGACCAGTTCGGCGCCGTCTGGAACGAGACCGCCTACGGCCGCACCGGCCGCTACCTGATCCTGACCTGCCCGCGCACCGTCTGACACCCGGACATTGCCCCGCGCGGCTCAGCGGGTATGAAGTCCCATGCGCAAGACGGCCCCTCAACGACTGGCGGAACGCGAGGCCCGCGCCCGTTCCGAACTGCTCGACAGCCTGTTCGACGCCTGGATCGGTCAGGCGGGAAACTCAGCAACGCAGAACCGCCTCGACCTGGTCGATCCGCAGAACCCCGACGACGTCGCCCTCGCGCTCAAGGCGGAGATCACAGGCCCTTTCGCGGAGCTGACACGCGAAACCCAAACCCGCATCCGCGCCGCCCTGACCGTCCTCGCCAACAGCGACGGGACCGAGTTCCGCGAATACTGGCTCGACCTGCGCGCGCCGTTCGGGACCACCGAACAGGACGCCGACGCCATCTTCCCGGTTGTGGCGCGCTTGTTCGGGGTCAAGCTTCCGGATGCGCCTTCGGACCGATAGATTGGTCATATGGCGACGGTGAAGAAAGGCATGCTCACTCCTCCCAACGAATGGTGGAAACACCTTCGATGGGCGAAGCGCGCCTTCTGGAAGGCTGAGCGCAAAGCCAGCAAGGGTTCGCTATCGAAGTCTGCGTCCGAACGCCGATGATCCGCCTCCACGTCCCCCATCCCCTGTCCGCCGGCGCGGGCGTCGCCCCCACGCTCGACCAGTCCCGCTATCTGACCCAGGTCATGCGGTTGAAGCTCGGCGACGCCCTGCTGGTCTTCAATGGCCACGACGGCGAATGGCGCGCAACCATCGCCGAGGTGCTCAAGAAGGGCGTCGTCCTGCGCGCCGAGGAACAGGTGCGGCCACAGGCGCTCGGCCCCGACCTCGAGCTGATCGTGGCCGTCATCAAGAAATCGCGGGTCGAGACCATCGTCGAAAAAGCCGCCGAACTGGGTGCCCGCCGCGTTCGTCTGACGGTGACACAGCGCACCAATGTCGAGCACGTCCGCCTCGACCGCCTGGACGCCATCGCCATCGAGGCCGCCGAACAGACGGGCCGTCTCGACGTGCCGACCATCGACGATCCCGAAAAGCTGGGCGCCATCCTCGACGGCTGGGACGCCTCGCGCCGCCTGATGTTTTGCGACGAGACCGGCGGTGCGCCCGTCGCCTCGGCCGTGACCGAACCCGGCCCATGGGCCATCCTGATCGGTCCCGAGGGCGGCTTCTCGCCGGAGGAGCGCGAGCGTCTGCGCAGCCAGCCCTTCACCACCGCCGTATCGCTTGGCCCCCGCATCCTGCGCGCCGACACCGCCGCCATCGCCGCCATGACCCTGTGGCAGGCCGCCGTCGGCGACTGGGAGCGCTAGGCCGATGCTGGTCGAGCTCGCCCTGTCGACCGTGATGGTCCTCGTCACCGTGATTCTGCATGGCGCAGGCCTGCTGGTGCTAGGCCGCCTACTCGAGATGCGCGACCGGTCAAAGGACCACGCCCGGATCAGCCCCGTCTCCATAGAGGGGGCCCTGGTGGCCGTTCTGGCGACGGTCGGTCTTCTGGTCCTGCATGGGATCGAGATCTGGCTCTACGCCGTCCTCTATCGCGGGATCGGCGCCATCGAGACTCTGCGCGACGCCGTCTATTTCTCGACCATCACCTATGCCTCCATCGGTTTTTCGGATGCGTCGGTGTCGCCGGAGTGGAAGCTTCTGGGCGCGCTGGAAGGGATCAACGGCGCGCTTCTGCTGGGCTGGTCCATCGCCTTCTTCGTCACCCTGATGACGCGCTTCATGCCCGCACGTCATCATCACGACTGATCGTCCGCCGCGCTCCCCTTGAGACTGACGACAATCTCGCCCATCTAGCCGCAATGGGCCAGTCGCCCGCTGGGGCCCCCATGACCGATACCGCGCCGCTCACCTTCGACGACCTGGTCGGCGTCATGTCGAAGGGCTCCAAGCCCAAGTCCGAATGGCGCGTCGGCGCCGAGCACGAAAAGTTCGGCTTCGACAAGTCGACCCTGCGCCGCCCCATCTACGAGGGTCCGAACGGCATCCTGGCCATGCTGACCGGCCTGCAACGCTTCGGCTGGGCCCCCGTCGAGGAGGCTGGCAAGGTGATCGCGCTGGAGCGCAAGAACGCCGAAGGCTTCACCGCCTCCATCTCGCTTGAGCCCGGCGGCCAGTTCGAACTGTCCGGCGCCCCGCTCCAGACCATCCACGACATCTGCTCGGAGACCGGCCAGCACCTGATGGAGGTCAAGATGGTCGCCGACGAGCTGAATCTCGGCTTCCTCGGTGCCGGTTTCGACCCGAAATGGACGCGCGAAGACGTGCCCGTCATGCCCAAGGGCCGCTACGACATCATGCGGTCCTACATGCCCAAGAAGGGCAATCTCGGCCTCGACATGATGCTGCGCACCTGCACCATCCAGGCCAATCTCGACTTCTCCGACGAAGCCGACATGGTCGCCAAGTTCCGCACCAGTCTGGCGCTCCAGCCTATCGGCACGGCCCTGTTCGCCTGTAGTCCGTTCACGGAAGGTCGCCCGAACGGCTTCCTGTCCGCGCGCGCCAACGTCTGGACCGACACCGATCCCGACCGCACCGGCATGCTGAACTTCGTCTTCCAGGACGGCTTCGGCTTCGAGACCTATGCGAACTACGCCCTGAACACCCCGATGTATTTCGCCAAGCGCGGCGAGAGATATGTCGACGCCTCGGGCCAGTCGTTCCGCGACTTCATGGACGGCAAACTGCCCGCCCTGCCGGGTGAACGGCCGACGCTGAAGGACTGGGGCGATCACCTGACCACCCTGTTCCCCGAAGTCCGCCTCAAACAATATCTGGAGATGCGCGGCTCGGACGGCGGTCCGTGGAGCCGCATCTGCGCCCTGCCCGCCCTGTGGACCGGCATCTTCTATGACGCGCCCTCGCTGGCCGCCGCCTGGGACCTCTGCAAGGACTGGGACATCGAGGACCACGAACGCCTGCGTCGCGACGTCACCCGTCTGGGCCTGCGCGCCGAAGTGGCCGGCCGGTCGGTGCGCGACATCGCCGTCGACATGGTCGCGATCGCCCGCCAGGGGCTGAAGAACCGCGCCAAATTCTCGGGCGGGATGGTCGATGAGCGCGGCTATCTGGCCGAGTTGGAAGACATCGCCGACACCGGCGTCACCCCCGCCGAACGGATGCTGGACATGTACCACGGTGACTGGAAGGGCGATGTCGACCGCATCTATCGCGACTTCGCCTATTGAGGCTTCAGCGTTTCAGGAAGCCGCCCAGCATATCGCCCACGCCACCCGGAAGTTGATCCAGCAGCCCGCCGGCTTCGGCAAGCTGGCCGTTTGGGGTCAGGCGGTCCACCGCCTCGGGCAGCAGGCCGGCCAGGGTCTCTGACGCCTGTTCCGGCGAGATTCCGAGACGCGCGGCGAAATCCGCAATGGGGCCTGATCCCAGCACCTGCCGGATCTGTTCCGGCGTGATGTTGACGTTGCCGCCCGTGCCGATCCACGACTGGACCGTGTCGCCCATGCCTGCGCCACCGAACTTTTCGGCCAGACCCGCAACCCCGCCCTGCCCCTTCAGCAGGTCGCCGAGGCCACCCGCGGCCTGGTCGCCCAGACCGTTCAGCACGCTGTCGAAGATACCCATTCGCAGTCTCCCTTGTTTCGAGACCAGTCTGCCGCCGTGACGCTACGATTTCGTGTCGGCGGCGAAAACGGAAAAGCCCGCCGGGTTCCGGCGGGCTCTCGTCGATCGACGTTTCGGCCTTGATCCTAGTTCTTGGCTTGCTCTGCGCCGGTCGAGACGGCCGAACCGGCGGCCGAGACGTCGCGGCCGACGCCCGAGATGGTGTTGCAGGCCGAGACGGCCAGGGCGGCGGCGACCAGCGACAGGGTGATGATCTTTTTCATGGTGGAGTTCCCCAATGGTGAAGCTCCGATAACTCCAAGCTTCACCACGGGTTCCATGGTTGCGGCAAGGCTGTGGAGGTCGCCAACCGCGCCGACGATCTGCTAGTCCATCGCGCATGACCCAGCCCGCCGGAACCGCCGCCCGTCGCCTCGTCGAGACCCTCGCGATTAACGGCGTGACCCGCGTCTTCTGTGTCCCGGGCGAAAGCTATCTCGCCGTGCTCGACGCCCTCGTCGACCACCCCGAGATCGAGGTCATCACCTGCCGCCACGAGGCGGGCGCCGCCAACATGGCCGAGGCCTATGGCAAGATGACCGGGCGGCCCGGCGTCTGCATGGTCACGCGCGGACCGGGCGCCACCCACGCCTCCATCGGCGTGCACACCGCGCATCAGGACTCGACCCCGATGATCCTGTTCGTCGGGCAGATCGCCCTGACCGACCGGGGCCGCGGCGCCTTCCAGGAGATCGACTATCGCGAGGTCTTCGGCGGCCTGGCCAAATGGGCCACCGAGCTTGAGAGCCCCGACCGCACCGTCGAGATCGTCGAACGCGCCTTCGCCACGGCCCAGCAGGGTCGGATGGGTCCCGTCGTCATCGCCCTGCCCGAGGACATCCTGCACGAACCCGGCGGGCCTGCCCCCGTCCGCGCCGTGACGCCCGCGAAGGGCGGCCTGGACCCCGCCTTACTCGCCGACCTCGGCGCGCGCCTGTCGAAGGCCGAACGCCCCCTGCTGGTCCTCGGCGGCTCCGGCTGGACGGACGAGGCCGCTGCCGCCATCGGCGACTGGTCCGAGCGGATTGGCCTGCCCGTCGCCCTGTCGTTCCGGCGCAAGGACATCCTGTCCAACGACCGGCCCAACTACGCCGGCGACCTCGGCCTCGGCTGCAATCCCGAGCTGATGAAGCGCGCCCGCGAGGCCGACCTGCTGATCGCTCTCGGCGCCCGGTTCGGCGAGAATCCGACACAGGGCTACACCCTGTTCACCCGCGATGAGACGGCCGGGAAGCTGGTTCACATCCACCCGTCGCCGGAGGAACTCGGCCGCGTCTGGGCCACCTTCATCAGCGCCGTCGCCGACAACAGCCTCGCCGCCCACGCCTTGGCGACGCTGGAGCCCGGTCGTACCTGGCACGACGCCGCCAAGGCCGCCCACGACCACTACCAAGCTTTCTCGACCCCCGTGCCGGTCACCGGCGCGGTCAACATGTCGGAATGCATGGCCCACCTCGGCGAGGTCCTGCCGCCCAGCGCCGTCGTCACCAACGGGGCCGGCAACTTCGCCGCCTGGCTGCACCGCTTCTACCGTCACCGCGCCTGTCGCACCCAGCTCGGCCCGACCTCGGGCGCCATGGGTTACGGCTACCCGGCCGCCATCGCCGCCAAGTCCCTGCATCCCGAGCGCGAGGTCATCTGCGTGGCCGGCGACGGCGAGTTCCTGATGACCGGCCAGGAGATGGCGACCGCCGCGCAATACGGCATCAACGTCGTCGTCATCGTCGTCGACAACGGGACCCTGGGCACCATCCGCATGCACCAGGAGGGCCACTACCCCGCCCGCGTCATCGCAACCGATCTGAAGAACCCCGACTTCGTCAAATACGCCGAGGCCTTCGGCGCCTTCGCCGTCCGCTGCGAGACCACCGCCGACTTCCCCGCCGCGCTCCAGGCCGCTCGCGACGCCGCCAAGGGCCGCCCCGCGCTCGTCCACTTGATCACCTCGGCCGAGGACATCGCGCCCAATCGGACCATCACGGGGCTGCGCAAAAAGTGACCCTTCTCCCTCTCGGGGGAGAAGGTGGCTGAGCGAAGCGAAGTCGGATGAGGGGGCTTTGTCGGCCTCATCGTTTTCGACATCGAGGTAGCGGTACCAGCCCCCTCATCCGACCCTTCGGGCCACCTTCTCCCCCGAGAGGAGAAGGATCACTTCGGCCACGTCTCCTCGGACGCCCCGAGCACCTCGCCGGCCAGATAGAGCGACCCGCAGATCACCACCCGGCCGGCGCCGAGCCTGAGCGCCCGGCTCAGCGCGGCCTCGACCGACGACGAGCTCTGCGCCCCCAGGCCGTGCCCGCGCGCGACGGCCGCCAGCGCCGCCGGGTCCGCCGCCGTTCCCTCGAAGCCGACGGTGAAGACGTGCGCCTCAGACCCCTTCAGCGCCTCGAAGAAGCCGCCGTGATCCTTGTTGGCCAGCATGCCGACGATCAGCGCCAGCGGTCGCGGCGCCTTCCTCTGACGCTCGGCCAGAGCCTCCGCCAGCGCCCGCCCGGCATGGGGATTATGCCCGCCGTCCAGCCACAGCTCGGCCTCCGCCGCCCGCGCCATCTCGCCATAGGGTCCCGCCGACAGCCGCTGCATCCGCGCCGGCCAGGTCGCCCCGGCCACGCCCTCGGCGATCGCCTCCGCCGGCAGATCCAGCTCGAGCGCCACCGCCACGGCCAATCCTGCATTGGCCACCTGATGCGGCCCTCTCAGCGCCGGCGCCGGCAGGTCGAAGAACTGCTCCTGATCCTGAAACACCATCCCGCCCCGCTCGTCCCAGGCGTCGAAATCCACTCCCATGACGGTCAGCGGAACACCCGCCGCCGAGGCTTTCACCTCGATCACCGCCATGGCCTCTTCCGACTGCCGCGCCACGATCCCGCGCGCGCCGGCCTTCAGGATCCCTGCCTTCTCCCCCGCGATCCCGGCGATCTCGGTCCCCAGGAACTCGGCGTGGTCCAGATCCACCGGCGCGATGACGCTCAGCAGCGGCCGCTCGATCACATTGGTCGCATCCAGCGTCCCGCCCAGGCCGACCTCTATGATGCACAGGTCCGCCGGCGTTTCGGCCATGGCGACGAAGGCGGCGGCCGTGGTGCTCTCGAACACCGTGGCTTGCACGCTCTTCACCGCCTCGATCCGGTCCAGGATCGCCGACAGCCGCGCGTCCGAGATCAGCTCCCCCGCCAGCCGGATCCGCTCGTTGAACCGCACCAGATGAGGCGAGGTGTAGACATGCACCTTCAACCCGGCGGCCTCGGCCATCGCGCGGATGAAGGCGATGGTCGATCCCTTGCCGTTCGTCCCGGCCACATGGATCACCGGCGGCAGCCGATCCTGAGGATTGCTCAAGACCGCGCACAGAGTCCGCATCCGGTCCAGCGACAGGTCGATCTTCTGGGGGTGGCGGGCGCGCAGGCGTTCGGAGACGGGATCCATTGCGGCGTCTTACGCCGCCAGACGCTTCCCGCCCATCAGCATCGACAGCAGCTTGCCGAGCGTTTCCGGCAGGTCGGCGCGGGCGACGACGCGGTCGACCATGCCCTTTTCCTGCAGATATTCCGAGCGCTGGAAGCCCGGCGGCAGCTTCTCGCGGATGGTCGTCTCGATCACGCGCGGTCCGGCGAACCCGATCAGGGCGCCCGGCTCGGCCAGGTGAACGTCGCCCAGCATCGCATAGCTGGCCGTCACGCCGCCGGTCGTCGGATCGGTCAGGACCACGACATAGGGCAGCTGAGCGTCCTTCAATTCCTGCACGGCCAGGGTCGTGCGCGCCATCTGCATCAGGCTCAGCGCCCCCTCCTGCATCCGCGCTCCGCCGGCGGCGGTGAAACAGACCAGCGGGACCTTGCGTTCGATCGCGGCGCGGGCGGCGGCGATGAAGCCCTCACCGGCCGCCATGCCCAGCGATCCGCCCATGAAGGCGAAGTCCTGTACCACCGCGACAGCCGGCGTGCCGCCGATGTCGCCGAAGCCGATCGACATGGCGTCCTTGGAGCCCGTCGCCTTGCGCGCCGCCGTCAGGCGATCGCGATAGGATTTTCCGTCCGAGAATTTCAGCGGGTCCTCGACCACGTCGGGCGAAGAGATGGTCTCGTAAGCGCCACCGTCGAAGGTGCAGCCCAGACGCTGGGTCGCATTGATCCGCATGTGCCGGCCGGACGGCGTCACCCACAGGGCGGCCTCCAGATCGACGCGGTACAGCATGTCGCCGGTGTCGGGATCCTTGACCCACAGATTGTCCGGCGTCTCGCGCCGGCTGACGATCTTGCGGACGCCCGGCGCGAACCGGCTGAGCCAGCCGCCGCGCTTTTCCTGAGGAGCCTTGGGAGGAGTTTTGTCAGCCATTTTGGTGTCTCTAGACGGTTTCGCTGACGCGCGCACCGCGCACGGCGTCGGCCAGCGCCTTCACCTTGGTCAGAACGCGGGGCGCGGCCGGTTCGTTCGCGTCGAGGGCGGCCGCAACCTCTTCCACCAGCACGGAGCCCACGACCACGGCGTCGGCGACGCGTGCGATCTCGGCGGCCCGTTCCGGCGTCTTGACCCCGAACCCGACCGCGACCGGCAGACCCGAGGCCTTGCGCACCCGTTCCACCGCCGGAGCCACGGATGCCGACTGCGCCTCCTTGACCCCGGTCACGCCCGCGACCGAGACGTAATAGACGAAGCCCGAGGTTCGTCTGGCAATCACTTCCAGACGCGCGTCGTCCGACGTCGGCGTAGCCAGCCGGATCAGCGACACCTCGGCCGCATCCAGCGCATCCGTCAGCGGATCGGCTTCTTCGGGCGGGCAGTCGACAACGATGCAGCCGTCCACCCCCGCAGCCGCCGCGTCGCGCGCGAAGGCCTCGTAGCCGTAGCTCTCGATCGGGTTCAGATACCCCATCAGGATCAGAGGCGTGTCCGCATCACCGGCCCGGAAGGCGGCGGCCAGATCGAGCGTGCCCCGCAGCGTCAGCCCGGCCTTCAGCCCGCGCAGGGCCGCGCGCTGGATCGGCGGCCCCTCGGCCATCGGATCACTGAACGGAAAGCCCAGTTCGATGATGTCGGCCCCGGCGGCGGGCAGGCCTCGCAAAATCTCCAGCGCCTCGTCACGTGTGGGGTCGCCGGCCATGACATAGGTCACGAACCCTGCGCGGCCCTCGGCCTTCAGCGCGGCGAAGCGGGCGTCGATGCGTGCGGTGGTCATTGGGCGGGCGGCGTCGCGGGCGCTGTCTGGCCGGCGCAGACGTCGCCGGGAATGGTCGCCATGCCGATATAGCCGGCCACATCGGGCCCCGCCGGACGGTTGGGATCATAGAAGGCTTGCAGTTGCATCCCGTCGCAACCGCCGCCCTCGCGACGCTTGACGAAGACCACACGGTTGTCGTCGCCGCCCGCAGCGATCCAGCCCAAGCCCTCGAAATGGGTGATGTAGGCCTCGGCGATGGCCCCCACCGACGCCAGCGGCGCCGTCACGCAGAAGGCATGGCCCGCGAGCCCATACAGATTGCCGCAGGTCGCATCGACGGTCGCGCCGTCCATCACGGGGGCCTCGACCGGTACGCCGATGCCCGTCGCACCGGTCGCGCCCGTCGTCTGGGCCTCGGCCGTCATCGGCAGGACGGCCAGAACGGCCGCCAGCAGGATCGTCTTCATCGTCACAACTCCACGCCCAGATGCTTCGCCACCGCGAAGATATCCTTGTCGCCCCGCCCGCACATGTTCAGCACCACGTCGCCGCCCTTGCCGACCTCGTTCGCGATCTCGCCGACGCGCGCCAGGGCGTGGCTGGGCTCCAGCGCCGGAATGATCCCCTCCAGCTTCGAGCACAGCTGGAAAGCCTCGAGCGCCTCTACATCCGTCGCATACCGATACTCGGCCCGGCCGATGTCCTTCAGCCATGCGTGTTCCGGCCCGATACCCGGATAGTCCAGGCCCGCCGAGATCGAGTGGCCTTCCAGGATCTGTCCGTCCTCATCCTGCAGCAGATAGGTGCGGTTGCCATGCAGCACGCCCGGCCGTCCGCCCTGGAGCGAGGCCGCATGGTCCGGGCCGTCCAGTCCGCGTCCCGCCGCCTCGACCCCGATCATCCGCACGCCCGCGTCCGCGATGAAGGGATGGAACAGGCCGATGGCGTTCGATCCGCCGCCGATGGCCGCGACCACCGCGTCCGGCAGCTTTTCCTTGCGGGCCAGCATCTGGATCCGCGTCTCCTTGCCGATCACCGACTGGAAGTCCCGCACCATGGCCGGATAGGGATGCGGTCCCGCCGCCGTGCCGATCAGATAGTAGGTGTCGGCGACATTGGTGACCCAGTCGCGCATCGCCTCATTCATCGCGTCCTTCAGCGTGCCGCGCCCCGAGGTCACCGGCACGACCTTGGCCCCCAGCAGCTTCATGCGGAACACGTTCGGCGACTGCCGCTCGACGTCCGCCGCGCCCATATAGACGATGCATTCCAGCCCGAATCGGGCGCAGACGGTCGCCGTCGCCACGCCATGCTGGCCCGCGCCGGTCTCGGCGATGATCCGCTTCTTGCCCATCCGCATAGCGACCAGGATCTGGCCCATGCAGTTGTTGATCTTGTGCGCGCCGGTGTGGTTCAGCTCGTCGCGCTTGAACCAGATGTCGGCGCCGCCGTGGTGCTCGGTCAGCCGCTCTGCATGATAAAGCGGGCTGGGCCGGCCCACATAGTGAGTCAGGTAGTCATCCAGCTCGGCCTGGAAGCTCGGGTCCGCCTTGCAGGCCTCATAGGCCTGGTTCAGCTCGAGCACGAGCGGCATCAGGGTCTCGGCCACGAACCGCCCGCCATAGGGACCGAAACGGCCCTCCGCGTCCGGCATGGCGTACTGGTTGGGGATGATGGCGTTCACGGGTCAGCTTTCACGCAGGCGTATGCCCGAAATACGGCCGGGCGGAGGGTTCAGACGACGGCCTTAAGAAAGGCCGCGATCCGGGCCGCGTCCTTAACACCCGGCGCGCTTTCGACGCCAGAGGACACATCCAGCAGAGGCGCGCTGCTGATCGCCGCAGCCTCGGCCGCATTCTCCGGCGTCAGCCCGCCGGCGAGGAACCAGGGCTTGCGGAACGTCCGTCCGGCCAGCATCGACCAGTCGAACGACGCCCCCACCCCGCCGGGCAGGGCCGAGCCCTCGGGGGGCTTGGCATCGAACATCAAATGCTCGACGTGATCCTCCCAAGGCCCCGCTGCGTCGAGATCCTGCGCCGTCGCCACCGACAGCACCTTGATGAGCCCCGCCCCGGTCAGGGTGCGCACCTGATGCGCGCGCGCCACCGTCTCTCGCCCATGCAGTTGCACGAAGTCCGGCCTCAGATGCGCCCCGATCCGGCTCAGCAGATCGTCGTCGGCATCCACCGTCACCGCCACGATCCCGGCCCGTCCCCGCGCCCGCTCGAACAGCGGCCTGGCATCCTCCGGCGAGATGTTCCTGGGGCTCTTGGCGAACATCACCGCCCCGACGAACGCCGCCCCGTAGTCGAGCGCGACGTCGAGCGTCTCGGGGGTGGTCAGGCCGCAGATTTTTACATGGGTCAAAGAGACAGGTCCGCCTCGACAGGCGCTTCATGCGGCACAAGTCGGCAAAGGTCCTCGCCTCGACGAATGACGAAGGTTTCGCCGTTTTCGACGCGTGCGATCAATTCCTCGAACCGTTGCTGCGCTTCCTCGATCGCGATTTCGTCCATAGCCCGAGGATACTCGAAATCCACATTGAACCAAAGCATCATGAGGCCCAAACACGGCTCCTTCGCAGGTGAGCCGGATTATCGGAACAGGCTGTCGATCTCGTCCTGCGTCGCCAGCCGCCAGTCCCCCGGCGCCAGATCCTCCGGCAAGGCCAGCTGCCCCATCCGCTCGCGATGAAGCGCCTCGACGTGGTTGCCCACGGCGGCGAACATCCGGCGCACCATATGATAGCGCCCCTCCGTGACCGACAGCCGGGCCTCGGTCGGCGACAGCACCTCCAGCACGGCGGGCGCCAGCGGCTTGTCCTCGCCCTCCAACACCAGGCCGCCCGCCTCGAATAGCGCCGCCTCAGTCCCAACCAGCGGCCGAGCCAGGGTCGCGCGATAGACCTTGGCCACATGGCGCTTGGGCGAGATCACCCGATGCAGCAGGTCGCCGTCGTCGGTCAGCAGCAACAGCCCGGACGTTTCCTTGTCCAGCCGCCCGATCGTCGAGATCGCCGGGTCCCGCCGACGCCACCGCTCGGGCAGGACGTCATAGACCAGGGCCCCATCCTCCTTGTGCGAACAGGTCATGCCCAGCGGCTTGTTGAGGATCAACACCAGCCCCGCCGGCGGATCCAGCGGCCGCCCGTCGATCCGCATCCGCTCGGGAAGGTCCGCCGTCACCGCGATCCGCTTCGACACATCGATCAGATCGACCCCGTCCAGCACGATCCCCCCGACCTTGCCCAGCCGCGCGATCTCGCTCCGCGAGCCATAGCCCATCGAGCCGAGCAGCTTGTCGACGCGGGCGGTGGGGACTTTTTTCATTGCGTTACCGCCCTGCGGGCTATTTGAGCGCGGCTCACTTCACCGCCTCGAACAGCTTGTACCCGCCGCCGTCCGAGATCGGCGTCACCCGCTTGAAGGCCTCTTTCAGCTCGCCCTCGTAGGGCAGGTGCCGGTTGGCCACGAGCCACAGGGTCCCGCCCTTCTTCAGCATCTCCGCCGCCTTCCTGATGAAGGCCTGCCCCAGCCGCCGGTCCTCGGCCCCGCCGTCGTGGAAGGGCGGATTGGAGACGATGAAATCGAGATCGCCCGCCGCCTCGACGGTCCGCACATCGGCCCATTCGAACGACGCCCGCGCGTCCTCGACGTTCTTCTTCGCCGCCTCGACCGCCCGCCGATCCAGGTCGATCAACCGCAGCGACGTCACCGCCGCCGACCGCAGGACCACCGTCGCCAGCGCCCCGTACCCGCACCCCAGATCCGCGCCCGCGCCTTTCAGCGCCGGCAGGGATGCGGCCAGCTGCGCCGACCCGGCGTCGATCCGGTCCCAGGCGAAGACGCCCGGCTGCGACCAGGCTTCCAGCCCGTCGACCATCTGCATCGCGCCCGCCGCGATCGACGCGTCCAGGCCCGTCTCATTGCCCGTCTTGATCACCACACAGCGCCGATGGTGCGCCTTGGCCGTCTCGCCCACCTCAAGCCCGAACGCCTCCAGCTCCTTCTTGAGCCGCGAGCCCCCCTTGTCTTTGGCCGCCATGACGTCGAGACGCCCGCCGACCTTCAGCGCTCTGAGGGTCTGCGCCAGCGTATAGCGCCGCTCCAGAACGCCCGGCGGCGCATAGACCATGGCCGTCTCGACCGAGCCGTCGTCGAGGCTTTCCAGCGCCGTCGAGCCGGGGATCTGCGGAGAGGTCTGGGTCGCCGCGCCCGGCGGATCGAACACGAGCGGGGGGCGGCCATAAAGGATCGAAGTCGTCATCGGCGGTGCATAGCGCCCTTCGCCGCCTTCTGGGAGAGGGGGGCGAGCCGATGACACAAGTCCCCGGGACGTCTCCCGATCGCCGGATCGCTGAACACCGCCCGCCCCACGGGTAATTCGCCCGACCTTCTGCCGGATGGCTGCCGCTTGTCCGAGAGCATCGCAGCCAAGCGGCGGTATACTGGCGCTTCACGCCCGGAATTCACCAGCAAATCCAATGGTGCTGGATTTTTTTCGGCCCTTTTCCTGGCGCTCCCGAAAACCGTGCGAAACTCTTCATCCCACCACCAGCTCCGCCCTCGATGTCGACTCCGTAGACTCTGTCGACTCTCTTTTTGGCGTCGCGCCCTCTCCCTCCGCCAAAACATTGGTCTATGCACAACGCCATGTCCCCCCGCTCTCCCGCCTTCATGATCCTGTTCGTCGTCAGCCTGATCGCGACGGCGGGGAACATGGGGCTGCAGTCGGTGCTGCCGGCCATCGGGCGGGAGTTTCGTCTGTCCGACACCCTGGTCGCCGGGGCCTTCGCCATTTCGGCCCTGATGTGGACGATCGCTTCGCCGGTCTGGGCCCGCTGGTCTGACAAGCTGGGACGCAAGAAGGTCATCCTGATCGGGCTCGGCGGATTCGTCGTGTCCATGACCGGCTTCGGTCTGGCTGCGACCTCGGGCATCGAGGGCTGGCTCGGGGCCATGATCGCCTTCGCTCTGATGGCGACGGCGCGGACGATCTACGGCGTGTTCGGTTCGGCCTCGCCGATCGCGTCCCAGGCCTATGTCGCCGACCGCACCAGCCCGGAACAGCGGACCCAGGCCATGTCCCTGCTGGCCTCGGCGCAGGGATTGGGCACGGTGATCGGGCCGGTGCTGTCGCCCTTCTTCATCCTGCCGCTCGTGGGACTGGCGGGACCAATGTACGTCTATGCCCTCGTCGGCCTGATCGTGCTCCTGGTCGTCTGGTTCAAGCTGCCCTCGGGCGATGTGGTGCGCCAACCCTCGCCCAGCGGTGATCGCGGCGACAAGGGTCTGTGGCGCGACCCGCGCGTGCGCGACTATCTACTGTACGGCCTGCTCGTCACCGGAGCCCAGGCGGTGAACATCTCCGTTCTCGGCTTCCACATCATCGACGAGATGGCGTCGACGGGACTGGCCGCGCGTCAGGCCCAGCCCTTCATCGGGGTGGCCATGTTCGCCGGCGCCGCCGCCACCCTGATGGTCCAGTGGGGCCTCATCCCCCTTCTGAAGATGCAGCCGCGCGAACTGATGCGCTGGGGTGCGGCCCTGGCCCTGCTCGGCAATCTCGTCAGCATCGCCTCGCCCGGCTATTTCGGCGTCGTCGTCGGCTACGCCATCGTCTCCATGGGCGTCGGTTTCGCCCGGCCAGGCTTCACGGCCGGCTCCTCGATCGCGGTCAAGCCTCACGAACAGGGCGCGGTGGCCGGCCTGATGATGTCGCTGGCCGGTCTCGGCTTCCTCGCCCCGCCCGTCGTCGGCGTCTTCCTCTATGAGCTGGTCGAGTGGGGTCCGTTCGCGGGCAACGCCCTGTTGCTGGCGATCGCCGTCGCCCTCGCCTTCCTCAGCCCGGTGCTGCGCAACGATCCGACGCCGGGCGTCGAGGACAACCCTGCGCCCGACGCCCCGCCCGCCTCCCAACCCGGCCCCGAGGGGAATCGATAGCCCGAGCCCGGGCAGCGAGGCGCCGGGCGGTCGTCCAACAACAATGCCGCGCTTGCACGGCGGCGGCGAGCTTGCGAAATCACGAGCATGAACTTCAAGATCGAGAAACGCGTCGGCGTCCGCGCCCCTTCGGACAGGATCTGGGAGGTCATCGCCGACCTGCCGGGTTGGGATCGCTGGAATCCGGTCGAGAAAGCCGCCTCGGGCGCCATCGCCTTCGGCGGCGTGATCACCCTGACCGAGGCCATCGAGGGCCTGCCCGAACGTCAGGTCACGGGCCGCGTCGCCGATTGGCAGCCCAACGCCCAGTTGGTCTGGACCGAGAAGCGCGGCTTCCTGTTCAACGTGGTCCGATATTACGAAATCGAGGAGCTGGAACCCGGCAGCTGCATCGTCGCCAACGGCTTCATCTTCTCCGGCTTCATGGGCGAAGGCTTCCACGACAAGCACAAGAAGAAGATCAAGACCGCGTGCGAGGCCATCGGCGAGGCGCTGCGGACGACGTCCGAGGCCGGCTAAGCCCTACTCCTGCTCGCTGGGCAACTGCTGGCCCTCTTGCGAGGCCATGGTGTCCTGGATCTTGATGATCGCCGGGCCCAGGATGACGGTGAACAGCACCGGCAGGAAGAACAGGATCATCGGCACGGTCAGCTGGGCCGGCAAGGCCGCGGCCTTCTTTTCCGCCGCCGACAGGCGAAGTTCGCGGTTCTCCTTGGCCATGGTGCGCAAGGCCGACCCCAGAGGCGTGCCGTAGGTCTCGGCCTGGACCATGGCGGTGGCCACGGCCCGGACGCCCGGGTGATTGGTCCGTTTGGCCAGCCCCTCATAGGCCATCCGCCGCTCCGGCAAATAGCTCAGCTCGGCCGACAACAGGGCCAGTTCCTCGGCCAGGGGAATGGAGGTCGACCCGATCTCCTGGGACACCTTCACGATCGCCGCCTCGATCGACATACCGGCCTCGACGCAGATCAGCATCAGGTCCAGCGCGTCGGGGAAGGCCTCCATGATCGACTGCTTGCGCTTGGTGATCACGTTCTGGAGGAAGATGTTCGGCCCATAGAACCCGGCCACGGCCGCGCCCATCATGATCGCCAGACGGATCATCAGCGGCTGGCCGAAGTCGTTGATCAGACTCAGGTACAGCGCCGCCGCGAAGAACAGGATGAACGGCATGGCGAAACGGAAGAAGTAGAAGGTCGTCAGCGGACGCGGCCCGCGGAAGCCCGCCTGGCTCATCTGCTCGACGACCTTCGGGTCCTCCAGCATCTTGGTCAGGTTCAGCCGATCGACGACGGTCTTCTTGAACCCGTCGTCGGTGTGTCTCAGGCCGCCCTGCCCGCCGGCGATGGCCTGGCGCGAGCGGCGCTTCAGCTCGTCGCGACGCACAGCCACGGCCTTCATCCGACCTTCCAGCTTCACGCCGCTGGTCATCCCGCCGAGCAGGGTCAGGACGGTGGCGAAGACGAGCACGGCGACGAGCCCGCTCATCAGGTTCACCGGATCGACGATGGCGCGCATGATGGATTCCACGGCGCCCTCCTAGAACTTGAACGAGATCATGCGCTTCATCACGAAGATTCCGATCGCCATCCAGGTCCCTGCGATCAGGAGCATGATCTGGCCGCGGAAGTCGGTGAACAGCAGCGACATGTAGCTGGGGGTCGTGATCGAGACCATGGCCATGACCACGGGCGGCATCGAGCCGATGATGCCGGCGGAGGCGATGGCCTCGGACGACAGAGCCTTGATCTTCTCGCCCATGAGGCGGCGAGCGCGCAGCACGCTCGACAGATTGCCCAGGGCCTCGGCCAGGTTGCCGCCCGTCTTCTGCTGGATGGCGATGACGATGGCGAAGAACTTCAGCTCAGGCGTCGGCATCCGCTCGTACATCTTGTCGAGCGCCTGAGCGAGCGTCAGACCCACGCCCATCCCCTCGACCAGTTTCTGAAACTCGGGCCCCAAGGGGGCGGGGCTTTCCTTGCCGATGATCTTGAAGCAGTCGTGGACCGGCAGACCCGTCTTGATGCCTCGAACGATGATGTCGACGGCGTTGGCGAACTCGGCCGAGAATTTCTTCATCCGGCTCTTGGCGATGAAGCCCACGACCCAGCGCGGCAGGCCGAGACCCGCGACCAGACCGGCCCCGAGAGCGATGAAAACATTGGGCCCGAACAGGAAGGCCAGGAGGAAGACGATGACCCCGGTCGAGATACTGACGATGGTGAAGGTCTTGATCGTCATCGAAAGGCCGGCGTGCTTCAGCTTGGCCGCCATGGTCATGCGGGCCTTTCGCTCCTGGCGATCGGCCTCCTTGAGCTGCAGCTCGATCGCCTTGCGACGGGCCTCGGGCGTGTTGGCCTCGGCCTTCTGCGCCTTGGCCCGGGCCGTTTTAGCGGACGGGGTGGTGAAGCCTTGGGCGCGTTTGAGGGCCTGGGCGCTGGAATCGTCGCCGCCGACGAAGGCCCAGCCCAGGCCGCCGATCGTGATGAAGGCCAGGACGGCTGCGAGGATGGGAAGCATCGCCGCCTACTCCGCCGCGTCCAGCGCTTCGGCCAGCTCGCGCTCCAGCCCGTAATAGCGGGCGCGGTCCCAGAAGCGGGGACGGGCGATGCCGGTCGAGCGGTGACGGCCGACGATTTTGCCGTTCTCGTCTTCGCCGGTGATCTCGTAGACGAACAGGTCCTGGGTCACGATCACGTCGCCTTCCAGCCCCACCACCTCGGTGATGTGGGTGATGCGGCGCGAGCCGTCCCTGAGGCGAGCCGCCTGGATGATCACGTCGACCGAGCCGACGATCATCTCGCGGATGGTTTTCGACGGAAGCCCGTAGCCGCCCATGGTGATCATCGATTCCATCCGGCTGATGGCTTCGCGCGGCGAGTTGGCGTGCAGCGTTCCCATCGAGCCGTCGTGGCCGGTGTTCATCGCCTGCAACAGGTCGAAGGCTTCGGGTCCGCGCACCTCGCCGACGATGATCCGCTCGGGGCGCATCCGCAGGCAGTTCTTGACCAGATCCCGCATCGTGATCGTGCCCTGCCCTTCGAGGTTGGGCGGGCGGGTTTCCAGACGCACCACATGCGGCTGTTGCAGCTGCAGTTCGGCGGCGTCCTCGCAGGTGATGACGCGCTCGGTGGGGTCGATGAAGGCGGTCAGGGTGTTCAGAAGCGTCGTCTTGCCCGAACCCGTACCGCCCGAGATGACGATGTTGCAGCGGCAGGCGCCGATGACGCCCAGGACGCGGGCCCCTTCCGGACTGATGGAGGCGTACTCCACCAGGTTCTTCATCGTCAGCTTGTCTTTCTTGAACTTCCGGATCGTAAGGGTCGCGCCGTCGATGGCCAGAGGCGGGGCGATGACGTTGACGCGGCTGCCGTCGGGCAGGCGGGCGTCGCAGATGGGGGAGCTCTCATCCACGCGGCGGCCGACCTGCGACACGATCCGCTGGCAGATGTTCATCAGCTGGGTGTTGTCGCGGAAGCGGACATTGGTCAGCTGGACCTTGCCGTTCACCTCGATGAACACCCGCCCGGCGCCGTTGACCATGATGTCGGCGATGTCGTCGCGGGCCAGCAGGGGCTCCAGCGGACCGTAGCCGAGGACGTCGTTGACGATATCCTGAACCAGATGCTCCTGCTCGGCCACCGACATGGAGACATTCTTGATCGCCACCAGTTCGGCGACGATGTCGCGGATCTCTTCAGACGCGGCCTTGGTGTCCAGCTGAGCCAGCTGGGCCAGGTCGATGGTGTTCATCAGGGCGTTGAAGATCGTCGTCTTCGTGGCGTGGTAGTAGTCGCTCTGCTCGCGGACGATCTCCGCGACGGCCTGGGCCTTCTTCAGCTGTTCGAAGCCGGCGGTCGCTTTGGGGCCGGGTCCGGCACTCGCAGCGGGCGCAGCGGCGGCCTTGGGTCGGGCGGCCAGGGCGTCGAGCCGATCGGCGGCAGGTGATGTCGGGGCCGAGGCCGCGCGACCCCCCGTGTGGGCGAAGGCGTTGTCCGGCGCCGGCGCCTCGGCGTTGAAGGCGAAAGCCTGGGTCTGGGTCCCCTGCGCCGGCTGAGGCGGAGACGCGTCGTCGAACGCCTGCGCCGGCTGTGGCGAGGGCGTCGGCCGAGGTTCGGTTGCGACGCCGCCGGGCTGGGATGTACGCTTGCCGAACACCCGTCAGGTCTTCTTCTTGAACAGGCCGGAGAACATCGACTTGGATTCGCCCTTGGCGGCCTTCCCGGGCGCGGCGATCATGGGCAGTTCGCGGCGCGAAACGATCTGGGCCAGGGTCTGGAAGGCCTCGGCGGCCTTGGACTTGGCGCCGGCGTCCAGGATCATCTGGCCGTTGTTGGCGGCCGCGCCGAACAGCTTGGCGTCGAAAGGGATCGACAGGCTAGGATGGACGCCGAGAGCCGCGCCGAAATCCTTGGCCGGGATTTCCGGACGACCCGGCACGCCGACCTGGTTCAGCACCAGACGCGGCGGCGCATCGTTCGGACGACCCGAGCGGATCAGGTCGATCATGTTCTTCGCATTGCGCAGCGAGGCCAGATCGGGCGTCGCCACGACCACGACCTCGTCGGCCGAGATCAGGGTCTTGCGCATCCAGCCGGTCCAGATGTGCGGCAGGTCCAGCACCACGAAGGGCGCCGTGCCGCGGATCTGGGCGGTGACCTCCTCGAAGGCGTCCGGGGAGATGTCCCAGTCGGCGTCGAGCGTCGCCGGCGCCGCGAACAGCGACAGCTTGTCGGTGCAGCGGACCATCATCCGGTCCAGCAGGACAGCGTCCAGACGGTCGGGCTGGCCCAGCGCCTCGGCGATGCCCGAGAGCGGATCCTGATTGAAGTCGAGGCCGGCCGTGCCGAACGGCAGGTCGTAGTCGACGATGACGGTGTTGGCGCCGATCCGCTCGGACATCGCATAGGCGGTGTTGTGGGCGACCGACGACGCACCCGCCCCGCCGCGCGCGCCGACGAAGGCGATGGAGCGGCCGACGAACGGCTGGGCCGGATCGGAGAACAGTCCGCCGATGGCCGCGATCAGTTGCAGAGGCTGGATCGGGGCGACCAGATATTCCGAGACGCCGCGCTTCATCAGCTCGCGGAACAGGATGATGTCGTTGGTGGCGCCGATAACGACAACCTTGGTGCCCGCGTCGCAGACCTCGGCCAGACGATCGACTTGCCACAGCAGGGTCTGCGGATCGTCCAGGCATTCGACGATGATCAGGGGAGGCGTGGGCTCGTGCGAATAGGCCTCGAGCGCGCCGGGGATGCCGCCGACGTGGATCTGGGTCGTGGCGCGCGACATGCGCCGATCCTGACCCGCGCGCTCGGCAGCGGCCAGGGTGTCCTGACGCTCGCCGAAGACGTGGATGGCGATGCGCGGAACGGTGACTTCGTTCTGCAACCCGCCGAGCTGGGGCGTCAGGGCCGCCGATGCGACGGCCGTCAGTTCGCCGACGGGGTTGTATCCCGCGGGCGCTCCAACCGCAGTCGCCGACAGGCTTACCGGCTGAGCCATGACTGCGCCGCCTTGCGCCGGCGGCGCACCGACCGGAGCGGTGAACTGCAGCGGTTCGCGCGGATTGATATCCGCGTCCGGTGACGCCGCACCCGTCGGCATGAAGTCCAGGTCGGCGTCGAACTCGTCGTCGAGATCGTCGAAGGGGCGTGAGGCGAAGGCGTTGGTCATGACCGGTCAGTCCACCGCATTCGAAACGCGGTCGTCCGCGACCATCTGTTCGCGGTTGGCCGAGGTCTGCTCGCCCAGCCGGTATTTGTCGAAGACCACCGAGCGGCGGGCGGCGCTGCCCGGCTGCACGGCTCGCGGCGAGACGATGTCGCGCGGATCGGCGATCTGGGCGGCGAGGTTGGCGTTCACGGCGCAACCGAAGTTGGCGTAGCCGGCATTGGTGCCGGTCCGGCCGAGATTAGTCCAGCTCGTTCCGCACTGCGGCACAGCTGCACGAACGGTGTCGAACCCGACCAGGACGGGTGCCCTGGGGTCCGGCGCGACATAGGTCACCAGACGCACCTGGTACGGTGGCACGCCCTGAGATTCGAGCTCGCTCTTGATCGCCCATGCGGCGCTGGACGAGAGGGGGTCGTCGCCCGACGGCGCCTCGACCGTCAGCATCTGCGCGCCTTCGCTGGCGAAACGATTAACCATGTCGCGCAAAGCCAGGGCCTGGTTATCCGACAGGCCCGTCTCGTGCACGGCCAGCGCGACGCGATCGATCCCCGGCTCGACCTGCAGGGCGAAGCGTGAGGTCGGGGTCAGGGGAACGGGGCCGGATCCGGCGGCGCCGCTGCACGCGGCCAGGGGGGCGGCCAGCAGGACCGCCGAGGCGAATACGATCAGGGAAGAACGGGTCATGGCGACGCTCACTCGATCACATAGCCGACGGGGCCCTGCCATCCGGCCGATGGCGAGGCGGCCGGGACGGGGGAGCCGTATGTCTGGTTCAGTTGGCCGAAGAAGATGGTCTGGGCGTCGTGGGCGATACGCAGGCCGTCGGCGGGCGTCTGCATCCGGCCGGGCGAGGTCGGGCTGACGATATAGGGCTCGACGATCATCACCAGTTCGGTCTCGCCCGACAGATAGTCACGCGATCGGAACAGGCCGCCGAGGATCGGCAGGTTGGTCACGCCGGGCAGCGAATCAACCGTCTGGCGGGTGCTTTCCTGCAGCAGGCCGGCGATCATCATCGATCCGCCCGACGGGATCTCGACCGTCGTGGCCGACCGACGCACGCCCAGACCCGGCAGGGTCAGAGACGAGGCGGTACCCGCGCCCACCGTCAGGCCGCCGCCCGCCTGCAGCTCGGAAACCTCCATCGAGACCTGCAGCGAGATATTGCCGCCCGACAGGACGATCGGACGGAAAGCCAGGCTGACGCCATAGGGCTTGTATTCGATGGTGATGTTGCCGTCGCGGTCGCGACCCACCGGGATAGGGAACTCGCCGCCCGCGAGGAAGCTGGCGCTCTCGCCATTCACCGCGGTCAGGTTGGGCTCGGCCAGGGTGCGGATCAGACCGACACGCTCAAACGCCTGAAGGCAGGCGGCCGCGTTATTGCCGGTGACCGTATCGTAGATCGTCGAGGCGAGGCCCGTGACCGCGTTTGTCACGGTGCTGCCGAGTGTGTTCGTCAGGGTGTTGCCGAGGGTCCCTGTCACTGCGTTGGTGAGGGAGGTTCCGACCAGCGAGTAGTCACCGGGCTCACCTTCAACCCCCACCTGGGTCTGGTTGATGTTGGTCGTGCCGCTGGTGTTGGTGGTGGTCGAGCCGTTGGTCACGGTGTTGGTCGTGCCATTGGTCGTGTTCGAACCGGTTCGAACCTCGTTTGTGTAGTTCGTCGTCCGGGCGCGATCCTGGTTGAAGCAGGCGCCGCCGCCGCCCATGGCCTGACCATTGGCGCCCCAGGTGTTCGATCGGCCGAAGCTGACGGACTGGTTGCCCGAGTTGAACACCACGTCCGAAGACATGCCGAGCTGCTTGATCGCGCTGCGCTGAACCTCGACCACGCGGACCTTCAGCGTGACCTGGTCCGATCCGGCGACGCTGAGCATGTTCAGCACCTTCTCAGGCGCCGAGACGAAGGCGCGGGCGACCGAGACGATGCGTTCGGCTTCCGATGCGCTGGTGACCAGCCCCGTCAGGATGATGCTGTCGTTGACCGCCTCGGCGTGGACCTGAGCGCCCGGAGCGATGCGGCTGAGGGTGTCCTGAAGCGCCGAAGTGCCGGCGTCGACGCGGACCCGCAGCGTCAGGATGGCGCGACCGGCGGCGTCCAGGAAGACCGCGTCGGTCTCACCCGGCGCAATGCCGATGACGGTGATGCGGCGCGGCGAATGCACATTGGCTTCCGCGACGGCCGGGTTCGAAACGATGACGTCCCGCGCATCGGCGGGCAGGTCGACGGCGAAGGATGTTCCGCGCGGCAGGTTGACCAGCTGCGGCCCCGAACCGGCGGCCACGGTCTGGCGCGCGCCATAGCTCTGGGCCGTCACGGGGGCGGCGGCGCCGGCCGCGACAAGCCCGGCGCAGGCCAGGGCGACGATGGTCTTGAAGGTCGGAAGGGTCACGTGGGCGCTCATGGAAGGGTCACCACTTCGGGCTCTCCGCCGCGGAAGATGCGGACTTCGGAGGGGCCTCTTGCGACCGGGGCGGCGCGGGCCACGGACCCGACGCGACCCGAGGGTCCGGCGGTGTCGGCATAGGACCGCAGCGTCAGCGACAGGATGCCCGCCGCCTTGGCCAGGGCCAGGGTCTCGGTGTCGCCGGGCGCGATCTCCAGGGTGGCGGTGGCGCCGACCACGGCCTGCTGGTCGTCCTCGGCGCGGGTCGACTGGTCGATAGCCAGGACCTTGACGTTCTGCAGCACCAGACGGCTGGCGAACTTGGCCCGATTGGCGTCCTCGTCCGAGGAGCTGTCGAGCTCGACCGTCACGATCACATCGACCCGGTCGCCCGGCAGGATAAAGCCGCCTGCGGCGGTCTCGGTCGAGACGGCGATCGACATGGCTCGCATGCCGGGCTCCAGATAGGCGGCCATGTAGCCGCTGTCCCCGGCGCGCACGATCTTGCGGCCGACGATGGGTTCTCCGGCCAGGATCGGTTCGCGAACGACCGATCCAAAATATTCGGACTTGGCCCCGCCGCCGGTCAGTTCCTCGGCGGCGCGGGTGACACGGGCGACCGTGCCCTCCGCCTTTTCAGCGGGTTTGGCGGCTTCGCCTTCGGCGGCGGCCTCAGCCTGGGGAAGGGCCACGGACCCATCAGTGATGAAGGCCGGATTGACCTCGTCGACGGGCCAGTCCTTCCACTCCAGGTCGGCGTCGGTGAGGCGTTGACCCGGCGCCAGATCGCGGGCGGCGACCAGCACCTTGGCCATCGGGCGCGCGGGCTCGGCGGCTGCGGCGAGAGCGACCGGCTCGCCCGAGGACGACCCCATGGCGCGCACGACGAAGGCCAGGCCGATGGCGGCCACGGCGGCGATGCAGATGACGGCGATACGGGCGGGCTTCATCAAGGGTCTCCGGCTAGACCAAGCGCGAATCGTGACGCGGGCGGTCTACCGTTAACGACCATGGCGGCCGCGGGTTAACGCCACCCTAAACCCGCGACGGCCGCTATCCTGCGGCGAACGTGGCAAGCAGCGCGCTGGCCGGGAAGGCCATCAGAGCGCCGGCCGCGATGGCGATGCCGTAGGGAATGTCGCCCTTGGCCTCCAGCAAGGTGTGGACCCAGCCCGGCCCGCCGCTGATGTGATGGGCGAAGTCGCGCCGGGCGACGATCAGGCCCAGCGACAGGACGCCGCCGAAGATCGCCGTCCAGAGAATGAAGGGGAAGGAGGCCGACGGCCCCAGCCACAGACAGGCCGCCGCGATCAGCTTGGCGTCGCCACCGCCGATGACCCGGAGCGCGAACAGCCCCATCCCGACCAGAAGGGCGACGACGGCCACCGCGCCGTGCAGTCCGACGACCTCCAGCGGCAGTCCGACCACCAAGGCGGCCGGGAAGAAGCCGAGGATCAGAGATCCCGACAGCCAGTTCGGGATCTTCATCGTCGTCAGGTCCGACAGGGCGGCCGCGATGACCAGCCCGGGCAAGATGCTGAGAAAGGCGAGGGTGACGATGTCCATGCCGGTATCCTGCACAGCTCAAGTTAAATCCGAGTTGCCGTATGCGGGCGCGGTCGATCGGGTGGACGCCGCCAAAACAAAGGGGCGGCGCGTTTCCGCACCGCCCCTCGATCTCAAGACCCTATTCGGGCTTAGGCGAGCTTGTCGGAAACAGCCTTGAAGGTGCTGCCGAGCTTGGTGCCGACCGTGGTGACGGCACCGATGATGACGACGGCGATCAGGGCCGCGATCAGGCCGTACTCGATGGCGGTGGCGCCGGACTCGTCCTTGACGAAACGCGAAACGAACTTGGTCATGATGTCTTCCTTTTGAAATCTGTGAAGCGAGCTACCGAATGGCTGGGAGGCTCGGTCGCCCGCTTTCCCCCAAACGCAGGAGCATAATCGCCCGGATCGGTTAAAACCGGGCTAGAAGGCGTGGTTACCGACCGGTTTACTGTAAAAACCCGATCCGCAGCCTGATCGGCCCAGCAAACGCGGGCGAAACCCTGCGCCTGATCTCAGGCTTTAGGGTTTGTAGAGGTTTCCGACCGATCTTCGCGCCTCGCCTCGCGCGCGCCCGTGCAGAGTTTCAAGGACACACCGACCATGGCCGGATCGATCGCCGCCCGCCTGCGCCCCGCCCTTCTCGCAGGTCTCCTGCTGGCCGCAGGCGCAGCCCCCCTCAGCCAGGCTCAGGCCCAGACCCTGAATGTCGAGATCGACCGTTCGGCCCGCATCGGCCTGACCGGATCGGCCGCCTCGGTCATCGTCGGTAACCCGGCTATTGCCGATGTGACCGTCGTCGACGCCAACACCCTGTTCGTCACCGGCAAGGGTTATGGCGTGACGGAGGTTGTCGCCGTGGACGGCGTCGGCCGCACCATCTTCCAGGGCGAGATCGTCGTCACCGGCGGCTCGACCGGCTCGGTCCGCGTGTGGCGCGGCGCTCAGGCGACCGAGATGGCCTGCGCCGCCTCCTGCGCCCCCAGCATCCGCAACACCGGCGCCGCCGCCACGCCGACACCCTGATCCATGGCCGGTCTCTCGCTTCCCAGACGCGGTCGGGCGAGAGCCGGTGCTCGACGTGACGGCTCCGCCGCCGTCGAGTTCGCCATGGTGGCCACCCCGTTCTTCTTCATGATCTTCGCCGTGCTGGAACTCGGCATGGTCTTCATGGTCGATTCCGTCCTGGAAAACGCCGTGCAGAAGGCAAGCCGGCTGGTCCGCACGGGCCAGGCGGATACCCAGAACATCTCCGCCGCACAGTTCAAGACCGCCCTCTGCGCCGAGATGAGCGTCTTTCAGGGTGACTGCGCCAGTCGCGCGGACGTCGATGTCCGCGTCCTGCCCGATTTCAGCACCGGCCTTCCCCAGAGCCCGATCAAGAACGGCGTCCTCGACAAGGCCGAGATGCAATACGATCGCGGTGATCCCGGCGACCTGATGCTGGTTCGGGTCTTCTATTCCCAGCCCCTGATCACGCCGTTCATGCAGCAGGCGATGTCCAAGCTGAACTCCGGCGCCGCCGTCATCTCGGTGACCACCGCCTTCCGCAACGAACCCTATCGCGGGCCCAATCCGTGAGCCGTCGTCGATCCGGCCCCGGTCTTCTGCGGCGGTTCGGCAGCGATCTGTCGGGCGCCTCGGCGGTCGAGTTCGCCATCATCGCGCCGGTTCTGATCCTGATCTATTTCGGGCTGGCGGAGTTCTGCCAGGCCTACATGGCGCAGCGCCGGATGGGACATTCGACGTCCCAGGTCGCCGACATCGTGGCCCAGTACCAGACGGTCGACGCCGATCTGATAGACGACACCTTCGCGATCGGCGGACTGGTTCTGGCCCCCTTCTCCGACGCCACCCTGTCGTTGCGCGTCACAGCCATCACGCGGGACAACAACGGCGTGGCGCGGGTCACCTGGAGCCGGGGCAAGGGTAGCCTGGCGAAACGCAGCGGCGTGGTCGCGGTCCCCGCCGGCCTGATCGAGAACGGCGAGAGCATCATCATGAGCGAGGGGGCCTACAGGTACACCTCTACGCTCGGTCAGGTCCTGCCCGGGACGCGGACCTTCAACCACACCTACTGGCTGCGGCCGCGCCTCGTGAACACCATTACCTGCAACAACTGCTAGCCCACGAGCGCCCGCCGGATCGCCGAAATCTTGACCTCGGTTTCGGCCAGTTCCGAGGCCGGATCGCTGTCCGCCACGATCCCTGCGCCTGCCAGTGTCCGGAAAGCCCAGGCCTGCCCCTCGCGCCAGAAGGCGATGGTCCGGATCAGCACCGAGGCCGTCAGCCCGCCGTCCTCGTCCAACACGAACAGACTGCCGCACCACGGCCCGCGCGGCTCCTCATGCGCCGCGATGACCCGCATCGCCTGATGCTTGGGCGCCCCGGTGATCGAGCCGGGCGGGAAGGTCGCCGCCAGTACTTCGGCGGGCCCGACGCCCGGATGCGCCTCGCCGACCACGGTCGAGACGAGGTGATGCACGGTCGCGAAGCTCTCCAGCGCGAACAGCTTTTCCACCGCCACCGACCCCGGCCGGGCCACGCGCGACAGGTCGTTTCGCATCAGGTCGACGATCATCAGGTTCTCGGCCCGGTCCTTGGCGCTGGCGACCAGGTCGGCGGCATTCGCAGCATCCCGGTCCGGGTCCGCATCGCGCGGACGCGTGCCCTTGATCGGTCGGGTCTCGATGCGCCTGTCCGCGGGGTCGAAGGTCAGGAACAACTCGGGAGAGTTGGACACCAGCACCCGGTCCCCCAGACGCCAGAAGGCCCCATAGGGCGCCGCGCCCGCCGCCAGCCGCATGAACACCTCGAACGGATCGGCGCCTTTCCGAAGCGACCCTCGCCAGGCCCGCGCGATATTGGCCTGGAACAGATCCCCCGCCGCGATCCGCGCAACCACGTCCGCCACGGCGTTGGTGTAGGCCCGCTCCGGCTCCTCGGCTTCGAAGACCAAGGCCGGCGACGCGCCGGGCACGGGCGCCGCTGCCCCCGCGATCCAGCCGGCAGCCCTGTCCGCCGCCGCGCTTGCCGTCTTCTCGTCCGCACCCAGCCCGACCGCCGAGACCGACCGCGCCTCATGGTCGAACACAAGCATGGCCGGGTAGCGGGCCAGGGTCAGATCGGGCCAATCGCCGGACGAGGGTCCCCGGTCTCCGGTCGCCGGGCGCGCGCCCGCGTCATAGGTCGCCAGCCCGACCACGAACCGGTCCATCCCCCCGCCTGCCAGGGCCTCGAACGCCCTGCCCTCCTCCAAGCGTTCGGTGACCACCCGGTCGGGCGCGCACGCGACATAGGAGCGCCGCCCGTTGGGCCCGCCGTCGGACAGTAGGCACAGCGCGCCCTCGCGATCGGCCAGACTGGCGGCGACGGCCAGCGGCTCGATCCAGTCGAGCGTCCTGACGACGCGGGCCGTCACGCCGCCAGCCGCTCCGCGATCCGCTCGCGCAGGACGGCGTCGACGCCCAACGCCTGTTCCAGATAGCCGTCCAGCGACCCGTGCCTGTCGTTGATGGAAACGATGGCGGCGTCCAGATAGGCGGCCTCGACCCCCATGAAGGCGACCACGGCGTCGTTGGAGGCCTCGCGCCCGGTGAAGCCCTTCAACTGTTCGGCGATGGCCGGCGCCCGGCCGATCAGGTCCACGGCCGTGTTGGTCAGCAGATAGTCCTCCATCAGGTCGTCGTGATGGACGCCGACGAGGTGATGGGTCAGGGCCGCCAGCATGCCGGTCCGGTCCTTGCCTGCCGCGCAATGGATCAAGACCGGCCGATCGGTTTCCCCAAGCGCCTGGAAATAGCGGGCGAACAGTTCCAGGTGGGCGGGCGCGAAGGGCAGGTCGCGATAGAGGCCGGTCATGAAGGTCCGGCCCGAATCCGGGGTCAGATCGGCGGTCTTGAGAAAGGTGATGTGCGGCGCTTCACCCCGTTCATCCAGGTCGCTCTCGAGCACCTGGCCGGTGAAGCCCTCGGGGCGCTTCGAGGGCTGGCGACGCCGCTCGACCGGCCGCCTCAGATCGACAACGGTCCCCAGATCGAACGCCGCCAGCCGTTCAAGGTCCGCCTCGGATACCGAGGCCTGGTGGGCCGAGCGGAACAGCCTTCCCGTCTTCAGCGCCCGACCGGCGGCGGTGTCGTAGCCGCCGTAGTCGCGGAAATTGTCGAGCGCGTCGAAGGCGTGGATGCGGGAGGTCATATCCTTCCTATAGGGGGTTTCAGCGCGGCCCGACCAGCCCGGCCATGGCGTCCAGATAGGCCACGAAGGCCTTGCGCCCAGGCTCGGTCATGGACGCCTCGGTCAGGGGCTTTCGACCCACGAACCGCTTGGTGACGGCGACGAACCCCGCCTCCTCCAGCTTCCGCAGATGAACCGACAGATTGCCGTCGGTCGTCTGCAGCCGCGCTTTCAGCGTGCCGAAATCCGCGGTCTCCACTCCGGACAGAGCCGCCATGATGCCGAGGCGGACCCGTCCGTGGATGACGTCGTCGATGCGGCCGATATCGAAATCGTCCGACATGCTCAGGCCCGCTTCGCGGCGCGCATCAGCAGGTAGCCGGGCAGCGCCATCAGCAGATAGAGGGCTGCGGCATAGGCCAGATACTGGGCGGTCGAACTGGAGAGCAGAGCCAGAAGCGGCGCCGCGACGAAGGATCCGATGGCGAGGAACCACAGGTTCCGCTGACGCAGCACGGTCGCCGAAACCGCCCAGCCCATGCCGTAGAAGGCGATGATGAAGGACGGGATCACCAGGGACCACTGCGCCATGTTCGCCTCGCCGGTCCGTCCGACATCAAGCAGCATGAGAGACGTGAACAGCGAGAAGATGCCCCAGCCCAACGCCTGCCAGACGCTGCCGAAGGCGCGGTTGGCGGCCGTGTAGGACCCGCCCTGCGACTTCAGTCGGCGGGTCAGGATGATCAGGGTGGTGAAGAAGACCAGAAGAGCGACGCCCCAGACGACGCCATATCCGGAGGAACTGACGGGGAGCAGACCCGAGATGATGGCCCAATGCGCCAGGCTGGCCGTGCCCCAGATCAATCCTGAAGCGCACAGGATGGAGCCACCCTGCGGCGGGGTGCTGGCCCCCTCGGCGGCCAGATTTCTCAGCCAGGCGATGTCGGCGGTGTCGCTGCGCGGGTCGGTCATGTTTCGACTTTCGGTCTGAGGTTTCAGCGCTGGCGGCCGGTGGCCAGGGTCGGCGCCGAGGCTGTGGAAACGGGTTCGATAAGCTTCAATCTCACAAAAACTTTGTGTTGTAAAGTGCTTTTTAAATGGCGGGTGCGGACCGCGATCCGCTCGGCTAGATGAGCTCATGGCCCCGACCTATCATTCCATCGCCTACGCCGGTTTCGAGGTCGCCAACCCGGTGACCCTGGACGCCATCTCGGCCCTGGTCGCCCGCACCGCCCTGCCGCCGGGCTCCAAGGCGCTCGACATCGGGGCGGGCGCGGGCGGGGTCTCGGTGGCCCTGGCGCGAGACTACGGGCTGGGCGTCCAGGCCATCGAACGCTATCCCGACATGGCCGAGATGATCCGCGATCGGGCCGAGGCGGCCGGGGTGGCCGATCGGGTCACGGTCGTCGCCGAGGGATCCGCCACGGCGCTGGACCGCCTCGCTCCCGCCGACCTGATCGTGGCGCTGGGCTCCACCGAGCCGGCCGGACCCGGCCTCCGCTCGGCCGCCGACATCTTCAACGCCCTGGCCGCCCGACTGGCCTCTCCGGGCTGGCTCCTGTGGGGCGACCTGACGTGGAAGGGCGAACCGCCCCAGCCTCTGCGACAGGTAATCGCCGCCGCAGGCGACTATGCCACGCATGAGGGATGGCTGGAGGCGGCGGAGGCGGCAGGGATGACCGTCGTCTCGGCGGAGATCGCGCCGGACGCCGACTGGGACGCCTTCTTCGGCGGCGCGGATGCGCGGGTCCGCGACTGGCTGGACGCCAACCCCGACCACCCCGCCGCGCCTTCGATCCGGCAACGCGCGGACCTGTCCAAGGCGACCTTCGACTTTGGCCGGCCCTATCTCAGCTTCGGCCTGTATCTGTTCAGGAAGGGGTAGGGCCTCCACCCGTCATCCTCGGATAATATCCGAGCCTGACGGAGACGGAGAGGGAGGCCACGCGACTCCAAAATATCTGCGGCAGAGTCGACAGAGTCGACAAAGTCGCGCCCCGAAAGACCCCCGCTCGTGATGTCAAAGACCGGCTGTCAGTGTCTCACGGTTTCGAGGGGCGCCTGACATAAACCGCTCCGTCAGCTCGGCCCCTTGTTTGCAAAGAAGAAATCCGGGCCTCCTTTGCCAACTTCGAATGACAGGCCCCCTCCCCCGAGGGAGAGGGTCGCGCTTATCGGAACGGCGGCTCGTCGAAGGCGCGCAGCTTCCGGGAATGCAGGCTGGCACCCTCGTTGCGCAACAGGTCGATGGCCTGGATGCCGATCTGGAGGTGTTCGGAAATCGACCCCTCGTAGAAACGGTTGGCCTGCCCCGGCAGCTTGATCTCGCCGTGCAGAGGCTTGTCGGAGACGCACAGCAGGGTCCCGTAGGGCACGCGGAAGCGATAGCCCTGGGCCGCGATGGTCGCGCTTTCCATGTCGATGGCCACGGCCCGGGACTGGTTGAAGCGAAGCGCCGACTTGGAATAGCGCAGCTCCCAGTTCCGGTCGTCGGTGGTGACGACCGTGCCGGTGCGGAGGCGGCGCTTGACCTCTTCGCCCGGAGCCCCGGAGACGGCCTTGGCGGCGTCGTAGAGGGCGCGCTGGACCTCGGCGATCGAGGGGATGGGGATGTCCGGCGGCAGGACCGCGTCCAGCACGTGGTCGTCGCGCAGATAGGCGTGGGCCAGGACGTAGTCGCCGATGGTCTGGGAGGGTCTCAGGCCGCCGCAGTGGCCGATCATCAGCCAGGCATGTGGCCGGGTGACCGCCAGGTGATCGCAGATGGTCTTGGCGTTCGACGGCCCCACCCCGATGTTGACCAGGGTGATGCCGTTATGGCCCGGCGCGGTCAGGTGATAGGCGGGCATCTGGTGCTTCTTCCAGGCCGCGTCCATCACCGCATCGGCATCGGCGGTGTCGCGCGTGATGACCACTCCGCCGGCGCACGACAGGGTCTCATAGATGCTGTTCGGGTCTTTCAGCTGTTCCACGGCCCAGCGCACGAAGTCGTCGACGTAGCGGTTGTAGTTGGTGAACAGGATGTAGGACTGGACGTCCTCGACCGGGGTTCCCGTGTAGTGGCGCAGACGCGCCAGCGAGAAGTCGGTGCGCAGCCCGTCGAACTGCGACAGCGGGAAATCCTGATCGAGGTCGAACAGGCCGTCGGAGATCTCGTCGCCGATATGGGCCAGGTCGGTGGTCGGGAAGTATCGCGCGATGGCCGCCGTCTGGGACGGGTTCAGCACCACGTCCGAGCCGTCGAGCACATAGGGGAAGGGAATCTCCTGCTCCGACGGCCCGACCTCGAAGGTCACGTCGTAGTCCTGCTGAAGCAGGGTCAGCTGCTCCATCAGATAGGGGCGATAGAGGTCGGGCCGGGTGACGGTGGTCGAATAGACGCCCTGGCGCGACATCCGGGCATAGGACCGGATCGGCAGATTGGTCGGGCGGTCGCCGAACCAGCTGATCGTCAGCGATGGGTAGGAGAAGAGGCCCGCCGCGCGGGCCTGGGGATCCGCCTTCTCGCCGGTGGCGAGGAAGGTGCGCACCGCTTCACGCAGGCTGGCGACGGATTCAGTGTAGAGGGCTTCGAGGCGGTCCAGCGCCTCGGGCGCGCCCAGCGCCCCTGTTTTCTGTTCTGTCATGACTTCCTCTAGCCGAGGTTCATGGCGCTGGCGAGACAGCCACGCTTCATCTTGTGTGAGCGAGCGTTACCGGGATCAGCCCAGATTGCGATGCAGGAAGGCCGAGACATCGGACAGCACCGGCGCCTTCTTGCGGAACAGGGGCGAGAAGGTCGCAATCAGATCCTCGTGGCTCAGGCCCGGATAGAGCTTGGCCTCGCATCGGCCGCCGAGCTCTCTCATCCGCGCCTCGAGGAGGACGGTGTCCTCGTCGTGGACGATGACATCGGCCGTTCCGTGACCCAGCCACAGGGGCGGGGCGTCGGCGCGGGCGAAATGCAGGGGCTGGGTCTGGACCGGGTCCGGCGCCTGACCGAAGGCATTGATGGACGACGCCACGTCGAAGGGCAGGAAGTCGTAGGGACCGGCCAGACCGGCGGCGGCCTTGATCAGGTCTGGCTTGCCGACGGCCTGCATGTACCGACGATCCAGGGTGATCATCATGGCCAGGTGGGCCCCGGCGGAATGGCCGATGACGGCGAGGCGGGCAGGATCTCCGCCATGGGCCGACACCACCTCGGCAGCCCGGGCGGTGGCGGCTGCAGCGTCCTCGATGAAGACCGGGAAGACGACCTCAGGGACAAGGCGATAGTCCGGGACGGCGACGACGAACCCCTGCGCCGCCAGAGCCTGGGCCGCCCATCCGTAGAGGTCCTTCGACCCGGAATCCCAGCCGCCGCCATAGAAGAAAACCAGCACCGGCAGGGGCGAGGTCGGGCTCGCGCCGTCGGGGGCGTAGATGTCGAACCGCTGGCGCGGGTCGGGGCCGTAATCGACATCGCGCGCGACGCGCCGGACGCCCCGGTCTCGCGGACCGAGGGTGTTCAGCATTCCCAGTGGACTACAGGCGGCGGCGAGCGATGCGACGACGGCGCCGAGCGCAGGGGCGAACAGGCCTCTTCGGGTCATGGATGGGCGGCTTTCACTGACGGATCGGGCTCAGATACGCTGTCGCCCGTCATTCGGCCTCACCGCGCATTGGCGATCAGGGCGCCGCAGTTGGCGTCCTCGGCCAGGCCCGGGTCCACGAAGGCGAACAGGGTCGCGATCGGTGCGACCACGGCGGCCAGCAAGCCCGTCAGGCCGGCCTGGGCGACCAGTTGCCCCGTGTCCACACCCACGCTCGGCGCCGACAGATGGCCGCGCACGAGGATGGGTGTCCAGAGCCGAAGCAGACGCGGCTTCTTGGACTGACCGTCGATTTTCAGGTCGAGGGTCTCGGTCCCGAGGTTGATCGTCCCCGAGCCCTGGGCCAGGACCACGTCGGTGTCGACGACGAAGGTCTTGGCCCGGGCGATGCCGTTCGAGACGTCGAAATCGGCCACGCCGCAGCGGATGGGGCTGCGCGACTGGTCGCCGCCCAACAATTTCAGCAGGCCCGCGCTGGCGTTGACGCCCAGCAGTTCGGCGAAGGCCGCACGCAGCTCGCCCTGGGGCACCACGAGGCTGATCGAGCCTTTCGACGCGGCGGCGAAGCGGTGGATCGACGCCCCCTGCCCTTCCAGACGCGCCCGACCCAGAGCCCGGCCGGTGACCGGAGCGACGCCGCCCGTCGCGGGCACGATCGATTCCAGCGGATAGCCGGACAGGCGGAAGTCGATGGCGCTGTAGGGGATGTCTCGGGTCGCGTTGATCCTGGCCGTTCCGTTCAGCTCGCCACGATTGAAGGCGAAGGAGACGGGATCCAGATCGAGAATGCCGTCTTCGAGCACCGCACCCAGATTGACTGTGCGGACGTCCATGTCGTTCGCCTTCACGCTGGCCGCGCGATAGGTCAGGGTCCCGTCCATGGTCCGGAGGCGATCGACCTGGAGCGTCGCGTCGGGCAGCAGCATGGCGGGTCCGGCGCCGGAGGAAACCACAGTCGTCTGGGTGCCGGCTTCGTTCGTCCGGGTCTCGGCGCCCAGGATGGCAGCGAGGTCGTCGATGTCGAGCCGCTGGGACGCCAGCTGCGCCTCGACCCGCAACCGCTCGCCCGCCTCGACACGCACATCGCCCGACAGGTCCGACGCCCCCACCCGGCCCGAAAAGTCGTTGAACGTCCAGACCGCGTCGTCGCGCGCCAGGGCGCCCGACAACCGGTAGGGCGGCGTGCTCGGGAGGGTCACCCCGGTCAAAAGGTAGAGGTCGTTCAGATCCTGACCCTGAAGGCTCAAGGTAGATGTGAACCGCCCCAGATCGAACGGTCGTGTGATCGAGCCGTCCGCCACAAGCCGCGAGCGCGCGCCCGCCAGCGTCGCCTGGAAGCCATAGGGCCGGTCGCGGCGGATGTTGATGAAGGGGCCGCCCTCGATCCTGAGCGTCAGGGGCGATCCGTTGATGGAACCCTCGCCGCTGAGCAGGAAGCCCGACTGCCCATCGTCGGCACCGGCCGCTTCGCGGGCCGTGACGGCGGCATCCAGGGTGATGTCCCGGTCCTGGGCGTCCACCGACACGCGCCCATCTTGGATGATCAGCTGATTGATGAGCGGAAACTTCATGCCCTCGCCGGTGTCCGGCTTGTCCGGCTCCAGCTCCCAGCTCTGGCGACCGTCCTCGGTCGAGATCAGCACCAGGTTCGGCCGCGTGATCGACAGCAGCGGCATCTCGATCTGGCCCGCGAAGAGCTTGCGCAACCGCAAGCTGGCCTCGATCCGTTCGACATTGGCGGTGTCGTCTTCAAGCGCCCAGTCGGGGCCGCCGAACTTGAGGTCGCGGACGATCACCGAGGGCGTCCAGCTGAACAGGTTCACGTCGAGGTCGCCCTGAAGCGCGATCTCGCGGTCGTATTTCGCCGAGGCCCAGCGGCCGACCGGTCCTCTCAGCCAGTTCCAGTCGAACAGCATGAGGAAGACCACGACGGCCAGAACCAGCAGGAGCGTCACTGAGGCGGCGATCTTTTCCGTCCGGCCGGGGCGGCGAAAGGATCCGTAGACGGGATCCTTGTCCACAACCCAGTCGCGCCATTCGCGTACGCGGTGTCCGGCCGGGACCAGGGCGCGGGTGCGCAGCTCCTGCCAGTTCGACGGCAATTTCAGCGAGTTGGGGAGAATGCGCTTCACGAGGGATCACAACGCGCCAGACGCCGGAAAGGCGCCAACGCCAAGCGAAGCCATTTGCGAGACGCTGTCAATTTCATCCGTTTGCAGCAGAGTTGTCTTATTTTCTTTACACGCGTCAAAACGCGCGCATTATTGCTCCGAACCCAGACATCTTTCGGGTCTTGAGGAGGAGCCCGCCATGAACCGTTTCACCACTATCGCCGCCGTCGCAGCCCTCGCGGCGTCCGTCGCCGCCCCCGCCCTGGCCCAACAGACGCGGCCTGCCACCGAGGTGCCCGCCGGCGCCCAACGGGTCGTGATGATGTGCACCAATGACGCCGCGACCCGCAGCGCCTTCCGCCGCGAACACGGCACGCCCCCGGCGTTCGTCACCGCCGATCAGGCGCTGCAGGCCCGCGCCACCGGCGAGAGATGGTCGACCCCGCGCTGCATGACCGCCCGCGAGCATGCCCGTCTGACCCAGACCCTGAACACCTACGCCTCGGTCCGCTAGGACCTAACGCAGGCGTCTTCAGGATTGGGCGCTGCGGATCGCCGCAGCGCCCGCCGGCGGGGCGATGACGGCCGCGAACAGCACATAGGCCGTCAGCAAGGCCAGCGCCGACAGCGGGCTCAGCCCCGCCGCCGCCCTGTCGAGCGCGCCCGACCCGAACACCACCGGCGGAATGAAGAGCGGCAGGACCACCACCGCGATCAGCAGTCCGCCCCGTTTCGCCCCGAGCGCCAATGCTGCGCCCAATGCCCCGGTGAAGGCGAACCCCAATCCTCCGATCAAGGCCGACAGCGCCGTCAACGGCGCCAGTTCGATCGGCTGGCCCAGGGCCAGCGCCGCGACGGGCGCAACCAGGGCCAGCGGCAGTCCGGTCGCGATCCACTGGCTGATCGCCTTGATCGCGAACACCACCTCCAGCGGCAGAGGCCCATTCGCCAGAAGATCCAGCGCTCCGTCTTCCAGATCCCGCTCGAACAGCCGTTCCAGCGACAACAGGGACGACAGGGCCAGCGCCAGCCAGGCGATCCCCGCCGCCACCGGCTTCAGCACATTCGGATCGCCCCCGGCCGCCAGCGGCACGACGGTCGTCAGACAGGCGAAGAACCCGCACGCCAGCAAGGGCCCGCCGCCGCCGCCCCATGCCAGGGCCAGTTCTCTGCGGAACAGGATCGACGCCGCGCTCACCGCCCCGCCCCCAGATCTAGCGATCGCGTCGGGATCGGCAGGGGGTCATGCACCGCGGCGAGGATCAGGCCGCCGCCCGCCAGATGCCGCGCCATCATCGCGCCCACGGCCTCGCGCCATTTCGCATCCAGCGGGCTCAAAGGTTCGTCCAACAGCCAGAGTGCGCGGGGTGAGCCGATCAGCCGGGCCAGGGCCAGCCGTCGCCGCTGACCCGCTGAAAGCTTGCGCACCTCCAGATCGAGCAACGGCTTCAAGCCCAGCGTCTCGATCGCCTCGTCGATCCCATGATGGCTGTGACCCAGCCATTGCGACTGGAACATCAGCTCGTCCCGCGCCGTCCGCTGAACCTTCAGACCATCCAGATGTCCGAGCAGATGCACCTCGTGCGCCCGCGCCAGATCGGCCTCGATCGGCTCCTCGTCCGCGTCGCGGAACGCGACCTTTCCGGCTTCCGGACGGAGGAATCCGGCCACCGCCCTCAACAGCGACGTCTTGCCTGCCCCATTGGCTCCGGTCAGGGCCACGGCCTCTCCACCGCCTGCTGAAAACGACAGATCGCGGAACAGGGTGCGTTCGCCCCGGGTGAGCGTGAGGTCAGTGACGGAGAGGGTGGCGATCATCGTCTCCCTCCCACTCGGGGGAGGGGCGTCGCGAAGCGACGGGGTGGGGGCGGCAAGGCGATCCGGACACGGATTTTCGCCATGTCGCCTTGTCGCCCCCACCCGGCTTCGCTGCACTCAGCCACCCTCCCCCGAGGGGGAGGGAGAGCGTTGTTTCTGCGACCCGTTCTCAATGTCCCCACTGGGGACGTGGATACATGGACGCACCCCGCAACCACGGCTATATCCCGGCTCGCCGCAGCAGGCTGTCGCCGCGCGCGCAAGGGACCTGTGAGCCCCTGCGTAGACCGCGAGACGGCGCAACCGGATGTCCGGGCGGCTTTGACCAGAGGACCTCTCCCATGCCGTCAGTCGACAGCCTTTCCACCCGTCGCGATCTCTCCGTCGGGCGCAAGAAATACGCCTATTACAGCCTTCCGGCCGCACAGGAAGCCGGTCTTGCCGGGATCGACCGTCTGCCGCGCTCGATGAAGGTGCTGCTGGAGAACCTGCTGCGCAACGAGGACGGCGTGTCCGTCACCGAGGCCGACCTGAAGGCCGTCGCAGCCTGGATCGAGAACAAGGGCTCGGTCGAGCACGAGATCGCCTTCCGTCCGGCTCGGGTCCTGATGCAGGACTTCACCGGCGTTCCCGCCGTCGTCGACCTGGCCGCGATGCGCGACGCCATGGCCGCGCTCGGCGCCGACGCCAAGAAGATCAACCCGCTGGTTCCCGTCGACCTGGTCATCGACCACTCGGTCATGGTCGACAATTTCGGCACGCCGAAAGCCTTCGGCCAGAACGTCGAGCGCGAGTATGAGCGCAACATCGAGCGCTACAAGTTCCTGCGCTGGGGTTCGTCGGCCTTCAACAACTTCCGCGTCGTGCCCCCCGGCACCGGCATCTGCCACCAGGTGAACCTGGAGAACCTGGCCCAGACCGTTTGGACCCTGGCCGAAGGCAAGGCGACCGTCGCCTATCCCGACACCGTGGTCGGCACCGACTCGCACACCACCATGATCAACGGCCTGGCCGTCCTGGGCTGGGGCGTCGGCGGCATCGAGGCCGAGGCCGCCATGCTGGGCCAGCCGATCCCGATGCTGATCCCCGAAGTCATCGGCTTCAAGCTGACCGGCACCATGCCGGAAGGCACGACGGCGACCGACCTGGTGCTGACCGTCACCCAGATGCTGCGCAAGAAGGGCGTGGTCGGCAAGTTCGTCGAGTTCTTCGGCGACGCCCTGCCGAACATGACGATCGAGGACCAGGCGACCATCGCCAACATGGCCCCGGAATACGGTGCCACCTGCGGCTTCTTCCCCGTCTCGGCCGCCACCATCGGCTATCTGACCGCCACCGGCCGCGACAAGGCGCGCGTCGCCCTGGTCGAGGCCTATGCGAAGGCTCAAGGCCTGTGGATCGACGAGACCTCGGAAGACCCGGTCTTCACCGACGTTCTGGAGCTGGACATCTCGACGGTCGTGCCGTCGCTGGCCGGTCCGAAGCGTCCGCAGGACAAGGTCGCCCTGGACGTCGCCGCCCCCTCGTTCGAGACGGCGCTGGGCGAAGTCTTCAGCCGCGCCACCGACGCCGCCCGCTTCCCCGTCGCCGGTGAGAAGTTCGACCTCGGCGACGGCGACGTGACCATCGCCGCCATCACGTCGTGCACCAACACGTCGAACCCGTCGGTCCTGATCGCCGCCGGCCTGGTGGCCCAGAAGGCCAACAAGCTGGGTCTGAAGACCAAGCCCTGGGTCAAGACCTCGCTGGCCCCCGGCTCGCAGGTCGTCACCGACTATCTGACCGCCGCCGGCCTGCAGAAGGAACTGGACGCGCTGGGCTTCAACCTGGTCGGCTACGGCTGCACCACCTGCATCGGCAACTCGGGCCCGCTGGCTCCGGCGATCTCGCAGACGATCAACGACAACGGCATCGTCGCCACGAGCGTGCTTTCGGGCAACCGCAACTTCGAAGGCCGCGTGAATCCGGACGTCCAGGCCAACTACCTGGCCTCGCCGCCGCTGGTCGTCGCCTATGCGCTCGCCGGTTCGATGCGGATCGACATCACGACCCAGCCCCTCGGTCAGGACAAGAAGGGCAAGGACGTCTTCCTGAAGGACGTCTGGCCCACCTCCGCCGAGATCGCCGCCATCCAGAAGAAGTCGGTCACTCCGGCCATGTTCGCCAAACGCTATGCCGACGTCTTCAAGGGCGACGAGCACTGGCAGGGCATCTCGGTCGAGGGCGGCCAGACCTATGAGTGGGACGCCTCGTCCACCTACGTCGCCAACCCGCCCTACTTCGAGGGCCTGTCGATGGAGCCGACCCCGGTCACCGACATCGTCGAGGGCCGCGTCCTGGCCATCTTCGGCGACTCGATCACGACCGACCACATCTCCCCGGCCGGTTCGATCAAGAAGACCTCGCCCGCCGGTCAGTACCTGACCCACCGCGGGGTCGAGGCCGAGGAGTTCAACTCCTACGGCGCGCGTCGTGGCCACCACGAAGTGATGATGCGCGGCACCTTCGCCAACATCCGCATCCGCAACAAGATCACTCCCGATATCGAAGGCGGCGTGACCAAACACTTCCCGTCGCAAGACACGATGTCGATCTATGACGCCGCCATGCGCTACCAGTCCGAAGGACGGCCCTTGGTCGTCTTCGCCGGCAAGGAATACGGCACCGGCTCGTCGCGCGACTGGGCGGCCAAGGGCACGCGCCTGCTGGGCGTCCGCGCCGTCATCGCCGAAAGCTACGAGCGCATCCACCGCTCGAACCTGGTCGGAATGGGCGTCGTGCCGCTGCAGTTCAAGGCCGACGGCTGGCTGAAGCTGGGCCTCACGGGCGAGGAGATCGTGACCATCCGCGGCCTTTCGGACGTCAACGTCGGTCGCCTGCGTCCGCGTCAGGACCTGTGGGTTGAGCTGTTCCGCCCGTCGGACGGCAAGATGGCCCGCTTCCCGGTCCGCTGCCGCATCGATAACCAGACCGAGCTCGACTACTTCAAGGCCGGCGGCGTCATGCCCTACGTGCTGCGCAACCTCGCCGGCGTCGGCGCTCCGACCCCGGAAGCCATCGCGGCCGAATAGGCTGCTGACAGACGAGACACGAAGGGGCCGGCGGAGCGATCCGCCGGCCCTTTTGCTTGCGCTCAATCCAGCCGCATCGCTTCGGCCAGCAGACGCGCTTCAGCCGCGCGGCTCGAACCCGAGCGCCAGGCGACCACGATCTCCCGGCGCGGGGCCTCGGCGGCGAAGTGGCGGATGACCACGCCCTTGTCGTCGGCCAGCCCGGCCCGCACCGCCATGGCGGGCAGGAAGGAGACGCCGAGCCCCGAGGAGATCATCTGCACCAGCGTATGCAGCGACGTCGCCGCGAACACGTCCTCGCCGCGCGGCGCCTCGATATCGATGGCGGCGAGAGCCTGATCCCGCAAACAATGACCGTCCTCCAGCAGGATCAGATCCTCGGACCTCAGCGAGCCCGGCTGGATGTCGCCGGGCGCCGCCAGCGGATGACCCACCGGCGCGGCGGCCAGAATCTCGTCGTCGCCGATGCGGGCGTGTTCGATGCCCGAGGCGTCGTACGGCAGGGCGATGACGGCGCAGTCCAGCTGCCCCGCCTTCAGCCCCGCGATCAGGCGCGGGGTCAGGTCCTCACGGATGAAGAGCCGTAGGGCCGGATAGGCTTCCTTGAGCGACGGCAGGGTCGCGGGCAACAGGAAGGGAGCGACCGTCGGGATCACGCCCAGACGCAGGCGGCCGGACAAAGGTCGCCCGGCGTTGCGCGCCGCCTCGACCAGGTCCTCGGTGCGGGCCAGCACGTCCTCGGCCCGGCGACAGGCCTCTGCGCCGACGGCCGTCAGCTGGACGTTGCCGCGCGTGCGTTCGACCACGGGCGCGCCCAGAACCTTCTCCAGCTCCTGAACCCCGGCCGAGAGAGCCGGTTGGCTGACCAGGGCGGCCTCCGCCGCCCGGCTGAACGAGCCGTGCTCGGCCAGAAGCTTCAGATACTGGAGTTGGCGAAGGGTGGGCAGCATGCGGCCCAGATAGGCCGTCGTTGGGTCGGAAGCGAGCGCCATCAATGCGGCTTATGCGAAAGTCCCTCCCCCGGCCGTCGGCTGGAGGAGGGATATCATGGTCAGCTCGCCAGCTTCTCGGCCCGCAGACGCATCTTCGGCAGGTCGTAGCGGTCGTTCTCCATGACCAGGACCCAGGCCTTGACGAAGTCCTTTACGAACTTCTCGCCGGCGTCGGCCGAGGCATAGACCTCCGCCAGGGCCCGCAGCTGTGAGTTGGAGCCGAACACCAGGTCGGTGCGGGTCGCGGTCCAGCGCTGCTCGTGCGTGTCGCGATCCGACCCGACGAAGGTCTCGTCGGAGTGGTCGTCGACCTGCTTCCAGGCCGTCTGCATGTCCAGCAGGTTGACGAAGAAGTCGTTCGTCAGCTGGCCCGGACGCTCGGTCAGGACACCTTCCTTCGAGTCCTTGTGGTTGATCCCCAGGACGCGCAGGCCGCCGACCAGCACGGTCATCTGCGGCGCCGTCAGGCCCAGCAGCTGTGAGCGGTCGACCAGCAGTTCTTCCGTCGGCACGTTGAACCGCACCTGCAGATAGTTGCGGAAGCCGTCGGCGCGGGGCTCCAGAACCTTGAAGCCGTCCGCGTCGGTCTGTTCGGCCGTCGCATCGGTCCGGCCGGGGGTGAAGGGTACGACGATGTCATGACCCGCCGCCTTGGCCGCCTGTTCGATGCCGACGGAACCGCCGAGCACGATCAAGTCGGCGATGGAGACCGTGACGCCGGCCGAGGCCTTGATGTCCTCATAGACGGCGAGAACCCGCGACAGCTTCTCCGGCTCGTTGACGTCCCAGCTGCGCTGGGGCTCCAGCCGGATCCGTGCGCCGTTGGCGCCGCCCCGGTGGTCGGACACGCGATAGGTCGCGGCCGAGGCCCAGGCCGTGCGGACCAGGTCGGCGACGGACAGGCCCGACGCCGCGATCTTGTCCTTCAGCGTCTTGATGTCGGCGTCGCCGAGCTTGGGGCCCGTCGCGGCGGGGATCGGATCCTGCCAGATCAGGTCTTCGGCGGGCACTTCCGGGCCGAGGTAGCGGATCTTCGGGCCCATGTCGCGGTGGCACAGCTTGAACCAGGCGCGGGCGAACTGGTCGGCGAAATAGGCCGGGTCGGCGCGGAAGGCCTCCATGACCTTGCGGTACTCGGGGTCTTCCTTGAACGCCATGTCGGCGGTCGTCATCATGGTCGGCACGCGCTTGCCCGGCGTGTGGGCGGCAGGGGCCAGGGTCTCGTCCGGATTGCCGACCGGCTGCCACTGTTTGGCCCCTGCCGGCGAGCGGACCAGCTCGTACTCGTGGTCCAGCAACATGTCGAAATAGGTCATGTCCCAGGTGATGGGCGTGGGGGTCCATGCGCCTTCGATGCCCGAGGTGATTGTGTGGTCGCCGATGCCGCTTTCGTGGCCGGAAACCCAGCCCAGACCCTGTTGCGCGATGTCTGCGCCCTCGGGGGAGACGCCGACCTTGGACGCGTCGCCGTTGCCGTGCGCCTTGCCGAAAGTGTGGCCGCCGGCGGTCAGGGCTGCGGTCTCGACATCGTTCATGCCCATGCGTTCGAAGGTCAGCCGGATGTCTTCGGCCGACTTGAGCGCCTCGGGCACGCCGTTGCGGCCCTCTGGATTGACGTAGATCAGGCCCATCTGGATCGCGGCCAGGGACTCCTCCAGGACCATGTCCTTGTCGGGCTGGTGGCGGGTCTCATTGCCCTCCTCGCCGACCCATTTCTCTTCGGTGCCCCAGTAGACGTCCTTTTCCGGCTCCCAGACGTCGGCACGGCCGCCGCCGAAGCCGAAGACAGGCCCGCCCATGGATTCGATCGCGACGTTGCCGGCCAGGATGAACAGGTCGGCCCAAGACAGGCTGGCGCCGTATTTCTGCTTGATCGGCCACAGCAGGCGACGCGCCTTGTCCAGGTTGCCGTTGTCCGGCCAGGAGTTCAGCGGCGCGAACCGCTGCTGGCCCGCGCCCGCCCCGCCGCGCCCGTCGCCGGTGCGATAGGTGCCGGCCGAGTGCCAGGCCATGCGAATGAAAAAGGGACCATAATGGCCGTAGTCCGCAGGCCACCAAGGCTTGGAGTCGGTCATCAGGGCGTGCAGATCGCGCTTCAGGCCCTGATAGTCGAGGGACTTGAACGCCTCGGCATAGTCGAAGTCGTCGCCCATCGGGTCGCCCGTGCGACCCTGCTGATGCAGGATGTCGACCGACAGGTGGTTCGGCCACCAGTCGCGGTTGGTTCGGCCGAGCAGAGAGCGCAGCGCGGCCTTCTCCTTTTTCGGATCGTGAAGGGGTGAGCTTGTGTTTTCGCCGTCCATCATGGCCTCCCGGGCTGTTGTTCGGAGCCACCCTGATCCTCTCGCGAGGCAAAGCCAAATCGATAAAATCTGTTTCTGACGACAAAAGAATTTATCGCCGGGTCATCGAAATTATCTATACGACCATGCAACGCGATCTATTTGACTTCGCAAGTGCGAAGGCGCATCTCCGGCCGCGTCAGCGGCCCTCCTCCCCAGTTCGGCTGCGTCATCACACAATCCAGAGGGATACGAGCATGCTCGGCGTTGGCGAAAAACTGCCTGAATTCAAAGTGATGGGCGTGAAGCCCGGCTTCAACAACCACGAAGAAAACGGCGTCTCGGCCTTCGAAGCCGTCACGAACGAGTCGTTCGAGGGCAAGTGGAAGGTCATCTTCTTCTATCCGAAGGACTTCACCTTCGTCTGCCCGACCGAAATCGCCGAGTTCGCCTCGCTGGCTCGCGACTTCGATGACCGCGACACCGTCGTCTTGGGCGGCTCGACCGACAACGAGTTCGTGAAGCTGGCCTGGCGCCGTGACCACGCCGACCTGTCAAAGCTGCCGATCTGGCAGTTCGCCGACAACGGCGGCAAGTTCGCCCGTCAGCTGGGCATCCTGAACGAAGAAGAAGGCGTGGCCCTGCGCGCGACCTTCGTCGTCGACCCGCACAATGTCGTCCAGCACGTCTATGTCACCAACCTGAACGTGGGTCGCGCCCCGGCCGACACCCTGCGTGTCGTCGACGCCCTGCAGACCGACGAACTGTGCGCCTGCAACCGCCCGGTCGGCGGCGAGACCCTGGCCGCCTAAGGCCGGTCCGAAGACCAGACGAACAAAGGGCGGCGGCGGTCAACGCCGCCGCCCTTTTCAGTTTCCCACCGATCCGGCTCAAGCAGCGAGCGCCCGCGGCGCGAGCGGTAGCCGCCCTCTCCGAAGGAGAACAAGAATGTCCATCGACACCCTGCGCGACCTGATGCCGACCTATGCCAAGGACATCTCGCTGAACCTCGGCTCGCTCGCCTCCGAAACGGTTCTGAGCGACCAGCAGAAGTGGGGCTGTTTCCTCGCCTCGGCCCATGCCGTCGGCGTCGCCCCGGTCGTGCGCGCCATCGAGGCCGCCGCCGCCGAGAAGCTGTCGCCCGAGGCCATGACCGCCGCCAAGGCCGCCGCCGCCATCATGGGCATGAACAACATCTACTATCGTTCGCTGCACCTGATGAAGAACCAGGAGTACACCACCATCCCGGCGCGTCTGCGGATGAACATCCTGGCCAATCCGGGCGTCGATAAGATGGACTTCGAGCTGTGGTCGACGGCGGTCTCGGCCATCAACGGCTGCGGCGCCTGCATGGACGCCCACGAGAGCGAGTTGCGCAAGCACGGCGTCCCGGCCGCCCAGGTCCAGACCGCGCTTCGCATCGGCGCCGTGGTCCATGCCGCCAGCCGCATCGCGGCCTCGGAGACTGCACTTCAAGGCTAGCGTCCAACCAGCGGCGCGTTCAGGTCCAGGAATTTGTTCTTAGGCCGCTCTTGAATGCGTCGCCTGGCCTGCCCATGTCCTGGTCAGGTCTTTGACAATCGCATCTCGGAACGGTTGCTGGCCGGAACAAGGTCACGGCGGACATTTCCGGCGACCCAAGTCATTGTTTTTATTGATCGGGCTAGTCGGTTATGTCCGTTTTGTCAGGGTGTTTCGGACACCATGCCAAAACCGCCCGTCCGCCCGGTCCTGATCTCGATGGGTTTATTTTTTCTGCGGATTAGGCCGCGTCGAAGCTCAGCGGCGCGCCCCAGAACTGGCTGACCATGTCCGACTGCGGGCCGGTCTTGCCGGTCGTCAGGAAGATGCGGCGGCCGCTGTCGCCGAGCGCATATTCGGGATGGCGTTCGAAGTACCGCTCCAGCGAGTCGGCAACCGCCGTCGGCTGGTGGATCAGCGGCGTGCCGGGGGGAAGATGCTTGGCGAAGATATCGGCCACGATCTCATAGTGGGTGCAGCCCAGGATCGCCTTGTCCGGGTGGCGACCGATCCGGCGCCGCAGGGCGTCGACGTGGTTGCCGATGACCACCGTCAGTTCCTCGGCGGGGGCCCCGAGTTCGATCAGACCGGCCAGGCCTGGGCAGGGCTCGGAAAAGACGGCCAGATCCTCGCGTCGCTTGTCGATTTCGATCTCGTAGACGCGGCTGATGGCCGTGGCGGCGGTGCAGAAGACGCCGGTGATGTCGACGGCTTCAACCTTGTCTCCGCGCCGCTCGGCCTCATAGGTCCAGGGCAGGCCCGTGGCCGCCTCGATGGTCGGGACGATGATGCCCAGCACGTTCAGCGGACGGCCGTGCCGTTTCGACGCCTCGGGCACCCAGGTCTGTTGCAAACGGCGCAGCGCCACGGCCGATGCCGTGTTGCAGGCCAGAACGACGATGCTGGCCCCTGCCTCGAACAGCCGTTCGCAGCCGTTCCGGGTGATGTCGACGATCTCCTCGCCGGTCCGGGAGCCGATCGGCGCATTGGCCTGATCCGCCAGATAGACGAAGTCCTTCTCGGGAAAACGCCGGGTCAGTTCGCGGTGGACCGTCAGCCCGCCGACGCCGCTATCGAAAACACCAATCGCCATGCCCGTGCTGTAGCGTCGCCTTGCTTCCTCGTCCAACGGGATTACTTGCTGTTCATGTGACGGTCAGGCGACTGAAGCCTAGGGTGCCGCGCAATTGAGTCAGATGAACAGGATATCCCCATGCACAGACGCCAGGTCCTTATCGGAGGCGCGAGCCTGATGGCCCTTTCCGGATGCGCCACCGCCGGCGCCGGCGCGGCAGGCTTCGTCGCCCCCGATCCCGCCTCGGTCGCCGAGGAAGCGCGCATCGCCCGCGCCGTCCTGCCGACCCAGACCCCGCGCGCCGAACTGCTGCAACCCTGGACCGGCCCCTATGAAGGCGTGCCGCCGTGGAACGCGATGACCGCGCCCAAGCTGAAGGCCGCGATCGTCGAAGGCATCGAGCTTCAGCGTGCCGACATCGCCGCCATCGCCAACAACCCAGAGGCCCCGACCTTCGCCAACACCATCGTGGCGCTGGAACTGGCCGGCGGTCCGCTGGACCTGGCGTCGAACCTCTATGGCGTCGCCACGTCGAACGTCGGCGGTGAAGCCTATGAGCAGATGGACGTGGAGGTCTCGCCTCTGCTGTCGGCCGCCGGTGACGAGATCACCTTCAACGAAGCCCTGTTCCAGCGCATCAAGACGGTGGCCGACAATGCCGATCGCGACGGGCTGAACGCCCAGCAGAAGCGTCTGGCCGAACGCCGCCGCGACGCCTTCATCCGCTCGGGCGCCAATCTGGATGCCGCCGGCAAGGCCGAACTGGGCCGGATCAACACCGCCCTGTCCAACGCCTTCACCAGCTTCGGCCAGAAGGTCGTCGCCGACGAGAACACCTGGACCGTGATCTCGAACGAGGCGGGTGTCGCCGGCCTGCCCGACTCGAACAAGGCGGCCGCCCGCGCCGCCGCCCAATCGCGCAATCTCCAGGGCTGGGTCATCGTCAACACCCGCTCCAGCGTGGATCCGTTCCTGACCTTCGCCGACGACCGCGCCCTGCGCGAACAGGTCTGGAAGAAGTTCGTGAACCGGGGCGACAACGGCGACCGCAACGACACGAACGCGACCATCGCCGAGATCGTCCGCCTGAGGAAGCAGCGCGCCACCCTGCTGGGCTACGGCAGCCACGCCGAATGGCGGATGCAGGACACCATGGCCAAGACCCCGGCCGCAGCCATGTCGCTGATGGAACGGGTCTGGGCGCCGGCCAAGGCCCGCGTCGTCGAAGAGGTCGCCGACATGAAGGCGATCGCCGGCTACGACATCGAGCCCTGGGACTACCTCTACTTCGCCGAGAAGGTCCGCAAGCAGAAGTACGACCTCGATCAGAACCAGTTGAAGCCTTACTTCGAGCTGGGCGCTGTTCGGAACGCCTCCTTCTACATGGCCGAGCGTCTGTACGGCTTCGTCTTCACCCAGAAGCCGCAGTCGACCGCCCCGGTCTTCCAGGAAGACGTCACCCTGTACGAGGTCACCGACAAGGCCTCCGGCAAGCTGATCGGCCTCTATTATGCCGACGACTTCGCGCGGGCGGGCAAACGTTCGGGCGCCTGGATGACCACCTATCGGTCGTTCTCGACGCTGGACGGTTCGAAGCCGATCCTGGCTTCCAACAACAACAACTTCGTGAAACCCGGCGCGGGCGAGCCGTTGCTGATCTCGCTCGACGACGCCACCACCCTGTTCCACGAATTCGGCCACGCCCTGCACTATTTCTCGTCGGTCGTGACCTATCCGAGCTACGGCAACACGCCGCGCGACTTCGTGGAATATCCGTCCCAGGTGCACGAGCACTGGGTGCTGTCGCGTCCGATCCTGGACCGCTTCATGAAGCACCACGAGACCGGCGCCGCCATGCCCCAGGAACTGGTCGACAAGGTCGAGGCCTCGGCCACCTTCAACCAGGGCTACGATACCGTCAGCTACCTGTCGTCCGCCCTGGTCGACATGGACCTGCATACCCAGGCGACGCCGCCGACAGACATCGACGCTTTCGAGAAGGCCTCGCTGGACCGTCTGGGCATGCCCAAGGAGATCGTGATGCGGCACCGCCTGCCGCAGTTCAATCACCTGTTCACGTCCGACGCCTACTCGGCCGGCTACTACAGCTACCTGTGGTCGGAAGTGATGGACGCCGACACCTGGGCCTATTTCGAGCAGTCGGGCGACGTGTTCAATCCGGACATCGGCGGCCGCTTCAAGTCGGTCATCCTGGCTCCGGGCAACACAACGGACCGGGGCGACGCCTACCGCGCCTTCCGCGGTCGCGACCCGGATGTCGCCGCCCTGCTGCGGGTCCGGGGCTTCCCGGTCAGCTAAGGCAGGACCTTGTCATCCCGGCCTTCGCGAAGCGAAGCGCCGGGACGATCAAGCCGTCGCAGCTCAGGCTGCGACGGCTTTTTCGTTCGCGCGATCGGACCTGATCGGCGTGTCGGCTAGCTCGGATCGACGGGGGTGCGGACCACCACGCGGCTGGACCGGGCGCGGGCGTAGTCGTCGCGCAGCGACGGGGGCAGGTTGTCCATGGCCTCGCGGCGGAACAGGACGCGGCAGCGCGCCTGATCCAAGGCGCCGCCGGAGTTGCAGGCTCCGTGGGCGGCGCCGGTGATCCGGCGGTCCAGGGTGGCGGCGCCTTGTGGGGTGGACAGGTCGAGGTCGCCGATCGGAACGCGCCATTCGGCGGCCGAAGCGACTCCAGCGGAGAGAATGGCCGTAGCAAGGGCGGCCGAGGCGAAAGCGAGACGGATCATGACATGCACTCCTGAGCTATCGCTCTTGGCGGCGACCCCACCTGAGTGAGATCCGATTGTTTCCTCGCCGTGAGCAATCGGCGGCGGAATAGCGACGCTTGATGAATTCGCGGCCATGAAGCGTGGCCGTTGGCGACCTCCAAGGCTGCTCGCCCCGGAGGTCGCGTCGGGGTCAGCCGTAGACGACCGGGACCATGGCCATGACACGGCTGGAGCGAGCGCGGGCGTAGTCGTCGCGGCGGGCGGCCGGCAGAAGGCGCATGGCCTCGGCGCGGAACCGTCGGACGCAGCGAGCGTCGGGCATGGGCGCGCCGAGGTTGCAGGCGCGGTCGGCGGCTGCGTTGACGCGGGCGTCGAACTGAGCGGCGCCCGCGACCGAACCGAGGTCCAGGTCGCGGATCACGATCCGGTAGTCCTGGGCCGAAGCGGCGCCGGCGGAGAGAAGGAGGGCGGCCGAAAGGGCGGCGACGGCAAACGTCTTCATGGCGGTGATCCTGCTGAACGTCGTGGGGAGGCGACGCCGCCCCTATGACTTCCAAGCGTGACAGGGCGGCTCGTCCACGGTGACGCTGCGATGAATCCTTTCGGACAATCGCGCCTTGAGCGTTAAATCGTGTTCATTCAGCCCACGGACGGGCACGATCGTTTCGCGGCCTAGCCGCTGTTTCGCAGCCCCGCTGCCACCCCGTTGATGGCCAGCAGGATGCCTTCGCGCACCAGCGGATCGTCGTCGCCAGCGCGACGGCGGCGGATCAGCTCGATCTGCACGTGGTTCAGCGGCTCGACATAGGGCATCCGCAGGCGGATCAGCCGGTCCAGCTCGGGCTGCCCACCTAACAAGTCCGCCTGCCCCGTTATGGCGAGCACCGCGTCGCGCGTCCGGTCCCACTCCGCCTGCAATGCGCCGAAGATGGTCGCGGCCAGGGCCTGATCAGGAACCAGCGAGGCGTAGCGGCGGGCGATGGTCATGTCCGACTTGGCCATGATCATCTCCATGTTCTGGATCAGGGTCCGGAAGAAGGGCCACTCCTTCGCCATGGCCTGCAGCTCGGCCATATCCTGCCCCCGGACGGCCGATCCGAAGCCGAACCAGCCCGGCAGCATGACCCGGCTCTGCGACCAGCTGAGCACCCAGGGGATGGCGCGCAGGTCCTCGATGGCCATGGACTTGGATCGCGAGGTCGGGCGCGAGCCGATCTTCAGCTCGGCGATCTCGTTGATCGGGGTGGCAGCGCGGAAAAAGTCGACGAAGCCGGAAGTCTCGTAGACCAGCGCCCGATAGGCGGCCATCGAGGCGACCGACAGGGCCGAGGCCGTCTCACCATGCTTCTTCGTCATCGCCTCGTCCGGCGGCGGCGCCAGGGAGGCGATCAGCGTCCCGGCCGTCAGGGCGTCGAGGTTGCGGCGCGCTACGTCGGGCTCGCCGTATTTGTTGGCGATGACCTCGCCCTGTTCGGTGATGCGGATGCGGCCCGCGACCGTCCCTGTCGGCTGGGACAGGACGCCGGCGAAGCTCGACCCGCCGCCACGCCCCACCGCACCGCCTCGACCGTGGAACAGTTGAAGCCTGAGACCCGCGCCTTGCGTCACGCTGAGCAGGGCGCGCGAGGCCTCATGCAGCTCCCAGGTCGATGTCAGATACGACCCGTCCTTGTTGGAGTCGGAGTAGCCGATCATTACCTCCTGCACCCCGCGCGCCTTGGCGACGGCGAGGGCGGACGGTTCTTTGAACAATCGCTCCAGCGTCGGCTTGGCGGCGCGCAGGTCGTCGATGGTCTCGAACAGGGGCGCGGCCTGGATGGGGCATTCGCCGGGTGCCTCGGGTCGATAGAGGCCGACCTCCTTCAGCAACAGATAGACCTCCAGCATGTCGGAGGCGGCATCGGTCTTGGACACGATATGGGTACGGATGGCGTCCGGGCCGAACATTCGGAGCGCCTGAGCCGCCGCCTCCAGGATGGCCCGCTCCTTCAGCGTTTCGGGATCGTAGGTCGCATAGGGACTGTACAGCGGTCGCGGCGCGGCCAGTTCCGCCGCCAGCAGGGCTAGGCGCGCTTCTTCGTCCAGCGCCCCATAGTCGGGACAGACGCCCGCGACCTTCAGCAGATCACCGACCACGCGGGCATGGACGTCGGAATTCTGGCGGAGATCCAAGGTCGCCATATGGAAGCCGAACACATCGACCGTGGCGATCAGGCGAGACAGACTGTCGTCGGCGAAGACCTGTCCGTGGTTGGCGACCAGGCTGTCGTGAAGCACGGCCAGATCGGCCCGGAACTCGCCCGGTCCGGCGTAGGCCGGGGCGGCGAACGGCGCCGGACGCGGCGCCCTCTGCCCCGTCAGGACCGGATGGGTCGCCGACAGCCGCGCATAGACCTGGCTCAGCGCCCGGCGATAGGGCTCGTCGGCCCGGTGTGGCGACAGGTCTCCGGACCCGTCCGCCAGCGCCTTCAGCTCCGGCGTGATCGCGGCCAGGGACGCCGACAGGCTGAGCTCTGCGCCCAGGGTGTTCACCGCCTCCAGATAGTGACGCAGCACCGCCTTGGCCGGGGTGGCGAAGGCGGCCCTCAATGCGTTCGCGTCGACATTGGGGTTGCCGTCCCGGTCGCCGCCGACCCAGGCACCGATGCGGATGAAGGGCGCCATGTCCGGCGCGTCCAGGCGCCGCCTCCAGTCGATCAGCTGCTCCGGCGCGACCTTGAGGAACACCCGCTCCAGGAAGGAGACGACGGTGTCGATCTCGTCCTGCACCACCAGCCCCGTGGTCCGCACCAGCCGCGTGGCCCACAGGATCACCGTCTGGCGGCGCAGGCCGTCATCCTCGCGCTCGGGCGTCTCGCTGTCATCACGGGCATCCAGCAGGTCCGACACCGCCGCAATCCGGTCCAGCACGCTCTTTCGGCGCACCTCCGAGGGGTGGGCGGTCAGCACCGGAGAGATCAGGGCGTCGGACAACAGGGCCCGTGCCTCCTCGACCGTCCTTCCCGCCGCCGTCAGCCGGGCGAGCGCACCCTCCGGCGTGTCGGGACGCGCGCCCTCGGCCGTCTGCATCCGCGCCCGCCGCTTGCCCGCCCGGTCCTCGGCGACGTTTGCCAGAAGTGAAAAGACGGCGAATCCGTGCGCCAGACCGACCGCGTCATCGAGCGACAGTTCGCTGAGCAACCGCTCCAGCTCCGCCGAACCGCGCGCTCCGGCGTGGCGGTGATAGCCGACCGACGCCACCCGCACCGCCTCGATCCGGTCGTACAGATCCTGACCGCCCTCGACCCGGATGACATCGCCGAGCAGGCCGCCCAGCAGGCGAACTTCTTCGCGCAGGCGGTCATCAGCGGCGGGTTCGGCGACAGCGGGCATGGCGATCTCTTTCAGCGGGGGAGGCTGGGGAGCGTGACCGTATCAGCGGTTTCCCGCCGGGCCAGCCCCAAGCCAACGCTGAAACGGAAAGTGCGGTCCCTGCCAGAGTCGACAAACCGCCGCTTTTCCCTCATAAGCCGCGCCTTCCGGCGCAATTGAACCTGCGTCTCCACCATCACGCCCCCCGTTTCGACGGGACGAGGATGGCGAGAACCCTCTGCCGACGTGATCGTCGCCAGAGGTCGTTTCGCTATGGAGCATGGTTCGACCGCCCATATGAGGTTTGTATGTTCGAGGCTCTGAACGAGCGGCTGACAGGCGTCTTCGACCGGATCACCGGTCGCGGCGCCCTGTCTGAAAAGGACGTCTCCGAGGCGATGCGCGAAGTGCGCGTGGCCCTGCTGGAGGCCGACGTCGCCCTGCCGGTCGTCAAGGACTTCATCGCCTTCGCCACCGAGAAGGCCACCGGCGAAGAGGTCATCCGTTCGGTCAAGCCGGCCGATCAGGTCGTCAAGATCGTCTATGACGGCTTGGTCGAGATGCTGGGCGGCGACGAGCCGACCCCGCTCAATCTGAACGCCACGCCGCCCGCCGTCATCCTGATGGCCGGCCTGCAGGGCTCGGGCAAGACGACGTCCTCGGCCAAGCTGGCGCTGCGCCTGACCAAGTTCGATCGCAAGAAGGTCATGATGGCCTCGCTGGACACGCGTCGTCCGGCCGCCATGGAACAGCTGGCCCAACTGGGCAAACAGATCGAGGTCGTGACCCTGCCCATCGTGGCGGGCGAGAGCGCGGTCCAGATCACCCGCCGGGCCCTGACGTCCGCCAAGCTGCAGGGCTTCGACGTCCTGATCCTCGACACCGCCGGCCGCATCACCCTCGACGAGGGCCTGATGGCCGAGGTCGCCGAGGTTGCCGACATTTCCCAGCCCGTCGAGACCCTGCTGGTCGCCGACAGCCTGACCGGCCAGGACGCGGTCCGCACCGCCAAAGCCTTCCACGACCGCCTGCCCCTCACCGGCCTGATCCTGACCCGCGTCGACGGCGACGGTCGCGGCGGCGCCATGCTGTCGATGCGCGCCGTCACCGGCCTGCCGATCAAATACATGGGCGCCGGCGAGAAGGTCGACGCGCTGGAGGTCTTCGACGCCCGCCGCGTCGCCGGCCGCATCCTGGGTCAGGGCGATATCGTCGCCCTGGTCGAAAAGGCCACCCAGGAGCTCGACCAGTCCAAGGCCGAGGCCATGGCGCGCAAGCTGGCCAAGGGCCAGTTCGACCTCAACGACCTCGCCGCCCAGTTGCAGCAGATGAAGCGGATGGGCGGTCTTCAGGGCATCATGGGCATGCTGCCCGGCGTGGCCAAGATGAAGAACCAGATGGCCGAGAGCGGCGTCGACGACCGCATGATCCTGCGCCAGGAAGCCATCATCAGTTCCATGACCAAGGCCGAGCGCAAGAAGCCCGACCTGCTCAACGCCTCGCGCCGCAAGCGCATCGCGGCCGGCGCCGGGGTCGAGGTTCAGGAGCTCAACCGCCTGCTGAAACAGCACCGCCAGATGGCCGATATGGTCAAGTCCATGTCCAAGGGCGGCCCGCGCAAGATGCAGCAGATGGCCGCCATGCTGGGCGGTCTCGGCGGCGGCGGCGGTGCGCCCGGCATGGGCGGCCCCGACCTCAACCGTTTGAAGGCCATGGGGGGCGGCAAGATGCCCGAACCCTCGGCCGACGAAATGAAAGCCATTCAGGACCGGCTCGCCGGCCTGGGCGGCGGACAGCTTCCGGGAGGCCTTCCGGGTCTTCCCGGCCTACCCACCAAGAAAAACTGATCTCGTAGAAAGAAGACCGAAATGCTGAAGATTCGTCTGGCCCGCGGCGGCGCCAAGAAGCGCCCCTACTACTACATCGTCGTTGCCGATTCCCACGCTCCCCGTGACGGCAAGTTCATCGAGCGCGTCGGCACCTACAACCCGATGCTCGCCAAGGACGGCGACAAGCCGCGCGTCACCCTGAAGGCCGACCGCATTTCGGAATGGCTCGCCAAGGGCGCCCAGCCGACCGACCGCGTCGCGCGCTTCATCTCGCAGAGCACCGACGAAGCCCTGACCGGCAAGGTCAAGTGGACCCAGTCGAACAACCCGAACAAGGGCGCCCCGGGCAAGAAGGCCCAGGAACGCACCGCCGAGCGCGCCCAGCGCGAAGCCGACCGCGCGGAAGCAGAGGCTGCAGCCAAGGTAGAAGCCGCCGAAGCCGCCGAGCGCGCCAAGCAGGAAGCTGCCGAAGCCGCAGAGGCCGCCAAGAACGCGCCTCCGGTCGAAGAAGCCCCGGCTGAAGACGCCGCTCCGGAAGCCGCTGCTGAAGACGCTCCTGCCGAAGAAGCCGCCGCTGAAGCCCCGGCTGCTGACGCCGGCGAAGAAGAGAAGACCGAGGCCTAAAACCTCACCGTGCACCTCGGCGAAAGCCGGGGTACAGATGACGAAGGGCAGTGTTCGACATCGAGCACTGCCCTTCTGCTATCCAGAGACCGTGCGCGGTTCTGGATCCCGGCCCTTGGCTATCCTCGGGCCGGCCGAGCCGGACCCGGGGCCGGGATGAACGGAGATTTGGTGATGGCAAACGATCAGAAACTCATCCTCGTAGGCCATGTCTCCGGCGGGTTCGGGGTCAAGGGCGAGGTGCGGATCACGGCCTATACGGCCGATCCGCTGGCGCTGACGACCTATGGACCCCTGCTGCGCGCCGACGGGTCGCACGGCCTGACCCTGACGCAGACGCGCGCGACCAAGGACGGGGTCGTCGGCCGGGCCAAGGAAATCGCCACCAAGGAAGAGGCCGACGCCCTCCGCAACCTGAAACTCTACGTCCCGCGCGACGCCTTCCCAGAGCCGCAGGAGGACGAGTTCTATCTCGCCGACCTGATCGGCGTGGAGGCCCGCGACGGCGAGGGCGTCGTGCTCGGCACGGTCAAGGCCGTCCAGAATTTCGGCGCCGACGACATGCTGGAGATCACCCCCGTCGCCGGCGGCCAGACCTGGTATCTGCCGTTCACGAAAGAGGCCGTGCCGGACCTGCACCTGTCGGATGGCTGGCTGCTCGCCTACCCCCCGCAGGAGACCGGCGAGCGCGAGCCGGACTGATCGATCGACGGGACGCTCAGCCGCCGGAACGCTGTCTGAGGCGTCTTGGGTTGTCGTTCTGGCGTGGTGCCTGCCCATCCCGGATCGACTGCTGCGTCTCCTCGGCGACCCGACCGGTGAAACAGCCCATCACATAGGGATATTCGCGGGTCAGGCGGTAGGCGTAGTCATAGGTTCGATCGCCCACGACTACCTGCTCCGCCCGTCCGTGGCAGTCGTCGAGATCGGCGTTGACCAGGGTGGCGCCGGTCGCATCGACCATGCCCATGATGGGATATCCGTCCAGAGCCCAACCCACGACCTCATTGCGCTCGGCCCCCGGAATGCAGGGCGAAGAGCTATGATAGTGATACTGGCCACGCCCTTGCGGGTGGCCGTCGCAAAGGTCCTGAATCTCGTGGGCGGCCGCATCCAGACCGGCGGCGTCCAGGGCATTGTAGAATGCGACCCCGGTCAGGGCGAAACCGATCATTCCCATCGGCAGGCACTGGGGCGAGGGCGCCCGCTGGGGCTGGGCAGGGATATTGAAGTCCAGCGTCTGAGCCACGATCCTATTCGGATTGGTGTCGTACTGATAGACTGGCTGATCGGGCGTGATGGGAAAGACGCCTGTCGGCTGTCCGACCGGCAGGCCGTTGCCCTGGGCACGCTGGCTCTGTTCTTGATCCGTCAGGCTGAATTCGGCCTCCGGCCACATCACCCGCCCTTCGACCCTGGGTTTCTCCAGAGGGTTCCAGGTCTCGCCATGAATCCAAGGCCCGTCATGACGCGCCCCGCCGGTCCTAAATTGGGTTTGACAGGCATAGACATGCCCGGCGACCGCTTTGTCGCTGAGCCTCCCATCTCCCAGGGGCAGGCTCTGCAGGCTTCGCTCGTGCGCTACACCCGTTCCGGGGGCAGCTATCAGAACCATGGCGGTAAGGCAGACGATACGCTTCATGACGAACTCCTGTTGTGGAATTCATTCAACGGCCAAGCGTTGCCGTTCCGTCGGGGTCGAAAGCCTTCGAAGCGAACGCATGCAAAGCAGGGGGCCGCCCATGCGCGAGCCCCCTTTACTCTAATGGCCCCATCGTCGCCTGAGTGAGAGAGGTAAAACTACGATCTTGAAACGAACTACTCGACGTCGACGGTCTCGGCGTCGCCGACGTGCTTCTTGATCGACTCGATCGCGCGCTTGGCGCCCGACTTGTCGGAGTAGCCCTCGGTCGAGAAGATGACTTCGGAATTGTATTTGAACCGGACGCGGAACTCGCCTGCCTTGTCCTTGTAGACTTCGAACTTGTGGGCCATCGGGCGCCTCCTCTTTGTTGACGGCCGATAAGGCCCCGCTTGAGCCCGGACGACAACCCGACAATGTCTGACGGCGTACACAGGCACGTGAAGCCGCCACGCCATGCCCCTTGCGGCGGACAGGCCGCGACCCGACATGCCGGCTAACAGCAACCGCGACGGTGTCCCATGGCCGACCTCTCCGCCTTCCCGATCACAAACCAGTACCCGGCCAAGGATCCCACGGTCCTGCAGTACTACGGCCTGCCCACGCCCAACGGGGTGAAGGCCTCGATCATGCTGGAAGAGATCGGCCTGCCCTATGAGGTCCACCTGGTGGACATCATGAAGAACGAGACCTGGACGCCCGACTATCTGTCGCTGAACCCCAACGGCAAGATCCCGGCGATCCTGGATCCCGACGGTCCGGGCGGGAAACCGATGGGACTGTGGGAATCCGGTGCCATCCTGGTCTACCTCGCCGACAAGACCGGCAAGCTGATCCCGGCCGATCCGGCCGCCCGTTACGAGACCCTGCAGTGGGTCTTCTGGCAGATGGGTGCCGTGGGTCCGATGTTCGGCCAGCTCGGCTTCTTCCACAAGTTCGCCGGCAAGGACTACGACGACAAGCGTCCGCGCGATCGCTACGCCGCCGAGGCCAAACGCCTGCTGGGGGTGCTCGAGGGCCGGCTGAATGACCGCGCCTTCATCATGGGCGACGACTTCACCATCGCCGACATCTCGCTGATCGGCTGGGTGAACAACCTCGTGACCTTCTACGGCGCGGGCGACCTGGTGGACTATGGGACGCTCAAGGCCGTGCCCGCCTGGGTCGAGCGGTGCCTGGCCCGTCCGGCGGTCGGGCGCGGACTGAATATCCCCGCGCGGTCCTGACGCGGGATCATACCGGCGGGTTGGGGGTTTGGTCGGGGCAACAAAGGATGCCCCGATGAAACTGATCCTCAAAGAGCTGTCGAAGAAGATGCGCAGCATCGACTTCACCATGCTGACGACCCGCACCGCCTCCGGTGCCCTGACGTCCCGGCCGATGAGCAACAACGGCGAGGTCGATTACGACGGCGAGAGCTGGTTCTTCACCACCGAGGACGCAGGCATGGTCACCGACATCGCTGCCGATCCGATCGTGGGTCTGACCCTGACCGGCGACAAGGGACTGCTGGGCAAGCCGGGCATCTTCATCGCCGTCGAGGCCACGGCCGAGCTGATCCGCGACAAGGCCGAGTTCCAGGCCCACTGGACCAAGGGTCTCGACCGCTGGTTCCCCCAAGGCGTCGAGACGCCCGGTCTGGTCCTGATCAAGGCCCACGCCAACCGGATCGCCTACTGGGACGGTGAGGACGAGGGCGAACTGACGCTCTAAGCGCCTGCACGGCTTTACACCCTTGCACCCCGGCGAAGGCCGGGGTCCAGATCACGGAAGAAGGCTGCCGGGATGGCGCATCCGGAGGTCCATCCAATGACGGTTTTCGCCGTCTGGACCCCGGCTTTCGCCGGGGTGCACGGTGAGAAATGAGACCGTCAACCAGCAGTGTCTGACTGCTAATCTGCGAACCCGTGAACTGCAAAATCTTCGGGCCGTGGACCGCCGAGACTGCCAACAGTGCCGGCCGAAGACGCAAAGGCCGCCGAAGTCAGCCCCGCAACTTGCGCGTCAGGGCCTCGACGTCGCGGGCGATCTGGTCGTCCTGGGGCATCAGCTCCTCGATCTTGCGCACGCCGTGCAGGACCGTGGTGTGGTCGCGCCCGCCGAAGCGACGGCCGATGTCGGGATAGGAGCGGGTCGTGTGCTGTTTGCACAGCCACATGGCGATCTGGCGCGGACGGGCCACGGCGCGGGTGCGGCGCTCCGACAAGAGGTCCGCCTGTTTCATGTTGAAATGCTCGGCCACCGTCTTCTGGATCTCGTCCACGGTGATGCGGCGCTCGGGGCCTCCGCGCAGGGCCGAGCCCAGCAGGGTCAGGGTCTCTTCGACGCCCAGGGACGACAGCCGCGATCCGGCTGCGGCGGCCAGGGTGTTCACGGCGCCTTCGAGCTCACGCACCGAACCGGGCGTGCGATCGACGACCTGTTCCAGGACCTCGCGCGATGCCTCGCCCGACACCACGCCCATCCTGGCGAAGGCGTTCAGGCGGTTCTGCGCCACCGCGATCTTCAGGGCGCGGTCGGCGGGCTCGACCGGGCAGGTCAGGCCGGCGGCCAGGTGACTGCGCAGGCGCGGCTCGACCTCGGTCAGGGCCATGGGCGGACGGTCGGCCGAGAGGACTATCCGTTTGCCGTCCTCGATCAGGGCCGTCAGCGTCGACAGCAGCTCTTCCTGGGTCGAGGCCTTGCCGCCCACGAACTGGACGTCGTCCAGCAGCAGCATGTCGGCGCTACGCAGGCTTTCCTTGAAGGCGGCGGTCGAGCGGTCCTGCATCGCCTTGACGAAGGTCGACAGGAACCGTTCGGCGGTCAGGTAGACGACCTTGGCGTCGGGGCGCAGGCGCTGCGCCTCCCAGGCGATGGCGTTCAGCAGGTGGGTCTTGCCGTAGCCATAGGGTCCGCAGAAGAAGATCGGGTTGAAGTGGCCGTCGGCCCACGACGCCGTCTGGCGGGCGATGGCCAGGGCGAAGGCGTTGCCCTGGCCCTCGACGAAGCTGTCGAAGGTCAGGCGTTCCTGCAGGCCCGCCGCGCGCACGGCGCGGGCGCCGTCGGTAACCGGTGGCACCGTCGGGGCGACGGAAGGCTCTCCGGGGGCCGCCGAGAGGGCCTGGAGGGTCACGGCGGACGCAGGCGGGGGCGAACCCACCTCGGCGCGGCAACGGACCTCCAGACGGCGCGACAGGCCGTCCAGGCCCAGCCACAGCTCGTTCAGACGACGCAGGGCGTTCTTGCGCACCCAGTCGCGCGCATAGCCGGTCGGGGTGACGAGGATCAGCTGGCCGGCGCTGTCGATCCGCACCGCCGACGGCGCGATATAGGAGCTGAACGGGCCATCGCCGATCTCCGCGCGAAGCTTCACCGAAGCCTCGTTCCAGATCCGGTCCGGGTCCGTCATGTTCGCCAACGCCAAGCCCCCCATCGTCCGTACAACCCGCCGTAAAAATTCATGCCACGCCGAAGCCGTCTGGCTCCGACCCATCGCCGGGTCGGCCTGTCGCGGGGTCGAGTTCTCCTGATCTCTGAAGCGGGGGCTTCAGAAATTGGGGTCGACCTCTCGGACAGACTTCTCCCGCCGGCGCAGGGGTTCGCCCCCGCTCCGTCTTCATCCGTGTGGGGATGGAAGTGCGTTAGAGGCCAAAACTTACGCCCGGCGCGGCCCCGGTCAACGCTGATTCGCGAGCCGATTCGCAGTTAAATTGTTTGACTCCGCTAAAGCCAAATCCCGCTTGAGAAAATGCCCGGTTCGCCTGTTCGGCGAACCCGAATTCCCGTGTGGAGACTTATCCGCACACGGCGAAACGGCGAGTAAGCTTGCGCCCACTCGCCGTTGAAATCACTGTATTTTCGCATGACGGATGCGTGAAACCCACCCGCGGCCGGCCTGTGTACGTAGTCGTACCTAGAGGCTTAGGCGGCCGACATTTTCTTCAGTTGGGCGTGCAGGCGAGACACCTTGCGCGAGCCCGTGTTCTTGTGAACGACGCCCTTGGTGACGGCGCGCATCAGCTCGGATTGCGCCTCCACGAAAGCGCCCTGAGCGGCGGCGGCGTCGCCACCCGTCACGGCTTCCTGGAACTTGCGCAGGAAGGTGCGAACGCGCGTGCGGCGCGACTTGTTCACTTCGGTACGCGCGGCGATCTTGCGGATCGCTTTCTTGGCGCCGGGATTGTTGGCCATCGTCAAACCTATCAACGGAAACGCCGCAGACACCCGTCCACGGCGCGGAAAATCTTCAAGAGCGGGCGGCTATAGCGGAACAGGGTCAGGGGGGCAAGTGGAGTCTGGGAAGGGAGGCAATAGGCAGTAGGCAGTAGGCATTAGAAGAAAAAAGCGAGCGCTCACGGCCGCCGCTGGCGCGCTCACCTCCCTATTGCCTACTGCCTACTGCCTACCGCCTCACTTCCCCTTGAACTCCGGCTTCCGCTTCTCGACGAAGGCCGCCATCCCCTCCTTCTGATCCTCGAAGGCGAACAGGGAGTGGAACAGGCGGCGTTCGAACTGGACGCCTTGCGTCAGGGTCGTCTCCAGGGCGGCGTTGACCATCTCCTTGTTGGCCATGACGGCCAGCGGGCTCTGGGAGGCGATCTTCGCGGCGATCTTGCGGACCTCGCCCAGCAGGGTGTCGTGCGGGAAGACGCGGGAGGCGAGGCCCGCGCGCTCGGCTTCGGCCGCGTCCATCATCCGGGCGGTCAGGACCATGTCCATGGCCTTGGACTTGCCGACCAGACGCGTCAGCCGCTGGGAGCCACCGATGCCGGGCGCGACGCCGAGGTTGATCTCGGGCTGGCCGAACTTCGCCTTGTCGGAAGCGATGATGAAGTCGCACAGCATGGCCAGCTCGCAGCCGCCGCCCAGGGCGAAACCATTTACGGCCGCGATGATGGGCTTGCGGAACCGGGTGATCCGGTCGTGGCCGAGGGCGAAATAGTTGCCCGTGTACATCTGGGCATAGGACTGGTCCGCCATTTCCTTGATGTCGGCGCCGGCGGCGAACGCCTTGTCGCCCGAGCCGGTCAGGATCAGGCAGCGGACGCCGTCATCGTGCTCGACCGCGTCCAGGAAGTCAGCGATGTCCTTGAACAGGGCCGAGTTCAGCGCGTTCAGCGCCTCCGGCCGGTTCAGGGTGACCACGGCGTATCCGTCGGCGTGGCGCTCGATCAGGATGTTGGCGTAGGCGTCGGACATGGGGCGCTCCTCTGTTCGCCCCGGTCTAGCGCTTCACCCCTCCCACTGGAACACCTCGGTGATCGCGACGCCGAAGACCGCGGCGATGCGGAAGGCGGCCTCCAGGCTGGGCGAGTATTTGCCCTGTTCCATGGCGACGATGGTCTGGCGCGTCATGCCGATCCGCGTGGCCAGGTCCGCCTGGGTCATCTCCCCGGCATGGAAGCGCAGCTCGCGGATGCGGTTCCGGATCGGCGGCGGCCCCTTGGTCACCGCAGGGCCCGCAGCAGGGCAAGGGTCAATCCGGCCCGGACCAACTCCGCCACGACGATACAGGCGACCATGATATTGGCCATGACCACCAGAACCCCGCCAGACGTCACATCCAGATGCGTGCCGAAGGTCGGGGCGGCCAGGGCGGTGAAATAGGCCGCGACGGACAGACTGATCACCAGAACGATCAGCAGCATAAGGGCGACGTGGCTGGCTTTCAGCGCGGCGTGGACCTCGCGCTCGTCGCGCATGCCGCGCTCGGCCTTGGGCGTCGTGAGGGTCGCGATGGCGGTCAGGGCGACCTCGATCACCGACACCACGAAGACGGCGCCGGCGAAGGCGACACCCATGATGATGGGAAACCTCGGATCGGACATGCCGCCGTCCATCACCCGAACGATGAGCTCGCGGAAATAGATGGCCCAGACCACGACAGTGGTCAGAACCGTGATCCACAGATGTTTCTCGCGAAACGACATCGAACAGCCTCCCACCGCGACAGGCGGCTGAGGAGATGTCACATGAAGCGGACACAATGTCCATTATTTTTTACATCAGGTCGAAGTTATAGGACACCAACTATCTCGCCGAGCTTCAACACCGTGTTCCAGTTCCGGCCGGTGCCCATGCCCAGCATCTTCGGCGTGGCCGTCTTGAAGATGCCGCTCTCGCCCTGGCCGTTGGGGAACCAGAAATAGAGGATGTTGTCGACGGCCTCGACCGCTTCGCCGCCGGCGGCCAGCGCGCGACAGGCGTCCAACGCTCCGGGCTTGATCCCGTCCTTCATGACCATGGCCACGACCTTCGACGGATGCGCGGCCGCCTCCTCCGGGAAGGGATTGGCGGTGATAAGCTTCGTCCACTGCGGCGGCGTGCGGGCCATCGCGGCGATCTTCACGTCGAAGCGACGCTCCATCTCCGTCTCGATCGCGGCTTCCAGCGCCGCCGTCGCCATCCCGGTCTCTACCACCAGATTGCCGCTGGCCTGAAGCGTGCGGGGATTGCCGAGCCCCATCTCGGCGGCCATCGCTCGCTGCTCGCCGACGGGCGCGCGGACGCCGCCGGTGTTCATGCCCCGGAACAGGATGATGCGTTGGTCGGTCATCGCTTCTGGCAACTCGGGCAATAGAAGGTGGAGCGTCCGCCCTGGACGATCCGCTTCACGACGCCGGTGCAGCCGTCGGCCAGGCAAGGCTTGCCCTCGCGGCCGTAGACGTCGAACCGGTGCTGGAAATAGCCTTGGCCGCCCTCGGCGTTGGCGAAGTCCTTCAACGTCGATCCGCCCGCCGCGATGGCGTCGTTGAGCACGTCGCGGATGACCGAGGTCAGGGTCTCGAGCCGGGGCCTTGTGAGTTTGCCCGCCGCGATCAACGGCGAGATGCGCGCGCGGTACAGGGCCTCGCAGACATAGATATTGCCCAGCCCCGCGACGATCCGCTGGTCGAGCAGCGACACCTTGATGTTCTGCGTCTTGCCGTCGAAGGCCTCGGCCAGATGGACGGCGGAAAAGCCATTGCCCAGAGGCTCCGGCCCCATGCCGATGAACCACGGATGGCTCTCGACCTGATCGGTGGAGATCAGACCCATGAATCCGAACCGGCGGGCGTCGGCGAAACCCACCCGTGTGGCGCGTCCATCGCGCAAGGCGCAGAAGCTCATGTGCTCGTGCTTGCCGGCGATCGGCGCCGGCTCCTCGAACTCGCCCAGCTGTTCGCCGTCCACGGTGAACCGGCCGGTCATGCCCAGGTGGGCGACCCAGGTCTCGCCGGTCGACAGGGCCGCCAGCAGATATTTCGCCCGCCGATCGATCCGCTCGACACTGGCGCCTTCCAGCCGTTCGACGAACCGGTCCGGGAAGGGAAAGCGCAGGTCCGGGCGGTTCTGACGCACCCGCGTCAGGCGGGCGCCGACCAGCACCGGCTCAAGGCCGCGTCGGACCGTCTCGACCTCGGGAAGTTCAGGCATGTCCGAGGTCTAGACGGTCCTCGCGACCGGGTGAAGTCGATCAAGCGTGGCCATAAGCGATGCGGCCACGGACGGCTCTACACGAACACGACGCCGGACAGACGCCGAACACCTATGTTTCCGTGACACGACCGCCTCACGATTCAGCCATCCAGACCCCTGCGGCTCGATTTGGGGGAATCGATGACGGATATTCAGGCAATCACCGGCCCAGGTCGCCGCGCGCGGCCTCTGGTCACCATCCACGGCCTGCGCCGGGGCGTGACCCGTGTCCGATTGACGCTCGCGGCGGGTCTGCGACTGCGCGAGCCGGTCGTCGTCGCCCTGATCGCCACGGTCGTCCTGTCCGCCTATTTCATCGCCCTGCCCGGGGTCGACCTGGCCATCAGCGCCCTGTTCCATTCGGACGCCGGCTTCGCCCTGTCGAGCGACCCGGCGCTCAGGGCCCTGCGTAAATCCTCCAGCTGGGTCATGGGACTGATGCTGCTCGGGCTGCTCGCGACCGTCGCGGGCGGCCTGCTCCGCGATCCGCGTCGATTGACGCTTCCAGCCCGCCGCGCCCTGGTCCTTATCGCCGGCCTCGCGCTCGCGTCCGGCGTGGTCGTCAACGGCGTGCTGAAGTCGATGTGGGGCCGCGCTCGCCCCATCCAGATCGAGACCTTCGGCGGCGACGCCGACTTCACCCGCGCCTGGCAGATGACGGACCAATGCCTGTCTAACTGCTCCTTCGTCTCGGGGGAGGGATCGTCCGCCGCCTGGATGGTCGCCGTCATCGTGCTGATGTGCCCGGCGGGCCTGCGGACCTGGGTCCTGCCGCTCGCGGTCGGATACGGGTGGGCCCTGTCGCTGAACCGGATCGCGTTCGGCGGTCACTTCCTGTCGGACATACTGCTGTCCTGGGCCTTGACCGCCTTGGTGGTCGCGGGCCTGCACAGGCTGCTCCTGACCTGCCCCCGGATGGCCCGACAGACCCGCCGGGCGCGGCGCCGGATCGCAGTCTCAGCCTGACCGCGCACCGGAGGCTCTTTCCGTGGTATCAAGGGCCATGACCGATTTCCGTCGTCAGATCCTGCGCGTCCTCCTGGCGCTCGCCGTATCGGCCTGCGCAACCTGGGGGCTGGGCCTGTTCTGGGTCGCCATCGGCGGTGGCGACCTGCCGCTGCACGGCTGGATCGCCATGGCTCTGGGCGTCGCGGGAACCGTGGGCCTGACCTGGGGGCTCATGGCCCTGGCGTTCAAGTCGCATCGCGAGGGCTGGGACGACGGGGTCGACAACACCCTGGATCCTGGGCGTGAGCCCGGCGAGGACCGCGACGCATATTGAACAGCGGCCCCGCCCCCGGCATGGTCCGCCTGACCCTCGTCCCGGAGCCGATCCGATGCGCCTGCCTGTTCTCGCACCATCCTTTTTCGCCCTGGCCCTGCTTGGCCTCGCCGCCTGTTCCAACGCGAACGAGCCTGCGCCGGCCGAGGCCCCTGCGCCCGCCCCGCCCTCTCTCCTCGCCGGGGTCGACCTGAACCAGCCGGTTCGCGCCATCGGCACCGAACCCTTCTGGGGCGTCGAGATCTCGCCCGAGACCCTGGCCTATACCGCCGTCGATCATCCCGGCGTGACCGCGACCAACCCCGGCCCGACGATCCAGGGGACCACGGCCGTCTACGCCGCCGCCGGCGCGGATGGCACGACCCTGGTCGTCACCCTGATCGCCACGGAGTGCTCGGACGGGATGAGCGACCGGATCTATCCCCTGACCGCGCGCGTCGAGCTGGGCTCGCAGACCCTGAACGGCTGCGCGGCCTCGGTGGCGTTCCTGGAGAGCCAGCCGGCGCCTTAGCCGTCCCCGAGCAGTGGCCCGACGCCCGGCACGCTCTTGACCGCCTCGCCCAGCAGGTCCCGACCCGTCGCCGCCCGGACCCGCTCGCGCGCGGCGGGCAGCAGACGTTTGAGGGCCGCCTTGTCCACGCCGTCGTGCTTGAGCCGTTCCAGCAGCCCCATGGCCTCCGCCACCGCCGCGCCCGATACGCCACCCGCCGACGCCATGAGGCCGCCGAACAGGCCGCGTTTCGGGCGCTCGGCCGCCTTGGAGTGAGCAGCGGCCTCGGCTCCGGGCACGGCGGCATAGAGGGCGGCCAGCGGTTCACGGGCGGCGTGACGGTCCAGCAGGCCGAGCGCCCCGGTCAGGGCGACCTGTCCCTGCGCCTCCGTCAGGTCCGCGGAAGCGGCGGCCGAGGCGGCGACATCGTCGAAGGTCAGGCCTTGATGGAGGGGGGCGGGTTCGGTCACGTCGAAATCTTTCATGGCTCACTTAACGGTTCTGGAACCGCGTCGGCTGCATATGGGGTGAATGACCCAGTTGGAAACGCCGCAGGACCTGCGACCGCTCACCGCGCTGCGCTTCGGCGCCGCCATCTGGGTGGCTCTGTTCGCCTTCTGGCCGGATCTGGACGTGAGCTGGATGCCAAACCTGGTGGCCAAGGGCTATCTTGGGGTCGAGTTGTTCTTCGTCCTCTCGGGCTTCATCCTCTGCCACGTCTATCTGGCGGCGCACGGCGAGAAGCGGTTCAGCTACGGCTCCTTCCTGTGGGCGCGGATCGCGCGGGTCTATCCGCTGCATATCGCCACCCTGGTCGGCGTCGGCGTTCTGGCCTTCGGCGCGGTCGCCGCCGGGATGAACGTCAACGGCAACATCCTCAGCTGGTCGTCCCTGCCGGCCAATATCCTGATGGTCCACGCCTGGGGCTTCGCGCCTGTGGCCGGGTGGAACCATCCGTCCTGGTCTATTTCGGCGGAGTGGTTCGCCTACCTCTCGTTCCCCGTCTTCGCCTTCGGTGCCTGGCGTCTGCGCGAGCGGCCGATCGCGGCCGTCATCGGCGCGGTGGTCTTCCTCGTGGGTTTGTACATCGTCTTCCAGATGCTGGCCGGCTTCCCCTTGACCCAGGCCACCATCGCCTGGGGCGCCCTGCGGATCGTCCCCTGTTTCGCGCTGGGCTGTGCGCTGTATCTGATGCATCGCAAGATCACCCTGCCCCGTCCGGGCCTCTTGGCGGGCAGCGTTGCCGTCGCCATCGCGGTCGCCGGTTCGCTGCAGGCGCCCGATGCCGTCATCGTCCCCCTGTGCGGTGCCCTGATCCTGGCCCTGGCCTCGCTTCCGAACGCGCGCGCCGGCTGGCTGGCGTCAAAGCCGGCCGTCTATCTCGGCGAGATCAGCTACTCGGTCTATATGGTCGTGGTGCCTTGGAAACTGCTGGCCGTGAACGCCGCGTCCAGGCTCACGGGGGGCGGCGACAAGCTTCAACTCTTCGTGTGGCTGGCCGTCTTCCTGATGCTGCCGGTGGTCGCGGCGGTCAGCTATCACTTGGTGGAATTCCCCGCCCGGCGGGCGCTTCGCGGCATTGCACAACGTCGCGCCGATCGTGCGAAAGCGCGCACAGGCGATCCTCAACTCGCCTGAAAAGGGGCTTTTACCCCGCGTTCACTATCGTCTAGGGATAGTGCCGGGCGTAACAGTCGGAAACATTTGCAACATGACGAAACGGATCACCGCCGCGCTGGTTGCCGCTTGCCTGGGCTTTTTCGCCCTGTCGCCCGCCCCCGCCAAAGCCGACGATCCGTACTGGCAGTGCGTAACCTTCGCCCGCATGTTCTCGGGCATCAATATCTTCGGCGACGCCTGGACCTGGTGGAATCAGGCTGTTGACCGCTTCCGCACCGGCCGCGCGCCCGAGACGGGCTCGGTCCTGGTCTTCCGCCCCGAAGGCCGCATGAGCCGTGGCCATGTTGCCGTCGTCTCCGACATCCTGACCGACCGCGTGATCCGCGTGACCCACGCCAACTGGGGCGGCAGCCGTGGCCGCGTCGAGGAAAACGTCACCGTCGTCGACGTCTCGGGCCAGAATGACTGGTCCCAGGTCAAGGTCTGGTACAACCCGATCCGCGACCTCGGCTCGACCGTCTATCCGACCTACGGCTTCATCTATAACGGCGCCCGCGACGCCTATTCCGCGGGTCGTCAGGTCGCCGCCAACACCACGACCGCTCCGGCGCAAAACTAGGCCCTGGCCAACCCCGACAATCGAGCGTCCCGAATGATCCGCCTCTATCGTTCGGGCCGGCCCACCTGCGAGGCGGTCGAGATCGACGTCATCGGCGGCTGGGAAATGCCGTCCGACACCCTGTGGATCGACATGATCGAACCCAGCCACGGCGAGGACCGCGCGGTCGAGAAGGCGCTCGGCATCTCCATCCCCACACGGGCCGAAATGAGCGAACTGGAGGCCTCCAGCCGCCTCTATCGCGAGGGCGGGGCCACCTATGTCACCGCCGACATCCTGCATCGGGGCGACGACGATCTGCCGGGAATCGATCCGGTCACCTTCGTCCTGACCCAGGGGCCGATGGTAACGATCCGCTATTTCGACCCGCGCCCCTTCACCCTGTTCACAGACAAGCTCGAGCGCGAGCCGGCCCTGTGCAACACCGGGGCCGACATGTTCCTGAACCTGATGGAGGCGATCATCGACCGCGCCTCCGACGTCCTGTCGGGCCTGGCGGCGAAGGTCGAGGGCGTCGGGACCCACGTCTTCACGGAAGGCAAGACGGTCGGGTTCAAACACCTGGTGACCAAGCTGGGCCGCGCCCACATGGCCAATGCCCGCATCGAACAGAGCCTGGCCGGCCTGGCGCGCGTCTTCGCCTTCGTCGCCGTCGACGACTGGTTCGAACACACCGAAGAGCCGCGCGAACACCTGCGCTCGCTCAGCCGCGACGCCGCCAGCCTGATCTCGCACAACCAGTCGATCGCGGCGGGGATCAATTTCCAGCTCTCGGCTGCGCTCGGCCTGATCAACATCGAGCAGTCCTCGATCTTCAAGATGTTCTCGATCTTCACGGCGGTGTTGATGCCGCCGACCCTGATCGGGGCGATCTACGGCATGAATTTCGAGCACATGCCCGAACTGCGCTGGATGGAGGGCTATCCGATGGCGCTCGGCCTGATGGTGATCTCGGCCGTCGCGCCCTTGGTCTATTTCAAGCGCCGGGGCTGGATCTGAAGGCAAGGCAGTAGGCAGTAGGCAGTAGGCAGTAGAAGGGGCATCGTGGCGGCGAACAGCGGTTTTTCCCTACTGCCTACTGCCTAAGCTCTACTGCCTCTCTCCTACCATTCCGGCTTGATCGACAGCTGGAAGGCCACCAGGCCTTCGGACACGTCGTTGTCGATGCCATGGCCGGTCATGCCCTCGGCCTCGATCTCGCGATAGACGAGGCCGAACGAGCCCTGCATGTCGCCCTTGCGCAGGGCCACGCCGATCGAGGCGTCGCCGAGGAAGGATCCGCTGTCGCGGCTGTAGCCGGAGCTGGCGTATTGGCCGTCGCGGTTGCGCGCGAAATTATAGCCGACGGCCGTGCCCGATCCGGCGGCGTAGATGTACCAGCGGGCCCGCTCGCCGAATGCAGCTGCGCCTTCCGGCAGGATTCGGTCCGCGCTCGAGCCGATCTTCAGGGTCGCACCGGCCTCGGCCGTGCCGCCCCGGTCGCCCGCGCCGATGCCGACGTGCGGCGTCAGGGTGACTTCCAGACCCGAGGCCGTATAGCCGCGCGCCGTCGTCCAGCCGCGCGTGTAGCTGACCTCATAGCCTTCGGCATCGAACACGGCCTGATCCATGGGCGTCAGCGGCACGGGCGAACCGTCCGCGCGACGCAGTTCGCCCCGCGCGCGGAGCCTCAGCCGGTCGCTGTAACCCTCAGCCTCATGCCAGACGTCGCGGGTTGTTGTAGCGGCGAAAGGGCTACGCTCCGCGACCGGCGTGTAGTCGCCGGCGAACTCGACGACGGGGCCGAAATCGCGGCTCGAGGCGACGTTGAAACCGGCCTGGCCGTTCAGTCTGGCGGTGATGCTGGAGGCGGTCTCCTGCTGGGTCTCTGACCAGTTCTGGTTCACCCATGTCTGTGCGCCCACCGGAACGGCCGTGGCCGTCAGTGCGATTACGCTCAGAACAAGATGCCTCAGATAGATCAACGGTCCCCTCACAGTCCGTTAACAGGCTTCACCCTGCACCGGATTGAGAATGAGTCCAATCGCATTTTCGCGACACCTTCCTGACATGATCGCGCAACGCGAGTTCTGACGCAGGGGTTCCCCGATCAGGGGTCTTGGAGAGGATTAACGGCCAGGGTGCCGCGTTCAAACGCAAACGAGCGGCTCCCCCAGGGAACCGCTCGTCAGGATCAGGTAGCGAAATCGCGCCCGATTATTGGCAGGCCAGGCACTCGTCGTAATCGGTCGGGGCGGCCGAGAAGAGGTCCGGCTGGTTCGGATCGGGCTCGACCTCGGCCTTGTCCTCAGCGCCGGCGAAGGCGGCGCGCTGCACCGACTTGGAGCGCAGGTAGTAGAGCGACTTCACTCCGGTTTCCCACGCGCGCCAGTGCAGCATGTGCAGGTCCCACTTGTTGACGTCACCGGGGATGAACAGGTTGATCGACTGGGCCTGGCAGATTTCCGGCGAGCGGTCGGCCGACAGCTCGACGACCCAGCGCTGGTCCAGTTCGAAGGCGGTCTTGAATATCCCCTTCTCGTCGTCGTTCAGCATGGTCAGGTGCTGGACCGAACCCTCGTTCTCGAGGATGGAGTTCCAGACCGCGTCGGTGTTGGCGCCGTAGCCGTCGAGCAGCTTCTCCAGGTAGGGGTTCTTGACCGCGAACGAGCCCGACAGGGTCTTGTGGGTATAGATGTTGGCCGGGATCGGCTCGATACCGGCCGATGTGCCGCCGCAGATGATCGAGATCGAGGCCGTCGGGGCGATGGCCAGCTTGTGGCTGAACCGCTCCATGACGCCGCGATCGGCTGCGTCCTCGCAAGGCCCCTTCTCTTCGGCCAGTTTGACGCTGGCCTTGTCGGCTTCGCGACGCAGGTGTTTGAACAGACGCATGTTCCACGACTTGGCCATGGCGGACTCGAACGCCACGCCCTGCGCCTGCAGGAAGGAGTGGAAGCCCATCAGGCCCAGACCCACCGAACGCTCGCGCTTGGCCGAATAGACGGCGGCGGCCATTTCCGGCGGGGCGCGGGTGATGAAGTCTTCCAGGACATTGTCCAGGAAGCGCATCACGTCCTCGATGAAGCGGGGCTCTTCGCGCCACTCCAGGAACTTCTCGGCGTTGACCGACGACAGGCAGCAGACGGCGGTGCGGTCGATACCCAGATGGTCGGGGCCGGTGTGCAGCATGATCTCGCTGCACAGGTTCGACTGCTTCACCTTCAGGCCCAGCTCGCGCTGATGCTTGGGCATCTGGCGGTTCACCGTGTCGGAGAAGATCAGATAGGGCTCGCCGGTCTGCAGGCGGATCTCGAGGATCTTCTGCCACAGCGAGCGGGCGTCGACGTAGCGCAGGACCTCGTCGTTCTTGGGCGAGCGCAGGCCGAACTGGGCGCCGGCCTTCACGGCCTCCATGAACTCGTCGGTGATGTTCAGGCCATGGTGCAGGTTCAGAGACTTCCTGTTGAAGTCGCCCGAAGGTTTGCGGATCTCCAGGAACTCCTCGATCTCCGGGTGGTGCACATCCAGATACACCGCCGCCGAACCGCGACGCAGCGAGCCTTGGCTGATCGCCAGGGTCAGGGAATCCATCACGCGGATGAAGGGGATGATGCCGCTGGTCTGGCCCGCGCCCTTCACCTTCTCGCCGATGGAGCGGACACCGCCCCAGTAGGTGCCGATGCCGCCGCCGTTCGAGGCCAGCGAGACGTTCTCGTTCCAGACGCGCTGGATGCCGTCGAGTGAGTCCTGCACCGAGTTCAGGAAGCAGGAGATCGGCAGGCCACGGTTCGCGCCGCCGTTCGACAGCACCGGCGTCGAGGGCATGAACCACAGCTTGGACATGTAGTCGTAGACACGCTGGGCGTGGTCGGCGTCGTCGGCATAGGCCGTCGAGACGCGCGCGAACATGTCCTGGTAGCTCTCGCCCGCCAGCAGGTAGCGATCCTCCAGCGTCTTCTTGCCGAAATCGGTCAGCAGGTCGTCGCGCGACCGGTCCAGTTCGAGGCTCTTCACCACCGTCAGAAGGGGCTTTTCGGACGCCGGCGCAGCCTTAACCGCCTCGAATTCCACTGTCTTCAACGCTTCGCCGCCAGCCATAATCGTCATCGCCCTGAACAAAAATCGTAGAGAAGCCACCTGCGCCACAACCACTGCATCTAGTGGCCGAAGCACGCCCCGAACCAATATATGGGGCGCAGATGCCTAACCAATGGTCAACGGGCTTGACGCCGGAATTCGTCTCGAATCACGTCGAGACGGGGGATGAGCCTGTGCAAAAGCCGCGACGGCTGTGCGACGCACCATTGTGACAGGATTCACGAAGCCGTGATCGGGAACGGCCGGCCAGCTTGGCCGTTGGCGAGCGATGCAAGCTTCCGATCTCGTCCCTTTTCTGCGCCGTGCGCTCACCGTGGCGCGCGCCGAGTTCGCCGCCCTGGGCGCCCTGGCCGTCATCACCCTGGGCATCATGACCTTCGTCGAGATCGCCGACGACATGACCGAGGCCGACGGCCAGGCCTTTGACCAGATGGTGCTGCACTGGATGCAGCCGATCGCCGGCCAGCCGCGCGGCCCCTGGTGGCTGCACGAAGCCGCCGCCGACATCACCTCCCTGGGCGGGATCGCGGTGCTGGGGCTGTTCGCCATCGTCGCCATCGGGATGCTGTTCATTCTGCGAAAGCGCCTCTCGGCCCTGCTGCTGGTGGTGGGGCTCGCCGGCGGCGTGATGCTCAGCGAAGGCCTCAAGGCCGTGTTCGAGCGCCAGCGCCCGCCGGCCGCCTACCAGGCGGTGGAGACCTTGAACGCCAGCTTCCCGTCCGGTCACGCTCTGTTGTCGACCGTGTTCTATCTGACGGTCGCGGTGATGATGACGCGCGCCTTCCCCAGGCGGCGGCTCAAGGCCTACGTGCTGGGCGTCGGCATGGTCTTCGCCCTGTTGGTCGGCGTGACCCGCGTTTACCTGGGCGCCCACTGGGCGTCGGACGTCATGGCCGGCTGGTGCGTCGGCGCGGCCTGGGCGATGGCGCTGTGGCTGGTCAGCTACGCCGTCGAGCGCCGCCAGAAACGCCACCACGCCCGCCTGGTGGACGAGACGCCCCGCCTCGACGAAACGGCGGTCGCCGAAGACTGAGATTTCGCTAGGTCCGACCTCGGCGAAAGGGTTAATGTGGCTGTCGATCGCATGCCCGACGCCCCCGTCGCCGGGTCGTCCGGCGGGAGGAATCCATGATCAGCCTGATGTTCGCCCTGTTCGCGAGCCCCCTGCTCGCGCCTCCCGTCGCCGTGACCGAAGGCGGCCAGGCGGTTCAGGCGTCGTTGCAATCCTGTGCGCTTGAAAACGGGCGGTATGTCTGCCGCTATGCAGTGCCAGACATCCTGATCGTACCGGTTCCCGGGACCAATATCGTCGCCGACGCGCCCGCCACCGTCCTGGGCTCCGCGCCATCGGTCGAGACCGAGACCGTGCCGCCCGAGGCGCTCATTCCGGTACCGGTCGCGCCGACGACGAACGCGCCGGCCACGCCCCTAGCTGCACCCGCGGCGGAAGCTGGACCGATCCTGCCCATCGACAGCGGTGTCCTCACCGAACGTGAGGCTCAACTGGTCACCCGCTGTGCCGACGCCGGCTGGATGTCTCTGTGTCTGCCCGACGACCGCCGCGCCGCCCGCACCCTGCGTGACCGTCAGGACGCCTATCAGGCCGTTCGCCTCGAGGTCGCCCGTCTGCTGGGCCAGCAGAAGTGCGACCTGGCGGTGAAGACCGCCCTGGACGGCGGCTACATGGGCCTGGCCCGCGAAACGCGCGACTACTGCGCCACCCCGACGACGGAGACCACCGCCGCGAAAGTCACTTCGACGGCTGGACAAGAGGACGATGTCGCTCGGGTCGAAGCCGAAGCGGCCGCGGACTAAGCTCTCCCGCTCTCGCACCACCGAGCCTGCTTCGCCTCTTCATCCGCACTGAGTTCCGGCATGCGCCGTCGCCACAAAGAAAAGAGGCCCGGACTTCCGTCCGGGCCTCTCGTCGTTTCAGACCGTGGTCGGCTTAGTGGCTCGAAGCCGGGGTGCAGACGGTGCCGTCGGCGCAGTCCGAGAAGTGGACTTCCGGCGGCTCGACCAGGATTTCCGACGGACGGACGATGACTTCCGGACGCTGGACGTAGATCTGGGCCGGCGCGATGCGGATCGGCGGCGCGTCGACATAGACCGGGGGTCCGTCGATGTAGATGGTCGGGCCGGCCACGTTGATCGGACGACCGATCACGCGCACGCCGGGCGAACCCACGTGGATGGCGGGTCCCGGGTTGTTGATCGGGGGGCCCCAGCCGCCCGGTCCGGGCCAGCCGGCGCCGCCGCCGGTCCATGGGCCGTAGAAGTCGACGACGCGCGTGCACGAGCACGGGACGTCGCCGTAATGTGGTGCCTCGGGGCAACCATGTCCGTCCGACGCTGCGGCGCCGGAGATCAGCATGGCGGCCGCGATCGATGTGATCGGATCCATGTTCAGCTCCCCTCAAGTCCTTGCGATACTTCGCTTTTCCCCTGTCAGGCGAAGTCCTGAAAGGCCGGGCGAGCCGCCTAAACAGCGTTATATTAACCTTTTGAAACTGTCCACCGTCCGCAGCCGGGCTCAAGCCTGACTGTTGCCGGGTGTCCACGCGCCACCGTTTTCAGCCCTTTCGTGCAACCTTTTCCGCCCTCGACACGACGCCCGATACGTTGCCCCTATAAGGGGAATTACGCATTCCTGTTCTACCCAGCCTTAACGCTTGTGGTGGCATGACCAATTCATGCGGCAGGGGAAGACACTGATGCAAGGTCGCTGGCGGATCTTCCGCCACGAGACAGGACGCGAGGCGGGACCTCCGGCCTGGGCCTATGTCGCGTTGTTCTGCGCAAGCCTGCTCATCGGCATGTGGAGCGCGCGAGAGTTCGGCGCGGTCGTCATGTGGCCCGCCAACGGCATCCTCCTGGCCGCCTTCCTCCAGCTGCGTCGCAAGAAGGCCATCGCCGTCCTCGCCGTGTGTTTCGCCGTCAACCTCGCCAGCAACGTGGTGCGGGGTGACCCCATGCCATTCCTGTGGCTGAACGCCGTGCTGAACCTCGCCGAGGTGTTGATCGCCGGCGTCCTGGCCAGACGCTTCTGCGGTGCCGCGCTCGACCTGCGCCGTCCTCATCGCCTGGTCCGCTTCGCTCTGGCGGCGGTGACGCCCGCCGTCCTGACGGTCACCCTGATCATCGTGACCATCGCCGCCGTGATCAAAGTCTATTCGCCTGACCTCTACGCCTTCACCTTGCAACGATACTTCGCGATGGAGGCTCTGGGCCTTCTGACGGTGACCCCGACGCTGTTGCTGCTGGCCCGCCGCCATCGCTTCCGGGACACCGGCGCGACGGCCGGCCCCAAGGAAAGCATCGCCCTGGTCAGTTTGCTGACGGCGGTTTCTGTCATCGTCTTCTCTCAGTCCGCCGTGCCGATCACCTATTTGATCTTCCCGGCCCTGCTGCTGCTGGTGTTTCGCGTCTCGACCACCGGCACGGCCCTCGCCATCCTCCTGGTCACGCTGATCGGCGGATTCGCCACCGTCACCGGGCATGGCCCCGTCACTTTGCAGCGTCTCGTCGTGGACCCGGAGTTGGCCAATGTGCCGACCGTCGTGCGCCAGTTGAACGTCTTCTACGGCTTCCTGCTGAGCCTGATCGCCGTGGCCTTGCCGGTATCGACCGTCGTATCGGAGCGTCGTCGGATGCTCGAGCGCCTCCAGACCCGCACCCGGGCCGCCCAGGACGCTCGCCGTCGGGCCGAGGCCGCCGACGCCGCCAAGTCGCGTTTCCTCGCCCTGATGAGCCACGAAATGCGGACCCCTCTGCACGGCGTCGTTGGCTATGCGGAGGTGCTGTCGCGCCGTCCCAGTCTGGCCAAGGAGGCCCGCCGCCAGGTCGCGGAGATTCAGCGGTCCAGCGCCGCGCTCCTGACCCTGGTCGAAGACGTGCTGGAAGTGTCGCGCGGCGACGCCGTCATGGCCCAGGACGTCATCGATCCGGCGGCCCTGCTGGTCCAGGTGGCGGCCGCCAGCGGCGATTGCGCGGCGTTCAAGCGGCTGCCCATCCGCCTCGACGTCCTGGCGGGAGGCGATGCGCCCGTGCTGGCCGATCGGAGACGTCTGCGCCAGATCCTGCACCGGCTGGTCTCCAACGCGGTCAAGTTCACGACCGAGGGCGAGGTGGTCGTCCGCGTCGGACGCGAGGGGCCGCTGACCGTCTTCCGCGTGATCGACACCGGTCCGGGCGTGGCCCCGGAGTTGGTCCCCAACCTCTTCGACGCCTTCGTCCAGGCGGACGATTCCATCAGTCGCGACCATGTCGGCGCGGGGCTCGGCCTCGCCGTCGCCCATCGCCTGACCCGCGCCATGGGGGGCCAGATCGCGCTGGAAAGCACCTCCAGCGCCGGTTCGACCTTCGTCGTGCGCCTGCCACTGCCGCTGGCCGAACAGACGGCGGTCGCCGAGGCCGCCGACCCGACCCTGGCCGAAACGGCCGAGCCGGCGCGCGTCCTGATCGTCGACGACCATCCGACCAATCGCGAGGTCGCCCGCCTGATGCTGGCCCCGCTCGGCTGCGATATTTTCGAAGCGGTCGATGGCGTCGAGGCTGTCGAGATGGCCTCCGCCGCGCCCTATGATCTGATCCTGATGGATGTGCGGATGCCGCGCATGGACGGCCTGGCGGCGACCCAGGCGATCCGCGCCCTGAACGGCGCCTGCGCCCGCACGCCGATCCTGGCGGTGACAGCCGACGCCATGCCCGAGGACGCGGCACGCTGCCTGGCCGCCGGCATGGACGGCCACGTCGCCAAACCCCTGACCCACGCCAGCCTCTTCGCCGCCATCGAAGCCGTGATGGGCGCCGGCGACGAGTCCGAAACCGCGGCCGCCGCCTAGATTTCTGGTTCCATGCGGCGGCCGGTGAAGCGGACCGCCGGAGAAGGACGCGCCCCCTGAGCCTTCGTCAGACCGGGTGCGTCGGCTCGGGCTTGATCGGCTCGGAGCGGGTGGTGACCGCCGCGTCTTCGGGCAAGGGGATGAACTCCAGATCGTCCTCGTCCGGCAGCTTCATCCGGCCCGCCTGCCAGTCGGCCTTGGCCTGATCCAGCCGCGCCTGGGACGACGAGACGAAGTTCCACCAGATCAGCCGCTCGCCGATCGGCTCGCCGCCCAGGGCCATGACGGTCGCCTGACTTAGGGATTTCACCGTCGGCTCTGCATTGGGCTCGAGCACGATCATCTGGCCTTCGTGGAAGGTTCGGTCGCCGACCTCGATACTGCCCTTGGCGACATAGAGGGCGCGTTCGGACATGCCGCCCGCACCCTTGCCCGGAGGCGGGGCGGTGCGGACGCCCTCCTTCATCTCCCAGTGCACATAGAAGAGAGGCGACGAGGTCTTCACATTGGCCTTGGCGCCATAGGCCTCGCCGGCCACCAGACGTGCGAACAGGCCGCCGTTCTCATAGGCCGGCAATGCGTCCTCGCCATAGTGCTGGAAGGACGGATCGATCTCTTCGGCCTCGTCGGGCAGGGCGATCCAGGCCTGCATGCCGTTCATCGGCCCGCCCTGGGCCTTCTTCAGCGGATCGGTGCGCTCGGAATGGGTGATGCCCTTGCCGGCGGTCATCCAGTTGACCTCGCCCGGCCGGATCGCCTGGGTATAGCCCAGGCTGTCGCGGTGCATGATCTCGCCCTCGAACAGATAGGTCAGTGTCGACAGGCCGATGTGCGGGTGGGGCCGCACATTGATCGCCTCACTGCCCGGCGCGAACTCGGCCGGCCCCATGTGATCCAGGAAGATGAAGGGTCCGACCATGCGGCGCGAATGGAAGGGCAGGATGCGCCCGACCTCGAACCCGCCGAGATCCTTCTTGCGGGCGTCGATCACCATCTCGATCATGTCGTGTTCCTCAGAGCCGATGCGCCAACATCGCCTCCGAGAACCACAGATGCAACGGTCGCGGTTACAGTGACACGCGAAGTGAGGCGGTCACCCGCCGGGGAGCCCCGGGGAATATCCACAGCGGGCTGTAGGAACTGGCCGCGTATCGCTCGTCGAACAGGTTATCCACCTCCAGACGGGCAGTGATCTCGGGCGTCACCCCGTACTCGACCGCCGCCTTGGCCTTCCAGTAGTCCGGCAGGCGCAGACCGCTCGCGTCGATGGCCCCGGCCCGCTCCCCGACATAGGTCGCGCCCGTCATCAGCGACCAGTCCATGCCGTGCGAGGTCGCGAAACGGCCGACGACGAAGAGGGAGCCGGAATGCTCCGGCACGTCGAGCACATCCTTGGTGGCGAAGGATGCGTCGTCGGTCTCCGCATCGGTCCAGGCGTAGTTGGCGATGATCTGCCAGGCCTCGCCGATGCGGACCGAGCCATCCAGCTCCACACCGCGCGTGGTCAGCCGGCCGACCGGCGCCAGATAGTTGGGGTCCACCGGGTCGTTGGTCAGGATACTGGTCTTCTCGATATCGAAGACCGTCGCGGCCACATCGACGCCGTCCCAGGCGCCGGACAGCCCGACCTCGTAACCCTCGCCCGTCTCCGGCGCGAAGCCCGACCCATCACGGCCCGTCCCCGAGTTCAGCACGAAAGACTGGCCGAAGCTGGCATGGGCGGTCAGGGCTCCGATCACGCGGTAGCGGGCGGCCAGCCGATAGTCGACCGGGTCATCCCTGTTCTCGCCGACCGCTCCGGTGCGGTTGTTGCGGATCGTCTGGCTGTAGTCGTCGTACCGAACCCCGGCCAAAAGGCTGAGACGGTCGGTCACCTCCCACAGGTCCTGGGCATAGAGGGTGACGACCGTGCGGGTCTCCAGATTGTCCGTGAACGGAAGCGGCGTCGGGGCCGGCACGACGCCGTAGACCGGGCGCAGCAGATTGATGCCATAGGGGTTGGCGGCGTTCGGATTGATCCGCAGCCAGCGCTCGCCGTAGGTCAGCTCATAGGCCTTCACCCCGAAGCCCAGCACGTGGGTTCCCGCCGCCTCGACCCGGCCGTTCAATTCCAGGCGCGCCGACAGGTCCTCGACGGTGAAGTCCCGTCCGCGTCGCTGTCGCCACAGGGTATCGCCGACCAGGCGGGAGTGATCGCTGGACAGCCCCTTCAGCGACCCGCCGCGCCAGGCCACCCCGCCGTTCAGGCTCCAGTCGTCGCTCAGCCGGTACTCGCCCGTAACCTGATGGCGCTCGTTGCGGAACCGGGTCGCCCCGTCGCCGGGCTCCCCGTAGTAGTTCGAAACCGGCAGGGCGAGAGCGTCGCCGTTGATCGCCGGCATGCCCCGGTCGAACAGGGTGCTCAGCGTCGTGAACTCCCCCACATAGGTCAGGCGCAGGTCGTCGTTTGGTCGCCAGGTCAAGGACGGGGCGATCACCGACCGATCGGTCCCGACATGATCGCGCCAGCCGGAACTGGTCTCGCCCGCCACCACCAGACGCCCCGCCAGGGTCTCGGAGAGAGGGCCGGTCACATCCATCTCGCCGCGCGTCAGGCCGAAGGAACCGACGCTGGCCGTGACCTCGACGGCAGGCAGGAAGCGCGGCGTCTTGGAGACCATGTTGACGCGGCCCGCCGGGTCGATGTCGCCGAACAGGGCGCCCGCCGGACCCTTGAGGATCTCGATCCGCTCGGAGGTCGCCGGGTCGCGCGGCGGAGCCATGCCCCGGTTGGCCAGGAAGCCGTCGACGTAATATTCCGCCCCGCCGTCCGGGGTGCCGAGGAAGCCGCGTATGGCGAAGTTGTCCATCACTCCGCCGCGGTTGTTCTGCTGACTGACGCCACTCACCAGTTCGAGAGCATCGGCCAAGCGACGGGCTCCGATCGCCTCGATCAGCTCGTGCTCGATGGCGCGGCTGGAGGGCGACATCCGCTCGGTCACCGCCCCGGCGCCCAAGGTCGCGTCGCGGGGGACCTCGCGACGCCCCAGGACCACGATTTCCTCGAGACGGTCAGCCTGTGGGGCCACAGGGTCTGACGGACCGGCGGCGGGGGCGAGACCGGTAAGCAGGCAGAGGGCCGCACAGCTAGACAAGAGGGGCACGGGCAACTCCGATGTGATGTTATATCATATCGGTTAGTCGGCGAACGGCTCCGCTGTCAACCGACAGCGGAGGAAGTTCAGGAAACGTGCGGCGTGATGATGCCCAGCGGCAGGGTGGTCACATTCTTCACGCCCCGGGTGACGATATGGCTCTCGCAGTCGGAGACGATGCCCAGCGTCAGAAGCTTGTCACGCAGGAACTTGTCGAAGGCATGCATGTCGGAGGTGATGATCCTCAGCACATAGTCCTCGCGGCCCGTGATGGTGGCGCACTGCACGACTTCAGGCCAGGTCGCCACCGCCGCCTCGAAGATGTCGAGGTTGTCGCGCGACGGCAGGTTCAGCTTGACGATGGCATAGACCTCGAAGTCCAGGCCCAGCAGCGCCGCATCCAGAAGCGTGACCCGCTTGCGAATGAGGCCGGAATCTTCCAGTCTCTTGATCCGACGCCAGCATGGCGATGCAGACAGTCCCACCCGCTCGGCGACTTCCGCGACCGACAACCCAGCGTCCTGCTGCAGGATGTCGAGAATTCGAGCGTCGATGGGATCCAGTTCGTCCGCCAATGCGTTTCTCCATTTATCGTTATGGCGCAATAAAATACCCTAAAACCGCTTGACGCAAGGCGAAAATAGGCGAGCCTTGATTTCGCTCCCATGCTATCCAGCCGCCAATACTCGCGTGGTCGGATCAACCGAACGGCAGGATGGAATGACCAGGAATACCAAGCCGCTCTCCTTGCGCGTGCCGGAGCCCTCGGGGCGTCCCGGAGACGCACCGGATTTCAGCCATCTGAAGCTCGACGCCGCCGGCGCCGTGGACCGTCCGCCGGTCGATGCGCGGCCGGTGCAGATGCTCGACCTGGCCTTCCGCCTGATCCGCGTGCTTGACGATGAGGGCAATGCCACAGGCCCGTGGAACCCGCGGCTCGACGTCGAGACCCTGAAGAAGGGTCTGAAGGCGATGATCCTGACCCGCGCCTTCGACGACCGGATGCATCGCGCCCACCGCCAGGGCAAGACCAGCTTCTATATGAAGTGCACGGGTGAAGAGGCCATCGCGGTCGCTCAAGGCATGATCCTGTCCCGCGAGGACATGGGTTTCCCCACCTATCGCCAGCAGGGGCTTCTGATCGCGCGCGGCTATCCGCTCGTCGACATGATGAACCAGATCTATTCCAACGCGGCGGACCCGATCAAAGGCCGTCAGCTGCCGATCATGTATTCGGCCAAGGACTATGGCTTCTTCACCATCTCGGGGAACCTGGGCACCCAGGTGCCGCAGGCCGTGGGCTGGGCCATGGCATCCGCCTACAAGGGCGACGACAAGATCGCCATCAGCTGGATCGGCGACGGCGCAACGGCCGAAGGCGACTTCCACAATGCCCTGACCTTCGCCGCCGTCTATCGCGCGCCGGTCATCCTGAACGTCGTCAACAACCAGTGGGCCATCTCGTCCTTCCAGGGTATCGCCGGCGGGATGGAGACGACCTTCGCCTCCAAGGCCATCGGCTATGGTCTTCCGGCCCTGCGCGTCGACGGCAACGACTTCCTGGCCGTCTGGGCCGCGACCCAGTGGGCCGAGGAACGCGCCCGTTCGAACCAGGGGGCCACGGTGATCGAGCTGTTCACCTATCGCGGCGCCCCGCACTCGACCTCCGACGACCCCAGCCGCTATCGCCCCGGCGACGAGCACGAGAAATGGCCGCTGGGCGATCCCATCGTCCGCCTGAAGCAGCACCTGATCGCCATCGGCGAATGGTCGGATGAGGCTCAGGCCGAAGCCGAAGCCGAGGCCGTCGAACAGGTCCGCGCCGCCGGCAAGGAGTCCGAGGCGATCGGCACCCTGGGCCAGTCGCGCCCCTCGGTGAAGACGATGTTCGAAGAGGTCTACGCGACCGAGGACTGGCGCCTGATCGAACAGCGCCGCGAAGTGGGAGTCTGACCCGATGAGCGAACAGACCTTCACCGACGCCGACCGCACCGACGGCATCGAACCCGACATGGCCGACCGCGTCGAGAACACGCCGGACGGAGCAGCGCCCGAGACCGGCGTGCAGCCCATGAACATGATCCAGGCTCTGAACTCGGCCCTGCATGTGAAGATGGCCGAGGACCCGAACGTCCTCAGCTTCGGCGAGGACGCGGGTTTCTTCGGCGGCGTCTTCCGCGTCACCGACCAGCTGCAGCAGAAGCACGGCCTGACCCGCAGCTTCGATGCGCCGATCTCGGAATGCGGCATCGTCGCCGCCGCCATCGGCATGGGCGCCTATGGCCTGCGCCCGGTCGTCGAGATCCAGTTCGCCGACTACATCTATCCGGCCTACGACCAGATCGTCAGTGAAGCGGCCAAGATGCGCTATCGCTCGGGCGGTCAGTTCACCTCGCCGATCACGATCCGCAGCCCTTACGGCGGCGGCATCTTCGGCGGCCAGACCCATTCGCAGTCGCCCGAAGCCCTGTTCACGCACATCGCCGGCCTCAAGGTCGTCATTCCGTCCAACCCCTACGACGCCAAGGGCCTGTTGACCGCGGCGATCGAGGACGACGATCCGGTTATCTTCTTCGAGCCCAAGCGGCTCTACAACGGCCCGTTCGACGGCTGGCACCAGAAGCCGGTCTCGCCTTGGAAGACGCAGGAACTCGCCCAGGTCCCGACCGGCAAATATGTCGAGCCGATCGGCAAGGCGCGCATCATGCGCGAGGGCAATGACGTCACCATCCTGGCCTATGGCACCATGGTCTGGGTGGCGCTTGCCGGCGCCGAGCACGCGGGGGTGGACGCCGAAGTCATCGACCTGCGCTCGCTCGTCCCGCTCGACATCGAGACCATCGAGGCCTCGGTGAAGAAGACCGGCCGCTGCGTCATCGTGCACGAGGCGCCGAAAACGTCCGGGTACGGAGGGGAGCTGTCAGCCCTGATTCAGGAACGCTGCTTCTATCACCTTGAGGCGCCCGTCACCCGCGTCTGCGGCTGGGACACACCCTATCCCCACGCCTTCGAGTGGGAGTATTTCCCCGGGCCGGAACGGGTCTCCATCGCTCTGAAATCCGTGATGATGGGAGGGCGCTGAGATGGGACGTTTCGTCTTCAAACTGCCCGACGTCGGTGAAGGCACGGCCGAGGCCGAGCTGGTCGGCTGGCACGTCAAGATCGGCGATACCGTCGCCGAGGACCAGATCCTGGCCGACATCATGACCGACAAGGCCACCGTCGAACTGACCTCGCCCGTCTCCGGCGTCGTTACCGCCCTGCACGGCGAACCCGGCGTCATGTCGCCCGTCGGCGGCCCGCTGGTCGAGTTCGAGGTCGAGGGCGCGGGCAATGCATCCGCCGAGGCCGAGCCCGCTCCGGTCGCCGCGCCTGAACCCGAAGCTGGGCCGGCGCTCGAAGCGCCCGAGGCTGAGGAGGTCGTGAAGACCCCGTCGGTGCCCGCGTCCGGCAACTACGTCTTCAAACTGCCTGACGTCGGCGAAGGCACGGCCGAGGCTGAACTGGTCGCCTGGCACGTCGCGGTCGGCGACACCGTTACCGAAGACCAGATCCTCGCCGAGATCATGACCGACAAGGCCACCGTCGAACTGACTTCCCCGGTCGCCGGCGTCGTCGCCGCCCTGCACGGCGCGGCAGGACAACAGGTCCCCGTCGGTGGCCCGCTGGTCAGCTTCGAGGTGGAGGGCGCAGGCAATGTCGTCGCCGCCCCGAAGCCCGCGCCTGCTCCGGTCGCTGCTGCGCCCAAACCCGCACCGGTCGCCAAGGCCGAAACGCCGAAGCCCGCGCCCGTCGCCTCGGCCGCACCCGTCGCCCGTACCGCCCAGGTCCCCGGCGTCCGCCCCCTCGCCTCGCCCGCCGTGCGCAAGCGCGCTCGCGAACTGGGTCTGGAGCTGCAGTTCGTGCCCGGCTCCGGCCCGGCCGGACGGATCGAACACGGAGACCTCGACGCCTTCGTCTCGGGTGGTGCCCGCGCTTCGTCCGATCACGGAGCATCGCCCTCCTCGACCTACACCAAGGCCGAAGGGACCACCGAGGTCCGCATCATCGGCCTGCGCCGCAAGATCGCGGAGAAGATGGCCGAGAGCGTTCGGCGCATCCCCCACATCACCTATGTGGAGGAGATCGACGTCACCGCGCTGGAGGAACTCCGCGCCCACCTGAACGCCCAGGCCAAGACCAGCGGCAAGGCCAAGCTCAACGTCCTGCCCTTCATCGCCCGCGCCATCGTCGTGGCCCTGCGCGACCAGCCTCAGATCAACGCCACCTATGACGACGAGGCCGGGATCCTGACCCAGCACGCCGCCGTCCATCTGGGCATCGCCGCCCAGACGCCGAACGGCCTGATGGTCCCGGTCGTCCGTCATGCGGAATCGCTCGACCCCTATGCCACCGCCGCCGAGATCGCTCGCGTCTCCGGTGCGGCCAAGGACGGATTGGCCAAGCGCGAGGAACTCAGCGGCTCGACCATCACCATAACCTCGCTGGGCACGCTCGGCGGTCTCGTCCACACCCCGATCATCAACCACCCCGAGGTCGCCATCGTCGGCCCCAACAAGATCGAGGACCGGGTCGTGGTCCGGAACGGCCAGATGGTCGTGCGCAAGATGATGAACCTGTCGTCAAGCTTCGATCACCGCATCGTCGACGGCCACGACGCCGCAGTCTTCGTGCAGCGCATCAAGGGGCTTCTGGAGCATCCCGCCACCTTGTGGATGGGGTGATTGGACGCCCGGCCCCTTCGCGGTATATGATATGCCATCAGTATATCAGGGATGAATGAGATGCGTATCCTGGTGGATGCCAACGAGGATCAGGTCGCGGCGTTGGACGCTCTGGCCAAACGCGAGAAGCGTCCGCGGGCAGCGGTGATCCGCGCCGCGATCGACGACTACGTCGCACGCAACAAGCGTCAGACGGTCAAGGATGGCTTTGGTCTCTGGGGGCAGGGCGGCGAAGACGGGCTCGCCTATCAGGAACGACTGCGTAGCGAATGGTGAAGGCGCTGTTCGACACGAATATCCTGATCGATCATCTCAACGCCGCGCCGCAGGCCGATGCCGAGATCGATCGGTACGACGACCGCGCCATAAGCATCATTTCCTGGATCGAGGTGATGGCGGGGGCGAGCCCCGACCTGACCGAGCCGACGCGGACCTATCTTGACGGCTATCTGATCGTCGGTCTCGAGGACCGGATCGCCGAGCAGGCCGTGTCGATACGCAAATCTCACCGTCTGAAACTCCCGGACGCGGTCATCTGGGCGACCGCCCAGATGACCGGCCGATTGCTGGTCACCCGCAACACCAAGGACTTCCCGGCTGACGATCCGGGCGTTCGCGCTCCCTATGTCCTCTAGACGGCAAGCACAATGCAGCAGCTCAAAACCAAAGTCCTGATCATCGGCGCCGGCACCGGCGGCTATGTCGCAGGGATCCGCTGCGGCCAGCTGGGGCTCGACACTGTGCTGGTGGACGGTTCCGACGGGCTGGGCGGCACCTGCCTGAACGTCGGCTGTATTCCGTCCAAGGCGATAATCCATGCCGCCTCCAAGTTCGAGACCGTGTCGAAGGCTGCCGGCGACGGGACCCTGGGCATCACGGCGTCGGAACCGGCCATCGACTTCACCCAGACCGTCGCGTGGAAGGACGGCATCGTCCGTAAGCTGAACACCGGCGTCGCGGCCCTGCTGAAGAAGTCGAAGGTCAAGGTCATCAAGGGCTGGGCGACCTTCCAGGACGCCAAGACCTGCCGCGTCGAGACCGACGACGGCCCTATCACCATCACGGCCGAACACGTCATCCTGGCGACCGGATCGGAGCCGGTCGAACTGCCCTTCCTGCCGTTCGGCGGCGACGTCATCTCCTCGACCGAGGCCCTGTCGCTGGACGCCGTGCCGGGGAAACTGGTCGTCGTCGGCGGCGGCTATATCGGGCTGGAGCTGGGCATCGCCTATCGCAAGCTGGGCGCCCAGGTCGCCATCGTCGAAATGGCCGAGCGTATCCTGCCCCTCTACGACAAGGCCCTGACCGATCCGGTCATGAAGTGGCTAACCGACCACGGTGCCGAGATGCATCTCGGTGCCCGCGCGGGCGGGTTCGGGGACGGGAAACTGTCGATCACGACGAAGGACGGCGAACCGCTGTCGCTCGAGGCCGATAAGGTCCTGGTCACCGTGGGCCGTCGTCCGCGCACATCCGGCTGGGGTCTAGAGAACATGGGCGTCGCCATGGCCGGGCCGTTCGTCAAGATCGACGACCGCTGCGCCACCTCGATGAAGAATGTCTGGGCCGTCGGCGACCTGACCGGCGAACCGATGCTGGCCCACAAGGGCTCGGCCCAGGGCGAGATCGTCGCCGAAATCATCGCGGGTCACGACAAGCGCTTCGATCCCGTCACCATCGCCGCCGTCTGTTTCACCGAGCCGGAGATCGTCTCGGCGGGCCTGGGTCCGCTCGACGTCGCGGGCCGGGACGACGTGATCACCTCGGTCTTCCCGCTGGCCGCCATCGGCCGCGCCCTGGCCATCGAGGCGGGCGAGGATGGCGGCTTCGTCCGCGTCCTGGCGTCGAAGTCCGACCACCGCATCCTCGGCGTTCAGGCCGTGGGCCAGCACGTGGCGGAACTGTCCAATAGCTTCGCACAGATGCTGGAAATGGGTGCGGTGCTGGAGGATGTCGCCGGCGTCATCCACGTCCACCCGACGCTGGGCGAGGCCTTCCACGAGGCGTCCCTGCGCGCCCTGGGCCACGCGATCCACATCTGACGGGCCGCCTTCTCCCCTCTGTGGGAGAAGGAGAGGGCCTCACACCCGTTCGGACACCTTGATCGCCACGCGACAGCCCGCCTTGATCACGGCGCTCAGCAGCCGGTAGGCCGGCGCCTCGCGGCTCCCGTTTGCGATGGCATGGTCGTGGTGCTCCAACTCCTCCTGCCGGAACCTCTCCAACTCGGCCGCCAGCTCGGGCTCGCGATCGGCCAGCTCCGCCACCTGGTCGGCGTAGTGCTCCTCGATGACGCTCTCGACCGCCTCGGTACAGGCGTGGGCCGCCTTCTCGCCCATCAGGGCCGTCGCCGCGCCCAGCCCCGTCGCCGCCAGCGACCACAGAGGCAGCATGGCCGTGGGTCGCACGCCATGCTCGGTCAGCAGGGCGTCGAAGCGGGCCTTGTGCACGGCTTCCCCGGCCTGCATCTCGACCATGTCGGCGGCGATGGCCTGCTTGCCGCGCACGCCGTCGAAGACCCGCGCCTGCGCCTCATAGATCTTGACCGCCGCAAACTCTCCGGCGTGATCGACGCGCAGGATCTCGGCCATCCGCGCGCGCATGGCACCGCGCCCCGGGCGAGGCAGAGGCGTGCGGCGGGATCCGGTGTCCAGGGTCTCAGTTTCCAGGGGCTCTGGCATCCTTGGGCCTCTTGGCGGCGAGAAGGCTGAACCCGGCCAGGACGGCCGAGATCAGGGCATTCCATCCTGCCATCGACAGGCCGAGGAAGCTCCACGTCACCGCGTCGCACATGGCCACGCGAATGGCCGGCCCGGTCCCAAGGGCCAGCGACGTCAGGCCTTCCAGATCGGTGCCCGCGCCGCCGCCCGAACACAGGGCCGGCAGGTCCCACCACTTCAGTTCGCCCCCCGCGTGGAAGCCGGCGGTGATCGCCCCCGTGGCGAAGACAGCGAACAACAGGAAGGCGGCGATGCGCGGCGTGCCGCGGCGCGCCTGGCTGACGACAGCCCACAGGGTGGCGACCAGCGAAATGGCCACCGCGCCCCAGAAGACTTCGCGCTGCTTTAGGCACAGGTTGCAGGGGCTGAGGCCTGCGAAACGCTCGAACGCATGGGCCGCGCCCAGCATCGCCAGCGAGATCGCCAGGGCGAAGGCGGTCCACCAACGGGTCAGCAGGCGATAGGCGCTTCTCATGCCTCTGTTCTTAGACGGCCGAAGGGCGGGCGTCGAGCAATCCTCCCCCATCGGAAAAAGGGCGGGGAGGGGTTCGCCTCGGGACTCCGTGTCCGGGCTTGGCCCCCTCACCGAGGCCGGTTAAGGAGCGCCCCATGACCACCCCGCCATCCCGCCATCAGGACGACGCCTCCCACGACCTGGCCCGGCTTCTGCGGCGTCTGGCCGACGACGGGGGCGAGGCGGGCCTGACCCTGCACCAGATCCGTGACCGGCTGGACGAGCGCGCCTATGGCCTGCTGATCCTCATCCTGTCGATCCCCTGCCTGGTGCCGGGCCTGTACGGCGTGCCCCAGGCGGTCGGACTGATCATCATCCTGATCGCGGCCCAGCTTCTGATCGGTCGCGAGGAGCCCTGGCTGCCGCGCTGGGTGCTGAACCTTCGGGCCAAGGGAAAATGGCTGAAGGCCATGGCCGAGTTCGCCGAGACCCGCCTCGGCTGGATCGACCGCCTGTCGCGACCGCGCCTTCTGATGTTCGCGACCGGGGCGGGTGAGCGCCTGGCCGCCGTCTTCATGATCCTGGCCACCCTGACCATCGTCCTGCCGATGACCAACACCATCCCTTCGATCGCGCTGGCCCTGTTGTCGGTCGGCCTGATCCAGCGCGACGGCCTGTTCGTGCTGGGCGGGGCGGCGGTGGCGACCGGCTGGCTGACGCTGCTGGGCGTGCTGGGGGTGGGCCTGTTGATGGGGGCGGAATGGGCCACCCGGTTCCTTCCCGGCTGAGCGTCGTCCCACGCCGCCATCACGTCTGCGCGTCCGTGGCTTGGCTTGTCCGGCCGGGGTGACTAGGTTCCGCGCCAATCGACCAGGCCCTTTTGAGAAACACCGCCCGGTCCCGCCCATTGCAGGAGACGCCCCATGGACGACCTGACCACCCCGACTTCGCCCCTGACCGCCGACGCCGCCCTCCCCGTCTACGAGAACCCGCTGGGCGTCGACGGCTTTGAGTTCGTCGAATTCACCGGCCCCGACCCCCAGGCCATGATCCAGCAGATCGAGATCATGGGCTTCGTCCAGACCCACGTGAATCCGAAGAACGGCGTCGTCCGCATGAAGCAGGGCGACATCACCTTCCTGGTCCACACAAAGCCCGAGGGTCACGCCGGCGAGTTCGCCCGGGATCACGGCCCGTCCGCCAACGGCATGGCCTTCCGCGTGAATGACGCCAAGGCCGCCTATGACAGCGCTGTGGCGCGCGGCGCCCATCCGGCCGACATGCACAACGGCGGCGCGCTGGGCGACGGCGCCTATGTCCTGCGCGGCATCGGCGGGTCGCTGCTCTACATCATCGACGCCTATGGCGAGACCGGCTCCCTCTACGACAGCTGGGACGAGATCGAGGGCTGGGAAGAGGCCGAGCGCAAGAACAACGTCGGCCTGCACCTGCTCGACCACCTGACCCACAATGTGAAGCGCGGCCAGATGCGGACCTGGTCCGGCTTCTACGGCGACGTCTTCGCCTTCGAGGAGCAGAAGTATTTCGACATCAAGGGCAAGGCGACGGGCCTGTTTTCTCAGGCCATGATCGCGCCCGACCGCGCCATCCGCATCCCCCTGAACGAGAGCCAGGACGACAACTCCCAGATCGAGGAGTTCCTGCGTCGCTACAACGGCGAGGGCATCCAGCACATCGCACTGGCCACCGACGACATCTTCGCCACCGTCGAGGCGATGCGCGAACGCGGCGTCCAGTTCCAGGATACGATCGAGACCTATTTCGAACTGATCGACAAACGCCTGCCCAACCACGGGCATGACGTCGAACGCATGCGCAAGAACCGTATCCTGATCGACGGTTCGGACGAGGACGGCCTGCTGCTGCAGATCTTCACCCAGGACACCTTCGGCCCGATCTTCTTCGAGATCATCCAGAGGAAGGGCAACGAGGGCTTCGGCAACGGAAACTTCCAGGCCCTGTTCGATTCCATCGAGCTGGACCAGATCCGTCGCGGGGTCATCAAGGTCGACGCCAATTAAGGTCGCGCCTCCCTCCTGGCTGCCGTTCCTCGGCCCGCTCGTCGCGGCCGTGGTCGGCGGCCTGATCGGACAGTGGCTCCAGATGGGCTTCTGGCCCGTCCTGGCCGGTGCCCTGATCGGCGGCTTCGCCCCCATCGTCGCCTACCGCGTCTGGAAATGGTCGCACCACAAGCGGGAACCGTGACCCTGTCTCCTCCCTGTTCGCCGCTTGGCGAATGGGGAGGTGGCGGCGAGCCCTTGCGAGCCGACGGAGGGGTTCTTCGCGCACGCAGAAAGAGCCCCTCCGTCTCCTCCGCTTCGCTACGGATCCACCTCCCCATCGCTACGCGACAGGGAGGAGACGCGTTGATACGGTGCGTTCCATGAAACTGCTTCCCGCCCTCATCGCCGCGCTCGCCCTCGCCGCTCCGGCCGCCGCGCAGGATCGCCCGCAGTGGTCCTTCGCCATCCACGGGGGTGCGGGCGTCATCGAGCGTGCCAACCTGTCGCCCGAACAGGACGCCGCCTACCGCGCCGCCCTGACCCGGGCGCTCGAGGCCGGCGCCGAGGTCCTGCGCAGCGGCGGCGAGGCGCTCGACGCCGTCCAGGCCGCGATCCAGCTGATGGAGGACGATCCCCTGTTCAACGCCGGGCGCGGCGCGGTCTTCACCGCTGCGGGTCGCAACGAACTGGACGCCGCCGTCATGAACGGTTCGGACCTGACCGCGGGCGCCGTGGCGGGCCTGACCACCACCCGCCACCCCATCGCCGCCGCCCGCGCGGTGATGGAACGCTCGCCCCACGTCATGTTGATCGGCACGGGCGCCGACAGCTTCGCGGCCTCGCAGAACCTGGAACAGGTCGAGCCGTCCTACTTCTTCACCGAGCGCCGCTGGCAGGGGCTGGTCAAGTTCCTGACCGACAACAAGCTGCCCATCCCCGAGCGTCCGGCCGGAGCCCCCGCGGCCGGCATGGCTTCGCTGGAGCCCGCCCCGCCGCTGAACGAGCGCAAGTTCGGCACCGTCGGCGCCGTCGCCCTCGACAGCCAGGGTCACCTCGCGGCCGGCACCTCGACCGGCGGCACGACCGGCAAGCGCTGGGGCCGGGTCGGCGACGTGCCGGTCATCGGCGCCGGCACCTACGCCTCCAACCGTGACGGCTGCGCAGTCTCGGCCACCGGCGACGGCGAGTTCTACATCCGCGCCACAGTGGCCCGCGACATCTGCTCTCGCATCGCCGACGGCGCGACCGGCCAGGTGGCGGCCCAGGCCGAGGTCGACGACGCACTGTCGCTCGGCGGATCCGGCGGCGTCGTCGTCATGGACGCGGCCGGCGTCCCCGCCTTCGCCATGACCACCACCGGCATGTATCGCGGCCTGATCGGCCCCGACCGCGCTCCTTATGTCGCCATCTACGGCGACGAACCCCGGCCGTGAACTCGCCCTCTAAATCAGAGGGCGACCAAGACTACGAAACCGTTCTTGTGCGTCAGGATCGATGGAACCTGCGCGTCTGGTTGGTCGGCGTGGTCATTCTCGGACTGGTCGCGTCGTCCTGGTTCGACGCGCTGTGGGCTTTGTTCACGATCGTCCCGCTGATGGTTCTCAATACCGTAGTTCACGCTTGGCAAGCTCGTCGAACGATCAGGATGGGGTATTTCCTGAGGGGCAAGGCGATGGCGAGCGGCGTCTGGTTGATGCTGGCCGTCACTACGGCATTGACTGCGGTTTTCTGGGTTCAGGTCCGATACGGCTTGTGGTTCACCCAGTACTTTCGAGAGGGATATCACTGAGTGAGCGCGTCATGAGCCCAACCGACGAACTGACCCAGATGGCCCAGGAGGAGCTCAACTCCGCCTGTTCACTGACCTGGCCCGAGCTGAAGCGGATCACCCCCTGGGGCGATAGCTTCGAGGGCTTCGCCCCGTCCGGCCGCACGGTCGAGGTGGAACGCCGCTACCTCTGGGCGCTCGATCCCGAGGGCGCGATCATCGTCGAGGTCGAGGTCCGCGACGCCGCCGCCCGCGAGGGCGTCGAGGCCCGCGCCATCCTGCACGCGCCCTGAAGCCCGCCCGGAACCCACAAGCTTCACATTTCGTCGTTAACCTTTTCCGTGGTCAGGCGTTCGCCGCTGCGTCATGATCGCACGACGTTCGGCGACCACGGGGAGATCGGCATGTATCCATCGGATTTCGAAGCGGCGGACACGATCGTCACCCGGATCGACGAACCCCTGTTCCTGGGCCTGCCGCCCCTGCTGGCGCTGGTCTTCTTCCTGCTTTTGCTGGCCCTCGCGGCCGGCATGTTCTTCCTCGGCCGCTGGCACGCTGATCAGACCGGGGGCACCGACGCCGACAAGGCGCCGGGCGAGATCTACGCCGTCATCCGCCGCTACGCCGCCGACGCCCGTTCGGCCGGCAGCAACGAGCTGAGGCAGAAGGCCGAGGTGCTTGAGCGCAAGATCGACGAATACCTGGGCCCCGTCATCGTCATCGGCAAGGAGCTGGCCGGCCTGACCAAGGCGCTGAAACAGGCGGGCGAGGGCAAGATCGATGAACCCGCCAAACCCGAGCCAAGGCCCGAGCCCCGTCCGGAGGCCAAGTCCTGCGGATGCGGCGGCGATGGCACACCCAGGGGCTGCGTGTGCGGCGGCCGCGTCGCCCAGCCGGTCTCGATCAATCAGGTCTATATCGGCGGCCTGCCCCTCGCCACGCCGACCACCGACGGCTGCCACGACACCCGCACCCACTGCGATCCGCCTTCGGACAAGGGCGGCGACAAGCCCGCTCCACCCAAGACGGTGAAGCGCGACATGACCCATGCGGAACAGATCGACCATCTCGACAAGGCCGTCCGCGCCTTCAACGACTATTGGCTGAACAAGGACGGACGGGTCGCGGAACTGAAGGCCGCGCAACGCGCCCTGAACCGCCGACCGTCGTCCGGCGACCTCTCCGGCGGGCACGGCCACAGCGTCGGCGGCCACCACTGACGGTTTGCAGGCGACGAGAAAACGCCTAGCCTGACCTCATGAAACTCGCCTCGCTCAAGCACGGCCGCGATGGTCGCCTCGTGGTCGTCTCCTCGGATCTCGCCTGGTTCACCGACGCCTTCCTGATCGCCCCGACGCTTCAGGCCGCGCTGGACGACTGGGAACACACGGAACCCAGGCTTCGCGCCCTGGCCGAGAGCCTCGACCACGAGGCCGTGCCGCGCGGTCGCTTCCACGAACGCGACGCCGCCGCCCCCCTGCCCCGCGCCTATCAGTGGGCGGACGGTTCGGCCTATGTGAACCACGTCGAACTGGTGCGTAAGGCGCGCGGCGCCGAGATGCCCGCCAGCTTCTGGACCGATCCCCTGATGTACCAGGGCGGCTCCGACCACTTCATGGGCGCCCGCGACCCGATTCCCCTGGCCGACGAATCCTGGGGCTGCGACCTCGAGGCCGAGATCGTCGTCGTCACCGGCGACGTGCCCCAGGGCGTGACCCCGGAAGAAGCGCGCGGCCATATCCGGCTGGTCGGCCTGGTCAACGACGTGAGCTTGCGCAACCTGATCCCCGGCGAACTGGGCAAGGGCTTCGGCTTCGTCCAGTCCAAGCCCGCCTCGACCCTGTCGCCCGTCTTCGTCACCCCCGATGCGCTGGGCGATCGCTGGAAGGACGGCAAACTGTCCGGCGCCCTTTCGGTCCAGCTCAACGGCCAGGACTTCGGCAGCGCCGATGCCGGCGTCGACATGACCTTCGACTTCGGCGTCCTGATCGCCCACCTGGCCAAGACCCGCAGCCTGGTCGCCGGCACCATCGTCGGATCGGGCACGGTCTCCAACAAGGGCGCCGACGGCGGCCCGGGCAAGCCGGTCTCCGAAGGCGGCCTCGGCTATTCCTGCATCGCCGAGATCCGCACGGTCGAGACGATCACCACCGGCGCGGCCGTGACCCCCTTCCTGAAGCACGGCGACACCGTCCGCATCGAGATGCTGAACGACAAGCACCACTCCATCTTCGGCGCCATCGAACAGGTCGTTCAGCCGGCCTGATCCTTCCAGACGAGAGTATGCGTATGCGTCTTCGAGCCCTCGCCTCCATCGCCCTGATCGCGGGCGCCGGTTCCGCCCTGGCCCAGGATGTCGCCGAGGACGACTGGGAGGTCATCCGTCAGCCGGAACGCAAGACCGTCTTCGCCTACATCCCGACCTCGACGGGCCTGACCATCGGCTTCCGCTGCGTGGACGGGGCCTATGGAGCCATCATCGGCGGCCTGCCCGAGGCGCCGCGCAACGCCCGCATCCGCACCCTGCAGATTTCGGACAAGAAGGGTGAACTCCACGGCTGGAACTGGAGCGTGACAACGGATCGCACCGTCGGCCTGGCCGACTATCCCGCCAGCCTGGCCCGCGGACTTCGCGACGGCGGACCCGTCAGCATCGTCATCCCCGGGGGCGCAGGCGAAGGCCGGAATCTGCGCCACGATCTGACCCTGCCCGCTTCGTCCGCCGCCATCGACGAGACCCTGACCGCCTGCGGCCGTCCCACCGAGGATCCACGCGACGACCTCCTGCCCGAGATCGCCGAGAACGGCCTGCCGCCAGGCGTGACCTGGTCGCGCCCGCCCCGGCCCACCTATCCCAGCACCAACTATGCCGAGGGTTTCGCGGTCGTCAGCTGCGTCGTCCAGCCGGACGGCGCGGTGGCCCAGTGCCAGGTCGAATCCGAACACCCTGCCGACGGCCGCTTCGGCCGCAACGCCCTTCGCGCCACCAATGACGCCCGCATCGTCAGCCCCGGCGAGACCCTGGGTCAGTATGCGCCCCGGATCATCGGCTTCCGCGTCAACTATCGGATGCGTTAGTTCGGGCGGATCACCTGGGCCGAAAACCGCTCCATCTCTTCTTCCTGCGGCGACATCTGCAGCAGGACCAGATCCAGGCCGGCCGCCTCGAACTCTTCCATCCGGGCGCGGATGCTCTCGGGCGTGCCGGCGAACCCGGGGCGCAGGCCCCGGTTCGAGACGCTGTATTCGCGGATCTTCAGCTCCCGCTCCAGCTCGGTCCCCGACAGCCACTGATCGAAGTTGGCGAACCCGGCGGGCGGCGTTCCCTCGGCCAGGCCGGGGATGGTCGTGATCCGCTCCAGTTCGCGCGCGGCCTCCGCCTCGGTGTCGCGCACGATCGCATAGCCGGCCATGCCGTACTGCATCGGCGGCAGGCCCGAGGCTTCGCGGCGCTCGCGCATGTCGGCGATCTTGGCCGCGATATGCTCGGGCTCGTCGCCGTGCATGACATAGGCGTCGCAGTGTTTGGCGATCAGGGTCTTGGCCGCCTCTGATTCACCACCGGCATAGATGACCGGGCGCGGGCGGTCCGGCGTCGAGGTCGGCTTGGGCTCCACGATGGCGTCGCTCAGGGTGTAGTATTTCCCCTCGAAATCGACCCGCTTCTCCGTCCACAGACGATCCAGCACCTGCAGCCATTCGGTCGTCCGCGCATAGCGGTCGTCATGCTGGTCGAACTGCAGGCCATAGCTCTCCGCCTCCTTGGCCCACCAGGACGAGACGACGTTCAGCGCCAGACGCCCGCCGGAGATCTGGTCGATGTTGGCCGCCTTCTTGGCGAACAGGGCCGGCTGGTGGAAGTTCGGACGCACCGCGACCATCAGCTCGATCGTCTCGGTCACCGCCGCCAGCGCCGCCGCCGTCGACCAGGCGTCAAGGGCCGGCGCCTCGATCCCCTTGATGTCGTTCAGGTTCAGCTCGGCGATCAGGGTCAGGTCATAGCCCAGGGCCTCCGACCGCTTGACCAGCCGCGACGCATTCTCCCACGAGGCCTCGCGCTCGTCGGCGATGTTGCGCAGCCATCCGCCGAAGACCGGCGCCCAGTATCCGTACCTCATGCGGCGATCCCCTCAGCACGCTTAGATTTTTCTTCGGCGACGATGCCCTTCAGCCACGCGACCAGATCGTCGTGCGGGTCGAAGCCCAGCACCTCGACCGGCTTGGCGACGAAGTTGGACAGGCCGTTGATGTCGTAGAACAGGACCGATCCGTCCCGGTCGTCGATCAGATACTCGACGCCCCCGACCTCCAGCTCGCTCGCGACGGCCAGCCGCTCGACCGCCTCGATGATCTCCGGGCTCGGCGTCGTCCTGGTCATCGTCAAGGTCGGCGCCCCCGGCCGCACCAGGCACGCGTCGGCTGGGCACAGGTCGAAGGCGTCGCCCGGGCTCTCGATGTCGATGGCGTAGAGATATTTGCCGTTCAGCGTCTCGACGCGGGTGATCTTGCCGTCCCGACGCGGCGCATATTCCTGGATCAGGGAGATGCCGTTGACCCCGACCGGGCACCATTTCTCGCCGGCCGCCTCGGCCAGTTTCTCGGCGTCCTCATAGCGGGTGATGCCGGCCCCGGCCCCGCCGATGTCTGCCTTGACCAGCACCGGATAGCGCAGCCCCTCGGCCGCGCCCGGAATGTCGGCCTGCCGGTGGGCCACCCGCGTCGCCGGCCCCCTCAGGCCCAGCCGCGCGATCAGCGACATCTGCCGCGCCTTGGAGGTGTCGATATTCAGCGCCGAGGCGTTGACCACCCGCGTCCCCTGCCCCTGCCAGTGCTCGAACAGGCTCTGGGCATAGAAGATCGGATGCTCCGGGTCCCGCAGGAAGGACGACATCGCCACGCGCGAGAACACCACCGTCCCCGGCGCCGGCGACCCGGCCGGATCGAAGGTGCTCCCGGCCAGCGGGACCTTCACATAGCTGACCCCGTGCCGATCCAGCGCCGCGAACAGCGGCTCGAACCATTCGGGATGCTCATAGACGATGGCGAGGTCGGGAAGCGTGTCAGTCATGGCGAGGGATGTGCGTTACACCACGATGGAACGCAAGGGGCGGACCTGAAGAATCCCTCCGCCTCTCAGTCCATCCCGGCAAAGGCCGAGATCCAGATCACGAACACCGACGCTGGGAATGGATCTCGCCCCCTGCCCTCTAAGAGGCCCGCGAAAAAATCCTGACCCAAGTAGCGCGACGCGCGATACCCCACTAAGAAGTCCGTCCGCAGGCCCCTGTGGTGGAATTGGTAGACGCGCCGGATTCAAAATCCGGTTCCGCGAGGAGTGTCGGTTCGAGTCCGACCGGGGGCACCATCTTCGACCGCGTCTGCGCGGCGCCCCCCAAATTCCTAAGTGTCTGTTTTCAGACAAAAACCGTTCAGGTGCCATTCACCGAACAAAGTTCAAACAGGGCGTGTCGCATCTGTAGGGCGTTACAGAATATAGGCGGCAGGCGGCCCGGATTCTTTTGGAGAACGAGGCATCTGGGCCGCCAGGCGGCTGCCTGTCGGCGTCTAGCGCCACCCGCGTCTCGCCGGCCGCCCCGCCTCTTCCAGCCCCAGCAGAAACCCGTCCTGGCCGTCGTCGCCGATCTGCTCCGCCAGCGCCTGCGCCTGCTGCACCAGTTGCTGCACCTCGTCCCCGCCCGCCCCCAGCGCCAGCCGCGTGAGCGCCAGGGCCCGCGCCCGGATCAGAACCAGGGCCGCCGACGGATTGCGCCCCTCCAGCCGTGACGCCCACAGCGGCACCTCGTCCGCCGAACCGCGCAGCTCCCCCGCCCGCGCCACAACCATCTCCCCCGCTTCGCGCAGCGCCGGCCAGTTCATCAGGAACCTCAGACCCGCCGTCGCATCCGCGTAGGCCGCCGCATGGGCGAAGGCGCGGTCTAGGGCGATGACGTCCTCGAAGTCCGGCAGCTTGGCGATCTCGGCCCGCAGCGGAGCCTCGGCCAGGGTCCTTTCGAACAGCATCCAGCGGGCGTCCGACGCCCCCTTCGCATCCCCTTCGGCCTCCAGCACCGCGACCTCGGCAGTCAGCCAGCTCTCGGGCGGAGGCGGCGGGGGTTCCGGATCGCGCCGACCCCAGCGGGTCGCCTCTTTCACCACAGGCCGCGAGGCCTCCAGCGCCGCCCGCGCCTCGCCCGCCCGCCCGGCCTCGGCCAGCCTGCGTGCGACTTCGGCGCCGATCTCGGGCTTCACCCGATCCTCGTCCGGCAGGGAGGCGACCCAGGCATCCAGATCCCCAGACCGGTCCGCGAGCTTCCTCACCACCAGCGCCAACCGCCCCGTGGCCTTCGGCCTGCCCTCCGTCAGCCCCGTCAGCACCGCTCGCGCCAGGTCCGGCTCCATCGCCGCCGCCCCGCGACCGACCCAGGAGGCCCATTCCGACAGCCGCGTGCTCACCGCCTCGATCAGGACCGGCGCCGCAACCTCCGCCCCCGCCAGCGCCCCGACCGCCGCCAGATCGGCCGAGGCCGCATCGAACATCGTCGCCAGCTCGCCCTTGGGATCCTTCACTCGCGCCGACAGCCCCGGATAGAGGTCGAACCAGGCGACCAGCCGGTCCAGCCCCAGTCGGGCGTCCATCACCGCCAGCTTGTCAACGATGATCCGCCGCACCGTCCAGAGATCGGAGATCAGCTCCGGCCGCTTTCTCCACGACACCTTGGCCCGGCTGGCCGCCAGGGTGTTCAGCCGCTTGTCGATTTCGAGCGCAAGATCCGCCGCCCCGACCTCGGCCGCCAGTTCCATCCGCAGCCGCCGTTTCCAGCCGGCGTCTTCGCCCGCCATCTCCATCAGCAGCTCGGCCAGCCGCGCATCCCCCAACGCCTTCAGGTTCGCCGTCGACAGGGTCTTCTTCGCCGTCGCCGGTCGCTTGGCCATGGGTCGCCTTTTGTTCGTTTCCGTAGTGTGCCGAACGACACACCGGCGCGATAGGTCCGGCGCACATCCTCGCCATTGGGAACGCACCCGTTCGTTGAACATTTGTAAATCAGTTCAAAAGGCCAGTTCCATGATCGCCATCACCGTCGCCCTCGCCCTGTTTGCCGATCCCAGCGTCGGCGCCCCGTCGCTGACGCGGGCCGTGTTCAAGACCGAACCGACGCCGGTCGCCGCGACGGTTCCTGCGCCCGCGCCGATGCTTCAGAGCGTGGCCGTGACCCTGGAGTGCACGGCCTTTGCCGACGGTCGCGTCGGCGACTGCACCGTGATGGAGGAAACCCATCCCGGCATGGGCTTCGGCGACGCCGCCATCGCCCTGATGGCCGACGCCACGACGGACCGGTCGGCGGCCGATCACAGGTTCGCCCGCACCATCCAGTTCATGCCGTAGGACGGCCATCTCGCAGTTGCGAAAAGTTACGGGCTGAACGGTTGCGACACGCCGCCGCAGCGCGCATCTGCACCGGATGACCTCCCCCAGCGCAGCCGCCCCCGCCGCAAAGGGCCCGGGATTTCCCGAGTTCGTCTGCATGATCGCCCTAATGATGGCGCTCAATGCGCTGGCCATCGATTCCATGCTTCCGGCCCTGCCCGACATCGGCAATGCCCTGGGCGTCGCCAACGAGAACAGCCGTCAGTGGGTCATCACCGCCTACCTCCTCGGCTTCGGCGCCATGCAGATCGTCTATGGCCCCCTCTCCGATCGCTATGGCAGGAAGCCCGTCCTGATGATCGGGGTCGGCATCTATGTCGTCTTCAGCCTCGTCGCCGCCCTCGCCACCACCTTCGACATGCTGATCCTGGCCCGCGTGGGACAGGGCCTGGGTTCGGCGGCGACCCGCGTGCTGGCCGTCTCCATCGTGCGCGACCGGTTCTCCGGCCGGACCATGGCGCGGGTCATGAGCCTCAGCTTCCTGGTCTTCCTCGGCGTGCCGATCATCGCCCCGTCTCTGGGTCAGGCGATCCTGCTGGTCGCGCCGTGGGAGGCGATCTTCGGCGTCCTCGCCTTTGCCGGGGTCGCCCTGATGATCTGGACGGGCGTTCGTCTGCCCGAGACCCTGCACCCGGACGACCGCCTGCCGATCCAGGCCAGGCGCATCGCCCTGGCCTTCAAGGAGGCCGTCACCAACCGCATCTCCATCGGCTACACCCTGGCCATGACGATGATCACGGGCGCTCTGTTCGCCTTCATCAACTCGTCGCAACAGATCTTCTTCGACGTGTTCGAGGCCCCGGCCCTGTTCACCACCGTCTTCGCCCTGATCGCCGGCGGCATCGCAATCGCCTCCATCGTCAACGCCAAGCTGGTGGAGAAGCTGGGTTCGCGCATGATCGGCCACACGGCGCTTCTGGGCTTCATCACCTTCGGCGCCATCCACCTGCTGGTCGCGGCCAGCGGCCACGAGACCCTCTGGACCTTCGCCGTCCTGCAGTGCCTCACCATGTTCTGCTTCGGCCTACTGGCGGGTAATTTCGGAGCCATGGCCATGGAGCCCATGGGCCATATCGCCGGCACCGCTTCCTCGGCCCAGGGCTTCATCTCGACCATCATCGGCTCCTTGATCGGCTTCGCCATCGGCCAGTCGTTCAACGGCACGGTCGTGCCTATGACCCTGGGCATCACCGGCTGCGGCGTCGCCGCCCTGATGTTCGTCCTCTTGGCCGAGCGCGGCCGGCTGTTCGTGGCGAGGAACACCGCTCCGGCCCCCGCCGAATAGGATGCGGGGGTTGATCTCGCGACGCTTTCGGGGCTCCCTCCGCCCCGAAACGTTTCGGAGTACGCCTCGATGTCCCGCGCCCGCCTCGCCGTCATGGCCTCGACCCTCGCCCTCCTCGCCGCCTGCGGCCAGGGCGACGTGAAGTCAGACATGCCGCCCCTGCCCGCCTCCGCCTCGGCCCCTGTGACCTATGAGCGGGACGTCCATTCCTACGCCCAGCCCCAGGTCGCGCGCGTCAAGCACGTCGACCTCGACCTGACCGCCGACTTCGCCACCCGGACCCTGTCGGGCACGGCGACCCTCGACGTCACCGGCGAGCCCGGCGCGACCCAGGTCATCCTCGACGTCCGCAACCTGGAGATTCGCTCCGTCGCCGATGCCAAGGGCAATGCGCTGCAGTTCGCACTCGGCGCCGACGACCCGATCAAGGGCCAGTCACTGACCGTCACCACCCCCGCCTTCGAGGCCGGTGTGGTTCAGAAGATCGTCGTCACCTATTCCACCCGTCCCGACGCCGCCGCCCTCCAGTGGCTGACCCCGGCCCAGACGGCGGGGGGTCAGCAGCCCTTCCTCTTCTCCCAGGGCCAGGCCATCCTGACCCGCACCTGGGTCCCGACCCAGGACAGCCCCGGCATCCGCCAGACCTATTCGGCCACGATCACGGTGCCCGAGGCCCTGACCGCCGTCATGTCCGCCGAGATGCTGACGCCCGACAGCGAGCCCGCCGCCGAGGGGACCCACGCCTACCGCTTCCGCATGACCAATCCGGTTCCGCCCTATCTGATCGCGCTCGCGGTCGGCGACCTGGAGTTCGCGTCCGTGGGCGAGGGCGTCGGCGTCTGGACCGAGCCCAGCCGTCTCGAGGCCGCCCGTAACGAGTTCTCGGAAATGCGCCGGCTGGTCGACGCGGCCGAGGCTCTCTACGGCCCCTATGCCTGGGGTCGCTACGACCTCTTGATCCTTCCGCCCTCCTTCCCGTTCGGCGGGATGGAGAACCCGCGCCTGACCTTCGCCACCCCCACCGTGGTCGCGGGCGACAAGTCGCTGGTGTCTTTGGTCGCCCACGAACTGGCCCACTCCTGGTCGGGCAACCTCGTTACCAACGCCACCTGGGCGGACTTCTGGCTCAACGAGGGCTTCACCGTCTATTTCGAGAACCGCATCATGGAGGCGGTCTACGGCAAGGAGCGCGCCGACATGCTTCAGGTCCTCGGCTGGAACGACCTTCAGTCGTCGCTGACCGACCTGCCGCCGCTCGACACCCGCCTGCACCTCGACCTCGAAGGCCGCGATCCCGACGAGGGCCTGACCGACATCGCCTATGAGAAGGGTGCCGCCTTCCTGCGCACCATCGAGCGGCATGTCGGGCGCGAGCGTTTCGACGCCTGGCTGAAGGGCTATTTCGAGCGCAACGCCTTCCGGCCCATGAATGCCCAGGGCTTCCTGACGGACATCCGCGCCAACCTGATCGGCGACGACCCGGCGCTGGAGCGCCAGTTGCAGCTCGACAACTGGATCTATCAGCCCGGCCTGCCGTCCAACGCGGTCGCCCCGACCTCGACCAAACTGGCGGCCGTCGACACCGCCGCCGACGCCTATTTCGTCGCCAAGGGCCCCGCCTCGGCCATTCCCTGGGCCGGCTGGTCGACCCAGGAGCGCCAGCATTTCCTCGATTGGCGACCCGAGGGTGCCGCCGCCAGCCGTCCGTGGCTGACAAACGCCCAGCTCGCCGATCTGGAAAACACCCTGAACCTGCGCAACGAGGGCAATGCGGAGGTCCTGTTCCAGTGGCTCCAGATCGCCATCGCCCACCGCTACCAGCCGGCCGTGCCGACGCTGGAGCGGTTCCTGACGTCCCAGGGCCGCCGCAAGTTCGTCCTGCCGCTGTTCACCTCGCTATGGGCTCAGGGCGACTGGGGCCGTCCGATCGCGACCCGCGTCTACGCCCAGGCACGGCCGGGCTACCACCCGGTGACAACGGGTTCAGTGGATGCCGTGGTCGGGGTTCCAAGTTCCTGAACCCTCTCCCGCCGGGAGAGGCATGGTTCAAAGATTCACCACCTCGAACCCGTCCTCGCTCGCCAGCCGCTCGGCCAGCACCGCGCGGTGACACCCCGCGTGGTCCGCCTCGAAACACAACATCGCCACACGCTTCTCGCCCGCCAGCGCCTTCAGCTGCGCGAGCTGCAGCTGCGACGCCGGTTCGGCCATGTGGTCGGCGAAGATTGCCCGCATCTCGCGGATATAGCCCTTCTTCGCCGCCTCCCGCCCCGCCTTGGGCGTGCCCAGCGCCCGCAGATGCAGATAGTCGATCCCCTCGGCCTTCAGGCTTTCGCCGAGAAGAGTCTTGGAAAACCCCGCCCGCCGCGACGCCGCTACGGCCCGCACATCGACCAGGGTCTCCACGCCGACGGCCTTCAGCCGGCCGATCACTTCCGACTGGGTCGCGCCTTCATATCCGATGGTGAACAGTTTCATGCCCCAGACATAGGAAACGCCCTCCCCCTGCGGGAGAGGGAGGCGGCGCACGGCGGCGAAGCCGTCGTCCTGGCGCGGGCAGGTGAGGGGTCGCACCCACTCTCTCTCTCACCGTGCACCCCGGCGAAGGCCGGGGTCCAGATGGAGGTCACCAAAGGTTCAGGCAGCACACCGACGCCTCATCCCGGCCGCCTGGGCGCTTGCTCTGGACCCCGGCCTTCGCCGGGGTGCACGGATAAGGGCGTCCAAGTTTGGCCAAACACACCCCAAATCCCCCAACGATTCCAACACCCCGAACTTTTAAGGCCCCTCCGAACTGGCGCCCTTCAAATCTCCCTTACAATGCTGACTGTCCCATCGCGTGGGGAAGGCGTCCTGGGCCCAGGACCCGGACGTGCGGTGGGGCGCGATCGAGCGGGAAACTGTATCGCTGCGGCGGCCGAGGACCCTGATCCGGCGATGACCTGGATCTGTGGAGGCACGAACCGGCGCTGATGCAGGACTGTCCATGGGGTGTAAAACCGTGGAGCCCGGAGGGACCTGAAAACCTCCGCCCGTCGCGGGCCGAGGTCGGACTGGGTTTAAGCGGCGAAAAGGTTCGGGGGTCGAAACTGACACCACCCCGGCAGGCTGCACGAAACCCTTCCCCGGCCGCTCGCGTGAACCGACCGCGACGGAGCCACGGCGCGAGCCGAAAATTCTAAACTCGGTCCCCGTAACGCGAAAGCAGGGGGCCATCTCGGTTCCGGGCGAACGCCCAGGCTCCGTCCACTTCCCCACAACTTCCGCCCGATGGGCAGGGAGGGATGACGCACGTCTGGAATCGGCTCCGCCCTCCCGAGGGAAAGGGCCAACGCGCCGCCTTGACGCCGGCCTCTCGATCCCCGCAACTCGCCGTCCGATTTCCGCCAGTCCGGTGACCTCATGCTTCGATCCCTCCTGACCGCCGCCGCCCTCGTCGCCCTCGCCCTTCCGGCTCAAGCCCAGGATCTCGTGATCCGGGGTGGAAAGATTTACACCGGAGTGGAGGGACAACCTCCTGCCCAAATGGTCATCGTCAGGGACGGGCGTATCGACTTCATCACTTGGGGAATGGACGCTCCACCGTCGCGAACTGAGGGACTCGAAGTCGTCGATCTCGACGGCGCGACCCTGTTCCCCGGCTTCACCGACGGCCACGCCCACCTCGACGGCGTCGGCTGGCGCGAACTGACCCTGAACCTCGAGGGCTCGACCTCGGTCGTCGACGCGATGGCCAAGCTGACCGCCTGGGCCGAGGCCCATCCCGACGGCCCCATCATCGGTCGCGGCTGGATCGAGACCCGCTGGCCCGAGAGCGCGAACGGCGCCCGCTTCCTGACCGCAGCCGATCTCGACGCCGCCGCCCCCGGCCGCATCGTCCTGCTCGAGCGCGCCGACGGTCACGCCATCACCGCCTCCACGGCCGCCCTCGCCGCTGCGAACATCGACGCCTCGACCGTCGCCCCCTCGGGCGGCGAGATCGCCAAGGGTGCGGACGGCCGACCCACCGGCTTCATCGTCGATGCGGCCATGTCCCTGCTCGCCCCGCTCATGCCCCAGGCCGACCCCGAGGCGAAGCGGAACGCCTACCGCGCCGGCTTCCAGGTCGAAGCTCGGTACGGCTGGACCGGCATCCACTTCATGAGCGCCCCCTGGTCCGACATCCCCTTGCTGGAACAGATGGCCGAGGCCGGCGAGGCGCCGCTGCGCGTCTACAACTCGGTCACCCCGGACGGGGGTGCCGCCCTCGTCGCCTCCGGCCCGCGCAGCGTCGCGGACGGCCGGATCATCACCCGCGCCATCAAATACTATGTCGACGGCGCCCTCGGTTCGCGCGGCGCCGCGCTTCACGCCCCCTACGCCGACGCGCCCCACACCTCGGGCCTGATGCAGACCAGCGGCGCCGAGATGATCCCGCTCTATGAGAACGCCCTGCGCGCCGGCATCCAGGTCGCCACCCACGCCATCGGCGACCGGGGCAATACCGAGGTTCTCGACTGGTACCGCGGCGCCCTCGCCGCCGTCCCCGTCGACCAGCGCGGCCTCGCCGATCCCCGCTGGCGCATCGAGCACGCCCAGATCCTGCGCCCCTCGGACGAGGCCACATTCCGCGACCTGGCCGTCATCGCCTCCATGCAGCCCAGCCACGCCATCGGTGACTTCCACTTCGCCTCCGCCCGGCTCGGCGACGCCCGCCTCGACGGCGCCTATGCCTGGCACAGCCTGGTCGATCTCGGCGTCGTGGTGGTCGGCGGCTCCGACGCCCCGGTCGAGCGCGGCGATCCCCTGATCGAGTTCTACGCCGCCGTCGCCCGCCGCGACCTCGAAGGCTTCCAGGGCCCCGACTGGCGTCCGGACGAGGCCGTCGATCGCGCCACGGCCCTGAAGATGTTCACCCTCTGGCCCGCCTACGCCTCCTTCCGCGAGGCCGAACTCGGCACGATCGAGGTCGGCAAACGCGCCGACTTCACCGCCTTCGACATCGACCTGATGACCGTTCCGGAAGCCGACATCCCCAAGGGCCAGGCGGTGCTGACGGTGGTGGACGGCGAGGTGGTCTATCGCGCGGACTGAACGGAAAAGGGCCGCCCACCTCGCGGTGGACGGCCCTGGTCTTTGAAACCGTAAACCCTCTTTAGAAGCGGGCGGTCAGGCTGACCGAGGCGCTGGAGCCCAGGTCGTAGTTGTTGATCCGGACCTTGTTGCCCAGTTCCTGGTACTCGTCGAAGTCCGTTCCCAGCAGGTTGCGAAGCTCGACGGCGAAGCCCAGGTCCTTGCCCATCGCGGTGAAGTCCTTGCGATAGACGAGGTCGAGGAAGACGCCGGGTTCCTGGATGTAGTCGGGCTCGCGGCTTCCCGCGACGCCGGCGCCGCGGGCGGTGATCCGCTCGGACACATAGTTGACGATGATGGTCGCCTGCGAGCGCGCCATGTCGTCTTCCCAACCCAGTTGCAGGTTGGCGACGTGCTCCGACTGACCTTGCAGGCGGCTACCGTCGGTGATGAAGAAGGCCGCGCTCTCCGGGGTCCCCGCTCCGCCCAGGGTCAGGACGGTGTCGCTAGCTTCAACCGATACCTCGGACTTCGAGTAGGTGTAGTTCGCCTGCACCAGCCAGCGCTTGTTGGCGATGAAGGACATGCCGTTGTCGGGGTACTCGAAGTATTTCTTGGCCTCGACCTCGGCGCCGAAGATGGTCGCCTGGGGTGCGTTCAGGAACGACTGCTGGCGCTGGTTTCCGACGTCGACGATGACGGCTTCGACCGGCTTGTCCAGGTCCTTGTAGAAGACGCCGGCGGTGATGAACTGCTGGCGGGCGAAGAACCACTCCCACCGGGCGTCGAGGTTCAGGATCTCGGTGTCCACCAGGAAGGGGTTGCCGATGAAGGTCCGGTCGCTTTCCGGGTCCGTGTAGGACTGCGGAGCCAGTTCGCGGAACTGCGGACGACCGATGGTCTGGGAGGCGCCGACACGCAGTTGCATGTCCTCGGCGAAGTTCCAGGTCAGGGTGCCGGCGGGCAGGTAGTACTGTTCTTCGAGGCTGGTCGACTGGAAGGTGGTCGAGCCACCGAACAGGTCGCGCGGCGTCACGGTCTGCTCCGCGTCCTCGAAGCGGACCCCGGCGGTCAGGTTGACCAGTGGAAGGATCTCCGCCTCGACCTGGCCGTAGACCGCGTTGACGACCAGTTCGGCGTCATAGGCCGCGGCACCGTTGGATCCGGTGATCTCGTTGATCTGCAGGACATTGTCGTTGATGTTGAAGTCGGAGAACAGGAAGTCGACCCGGCTCTCGGTCTGGTCAGGCGTCAGGCCGTTGGGCGAGATGAACCGCAGGTCGCGACGCTCGGAATCACGGGTGTTCTCGTACAGGGCAAAGCCCGCCGAGAAGACCGCCTCACGGTAGTCCGACAGCGGCAGGGTGTAGGACAGGTCGGCACCGCCCGAATAGACATCGTCGTTCAGTTCACTGAACGAGATCAGGTTGCGCTCGATGTCGTGGACGAAGTCGCCGCCGGCGTTCTGGCCGTAGCCGAAACGGGTCTCATAGGGGGCGTCACGCGAGGTGGTCGAGTAGTTGGCGCGCCAATCCAGGTTCCAGGCCCCGTCGGCGAAGGCGTGCTCGCCGGCCAGTTGGGTCGAGAACAGCTGACGCACGAACCATTCGGTGTAGTCGTCGCGCAGGATCGAACCGCCGGCGTCGAAGTCCGGCCCGACCCGCGAGCGGGCCTCCTTGGTCGTGTTGCGGACGTAAAGGTTCGTCCACTTGACCTCATGATCCATGCCCGACAGCGACAGGCCGCCGAGCAGGTTCAGCTGTACGTCATTCTGGGTCGAACCGTAGGCGTAGCTGGTCGAGGCGACGATGTCGGAACCCGAGAACTGGGCCTCTTCCTGGACGCCCGAACGGGTCTGCCAGCTGTTGTCATAGCCTCCGACCAGGATGACGCCGAGCGTTCCCAGCGACGTTTCGTTGGAGAAGCCGCCCGAGACCTCGAAGCTCACATCAACGGGGATTTCCTCGCTCTGCAACAGGCGCAAGGGAGCGTTCACGAGCGACTGACCGATGCGGCGCAGCTGCGTCGCGTCATAGTTCGGGCCGGCCTGGATCTGGTTGCCGGAGTTGAAGGCGAGCGCGAGCGGACCGGGAATGTCGCGAGTGTCGTCGTCGAAGCCGAGGAAGTCGGTGCGGCCGCCGTAGTAGATCAGACCCTCTTGGGCGGTGGTCTCGGTGTTGCCGCCGATGCCGGCCTGGAAGGTGAAGAAGGGATCCGCCGGGGCGTCGATGGTCCGAAGATCGATCACGCCACCGCCGAATTCGCCGGGATAGTTGACCGAGTAGGTCTTCTGCACCGTCACACCCTCGAGGATCGAGGACGGGAACAGATCCAGCGGCACGACACGCTGCAACGGCTCGGGGCTGGGCAGGGGCGAACCGTTCAGCAGTGCGGACGAGTAGCGCTCGCCCAGGCCACGCACGTAGATGAAGCGGCCCTCGACGATCGACAGGCCCGTCACTCGGGTCAAGGCGGCCGCGGCGTTGGAGTCGCCGGTCCGCTGCAGGTCTTCCGACGTCAGGAAGGCGGCGACCTCGGGACTTTCGCGGTTGGGTTCTGGAATGTAGCGGCCGAGCACGACGATCTCGTCGACCTGGGTGGTCTCATCGACCTGGGGAACGGCCTGCTCCGCCGGCGTCTGTTCGACGGGCGCGGTCTGAGCATGAGCCAGCGAAGGCGCGATAAGTGCGCTGCTGGCCAGGAGGACCCCTGTCAGGGTCAGGGAAAGCGTCTTCATGATCTGCGCCTCGAAGGGGTTCAAACGGAAAGCGGAAAGGTCGGCGGCGCCCCCTCACGGGGCCGCCGCCGTGCTTCCGTGATCAGCAGGTCGTGGAGTTCAGGCCGCAGGACCAACCGAGGTACCAGGTGTCGGCCGCGTTCTGGACCGCGCCGACGTAGGTCGTGGCGGTGAAGAAGGCGTACACGGCCGGAGCATTGACCGGGGTCACGGCGGTTTCGTTGGCGCCGTTGATGAAGGTCAGGATCTGGTTGGTCAGGGTGGCGCCCGAGGGAGCCGTCATCGTGTTCGTGCCGGCGGCGGTGTTTCCGGCGCTCGGAGCCTGGGCGAAGGTCGCCGTCGAGCGAGCGGCGTTGGACGCACGGTAGGAGACCGGGCAGGACATGAAGACCGACTGGAACACCGGCTGGCTGGTGGCCGTGTCAGCGTCGGCGATGTCCAGGCAGCCCGCGAGCGAGCCGGTCGCCGCGGTGAAGACCGAGTTGATGATGGTCGGATCGGTGCCGGTGTCGAAGTGGGCGACAGTGTGAGCGTCGGTCGGCGAAACCCGGCCGACAAGGGTGAAGTTGGCGATCTTTGGCTGCGAAACGTAGCGCGAAGCCAGCGGGGTCGCGGCCGGGGCGGCCGAGAACTCGAAACCGGCCGAACGGCTGGTCGAGTTCGGCGCACGCTGGGTCACGATGCCGAACTGGGCACCACCGCGCCAGCCGGTGTCCGTGTCCAGACCATCATCGTCTGCACCGGTGATGACCAGACGGCGTAGGTTGACGTTACCGCCGAAGATTTCGATGCCGTCGTCCGACGAGTTGTGGATCTGGACGAACTCGACCGTGGTTCCCGAACCGACGCCGGCCATGGTCAGGCCCTGCAGTTCGTTGCCGGTGGAGATTTCGAAGCCCGAGAACTTGATCTGGACGTAGCGAATGCGGCCCGAGTTATCGGTCGGAGTATTGCCGCCGTAGAAGGCCGAGGTGCCCTCGACCTGGCCGGTGCAGGTCACCGGAGCCGTCAGCTGGCAGTTGGCCTGCGGTGCGCGACCGGCGATCACGAGACCGCCCCACTGACCTTGCGAGGTCAGAGTAGTCGTACCTTCGACGTTCTGGCGGCTGGTGAAGATGATCGGGTTGGACGCGGTGCCCTCAGCGAAGATTTGCGAACCACGGTTGACGATCAGATAGTCCGAACCGCCCGAGGCGAACAGGCGAACGCCGGGCTCGATGTTCAGCTGGCCGCGGGCGCCCGAGGCAGCCGGAGCGGCGGGGTCGAGACCGAGGTCGACGCCGACCTGAGTGCGGCCCGCGATGGAGTAGATGGTGCCGGCGCGCAGCGGAACCGTCAGGTTACCGACGATCGTGGCCGGCAACTGGCAGGCGCGCAGCGTGCCATTGGCGACTAGGCCGACGTTGTCGAAGCCGGACGGGCAGTCAGCGGCGGGCGTACCGGGAGGGGTCGTTGGCGTCGTCGGCGTCGTCGGGGTGGTCGGAGTGGTCGGCCCCGTGCCGAAATCGCCTTCGCCAGGGGAAGCCACCTCAGCGGAGCCGCAGGCGGCCAGCGCCAGGACGGCCGTACCGGCCATTAGAACCTTGGTCAGACGAAGCATCGATATCCCCTCGGGTTTGAAATGGTCTGATCGCCGCGCGCCGTTCGACACAAGTTCAGCAATCCCGGGGCTCCCTTAGGAGGTCATTGTAAAGCTGAAATGACAGAAAATCGCCCGAATATTACAGTCCGTCTGGATACGGAGTTATATTCACACCAGAAGTCGGCCCGAATACTTTACGACGATTGGACAACAATGCTTCCGTCGCCGGACGGTTTGTCGCAAGAAGGCCATCCGACACTTGCCCCTTGAGCCGGCCCTGCTTTCCGCTAGGTTGCCTCCGGCTCTGCGGGCATGATGTAGTGGTAGCCTGGCAGCTTCCCAAGCTGCTCGTGCGGGTTCGATTCCCGCTGCCCGCTCCAATCCCTGCTTGGCGCGAGTTGGCTCGCAACGCCATCCGGTCGCTGATCGAGCAGATCGTGTTCATCCCGATCGAAGGCCTCGGCAAGTCCGAGTTTGATATCCAAGGTCACCCTGCGAGGTTGCTACGGATTTCTCGGTCGGTCGGAACTGAGTGCCAGACGCACAAAAGCCCCGCTGGGGGGCAGCGGGGCTTTTGCAGTGTCTCACCGGCGTGAGGTATTTTTGGGTGCGGGAGCAGGATTTGAACCTGCGACCTTCAGGTTATGAGCCTGACGAGCTACCGGGCTGCTCCATCCCGCGGCAAACGGTAGTGTGAAGGAAGATGTTCGAGAAGAGGTACAGTTGATATCCGCTTGGTAGACCCGGCGGCGACCTACTCTCCCATGCCTTGAGACATAGTACCATCGGCTCTGGAGGGCTTAACGACCGAGTTCGGGATGGGATCGGGTGGGGAACCTCCGACATAACCACCAGGTCAACCGAGCGGATATCAGACTGTGCGAGAAGACATTGTCGTATTCGAATATCGAATGAGTTTTGCTGAGAAACGATCAAGCCGATCGGATTATTAGTACCAGTAAGCTTCATGCGTCGCCGCACTTCCACACCTGGCCTATCAACGTGGTAGTCTTCCACGATCCTCAGCGAAGCCTTGTTTTGAGGTTAGTTTCCCGCTTAGATGCTTTCAGCGGTTATCTATTCCATACTTAGCTACCCTGCTGCACAGCTGGCGCCATGACAGGTACACCAGAGGTATGTCCATCCCGGTCCTCTCGTACTAGGGACAGATCCTCTCAAGCTTCGAACACCCACGGCAGATAGGGACCAAACTGTCTCACGACGTTCTGAACCCAGCTCACGTACCACTTTAATCGGCGAACAGCCGAACCCTTGGGACCTGCTCCAGCCCCAGGATGTGATGAGCCGACATCGAGGTGCCAAACTTTGCCGTCGATATGGACTCTTGGGCAAAATCAGCCTGTTATCCCTAGAGTACCTTTTATCCGTTGAGCGATGGCCCTTCCACGCGGGACCACCGGATCACTATGGCCGACTTTCGTCTCTGCTCGACTTGTCAGTCTCGCAGTCAGGCGGGCTTATGCCATTGCACTCGACGACCGATTTCCGACCGGTCTGAGCCCACCATCGCGCGCCTCCGTTACACTTTAGGAGGCGACCGCCCCAGTCAAACTACCCACCACGCCATGTCCCGGGACCGGATAACGGTCCTCGGTTAGACGTCAACGACAGTAAGGGTGGTATTTCAAGGATGGCTCCACCAGAGCTGGCGCCCCGGTTTCATAGCCTCCCACCTATCCTACACATACGGTCGCTAACGCCAAGGCGAAGCTATAGTAAAGGTTCATAGGGTCTTTCCGTCTGACCGCGGGAACCCCGCATCTTCACGGGGAATTCAATTTCACTGAGCCTATGCTGGAGACAGTGGGGAAGTCGTTACGCCATTCGTGCAGGTCGGAACTTACCCGACAAGGAATTTCGCTACCTTAGGACCGTTATAGTTACGGCCGCCGTTTACCTGGGCTTCAGTTCGACGCTTTCACATCTCCCTTTAACCTTCAGGCACCGGGCAGGCGTCAGACCCTATACGTCGCATTGCTGCTTCGCAGAGCCCTGTGTTTTTGCTAAACAGTCGCTACCCCCTGGCTTGTGCCACTCTGCAAAGGTTGCCCTAAGCAGAGTCACGCTTATTCCGAAGTTACGCGTGCAATTTGCCGAGTTCCTTCAGCATAGTTCTCTCAAACGCCTTGGTATGCTCTACCTGACCACCTGTGTCGGTTTCGGGTACGGTCTCTGCTGGAGTTATTTCCAGGGACAACTTCCCTGCCAGGACAATCCAATAAGCCCTGACAAGTTGCGCCATCCGTCACTTCCAGCTGGTGCAGGAATATTTACCTGCTTCCCATCGACTACGCTTTTCAGCCTCGCCTTAGGGGCCGACTAACCCTGCGCAGATTAGCTTTACGCAGGAACCCTTGGTCTTTCGGCGGGAGTGTCTCTCACACTCCTATCGTTACTCATGTCAGCATTCTCACTTCCGATACCTCCAGCCAGGCTCACGCCTGACCTTCACCGGCTTACGGAACGCTCCGCTACCGCTCACTTACGTGAACCCATATCTTCGGCGACTGGCTTGAGCCCCGTTACATTTTCCGCGCAGGATCGCTTGATCAGTGAGCTGTTACGCTTTCTTTAAAGGATGGCTGCTTCTAAGCCAACCTCCTGATTGTCAAAGCAATCCCACATCGTTTCCCACTTAGCCAGTACTTGGGGGCCTTAGATGATGGTTAGGGTTGTTTCCCTTTTCACGACGGACGTTAGCACCCGCCGTGTGTCTGCCCGATAGTTCTCTCAGGTATTCGGAGTTTGGTTAGTATTGGTACCGCTCGCGCAGCCCGCAACCATCCAGTGCTCTACCCCCTGAGGAATTCGTCGGACGCTCTACCTAAATAGATTTCGCGGAGAACCAGCTATGTCTAGGTTTGATTGGCCTTTCACCCCTATCCACAAGTCATCCCAGAATTTTTCAACATTCACGGGTTCGGCCCTCCAGTAAGTGTTACCTTACCTTCAGCCTGCTCATGGATAGATCACCTAGTTTCGGGTCGTCATACGTCGAACTTAGCGCCCTATTCAGACTCGCTTTCGCTGCGCCTACACCTAACGGCTTAAGCTTGCTCGACACATGAAGTCGCTGACCCATTATACAAAAGGTACGCCGTCACCTCGCTTGGAGGCTCCGACTGCTTGTAGGCTTCCGATTTCAGGATCTGTTTCACTCCCCTTGTCGGGGTGCTTTTCACCTTTCCCTCACGGTACTTGTTCACTATCGGTCGTAGAGGAGTACTTAGGCTTGGAGGGTGGTCCCCCCATGTTCAGACAGGATTTCACGTGTCCCGCCCTACTCGAGTCTTCTGCTGTTTGACGCCTACGGGGCTTTCACCCGCTATGGCCGACCTTTCCAGATCGTTCGGCTTTATGTCACAGAAGCACTGGCCTGGTCCCGGTTCGCTCGCCACTACTACGGGAGTCTCGGTTGATGTCCTTTCCTCCGGGTACTGAGATGTTTCAGTTCCCCGGGTTTGCTTAATGAACCCTATGTATTCAGGTCATTATACCTTTGAACGATCCGCCAATCCTCGCACCCCCGAAGGGGAGCAAAGTTGGAAGACCGTAAAGGTGGGTTTCCCCATTCGGAAATAACCGGATCAAAGGGTGCTAGCGCCTCCCCGGTTCTTATCGCAGCTTGCCACGTCCTTCATCGCCTCTCTACGCCAAGGCATCCGTCAGAAGCCCTTCAACGCTTGATCGTTTCTCAGCAAAACTCATGCAGGACTGATCCGACCGACTGGAAAGAAATGCCGGTGGGGTCCTGCCTGATATTTTGTCAGACAATGTCTTCTCTCGAACAGGTCCTCGAAGCCTATGAGGGGCCGGACCAATTCTTCCTTCACAATATCAATGCGTCAGCGCCGAAGCGTTGAAGCAA
>NZ_CM178731.1:12500-2730000 GCF_058681135.1 Brevundimonas sp. FV1ye28 | reverse complement strand
CCCCTTCTTCGTCCGCAAGCGGCTTTTTCAGGGCAGACGAAGATTCAGGGCGCGTGCCGTTCGACGATCAGGACACGAGCCCTCAACCGACCGTCAGCAGCAGGCTCCGCACGCGCCGCAGCGCGTCATGATCACGCCCGTCTGAGCGCTGCGGCTCACCATCCAGCAGGACGTCAAGAATCGCCACGGCTTCGCGCGCGGTCACGGGCGTCTGGTCCAGGATGAAGCATTCCGCTTCATCGACCATATCCCAAACCAGGCCCTGCGCCTGCGCCGCCGCCGTATCCTCCGGATTCGCGTCAGGAAACTCGTGGAGGGCGGCCAGCAGCGCCTTACGGCTCGCGTGGGCCGAGGACAGGTCCGCGATGCGGTCGGGCCCCCAGTCCGATGTCAGGCGCGATGTGCTTTCCAGGAAGCCGATCCTGGAATGGGCTTGTGCAGTCGGCGAGGTAGAAGTCATGGTCGGGCTTCCTTGAGGCGATAGCGCGTGACCTGTTGCGCCTCCCAGGCGCCGAACAGGACAACGAGCATCAGTTCAATCCAGAAGAGGCGGCGCAGCACCACCCCCGTCCAGATCATGATGTCGGGTTGGAGGGCGGCCAGTCCGTAGGTGGAGGCGGCCGCGCCTTGAACGGCAGCCGCAGCCAGGAGCCACCACCGTTCCCAGACCAATCCCTGCAACAAGAGCAGGACCGCGAGACCGACGGAGGTCAGGGCCATGACCCACCGCACATTGCCGGCCTCGAAGTCCTGGAGAAGGAACGGCGCCAGGACCACCAGCAGAATGGCGGCGGAGCTCCATCGCTCCAGCGTCCGTCCTTTCAAGGCCAGCAGGCCGAGCGCGGGCACGGTCAGCGACCAGAGGATCACTTGCATCGGCGACATGGGCGATTCGGACCTGAGGGGCTGGGTTAGGCGGCCGCTGTTTCAGACAGGAACGGCCGCTCGCCAGGCTTGGTCTCGCCCGGACCGTCGAAGCTCCAGACGATACCTTGATCTGCGGCCACCTCGGCCAGTCCGGTGTGCGCGGACCCGAGCGCTTCGCGCGCTTCGACCGCCAGAGAAAAGGCGCGGGCCAGATCGGAGATGACGGACTGGCCGATCGCGACGCCCATCCGTGCCTCGATCCGACCCGAGAGCAGCATCTGTCCCAAGGCGAGTTTGTCCGCGAGCGCGCGGTCGAGATTATGCTCGGCCTCCCGCAACTGACGGGCGGCCCTCACCCCGAGGGCTCTGCGCCCTCGCTCTTCGGATGCGAGGCGGTGAACACTGTTCGTCATCATATAGCTCCCCCCGCGCAACGGCGGCGTGTGAATGTCGCGCTTCACCGGACGCCGGATGGAGCCGCCCGCTGGGTCAGGTCGAGACCTGCATTCAGAACGGCGGCGCCCCCGATGGCGACGATCGATCCCACGAGGAAGAACCCGAACACGATGGCCAGGCGGACCCTCATTTCCCTTGGCGGGGGTGAGTAGCTCCAGACCGTCTGTTCCGTCCTCTCCGAGGTCGCGATGTCGTCCGCTTCAGCCCCTCCATTCGGCCCGGAAGTGGCGAGCGACGATACGGGGTTCGAAGGGGGTGGGGCGACAGACCCCAGGGCGCGCAACGCGGCCTTGCGCGTGTTGACGCCGAGACGCTCCATGGCTTCCTGGATGTGCTTGTTCACCGTGCCCGGACTGACGCCCAGCTCTCGGCCGATCTCCTTGTCGGTCATGGTGGCGCTGAGAAGCAGGCACTGCCGCTGACGGTCTGAGAGGTTCTTCGTCGGCATCCAGGGTCCCCCGTGGGCCCACGATAGGGCGCATTTTGCAGAGGCGTCTAGCTGAAGTCGACAGGGAGCGGCGGCCCGACAGCCGCGATCGGCCCCCTCCTGGGCCCCTCTCGTGCTGATAATCAAGAGACGGGCGTTCGGATGTCGCGTCTATGCCCGCCGAAGGATCTCGATCAACGCTCCGCCCGGGCCCCGCGTCAGGGCCAGACCGTCGGAGACCTCCGCCTGCAGCCGTGCACGGCGGCGGCGAATCTTCTAGCGGCGTGTGACCTCGACGCCGCGCGCCTCGAGGATGGCCTGAACGCTGTCGTCACCCGCCAGGTGGGCGCTGCCGACGGCGATGAAGGTGGTGCCCGAACCGGCCAGGATGGTCTGGATCTGATCCGCCCAGTCGGTGTTCCGGCGAACCAGCATGGCGTCGTAGATCTCCTGCGAGGCGGCCCGCATCTCCTGGACGCCGACACGGTCGATGGTCGCGATATCGCCCGCCGCCCAGGCCTCGACCAGGGTGTCGAGCTCGGTCGTGGCCTCGTCGAAATCCTCCAGAGTGGCGCGCAGGAAGGCCAACTGGGTGGTCTCGGACATATTGGCCAGGATCTCGACCTGGGTCGCCAGGCTCTCCAGGCCGGTGACCGGCTTGCCCGCGTCTTCGGCCCGGTGCTTGAGAATGATCTCGACGCCCGATTTGGGATCGTATCCGGCCTTGGCCAGGGGCGCGACGGACAGCATCAGACCCGCGAGCCACGGCCGCATGGCGTCGAACCCGGCGCCGGTTCCGCCGATCGTCCTTGCGGCGGTGTCGAGATCGGCGAATTCCTCAGGAGTCAGCAGGCTGGACAGGGGCGTCTGTGGCGAGACCCCGTGTTGCTGGATCAGCGGCAAAAGTGCCGCCTGATCGTCGGGATTGGCAATCTCGAAGATAACGTTGTCGCTGGCGTCGAAGGCCGCATCCACCTTGGCCGAGCCCCACGGGGTGGCCGGGCGCAGCACATGGACTGTGCCGAACAGATAGATTGTCGAATCCGCGTCGGCGATCGACCACAGCGCAGGGCCGTCGCCCGTCGCCGGAACGATGGCGGCATGGTCGTGGTCCTGAACAGCCGTCTGGGCGAAGGCGTTCGGTGCGCCGGCCAGCAGGCCGACGGCCAGGCTGACACCCAGGACGACCCCGACCACGACACGACCTGCGGAAGCCGTGGACGATTTGAGGCGGCTGGCGAGCGTCATGCGAACTGGACCCTGGATGCGATCGAAACGATCGGGCGAGGTGTCGACGGACATGGTCAGGCCCCTTCGTCGGAGAAGATGGATTCGATGGACCGCTCGAAAACGCGCGCGATCTTGAAGGCGAGCGGCAGGGAGGGGTCGTAACGACCCGTCTCCAGCGCGTTGACGGTCTGGCGCGAGACGCCGAGGGCCGCGGCCAGATCGGCCTGGCTCCAGCTTCGCTCGGCGCGCAACGTCCTGAGGCTGTTGTTCATCGGGTCACCGCCGCCGCAGCCACCAGGCGGCCCAGGCGATGCCATAGCCGACCACCTGGCACGTCATGATGGCGAAGGCGCCTGCGTAGATCAGGTCGGCGGGCCGGGCGGTGGCTACCATGGCGGACGCCTCGCCCCGGGCGGCCGCCACGGCCACGACCAGGAAGACGCCGCCGATGGCCGTGCCGGCGGTTCCGCCCCACCACCATGCCCATTTGTGGGCCTCGCGCGCCGCCTCATCGACCCGGTTCCACCAGGCGACGCAGATCACGAACATCAGCGCCAGGCCCAGCGATGCGCTGACGGCGGCACCGACCATGCCGCTGACGTCGAACTCCGCCAGAAAGGCGGCGAGACCGCCCGACACGCCGCCGACCACCGCCGTTGCCAGCAAGGCCAACAGATAACCGCCCAAGGCCACCGGTCGTTTCGGCTTCTGGAGACTCGGCACGGACAGACCTCTGACAACTAGACAAGCGTCTTTTACATCACGAGCCACGAGTGTCAAGCGAGCTTGTCAGAAACGCGGGTTTCCTCTCTCAGCTCTCTGTGGCGCGCTCGAAGGTCAGTTCGGCGCGTGTGACAGGCCGGGTCGCCTGATCGACGACAGAAAGTTCGGGCAGTTGCTTGCCTTCGTGGTCGACCTGCAGATCCTCGAACCGGCGCGCCGAGACCATGACCTGGCTCTCCAGTGAGCCGACGAACTGATTGTAGCGACCGACGGCGGCACCGAGGGATTCGCCCAGCTTGATCGCGTGGCCGCCCATCACCGAGAGACGCTTGTATAGCTCCTTGCCCAGCTTCGCGACCTCGTCGGCGTTGCGCGACTGTTCCTCGGCCCGCCAGCCGTAGGCGACGGCCTTGCACAGGGCGAACAGGGTCGAGGGGGTGACGATGATGACGCGGCGGGCCATCGCGTCGGTCATCAGCTCCGGCTCCCGGTCCAGCGCGGCCGACAAGACCGCGTCCGAGGGCACGAACAGGGCGACGAAGTCGGGGCTGGGTTTGAACTGGTCCTGATAGGCCTTGGCCGAGAGATCGCGCACATGGCTCTTGATGGCGGCGAGGTTGCGGGCGGCCAGGGCGTCGTGGCGCGCCTCCTCGTCCGGCTCGTTCGCATCGGGGAAGGCGAGCGGTGCCTTGGCGTCGATGACGAACAGGCCGCCGCCCGGCAGTTTGACCAGGAAGTCCGGCCGCATCTGGCGGCCCTCTTCATTGGCGCTGGAGGTCTGTTCGGTGAAGTCGAACCGGCCGGCCATGCCCGCGGCCTCCAGCACGTTGCGGCAGGTCTGTTCGCCCCAACGGCCGCGACGACCGGTGTTGCCGCGCAGGACCTCGGTCAGCCGTTTGGCCTCGTCCCGTGTGGCGGTCGAGGCTATCATCAGGGCCGAAAGCTGTTCCTTGAGCGTGCCGGTCTCTTCCGCCCTCGCCTTCTCGAGTGCGGCCACCTGGGTCTCGAACTTGGCCAGGGTTTCGGCCACGGGCTTCAGCTGGGCCTCCATCCGCTCGCGGGCGACACGGTCCTGGGCCTGGAAGGTTTCCGTCGCGCGGGTGACCATCTGGTCGGCGATGACCTGGGCCGACTGCGCCGCCTGGGCCCGCAGCAGGTCGCTCATTGTGGTGCGGCTCTCCTCCACCAGGGCGACCTTCTCAAGCGCAGACGACAGGGCGCCAGATGCCTTCTGCCAGCCGAGGAAGGCCCAAAGGAAACCGGCCGCAAGGACCAGCGAAACGACGGCGAGGGCGATCGAGAGCGTGTTCATGCTCCGTTCCTTAGCGAGAGTCGCCGGACCGGGCCACGGCCGATGTGGATTCCAAAACACCGTCCGAAGCGTCCGAAGAGTGCGAAGCGGTCGGATAGTCTGGAGAGTGTCGGCATGGCGCGCGGGTCATGAGTTCGCGCGTAGCATATGAGTGCGTCAGAAGCGGACGCAGGCTTCAGGCCGGACGGCGCGCTCGCAGCGCCTGGACGATGGTGCCGTCGTCCAGCCAGTCCAGATCGCCGCCGACCGGGACGCCTCTGGCCAGTGAGGTGATCTCGACCGCGTTTCCGGCCCCCGTCGTCGCTGAAATGCGGTCGGCGAGATAGTGGGCGGTCGTCTGGCCGTCGACGGTGGCGGGAAGCGCCAGGACGACCTCGCGCACCTCTCCGCCCTTCACCCGGCCGACCAGTTCGGAGACGCGCAGGGCGTCAGGACCGACGCCGTCGAGCGCTGACAGCAGCCCGCCCAGCACATGATACTTGCCGCGAAAGGCACCGGACCGCTCCATGGCCCACAGCGAGCCCGCCTCCTCGACGACGCAGATCAGGCCATTGTCGCGGGAAGGGTCCGAGCAGATCGAGCAGGGGTCGCGAGTGTCGGGCGTGCCGCAGACCGAGCAGGACACCACCTTGGCCGCCGTCTCCGCCAGGGACGCCGCCAACGGTTCGAGCAACTGCTCGCGCTTCTTCAACAGCGCCAGGGCCGCGCGTCGCGCCGAACGCGGACCCAGCCCCGGCAGCTTGGCCAGGAGCGAAATCAGCCGCTCGATCTCAGGTCCGGCGGAAGCGGCCAAGTCAGAAGAGTTTCGGCATGCCCGGGATGTTCATCCCCGCCATCGGCCCGGCGGCCTCGCGCATCAGCTCGGCGTTGACGGCGTCCAGCTTCCTCTTGGCGTCGGCGTGGGCGGCGACGATCAGATCGGCGAGAATTTCGGTGTCGCCCGGGACCATCAGACTGTCGTCGATCTTCACCGAGGTCACTTCGCCGGGGCCTTTGAGGCCTACGGTGACAAGGCCGCCGCCCGAGGTTCCCTCGGCGGTGGTTTCGGCCATCTTGGCCTGGGCGTCCTGCAGCTTTTGCTGCATCGCCTGGGCCTGCTGCATCAGGGCGTTGAGATCTTTCATGGGCCCTAGATAGGCTCACGCGGCGAGGTTTTCCATCCGTCGATCATTCGGGCGCGTGACAGACCGCCTCGATGTTGAACCCGTCCGGATCCAGGACAAAGGCGGCGTAGTAGGTCGGTCCGTAGTTGGGGCGCAGGCCCGGCCCGCCGTTATCGCGCCCTCCGGCCTTCAGCGCCGCAGCATGGAAGGCATCCACCGCCGCGCGGGTCTCGGCACGAAAGGCGAAATGGTTGCCGAGCCCTGGCGCCTTGTCCTCGGCGATCACAAACTCGGGCCCCTCGATACCGAACATGACGATGGGGTCGGCACCCGGCTGTCCGGTCAGGTCCTCGATCACCGTGTAGCCGAGCGGTTCAAGCGCCGCCTCGTAGAACGTGCGTGACCTGACGATATCGCTGACGTCGATGCCGATATGGTCGAGCATGGCGGATCTCCGTGAAGTTCGATCCGGAAACGCGAAAGCCGGCAGGATCGCTCCCGCCGGCTCCCTCGTGGTCTTCGGGCATTGAAGACGTTCAGGCGGCCTTGGGCTGCATGGCGTCGGCGTTGACGGCGGCGTCGGCGATGCCGGTGAGGTCTTCGTCGGTCTGGCTTTCTTCCTGGAGGGTCTCGTCCAGCAGGGCGGCGGCATCGTCCATGCCGAGCACCAGGGCCCAGCGCTTCAGCGTGCCGTAGCGGGTGATCTCATAGTGTTCGACGGCCTGGGCCGCGGCCAGCAGACCGGCGTCGAGCGCGGCCGTGTCCTTGTACTCTTCCATGATCTCTTCGCCCTCGGCCAGGATGCCTTCGATGGCGTCGCAGGTCTTGCCGCGCGGGGCCTTACCGATGATCTCGAAGACCTGCTGCAGGCGTTCGATCTGGCCTTCGGTCTGATCCTTGTGCTTCTCGAATGCCGCCTTGAGTTCGGGCGACTGCGCGGCCCGCGCCATCTTCGGCAGGGACTTCAGGATCTTCCGCTCGGCGTAATAGATGTCCTTGAGCGTGTCGTGGAACAGGGTGTCGAGTGTCTTCTCGGCCATGGTGCAGGTCCTTTGATGGTGCGCCCAGCGCGCGCATCATCAAGCCGATCGGATCACCTTGGTTGCTGTGTCGCAGGCACGACTCTAGGCGGCCTTGGGCTCCGCCGGCGCAGCGATTACCCTCAGCCCAACGCAGTGCGCTGCTCGATAGAGACGTCCGGCAAGGTCGAGCGAAGGGTCAGCGGGAAGGGCCTTGGCGCGTTCGACCGTCTCAACCGCCTGCCGCGTCAATACGATGTCGTCTGCCTCCAGCATCTCACGGAGGTATCCGGCGACGTCCTCATCGTCCCGAAGGAAATCGAGAACGTCGAAGGGGTAGGTTTCGAGCGCCATTACACATCCAATCCCGCCGCGATGGCCTTGGCGCGCGCGATATCGCGCGACTGACCATCCTTGTCGCCACCGAGAAGGACAACGACCACGATGTCACCTCGGCGAGTGAAGTATAGTCGATATCCCGGCCCGTAGTGAATCCGCAGCTCGCTCACGCCGTCTCCGACGGTTTTCCAATCCCCGAACCGACCCGCTGACAACGCGTCCAGCCGGGTCACCACCTTGTCGCGCGCGATGCGGTCGCGCAGGCCGTCGATCCAGCGCCTGGCTTCCGCCGTGAACCGGACCTCCAGCCTGGCGCTGGTCATCAGACCTTGAGCCGCTTCAGGTCCGGCGGTGTGGCCTCTTCGGTCAGGATGCGGATGGCTTCCTCGACGGAGACGACCTCCTGGGCCTGGGAGCCCAGACGGCGGATTGCGACCTCGCCCTTCTCGGCCTCGTTGCGGCCGACGACGGCGATGACCGGGACCTTGCCGACCGAGTGCTCGCGCACCTTGTAGCCGACCTTCTCGTTGCGCAGGTCGGTCTCGACGCGCAGGCCCGCCGCCTTGAACCTGGCGGCGACATCCTCGGCATAGCCGTCTGCATCGGAGGTGATCGTCGCCACCACCGCCTGAACCGGCGCGAGCCACAGCGGGAAGGCCCCGGCGTAGTTCTCGATCATGATGCCGATGAAGCGCTCGAACGATCCCAGGATCGCCCGGTGCAGCATGACCGGCCGGTGCTTCTGGCCGTCCTCGGCGATATAGGTCGCATTCAGACGCTCCGGCAGGACATAGTCCAGCTGGATCGTGCCGCAGGTCCATTCGCGGCCGATGGCGTCCTTGACGATGAAGTCGAGCTTGGGCGCGTAGAAGGCGCCGTCGCCGGGCGTTACGACCGGCTCGGTGCCGGCGGCGCGGGCGGCCTCGGCCATCAGGGCCTCGGCCTTGTCCCAGAATTCGTCCGACCCGGCGCGGTTCTCGGGCCGGGTGCCCAGGCTGATATAGGCCGTCTCCATGCCCAGGTCGGCGTGGACCGAACGGGCCAGATTGATGAACTCGGCCGTCTCCTCGACGATCTGGTCCTCGCGGCAGAAGATGTGGGCGTCGTCCTGGGTGAAGCCGCGCACCCGCATCAGGCCGTGCAGCGAACCCGACGGCTCATAGCGGTGGCAGGCGCCGAACTCGGCCATGCGCAGCGGCAACTCGCGGTACGAGCGCTGGCCCTGGTCGAAAATCTGCACGTGGCCCGGGCAGTTCATCGGCTTGAGGCTGAGTTCCTCGCCCTCGACCGTCTCGCAGACGAACATGTTTGGGCGGTACTTGTCCCAGTGACCGCTCTGTTCCCAGAACTTCCGGTCCAGGACCTGGGGCGTCTTGACCTCGACATAGCCGGCGGCGTCCAGGCGGCGGCGCATATAGGCCTCCAGCACCCGCCACAGGACCCAGCCCTTGGGGTGCCAGAAGACCATGCCTCGGCCCTCTTCCTGCATGTGGAAGAGCTCCATCGCCTTGCCGACCTTGCGGTGGTCGCGCTTCTCGGCCTCCTCGAGGCGCAGCAGATAGGCGTCGAGATCCTCCTTGGTCGCCCAGGCGGTGCCGTAGATGCGCTGCAACTGCTCGCGGTTGGAATCGCCGCGCCAATAGGCGCCGGCGAGCTTGGTCAGCTTGAACGCTTTGCCGACCGACTTGGCCGAGGGGAAGTGCGGGCCCCGGCACAGGTCGATCCAATCGCCCTGCTTGTACAGGGTGATGGTGTCCGTGCCCGGCAGGTCGCGGATCAGCTCGGCCTTGAACTTCTCGCCGCGCGCTTCGAAGAACAGAATGGCCTCGTCGCGGTCCCAGACCTCGCGCTCGAACTTCGCGTCGCGATCCACGATCCGCCCCATCTCTTTTTCGATGGCGGCGAAGTCGTCGGTCGAGAAGGGCGTCTCGCGGTAGAAATCGTAATAGAAGCCGTCCTCGATGGCCGGGCCGATGGTGACCTGGGTGCCGGGGAACAGTTTCTGAACCGCCTCGGCCAGGACGTGGGCCGTGTCGTGGCGGATCGTATAGAGCGCCTCGGGGTCGTCCCGCATGATCAGGCGGAAGTCGCCGCCGGTTTCCAGCACGCGGTTCAGGTCGCGCTGCTCGCCGTTCAGTTCGGCCAGCACGGCCTTCTTGGCCAGGGAGGGCGAGATGGCGTGGGCCACGTCGCGGGCGGTCGATCCGGCCGGATATTCGCGCACCGCGCCGTCGGGGAATTTCAGTTCGATCATGGCGTCTTGGTCACTTCTCGCTTTCGCGCGTCGACTGAGCGACGATGCGTGGCGGCACCGGGTCGTATCCCGAACCGCGCATTCTAGGGCGTCGGCGGGGGCACGGGATCAAATCCCGACCCGCCGAACGGATGGCATTTACAGAGGCGGCGCACGGTGAGCCATCCTCCTTTTCGCAAACCATGCTGGATCAGGGCGTCGCGGCCATAGTCCGAACAGGTGGGCAGGAACCGGCACGACTGGCCGAAAAAGGGGCTGAGCGTCACCTTGTAGCCCCGATGGGCCGCGCGGACGCCGCGTTCGTAGAAGGACTTGCCGGGGCTGGCCATGGTGCGGGCTTATCCCTCGCGTAGTGCGAGGGGGCAACTAGGCGGCGCCGGCGAGCCTAGTTCGGGCGGTGAAGGCTTGTGAGACCGCATCCAGCGTCGCCTCGATCGCCACCATGGTGGAGGCGTGACGCGCCGGGTAGTCGGCGACCTGCTTCAGGGCGCGCAGCCCTTCGAACCGGCCGTCAGGGCCATCACCGCCCGACTTCAGCATGGCCAGCATCGCGTCGCGGGCGGAATGCAGTTCCTCGGTCGTGGCGCCGATGACGACCTCGCCGACCACACCCGCTGCCGCCTGGCCGAGGGCGCAGGCCTTCACGTCCTGGGCGAAGTCGGCGATGCGGCCGTCGGCGTCCAGAACGACATCGACCGTCGCTTTCGACCCGCACAGCTTGGCGACCCTCTCGCCCGTGCCCTCGGGATCCGGCAGGCGTCCGCTGTGCGGAAGATTGGCCGCCAACGTGAGGATGCGAGCGCTGTAGAGGTCGTCGATCATGGCCCCGATATAGGCGCTGCGGACGCGGTCGAGAAGGCGGGCGATCACGTCACCGTCAGACGGGGTGATTTGCTGGCGGAACCTTAGCCGGGTTAGCGTCCTCTCCTTCCCCGACGCAAATGTCTTCAAACTGCCAAGGATTTTCCATGCGCCTGACCCTGATCGCCGCCGTTTCCGCCGTCGCCCTGCTGGGTGGAGCCGCCCAGGCCGCCGCCGCCACTCCCCTGACCAGCGCCGTTCAGGCGACCGAATACTCAGATGCCCAGCTTGAGGCTTTCAGCACGGCCATGGTCGCCGTCCGCGCCGCCTCGCCGACCGACGGCGCGACCCCGACCGCCGAGCAGCAAGCCGCCATGGCCGCCGCCATCGATGCGGCCGGCATGGAGATCACCGCCTTCAACGCCCTGGCCACCGCCGTCTCGACCGACCCGGTGCTTCAGGCGCGTCTCGCCGTGTTCGCCACCCCGGAATCGCCGGCCGGTTCGGTCGCCGCCTCTGTGACCGATGCCGAAGTCGCACAGTTCGCCGCCGCCATGACCGCTGTGCGCGCCGCCGGTCCGACCGACGGCACGACCCCGACGACGGAACAGCAGGCGGCCATGGCCGCGGCCGTCTCGTCCTCGGGCCTGGCCCTGGACCGGTTCAATGCGATTTCGGGTGCCGTCTCGACCGACGAACGCCTGCGCGCCCGTCTGCAACTGGCCGACGCCAAAGCGGCCTAAGCGGTCATTGACCCTGTAGCGAGGACCAGGTCCGGGCAAGCGCCGGAGACGCGGCGTCGGTCGCCGTCGGCGCCGTGCGGGGGGCCTGGTTCCTCAGCCATTCCAGATTGCGATCGGCCGCGTCGGGCGGCAGGTCGCGACGGATGATCTGTTCGGCCTCGCCGATCTTGCCTTGCAGCCCCAGAGCCATGGCCAGATTGAGCCGCATCTGCATCGAGGCGTTCGGCTGCACCACCGCGCGGCGCAGCAGGGTCTCGGCGCCGGATGGATCGCCGCCGGTCATCTGGGCCATGGCGGCGTTGTTCATCACCTCGGCATTGTCAGGCGATAGGCGAAGCGCCTCGTTCCAGACGGCGCGGGCATCGTCGGGACGGCGCACCTGCTGATAGGCCACGCCCAGCAGGGACAGCGGTCGCCAATCTCCGGGCGCCAGGGACTTGGCCTGTTCCAGCGCCGCAATGCCGTAGAAGGCCTGGCCCCGCGCGATGTGGGCGCGGCCGATCTCCAGCATCGCATCGACGTTCTGCGGCTGGGTCACCAGAACCTGTTGCGCCGTCGTTGCGGCCTGATCGTGCTGACCCATCTGGCGCAGCGCCTCGGCCAGCTTCACGCCGGCCACGGGATCGGACGGATTGACCTCGAACTCTCGCGACCAGAAGACCGACCGCGCCAGGGGATCGAGACGGTCGTAGGACGCACGTTCCTGCGCGGTGGCCGGAACCCGCGCCTGTCCGCTCTGGGCCAGGGAGGGCGTGGCGACACCGAGGCCGCCGATGAGCGCCACAGCGATCAGAGGGAGGGTGTTCGAGATCCGGGAGCGCGACATAAAACTGTTCCGACGGGTTTTCCGCCCATCGAGACTCGGCCCTTCCCGTCAAGCATTGGTTAACGACCCGGCGCCGCTATAACCATTCCATGTCCGTGATTTCTCCCGAACCGATCCTTGCCGCCGACAGTACGGAGGCCTCGAACGCGACGCCGATCCGCTTGGCCGGCCCTGGCGCCGTCTTGGCCGGCGCGGCCAGGGTCTGGGCCGATCGAATGGGGTTCAGGGGCAAGCCGGGCGAGGTGCTGGTCGTTCCCGGCGCCGACGGCGTCATCGACCATGTGCTGGTCGGGACCGGCAAGACCTTCGACCCGACGAGCGCCCGCGCGCTATCGGCCAGACTGCCCGCCGGCAGCTATCGGCTGGAGGCCGAACCGGAGGACGCCAAGATCGCGGCCCTTGCCTTCCTTCTCGGCCGCTATGCCTTCGATCGCTACAAGGCCAAGGACCGGCCTGATGTCCGGCTGGTCGCGCCCGAAGGTTTCGACACCGCCGAGGCCCTGCGCATCGCCTCCGCCTGCGCCCTGGCCCGCGAGATGGTCGACACCCCGGCCGCCGACATGGGGCCGCTGCAGATGGAGACCATCGCCCGCGAGATCGCAGAGGCCCACGGCGCGACCCTCTCGGTGATCATCGGCGACGACCTGCTGGAAGAGAACTACCCGGCTATCCATGCCGTGGGCCGCGCCGCCGCGCCGAACCGCGCGCCCCGGATCATCGAGATCGGCTGGAACCTGGACCAGACCGATCGGCCCCTGATCGCCTTAGTCGGCAAGGGGGTGGCCTTCGACACCGGGGGGCTGGACATCAAGTCCGCCGCCGGGATGCGCAACATGAAGAAGGACATGGGTGGTGCCGCCCACGCCCTGGCTCTGGGCCGCCTGGTCATGCAGGCAGGCCTGGACATCCGTCTGGTCGTCCTGGTCGCTGCGGTGGAGAACGCCATTTCCGCCGACGCCTTCCGCCCCGGCGACGTGCTGTCGAGCCGCAAGGGCCTGACCATCGAGATCGGCAATACCGATGCCGAGGGCCGGGTGATCCTGGCCGACGCCCTGGCGCGCGCAGGCGAGCATGAGCCGGACCTGACGCTGGATTTCGCAACCCTGACCGGAGCGGCGCGGGTCGCTCTCGGACCCGAGCTGCCGCCGCTCTACACCGACGATGAGGCCCTGGCCGCCGACCTGCTGACAGCGGCAACCGCGGTTCGCGATCCCCTTTGGCGAATGCCGTTGTGGCCCGGCTATCGCGCCGCGATCGACAGCGACATCGCCGATGTCCGCAACGATTCGGCGGCGTGGGCGCAAGGGGGATCAATCACGGCCGCTCTGTTTCTGCAGAAGTTCGCGCCGACCACCGGCGCCTGGGCGCATCTGGACGTCTTCGCCTGGAACAGCCGGGGCCGCCCCGGTCACCCCGAGGGCGGAGAGGCCCAGAGCCTGCGCGCCGCCTACGCCATGCTGAAGGCGCGGTACGAAAGCCGCTGAATCCGGTCCCGCCATTAACGGGACTTTCGCCTTCGCCTGTCACAAGGATCGTCCACTCGTCAGGGCCTGCGTTTGACCGACCTCTCGACCGCCTTCGATCCTCGCACGACGCTCGCCCGGCCCGATCTGGCCGCGCAGGCGCTGGAGGGGCGTGTCCGGGCCGAGACCTTCCGCGCGACCGAGGCCATGCGCGGGGCCGTCCCCGTCGCCGACATTCACGCCGACGCCGATCAGGCCTCCGAGCGGATCGACCAGCTTCTGCACGGCGAGATTTTCGATGTTCTGGACCGGCGCGGCGCGCGCGTCTGGGGCCAGGCGCGTCGCGACGGGACCGTGGGCTGGATGGAGGCTTCGACCCTCGTCCCCCATCGTGCCCTGCCGACCCGCCGGGTCGCCTCGGTCGCGTCCGCCCTGCCCCTGAATGCGCTCACCGACGAGCTTGCCGACACGACACCGATCGGCGCGTTCGAGGCCGATCCCGTGGCGGTCGCGGAAAGCCTGCTGGGCGTGCCGCACAGCCTGGGCGCCCGCTCCTCGGTCGCGACCGACTGCTCCGGCCTGGTGCAACAGGCCCTGTTCGCCTGTGGTCTGGCCGGACCGCGCCGTTCGCATGAGCAGGCCGAGCTCGGCGTCGCCGTCCCGGGCGATAAGGCCCAGCGCGGCGACATCGTCGTCTGGCTGAGCCGCGGCGATCGCAGTTGGACCGGCCATTCGGCCCTGATGCTGGACGAGACCCACGTCATCCACGCCACCGGCTTCCACGGCGCGGTCGTGACGGAAGCCTTCGCCGAGGCAGACGCCCGCTATCTGGCCGACGGCTTCGAGCCCGCCGTCTTCCGCCGCCTCTGACACCCCCATAAACGAAAACAGGCGGCCCGTGAGGACCGCCTGCGTCTCGTCTCGAACGGATCGCCGATCAGGTGTTCGGCGGGGTCGGGCTGGTCGCGGCCGGAGGCGCGACGTCGCCGGTCTGGGTCGTGGGGGCACCGGTGGCGGCCTCGGCCGGAGCCGCGCCCGATTCCACGCCCGCCGTCGCAGCGTCCGCAGGGGTGCCCTCGGTGGGGACTTCGCCTTCGGCCGGAGCGGCGGCGCCCGGCTGACGCGCGGGATCCGGCGCCGGAATAGCGTAACCGGACGAACCCTGGCTGCGCAGATAGGCGATCAGGTTGATGCGGGTCGGGGTGTCGCGCAGGCCGGCGAACGACATCTTGGTGCCCGATACATAGCGGTTCGGGGCGGTGATGAACTGATCCAGCTCGTCATAGCCCCAGTTGGGCGCCTCGGCCTTGTGCGCGGCCATGGCGTCCGAATAGGCGAAGCCGGCGCGGTGCATGACCGGACCGCCCACGACGCCGTACAGGTTCGGGCCGATGCCGTCGGCGCCGCCGGAGGCGATGTTGTGGCAGGCCTGGCAGCGGGCGAAGGCGGCTTCACCGGCGGCCAGGTCGGCGACCGGCAGGACCGTGCCCCAGTCCGGAGCCAGCTCGACTTCTGCAGCGCCGCCTGCGGCCTCCTCAGGGGCGTCGACGAAATAGCCCATCTTCTCCGGCGAATGGGTCGAATAGACCGCGCCCGAGACCTGCTGGACCATCAGGATGACGAACGCCGTCCCCAGGCCCGCGCCGAAAATCTTGTTCCACTTCAGATCGCCGCTCATCGCGTCGTCGCATCCCGTCGTTAGAGGCCCGGCCGGCTCGGCAAACCGGGCGAAATCTTGATTGGCGGTCTCTTACACGCTAGCGCCGCCTTCGCAACCGGCCCCGGACCTCAGTTTGAGCGTCGGGGCGTCGCATGACCGGAAGGCCGCCGATGACGCCCCTGATACTGATACCCACTCGCATGTCCGCCACCCGTCTGCCGGGCAAGCCTCTGGCCGATATCGGCGGCAAACCCATGGTGATCCGGGCCTGGGAGCAGGCCATGCTGTCGGGCCTGCCCGTCGCGGTGGCGGCGGGGGATCAGGTGATCGTCGATGTGATCGAGGCGGCCGGGGGTCGCGCCGTCCTGACCGATCCCGCCCTTCCGTCGGGGTCGGATCGGGTGCTGGCCGCCCTGGAGACGCTGGACCCCGATGGCGAATATGATTCGGTGATCAATCTTCAGGGCGACATGCCCCTGGCCGATCCCGGCATCGCCACCGCCTGCGCCGCCCTTCTGCATGGCGAGCCAGGCTGCGACATCGCCACCCTGGTCGCACCCGAGGCGGATATTTCCGACCGCACCAACGTCGACGTGGTCAAGGCGGTCCTTGCCCTCGCGGAGGGCCACAGACACGGCCGCGCCCTCTATTTCACCCGGTCGACGCTTTACGGCGATGCGCCGGTCTGGCGGCACATCGGCGTCTACGGCTACCGCCGCGAGGCCCTGAAACGCTTCTGCGCCGCCCCGCCCTCGCCACTGGAGCAGCGCGAGAAGCTGGAACAGCTGCGCGCGCTGGAGCTGGGCCTGTCGATCTGGGCGGCCGTGATCGACGAGGCGCCGATCTCGGTGGACAATCCGGCGGATCTGGAGGCGGCGCGGGCTCTGGCGAGCGCAGTTAGGGGTTAGAGGGGTAGGGCTTAGGCAGTAGAAGAAGCCTGCTAACCCCTAAGCCCTAAGCCCTGGCCTCAAACCTCGAACCCGTCCACCCACGCCTGGATCAGCGTCCTGGCTATGGCGAATTTCGGTGGGGCCTTGATCGCGTGCGTTCCGGCCAGAACCGCCCTCGCCTCATCCTTCGTCAGCCAGGCCACCGCTTCCAGCTCGGTCTGATCGGGCGTCGCGTTCGCATCCGACACCTCGGCGATCAGGCCGATCATCAGTTGGGACGGAAAGGGCCAGGGCTGGCTGGAGTGATAGCGCACCGCCGTCACCGTCAGCCCGGCCTCCTCCTTGATCTCGCGGGCGCAGGCCTCCTCGATCGTCTCGCCCGGCTCGAGGAATCCGGCCAGGGCCGACATCCGCCCTGCGGGCCAGGCCGCCTGACGCCCCAGCAGGCACCGCCCCTCGAACACCGGCAGCATGATGGTCACGGGATCGACGCGCGGGAAATGCTCCGCCTCGCAGGACGGACAGACCCGCCGCCAGCCGCCCGCCGTAGATCTCGTCTCATGTCCGCAGTTGGCGCAGAATCCGTGCCGCCTGCGCCAGTCGAACAGCGACTTGGCCCCGCCCGCGATGGCCGCGTCCGTCCCCGACAGCACCGCCGCCGCCTCCCGCAGGCCGGTGAAGACGCCCAGTCCCTTGACCGGCCCCTCGGCCGGATCGACCGATCCCTCGAGTTCGACAGCGAACACCGGCGCCGACTTCCACAGGCCGAGGAACAGTTCCTGATCGGGCACGGGCGCAAGATCGCGGGCATGGGTCAAGGCCAGCCACGCCAGACGCGGTCCGTCCGGGTGATCCTCCAGCAGCGGCTGACCGTCCCAGAAGACCATGGCCAGAGCGTCGGGGCTCTCGCCCTGCTCGGCCAGCCACTCGGGCGTGTTGCGCAGGTCTCCGGCGCGATCCAGGGGATTGCCGGCGAAGGTGTTGAGAAGGGTGAGGGCCATGCCGCTCTCTACCGCCGTTCCGCGCGGTCGGGGAGGGGCGCCTTGATCTCGCCGGCCTCATGGGCGATATCGGCCTTGGAGATCGCGGGCGAAGGCTTCGCCAACCTGGTCAGGGCCGGAAGGCAGCAGCCACAACGAATTCCCCTTCGGGTCGCGGTCTCCACTCTCTCCTTTTTTGTGCGCTAACGCTCGACGCGCGGCGTCTCGCTGCTTGAGCGCATCTTTAGCGCGCTACTGCTCGACGCGCGGCGTCTGGCTGCTTGAGCGCATTCCTCCCCCGTTGGGGGAGGGGGACCGCGAAGTGGTGGAGGGGGCTCGCCCCAGACACGGAGTTCGCCGCTGGGCCCCCTCCGTCTCTACGGTTCGCTTCGAGCCACCTCCCCCGACGGGGGAGGATTGGAACCTAGACCGTTCCCACCCGCTCCATTGGCCAGTCCAACCGGAGCGACCGCATGAGCATTCTCGGCAATATCCTCGGCAAGATCTTCAACCGCGACAAGGACAAGGCCCCCAGCGCTCCGACCCAGCCCGCGCCGACGCCTACCCCCGTCCAGCCGCCGATCACGACGGCCGCGGCCATGGTGCCTCAGCCGGCCCAGCCGGTGGATGTCGCCGGCATCCTGGACTTCATGAACGACCAGAGGGACCAGAAGCTGAACTGGCGGACCTCCATCGTCGATCTGATGAAGCTCTTGGGCATGGAAAGCTCGCTGGCCGAGCGCAAGGAACTGGCCGATGAGCTCGGCTACACTGGCGACAAGTCGGACTCGGCGACGATGAACATCTGGCTGCACAAGCAGGTTATCCAGAAGATCGTGGACAACGGCGGCCAGTTGCCGCGCGATCTGACCGACTGAGTTCGAGAGGTCTCGCGTCGGCGGGGGCGTTCGCTGTAGGTTCGCCCCCATGACCGACGTCGACCTTGATTCCGGCGATCCGCCTTGGGCGGAAGACGACGACGCGCCCGAGCGTGACGAGAACACCGACGACATGTTCGGTGCGCCCGCTGCTGCGCCCGCCGCCGAGGTGAAAACGGTCGAACCGATCCCCGTCTCCCCGCCGACACCCGTCGAGGGCGATGGCGAGGCCTACACCGTCCTGGCCCGCAAATACCGGCCCAAGACCTTCGAGGACCTGATCGGCCAGGAGGCGATGGTCCGCACCCTGACCAACGCCTTCGCCACCGGCCGCATCGCCCACGCCTTCATGCTGACCGGTGTGCGCGGCGTCGGCAAGACGACCACGGCCCGCCTTCTGGCCCGCGCCCTGAACAATGAGACCGACGTCATCGACCGGCCCTCGCTGACCCTGACCGCCCACGGCCGCCACGACGCGGCGATCATGGCCGGCCAGCACATGGACGTCATGGAGATGGACGCGGCCTCCCACACCGGCGTCAACGACATCCGCGATATCCTGGAAAGCGTCCGCTACGCCCCCGTCGAGGCCCGCTACAAGGTCTACGTCCTCGACGAAGTCCACATGCTGTCGAACCAGGCCTTCAACGCCCTGCTGAAGACGCTGGAAGAGCCGCCGCCCCACGCCAAATTCATCTTCGCGACCACCGAGATCCGCAAGGTCCCGGTGACCATCCTGTCGCGCTGCCAGCGTTTCGATCTGCGCCGCGTCGAGCCGGAAATCCTCGTCGAACACCTCGGCCGGATCGCGACGAAGGAAGGCATGAAGGTCGAGGACGACGCCCTGGCCCTGATCGCCCGCGCCGCCGAGGGCTCGGTCCGTGACGGCCTCAGCCTGCTGGATCAAGCCCTGGTCCAGGGCGAACGCGGCGAACCCGTCGCCACCGACACGGTCCGCGACATGCTGGGCCTGGCCGACCGGTCCCAGACCATCGCCCTGTTCGAACAGGTCATGGCCGGCCGCACGCCCGAGGCCATCGAGAGCTTCCGCACCCTCTATGGCTATGGCGCCGACCCGGTTCAGGTGACCAACGACCTCCTGGAACACTGCCACGCCGCCTCGGTCGCCAAGATGCTGGGTCCGAACGCCACCCGCCTGCCCAACGATCAGGCCCAGCGTCTGGCGGCGATGGGCGCAGCCGTCTCGGCCGGCACCCTGTCGCGGACCTGGTCGATGCTGCTGAGAGCGCTGGACGAGGTGCGCCGTGCGCCGTCCCCTGCCGATGCGGTCGAGATGGCCATCGTCCGCCTCGCCTACGCCGCCGACCTGCCCGGTCCGGAAGAGGCGCTGAAGAAGCTGCAGAACGGCGAGGTCCCGGGCGGCGGCGGTTCGGGCGGGCCTCGTGGCGGCGGCGGCGGGGGCGGGGCATCGGCCCAGCTGTCGATCCGCCCGGCGCCCATCCCCACCCTGCCCGATCCGCAGTCGTTCGAGGACGTCGTCTCGCTGGTCGGCCAGAAGCGCGAGATCGCCCTGCAGATGGAGATCGAGCGCTATGTCCGCCCGGTCGCCTTCTCGCCCGGCCGCCTGACGTTCGAGCCGGTCGCCGGCATGCCCGCCAACCTGGCGACCAAACTGGCCTCGCGGCTCAAGGACTGGACCGGCCGCCAGTGGTTCGTCATTGCCAACGGCGAGGGCGGCGGCGAGACCGTCATAGAGATCAACCGCCGAGAAAAGGCCCAGGAACGCGCCGAGGTCGAGGCCGACCCCTTCGTCAAGGCCGTGCTCGAAGCCTTCCCCGGCGCCGTCGTCGGCGAGATCAAGACCATCGCACCCTCGGTCGAGATGCCGGCGATCCCGGACGAGAGCGACGACGAGGATTAGGCGGCGGCGTCCTGGCGTCTACGGCCTCTGCCCGTCGATATTGCCGGGCGGGGAGTAGCGGCAGGCCAGGATCGAGCGATCGCCCCGCGTCGCCACCGCGCAGCCGACATGGGTCGTGCCGCGCCAGATCAGCTGGGTATAGTGTCCGACCGCGACCCAGTCGCCAGTGCGGCTGACGTTCGGAAAGACGCCCGATCGATAGAGACGTCGCTCCGCGATCCAGTCCCCCACCATGTCCTCGGGCGTGAATTCGCGCCCGCCCCAGCCCATCCACAGGTTCTCCCCATGTCCGTGCGGACGCGGATCGTGGGCGAAGCGATCCTCGTCCAGGAGGGTACCGGCCCACTCCCGCGCCTCGGCTTCCAGGTTGTCGCTCCAGGTCAGGGGCCCGGCGTTGGCGGTCGCCCGTTCGCGATTGTGGGCGATCAGAAGGCGGGCTTCCAGCTCATCGGACGGCCGGGCGTCGTCGGCGGGGATGATCGAACGCAGGGTCCGGGCCTGTTCGGAGGCGGGTTCGATCCAGACGCGATCGGCCACGGCCGTAGCCTGGGGAGTCGACTGGGCGCAGGCGGCGACCGGTATTGTGATCACGGCCACGATTGCGGCGAGAAGGGTGCGGGTGTTCATCGCCGTCACAATCCCACGCGACGGGGGCTGTTCCAAGGCGAGACAAGTCTTATCTTGACGTTGACGTAAACGTAGGCTTTGTGTCGCCCACGCTTGAATACGTCCTCCGTCCCTCAAGAAGCGAGGCGCCCAAAATCCAAACGGGGCGCGCCAAGCGTTAGGGACCAAAAAAGGAACGCTGACCCCATGACCGAGGCCTATATCTACGACGCCGTGCGCACACCGCGCGGCAAGGGCAAGAAGGACGGATCCCTGCACGAGATCACCGGGCTGAGCCTGGCGACCCAGGTGCTGGAAGCCCTGCGCGACCGCAACGGCCTGGACACCTCCAAGGTCGACGACGTCATCCTGGGCTGCGTCACCCCCGTGGGCGAACAGGGTGCCGACATCGCCCGCACCGCCGTGCTCAACGCAGGCTGGGCCCAGAGCGTCGCCGGCGTCCAGATCAACCGTTTCTGCGCCTCGGGCCTGGAAGCCGTGAACATGGCCGCTGCGAAAGTGAAGTCCGGCGAGGCCGATTTCGCCGTCGGCGGCGGCATCGAGGCCATGAGCCGCGTGCCGATGGGCTCGGACGGCGGCGCCTGGCCGGTCGACCCGTCCAGCGCCATCTCGACCTATTTCGTGCCCCAGGGCGTCTCGGCCGACATGATCGCGTCGAAATACGGATTCTCACGCGACGACGTGGACGCCTATTCGATGGAGAGCCACAGGCGCGCCGCCGCCGCCTGGGCCGACGGCCGCTTCTCGAAATCGGTCGTGCCGGTCAAGGACCAGCTGGGCCTGACCATCCTGGATCGTGACGAGACCATTCGTCCGAACACGGACATGCAGACCCTGGGCTCCCTGAACCCCTCCTTCGCCATGATGGGCGAAATGGCCTTCGACGCCGTGATCAACCAGCGCTACCCCGAGGTCGAGCGCGTCAACCACGTCCACACCCCCGGCAACTCGTCCGGCATCGTCGACGGTTCGGCCGGCGTCCTGATCGGCACGCTGGAAGCCGGCAAGGCCCTGGGCCTCACGCCCCGCGCCCGCATCAAGGGCGCCGCCTCGATCGGCTCGGAGCCGTCGATCATGCTGACGGGTCCGGAGTTCGTGACCAACAAGCTGCTCGGCAAGCTGGGCATGACGGTCGCCGACATCGACGTCTGGGAGCTGAACGAGGCCTTCGCTGCCGTCGTCCTGCGCTACATGCAGGCGCTGAACATCCCGCATGACAAGATGAACGTGAACGGCGGCGGCATCTCCATGGGTCACCCGCTGGGCGCCACGGGCGCCATGATCACCGGCATCGCCCTGGACGAGCTCGAGCGCTCGAACAAGGAAACCGCCCTGATCACCCTGTGCATCGGCGGCGGCATGGGCACCGCCACCGTCATCGAACGCGTCTGAGGATCACACTGATGGAAAACTTCAAGATCGACGTCGACGCCGACGGCATCGCCCTGGTCAGCTTCGACGTGCCGGGCCGTTCGATGAACACCCTGACCGGCAAGGTCATGGATGAGCTGCCGCAGCTCGTCGAACGCATCAAGACCGATGACGCCATCAAGGGCGCCGTCATCACATCGGGCAAGGCGTCCGGCTTCTGCGCCGGCGCCGATCTGGGCGACATGGCCGGCGGTTCGCTGGCCGGCGGCGGCGACCTTCAGGCCACGTTCGACGCCGGCTGGAAGATGAACGGCTCGCTCCGCGCACTGGAGACCTGCGGCAAGCCGATCGCGGCGGCCATCAACGGTCTGGCGCTGGGCGGCGGTCTCGAGCTGACTCTCGCCTGCCATTATCGGGTGGTCGAGGACGACAACAAGATCCAGCTGGGCCTGCCCGAGATCAAAGTCGGCCTCTTCCCCGGCGGCGGCGGCACCCAGCGCCTGACGCGCCTGATCGGGGTGCAGGCGGCGATGACGGCCATGAGCGCCGGTTCGTCCTGGCGTCCGAACGACGCCAAGGGCGCGGGCGTGGTTCACGAAGTGGTCGCCAAAGGCGGCTCGGTCGAGGCCGCCAAGGCCTGGATCAAGGGCGGCGGAAAAGCCGTCCAGCCCTGGGACGACAAGTCCTTCAAACAGCCCGGTGGCGGCCCCTATCACCCGGCCGGGATCCAGAACTTCCTCGTCGGCAACGCGATGCTGCGGAAACAGTCCTACGGCAACTATCCCGCCGTCGTGAACCTGATGAAGGCCGTCTATGAGGGCATTCAGGTGCCCATGGACGCGGCCCTGCGGATCGAGACCCGCTACTTCATCAAGACCCTGATGACGCCCCAGGCCCAGGGCATGATCCGGTCGCTGTTCCTGTCGAAGCAGGAACTGGACAAGGGCGCCGTGCGTCCGGCCGGCATCCCCGCCTCGGACGCCAAGAAGGTCACCGTGATCGGCGCCGGCATGATGGGCGCGGGCATCGCCTATGTTCAGGCGCTGGCCGGCATCCAGACCATCCTGATCGACCGCACCCAGGAAGATGCCGACAAGGGCAAGGCCCACGTCGAGGCGCTACTGAAAAAGCGCCTGTCGCGCGGTCAGCTGACGCAGGACAAGTATGACGCCCTGCTGGCCTCCGTCGTCGCCACCACCGACTACGACCAGATCAAGGATTCGGACCTGGTCATCGAGGCCGTGTTCGAGAACCGCGAGATCAAGGCCGACGTCACCAAGCGGGCCGAGGCCCAGCTCGCACCCGGCGCCGTGTTCGGCTCCAACACCTCGACGCTGCCGATCACCGGCCTGGCCGAGGCGAGCGTGCGGCCCGAGGACTTCATCGGCATCCACTTCTTCTCGCCCGTCGACAAGATGATGCTGGTCGAGATCATCCTGGGCGAGAAGACGGGTCAGGCGGCGATCGCCAAGACGCTCGACTACGTCATGAAGATCAAGAAGACCCCGATCATCGTCAACGACGGTCGCGGCTTCTACACCTCGCGCTGCTTCGGCACCTATGTGGCCGAGGGCCTGGCCATGCTGGAGGAGGGTTACGCCCCCGCCCTGATCGACAACATCGGTCGCATGACCGGCATGCCGCGCGGCCCGCTGGAAATGCACGACGACGTCGCGCTCGATCTGTCGATGAAGGTGTCGAAACAGACCGCCCTCGACCTCGGCGACAAATACGTGCCGCTGGCCGGCGCCGAGATCATCCGCACCATGGTCGAGGATCTGGGTCGCTATGGCAGGAAGAACGGCAAGGGCTTCTACGACTACGATGTGAAGCCCAAGAAACTGTGGTCCGGCCTCGCCGAACTGGCGCCGGTCACGATCAACGACTCGACGCCCGAGCTGGTCGAGGACCAGAAGCAGCGCCTGCTCTATCGCCAGGCGGTGGAAGTGGCCCGTTGCTGGGAAGAGGGCGTCATCGACGACCCGCGCGAGGCCGATGTCGGCGCCATCCTGGCCTGGGGCTTCGCGCCCTGGACCGGCGGCCCGATCACCTACATCGACCAGATCGGCCTGAAGGCCTTCGTGGCCCAGGCGGACGACTACGCCGCCCGTTACGGCGACCGCTTCAAGGTCCCGCAGCTGCTGCGCGACATGGCGGCCAGGGACGAGACCTTCTACGGCCGGTTCACGGGGACCAAGGCCGCGGCCTGATCGCCTTCGGAGCCTGAAAGACAACGGCCCCGGGATCACTCCCGGGGCCGTTTTTCTTGGACCATCCGTGGACGGATCAGCCGCCGGTGAACTCGAAGGTTTCGCCGTTGATCTCGCACATGTCGACACGCTCGACGTAGTCTGTGCCGTCATCGAAGGTGTAATAGAAGTCATACATGCAGTCTTCGAGGTCGTCGTCGACGGTGACCTCGACCGAGTCGCCCGGCTCGACCTGGTAGTCCAAGATATTGTCGCTCCACTCGTCCGAAGACGATTGCCCGTACAGGATCGACTCGACGGTCTTGTCGGAGTTGTTATGGATGGTGAAGGACACGGCGCCGGTCTGGGCGGCGGCCGGAACGGCGAGGGCGGCGATGGCCGCGACGGTCAGGAACAGATCACGCATTGAATGACTCCCCAGCGCCCGCCCCGTGCGAGCCTGATGAAGCGCTATATCCGGACGGCGATCGTCGCGACAACGCGCGCAGGCGTCACGTCATATCCCGTCAGCCGACCTCAGATGATGTCCAGCGGTCGGGCCGTCGTCGGCGGCGGGAAAGCGCGGTCCAGAACCTCGATGTCCTCGTGGTCCAGCTCAATCTCCAGCGCCGCCGCATTGGCCTCGACGTGGGCGACGGTCGAGGCCTTGGGGATGGCGATGACGCCGTCATGACGCAGGACCGCCGCCAGCGCGATCTGGGCCGGGGTGGCGTCGTGCCGGTCGGCCACGGCCAGCAGCGCCGGATCCTCCAGCAGCCCGCCCCGCCCCAGAGGCGAATAGGCCATGACCGGCTGCAGATGTTCCTGCTGCCAGGGCAAGAGGTCGAACTCGATCCCTCGCGAGCCGAGATTGTAGAGCAGTTGATTGGTCGCGCAGTGCTCGCCGCCCTCAACCTCTTGCAGCCTGTTCATCGTCCGGATGTCGAGGTTGGACACGCCCCAGCGCGCGATCATCCCCTCGTCGATCAGTTCCTCGAACCCGGCGACGATCTCCTCCAGCGGATGCCGGCTCTGCCAGTGCAACAGATAGAGGTCGAGCCGGTCGACGCCGAGCCGCTCCAGCGACTTCTCGGCATGCAGCATCATGGTCATCTCGCCCGCGTTCTCGGGCTTGATCTTGGAGACCAGGAAGACCTCGTCGCGACGACCGGCGATGACTTCGCCCACCAACCGTTCTGAGCGGCCGTCGCCGTACAGTTCCGCCGTGTCGATCAGGGTCAGCCCCAGATCGATGCCGCGCGACAGGGCCGCCTGTTCGGCGTCGCGGGTCTTGGGATCATCGCCGATCATCCACGTCCCTTGGCCGAGGACCGGAACGATCGTACCGTCGGAGAAGCTGGTCATGCGGGTCATGGGAGCTTCAATGCACGACCTCGCGTTCGGCGCCAAAGCCCTCGTCGGAGAAGCCGCCCCATGAAGACCCGGATCATCGCGACCGACGGCCTCAAGCAACAGATTCTCGAAGCCGGGCAGGGGCGCCTCGTTATCCTGATCCACGGCTTTCCCGAACTGGGCATCAGCTGGCGCGCGCAGGTCCAGGCCCTCGCCGAGGCCGGCTATCACGCTGTCGCGCCCGACATGCGCGGCTATGGCGGGACCGACAAGCCCGCCGAGACTGAGGCCTATTCGATCCTGCATCTGGTCGGGGATATGGTCGATCTGGTCCGGGCTCTTTCCAGTGACGCGGGGAAGGAACCGACCTGCACCGTCGTCGGTCACGACTGGGGCGCCCCGGTCGCCTGGCATTGCGCCCTCATGCGGCCTGACATGTTCACCGCCGTCGCCGGACTGTCGGTGCCGTTCCAGCCGCGCCGTCCGGGCGGCGCTCCGACGCCGATCATGGCGGCCATGTCGAAGCGGGCAGGTCTGGGCGAACTCTACATCAATCAGTTCCAGGCCCCGGATCATCACCGGATCTTCGAGGCCGACGTGGCGAACGGGCTGCGCAAGGGATTCTACGCCTACGACGGTTCGACCCCGTCAGAGCGCCAGTCGACCGGCTTCATCGCGCCGGGCCAGGACTTCCTGTCCGAGGTCGCCGACGACGCGACCCTGCCGCCCTGGATGAGCGAGGCGCACCACGCCGAATACGTCGCCGCATTCACCGCCGGGGGCTTCAAGGGGCCGCTGGACTGGTATCGCAACATCGACCGCAACTGGGCCCTGACCGCCTTCCTGCAGGACAGACGGATCCGCCAGCCGTCGATGTTCATGGTCGGCGAGCGCGATCCGGTCCGTCATTACGCAGGTCAGCACGAGGCGACGCTGAAGGACTGGCTGACCGACCTGCGCACCCAGACGGTCCTGCCCGGCGCGGGGCACTGGCTTCAGCAGGAGCGTCCCGACGAGGTCAACGCGGCACTGATCGGGTTCCTCGGGAAGATCGCCTGAAGCCTAGACCTCGAACACCCGATAGGGGGTGTCGCCGAGCGTTCTCAGCACCGGCAGGGCGACGTTGAACACCGGCACCCCGCGATGGGTGGCCCCTTCGGGCGCGCCGCGATGCGCATGGCCGTGCACCACCAGTTTCACGTTGTCGTAGCGGTCGATCGTCTCGGCCAGGCGCGACGAGCCGAGGAAGGCGTGGATCTCCGGCGGCTCTCCGACCACCGTATCAACCACCGGCGAATAGTGCAGCAGGACCACCGACCGCTCGGTCCTCAAAGACCGGATCGAGGTCTCGATCTGGTTGGCATCCTCGACCGCTTCCTGCACGAACGTCTTGATCGCGCTCTCGCCGAAGGAGCTCAGCATGTAGCGACCGAAGCCGCCGACAAACCCCTTGCCGCCCGCGAAGCCGACCCCTCCGATCTCGTAGCTGCGCCCGTCCGAAATCATCTGGACGCCCGCGTCGGACAGCATCTCCAGCACATGCTCCGGCTGGCCGCACTCATGTTCGTGGTTTCCCATGACCCCGACGATGGGGATCTGGCACAGCTTCAGATCCTCGATCAGGATCTCGACCTCACGCGTCTTGCCGAAGTTGACCATGTCCCCGCACAAGCACAGGACGTCGGCATCCTGGTGCACCTGTTCGAACAGGTCGCGGTACGGCTTCTCCGACGCCTCGCCGACATGGAGGTCACCGACCGCCGCGACGCGCAGCTTCGTCTTCGGCCCCGCGTCCAGACCCGGTTGCGGGGTCTGAGGATCAGTGGACGGGGTCATGTCGCTCCTCCAGCCCCTTGCCGACGACGTCGCCGAAGCCCCATTCGGAGATGTCGGACACATAGTCCCGCGCGCTGAACAGACGGCCCCGGCACACCTTCACGCGCGGCGCCGGCAGGTTGACCTGCGCCTCCAGCCGCTGCGCCAGTTCGGTCATCAGCCAGGCCGGGATGTTGTCCCGCTCGGTCGGGTAGGCGAACCGGAAGTTCAGCAGGTGCGCCATCAGGACCTCCCAATACAGGTCCATCTGGTCCAGCAGGCTCTTCCAGTCGATGGCCCCCGCCTGCTTCAGGATGATGTGATTCACGTCCGCGCCGTCGTAGCGATAGCGGTCCTGAATGAAGACCTTCGACAAGATCAGGGCCGTCGGCGGGGTGATGGTCACCTCGTGGCCATAGACCTCGATCGTATCCGATCCGAACCAGCTGTCCGACACCGCGATGGTGCCGTTCGACATGGCGAAGATCACGTCGAAGAAATGCTTCTCGTCCTTCCACACCTTGGCGATCCAGCGCTCGTCCTCGACGTCGGTCCGGTATCCGCGCGCCTGGAAGAAGGCGAGGATACGCGGATAGTCGCCGGGCTTGCAGAAGACATCCAGGTCCTTGGTCGGCCGCCGGATCCCCGTATAGGCCGTGACCGCATAGGTGCCGGACAGCAGGAAGGGGATCCCGCTCTCCTTCAGCAGCCGAAGGCTTTCGTCATAGAAGGCCACGGCGTCCGCCGGCGGATGATAGGTCGGATCGATGACGGTGTCGGACATGCGGACGGTACCCTGGAACAAGGGCCTGAGAACGGTCGCCCTCGCCGCACGGTTCCGCGCCGCCGGAAAGGCCGCTCCCTCATTGACTCTCTGTCCGGCCTGACGTCTTGCAGCCCAGCCGGCAGAAATATACATGGCGCATACGAAACGCATACTGGGAGACGCCTCATGGGCATCGTCAACATCGAGGACGCGCTGCACGAACAGCTGCGTCGCGCCTCCAAGGCCTCGTGCCGTTCGATCAATGCCCAGGCCGCCTTCTGGATCAGGCTGGGCATGCTGTGCGAGCTCAACCCGGGCCTCTCCTTCCAGGAGCTGATGGCGCGCGAACTCAAGGCCGCCGGCGTCGAAACGCCCCCGATCGCCGCATGACCAAGACCCCCGGAGAGATCGAACTGATGGCCGAGGCCGGCCGCCTCCTGGCCTCGGTCTTCACCCATCTGGACGGGTTGACGCTCGCGGGCATGACGACGCTGGAGGTCAACGACCGGGTCGAGGCCTTCATCGTCGAGGACCTGAAGGCGCGCCCGGCCTCCAAGGGCCAGTACGGCTACGGCTTCGTGCTCAACGCCTCGATCAACGAGGTCGTCTGCCACGGCGTCCCGTCCGCCGACGAGGTCCTGAAGGACGGCGACCTCGTCAACCTCGACATCACGCTCGAGAAACACGGCTTCATCGCCGACTCATCCAAGACCTATCTGATCGGCTCGGTCGGTCCGGCCGCGAAGAAGCTGGTCCGCACCACCTACGAGGCCCTGTGGAAGGGCATCCGCGCCGTCCGCCCTGGCGCGAAACTCGGCGACATCGGTCACGCCATCGAACAGCACGCCAAGCGCGCCGGCTATTCGGTCGTGCGCGACTACTGCGGCCACGGCATCGGGCGAGAGATGCACGAGGAACCCCAGGTCCTACATTTCGGCAAGGCGGGCACGGGGCTGACGCTGCGCGAAGGCATGGTCTTCACCATCGAACCCATGCTGAACCAGGGCGTCCGCTCTGTCGCCACCCTGGACGACGGCTGGACGGTCGTCACCGCCGACCGCAAGCTGTCGGCCCAGTTCGAACACACGGTCGCGGTCACCCGGGACGGGGTGCGGGTGCTGACGCTTCGCTCGGACGAGGCCCGGGCGGCGTAGATGTCCTACTAAGGTCTGATCGGCGTATCAGGGCATTGATCTGGTACCACCCCGGGAACTGAGGTCGCCGCACCCATGATCAAATGCGGTCTGGCCTATGCGGCCTCCCCAACTGATACGAACGGCAGGAGCGATCCGACGATGAGCCGCGAAAGCATGCGGCCTTCCAGAGGGATGATGGCGTCGACGAACTGATCGTTGGCGTCTGACCCCACATCGGGCGGCATCTGAAGCAGGGACGCGGCGAGTTCGAAGGTCTCCTGCACTTTGTCGACCAGAACCCCGGCCAGACGGTTGCCGTGTTGGATGACGACGATGACGTGCCTGCTGGAGGGGTCGGTCTTGCCCAGACCCAGGCGGCAGCGCAGATCGAGGACCGGCATCACCGCCCCGCGCAGGTTGATCACTCCGAGGATATAGTCCGGCGTCTGAGGCATCGGGGTCGTCGGCGTCCAGCCCCGGATCTCGCGCACCGAACGAACGTCGATGCAGTACTCCTGACCCCCGATCTCGAACGAGATCAGCTCAAGCCTGTCGCCGGTGTCGGCGGCCTGGATCTCAGCCGAGGTCATGCTCAGAATTCCTCCCACTCGGTGGTCTTCAGAGCCGTGTTACCGAGAGTGCGGGACGGTGTGCGCGGGCGCGCGAAGGCTTCGACGCGGGCTTGAGCAGCATGCACCGGGTTCGACTGCGGGGCGGCGGAGGACGCGCTTACCTTGAACCTGGACACCAGCCCGTCCAGTTCTCCTGCCTCGTTCTTCAGCGAGTGGCTGGCTGCGGTGGATTCCTCGACCATGGCGGCATTCTGCTGGGTCACCTGGTCCATCTGATTGATGGCGGTGTTGACCTGCTGGAGGCCGGTCGCCTGTTCCTGGGCGGAGGCGGCGATCTCGGACACCAGGCCGTCGATCTCGGCGACGCGGCCGACGATGCGTTGCAGCGCTTCGCCCGTCTGACCGACCAGGGCGACACCGGCGTTGACCTGGGTGGTCGAGGCCGAGATCAGCGTCTTGATCTCCTTGGCGGCCTCGGCCGAACGCTGGGCAAGGGCCCGGACTTCGGAGGCGACGACCGCGAAGCCGCGGCCTGCGTCACCGGCACGCGCGGCCTCGACGCCGGCGTTCAGGGCCAGCAGGTTGGTCTGGAAGGCGATCTCATCGATGACGCCGATGATCTGGCTGATCTCCTGGGCCGACTTCTCGATCGCGCCCATGGCGCCGACAGCGTCACGAACCACGACGCCCGAGGTCTCGGCGTCGCCCTTGGCGGCCTGAACCGTCTCCGACGCCTGTTTGGCGCCCGAGGCGGTGCGGTTCACCGTGGCGGTGATCTCGTCAAGGGCGGCGGCGGTCTCTTCCAGGCTGGCGGCCTGTTGCTCGGTGCGTCTGGAAAGTTCTTCCGAAGCTGAAGCGATATCCTGCGATCCATGCAGGACGGCGCTGGCGGATCCTGAGATTGATCGGACTGTCGCCGCCAGGGTTTCGACGGTCTTGTTGAAATCGTCCTTCACCCCCTGAAAGCGTGGTTCGACCTCGATATCCAGCCGTGTCGTGAAGTCTCCGGCCGCCAGGCTTTTCAGGCCTTCGGCGAGCGCAGCCACGACACGGTTCTGCTGGTCCTCGGCCTCCTGCCGCTCTGTCTCGGCGATCTTCCGCTTGGTCTCCAGAGCGTCGAGGTAGACGGAGACCGCGAGGTCCATGTCCAGCAGGGTCGCCTTGACCAGGGCGCCCAGTTCACCCGCTGTGGACCCGGCTGTCACGCCACGGGCATGCAAGGCATGCTTGGGCCAGCGCGCCTCGATGACCTTGGTCACCATGGCGTCCAGAACCAAAGCATAGCCGCCGATGTACCAACGAGGCTCCAGGCCGATGCGAGCATGGACTTCGCCCACCTTGTTCACGCCGTCCGCATAGCGGTCGTCGTAAAGCCCGCTCGAGATGATGTCCCAGTGCGCCATCTGCTTCTTGTGCGCAGCGTCGATATGGCCGTCGTTCTTGAAAAAGGCCTTGGTCTCGGGTGTCGCGCGGACTTGTTCGTAAAACCCGTCCAGAGCCGCCGGCATCTCCGCCATGATAAGGGGCTTGATGGATTTGATCCGCGAGCGCGCGGCCTCATCCAATTTCATGAACTTGATCCGGCTCTCGACGGCTTGATTGGACACGGCTTGATACCCTCCTCGGTTCAGGGCGGCCATCGCTCGTCCTTCGCTTAAAGCCCTACTGAGGATGTGGATAACGCCAATTTACCGACCCGCTACGTAGTCTCCCGTAGACGACCGGATTTCTCGCCATACCTTGATGTTCCAAGTCTGATATCCGCTTCCCCCCATCTCAGACCGTCACCAGGTCCTATGGCTGGCCGGACGTCGAATGTCGGCTTTGGGGCACCTCGGCTTCGCATCGTTCGTTGCGGCGTCATGGCGTCACCTGAACGGTCGCCCACCGCGTCTCGGTGTAATCGTGCGCCGCCATCACCGACCGTGCCGAGGCTTGGTCGTAGAACCGGGCGGCGTTCCGGGGGTCTGCGAGAAGCACGGCCCCGAGATCCTCGAAGCCCACATATCGCTCGCCGTCGGTAATGACCCAGGGCTTCACCGCCGCCGCCTTCAGCTCCGCCAGCGTGTCCATGATGACGACCTGCTCGTCGTGACTGAACCGGTCCTGGTTCTCTATCAGGGTGTTGATGACGTGCCCGATCAGGAGCGGCAGGATGACGAGGATGGACAGGTGCATCAGCACCCAGCCGATGACCCGCCCGCCCACGGTCACCGGGAAGAAGTCGCCGTAGCCGGTCGAGGTCGCGGTGACACCTGCCCACCACAGGGCGTCCCAGAAGCTTTTCTGTTCAAACAGCGCGAAGCCGACGGCGCCGAGGATCAGGACCACGGCGTAGACAGCGAGAACCTCGCGGATCGTGTTCGTCGCGCGGACGATGGTGCGCTTCATGTTCGGACTCCTTCGACCAGCCGCTGGCTCGGCCTCGGCCAACGCCTCGACGTCGTTAGCCGGGGCCTGCGCCGGAGGCCATATCCGGCTGCCGGAGACGATCTTGATACGGCGCGATGCCGCACATCGTCGGCCTTCGGTCCTCGCCGACGTCAAACATCGCTCTTAGGTTGGCAAAGGATCGCCCCAGGACGCCTTTGAATTCAACGGCCCGGCCTGACGAAAGCCCTTGTCCCTGCCCAACCCCGAAACCGGGCGACACTGGGGGCATGACCCATACCGATCCCAAACCCCGCCTCACCCCCAAGGCCTGGGCCTGCGCCCGGGAAGACTTCATCGCCGGCACCAGCTGCGCCGTCATCGCCGAACGCTATGGCGTGACCGAGCGCACGATCCGCCGCCGCGCGGCCATCGAGGGCTGGGAGCGCCCCGATTTCCTGCCGTCGCGCCTCGGCCCTCCTCCGCCCTGGATGGCCGGGCCGCGCACCAAGGATGAGGAAATGGAGATCGACCCGGCGCTGGAAGAGGTGGACGCGGCTGAATCGACGTCCCGCTTCGGTCTGCTGTTCAACCCCAAGCCCCGGACCCTGCGCCGCTTCGCCTTCCGTCAGGCGGCCGAGAACGCCGCCATTGATCGGCCGCAGCAGGCCGTCGCCTGGATGCGACTGTGCCAGCTCGTGGATCGTTGCGGCGACGGCCTGGACGGCGACGCCGCAGCCTTCCGCGACGTCGACTATGTCCGCGCCGCCTATCTGCACCGACTCAATGAGGCGGTGGCCGCCGGACGCGATGAGACGCTCGCCGAAGACGCCGAGGCTGAACTCGAGACCGTGCAGACCGCGCAGGCCGCAGAGGCCGCGCAGACAGCGACGTCCTGACCGGAGCCAATGTCCGCAATGTCCGAAATGTCAGGGTGTTTTGCGTCAGGGTGACAAAACCATCCCCCGTTCGACACAAGATGTTGATGCTGGGGATCGTTAACCATCAACAGGTAGCTTTCGGGGCGATTCTGGGGTTCACTGGCCCCAGTCTTTTTCACCGCCAGCAGTCCGGTCTCCTCCCATGAACGCCCACACGATCATCACCCCCGCCAAGGCCGGCCTGCTGACCCCCTCGGCCGCCTACAAGCCGTTCCGCTATCCGTGGGCCTTCGACATGTGGAAGAAGCAGCAGCAGGTCCACTGGATGCCCGAAGAGGTGCCGCTGGGCGAGGACTGCAAGGACTGGGCGGCGAACCTGAACGACAAGGAGCGCAACCTGCTGACGCAGATCTTCCGCTTCTTCACCCAGTCCGACATCGAGGTCGCCGACAACTACATGGAAAAATACGGTCGGGTGTTCAAACCGACCGAGGTCAAGATGATGCTGTCGTCCTTCGCCAACATGGAGACGATCCACATCGCGGCCTACGCCCTGCTGCTCGAGACCATCGGCATGCCCGAGAGCGAGTTCGGCGCCTTCATGGAATACGAGGCCATGCGGGACAAGCACGACTACATGGGCCAGTTCGGGGTCGATAGTGACGCCGACATCGCCCGGACCCTGGCCATGTTCGGCGGCTTCACCGAGGGGCTGCAGCTGTTCGCCTCGTTCGCGATGCTGATGAACTTCCCGCGCCAGAACAAGATGAAGGGCATGGGCCAGATCGTGTCGTGGTCGGTGCGCGACGAGAGCCTGCACTGCGACGGCATCATCAAGCTCTACCACGCCTTCAACAAGGAGACGGGCTGCGTCACCCCCTCCGTCGCCGACGACATCGTCGAATGCTGCCGCACCGTGGTCGGCCTTGAAGACAAGTTCATCGACCTGGCCTTCGAGGCCGGCGACGTCCAGGGCATGACGCCCGAGGACATCAAACAGTACATCCGCTTCATCGCCGACTGGCGCCTGCGTCAGCTCAAGCTGCCGGAACTCTACGGCATCAAGGAAAACCCCCTGCCCTGGCTGCAGTCCCTGCTGTCGGGCGTGGAGCACGCCAACTTCTTCGAGGCCCGCGCCACGGAGTATTCCAAGGCCGCCACCACCGGCGCCTGGCACGGCGCCGACGGCGTCTGGGGCGAGTTCGACAAGATGATGGCTCGCCGCGACATGAGCATGGTCGCGGGCTGATCCAACGTCTCCTCCCCGTTCGACGCTTGGCGAATGGGGAGATGGCGCGGCCCCTCTTCAGGGCCGTGACGGAGGGGGTCTTCGGTCTTTGAAAATCAGATCCCGGCGTACCAGGAATAGCCGCGGTCTTCCCAATAGCCGCCCTTGCCGCCGGCGATGTGGCCGAAGCTTTCGACGAGCTCTATCCGCTTGATATATTTCGCCATCTTGTATCCCAGCTGGCGTTCCAGCCGCAGCCTCAGCGGGGCTCCGTTGGCGATGGGCAGGGTCTGGTCGTTCATCTCATAGGCCAGGATGGTCTGTTCGTGCCGGGCCTCGGGGATGTCGATGCTCTCATAGTAGCGGTCGCCGTCCTCGGTCTGATCCAGGGCGTCGAAGCAGTAGAAGACCACGAACCGGGCCTCCGGCTTGACCCTCGCCTCGTCGAGGATGCGCGAGAACCGCGCCCCCTTCCATTTGGCGATCGCCGACCAGCCCTCGACGCAGTCGTGCTTGGTGATCTGGGTGCGCGAGGGCCGAGCCCGGATCTCGGCCATGGACAGCGACAACGGGTTCTCCACCAGGCCGTCGATGATCAGCCGGTAGTCCCGGAACCCGTTCGCCTTCAGGGCCAGATACTCCGCAGCCTGCGGATCGACCGAGCCGTTGGCCCTGAAGTCGGGAGATATGTCCTTCTCGGAATACTCGGGCGCCAGGCGGTCCCGCGCCAGCGCCCGCTGCGCCCGCTGGCTGAGCTGCTCGGCCTTCTTGACCGAGCACTGGAAGCCGGATGTGCGCGCCACGCGGTCGCAGCCGCCCAGCCCCAGGGTCGCCCCCGCGCCCAGGATCAGCCCGCGTCGATGAGGGATCATTGCGCGTCTTCCTTCTCGGGCTCGATCACGAACCAGCCGGTGATCATAGAGCGCATGTTGTTGGTGAAGCCGGCCACGAAGACCAGGACCACGTGGACGACGACGAAGCCCACCAGCCCGGTCGCCGCAAGGAAATGCAGCGTCCTCGCCGACTGCCTCCCGCCCAGCAGCCATAGCAGCTCGGGCAGGACCGCGTTCATCGTCGGCGACATCGCCAGCCCCGTCGCCAGCATCATCGGCAGCAGGACCAGCAGCACGAGGAGGTAGGTCAGCTTCTGCAGCACATTATAGCGTCGGGCCTCCTCACCCTTGGGGAACTTCAGCTGGGCGTGCTCGACGATACTGTGCGGGATGTCGGCGAGATCCGCCCTGGTCGGCTCCATCATCCGCCGCAGCCGCCCACTGATCGTGATGAAGGCCAGGTAGATCAGCCCGTTGATGACGAAGATCCAGGCGAACAGGAAGTGCCAGCCCCGCGCCGCGCCCAGGTCACGCCGCATCGGAACCATCAGCCAGTCGGGCGCCATGGGAAAGCTCATCCATGGATCGGCGAAGGTCGAGCGGATGCCCCAGTACAGGTGCGGGTGCGCCATCAGGATATTGATCCCGCTCATGACCAGGATCGTCATCGCCAAGACGTTGAGCCAGTGGGTCAGCCGCACCGTCAGCGGATGCCGCCATGTGTCGATCCGCCCGCCGACCAGGGGACGATCCGCGTGACGATCGCGACGGGGCTCTGCGACCTCGGCGACGGGGACCTCGACTGCCTCATCCGTCATTCGCTCGCCCCCCGCGTCGATTCCGACCTTCCCACGCAGCCTCCATCGCCGCAACCGACATGCTAGACCTACGCCATGTCCACTCGATCTGACGCGCCCCTGAACGTCGCCCTCGTAGGCTACGGCAACGCCGGCAAGACCTTCCACGCCCCGCTGGTTACGGCGTGTGCGGACCTGAGGTTACATTCGGTGGTCACAAGCCGACCCGACGCCCTTCACGCCGACTGGCCCGAAGCGCGCGTCGCCCCCGATCTTGCCGCCGTCCTCTCCGATCCGGCGATCGACCTCGTCGTCCTGGCCACCCCCGACGCCTTACATGCCGAACAGGCAGAGGCATCGCTGAACGCCGGCAAGGCCGTGGTCGTCGACAAGCCCTTCGCGCTCACCCTCGCCGATGCCCGGCGCTTGGTCGACCTCTCGGAAGCCACGGGCCTGCTGCTGTCGGTCTTCCAGAACCGCCGCTGGGACGCCGACTTCCTCGCGCTTCAGGCCGAGCTCGCCTCGGGCCGGTTGGGGCAAGTCGTGACGGTCGAGAGCCGCCTCGACCGTCACCGCCCCCTGGTCCGCGACCGCTGGCGAGAGAACGATGGCGACGGCGTCTGGATGGACCTGGGGCCACATCTGGTCGATCAGATTTTGACCCTTTTCGGAATGCCCGAAGCCATTGCCTGCGACCTCGCCGTCCAGCGGGCCGGCGGCCAGACACCCGACTGGGCCCACGCCGTCCTGCGCTATCCCGACAAGCGGGTGGTGCTGAACGCCTCGATGGTTTGCGCCGCGCCCGACATCCGCTTCGCCGTCCACGGCACGAAGGGCAGCTGGCTCAAGTCCGACCTCGACGTCCAGGAGGAGCAGTCCAAGGCCGGCATGGCCGTGGGTGCGCCCGGCTGGGGCGTCGACCCGAACCCCGGAACCTTCGTCGACGGCGAGACCGGCGAAGGCTCTTCCGCTCCCGGCCCGGCCGGGGATTACCGCCGATTCTATGCCGGCGTCGCTTCGGCCTTGCGAGGCGATGGACCGCCGCCGGTCACCGCGCGACAGGCCTTGGCGGTCATGCAAGTTCTCGACGCCGGGCTTCGCAGCAACGCCTCGCGTCGCGAGGTCGCGATCGAACCCTAGCGGACGCGTGTCGAACAGCGGGTGCGGTCGCCGGCCTCGCAGGCGCGGACATCGGCTTCCCAGCGGGTGCGTTCGGCCTGCCAGCGCGCCTGTTCGGCCTCCCATTCGCTCTGCGCGGCCTGGGAGCGGCGGACATCCTCCTCGTAGGCCAGTTGGGCCTGGGTCGCGGCGGCGACCGTGGCCTCGTGCTTCTCCCGGTCGGACCGTTCCTGGTTTTCGGCCAGTTGGTTGCGCGAGGCGATCTCGTCGTTCAGCGCCCGGGTGACGCGCAGCTCCTCCGGGGACTGTTCGGCGTCTTCGGCCCGGTGGTAGGCCTCGCCGTCGTTGACGGGCGTGGCGGTGGTCCGGGCCTGCCCGAGCAGCTGGTCGGCCTGGTCCGCAGATCCGGCTTGAGCGGTCGGGACCTGGGCCTGGGCCGCGCCGGCGGCCAAGGCGAAGGTCACGGCGGCGGCGCAGGCCGCCAAGGTCTGGGTCCTGGTCATGGTCTCGTCTCCCTCTCGCGCCCCATCAGCCCGATGAGCTTGGCCATATCAGGGCGACGCTTCTCCCGGAACGTCGTTCGTGACGAAAGGTGGCGCCGGAGGCAGAGGGCGGTCTAAATGGAAATGACCCTCCTCCCCAGCGAGCGCCAGCCCATGATCCTCACGACGAGTTCCGGCGACTTCCCGATCCCGCCCGAGGTCGCCAGCCGGCTGCCGCAGGTTCCGCCCGTGCCGGACCCCACGGCCCCGCAATACAAGAAGGCCAAGCGCGCCTTCACCGACTGGCTGGACGCCGCGCCTCAGCACACGATCGACTTCGAACGCCTGCGCCGGTGGCATCTGGTCCAGAACGAACTGGCCGCCGCGGCCAAGGCCGAAGGCCGCGCCTTCGTCGTCACCGAGGACGGCCTGGACTGATTTTCCGTGAGAGGGCGCTCCGCCGATGATGAGACCGAGACCGATTCGTTGGCTTCGCACTGGCAGTAGAGAAAAGGGCGTTCGCTGGATTGACGCTGGGCGTCGGCGGCGAGAGAATCCTAGCGTATGGGGGCCACGGAAGCCGCCCAGCCACGATCTCTTCGACCGGTTCCAGCCAAGCGCCGCCTACGCTTAGTGCGGGGAACTAGGATCGCCAGAGACGTCCGCCCCAACGCAGTCTCCGGCGTTTACCGCAGATTGTCTTCTCGCCGTTATGGTGTCTGCGTTGACCCTCAGAATGAGATGGTTTGTGCAGACATATCCGCAAGAATTCGAAGCGCCGCCGCCGATGGCGTTCGACACGCCGAACATTCGTGGTCAACTAGAAGACGCCCGCGCGCTGATAGAGACCCGCTTTTCCGATGCCGGGGAACGCATCGCCGGCTCGCTCGACATGGTTGGATCGCTGATCGATTCGCTCGATCGGCTCGGCGTGGCGCTGAACGCCCAATCCGTCGCTCAAACCACCGATGAACTTCTATCGACCGCCGCAGAACTGAATGCCCTGCCGGAGGCCCAGCGGGGCAGGCTGTCCTTTCTGAACCGGTTGAAAAGCGCCGGCGCTGCGCTGGAAATCCATATCGACGAGATGCGCACGACCCTGCGCTATCTCCGGGCTTTCGCTCTGAACGTGAAGATCACCGCAGGCTCCACGATCCGGGCCTCTGCCGAGTTCGCCGGCTTCGCCGAAAGCATGTGCGATCAGCTCGATCTCGGCGTCACCCAGTTGGACGAACTCGCCGACCAGCTCACCCATTTGATCAAGCGCCTTCAAGGAGCGGAGGCCTTCGAACAGGGCCTTGGAGGCAAATACCAGGTCCTGATCCCTGCCGTGCCGGAAAGGCTCGCCATCGACGCCCAAGCGATCGGCCTTCAGCACAGCCGCATCGCGGAGGTCGCCGGCTCCGTCGCCGCCATCGCTCGCAATATCCAGACCAAGGTCGGCAAGGCGCTGGTCGCCCTGCAGATCGGCGACATCACCCGACAACGGATCGAACACGTCCAACTCGCCATCGAGGTTACAGAAGCCCAGGTGCGCAATGCGGATCTGTCGTCCGAAGCTCGCGATCGAGCCGAACGCCGACTGCTGCACATGGTCGCCGATCAGATGGCCGACACCGCTTCCTCCTTTGAGACCGAGGCGATGAAGGTGACCCAGAGCCTCTCGGGAATGGCCAGAGACACGACCGACATGCTGTCCATGAACAGTCTGTCGAACGCCGGTGATGAAGGTGGATTGCGGGACCTGGAGAGTAGCCTCGGCAGGGTGGGCATACTCGTCGGCGACGTGAGCGCCGCCATGGCCAATGCGGATCGCATCAGCAGCGAGACGGTCTCGGCCGTTGATGCCCTTTCCCGGCGGGTGGATACCATCCACCGGGTCAAACGCGACATCCAGCAGTTGGCCATCAACAGCAGCCTCCGTTGCAACCGTCTTGGCGACATCGGTAAACCTCTCAGTGTCATCGCCTCGGAGCTGGGCAGCCACGCCAGTTTGCTCGAAGGGTCCGCTGACCAGACACTGGGCTCGCTGAAGGCCTTGGCGGATCTCGCGAGTGGGATGAACGCCGCTCTGTCGAACGACGGCAGAGTCGATGCCGCTCGGCTCGAACAGGTGCGGGACAGCCTGCGCCGTGCCGCCAATGTCGTTGAACATGACCTCGCCGGTCTCGGCAGCCAGGGGCATGCGACCGCCCATTCCCTCGCCCTCGCCTCGAGTCAGTTGGGATTGAAGGAGGATTTGGCCGACGTGTTGCACACCGCCGCCATCGCCCTGGCGGAGGCCGCCGGTCCGGTCGTCGATGACTTGAGCGACATCGCCGAAGTCGTCGATGCAGCCATGGGCGAGATCGCTCGCTGCTATACAATGGGCCGCGAACGCGAAATCCACGCCCTGCATGCGATAACCCGCTGCGTCGGAGACGATGCCGCACCCGCCGAAGCGACCCCGGGCATCGTGGCCGACGCCGAAGAGTTCGACGACATTCTGTTCTGACCCAGACGACTGTTTGCGATCAGCCGGATCACCCGCCGGCGCAGTTTATACAGCCTGAACCGAGTTGGAGCGCGTCCAACTCCACCGATTTTGCTCTAGCGCGAGCGATCGACGGCCATGATTTCGCGAGCGATGTGCTCCAGGGCCGTGACCTTCTGGGCCGCACCGCGCGCTATCGCTTCGCGCGGCATACCGAAGACGATCGAGGTCGCCTCATCCTGCGCCAGGGTTACGGCTCCGGCCTCCTTCATTTCCAGCAGGCCGCGCGCGCCGTCATCGCCCATGCCGGTCATGATGACCCCCATGGCGTTCCGACCGGCGACGCGGGCCGCTGATCTGAAAAGGACATCGACCGAGGGCCTGTGGCGCGAGACGGGCGGGCCATCCTTGACCGCCACTTGATAGCGGGCACCCTGGCGTTCAAGCATCATATGCTTGTCGCCCGGAGCGATCAGGATGTGGCCGCGCAGCACCGGATCACCGTGTTGCGCCTCCTTAACCTCCACCTCGCACAGGCTGTTCAGGCGTTTGGCGAAGGCGGCGGTGAAACCCGCAGGCATATGCTGAACGATCACCATGCCCGGCGCGTTGGCCGGCAGGGCCTGCAAGACCTCGCGCAGGGCTTCAGTCCCGCCGGTCGAAGCGCCCAGGCAGGCAACCATCTCGGTTGTGCGAGCCATCGCGGCGCCCGTCGGCGGAGGCAGCATCGCGTCGGCTGTCAGCTTTGCGCTGGATTCCAAGGTTCGCGTCTCGAGGTGGCGCGCGCCCACCCGCGCCTTGGCGGCGGCCTTGACCACGTCGCGGATACGATCGGCACTCTCGGCCAGATGGTCCGCCGCTCCGATGCGCGGCTTCAGGATGATGTCGACAGCACCGGCTTCCAGCGCCTGCATCAGGGTCTCGGACCCCGCCTCGGTCAAGGAGGAACACATGACCACCGGAATCGGCCGCTGCGTCATGATCTTGCGCAAGAATGTGATCCCGTCCATGCGCGGCATCTCGACGTCCAGGGTGATGACGTCGGGCAGATCCTCCGCGATGCGGCGGGCGGCGACGAAGGGGTCGGGAGCGACGCCGATCACCTCGATCCCGGGATCGGCCGACAGGATATCGACCATGGTCTGGCGAACGCTGGCTGAATCGTCGACGATCAGCACCCGAACCTTGCGCATGCAATCAGGTCTTTCGGAATACGGTGTTGGCGACGGTGACCAGAGGCAGTTCGATGCCGGTGATGCTTTCCGAATGGCCGATGAAGAGATAGCCGCCGCGCTTCAGGCGGTCACACAACCGTTTGAGCACCTTGGCCTGGGTCTGTTTGTCGAAATAGATCATCACATTGCGACACATGATCATGTCGAACGGATCGCCGGCGGAATAGGATTCGTCCATTAGGTTCAGCCGCGCGAGCGACAGTTTCGCGCGCAGTGATGGATGGATGCGGGATTCGCGACGAGCGGTGTCTCTCGAAGGCATGACCCAGCGCCTAGCCTCTGCCGGAACGGGGCTGAGCATCTCGTCCGGGTAGACACCGCGCAGCGCGGCCTCCAGCACGTCGGTCGACAGGTCCGTACCGAGGATCTGATAGTCTGGGCCGCCATGCCGATCGGCGAACCCCTGCATAACCATGGCCATGGTGTAGGGCTCGGCGCCGGTCGAACAGGCAGCGCTCCAGGCGCGCACGCGACGCAGGCCGGCGGACTTGAGCTCGGGCAGCACGTGGCTGGTCATGTATTCGAAGTGGCGCGGCTCCCGATAGAAATCGGTCTTGTTCGTCGTGACGGCGTCGATGAGGAAGACGGACTCGGTTTCGAGCCCATCGTCCTTGAACAGGTAATCGCAGTAGGCATCGAAGGTGGCATGACCCGTCTGGCGCAGGCGGCGACGCAGCCGACCTTCCAACATCGTCCGCTTGGACGAGGGCATCTTGATGCCGCTGTAGTCGTAGATATAGCGGGCCAGACGCTCGAAATTACGGGCGTTGATCTGGTCGACGGTCGGGGCAGACTGAGCCAGCGCCGCTTGTGACAAGGCGATCTCCTTTCTGGAGAAGCGGACGACCTTCAGGCCGCGCGGTCGACGTCCGACAGGTCTGCCAGCGAGGCGGTGTCCGTTGTGGAGAGCAGGCGAGCCAGGTCGATCAGGACGACGAAGCCGTCCGACCGACGCACGACGCCGGAGATGTAGTCCGAACGCCAGCTCACCCCGATATCGGGCGAAGGTTCGATCTGGTCGGCGGCGAAGACCGCGACTTCGAACACCCGGTCGGCGACCAGGCCCAGGCTGAGCACGCGGTCCTCGAGCGGGATGTCCAGCACCAGGATACGGGTGTTCAGCGTCGGCTCGACCGGAGCCATACCGAGGCGGATCCGAAGATCCGCCGTCGGCACGCCCCGGCCCCGCACATCCGTCAGCCCCAGTAGATAGGCGGGGCCGTTGGGGATGCGCGAGGGCGTCTGGTAAGTCAGGATTTCCCTGACCAGACCGACTGGGGCGGCGAAGACTTCATCGCCGAGGCCGAAGGTGACGTACTGGCCCTCAGCTATGCCGGGCATCAAGCGCTCTCCCGGAAGTCCATGTCCTCGGCGTCCGCGCCGCCGGTCGCCATGTCCAGGGCAAAGCCCTTGGCGCGGGCCTGCTGGGCGTGGACGGCGGGCTTGGCCGGTGCCGCCTTGGCGACCGGGCGCGCGGTCGGCTTGGCGGGCTTGAAGGTCGAGACGCGCGCCGGAGCACGGGCCGAGGTACGACCACCGGCCGTGTCCGTCCGGAAGAAGGCGATCGAGGTCTGCAGTTCCTCGGCCTGGGCGGCCAGTTCCTCGGAGGTGGCCGACATCTGCTCGGACGCGCCGGCGTTCTGTTGGGTGACCTTGTCCAGTTGCTGGATGGCCTCGTTGATCTGGCTAGCACCGACGTCCTGTTCGCGGCAGGCGGCGCTGATTTCCGAAATCAGCTCGGCGGTCTTGCGGATGTCCGGCACCAGGCGTTGCAGCATATCGCCGGCTTCCTGAGCCGCCTTGACGGTATCGCCCGAGACGGCGCCGATTTCGGCGGCGGCCGTCTGGCTGCGTTCGGCCAGCTTGCGGACTTCCGAGGCGACGACGGCGAAGCCCTTGCCGTGTTCGCCGGCACGGGCGGCCTCGACTGCGGCGTTCAGGGCCAGCAGGTCGGTCTGGCGAGCGATCTCCTGCACGATGCCGATCTTGTCGGCGATGGTGCGCATGGCATCGACGGCGCGGCTGACAGCCTCACCGCTGGCCTCGGCGTCCTTGGACGACTGACGCGAGATCTTCTCGGTCTGGGCGGCGTTGTCGGCGTTCTGCTTGATGTTGGCGGCCATCTCTTCCATCGAGGCCGAGGCCTGTTCGGCGGCGGCGGCCTGTTCGGTCGCGCCCTGGCTCATCTGTTCCGACGTGGCCGACAGTTCCTGGCTCCCGGCCGAGACGTTGTCGGCGGCGGACAGGGCGTCGGCGACGACGCCGCGCAGGCGCTCCACCATGGACTGCAAGGCCAGACCCAGGGTGTCCTTGTCCGACAGCGGCCGGGGCTGGACGGTCAGGTCGCCGTTGGCCACTTCGTCCGCCAGAGCGGCCGTGGCCTTGAGGTTGTCGGTCATGCTGTTGAACACCGTGACCAGGTCCTTGATTTCGTCGTTCGACTTGATCTCGACGCGTTGGTCGAGGTCGCCAATGGCGACGGCATTGGCGACCGTCATCAGGCGGCTAAGGCCGGCGCTGATGCCCATAGCGATCCAGAGGGCGGACGCGATGGCGATGGCGAGCGCGCCCAGGGTGATACCGATCACCAGATTCCGCGTATCGGCGTACTGAGCGTTGGTATCCTGATCCGCCTTGACCATTGCCTGCTGGTTGCGCCCGACGATCTTGTCGAACAGCTCGGTCATAGAGACGGCCACTTCACGACCCTGGGTCGATGAAAGGTTAGCGGCCTCGGCCGTCTGTCCCGCGCGGACCATGACGGCCATCCGCTCTTCTAAAACGGTCTGCTGAGCCAGCAGAGCGGTCAATCGCGCCCAGTCGGCCTTACCCTCGGCCGAGGCGCGCTGTTCGCCCTGGGCCAGCAATTCGGCCAGCGCCTGGCGAGCTTCCTCGCCGGTCGCGACGTGGCGGTCCAGTTCTTCTGAAGTCGTCGACAGTATGAGGTTCTTCTCGGCCCGGATCGCCTCCAGCATTCGAATGTTCGCCTGCTGTGAGTTTTCAAGCCGCTTGGCCGGTCCGGCGATCACGTCGGTGATCGCCTGGTTGAGGTTGCCCAGGCTGTAGATGCCCAGGCCCGCGACGCCGATGAGCAGGATGATCATCATCCCGAAGCCCGCGGCCAGTTTAGCTTTGATTGTGAAACGCATGGGCTGATCCCCCGATAAGCCGGTCAATGACGGGTGTTGGACGCGACCGGCTGGCGGGCGTCCTGTTGCTGGTTGACGATGGTGTGAAGGTCGGGGACGACGATGAACTCGCCTTCCCGTTTCACCAGGCATTGGATGAACTCCGGACGCCAGCGCATGCCGACGCTCGGCGGAGCCTCGCTGTCAGCGCGAGCCAGGGTCGTGACCTCGTGAACCTTGTCGGTGCGCAGACCCACCAGGGTTTGCTCACCGCCGAGCGCGATCTCGATCACCACGATGCGGCTGTCGATCGTGGTCGCGCGCGCCTCCAGGCCGAAGGCCACGCGAAGATCAGCCAGCGGAATGACCTTGCCGCGGAAGTTGATGACGCTGCCGGCGAAGGCGCCTGCGCCGGGCACGGCGGTCTCGGCCACCAGGTCGGTAATCTCTTGGACCAGTACGGCCCCGAGGGCGAAAAGTTCGCCGTTGAGTTCAAAGGTCAGGACCTCGATCTCGTCGTCGCCGGTCCAGGTCGCACCCTGGGCGAGGACGTTCTCGGTCGAGGCGGTCATACGGCGGTTCGCATCTGCGCCTCCTGGTGCTGGCCCAGAGCGACAAGGTTGCCGACGTCCAGGATCAGGGCGACGCTGCCGTCACCCAGAATGGTGGCGCCGGAGAAAGTCGGCAGGCTTGCGTGCAATTTGGACATCGACTTGATGACGGTCTGGTGGTCGCCGATGATCTGGTCGACGACCAGGCCGATGCGTTCGGCGCCGGTCGAGACGACGACCACCTTCTGGTGCAGTTCGGGCTGGGTGCCGGTGTCGAACATCTCGCGCAGGCGCAGGAAGGGCACCAGACTATTGCGCAGCGAGATGAAGCTGCGTCCGCGCGACCGCAGATCCTCGTCCAGCGACAGCTCCAGGCATTCCTCGACGGCGCCAAGCGGGATGACGTAACGCCCATGCCCCACCCGAACCAGGAGACCATCGATGATGGCCAGGGTCAGAGGGATGCGCAGCGAGACCTCCGAGCCTTCACCAGGACGGCTGGTGATGTCTATCGATCCGCGCAGGCTCTCGATGGTGCGTTTGACCACGTCCATGCCGACACCGCGCCCCGAGAGGTTGGTCACCGCCGCTGCCGTGGAGAAACCGGGGGCGAAGATCATCTGCAGCAGGTCATGGTCGCTGAGGACGGCGCCGGGTTCGATCAGGCCTTGGGCTTCAGCCTTGGCCCGGACGCGCTCACGATCGATGCCGCGGCCATCGTCGCGAATGGTGATGACAACCTCGCCGCCTGATTGATGGGCCGACAGGCGAATGCGGCCTACCAAAGGCTTGCCTGCGGCGGCGCGATCCTCCGCGGTCTCAAGCCCGTGATCCGCGGCGTTGCGGATCAGATGCACGAGAGGGTCCGCCAGACGCTCTATGACGGTCTTGTCGATCTCGGTCGTCTCGCCATCGGTCGACAGTTCGATGGCCTTGCCGGTATCACGCGCCAAGTCATGGACCAGGCGGCGGAAGCGGCCGAACAGGGTCGCGACCGGAACCATGCGAAGCACCATCATGGTGTCGCGCAGCTCGCCCGATAGACGCTCGATCTCCTCGGAAACGGCGCGAAGGGCGGTGTCGGTTCCGGAATGGGCGATCTGGCTCAAACGCGACTGGGCGATGACCAGTTCGCCGACGCGATCCATCAGCTCGTCCAGCCGTTCGGCGGGGACGCGAACGCTTTCAGACGTCTTGGCCGCTTTCACGGAGGCGGGATCGGCGGGATCACCGGCATTGATGACGGGTGCGGACGGCGAGACTGCATGAGCCGGAGCAGGGTCAGCCTCGATCTGCGCCGCAACCACCATCTCGGCGGCCGCTACGGCAGGCGCGTCGACGTCCATCGCCTCCAGTTGCAGGTTCATGTCGTCCATCACGAAGATGAAGACGTCTTCGATGGCCCCGCGCCCCCGATCGGTGGTCAGCGTCACATCCCAGGTCAGATAGAGATCGGGCGGTTCGATCTGGCTGAGAGGCGGCACGCGAGAGGTATCGCAAATGACCCTCGCTTCACCCAGGTCCCGGATTTCGGCCAGCAATGCCAACGGATTGGTGCCGTTCTTGAAAGCATTGGACGGCAGGTCGAAGCGGATCCGCCAGGTCGTCATGGCCGGGGCCGCGACGGCCGGTGGAGCCGTTCCATCCGCATCGCGCACAGCCCGTTCCAGGTCGGCCAGCAACACGTCGCCGGCGGCGCCGTGATCGCCGGACGGATCTTCCATCAAGCGGCGCATGTGGTCGCGCGCGGCCAGCACGGCTGAGACCAGATCAGTTGTCGCCGCCACCTCGCCCTTGCGGACGCGATCGAAAGCGGTTTCGCAGTGGTGAGTGAAGCCCGCCAAGGCGTCGAAGCCGAACATCGAGCCCGACCCCTTCAAGGTGTGCAGTCCCCTGAACACGGCATCGACCAGATCGCGATCCTCGGGCCGCTCCAGGAGGTCGAGCAGACCTTGTTCGATGATCTCCAAGTTCTCCCGGGCCTCGACCTGGAATACGGCGATGGCTTCATCACTCATCGGCCCAGCACCTTTTTGGCGATCCGAACCAGCTGATCGGGATCGAAAGGTTTCGTGAGCCAGCCCGTGGCGCCCGCAGCCTTGGCGCGCGCCTTCATGCCCTCGTCGGATTCCGTGGTCAGGAAGACGATCGGCACGCCCATCTGGTCGGGCATCCGGCGCATCTCCTCGATCATGGTCAGGCCGTCCATGACGGGCATGTTCAGGTCGGTGATGATCAGATCGAAGGCGCTGGCCTTGGCCTTCTCGATGCCTTCGAGGCCATTTCCAGCCTCGGCAACCGAGTAGCCCGCATTGGTCAGCGCGATCTTCAGCGCGACGCGGATGCTGGCCGAGTCATCGACGGTGAGAATAGAAGCCGTCATTGGGCCGTTCCTTCGTGAAGCCAGAAATCGAGGTCGGCGGGTGAGGCGGCGGTCAAAAAGCCAGCCGCGTCCAGCACGGGGCGGAACTCGGTGCCGGGCCGCTCCAGCACCAGAGTCTTGCCGGAGCTGGCGGCCTGACGACGCGCCGATTCAATCAACTGCAGGCCGCAAAGGTCGACCGATTGTTCGTCGACCAGATCAAGGCTGATCGTGTCGTCTTCCTCGAAGGCGTCGAGGATCGTCTGACGCAAGACGCCGACATTCTTGACCACGCACGCAGCGTCGATCAGCACTCGTTTCGCCATGCCACACCCTCCCGGCCCAGCCCCCGCTGCGCCAACCTACTTAGGGTTGACGACTACGGTTAAGCTCGCACGAACGGCCGCTTAGGGGAAAATACCTATCCGACGAAAGAGCCTGGGGTCGTAGCGATTCACCTCGACTTCATGTCCTCTCGCTACGCTTACACTCATCAGCAGAACCGCTGGTTGGGAGACCGCATTGACCGAAGTCGGCTTGCGCGGAGAGCGATTCTATGAGGGCGATCCATTCCACGCCCAGATCGCGGACGCATCACCAGCCTATATCTGGCTCTTGAATCCTTATGGGCGCATCGTGCACGTCAACGTCGCCGCTGGCCGCTTTCAGCCCGTCGCCCCCGTCGCCCACGCCATGGACTGGCGCGACGCCTGGCCTGCGGACTGCCGTTTCTCGATCGATCGCGGACTGCGGGAAGCCCAGGCAGGTCGGCACTTCGCGTTTCGCAGCCGGGTCCCGGACCGCCGTGGCGTCGGCGTCTATCTGAACACTATTGTAAGCTCGGTTCGCGACCAGGATGGGGAAGTTATAAGGCTGCTGGTCAAGGCCGAAGACGTGACTGAAGAAACAGAGTCGGCCGCCTTCCTGAATACGGTCATCGACGTCTTGCCGCTGGCCCTGACGGTCAAGGACGCGCGCAGCGGCCGCTACATACTTGCCAATCGAGCGGCCGAAACCCTGTTCGGCAAGGCTGATGGGCTGACCGGTCAGAGGGCTGCCGATGTGCTGCCCGTCGCCTTCGCTGAGTGGGCGGCGGATCCCACGCCCGGAATGGGATTGCAGTCGACAGTGCACGAGGACCGCACCCCCGACGGAATTCGCTATCTGTCGGCGACCAGGGTCGCGACCCATGACGATGAGGGCGTGCGGCATCTGATCGGTCTGACGCAGGACGTCACCCAGGAACATCGCGATGCCGACGCGCTTCGCCAAGCGCTGGATCAAGCCGAACAGATCAGCCGGGCCCGAAGCGACTTCGTGAGCAACGTGAGCCATGAGATCCGCACGCCACTGAACGGCGTAATGGCCGGCGTCGATCTCCTGTACCGCCGACCGGGACCGAGCGGGGTGGACGAGATCGTCGGGATGATCCGCGCGTCCGCGACAGATCTCCAGCAACGTTTTCAACAGTTGCTGGCCGTCTCGCAGCTCGACGCAGTCCAGAGCGCGCCGCAGGTCGAGGCCTTTGATCTCAAGGAGACCGTCGTCCGACTGGTCGAGCCGCATCGCCCGGTCGCCGAGGCGAAGGGATTGCACCTCTCTGTAGAATTTGCGGCATCGTTGCCCGAAGTTTTCGTTGGCGATCCCGCCGGGCTTGAGCGGGCGCTGTCGCCGGTGCTCGACAATGCCGTGAAATTTACCGAACGGGGAGAGGTGCGACTTGATGTCGAACCCTGCGCCGACGGCAGGATCCGGTTCACCTGTTCCGATACAGGGATCGGCTTCGATCCGGCCGCGAAAGCCGCCCTCTTTATCGCATTCCGTCAGCAGGACGACGGCCTGACCCGCCGTTTCGGCGGCTTGGGCCTCGGTCTGGCGCTCGCCAGACAGAGCGCCCTGGTGCTCGGCGGAAGCATCGACGCCGCCCCGCGCGCAGGCGGAGGCTCTGTTTTCTGGCTGGAAATCCCGCTGACGCCTGCGCCGCTCGACACTCCGACAGATGCGAACGCGCGTCCGCGCATACTTGTGGCCGACGACCATCCGACCAATCGCCGGATCGTGGAATTGATGCTGCATAGTGTTGCAGACGTCACCTTGGCCGAAGACGGCATCGAAGCACTGGATGCGGCATGCCGCGAGCCTTTCGACGTCATCCTGATGGATATCCAGATGCCCCGCATGGACGGCATCACCGCAGTGTCGCGCATCCGCGAGGCCGAGCGCGCGGCCGGCCGGGCCCCGACTCCGGTCATCATGCTGACGGCGAACACTGAACCTGAACATGTCGCCGCAAGTCGCCAGGCGGGCGCGGATCGCCATGTCGGCAAACCCTTCACCTCCTCCCTTTTGCTGAGCGAAATTCAGGCGGTGCTGACCGCCTGATCAAGCCAGGCAGGAGATGGTCGAAGCGGGCGACCTGGCGCCGACGATCACTCCCGAGAGATCGACCCGGCTCACGCGCCGCCTTGATGCAGGCTCCGGCGTTCGGTGAGGGTGAGGATTCCGCCGCCAGTGGCGGAGTTCTCGGCTTCAAAGCGAGATGGCGCACCCGACAGGATTCGAACCTGTGACCTCTGCCTTCGGAGGGCAGCACTCTATCCAGCTGAGCTACGGGTGCATCGCGCGGCCTGACGACCGGACGAAGGGCCTTACAGCAGGTCGCGGCGGGTCTCAATCCCGGAGTTGAGCCGGGAAGGCGTTGGCGAAAGACCGCGACCGGACTAGCGTGCCGCCGATCCTTCGGAGAGCCTCGATGCGCCGCCTGTTTCTCGCCGCCCTCGCCCTGCCCCTGATGCTGGTCGCCGCCTGCGCCACAGCCCCGGCGGCGGATCCGTCCGGCGACAGTCTGGACGCCGTCGCGGAGGACTATGTTCATCTGATCCTGGAGATCGGCGAGCGGGAGCCCGGCTATGTGGACGCCTACTACGGGCCTGCGGCTTGGGCCGAGGCCGCCAAGGCGAACCCGCGCGAAGTTCCGGCCCTGATCCAGGGCGCAGCCTCCCTGACCCAGCGGCTGAACGCCCTGTCGACGCGGGGCGCGGAGCCGGCCGTGGTGCAGCGGAAGGCCTATCTGCTGGCCCATGTCTCGGCCGCCTCGGCCCGTCTGCGGATGATCGGCGGCGAGCGGATGGGCTTCGCCGACGAGGCCTATGCCCTGTTCGGGGTCAGGCCGGAGCTGAAGCCGCTGAGCGCCTATGATCCGATCCTGGCCCGGATCGACGCCCTGGTTCCGGGGACCGGCCCCCTGGCCGAAAGGGTCGCGACCTTCCGGAACCAGTTCGTCATTCCGACCGACCGGCTGCAGGCCGTGATGGATGCGGCCATCGCCGAGTGCCGGACGCGGACGCTGAGGCACATTTCGCTGCCGGCGAACGAGACCTTCACCCTGGCCTTCGTCACCGACAAGCCGTGGTCGGGCTACAACTATTTCCAGGGCGGGGCGGCCTCGAAGATCGAGATCAACACCGACCAGCCGATCTTCACCGACCGAGCCATCGATCTGGGCTGCCACGAAGGCTATCCGGGCCACCACGTCTACAACGCCCTGCTTGAGAAGACCTTCGTCGTGGATCGCGGCTGGGTCGAGATGAGCGTCTATCCGCTGTATTCGCCGATGTCCTTCGTGGCCGAAGGCAGCGCCAACTACGGCATCGACCTGGCCTTCCCGGGCGATGAGGCCGAGGCTTTCGAGCGCGAGGTTCTGTTGCCGCTGGCGGGGTTGGCCGGCGCCCCGGTTCACGAAAAGGACGCGCTCAACGCCCTGGTGCGGGAACTGACACGAGCCGAATACACGATCGCCGACGACTATCTGGCCGGCCGGGTGGACCGCGAGGAGACGATCGCCCGGCTGTCGAAATACATGCTGACGACCCGGGAGCGGGCGGCGCAGCGCGTGCGGTTCATCGAGACCTATCGCAGCTATATCATCAACTACGGCCTGGGCCGGGACACGGTTCAGGCCTGGGTCGAGGCGCAAGGCCCCGATCGCTGGAAGGGTATGGAGACGCTTCTGGCCAGCCAGATCCTGCCGGTGGATATTCTCTGACCGAAAGGACAGTACGGACACGCGTCATCGTCCTTCCGCTGCGAACGGGTATGGGGAAGTCGACGGAGCCTGGGCGTTCGCCCGGAACCGGAGTGGCCCCCTGCTTTCGCGTTACGGGGACCGATTGATTGTGTTTTCGGCTCGCGCCGAGGCTCCGTCCCCGACCGGGTCCGCGAGCGTCGCCCAGCGGGTTTACGGACACCCCGGGGGGGCCTGCATCCCCGCCTTGGCGAAGACCGGCCACAAGTCCCGAGTCCTTTGGACCCTTAGGCGATAGGCCCGCGACGGGCGGCAGGCTCAGGCCCGCCGGACTTCGAGGTTTCACGCCCCTCGAACAACCCCGCTACGATCGGTCCCGCCGCACGTCCGGGTCCTGGGCCCAGGACGCCTTCCCCGACGACGGGATGGCTCCATTATAAGGGATGTTGGAGGGGGCGCCGGTTCGGAGGGGTCTTAAACGTTCGGGGCGTTGGAATCGTTGGAGGATTCGGACGATGCTTGGCCAAACTTCCCTCTCCCACCGGGAGAGGGACTCTCTTCATTGCGCCGTCATGCCGCCGTCGATCTTGAACTCGGCGCCGGTGACGAACTTGGCTTCGTCGGAGGCCAGGTAGAGGACGCAGTAGGCGACGTCGTTAGGTTCGCCGATCCGCTTGAGCGGGATGCCGCGCGCGAGGCGTTCGTGGGCCTTGGCCTCGTCGCCGCCGGCCATGGCGACGAAGGGATCCAGGATCGCGGTCTTGATGAAGACCGGGTGGACCGAGTTGACGCGCACGTTCCAGTCCATCTTGGCGGCCTCGAGGGCGACGGTCTTGGTGTACATCCAGACGGCCGCCTTGGTGGCGTTGTAGGCGCCCATGCCCGGGGCCCCGGCCAGACCCGCGATCGACGAGATGTTGACGATGGCCGCCGAGCCAGAGGCCCGCAGGTGCGGCATGGCGTGTTTGCAGCCGAACATGACCGAGCGCAGGTTGATCTCGTACTGGCGCTGCCAGTTCTCGGCCGTGTCCTGCTCGGCGAACAGGAGGACGTCGCCGACGCCGGCATTGTTCACCAGGATCGACAGGCCGCCCATGTCGGCGGTCGCCCGCGCGACGACCTCGATCCACTGGTCTTCACGGGCGACGTCGTGGGCATAGCCGAAGGCGGCGCCGGGGATTTCCGCGTTGATCCGTTCGGCCAGATCCTTGGCGCCCTTGCCGTTGATGTCGGTGATCGCGACCTTCGAGCCCTCGCGCGCCAGCATCCAGGCGATGGCCTCGCCCAGTCCCTGGGCGCCGCCCGTGATCAGCGCGGTCTTGCCCGCGACGCGTCCCGTCGTCGTCATTCTCATTCCCCTCCCAGGGATTTCGCGGCGTCGTCAATGAAGCGCGCCATCGTTGTGTCGAGGTCGGTGACGCCGCCCGCGTCGTGGGTCGTCAGAAGCACCGTGACCCGATTGTAGACGTTCGACCATTCCGGATGATGATCCATGGTCTCGGCCTTCAAGGCGACCCGCGTCATGAAGGCGAAGGCGGTGTTGAAGTCGGCGAACCTCAGCACGCGTTCGATGGCGGGCCGGTCGCCGTCGTGGACGGACCAGCCGCTCAGGTCCTTGAGCGCATCGGCGGGGGCGAGGGTCGGTCGGGTCATGCGGATCTCCTGGCGTCGGGCGTAACCGTCTCCCCGCGCGCCCGCAAGGCGCCGCTACGTCACCTACCGGACACTCGCTGGGTACGGGAACGCGCATATGAGCTGGGGCGTTTGCAAGCGTCGCCATATGGATCGGGACCCTCGACATGGACAATCTCTGGATCGCCTCCCTGGACGCCGCCGACCGTAAACGGCTGGAGCCCCACCTGTCCGAACGCGTCTTCGCCCAGGGCCAGATGCTGTACGACGCCGGAGAGGCGGTGGACGAAGTCTGGTTCCCGTTGAGCGGCGTCGTCTCCCTGATGACCGTCCTGCCCGAGGACAAGATGGTCGAGACGGCCGCCATCGGCCGGGAGGGTCTGGTCGGGGTCACCTGCGGACCGATGAACGCCCGCGCCTCCAGCCGCGCCATCGCCCAGATCGAGGGATCGGCCGCCTGCTGTCCCGGCGACGTCTTCTCGGACGCCCTGGGCAAGAGCGAGCGCATGAGGACGGCCCTGTCGAAATTCACCGAGAGCCTGTTCGCCCAGGTGCAGCAGACGGCCGCCTGCAACGCGCAGCACAGGCTGGACGAGCGGCTGGCGCGCTGGTTGTTGACCCTGCACGACCGGGCCAGTTCGGACCGGTTCGATCTGACCCAGTCCGACATCGCCGGCATGCTGGGCGTGCGTCGCGCGACGGTGTCCGAGGTCGGGGCCGAGCTGGAGGGGCATAAGCTGATCCGGCGCGGTCGCGGCTGGGTCGAGGTGCTGAACCGACCGGCGCTGGAGGAGGCCGCCTGCGGCTGTTACGGCGCCATGCGGAACGTGATGAAGGATCTGGGCGTGCCGAGGCCGCGCGCGCCGAACGCATGAACGTCGGGCGCGACGGCGAGGCCCGGTGACGTGGCCATCGCGGCGCGCTAGACCGCCTTCCATGACCGCTTCCCAGCACAGTTCCCAGCCCCACGGGCCGCACTCCTCGGGCGACACCTCCTCCTTCGGCTTTCGCGACGTGGATGCGCGCGAGAAGGTGCGGATGGTGCGAGGCGTGTTCGACAGCGTGGCCTCCAGCTACGACCTGATGAACGACCTGATGAGCGGGGGCGTCCACCGGCTGTGGAAGGACGCGGCGGCGGCCAAGCTGAACCCGCGGCCGGGCGAGACCATCCTGGATGTCGCGGGCGGCACCGGCGACATGGCGCGGCGCTATTCGAAGATGGCGCGGCGAGCCCAGGAACGGCGTGGCGGCGACGACGCCTCGGTCATCGTGCTGGACTACAATGCCGAGATGATCCTGGCCGGGGTCGAGAAGGGCGGCGAGCCCGAGATGATCTGGACCGTCGGCGACGCCATGGCCCTGCCGATCCCCGACGCCTCGGTCGACGCCTATTCGATCAGTTTCGGCATCCGGAACGTGTCGGACATCGCCGTGGCGCTCAAGGAGGCGCGGCGGGTGCTGAAGCCCGGCGGACGGTTCCTGTGCCTGGAGTTCTCGCGCCCCACGGCCGAGGCGGTGCGCAAGGCCTATGACGCATGGTCCTTCCACGCCATTCCGCGCATCGGCGAATGGGTCGCCAAGGATCGCGACAGCTACCAGTACCTGGTCGAGAGCATCCGGCGCTTCCCCGACCAGTCGACCTTCAAGGGGTTGATCGAGGAGGCCGGCTTCAGCCGGGTGGCCGTGACCAACCTGTCGGGCGGGGTCGCCGCGATCCACTTCGGGTGGGCGGTCTGAGCTTTCCCGCCGCATACCGGGTCGCGCCCGCAGCCCCGCCGACCGTGCCCGTGCGCGATCCCGTCGGCGCGACCTGGCGGCTGATCCGCTGGGGCGGGGCCCTGGCCAAGCACGACGCCCTGATGCCGCGCGAGATCACGCCGATGCTGCCCGGCTGGGCGCGGCCGATCGCGGGGTTCGTGCATCTGTTCGCGGGGCGCGAGGGTCGGGACGGACGGCCGGGCCAGAGGCTGGGCCGGGCGTTCGAGACCCTGGGGCCGGTGGCGATCAAGCTGGGTCAGGTCATGGCCACCCGCGCCGACATCTTCGGCATCGAATTCGCGCGCGACCTGGGCCGGCTGAAGGACAAGCTGCCGGCCTTCCCGACCGAGGAGGCGCGGCGCGAGATCGAGCGGTCGCTAGGACGTCCGGTCGAGAGCCTGTTCACCGATTTCGGCGATCCGATCGGGGCGGCGTCCCTGGCCCAGGCGCATCCGGCCTGGCTGGCGGACGGGCGCAAGGTGGCGGTCAAGGTGCTGCGGCCCGGCGTCGAACGGCGCGTGGTTCAGGGGCTGGACGCCATGCGACTGGCAGCCGGGATGGTGCACCGGCTGGTCCCCGCCGCCCGGCGGCTGGAGCCCGAAGCCTTCGTCGAGACGGTGGCGCGGTCGATGTACCTCGAGTTGGACATGCGGCTGGAAGCGGCCGCCGCGTCCGAGCTGCACGACATCATGGAGAAGGCCAGGGCCGACGGCGCGCACATGACCGCGCCCAAGGTGGTCTGGGACGGGGTCGGCAAGCGGGTGCTGACGTTGGAGTGGGCCGAAGGTTTGCCCATGACCGATCCGCTGGCCGTCGAACAGCCGGGCATGGACATCAATGCCCTGGCCGACAACGTCGTGCGGGCCTTCCTCGTGCAGGCGCTGGACCACGGGACCTTCCACGCCGATCTGCACGAGGGCAACCTGTTCGCCTCGGCGCCGGCCGAACTGATGGCTGTCGATTTCGGCATCATCGGACGGCTGAACGCGGGTGAGCGACGCTATCTGGCGGAGATCCTGTGGGGCTTCCTGACGCGGGACTACCCGCGCATCGCCCGCGTGCATTTCGAGGCCGGCTATGTGCCGCCGCACCATTCGGTCGAGGCCTTCGCCCAGGCCCTGCGTGCGGTGGGCGAGCCCGTGATCGGCCGGGCGGCCTCGCAGGTGTCGATGGGACGGCTTCTGGGCCAGTTGTTCGAGATCACCGCCCTGTTCGACATGCATCTGCGGCCCGAGCTGATCCTGCTGCAGAAGACCATGGTCTCGGTCGAGGGTGTGGCGCGGCGTCTGAACCCGGATCACGACCTGTGGGCGGCGGCCCAGCCGGTCGTGGAGCGGTGGATCACGCGGGAGCTGGGCCCCAAGGCCCAGGTGCGCGACGGCCTGCGCGAGATTCTGGGCGGGGCGCGGGCCCTGTCGCGACTGGTGCAGGATCCGCCTGCGTCCCAGACCGTTGTCGTGGAGCGGGTGAAGACGCCCGTCTGGCTGGCGGTCTGCGTCGTCGCCGCGACAAGCCTTTCGGCGGCCGCCCTCATTGTGTCGCTTTGGCCCCGGATGCTGGGCTGACAGTCCCGGAGTTCGCATGACCTCGATCAAGACCCTCGCCGCTGGCCTTCTCGTCGCCGCCCTGGCCGGGCCGGTCCTCGCCCAGGCGACGCCCTCGACGCAGGCGCTGAACCAGAGCCGGTCCTTCGCGCCGTCCAGCGGGGCTGCCGCCACCCTGCCCAACACCTTCGACGCTCCCGTCACCACGGCCCCGGCCGCGGCGGCCGCCGCGCCTGCGGTCTCCAACACCCAGATGGCGGAGGAGACCCTGCGGGCCGTGATCGAGCAGTTCCGCGCCGCCGACATCGACGAGCGCCTGTTCACGCCGGGCGTCGCCACGCGGCTGAACGGCCAGCTGGCGGACTATTCCCGGCGTATCCGCGACTACGGTGCGGTCCAGACCATCGAGGCCCAAGGAGCGGCGGACGACGCCGGCCAGTTCCTGGTGACCTTCGAGAACGCCGTGACCCAGTGGCAGGTCGGTCTGGACGACACGGGCCTGATCGCCGCCGTGCGCTTCCGGGAAGCCCCGCCGGAATCGTCCGAGCCGGTCGCGCCCGGCGCCTGACGCCCTTTCGTCTCCTCCCCTGGAAGTCCCCATGAAGCATCTGGCATTCGTCGCCCTCGGCCTGGTCGCCCTCTCGGCCTGCGCGTCCGATCCGGGCCGACCGATGGGGCCCGGCGGACCCGGCGGGCCTGCCGGACCGCGTCCCGGCCTGTTCGTCAGCCCGTTCGGCGAACTGGTCTTCTCCGAACCCGGCCAGCCCTGGCCGGTCGCAGACTGGTTCGCCGGCGCGGATGCCGACAGCGACGGCCGGATGACCTTCGATGAGTTCGCCGCCGACGGCGCCCGCCAGTTCCAGGCTCTGGATGTCCGCCGCGACGACCGCCTGACGCCCGACGAGATCGCCGCCTACGAACAGGACCTGGCCGAGGCGCGGTCCCGCCTGCCCGGCATGGAAGGCGGCCAGCGTGCGCCCGGTCGGCGGCTGGAAGGCTTCAGCGGCGACCGACAGAACCTCGCCGAGCCGGCGCCACAGCAACAGCGTCGCCGGGGCGGCCGGCGCCAGACGGCGCCGACAGGTCCCCTGGCCTATGGACCGATCGCGGCGGCGGGCTTCTTCAACTATCCGCAGCCGGTGAAGGCCGCCGACCTCGACACCAACCAGACGGTGACGCGGGAGGAATGGACCCAGGCGACCGAGCGCTGGTTCATCTTGCTCGACAGCGACCGCGACGGCTTGCTGACGATGGAGACCCTGCCCCGCACCCCGTTGCAGCAGATGATGGACCGAGCCCCGCGCTGAAGCGGCCACGCCCCATCGCCGTCTGATCCGGCAAGGCGGCGGGGAGGATCAGTCCAGCGACGGCTTGCCCCGCCCGCTCTTGATCGTGGCGCGACCCGACTTGGCTTGGAGGCGGCGCTCCTTGGAGGCGCGCGTGGGCCTCGTCGGCACGCGATAGGTCGGAGCGATCGAGGCCTTGTCGACCAGTTCCTGAAGCCGCTCCATGGCGTCGGCGCGGTTGCGCTCCTGGGTTCGGAAACGGACGGCGGTGATGACGATGACCCCGTCCAGGGTCAGCCGGCTGCCCGCCAGTTTCATCAACCGCTCGCGGACCGGATCCCGCAGGGAGGGTGAGTTCCTGGCGTCGAACCGCATCTGGACGGCGGTCGAGACCTTGTTGACGTTCTGGCCGCCCGGTCCGCCCGAGCGGAAGAAGCGGAACTCCAGTTCATTCTCCGGGATGGTGGTCATGGGCCCCTCTCCACTGGAATGGCGCGCTTGGCCACGACCACGGCACGGTCGAGCGCCTGGAGGAAGGACGAGCGGTCCTTGGGTCCGAACGGCGGCGGACCGGAGGTGGCCACGCCCATGGAGCGCAGATGCTCGCCCACCAGCCGTCCGGCCAGGGCCGAGCCGATCGAATCTTCGGTGAAGGGCTGGCCATTGGACTTCAGCGCCTGGGCGCCGGACTTCAGGCAGCGGTCGGCGAGCGGGATGTCTGCGGTGACGACGATGTCGCCGGGACCGGTGCGCTCGGCGATCCAGTCGTCGGCGATGTCGGGGCCGGCATCGACGACGACCTGTTCGATCCATGGTTCGCGGCGGGTGTTGATCCAGGAGTTGGAGACCACGAAGACCTTGAGGCCGTAGCGTTCGGCGACGCGATAGACCTCGTCCTTCACCGGACAGGCGTCGGCGTCGATGAAGATGCGGGGGGCGGTGGGCATGACGTCCCTATACCTCTCCCTCCCCCCGCGGGGGAGGGTCGTCGCGAAGCGACGGGGTGGGGGCGGCGAGGCGATCCAGACACTGCCCTCGCCATGTCGCCTTGCCGTCCCCACCCGGCTTCGCTGCGCTCAGCCACCCTCCCCCGAGGGGGAGGCAGAAGGCGTTGACCCTAGTTGCCGTAAGCCACCGGCATGCCGCCGCCGACACGGCCGCCGTTGCGGTAGCGGTCGCGGAGAAGGTGCTGGCGGCTGGTCAGGGACTGTTCCTGGCCGTTGATGAACTCGGCCGTGACCGAGGACATCGGCTCCAGGGGGTCGCCGGACCAGACGACCACATCGGCCGCCGCGCCTGCGCGAAGCTCGCCGAACTGGCCGGCCATGCCGAAGATGCGCGCCGGATTGACCGTCAGGGCCGCGATGGCCGCCTCGAACGGCAGGCCGTGAGAGACAGCGTTGCCGGCGTTGTAGCGGGCCTCGCGGGCGCGGTGGACCGAGCCTTCGTTGCCCTTGATGGCGATGACGACGCCCGCCGCATTCAGGGCCGCCGCATTCTCCATCCGCGCCGCCCGGGTCTCGAGATTGCCCGGCAGGTTGGAGATGGGGTTCAGCAGGACCGGCGTATCGGCGGCGGCGATCTCGGCGGCGACCAGCCAGCCCTCCTCGGCGCCGTCGAGGATCAGCTTGATGCCTTCTTCCCGCGCCAGACGCAGGACCTGCTGGATGTCGGCGGCGCGGTGGACCGTGACGATCAGAGGCATCTCGCCGTTCACGACGGGGATCAGGGCCTCCAGGTCGGCACGCGACAGGGAGAGATCGCGCAGCGCGGCGCGGTCATAGGCGGCGCGGTTGCGGGCATAGAGGCGGACCTCGTGCAGGGTCTCCTTGAACTGGGTGAACTGGGCGCCGCGTGCGCCGCCCGCCACGCCGGCGCCGGCCTCGCCGAACGGGGCGATCATGGCCACACGCGGCTTGACCAGGATGTCGGTCCCGGCCGCCAGATGGATGACCGAGGCCGTGCCCGCGAACAGGCCCGGCGACTGGAAGCCGCCGTCGCCGGCGCCGGCGAAGTCTGAGTCGTCCTGATGCTGGTGGCCGCCCGAACCGCCCGGATGGTTGGGCACGACGATGGCGCGCGTGATGCCGCCCAGACGCGCCACCGGAATGGCGATCGACCAAGGGTCGAGGCCGTAGCTGACGTCGAAGGAGGCCGAGATGGTGTTGGCGTCGTTGGACTGGTCTTCCGAGCCGCCGACCGAGGAGATCTCGGTCAGGCCGAGGCCCGAGTCCACCGCGACGAAGCCGGGGGTGACGACCTTGCCGGTCGCGTCGATGACGCGGGCGCCGGCCGGGGCCGCGCCGGTTCCGACCGAGACGATCCGGCCGCCGTCGATGACGACCGTGCCGTTTTCGATGACGGAGGTTCCGGTCAGGACGCGCCCGCCGGTGATAGCCGTGACCTGAGCGAGGGCGGGCATGGCCGACAGCGCGAGCGCCGTCAGGGAGATGAGTGCGAAACGACGCATATCAGCGGGCTCCCGGAGCGATGTTGGCGGCGGCGATGCCGAAGCCGGGCTGGCCCAGCTCGAAGTCGGAGACGGGCTGATAACGCGGGTCGAAGCGGTCGAAGGTCAGGGCGCCGTCGATGAAGACCTGATCGGCGCGGGCGTAGACCGAGAAGGGATTGGCGCTCCAGATGACGACGTCGCCGCGTTTGCCGGCTTCGAGCGAACCGGTCTCGTCGCCGATGCCGAGCGAGCGGGCGGCATTGGAAGTGATCCAGCTGATCGCGCGCTCTTCCGAGATGTTCAGTCCGGCGCGGCGACCGGCGGCCAGGGCGGCGGCGGCCTCCTGGTTCAGGCGCTGGGTCAGTTGGGCGTCGTCGGAGTGGATGACGGCGCAGGAGCCTTCGGGCGCGTCGACCAGGGCCGCGTTCTCCTCGATCGCGTCCAGAGCCTCCATCTTGAAGCCCCACCAGCCGGTCCACATGTCGGCGCAGACGCCGGAGGCGGCCAGTTGCGGGGCCAGCTTGTAGGCCTCGATGGCATGATGGAAGGCGGTGATGCGGAAGCCGAACTCATCGGCGATGTCCATCATCACGGCCATCTCGTCGGCGCGGTAGCAGTGGTTCTGGACCATGATGGAGCCGTCCAGCACCCCGGCCAGGGTCTCGTTCTGGAGATTGCGGGTTGGGGGCGATCCCTCTCCGCTGTCGCGCCACTTGTCCCATTTGTCGCGATAGTCCTGGGCGGCGATGAAGGCGGCGCGATAGCCGGCGACATTGCCCATGCCGGTGGCAGGCGACTGGTTGCGCGAGCCATAGACGCGCGACGGGTTTTCGCCACAGGCCATCTTCACGCCATAGGGAGCGTCGGGGAACTTCATCCCCTGCATGGTGATCGACGGGATGTTGCGGACGGTCACCGAACGGCCGCCGAACAGGTTGGCCGAGCCGGGCAGGATCTGAAGCGTGGTCACGCCGCCCGCGCGCGCGGTGTTGAAGCCGGGGTCCTGGGGCCAGATCGAATGTTCGGCCCAGACCTGAGCCGTGTTCGGGCTGGTCGCCTCGTTGCCGTCCGACATGCCCTGCACGCCGGGCGAGGGATAGACGCCGAGGTGGGAGTGGACGTCGATGATGCCGGGGGTTACGTAGCGGCCGCGCGCATCCACGACCCGGTAGCCGCCAGGGACGGGCGTCGAGGCCGGGCCTACGGCCTGGACCTTGCCGTCGCTCATCAGGACCACGCCGTTCTCGATCCGCTGATCCGTCCCGGTCAGGACGGTGCCGCCGACGATGGCGATATTGTCGCGCGGCAGGGGCTGATAGGTCGAGGGATAGGGATCGGGGTTGGCGGCATAGTCGAGGCCGCGCGCCAGGGTGCGTTCGGTTTCGGTTCCACCGCTGTTCGAGCCGTCCGCCGACGGCGCGCCGTCTCCATCCGTGGTGGCGCAGGCCGATAGCGCGAGCGCGCAGGCGACGACGGCGAGGCTTGGCCCCCGCAAGGCGTGACGGATCATCTATGAACGCTCCCCTGTCGCGCCGACCGCGCGGAACGAGGCGGATTACAAAAGCGTCGCAACCCGTCCGTCAAAGGCGGAAACATTACAGATTTGTAAGGATGAGCTGGCGTCGCGGACCGGTCACCCCGCCCGAGCTCCAGTCTGTCAAGAGTTCTTGACAGGCCGACCAAGCCCTGTAAAGAGTTCTTGACAGGTTGGACAGGGTTGGATGCGCAATATCGTGCGTGAACTGCGGGAACAGAAGGGCTGGAGCCAGGGCGAACTCGCTCGCCGCCTCGGGGTCTCGCGTCAGACCATCAACGCGGTCGAGACAGACAAGTACGATCCCAGCCTGCCGCTCGCCCTGCGCATGGCCTTGCTGTTCGAGGTGCCCGTACCAAACCTTTTCATCGACGACTGGCGACCGGAGGAATGAAATGAGTGTGACCAAGCAGAACAAGACCATGAAGGCGCTGTTGGGCGGCGGATTGGGCTTCATCTCGGGCGTCGCGGGCGTCCTGGGCTTCTACGCCCTCGGGGGCGATCTGGACTGGGACGGGGGCCGAGCGGCCGCCACGGCGGTCGGGATCGTCTATCTGGCGACCGGTCTGTTCACCCTGTTGGGTGCCGCCCTGCCCCAGCTTGGGGCCAAGGTCCTGAACGTGTCTGATGTCGAGGAACTGGTCGATCAGCGGGTGATGCTGATGGGCAGCGCCGTGACGGTCATCGCGTTCGGCATCATGTTGTTGTGTCTGGCAGGCGCCGGCGACGACGGGTTCGTGCGCAATGACGTCGCCGTCGGTGCGGTCGCCCTGGCTATCGTCGTCTCGACCGTCGTCACCCTGCGCCAGTGGCGGCTCTATGACGAGCTCTGGCGCCAGTTATCATGGGAAAGCTCGGCCTTCGGCATGGCCTTGATCCTGCCGGTGCTGATCCTGTGGGCGGCAGCCGTTCATCTGGGCTACCTCGCGTCCATGGACCCGCTGGGTGTCATCGCATGGCTGTCCGCGGCCATTCTGGTCGGCGCCGTGATCGCGACCGGCCGCAGGGGACTATTGGCGCTGAAGTGACCCGACGGCCGAAACCTCAGACATGAAGAAGGGCGCGGACCCTGCGGCCCGCGCCCTCCAATCATCTCGAAACCTGAGATCAGCCCAGAGCGGCCATCAGCTCCGGAACGACGGTCTTGTAGTCGCCGACGATGCCGTAGTCCGCGACCTGGAAGATCGGGGCGTCGGCGTCCTTGTTGATGGCGACGATGATCTTGGAGTCCTTCATCCCGGCCAAGTGCTGGATGGCGCCCGAGATGCCGATGGCGATGTAGAGGCCCGGGGCGACGACCTTGCCGGTCTGGCCGACCTGATAGTCGTTGGGCGCGTAGCCGGCGTCCACCGCAGCGCGCGAGGCGCCGACGGCGGCGCCCAGCTTGTCGGCCAGCGGATCCATGACGGCATGAAACTCCTCGGCCGAGCCCAGGGCGCGACCGCCCGAGACGACGATCTTGGCGGCGCCCAGTTCGGGGCGGTCCGACTTGACCATCTCCTCGCCGACGAAGGATGCCTTGCCGGCGTCCGAACCGGTGACGGTCTCCACCGAGGCCGAACCGCCTTCAGCGGCCGGGGCGAAGGCGGTCGGGCGGACCGTGATGACCTTCTTGGCGTCCGAGGACTGGATCGTCTCCAGGGCGTTGCCGGCGTAGATCGGACGCACGAAGGTGTCGGCCGAGACGACCTCGACGATGTCGGAGATGGGCGCGACGTCCAGCTTGGCGGCGATGCGCGGCATGAAATTCTTGCCGTCCATCGAGGCGGGCGACAGGATGGCGTCGTAAGCAGCGGCCAGACCGACGACCGTGGCGGTGACGGCCTCGGCCAGCTGGTGACCCAGTTCGCCGCTTTCGGCGAGCAGGACCTTGCGGACCCCGGCGATCTTGGCCGCGCTGTCGGCGGCAGCCTGTGCGCCCTGACCGACGACCAGGACATCCACGTCCGAGCCCAGGGCCAAGGCGGCGGTCACGGTCTTGTGGGTGCTGTCGCGGACGGTCGAACCGTCGTGATCGGCAATGACGAGGACGGCCATCTACAGGGCTCCCGCGGTCTTGAGTTTGGAGACGAGTTCGGCGGCGTCGGCCACCTTGATCCCGGCCGAGCGGGTCGGCGGGGCCGTGACCTTGACCACCGTCAGGCGGTTGGCCGTATCGACGCCGTAGTCGGCGACCGCCTTCATGGCGATCTCCTTCTTCTTGGCCTTCATGATGTTGGGCAGAGACGCATAGCGCGGTGTGTTGAGGCGCAGGTCCACAGTGACCACGGCCGGCAGGGGCGCCGACAGGGTCTGGGCGCCGCCGTCCACTTCGCGAGTGACCTTGGCCGCGCCGTCGGCGATCTCGATCTTGGCGGCGAAGGTGGCCTGGGGCCAGTCGAGCAGGGCGGCCAGCATCTGGCCGACCGCATTGTTGTCGCCGTCGATGGACTGTTTGCCCATCACGACCAGGTCCGGCTTCTCTTCGTCGACCACGGCCTTCAGCAGCTTGGCGACGGCCAGGGGCTCCAGGTCGGCGTCGGACTGGATCAGGATGCCGCGGTCGGCGCCCATGGCCAAGGCCGTGCGGATGGTTTCCTGGGCCTGGGTAACGCCGATGGAGACGACCACGATCTCCGTCGCGGTGCCTGCGGCGTGGTGTTCCTTGCCCTCTTTCAGACGAACGGCCTCTTCGACGGCGATTTCGTCGAACGGATTCATGCTCATCTTGACGTTGGCCAGATCGACGCCGGTCTGGTCCGCCTTCACGCGGGCCTTGACGTTATAGTCGATCACCCGTTTGACGGGGACGAGTACCTTCATGTGCGCCAGTCCTTCAGGATCGCCGGCCCAAGAATGCCGGAATGTTGCGGCAGGGAATGGAACGGGCGAAGAAGCCTGTCAACGTAACGCGACGTGAACTTGAAGCGTCGCCGCGAGTGGAAAATCGATGAACCGCTTCCTGACCATGCGTCGCCTGACCATACTGTTCCTCGGGATTTTCACCGTCCTCGTGGCCGGGGCCTTCGCCTTCCAGCGCTTCTATGTCGCGCCTGAGGAGGCCTGCACCCAGACCGGGCGCTGGTGGTACGAAGAGGGGCGTGAATGCGTCCAGCCCATCTATCTGCCCGACATCACCGGGCGTCCGGCGGGCGTGACCCGCGCCGAGGCCTCGAACGAACGCAACCGTGAGCTTCTGGCGATCGAGGATCGTTTGGCCGCCGAAAAGGCCGCGCGCACCGCCGCGACCGAGCGGGACCGCGCCGACTATCGCGACAAGACCGGGCAATAGGTCAGACGGCGGCGTCGAACAGGGCGTCGCGGGCGATGTCCGGACGCAGCATCGGCAGGAAATGGGTCGCCCCTTCGACGACCTCGACCGTCACCAGCGGCAGGCCGCGCGGCGAGGGATCCACCAGACAGGTCGATCCCTGATCGCCCTTCAGAATCCGAATCGGCCGGCCCGACGTCTTCATCGCCTTCCACGGATCGTGGCCCTGGGATGAATAGTTCGACGCTTCCCAGGCCGGGGGCGAGGCCAGGGCGAATCCGTCTCCGTCCTCGACCAGGCCCGAGGCGAGGTAGTCGATCAGCATGATGTCGGACCAGCCCTTGAACGCGCCTCGACCGCGATAAGCCGCCAGAGCCTGTTCGCGGCTGTCGAAACGGGCGCGGCGGCGCAGTGCCGACTTCACCAGCGGGAAATGGGTCGCGAGGCCGTCGAGCAGAGGCAGGTTGAACGCAGTCGTCATCCAGCGCTTCCAGATGACAGGCTCGAACGCAACGACCTGTGAAACCCTGGCGGGCCGTTCGGCGGTGGCGAGGATGGCGCTGGTGGCTCCCATCGAATGGCCCGAGATCACCACCGGCGGCCCGTCGATCGCGTCCAGCAGGGCGACCAGATCGTCGCGATGATCCTGCCAGCCCCTTCGACCCTGGCTGTTGGTCGGCAGGACGGTCGCCCCGTGGCCGCGCAGATCGGGCGCGAGGATGCGCAGCGAGGAGGCCAGGGGCGCCAGGATCGAGCGGTAGGTCTGGGCGTTGAAACCGTTGGCGTGACAGAAGACCAAGTCGACCGGCCGTTTGGGATCGCCGAAATCGAGAACGGACATCTCGCCCGCGCCCCATCGATTGTCGATCGGCACGGTCATGCGGCGGGGCGGGGTAAGCCGGGCGGCGTCCATGCCACGAACCTAGGGAGCCGGAGGCCCCGACGCCAGCGCTGAAAGGCCGATGCGGTGGGCCGGCGAGCCTTTCAAGCCGCGACGCGGCAGGCCGGACACCGGCCATGACCCTCGATCGTTGTCCGCTCCAGCGCGTAGCCGGCGGCCACGGCGGCCTGGTGCAGGGCCTCGCTCTCCGGCGGAGTGACCTCCTCGGTCGCGCCGCAGCAGTCGCAGATCAGGAAGGCGGCGGCATGGGCGCGGTCGCCGACCGAACAGGCGACATAGGCGCTGATCGACGCGATCCGGTGCGCCATCCCCGTCTTCTCCAGGAACTCCAGGGCGCGATAGACGGTCGGCGGCTTGGCCGCGACACCGTCCGCGCCATAGCGGGCGATCAGGTCGTAGGCCTTCACAGCCTCGCCGGATTGCAGCAGCAGTTCCAGGACCCTGCGGCGCGGCGCGGTCATCCGTTCGCCCTGGTCGACGCAACGCGCCTCGGCCGCGGCGAGGGCGCGATCGATGTCGGCGGCGCTCAGGCCGTCTTCAGGATGGTCGTGATCGCAAGGGGAACCCATGCCCCAGAGCTAAGCCGCCCAGGGCCGTCCCGCAACCTCGGCGGACGGACGGGCCGCGCGTCGGCGTCACCTGGCGGCCCAGTCCTATCGGATGCATCGGTTTGCGGCGGCGGGCCGGTTCCGCTAGAAGGCCCGCCTTTCCGTCATTCCCAGAGCTCTCGCGTCCATGACCGACACAACCGCACCCCAAGACTCCGGCCTGGACGGCAACGTCCTGTTCTACGGCAAGCCGGAGCCGCTCTCGCACGACCTGCACGGCAAGCTGGGCGTCAATCCGGTCGACAAGCCCTATGCCTTCGTCGGCCAGTCGCACGTCGTGCCTCTGACGGTGACCGAGTTCGCCCCGGCGGCCCTGTCCTATCCGGTCGTCTTCCTGGGTGATTCCAAGCAACCCGTGGCCGTGATGGGCCTGCGTCAGTCGGAAAACCTCTACGTCTCGACCAAGGGCGACTTCCGCCCCGAGGCCTATATCCCGGCCTATGTCCGTCGCTATCCGTTCGTCTTCGCCAACGACGCCGAGGGCCAGCGGATGATCCTGTGCATCGACCGAGCCGCGCCGTTCATCGTCGAGGGCGGCCAGTCGCCGCTGTTCACCGACGGCAAGCCCTCGGACTACGTCAATCAGGCGATGGAGTTCTGCAACAACTTCGAACAGGAGCGCCAGCGCACCGAAAGCTTCGTCAAGCTGTTGACGGACCTGGACCTGTTCGACGTGCGCGAGGCCGTCTTCACGCCCCGCAACGAAAAGGGCGAGCCGGGCCAACCCCAGAAGCTGGCCGACTATTTCGCCGTCTCGGAAGACAAGCTGAAGGCCCTGCCGGTCGAGAAGCTGGCCGAGTTGCGCGACAACGGCGCCCTGGGCCAGATCTACGCCCATCTGGTGTCGCTGCTGGGCTGGGACCGCCTGATCGCCCTGGCCTTCCAGCGCGCCCAGGAAACCGGCGAAGTCGTCGTGGGTAACGCCTAAGAGCGAGGCAGTAGGCAGTAGGCAGTAGGAGTTACGCAGTAGGGTTCTTGATGGGCTCGAGGCCCGTGCGACACTGCCTACTGCCTACTGCCTACCTTCTGACGAACACGCCCCGCGTCAGGCAGGAAAAGACCAGCCGGCCGCCTTCGTCGAGCAGGTCGTGCTGGGCGATGACGATGCCCTTGTCGTCGCCCACGGGGTCCTTGCCCATCACCGTCATCCGCCCGCGCAGCAGTTCTCCTGCGGGCGGATTGCGCATGAAGCGCAGGCCGTCGACGGCCAGCAGCTTGGACTGGGCCCAGCCGGCGGCCTTGTCGGTCGCCAGCCGGCTCCACAGCGCATAGACCAGGGCGTCGGGCGCGCCGTAAGACGCGTCCCAGCCCGGCGCGAAATGCTGGACGAACAGTTCGATCGCCGCCTCGTCCACCGCGCAGGCGCCCAGCTGCAGGACCTGACCGGTCTCGAGATCCTCGAAATGGACGTGAAGCGGATCGGCCATGGTCAGTCCTTGTGCGATCAGGCGGGTTCTTCGGACACCCGTACCAGAAGCTTGCCGTCGTGGTCGCCCGTGAACAGTCGATTCAGCGAGGTGACCGCGCCTTCCAGGCCATTGTCGACATGGACCTTCCACTGGACCTTGCCGGACGCCAGCCAGGGCCCGACCTCGGCCACGAACTCCTTGGCGCGCGGCGAATAGTCCATGACGAGGAAGCCCCGCATGGTCATGCGATGGGTGATCAGGCGGCTGAGGTCCGGCGAGGGCGGGCGCTTGGTGGCGTTATAGGCCGAGACCATGCCGCAGACGGCCATGCGGGCGTGGATGTTCAGCCTGTTCCAGACCGCCACCATGATGTCGCCGCCGACGTTCTCGAAGTTCAGGTCGATCCCATTGGGGGCCAGGCGGTCCAGCGCATCGCCGACATCCTCGTTCTTGTAGTCGATGGCGGCGTCGAACCCGAGATCCTCGGTCAGCCAGCGGCATTTGTCCGGCCCGCCGGCGATGCCGATGACGTGGGCGCCCTTCTGCTTGGCGATCTGGCCGGCGATCGAGCCGACGGCGCCGGCGGCGGCAGAGATGACCATGACCTGACCGGGCTCGGGACGCAGGACGTCGGTCACCCCGGCCCAGGCGGTCAGGCCCGTCATGCCCAGCACCGACATATTGGCCGTCAGCGGCATGCCGGGGAACTGATGGACGCGCGACACGCCGCTGTCCGGCACGACCCCATAGTCCGACCAGCCGCCCATGGCCGTGGTGACGAGGTCGCCTTCCTTGAACTTTTCGGACTTCGACTGTTCGATCACGCCCAACGTCAGGCCGCGCATGACGTCGCCCAGACCCACCGGCGGCAGATAGCCGACCGCGTCGTTCATCCAGGTGCGGTTGGTCGGATCGAGCGACAGATAGATGGTGCGGACCAGGACCTCGTTGTCCTTCAGCTCCGGCACGACGTTCTCGACCAGTTCCAGATCGCCGTCCTGGATCAGGCCCTGCGGCCGCTGGCGCAGCACCCATTGGCGGTTCATGAGGGCCATGGTCGTCGTCTCCAGTTGGTTTCTTTTGCAGACCCGCATCATGACGCGCCGGACGGTCAAGGCGCAAAGAAAAAAGCCGGCCCCTGAGGGACCGGCTTGAAGTGGCATCATCGAGAATGAGGCGCGGGGGCGGCAGGACCAGCTGTGGCCGGTCCAAGTCGGGGGGGCGTCGCCGCCTCCGCAGACTGAGAACGGCGTCATCCGATAAGCGTTCCCCGGTTCGGCGAAATCATGCGCTTTTTCTCGCCGAGGGGGCGGGGACGGAACAGCCACGCTGGACGAAGCGTTGTCGGACCAGATGTTTTCATAGTCGGAAGGCCCCCATGACCCACCACGATCCCCACTCAGAAGCCGCCGACGCCGTGCACGAAGGCCGCCCGGTCGATGCCCAGTATGTGCGCGGTGCCCGGCCCGGCAAACGCATCCTTGTGCTGCTGATCGTATCGGCAGGCGCAGCCGCGATCCTGCTGCTGGGCATGTGGTTCCTGTCGAACGGCGGCTTCGAATCCCAGAACGCCAATGTCGGCAATCAGGCCGTTGACGCCGCCGCATTCGACAACTCCGGGCCGCCCGCGTCGGACGCGCCCACCAATTCGACGGGCGAGCCCGCGCCAGTCCCCGCCGGAACGACCCCGAACGTCAATCCGCCCGCCTGACCCGGACGGCTGAAACGGAAAGCCCCGCCGGATCGCTCCGGCGGGGCTTTTTGTTGGCCGTCGAAGACGCCGCCTGGGATCAGGCGGCTTCCTTCTGGCGGGTCGGGTGGAAGAACAAGGCCTGCGAGATCGCCGCCTTCACCGTCTCCGGCTGGAAGGGCTTGGTGATCAGGAACGTCGGCTCCGGGCGCTCGCCGGTCAGCAGGCGCTCGGGGAAGGCGGTGATGAAGATCACCGGCACGTCGAACTTCTTGAGGATGTCCTTGACCGCGTCGATGCCCGACGAGCCGTCGGCCAGCTGGATATCGGCCAGAACCAGACCCGGACGGTGACGGGCGACCGCATCCACGGCCTCGTCATGCGTGGTCGCCGTGGCGGTGACGTTGTGGCCCAGTTCCTTCACCAGGCTTTCGATATCGGCCGAGATGATGGCCTCGTCCTCGATGATCAGGACGTCGGTCGCCAGTTCGGCGTCGATCTCGGCCTGGGCGTCGCCGATCAGGCGTTCGACCGAATGGGCGTCGGCCGACAGGATCTGCGCCGCTTCCGAAGGGGTGAAGCCCTCCAGCGCGGTCAGCAGGAAGGCCTGGCGCGAACGCGGGGCGATCTTCATCAGGCGGCTCGACGCGTCGGTCTGGGCCTCGATGCCGCTGGCGTCCTCAAGCTGGGCTCCGGTCGTGGACCAGATGGTGTGGAAGACGTGATACAGGGCCACGCGGGGCGTCATGTCGGGGGACAGTTGGCGTTCGCCGGCGGCCAGGGCCTCCAGCGCGACGCGGACGTAGTTGTCGCCCGTCGCCTGGTCCCCGGTCAGCGCCCGCGCGTAACGACGGACATAGGGCAGGTGCGGCGCGAGTCTGGCCAATAGGCTCATCTTGGTATTCCCCGACAAATCGACGTGGCTGCTCCTTTGAATGGAGCGGCTTCGCAGGCTGAACGTAGCACTATGGCCACGGTTCCATAGGTCTACTATTTAGCTTCACCATAAAATGGACGGGTCGTGGAACCCCCGTGGGTGGACGACGTTGACCGGCTGAACAACGAGCCCGGCCAGTAAAAGCCGGCGCGTTCGCGTGAATGAGATCAACGATTGGCGGCGCAAACTTAATGATCGATTCCTCGGACTCCGGGCGTAAGTCCAAACCCGCCGGCGGCGAGCCGCCGCTGGAAGAAGCCCGCCTGCGCCAGCAGGCCATCGGCGTGAAACTGCGCCACATGTTCGACGAGGTCGTGAACGAGCCCGTTCCGGACGAGTTCCTCGACATCCTGCGCCGGGCCGACCAGCGCAAGACCGACGAGAACAAGGCGTGAGCGGCGCCCGTTCGACCGCGCCCAAGCCGCCCTCCGCCGATGACGAAGGCTTCAAGCGCGAACTGGTCCAGCTGATTCCGCATCTGCGCGCCTTCGCCCGCACCCTGACGGGCGACCCGACCGCCGCCGACGATCTGGCGCAGGACGCCATGATGAAGGCCTGGGACGCGCGCGCCTCCTATCAGATGGGCACCAACATGAAGGCCTGGACCTTCATGATCCTGCGCAACCAGTTCTATTCCGAGAAGCGCCGCTCGTGGCGGTCGTCGCAGCTGGATCAAGAAGCCGCCGAGCGGACCCTGGTCGCCGTCGACGATCCCGAGGCACCCGTCGCCCTGGACGAACTGCGTCAGGCACTCAACACCCTGCCCGAGGAACAGCGCGAAGCCCTGATCCTGGTCGGGGCGGGCGGATTCGCCTACGAAGAAGCCGCCGAAATCTGCCAGTGCGCGGTCGGCACGGTGAAGAGCCGCGTCAGCCGGGCCCGCAAGGCGCTTCAGGCCACGCTGGAACGGGGCGGCTACAGCCGTGACGGACGGGCCGCAGGGGACGCCATGCGCTCCATCCTCGCCGACGCGGACCGCCTGAGCGGCGCGCGACAACAAGGCTGATCATGGAGTCCGCAGGCCCCGCGCGGGGCCGCATCACCCGGCGCGCAGCCTCATCCTTGGGCCGGTTCTGGGCGCGCAGCGTCTCCGCGCCCCGCGTCCAGGGCATCCGCTTCCGGCTGGGCCTGGCCATGGCCATCGCCCTGCTGCCGATCCTGCTGCTCGGCGCCTTCCAGGCCCAGGCCGAGTTCCGGGATCAGGCCGAGGACCGCCGCGCCGACCTGCAGTTCGCCGCCGAGCGCACGGCCCAGGCCGCCAAGGCCCGGCTGGATTCCGCCAGCATCCTGCTCAGCGCCCTGGCGCCCGAGGCCTCCGGCCCGATCTGCGGCCCGCGTCTGGCCTCGCTGGTGCAGCGACTGGAAGGCTATGACGCCCTCTACCGGATCGGTTCGGGTGGACAGACGGTCTGCGATTCCCGACCCGCCCCCCTGGTCGAGGGCGGTCCCACCTTTGCCGACCGTCCCTGGTTCCAGCGGCTCAGGAACGGCGAGGATGTCGCCCTGGCCCGCGCCTCCCCGCAAGTGACCGGCGAGCCCGCCCTGGTGATCGGCGCCCGCTGGGAACGGCCGCGCGGCGTGTTCGCCGGCGCCATGGCGGCGATCCTGCCGCTGTCGGAACTCCAGCCCGACGTCACGGACCCGTCATTGCCCGAGGACGCCGAGGCGGCCCTGACCGACGCCGAAGGCCGCGTCCTGGTCTCGACCGACATCCGCGCCTTCACCTTCCCGGAAGGCCCCGGCCTGCTAGGCTGGGTCGAGCGGGCGCGTCAGGGACAGTCGGCCGTGTTCGAGGCCGATGACGCGACAGGCGAGCACCGCGACTATGCCGGCGCCGCCCTGGCCGGACGTGATGTCTATGTCGTGGTCTCGGCGCCGTCGCCCGGACTGCTGTCCTGGGCGCGGATCAATCCCATCGGCGTCCTGCTGCTGCCGCTCGCCGCCTGGGTCACCGCCTTCGCAGCCGTCATGCTGGTGTCGGAGCGGATCGTCGTGCGCTGGCTCGACTATCTGGAGCGGATCGCCGCCCTCTATGCGCGCGGTCGCTACTCCGTCCGTCCCGTCCAGGCCGCCCACGCCCCCGCCGAAATCCGCCTGCTGGCCCAGACGCTCGACGAGCTGGCCGAGGCCATCGCCGCCCGCGACAAGTCCCTGAACGAAAGCCTGTCGGAGAAGGACGCGCTGATGCGCGAGATCCATCACCGGGTGAAGAACAATCTGCAGATCATCTCGTCCCTGCTGTCGATGCAGCAGAGGGCCTTGAAGGACGAGCCCGCCAAGGCCGCCCTGGGCGACACGCGTCAGCGCATCTCGGCCCTCGCCCTGATCTATCGCACCCTCTACCAGTCCGACGACATTCGCCACGCCGATGCCCGCGAGTTCCTGACCGAACTGGTGGGCCAGATGGTGGCCTCGGAATCCGGGCGCGGCTACGCCGTCACCTCCTCGATCGACGCCGACAGCCTGGTGGTCGATCCGGACAAGCTGGCGCCCCTGGCCCTGTGGCTGGTCGAGGCCATCACCAACGCTCAGAAACACGCCTTCGCCGGACGAGGCGGCGCCTTGCAGGTTCGCTTCCGCGTCGATGGCGACACGAGCACACTGGAAGTTCAGGACGACGGCCCCGGCTCGACCGACGCCGAAGTCGGCGGCGTGGGCCGAACCCTGATGGGTGCCTTCGCCAAGCAACTGCGCGGCTCCGCCGAGCTGGTCGCCGCGCCCGGCGGCGGCACGATCGCCCGCATGGTCTTCGCGACGCCCGAGGCTGTCGCCCCCATCAATCCCGACGATCTGAAACCCAGTGACGAGAAGGTCCGCCCGGGAACCCTGAGCCGCTCGTCGCGTTGATCTGAAAGACGGCGACGCTTGCCCGTCGCCCCAAGATTTTCAGGAGTTTCCCATGCGCAAGATTTTCGTTCTGATCGCCGCCACCGCCGCCCTCACCACGGCCGCCTGCAACACCATTTCGGGCGTGGGTCGTGACACCTCGGCCGCCGGCAACGCCGTCACCGGTGCCGCAGAAGAAGCCAAGAACTAAGGCCTCATCGCCTTCGATCCCGATGTGAGCCCCGCCGGCCCGCCGGCGGGGCTTTCGCTTGTCTGCTTGCCCTCCGCGACGACACGGTTAGGCTGAGATCGAGGTGTCCGCAGACGACGCCCGCATCAGGGAATGACCATGACCGACGCGACCGCCGAACACGACGACAAGGGTCCCAGCGGTGGGGGCCCGGGCCTCAACACCGTCGTCGGGGCCTCGGCCGCCGGCACCGCGTTCGAGTGGTACGACTTCTTCATCTTCGGCTCGCTCGCGACCATCATCGCGCGGCATTTCTACGCCGACGTGGGCGAGGCGACCGCCTACATCCTGGCCCTTCTGACCTTCGGTGTCGGCTTCGTGGTGCGGCCGCTCGGCGCATTGGCCTTCGGCTGGTTCGGCGATCGGACCGGGCGCAAGACGACCTTCCTGGTGACCATCACCCTGATGGGCGTGGCAACTGTCGCCATCGGCCTGTTGCCCGACTATTCCCAGGCCGGGATCATCGCCCCGATCCTGCTGATCCTGATGCGCATCATTCAGGGTTTCGCCCTGGGCGGCGAATATGGCGGCGCGGCCATCTACGTCGCCGAACACGCCCCGCCCAAGAAGCGCGGCCTGCTGACCAGCTACATCAACACCACCGCCGCCCTGGGCCTGATCGGCGCGCTGGTCGTCATTCTGGCCACCCGCGCCATCGTCGGGACCGAGGCTTTCGACGACTGGGGCTGGCGTATCCCGTTCTGGCTCTCGGCCCTGCTGCTGGGCATCTCGCTGTGGATCCGCGTGCGTCTTCACGAAAGCCCCGCCTTCGTGAAGATGGCGGCGGAGAGCAAGGTCCGTCAGGCGCCCTTCAAGGAAAGCTTCCTGACCTGGAAGAACGGCCGCTCCGTCCTGATCGCCCTGGTCGGCATCATGTTCGCCCAAGGTGCCGTCTGGTACTGCGGCTATTTCTACACCCGGTTCTTCATGGAGCGGGTGCTGAAGGTCGAGGTCTCGACCGTCGACGGCCTGATCCTGGCGGTCACGGTGGCTTCCGCCTTCCTCTATGTCTTCTTCGGCTGGCTGTCGGACCGCATCGGACGGAAACCCGTGATGATCGGCGGCATGGTCCTGTTCCTGCTGGCCGTCTTCCCCGGCTTCCACGCCCTGACCCAGGCGGCCAATCCGGCCCTGGCCCAAGCCCAGGCCTCGGCGCCCGTCACCGTCATCGCCGATCCCGCCACCTGCGCGGTCCAGTTCGATCCGGTCGGCAAGACCGCCTTCGCCTCGTCCTGCGACCTCGCCAAGAACGTCCTGTCGAACGCGGGCGTCAGCTACGACAACCTCGCCGCCGAGCCCGGTTCGCTCGCCGCCGTCCGCATCGGCACGGTCGAGATCGCCTCTGTCGAGGGTGCGGGCCTCGACGCCGCCGCACTCAAGGCCGCTCGCACCGACGTCGAGACGCGCGTCAAGTCCGCTCTCGTCGAGGCGGGCTACCCGACTGTCGCCGATCCGGAGCGGACCAACCTGTTCGCCGTGTTCGGCATCCTGATGATCTTCATGGTCGCCGCCACCGCCGTCTACGGCCCGCAGGCGGCGGCCCTGGTCGAGCTGTTTCCGACGCGGGTGCGCTATACGGCCATGAGCCTGCCCTACAACATCGGCACCGGCTGGGTCGGAGGGTTGCTTCCCGCCGCCAGCTTCGCCCTCGTGGCCTGGTCGGGGAACATCTATTTCGGCCTCTGGTATTCGGTGGCGTTCACGGCCGTGGCCGCCTTGGTCGCGTTGCTGTTCCTGCCGGAGACCAAGGGTCGCGATCTGCATACGATCGGCGACTGAGGCGTTAGCGACTTCTCCCTCTCCCTGCGGGGAGGGAGGCTGAGCCGAAGGCGAAGTCGGGTGGGGGCGGCAAGGCAAAAACGCACCTATATGTCGTCTCCCATCGCCTTGCCCTCCCCACCCGGTCGCTGCGCGACCACCCTCCCCCGCAGGGGGAGGGAGACGTTCGAGGATCGCCATGAACACCGCCGCCCGTAACGCCGGACTGAAGCTCCTGCGCGAGCACGCCTTCATCGCCGGGGAAGCCGTCCCCGCCGGCGCGAACGGCATCGCCGTCGACGACCCGGCCACGGGCGAGATCATCGGCCATATCCCCGACCTCGGCGTCGCCGAGACGGAAGCAGCGATCCAGGCCGCCCACGACGCCTTCCCCGACTGGTCGCGGTCCGACCCACACAAACGGGCGGCCTTCCTGCGCGAATGGGCCCGGTTGATCGACGAGAACGTCGAGGGCCTCGGCGCCCTGATGGCCCTCGAAAACGGCAAGCCGTTCGAGGAGGCCAAGGGCGAGGTGACCTATGCCAACGGCTTCATCAAATGGTTCGCGGGCGAGGCCGAACGGCTGATCGGCGAGACCCAGGACAGCCCACTTGGTCACGTGATCCTGACCTTCCGCGAGGCGGTCGGCCCCTGCGCCCTGATCACCCCGTGGAACTTCCCGGCCGCCATGCTGACGAGGAAGCTCGGCCCGGCCTTCGCCGCCGGCTGCACCGCCGTGGTCAAGCCGGCCAGCCAGACCCCCTTCACCGCCATCGCCCTGGCCGAGCTCGCCTATCAAGCCGGTCTGCCCAAGGGGGCACTCAGCGTCATCACCGGCGATGCGGCGACCATCGGCGGCGTCCTGACCGCCTCGCCCATGATCCGCAAACTGTCCTTCACCGGCTCGACCCCCGTGGGTCGCAAGCTGGCCGAGCAGTCCGCCCCGACCTTGAAACGGGTGTCGATGGAGTTGGGCGGCGCCGCTCCCCTGATGGTGTTCGAGGACGCCGATCTCGACCTCGCCGTGTCCGAGACCATCAAGGGCAAGTTCCGCAACTCGGGCCAGACCTGCGTCTGTCCCAACCGCGTCTATGTCCAGGCCTCGGTCGCCGAAGCCTATGCGGCCAAGCTCGCCGCCGAGGTCGCGAAAATCCCCGTCGGCGCGGCCTTCGAGGACGGCGTCAAGGTTGGCCCCCTGATCGAGGGCAAGGCCATCGACAAGGTCGAGGATCACCTGAAGCGGGTCCAGGCCTCGGGCGGCAGGGTTCTGACCGGAGGCGCGCGCCATGAACTCGGCGGCCGTTTCTTCCAGCCCACCGTGACCCTCGGCGGCGACGACGAACTGTTCCGCCACGAGGAGACCTTCGGCCCCCTGATCCCCGTCTTCCCGTTCGACACCGAGGAAGAGGCCCTGACCAAGGCGAACGACTCAGAGTTCGGCCTCGCCTCCTACCTGTTCACCCGTGATCTCGACCGCGCCATGCGCATCGGCCGTCATATCGAGGCCGGCATGATCGGCATCAACACCGGCCTGATCTCCACCGCCGTCGCCCCATTCGGCGGGGTCAAGCAGTCCGGCTACGGCCGCGAAGGCTCGATCCACGGCATCGAGGAATATGTCGACATCAAACAGGTGACGCTGGCGCTGAAGTAGGGGCGCTGAAGTGAAACTCAGCCGCCTCAAGCCGCTGGTCTGGCCGCTCGCCCTGCTGATCGCGGGCGGCCTGACGGCCCTGCTGGCCGATGCGACGGCGCGGTCGGTCGAGACGGTCACCCTCTACGGGTTGATCAAGCTGGTCAGCGATCTGGTGCTTCTGATCGCGGTCGTATGGCTGGTCGGCGTCCTGTTCCGCGTCGTCAGGCCGGGGAAGGCTAGACCTTCTTCAGGTCAGCGATGAAAGCTTGAACCTGATCGTTCATGAGTTCGTTGCCTGTCCACCAGAAGCGGCTCAACGCTTCCTGATTGAGCGCAACCCACTCCATCACGAGCGGAGCAGTTCTCGTAAAGGTCTTCGCGTCGAACTCGTCTGACCGCCCGACGACCCGCGGCTCCGATGCGATCGTTACCGAGAAGCTGGGCTGGTGGCGGCCCGGCTTGACGAAATACTTCACCCTCGGTCCGTGCTTGCCCATGATCGTGGAGATCATGATCACGCCCGGAACACCCGTCTCGCTCTCCCCGAGGTTGGCCATGTCGAAGATGTCCTCGTCGTCGAGCCCATTGATCTCTTCGTCGAGCGTGGGCTCGCGATCGATCCAGACGGCGAGGTTGTCGCTAACTCCCATGGCGCGGATAAACGCGCGCTCAGGACTGTGAGTCAAGACGAGACACAATCATAGAGAGAATTGTCGACCGGTAGGGTTCGTTTCTCAGGGCCGGGGAGAGACGTACACGCCAAGGTTGCTAGCCAGGCGTGGGGTATAAGTCAGTCAAACCGGCAAGGCCCCGCGCTTGACCACAGTCCGCATCGCCACGCTCGACGACACCCGCGTCACGCCAGGGATGGTCGTCAGCGCCTTGGCGTGGACACGCTCCAGATCGTCCACGTCCCGCACCACCAGACGCAACAGATAGTCCGATCCACCGGTCATCAGATAGCATTCGACCACCTCCGGCACGCCGGTGATCGCCGTCTCGAAGGCGGTCAGGGCGCTCTCGGCCTGGGACGACAGGGTGACCGTCACGAACACGCTGATCGGCAGGCCGACCGCCCGTTCGTTGATGACGGCGGCGTAGCGGCTGATCACCCCCGCCCCCTCCAGCGCCCGCAGGCGACGCAGGCAGGCGCTTTCGGACAGCGCCACCGCCTTGGCCAGATCGGTGTTGGTCATCCGCCCGTCCGCCTGCAGCGCACGGAGCATCTTTCTGTCGGTCGCATCCAAGGCGACGGCGGAAACAGTCTTCATGGCGACATCCAACGCAAGTTTCTGCGACTTTACGCCGATCACCTGCTGAAAAGAACAGGAACCTGCACGGGCGTCGTCGCTAGAAGATGCAGCCATCGCCCGCGCCGCCCGTTGGCCTCGCGGGGCTCGTCTGAACCGGAGAGATCTGATGCGCGTCGGCGTTCCCAAGGAAATCAAGAAGAACGAACACCGGGTCGGCCTGACCCCCACGGCGGTGCGCGAATACGTCGCCCACGGCCATACGGTCAGCGTCCAGACGGGCGCAGGCCTCGGCGCCGGCTTCACCGACGACGACTACACCCGCGCGGGCGCCGAAATCGTCGCCGACGCCCCGACCATCTTCGCCAACGCCGACATGATCGTGAAGGTGAAGGAGCCGCAAGAAGTCGAGTGGAAGATGCTGCGAGAGGACCAGATCCTCTACACCTACCTGCACCTGGCCCCCGATCCCGAGCAGACCAAGGGCCTGCTGGCCTCCAAATGCGCCGCCATCGCCTATGAGACCGTCACCGACGCACGCGGGGGCCTGCCGCTGCTGGCGCCGATGTCCGAGGTCGCCGGCCGGATCGCCGTCTTCTCGGCCGCCGAGACCCTGCTCAAGCACAACGGCGGCATGGGCCTGCTGTTCTGCGGCGTGCCCGGCGTGGCTCCGGCCCGCGTGCTGGTGCTGGGCGGCGGGGTCGTCGGCCTGAACGCGGCCCGCATGGCCATGGGCCTGGGCGCAGAGGTCGTGGTGCTCGAACGCTCGATCCCGCGCATGGCCTATATCGACGAAGTCACCAACGGCCGCGTCATCACCCGCTATTCCTCGATCGGCGCGATCGAGGAAGAGATCGTCAAGGCCGATGTGGTCATCGGCGCCGTCCTGGTCCCGGGCGCCGAGGCGCCCAAGCTGGTCAAGAAGTCCCACCTGTCGAAGATGAAGCCCGGCTCGGTCCTGGTCGACGTCGCCATTGACCAGGGCGGCTGTTTCGAGACCAGCCACGCCACGACCCACGAGGACCCGACCTACACCGTCGACGGCGTCGTCCACTACTGCGTCGCCAACATGCCCGGCGCCGCGCCGCGTACCTCGTCCGAAGCCCTGAACAACGCCACGCTTCCGTTCGGCCTGGCCCTGGCCGACCACGGTCTGGAAGCGCTGAAGAAGGACCCGCATCTGGCGCGCGGCCTCAACGTCCTGAAGGGCGAGATCACCTATCCGGCCGTCGCGGAAGCCATGGGCCTGAGCTGGAGCGATCCCTTCGGCGTCTGGGCGAAGGGCTGAGGTTTCTATCCCTCTCCCGGCGGGAGAGGGATTGAGCGCCTGAGAGCCATCAGGCGATCAGACTTGCGCGAAAGGGCGAGGGGTTGGCGCTGACCGGTGAGAGCTGCCCCCCACCCTTTCGGCCACGCCGCATCGCTCCGCTCTGCGAGCCTCAAGCCCTCTCCCGCCGGGAGAGGGTTTTTTGATTTCAGGCCGTCACGGCCCTCGGTGCATCCGAAATCTCCGGCGTCCCCGTCGGTGCAAAGTCGATGGCCCTCTCCAGCTCGGCCATGGCCTCGTTGGCGACCTTCCAGTCGTCCTTGTCCGGCGATTTCAGATGGGCCCAGTCGGCCTTGATCTTGTCCCGGACTTTTTTCAACTCGCCGAGCGCCAGCTTCACCTGCATGAAGAAACCTCTGTCGGCGTTGGCCGCATTCTCGACGGCTTCCGCCCGGTCGGCCTTTTCGTCGCGAGTGTCGGCGACCGCGAAGGCGGCGGCATAGGCGGCCTGCGCTCGCTTCACCTCGGCATCGACCTTCGCCGTCTCGGCGGTCGGAGCCTCGGCGTCGTCGACGTCTTTCGGTTCCGCCGGCAGGGCCTCAAGCGCGCCGTCGGAGGCCTCGCGCGCGTCCTTCGAACCCCGACGCATCATGGCCAGTTCACCCTCGGTGGGGTTCTTGCCCCCGGCCTCGACGAAGTCCTCGACCGCCGCTTTCAGCTCTTTCGCCATCTCGACGGTCATCTTCAGCGCCGCCTTGGGATCGATCCTGACCATCAGCATCAGGGCGTCGCGGCGCTCGCGGACGGCCTGGACCCTCTTGGCCGCCATCTCCTTCTTCATCGACTTCTGCGCGTCGCGCATCTCCGAGAGGGACGGCAGGCCGAAGCCCGGCGACGTCTCCTCGGCGGACGCGGACTTGCCCTGCAAAGGGGTGCGCCAGAACGGCAGGGGCTGGGGCGAGGCGGTCGTCAGCGAGATCATTCTGATCTCTCCATGGATGTTCGGATCCACCCTGCCCCGGGTCCGCTTTCGATCCGCTTAAGCGGCCTGCCTGTAAATCGCCGCTCTCTTGGGCTATAGGCCCGGCGCTCAAGTCCCGCGCGACCGCGTCGCGAGCCGTAGCGCCCCTAAGAAATCCTATGAAATTCCTCGACCAGGCCAAGATCTACATCCGTTCCGGCAACGGCGGCGCGGGCTCCGTCTCGTTCCGGCGCGAGAAATTCATCCCGAACGGCGGGCCGGACGGCGGCGACGGCGGGCACGGCGGCAATGTCTGGGTCGAGGCGGTCGAGGGGCTGAACACCCTGATCGACTACCGCTACCAGCAGCATTTCAAGGCCGCGACCGGGACCCACGGCATGGGCCGCCAGATGCACGGCGGCAAGGGCGAGGACGTGGTGCTGAAGGTCCCCGTCGGCACCCAGGTGCTGGACGAAGACAAGGAAACGGTCGTCCTCGACATGGTCGAGGTCGGTCAGCGCGAACTGCTGCTTTCGGGCGGCAACGGCGGCTGGGGCAATGTCCGCTTCAAGGGGCCTCAGAACCAGGCGCCTCGCCACGCCAACCCCGGCCAGGACGGTCAGGAGCGCTGGATCTGGCTGCGGCTGAAACTGATCGCCGACATCGGCCTGGCGGGCCTGCCCAATGCCGGCAAATCGACCTTCCTCGCCGCCGCCTCGGCTGCGCGGCCCAAGATCGCCGACTATCCCTTCACGACGCTCGCGCCCAACCTCGGCATGGTCGACCTCAGTCCCGGGGAACGTTTCGTCATCGCCGACATCCCCGGCCTGATCGAAGGCGCATCGGAGGGTGCCGGTCTCGGCACGCGCTTCCTGGGCCATGTCGAGCGTTCGGCCTCCCTGATCCACCTGATCGACGGGACCCAGGACGACGTCGTCGAAGCCTATCGCATCATCAGGGGCGAACTCGACGCCTATGGCGAAGGCCTGGGCGACAAGCAGGAAATCCTGGCGCTGAACAAGATCGATGCCCTGACGCCCGAGGCGCGCGAGGAGAAGGCCGCCGAACTGGAGGCCGTCGCCGGTCGTCGCCCGATGCTGGTTTCCGGCGTTTCCGGCGAGGGCGTGCCCGAACTGCTCCGCGCCGCCTGGGCCGAGGTCAGGAAGACGCGCGGCGAGATCGACGAAGAGGGCGACGAAATCGAAACCTTCGCCGACGGCTGGGTGCCTTAGTTCTCTTTCCCTCCCCCTCGGGGGGAGGGAGACGGAACCCCGTCCGATTTCGCTCGCTGATCTTGAAACTCAGGATGCAGCCATGACCGATCGTGACCAGACCGAAGGCCGGGAGAAGAACGGCGCCGCGCCCGGCGGCAAACCTGATCAATCGACCTCCACCGACGAGGTGAAGAAAACCGGCGAACGCGGGAGGACATCGGCGGGTCCCGACGGCCCGGACGCCTCCGAGGTGGGAGAGACGTTCAAGAAGACCGGCGGCTGACAGGCGACAAGCCGTCCACGGACGTGTTAGCTGCGGCTTCGTTTGCTCAACCGTGAGCATAAGTCCGAGCGCGCCCCGCCTTGTCCTTCTTCCACGCCGGTCCCGCGCCCAAGGCGAGCGGCCCCCGTTCCGGGGCGCTGAGGGACGGCCTCGGCCTGGCTGCGGGCATGAAGGTCGGACTGTTCGGAGGCTCCTTCAATCCGGCGCACGACGGGCATGCCCACGTCGCCGAGACCGCCGTGCAGCGGCTGGATCTGGACCGCGTCGTCTGGCTGGTCTCGCCCCAGAACCCGCTCAAGGACAGCCTCCAGACCGCGCCCCTGGCCGAGCGCATGGCCTCGGCCGGGACCCTTGCCAGGGGGCCGCACATGGTCGTCTCGGACTTCGAGACCCGCATCGGCACGACATGGACCGTCGACACCCTCCGCGCCCTGAAGCGGCGGCATCCAGGAGTTCATTTCGTCTGGCTGATGGGGTCGGACAATCTGGAGAGTTTTCACCGCTGGCGCGGCTGGACGGACATCATGCGGATGATGCCGGTCGCCGTCATCGCCCGACCGGGAAGCCTGCTGGAAAGCCGCGCCGCGCCGGCCGCCCGCCGCTTTTCCGGCTATCGGGTCTCGTCAAACGAAGCACGTCTGTTGCCGACCATGGCGGCCCCGGCCTGGACCTATCTGACGGCCCCGCTGAACCCGAGTTCGTCGACCGCGATTCGCGCCCAGAAAAGGCCTTGAGGCCGCAAGTCGACCTTTCGGCCTATCCATGGTAGAGGACGTCTTTAGTGAACCCTCCCGGAGCCCTCCGCTGACCCCCTCGCCCGCGCACGACGCGCAAGACGTCCCCATCAAAGAGAGCGCCGTTTCGAACACGGCCCATGAGATGGACCCGATCGAACCGATCCATTCGGAAGACGGTCAGGATGAAGACCTCTCGGACGATTCCGCCGAAGACTTCCCGCTGTTCAGCGCGGATGACGGTGATGACGACGATCAGAATTTCGACCGCCAGGGCGTCGTCCCGACCGGCACGACCCCGCTCGAAATCGCCCTACTGGCCAAGCTGGACGACGACAAGGCTCAGGACATCGTCCTGATCGACCTGAAGGGCAAATCCCCGATGGCCGACAGCATGATCGTGGCCTCGGGCCGTTCGCATCGCCACGTCGGCGCTCTCGCCGACCACCTGCTGCGCACGCTGAAGGACAATGGTCTGGGCCGTTCCAAGGTCGAGGGCCTGCCGCACTGCGACTGGGTCCTGATCGACGCCGGCGACGTGATCATCCACCTGTTCCGCCCCGAAGTTCGCGTCTTCTACAACATCGAGAAGATCTGGGCCGTCGACAGCGCCCACCGCACGGCGCAGGCGTAAAATCACCTCCGCTCATCCCCGCGAAAGCGGGGACCCAGTTCTTTCGTGAGGCACGGTCGTTCGGTCGAACGTGCGCTGGTCGAAGACATTGCCCCGCTCATGAACCGATCGCCCAAAGCACTGGGTCCCCGCTTTCGCGGGGATGAGCGGGGAATAAATTGAAACTCGCCATCGCCGCCATCGGCAAACCCGGACGCGGCCCGGAAGCCATGCTGGCCGATGACTATGCCAAGCGCGCCACGGCCGCCGGTCGCGCCCTGGGTCTCGGCCCCCTCGACCTGATCGATCTCGAACCCCGCAAGGCCGGCAAGGCGCCGGAGGCCGAACTGCTGCTGGCGGCCGCCGAGGGGGCGCATCTGATCGCCTGCGACGAGCGCGGCAAGACCTACTCCAGCCGCGCCTTCGCCGACCATATCGCCACCCTGCGCGACCGGGGCGAGCGGCGGCTAGTCTTCGTCATCGGCGGGGCCGATGGCCTCGATGCCTCGGTTCTGGCCGCCGCCGGATCGACCCTGGCCTTCGGCCCCCAGACCTGGCCCCACGCCCTGGCCAGAGCGATGCTGGCCGAACAGATCTATCGCGCGGTGACGATCCTCAACGGATCACCCTATCATCGGGACTGATGAACCGCGCCGCCGTCCTCTCCCTCCTGATCGTCTTCGCCGGCCTTCCCGCCGCCGCCTCGGTTCAGGACGACCTCCAGTCGCTTCAGGCCCAGTATCGCGACGAACAGGTCCGGGCGCGGCGCCTGCGTGCCGACGCCCGCGACGCCCAGATCGAGATCACGGCCCTGGACCGTGAACTGGCGACCCTGCGCACCGACCAAACCGCCGACGACATGCAGATGCGGGCCCAACGCCAGCGCCTGCGTGACCTCGGCCGGCGCGAGGCCGCCATCGTCGCCGAGCTCGCCCGCGCCCGCGACGGTCAGGGCCGGCTCCTGTCCGCCCTGCAGATGATGAGCCGCAAACCCCCGCCGCCGCTGCTGATCCCCGCCGACGAGGCCGTCGACACCGTCCGCGCCGCCATCCTGATGAAGGCCATGGCGCCCGGGATGCAGCGCCGCGCCGCGACCTTCGCCGCGCGTCAGGCCGAGGTGGTCCGCATCCGCCGCCTCGCCGTCCTGTCCTCGGAGCGCCTGCTGACGACCGAAAGCGCGCAAGGCGACCGCCGCGCCGAGATCGAGGACCTGTCCGTCCGCCGCACCGCCCTGCTGGCCGTGCTCCGCGCCGACGCCGCCCGCGCCGAGCGCGCTGCGGCGGCCCTGGAGACCCGCATCCGCAACCTGGGCGGCCGCCCCGCCTCTGTCACCGACGCCCCAACCCCTTCCACCCGCCTGCCCGCCGGCCGCGCTCGCCTGACCGCGCCGGTCGCCGGCGCCTCGGCGAAATCGGGCCAGGGCGTCCGCTGGGCCGCCCCGGCCGGTCCGGTCGCCTCGCCCGCCGGCGCCCGCGTCGATCACGCCGGCCCGCTCAGCGGTTGGGGCGAGGTGGTCATCCTCGATCTCGGCGGCGGCTGGCGCGCCGTCATCGCGGGCCTGGACGAGGTGTCGGTCGGAACCGGCGAACGCGTCGCCGACGGCCAGGCGCTCGGCTCGGCCGCGCGCGGCGGCGAGATCTATTTCGAACTGCGCCGCGATGATCGCGCCGTGGATCCGACGCCGTATCTTTGAAGTGAGGGCTTAGGGCTTAGGGCTTAGGGCTTAGGGCTTAGGGCTTAGGGCTTAGGGCTTAGGGCTTAGGGCTTAGTGGCCCTGCCGAAAGCGAAACCGCTTCCCAAGCCGACATGACGCTGATTTTATCCTGTGAACGCGGAGCCGCCACGATTTCATCGTGTGGTCCTGAGCCTAAGCCCTAAGACCTACTCACTAAGCCCTGCCGTCCCTCCAGACGGCCCCGAAAGAGACCGAATGCGTAAACTGCTCATCGCCGGCGCCGCCGTCGCGGCCCTTGGTCTCAGCGGCATGACGGTGGCGTCCCAGACGCCGCGCAACGAAACCTTCCGCATGCTGCAGCTGTTCGGCGACGTCCTGGCGGTGATCGAACAGGCCTATGTCGTTCCGGTCGACAACAAGAAGCTGATCGAGGCGGCGCTGGCGGGCATGATGACCGCGCTGGATCCCCACTCCAACTACCTGCCGCCCGAAGGGTTCGAGGACCTGCAGGAGCGCACAAGCGGCGAATACTCGGGCGTCGGCCTGACCATCACGGCCGAGGGCGGTCTGGTGAAGGTCATCTCGCCCATGGACGACAGCCCAGCCGCCCGCGCGGGCGTTCAGGCCGGCGACGTCATCTCGGCCATCGAGGGCCAGAACGCCTCGGGCCTGACCGTCACCCAGGTCTCGGAGAAGCTGCGCGGCGCCATGGGCACCTCGGTCTCCGTCACCTTCCTGCGGGACGGCGAGGAGCCGCGCGAAGTCGTCCTGACCCGCGAGGTCATCAAGGTCGAATCCGTCACCGGTCGCGTGGAGGGCGAGTTCGGCTATCTGCGCGTCTCGACCTTCAACGAGAACACGGGCCGCGAACTGAGCGCCGCCATCGAGAAGATCAAGACCGAGAACCCGGCCGTGAAGGGCTTCGTCCTCGACCTGCGCAACAACGGCGGCGGGCTTCTGACGGCGGCGATCGATGTGTCCGACGCCTTCCTCGAGCGCGGCGAGATCGTCAGCCAGCGGGGCCGGAAGCCCGACCAGATCGAACGCTATGCGGCCCGTCCGGGCGACCTGACGGGCGGCCTGCCTCTGGTGGTGCTGATCAACTACGGCTCGGCCTCGGCCTCCGAGATCGTCGCCGGTGCCCTGAAGGATCAGGAACGGGCGACGCTGGTGGGCCTCACCTCCTTCGGCAAGGGCTCGGTCCAGACGGTCATCCCGCTGGGCGGCGGTCGCGACGGGGCGCTGTCGATCACGACGGCGCGCTACTACACGCCGTCCGGCGCCTCGATCCAGAAGATCGGCATCGAGCCCGACCTGGAGGTCGCCCGCACCGAGGCCGAGGCGCGGATCGTGTCCCGCTCCAGCTTCATCTATTCCGAGGCCGCCTATGCCACCGCCCTGGACGCCTCCATCGGCGCCGAGCGCAAGGGTGCCCATACCCCGCGTGAGGCGCCGGGCGAGGACTATGACGAGGACGCCGACTATCAGCTTCAGCGCGCGCTCGACGTGCTCCGCGCCGGCGGCGACCTGAGCCGCCTGGCCGCTGCGCCCGAAGGCATCGTCATCAGCGACGGGACTGTTCCGCCGGTCGAGATCGCCGACACCACCGAAGAAGAGTAGCGCGCCCCAAAGTCTCCTCCCTGTTCGCCACTTGGCGAATGGGGAGGTGGCGGCGAGCTCTTCGCGAGCTGACGGAGGGGTTCTTCGTGCACGCAGAAAGAACCCCTCCGTCTCTACGCTTCGCTTCGAGCCACCTCCCCATCTACGATGGGGAGGAGACGCGTCGTGACTCCGAACATGCCTAACGCCCCGTTAGGCTTTCTTAACCGCCGTCCCTTCATAGTCGCCTGCGTAGATCGTCGTCCGGAATCCGTCCGGTCGCCAGATTGCAGAGCGTCCCTCGTCCATGTTCGCCAAGCGTCAGTCCGCCCTCGCCGCCACGGCCGGAACCGCCCCCTCGGGCCGGATGCCGAAGTTCGACCTGAAGTCGGCGCTGGCTGTGTTCAGGAAGCCCCCCGTCGCCGTCGGCGCGGCGGGCCTGCTGCTGCTCGGCACGGTCGCCCTGTTCCTGACCGTCCTCGGCGATCCGCGCGCCGGAACCCCGACCGCCCGCGTCGCCCTGCATCGCGAAGCCCCGGTCGCGGCCCCCGCCCCCACGGGCCTCGAAGCCTTCTCCATGGGCGGGTTCGCCGCCTGGCAGGGCCTGGGTGCCGATCCCATGGGCGATCCGACCGGCGCGGCCGGTGGCGACGCCCTGATCACCCTGCCCGACGGCGCCACCGTCGCCGGCGGCGCAGCCATCGCCGCGCCTGCCCTGCCCGCCTCGCCTCTGACGGCGGCCCCCATCGCCGGTCTCAGCCAGCCGGGTCCGCAAGGCGCCCTGCCGGTCATCGCCACCGACGGCCGCGTCCCGGCCCAGGCCTATGCCCGGCCCTTCCAGTCCAACGGCAAGCCGCGCGTCGCGCTGATCGTCGGCGGTCTCGGCCTCAACGCCGTCACGACCCGCGCCGCCATCGAGCGCCTGCCGGCCGATGTGACCCTCAGCTTCGTGCCCTATGCCCAGGGTCTTCAAGGCTGGATCGACCTCGCCCGCGCTCAGGGCCACGAGGTCATGATCGAGATCCCGATGGAGCCGACCGGCTATCCCAACAACGATCCCGGCCCCTACACGCTCCTGGCCAACGCCACGCCCGACGACGTCGAGGCCAAGATGAACTGGCTGCTGGGTCGCGCCACCGGGTATTTCGGCGTCACCAACTATCTGGGCGACCGGTTCGTGACCTCCGACACCGGCATGGCCGCCTTCCTCGGCATCCTGCGCCAGCGCGGCGTCGCCTTCATGGACGACGGCCTCGCCCGCAGGCGTCCCGGCGCCTGGGCCCGCGCCACGGCCGATACGGTCATCGACGAGACCCAGACCCCCGCCGCCATCATAGGCCGCCTGAATGCGCTGGAAGCCGCCGCCAAGACCCGTGGCGCGGCCCTGGGGACCGGCTTCGCCTATCCAGTCACCGTCGAGGCCGCCGCCCGCTGGACCGCCGGTCTCGACGCGCGCGGCCTGCAACTGGCGCCGGCGTCGGCGATGACGCAGCGGCCGGGGCGCTGACGCGCGGGCAGTAGGCAGTAGGCAGTAGGCAGTAGAGTCTAAGCCCAGCCTGCCGTGGCCAGGCCCGGATGAATGGCCACCCGTTTTCCCTTGCTTCCTACTGCCTACTGCCTACTGCCTACTGCCTCCATGGCTGACCATCTCCCCAAGCACCGCCCCAACGTCGGCGTCGTCCTGTTCAACAGCGAGGGCAAGGTCTGGTTCGGCCACCGCGCGGGCCAGCAGGGCGACCACGCCTGGCAGTTCCCGCAAGGCGGCGTGGACAAGGGCGAGGACATCGAGGCCGCCGCCCGGCGCGAGCTCGAGGAAGAGACCGGGGTCACCTCCGCCGACCTGATCGGCCGCACCGAGGGCTGGATCGCCTACGATTTTCCTGAAAGCCTGAAGGCCCAGCACAAACTCAAGGGCAAGAAGCCCTGGAACGGCCAGAAACAGGTCTGGTTCGCCTTCCGGTTCACCGGCGACGAAACCGAGATCCGCCTCGACGAGCACAAGGACATCGAGTTCGACGCCTGGCGCTGGGGCGACCTGTCGGAAGCCTGCGACCTGATCGTGCCGTTCAAGCGCCAGGCCTATGAACAGGTCGTCGCGGCCTTTTCGAAGTACGCGGCCTGACCCCCATCCGTGCACCCCGGCGAAGGCCGGGGTCCAGATCACCCATGCAGGCGGCCGGGATTTCGCACCGTGCGTCGCGCGATCGGCCGGAGCTTTCCATCTGGACCCCGGCCTTCGCCGGGGTGCACGGAGAAAATTAGAGACAGGTGTCGCGCGCGACCCGCGTCGTGTCAGTGCGACGACCCACCTGGCGCCAGGCGGAACAGCACCAGCCCCGCGACGACGAGCAGGGCCGCCACGACGCGCATCACAGTCAGGCTCTCGCCCAGCAGCACCACCCCGACCAGGAACGCCCCGACCGCCCCGATCCCCGTCCAGATCACATAGGCCGTGCCCATGGGCAGCGACTTCATCGCCAGGGACAGCAGGGCGAAGCTGACGGCCATGAAGCCGAGCGTCAGTACGCTGGGCCACAGCCGGGTGAATCCCTCGGACTGCTTCATGAAATAGGCCCAGACGATCTCGAGCAGGCCAGCGATGAGAAGATAGACCCAGGCCATTGTCGACGGCCCTCCTTGCGAAAGGCCGGGCCGTCCCGGGCATGGTCCGGCAAAAAGCCGGAGCGAGGACGTGGCCTCGTCTTGCCGGGCTTATTTAGGACAGGCCGATCGGCGCTTCAACCGTGGCCTCTTCCCCATCCGTCCACCCCGGCGAAGGCCAGGGTCCAGAACAAGTACCCAAGCGGCCAGGACGGCGCACCGGAGTCTTCCTTTTGGACCTCGCGCTCCCTCTGGACCCCGGCCTTCGCCGGGGTGCACGGAGAGAGGAGGCTACCCCGCCCTCGGCCCGAACAGGATCACCGCCGCCCCGACCAGACAGATCGCCGCCCCGATCATGTCCCACCGGTCCGGCGCCCGGTGCTCGGCCAGCCACAACCACAGCAGGGAGGCGGCGATATAGACCCCGCCATAGGCCGCATAGGCCCGACCCGCCGCCTCCGCCTCGACGCGCGTCAGCAGCCAAGCGAACAGTATCAGGCATGCCACGCCGGGAGCCAGCCACAGCGGCGACCGGTCAAGCCGCAGGACGGTCCAGAACGCGAAACAGCCGGCGATTTCCGCGCCGGCTGCCAGCAGATAGATCAGGGCGGTCATCGATCGCCCTTCGTTTGGCTTTAGGCCGCCGCGACTTCCGTCGCCGCCTCGGCCAGGATGGTCAGGCCGGCGGGGGTCACGTCGGCGAAACCGCCGTGGACGTTGAACACACGACGCGCGGCGCCGTCATAGACCGTGACCGTGCCTTCGCGCAGGGCGGTCATGAAGGGCGCGTGGGCGGCCAGGACGCCGAAGTCGCCCTCGACGCCCGGCGCGTCGACCTGATCCACGAGGCCATTGAAGACCTCGCGCTCAGGCGACACCAGCGAGAATGAAAGCTTCCCGGCCATGCTTACGCAGCGTCCGCGGCGAGCTTGGCGGCCTTCTCGACGGCCTCTTCGATCGGGCCGACCATGTAGAAAGCGGCTTCCGGCAGGTGATCGTATTCACCAGCCACGATGCCCTTGAACGAGCGGATCGTGTCTTCCAGCGAGACGAACTTGCCCGGCGCGTTGGTGAACTGCTCGGCCACGAAGAAGGGCTGGGACAGGAAGCGCGAGATCTTGCGGGCGCGCGACACGATCAGCTTGTCGTCTTCCGACAGCTCGTCCATGCCCAGGATGGCGATGATGTCCTTCAGGGCCTTGTACTGCTGCAGGACTTCCTGGACCGAACGGGCGACCTGGTAGTGTTCGTCGCCGATGACCAGGGGGTCCATGATCCGCGAGGACGAGTCCAGCGGGTCCACGGCCGGGAAGATGGCCTGGGCGGCGATGTCGCGCGACAGAACGGTACGGGCGTCCAGGTGGGCGAACGAGGCGGCCGGGGCCGGGTCGGTCAGGTCGTCGGCGGGAACATAGATGGCCTGGATCGAGGTGATCGAGCCCTTCTTCGTCGACGTGATGCGCTCCTGCAGGTTGCCCATCTCGGTGGCCAGGGTCGGCTGATAGCCCACGGCCGACGGGATGCGGCCCAGAAGCGCCGACATTTCCGAACCGGCTTGCGTGAAGCGGAAGATGTTGTCGACGAACAGCAGGACGTCCTTGCCTTCTTCGTCGCGGAAATACTCGGCCTGGGCGAGACCCGTCAGGGCGACGCGGGCGCGGGCGCCGGGAGGCTCGTTCATCTGGCCGTAGACGAGGGCGCACTTGGAGCCTTCGGTCGAGCCGCCGTTCTTGGCCGGGTCCACGTTCACGTTGGACTCGATCATCTCGTGGTACAGGTCGTTGCCCTCGCGGGTGCGCTCACCCACGCCGGCCAGCACCGAATAGCCGCCGTAGGCCTTCGCGATGTTGTTGATCAGTTCCTGCATGGTGACGGTCTTGCCGACGCCGGCGCCGCCGAACAGGCCGGTCTTGCCGCCCTTGGTGTAGGGGCACATCAGGTCGATGACCTTGATGCCCGTGACCAGGATTTCCGACGAGGTCGACTGCTCTTCGAACGACGGCGCCTCGCGGTGGATCGGGCGGTACATCGTGGTCTTGATGGGGCCCTGTTCGTCGATCGGCGCGCCGACGACGTTCATGATGCGGCCAAGCGTGCCCGGTCCGACCGGCGCCTGGATCGACGAACCCGTGTCCGTCACGGCCTGGCCGCGCGTCAGGCCTTCGGTCGTGTCCATCGAGATGGTGCGGACCATGTTCTCACCCAGGTGCTGGGCGACTTCCAGGACCAGGGTGAAGGGCTCGCCCGTCTTCTGGTCGACGTTCTGGGTGTGCAGGGCGTTGAGGATCGCCGGCAGCTGGCCGACGAACTCGACGTCGACGACGGCGCCGATGACCTGGGCGATCTTGCCCACGCCGGTGCCGGCCGTGATCACGGCATTGCCGGTCGCGGAGGCGGCAGGAGCCTTGGGAGCCTTCGGAGCGGCGGGCTTCCGGGCGGCGGGTTTCTTGGCGACGGTGTCGGTCATCGGGTTACGTCCGTTTCGTATGTTCTGTCAGGATCGGAGGATCAGAGCGCTTCCGCGCCGGCGATGATCTCGATCAGTTCGGTGGTGATCTGGGCCTGGCGCTTGCGGTTGTACTGCAGCGTCAAGGCATTGATGAGGTCGCCCGCGTTGCGCGTCGCGTTGTCCATGGCGCCCATCTGGGCCGCGAAGAAGCTGGCCTGGTTCTCGAGCAGGGCGGCCAGGATCTGGGTCTTGATGTTGCGCGGCAGCAGGGTCTCGAGGATTTCCTCTTCCGAGGGTTCGTACTCGTAGACGGCGCCGTTCAGGTCGATGGGAGCCGCGTCGCCGTCGACGACCGCCGGGATCAGCTGCCGGGGCGTCGCCACCTGCGAGATGACCGACTGGAAGCGGCTGTAGATCAGGGTGACGACGTCGGCGTTGCCGCTTTCGAACTCACTGGCGATCAGGTCGGCGATCGGCTCGGCCACGGCCATGCTCATCACCTTGTGGTCGCTGAGCTCGAACGTCTGGATGATCTTGTCGCCGAACAGGCGGTTCAGGCCGTCGCGGACCTTGCGGCCCACGGCGATGACGCGGACGTCCTTGCCGTTGGCGGTCAGGGTGTTGATCCGGTCGCGGGCGGCGCGGATGACGTTGGTGTTGAAACCACCCGCCAGACCCTTGTCGCCGGTCGCCACGACGACGAGGTGCTTCTTGTCAGAGCCCGTGCCGGCCAGCAGCTTGGGCGCGCCGTCGCCGGAGACGCCCGCCGCCAGGTTTGCGATGACCGCAGCCATCTTCTTGGCGTAGGGCCGCGCGCTTTCGGCCTGATCCTGGGCGCGTTTCAGCTTGGCCGCGGCGACCATGTTCAGGGCTTTCGTGATCTTCTGCGTGGACTTCACGCTGTCGATCCGATTGCGCATTTCCTTGAGGCTGGCCATCGGGCGCTACTCTTTCAGCTTCCGGGGGTCAGACTTAGGCGAAGGTCTTGGTGAAGGCGTCGATCGCGGCCTTCAGCTCGGCTTCCAGCTCTTTCGACAGAGCCTTGGTCGACTTGATCGAGTCGAGGATCGGCTGGTGCGCCGAGTGCATCCGGGCCAGCAGTTCGCTCTCGAAGCGGCCGATGTCGGCCACCGCGATCTTGTCGAGGAAGCCGCGCGTGCCGGCATAGATCGACACGACCTGCTCTTCGACGGTCAGCGGCGAGTATTGCGGCTGCTTCAGCAGTTCCGTCAGGCGCGCGCCGCGGGCCAGCAGGTTCTGGGTCGAGACGTCCAGGTCCGAACCGAACTTGGCGAAGGCGGCCATCTCGCGATACTGGGCCAGCTCGCCCTTGATCGAACCGGCGACCTGTTTCATCGCCTTGATCTGGGCCGAGGAGCCCACGCGCGACACCGAGATGCCGACGTTCACGGCCGGGCGGATGCCCTGGTAGAACAGGTCGGATTCCAGGAAGATCTGGCCGTCGGTGATCGAGATCACATTGGTCGGGATATAGGCCGAAACGTCGTTGGCCTGGGTCTCGATCAGCGGCAGGGCGGTCATCGAACCCGAACCGTTGTCCTCGTTCAGCTTGGCCGAACGCTCCAGCAGGCGGCTGTGCAGGTAGAAGACGTCGCCCGGATAGGCTTCACGGCCCGGCGGACGGCGCAGCAGCAGGGACATCTGACGATAGGCGACGGCCTGCTTGGACAGGTCATCGTACACGATCAGGGCATGCATGCCGTTGTCGCGGAAGAACTCGCCCATGGCCGTGCCCGAGAAGGGCGCCAGGAACTGCAGCGGCGCCGGCTCCGAGGCCGTTGCGGCGACGACGATGGTGTATTCCAGGGCGCCGCGCTCTTCGAGCGTCTTGACGATCTGGGCCACGGTCGAGCGCTTCTGGCCGATGGCGACGTAGATGCAGTAGAGCTTATCGCCTTCCGACGCGCCTTCGACGTTGATCGACTTCTGGTTCAGGATGGTGTCGATCGCGACGGCGGTCTTGCCGACCTGACGGTCGCCGATGATCAGTTCGCGCTGGCCGCGGCCGACGGGGATCAGGGTGTCGATGGCCTTCAGGCCGGTCTGCATCGGCTCGTGAACCGACTTCCTGGGGATGATGCCCGGCGCCTTCACGTCCACGCGGCGACGCTCGGTGAACTGGATCGGGCCCTTGCCGTCGATCGGCTCGCCCAGCGGGTTGACGACGCGGCCCAAGAGGCCCTTGCCGACCGGAACGTCCACGATCTCGCCCAGACGACGGACTTCGTCGCCCTCGGCGATCTGGGCATCGGCGCCGAAGATCACGGCGCCGACGTTGTCGCGCTCCAGGTTCAGGGCCATGCCTTTGACGCCGGCCTTGGGGAACTCGATCATCTCGCCGGCCTGGACGTTGTCCAGACCGTGGATGCGGGCGATGCCGTCGCCGACCGACAGGACCTGACCGACGTCCGAGACGTCGGCTTCCACGCCGAAGTTGGCGATCTGGGACTTGAGGATGGCCGAAATCTCGGCGGCGCGGATGTCCATTTGGATCTCTCTGTCTTGGTCTTCGTGTCGCGGTCAGAACCGCGAGGTCAATCGGGTGGGCCTAGGCCCGCTGCATCTTGGTTCTGAAGCGCGTCAAGCGCGCTTCAGGGCGAACTTCATCTGGTCGAGCTTGGTCTTCAGCGAGGCGTCGAACAGTTTCGAGCCGACCTTGACCTTCAGTCCGCCCAGGATCGACGGATCGACGCGGGCGGTCATTTCGGGAACCTTGCCCAGCGCCTGTGACAGGGCCGAACGGATATGGGTGGTCTGGACGGTCGACAGGGCCACGGCCGAGACGACCTCGGCGGCGACGACGCCGGTGTGGGCCGAATACAGGGTCTCGAAGCCGGTGATCACCGCGCCCAGGTCCTTGGCGCGACCGTTCTGGGCCAGCAGGCCGAGGAAATTCTTCGTCGTCGCGTCGAACTTTGCCTTCGTGGCGATGGCGACAAGGCCCTTCTGCTGATCTTCGGCGGTGATGATCGGAGAATGGGCCAGGCGGCGCAGGTCGGCGCTTTCGATCCAGGCGGCCTTCAGCGACTTCAGGTCGGCGCGAACGGCCTCCAGGCGACCCGTCTCCAGGGCCAGGTCGAACAGCGCCTGTGCGTAGCGCCCACCGACTTCCGTCGTTCTGAAATCGTCAGCCAAGGCCTGTCCGTCCGCTGTAGCGTATCTGTTCAAATAGACCGGTCGCGAACCTCGCGCCGGTCAAAGGCTTGAAATGCTTAAGGAAAGCACACAAAAGGCCGTCTCGGTTGAAACGCCCTCTGGAAGCCGGGCGCCTGATAGCATGGGCTTTTGGCTGTCGCAACCGAGGCTGCACGGACGATACAGTCGCACCCCTCCAAGGGCTTCGTCAGGTTCGCGAACTTGCCTCGCCTCGTCCTGCGCCATAGCGTCCGATTGAACTGCAGAGCCACCTGTGCGCTAGAGGGCGAATCCATCCTTTGCGAGAGACACTGATACCCGATGTTCGATAGCATTATCCCATTGCTTAGCGACCCCGCTGCCTGGGCGGCGCTCGTCACCCTGGTGGTGATGGAGGTCGTGCTCGGCATCGACAACCTCATCTTCATCTCGATCCTGTCGAACAAGCTGCCGCCGGAGCACCGCCAGCGGGTCCGCCGCATCGGTATCGGCCTGGCTCTGGTCATGCGTCTGGCCCTGCTGTCGATCATCGCCTGGCTGGTCGGCCTCATCCAGCCGGTCTTCACCGTCATGGGCAACGAATTCTCGTGGAAGGACCTGATCCTGATCGCCGGCGGACTGTTCCTGATCTGGAAGGCGACCAAGGAAATCCACCACACCGTCGATCCGACGCCCTCGCATGACGTGCTGGACAAGAAGGACGCCGTCATCTCCAACGCCGGTTCGGCCATCGTCCAGATCATCATCCTGGACCTGGTCTTCTCGATCGACTCAATCCTGACCGCCGTCGGCATGACCGAGCACCTGCCGATCATGGTCGTGGCCGTTCTGGCCGCCGTCACCGTCATGCTGCTGGCCGCCGATCCCCTGGCCAACTTCATCGCCAAGAACCCCACCGTGGTCATGCTGGCCCTGGGCTTCCTGTTGATGATCGGCCTGGTCCTGATCGCCGACGGCTTCGGCTTCCACGTTCCCAAGGGCTATATCTACGCCGCCATGGCCTTCTCGGCCGGGGTGGAGGCGCTGAACATGCTGGGACGATCCGCGACATCCAAGCAGGAGAAGGCCAAGCTCGCCCGGAACGCCGCCGATCAGGCGGAGGTGCGGGCCAAGGCGGCGGAGGCGGAAGCCGCCGCCGATCCGACGCACTGATGCGCGCGCGGGCGTCGTCCTGGGTCGCGGCGTTCGCGGGGCTGACCAGCCTCGCCTTCGCCCCGACCACCTATGCACAGACGGCGACGCCCGCCGCCGCCCCGGCCCCGGTCGCTCCGGCGACCCAGCCGGCCCGGCCGCCCCGCTACGGCTATGAGGTCGTGAACATCTATCCGCACGACCCGGCCGCCTTCACCCAGGGTCTGGAGTTCCACGACGGCATTCTGCTGGAAAGCACCGGCCGCCATCCCTCGACGATCCGCCGCGTGCGGCTCGAGGACGGCGAGGTTCTGGCCAGGCGTGAGCTGGACATGCAGTTCTTCGGCGAAGGCCTGACCGCCGTCGGCGATCGGATCCTGAGCCTGACCTGGCAGGGCGGCCACGGCTTCGTCTGGGACATCGACGACCTCGAGCCCGCCGGAACCTTCTCATACTCCGGCGAAGGCTGGGGCCTGACGCACGACGACACGCGGGTCATCCTGTCGGACGGGACGGCCTCGCTGCGCTTCCTCGACCCCAATACCCTGCAACAGACCGGCTCGGTCCCCGTCACCTACATGGGTCGCCCGCTGGACCGGCTGAACGAGCTGGAGTTCATCGAAGGCGAGGTCTGGGCCAACGTCTGGCAGACCGACTTCATCGTCCGCATCGACCCGGCCACAGGCGCGGTCACCGGCGTGATCGACCTGACCGGCCTCCTGCCCGATCCGGTCGACAACCCGGCCGACGACGTCCTCAACGGCATCGCCTGGGACGCCGCCAACAAACGCCTGTTCGTCACCGGCAAGAACTGGCCGAAACTGTTCGAAATCCGCCTGACCGAGGCGCGCTGATTCCTCCCCATCCGTGCACCCCAGCCTTCGCTCGGGTGCACGAGGGATGGGTCGAGGTAGGAGTTTTATCCTAGACCGGACTTGTGCTGTCATGACGCCGTTCCCACATCTCCGTCACGTCTTTGACATCGCCACCAGCGAGCCTCGCACGCCGCCGCAGAATTCCGATAACCCTGTCATATCGGACATTTCGGATCTTCCAAGTCATTGATTTTCCTCAATCGACTGGTTGCATTGTCCGAAATGTCAGGGTGTTTTCGGACCCTGACATCGGCGCTCACAGGAAGCTGTAGGGATCCACGTCCACAGTCAGCCTGACCGATCCCGGCGCCTTCACCCGGCTCAACCACGACCGCAGGAAGCCTTGAAGGTCCACATCGCGGTCCGCCCGCACGAGAAGCCTTTTCCGCCGACGCCCCCTTATGAGCCCCAACGGCGCATCGGCCGGGCCATAGACCTCCAGCCGCTCCGCGTTCGGGATCGCCGCAGCCAGATCGTTGGCGGCCTTCTCAACCGCCATCGCATCGATGCCCGACAGGATGATCGCCGCCAGCCGCCCGTAGGGTGGCAAAGACGCCGCCTCCCGCTCGGCCATCTCGGCCTCGACGAAGGCGTCCCGGTCGCCCGCCGCCAGCGCCATCAGCACCGGATGCTCGGGCGTCCAGGTCTGCAGGATCGCCCGACCCGGCTTGTCCGCCCGCCCGGCCCGGCCCGTCGCCTGGGTCAATAGCTGGAAGGTCCGCTCCGCCGCCCTCAGGTCCCCGCCGCGCAGCCCCAGGTCCGCATCCACCACCCCGACCAGGGTCAGATGCGGGAAGTTATGCCCCTTGGCCGCCGCCTGGGTCGCCACCAGGATGTCGATCTCGCCGTCGGTCATCCGCTGGATCAGAGCCCGCATCGCCCTGGGATCGGGAATCGTGTCGGAACTGAACACCGCCGTCCGCGCCTCGGGGAAAAGTTGGCGCACCTCCTCCTCGACCCGCTCCACCCCGGGACCGACCGACACGAGGCTATCCTCGGCCCCGCACGACGGACACAGCTTCGGCCGCACCATCGAAAACCCGGTCAGGTGACAGACCAGCCGCCCGGTATAGCGATGCTCGACCAGCCAGGAGTCGGTGTCCGGCGAGGTCATCCGGTGCCCGCAAGACCGGCAGAGCACCACCGGCGCATAGCCCCGCCGATTGAGGAACAGCAGGGTCTGCTCCCCCGCCAGAAGGGTCTCCCCGATCGCCTCGCGCAGCGGCTGCGACAGCCAGGTCTGGGGATCGGGCGGGTTCTGCCTCAGGTCCAGCAGGCTGATCTGCGGCAGCACCGCCGCCCCATGCCGGCTCGACAGCTTCAGCCAGCCGTATCGCCCGTGATGCGCATTCCACAGCGTCTCCAGCGACGGCGTCGCCGATGCCAGGACGACCACCGCCCCCTCGATCCGCGCCCGCGCCACGGCCAGGTCCCGGCCATGATAGACCAGCCCGTCCTCCTGCTTGAACGACCCGTCGTGCTCCTCGTCGACGACGATCAGCTTCAGGTTCGGGAAGGGCAGGAACAGGGCCGAGCGCGCGCCCACCACGATGTTGCAGCGGCCGGCGACCACCGCCTCCCACACCGTTCGCCGACGGGGCGGGGCCACCCCGGAGTGCCACTCCGCCGGCGCCGCCCCGAACCGCTTGGTGATCCGCTCGATCAGCGCCTGGGTCAGGGCGATCTCGGGCAGCAGGATCAGCACCTGCGCCTCAGGATCCCGTTTCAGCGTCCGCGCCACGGCCTCCAGATAGGCCTCGGTCTTGCCGGACCCCGTGACCCCGTCCAGCAGGAAGGGCCTGAACCCGCCAGCCTCGGTCGCCGCCGATAGGGCGTCCGCCGCCGCCGCCTGAGCCGCGTTCAGACTGGCCGGCCTGTGATCCGGATCGGGCGCGTCGAAGGCCGCCACGGCCTCGACCTCGAACGCCTCCAGCACCCCCTCGTCGACCAGCCCCTTCACGACCGCCGACGAGACCCCCGCCGCCCGCGCCAAGTCCGGCCCCGCCATGGCCCGTTCGCCCAGAGCCTCCAGCACCGCCGCGCGCCCGGCCGTCGGCCGGTTCGGGCTTCGATCCCCGACCCGCCGCAGCCGCCGCTCCGGCCGAGGCCGGGGCGCCCGCAAGCCCTTCAGCGCCGTCGCCGCCATCTCGCCCGGCGGGCTCAGTGTCCAGCGCGCGGCCCATTCCACGAAGTCGACTGTGCCTGCCGGCAACCTCGGATCGTCCAGCAGGGCCTCGACCGCTTTCAGTCTTCGGTTCGACCCCGTCGTCGCCCGCACCTCGGTGACGATGCCCCGCATCAGGCGCGGCCCGAGCGGCACCGCCACCTGATCGCCCCGCGCGAGGTCCATGCCCTCTGCCACCTCGTAATCGAAGGCCCCGTGCACCGGCAGGGGAATGAGAACCGAGGCGACTTTCACCGGCAGGCCCGCTCAGCTAGAACCAGCACCATGAAACTCTTCCTCGACACCGCCGACGTCGCCGTCATCAAGGACATGCTGCCCACCGGGATGGTGGACGGCGTGACCACCAATCCCTCGCTGATCGCCAAATCCGGTCGCAACATCGCCGAGGTCATCGCCGAAATCTGCGCGCTGGTCGAGGGCCCGATCTCCGCCGAGGCCGTCGCCACCGATTTCGAGACCATGGTCAAGGAAGGCGACAAGCTCGCCGCCATCGCCCCGAACGTCGTCGTGAAGCTGCCCCTCACCTGGGACGGCCTGCGCGCCGCCCGCAATTTTGCCGACAAGGGGATCAAGACCAACGTCACCCTTTGCTTCTCCGCCGCCCAGGCCCTGCTCGCCGCCAAGGCCGGCGCCACCTATGTCTCGCCGTTCGTCGGCCGCCTCGACGACCACGGCGCGGTGGGTTCGGAGCTGCTGGAAGAGATCCGGGCCCTCTACGACATCCACGGCTTCGAGACCCAGATCCTGGCCGCCAGCCTGCGCCACCCGGCCCACGTGACGGCCGCCGCGCTGGCCGGTTCGGACGCCGCCACCCTGCCGGCCGACACTTTCAAGGCCCTGATCAAGCACCCGTTAACCGACAAAGGGCTTGATGCCTTCCTGGCGGACTGGGGCAAGACCGGCCAGTCGATCCTCTAGCGGATCGACCAACAGGAAAGCTCCATCCTGTAGTTTACGACCCGGCGTTCCGGGAGGAGCGCCGCCGTGAAGTCCAAGGACCAGACCGCAGACCTGTTCGCCTCCAGTGAGCTCCACTGGCCGGACGTGCGCGCCTGGTTGCAGGCCAACCCCCAGACCCTCGCCGACGACCGCTCCCTGCTGGAAGAGATCGGTCTGAAGCCCCACGGCAGGAACGTCATCGAGTTCGGCCGCGCCGCCCTGACCAAGCTCGAGGAAGCCGCCGAGCGGGAGGCCGATGCACGCAAGCGCATCGAATCGGTCGCCCGTGCGAACTTCGCCGCCCAGACCCAGACCCATGTCGCGGCCCTCGACCTGATGGAATCCCGCAGCCACTCCGACCTCGCCCGCCGGCTCGATGCCGTAGCCCAGGGCCGGTTCGGTCTCGCCGGCGCCGGCATCGCCATCGAGAAGCCCGGCGGCGTCCCCTTCGGCTGGCGCGGGCTGGAGGCCGGCGGCGTCAACGCCTTGCTGGGCGACCACGGCCTGACCTGGCTTGGCCCGATGTTCGACGGTCTCGACCTGTTCGGCCCGAGCGGCGAACAGGCCAAGTCCATCGCCCTGATCCGCATGGCCCCCCACCTCGGCGGCGAACGCCCCGAGGAGGCCCGCCCGGCGATCTGCGCCTTCGCCTCGGCCGAGGACGAGGGCTTCACCCCCGGCATGGGCTGCGAACTGGTGGCCTTCATCGCCCGGGTCGTCGAACGCACGGCCGAACGATGGCCGATCCTCAACTGACCGCCTCCGAAGCCCTCTCGGCGTGGCTGGAGCATCTGGCGCACGAGCGCCGCCTGTCGCCCCGGACCTTGGAGGCCTACGGTCACATCGGCCGGCTCTACCTCGCCTTCCTCGACCGTCATCGTGGCGAGTCCCAGAGCCTGACCGACCTCGGCACGGTCACCGCCGCCGAGCTGCGCGCCCACCTGGCAGAGCGCCGGAGCGGCGACCACCCTCTGAACGCCCGCTCGCTGAGCCAGACCCTGTCGGCGATCCGCACCTTCCACGTCTTCCTCGACCGCCGCTGCGATACCCCGGCGCCCCTGCTGGCCCTCGTGCGCGGTCCACGCGTGAAGCCCTCCCTGCCCCGTCCGGTCAGCGCAGATCAGGCGCGCGGCATGCTGGCCGAACCCGCCCTCGACCCCGACGCCGAGCCGTGGGAGGCGCTGCGCGACGCCGCCGTCCTGTCCCTGCTCTACGGCTGCGGCCTGCGGATCTCGGAAGCGCTGGGCCTGACCCGCGCCGACGCCCCGATCCCCGAGAGCCTGCGCATCACCGGCAAGGGCGGAAAGACCCGGATCGTGCCGGTCCTGGCCGCCGTCCGCTCAGCGGTCGATGCCGCCTTGGCCGCCCAGCCTTTCCCGCTGCAGCCTTCGGACGCCCTGTTCCGCGCCCGTCGCGGCGGCCCGCTCAGCGCCCGCCATGTGCAGGCGACGGTGCAGAAGCTGCGCGGTCGTCTCGGCCTGCCCGCCAGCGCCACGCCCCATGCCCTGCGGCACAGTTTCGCGACCCACCTGCTGGGCGCGGGCGCGGATCTGCGCAGCATCCAGGAACTGCTGGGCCACGCCAGCCTGTCGACGACCCAGAAATACACCGCCGTCGACGCCGCCCACCTGCTGGGGGCCTACGCTGCGGCTCATCCGAGGCCTTAGCGGCCGCCTGTGGTCACCGGCGAGGCTGAGGGCAGACGATCGCCGGTACCAGGTGCGATCGCCTCGCGACCCACAGCGTTGGAGCCCGGCACACGATAGTTGACGATCAACGGGGCGGGGCAGCCACCTATCCGGCGCTCCAGCAACAGGTAGTGGGCGACGGGGTCCTGGCCTTCCCGCCACAACAAGCCATTGCCCAGCGGAGTTGGACCGATGGTCAGTGTGACATCGCTACGGCAGTGAGCCGGCGTCATGCCGATGACGCCGGGCCCAGAGCGATCTCCAGGCGGTGGCGGCACACCGGCTGCCGTCATTTCCTCAAGCGTAGCGGGACGTAGATCGCGCTCTGGTGCCTGGGACAGCTGGGGCGCAACGGCGAGAAGGAGCAAGATCGAGAGCATCGGAACCTCCAGTCAGGCGACCACCATACACCCAAAGGATGCATCCCGGTATGACGAAACGATCAGGCCGCCTGGACTAGGCGCGCCGCCGTCGGCGTCCTAGGCTTCGGCAAATGCCGCGGGGAGGCGGCCCATGGAAGAGACGACGCAGACCAGGGACGAACCTGGGCGAGAGGGCCTCGACCGCAGGCGGATGCTTGGCGGCGGCGCCCTGCTGCTGACCGGCCTCGGCGGGTTCGCGCAACAGACCGAAACCCCGGCCGGCCCGCCGCCCGACGCCCTGTCCCTGTCGGCGAACCTGCTGACCCGGATGGCCGCCGCGGTGCGCCTGAACGGCCGCAGTCCGCGACTGTTCGTGCTGGACACCGGAGCGGAGCGGACCTCCATCGCCCGCGATCTGGCCGAGACCCTGGGCCTGCCGCCCGGCCCGACCGTCACCGTTCACGGGGTCACCGCCGCCCAGGCGACGCCGACGGTCCTGGTCAGCCGGGTGACGTTCGGGCGGCGACGCTTCAACCACGTCATCATGCCGGTGTTCGAGCGGTCGCTGCTGGCCGCCGACGGCCTTCTGGGCCTGGACATACTGTCGCAGTTCCGTCTGTCCATGAACCTTGCGGAGCGGACCGTCAGCATGACGCCCTCGGGCCCGGCCTTCTATGCGCGCGGCTCGGCCTCCTACATCCCGACCCGCCTGCCGGGTGGAGCGCGAACGCGGGCCGACGCCTCCGGCCAACTGATTCTGACCAACGCCGTGGTCGACGGCGTCCCGGTCCAGTCGTTCGTCGACAGCGGCGCCCAGTATTCGATCGGCAACACCGCCCTGTTGCGGGCCATCGGCGGTCAGGTCGGCTCACGCCCCATCCCTGTCTATGGCGTCACCGGCCAGACCATCGACGCCTATGCCGGACAGCTGAGGTCGCTGCAGATCGCCAGGCACCACCTGGGCCCGACGCCCGTGCTGTTCGCGGACCTTCATGCCTTCCGCACCCTGGGGCTGGGGGATCAGCCGGCCCTGCTGCTGGGAGCGGACATCCTCTACCGCTTCAACCGGATCGAGCTGGACTACGCCACGCGTCGCATGGGCTTCGGCGGGGTGAGGCCCGGCTAGGATCCGACCCCGGCAAACGCCGAAGAGTGGACGCCAAAACACCGTCCGAAGCGTCCGAAGCGTACACTCCGTCCGGATGGCGGCCGCCGATCGAACGGTTGAATGCGCCCCGGCCGACCGTGCGATCCCGCGCCGCCACGATCGGGGCTGACTGACGGTTTCAAAGACCCGTGCGGCAGATGGATGCGCAGATCGGCGGTCGCAAGGCAGATCGAGGAATAAATTCAATTCGACGTGGGTCGACGAAAGGCTCTAGATCGCCCGCACCGATCCGCCGTCCAGCCGCACCAGGGATCCAGTGACATAGGCGGCCAGAGGACTGGCCAGGAAGGCCGCCACGGCGCCGAACTCTTCGGTCGTACCGACGCGGCCGACGGGGATGGAGACGACCGAGTCCGCTCGTGCCTGTTCCGGCGTCTTGCCGGTGCGTTCGGCGGCGGCCCTGTCGAGCCTCTCGATGCGCGGCGTGTCGATCCGGCCGGGTAGCAGGGTGTTGACGGTGACCCCGTCGGCGGCGACCTCCGTCGCCAGGGTCTTGGCCCAGGCGGCGATGGAGGCCCGCAGGGTGTTGGAGACGCCCAGCGTCCCGATCGGTTCGATCAGGGACACCGAGGCGACGTTCAGGATCCGACCCCAGCCCGCCGCCCTCATGGCCGGCAGGACCCGGTCGGTCAGGCGGAAGACCGACAGCACCATGGATTCGAACTGAGCCCGCCACAGGTCGGGGTCCAGCCCCGCCACGCCCGACGGCGGCGGACCGCCGGTGTTGTTCAGCAGAATCTCGATCGGCCCGCCCAGCAGGCTTTCAGCCGTGTCGACGGCCTTCAGCAGGCTGTCGTGGTCGGCGAGATCGGCGGTGACGAACACGGCCCGGCCGATGGCGGTCGCATTGATGCCGTCGGCCACGACCTGGAGCCTGGCCGCGTCGCGCGACAGGAGGGCGACGTGCACCCCCTCCGCCGCCAGGGCCTCGGCGACCGCACGGCCCAGGCCGCTGGAGCCGCCGCAGATCAGGGCGCGCTTGCCGGTGAGGTGGAGGTCCACCCTTACGCCTGCATCGTCCAGCCTTCGACGCCCATGGCCGCCTGTTTGACGGCTTCGGAGCGGGTCGGGTGGGCGTGGCAGGTGCGGGCGATGTCTTCCGAAGAGCCGCCGAAGGCCATGGCGATACAGGCCTCGCCGATCAGTTCGCCCGCCGACGGGCCGAAGATGTGGACGCCCAGAACCTTGTCGGTCGTGGCATCGGCCAGGACCTTCACGAAGCCCTCGGTCTCGTGGTTGATCTTGGCCCGCGAGTTGGCGGTGAAGGGGAACTTGCCCTTCTTGAAGGCCACGCCGTCGGCCTTCAGCTGTTCCTCGGTCTTGCCGACCCAGGCGACTTCGGGACCGGTATAGATGACGCTGGGGACCAGGTCGTAGTCGACGTGGCCCGCCTTGCCGGCGATGTATTCGATGACGGCGACGGCCTCTTCTTCGGCCTTGTGGGCCAGCATGGGGCCATGGGTCACGTCGCCGATGACCCAGATCCCGTCCTTGCCGGTCTTCAGGTGGTCGTTGACCAGGAAGCCGCGCTTGTCGGTCTCGATGCCGACGCTCTCCAGACCGAGGCCCGCCGTGTAGGGCCGACGGCCGATAGCCACCAGCACCACGTCGGCCGTCAGGGTCTCGGCCGTGCCTCCGGCGGCAGGCTCCAGCGTCAGGACGACGCCGTCCTTGGCCGCCTTCGCCGAGGTGACTTTCGTGCCCATCTTGAAGGTCATGCCCTGTTTGGTCAGGCCGCGCTGGAAGGCGGTGGCGACCTCGGCGTCCATGCCGGCGCCGACCTTGTCGAGGAACTCGACCACGGTGACTTCGGCGCCCAGACGACGCCAGACCGAGCCGAGCTCAAGCCCGATAACGCCCGCGCCGATGACGACCATCTTCTTCGGGATGGCCGGCAGAGACAGGGCACCGGTGGAATCGACGATCTTGCCTTCGACGAAGTCCACGCCCGGAAGCGGGGTCGGCTCAGAACCGGTGGCGATGACGATGTCCTTGGCCGTCAGGGTGGTGACGGCTCCGTCGGCCGCGGTGACCTCCACCTTTCCGGTTGCGACGATCTTGCCCCTGCCCTTGATCCAGTCGGCCTTGTTCTTCTTGAACAGGAACTCGATGCCCTTGGTCAGGGCGGTGACGCTTTCGGCCTTCTGCTTCATCATCTGGGGCAGGTTGACCTTGGGCGTGCCCACATCGATGCCGAGCGTGCCGAACTCCTTGTTGGCGATCTCGAACAGCTCCGAGGCGTGCAGCAGGGCCTTGGAAGGCATGCAGCCGACGTTGAGGCAGGTGCCGCCCAGGGTCGCGTTCTTCTCGACGACGGCGACCTTCAGTCCGAGCTGCCCGGCCCGGATCGCGGCGTTGTAGCCGCCGGGGCCGCCGCCGATGATCACGACGTCGTAGGATGCGGTGGCGGGGGCGGGCTGGTCAGAAGCGGTGGCCATGGAAACCTCTGTATCGGGCGCGGACGGGGAGTCGGCCGCTGTCCTAGCGCCTGACCCGTTCGGGTCAACCACTGTGGCGGATATGGGAAGCGCGAAGCCGTCCGGCGAGGGGTCAGGCCGTGAGATGAGCGGACTGTCGTTGTCGACGCCTCCGTCGCGAGACGGCCACGATGATCAGGCCCACGACGAGCAGGACGCCGAGGATCAGCCAGGTCGGATCGACGGGCAGGCCCACCGGCGCGACGGCCTCGGCGGACCGCTGGGCGATCTCACCGCCCCCGGCGTAGGTGTCGGCCTGGATCGAGGCGCTGGCCGGTCCGCCGCCGCTCGACCGGTCGATGGCCAGACGCAGGGCGGCGTCGGCGAGAAAGCCGAGGAAATAGGCCACCGCCGCGCGCGGGTTTCCCGCCCCCAGCATGACGGCCGCGATCAGATAGAGGACGACCGCACCGATCCAGAACACCGCCTGGGGAATGCCGCCGCCCGCCTCGACCATGGCGGAGGCACGCTCGGTCGCCACCGTGGGCGCGGCGCCCTCGAAGAAAGGCGACATAAAGGGCCAGGCCAGCCAGGCCGCATAGCCGATCACGGCCAGCACCAGAACGAACCGGAGGATCTTCATGGCCGAGGCTCCCGACGCGATGAACGACGTTCGTTAACCTATCACGGCCTCGCGCCAAACCAAGCGGTCAGGCGGCGCTTTCGGATCTCGACGGGGCCGCCGGCAGGGTGAGGGTCGCCTCCGCGCCCTCGCCCTCGGCACCGGTCAGGGTGACGGCGCCGCCGGACTGGCGGGCGAAGGCATGGACCTGGGCCAGACCCAGACCGGCCGCACCGTCGCGAGTCGTGAAGAAGGGCTCCATCGCGCGGGCAGCTGTCGCCGCGTCCAGTCCCGGCCCGGTGTCGCGCACCGTCAGCCGAACCCCGTCATCGTCGAGCGCCTCGAGACGGACGGCGACCGATCCTGCGCCCCCCAAGGCCTCGACCGCGTTGCGGACCAGGGCCTGGACCGCGCCTTCGAAGCCGACCGGATCCACCCGGACGAAGGCTTCGCGGGACGGCCCTTCGATCATCAGATCCACGTCTGGGCCGGCCATCCCGCGCAGGCGCGTTTCCATCGCCCGCAGGAGGACGCCCGCGTCCAACACCTGGGCATGAGCGTCCTCGCCCTGAGAGAAGGCCGAGAGCCGCCGGGTCAACGCCTCGCCGCGCTGTCCGGCGGCCAAGGCGGCCTGACCGAGACGCCGGACCCGCGCCGGGTCGTCGGCGGTCTTCAGCATCATGTCGAGCGCGCTGGTCATGACGGCCAGAAGCGCATTGAAATCCTGGGCCACGCCGCCGGTGAGGCGGCCGACGCTTTCCAGCCGCCGCGACGCGTCGCTGCCCGTCTCGATCTTGGCCAGGACCTGGGCCCGCGCCTCTTCGGCGGCCTTGAGGCCACGCAGCCGTTCAGCCTCAACCGCATGCACGATACCCGCGCGAGCGGCCTCGGACTGGCTGCGCGCAGCCACCAGTTCGGCCGTCAGCGCGGCCTCGCGTTCTCTGGCGGCCTCCAGTTCGGGGGTCGGGTCGACCGGCGCCGGAACGCCAGCGGCCTCGACCGGCTCGGGCTCCGCGACAGCTTCGGCGACCGGGGCGATCTCGACAGGGGCTTCCTCGGCCGGCGCAGCGACCGGATCGCCCGCCAGCAGAAGGGCCTCGACGGCCTCGCCCGGCGCGCCGAGCGGCAGGATGCGCCAGGCCACGCCGTGATCTCCGCCCAAACCAGACACGATCGGATCGGCCTCTCCGGGTTGGGCGTTGAGCGCCGCGCGCAGCGTCTGGCGACCCTCGACCCTCTCCGCCTCGCCCAGGAACTGGTCGGCGAAATCGACGCCGATGACTTCGTGGGTGTGGCCGAACAGGTTCAGCGCCGTGGTATTGGCCTCGCGGACGATCCCGTGGGTCGAGACCACGACCAGGGCGCTGGAGGCCGCCTCGAACACCCGGCGGGTCAGGTCGTCCGCCTGGGTCGGCGCGGGTTCAGCCGTCACGACTTCGGGCGTCATCAGGCCTTCGGTCTCGACGATGGCGGCGGTCGAGCCGATGATCCGGCCGTGGGCGTCCTCGATCGGCATGGCCGTGACCGAGACCAGCATCTTCCTGCGGGTCTGCGGGTTGGCGATGATGTGCTGGAAGCCCTTGACCGTCTGGCCGCGCAGGGCACGCGCGCTGGGCAGCAGGTCTGGCGGCACGGGTCGACCGTCGGGGTATGTGATGCCCCAGGTCGCCGAGTGGAAACGCAGGCCCAGCAGCTCAGCGTCCCGACGCCCCATCAGCTGGTGCGCCGCGCGGTTGGCGAAGACGAATTTGCCACCCATGTCGGTCTGCACGAGGGCGACGGGGATGGCGTTCAGGGTCTCATGCAGGCGGGTTTCGGCGGCCTCCCGGGCTTTCGACACGGCGTCCAGCTCATCCGAGGTCGTGACGTGGCGTCCCCGGTTGGTCACGGCAAACCAGATGGCGATCAGGGCCACGACGTGTCCCGCCACGGCGAGCACGCCGAGGATCAGAACCCAGTTGACCTCGCCCTCCATGAACATCGCAAACTTCCCGTCTTGGCACGCGGTTGACCCGCCTTTCCGCCGCCGTTGCAAGCCCCGCGCCGCGATACGGGCACAGGCGGTAGGCCCAGACCCCGCGCGGGTCCAGTCGCATTCGCGCGATCCCTGTTGAAGGCCGTGTGAACAACGACAAAGGGCCGGACATCCCTGTCCGGCCCTTCCCGTTTGGAGGCGACCTCGTCGCCTAGAAGGCGACGCGCAGGACGGCCTGATAGACCGGGCCGGCTGTCTCCCGCTCCAGCTCGTATTCGTCGAAATCGCGGCTGATCTGGTCGTTCAGGTCGGCGAACTTGTTGAAGTCCTCCTCCTTGGCCGAGTTCAGCAGGTTGGAGCCCGTCAAACGCAGGACGGTGTTGGACCACAGCTGCTTCTCGACGAAAACTTCCAGATCGGCGCCGTAGCGGGTCGTGACTTCCTCGGCGATGACGCGCTCGTAGGCTTCGCCCTGCTTGCGGTAGGTCGCGCCGAAGGCGGCGTTCCAGCTCGGGATGTCCTGGGTGAAGCCGAAGTTCAGCACATAGTCCGACTGCGAGTTGAAGCGACGGTCGCCCAGGAAGTCGTCGATCGACGAGTCCAGCCACGAGGCGTTGAAGAAGACGCCCGTCGTGTCCATGCCGATGAAGTCCAGCGGCGTGGAGAGGTCGAACTCGACGCCATAGACCTCGCCGTCGCCGACGTTGTCGACGGTGTAGACGAAGGTGCCTGCGCCGGCGGAACCGGTACGGCCCGTATTGGTGTCTTCGATCAGGTCGGAGATCGAGCGGTAGAAGGCGTTCAGGCCGATCACGCCGCGGGCGCCGATGCGGTGCTCGATGCCGGCGTCCACGCCCCAGGCCGTTTCCGGCTCCAGGTTCGGGTTGCCGATGAAGTCACTGTCCCCGCGCTCTTCTTCCAGCGTCACCGGCGACAGCTGGTCGAAGTTCGGACGGCGAACCGTGCGGGCGGCCGACAGGATGATCCGGTCGTTTTCATTCAACTGATAGCGCAGGCTGGCCGAAGGCAGCAGCTCGGCATAGTCGTTGTCGACCGAGCGCAGGCCGGCCGGGGCCGTCAGATCCTCGATCGAGGTATCGGTCGTCTCGTAACGCAGGCCGGCTTCCCACTTCAGATTGCCGTTGTCGCCCGACACCATGATGTAGGGATCGATACGGGTCTCTTCGATGGTCGACAGGCCGCCTGGAACCGGATTGCGGGCGCCGAAGGCGGGCTGGGCCGGGCGGGGCGACGGTGCGTTCGGAATGTTGAAGCGCACGCGGTCGGGGGCCGAGATGTCGGTGTCGCGATCCTTGCCGACATACTGGACGCCGAACTCCAGCTCCAAGGCGTCGCCCAAGGCGCGAGTATGTTCAAGCGCGGCCGAGACCTCCCGGTCTTCCAGGTCGGTATAGGTTTCGTCGGCGGTGAAACGGTCCTCGTCGGGGAAGATGACCGCGTCGCGCAGGTATTCCGCTTCGTTCTCGAACTCGTACTGGTCGTCGGTCAGCGAGGCGAAGCCCAGCTTGAAGCGGGTCTCGCCGCCGAACATCTCGCGCTCATAGCGGGCACGCAGTTGCAGGTTGTCGGTTTCGATGTCGACGTTGTTGTCGTTGATCGTCGACAGGTCCGCGTTCGACTGGCGACCGCCACGATACTCGATCGAATCTTCGTCCTGTAGACGCTCCGTGCGCACGAACAGTCCAGACAGGTCGAGCGTGCCGCCCGCGACATCGACCTCATAGGCCACGTTGAACGAATAGTCGGTGCCGTCGCGCACGTCGGTCTGGACCTCGGTGTTGTCCAGCGGACCGCCCGGCTGGGTATAGCGAGCGCTGAATTTGTTCTTGGGGTTGATCCGGTCCTGGATGCTGGCGCCGACGAGCAGCCGGCCCGGGCCGACCTGGCCGCCATAGACGGCACCGAAGGTCTCGCCCAGCTCATTGTCCGGGAACATGATCAGGCCGGCGCGCACGTAGCCGCCGTCCAGAGACAGGGCGTCGCGCAGGACGATGTTGATCGCGCCGGCCACCGCGTCGCCCGAGCGGTTGGCCGAGGACGAACGGACGACCTCGACGCGCTCGATCAGCTCGGCGGGGATACGGTCGACGAAGAAGGAGCGGTCGACGCCGGCGCCCGGGACGCGTTCGCCGTTGATCAGGACCTGGGTGTAGCCCGGATCCAGACCGCGCAGACGCACGCCGTCCGATTCCAGAACGTCCGACAGGAAGGTGACGCTGGGCACGCGCTTCAGGGCGTCGCCGACGGTCAGGGGTTCGAAGCGCTGGAAATACTCCAGGTCGTAGGACAGGGTCGGGACGACGTCGTCGGTGCGGTTGCGCAGGACCGGGCGACCGGTGACGATGACCTCTTCCAGCGCCGTGGCCGGAGCCTCTTGCGTCTGGGCGACGGCGGCGCCGCCGATGAGCAGAGGCGCGACGGCGGCCCCGAGCAGAAGTGCGAGTTTCATTCTAAGCATCCCGATGGCCCGGTCGACGCCCCCGCCGCCGGTTCTGGACGCCGCTGCTAAGCCTGGGCGAAGACGGCACCGCGACGCTTGCGCGAAGACAAATCGGCAGTTCGGGAACGTGGTCGTGACAGTTCGTCCGTAGACGTCCGAAAGGGTGGGCCGTCCGAACCAAACGTCGCACCGCCCCGGGGTTGACCCCTTGTTCGGCGCATGGTCTGCGCGGCCGGCCAAGCCCTTCCATCCAAGGATCCGCCATGCGCCAGATCGCCCTTTGCACCGCCGCCGTCGCCGCCCTGCTGATCGCGGGCTGTGCGACCCACGAGGTCGATTATCAGGGCGAGGGTGAAGGCGTGATCGGCGCCGGCGTCCGGGTTCAGGCCGTTCTGGAGACCCCCTCGGTCGGTACCGGCGGCGGCGAGGATGCGGCCGACGATCCGGCCATCTGGATCGGCGAGCGCTCGGTCATAGTCATGGGAACGACCACCCCCGGCTTCGTCGCCGGCACCGACAAGAAGGCCGGTCTGTACATCTACGGCTTCGACGGAGCGGTGCTTCAATTCATGCCCGAAGGCCTGCTGAACAACGTCGACGCGGTCGATCTGGATGTCTCCGGCAGGCCGCAGGTCGTCCTGGGCGCCAGCGACCGGACGCCGGAGAAGACGGGCGTCTCCCTCTATCTGTTCGATCCCGCCGGGACGGGCCAGAACGGCGTCCGGCCATGGGGCGCGATCCGCACCGACGTGGTCGAGCCCTACGGCTTCTGCTTCGCCCGCCGGGGCGCCGAGATCCACGCCATCCTCGTCGGGCACGAGGGCGAGGTGCGCCAGTTCGTCCTGAGCGCCGACGCAGCGGGCCAGCCCGTCTCGCGCGAGGTCCGTCGCTTCGACATCGGCACGATCTCAGAAGGCTGCGCCGCCGACGAGGCCACCAACGCCCTCTATCTGGCGGAAGAGAACGTCGGCGTCTGGCACTATGGTCTCGATCCGGCATCGGGCGACGCCCGCACCCTGATCCAGGGCATCGAGACCGACAAGCTGGTCGCCGACGCCGAGGGCCTGACCATCCTGGCCGACGGGGAGGCCCGCTACCTGATCGGCTCCAGCCAGGGCGATAGCGCCTTCCCGGTCTGGCGCATCGACGGCGCGGCGCCCGAGTACAAGGGGCGATTCGTGGTCGAGGACGGGGTTGTGGACGGGGTCACCGGCACCGACGGTCTGGCGGCCATGGGCGGTCGCGTCTCCGAGGCCTTCCCTGAAGGCGTGGTGGTGGTTCAGGACGACGTCAACGACGTCGGAACCCAGAACTTCAAATACATCGACTGGCGGGTCATCAAGGCCGCGCTCGGGATCGATTGATCCGACAGGCGGCCCGGCTCTAGTCTGGCCGCATGACCGACGATGTGAACCCCGACGAATCGACCGAAGGCCTTGGCGAGGATGGCGGCGGCTTCGACGCCGACGACTGGTCGCGGCTGAAGCCGTTCACCGGGCGCGTGGCCACCCTCGATGACGTCCAGGCGCGCCGGGCGGTCTTCGCCATGGGCGATTCTGAGGATCCTCAGGTCATCGACATGGACCTGCCCCAGCCGGTCATCTGGTGGGACGACGACGGCGAGCAGGGCGCGGTCGCGGTCCAGGCCGAGGTTCATCCCGGCGCGTTCGGCGAACCCATGGAGGTTCTCGGCCTGATCCTGCCGGACGGCGACGCCGTGGTGGCCCTGCTGGACGACGTCGATCTGGTCGACGACACGGATCCACACTGGCGCAGGCTGGTGGATGAAGCGATCGATCCGAACGCGGCGGACGAAGACTGAACGGCGCGCAGCGACGTCGCGATTGTCAAAGACCGGAGAGAGCGGGTTGGCGAGGCCGGGGCCTGACCCGCAGGCCGGCCTGGACCCTATTCATCGACTCGTCGAGTGAGGTGGCCCCACTGCGTGGGTCCAAACGGAAGCGTGAATCAGGCGCTCGCTATACCTGGGGCCTGATCGGATCTAGCCGTGACCCAAGGGGAGGACGAGGCCCGCGACGATCAGCACGCTTTCATCGGCCACACGGGCAAGGGCCTGGTGCAGTCGCCCGGCCTGGTCCCGAAAGCGCCGCGCGAGGGGATTGTCCGGCACGATCCCCCAGCCGACCTCGTTCGAGACCAGCAGGACGGTGGCCGGACAGTCGCCGACGGCGTGGACCAGGGCCTGACATGCGGCGTCGACGTCGCTTTCCTCCGCCATGACATTGCTGAGCCAGAGCGTCAGACAGTCGACGACCGCGACATCCTGGGGACCAAGGGCGGCGATCGCCGCCGCCAGATCAAGCGGCGCTTCGACCGTGGTCCACCGCGCGTCGCGATCCGCGCGGTGAAGGCTGATCCGGTCGCGCATCTCGTCGTCGAAGGCCTGGGCGGTGGCGATCATCGTGAGCGGGCGACCGGGCGAGACGGCGGTCTCCGCCCTCTTTTGCGCGAAGGCGCTTTTGCCGGATCGTGCGCCCCCGAGCACAAGCGTCTTGGTCATGTCCGTCCTCTCTTGCCGCTCCCGGGGCATTGGCCTATGGCGACCCTGCGACAGGTTCCCCAGCGATGGGGATTAATAGGGAACTCAGGTGTGAAACCTGGGCTGCCCACGCAACTGTAAGCGGCGAGCCCGCGCGCCACTAGCCACTGGGTCCAACGGTTTCGGCCGAACGACCTGGGAAGGCGGCGCGCACCGGCATTGACCCGTGAGCCAGGAGACCTGCCCGTCGTGGTCGTCCTTCGCGCGGACGTGGTGTGCCGAGCGGAACGGGATCTACCCGAATGACGACGTCTGTTGCGCCGCGTTCCGCGCGGCCGCGACCGGGCGCGTCTGCGTGTTCGATCGCGGTCTCCTGGGACCGGTGCTTTGTCGAGCACAGGGATTGGACCCAAATGAGACACGACCTCCTTCTTGGCGCGGCGACCGCCGCCCTCCTCCTGACCGCCACCGATGTGGCGGCGCAATCCGCGACCGCCAGACCGACCGCGGCCTCGTTGACGGACTCCAGCCTGCTGGAAGATGTCGTCGTGACCGCCAATCGCTCGGCCCAGGCCGCCGACCGCGTCGGCCAGTCGGTCACCGTCCTGACGACCGAAACCATCAAAGCCAGCCAGACCGTCGCCGTCGCCGACCTGCTGGTCCGCACGCCGGGCGTCAGCCTGTCGCGCAACGGAGGCGTCGGCTCGACGACGTCCCTGCGCATTCGCGGGGCCGAAAGTGACCAGACCGTCGTCGTCATCGACGGTGTGAAGCTGAATGACCCGTCGGGCACCGGGGGCGGCTTCAACTTCGGCAATCTTCTGGTCGGCGACATCGCCCGCATCGAGGTGCTGCGCGGCGCGCAATCGACGCTGTGGGGCTCACAGGCCATCGGCGGCGTCGTCAACATCGTGACCGCCGAGCCGACCCGCCCGTTCCAGGCCAGCCTGGACGCCGAGGCCGGCTCGCGCGGCACGACCTGGCTGCGCGGCGGGATCGGCGGCATGACCGAGCGCGCGGCCTGGCACCTGGCCGCCTCCCGCTATCAGACTGACGGATTTTCCAGCTTCGCGCGTGGAACCGAGGACGATGGCTACGAGAATTTCGGACTGAGCGGGCGCGCGAACGTCCGCATCGCGCAGGACGTCTCGCTGGACCTGCGCGCCGTCTATTCCGACGGCACGGTGGACATCGACGGCTTCCCGGCCCCGGCTTTCGCCTTCGGCGATACGCGCGAGAGGTCGAGCACCCGAGAGCTGGTGACCTATACCGGCCTGAATTTCGACCTGCTCGATGGCCGCCTCAGCAACCGTATCGCCTACGCCTACACCCGCACGGACCGGCGCAGCGAGAACCCGGACCAGACCGTCACGCCCGTGACCTTCGACGCAGAAGGCCTCAACAGACGCTATGAGTATCAGGGCGTTCTGGACATCCGCCCGGGCTGGACCGCCACCTTCGGCGCCGAGCGCGAAGAGTCGGAGTTCAGCTCCGCCTCGCCGTCCTCCTTCGCACCCAACCCCGTGCCGTCGACGGCCGAGGTCGGCATCGACGGCGTCTATGGCCAGCTTCAGGCCGAGGTCCTGAACGGGGTGACATTGACGGGCGGGGTTCGTCGCGACGAACACGACACCTTCGGCGGCAAGACCCTGGGCCAGGCGGCGGCGGCCTGGTCGCTGAACAGCGGCGCGACGGTCCTGCGCGCCAGTTTCGGCCAGGGTTTCAAGGCCCCGAGCCTGTACCAGCTCTACAGCGAATACGGGAACACGGCCCTGATGCCGGAAGAGGCCGATGGCTGGGACGCCGGGGTCGAGCAACGGTTGTTCGACCAATCCCTGGTCCTGTCGGCGACCTGGTTCGCACGCGAGACGACCAACCAGATCGACTATGTGTCGTGCTCCGGCGCCGTGACCTCGACGACCGCGCCCCTGTGTTTCGTCGATGGCGCGCGCCGGTTCGGCTATTACAGCAACACCGCCCTGACCGAGGCGGACGGGATCGAACTGGCGGCCGGCTATGCGCTCGGCGGCTTCTCGGCCCAGGCCAACTATACCCGGACGAACACCGAGAACCGCACGCCAGGCGCCAATCTGGGCCGCCAACTGGCGCGCCGGCCTCAGGAGACCGCCAATCTGACGGTCGGCTATGTCTGGCCCTTCGGCCTGTCGACCACGGTGGCGGTCCTGCACGCGGGCGACAGTTTCGACAATGCGTCCAACAGCACCCGGCTGGAGGGTTACACCCTGGTCGATCTCCGCGCCTCCTATCCGTTGAACGACACCGTCGAGATCTATGGCCGGGTCGAGAACGAGGGCGACGAATTCTACGAGACGACCCGCAACTACGGCGTGGCCGGCCGCGGAACCTTCGTCGGCGTGCGGGCGCGGTTCTAGGACAATGACAGTCGCCGGCATCCCGCATGGCGGACGGCTCTCGAAGGCGCGGGGGGACCATCCCCTCGCGCCGGAGCCGTGGCTCGATCTGTCGACCGGGATCAATCCCCACGGCTGGCGCGGCGGTCGCGCACCCACCCAGGCCCTGTCGAGACTGCCGGATCCCGCAGATCTCGCCGCGCTGGAGGCGCAGGCGGCAGGCATGTTCGGGATCCCAGCCGAGCGGGTCGTCGCCGTGGCCGGGGCGGAGGCCGGCCTGCGCCTGCTGCCGATGTGCCTCGAAGTACGCCGGGTGGCGATCGCCTCGCCGACCTACGGCAGCCACGCCGACGCCTGGCGGCGGGCGGATGTCGAGGTCGTGGAGGTGACGCGCAGCGCCCTGTTCGAAAGCGACAGCGAGCTACGCGTCATCGTCAATCCGAACAACCCCGACGGGGCGCTGACCGACGGCCGGGACCTGGTCGCGAGGGCCGGGGACCGGTGGCTGCTGATCGACGAGTCCTTCATCGACGTCCAGCCCGACCACAGCGCCGCGTCGGTGGCGGACGACCGCACCATCCTGCTGCGGTCGTTCGGCAAATTCTATGGCCTGCCCGGAGTGCGCCTCGGCTTCGTGATCGCTCCGCCGGCCGTGGCCGCACGGTTGAGGGGCCTGATCGGTGACTGGGCCGTCGGAGCCGACGCCATCGCCATGGGCCGGGCGGCCTATGACGATGCAAGCTGGGCGGACCGGACCCGCCGTCGCCTTGACGCGGACGCCGGCCGACTGGACGCTCTTCTGACCCGAAACGGCTTTGATGTTCTGGGCGGGACCAGTCTGTTTCGCCTGACGCGATGCGAGGATGCGGCGGCGCGCGCCTGGCGGCTGGGCGAGCAGGGCGTGCTGGTGCGGACCTTCGATCACGATCCCGGCCTGATTCGCTTCGGCCTGCCGGGTCGGAGACACTGGCCCCGCCTTCGACGCGCGCTGGAGCGAACACGATGACCGACCCTAAGGACGCCGAACACGCCGAGGCGATGAAGACCCTCCAGGCCGAGCGTCGCGCGCTGATGCGCTCCAAGACCGAGGAACGGGGTCTGCTGATCGTCAACACGGGCGACGGCAAGGGCAAGTCGACGGCCGGCTTCGGCATGGTGGCGCGCGCCCTGGGCTGGGGCCAGAAGGTCGGGGTGGTTCAGTACATCAAGGGCAAGTGGATCACCGGCGAACGTCAGTTCTTCCGGAAATTCCCCGATCAGGTGCGATACGAGGTGATGGGCGAAGGCTTCACCTGGGACACCCAGGACCGGGCCAGGGACATCGCGGCTGCGGAGGCGGCCTGGGCGGTTTCGCTGGAGATGATCGCCGACCCGGAACTCGATCTGGTCCTGCTCGATGAGCTCAATATCGCCCTGCGCTACGACTATCTGGACGTCCACGCCGTGGTCGCCGGCCTGGTTGCGCGACCGGAGGGCAAGCATGTCTGCGTCACTGGCCGGAACGCCAAGCCGGAGCTCCTGGCGGTCGCGGACCTGGTCACCGAAATGACCCTGGTCAAACATCCCTTCGAACAGGGCGTGAAGGCCCAGCGGGGGATCGACTTTTGAGCCGGGGCGTCGATCGGCGTCTGCTGCTGGCGGGCGGTCTTGCGCTGACCTCCGGATGCGGGGCCTCGCCGGCCCTCCGACCCGGAGCGACCGCAGGCGTCGGGCCGCAGCGGATCGTTTCCCTAAATCCGTGTCTTGACGTCATTCTGGTCCATGTCGCGGATCGGTCCCAGATCGCGGCGCTCAGCCACTATGCGCGCGAGGCCTACGGCTCGACCATCGCCGACGTCGCCCGGACACTGCCCTTCACCTACGAGACCGCCGAGGAGGTCCTGGCCCTCAGGCCCGACCTGGTCGTGACGGGACGGCATTCGTCACTGGCCACGCGGAACGCCCTGGACCGGCTCGATATCCCGACGGCCCTCTTCGGGGTGCCCGACACCGTCGCCGAGAGCCTGGATCAGGTGGGCGAAATCGCCCGGCTGGTCGGATATCCGGAGCGCGGCGAGGCCCTGGTCGGACGGATCGAAGCCGCCCTGGCCGCAGCCGCGCCGCCGCCCGGCGCGCGACCGCTGTCGGCGCTGGTCTTCATGCCCGGCGGATTCGCCTCCGGCCCGGGCACGCTGATGGACGAGATGATGAGACGGGTGGGGCTCATCAACGCCGCCGACCGCTATGGCCTGCGGCGGTCGATGAATGTGCCGCTGGAGCGGCTCGTCGCCGATCCGCCCGACATCCTGCTGGCTGGTGAGCCTTATCCCGGGGCGCCGAGCTGGGCCGAGCGGGTGATGGAGCACCCGGCGCTGACCCGGGTCTCCGGCGGCATGCGACGCGCGGTCTTTCCCGAACGGCTGCTGTTCTGCGGCGGGCCTGTCCTGATCCAGACTGCGGCGGCGCTATCGCGTGCCCGCGATTCGGTCGGAGGGATGCCGGTATGAGACCCGTCAGTCGACCGTGGCTCTTTGCCGGGCTCATCGCCCTGCTGATCCTGCTGTCCGGCGTCAGCCTGGTCGCCGGCAAGGTCTGGGTGCCCTGGAGCGCCTGGACGTCGCCCGACGTCGATCCGCGCTGGGCCATCGTGTTCGAGCTGCGCCTGCCGCGCACCATCCTCGGCCTGACTGTCGGGGCCGCGCTGGGCCTCTCGGGCGCGGTGCTGCAGGGCTACACCCGCAACCCCCTGGCCGATCCCGGCGTGCTGGGCGTCTCGGCCATGGCGGCGCTGGGGGCGGTGCTGACCCTCTATTACGGCGTGACGGCCGTCGCGCCCTGGGCCCTCCCGGTCGCGGCGATCAGCGGGGCCCTGGTCGGGGTCGCCGTCCTGATGCTGCTGTCCGGTTCGGCGTCCAGCCTTGTCACCTTCATCCTGGCGGGCGCGATCCTCAACATCCTGTCGAGCGCCGGGGTGTCCCTGGCGCTGTCGCTGGCCCCCAATCCGTGGGCGGTGAATGAGATCGTCGACTGGCTGATGGGGTCGCTGGCCGACCGCAGCTTCGAGGAGGTCCGGATGGCTCTCCCGCTGATCGCACTCGGCTGCGCCCTGCTGCTGACCACGGGACGTGCGCTGGACGCCCTGACCCTGGGCGAGGTCGGGGCCCGATCGCTGGGCATTTCGATGCCCCGCATGCGATGGACTCTGGCGCTGGGCGTCGCGCTCGCCGCCGGGGCCAGCGTGGCCGTCACCGGGGTGATCGGCTTCGTGGGGCTGGTGACCCCGCATCTGTTGAGGCCGCTGGTCGGCGCTAGGCCCGGCGCCCTGCTTGTGCCCAGCATCCTCGGCGGGGCGGTGATCGTGCTGGCCGGAGACATCCTGGTGCGGCTCACGCCCGCGGCCGGAGAAGTGAAGCTGGGTGTCGCCATGGCGGCGCTCGGCGCCCCGTTCTTCCTCGTTCTGCTGCTGCGCCTGCGAAGGAAGATCGCATGAGCCTCTTGTCCTGTACCGGTCTGGGCGTCCGTATCGCTGAAAAGACCATCCTGGCAGCCGTCACCCTGTCGATTGAGGCGGGGACGGTCACCGCCATCGTGGGACCGAACGGCGCGGGGAAATCGACCCTGCTGAGCTGCCTCGCGGGTCTGCGCGATCCCACCGCCGGAAACGTGGCCCTGGACGGCGTGTCCCTGACCTCCACGCCGCCGCGCGCCCGAGCCCGCCGGCTCGCCTTCCTGCCCCAGACCCCGGAGATCGCCTGGTCGGTCGAGGCGCGAACCCTCGTGGAACTGGGGCGGACCCCCTTCATCGGCGCCCGTGGGCAGGCGAGGGAGGACCGCGCGGCGGTGGATCGGGCGATGGCGGCGGCCAATGTCACCGCCTTCGGCCACAGGATCGTCGATACTCTGTCGGGCGGGGAACGCGCACGGGTGCTGATCGCACGGGCCCTGGCCGGAGAGCCCGAATGGCTCCTGGCGGATGAGCCTCTGACCGGTCTCGACCCCGCGCACCAGCTGGACGTCGCGGCCCTGTTCCGGCGGATGGCGGACGAAGGCGTCGGTGTCGTCCTGACCCTGCACGACCTATCGATGGCCCTGCGTCTGGCCGACCGGATCATCGTCCTGGCCGACGGCGGCGTCCTCGCCGACGATCCGCCCCAGACCGCCCTGACGCCGGAGGTGCTGAGGCAGGCCTATGGTGTGGAGGCGACCCTGACCCGGGGAAAGGGCGGCCCCCTGATCGACGTCGTTCGGCGTGCGTAGGTCGATGGCCCGTCTCGCCCTGGCGACCTTGGCGACCGAGGCGCTGGTCGGCTATCCGGACCGGTTGCATCGACGCTTGCCTCACCCGGTCGCGGGGCTCGGGGCCCTGATCGACGCGGGCGAGCGGCGGCTGAACAGGCCTGATCGATCGCCGGGCCGCAGACGGATCGGCGGCGTCGTCACTCTGGTCGCGACGGTCGGGACTGCCGTGGCGGCCGGTCTCGCGGCGTCGCGCCTGCCAGAACCAGGTCGCATTCTGGCGGCCACGCTCGGCCTGGCCCAGAAAAGTCTGCACGATCACGTGGCGGCCGTCGCGAGGGCGCTTGAGACGGACGATCTGCCGGCCGCTCGCCTGGCCGTCGGCAAGATCGTGGGCCGCGACACCGCGAACCTGGACGCCTCCGGGGTTGCGGCGGCCGCGATCGAGAGCCTGGCCGAGAGTTTCAACGACGGCGTGGTCGCGCCCGCCTTCTGGCTGGTGCTCGGCGGCTTGCCCGGCCTCTACGCCTACAAGGCGGTCAATACCGCCGACAGTCTGATCGGCCACAGGGAGGCGCGCTGGCTGGAGTTCGGATGGGCGGCGGCGAGAACCGACGACATCATGAACCTGGCGCCCGCCCGGCTCGCCGGCGCCCTGATCGCCGCGACCGCAGGCGGAGGCTGGCGCGTGATGCTGAGGGACGCTCATCGTCATGCGTCACCGAACGCCGGCTGGCCAGAGGCCGCCATGGCGGGGGCCCTGGGGGTGCGCCTGGGCGGTCCCGTGGCCTATGACGGCGTGCTGACGGACCGCCCCGTCTTCGGCGAGGGACCGGCGCCGACGACCGCCGATCTGCGTCGGGCCCTGACCCTCTATGTTCGGGCCTGCGGCCTGCTGTGGGCGATAGTCGCCGTGGGGACGCAGCCATGGCGGCGCTGATGATCCAGGGGTGCGGGTCCGACGTCGGCAAATCGGTGCTGGTTGCGGGGCTGTGCCGGCTGTTCGCCGACCGAGGCTACCGCGTCCGTCCGTTCAAGCCCCAGAACATGAGCAACAACGCCGCCGTCACCGAGCCGGACGAGACCGGCCGGCGTGGCGAGGTCGGCCGGGCGCAGGCGCTGCAGGCCATCGCCTGCCGTACGCCCCTGACGGTGCACATGAACCCGGTGCTGCTCAAGCCGCAAAGCGATGTCGGGGCCCAGCTGGTGGTGCGCGGCCAAGTCGAGGCCAGTTATCAGGCTATGGGCTGGCAGACGCGGAAGGCCGCGCTGCTGGATGTGGTTCTGGACAGCTTCCGTCGCCTGGAAGCCGAGGCGGACCTCGTCATCGTCGAGGGGGCGGGCAGTCCCGCCGAGATCAACCTGCGCGCGGGCGACATCGCCAACATGGGCTTCGCCCTCGCGACCAAGACGCCGGTCGTTTTGGTGGGCGACATCGACCGGGGTCATGTGATCGCCGCCCTGGTCGGGGCCAAGGAGGTGCTGAATCCGGCTGACGGCGCGGCGATCCAGGGCTTCATCATCAACAAATTCCGGGGCGACCCCGAGCTGTTCGACGACGGTCGGCGCGAGATCATGGCGCGCACCGGTTGGCCGGACCTGGGCCTGGTCCCGTGGTTGTCGGCGGCGCGCCGTCTGCCCGCCGAGGATGCGGTCGTGCTGGGACAGGTCGGAGAGACGGGCCCTGGCCGTGTCAGAATCGTCGTGCCGATCCTGCGCCACATCGCCAATTTCGACGATTTCGATCCTCTGCAGGCCGAGCCATCCGTCGATCTGGTCTATGTCCCGCCTGGGTCGCCGCTGCCTGGCGACGCCGACCTCGTCATTCTGCCGGGTTCCAAGGCGACGCTGTCGGACCTGGCCTTTCTGCGCGATCAGGGATGGGACATCGACCTGAGGGCGCACGTCCGACGCGGCGGTCGCGTGCTCGGCGTCTGCGGCGGCTTCCAGATGCTGGGCCGCACGGTTTCGGACCCCGAAGGGATCGAGGGACCGGCCGGCACGGTGGAGGGCCTGGGTCTGTTGGAGGTCGACACCGTCCTGCAGGGCGACAAGGTGCTGAAGCCCTGCGCCGGCCGCACAGTGGCCGGCGCAGGGCTGTGGGAGGGTTTCGAGATGCATATGGGTCGGACCTCCGGCGCGGGCCTGGACCGGCCGCTTCTACGGCATGCGGGCGGGGGCGCCGAAGGGGCGGTATCGGCCGACGGCCGGGTGGCGGGTTGCTATATTCATCGTCTGTTCGACGCCGCGTCCGCGCGCGCCGCACTGCTGGGACAGCTGAGCGTCGTCGCCCGGTCCACGGATCACCGGCTCGCCGTCGATGCGGCGCTGGACGAGGTGGCCGCCGCGCTCGAGGCCCATCTCGACATCGCCGCGCTCGCACAGATCGCAGGATTGAGGGACAGACCGCTTTGACGACGCCCGTGACAGACGCCGCCGTGCGCGATCGGTTGAACGCCCAGGCGCGACCGCCCGGCTCGCTGGGCCGGATCGAGGACCTGGCCGTGCAGCTGGCGCTGATCCAACAGAGGATTCCGCCCCGGGCCGACCGGATCACCCTGCTGCTGTTCGCCGGCGATCACGGCCTGACCGAGGACGGCGTATCGCGCTATCCGGCCGACGTGACCCGGGCGATGGTCGCCACCCTGCTGGCAGGCAGGGCCACTGCCAACGCCTTCGCGCGCGCCGTCGGCGCCGAGCTCGTGGTCGTCGATGCCGGGGTGAACGCCGATCTGGCCCCTCATCCGGGTCTGGTGAACGCCAAGATCCGTAAGGGCGCCCGCAACGCCGCGCGCGAACCCGCCATGACAAGGGTCGAACTGGATCTGGCTCTGCGGCGGGGCTACGACGAGGCCGTTGCGGCCATCGACCGGGGGGCCGAGGTCGTGGCCCTGGGCGAGATGGGCATCGGCAACAGCGCCTCCGCGGCCCTGTTGATGCATCGGTTGCTGCCGGCGCCCCTGGCGGCCTGCGTCGGGGCCGGGGCGGGCCACGACGAGGCCGGCCTCGAAAACAAGCGGGCGGTTCTGACCCGCGCTACTGAGCGGTCCGACGCCTCGGAGCCCTTCGAAGTGCTGCGCCAGTTCGGCGGGCTGGAGATCGCCATGATGGCGGGCGCGGTCCATAGCGCGGCGGATCGGTCGACCCCGGTCCTGATCGACGGCTTCATCTGCACCGCGGCGGCCCTGGCCGCAGTTCGCCTGCGTCCCGAGACGCGCCAGGCCTGTCTGTTCGCCCATCGTTCGGCCGAGGCCGGGCATGGGCGAATGCTTGCGGCCCTGGCCGCCGAGCCCCTGCTGGATCTGTCGCTCAGGCTGGGAGAGGGCACCGGCGCGTTGCTGGCGGCGCCCCTGCTACGAGCCGCCGCCGCCCTGCTGTCGGATGTGGCCAGTCTGGACGACGTTCTGGCGGGACGCCTCTGACATGGGACGCCAGCTCACCCTGTTCCTGGTCGCGATTCAGTTCCTGACCCGCATCCCGACGCCCACGATCAAGGGCTTCCAGCCGGACTGGACGGCCCGGTCGACGCGATATTTTCCCTTGGTCGGCCTGGGCGTGGGCGCAGTGTCGGCCGGGGTGCTGGTCGCCGCTTCCGCCGTCTGGAGCGGGGTCTTGCCGGCGTTGCTGGCCGTGGCCGCCGGGATACTGACCACCGGCGCCTTTCATGAGGATGGTCTCGCCGACACCTTCGACGGGCTGGGGGGCGGCGGCGACAAGGCCCGGCGCCTGGAGATCATGAAGGACAGCCGTATCGGAACCTTCGGCGTGCTCGGGCTGGGCCTGACGACCGCGATCAAGGTCGCCGCCATCGCCGGGATGCCGGTCTGGGCGGCCGCGCTCGCGATCATCGGGGCCCATGGCGCCGGCCGCGGGACGGCGGTGGTTGTCATGCGGATCCTGCCCTATGCCGGCGACCGAGCCTGGACCAAGGTCAAGCCCGTCGCCGACGGGGTCACGCTGTCTGAAGCCGGCATCGCCGTGGCCTTCTCCATCGCGGCGCTCGCGCCCCTTGGCGTCCTGTCGCCTCCAGCCGCCGTGGCCGGGGTGGCGGTGGCGGCCATCGCCGCCGCGGTCATGGCCCGGGCGGCGGATCGCCTGATCGGGGGATGGGTGGGGGATACATTGGGCGCGACCGAACAGCTGGTCGAAATGGCGCTACTGGTAGCTGTCGCCGGGGTTCTGGCCCAGTCATGATCGTCGTCGCCCCCCTCCACCAACTCGAGGCCAGTCTCACGCGGTGGCGTCCCTCTCATGTCGTCAGCCTGTCTTCGCCGGGCGGGGAGCAGGCCATATTGCCTCGGGATGTCGAGACCCTGAGGCTGACGTTCCATGACATCGTGACGCCCAAAGACCCTTACGTCATGGCCACGGATGCGGATATCGCGGCGCTGCTGGCGTTCGCCGACGACGCGACGACCGACCGCCCGCTCCTGGTGCATTGCTGGGCCGGAGTCAGTCGATCGCCCGCTGCGGCCTATATTCTCGCCTGCGCCCGCGGCGAGCCGGGACGAGAGCAGATACTGGCGCAAAGGCTGCGCAAGATAGCCCCCTTTTCGACGCCCAACGCCCACATGGTCGCTCTGGCGGACGCGCGTCTGAAGAGCGACGGCGCCATGTCTCGTGCGATCGCATCGATCGGACGGGGCGTGGAGACCTCTTCAGGCGTCACGTTCGTGCTCGACGACGGCTGAGTCACGCCGCTGCACGCTCGGCTGACTCTCGACCCCAACCTTGGCAACTCACGCAGCCCGGGGCGTAGAAACAAAAAAGCCCGGTCTCGCGACCGGGCCTCTTGTTCGACTGGAGCGGGCGAAGAGATTCGAACTCTCGACCCCAACCTTGGCAAGGTTGTGCTCTACCACTGAGCTACGCCCGCACTCCGTAACGTGGGCCCGCTGGGCGCCGCGTCTCGTCGAGAGGCGGCCGTATAGCGGACCCTTTCGGCGTCCCGCAAGTCCCAATGTTCAAATAGTTTGAACATTAGGCTCAAGCAGCGAGCGACCGCGTCGCGAGCGTTAGCGCCCTACCCGCTGATCGCCCTTCGCGATCAGCGGGGCGCCATCCGGATGGCCCCGTCCAGCCTTATGCATTCGCCGTTGATGTAGACGTTACGGGCCAGCTCCAGCACCAGCGAGGCGTAGTCCGAGGGCTTGCCCAGGCGGCTGGGGAAGGGGATCTGGGCGGCGAGGGCGTCCTGGATCTTCTGGTCCATGCCGGCCATCATCGGGGTCCACATGATGCCGGGCAGGATGGTGTTGCAGCGGATGCCTTCCTGGGCCAGGTCGCGGGCCACCGGCAGGGTCATGGCGTAGACGCCGCCCTTCGACGCCGAATAGGCCGCCTGGCCCACCTGACCGTCCTGAGCCGCCACCGAGGCCGTGTTGACGATCAGGCCGCGCTCGCCGTCCTCCAGGGGCTCCAGGGTCACCATGCCGGCCGCAGACTGGCTGAGGACCCGGAAGGTGCCGAACAGGTTGACGCGGACGGTGCGCTCGAACTGGGCCATGTCGTGGGCCTTGATCTCGCCTGTGTCCTTCTTCTTCGAGACGGTCTTCATGCCGGTGGCGATCCCGGCGCAGTTGACGGTCAGACGCTCCTGGCCATGGGCAGCGCGAGCCTTTTCAAAAGCCGCCGCGACCGAGGCATCGTCGGTGACGTCGACCGAACAGAATATCCCGCAGATCTCTTTCGCGATCGCCTCGCCCTTTTCGGCGTTGAGATCGAACAGGGCGACCTTGGCGCCCGTGGCGGCGAGGGCCCGCGCAGTGCCTTCACCGAGGCCCGAGGCGCCTCCGGTGACCACTGCGGCGATGTTGCTGTCGAGTTTCATCCCTGTCGTTCCTATGTAATCGTTGAACCTGAGTTTCTTTTGAGGATTTAGCGGGCATGACCGCCAAAGCCAAACCTGCATCGGGGCCCATCACCCCAGAAGACGCCATCGATCCGTCCAAGGCGCTCGTGCCCTCCGTCCAGAGGGTCAACGAGGTCAAGGTCCGCACGGGCTTCTGGCCCAAGATCGGCCGCGTGGCCTCGCGCATCCCGTTCGCGAACCAGGCGGTCGCCGTCTATTACGCCGCGCGCGATCCCGAGACGCCGATGGCGGCCAAGGGGATCATGCTGGGCGCCCTGGCCTATTTCGTGATGCCGATCGACGCCATTCCGGACGTTCTGATGGGTATCGGGTTCACCGACGACGCGGCGGTCATAACGGCCGTGATCGCCACGCTCGGGGCCAATGTCAGGACGCGACACCGCGAACTGGCCGAGAAGGCGCTCGACAAGCTGCGCTGACGGCTGCTCCTGTTTTGTCACCCTGACGTATTTTTTTGGGTGACATTACGGACAAAAGGGCGGGCGGCTCGAGCAAGATCAAGGACTTGCCGCCACCCCAAATGTCCGCGGGGCCAGTTATGCGAAACGCAAGGACGTTGCGCGCTGTGCTGGATTGTCAAAGACCGACCCGGAGACATGGGTCGCGTCGAGGCCGGCGCAAGGGTCGAATAAGAATAAATTCACGGAAGACCGATCCTCCCCCGCCGGGAGAGGATCGGCGGCGTCTCAGCTTTCGACCGTGACCACGACCTTGCCCATGACCGTGCGGTTCGACAGGGCCTGGATGGCTTCGTGGGCGCGCTCCAGGGGGAAGGTCTGAGACACGCGAGGCTTGATCTTGCCCTCGGCGTACATCGCCATCAGCTCGGCCATGTTGGCCATGTGACCCTTGGGATCGCGCGCGGCGGCGGCGCCCCAGAAGACCCCGACCACCGAGACCGACTTCAGGAGGGTCAGGTTCAGCGGGAAGGACGGGATGCCCGCCGGGAAGCCGACCACCAGATAGCGGCCGTTCCAGTCCATCGACCGCAGGGCCGGCTCGGCATAGTCGCCGCCGACGCCGTCATACACGACATCGGGGCCGTCGCGGCCCGAGGCCAGCTTCAGTTCGCCCGACAGCTCCTTCTGGGCCGCCTTGTCCATGGGACCGGAGGGGTAGATCAGGCCGTTGTCGGCCCCGAGTTCGAGCGCGAACTGGACCTTGTCGTTTGTCGAGGCGGCGGCGATGACATGGGCCCCCATGGCCTTGCCCAGTTCCACCGCCGCAGCGCCGACGCCGCCCGCCGCACCCAGGACCAGGAGGCTCTCGCCGGCCTTCAGCTGGGCCCGGTCCTTCAAGGCGTAGTAGGAGGTGCCGTAGGTCATGACGAGGGCGGCGGCCTCCTCGAACGACATGGCGTCGGGCATCTTGATGACGCCAGCGGCCGGGACGGCGATCCGCTCCACCATGGCGCCCCAGCCGGGCATGGCGATGACGCGGTCGCCCTTGAAGATGCCTTTGACCCCCTCGCCCACGGCCTCGACCACGCCGGACAGCTCGCCGCCCGGCGAGAAGGGGCGCTGGGGCTTGAACTGGTATTTGTCCTCGATGATCAGGGTGTCGGGGAAGTTCACGCCGACGGCCTTGACCTCGATGACCACCTCGCCCGCCTTGGGGGTCGGATCCAGAACCTCTTCGACGACGAGGCTGTCGGGGCCGCCGACGGTCTTGGACAGAACTGCGCGCATGGGATGTCTTTCGTGTTGATCGGAGAGGTCAGGCGGCGGAGGCGGGGAGGTCGGCGCGGATCCAGCCGGTGACCGACAGGCGATCGGCGCCGGCAAACGGAGCCACATAGGTCACGGCATGTTCGAACGGGACGGCGAACAGGTTCAGGGCATTGAACTTCGGCGTATAGGCCTCGGGCACATGGCCGTCGTCGTCGATGAAGGCCAGAAGGCCGCCCCAGTCCGCCTGCCAGTCCGGCGTCAGGCTGAGCACATAGGCATAGAGCCGCTCGCGCCTGTCATGGGCGTCGTTGTGCTGGTTCAGATAGTGGCCGGGTTGAAACCGCGTGGCCTGGCTGTCGACATAGCGAGGCCGATCGTCGCCGGTCATCTCGCGCACGAACCCCAGGAAGGCATCGGAGTTCAGCAGGTCGTGCAGGGCCCGGTAGACCGGCCGGACCGGCCTGCCGTTTTCGATGTCGGTCGAGATGCGGACGGTGTCGAACATGAAATGGAGACCCCGAGGGACCTCCGCATGGGCCACGGCCATGAAGTCCCGGTACTGGTCGGGCGTCAGGGCCTCCAGCGTCTCGACCGGGATGTCGGCGTTCTTTCCGCCGCTGATCGTCGAGCGAACCCACAGATTTTCGTGCGCCAGGGCCTGATGGACCTCGGCCGCGCTGTCGGCGGTCAGGAAGCCCGGGATATGGACGCGGTTGAAGGCCTTGAACGCCGGGCGGATGTCGCGCCCCTTCAGTCCCGGATCGATCTTCGCCACCAATGGTCGTCCTGTCGTCAGCCTGTCGCGCGGCGACGGTTGTCACAGGATCGGCCCCGTGTCATCGCCCGGCACGACGCTAGCCAGTCGAACCGCCCCAGGGAAGGGCGGACGAGGCCCGAAGGAGAGACGCCATGACCCGACCCGCCCTGATCCTGCACGGGGGCGCCGGCGCGCGTCGCAGCCGCGACTATACCGCCGAGGTCGCCCACATGCGCGAGGTGGTCGAGGCCATGCGGGTGCGGCTGGAGGCCGGGGCCTCGGCGCTGGACGTGGCGGTGGAGACGACGGTGCTGCTGGAGGATTCCGGCCTCTATGTCGCCGGGCGCGGCGCCTCGCCCAATCTGGCCGGTGAATACGAACTGGACGCCAGCCTGATGGACGGATCCGACCGACGGGCCGGGGCCGTCGCCGCCTTCCAGGGCTATCGAAATCCGATCCAGGCGGCCCGGGCGGTGATGGAGCACAGCCCGCATGTGTTGCTGGCGGGATCGGGCGCGGCGCGGTTCGCGGGCGAGCATGGGCTGGAGCGGATCGAGGATCCCGAGGCCTGGTTCACCCGCGCCGGTCAGGGCGAGGACAACCATCCGCCGGGCCAGGGGCCGGCGTTGAGCCACGGTACGGTGGGCTGCTGCGTGCTGGATGTCGAAGGGCGGCTGGCGGCGGCGACATCGACCGGCGGGGTGTTCGGGAAGCTGCCGGGCCGGGTCGGGGACACGCCGATCCCTGCGGCGGGGGTCTGGGCGACGGACCGGGTCGCGGTCTCCTGCACCGGACAAGGCGAGTATTTCATCCGCACGGCGGCCGCTGCCCAGATGGACTGGCGGGTCGAGGCGGGGGCGTCGATCACGGAGGCCGGCGCGGCGGTCATCGCGGGGATCGGACGGATGGGCGGCGACGGCGGCCTGATCGCCCTGGATGCGCAGGGCAACAGGGCCGATCCGTTCAACAGCCAGGGCATGAAGCGGGCCTGGCTGACGCCGGAGGGCGAGGTCGGGGTCGAGGTGTTTGGGGGTTAGTTCCCTCTCCCGGCGGGAGAGGGCTTGAGGCTCGCAGAGCGTAGCGATGCGTAAAGCCGAAAGGGTGAGGGGCAGCCCTCACCGGTCAGCGCCAGCCCCTCACCCTTTCGCGCAAGGACGACGGCAAGCCGTCGTGCGCTCAAGCCCTCTCCCGCCGGGAGAGGGATCACTTCATTACAGCGCCGTAACTTACGCCGGTCTCCGAGCCTGATACGGTCGCTCCGAAATCCCCAGGAGCCCGTCCATGAAATCCCGCCTGCTGTCCGCCGTCGCGGCCCTCGCCATCCTGTCCGGCGCCCCGGTCCTGGCCCAGGCCCAGACGCCGCCCGCCGGCATCCAGGTGCCGCCGCTGGGGTTCGTGAAGCGGACCCTGCCGAACGGGATGGACGTCTATACGTCGCGCGATACCTCCACCTCGAACGTGACGGTCCAGGTCTGGTACCGCGTCGGGTCCAAGGACGATCCGCAGAGCCGCTCCGGCTTCGCCCACCTGTTCGAACACCTGATGTTCAAGGCGACCAAGGATTTCCCGGATGAGACCTTCGACCGCCTGACCGAGGACGTGGGCGGGAACAACAACGCCTTCACCAGTGACGACGTCACCGCCTATCACGAGACCATCCCGGCCAATCACCTGGAGCGTCTGATCTTCGCCGAGGCCAGCCGTCTGGGTTCGCTGGTCGTCGATGAGACCGTGTTCGAGAGCGAGCGCGACGTGGTCAAGGAGGAATACCGCCAGGGCGTGCTGGCCAACCCCTATGGCCGGATGCGTCTGTTCCTGCCGATGCTGATCTTCCAGGACAGCCCCTATCGCCGCTCGACCATCGGCTCGATCGAGGACCTGGACGCCGCGACCATCGAGGACGTGCGCCGGTTCCACGCCACCTTCTATCGCCCGGACAACGCCTTCCTGGTGGTGGCGGGCAATTTCGACCAGGCGGAACTCGACGGCTGGATCGACCGGTATTTCGCGCCCATCGCCAATCCGGACCGGCCGCTGGAGGTCACCGACGCCACCGAGCCCGAGCCCACCGGCCCGCGCGAGATGACCGTCCACGCCCCCAACGTGCCCCTGCCGGCCGTCGTGCGCGCCTGGCCTACCGTGCCCTACGGCCATCCCGATCGCGCCGCCCTGACCGTGCTGGACGGCGTGCTGTCGACCGGCGAGAGCTCGCGGATGTATCGCTCGCTGGTCTATGAGCAGCAGATCGCCGCACAGGCCGGGTCTTCGCCCGACTTCTCGCAGCAGGCCGGCTATCTGATGGCCCAGGTCATCATGTCGGGCGGCCATACGGTCGACGAAGGCCTGAGCGCCATCGACGCCGAAATCGCGAAGTTCCGCGATCAACCGGTCACCGAGGCCGAACTGACCGAGGCCAAGAACGAACTGGTCGCCGACGCCCTGCGCGGCCGCGAGACGGTCGAGGACCGGGCCAGCGTCCTGGGCTGGACCCTGATCAACACCAACGACGCCTCGGTCGCCGACCGCGAGATCGCCGAGATCCAGGCCGTGACCGCCGCCGATATCCAGCGCGTCGCCCGCCGCTATCTGACCGACCAGCGCGCGGTGACCCTGCGCTATCTCAACGCCGACGACGCCAACCCGGTGACGGCGCAGGAGACCGAGATCACCGCCCCGGTGACCCTGGCCGACCTGGCCCCCGTGGGTCAGGTCTTCACCCTGTTGCCCGAGGCCGAGCGTGCGCGGATGCCGGCGACGACCGAGCCGGTCGCACCGACCACCCCGCCGGTCGCCGACTTCCGTCTCGACAACGGCCTGCGCGTCCTGGTCGTGGAGAAGGAGGGCCTGCCGCTGGTCTCCGCCCGCCTGAACTTCGATGCGGGCTCGGGCGACGAGGCGGCCGGCAAGGCCGGTGTCGCCGCCATGACCGCAGCCCTTCTGACCCAGGGCACGGCGACCCGCAGCGCGCCGCAGATCGCGACCGAGATCGAGCAGCTGGGCGCCGGCATCGGCGCCGGATCCGGGCCCGACTTCACCAACATCTATGCCAACGCACCGGCCAACGTCTTCCCGCAGACGGTGGCCCTGATGGCCGATCTGGTCCGCAATCCGGCCTTCGCGCAGGAAGAGCTGGATCGCCAGCGTGACCAGACCCTGGACGGCCTGCGCGTCGCCCTGGCCACGCCCGGCCCGGTGGCGTCCCAGGCCGCCGCCCGCGTCATCTACGGCGACGCCGCCTATGGCGCGCCGGGATCGGGCACCCTGACCACCATCCCCGCCATCACCCGCGAGGACGTCGCCGCCTTCCATCAGCGCCGCTATCGTCCGTCGGAAGCCACCCTGGTCTTCTCCGGAGCCATCACCGAGGCGGACGCCCGTAGCCTGGCGCAGGCGGCCTTCGGCGACTGGCGCGAGACCGGCCCCATCGACGCGCGCGCCGCACCGATCGGCCAGCCCCTGCCGCCTCGCATCGTGGTCATCGACCAGCCGGGCGCGGGCCAGGCGGCGGTGACGGTAGCCCTGCGCGGCGTGTCGAGGACCGACGCCGACTACTTCCCGCTGACGCTCGGCAACACCCTTCTGGGCGGCAGCTTCACCTCGCGCCTGAACCAGGAGATCCGCATCAAGCGCGGCCTGAGCTATGGCACGCGGTCGGCGCTGGGAGTGCGGCGCGAGGACGGCCTGTTCACCGCCGGTGCCCAGACCCGCAACGACGCGGCGGTCGAGGTCGCCGACCTGATCCTGGCCGAGATCAACCGCCTGTCGACCACACGTCCGACCGACAGCGAACTGACAACGCGTCAGGCCATTCTGACGGGCGCCTTCGGCAATCAGCTGGAGACGGTCGATGGCCTGGGCGGGCTGGTGGCCGGTCTGGCCCTCTACGACCTGCCGATGAGCGAACTGGCCGCCTATGTCGGCAAGGTCGAGGCCATCGACGGGGCGGCGGTGCAGGACGCCTTCGCCCAGCATCTTCCGGTGGATCGGGCCAGCCTGGTGATCGTCGGCGATGCGGCCCAGTTCATCGACGCGCTGAGGGCCAAGCACCCGAACGTCGAGGTCATCCCGATCACGGCGCTGAATCTGGATGCTGCGGCGTTGCAGTAAAGGCGTATCGGTCTCCCTCCCCCTCGGGGGAGGGTGGTCGGAGCGAAGCGGAGACCGGGTGGGGCGGCCGGGCGATCCGGTCACCGTACATAGAAAAGGCGGCTCGTCGCCGAGCCGCCCCCACCCCGTCGCTGCGCGACGACCCTCCCCCGAGGGGGAGGGAGAACTCTCTTTCAGTCGTCCTCGCCGGCTTCGTCACCCGCGTCGACGGCCTCGGCCTCCTCGGCGACCACGGCGTCGGCGGCCTGGTCCAGGGCGTACTGGGCCATCAGCTGGTAGGTGACCATCTGCTCGGGGTCCTGGGAGGCCCAGGCGCCGTTGCTGGCCACGCCGTGGGCCATGACCTCGGCGTTCTCCAAGGCCTGCTTCACCTCGGGATCGTTCATCGCCTCGGCGACGAGGGCCTCGACGTCGATGTTGGCCAGGGCTTCGGCGGCGATCTGGCCGGCGCGGCTGGTGATCTCGGCGGTGAAGGCCGAGACCTCGGGCTGGTACTCGGTCCAGAGGGCGGCGATGCGCATCTCGCGCTGGTCTTCCGACAGGCTCTCGTCGTCCGAGATGGCCTCGGCGCGTTCGCCGAAGTCTTTCATGCGCGCCTCGAAGGCGGCTGAGGCGGTTTCGATGGCGGCCTCGGACGGCGTCTTCTGCTCGCCCGCGAGTGCGGTCGACAGGGGCAGGACGGCCAAGGCGGCGGCGAGCGAGAGGACGCGGATCATGGCGGGAAGCTCCTTGAGGTCGCCCTCAAGGTCCGCCCGGCGGCCCCTCAGCTCAAGTGAAATCGCGGTAAGGCGGCTTAGGAGGCCGGGGCGTCGGGAGCGGGTGCGGCCGCAGCCGCCTCCACCTGGGCGCGGACCTGCTGCGGGTAGGATCGGATCTGGGGCAGGGCCGCCGTCATCCCGGCCGTCATCGCGCCGCGTTGATCTTCAGGCACCCCCGCCGCCTGCTGGTTGACGAAGGCTTCCAGCGCGAGGGCGAAGGCCTCGGCATCCGCCTGGTAGCGCAGCTCGATGGCGTCGAGGTCGGCGTCCTGTTTGGCGGCATCGCCCCCGGCGGCGCTGACGGCGTTGCGCATTTCCTCGGCCATGGCCTGCATCCGCTCGCCGAAGGCTTCGGCGCGGGCTTCGAACTCGGCTTCGCCGGGCGCCTCGGCCTGAGGGGCCTGCGCAGGCGCGGTGACGCCGGCGTTCTGGGCGACTGCCAGCGAAGAGACCGACGACAGGGCGGCGGCGAGAACGAGAGCGCGGATCATGGGGTTACTCCGAAAGACATGACAGGGTGGGGCGGCTGACATCGACGCCAGGCGCCGCCCCGGCCGGGTGACGACTGACGGCTCAGCCCTTGCGGTCACGCTTGGCTAGGACCCGCAGACGGAGCGCGTTCAGCTTGATGAAGCCGGCCGCGTCATTGTGGTCATAGGCCTGCACGCCCTCTTCGAAGGTCACCAGATCCTGGTCGTAAAGGCTGTTGGCGCTTTCGCGGCCGATGACGGCGACATTGCCCTTGTAGAGCTTCACGCGGACCGTGCCCGAGACCTTCTGCTGCGACAGGTCGATCGCGGCCTGCAGCATCTCGCGCTCGGGCGAGAACCAGAAGCCGTTGTAGATCAGCTCCGCATACTTCGGCATCAGCTGGTCCTTCAGGTGCATGGCGCCCCCGTCCAGCGTGATCGACTCGATGCCGCGGTGGGCGGCGATCAGGATTGTCCCGCCGGGCGTCTCGTAGACGCCCCGCGACTTCATGCCGACGTAGCGGTTCTCGACCAGATCGAGACGACCGATGCCGTTGTCGTGGCCGAGCTCATTCAGCTTGGTCAGGATCGTGGCCGGGCTCATCGCCACGCCGTCGATGGAGACCGCGTCGCCCTTTTCGAAGCCGATGGCGATGACGGTCGCCTTGTCGGGCGCTTCCTCAGGGCTGATCGTGCGCTGGTGCACGAACTCGGGGGCCTCGACCGCCGGGTCTTCCAGCACCTTACCCTCGGACGAGGAGTGCAGAAGGTTGGCGTCGACCGAGAAGGGGGCCTCGCCACGCTTGTCCTTGGCGATCGGGATCTGGTTCTTCTCGGCGAAGTCGAGCAGGGCCTCGCGGCTGCGGTATTCCCACTCGCGCCACGGGGCGATGACGCGGATGTCGGGCTCCAGGGCGTAGTAGCCCAGCTCGAAGCGGACCTGGTCGTTGCCCTTGCCGGTGGCGCCGTGACAGACGGCGTCGGCGCCGACCTGACGGGCGATCTCGATCTGACGCTTGGCGATCAGCGGGCGGGCGATCGAGGTGCCCAGCAGATAGTCGCCCTCGTACTGGGCGTTGGCGCGGAACATCGGGAAGACAAAGTCGCGCACGAACTCCTCGCGCAGGTCGTCGATGAAGATGTTCTCGGGCTTGATGCCCATCTTCAGGGCCTTCTCACGCGCGGGGGCCAGCTCCTCGCCCTGACCCAGGTCGGCGGTGAAGGTCACGACCTCGGCGCCATATTCCGTCTGCAACCACTTCAGGATGATCGAGGTGTCCAGGCCGCCGGAATAGGCCAGGACGACCTTCTTGACGGGCTTGTCTGACGCTTTGGCCATGGCGGGATCTTTCGCAGAACGGCGGGAGTGGATTTGGCCGCGCTTAAAGGGCCTGAGCGCCTGCGATGCAAGGGCGAGACTGTGGCGGGGCGCCGCGCTGGCGCAGCGGCGGTCGCGGGATTATGTGTCCATCCATGACCGACGCGCCCGAAACGCCTGACGACGCCCCGCCCGAACGGGTCCTGAGCGAGGCCGCCAAACGCGCCTTGGCCGAGGCGGCCGAGCGTCGCGCCCAGGCCGAGGCGCTGTCGATGGAGATCGAACACGGCGGCCCCACCGGGCCGGAGCCAACACGCTACGGCGACTGGGAGAAGAAGGGGCTGGCGGTCGATTTCTGACGTCCCACGACAGACGCGAACAAATCACGGCGTTCCGTGTTAACCTTTTCGACTAGGCTTTTTCCCGTCTCCGGGGGTTCCCATGCGTCGTCTCGCCTTGATCGTCCTCGCCGCCCTCGCTGTCCCCAGCGCGGCCGCCGCCCAGACCTATGGCCAGCCCTACTACGGCCCGGCGCCGACGACCTATGGCCAGCCGTACGGCGGACCCGTCGCCTATGGCTTCGGCGGCCACGGCCAGAGCTATGGATACGACTCGAACCACGGCTATCAGACCCAGTCCTATGGCGACCCACGCGCCTATCGGCCGCCGGTCCGGTACGGCCACGGCCGTGACCGGGGCGGGCGGTACGGGTACAGCACCCAGACATCCGGCCAGTGGACCCGGTGGTCCAGTCCGCCGGGACGCGGCTATCACGACGTCTATGGCTACAACGACGATCGGGCCCCGCGTGGGGCGGATCACGGGCGCTATCGCGATGGGGACTGTTACTGCGGCGTCGGGGCGTATCTGTACGATCGCTAGGGCCAGCTTCACGCCAGAAAAGCGAGATTTAACCACGTCTTGAACGGATTGCTCCCTTGAGGAGAGCATCCGGAACCCTTCTGCGAGACAAGGCCTAGGGTGGCCTCGAACGTCGCGGAGCCTGCCCAGTGAAAACGCTTATATCGATCCTGACCGCCCTTCTTCTGCTGGGTGCCTCTCCGACGCTCGCCAGCGAACGCGGCGGCGGCGGGCAGCATGGCGGGGGGCAGCATGGCGGCGGCTACGGAGGGGGAGGCTGCGGCGGCGGTTGTGGCGGTGGCGGTCACCCTGGCGGCGGTGGTGGCGGTCATCCTGGCGGTGGAGGCGGCCACTACGGCGGCAACATCAATGTGAACGTCAACGCCAATGTGAACGCCAGCGCCTCGGCCTATTCGCGCGCCGGTTCCTACATCAACGCCAGCAGCTATGACGTCGGCGCGATCCGCGGTCAGGGCGGCTATGGCGGCACGATCGTGCACGGCAGCGGCGGCATCGATCTGGGCGGCTACGGCTATCAGGGCGGCTACGGCCCGGTCGTGGTGACCGGCCCCGGCTATGGCCCCAGCCGTCCGTTCGGCTATGTCGCCCAAGGGTTCGGCCGTCGCTATGTGACCACCGATCGCTGCTGCGGCCTGCGTCCGGCGCCCTGCTACGACAACTGCGGCGGCGGCTATCCGCCCGCGCCGCCTCCGCCGCCTCCCGCGCCCTATCCGACCCCCTGCAACTGCCAGGGCGGTCATGGACACAGCGGCTACGACGGCGGCTACGGCTATCAGCAGAGCTATTCCGCCGGCCGGCCGGGCTCGTCCTACAGCGTCCGTGAAAGCTACAGCGAAAGCACCAGCCAGGGCGGCGGCTACGGCTACGCTGGCGGTTACCAGGGCGGCTTTGCCGGCGGCGACCACTATGCCGAACACCGCGAGCAGGGTCCGCGCTATGCGCCAATCCCGTATCAGGCCTCGCCGCTGGAGCCGGTCGGCTACGACCAGCGCGGTTACGAGCAGCAGGCCTATGGCCAGGCTTACGCGCAGAGGGGTTACGACCAGGGCGGCTACGAGCAGCCCTATGCCCCGCCGCCGGTGCAGTATTCCCAGCCGGCCTACGCCGAGCCCGTCTATGCCGAACCGCAGGTCTATCAGCCGGCGCCGATCCATGTGCAGCCGCCGCTGGGCTACTACGGCGACCTGCCTCCGGGAGACACCGGCGAGGGCATGCCCTATCGCCAGGAGCCCGGCGAGCGGGGCTGAGCGTTTTCTCTCAGGGCCTGAGCTTGTCGGAAAACCGCTGACGGTTTTCCGACAAGCTCAGGCCCTAGCGGACGCCGTCCATCTCGGCGGCGATCCGGGCGGCGGCCATGACCGGGTCGTCGGCCGCGATCACGGGCCGCGCGACGACCAGATGGGTGGCTCCGGCCTGAAGGGCGGCGGCGGGGGTGGCCACACGCTGCTGATCGCCCAGATCACCGCCGGCCGGGCGCACGCCCGGCGTGACGATCAGGAAGTCCGGACGGCCCGCCTCGACGGCGATTTCCTTGACGCGAGCGGCCTCCAGCGGGCTGGAGACCACGCCGTCGACGCCACAGTCCAGCGCCTGACGCACCCGCGTCTCGACCAGATCGGCGGCCCTGGCCGAATAACCGATCTCCTGCAGGTCCTCGTCCGACAGGCTGGTCATGACGGTGACGGCCAAGATCCGGGTGTCGTGGCCGCCGCGACCCTTGACCGCCGCCCGCATGACCTGGGGCTCGGCGTGGACGGTGAGCAGGTCGCAGCCGCCCTCGGCCACCGACCGGGCCGCGCCTTCGACCTGGGCGCCGATGTCGTGCAGCTTCCAGTCCTGGAAGACCATCTTGCCCAGGCTGCGCAGTTCATGGGCGAAGGCGACGCCGCCGGGACGCGCCAGAAGGGTCAGCCCGACCTTGTAGCTCTCGACACCGTCTCCGATCCTCTGGACCAGGGCGCGGGCCGCCTCGATGGACGGCAGGTCCAGCCCGACGATCAGGCGCGGGTCGGACAGGAGGGGCGAGGTCATCGACGGGCTCCGCGTGACCGGCTAGACCGACACACAGGGGTGCGTCGGCGAACCGGCGTTTGATGATTTAGGCTAGGGACAAGGCAATGGACGCGCTCGATCTGGGGGTCAACCTGTTCGTGACCCTGTTCGCCCTGCTGGATCCGCTCGGCAACATCCCGATCTTCGCGGCGGCCACGGCGGGCGCGAGCCTGAGGCAGCGGATTTCGGTCTCGGCCCTGATCTGTGCGTTCGCGGCGGTCTTCCTGGCCTTCTTCTTCTTCACCGGCCTGGGACTGCTGCAGTTCTTCGGCATCTCGCTGGCCGCCTTCCGGATCGCGGGCGGGGTGCTGCTGCTGTTGCTGGGCCTGGACATGGCGCGCGGAGATTTCCTGGCCGCCTTCGCCGACAAGGATGCGGCGCTCGATCTGCAGGACGTGCGCGGCTATGCGCGCCGGCGGTTCCAGCGGCTGGTCGTGCCCTTCGCCATTCCCCTGATGATCGGACCCGGCGCCATCTCGGCCATCATCATCCAGGCGGGTGAGGCCGCCAAGATCGGACCGGCCGGCACGGTCGCCTCGCTGGTGGCCATCGCGGCCGCGTCCCTGGTGTCCTTCGTCTGCTTCGCCGCGACGGGGCCGATCAGCCGGGTTCTGGGCGACGTGGGCCTGGCCATCATCGTGCGGGTGCTGGGCCTGATCCTGTGCGCCCTGGCGATCCAGTTCATCCTCATGGGACTGGGCGAGGCCCTGCCCGGCATGTTCGCTGGATCGGTGACGACGCCCTATCCGGCGGGCGGGCACTGAGCCGGGCCGGCGCTCGCCCCTCCGGCGGTCGCTCCGAAGCCTGAGCCGCCCACCGTCCCGACCGGCGGCTCAGATGCGCTTAAGCCGCCGCGCGTGGCCCGCGACCATGTTCAGCGCCAGTCCGTCGGGCAACAGCTTGGCCAGGGACGCCATGAGGTTGTTCATGACCCCCGGCGTGACCCGGGGTCGATCCGCCTCGCAGGCGTCATAGGCGACGCGGGCGACATGCTCTGCCGTCTGCCACATCCAGGCGGGATAGGCCGAGGACACCTGTTCGCGCGAGCCGTTGACGTCGTGGAACTCGGTCAGGGTGTAGCCGGGGCACAGGGCCGTGACGTGGACGCCCGTGGCGCGCGTCTCCAGCCACAGACCTTGGGACGCCTTGATCAGAAAGGACTTGATCGGTCCGTACAGGGTGTCGCCGCCGGTCGCGGGCATCTGGCCGGCGAGCGAGGCGACATTGATGATCCGCCCGAAGCCGCGCTCGACCATGCCGGGCAGCAAGAGGCGCGACAGGGCGACCGGCGCCGACAGCATGACCTGGACCATGGCCGCATGCTGGGCCGGATCGGTGGCGAGGAAGCCCGTGGTGCGCGAAAAGCCGGCGTTGTTGATCAGGCCGTCGACCTGAAGACCCCGCGCAGCGATGGCCTCGACCAGTCCGGCCGGAGCCTGCGGATCGGCGAGATCGGCGGTGATCACGGTCGCGGTCTGGCCGTGGGTCTTCCAGATGTCCTCGGCCAGAGCGGTCAGGGCCGTCTCGCGTCGGGCGGTCAGAATCAGGTCCCAACCCTTCTCGGCATAAACCCGGGCAAGAGCCGCGCCGATGCCTGCGGAGGCGCCGGTGATCAGGATGGTGGGCGTTGTCACCTAGGCGGCGACGGCGCCGGCGGCGCGGATGGCCTCGGTGCAGGCGGGGTGCTCCTGCAGGCCGTCGAGCGCCGTCGATTTTTCGGCCAGCAGGTCGGCGATGGTGATCTTCGACAGCGACTCAGATGCGGCTTGATCGGCCAGGGTCAGGACCTTGGCCACCTGACGCGGGATATGTTCGCCGATGGGGCAACCCTTGGCGCCCAAGGGCGGCGAGCCGAGGTGGGCGCAGCCGTTCACTGCCTTCAGGACCTCATCGAGCTTGATGTCCTGCGGCTGGCGCAGCAGCCAGGAGCCGCCGGACGCGCCCGGACGGGTCGCGATCAGCCCGGCCTTGGACAACAGAGCCGTCACTCGGCGGATGACGACCGGGTTGGTCGGCACCGAAGCCGCCAGAATGGCGCTGGGGCAAGCGCGCGCGGCGTCATACGCCCCCTTGTGGGCCAGATAGGCCAGGGCGTGGGCGGCGACGGGAAAGCGTTGACTGTCTGACATTTTCGTTCGGTTCCAGACTCCAAGGTAGGCACGCGGGGCGAGATTCACAAATCCTGCGCTTGCGAAGGTGGGGGGCTTGCCGAACACGGTGCAACTGAAACCGTTTCCGTGCGATTGAACCGGCCGCGGAATGAGCCTACAGGCCCTCCGCTTTGATGGGCCCGCCGATCGCGGCGCCCGGAGGATATTCATGGCAGGGGACGCATCCCCCGGTGACGGCGCTCCCCTCGCCTCGCCTGCTCAGACCACCGCCGCGCCGAACGGCCAGACTCAGTCCCACGGGCCGGGCAAGGCTGGATTCTGGGCCCTGACCATCGGCGCCATCGGCGTCGTGTTCGGCGATATCGGCACCAGCCCCCTTTACGCCCTGCGCGAAGCCATCGGCCACGCCCAGCGGGGCGTCGGCGGCGAGCTGGCCGTCATCGGCGTCGTCTCCCTGGCCTTCTGGGCCCTGATGATCGTGGTGACGTTCAAATACGTCCTCTTCCTGATGCGCGCCGACAACAAGGGCGAGGGCGGGACCCTGGCCCTGATGGCCCTGGCGACCCATGCGATCGGCCGGCGGTCGGCCTGGATCTTCATTCTCGGGGTCTGCGGCGCCGCGCTCTTCTATGGCGACGGCATCATCACGCCTGCGATTTCGGTGCTGTCGGCGATCGAGGGCGTCAAGGACGCGCCCGGCGTGGGGACGCGTCTGGACGCCTTCATCGTGCCGATCTCGGCGGCGATCCTGATCGGCCTGTTCCTGGTCCAGTCGCGCGGCACGGCCAGCCTGTCGAAATATTTCGGCCCGCTGACGGCGCTCTGGTTCCTATCGCTGGGCGGGCTCGGCCTCTATCACATCTTCGACGACATCTCGGTCCTGAGGGCGCTGTCGCCCCACTACGGCGTCATGCTGCTGATCAACGACGGCTTCCTGGGTTTCATCATCCTGGGCAGCGTCTTCCTTGCCGTAACGGGCGCCGAGGCCCTCTATGCCGACATGGGCCATTTCGGAAAGGCACCGATCCGCGCCGGCTGGCTGTGCTTCGTCCTGCCCTGCCTGACGCTGAATTATCTGGGCCAGGGCGCCTTGATCCTGGCGCATCCCTCGGCGGCCGAGAATCCGTTCTGGTCCATGGTGCCCGAGTTCGCCTACTGGCCGATGCTGGGTCTGGCCACCATCGCCACGGTCATCGCCTCCCAGGCCGTCATCACCGGCGCCTTCTCGGTGACGCAACAGGCCGTCCAGTTGGGCCTCCTGCCACGCATCGACATCCGCTTCACCTCCGAGACCCAGGCCGGCCAGATCTTCGTGCCGGCGGTGAACACCTTCCTGATGGTGGGGGTCCTGACCCTGCTGTTCGTGTTCCAGAGCTCGCACAACCTGACGGCGGCCTATGGCGTCGCCGTCACCGGGGTCATGCTGATCAACACCCTGATGGCCTATTCGGTCATCACCAAGAAGTGGAAATGGCCGCTGTGGGCGACCCTGGGCGCGCTCATTCCGTTCGGCTTCATCGACAGCGTCTTCCTGACCTCCAACCTGTTGAAGATTCCCGATGGCGCCTGGCTGCCGCTGGTTCTGGGCGCGGTTCTGGTGCTGATCATGTGGACCTGGACGCGGGGGTCCCAGATCCTTTCGGCCAAGTCGAAGAAGGACAGCCTGCCGTTGACGGACCTGATCGAGATGCTGCGCGCGCGTCCGCCACACCGGTCGCCGGGGACGGCCATCTTCCTGACCTCGGACCCCGACGTCGCCCCGGTCGCCCTGATGCACAATCTGAAGCACAACAAGGTGCTGCACGAGAAGAACGTCATCCTGACCGTCCGCACCACCGACCGTCCGCGCGTGCACGAGAGCGAGCGCGTCCTGATCGAGCCGATCAACGACGACTTCAAGAAGATCACGCTCAGCTACGGCTTCATGGAAAGCCCCGTCGTGCCGCGCGCGCTGAGCCAGTGCCGCAAGCAGGGGGTCAAGTTCGACATCATGTCGACCAGCTTCTTCCTCGGTCGCCGCTCGGTCGTGCCGTCGGCGTCGCAGGGGATGCCCCTGTGGCAGGACAAGCTGTATATCTTCCTGATGCGCAACGCGGCCAACCCGACCGACTTCTTCCACATCCCGCCCGGCCGCGTGGTCGAACTCGGCACCCAGGTTTCGGTATGAGCGGGGGGACGCCCAAGGGCAAAAGCTCCGCCGCACGCGGGCGCCGCATGGCCGACAAGGCACGTGGTCCGCGTCGCGAGCCGATGGTCCGCACCGCCGAGCCGGACGGCGCCGCCGACATCGGGGTCGAGGCGCGCATCGCCGCCGGCGTCCTGCTGAACGCCGCGCTTGAGCGTCGCAACGGCCTGGACGAGGCCATGGCCCTGCCCGAGCTGAAGTCTCTGCCCGGCCCGGACCGGGCCTTCGCCCGCGCCGTCGCCATGGCGGCCCTGCGTCGGCTGGGCGAGATCGACACCATCCTGAACCGCCGCCTGCAGAAGTCGCCGCCCGAGGCCGTGCGCACCATCCTGCGCGTGTCCCTGGCCCAGACCCTGGTGCTGGAGACGCCCGCCTTCGCCGCCGTCTCCACGGCCGTGAAACTGGCCGAGCGCGATGCGAAGACGAGGCCCTACAAGGCCCTGGTCAATGCCCTGCTGCGCGGCATCGAGCGTGAGGGCCCCGGCCTGACGACGGCCGAGAGCAATCTGCCCGACTGGATCGCGGCGCGCTGGAAAAACACCTATGGCGAGGCTGCCTTGGCCGCCATTGCGCTGGCCGCCCGCGACGAGCCGCCGACCGACCTGAGCCTCAAGCCCGGCGAGGACGCCGCGGCTCTGGCCGAGGCCATCGAGGGAACCGTCCTGCCCGGTGGAACCGTCCGTTCGGGCGTACGCGGCGACGTCGCCACCTGGTCGGGCTATGAGACCGGCGGCTGGTGGGTTCAGGATGCGGCGGCCGCCGTCCCCGCACGCCTGCTGGCCCTCAGGGCCGGAGAGACCGCGCTCGACATGTGCGCGGCCCCTGGCGGCAAGACGCTTCAACTCGCGGCATCGGGCGCAGCCGTGGTCGCTCTGGATCGGTCGGAGGCGCGCCTGCGTCGTCTGCGCCAGAACCTCGAACGCACCGGCCTGGAGGCCGAGATCGTCGTCACCCCGGCAGAAGACTGGGCGGACCCGCGCACCTTCGACGCGGTCCTGCTGGACGCCCCCTGCACCGCGACCGGCACCCTGCGCCGAAACCCGGAGGTCCTGCGCGCCACCAAGCCGGCCGAGGTGGCCAAGCTCGCCGATGTCCAGCACAGGCTGCTCGACGCCGCCGCCCTGCGCGTCGCGCCCGGCGGCCGCCTGGTCTACTGCGTCTGCTCGCTGGAGCGGGAAGAGGGCGAGACCCAGGTCATCGCCTTCCTGCGCCGCAACCCGGCCTTCAAGACCATGCCTGCCGATCCCGCGACCGTGGGCGCTCCGGCCGAGGCCCTGACGCCCGAGGGCTGGCTGCGCATCCTGCCGTCGATGTGGGCCGAGCAGGGGTCGGTCGACGGCTTCTTCGTCGCGCGGCTGGACCGGATCTAGGCGGCGTTCGATCGAGCCTGTTCGACGGACCCCAGAGCGCGGTTCAACGCCTGGGCCAGGGCCGGGATATCGAGCGGCTTGGTCAGATAGTCACGAAAGCCCGCCTCCCGGCCACGCTTGATGTCGCCCGGCATGGCGCTGGCGCTGAGGGCCAGCACCGGCAGGCCGCGCGTCAGGGGATCGGCGTCCAGCCGCGCCTTGAGCTCGAACCCCGATAGGCCGGGCAGATTGATGTCCAGCAGGATGACGTCGGGGCGCAGGTCACGCGCCAGCGACAGCCCCTCGTGCCCGTTCTCGGCCACATGCAGCTGGATCGGCCCCAGCGCCGCCACGACGTGGCGCATCAGGGCGATGTTGGAGGGATTGTCCTCGACATAGAGCATGGTCGCTGCGGGCAGGGTTCCGGTCGGGATCGGTGAGGCTGTGGCCGGCGCGGCGGCCTGGCGGGCGAGCGGCAGGTGAAGGGTGAAGGTCGAACCCTCCCCCGCCAGGCTGACGCATTCCAGCCGCCCGTTCATCGCCTCGGCCAGGCGGCGCGAGACGGCCAGCCCTATCCCGGTCCCGGCGACGTCGGAGGTCTCGCGGCCCAGCCGGTTGAAAGGCTGAAACAGTTCGGCCATCCGGTCCTGGGGGATGCCGACGCCGGTGTCGTGGACCGACAGGGCGACGCCGTCGGCCGTCAGGCGCACCTCGAGCAGGACGTCCCCGCCCTGGCGATTGTATTTGATGGCGTTGGACACGAGGTTGATCAGGACCTGACGCAGCCGTGTCCGATCCGCCACGACGCCTAGCCCAGCGGTCGGGGCCGGTGCGCGCAGGGTCACTCCGGCGGCCTCGGCTGCGGGCCTCAGATTGTCGCAGACCTGACGGACGACCAGCTGGGGATCGACCCGTTCGACCGACATCGACAGCTTGCCGGCCTCGATCCGCGCGAGGTCCAGCACCTCCTCGATCAGGCTGAGAAGATGCTGGCCGGAGCCGAGGATCTGTTCGACCGCCTGAGACTGGCGCCGCGTCAGGGGCTCGGCCGCCTGGTTCATCCGCATCAGTTCGGCGAAGCCGATGACGGCGTTGAGGGGCGTGCGCAGTTCGTGCGACATGCCGGCGAGGAAGTCGGACTTGGCCTGGCTGGCGGCGGCGACGGCCTTGGTCTGTTCGTCGGAGGCTTCGAGCGCGAGACGCAACTCCTGCGTGCGTTCGGCGATGCGATGTTCCAGTGAATCGTTCAGCTCGCTGAGGCGTGCGGACTGGCTTCTGGCTTGAAGGCCCAGCCTCACGCCCGCGAGACAGCCCGCCAGGGCCAGGGCGACGATGAGCAAGACGAATTCCATGACACAACCTCCGTTGCCGAAGATTGCACACCTATGGGTTGTGCAATGGTAAACCGAACGCCGGGCTCGACGAGCGGATCACTCGCCTTCGGCGGGGGCCTCAGCCTTCTTGCGCGGCGCCCGCCGCTTGGGCGCAGGAGCCTCGCCATCCTCGGACGCCGCCGGAGCCGGTGCAGCCGGGGCCGAAGAACGGGTCAGGAAGCCGGGCAGGCTCTGGGTCGTGTCGACCGGCGCCTCGGCACGCGGCGTGCGGGTGCGACGCGCGGGGCGTTCGTCCTGAGCCGGAGCCGCTTCGATCGGAGCGGACTCGGCCGGCGGGGAGTAGGTCACCGGCGCGGTGGAGGCGATGAAGTCGCCGCCCTCACGACCGCTTTCGGTGCGGCCTTCGTTGCGGTCGTTGCGTTCCGAGCGGCCACCTTCGGCCTCTTCATAGGTGCGGGTGTCAGGCGTGCCGCCTTCGGCCTCGTAACGGCGGTTGCGTTCCTCACGGCGACGCTCCCAGCGCTCGCGGCGGGTCTCGCGACGACCGCCTTCGCCCTGCTCGCCATCGGCGCGGGGCTGTTGGCCGTCCTGATTGTCCCGAGGCTGGTTATCGCGGGCCTGATTGTCGCGCGGAGGGCGCGGGGTCCACTCGCGGTCGCGGTTCTGCCCATCACGGTTCTGGCTGTCCTCACGCGGCGGACGCGGCGTCCACTCGCGTTGCTCACGCGGCTGCTGCGAGCCTTGGGCGGCCTCGGCGTCGCGGGCATCACTCTGATGCTGGATGCGATCGGCGGCCTGTTGCGCGGCGAGGAAGGCGGCGGCCTGGGCGCCGGTCTCATCCTCGAAATCGATGTCATAGCCCTGGTTCGAGAGTTCGCGCGCGGCGATCTCGGAGACGGGTCGCTGCGGCTGCAGGGCGCGCAGGACGCGGAAATAGTGTTCGGCGTGCTGGAGATAGTTCTCGGCCAGAACCCGGTCGCCCGACGACCCGGCGTCGCGAGCCAGTTGCTGGTAGCGCTCGTAGACGGTCTGGGCGTTGCCGCGGACCTTGATGTTCTCGGGACCTTGCGAGTCCCAGGAACGGTTGGGGTTCGCCGCATTCGCGTTGCCGCCGCCGCCACCGGGTTTCCGGTTGCGGCCGCGCTGACGCTTCATGCCCTTGAAATCTCGCATCGAGGCTTACCGTGCTGGTTTGGCGTGTCCCTGCGCGACTGTGGCGAGGGTGTCAGGCCGGTTGTCTGTGGTTCCGGTTCGCTTGGGGGCCAATCCCCGGCGGCGATGTTATCGGAAGGACCTTCGTCGCCCGTCGTGGTCCGCAGGCGATGAACACCGCCGACCTTCACGCGCGTCCCGGCCGAGCGTCGCTGGACCTGGAGCGGTTCAACGAGATGCGGAAGGGAGGGAGACAATCCACGACTTAGCGCGCGCCGTGGAGGTTTCCAAGGGGTTTGTTCGGTTCAGCTCTGTCGGATCGGCGTCGTGCGGGGGTCCGGCCCGTTGGTCACCACACGGTGCCGGTCGCCCAGATCCTTGACCACCTTGACGTCTGTCAGGCCCGTCGCCTCGAACAGCGCCTTGACCGCATCCCCCTGATCCCAGCCGATCTCGACAGCAAATACCCCGCCGGGCTTGAGGATGCGGGCGATCTCGGGCGCGAGGTCGCGGTAGGCCTGCAAGCCGTCCGGGCCGCCGTCCAGTGCCAGAAGCGGATCATGCTCGCGCACCTCCGGGTCGAGGCCGGCGATGTCATCGGACGGGATATAGGGCGGATTGGACACCACCAGATCGAAGCTGTGGTCGCCGAAGCCCGCCGCCCATTCGGTGCGCAGGAAGGTCGCGCGGTTGTCGAGACCCAGGTTGGCCGCATTCTCCTTGGCCACAGCGAGGGCTTCCGACGAGATGTCCGTCCCGACTCCGTGAGCGCCCGGCCGGTCCGCCAGCACGGCCAGCAGGATGGCGCCCGAGCCCGTCCCCAGATCGATGACGTTGAAGGTCTGGGCCGGCTCGAAGGCCAGCATGGCGATGTCGAGAATGGTCTCCGTGTCCGGGCGGGGGCTGAGCACGTCGGGCGTGACGTTCAGCATGATCTTCCAGAAGCCTTTGCGCCCCAGGATGCGCGACACCGGCTCGCGCCGCAGGCGGCGCTCCAGATATCCGTCCAGGGTCTGCGACTGGTCCGCGGTCAGCGGCCGGTGCGGATCGGTCAGGATTTCCAGCCGGGTCGCGCCTGTCGCCGCCTCCAGCAGCAGGCGGGCGTCGATGGCCGGGCTGTCGATCCGGGCGGCTTTCAGCTCGCCCTGCGCGGATTTCCAGGCGGACACCAGGGTGGCGGGTTCAGTCATCGATCAGCTCCGCGCGGCTCGGGCCGCGTCACGTCGGGGGCGCGCGCGAGGCGGCCGGGTCATGGAGGGCGGAAAGCGCATCGCCTTCCCGCGTTCCCGTCGTCGGTCAGTGCCCCAGCCGCACAGTTCAGGCAAGGTGGAGCTTGGCCGGAACGTCATCGGCGCGAGGACCGTTCAGCCAGCGATGAAATCCCCCTTCCCGCAACGACCACCCCGCCGCCTTGGCCCGATATCCGCGCCCTGGGCCTTTCTCGGCGCGATCGTCGGGGGTCTGGCGGCCGGGGCGGGGGCGGCGCACCTGCTCTACACCCAAGGTTACAGGTACGGGGTCGAGCTGCGCCCCGAGCGACCTGGGCCAACGCCGCCCAAGCCCCCGACGCCCGAAGACTATGAGGCCAAAGAACCCGGTCGCGGCCGGATGGCTCAGCGCCCGCACCACATTCCGCATAAGGGTTGGTTGGACATCCTATGGCGGGTGGGAGGCTCCTATTTCGGCGACCGTGTGGGGTTCGTCGCCGGCGGAGTGACCTTTTTCGTCCTCTTGTCCCTGTTCCCGGCGCTGGCGGCCTTCATCACCGTCTACGGCCTGTTCGCAGACCCGACCGATGCGGCCAGCCGGATCGCCTTCCTGTATTCTGTGCTGCCCTCGAACGTGGCCCAGTTCATCAACGCCGAGCTGACGCGGCTGGCCACCAACTCGACCGGGCAGCTGACCTTCACCCTTGTCTGGACCCTCGCCCTGTCTCTGTGGACCGCCAACAACGGCATCAAGACCTTGTTCTACGGCCTGAACGTCGCCTACCACGAGGTCGAGAAGCGCAATATCGTCAACTACAACCTGCTGTGCTTCGCCTTTACCCTGACCGGTCTGACCGCAGTGCTGATGAGCGCCGTGCTGGTCGTGGGCGTTCCGGTCGTGCTGGGCGTATTCGGCCTCGCGGACGAGTGGGCGCGTCTGGCGCCGCTGCGCTGGCCGCTGCTGTTCGCGGGCTATATCGGAGCCCTGACGGTGATCTATCGCTTCGGTCCGTGCCGCCAGAGAGCGCGGTGGCGCTGGCTGACGCCGGGCGCGGTCTTCGCGGCCAGCCTCAGCGTCCTCGTCTCCTTCGTCTTCAGTTGGTATCTCACGAACTTCGTGCGGCTGGACTCCTATGGTCCGCTCGCCACGGCGATGGGTTTCCTGCTGTGGACCTGGATCTCCGTGCAGGTCATCCTGATGGGGGCCGAGCTGAACGCCGAGATCGAACACCAGACCGCAGTCGACACCACCACCGGCGCGCCCGAGGCCATAGGCGATCGCGGCGCGGTCATGGCCGACAGCATCGGTCCGAGACGCGGCAGCCCCGCCGCCCTGACCTTCACCCTCAGGCACGCAGAGGCCTTGGCGGACCGTTTGTCGCGGCGCCGCAATCGCCCGACCGGCTAAGCTGGGGTCGCAAAATCGGGGCGGAGCGCCTATCTCTCTGTCTATGAGCAATAACTTTCGACCCACGACCCTCGAACGCGCCTATGAACTCGCTCGTAGCGGCCAGTGCCGCACCGTCGGCGACATCAAGAGCCGCCTGCAGCAGGAAGGGCACGAGCGCGTCCAGGATCGCCTCTACGGCGGCTCGCTGACCTCGGCGCTTCGCAAGCTTTGCGTCGAGCACTACGTCGCGCCGGAAGGCGAAGAAGACACGCCGAAGTCCGCCGATTCCGACCTGGTAGAGGAAGATGAGGACGGTCCGGTCCCAGCCTGATTCAAGACGAATCGAGACTCGGGTTGTGCACCGGGCGTTTTGCGCCCATATGAGGCCCGTCGATCTCTCTGCGTAACGCCCTCTCTCTTTGCGAACGCACCGAGTTTCTGGCCGATCCCATTCAGACCCGACAGGCTTCAGGCGCTCTTGCCCGATGCAAACTGCTAACGGAGGTCCTTAAAATGGCTACCGGCACTGTCAAATGGTACAACTCCACTAAAGGCTACGGCTTCATCGAGCCCTCGGACGGCGGCAAGGACGTGTTCGTGCACGTTTCGGCCGTTGAAGGCGCAGGCATGAACGGCCTGAACGAAGGCCAGAAGGTCTCGTACGAAGTCGAACGCGACCGTCGCACCGGCAAAGAGTCCGCTGGTCAGCTGAAGGCCGCTGAATAGTCCCTAGCGGATTTTTCAAGTGACTGACGGGGTCGGGGCGAAAGCCTCGGCCCCGTTTTCGTATCCGCGACCCGGCGTGCGCTTGCTCCCGCCCCGCGCGGCGCGTAATCGCGCGGACGATGTTCGGCCTCGCCAATCCCGCCCGTTTCATGAGCTTCACCCGGCCGCTGACGCCGGTGCTGTGGGCGATCGCGGCCGTGTTGTTGGCCATCGGGACCTGGCTGAGCTTCGTCGCACCCGGCGACTATCAGCAGGGCGACACGGTGCGGATCATGTTCGTCCATGTGCCCGCCTCGACCCTGGGCCTCGGCGCCTATGCGGCGCTCGGCGTCTCCAGCTTCTTCGCCCTGGTCTTCCGCCACCCCCTGGCCGACGCCGCCGCGCGCGCCGCCGCCCTGCCCGGCGCGGCCTTCACGGCCCTGGCCCTGATCACGGGTTCGCTCTGGGGCCAGCCCATGTGGGGGACCTGGTGGGTCTGGGACGCGCGGCTGACCAGCGTGCTGGTGCTGTTTCTCTTCTACCTCGGCTATATGGCCCTGCGCGCCTCGATCGATGACGAACAGAAGGCCGCGCGCGCCGCCGCAGTCCTGGGTCTCGTCGGGCTGATCAACCTGCCGATCGTCAAGTTCTCGGTCGACTGGTGGAACACCCTGCACCAGCCGGCCTCCCTGCTGCGGGCGGGCGGATCGAGCCTCGATCCCGTTTTCCTCGCCCCCCTTCTGACCATGATGGCGGCCTACGGTGCCCTGTTCCTGGCCGTCTGGCTGACCGCGATCCGCACCGAGATCACGCGCCGGCGGGTCCAGACCCTACGCGCCCGACAGGCGCTGGAGGCGTGATGCTCGACCTCGACATGAGCCCCTACGCCGCCTTCGTCTGGCCCGCCTGGGGCATCAGCGCAGTGGTGCTCGGCGCCGTCGTCACCCGCGCGGTCTCCGCCTCGCGCAAATGGACGGCCGAGCTCAAGCGTCTGGAGGGCGACGCCTCGTGAGTAGATGGCTTACCGTCATCCCGTTGGTGGTTCTGGTCGCGCTGGCCGCCCTTTTCATCGGCTGGTCGCTGAAGCGCGATCCGGAGTTCAAGCCGGACGCCCTGATCGGCCAGACCGTCCCGGAAACCGTCCTGCCCATCCTCCAGAACGGTGTCGCAGGCCCCCAGAACGTGGACATCCGCACGGCCGGGGTCGGCAAGCCGATGATCGTGAACGTCTTCGCCAGCTGGTGCGCGCCGTGCCGCCTCGAGCATCCCAGGCTTCTGGAGTTGCAGGCCCGGGGAATCGCGGTCGTCGGCGTCGCCTACAAGGACGAGCCCGAGGCGACCCAGGCCTTCCTCGACGAACTGGGCGACCCCTTCGCCATGGTGCTGGTCGACCGTGAAGGCCGCGCCGGCCTCGACCTCGGCGTCTCCGGCGTGCCCGAGAGCTTCGCCGTCGACGCCATGGGCCGGATCGTCGCCAAGTCGTCGGGGCCAATCCTGACCGATGCGGATGTCGAGCGCATGACCTCGGCCCTGAACGCGCCTGTGCGGCCCCTGCCGACGGCCACCACGCTGGAAGAGGCCAAGGCGCGACGGGACGCGGCTAACTGATCCTCTATCCGTGCACCCCGGCGAAGGCCGGGGTGCACGGTCAATCTGGAGGCTTCCCGTTAACCCTTTCTCGACAGGTTTCGTTAACCTTGTCGGCATGAGCGTGATCCGGCCCGATCTTCCGTCCAACCTGCCCGCTGCCAGCCCGGTGGGTCCGTCAGCCCAGGTCAAGGCGGCCCAGGCGGCCTTTTTCCGCGCGGCGCTCAACGAGGTTCAGGCGACGCAGGCCAGACCCCAGGCTGCGCCAAACCAGACCGCCCAGACAAGCCAGGCTGACTCCCCTCGCCTGTCCCGCCTCGGCCAGCTTCTCGACATCCGGATCTAGATTTCCGCCGAACCCTGACGGCTTGAGGTGACCCCGCGTCCCTCCGGTGCTAGACGCGCGCGCATCCGCCCTCCCCCAGGATTCGCCTCATGCCCGCCGCTCCCGACTTTCCGCCCGCCCCCGACGCGGTGAAGCCCGTCCGCGCCCTGATCTCCCTGTCCGACAAGACGGGTCTGGAGGACGCCGCGCGCGCCATGCACGAGGCGGGCGTCGAGCTGGTCTCCACCGGCGGCACCCGCGCCGCCATCGCCGGCTTCGGCCTGCCTGTGAAGGACGTCGCGGATCTGACCGGCTTCCCCGAGATGATGGACGGCCGGGTCAAGACCCTGCACCCCGTGGTTCACGGCGGCCTGCTGGGCGTGCGGGACGCCGCCGAGCACAAGGCGGCCATGGACGCGCACGGCATCGACCCGATCGATATCGTCTGGATCGACCTCTATCCGTTCGAATCAACGGTTGCCTCGGGCGCCGGCTTCGACGCCGTGATCGAGAACATCGACATCGGCGGCCCGGCCATGATCCGCTCGGGCTCCAAGAACCACGGCTATGTCGCCGTGGCCGTGGACGGCGAGAGCATCGGCATGATCGTCGAGGCGCTGAAGGCCTCCGGTTCGACCTCCCTAGCGCTGCGCAAGTCGCTCGCCGCCCGCGCCTTCGCCCGCACCGCCGCCTATGACGCCGCCGTCTCCGGCTGGTTCGCCGGTCGACTCGAAGACGCCGCCCCGGCCCGCAAATCCATCGCCGGTTCGCTGGCCCAGACCCTGCGCTACGGCGAGAACCCGCACCAGTCGGGTGCCTTCTATCGCACCGGAGAGGCCCGCCCCGGCGTCGCCCACGCCCAACAGATCCAGGGCAAGGAGCTGGGCTACAACAACATCGCCGACGCCGACGCCGCCTATGAGCTGGTCGCCGAGTTCGAGGTGCCCGCCTGCGTCATCGTCAAACACGCCAATCCCTGCGGCGTCGCTGTCGGCGCGACCCTTTCCGAAGCCTACGCCCGCGCCCTGGAGTGCGACGCCGTCTCGGCCTTCGGCGGCGTCATCGCCGTCAACCGCCCGCTTACGGCTGCCGACGCCCGGGCCATCACGGAAATCTTCACCGAGGTCGTCATCGCCCCCGGCGCGGATGAAGAGGCCAAGGCCGTCTTCGCCGCCAAGAAGAACCTGCGCCTGCTGATCACCGACGGTCTGCCCGACCCGCACGGTCCGGGCGAGGTCTTCCGCAGCGTCGCCGGCGGCTTCCTCGTCCAGTCGCGCGATCGCAGCCTGATCAAGCCCGCAGACCTCAAGATCGTCACGCGCCGCCAGCCGACGCCGACCGAGATCCAGGACATGCTGTTCGCCTTCACCGTGGCCAAGCACGTCAAGTCCAACGCCATCGTCTACGCCAAGGACGGCCAGACGGCCGGCATCGGTGCCGGCCAGATGAACCGTCGCGACAGCGCACGCATCGCCGCCATCCGCGCCCGCGAGGCCGGTGAGGCCAAGGGCCTGGCCCACTCCCTCGCCGAGGGTTCGGCCTGTGCGTCAGAAGCCTTCTTTCCGTTCGCCGACGGCCTGCTGGAGGCCGTCGCCGCTGGCGCAACCTCGGTGATCCAGCCGGGCGGCTCCATGCGCGACGCCGAAGTCATCGCCGCCGCCGACGAACAGGGCATCGCCATGGCCTTCACGGGCGTGCGCGTCTTCCGGCACTAGGACCAATCGTCTCCTCCCTGTCGCGAAGCGATGGGGAGGTGGATCCGTAGCGAAGCGGAGGAGACGGAGGGGTTCTTACCGCCGTCCAGAACCCCTCCGTCAGCTCGCAAGAGCTCGCCGCCACCTCCCCATTCGCAAGCAGCGAACGGGGAGGAGACGAGTGTGACGTCTTCCCCCGCCGCCAGTGAAGCGAATAGGATGCCGCCCATGGACACCCTCTCCGACCGCTGGGCGAAGCTCGAGCCCTATGCCACCGTCGTCGGGCCCGACGACGACCGGCCGCGGCCCACGGCGATCCTGTTCCATGGTTGCGGCGGTCTCCGCGGCCATCTGCCGATGTACGCCCAGGCGGCCAGGGAGGCGGGCTGGCGGGCGGTGATCGTCGACAGCTACGCCCCACGCGGCTGGTCGCGCGAGTTCGCCATGGCCACGGTCTGCACCGGCCTGATGCTGCGCGGCTGGCAGAGGGGCGGCGATGTCGTGGCCTCCATCCAGGGCGTCTCGGCCCGCCCTGATGTCGATGAGACCCGCATCGCCCTGGCCGGATGGAGCCACGGCGGCTGGGGCATCATGGAAGCCATGAGTTGCGACCCCAACCCGGCGACGGCGCTCGGCGTCAAGGACGCGGAGACCGCCGACCTGTCCGGCGTCAAGGCGACCTATCTGGCCTATCCCTATGTCGGCGTCGCCGCCATGAACCGGATGCGGCCGTGGCGGCATTGCCCGAAGACCCTGGCCGTCATCTCGCAGCGCGACCACCTGACCACGGTCCGCAACGCCGAGCGGGTCCACGACATGGTCAGGAACTGCGGCGCCGAGGTCGAGACCTGGATCGCGCCCGGCACCCACAGTTTCGACGAGCCGATGACCGCCCTGCCGATGAAATACGATCCCGACCTGACCGGCGAGGCGATCCGGAGGTTCAAGGCCCTGCTGGACGACGTCGCCGTCGCCCCACGGCCCGCTCACGTCGCCGCCTGATGGACACTCTGGCGAGGCGATGGGCGAAGCTGAAGCCATCGCTCGTCGTGCGCCGTCCTGAGGGTCCCGGCCCCTTTCCCGTCGTCCTGATCTTCCCCGGCTGCGGCGGGGTGCGCTCGCATCTGCATCGCTATGCCGAGGCGGCCGCCGAGGCCGGCTGGATGTGCGTGACGGTCGAGAGCTTCATCGCCCGCGGCTGGTCCGACGCCTTCGTCCGCACCTTCGTCTGCACCGGACTTCTGTTGCGTGGAGGCACGCGGGCGGGTGACGTGATGGCGGCCGCGACCTTCGCAGAGGACCTGCCCGACGCCGACCCGACCCGCATCGTCCTGGCCGGCTGGAGCCACGGCGCCTGGGCCATCATGGATTTGATGACCGAGAAGCTGGAAAAACGCGGCGAGGCCATGATCGCCGACCCGATGAAGGCCGACCTGTCCGGCGTCGTCGGCGCCTTCATGCCCTATCCCTACGTCGCCTTCCCGGCGCGGAGCCGCTGGTTTCGCTGGCGCCGGGCGCTGGACGCCCTGGTCATCATCCCGACGCGGGACCATCTGGCCAAGCGCGCCGACTACGAACGCGTCCTGAACCGCGCCCGCGAGGCCGGGTCCGAGATCGAGGAATGGGTCGTCGACGCCACCCACGCCTTCGACGAGCCGGGCCTGACCCATCCCAAAATTCGCCACGATCCCGAGGCGACCAAGGAGGCGATCAGGCGGTTCGTGGGTTTCCTGAAGGCGCGGACCTAACCCTCTCTCCGTGCACCCCGGCGAAGGCCGGGGTCCAGATGGCGACGCAGCGCCTGGATCAGAGAGCACGGTGCGACATCCCCGCCGCCTGTGTCTGTGATCTGGATCCCGGCCTTCGCCGGGATGCACGGATTGAAAGGGAAGCGTCAGCCGACCGAGGCCTGGATCGTGATCGTCGAGCGCACCGTGTGCGCCATCTCGCAGTGTTCATGCGCGGCGTGATGCAGGGCGTCGAGTTCGGCCTGGTTCGGCTGGGGCCCTGAGAAGGTCGTGACCGGCCGCAGCATCACCCGGGCCAGAAAACGGGGGCCGCCGTCGATCCGGTCCAGCTCGCCGGACGCCTCGTCGAGATAGCGATCGACGACCCAGCCCGCCTTGGCCGCGAGCGCCAGGAACCACAGCATGTGACAGCTCGACAGGGAGGCGACCATCGCCTCCTCCGGGTCCACGGCCGCGGCGTCGGAATAGGGCAGCGGCACGTTCGACGGCGCCGAAGACCCCGGCACGACCGCCCCGCCGTCGAAGCGCCAGACGTGGGCGCGGGCGTATCGGTTGTCGACGAAGGGCTGGTCGCCCCGCGTCCATTCGACCGTCGCGACGTGGCTCATCCCGCTCTCCGCTATTTGAGGATCGTATAGGTCATCGGTGCGCGGACCTCGAAGCCCAGCGAGCGGTAGAAGGCGATGGTCGCGTCATGCTCGGCGAAGGCGTGCAGGAAGGCCCCCTCGCCGGTCGCCAGGATCTCTCCGACCACGGCCCGCGACAGATCTGCCGCATAGCCCTTGCCGCGATGATCGGGATGGGTGCAGACGCCGCTGAGCTCGGTGAAGCCATCCACGCGCATGCGACGCCCCGCCATGGCCACCAGCCGGCCCTGCGACCTGACCCCGATGAAAGGCCCCAGTTCCCGCGTGCGCGACCGGAACGGCCCGGGCTTGGTCAGGATGGCCAGGGCCAGCATCTCCGGCGCATCGGCCTCTGTCAGGGTTTCGAAGGCGAGGTCCGGCCCGCCCGGCGTGAGGGCCGCGCAGGTCATCTGCACGAGCGGGACGCGGTTGACGACCTCGACACCCGGCAGGTCGAGCGCTCCCATGGCACTGCCGGTCCGCTCGACCATCCCCGCGCCCCGATGACGCAGCGCCAGATCGGCCATGGCCTGAAGCGTCTCCGGCTCCGCATCGGTGCCGGAGACGAAGATGCCGACCTCCGGGTCGATCCGCACCGCGCGGGCGTCGCTCTCATCAGTGACGAACCCAGACAGTCGACCCGTCAGGGCGTTCCACACGGCGCGGTCGAGAGGATGGCTCATGGCCACGCCTTAGCGCGCGCCGGAATCCACGTCAGCCCCGGCACCGACGTCGCGTCCGAAATGCGCTTACGCCTGCCAGAAGCCGACGATCTTCTTGACCTCTGCCACCACCGGGTCGGCGACCTCGGCCGCGCGTTCGGCTCCCTCCCGGAGGACCCGGTCGATCTCGGTCGGATCGGCCATCAGGCGGCGCATCTCGGCGGTGACGGGAGCCAGGGCCTCGACGGCTAGATCGGCCAGGGCGGGCTTGAAGGCGCCGAAGCCCTGACCCGCGAACTGGGCCGTGACCTCGTCGCGCGTCTGGTTCGACAGGGCGGCGTAGATGGCGATCAGGTTCTTGACCTCGGGCCGACCGTCCAGGCTTTCGCCGGGCTCCGGCATGACGCCCATGTCGGTCTTGGACTTCCTGATCTTGGCGGCGATGGTGTCGGCGTCGTCGGTCAGGTTGATGCGCGACTGGTCCGACGGGTCGGACTTCGACATCTTGGCCGCCCCGTCACGCAGGCTCATGATCCGCGTCGCCGGACCCTGGATCACCGGCTCGGGCAGGGGGAAGTAGCCGGGCACGCCGAAGTCGTTGTTGAACTTGCCGGCGATGTCGCGGGTCAGCTCCAGATGTTGTTTCTGGTCCTCGCCGACGGGCACCTCGGTCGCCTTGTAGAGCAGGATGTCGGCGGCCTGGAGCACGGGGTAGGTGTACAGGCCTACGGACGCCCGTTCCTTGTGCTTGCCCGACTTCTCCTTGAACTGGGTCATCCGGTCGAGCCAGCCGAGGCGGGCGACGCAGTTGAAGATCCAGGCGAGCTCGGCGTGGGCGCGCACGGCCGACTGGGGGAAGATGACCGTCTTCTTCGGATCCAGGCCCGAGGCCAGGTAGGCGGCGGCGATCTCGCGCGTCTGGGCGGTCAGCAGGGCCGGGTCCTGCCAGACGGTGATGGCGTGCATGTCGGCGACGAAGACGAAGGTCGGAGCGGCGTCCTGCAAAGCCGTGAACCGCTTCAGCGCGCCCAGATAGTTGCCCAGATGCAGGGCGCCGGAGGCCTGGATGCCGCTGAGGATACGGCGGGGGCCCTGGTACGCGGGCTCGGTCGGGGAGGCGTCAGTCATCAATCCAGTCCGGCGGGGCTTGAGGCGCCCGGTTCACGTCGCAGCGTCGCCTTAAGTTCGGAGACGCTCACCGCGCGGAAAAGCACGAGGCAGACGGCATACACAAGGGCGCCGACGCCGCAGACCACCAGGACGGCGATTTCCTTGGCGAACAAAAGCCGACTGAGCTCGGGGTAGAAGACACTGGCCGGAACGAGAACGGCGGCCATCACGGCGCTGGCGAGCAGGACGCGCGAAAACTTCGAAAGGAACCGGCCCGAGACGATCCAGGCCTTCTCGCGCAGCAGGGTTCCCCCCAGAAGCCCGACATTGACCCAGGCCGAGACGCTGGTCGCGACCGCCAGACCCAGAACCCCGTCCCTGCCGGCGGCCTGAAGCCCGAAGAACAGGGCCGAACCGAGCGCCACGGTCACCGCCACCGAGGCGATCGAGAAGATCATCGGCCGGCGCGTGTCCTGGCGCGCGAAGAAGGGCGGGGTCAGGACCTTGGCCAGGACGAAGGCCGGCACGCCCCAGGCGAACTGGCGCAGGACGTCGGCGGTCCGGGCCGCGTCGATACTGGTGAAGGCGCCGCGCGTCACTGTGGCGTCGATGATGAAGAAGGGAATGACGAACAAGGCCACCGCCGCCGGCAGGGTGAAGGCCATGGACAGGGTGATCCCGTCGTCCAGCGTCTTGCGCCCGCCCTCGTGATCGCCCGACACGAAGGCCTTGGTCAGGCGCGGCACGAGGGCCAGGCCGATGGCGACGCCGACGAGGCCGAGCGGCAGCTGGTACAGCCGATCGGCGTTGTAGAGCACCGACCGGGCGCCCTCGTTCGAGCCGGTCAGCAGCTGCGAAACCACCGAGTTCAGCTGAAGCGCCCCGCCGGCCACCACGCCCGGGATGGCCAGTTTCAGCGTCCGCGCCACGCCCGCCGTCATCCGGGGCAGATTGAGGCTTACGCGGATGCCCAGACGCCGGACGCCCCACCACAGCAGACCCGCCTGGATGACGCCCGAGATCGTCACCGCCGCCGACACCGCATAGAGCAGTGTCGCCTGATCGATGTCGATGACGCTGGGCGCCACGAGCGGGGCCAGGGTGCACAGGTTCAGGAACACGGGCACGCCCGCCGACAGGGCGAACCGGCCCGAGGTGTTCAGCACGCCGGACAAGAGCGACGCGATGGTCATGCAGGCCAGATACGGCATGGTCAGTTGCGCGGCCGTCGTCGCCGCGAACATCACGCCCGCGTCCTCCTTCCACGCCGACAGCAGGAAGGGCATCAGCCAGGGCATGGCGACCTGGGCCAGGATGCAGAAACCCGCGACCACCGCGAAGATGAAGCTCAGGGCCTCCGACGCCGTGACGGCGGCGGCTTCCTCGCCTTCCCTCGCGCGGACCCCGCCGTAGATGGGCACGAAGGCCTGGGCGAAGGCGCCCTCGGCGAACAGGCGCCGGAACATGTTGGGCAGCATCAACGCCGTGGTGAAGGCGTCCATCATCGGCCCCTGACCGAAGCGGGCCGACAGGAACAGGTCGCGAGCGAACCCCAGGATGCGGCTGCCCAGGGTCAGGGTCGCCTGCACGAGGGCGTTACGGGCGAGGCTCACGATCGGGGCTCATGACTGGGGTCGGGAAGGCATCGGCCTTAGCCTGCTTCCGGGCCAGGCGAAACGGGCTTCCTGACCCTCAGCTCGGAGACGTCTCGCGCGCTGGCCCGGGCGGCGGTGATCCGGCGACCCTCGGGCGCGGCGGGCGCGCGGTCGAGCACGGCCTCCAGCGCCGCATGGACCTCGTCCAGCAGCCCGTCGGACTTCAGCTTCCGGCCCTTCCGATCGGTGACGTAGAAGCTGTCGACTGCCCGCTCGCCAAAGCCCGCGACGTGGGCGGAGCGGATCGACAGGTCGTGGTCCGAGAGCGTGCGCGACAGTTCGGCCAGCAGGCCCGGACGGTCGGCGCCCGAAACCTCGATCACGGTGGCGTCGGCCGAGGCGGCGTTGTCGATCATCACCACCGGACGCACATCGAAGGCGGCCCTTCTGGGCGAGGGCCTGGGCATGGCGGGCGGCGAGACCGGCGTCTTGCCCTTGGCCGCCGCCTTCAGAGCCGAGAGCAGGGATTTGAGCCGTCGGGGTTCGGCCTGGCCATAGGGCTGGTCGGCGCCGTCCTGGACCTGAAAGACGTCCAGGACCGTGCCGTCGGCGGCCGTGGCGACCCGAGCGCCGGTCACGTCGGCTCCGGCAGCAGCCAGGACGGCGGCGAGATCGGCGAACAGGCCGGGCCGGTCGCGGGTCGCCAGGGCGATCTCCGTCGTCTCCTCGATCTGACCGGCGACGCAGGTTCGGGCCTCCACCGCCGCGCCTCCCGTATGGGCGCGAGCGATCAGATCGGCATGCTCGGCCAGAGGGTCGGTCGCCTCCAGCGCTTCGCCCCGGAACAGGGCCTCGACGGCGGCGTAGAGGCTGCGCATCAGTTGGCCCTTCCAGCTGTTCCACACCCCCGGCCCCACGGCGCGGATATCGGCCACGGTCAGGACCAGCAGCATGCGCAGCCGCTCGGGATCGCCGACGATCTCGGCGAAGGCGCGCACGGTCGCCGGGTCCGACACATCACGCTTCTGGGCATAGTCCGACAAGGCCAGGTGGTTGCGCACCAGCCAGACCACGATCTCGATCCGCCGGGGATCGACGCCCAGCCGTTCGCAGGCGCGGCGCGCGGCGATGGCGCCGTCCTCCAGCTGTCCTCGCTCTCCGCCCTTGCCGACGTCGTGCAGCAGCATGGCCAGCATGAGGGCTTCCGGGTCGGCGATCAGGTGGATCACCTCGCTGGCCAAGGGATGGTCGGCCTTCAGCTTGCCGCGGGCGATGTCGTTGATGATGCCGATGGCCTGGAGCGTGTGCTCGTCGACCGTATAGGCGTGGTACATGTTGAACTGGGTCTGGCCCACGATCCGACCCCACTCGGGCAGGAACCGGCCCAGCAGACCCGCCTCGTTCATGATGGTCAGGACGCGGTAAGGCCGCTGACCGTGGGCCAGCACATGCAGCAGCGCCGCCGTCGCCCTCGGATCCCGCCTGAGCTTCGGTGTCACCAGGGCCAGCGACCGGGTCACGGCCGAGAAGGCGTGGGGATGGAGGTCCAGATCATGCTGGTCCGCCGTGACGAAAAGGGTCAGCAGCTTGACCGGGTCCTCGGCGAAGACCTCGGGCCCCGTGACCGACAGCCGGCCGCCGTCCTCGATGAAGCCCTCAACACCGAGATTCTTCTTCCGGCCAGGGATCAGGCGCGACAGGCTCATGGTCTTCTTCTGCTGGCGGGCTTCCAGCGTCGCGCTCATGGCCCGGGTCAGGGCGCCGACGTCGCGGGCGACCAGGAAATAGCGGCGCATGAATCGCTCGACCGCCGGCTCGTCGCCGCGTCCACGCCAGCCCATCCGCCGCGCCACCTCGGGCTGGAGATCGAAGGTCAGCTTCTCTTCGGCCCGTCCCGCCGCCAGATGCAGATGCGCCCTGACCCGCCACAGGAAGTCGAACGCCTCCTCGAAGGTCCGGCGCTCGCGGGCGGTGAGCAGTTCGTCCAGCACCCGGGCGCCCAGCGGGCTGTCGGGTGCCAGCGACCGGGCGATCCAGAACAGGGTGTTGAGATCGCGCAGCCCGCCCTTGCCGTCCTTGATGTTCGGCTCGACGCGATAGCGGACCGCGCCGGTCCTGGCGTGGCGGCTGTCGCGTTCCTCCATCTTGGCGGCGATGAAGAGGCGCGGGTCCGCATTGGTCACCATGCCCCGGAACCGCCACAGGAAGTCGCCGGTCAGTTGCTCGTCGCCTGCGAGCGGTCGCGCCTCGAGAAGCGCCGTGCGGATCGTCATGTCCGATCGGGCCAGCGACAGCGCCTCGTCCACGGATCGGGCCGAGGACCCGACCTTCAAGCCCAGGTCCCACAAGACGTAGAGCATGAACTCGGCCACCGTCTCGGTTCGCGCCGTCGTCTTCCACGGGCGCAGGAAGACGAGATCCAGGTCCGAAAACGGTGCCAGCACGCCCCGGCCGTAACCCCCGACGGCGATCAGGCTGAGCTTCTCGCCTTCAGTCGGATTGTGGGACGGATAGAGGGTCTCGGTCGTGAACCGCCAGAGCGCGATCAACAGTTCATCGGCCGCCGCGGAGTACAGCCGCGCCACCTCGACGCCGGGCAGGCCGTTGGCCAGTTTCGTCGCGATCTTCTCACGGGCGGCGTCGTGATGGGCCTTCAGGATGGCGGCGACGGCCGGCCTGACGCCCGCGCCCGAAACGGTAGCATCGAGCTGGGCCTCGAGGGTCACGACTTCGCCAACCCCTTCAACCGGTAAAGCGCCTCCAGCGCCTCGCGCGGCGTCAGGGCGTCGGGATCCAGCGCCGCGACTGCGTCGTCGATCGCCGACCTCATCGGCGGCGGGGGCGGTTCGGCCATGGCGAACAGCGGCAGGTCGTCCAAGCGCCCCTGGGCCGCCTTCTCCGTCTCCAGTCGGTCGAGCACGGCCCGCGCCCGCGCAACCACCGCCGGGGGCACCCCCGCCAGCTTGGCCACCTGGACGCCGTAGGACCGGTCCGCCGCCCCGGGCGCCGCTTCGTGCAGGAAGACCAGTTCGCCGTTCCACTCCCTGGCCCTCATGGACAGGTTGCAGACATGGTCCAGCCGCTCCTCAAGCCGCGCCAGCTCATGATAGTGGGTCGCGAACAGGGTCCGGGCCTTGTTCACGTCATGCAGGGCCTCGGCGCAGGCCCAGGCGATGGCCAGGCCGTCATACGTCGCCGTGCCGCGCCCGATCTCGTCCAGCACGATGAAGCTGTTCGGCGTCGCCTGGGTCAGGATGGCGGCCGTCTCGACCATCTCCATCATGAAGGTGGAGCGACCGCGCGCCAGATCGTCCCCGGCTCCGACCCGGCTGAACAATCGGTCGACCACGCCCAGCGCCATGGATTTCGCCGGCACGAAACAGCCGCCCTGGGCCAGCACGACCAGAAGCGCGTTCTGGCGAAGGAAGGTCGACTTGCCGGCCATGTTCGGCCCGGTGACGATGCTGAGGCGCGCGCAGCCGATCCCGTCGCCGTCCAGCCGGCAGTCGTTCGGCGTGAAGGGATCGCCCGCACGCTTGACCGCCGCCTCGACCACCGGATGCCGACCGGCCTCGACGGCGAAGACCTTCGAGCTGTCCACCACAGGGCGAACCGCCCCGACCTCTTCCGCCCATTCTGCCAGAGCGGCGGCGGCGTCGAGTTCGGCCAGCGCATCGGCCACGGCCTGCAACGGCATGGCCAGCGCCTGCACCGTCTGGCGCCACAGTTCGAAGGTCTCGCCCTCCATGGCCAGCGACCGATGCCCGGCCTGGCTGATCTTGGCATCCAGCTCCGACAGCTCGACCGTCGTGAACCGCACCTGCGCCGCCAGGGTCTGGCGGTGGATGAAGGGGCTCTCGGGCGCCACTCCTCCAGAGCCTGGGCGGAACAGGGGTTCGGCGTGCTTGGCCGTGGTCTCGAGGAAATAGCCCAGGACGGCATTGTGCTTGATCTTGAACGGCACGCCGCTCTCGGCCACCGCGCGGGCCTCCAGATCGGCGACCACCCGGCGGCTGTCGTCGCGCAGGGCGCGGGACGCATCCAGCTCCGGCCGGAAGCCGGGCCGCACGAAGCCGCCGTCGCGCGCCAGATGCGGCGGCTCCTCGATCAACCCTTCGGCCAGATCCATCATCAACCGCGCCACATCGGGCGACAGGGTCAGACGGTCGAGACAGCCGATGATGCGTTGAGGCGGACCGGTCAGGGGATCGGGCGAGACGGTGAACAGCCCGGCGATCGCCTCGGCGATGGTCAGTCCGGCGCGGATGGCGGCCAGATCGCGGGGTCCGCCGCGTCCCAACGCCAGTCGTGAGACCGCCCGCGCCACATCGGCTGAGGCCTTCAGTCCGTCGCGCAGGTCCCGCCGCAGCGAGCGCCGCTCCAGAAGCCATTCGACGGCATCGAGTCCATGATTGATCTCGACCGGATTGCGCAGCGGCCGGGCGATCCGCTCGGCCAGGGCCCGCGCCCCGCCCGAGGTCACCGTGCGATCGATGCAGGCGAGCAAGGATCCCTCGCGCTCGCCCCTCTGCGTCCGGTCGATCTCGAGGCTCAACCGCGTCGCCGGGTCGATGGCGAGGAAGCCCGCATCTCCCGACCGACGCGGCGGGGCCAGGGCCGGGACCTTGCCCGCCTGGGTCGTCTCCAGATAGGCGGCGATGAGGCCCAGAGCGGAGACCTCCGCCTCTTCGAACGCCCCGAATCCGTCCAGCGAGGCGACGCCGTACAGGCGCGCCACCCGCCCCCCCGCCGCCGCCGGCTCCGCGACCGCGGACGCCAGCGCCTGAACCACCCCGCCCGACCCGTCGAGCGCGCCCTTCAGATCGGTATCGGAATAGAGCTTGTCGGTGACCAGCACCTCGCTGGGCCGGAACGCCGCCAGCGTCGCGCCCAGGTCGCCGATGTCACAGGCGACGCAGTCCACGGCCCCCGCCGACAGCTCGACCACGGCCACGGCCGCGCGGCCCTTCCTGATCGCCACCGCCGCCAGTCGGTTGGCGCCCCGCGCATCCAGCAGCGAATCCTCGGTCAGGGTGCCCGGCGTCACCACTCGCACGATGTCGCGCCGGACGATGGACTTGGAGCCGCGCTTCTTCGCCTCGGCCGGATCCTCCATCTGTTCGCAGATGGCGACGCGGAACCCCTGGCGGATCAGGCGGGCGATATAGCCCTCGGCCGCGTGGTGGGGCATGCCGCACATGGCGATGTCCTCGCCCAGATGCTTGCCCCGCTTGGTCAGGGTCAGGCCGATGGCGGCCGAAACCACCTCGGCGTCCTTGAAGAACAGCTCGTAGAAATCCCCCATGCGGAAGAACAGGATCGCATCCGGCTGCGACGCCTTGGCGGCCAGATACTGAGCCATGAAGGGCGTGACGACGCCGGGGTCAGGGGCGGTCGCGTCGGTCTTCGGCGGATGGGAGAGGGGGGCGTTCATGGGAGCGCGTCAGGGTGACGGATCGGCCGCCCCGGCTCAAGCGAAGAAGTCTAGGCCGCGACCTGCTGTCGATATCCGGCGGTCAGCACGGCCGGTTCTCGGAAGGCCAGGGCATCCCAGTCCAGATCGGGCCGCGGGGCGTGGGCGGCGGCCAGGACCGCGCGCAGTTCGGCGGCCGAGGCCACGCTGGCGACCACTGCGGCGGCCGGCGGCAGGCCGAGGCAGAAGGCCAGCGCCGCCTGCATCGGATCGATCCGGGCCTCGGCCAGACGGCGGCGCGTCCGCGACAGGGCGATCCCGTGCTCGGCCAGATGCGGCGGCAGATTTTCCTGGTTGGTGAACAACAGGCCGCGCGCGAACACCGAAGAGACATGGACGTCGACGCCCAGGCCCGCGACCTCCGAAAGCACGCCCTCGGTCACCGGACGCTGGTCCAGAATATTGCAGGGCATCTGCACCACGTCGGGCTGGAAACGGCGGGCCAGCAGCACCGGCCCGTCCTCCATCGTCGCCATGAAGCCGATGCGCTTGTACAGGCCCTTGTCTTTCAGCGCCTGCATCCGGTCCCACAGGGCGCGACCCTCGGCGCCGGCCAGGTCGGCGACGCCGGACGCCAGCAGGACATCGCCGCGCGGCAGGCCCATCCGTTCCAGCGAACGCCGGGCGCGGGCTTCGACCCGGTCCAGACCTTCGGACAGGGCCACGGTGCGCACGGTCACGGAGAAGGGCGAGGGGAAGGGCCAGGACTGACCCAGAAGTCGTTCGCCATCGCCGGTCGGGCGGGTGGCGATGATGCTGACGCCCGCGTCTCCGGCCGTCTGAAGCAGGGTGCGCATCGCTTCTTCCCGGGCGCCGACCGGCACGGGCAGCGCGCGCTCAGGCTCGGTCACGACCGCGAGGGCCAGCTTTGCGGCCGGGGAAGGGGAAATGCGTGATTTCACCCCGACACTCTGCACCGGCAATGCTTAAGCGATGCTGAGGGAGACCCTACCGGTTCCTTACCGGCGGAACGTGAATCGCTCAGTCGGCGTCCGGCTGGCGGTCCGGATGGGCAGCGGCGAAGGCGGGGTGGGCCAGCGCCCGATCCTCGATCGCCGTCAACGCCGGGAAGGGCGTCAGGTCCACGTTGAAGCGGCGCGCCGAATAGAGCTGCGGGATTAGATAACAGTCGGCCAGCGTCGGCGTGGCGCCGTGCAGCCAGCCCCGGCCTTGTTTCGTCGTCAACGCCGTCAGGGCCTCGAACCCCGGGATCATCCAGCCGCCGGCCCAGGCGTCGATTCGCGCCTGATCCGCACCGAAGGTCTCCCGAAGCGCCGTGAGCACCCGCAGATTGTTCAGAGGGTGAATGTCCGAAGCGATCAGCCCGATCATCCCCCGCACCTGCGCCCGGCCGAGCGCGTCGTCCGGCATCAAGGCCGGCTCCGGGTAGGTCTCGTCCAGCCATTCGAGGATGGCCGCCGACTGGGTGATGACCGCGCCCTCCACTTCCAGTGCGGGGACCAGACCCTGCGGATTCAGCTTCAGGAAGGCCTCGGAGCGCTGGGCGCCTGTACGAAGGTCCACCGCATGCTGCTCGTAGGCGACGCCCTTCAGATTGAGGGCGATCCGGGTGCGATAGGCCGCGCTGGAGCGGAAATAGCCGTGCAGGATCATTTTACAGTGAACCTCAGGGTCTCGAGGCCCGCGATGGCGGCTTCGACCGCGTCGCCTGCGACGAGCGGACCGACGCCCTCGGGCGTGCCGGTGAAGATCAGGTCGCCGGGCTGGAGCGCCCAGAGCGTCTTGGCCTTCTCGACGATCTCGGCCGGGTTCCAGATCATTTCCGCCAGGGTGGACGACTGTTTCGTCTCGCCGTTGACGCTCAGGCTGATGACCCCCGCAGCATCCGGTAGGGCGTCCAGCGTCAGCGGCCCGATGGGGGCCGACTGGTCGAACCCCTTGGCCGCATCCCACGGACGGCCCTTCTCCTTGGCCTTGGCTTGCAGATCCCGCCGCGTCAGATCGACGCCCACGGCCCAGCCCGCGATCGTGCCGCCCTCGCCGATGGCGGCCACCAGCTCGACCTCGAAATGCAGGTTCTCCGTCGCCGACGGATAGGCGGGGTCCGCGCCGTCTGTGACTATCGCATCGGCGGGCTTGGAGAAGAAGAACGGCTCCTGACGCGTCGGGTCATTGCCCATTTCGCGCGCGTGGGCCGCATAGTTCTGACCCACGCACAGGATGCGCCGCACCGGGAAGCGGCGCTCATCGCCGACGATCGGCAGGGAGGGGATCGGGGCGGGCGCGAAGAGGTAGGAGGTCATGGGCCGCTATAGGCAACAGGGAACAGGCAACAGGCAATAGGGTTCGGCACATCAACAGCGGAGCCTTCGCAGAGCGCTGTTGCCTATTGCCTATTCCCTGTTGCCTCCTCCTACTTGCTGCACCGCAGAGGAACAACCGCCGCAATATGGCGTTGTCGCCACGAGGCCTGTATCAACGGCCAAGCTGAAAAAACTGGAGCGCGGCATCATGGCGACCTCGAAGGCTCGTGAAGACATCAAGAACGACCTGAACACCCTCAAGGAGGACCTCAAGGTCGGCGCACGCGAAGAGACCGCGCGCCTCAAGGCCAAGGCGGCCGAGACCGAGGCCCGCCTGCGCGAAAAGGCCGCCGAGGCCGACGCCCGCATCCGCGAGCGCGCCGACGAGGTCCGCGAACAGGCTCGCGGCTACTACGACCAGGCTCGCGTGCGCGGCCGGGAATATTACGACGACGCGTCCGAGCGTTTCGATGAAGCCCAGCGCTACATCACCGAACGCGTCCAGGAACGCCCGGTCCAGTCGACCGCCATCGCCCTGGGCGTCGGCGTCGTTCTGGGCCTGCTGCTCGCAGGTCGTCGCCGCTGATGATCGGCAAGGGGCTTGTGAAAAAGCTGACGGCGGCCTTCGTGGTCGCCGCCAGCGCCTTCGTGGCGGTCGTGGCGCTCGGCGCGACGCTCTATTATGCGCTTGCTTTGGTTCTGCCGGCGCTCGGCGCGGCCGCCATCACGGCGGCTGTGTTCGCGGTCATCGCCATCATCGTGGCCGTGATCTACCTGAACGCTGCGGGCGTGATGGATGATGAGGACGACGACGAAGACGAACCGCATGGTCTGGGCGGCCGGGCCTACGCTTTGTTCCGCTCGCGTCCGATCCTGGGCACGGTCGCGGCCCTCGCCGGCGGCTGGATCTTCCTCAGGAACCCGGCGCTGGCGACCATGGTCGCCGCCGCCTTCACCGAGAAATCGCACACCCGGTACCGGCGATAGGCGGAACGGCCACGCCTCGGGGGCGTTGATCTGACAGGCGGCGTCGAAGCTGGGCGGCGCTTGTCATCAACCCTCTAGCACGGAGGATCTCCATGATTCGCTGGGCCATCATCTTCCTCGTTGTCGCGCTCGTCGCCGCCGTTCTCGGCTTTGGCGGGATCGCCAACTTCTCGTTCGAAATCGCGAAATTCGTCGCCGTCATCGCCATCATCCTGTTCGTCATCTCGCTGATCGCGGGCGGACTTCGGGGACGCGGAACGAGAATATAGCCAGCCGTTCAGGCTGACTGAGAACAGAAGCCGCAGCCCTCGGGTCGCGGCTTTTTTCGTGGGTGCGATGATTCCTTGGCCGCCGAGGAAACGTTGAACGGGTGCCGCCGTTCTGTCTCACGAAAATGCGGAGAAACCCCATGGTCGCTCGTCCCACCTGGCACGGACATCTGAAACTGTCGCTGGTGACCTGCCCTGTAGGCCTCCATTCGGCGACCGCGTCGAACGCCCACGTCAGTTTCAACCTGATCAATCCCAAGACGAACAACCGGATCCGGATGATCCCGACAGACCCGGATACCGGGCCGGTCGAACGGTCCGACCTGGTCAAGGGCTATGAGGTCTCGAAAGACGAGTACGTCCTGTTTGACGACGCCGACTTCGACAAGGTCAAGCTGGAGACGACCCACACCATCTCGATCGACAGCTTCGTGGACGAGGCGGACATCGACCGCCTCTACTGGGCCGATCCCTTCTTCGTGGTGCCGGAAAAGGGCGTCGGCGCAGAGGCCTTCGCCGTGATCCGCGACGCCATGAAGGCGGCGGGCAAGGTCGCGATCGGCAGTCTGGTTCTGCGCGGCCGCGAACGTCAGCTGGCGCTGGAGGTCCGGGGCAAGGGGCTGATCGCCTATACGCTGCGTGCGCACGACGAGGTTCGCGACGCCGACGACTATTTCGACGACATACCCACCGCCAAACCCGACAAGGACATGGTCGAGATCGCGACCCGCATCATCGGCCAAAAGGAGGCGGCCTTCGATCCGACCACCTTCAAGGACCGCTACGACGACGCCCTGCGCGCCATGATCAAGTCCAAGCAGAAGGGCGGCAAGGGTGTGGTCGAGGTCGAGCAGCCGGACGACACCAATGTGGTCGATCTGATGGAGGCCCTGCGCAACAGCCTGAAAGGCTCCGCCTCTGGTCGGAAGCCGGCCGCGAAGAAGACCCCGGCCAAGAAGCCCGCCGCCAAGAACAAGGCGGCCTAGAGAGCCAGCGTCTTCAACGCCGGTTTGAGGCTGACGGCCGCATCCCGGAACCCCGCCCAGGGGTCGGCCTTCTTCAGCAGGGCCGGGGCGGTGCGGAGGGTGAAGGCCTTCGGGTCCAGCCCCGACTTCACCTGGCCCCATGACAGCGGGAATGCGATTCCCGCTCCCGGCCGGGCGCGCGGGGACCACGGCGCGACCGCAGTCGCCATCCGGCCGTTGCGCAGATAGTCGAGGAAGATTTTTCCGCCCCTCGCCTTCTTGGCCAGGGTGGTCGTGAACCGGTCGGGATCGTCGGCCCGGATCGCCTCCGACACCGCCTTGGCGAAGGCCTTGTTCTGGTCCCAGGTCACGGCAGAGCGCGCGTCCGCCTTGATCGGAGCGACCACATGCAGGCCCTTGCCGCCGGTCGTCTTGACGAAGGGATGCAGGCCGAGGGTCTCCAATTTGGCCTTCACCACCTTCGAGGCCGCGATGACGTCGCCGAAATCCAGGCCCTCGTCCGGATCGAGGTCGAAGGTGATCTGGTCGGGCGTCTCCGGATCATCCGGCTTGCAGCCCCAGGGATGCAGCTCCAGCCCGCCCGACTGTCCGACGGCGACCAGGCCGCCGACATCGACGATGGCGACATAGGGTTTGCGCTCATGCACATCGATCAGCTTCAGCCGAGGATTGGAGCCCGGCATGGCGTGTCGCTGGAAGAACTGCTCGCCGCCGATCCCCTCCGGTGCCCGGATGATCGACAGCGGCCGATCGGCGACGTGGGGCAGGATGCGCTCGGCCACCGCCTCATAGTAGTGGATCAGGTCGGCCTTGGTGATCGGATCGGCCCCCTCGTGCGCGGGCCACAGCACCTTGTCCGGGTTGGAGATGGTGACCCCGGCGACGACCAGCTTGCCGCCGCGGGCCACGGCGCTCGAGACCCGCGCGCTCGGCGCCTGGGGCGCGGCGTCGACCTCCTTGGCCGCCTTGTCTTCGCGCAATCCCTTGAAGGCGGACTGACGCAGCGACCCGCCGTCGGTGTAGCCGCCGTGCTCGATCTCGGCGACCAGCACCGGTCGGGTCCAGTGGATCGTCTGGCCGCTGGCGGTCTTTCGGGGTGCATCCTTCCCGACGAAGGGGCTGCGATCGGTCTCGACCGCCTTCAAAGCGGGCATCAGCGTTTTCACCAGGGCTGCGCCGAACCCCGTCCCGACCCGCCCGAGATGACGCAGGCCGCCCTTGTCCTGCACCCCCACGATCAGCGACCGGAACCGCGACCCCTCGGATGTCCAGCCGCCGATGACGACCTCGTCCCGCCCCCGGCATTTGGACTTGACCCAGGTGGTCGAGCGCCCCTCGCGATAGGGCGCGTCCAGCCGTTTCGAGATGACCCCCTCCAGGTCCATGCGACAGGCGCTTTCCAGCACCGCCTTGCCGCTGGAGGCGAAGTGATCGACGAAGCGGATCCGTTTCGACGCCGCCTTGGGCAGCCGGTCGAGCAGGGCTTGAAGCCGCGCCTTGCGATGCGACAAGGGCAGGTCGCGCAGATCTTCGGCCCCTTCGAACATCAGGTCGAAGGCGAAATAGATCAGCTCGCCGGTGTCGGCCTCGGACAGGGCCGCTTGCAGGGCCGAGAAGTCGGGGCTTGAATCCTCGGCCAGGGCGCAGACCTCCCCGTCCAGCACCGCATCGGGCCAGCCGGCGGCGTCGGCGGCCAGTTCCGGAAACCGCTCCGTCCAGTCCAGCCCCTTGCGAGTCCGCAGCGTCGCCCGCCCTCCTCCGCTCGCGATCTGGATCCGATAGCCGTCGAACTTGATCTCATGCGCCCAGCCGTCGCTGCTCGGCGGATGATCGACCGCCTTGCAGAGCTGGATCGGGACGAAGGCATGAGGGCGTGCGGCGTGCGAAGCCTGCGCCCTCGTTGCCCTTGGCTTGGGCGGTGCCTTGCGCCCGGTCGGCTTGGACGACGTCCACTGCGTCCGCCCTTCGGCGATCTCGGCCAGGGTCCGGCCGGACGCGACCGAGGCGTCGATCTCCATGTTGGCGTCGCCCTCGCCCTCGACCGCGAACTCGTCCTTCTCCTTGATCAGCAGCCAGTTGTTGCGTTTAGACGGCTTGCCGCGATCCGACTTCAGCCGGATCAGGGCCCATTTGCCCTTCAGCCGCTCGCCGTCCAGCACCATCTTGATCTGACCGCGCGCGAAGGCGGCGGCGAGGTCCGGTTCCTGCGGAGTCCAAGTCCCGACGTCCCACATCTGGACCGTGCCGGCGCCGTAGTTGCCGTCGGGGATGGTCCCTTCGAAGTCGCCGTAGTCGAGCGGATGGTCCTCGACCTCGACCGCCAGTCGTTTGACATGCGGGTCGCGCGACGGGGCCTTGGTCACGGCCCAGGATTTCAGCACCCCGTCCGCCTCGATGCGGAAGTCGTAGTGAAGCCGCGTCGCCGCATGCCGCTGAATCAGATAGCGACCACCGGCGCTTTTCGATGCGGTCTTGCGCCCCTTGGGTTCCGGCGTGTCACCGAACCGGCGCTTCTTGCGATAGGTCTCAAGCTCGCCGCGCATCATTCCGTCCTTGCGTCATCGTGACAACGTCGCGCACGAGCCGGACGATCCTTCAGACCGCCGCCGCTTCCTTCGCGCCGGGAATGGCGGGGTCCGGCGCGGTGTCCGCGTGTCGGGTGTCCTGGCGGCGCGGCAGCTTCCAAGACCGGCTGCATTCCAGGCGTGACCCGGTCCAGGCGATCGCATTGACCGTGATCTGGTCCTTGTCCCAGACGATCTCGTTGAAGCTCGGCGGCTCGCCCCGCTCCCGGTGCGACAGGGTCCCGCAGCCGATGGCGTAGGAACACCGGTCCGACAGGTCGATCGGCAGGGCGAACGGCACATGGACATGGCCGGTGGTGATCAGATCGACGCCCGCCTCGGCGAAGATCGCGGCTGCGGCATCGCCACGCTTCACATCCCCCGTCATCGGCGTGCCGATCATCTCGATCAATGGATGATGGCAGGCCAGGATTCTGAGAGCGCCGACCGGCGCCGCGCGCAAGGCCTCGGCTGCGCGCCGGGTCTGATCCAGGTCGATGACGCCCTTCGACCAGTTGGGCCGGGCCTGCCAGCCTCGCGCGGTAACGACGCCCCGGACCATCACCGTGTCGGAAATGAACTCCCCATCATGAGCCGGGTGGCCGGTCGCCTCCTCGAACGCCCGCCACGGATAGAACAGGCGCGCCGCCACGTCCCAGTAGGGCACGTCGTGATTGCCGACGATGACGAAGCGCGGCGTCGGCATGGCCTTGATCCACTCGCCCGCCGCCGCGAACTCGTCGGGATAGCCCTTCTGGGTGATGTCCCCGGTGATCAGGATCAGGTCGGAGGGCTTTTCATGCGCCCACTCAAGGGCGGCGGCGCAGGCGCGCTTGTGCTCGACCCCGAAATGGACGTCGGAGAACTGAAGAACGCGACCCATGCTCAGACGGAATCCTCTGCCGCCGGCGGATCCGGGACAAGCGCCTGAAACGCCTTGGCGACGAAGGCCACGGTGATGTCGTTGGGCAGGAGCACCGGCTCTCCGTCCAGGACCGCAGGGATGCGCGACCGCCCCCGGACCCGGATCAGCCGTGCGGGCTGGGTCTGGACCGACGGATCCTGACGCCAGTCGCTGAACACGGCGTTGGCGGCCAGGCGGAAGGCCTCGGCCGCATCGGCGGGGTTCATCGCCGCCGCCTCCAGCCCCACAGGCTCGTCCAGGGCGCGCGAGATCATGGGGCTGATCAGGACCAGGGCTTCGCTGCGGCGCGGCTTGCCGAGATCCAGTTCCACCCGGATCTTGCCGGAGAAGGCCCGTCGCAGGGCGCGGCGTCCATAGGTCCAGGCCAGACCCAGTTTGCCGGTCCGCATCGCCTCGCGCGCCGGCGCCCACAGGGCGGGCGATCCGAAGATGGCCGCGCAATAGAAGGCCTGGCCCTCGACCATGCCCCCGGACACGCATTGGGCCGATCCGTGCTCGAGCGAATCCCGCAGGGCGGCTTTCCAGTCGGTCGTGCCGTACAGCGCCTTGGGCAGCATGTTCATCGTCCCGCCAGGCAAGGGCGAGACCAGCGGCCCCTTGGGACCGGCCTTGGATGCCGCAGCCCGCGCCGTGCCGTCGCCGGCCAGGACGAACAGCACGTCGGGCTTGGAGGCCAGGGCCTGGTCGATCTGGGCGTCCATCGTCTCGCCGACCAGTTCGACCACCTCCGCCTCGCAAGGATATTCAGACATGATCGCCTCGACCTCGGCGGCCGCGCGCGGTCCGACCGAGCCGGACAACGGATTGACCAGGATCACCACCCGCTTGATCTCGACACGGGTCGTTAGCGCACGCGGTTCCGGCGCAGCGGTGTCGGTCGTCGGTGTGGCGACGTCAGGCGGCAATATCTCGGTCATCCCGGCCGAACGCGCCGTTTCGCGGGGCGTTCCGGCAAAGCTTCACTATGGCTGCTGAAGCTTTTCGGCCGTCGTGGCCGCGCCTGCTTCCAGAGCGTCGCCGGTCTTCTCGGCGGCGTCCCCGGTCGTGTCGGCGGCGGCCTCGGCGGCTTCGGGCGCCTGACCGATCAGGGCCTTCCCTTTGGCGATGCCCACGCTGATCCAGCCGTCCATCATCGCCCCGCCCTCGGCCAGCGACCTTTCCTTTATGCCCAGCACGGCGGTCAGGACCCCGAACAGGGCCAGAAGGGTCACGATCAGGCCGACGAACCCGCCGCCTCCGCCGCCCGACCGGCGCTTGGTGCGGGCCCAGACGGGCGTGCCGTTGTCGTCCGCGTTCCGGACGGGTTCAGGAAAACGCATATCGAAACTCCCCTCGACTGCCGTGATGCGGGCCGCGCCCCTCGCGCGTCCGCCCCGGAGTCATATGTCATCGTTAACCGAGAGCATAGGCGCGGAACCTCTGCCATAATCCAGCGTTGTCGCTTAAGGGGCGAACATCAGGAACGAAGGACCATCCCATGAACAAGGCGATTATCGCGATCGGGGCCGCTGGCCTGCTGGCTTCGGCCTGCGCCAGCGATCCGTACGGCTACAACAACGGCTCCTCCAATCAGACGGTCCGCCAGGGCGCCATCGGCGCCGGCCTCGGCGCTGTCGCCGGAGCCATCATCGGCAACAACGTCGGCTCGGGTAACGCTGCGACCGGCGCCCTCATCGGCGGCCTCGCCGGCGGCGCCGTCGGCGCGGTGCGCGGCTCGCAAGCCGACCGCAACAACCAGCAGCGCTACCGCGACAACCGCGGAAATTACTACTACTGCTACGACAACCGCCAGGAAGAGTGCTACTGGGAAAACGGTCAGCGTCGCTACTAAGACGCTGAACCGAAAGGTTTTCAAGGGCGGCTCGTCGAAGGCGGGCCGCCCTTTCCATGACAGAATTCAGGGAGGCGGCGAATGACGATGAAATCGACGATTCTGGCGGCCGGTGCGGCCGCCGTCGCGCTGGCGGGCTGTTCGACCATGGGCGGACCGCGCCGGGACGAGCTGGTGACGGAGCCGTCGGCCTGCGCCGCCAAGCGGTTCGATATCTATTTCGCCGAGGATCAGGCCCAGCTGACGGATGCGGCGCGCACCGCCATCGGCCTGACGGCGACCCAGCTTCAGGGCTGCCGGATCGACACCGTGCGGGTTCTGGGACTGGCCTCCAACACAGGCAGCGCCGACGCCAATATGGCCCTGTCCGAACAGCGCGCCGTGGCGGTGGCCGAGGCCCTGGTGGCCGCCGGATGGCCCACGCCGGCGTTCGAGCTGGAGGCGGCGGGCTCGCAAGGGGCGACGACCGCGTCCGGCGTGGCCGAACCGTTGCGACGCCGCACCGAGGTTCTGGTCGAGGCCGCACCCCGCTAGTTCGGGATGCGGCCATGCTCCACGACGCCCAGGGCGTCGGACAGGCGGGTCTTGGCCGAGCCGCGCGGCAAGGCCTTGGGCTGGCTTTCGTGCGGGGCCCAGCCGGCCAGGTTGACGATCTCGAACGTCGCCGGGATACGCCCGTCCGCCTCGCCGTATCGTTCTGAATAGAGGGCCGCCGCGAGCGCGATGATCGGCCGGGTCAGCGGCCGGATCGTGCCCGCCAGCACATTCGTCTCTCCCATGGCGCGCAGGTCCCGGATCAGGGCGAACAGGTCCGGGTAGCGCACGGTCAGCCGATCGACGTCCGCGACCGGCAAGGCGAACCCCGCCCGCTGCAACAGCCCCGCGCCATCGAACCCGTCGGCAAAGGGCGACACGCGTGCCTGAGCCCCGCCGCGCTCCGCCAGCTCGGCCTCGGTCAGCACCCCGCGAAGCTCCTTCAGCGTCCCCGCGCCCAGAAGCGTCCCCAGAAACAGCCCGTCGGGCTTCAGCGCCCTGCGGATCTGGCTCAACGCACCCGGCAGGTCGTTGGCCCAGTGAAGCGTCATCAGCGACACCATCAGGTCGACCGATCCAGCCTCGACCTCCAACGGCCGCGCCCCCGGAGCGGACCGGTCCGTCCGGCCTCCCACCGCGCGCGGCGTCCCGACCCGGCCCGCTGCGTCGCTTTCCGCGAGGGCCTGGGCGAACGGCCCGGGATGCGCGGACAGGTCGACGGCGACGGGAAACTCCCGCAAGGTCGCTTCCAGACTGAGAACGGCGTTCTCGGCGGCGCGGCGATGCAGGAAGTCGGCGTCGGCGATGCGCCGCTCGGACCGCGCCAACCGGGCAGTCCGTCGCGCGGCGTCGAAAATCAGGGGAGGGCCGGTTTCGGTCATGGCAATCCAGAGAGGGGGCCTGCAGGATGGGGGCTGGAACGCGCGTTGGGAAGACGGCCGGTCGCGGATCGGCCGCGGCCTGAGGTCTTTCGGCCGGGGTCTGGCCGACCTGATCCTGCCGCCCATGGCCCATGACAGCCGCGAGGCCACGGCCGCCGCCGGTCTGACGGCCGACGCCTGGAGCCGGGTGGTCTTTCTGGAGGACCCGGTCTGCGACGGCTGCGGCGCCGCGTTCGAATACGACGGTGGCGACTTCGCCTCGGACCGCTGCGCCGCCTGTCTCGCCCTGCCTTACGCCTTCGCCCGCGCCCGCGCGGCCTGCGTCTATGACGACGCCTCGCGCGGCCTGATCCTGAAGTTCAAGCACGGCGACCAGCAGCAGTTCGCCGGTCTATTCGCCCGTTGGCTCGGTCGCGCCGCCGCGCGCCTGGTCGAGGATTGCGACGCCGTCGTGCCCGTGCCGCTGCATCCCTCCCGCCTCCTGGCGCGGCGGTTCAACCAGGCCGCCGAGATCGCTCGGCCGCTGGCCCGGCATGCCGACCGCGACTATCTGCCCGACGCCCTGATCCGCGCGCGCGCCACCCAAACCCAGGGCGGACGCAGCCTTCGGGGCCGCAAACTCAATGTGAAATCCGCCTTCGCCGTCACCGAGGCGGGCGCCCGCAGCCTGCGTGGTCGGCGCGTCCTTCTGGTCGACGATGTCCTGACCACGGGAGCCACGGCCGAGGCCTGCGCGCGTGCGCTTCTCGACGCCGGAGCGCGTGCGGTCGATCTGGCCGTCATCGCGAGGGTGCGAACCGCGCGGGAACTGCCTAGATAGGGGATTGGTTGGTCCTGCAGGTTTTGCACCGTGCACGGCCCATAGATCGAACCTTCGGAGAATCCGCCTTGGCCGACGTCGTCCTCTACACCAAACCCGGTTGCCCCTACTGCATCGCGGCCATGGGCCTGCTGAAGCGCAAGGGCGTGGAATTCACCGAGATCGTCGCCTCCAACGACCCCGAGAAGAAGGCCGAGATGATCCAGAAGTCGGGCGGCAAGGCCACCTTCCCCCAGATCTTCATCGACGGAAAACACATCGGCGGCTCCGACGACATGAGCGCCTTGGACCGACGCGGCGGTCTGGACGAGCTTCTGGCGGCCTGATGTCGTCCGGCCTGGCCATCGCCCTGATCCAGACGCGCACGCCTGCCACGCAAGGCCAGGCGCTGGCCCAGGTCGAGCCCCTGATCCGTCAGGCGGCGGCCGACGGGGCGAAATTCATCCTCACCCCGGAGGCTTCGAACCTGCTGGAACAGAGGAAGGATCGGCGTGGCCTGGCCGTCACCACCGAGGAACAGGACGCGGTCGTCATCGGCCTGCGTCATCTGGCGGCGGAGCTGGGGGTCTGGCTGCTGATCGGCTCGGCCATCGTCAAGTCGGGCCGCCAGGGCGACGACCGGGCCGCCAACCGCAGCCTGCTCATCGACGCTGGCGGCGGCATCGTCGCCCGATACGACAAGCTGCACGTCTTCGACGTCGACCTGCCTAACGGCGAGACCTATCGCGAAAGCTCGACCATCCGTCCCGGCGACGGGGCGGCCGTGGCCGATACGCCCTGGGGCCGGCTGGGGCTTGCGGTCTGCTACGACATCCGCTTCCCCCACCTGTTCCGCCAACTGGCCAAGGCGGGGGCCTCGATGATCTCGGTCCCCGCCGCCTTCACGGTCCCGACCGGCGAGGCCCACTGGGAGACGCTGCTCCGCGCTCGCGCCATCGAGACCGGCGCCTATGTCCTCGCCCCCGCACAGGGCGGGACCCATGAGGATGGTCGCAAGACCTGGGGGCGGTCGACCGTGGTCGGACCCTGGGGCGAAATCGTCGCCAAGCTCGATCACGACGAGCCGGGCGTCCTGCACGCGAGCCTGGATTTCGCGGCCGTGGAGACCGCCCGCGCCTCGGTCCCGGCCCTGCGTCACGACCGGGCGTTCACGGCGCCATGATCCGCTACGCCCTCGCCTGTGACCACGCCCACCCGTTCGAGGCCTGGTTCAGCTCGTCGTCCGACTATGACGATCAGGCGCAGCGCGGCCTGGTCGAATGCCCCTTCTGCGGCTCGCGCGCCGTGTCGAAACAGATCATGGCCCCGGCCGTCGCTGGCACCAAGAGGCGCGACGTCACGCCCGACCTGGGCAAGGTGCAGGCCATGATGATGCAGGCCGCCCGCGAGGTCCGCAGCCACGTCGAACAGAATTTCGACTACGTCGGCGACACCTTCGCCCGCGAGGCTCGCGACATCCACGAAGGCAGGTCCGAGAAGCGCGAAATCTACGGCGAGGCCACCCCCGCCGAGGTCAAGGCCCTGAAGGAAGACGGCGTCCCCTGCGCCGCCCTGCCCCCCGCCCCCGTCGATCCGGCAAAGGCGAACTGAGGTCGGTCGTAGGGTTGAGCGCAGATCGCGCTGTACCTTGTTTGATTTCTTTTGATTGTTTTCAGTCGTAGGCTCGAGCAACCAAGGGGGGATCAATGCTGGCACTTTTGCTTCTTGCGAGCCTCCAGGCCGTTTGGCCCGACGATCGGTTGGATAACGGCTGGACCTGGCGGGGGCTGACCACGAATAGGGATATGATCCTGTTCACTCGACCGGGCCCCCGCCCCAACCTTTTGTGGACGAGGCACGAACTACGAGAGCCAAATGAGATCCAAACGTTGTCCAGTGTCTCACTTATCGAGATGGACTGTGTCGGTGGACGGTCGAGATCCGTTCAAGGAACGGATTTCACCGGCTCCAATCTGACAGGCCGATCAATCGCTACCGAAGGTGGGGCGTGGAGGTATCCCAATCCGGGGTCGGTTGCTGACGCGACCTTCCAACTCGTTTGTTCCGGCGAGTGAACACCGAAGAACGCTACGCCGAGTTTCCGCCGCCACCGTCTCTGGCCCCCTGGGTCAAGGTGGTCTGGACCTATGCCTGCCCCGAGCCGAGCCGGACGATCCAGCGCATCGCCCCCGACGGCTGTCCCGAACTGATCCTCGACATCGGCTCCCCTTATGAAGAGCAGGGGCCGGACGGTGTCTGGCGGCTACAGCCCCCGGCCCTGTTCGCCGGCCAGATGACCCGCCCCATCGCCATCCGCCCGGTCGGACCGGTCGAACTGGTCGCCGTTCGCTTCCATCCCGATGGCGCGCGCGACTGGCTGGGCGCGGCGCTCGGCATGGCGACCGATGGGCGTCTCGATATGGTCGATCGACTGAAGGGGGTCGTCGCCCCCGCTGGCGATCCGGAGGCGCAGGCCAAGGCCATGACCGACCGGCTGGAGGCCTTGCGGGTCGAACAGGGCTGGAGCCTCGATCCGACCGTCCGCGCCGAGGTCGAAGCGATGATGGCGGACAAACCCGTGCCCGACCGGTCGCCCTCCGAACAACGGGCCCTGCAGAGGCGGTTCCTCGACCGGGCCGGGGTTTCGCCCCGGATGCTGCGGTCGGTCATGCGGTTCCGCCGGGTATTCGATCAAGCGCTGGAGCCGGGCGAGGCATCCTCCGGCTGGCTCCAGGCCGGCCTCGGTGCCGGCTATTTCGACCAGCCCCAGATGGCGCGCGACTTCCGGCGCTTCCTCGGCTGCACGGCGACCGAGTGGGCGCGCGAACAGGTCGAACTGGCACGGGCCATCGCGTCGCAAACCTACAAGCCTGACGCGCCGCATCCGGCCTAGCCTGATCCCATCGCCGCCAGACGCGGCTTCAGAGGATGAGACCATGCTGACCGCCATGATCGCCGCCGGCCTGTTGCAGACCGTGCCGACGACCGCTGACCTGTCGTGGATGGCCGGGTACTGGCTGGACTGTTCGGACGGGCGGGAGGCATCGGAGACCTGGACCGATCCGCGCGGCGGCGTTCTGGTCGGGGCCGCGACGACGGTGTCCAACGGACGCGCATCTTTCGAGTTTGCCCGGATCGCGCCGCTCAACGGGGTGATCTCCTATGTCGCCCAGCCGGGCGGGGCACCGCCGACGGCCTTCGGCCTGATCGAGACGACGGATGGTCGCGCGGTCTTCCAGAATCTGGACAACGACTTTCCCCAGCGGGTCATCTATCAGCGGACCGGAGATGTCCTGACGGCCCGGATCGAGGGCCATATGGGCGACCGCGAACAGTCGATGGACTGGCGCTTCGACAAGGCCGAGCTGAACACGAGATGCCCGATCCCCTGAACACCGGCTGGCGGTCGATGATCGAAGGCGATCTGGACCGCGTGGCCGAGATCGCGACGATCGGCTTCCCCAACCATTTCGAGGCTCGGGAGATGTTCGCCAACCGGCTGGAGCTGAACCCGGCGGGGTGTTTCGTGCTCCAGACGCCCGGCGGGCTCGAGGGCTACCTGATCGCCTATCCGTGGCGGGCGGACGCAGCCCCGGCTCTCAATACCCTGATCGAGGCGATCCCGGCGGAGGCCGAAGTCGTCTATCTTCACGACCTGGTCCTGACCCCGGCAGTCCGGGGCCAGGGCTGGTCGAAACCGGCCGTGCAGGCGGTGGTCGATCTGGCTAGGGCCGGCGACTGGGCGATGATCGCCCTGGTCGCCGTCAACGACGCCGTCGACTTCTGGCGCGGCCACGGCTTCGAGGTGAAGCAGACGCCTGAGATGGCGGCCAAGCTGGCCAGCTACGGCTCCGACGCCCGCTACATGACCAGAGCCGCTTAGCTGCGGGTCCAGCCCTTTTCGGCCATGCAAACGCGGAAGGCGTCGCGGCTCTCGGTGCGTTCGTCGCACTCTTCGCGGGCGGTTTCGAACGGCTGGGCGTTGTTGCCGTGCCAGGCGGTGTCGTCATCCATGTCTGCGCCATTCACCATGATGCAGCCCGAGGTCAGGACGGCGGCGGACGCGGCGGCGGCGAGGATCAGAAGGCGTTTCATCGGTAAGGCTCCATTGCGATGCGCCTTGGTGCCACCCCTTGCGGCCACAATCCCGTTACAAGTCCGACAGCTAGATGAAATCGCCGTAAGACGAGGCTTCAGTCCCGCGTGGCCAGCATCATGAAGTTGATGTCCGCCTCTGCGCCCTCGCTCCAGCGGTCCGACAGGGGATTGTAGTTCAGGCCGAACGGGCCGGTGACCGCGAAGGGTTCGCCCGCCAGCATGGCGCGGATCTCCTCGGGCTTCAGGAACTGACGCCAGTCGTGGGTCCCGGCCGGCACCCAGCGCAGGACGTATTCGGCCGCGATCTTGCCCAGGGCCAGGGACTTGAGGGTCCGGTTCAGGGTGGCGACGACCATGATCCCGCCCGGCGCGACCAGACGCGAACAGGCGCGCAGGAAGGCCTCCGGATCGGCGACATGCTCGATGATCTCCAGCACCAGGACAACGTCGAACGGCCCCGCGCCTTCGGCCTCCACCTGTTCCACGGTCGCGGCCCGGTAGGCGATGTCGAGGCCCTGTTCATCGGCGTGGGCCCGGGCGGTGCCGATATTCTCGGACGAGGCGTCGACGGCGGTGACCTCGAACCCCATCCGTCGCATCGGCTCGGCGATCAGCCCCCCGCCGCAGCCGATGTCGATCAGGCTGAGGCCCGCGAAGGCGTCGCGCGCCTTGGGATCGCGGCCGAAGCGTTCGGCCAGCTTGGCGCGGATGAAGGCCAGTCGTGCCGGATTGAACCTGTGCAGGGGCGCGAAAGGCCCCTTGGCGTCCCACCATTCCGCGGCCTGGGCCGAGAAGCGAGCGACATCGGCGGGGTCGATCGAGGCCCCTTGCGCGCGCTCGGGGACGCTATCCGAAAACCCCTGCTCCGTTTGGGGTTTGCGCAGCGGCGACGGGTCGGTAGAAGCGGCCATGATCGCAAGGGTGAACCCCTTTTGCGGCCCTCTGGCAAGACAGGATCCCCGATCACGATGACGCGGCCGACCCACACACGACTGGTGATGAAGTTCGGCGGCACGTCGATGGGCGACCTCGAGCGCATCCGTCGCGCCGCCCGGATCGTCGCGGCCGAGGTCAAGGCCGGCCATTCGGTGGCCGTGGTCGTCTCGGCCATGGCGGGCAAGACGAACGAACTGGTGGCCTGGACCGACGGCGCCGGCGCCGCCGCGCCCGGCCTGCCCCTGTCGGACGACGAATACGACGTCGTCGTCGCCTCGGGCGAACAGGTGACCTCGGGCCTCCTGGCCATCACCCTTAGGAACATGGGCTTCAACGCTCGCAGCTGGATGGGCTGGCAGGTGCCGATCCTGACGGACGAAGATCACGCCCGCGCCCGTATCGTCGATGTGCCCGGCGAGAAGCTGGGCGCGGCGCTGGACGCCGGCGAGATCGCCATCATTCCCGGCTTCCAGGGCGTCTCGCCCTCGGGCCGTATCACGACGCTGGGCCGGGGCGGATCGGACACCTCGGCCGTCGCCGTGGCCGCCGCGCTCGGCTGCGCCTGCGACATCTATACGGACGTGGACGGCGTCTACACGACCGACCCCCGCATCGTGGCCAAAGCCCGACGGCTGGAAAAGGTCTCCTACGAGGAGATGCTGGAAATGGCGTCCCTGGGCGCCAAGGTGCTCCAGACCCGCTCGGTCGAGCTGGCCATGGGAATGCAGGTCCCGGTCCGGGTCCTGTCCAGCTTCATCGAACCTGACGAAAACGGCGCGCTGCCCGCCAAGTCCGGCACCCTTATCTGCGACGAGGAGGAAATCGTGGAAAAACGCATCGTGTCCGGCGTGACCATGAGCCGTGACGAAGCCCGCATCACCTTGCTGGGCCTGGCCGACCGGGTCGACGCCCCCGCCGACGTCTTCACCCGGCTGGCCGAGGCCAGCGTCAACGTCGACATGATCGTCCAGTCCCAAGCCCGCACCGAGGGCGCGGTCAACCTGACCTTCACCACGGGCCGCCGGGACGCCGCCCGCGCCGCCGATCTGATGAGCGCCGCCAAGGCCGAGATCGGCTTCGATGAGCTGCGCGTCGACGAGGACGTGGCCAAGGTCTCGGTCGTCGGCGTCGGCATGCGCAGTCACGCCGGTGTCGCCCAGACCATGTTCAAGGCCCTGGCGGACAAGGGAATCAAGTTCCAGGCCATCTCGACCTCGGAAATCAAGATCAGCGTCCTGATCGACGCCGCCTATGCCGAACTGGCCGTGCGGGCGCTTCATTCGGCCTATGGGCTGGAAGCGGTATAGTATTGACTGAACCCGCCCCTATCTGGGGAACGGACAGGGAGACCGGATGGCCATAGCGGGCGGATCGATGACCAGGGGACCCCGCGTCCTCCTGCGCCAGATCCGTGAGGCGATGGCCGACGGCGGCCCGGCCCAGGGTCGTCTGGACGTCGTGGTCCGCACCATCGCCCAGTCGATGGTGGCCGAGGTCTGCTCCATCTATCTGCGGCGGGCGTCCGGCGAGCTTGAGCTGTTCGCCACCCAGGGCCTGAACCCCGACGCCGTCCACAACACCCGGCTGAAGCCCGGCGAAGGCCTTGTCGGCGAAGTCGCGCGACTGGCCCAGCCGATCAGCCTGTCGGACGCGCCCAGCCACCCCAGCTTCGCCTACCGGCCTGAGACAGGCGAAGATCCCTATCACGCCTTCCTCGGCGCCCCCCTCCTGCGCGGCGGGCGAGCCATCGGCGTCCTGGTCGTCCAGAACCGGGCCGAGCGCCGCTACGATCCCGACGAGGTCGAGGACATCCAGACCATCGCCATGGTCCTGGCCGAGACCGTCGCCTCCGGCGAGCTCATGGCGCTGGAGGAGCTTCGCGACGTCGAGGTCGCGCCGCACCGCCCCGAACGGATCAAGGGCCAGAGGTTCGCGGAAGGATTGGCGTTCGGCCACGTCATCCTGCACGAGGCGCCGCTCGCGCCCGAACGGCTGTTGGCTGAAAACCAGCAGGTCGAGGAAATCCGCCTGCGCGAGGGCCTGACGGTCCTCAAATCCTCGATCGACGCCCTCCTGGACGGAGGTCAGGGCAAGCTGTCGGGCCAGTCCTACGAGGTGCTGGAAACCTATCGGATGTTCGCCGACGATCGGGGCTGGAACCGGTCGCTGGAGGAGGCCGTCCGCGGCGGCCTGACCGCCGAGGCCGCCGTCGACCGCGTGCGCAATGAACACCGCGCCCGCTTCGCCCAGGCCCGCGACCCCTATATCAAGGAACGGCTGCACGACTTCGAGGACCTGGCCAACCGCTTGCTGCGGGTTCTGGCCGGGGACAATCCGGGCCAGCGCGAACTGCCCGACGACGCCATCCTGGTCGCCAGGAATCTGGGCCCCGCCGACCTGCTGGAGTATCCGCGTCACAAGCTGAAGGGCCTGCTGATCGAGGAGGGCTCGGCCGCCAGCCACGCCGCCATCGTCGCTCGCGCGCTGCAGATCCCCTGCGTCGGCCGCCTCCAGGGGATTCGCGACCGGCTGAGCGAGGGCGACCTCGTCATCGTCGACGGCGAGACCGGCGAGGCTCACCTGCGGCCCCGCGCCGACATGCTGGAATCGGTCCAGTCGCGTATGGCCGTGCGCGAACAGCGTCAGGCCGAGTTCGCCAAGCTGCGCGACGTCCCGGCCGTCACCGCCGACGGGACGCGCATCACCCTGCTGACGAACGCCGGCCTGGCGGTGGATCTGGAAAATCTGAACGAGACCGGCGCCGAGGGCATCGGCCTGTTCCGCACCGAGTTCCAGTTCATGGTGTCGGAGGAGCTGCCGCGCCTGAACTCTCAGACGGCCCTCTACAAGCTGGTGCTGGACGCGGCGGGCGACCGGCCGGTGACCTTCCGCACCCTCGACATCGGCGGCGACAAGGTCCTGCCCTACATGGAGACCACCGAGCGGGAGGAGAATCCCGCCCTGGGACGGCGCGCCATCCGCCTCGGCCTCGACCGCCCCTCCCTGCTTCGCCTCCAGTTGCGCGCCCTGCTGGCCGCGGGCGCCGGGCGCGAGCTGCGGGTCATGTTCCCCATGATCGCCACGGTGGATGAGTTCCGCGCGGCGCGCGAACTGGTCGACGTGGAATGCGAATGGGCGCGGCGGCGCGGGCGGCCTCTGCCCGCCACCCTGCGTGTCGGGGCGATGATCGAATGCCCCAGCCTGCTGTGGCACCTCGACGCCCTGCTGCCGCTGACCGACTTCGTCTCGATCGGCTCCAACGACCTGTTTCAGTACATGTACGCCGCCGACCGGACCAATCCGCTGGTCTCTGACCGCTACGACGCCCTGTCGCCACCGGCATTGCGCGCACTTCAGTCGATCCAGAAGGCCTGCACCGAGACCGGCACCCCGGTGTCCGTCTGCGGCGAGCTGGCGGGTCGTCCACTGGAGGCCTTCGCCCTGCTCAGCCTCGGCTTCACCCGGTTGTCGGCTCCCGCCGGCGGGGTGGGGCCGGTCAAACGCATGATCCTGTCGACCGACCTGACGGCGGCGAGGCGCGGCATGAACAACCTGCTCGGATCGTCCGCCGGATCGATCCGCAGCGAGATCGAAAGTCTGGCCCGGAAGTTGAACGTCGGTCTGTGAGGGGTCCCGAATGGGACCGTTTCATCGTTAACAAGACGTTGAACCGGCGGCTATAATGGGTTATCCACAAGACGATATTCGTGTTCCTCCGGGGGGAGGCGGGGGCCGTCACACCAACGTGGTAGACGGTCCCTGGTTGAGTACGGATCAGGCGGATATGCCGGGCGATCCGATTGTGGGGCATGGCGTCATGGCGCTGGATACGGGGAATGTCCCCGACGAGTTTCGGGCTCACCCTGACTGGAAGGACCCTGTGCCCTCCATCACCGATGCGGCGACTCTTGGCGACGGCCTGCGCAAGGCCCGCGAACTTTCGGGAAAGTCGATGGCCGAGCTGGCCGCCGTCACCCGCGTCCACGCACGCTATCTTCTGGCCCTCGAAGAGAACAACCAATCGGCCCTGCCGTCCCGCGTCTTCGCCATCGGCTATGTCCGGGCCTACGCCCACGCCCTGGGTCTCGACGAGCAGCTGGCGGTCGAACGCTACAAGCGCGAGACGCCTGACGGTTCGGTCCCGCTTCAGGCGCCGACGGGCGTGGCTTTCGAGGAAGTCCGTCGCTATTCGCCGCGCATCATCGGCGGCATCGCGCTGATCGCGGTGGCCCTGATCGGCTGGAACGTGTTCCAGCGGGTCAGCCTGATCCGCGCACCCCAACCCTCCGACATCGCCGAAGTGCCCGAAAGCTGGAGCCTGGGGGATGTCCCCGGCCAGACCGGCCTGCGCGTCGGCGCGCCTCAGCCGGCCCCGGCCGATCAGACGGTGCCCGCCCTCTACATCACGCCGGGCCTCGAAGCCCAGCTGACCGGCATCGACCCGGCGGATGCCGCGGCCCTCGGCGCGGCCGCCCCGACCGCACCGGTTCAGGCCGCCTTCAACCCGCGCGGACCGGTCTATGGCGCCGCTGCGACGGCCTCCCAGGTCGTGTTGCAGGCCAGGAAGGCCGGAGCCCTGGTGGTGCGTCTGGGCGACGGCCAGGTCTTGTTCGCTCGCCAGATGGCCGCCGGTGAGGCCTGGCGCGCCCCTATCGGCGTCTCGGCGACCATCGACGTGTCCGACCCGACCGCTTTCGACGTCTATCTCAATGGCGAGCACGGCGGGGGGCTGGCCGGCGTCCTGACCCCGCTCAACCAGCTAAACACCCGTGCGACAGCGATGGCGCGCGAGACCGCCGCCCGGATCGAGGCCGAAACCCAGGCCGCCCAGGCCGCCGCCGCCCGCGCCGCCGCCGCCACCCAGGCGGCCGTGGTGCAGACGGTGTCGACGGGGCAGCAGACGCTCGCCACGACGATCACGCCGCGCTGATCTCGTCTCCTGCCTGTCGCGCAGCGATGGGGAGGTGGCAGCGAGCTCTTCGCGAGCTGACAGAGCGGTTCTTGCCGCCACAGAACCCCTCCGTCTCTCCGCTCCGCTTCAAGCCACTCCACCGCACCTGCGGCGCAGGGGAAGACAGGAAGCGTCATGGCCTTGTCTTCGCACCGGCCCTATATTGAGCCCGTCATGAGCTCCGACCACTCCCACATCCGACCCTGGCGCCATATCGAGCGCCGCAAGTCTCGACAGATCATGGTCGGCAATGTGCCGGTCGGCGGCGACGCTCCGATCACCGTCCAGTCGATGACCAACACCCTGACCTCCGACGCCAACGCCACCATCGGACAGATCCGCGAACTCGAAGAGGCCGGGGCCGACATCGTCCGCGTCTCCTGCCCCGACGAGGAGTCCACCGCCGCCTTCAGGACCATCGCGAACGCCGCCAAGGTCCCGCTCGTCGCCGACATCCACTTCCACTACAAGCGTGGCATCGAGGCCGCCGAGGCCGGCGCCGCCTGTCTGCGCATCAATCCCGGCAACATCGGCAACGCCTCACGCGTCCGCGACGTCATCCAGGCCGCCAAGGATCACGGCTGCTCCATGCGGATCGGCGTCAACGCCGGCTCCCTGGAAAAAGAGCTGCTGGAAAAATACGGCGAGCCCTGCCCCGACGCCATGGTCGAGAGCGCCCTGAACCACGCCCGCATCCTTCAGGACCACGACTTCCACGAGTTCAAGATATCGGTGAAGGCGTCCGACCCCTTCCTGACCGTGGCCGCCTATCAGCAACTGGCCGAGGTCATCGACTGCCCCCTCCACCTCGGCGTCACCGAGGCCGGCCCGCTTCGCACCGGCACGATCAAGTCCGCCATCGGCATGGGCAACATGCTGTGGGCCGGGATCGGCGACACCATCCGGGTCAGTCTTGCCGCGGACCCCGTGGAGGAGATCAAGGTCGGGTTCGACATCCTGAAATCGCTCGGCCTGCGCCACCGGGGCGTCAACATCATCGCCTGCCCGTCCTGCGCCCGTCAGGGGTTCAACGTCATCGAGACGGTCGGCATCCTCGAGGAAAAGCTGGCCCACATCGCCACTCCGATGTCGCTGTCCATCATCGGCTGCGTCGTCAACGGCCCGGGCGAGGCCCTCTACACCGACGTCGGCTTCACCGGCGGCGGCAAGGGGGCGGGCATGGTCTATCTGAACGGCAAGATCGCCCACAAACTCGACAATGCGAAGATGGTCGACGAGATCGTCGAACTGGTCGAGGCCAAGGCGGCGGAACTGAACGCCGCCCGCGAAGCCGCCGAATAATCGACGGCCTGAACGGTCAGAGCCCCAGCCGCCGCGCCCTCGCTGCGATCTCCAGCAGCAGCCGCTCGGCGATCAGATGCTCGGGCATGCCGGTCGTCTTGGTGGCCACATCGGCGGTGTTGACGCTGTCCTGCACGACATCGAGATCCTCCAGACGCCAGGCGCGGGCCTGACGCAGCATCTCGTTCTCCTGCTTCCAGAACACCCCGGCGGCCTTGGCGGCCTCCTTGGCCCCCGCGCCATTGCCCTGAAGCACATTGATCCGCCGCAGTTTGCCCAGGTGGATCGAGGCGGATCGCACGGCCATGACCGCGCTCTCTCCCTCGGCCAGAGCGCGGCGCAGTCCGCCTTGCGCCGGCGCGGGACGTCCGCCGAAAGCCTGCAGCGCCGCGTCCGACAGCGACGCGTCCGCCTCGACGCCCAGATGGGCCTCCAGCTCCTCGACATCGATGGTGCGGCCTGAACCCGGCCCGACATAGAGGGCCAGCCGCTCGATCTCCTGACGCATCAGGCCGCGTTCGCGGGGCAAACGGGCGACGAAGGCGGCCAGGGCGTCCGTGGTCAGGCCCACCTTATCGACGGCCAGGGCCTCGCGGGTCATGCGGGCGATGTCGCCGGCCTCGTCCTCGTAGCAGGCGATGCCGACCGAGCCCTTGCCCGCCTCAGCCGCCTTGCGGAGCGCCGAGTCGCGGCCCAACGCCCCGGCCTCGACCACCAGCATGCAGTCGGGATTGAACAGCCCCTCGGCATGGGTCTTGAGCGCCCCGGCCAGCATCTTGTCGACCGAGCTCTTGTCGCCGCCCAACCGCACGCGAACCAGCCGCCGCCCGCCGATCATCGACAGCGCCGTCAGAGCCTCTTCCAGCCGTGCCTCGTCGCCGTCGATGTCGCTGTCGGTCAGCAGGGTGACGTTGAACGGGTCGTTCAGGTCCGGCGTGATGGCCTTGCACAGGATCTCGGCGCGTTCGGCGACGCCGGAGCGGTCCTTGCCGTGGATGACGGCCGCGCGGATCCCGGCGTCCGGCTTCGCCAGGAAGCGGTCCACCTCGGGCCGCTTGGCCAAGATCATGGGAGGGGGATCATGGGAGGGTCGCGAGCGCCCGCATCAGATCGACGCGGATCAGCCGGGCCAGTTCGGCGGCGGCGCGGTCCTCGCCGTCCTGCTGGGCCGCGATGGCGGCATAGGGCTGGTCTGCGGCGGCATAGGTGGTCGTGACCGTCTCCGTCCCCGTCAGCGGCGCCCCGCCCGAGACCGGCGTCAGGGTCCAGGTCCCGCGCACCGTCAGCTCATAGCGAGTGGCCGTATCGTCGATCCGGCGACCCAGGGGACGCCGGTTCTGCTGCGCCACCGTCTCGAGCCGATACAGGGGCGCCGCGCCCCGATCCCAGCCCAGGGCATCCTCCAGCTGTTCGCGCAACCGGTATCCGAGCCGGTCGTCCTGGGTCGTCACCGCGATCCGGGTCAGGGCCGGCGACCCGCCCGCCTCGCCGTACAGCGGCGTGAACCCGCATCCCGCCAGAAGCAGGGCGGCCACCGACAGCGCGGTCAGAGCGCGGACCGACATCTCAGCCGGCCACCAGGTTGACGATACGATCGGGCACGACGATCACCTTGCGGATCGATTGGGCGTTGGCTTCCAGATAGGCCTGAACGGCGGCGTTGGCGAGCGCCTCGGCCTCCACGGCCTTGGCATCGGCCCCGCGCGGCATCGTGATCTCGCCCCGGCGCTTGCCGTTGATCTGGATCGGCAGGACCACCTCGTCGTCGGCGGCCAGGGCCGGATCGAACACCGGCCAGGGCGCGTCCAGCACCATTCCGGCCTCCCCCAGACGCGACCAGCCCTCCTCGGCGACGTGGGGCGTGAACGGCGCGACCAGACGGGCCAGGGCCGACAGCGCCTCTTTCCTCGCCGCGCCCGAGGCCCCCTCGAAATCACGCAATGTCGCGACCAGGGCGTAGAGCTTGGCGATGGCGGAGTTGAAGCGGAAGCCTTCGACGCCCTCGGACACGGCCTTGATGGCCTTGTGCGTTTCCTTCAGCAGGGCCGCGTCCCTGATCGGGTCACCCACAGCGTCGGCATCATGGCTGTCGAACAGGGTCCAGACGCGCTGGACGAAGCGGCTGGCGCCCTCGACCCCGCCCGGCGTCCACTGCACGTCCCGTTCTGGCGGAGAGTCCGACAGAACGAACAGGCGGCCGGCGTCCACGCCGTGGCTTTCCAGGATTTCGGCCGGGGCGACGACGTTCTTCTTGGACTTGGACATCTTCTCGATGTCGCCGATGACCAGGGTCTCGCCGGTCGACCGCTGCTTGGCCGATCGCACGCCCGCATCGTTGGTCAGTTCGACGTCGGTCGGCTCGACCCAGGCACCGTCCGCCCGGCGATAGGTCTCGTGGACCACCATCCCCTGCGTAAACAGGCCCGCGAACGGCTCCTTCACCGACAGCATCCCGGCGTCCGACAGGGCGCGGGTGATGAACCGGGCATAGAGCAGGTGCAGAACCGCGTGTTCGACCCCGCCGATATATTGATCCACGGCCAGCCAGCGGTCGGCGGCGTCCTTGTTGATCGGCTCGTCCGCCGTCGGATCGGTGAAGCGGGCGAAATACCAGCTGGAATCGACGAAGGTATCCAGGGTGTCGGTCTCGCGCACGGCGTCCGTGCCGCAGGACGGGCATTCGACGTGCTTCCAGGTCGGATGGCGGTCGAGCGGATTGCCGGGCACGTCGAAGGTGACGTCGTCGGGCAGGACGACCGGCAGCTGATCGGCCGGCACCTCGACTACGCCGCATGACGGGCAGTGGACGATGGGGATCGGGCAGCCCCAGTAGCGCTGGCGCGAGACGCCCCAGTCGCGCAGGCGATAGATGGTCGCGCCCTTGCCCTGTCCGGCGGCCTCGACCCTCGCGATGGCGGCGGCCTTGGCCTCCTCGACATCCAGCCCGTCCAGGAAGCCCGAGTTGAAGGCGCGGCCCGGCCCCGTATAGGCCTCGGTCCCGACCTCGATGGTCTCGACATCGTCCGGCTTCACCACCGGGATCACCGGCAGATCGTATTTGCGGGCGAAATCCAGGTCGCGCTGGTCGTGGGCCGGGCAGCCGAAGATGGCGCCCGAGCCATAGGTCGACAGGACGAAATTCGCCGCCCAGACCGGCAGGGTCTTTTCCGGGTCGAACGGGTGACGAACCCGCACGCCCAGATCGACGCCCAGCTTCTCCGCCTTTTCGATATCGGCCTCGCTGGTGCCCGTCTGGGCGCAGGCCTTCACGAAGTCGGCGACGTCCGGCCGATGCTCCGCGATCGCCTTGGTCAGGGGATGGTCGGGAGCCAAAGCGATGAAGCTGGCGCCGAACAGGGTGTCGGGACGGGTCGTATAGACCTCGATCGGGTCGCGGGGGTGGTTCGGTTCGCCGGCCGGGGATTCAGGCAGGAAGGCCGGAGCCTCGACGATGTCCCACCACAGGGTCGCGCCCTTGGACTTGCCGATCCAGTTCTCCTGCATCAGCCGGACCTTGTCGGGCCAGCGACCTTCCAGCGTCTTCAGGCCGTCGATCAGGTCGTCGGCATAGTCGGTGATGCGCAGGAACCACTGGTTCAGCTTGCGCTTCTCGACCACCGCGCCCGAGCGCCAGCCCTTGCCGTCGATGACCTGTTCGTTGGCCAGGACCGTGTTGTCGACCGGGTCCCAGTTGACCACGCCGTCACGACGGAACACCAGTCCGCGCCGATACAGCTCCAGGAACCAGGCCTGCTGCTTGCCGTAATATTCGGGGTCGCAGGTGGCGAATTCGCGCGACCAGTCCAGCGACAGGCCCAGAAGCTTCAGCTGGGCGCGCATGGTGGCGATGTTGTCGTAGGTCCAGCCCTTGGGGTGGATGCCCCGCTCCATGGCCGCGTTCTCGGCCGGCATGCCGAAGGCGTCCCAACCCATCGGGTGCAGGACGTCGTACCCTTGCGCCCGCTTGTGACGCGCCACCACGTCGCCCATCACATAGTTGCGGGCGTGCCCCATGTGGATGTTCCCCGACGGATAGGGAAACATTTCAAGGACATAGTATTTCTTGCGGCCCGTATCCCGGGTGACGAAGGCGTCGGCATCGGCCCAGCGCGCCTGCTGGCGCGGTTCGGCGGTCTTGGGATCGTAGCGGGTGGGGGTCGAAGACACGGACAGTCCTGGCATGAGGGTTCGCTCGGTCACGCCGGGCGAGGGGCCGTTTATGCGGGACCGGCGCTGAAAGGCAACGACTGGCGGCGACCTCTTGCGAAGTTAAGCCGCCGGCGGCTCGCCGGTTAGCCTGCGTTCGACAGGTTGAGCTGGCGCGCCTTGGTCAGGATCGCGTTTTCCAGATCGGCCTCGGTCTGGGCGGCGACCGGCGAGGCGGTCCATTCGCCACCGGCGGTGCGGACTTCCTTGGTCACGGTGACGTTCAGGGCGTCCGCGCGCAGGCGGGTATCGAGGATGAAGACGGTCGCCTTGAAACGCTCGTTCGGCGTCTGCGGATTGACGTACCAGTCATAGTTCACGACGCCGCCCCACGGATCGGCGGTCAGCAGCGGCATGAAGCTGAGGGTGTCGAGGGTGGCGCGCCACAGATAGGCGTTGACGCCGATGCCCTGCTGCACCGTCGATGCGCGGGGCGTCGAGTTCCCGGAGAACGGCAGGCCGCCGCAGGCGGAGAGGAGCAGACCGCTCGTGACCAACATCGTGGTCGCCAGGACCGTCTTGCCGCGAACAAAACCCATCGAACCCAAACCCATCGAACGTCGTCTCCCTCGGGTGCTGATCCGCCTGATCCCGTACCGGGGGCGGTCGCGCCGGCGCGACGGTTCACGACCGTTCGCCAAGCGCGGCTCTATAACACGCCCAAAAGGGGCGATGACAAGGCAATCCACGGCCGAACCTTCCCGTATGAGGCGTGGCGGTTGCGGCGCCCGCCCGTCGCCACCAATTCCCCAGGGCGGAGAACGCCTTCCGTCCGGCCTGCCGTGACGCTAGCGCCACAGGCGAATGCTAGAGTCGGCGGAACCGGCATGGATGGGCCTCGTTGCGTTGACCGGGCGGACCACCGGTGTCTAATCGGCGGGTCCACGGTCGCAAGATCGGGTTCAGGAACAAAGGTCCGGCGAGAAACGGCGGGTCGAAGGGTTGGAAATGCGTCTGTCGGCGATCCTCGCTGTTTCTCTCGGTCTCGTCGCCCTGGTTGGCGTCGCGGGCGAAGCGTCTGCGCAATCCCGCTCGCGCGTTCCGGCCGTGACCCTGGCCGAAGCCTCCACCGCCCAGCGCGCCGCCCCGGCTCAGCCGCGTCGCGGCCTGCGCTGGAATGAAAGCGGCCGTTGGGGTCTCGATTTCAACCTGAACCAGCCCGTCGGCCGCGAGGCCGAATGGGGCGATGTCGAAGCCGGCGCATACTACCGCCTGTCGCCGCGCCTGCGCGTCGGCGCGGCCGCCGGTCTGGCCACGCCCGAACAGGATCCGGCCCGCGCCCCCGAGACCGACCGCCGCGCCCAGCCGCGCGTTCGTCTGGAAACCCTGTTCCGCTTCTAGGGCGGGCTGTCTCGACCCGTTTCGCGCCCGACCTACAGCCCGGCCTTGGCTGGCCCGGCCTCCGCTGACATGCGCGCATCCATGTCGAATATAATTTTCTGACTGGCGCCTCTGAACCCGGCCACGCCTGGCCCAACGTGTCACCAGGCCCTTTTTGTCAGCCCAAGGCCGCCGCTGACCTACAATGGCGCTAACGGTTCGCGGAGAGAGCGAGCAGCGAGACTTTCGTCCGTTTCGTCCGTTTCGTCCGCTTTTTTTCGTCCGGACGGACGGACGACGCTTCAGGCGAAGGCCTCCGCCAGCCCGCCGATCGCCGCCAGTCCGCCCGCGCCCGATCCCTGCAGGTCTCCCGCATTGCTCGACGTCACCCCTCCCAGGGCGACGACACGGACCGGACTCAAGGCCGCAGTGCGCAGGCGATCCAGGCCCAGGGCGGGCTTGGCGGCCGAACTCCCGCCGGCCGGAAAGATCGGCGACAGGATGACCGCGTCCAGATCCCGCGCCGCCAGGGCCCCTTCGACCGAATGCACCGCCCCGGTCAGGATCCAGCCCGGTCGCCGCCCCGACAGGGCATAGGCCGCCGACAGCGCCCGTTCCGGCAGATGCAGCCCATCGGCGCCGACCCTCTCGGCCAGATCGGCGTCCAGCCCGATCAGCAGCACCATCCCTCGCGTGCGCGTCACGGCTCTCAGGCGCCGCGCCGTCTCTTCGGCCTCCGCCGCCCCGAACGACCGATAGACCACGCCCGAGCCCGCCGGCATCCGCGCCGCGATCTCCCAGGGCCGAGGCGTCCGCTCGGGATCGGTGAACAGCAGCATCGGGGGCACCCGCGACCGCTCGCCGCCCCTGACCCCAGCGCTGACATTCGCGGCGTCGCGGGCTAGAGCCTGGGCCACGGCCCACAACCGGGCTCCGTCTTCCGTCATTTCCGGCACGTCCATGACCGCCTCATCCCCCGCTTCCGCGCCTGCGTCCACTGTCGAAGGCTTCTCCGCCCGTCTCGCAGCCATTCGCGCCCGCATGACCGCAGCGGCCAGGGCGGCCGGTCGCGATCCGGCCTCGGTCACCCTGACCGCCGTGTCCAAGACCCAACCCGAGCCGGCCATCGACGCCGCCCTCGCCGCCGGTCTGCGGGTTTTCGGCGAGAACCGGGTCCAGGAGGCGCAAGGTCGCTGGACCGATCGGCGTGCGACCATGCCCGATCTGGAAATGCGCCTGATCGGGCCGCTGCAGTCGAACAAGGCCGAGGACGCCGTCGCCCTGTTCGACGTCATCGAGACCCTGGACCGTCCCAAACTGATCGGCGCCCTCGCCTCGGCCTCGCAGAAGATCGGCCGGTCGCCCCGCCTGCTGGTCCAGATCAACACCGGCGAGGAGGAACAGAAGGCCGGGGTCGCCCCCCGCGACGCCGAAGCCCTGATCGCCGCCGCCCGCGCGGAAGGCCTGGCCGTCGAGGGTCTGATGGCCATTCCGCCCGCCGACGAGGAGCCGATCCTGCATTTCGCGTTGCTGGCCCGGATCGCCGAACGCAACGGTCTGAACGTCCTGTCGATGGGGATGAGCGCCGACTACGAGGCCGCGATCCGGCTCGGCGCGACGCACGTTCGCGTCGGATCGGCGTTGTTCGGGGAACGAAACCCGGCTTTCGCGCCCTCTAACGGCTGATTCCGCGTCATTTTCGTCGTCCGCCTTGGCGTTCGGCCCAAGCCTCGCCATTCTAGACAGATGCCCACAGCCAAGACCCTGCTCATCATCGACGACGACGACGACCTGCGCGAGGCCTTGGCCGAGCAGCTGGCCCTGCACGAGGAGTTCAAGACGGTTCAGGCCTCGACGGCCACCGAGGGCGTGCGCCTGGGTCGCGAGATCCGCGCCGACCTGATCCTGCTGGACGTCGACCTGCCCGACATGGACGGCCGCGAGGCCTGCCGCCTGCTGCGCAAGGACGGGGTCTCGACCCCGGTCATCATGCTGACGGCCCAGGATTCCGACGCCGACACGGTCCTGGGTCTCGACAGCGGGGCCAACGACTATGTCACCAAGCCTTTCCGCTTCGCCGTCCTGCTGGCCCGCATCCGCGCCCACCTGCGCAGCCACGAACAGTCCGAGGACGCCGTCTTCCAGATCGGTCCCTACTCCTTCCGCCCCGCCGGCAAGGTCCTGATCGACCCGAAAGGCAAGAAGGTCCGGCTGACGGAGAAGGAAACCAACATCCTCAAATACCTCTATCGCGCCGGGGCCAAGCCGGTGTCGCGCGAGGAGCTGCTGACCGAGGTTTGGGGCTACAACGCCGGGGTCACGACCCACACGCTCGAAACCCACATCTACCGCCTACGCCAGAAGATCGAGCCCGAGCCGGGTCAGGCGCGGCTGTTGCTGACCGACGCGGGCGGATACCGGCTGCAGCCGTGACACCGTCGGCTCCGCAATGGAGCCATGTGCTGGAGGAGGCGCGTCGCCTGGCGGCGGTGCGGGGCGAACCGTTCGACGTGGCTGTGTTCGTCACCCTAGGCGACCTGATCCGCTTCGCCTCGATCCGCTCGCCGGAGCCAGTGGTCTCGCTGGGATACTACGCCACGATCTGCCTCGACTGGCCCGGCCTGTCGCTGGAGGTCTTCGAAGACCGGGTCGAGGTCTATCCCCAGTCGCCGCCGGGCACGCCTTTCTCGGTCTGGTACGAGCATCACGCGCCCGGCGCGGCCTTCTCCGACGACTTCGAACGCGCCCTGCCCAAGCGCCCCGACTGGGGGGTCAGACGTCCAGATCGACGGTGATCGGGCAATGGTCCGAGGGCTGTTCCCAGGCCCGCACCGGCTCGTGGATGATGGCCGAGCGCGGCACGACCGACGGCGTCAGGCCCGGCGAGGTCCAGATGTGGTCGAGACGCAGGCCACGCTGCGACACACGGAAGTCCTGGGCGCGATAGCTCCACCAGGACGCCAGCTTCTGCGGCTCGGGATAGGCGTCACGCACCACATCGTGGAAGCCGCCCGCCGCCTGCAGCCGGTTCAGGGTCTCGACCTCCAGCGGGGTGTGGCTGACGATCTTGGACATGTAGCGGTGGTTGAACACGTCGAACTCCGACGGTGCGATGTTGAAATCGCCGCACATCAACAGGCGTGCGGCGCGGTCCTGCGCCCTGATCGTCGCGGTCAGCTGCTCGTAGAAATCCATCTTGTGATCGAATTTCGGGTTCAACTCGCGGTCGGCAACGTCCCCGCCGGCCGGGATGTAGAAGTTCTGGATGTCGACACCCGCCACCCGCGCCGAGACGCATCGGGCGTGGCCCAGCTTGCAAGCCTGGAAGGTGTCCGAGTGCTCGATCGGCAGGCGGCTCGCGATCGCCACCCCATGCCAACCCTTCTGCCCCGCGATCTTCAGGTGCGGCATGCCCATGTCGACGAAGGCGTTCCGCGGGAACTGGTCCTCCAGGCATTTGATCTCCTGCAGGCACAGGACATCGACCTTCGCCTCGGCGACGAAACGCGCGACCTGGTCGATGCGCAGGCGGACGGAGTTGATGTTCCAGGTGGCGACGCGAAGCATGAGGCTCATCTAGCCTAAGCCGGGCCACAAAAAACCCCTGACGCGGCGCGCCAGGGGTCGAAGTTTTGTTTCTCTCTCGCGCCGTCGGGAGGGGATGAGACCGAAGGCTTAGAACCGGCCGCTTCCGTTCTGCGATCAAAATGTCACTCCAAACGGAAATAGTCAAACGCGCACTGTGAACGATTGCCTGTGACCGTCCGAACACGGTTCACCCTTCGAAAATCCGTCAGTTGCGGCCGGGGCGGCGGGTCGGATCGGTCAGGCGGAACAGGCTGGAAGCCAGGCCCGAAGCCGGCTGAAGCGAGGTCAGCTGGGTTCGGGTGCGACGTCCTTGCGAGTCAGTAATGGTCCATTCCTGGAGGCGAACAGGACTGCCGGCGAAGGCCAGGATCACCGAGCCTTCGTTCGGATTGCGCTGGTCCCGCGCCGTGATTGAGAAGGCGCCGGACTGCATCCGGGTGACGCGGTCGATGTGCACGCCCTGGTCCAGCCGGACATTTCGGGCGAGGAAGGTCGACAGCGGGGTGCGGCCCAAGGGCACTTGCTGAAAGTTGTTCAGGCGAGGGTCGTAGCGCTTCACATTATAGCCGTCCGACACGACCAGCAGGCCCGCCGGATTGGTGTATTCGAACCGCATCTTGCCCGGACGTTGCAGATAGAAGCGACCTTCACGGCGCTGCGGCCCGGTGGTCTCGACGAAATTCCCCTGAGCCGAGGTCAGGTTTTGCAAATAGGTCTGGGCCTGGGCCAAGGTCGCGCGGTCCGCGGCGGACAGGGCGGTCTGGGCGCTGGCGGGCAGGGCGGCGAGACCCGCGATAGCGGCGAGGCCGAAGCCGAGGTCTCTGCGGGACAGGGTCATGGTCGTCTTTCTTCCTTCGTCATCCTCCGGCTCGGCCGGTGGACGGGATGGTTGTCGAGGCTGCTGTTTTGCCAGGCACAGGCGGCGCGTCGATGACGACAGCTGGACCATATTCCGGCGGCTGGATGAAGCCCTGTTCAGGTGGGTTAGTTCCAGTGAAGAGATCAGGGAGTAGGGATTAGGGTTCGCCCCCATGCCAAGTCCCTAGTCCCTTATCTCACGCCATCGGCGGCGGACCCGCCAGAATATCCCGCTTGCCGGCGTGGTTGGCGGCCGAGACGACGCCTTCCTGTTCCATCCGTTCGATCAGGGAGGCGGCGCGGTTGTAGCCGATCTGCAGCCGGCGCTGGACGTAGCTCGTCGAGGCCTTGCGGTCGCGGGTGACCACGGCCACGGCCCGGTCGTAGAGGTCGTCGCCGGACGACGCTCCGCCGCCCTCGTCCATCGCATTGTCGCCGTCGCCGTCCGGGTCGTCGGTGATCAGGTCGAGGTAGTCGGGCTCGGCCTGCGACCGCAGGTGTTTGCAGACCTCCTCGACCTCCTGGTCCGTCACGAACGGGCCGTGCAGGCGGGTGATGCGGCCGCCGCCGGCCATGTAGAGCATGTCGCCCTGACCCAGCAGCTGTTCGCCGCCCTGTTCGCCGAGGATGGTGCGGCTGTCGATCTTGGAGGTGACCTGGAAGGAGATCCGGGTCGGGAAATTGGCCTTGATGGTGCCGGTGATGACGTCGACCGACGGGCGCTGGGTGGCCATGATCAGGTGGATGCCGGCGGCGCGGGCCATCTGGGCCAGACGCTGGACCGCGCCCTCCACGTCCTTGCCGGCGACCAGCATCAGGTCGGCCATCTCGTCCATGACCACGACCAGATAGGGCATGGGCTCGGGGCGGATCTTCTCGCTCTCGAACACCGGGCGGCCCTGGTCGTCGAAGCCGGTCTGGACCGTGCGTTCGAAATGCTCGCCCTTCTTCTGGGCCTCGACGGCGCGTTCGTTGTAGCTGGCGACGTTCCTGACGCCGAGCTTGGACATGCGGCGATAGCGGTCCTCCATCTCGCGCACCGTCCATTTCAGGGCGACGACAGCCTTCTTCGGATCGGTGACGACGGGCGCCAACAGGTGTGGGATGCCGTCATAGACCGACAGCTCCAGCATCTTGGGGTCGATCATGATGAAACGGCATTCGGCGGGCGAGAGCCGGTACAGGATCGACAGGATCATGGCGTTGACCCCCACCGACTTGCCTGAGCCGGTGGTGCCCGCGATCAGCAGGTGGGGCATGCGCGCCAGATCGGCGACGTAAGGATCGCCGCCGATGGTCTCGCCCAGGGCCAGAGGCAGGATGTGCGCCGGCTTGCCGTATTCGGACGAGGCCAGAAGGTCTCTCAGATAGACGGTCTCGCGCTTCAGGTTGGGCAGTTCGATGCCGATGGCGTTCCGGTTCGGCACGACCGAGATGCGGCAGGCGCGCGCGGACATGGACCGGGCGATGTCGTCGGAGAGAGCCACGACGCGGCCGTGTTTGACGCCGGGCGCGGGCACCAGTTCGTAGAGGGTGACCACGGGACCGGGACGGATCTGGTCGATCACGCCCTTGACCCCGAACTCGGCCAGGACGCCTTCCAGCATCTTGGCGTTCTGTTTCAGGGCGTCCTCGTCGACCATCCCGGCGCGGACCTGGGGCTTGGTCAGCATGCCGAGCGGCGGCAGGGAGAAATCGCCCTCCGGCCGCACGAAGTCGAAGGCGCCTTGGTCGTCATCGACCGTCTTCTTGGATTTGGCGGGCTTGGGCGCGGCCACCTTGATCTCGGTCGCGGCGGCGCGCGGGGCGGGGGTCGCATAGGCGGGGGTGTGGACCGGCTCCTCCCAGGGCAGGGGGGCATCGGCCTCGGCGTCGATCGCGGGTTCGTCCTCGGGCATCTCCAGACGGGGCGCGCGACGGGGGGCGCGGGCGGGCGCAGCCTCGACCTCGGGTTCCGGACGGACGGGGCGTCGGCGGACGGGCTTGGTCGCGACGGGATAGGCCCGGCGGCGCAGGCCGGACGCCCAGGCGGCGCCCTCGGCGAAGTCCGACAGACGCAGACCGACCGCATAGCCGCAGGCCCACAGACCGAAGACGAGGAAGAGAATCCCGCCGATGAGGGTCCCGCCGGGGACCCTCAGAGCGCTGAAGCCGGAATCGACCAGTCCGATGACCCCATCGCCCCACAGGCCGCCGAGACCGGCCGCCAGCGGCCAGGCGCTGGGCGCGGCGAGGGCGGACAGGGCCGCGGACAGGCTGAGCACGCCGCCTGATGCCGCGAGCGCCTTCAACGGCGTGGGCTTGAGGCGTTGCTGGATCGCGTCGCCGATGGCTGAGGCCAGGCCGAAAGCGACGGTCAGGGCTGCGGCCGGCCAGGCGGCGAGGCCCAGGGACTGCATGAACAGGTCGGCGAACAGGGCGCCGTTCAGGCCCAGCCAGTTGGTCGGGGCCGCGGACGACGCGGCGTTCAGGCTGGGATCGGCCGGGTTCCACGAAACGAGCGCGACGATCAGCAGGGTCGCCAGCAGGGCCTGCAACACCCCCCGGAACCGCACCATGAAGGGTGCGTCCCAGATCACGAGGGCGCTGGAGAGCGCGCGCTGACTGATGGCGAGGGCGGCGGACATACACAGGCTCCGGACGAACGTCGGCCCCAGTGTCGCAGGCTCAGGGTTAAGGGGCTGTTTACCTCGTGAGGAGGGCTTAGGGATTAGGTCATAGGGCTTAGGGAAACGGCGTCGCATGGGTCCTTCGCCTGGACCCCCGGCCCCCGACCCTCTACCTTTCGAAATCCTAAGCCCCAAGCCCTAAGCCCTAAGCCCTCGGTCAATGTCCTCCCCCCACACCCACGATGTCATCGTCGCCGGCGCCGGAATGGCGGGGGCGACGTTCGCGCTCGCGGCGGCTAGCGGCGGGCTGAAGGTCGCGATGATCGACCCGCAGCCTTTCTCGGCGCAGCTGGCCCCCACATTCGACGGTCGATCGACCGCGATCGCCTTTTCCACCTTCCGCATCCTGGACGCGCTGGGGCTGGGCGAAGGCCTGAGGCCCCACGCCTGCCGCATGGACCGGATCCTAGTCACCGACGGGCGCAGGCCCGGCGCGGCGTCGAAGGCCGCCTCCCCCGCCTTCCTGCGTTTCGACGCCGACGAGATCGGCGACGCCAACGGCGGCGAACCGCTGGGATATATGGTCGAGAACCGGCGCATCCGGGCGGCGCTGGCCGAGGCGGTCACGGCGACCGATATCGACCTGCGCACGCCCGGCTCGGTGGCGGGCGTCGAACAGACGAACGCCGCCGCCCGCATCACACTGGCGGATGGCTCGGCGATCAGCGCTCCCGTCGTCGTCGGCGCCGAGGGGCGGGGCTCGACGGTGCGCAAGGCCGCCGGGATCGAGACGGTCGGCTGGGGCTATGGCCAGTCCGGCGTGGTGGCCACGGTCCGGCTCGGCCGAGACCACGGCAATGTCGCCCACGAATATTTCCTGCCGGGCGGCCCCTTCGCCATCCTGCCCCTGACCGACCAGCGCGCGAGCCTGGTCTGGACCGAGAGCATCAGGGCGGCCGAGGCGCTCAAGACCTGTTCGGACGAGGCCTTCCAGTCGCACCTGATGTGGCGGTTCGGAGAGTTCCTCGACCGCGCCACGCCGGAGGGGCCGCGTTTCGTCTATCCGCTGGCTTTGGAGCTGGCGACGCGACTGACCGCCCCGCGCACGGCCATCATCGGCGATGCTGCCCACGGCGTGCACCCGGTCGCGGGCCAGGGCCTGAACATGGGTCTGAAGGACGCCGCCGCTCTCGCCGAGGTGCTGATCGAGGCGATGCGGCTGGGCGAGGATATCGGGTCGGAGGTGGTGCTGGAGCGCTACGCCCGCTGGCGCCGGTTCGACACTGTGGCGCTGGCGGCCGGGTTCGACGGTTTCGTGCGGCTGTTCTCCAACGACCTGCCGCCCGTGCGGCTGGCGCGGGATCTCGGCATGGCGGCGGTGAACCGCATCGGGCCCATGCGCCGCGCCTTCATGCGCGAAGCCGGGGGCGCCACGGGCGATCTGCCGAAGCTGCTACGGGGCGAGTTGGTCTAATCCAGCTGCCGCGCTTCTTCCGGCAGCATGATCGGCACGCCGTCGCGGATCGGGAAGGCCAGCTTGGCCCCCTTGGAGATCAGCTCGTTCGCCTCGCGGTCGTAGGTCAACACACCGCGCGTGACGGGGCAGACGAGCACCTCGAGGAGCCTCGGATCAACGGATGACGGGGTGTGAAAAGCGTCGCTCATGAAATGTCCAAATCCGCGCTCAACTAGCGAACGACCGCACAGTTTACCCTCGGGCGGATCGAAGATCCGACCCGGGGGTGAGCGGTAGCGCCCTTCCTTATTGCATCGACGTCGGCGTGTCGCCGTCGCCCGTTTCCGCCGCATCGATCCGCATCAGGGCGGTCAGGACATCGACCCGGTCGTCCAGCGCGGGGCTTTCCAGCAAGGCCTGTTTCTCCGCCGGTTCGAACGGCAGAGCCATGGACAGGCTGTTGATCAGGGCTTCCTGCGGCGCGGCCTCGGCCGTCTCCCAGTCGATCTCGAGCTGGCGGCGCTCCAGATAGGTTTTCAGCCCGGCGAGGAAGGCGGGGCGGTCGAAGGCCTCGCCCTCGTGCGGCGCGATCAGATCGCTCTCGAACGGCGCGAAGGCGGCGCGGACCTGGCGATAGGGGGTCTGGCTGGGCAGTTCGGTGGTCACCCGAAAGCGGGCGATCCCCGTCAGGGTGATCAGATAGCGGCCGTCCGAGGTCTCGGCGAAACTGGTGATCCGCCCGGCACAGCCCACGGCCGACAAACTGGGCAACTGCGCCGTTCCGCCCGTCGGCTGGATCATGCCCAGCATCCGCTCGCCCGCCATGGCGTCGTCGATCATGTTCAGATAGCGCGGCTCGAAGATGTTCAACGGCAACTGACCGCGTGGCAGCAGGATCGCCCCCGGCAGCGGAAAGACCGGGATCACCTGCGGCAGGTCGATGGCCTTCACATAGCCCTGGGCCATGGGTCGTCCTTACGCGAACAGGATGGAGGAGAGGCGACGACGCCCGTCCTTGGCGACGTCGGAGGACAGACCGGCGGCCTCGAACACCACCAGCAGGTGCTTGCGCGCCGCACTGTCGTTCCAGTCGCGATCGGCCTGAACGATGGTCAGCAGGCTGTCGACCGAGCCTTTGAGGTCGCCCTCCGCCGCCTGGGCGAGCGCCAGGTCGTAGCGGGCCTGATGATCGGCGGGGTCGGCCTTCACCTTTGCTTCCAGCGCGGCCGTCTCGCCCGTGGGCGCGCTCGACGAAAGGGCCAGCTGGGCGCGGACGGTGACGACGGACGGCTCGGTCGAATCCTGCGGGGCCATGGCGATGGTCTGGCGCGCCTGATCGGCGTCGCCGCCCGCAAGATAGACGCGCGCCATGCCGGCGATGGCCTTCTGGTTTTCCGGTTCGATTGTCAGGATGTGGGCGAAGGCCTGGGCCGCGCCGCCGAAGTCCGACAGTCCCAGCGATTCCTCGCCCAGGGTCAACAGTTGCTCGACGTCGGAGTTGACGCTCTCGCCACCCGACAGCTTCTCGATGAAGGCCTTGATCTGGCTCTCGGGCACCGCGCCCTGGAAGCCGTCGACCGGCTGGCCGTCGACGAAGGCGTAGACCGTCGGGATCGACTGGACCCGCAACTGACCGGCATAGGCCGGGTTCTTGTCCACATCGATCTTGACCAGCTTGACCGCCCCGCCGGCCGCCCGGACCTGCTTTTCCAGGGCGGGGGTCAGGGTGCGGCACGGTCCGCACCAGGTGGCCCAGAAATCGACGATCACCGGCTGGATCTTCGACTGGGCGATGACATCGTCCATGAAGCCGGCGTCGGAGCCGTCCTTGATCAGGTCGTCGGGCGAGGTCTGGGGATCGGCGAGGGTCATCGGGTCTCTTTGAAGCTCGGGGCTGTAACGCGGTAGGGCTCAGATGGTCGCGGGGCAGACGTGCCGCAAGCGCTAAACCCGCTTGATCTGGAGAACCCTCGGGGCCTGAAATCTTGACTTTAGCGTGCATTTCTGCACACTGAACCTGTGCGACACGGTGAATCTCCAGGCCGTAGCCAGACCCTCGCTTGCGAAGGTCGGATTGGCATCATGTGAGGGAATATGGAGTCCTCACCACGTTATACGGGCAGCTCTGGCTGCCCGTTTTTCGTCGCGGAGCAAGGGATAGCGACGGCGTTTGCTTCGGACGTCACGCTCCCGCGTCTGATAGAATGTCGCGACGTATAGCCGTCGGCTTGCCAGCGCGCATTTCACGGTCACTTGGAACCAGCCGAATTCGGTCTCGTGCAGGAAGGTGACGTGTCGGTCGCGGTCCGCAAGGGCCATGCCGCGCTCGACCGTGTCGAAAATCAGGGGAAAATGTTCGACATTCAGACTGTGCTTCGTCACCGCCTTCATCGCGGCGTCGTGGCCGATGAATAGCGTCTTCGACAATGGCTCCAGATGAGCCAGCACTTCATCGGGTAGAAGCTGGGCGCAGGCGATCTCCTTGCCCGCCCCGATTTCCAGAAACCTTCGCCAATCCCGAGGATGCATCCAGGGGTTGATATCGCCGACGCGTTGATCCGCCAACGCACGTCGTTATTCGGGAGGAGGTTTTCCGAAGTCCACCACCAACGGCTCGCGCCCGATCTCTGACATGAACCGCCGGAACGCCACCTGGCTTAGCGCCGTCGTCGCCGTATTGGTCAGGGGATGGAAGTTGACGATGCCAGCCTCCCACAGCCGTTTGTCGATCACGAACCGGACCTGATGCTCGACGTCGTTGATCAACCCCAGGGCCGTGACCGAGCCCGGCCTCACGCCCAGGGTCTCGTACATCAGGATCTCATTGCCGAATGATACCCGGTCCGACCCGATCGTCTTCGGCGAGGCCTTAAGGTCGATGACCGTGTCCTGGGTTGCCGAGATCAGCCACAGCCGGCCCTTCTTGTCCTTCAGGAACAGGTTCTTGGTGTGGGCGCCGGGCATGGCGGCCTTGATCTCTTGGCCCTCGTCGACGGTGAAGACGGGCGGATGATCGTGGGTCGTCTGTGCGACGCCGTGCTCGGCCATCCAGGCCAGCAGGCGGTCGCGATCATAGGCTGGTTGAGTGGTCATGCTTGGCCGGGCTAGGAGTGGTCCACCTCGATACCGCCCGGAGCGTCGCCTTGGAACTGGAATGCTACCCCATGTCGGCCCGGCCGCCGGACATGGTGCCCGGACGCCAGTCGCGGAACTGGATGGACGCCTTCGTCAGCCGGCATCCCTATCGCTGCCTGCCCCTGACCATGGCCAACACCACGGGGTGGGAGATCCTGTGCCCCTTCACCTTCACGGCCGAATGGAACGGCGGGCCGCAGCAGTCCGACATCACCATCACGCCTGAGCGGCCCCAACCCGAGCTGGATCATTTCGTCACCTCGCACTTCTCGCGCGGGGTCCTGACCATGCATCCCCAGTATCTGTTCCGCACGCCGCCGGGCTGGGGAATGATCTGCTCGGGGTCGCCCAACCACATGAAGGACGGGATCCAGCCGCTGGTCGGCCTGATCGAGACCGACTGGCTGCCCTTCCCCTTCACCATGAACTGGCTGTTCACCCGGCCCGGCCGGATCAAGTTCGAGCGCGGCGAGCCCTTCTGCTTCATCCACCTGGTCGAGCACCGCAAGATGGAGGCGGTCCAGCCGGTCATCCGCACGCTGGAATCCAATCCGGTGATAAAGGGCCAGTTCGAGGCCTGGAACCGCCAGCGCACCGACTTCAACCAGCGGCTGGCCTCCGGCGACCCGAACGCGGCCAAGGAGGCCTGGCAAAGGTTCTACTTCAAGGGCGAGATCCCCGAGGCCCTGGGCACGGCGCCGGAGACGCATGCCAACAAGCGCAGGCTGAAGACCCCACGGGTCGGCTGATCAGCTGGAGGCGAGGATCGCCTCCAGCCCTTCCCGCCAAGTCGGATGGGCGGGCCGCCAGCCCAGCTCGGCCTTGGCGCGGGCGTTCGAGATGCGTTTCGAGTCGAGATAGAAGCGCCGCATCCCCTCCGACACCGACGGATCGGTCCAGTCGACTTCGGGCGGCTGAGGCAGGTTCATGCGTCGAGCCGCATCGGCCATGACGACATCGATCGGCGACGGCGCGTCGTCGACGAGGTTGTAGGCGGCGCCCGGCCTCGGCCGCGCCATCGAGGCGAACAGACCCTCGACCGCGTCCTCGACATAGATGCGGTTGAACACCTGACCGGGCTTCCTGACGATCCGGGCCGTGCCGTCGCGCAGTCGATCAACCACCGACCGACCGGGCCCGTAGATGGCCGGCAGGCGGAAGACCTGCACCGTCAGTCCCATCCCGCGCCCGGCGTCGAACCAGTCCGCTTCGGCCCTGACGCGACGTGCGCCCTCGAGGCTCGCGGCGTTCAGGGCGTCGTCCTCGAACACCCAGCCGCCGTTCCGGTCGCCATAGACGGCGGTGGAGGAGACGTAGCCGATCCAGTCGGGATAGGCGCCCGCCTCGGTCAGTGCCGGCAGCAGGGCGCGCGCCCCCGGACAGCCGTGTCCTTCGGGCGGAGCGGTGATCAGGATCGCGGAGGCCTTCGCGACCGCATGGGCCAGGACCGCCCCGTCCGACGGATCGACGGCCGTGATCCCCTCCGCCTCGAGCGCGGTCCGGCGCTCCGGGTCCCGCGAGGTGGCCGCGACGGACAGCCCACGCGCCTTCGCTTCGGTCAGGGCCGCCCGGCCGAGATAGCCGGCGCCGAAGACGAGCAGGGAGCCTTGCGCCATTCTGGAAATCAGCCGACGCGCGCCTTGGCGGCGCTTGGAAGCGGAGCCGGGGTCGGTTCCGGGGCATCGCGCAGGGCCTCGGCCCGCCTGCCGTTCCAGGCGGAGACGCAAGGGATCTTCGACCGATCGGCCCGGTCGGCGTAGCGGCGGGCGATGTCGGTGACATCGGCCATCAGCCCCTCGGCCAGGGTGATCGGCTTCAGGCCCAGATCGCGGAATTGGTCATTGGCGACGACGAGTTCGTTCTCGTCGGCTTCCTGGCGCGGGTTGGCGACATTGTGGACCTCGGCGCCCGTCATCCCGGCGACCAGGGCGGCCAGGTCGCGGACGCGGCGGCTTTCGGTCATCTGGTTCAGGATCTTGACGCGCTCGCCGGTCTTCGGCGGGTTCTTCAGGGCCAGTTCGACGCAGCGCACCGTGTCCTGGATATGGATGAAGGCCCGCGTCTGGCCGCCCGTGCCATGCACCGTCAGCGGATAGCCGAGCGCGCCCTGCATCAGGAACCGGTTCAGGACCGTGCCGTAGTCGCCGTCATAGTCGAACCGGTTGATCAGGCGCTCGTCCTGACGGGTCTCTTCGGTCTGGGCGCCCCAGACGATGCCCTGGTGCAGGTCGGTGATCCGGACCCCGTCGTTCTTGGCGTAGAACTGGAACAGCAGCGCGTCCTGGGTCTTGGTCATGTGATAGATCGAACCCGGGTTCGGCGGGAACAGGATCTCCTGTTCGGTGGGCCCGAAGTCGGTCTGGACCGTGACCTTCAGATACCCCTCGGGAATCCGCAGTCCGGCGGTCGTATAGCCATAGACCCCCATGGTCCCCAGGTGCGCCAGGTGGACGTCGAGCCCGCTCTCGACGATCGCGGCCAACAGGTGGTTGGTGGCGTTCAGGTTGTTGTCGACGGTGTAGAGCTTGTGCCGCGCCGACTTCATCGAATAGGGGGCGGCCCGCTGTTCGGCAAAATGGACGACGCTGTCGGGCTTCTCGTCCTTGATCAGGGCGACGAGCCGGTCGAACTCCTTGCCGACCGTCATGTTGACGAAGCCGATCTCCTTCCCCGAGACCGCCTTCCAGGCGGCGATCCGTTCGCCCATGGTCCGGATGGGGGTCAGGGACTGGACCTCCAGCTCGTTGTCGATGTTCCGACGGCTGAGGTTGTCGACGATCACGACGTCCCAGCCCCGCGCCGACAGATGCAGCGCCGTGGGCCAGCCGCAGAAGCCGTCGCCGCCTAGAACCAGTACCTTCATCGTCATTTTCCTCTGCCCTCCCCCTGCCTAGCCGAAGGTCGGGAGCGGAGCAAAGCGGAGCCGTGGCTTACAGCAGGGGGGAAATCGCCGCACGGGCCGCAGCGCCCAGGCCGGCGTGCTTCAGACCATAGGCCACATTGGCCCGCAGCAGCCCCACCGGATCGCCGCAGTCGAAGGTCGTGCCCTCGTATTCCAGGGCGTGGAAATCCTTGACCGTCATCAGCCGCGCCATGGCGTCGGTCAGTTGGATCTCGCCCCCCGCGCCCGTCTGCTGGTCGGCCAGCAGGGGGAAGATGTCGGGCGTAAGCACATAACGGCCCGAGATGAACAGGTTGGACGGCTCGGTCCCCAGCGGCGGCTTCTCGACCATGCCGGTCATCCGGTTCAGCCGCCCCTCCTGCCCGTCCAGGGCCACGATGCCGTACTTGTGGGTCTCGCCCTCCGGCGCCGGTTCGACGACGACGACGTTTCCGCCGGTCTGTTCGTGAGCCTCGATGGCCTGTTTCAGAGCCGGGGTCTCGGACATCATCAGCATGTCGGCCAGGATGACCGCGAACGGCTCGTCGCCGATCAGGTCGCGGGCGCAGAAGACGGCGTGGCCGAGGCCCAGCGGGGCCATCTGGCGCACGAAGCTCATCTCGCCGGGCTTGGGCAGGTCCATCACGACCTGGGTCAGGATATCGTCCTTGCCCTTGGCCTTCAGGATCGCCTCAACCTCATAGGCGTGGTCGAAATAGTCCTCGATCGACGACTGGCCGCGCCCGACCACGAAGATCATGTGCTCGATGCCGGAGGCCCGCGCCTCCTCGACGATGTGCGACAGGATCGGCCGGTCGAACACGTTCAGCATGTTCTTGGGCGTCGTCTTGGCTGCGGGCAGCACCCGCGTGCCCAGCCCGGCGACGGGCAGCACGGCCTTTCGAACGCGGGAAGTCGTCTTCGTCATATGGATCCCCTGACAGCGGTGGGGAGCCTAACGCATGCGCGAGCTCTTTGCCGCCTTCACATCTGAATTTTTCCGCTCATCCCCGCGAATGCGGGGACCCAGTTCTGTTGTGAGGCACGGCGCTTGGGATGAGGCGGGAGAAAGACGGAAAATTCGAACGTCCAAAGCACTGGGTCCCCGCTTTCGCGGGGATGGGCGGAGAGAGGAAGGGGCCTATTCCACCGTCACCGACTTGGCCAGGTTCCTCGGCTGATCGACGTCGGCGCCCTTCACCACGGCGACATGGTAGGCCAGAAGCTGGATCGGGGCGGACATCACCAGCGCCGAAACCAGCGGATCGCAGGCCGGCGCCGTGACCACCACCTTGGCTCCGGCGGGCGCGTGCTTGGCCCCTTCCGGGTCGGTGATGAAGACCACCTGACCGCCCCGCGCCATGACCTCGCTCATGTTCGAGGCCGATTTTTCGAACCAGGAGTCATAGGGGGCCAGGATGATGATCGGCGTCGCCTCGTCCACCAGGGCGATCGGCCCATGCTTCAGCTCGCCGGCGGCATAGCCCTCGGCGTGGATATAGCTGATTTCCTTCAGCTTCAGCGCGCCTTCCAGGGCCAGGGCCGACATCGGGCCGCGCCCCAGGTAGAGGACGTCCTTGGCCTTGGCGATCTCGGCGGCGATGTCCTTCAGCGCGTCTTCCAGACCGATGGCCTCGGCGATCAGCCGGGGCGCTTCCAGCAACACACGGACCAGTCGCTGTTCCTCGGCGTCGTCGATCCGGCCGCGCGCCTTGGCCGCCGCGATGGCGATTGCGATCATGACCGAGACCTGGGCGGTGAAGGCCTTGGTCGAGGCGACGCCGATCTCGGGCCCGCAGTGGATCGGCCAGACGACGCCGGCCTCGCGGGCAATGGTTGATTCCGTCGCATTGACGATGGCCGCGGTCTGCATGCCCGCTTGGGCGCAGTGGCGGAAGGCGGCCAGAGTGTCGGCGGTCTCGCCCGACTGCGACATAGCGATGGCCAGGGCGTTGGGCCGCAAGCTGGGATTCCGATAGCGGAACTCCGAGGCGATCTCGACGTCCACAGGCAGGTCGGCGAGATCCTCGATCAGATACCGGCCGATCATTCCGGCGATCCAGGACGTACCGCAGGCGACGATCTGGATCCGGTCGATGGCGGCGAAATCCACGCCCTCGACGGTGGTCTTGTCGGTCAGGGTGTCGACATAGGCGGCGATGGTGCGCTGGCACCCTTCCGGCTGGTCATGGATCTCCTTTTCCATGAAGTGCCGATAGTTGCCCTTCTCCATCAGGACGGCGGAGGCGGGCACGGTCTTGACCGGCCGCGCCACCTCCTTGCCCGCGCCGTCGAAAATGCGGGCCCCGTCATGGGTCGCGATCACATAGTCGCCGTCTTCCAGATAGGTGATCTTGTTGGTGAAGGGCCCCAGGGCCAGGCCGTCCGAGCCGATGAACATCTCTCCGTCGCCGTGACCCACGGCCAGGGGCGGGCCGTTCCGCGCCGCCAGGATGACCTCGTCCTCGCCCGAGATCAGGACGCACAGCGCGAATGCGCCCGACAGCCGGTCCAGCGTCGCCTTGAAGGCCTCCAGCGGCGACAGACCCGTCGCCAGTTCCGAATCCAGCAGATGGGCGACCACCTCGGTATCGGTCTGGGACGAGAAGACGCGGCCGGCGGCGATCAACTCGGCCTTCAGCTCGGCGAAGTTTTCGATGATGCCGTTGTGGACCACGGCCACGCGACCGGCGATGTGGGGGTGGGCATTGGCCTCGGTCGGGGCGCCGTGGGTGGCCCAGCGGGTGTGGCCGATGCCGGTGGTGGCCTCCAGCGGACTGGCCGCCAGCACCTTTTCCAGCTCCTTCAGCTTGCCGGGCGCGCGGCGGCGCTCCAGCACGCCGTTGACCTGGGCGGCGATCCCGGCGGAATCATAGCCCCGGTACTCCAGCCGCTTCAGGCTTTCGATCAGACGATCCGCGACGGGCTGGGTTCCGACGATGCCGATGATGCCGCACATGGGGGGGGGGAAGCTCCTGCCGCAGGGTCCGGTCGAAGGTGACGGCCGGGATGGTCTGCTCTAGGACGGCCTTAAGACGCCGACACCTAAAAAGGCGTTTCGGCAGGTTTCGGTGGAGGGCCGCACATGGGCGAGCGCAAATATTTCGGCACGGACGGTATTCGCGGCAAGGCGAACACCAAGCCCATGACGGCGGAGATCGCGCTCCGCGTCGGGCTGGCGGCCGGAAAGCTCTTCATGTCGGGCGACGACCGCCGCCATCTGGTGGTGATCGGCAAGGACACCCGCCTCTCTGGCTATATGATCGAACCCGCCCTGGTCGCCGGTTTCGCCTCGGTCGGGATGGACGTGCGCACCTTCGGCCCCATCCCGACGCCGGGCGTGGCCATGATGACCCGTTCGATGCGCGCCGACCTCGGCGTCATGATCTCGGCCAGCCACAACGACTACGCCGACAACGGCATCAAGCTGTTCGGCCCCGACGGCTACAAGCTGTCGGACGAGATCGAGCTGAAGATCGAGGCCATGATGGACGCCGAGCTCGATGCGGGTCTGGCTCCGTCGAACCAGCTCGGCCGGGTCAAGCGGATCGACGACGCCCCGCCCCGCTATATCGAGATCGCCAAGGCCGCTTTCCCGCGCCACCTGTCGCTCGCCGGCCTGCGCATCGCCGTCGACTGCGCCAACGGCGCCGGCTACCGCGTGGCCCCCACCACCCTGTTCGAACTGGGGGCCGAGGTCTGCGCGGTCGGCGTCTCGCCGAACGGGACCAACATCAACGCCGACTGCGGCTCGACCCATCCGGAGACGCTGGCAGCCGCCGTCAAACAGTACCGTGCCGACATCGGCATCGCGCTGGACGGTGACGCTGACCGGCTGATCATCTGCGACGAGACCGGCAAGGTCGTCGACGGCGACCAGATCATGGCCCTGATCGGCCGCGACTGGGCCCGGCGCGGCGTGCTGAAGGGCGGCGGCGTGGTCGCCACCGTCATGTCCAACCTCGGCCTGGAACGCGCCCTGACCGACGACGGCCTGACGCTTGAGCGGACCAAGGTGGGCGACCGCTATGTCATGGAACGGATGCGCGAGGGCGGCTTCAACCTCGGCGGCGAACAGTCGGGCCACCTGATCCTGCACGACCACGCCACCACCGGCGACGGCCTGATGGCCGCGCTCCAGGTCCTGGCCGTCCTGGTCGAGAGCGGCAAGCCGATGAGCGAATTGGCCCGCCAGTTCGAGCCCGTGCCCCAGCTGCTCCAGAACGTCCGCTTCACCGGCGGCAAACCGCTGGACGACGCCAAGGTCAAGGCCGCCATCGCCGACGCCGAGGCCGCGCTGGCCGGTCAAGGCCGCCTCCTGGTCCGCCCCTCCGGCACCGAAAAACTGATCCGCGTCATGGCCGAGGGCGACGACGAGGCCCTGGTCAAACGCGTTGTCGCCGAGGTGTCGGCGGCGGTGAAGGCGGCGGGATAAAATGATCCGCACGGCGCTCGTCGCTGCCATGGCCGCCATGATGGCCACCCCCGCGTCCGCGCAGGACCTGGATCCATTCCAGAAATCCAACGCTGACGCGCGCCTCGGAAATCAGGAGCCGTTCGCCCGTCTGACCGTTGACGGCGCGTGGGGCGATCCGGCGGACGCCTTCGCCTTCTTCCATTTCTGGGACAAGCCATGGGGCGAGCCTGGCCGCCGTCGCGGTCTGGCGATCCGGAAGGCCAGTCGGACGGAAAGCGCGCCGATCTGGGCCAACTCCTTCGATTGTCCGCAGGTGGAGCCAATCATCGCCGCCCTTGAAGAGGTCGAGCCACCCCGCATCGACGTGCTTGGGGTGGGACGCGACTATCCTCCGAGAATGACCCTCGATGGCGCCTCCTTCGCGCTCTCAGTCCGCTGGCCCACTTGGAACGGCCTCGTGGGCGGTGAGCTACGGATGGCTGGCAACTACGGCTCGCCCTTGGCCGACTGGGCGCAGCGGCTTGACCGCGAACTCGGCGATTGCTGGGCGGTGGACCCGCCCGTAGCAGTTTAGATCACCCCCGCGACCAACCCCATCTCCACCGCCTCGTTCGCCTCGATGTACCAGTTCGACGGCGCACGCTTCAGCAGTTCATCCATCGTGACCGACGACCCGGCGATGATGTTCTCGAACCCTTCCCTCTCGATCAGCATCGAGTGTTCGATCTCGTGTAGCGTCGCCTTCACCGAGGCCACGCAGGTTGTCAGCGGCCCGCTGATCTGCAGGGTCTTGTCCATCTTGCGCTCGTGGATCATCAGCCGACAGCCCCGCGTCAGAAACCGGTTTTCGCGCGCGAAGAAGCTCATGAAGGTCGCGCCCGCCGAATAGACCGCCGCCTTGCCGACGAAGACGAACCGGCGCTCCGGACTGAGGTCGGAATGAAACCGGATGTCCTCGCCGATCATCCGCGCCACCTCGGGATCACCGCCCAGGGTCGACAGTTCGACCACCACCACCCCGGTCGCAGGCGCGGCCGTCAGAAGCTCCCGGAACCGCCAGTACATGGCGTAGTCCACGTCGCCCGCCAGCAGAATGGCGGGGTCCTTGAAGGCGGTGGGGGGCAGGTCGGTCATGGGGGCTCGAGTCTCGTCCGGGCCGGAGAAGCGCCGGCCTCAGGATGTGGTTCCGTCGGCTACCGGACTCGTCGCTAAGGCTCCGCTTGCCGCTGCACTGCGAGCGGCGCTATCAGCCGATCCCCATGGTCGATATCGAACGAAAAAAGCTGATCCTGCAGGCCGAACAGGAGTTCGAGCGGAAGGAAAATCTTTCGCGGGCCCTGGCCGACAAGGGCGTCACCCTGTTCGGCCGGATCACCAGCCCGCCGCCGCCTGAAGACACGGCCGAGGCCGTCCCCGACGGGGCCTAGGACGAGGCGGTCAGCGCCTTCGTCACGTCCTCGATCCGCTTCCTGATATCCGGCACGGCGATGGTCTCCCAGAAGGCCGCGCGCGCCGGAGGCCCCAGCACGAACAGGCCGGGATCGGCCGTCCCGTCGGCCTGCAGCACCCGCCCCGACGCATCGAGCTCAAGCCCGAGCCTCAGCGGATCCAGCCGCGCCCGCCCGCTCGCCAGCAGCGGCCCCGTGACCGGATCGGCCTCGGGCGCATGGCCCGGCCCGGTGCAGTCGATCAACCAGTGGCCGGTCAGCGGCGCCTGAACCTGGCCCCGGCGCGTCCAGTCCAGTCGAACGGCGTCCGCCTCGGCCGTGATCGTCTTCACCCGACCCGCGACAACGCTCAGCCGCCCGTCCGCGAACAGCCGATCGATGAAGACCCCGATCCGGGGCGCGATCCGGTGGCGGTGCACGTCCCACCACGGCCTCAGATGCCGCACGATCCCGCGCCGCGTCCTCGGGTCCGCCTTGGCCCAGAGGTCGGCGGTGATCGGCCTCAGGCCCTCCATCATTTCGCGCCAGCCGGCAGCCCGCGCCACGGCCCGCGACGCCTTCACCCTCGCCGACAGCGGCCCGTCCAGCATCGCCGGGGTCGGCGCTTCGGGCCGGTCCGGCAGATCGCCATGCACTCGAGGCAGTAGGCCCCGCCGCGACAACGCCCGCGCTCGCCCGCGCCAGCCCTTGGCCTCCAGCGCCTGCAGCATGTCCACCATGGTCAGGCCGGCGCCGACGATCACGACCTCGTCCTCGGCGCCGATCCTATCCAGCGCCCCCGGTGCCCAAGGATCGGAAAGAACCCGCACCGATCCGCCGGCCGCCGTCTTCGGCGCCGGATTGCCCGTGGTCAGGACGACAGCCTCGGCGGCGATCCGGCAACCGTCGCTCAGGACGACGCCGTCAGCCTCGAGCCGTCCAACCTCGCCGACGACTCGTTCGATCATTCCCGGATGCGCCGCCTCGACCCCGGCCAGACGCGCCTGGACATAGCGACCGAACAGCTTGCGCGGCGCGAACCCGTCCGGGTCGGCGAACTCGGGCGCGTTCGCCTCCAGCCAGCGCACGAAATTATCGGGCTGGTCCGCCAGGGCGCTCATCCGCGACGAGCGCACGTTCAGCAGATGCCCCTCGAACGGCGTCGAATAGGCCACGCCCAGGCCGAAATCCCGGGTGCGGTTGATCAGCACAGAGGCGACGCTGGCCTCGGCCAGTCGCGCCGCCAGCATGGCACCGGAGAAGCCCGCCCCCACGATGGCAACCCTGTCGATCCGTCCCGCCACGCCGCCTCCCGCCTGTTGCGGCGGTTCTGGACCGCGCCGCGCCGAGGGTCAAACGCTGTCGGGCCCTCTCCCTTGCGGGAGATGGAAGCCTCCGAATTGGCAAAGGATGATCCGAGAACCCCTGTGGAATCAGAGGCTGGACCCATTGAGGGCCTTTATTCCAGACTTACCCCAAAACCGTGAGACACTCATCTCACGATCTTTGACATCGCCGCTCCGGCCCCGTCGACCGCGACTCTGTCGACTCTGTCGACTCTATTTTTGGAGTCGCGCCGGGATCGGCCTCAGATTTCCTGGTTGTACCCGCCGACTTCCGGATGTTCGGCCAGACGCGGCTTCACCTCCTTGTGGAACAGGTCGCGCATGTCCTGCTCCGACCGCATCGACTCGACCACCACGACCAGCTCCGGCTTGTTCGACGAGGCCCGGACCAGGACCCAGGACCCGTCTTCCAGATGGACGCGCGCGCCGTTGACCGTGATGACCTCGACGATCTTGCGGCCCAGGATCGACCCGCCCTCGGCGCCCAGTTTCTCGTACTCGGCGACGATCTTGGCCAGGACGTCGTATTTGATCTCGTCGTCGCAGTGCGGCGACATGGTCAGGCTGGTCCAGGCGTCCGGCAGCGACGACTTGAGATCGAACAGGGTCTTGTCCGGGTTGCGGTCCAGCATCTGAAGCACGGCCGCCGCGGCCACCAGACCGTCGTCGTAGCCACGGCCGATCGGGTTCGCGAGGAAGAAGTGGCCCGACTTCTCGAACCCGGCCAGGGCGCCCAGTTCGGCGGTCTTGCGCTTGATGTAGGAGTGGCCGGTCTTCCAGTAGACGGTGGTCGCGCCATTGGCCTTCAAGACTTCGTCGGTCTTGTACAGGCCCGTCGATTTCACATCGACGACGAAGGTCGCGTTCTCATGCAGGGCCGACAGGTCGCGGGCCAGCAGAAGCCCGATCTTGTCGGCGAAGATTTCCTCGCCGGTATTGTCCACCACGCCGCAGCGGTCGCCGTCGCCGTCGAAGCCCAGGGCCAGGTCGGCGCCGGTTTCCTTCACCCGCGCGGCCATCTGCATCAGCATGGCGTGGTCTTCGGGGTTCGGGTTGTATTTCGGGAAGGTGTAGTCGAGGTCGCAATCCATCTCGATGACCTCGCAGCCCATCCGGCGCAGGGCCTCGGGGGCGAAGGCGCCGGCCGTGCCGTTGCCGCAGGCGCAGACGACCTTGAGCGGGCGGCTCAGCTTGATGTCGCCGACCACCTCCTGAAGGTATTGTTCGCGGAAGTTCTCGACCCGCTCCAGACGACCGCCGGGACGGGCGACGCCCTGGCCTTCGAGCACGATCTCCTTCAGGCGGCCGATTTCTTCGGGGCCGAAGGTGACGGGCGGGTTGGTGCCCATCTTGACGCCGGTCCAGCCGTTCTCGTTGTGCGAGGCGGTGACCATGGCGACGCAGGGGGCCTCCAGCGCGAACTGGCCGAAATAGGCCATCGGCGACAGGGCAAGGCCCACGTCCAGAACCTCCATCCCGCCTTCGAGCAGGCCGATGATCAGGGCGTGTTTGACGGTCGAGGAATAGGACCGGAAATCGTGGCCCACGACGATGCGCGGCTGGATGTCGTTCTCGTGGACATAGGTGGCGAGCGCCAGACCCAGGGCCTGGATGCCCAGAAGGTTGATCTCCTTCTCCAGGATCCAACGGGCGTCGTATTCGCGGAAGCCCGTGGGCTTCACCAGAGGAATGGTCTCGAATTCGAAGGTGTTCGGAACCAGGTCCTGACGGGGCTTCAGCATGCGATGTCCTTGAAGGAAGGGAGGTTCCAGTCCTGCGGCGGTATAGCCGCAGGGTTGCAAGCGGACAACAACGCCCGATCCCTGTTATCGCTGCCGTGCGAAACCCGTGCGACGGCGCGAAGGCCCGGGGCGGCTTGACCCCCGCCGGGCGCGGTCCTACCCCGGAAGACGAACTTCGGAGAGCCCATGCCCCGCCTGATCCTGCTTCGCCACGGCCAGAGCCAGTGGAACCTCGAGAACCGCTTCACCGGCTGGGTCGACGTCGATCTGACCGCCGAGGGCGAGGCCCAGGCGCGGCACGGCGGCGAACTGATCGCCGAGGCCGGGTTCGCGCCGGCCGTCATGTTCACCTCGGTTCTGACGCGAGCCAGGCGCACCGGGGCGCTCGCCCTGTCGTCGGCGGGCCTCAAGGACGTGCCGGTGGTCGAGGACTGGCGCCTGAACGAGCGCCACTACGGCGGCCTGACCGGGCTCGACAAGGCCGAGACCGCCGTGAAGCACGGCGAGGACCAGGTGAAGATCTGGCGCCGCAGCTACGACATTCCTCCGCCGCCGATGGAGGCGGGATCGGAGTGGGATTTCTCGAAGGATCCCCGCTACGCCGGTCACTCCATCCCCGACACCGAAAGCCTGAAGACCACCCTCGACCGCGTCCTGCCCTATTGGAACGAGGCGATCGCGCCGCGTCTGCGGGCCGGCGAAGACGTCCTGATCGCCGCCCACGGCAACTCCCTGCGGGCGATCGTCAAACATCTGTTCGACGTGCCCGACGACCAGATCGTCGGCGTCGAAATCCCGACCGGCAACCCGCTGGAGATCGATCTGGACGCCGATCTGAAACCCACGGCCGCCCGCTATCTCGACACGGACCGCGCGACCGCACTTCCGGCCATCGCATGAGCGACGACGCGGTCTTCATGCGCCGGGCCATCGACCTGGCGCTCGACCGGATGGGCGAGACCTGGCCAAATCCGGCGGTGGGCTGCGTCATCGTCAAGGACGGCGTGGTTCTGTCGGAGGCCGCGACCGCGCCCGGCGGCCGCCCCCATGCCGAGGAACAGGCCGTCCCCGCCGCCGGCGCCGAGGTCGAGGGCGCGACGGCCTATGTGACGCTGGAACCCTGCGGCGCCCGGTCTTCGGGTCGGGCCTCCTGCGCCCAATTCCTCGCCGAAGCGAAGATCGCCCGGGTGGTCGTGGCGGCTCTTGATCCCTCGCCCTTCGCCTCCGGACGCGGCACCGAACGCCTGCGTCAGGCAGGGCTTCTGGTCGAGACGGGCCTGATGAAGGACGAGGCCTCGGTCCTGTCCGAGGGTTTCCTGCATCGGTTGGAGACCGGGCGGCCGATGGTTCGGATCAGCGCCGACGGAAAGGGATTCGACGCCCGGTTCGCGGCCTCGGCCCGCGCCGACCTGGTCACCGAACTGAAGCGGCTCGGCGAAGCCGGCTACACCCGTCTGTGGACTTCGCCGGGTGAGCTGGCCGATGCCTTGGCGGAACAGGGCCTGCTGACCCGGTAGAACGGGACGGCCCCGCGGGTAGATAAGACTTTATTCCGCATCGGGTCTTGTGGCGATCCATCGAGACACCATCTGTCCTGCGGGTCTTTGAAACGTACAGACTAAGCCTGCGCCTGCCGATCCAGCGGGTGGATCACCGCCGATCGCCGTTCTTCAACTGTTTGTTTTTCTTGAAGTCGGCGTAGGACAAAGTCCGCTTTGTCCAAAATGTCATGGTGTTTTTCGGTCCGTTTCGGACAAAACCGCGTCGGGCCCTCAGAAGCCCGGTTCGACGCTGACGAAAAGCGTAGTTTCCGAAAACCTTCCTTAAGCGACCCGGGCCATGATCGCCGGATGTCCGCCGTCCAGGAAGGCGTCACCCGACGCCGCATCAGCCAGCAGGAGCTCGACGCCATCTGCGCGCGTCACGACCGCCTGTGGCAGGCGCGTCCCGGCGGTGCGCGCGCGGTCTTCGCCTGGATGGATTTGTCGGGCCTCAGCCTGAAGGGCCGCAACCTCGCCGACGCCGACTTCGCCGCCTCGGTGATGATCGGTTGCGACCTGACCGGCTGCAAGCTGGACAACGCCTCCTTCTTCGGAGCCGATATGCAGGACGCGATCCTGATCGAAGCCTCGATGCGGCGGGCCGACCTGCGCGGCTCCTGCCTGCGCGGCGCCGACCTGTCGGGGGCCGATCTTTTCGAGGCCGATCTGCGCGAGGGCACGATCGCATCGGCAGACCGCAAGGTCGGCTTCCGCGTCGTCGAAGCCAAGGGTCGCGACATCACCCAGGCCCAGGGTGCCAGCCTGGTCGGTGCCAACCTGCAGCGCTCGCGCCTGTCGGGCATCGCCGCCCAGTCCGCCGACTTCTCCGACGCCATCATGAAGGACTGCAAACTGGTCCGGGCCAATCTGAAACAGGCCAACTTCCGGGGCGCTGACCTGGCCGGCGCCGACATGTCGGGCGCGGACCTCTCGGGCGCGGACCTCCGCGACGCCATCCTGGTGGGCGTCAACGCCACCTCCTGGCGCACGGACGGCGCCAATCTGGACGGCGCCCTGACGGACAAGGGATCCTCGGGCGAGCCGGTGGCGCAACTCCCGGCCGCCAACATGCTGCACGAGCACGCCACCTGGTGCGAGACCGGCGGGGCCGAGGGCCGGCCTTCGGTCTTCGACGACGTCGACCTGCGCGGCCTGGGCTCGATCACGGGCCTGAACCTGACGGCCCTCTCGGCCAAGCGGGCGATCTTCTACGGCCTGGACATGGAGGGGGTGCAGCTTCAGGGGGCGCATCTCGAGGGTGCGGACCTGCGATCCGTCAACCTGCGGGGGGCCGATCTGCGCGGCGCCCGCCTGGTTGGGGCGCGGCTGAACGGAGCGGATCTGCGCGAAGCCCAGCTCGGTCCGCTCATGCTGGGACCCGAACGACTGCTGCCCGCCGACCTGACCGAGGCCGTGCTGCGCGCCGCCGACCTTTCCGGAGCCGATCTCAGGCGCTGCATCCTCATCGGCGCGGACCTGACTCGATCCACCCTGCATGGGGCCCAGACGCGCCATACCGATTTTACGGACGCAGTTCTCGCGGGGGCCAAGGGGCTTCTGCGGGAGGGAGAACCGGCATGACGACGATGGTCAGGCGACGACTTGCCCAAGGCGACTTCGACATGTTCGCCGCCGCCCACGAACGGTTCGTTTCCGGCAAGCCCGGGGGCCGGAAGCTGTCGCTCAAATTCGTCGACCTGACCGGCGTCTCGCTGGCGCATCGGCTCCTGGACGACGCCGACTTCTCCGGTTCGATCCTTGAGAACTGCAACATGACCGGCGCCCGGCTTGAGCGCGCCCTCCTGTTCGGCTGCGACCTGCGCGGCGCCGACCTTAGCCGCGCCTGTCTGAAGCGCGCCGATATCCGCGGCGCCTGCCTTCAGGGGGCAGACCTGTCGGAAGCCGACCTGACCCAGGCCGATTTTCGCGAGGGCGTCATCGCCGTCCCGCACGAGACCAAGGGGCTGGCCTCCGCGCGTCACGAGACACGGCAGGGGCTGGCGGACGGCGCCCGCTTCTCCGGCGCGACCCTGGACGGCTCCCGCTTCGACGGCGTCAGCGCCTGCAAGGCGGACTTCACAGACTGTTCGATGCGCGGCGCAAACCTAACGGGCGCCAATCTCAAGGACGCCGACCTGTCCGGCGCCCTCCTGGAAGGTGCCGACGTCGGAGGGGCCAACCTGGCGGGCGCACGTCTATGCGGCGCCATCCTGACCGGGGTCGTGATGGAGCGGGCCCGTCTGGACAAGACCGACACCACCGGCGCCGTGCGCGCGCCGACAGCCGCCGCCATCGCCCGCGCCGAGGACCTCTATCAGATGGCCCTGGACGCCAACGCCTGGGCCGAAAGCGGGGGCGTCTTCGGGGGACCGGCGGTCTTCGATGGCGAGGACCTGCGCCCGCTCGGAGACAGGTTGAAGGGTCTCAAACTCTCGGCCACCAGCGCCAAGGGCGCGTGTCTGGCGGGCCTGGACCTGCGCGGCGCCCAGCTCCAGGGCGCCAATCTCGAAAAGGCCGATCTGCGGGGCGTCCTGCTCAGCGACGCCGACCTTCGCGGCGCGCGTTTCGGCGAGGCGCTGATGTCCAAGATCGACCTGACCGCCGCGGATATGAGCCCCCTGCCCCTGGGGCCGACACGCAGCGTTCCGTCAAACCTCAGCGGCGCCCGTATGCGCTACGCGGTGCTGACGCGCGCCGATCTGTCGAAGGCGAACCTGTCGGGTGCGGATCTGTCGGGCGCCGACATCAACGGCGCGATCCTGGAAGGCGTGGATCTGGCCGATGCCTGTCTCGAGCGGCTCACCGGCGTGCCCCGCCCGGCCGCTGCGGCCTGAGACGAAAAAGGGCGGCCCAAAGGACCGCCCTCTCCTCACTTCATCGCGGGGTGAAGCGCCTCAGGCGGCTGCGCCTTCGATCAGCGTCGAAGTCGGCGCGCTTGTCGCGATCTCGATCCGACGCGGCTTCAGGGCTTCGGGCAGTTCGCGTTTCAGGCTGATGGACAAGAGGCCGTTGTCGAGCGCGGCACCGGAGACCACGACATAGTCGGCCAACTGGAACCTACGCTCGAAGTCGCGTTCCGCCAGACCCCGATGCAGATAGGTACGCTCTGGTCCGGCATCGTCATTGGCGGTCTTGCGACCGGTGACGGTTAGCTGGTTTTCCTTGGCCTCGATCGTCAGCTCGTCAGGCTTGAAGCCGGCGACTGCGATCTCGATCCGGTACTCATTTTCACCGGTGGTCTCGATATTGTAGGGCGGCCAGCCGTTTTCCTGGCTGGTGCGCGTGGCGCTTTCCAGCTGGCGGGCCAGGCGGTCGAAGCCCACGGCGGACCGATAAAGGGGGGTGAAGTCGATGGTACGCATGTCGATCTCCTGATCATCAGCAAGAATGAGCCGCCCCGCGTTTTTGACCGGAGCGACGGTGGGGATCAGTCCGAACGGTCCCTGATGGGCCCCGTCTGGTCTGCAAGAGCCCGGGATCGGCGCTCTCGGATGAACAGGTGGGATGCCTGCATGCGACGTCAAGGGCCGGGTGATTGCGGGATCGTCACTTGCCCGCACGCGGCCGGTCCTTAAGGTGCGGCCTTCCTCGTCCCCCTGTCTCCGGAGCCGACCATGCGCGCGTCAAAACTCGTCATCGCCACGACCCTCGCCCTGATCTCCGCCGGCGCGGCCGTCGCCCAGACTTTGCCGAGCCTCGGCGAGACACCTGCCCAGCGGGTGGCGCGTCGCGAGGCCATGCCCCCGCCCGTGCTGCAGGAAGACGAGGCGCTGCAGGCCGCCATCGGCTCCGACACCCGCTCGGCCGCAGACGTCGCCCGCGACGCCTATCGACACCCGTTCGAGACCCTGACCTTCTGGGGCCTGACACCGGGTTCGACGATCGTCGAGATCGAGCCCGGTCGCGGAGGCTGGTGGAGCGCCATACTGCAACCTTACGCGACGGCGACCGGCGGGACCTATGTCCCCGTCAACCGCCCGCTCGAAAGCATGGGCGTGGCCGACGGCACGGCCGACATGATCGTGGTGGCCCGCGCCTTCCACAACTGGCACCGCTCGAACCCGCAGCGCACCGGTCCCTATCTGGCGGCCTTCTTCAAGGCCCTGAAGCCGGGCGGCGTCCTTGCCGTGGAACAGCACCGCGCAGTCGAGGGATTGAACGCCGACGTCACCGCGCCGACGGGCTATGTCTCCGAGTCCTACGTGATCCGCGCCGCACAGGCGGCCGGGTTCGTGCTCGACGGCCGCAGCGACCTGAACGACAATCCCAAAGATGATCACGATCATCCGTTCGGCGTCTGGACCCTCCCGCCTGTGCGGACCTCGGCCGCGCGCGAAGGCGTCGCCACCGACCGCGTCACGCCCCTGACCGAGGCCGAACGCGCCGAGTACGATGCGATCGGCGAAAGCGACCGGATGACCTTGCGGTTCCGCAAACCCGCCTGAGGCGTCAAGGCTTTGACGGCATTGGCGAACGTCTCTATCCCAGCGCCATCCGGAGCGGCATCACCGCCCGGAAAACTGCCGACTGGGGAGGGTTGATGCGGGATCAGACGCGGATCGGGCGAGCAAAGCCCTCACGTCGGACCCTTCTGGCCGGCGCGGGCATCGTGCTGATCGCCGGCCTGTCGGCCTGTGGCGACAGGGACGAGAAGACCGCCGATCCCGAGGCACCCGCCGGACCGCCTGAAGGCTCCCTGGAATGGGCCATCCAGGGACCTTGGCGCGCCGCTGACCGGCCGCGCGACATATACCGTCACCCTCTCGAGACGCTTAGGTTCTTCGGGCTTCAACCGGCCATGCATGTGGTCGAGTTCTGGCCCGGAAGCGGCTGGTACACCGAAATTCTGGCCCCCTATCTGAACGAGGGTGACGGCGAGTATTACGGTGCCGGCTTCGCGACGGGACCGGGCGCAGATCCGGCCCAGGCGGCGCTCGTGGCCAATTTCGAGCGTCGTTTCGGCGAGGATCGTCGCCTCTACGGCGAAGTCAAATTCAGTGCGTTCGGGGCCGCTACCGGTCCCGTGGCGCCGGCCGGAACGGTCGACATGGCCCTGTTCATGCGCAACATCCATGCCTGGATGGCGGCAGGGATCGCCGAGAAGGCCTTCGCCGACGCCTATGCGGCGCTGAAGCCCGGCGGTGTCCTCGGCATCGAACAGCATCGACTGGCGCCCGACGAGGATCAGGACCCCGCAGCCGCGAACGGATATGTCCAGGAGGCCTTCGTCAAACAGCTGGCCGCCGAGGCGGGCTTCGTCTTCGTTGCCGCGTCCGAGATCAACGCCAACCCGGAAGACACCAAGGACCACCCGTTCGGCGTCGAAACCCTGCCGCCCCGCCTGATGACGGCGCCGGCGGGCGAAGCGCCCGACCCCACGTTCGACACCGCCAAATATCGCGCCATCGGCGAAAGCGATCGTATGACCTTGAAGTTCAGGAAGCCCGAGTGAACCGCGCCGCCGCCTTCGCCGCCAATGCGCCCCTGATGGGCGTTCCCGGTGCCGCTGCTCCTCCTGGAGGGGTCGGCGAATGGTTCCGTGGCGCAGGCGGCTTACGTCTGCGCGCGGCCTTCTGGATGCCTTCGGCTCTCGTCGCGCCAAAGCCCCGCGGGACGGTCGTCCTGAGCCCCGGCCGCACCGAGCCGATCGAGAAATATTTCGAGGTCATCGGCAACTTCCTGGCGCGCGGCTGGTGCGTCCTGGCCCACGACTGGCGCGGTCAGGGTCTGTCGGCCCGGCTGCTGCCGGACAGGCTCAAGGGTCATGCCCGGGCGGTCGAGGAGTTTCAGGACGACTACGCGCGTCTATTGGACGCCTTCGAGGCGCGCGCGCCCAGGCCCTGGATCATGGTGGGCCATTCGATGGGTGGCGTGCTGAACCTTCTCGCATTGGAGGGGGGCGAGACCCGTTTCGCGGGCGCGATCCTGTCCAGCCCCATGCTGCGCATCAAGACTGGCAAACGGTCGATGTGGTCGGTCAAGCTGGCGGTTCGATGGAACGTGCGTCACGGCAAGGCGGGCGACTTCGTGCTGGACGACGCCGACGACCCCTTCGACCACACCTTCGAGAAGGACGCCCTAACGTCGGACGAGACCCGCTACGAACTCTGGCGTCAGCAGCTCTACGCCTGTCCTCATCTCGCGGTCGGCGGGCCGACGTGGGGCTGGCTGGCCTTTGCGCTCGATGCGGGCGAGCGGGCGCTTAAGCCCAAGGCGCTGAAGTCGGTACAAATCCCCTGTACCATCGTTCAATCGGGTGACGACGACCGGGTATGGAAACAGACCAACCGCTGGGCGGCCAAGCGGCTAGGCCGGGGACGTTATGTCGAGATCGATCGCGCCAAGCATGAGCCGATCATGGAGACCGACGAGCTGCGTGCGGTCTTCCTCAACGAGTTCGATGCCATGGCGGACTATGTCTCGCCCATCAACGATCACGCCCCGCCGGTCGCGGCAGAGGAGAACGATGCGGTGGCCTGAGCCACCGCATCAGCCCCATCACATCGGGCGAGTGACGCTCGCGCCGAGATTGGCGATCACTTCGCGTGCGTCGAACGCATTGGCGTCGCCCGAGGGCTTTGCGCCGCGACCCATGACGATCTCGGTGGTCGCTTCGAAGCGATCGATCTGGCGCACGTCGAAGTCGTCACGTCCCCAGAACGGATCGTTCCAGCCGCTCCATCCGCCACGACCGTAGTAGCGCCACGACGGCCCCCAAAACGGGCTGTAGCGATTGAAGAAGGGATCCCCGACGGTCTGGAACCGGGTGTCGCGATCGGTGGCGCGATTGACGGTCGAGAACCAGTCGTAGCCGTTCTCGGCGGTGAGTTCGGCGGCGCGCAGCAGAAGGCCCATCTCGACCTGATCGCGCGACGTGACCGAGTTGCCCGAGAAGCTGACGCGATAGCGGTCGCTCTCGAGACGTTGTTCAGCGTATCCGCCACGCTGGCCGTTGAACCCGGCGGGGGCGTAGGCGGTGGAGGTGGCGCAGGCCGCAAGGGTCAGGGCCGATGTTGCGACCACCACAATGGATTTAAGTGAAAGGGTCATTGGAGGCTCCGGAACTTTGAGCGGAAAATCCGTCATTTCACCTGAACGGCGCATGAACAGCGACGTTCCACCTGACCACAAGTGACTATAATCGCGAAACAATCAGGACTGCGGCGATCAGAAGCAGGGAGCCGACGAAGACACCGAAGCCGCGCCGGAATCGAGGCTCGCTCATCCGCCGCGCCAGGACGGCGCCAGCCAGACCGTAGGCGCTCATTGTGATGACGTCCATGCCGATCACCGCGAGAGCGAACAGGGCCAGCTGTGGCGCTGCTGGTTTGTCGATGTCTATGAACGGAGGCAGGACGGCGGTGAAGAACAGGATGGCCTTGGGATTGGCGATCTGGACCAGGAAGCCGTCGACGAAAGCGGGCCGCTGTAGTTGGGTCCGACCCTCGGTAGACACTTCCGTAGGCGCCGGTTTGAAGGCGTTGCGGATCGAGGAGACGCCCAACCAGGCGACATAGAGAGCGCCCGCGACGGCGATCAGCTTGAAAGCCTCGGGAAAGGCGGTGACCAAGGCGCCGAGACCGAACGCCGCCGCGCCGAACCAGACGAGGGTGGCGACATTCATCCCCGCCACGGCGATCAGCACGGCCCGCTTGCCACGCTCCATGCCGGTTGCGATCGAGAACAGGTTCGCCGGTCCCGGGGTGACGGCCATGACGGCCATCACTCCGAGGAAGACGAGGTACAGATGCGGATCGACGGGCAGGCCGCTCACGTCGACAGGCACACCACCTGGGCGACGCGGAGGTCGCGACGCAGATCGTCGGCGACCCGGCCGTAGTTGTCGACGGTCACCGGCTCTCCCAAGAGCTGTTCGTCGGGGCGCTGTTCCCCCCGGATGGCCGGGCCCAAGGTATCGGGCGCGGTGGTGTAGAGCCGGCCCCGGCGCGGAGCCTCGGCGATGGTCAGGGCGACCACGCGGCCTCGTCGATCCATGACGGGGGCCCCGGACAGACCCGCAAGCGTGCCATCCAGCCCGGATGTGCGGCCCACCTCGGCCCAGGCCAGGACGGGTTCGTCACGCGCCCCCCGTCCTCGGACCTTCAGTACTTCGCGACCCAGGAGCCGTGAGGTGACTTCGCCCGGATTGCCCTGCGGGAAGCCGGGGTGAAAGGCGCGCATACCGACATGCAGCGGGGCGTCAGTGGCGACCGGCAGGGCAGGCGGGCCGCCCGCAGTGATGAGAAGGGCGATATCGGCCCTGGGCGACAGGCGCACGTCCGCGGCCACGGCCCGACCGCCGCCTACCACCAGGGCCGGCCGGCGACAGCCCTCGACGACATGGCGGGCGGTCAGCCAGCGGCCTCGCCCGGCAATGGAGAAGGCGGTGCCGGCGGCTGGCTGGAACGGCAGGTCCGGGGTTGTCACCGTGACGGACGGATCGAAGGGGGTGATGGGGCCGAGGAGGGCCCCCTCCATCTCGTCGGGCGGCGGGGGAGCGGGCGGCGCGTCGGCGTTTTCGCGATAGGCCAGCGAGCCCATGACGATCACGAAGACGATACTGGAGTAGATCAGCCAGTCCGGCGGATGGGGAAGACGCATCCCGGCGAGCTCAGCCCGTCAGGGCGGCGGCGAGGATCAGGGCGGTCGCCAGCTTGGCTGAGACCAGCAGGACGGCAGCGGAAATCTCGCCCTCCTGGATCCGCTGGGGCAGGCCGGTCAGCAGCAGATCGACGACGCGGAAGGCCAGGAGCTGAAGCACCAGGGTGGCCAGCCCCCAAAGAACGATGTCGGCGACCGAGGTCGAGACCGACATGGAAACCGCCAGAGGAATGGCCAGACCCAGAAGAACCCCGCCAAAGGCGACGCCGGCGGCGGCGTTCCCCTCGCGGATCAGGGCGATCTCCTTCCACGGTGTCAGCAGGGCATAGACCACCGCACCTGCGGCCAGGAGGCCGAAGGTGACCATGAGGTGGACGACAAGAACGGGGAAACCGCTCGCGAAGGCCTGAACCTCGGGGCTCGAAAGAGTATCTGACAGGGACGGCCTCGCTGACGGGACGGAAGCAGAACGACTTGCCCGATTGCCGCCCCAATCCGCAAGGTCGCTGTAGACACACTGGATGACCAATGATTGCAGACGCGTTACGCGAGCGGCTATCAGCGGCTCATGGCCGAACCTGTTCTCCCCACCGTTCTCGTCGTCGCCGTCGCCCTGATCGACGTGGACGGGCGGGTCCTGATCGCCCAGCGGCCCGAGGGCAAGGCGCTAGCTGGCCTATGGGAGTTCCCGGGCGGCAAGGTCGAGCCGGGCGAACGACCGGAACAGGCCCTGATCCGCGAGCTGAACGAGGAACTGGGCATCGACGTCAACGAGGCCTGTCTGGCTCCGTTCGTCTTCGCGAGCCACGCTTACGAATCGTTTCATCTGTTGATGCCATTGTATCTGTGTCGGCGCTGGTCGGGCGTGGTCGTCAAGCGCGAGCACGCCGCCCTAGCCTGGGTGAAGCCGAACATGTTGTCGGACTATCCCATGCCGCCCGCCGACGCTCCCCTGGTCGCCTGGTTGCGCGATCTTCTTTAGGTTTCGCCCGGAGGGCCGCCCGATGACGACCCTGATACGCCGCTTCCTGCGCGACGAACACGGCGCCACCGCCATCGAATACGCCCTGATCTGCGGGCTGATCTTCCTGGTCATCGTCGGTTCGGTGACTCTGATGGCCTCGAACATCACGGCGACCTTCGCCGAGATATCGACGGCCGTCGCCAACGTCGTCGGCTGACTGCGACCGAGGGACGACTGGTCTCGCGCGGCGGGCGAGGTTAAGGCTTGTGGGTTCCGACCGTGAGCCCGATGCCGCGCCTTTTCGCCTTTCTCGCCCTGCTGATCATTTGCGTCAGTCCGGCCGCCGCCCAGGCGCCGGGCGTCAGTCGTGCGCCGGGCTATGTCGCCGCCGGGCCCGAACGCACCGAACGGATCGAGGCCGAACTGGTCCCGATGAGCCAGTGGGTCGCGCCCGGTTCGACCGCCGTCGTCGCGATCCGCCAGCAGATCCAGCCCGGCTGGCACACCTACTGGCGCAATCCGGGAGACTCGGGCGGGGCGACGACGCTCGACTGGACCCTGCCTGCAGGCGTGACGGCCGGAGAGATCGTCTGGCCTGTCCCGGAGCGGCAGCGGCTGCAGGACCTGATGAACTACGGCTACCAGGGCCGGGTCTATCTGCCGGTCCCGATCGACATCCCCGCCGACGCCCGGCCGGGCACGACCCTGTCGCTGGTGGTGAAAGCCCTCTTCCTCGTCTGCAGCGACGAGATGTGCGTCCCCGACGAACTGACCCTGAGGCTCGACCTGCCGGTGCGCGACAACGCCGCCCCGCTCGACCCCGACCACGGCGAGGCGATCCGCCAGGTGGTCGAGACCGCGCCCCGTCCGGCCGGGATCGAGGCCCGGATCAGCCAGGAGAACGGCTCGCTGCGCCTGACCGCGACCGGCGGCCCTCTGGCGGGTCTGGAGCCGCGCCGGGCCTGGTTCTTCCCGTTCGACAGCGGAACCATCGACCACTCAGCGCCTCAGCCCGGCGAGCGGGGTCCCGAAGGCGTGACCCTGACCCTCTCGGGCGGGGGGCGGATCGCGGCCACGGGGCTGACAGGTCCGGTGGGGGGCGTTCTGGCGACCGACGACGGCGCCTGGGAGATCGAGGCGGTTCCCGGTCCCGCCCTGACCGGGGCGGGCGGGCGCGGCGCGCTCGACCTGTCCGAGGGCTCGTCGGGTGGAGTGGGCGTCTCCCTGATCGGCTTTCTCCAGGCGGCGGTCTTCGCGTTTCTGGGCGGGCTGATCCTGAACCTGATGCCCTGCGTCTTCCCGATCCTGGCCATGAAGGCGGCGTCCCTGGCCGGATCGGCGCACGATCCGAAGGAAGCGCGCCGGGATGGCCTGGCCTTCCTCGCCGGGGTTCTGACGACCTTCCTGATCCTGGCCGGCGCGTTGCTGGCTCTGAGGGCCGGCGGCGAGGCGGTCGGCTGGGGCTTCCAGCTACAGTCGCCCGGCATGGTGGCGACCCTGGCCCTGTTGATGCTGGCCGTGGGGCTCAACCTGTCCAACGTCTTCCATGTCGGGGCAGGGCTGCAGGCGGCGGGGTCGGGCCGCCTGTCGCGTCTGCCCGGCGGCGCGGGCGCCTTCTTCACCGGGGTGCTGGCGGTGGTGGTGGCCGCGCCGTGCACGGCGCCCTTCATGGCCTTCGCCCTCGGCGCCGCCCTGGTCATGCCCTGGCCGATGGCGCTGGTCGTCTTCCTGATGCTGGGCCTGGGTCTGGCCCTGCCCTATCTGCTCGTCAGTCTCTCGCCGCGCCTTCTGGGGATGCTTCCTCGCCCCGGTCCGTGGATGGATCGGCTGAAGGGCTTCCTCGCCTTCCCCATGTATGGCGCGGCCCTATGGCTGGTCTGGGTCTTCGCGCGCCAGGCGGGAGAGGATGCCCTGGGCGTCCTCTTCGTCGGCGCCCTCCTGCTGGCACTCGGCCTCTGGCTGGTCGGCGTCAATCAGGCGCGGCGGGCCGAGGGCGGGACCGCCATCGTCAGCGCGGTCGCGGCGACCCTGGCCATCGTCTCCGCCATCGGCCTGACCGGGGCGTCGGTCAGTCTGGCCCGGTCGGAGCCCGACACGGGCGCCGCCGGCTCGGGCGCCCTCGCCTCTCAGCCCTGGTCGGAAGAGGCCGTGCGCGTCGCGCAGGGCCAGGGTCGGCCGGTGCTGGTCAACTTCACAGCCGACTGGTGCGTCACCTGCAAGATCAACGAGCGGACCTCGCTGGGGTCCGCGCGGGTGGCCGAAACCGTCGCTGCGACCAACACCCTCTATCTGGTCGGGGACTGGACGCGACGAGATGACGCGATCACACGCGAGCTGGAGCGGCGCCGTCGGTCCGGCGTTCCGCTATATCTCGTCTATGCGCCGGGTTCGCCCGAACCTCGCGTCCTGCCCCAGCTTCTGACCGAAGGGGTGGTCGTCGAGGCCCTGGAGACCGCCCGCCCCTAATCCGATCGAAGGAGACGCCGCCGTGATCCGCCTGCCCATCCTCGCCGCCGCCGCTTTGACCCTCGCCGCCTGCCAGCAGGCCGAGGCGCCCGCTTCCGCCCCCGCCGTGGAGGCCACGCCCGCCTCGACCACTGCCGAACAGGCCGGGGTCGCCCCCGCCTTCACCCTGAGCGATTCCGAAGGGGTGCAGCGCTCCCTGTCGGATTTCCGGGGCAAGACGGTCGTGATCGAATGGACCAACGAGGGCTGTCCCTACGTCCAGAAGCATTATTCGTCGGGCGCCATGCAGGCCCTGCAACGCGACGCGGTCGCCGACGACGTGGTCTGGCTGACCGTCATCTCCTCGGCGCCGGGCAAGCAGGGTCATGTCGAAGGCGAGGCCGCCCGCGCCTGGAAGACCCGCAACAGCGCCCACTCGACCCATCTGCTGCTCGATCCCGAAGGAACGGTCGGCAAGGCCTATGGGGCGATGACGACGCCCGACATGCGGGTGATCGATGCGGAGGGCCGGATCCTGTTCGCCGGCGGGATCGACGACCGTCCGACCAACAAGGTCGAGGATCTCGACGGGGCCAACAATTTCATCCGGGCGGCTTTGGAGGATGTTGAGGCGAACCGCGCCATCCGCACCGCCTATGCCCAGCCCTACGGTTGTTCGATCAAATATCCGGAAGAGGGCTGACCGCCGGTTCGTCCGAGATGTCCGGACAAAAAAAGCGGACGAAACGGACGAAACGGACGAAAGACCGAAGCCGGTTAAACGAAACAATGGCTTGGCGCATCGACGATTCCGTCATGCCACCGGCTGGGCGCCGTCCTGAAATCCGGTTGTCAAAGACCCGGTGCCTGATGTGGGAAGCGCGCAGCTCACCACAAGGGGTCGGTAGGAATTTTTTCTGGGCTGCTTCCCGGCGGCGCGACGGAAGTGGAATCGTCAGTCTGTCGCCACGCCCGACTGGGCATCGTGCTGGGGTGGTGTGGTGATCACTTCGACATTGTCGTTCAGAAGATAGGACAGTTCCGACAGGGCGGTCGCGCGGGTGGCGGCGTCGGGCGCCGTCTCCACGGCCGTGAGCTTGACGGGGATGTCTTCGGAAATGCCGCGCAGGATGCATTTCAGATCGCCGTCGGTTCCACGCTCCTTGAGGATCAGGTGGGCCTGCATGTCGAGGGCGGCGAGCGCCTCGGCGCGGGTGCGGAAGGCGGCGAAGTCGCCCGGCAGCACACCGTTCCAGCCGTCGACGACGGTCTTGAGCGCGCCAGCGCGGCTGACGATTTCGGCGAACAGGGGCTCGGCGGCGATGGAGATCGGTGCGCCGGCGACGCCGGCCGGCTCGGCGGCGGCCAAGGCCACGTTCGGGTCCGTGAGCAGGAGGGCGGCGGCGATGGCGATGCCACAGGACATGGTAAACGACCTTTTCGCGAAACGGCGATTGAACCGGTCTACGCCCCACCCGTAAACGAGACCTTGCTTAAGGGGATATTTCGCATGACCGACTGGACCGCCTTCGACGCCGCCGCCGCACGAGACGTCGACGCCCGTATCGTCGATCAGTTCGCGGCCGATCCTGACCGTCTGTCGCGCATGAGCGTGGAGGCTGCGGGCCTCTATCTCGATCTCTCGAAGCAGAGCTGGACCCAGGACGGTTTCGAGGCCTGTCTGGATCTCGCCCGGTCCGCCGGGGTCGAGGCGGCCCGTGCGCGTCTGTTCGGCGGGGAGGCGATCAACTCCACCGAGGGCCGTGCCGTCCTTCACCCCGCACTGCGCGCAGCCAAGGGTGCGGACTTCCACGCGCTTGGCGACGCGGTCTCGGCTGAGGTCGACGCCGTTCGCGCCGACATGGCCGCCTACGCGACCGCAGTCCGTTCGGGCGCCGAGACGGGCGCGACGGGCAAGCCGTTCAGGGCCATCGTCCACGTCGGCATCGGCGGATCGGACCTTGGCCCTCGCGTCGTCCGGGACGCCCTGAAGCCGCTCGACCCGCAGATCGACCTGCGTTTCGTCGCCAATATCGACCCGCGGGACATGGCCGAGGCCCTGACCGGCCTCGATCCCGAGACCACCCTGGTGGTCGTCGTGTCCAAGACCTTCACGACGCAGGAAACCCTGGCCAACGCCGAGGCGGCCAGGGCCTGGCTGGCGGCAGGCCTGCCTGAAGCCGGCCGTGACAGGCACTTCATCGGGGTCACGGCCGCGCCGGACAAGGCGAAGGCTTTCGGCTGCGCGCGGACCTTCGCCTTCCGGGACTGGGTCGGCGGCCGCTACTCCCTTTGGTCGGCGGTCAGCCTGTCCTGCGTGATCGCACTCGGTCCCGATGTGTTCGAGGGGCTGCTGGCCGGCGCGGCCGCCATGGATGACCATTTCGTCGCTGCGCCGCTGGAGAAGAACGCGCCCGTCCTGATGGCCCTGGCCCAGGTGTGGAACGTCGACGCCCTGAACCGCCCGGCGCGAACGGTCGCCCCCTACGCCCACGCCCTGCGCCGCCTGCCCTCCTTCCTGCAGCAGCTGGAGATGGAATCTAACGGCAAGCGGGTGCATCGCGACGGCTCGCCCGTGACGCGTCAGACCTGCCCCGTTGTGTTCGGCGAGCCCGGCACCAACGGCCAGCACGCCTTCTTCCAGCAGATCCACCAAGGCCCGCAGGTGGTTCCGGCGGAGTTCGTCATCGTGGCGAAGACGCACGAGGACGTGCCCGAGAGCCCGCTGTGGTCCAATGCCCTGGCCCAGGGTCAGGCCTTGATGCTGGGCAAGACGACCGAGGAGGCGCGCGCCGAACTGCTGGCCTCCGGCACCGATGCGTCCGAGGCCGACCGGCTGGCGAGCCACAAGACCTTCCCCGGCAACCGGCCCTCGACGGCCATCGTCATGGAGCGGCTGACGCCCGAGACCCTGGGTGCCCTGTTGGCACTCTATGAGCACAAGACCTTCGTCGAGGGGGTGATCTGGGACATCAACTCCTTCGACCAGTGGGGGGTGGAGCTGGGCAAGGTCTTGGCCAAGGCGATCCTGAAGGATGTCTCGGCGGGCGGGCCGTCCGAAGGGCTCGATCCCTCGACAGCGTCGCTCCTGACCCGGCTGATGTAGAAACGGGGCCCGAAGGCCCCGCCCCGATCAATAGTTGCGCCAGCGCCGGTCGTCGCGCCGGTCGTCCCGGCGATCTTCCCGCCGGTCCGAACGCCAGTCGCGGCGGTTGTCCCGCTGGTTATCGCGATAATCTCGACGCTGCTCCCAGCGCGGGTCGCGGCTGTTGATGCCGTGCTCGCGCTCCCAGTGGCCCCGGTTGCGCCAGCAGCGTCCGTCACGCCAGTAGTCGCAGTCCGAGCGATAACCGCCGCCGTAGCCGCTGTAGGAATAGGACGGCGCATAGGCGTAGCCGTAGCTGCCTCCGCCGTAAGACCGATAGCCCCGCCGGTCGTCGTCACTCGCCGCCGCAGCGCCCAGAGCTGCCCCGGCCAGGGCGCCGCCCGCGACATAGCGGTCGTTCCCGTCGCCGATCACGGCGCCCGCGATCCCGCCGACGACCGCCCCGACGACAAGGCCGGCGACCACATCGCCGTCATCGTTGCGGTCGTACCGATCGTGGCCGCGTCCGTACTGCTGGGCCGAGGCCGGCAGGGCGACGGCTGTCAGGATCAGGGCGGCGGCCCCGGCGGCGATCACTTGGACCCTCTTCATTGGTCTGCCCCTCCTAGGCGGTCGTCGCAGCCTGTCCCGAACACCGGGCGAACAACGACTGACGAAATCTATTGCTGCGCTTGTGAACCTGAACGGATGAGGGGAAATCCCGTTCATCCGGCGTTCATCCGCACCGCGGCGCTTGACGATGCGAGGCCGCATCCCTACTTGCGCTTCGCGTTAGCACTCGCGTGGCTCGGCTGCCAAAAGCCGACCCCGAGGGGCTACGAGGAAACCTTAGAAGTCTCATCGGAGAATACACAGATGGCGTTTCGTCCTCTCGGCGACCGCGTGCTGGTCAAGCGCGTGGAAGAAGAATCCAAGACCAAGGGCGGGATCATCATCCCCGACACCGCCAAGGAAAAGCCTCAGGAAGGCGAAGTCGTCTCGGTTGGGCCCGGCCTGCGTGACGAGACCGGCAAGGTCAACGCCCTGGAACTGAAGGCCGGCGACCGCATCCTGTTCGGCAAATGGTCGGGCACCGAGGTCAAGCTGGAAGGCGAAGACCTGATCATCATGAAAGAGTCGGACGTCCTGGGCGTGCTTTCTTAAGCACCCGTTCGAACGTCTCTATTCCACCCGTTAAATACAGATAGGAGCTGCCTCAATGGCTGCCAAGATCGTACAGTTCAACACCGATGCGCGCGACAAGATGCTGCGCGGCGTCAACGTCCTCGCCAACGCCGTCAAGGTGACCCTGGGCCCCAAGGGCCGCAATGTCGTGATCCAGAAGTCCTTCGGCGCTCCGCGCTCGACCAAGGACGGCGTCTCGGTCGCCAAAGAGATCGAGCTGGAAGACGCCTTCGAGAACATGGGCGCCCAGATGATCCGCGAAGTCGCGTCGAAGACGAACGACAAGGCGGGTGACGGCACCACCACCGCGACCGTCCTGGCGCAATCGATCGTGCAGGAAGGCCTCAAGGCCGTCGCCGCCGGCATGAACCCGATGGACTTGAAGCGCGGCATCGACAAGGCCGTCACGGCCGTTCTCGCCGACATCAAGGCCTCGGCCAAGAAGGTCGAGAACAACTCCGAGATCGCACAAGTCGGCACCATCTCCGCCAACGGTGATTCCGAAGTTGGTGAGATGATCGCCAAAGCAATGGAGAAGGTCGGTAATGAAGGAGTCATTACCGTCGAAGAAGCGAAAACTGCGGAGACTGAACTCGATGTTGTCGAGGGTATGCAGTTCGATCGCGGTTACTTGAGCCCCTACTTCATCACCAACGCCGACAAGATGGAGGTTCAGCTTGAAGAGCCCCTGATCCTGCTGTTCGAGAAGAAGCTGTCGTCGCTGCAGGCCATGCTGCCGATCCTGGAAGCCGTGGTCCAGTCGGGTCGTCCGCTGCTGATCATCGCCGAGGACATCGAGGGCGAGGCCCTGGCCACGCTCGTCGTCAACAAGCTGCGCGGCGGCCTGCGCGTCGCCGCCGTCAAGGCTCCGGGCTTCGGCGACCGCCGCAAGGCCATGCTGGAGGACATCGCCGTCCTGACCGGCGGCCAGGTCATCTCCGAAGACCTGGGCATCAAGCTCGAGAACGTCACCCTGGACATGCTCGGCAAGGCCAAGAAGGTCACCATCACCAAGGACGACACCACCATCGTGGACGGCGTCGGCGGCAAGGATGAGATCGAGGCCCGCATCGGCCAGATCAAGAAGCAGATCGAGGACACCTCCTCGGACTACGACAAGGAAAAGCTGCAGGAACGTCTGGCCAAGCTGGCCGGCGGCGTCGCGGTCATCCGCGTCGGCGGCTCGACCGAAGTCGAAGTGAAGGAAAAGAAGGACCGCGTCGACGACGCCCTGAACGCCACGCGTGCAGCGGTCGAAGAAGGCATCGTCCCCGGCGGCGGCATCGCCCTGCTGAAGGCGACCAAGGCGCTTGAAGGCCTGACCGGCGACAACGCCGACCAGACCGCCGGCATCGCCATCATCCGTCGCGCCATCCAGGCCCCGATCCGCCAGATCGTGGAAAACGCCGGCGTCGAAGGCTCGATCGTCGTGGGCAAGGTGCTGGAAAACAGCTCCGCCACCTACGGCTTCAACGCCCAGACCGAAGAGTACGGCGACCTGGTCGCCATGGGCGTGATCGACCCGGCCAAGGTGGTCCGCACCGCCCTGACCGACGCCGCCTCGGTGGCCTCGATCCTGATCACCACCGAAGCGGCCGTGGCCGACGCTCCGAAGAAGTCCTCCGGCGGCGGCGCCGGCGGCGGCATGGGCGGCGGCATGGGCGGCATGGGCGACATGGACTTCTAAGCAGAAGGGCGGCGCTCGCGCCGCCCGGACGCCCCGGCGCAGGCCGGGGTCCAGAGCTCAGTCACTGGCTGAAACGAAGAGGGCGGGTCCGGAAACGGGCCCGCCCTTTTGTTTTGTCAGTCGGAAATCTAATTCCGGAGCGGTGCTATTCGCCCTCTGCTGCCGCAGTGTTGAGCAGTTCCAACTCAGCGTCGGTAGCCGGGAGGATCGCTACGAATTCTTCCGATGAGACGACGAAGCCGAGCGTTGCGAGAACCGGAGCGTTGAAGGTACCCGACAGGAGCTTGATGCCTTTCGGCATCAGGATGTCGGGCGCACCTCCATTTTCTCGTAGCCGCTTCATCGGATCTTTCTGGTCGAACAGCAGTGCCAGCAGCACCCGTCTGTCGATTATGCGTCGCAGATTTTCCTCAAAGAATTTTGCGGCTCGTACGGCGCCCCCTTTTATTGAGCGCAATTCGCGGAATCTGGCGATGTCGATGTGCTCCCAGCGATTGGGAGGCCAATCTACGCCGGTGGCAATCCATCGGATGTGTTTGTACGACGACGAAAGAACGCTCTTTTTCCCGTCCCGATTAGGAGCACCCAGATAGGCTTGGCGAGCGACGAGCAAGCCAATCCAAGCCTTACGTGCGGTTTCGTCAGCGGCAACCAACAAGACGGGCTCCTCCTCGCGGAACGTCTCCGGTGGAATCATCCAACTCCATGATTTGCTCACCGTCGTTTTGACATCGACGTCTTGTCCCGCGAGGACCAAGTCTCGTAGACCTTTTGGGGCGTCGAAGAGATCACGAAGGAAATGCTCGACCTTCAAGCCGATGAAGGTTTTTTCCACATTGTCGAGCTCTCGAATTTCAGTTCGTCCCGTACGGACAGGATCGAGCACGAACTCAACCGCTTCGACGATTAGATCGGTAAAGACCTGCTCAGGTCTGTCAACGACACAAGTCCGTATCTCGTTCTCGATGATTTCGAGCCGTTCGAAATCTTCGTGTCCAAGGACAACCGATGATGGCGGCAACTTTCGCATTTGACGAAGTTGCGGACTTCCTAATGAGGATTTCCTTACTAGCCGCTAGGCAGCAATCGCCCTCGGCTCAAGAATCGATCGGACGACAGCTCCAAGCGCTCCTGCCAAATGCGGTGGAACCGCATTTCCAATCTGCCTGGCGACCTCAATCTTCGTCCCGTAGAATTTGAAGTCGTCCGGAAAGCCCATCAGGCGCGCGGCTTCACGATGGCTGATCGGGCGGTGCGCCTCTGGATGGAGGTACCGGCCCTTCTCAGGTTTATAAAACTCCGTGCGAATCGTGACTGACGGCCGATCCCACCACAGACGGCCGAATAGATCGGTACCGCCGCTGGTTTTCCGGACCCAGCAGTCGGGGGTGATGTCGGGACGGTTGGCCAAGAGATCGAATCGATTTCCACCAGGCGGAACGGCGCGATAGCGCTCCATGCTCTTGTCTGTCGGCGTCCGCCCGAAATGGAGATCGAGCTTAGGCCTCGACCCGATTTCCGTGCCGATAGTCTCGAACGGCAGATCCGCGATGACGTCCCGAACCGTGCGCCAACGCGGCAAGTTCGACTTCAGCTTAGGATCCGCGTGCGAGGCTAACGGCGGGAACGACGGCAGATTGAACGCTGCGCGCCAGCCGAGAATGATCGTCCGCTTTCGGGTCTGAGGCGCGCCATAGTCGGCCGCGTTGACGATCGCCGCTTGGGTGACGAACCCATGTTGACGCGCCTTCTTCTCGATCAGCTCGCGCTCGGGTGAGCGGTAGAGTTCAGCCACGTTCTCCATGACGAAGACGCGCGCGCCTGAGCGCTCGGCGATCTCGATGAAAGGCTCCCAAAGCGCGCGACGCGCGTCGCCGTCGCGCTTCTTGTTGAGCAGGCTGAATCCCTGACAAGGCGGTCCACCGATGACCACATCGGCCTGAGGGACCTCTTCGGTCAGCAACCATTCCTCGATGTTGGCCCGGACGGAACGACCCGGGAAATTGAGTTCGTGCGTCTTCACCGCAGCCGCGTCGTTGTCGATCGCTAGAACGGTTTCGAAGCCACCACAGAAACGCGGATCGGAGAAGCCGAGGCTCATGCCGCCGGCCCCGCTGAAGAGGTCTATGAGACGTAGCGTCATGGGTCACCTCCAGCCGAATCGCCAGAAACAAAAAGCGAACATTGAGTTGCCTGTCAACCCAAAACCTACTTAAGGTTGTGAAGAAAAACAGCCGCTATCCTAGATTCCTTCGGACCAGGTCGGCGAGAGCTTCAGGATCCTTGGTTTGACATTCCCAGATGGTGACGACCTTCAAACCGAGAGCGATCAATGCCGCTTCGCAACGTTCGTCCCGCGCCTGATTTCGCGCGAATTTTTCAAGCCAGAGCTCTCTATTGTGAAGGGGAAGGGTCGTGCGCTTGCAGTCGTGCCGATGCCAGAAGCACCCGTGCACCTGAATCGCCCAGCCCTTGGACCGGTTGGAAAAGTCCGGCGTGCCAGGAAGCGAGCGTACGTTCCGCCTGTAGCTCACGCCCAACGTCCGGAGAGCTTGAGCCACACGTTCTTCAGCCGAAGTGGCCTTTTGAGGGACGCGTGACATCGCGGCAGAGGTACGAGCGTCGAGCGGCTTCACAGGGGTCGCATAGCAGAGAGCATTCAGGGGATCGATCTGACGACAGCGATTGCAAACGGGATCGGGCAAACCTGGGGCGGCGTCGCCCAGCTTCTATGCCCGGTTGCCCGACCAGAGGAGCACAGGGATGACTGTTATTCGATTTCCAAAGGGAAGGCGGCCTCGGCATCAGGGCCGCATTCGCCCACGCTCGCCTCTTCCAGAAAATGTCTGCTGGCTTAGGGAGCCCTATCTCGGACCACAGATGACACCCGAGAGGTTGCTGCTGGCGGCCATCGTCAAGGCGATGCCGGACCGGGCGAGCGCTAAGGTTCTGCAATCGCTTTCAATATCTGTAGATGGCGATAAGCAGGATCGGGCGCTGCGTGTTGTTGCTATCGATATAGCCTGCGGAAGCTTCGCGCCCATCAGACCAGCAGAGTTGCAATAGCGCACAGCCGGGCGGGGATCCGTTCGAACGCGAGGGTCGGTCCGGCCCGGCCCCCTCGACGAGAAAGGGGCCGCCGCCGTCTCCGGCTGCGACCCCTTATCCGACGAGACTTGCCCGCCGGGCTGAGGCGGGAAAAATACGTGGAAGCGAGGGCCGCGTCCAGATCGGGGGCACAGGGCTGCGTTCGAACGGCGCCCTGCGGTCATTGCGGTATGACGCTTGCCTCGACCTGGAAACCGACGACTGCAATCGTCTCAGGCCGTGAACCGCTGACACCGCCAAATTGTCAAACGTCCGGCGGCTGTTAGCGCAATCGCCGCATCTCGACCTTCGCCTTTTCAAGGGCTTGCGGGAAAATGAGGGGCGCGAACGGGCCCAAGGGTGCGGGTCCCTGATAATATGGGGATGGAAAACACATCACAGACGAGCGGGCGCCTGAGGCGCTCAGTGGTCACTTCTCTTCGGAGCGAGGATCCGGGGCCGGAGGGGCAGAGGCGACATCGGACCGGGTATTTCGTGGCCGGGGAACGGGTCTGGAAACGGATCGAGATCGAGTTCTCGGCCGGGGCGACGGCGGAATGGCTGTCGGTCAAATACGGGCCGGCGCTGCGGACCATCCATGCGCGGGCCAAGGCCGGGGGCTGGCGCAAGAAGGACATCGCCCTGAAGGCCGATGCGGCGTGGGACGAGGTGCAGGACGAAGAACAGCTGGCGGAGGAGACGCGGGCGGCGGTGCGGGAGGCCTCAGATCAGGCTGCGACGCGACGGGCGGCGGTGAAGGCGGCGATCCGGGAGGCGGGCGAAGGGGAGCTGGGAGAGGTCGATCTGGGGCGGGCTGTGCTGGCGGCCCAGGCGCAGGCGGTGGCGGCGATGGCGAAGGGGGAGCCGAAGACGGCGCAGGAGTTCCTGAAGCTGGCGCGGATGCTGGAGGGGGAAGACGGTGAAGGGATCGGCGTCGGGGGGCCGTCGGCGCAGGATGCGGCGGCGCTGGCGGCGATCCTGGAGAAGCTGGGGGAAGCGCGTGACGTCGGGGTCTGAGGTCCAGAACCCCTCCACCGCTTCGCGGTCCCCCTCCCCATCTGGCGATGGGGAGGAGACGGTCACGGCCCTGCTCGAACAGGCGGCGACGCAGCACGGGCGGTCGTCGCTCGCATGGAAGCTTCACGCACATTGGGGTCAGCGGCCGCCCGCCGGCGATTGGCGCACATGGGTGTTTCTGGGGGGACGGGGGGCGGGGAAGACGCGGGCGGGGGCGGAGTGGGTCAGTGAGGTCGCGGCGAGGCTGGGCGCCGGGGGACGGATCGCCTTGGTGGGGGCGACGATGCACGATGTGCGCGCGGTCATGGTCGAGGGGCCGTCGGGGCTGATGAACCTGCCGTATCGGGCGCCGCCCCGGCTGGAGAGCTCGCTCCGGCGGGTGGTGTTTCCGGGCGGGGCGGTCGGGGTGATGCTGTCGGCGGCCGAGCCCGAACGGCTGAGGGGGCCGCAGTTCCATGCCGCCTGGGGGGATGAGTTCTGTGCGTGGGAAAATCCCGACGAGGTGCTGGTGATGTTGCGGCTTGGGTTGAGATTGAGTGCGACTTCTTTGAAGGGCGCTACCGCTCGGCTCGCCCCCCGGTCCGATCTTCGATCGGCCGGAGGACAGGCTCAGCCTCGCTGCTTGAGCGCGGAGGGCCCCCTCCGTCACGGTCCGGAAGAGGGCCGCGCCACCTCCCCCACGAGGGGGGAGGAGACTCCGCCTCGATTGATGCTGACGACAACGCCGAAGCCCTTGCCGGTGTTGCGGCGGGTGTTGGCGGAGGAGGGCTGCGTGCGGACGCATGCGGCGACGGGGGCCAATGCGGAGAACCTGGCGGAGGGGTTTCTGGAGGCGATGCAGGATCTGTACGGCGGGACGCGGCGGGCGGCGCAGGAGCTGGACGGGGTGGTGCTGGAGGCCGAGGGGGCGCTGTTCACCTCGGTCGAGATGGCGCGGGCGCGGATACTGGGGCGGAGCTGGGCGCTGGGGGGCGTGAGGGACGGCTACGAGCGGGCGGTGGTGGCGGTGGATCCGCCGGTCGGGACCCTGTCGGGCGAGGGCGGAGACGCCTGCGGCATCGTGGTGGTGGCACGTGCGGCGGGGACGGCCTGGGTGCTGGACGATCGGTCGGTCAGAGGGCTGTCGCCGGCGGGGTGGGCGGCGCGGGTGGCGCGGACGGCGAAGGACTGGGAGGCGGCGCTGGGCTGTCCGGTGCGGGTGGTGGCCGAGGGCAACCAGGGCGGGGACATGGTCGAGGCGGTGCTGAAGGGGGCCGGGGTGACCCAGGTCGTGCGGCGGGTGCACGCGCGCGTCGGCAAGCGCGCCCGGGCCGAGCCGGTGGCGGCACTGTATGAACAGGGACGCGTCGGGCATGTCGGGGAGCTGACGCTGCTGGAGGAGGATCTGCTGGGGATGGGGGAGGCGGGCGGGTCGTCGTCCGGCCAGAGTCCTGATCGCGCGGATGCGCTGGTCTGGGCGGTGACGGACCTGCTGATCGACGGGGGCGGGACCGTGATGGCGAGGGCGCGGGTGATCTGAGCGGTTTGTGACTCTTTGTCCATGTTTCGGTGACGGCGATTGCAGACCGGCGTGCGCTCGTTAATGTCCGCAGCTTCAGGAAAAGGACTGTTTCTTACATGCGTCTTCGCTCCGTCTCGCTCGCGGCCCTTCTGGTCGCCATGTCTCCCGTCGCCGTTCTGGCCCAGACCTCCGTCGCCTCCACCGCCGCCACCTCGCCCCAGGCCGCCGAGCTGCAGGCCGCTCCGGTCGCCGAACTGGTGTCCGAGGTGAACATCCCGTGGACGCGGTTCACGCTCGACAACGGCCTGACGGTCATCGTGCACGAGGACCGCAAGGCGCCCGTGGTGGCGGTGTCGGTCTGGTACAATGTCGGCTCCAAGGACGAGCCGGCCGGCTCGACCGGCTTTGCCCACCTGTTCGAACACCTGATGTTCGGCGGGTCGGAGAATGCGCCGGGGTCGTACCTGGGCCGGATGCGCAACCTGGGCCCGTCGAACCTGAACGGCACGACCTGGTTCGACCGCACCAACTATTTCCAGACCGTCCCGACCCCGGCGCTCGAACAGGCCCTGTTCCTTGAGAGCGACCGCATGGGATACCTGCTCGGCGAGGTCGGCCAGGACGTGCTCGATCTGCAGCGCGGCGTGGTCCAGAACGAGAAGCGCCAGGGCGACAACCAGCCCTATGGCCTGGTCCAGTACGCCCGCCTCGAGGCCCTCTTCCCCGAAGGTCACCCCTATCGCCACTCGACCATCGGCTCGATGGCCGATCTGGATGCGGCGAGCCTGGAGACCGTGCGCAACTGGTTCCGCGAGAACTACGGCCCGAACAACGCCGTCGTCGTCCTGTCGGGCGATATCGACGAGGCGACCGCCCGTCCGCTGATGGAGAAATATTTCGGCGCCATCCCGCGCGGCCCGGTGAACACCCCGGCCGAGGCCGATGTGCCGACGCTGGCCGCGCCGGTCGTCCAGGTCATGCATGACCGCGTCGCCACCACCCGCCTGTCGCGCAGCTGGGCCGTGCCAGGACTGCTGAGCGACGACGCGGTGCCGCTGTCGGTCGCCGCCTCGGTGCTGGGGGGCCTCGCCTCCTCACGCCTGGACAACATCCTGGTGCGCGACGAGCAGACGGCGGTGCAGGTGTCGTCCTCGATGCAGGACTTCCACCGGCTGGGCTTCTTCGACATCTCGGTGAACGTGAAGCCGGGCGTCGACGCGGCCGAGGTGGGCGCCCGTCTGGACGCCATCGTCGCCGACTTCATCGCCAACGGCCCGACCGAGGAAGAGGTCGCCCGCGTCGCGACCCAGTACGTTTCCCAGCGCATCCAGAGCCTGGAGCAGGTCAACGGCAAGGCCAACGTCCTGGCCGAGGGCCAGCTCTATGCCGGCGATCCGGACCACTACAAGAAGGAGCTGGCGGCCTACGCCTCGGTCACCCCGGCCCAGGTCCGCGACGTCATGCAGCGCTGGCTGACGCGTCCGGTCTATGACCTGACCGTCGCTCCGGGCGAGCGCGAAGCCTATGTCGAGGCCGCCGCCGCCCCGGCGGGCGCGACCCCGGTCCCCGCCGCCGAGATCCAGCGCGTCGCCCGTCCGCCCATGCCCGAGATCGGCCAGGTGCCGGATCTGGAGTTCCCGGCCGTCGAGCGCGCGACGCTGTCGAACGGCATCAAGGTCGTCTACGCCCAGGTCGACACCGTCCCGGTGACCCGCGTCGCCGTGGAGTTCGACGCCGGCTATGCCGCCGATCAGGCCAACCGTCTCGGCGCCCACGCCATGATGCTGGACCTACTGGACGAGGGCACCACGACCCGCGACGCCAACCAGCTGGCCCAGGAAGAAGAACGCCTCGGCGCCTCGGTCAGCGTCAGCGCCTCGATGGACCGCACCACGGCGGACCTGTCGGCGGTGACCGCCAACCTGACGCCGTCGCTGATCCTGCTGTCGGACGTGGTGCGCAACCCCGCCTTCGCTCCGTCGGAGATCGAGCGGATCCGCGCCGCGCGTCTCTCGGCCCTGGCCAGCGAAGCGACCCAGCCGGCCGCCATCGCCGCGCGCGCCCTGCCGCCGCTAATGTATGGCGAAGGCAGCCCCTATGGCCGGTCCTTTACCGGTTCGGGCGACGTCCCCACGATCACGGCCCTGACCCGCGCCGACCTGGTGCAGGAGCATGACGCCTGGGTCCGCCCGGACAATGCAACCATCTTCATCGTCTCGGACCTGCCGCTGTCGCAGGTGACGCCGCAGCTCGAAGCCGCCTTCGGCGACTGGCGCGCGCCGTCCACGGCGAAGGGGACCAAGAACTTCGCGGCCGCCATCCCGGCCACGACCAGCCGCATCGTCCTGATCGACCGTCCGCAGTCGCCGCAATCGCTGATCTACGGCGGCGCCGTCCTGCCCGTTTCGGGCACCGACGATCTGCTGGCGCTCAATGCGGCCAACGTGACCCTGGGCTCGGACTTCCTGTCGCGGATCAACTCGGACCTGCGCGAGACCAAGGGCTGGTCCTACGGCGTGCGCGGCAGCGTCAACGCCTTGGAGCACCGCGTGCCCTATATCGTCAACGCCCCGGTGCAGGCGAACCGCACGGGTGAATCCGTCGCCGCCCTGATCGCCCAGTACGACCGCTTCCTGGAAGCCGACGGCGTCACGCCACAGGAACTGGAGCGGACGATCAACGGCAACACCCGCTCGCTGGCCGGAGGTTTCGAGACCTCGGGCGCGATCCTGGGGGCCCTGCGTTCCAACGCCCTGTACGGCCGTCCCGACGACTATCAGGCGACGCTCGCCAGCCGCACCCGCGCGCTGACGGCGACCCAGATGGACGAAGCCGCCCGTGAGGTCATCAAGCCCGACCAGTTCGTCTGGGTCGTGGTCGGCGACGCCTCGGTGGTCCGTCCGCAACTGGAGACCCTGGGTCTTCCGCTGGAGGTTCGTCCGGCCGCTCAATAAGGCGGATCGTCGCGAAACGAAGGGGGGCGGCGAGCGATCGCCGCCCCTTTTTCATGGGTTAATCCCCTCTCGACCTGTCTCGACGGATGAGCCGAGGGCCCGCGCTGTACGTCCTGGCAAGGCGGCTGGGAGACGGTCCGTACATCGGAGTTTGCTGACGACTTTCGCCAAGATGACCCGGAAAGGGGCCGACTTCCGATGCTGTGACCTCGGTGGCCCTAACCTATACGCAATACTGCTTATGGTAGATTTATTAACACTGGGCAGACATCTGTTGGATGGATGTAAGGTGAAGATCAGTGATTACGATTCCGGACGAATTTGAGGAAAATCGTCGCGTCGAAATGGTCCTGTCTTTCGGGCTGGTCGATGAGCCGAGAGCGGCCTTGCACGATGAAGTCGCGGCCCTCGTCCGTGATCTTTCCGGCGCCGCAACGGGCCTGATTTCGCTGGTCGCCGCTGAGCGCAACTGGTTTGCGGGGGTCGCCAACCTCCGGGATACTAACCAGTGTCGCTGGACATCGTTTTGCACCCACGTCGTCGCCAGCCCCGGCACGCCCCTTTGGATCGGGGACGCTGCGCTAGACTTTCGCTTCGCCGACAACCCCTATGTGGTGGGCGAACCCCATATCCGGTTCTATGCCGGTGCGCCGATTGTCGTGAACGGCTACGCGGTGGGCTCGGTCTGCGCGCTGGATAGCGATCCTCGACCTTTCGATCCGGTGCTGGCCGCCCATCTCGTTCGCTTGGCCAACATCGTCGGAGACGACCTTGCGACCAGGCACCGCGCCCGATCGCTCCAGCGGTCTCTCCTCGCCTCCGCAGACGCCCTGGTCGATTGCGACGAGAAGGGGATCATCACCCAGTGGTCCGAAGGGGCCGAACGCCTGCTGGGTTTCACGGCGGCGGAAGCCATTGGCCGAAACGTCAATATCATCGTGCCGCCGGATCAGATTGCGGCGCACGATCGCGGCATCGAGCACTGGCGCCGGAGCGGCGCCGCGCGTCTGGAGCGTCGGATAGAACTGACCGCGCAAAGGAAGGATGGGAGCCAGCTCGACATAGAACTCTGGATGTCGGTCGCCCATATCAACGGCGTTCGCCACATACACGCAAACATCCGCGACATCTCGGAACGCAAACAACAGGCGGCGGAATTGCTGGCGGCAAAAATCGAAGCCGAGGCTGCAACGCTCGCGAAATCGACCTTCCTTTCGAATATGAGCCACGAGCTCCGCACGCCGCTGAATGGCGTCATAGCGGTCACCGAGTTGCTGGCGATGTCCGAACTGTCGGAGGGTCAGAGGGAAATGACCTCGATCATCCAGTCGTCGTCGGACCAACTCAGACGGCTGGTTGGAGACATTCTGGATCTCGCCCGGGTCGAGTCCGGCGAGTTCAGCCTGTCCGAAACGCCGCTCATGCTCGCGGAGACCGTCGAGGACGTCAGGAGCCTCCTGACGCTGCAGGCCCAGGAGAAGGGCCTTTCGCTGGTGTCCGATATCCAGATCGATGATGGCGTGAGAGTGCTAGCCGATCCTCTGCGGCTGAAGCAGGTGCTTACGAACCTCGTCTCCAACGCCGTGAAGTTCACTGAAGCGGGTTCGGTGACCATCCGCCTGGCCAGCACCGCATCCGGATTCCACTTCGAGGTCTCCGATACCGGAATCGGGTTCAGCGAGGAGCAGCAGGCCGTCATCTTCGAACGGTTCCGGCAGGCGGACGGGTCGATCACACGCAAGTTCGGAGGGACCGGCCTTGGGCTGGCGATCTCACGAGAACTCGTCGCGGCGATGGGCGGCGATCTCGAATGCCGTGGCCAGCCAGGCCAAGGCGCCACGTTCTGGTTCACCCTGCCCCTGCAATCCATTGCCGGGGTGAGCGAAACCTCTCCCTCTGATCAGACCGATGTGGACATCACGCGCGTTCTCGTGGTGGACGACAACCCGACCAATCGACGCGTCGCAGAACTGCTTCTGCAGTCCATCGGCTCGGAAGTGGCGTGCGCCGAAGATGGACATCAGGCTGTCGAGATGTTCCTGCACGAACGGTTCGATGCGGTGCTCATGGATATGATGATGCCGGTCATGGATGGCATCGCCGCCACTCAGGCGATACGCCGCCTTGAACGCACACAGAAACGCGATCGCACACCGGTCGTGATGCTGACGGCCAACAGTCTGCCGGAGCATGTCGCAGCGAGTCTGGAAGCGGGCGCAGACGCGCATCTCGCTAAGCCGGTAACGCCGGCCAGCCTTTTAAAAACGCTTGGAAAGGTTCTGAGCGGCAACACGAAGCCCGAAGAAGAGGTGGGACAATGCAGCGCGGCCGCTATGCAACGGTCGTGACGGCCGGGAACCGGGCGCGGTTGCGGAACATTATGGCAACTCAATCTCAGGAGTTCGCCATGTCCGACGCCAATCCCAAGCTCGACACCAACCCGCCGACCAATACGGAAAAGGATCCCGACGACTGGGTCTCGGGCGACGACCCCATGACCGGGGCCCAGGCCTCCTACCTCAAGACCCTGTCGGAAGAGGTCCGCCAGCCCGAGGCGTTCGAAGAAGGCCTGTCCAAGTCGGAGGCGTCCAAGCGTATCGATGACCTCAAGGGCCGTCTGAGCGCGCCGGGCTGAGGTCAGTCCTCGGCTTCGATCCCGTCGATGTCGTCGTCGTCGAGGCCCATGTGGTGGCCGATCTCGTGGATCAGGACGTGGGCGATGATCTCGGCCAGGCCGACGTCGCCACGCTCGCACCACTCGTCGAGGATCGGGCGGCGGTAGAGAAAGACGCGCGACGGCTCCGCAGCGGGGCCGAAGCCGTCGCGCTCTCCGATGTGGAAGCCGTGATAGAGGCCGGTCAGGTCGAACGGGTCCTCCAGATCGACCGAGGCCAGGGTCTCGGCGTCGGCGAAGTCGTCGACGCGGATGACGACGTCGCCGGCCGCCGACTTGAACGGCTCGGGCAGGGCGTCGAAGGCCTGGCGCGCCAACCGGGCGAAATCGTCCAGGGACGGGGCGTGCTGGTCGGTCCAGGTGTCGAGAGAGGCAGTAGGCATCAGGCAACAGGCAATAGGGCGTCGGGAAGGTCGCGGCTAGCGAGATGGCGTCGCACTCCGCCTGGGATACTGTTGCCTGTTCCCTGATGCCTACTGCCCAATGTTAGCCATCCCGTTCGCCCTCGCCGCGACTTCGGCTATGGTCGCGATTCGATCAGCGGGTGGACGGGTATGGCGGAGGCCGATATCGCCTTTGCGGCGGCGGCGGGAGCGGCGGGGCTGGCCCTGTCGATCAGCGCGTGGGCGTGGCGTTTGCGCCGGTCCCTAAGCCTGCGCGAAACCCTGATGGAGCGCGATCGCGCGGCCGGGGCCCTGGGCCGGGCGCAGTATGACGGCGCGATGGCCGCGTTCGACGATGTGCGGATCGGTCTGACGCCCGGTGAGGCGCCGATCCTGCTGGGGCGCGACGAGGCGCTGGAGGCGGCGCGGGTCGCCTTTGCCCACGACGTCCAGGGACCGCCCGGCTCGGCTCTGGCCGAGGCTTTGCATTCGCGACACTCCGAAGCGATCGATGCCCTGATGAACGAAGGCACCCCCTTCGAAGCGCACGACGGCGAGGGATGGAAGCTCGAGGGGGCGCCGGTCAACGGCACGGCCTGGATGAGGCTTTCGCCCGTGGTTCACGCTGCGACGCAAGGCGGTCGCGCGGGCGGCGACGAGGGCGAACATGGGTTCGGGGCCGGGCTGATCGCCGACGCCTCGCCCTCGCCGACCTGGGTGGTGGATCACGAGGGGCGTCTGGTCTGGGCCAACCGCGCCTGGCTGGCGGAGGTCAACCAGCCGACGGTGGAGGCGGCGCGCGAGGCCCACGCCAGCTTCGACCGGGGCGCCGATCAACTGGCCGCCGAGGCCGGACGGCTGGGGACGCATCAGGAAGGCTTCCGCTGGACGGCCGGGGACGGACGGCGCCGGGCGTGGAAGATCATGGCCGAACCGCTGGTTTCCGGCGGTCCGGGCGGCGCGGGCGGGCCGGTGCTGGTCTTCGCCATCGAGATGACCGAGGCGGAGGAGACGCGCGACACCCTGCGCCGTCACGTCGAGGCCCATGACGAGACCCTGAACCACCTGGCCGATGCGGTGGCGATCTTCGGGCCGTCGCGCAGGTTGGCCTTCCACAACACGGCCTTCCAGACCCTGTTCAACCTGGATCCGGCCTGGCTGGACGAGCGGCCGACGCATGCCGAACTGCTGGATCGGCTGCGTCAGCGCCGGATGCTGCCCGAAGTCATCGATTACGCCGGCTGGAAACAGTCCGAGCTGGACTTCTATGAGGCGACGGAGGCGGCGGCCGACGACAGCTGGTCCCTGCCGGACGGGCGGACGCTGAGGCTGGTGCGTCAACCGCATCCGCTGGGCGGGATCCTGTTGCTGTTCTCGGACATCACGGGCGAGCTGAGCCTGCGTAGCCGGTTCAACGCCCAGCTGCAGGTGCAGACGGCGACGCTGGACAAGCTGAACGACGCGGTCGCCGTGTTCGGATCGGACGGTCGGCTGAGGCTGCATAACGAGGCCTTCGAGCGGTTCTGGAACCTGTCGGCCGAGCGGTTGGAGGAGGCGGGGGAGTTCGACGCCATCGCCGAGCTGTGCAAGGCGGCCCTGCCCGACGCGGCCCTGTGGCTGGGGCTGAAGGCGCGGGTGGCCGATCCCGATCCCGAAAGCCGGGTGCCGATCTCGGGCGAGGGGCGGACGACGGACGGGCGGACCGCGTCGTGGCAGACCCGGCCCTTGCCCGACGGGGCGACCCTGGTGGCGTTTTCTGACGTCACGGCGCGGCGCGAGCTGGAGCAGGCCTTGGCCCAGCGCGAGGCTGCGCTGAAGGAAAGCCAGGCGCTGAAGCGCGAGTTCGTCGGCTCGGTCAGCTACGAGCTGAGGACGCCTCTGACGACCATCGTCGGCTATTCCGAACTGCTGGAGACCATGGGCGACCTGCCCGAGCGCAGCCGCCAGCATGCAGGGGCGATCCGCATCGCGGCGGCGCAGCTGACCGGGTCGATCGACGACGTCCTCGACATGGCCCAGATCGACGCGGGCGAGATGGAGCTGTCGCTGGGCGACGTGCGCGTGCGCGACCTGTTCTCGACCGCCGTCGAGAAGCACCGACCGCGCATCGAGGGGCGGGGCGCCAAGCTGAAGGCCGTGGCCGCCGCCAACCTGCCGGCCATTCGGGCGGATGCGCGTCGTCTGGCCCAGGCCGTCGACCATCTGCTGGACAATGCCGGGCGGTCGGTTTCGGAGGGCGGGGCGGTGCATCTGCGCGCCGAGGCCAATGCGTCGGAACTGCGCATCCGGGTCGAGGACACCGGCCGGGGCATCCCCTATCACCTGCAGGCGCACGTCTTCGACCGGTTCGTGAAGCGCGAGCGCGGCGGACCAGGCGTGGGGCTGGCGCTGGTCAAGGCGCTGGTCGAACTGCACGGCGGCTGGGCCGAGGTGGAGTCCGAGCCGGGCAAGGGTGCGGCCTTCATCCTGCATCTGCCGCTGGAGGCGGACAGCGATGCGGCTGCGCCGGAGCTGGCGCTTGGTTAGGCAATAGGCAGTAGGCAGTAGGCAGTAGAAGAGGCGAGTGACGCACGGTCGTCTCGGCTTGCGCCCCTACTGCCTACTGCCTACTGCCTACTGCCTTGATCCACCGGACCTCCGCCATGGCCGACAAACTCCTCAAGACCGCCCTCATCTATGATTTCGACGGGACCCTGGCGCGGGGGAACATGCAGGAGGTGACCTTCATCCCCTCCGTGGGCATGGACATCGGTGACTTCTGGGGCGAGGCGGACCGGCTGACCAAGTCGTCCGACGGCGACAACATCCTGATGTACATGCAGCTGATGCTGCTGCGGTCGCGCCAGAACGGGCAGACGATCACCAAAAAGCTGCTGGCTGAGCACGGGCAGGACGTGAAGCTGTTCGACGGGCTGAAGTCGGACCTGACCGGCAAGGGCTGGTTTGACCGGATCGACGCCATCGGGGCGAAGTACGGGCTGGAGATCGAGCACTACATCATCTCGGCCGGGCTGGAGGAGATGATAGACGGCTGTCCGATCCGCGACGCCTTTCACCACGTCTTCGCATCGAAGTTCGCCTATGACGAACACGGGACGGCCATCTGGCCGGCGGTGGGGGTCAACTACACGACCAAGACCCAGTACCTGTTCCGCATCAACAAGGGGGTGCTGAACCACTGGGACCACGAGCGGATCAACCGGTTCACCGCCGACGAGGACCGGGCCATTCCGTTCGAGCGGATGATCTTCCTGGGCGACGGCGACACCGACGTGCCGACCATGAAGATGATGCACACCAAGGGCGGCTTCTCGATCGCCGTCTATGATCCCAGGAACTCCGAGAAGGATCAGAAGAAGATCTATTCGCTGATCTCCGAGGACCGGGTGAACTTCGTCGCCGCCGCCGACTATCGCGAGGGCCAGCCGCTGGACCTGATCGTGAAGGGACTGATCGGACGGATCGCGATCAACGCGGGCACGATGAAGGATATCGATTAGGGCCGAGATCGCAGGCGAGGCGAAGTTTCGGCTTGCTCCGCCCAGGCCGGACGATGTTCTCTGGGTTGAAGGGCGCAAGGCGGTTCTCGCCGCAGGCCCCAGCTCCGGAGCTCACATGATCCGCCGCCTGATCCTCGCCTTCTGCGCCGTCGCCGCCGTCTGGGCCGTTTCGCCCGTCCAGGCCCAGGACATCACCGAACGACCGATCGATGGCTTCCCCCACGCGAAGGTCTGGAGCCTGGCGGGCGACGAGGCGCGGCCGGTGGTGGTGATCCTGCACGGTGCGGACGGCAACGACGAGGCGGGGCGCAGGTTCGGGCCGATCCTGGCGCGGCTGGGCTATGCGGCCGTGGGACTGCCCTACTATTCGCCGAACTGGGGCGACTTTGGACCGCCGCCGATGTTCTCGGACCTGCCGGGCAGCTTCATCGACATCCGCGTGGACCAGCTGTCCGAACTGCGTGAGGCCCTGCGACCGATGGCGGGCGTGGACGTCGAACGGTTCGGTCTGTTCGGCGCCTCGAAGGGCGCGGAGTTCGCCCTGATCGCGGCCAGCCGCTATCCCTGGATCAACAGCGTCGTCGCCTATGCCCCGACCGACGTGGTGTGGGAGGGCTGGGGGCTGGAGATGGTCGAGGCCGAGGGGACGCGGTCCTCCTTCTCGTTCGACGGCCAGCCCTTGCCCTTCATGCCCTATCGCGGCTTCGTCGAGGGGCTGATGGCCGGGCCGGCGGCGGATCTGCGCGCCATCCACGCCAACGGTCGGGTCGATCATCCCGACAAGGAGGCCGCGGCGCGGATCCCGGTCGAGGCCTATGCCGGGTCGCTGATCCTGATTGCCGGCGGTCTGGATGCCCAATGGGATGCGGCGGCCGCGGCAACGGCCATCACGGCGGCGCGTGAGGCGGCCGGGCGGAAGACGGAAACCCTGATCTATCCCGAGGCCGGTCACGATCTGGTCGGTGACGGCGGCCCCCGCGACGCGACACGCAGCGGCGGAACACCCGAGACCAACGCCGCCGCGCGTCAGGACGCCTGGCCGAAGATCGTCGCCTTCATGGAGCGGACGTTGAATCCGTAGGCGTTCAGCGCCCCCCGGCTCTCACCCACGCCTCGCGCGCGGGGAGGAGGCGGGACGGAACGAGGCCGCGCAGCGACGACTGGCCCTTGAGCTTGAGGCCGGCCTCCACGCCCTTGCGCCAGGCGACGTCGGCTTCGGTGGCGATGCCGGCGGCGATATCCACAATGGTGACCTGGGGCGGCAGGGCGAGCTGTCGGTCGGTGCGGACCTTGAGGCCGCCGGACGAGGTGTCGAGGATCAGGCAGGCCATCTCGATACCGGGCGCGACCAGGACGGCGCGCGCGTTCGCGGAGGTGCGGGGTTGAAGGCGACGGTCGATGGGTTGGTTCAAGGCCACGATACTCAACGCGCGGCGGAAGGTTCAGGCGCCGCCGAGGTTCAGGACGCGCCCTATGCCACGTCCCTCGTCCAGTTCGACCACGACGTCCGCCGCGACGCCGCCCGCCAGCATATGGCGGGTAATCCGTTCGAAATGCTGAACGAAGCGGGCCAGTTCGGTGCGGCGGATTTCTGAGACGGGCGCGGCGGTCAAGCTCGCCTCCTGCTGGGCGCGCCAGTCTAGGACGTGGTCGAAATCGGGAGCCTTGAGGAACAGGAGGGCGTCGAAGGTCGCGAACAGGTCGGCGTAGTCTGTGGCCAGTGAACCGTTGACCGCGCGGCGCCAGAGGCCGTCTGGGTCGTGGTCGCGCTCGAGGTCATTGATGGGGTCCGACAGGTCGGGGTCGTTCTGGGGCGTCGCGCCGAGGCACCAGCCTTCGAGCAGGACGGCACGGGGGCGGCCCTCGAAGATGGGCCACTCCGTTTCCGGGCGGCGGTCGTCGGCGAGCTTATCGAAGGTGGGGATCGACGTGCGGTCGCCGGGGGCGGCGGCGCGCAAACGCGTCAGGATGAGCTGCAGCAGCGCGAGGTCGTGCGTGCCGGGCGGGCCGCGAACGGCGAAGAGGGGATGGAGACGGGCGGCGAGGTCGGCGCGTTTGACCTTCGTCAGATAGACGTCGTCGAGGGACAGGGTCACGCAGGACAGGATGCGGGCGGCCTCGGCGGCTAGAGTGCTCTTGCCCGATCCTTGCGCGCCCGCGATGGCGATCAGAGGCACATGGCCGGGCCGTTCGTGACGGCGGATCAGGTCGTCCACGGCCTGGATCAGCCGTGGATTGACCATTGTCAGTGCTGGTTGGCGGGCAGGCGGACGATCAGGCCGTCCAGCGCATCGGAGACGCGGATCTGGCACGAGAGGCGCGAGTTGGGCTCCACCTCCTCGGCGAAGTCGAGCATGGACTCCTCCATGGCGCTGGGCTTGCCGGTCGCCTCGCGCCAGGCCTCGTCGACATAGACGTGACAGGTGGCGCAGGCGCAGGCGCCGCCGCAGTCGGCGTCAATGCCCGGCACACTGTTGCGGATCGCGCCCTCCATGACGGAGAGGCCGGACTTGACCTCCACGACATGGTCGCGTCCGTCGTACTCGATGTAGGTGATCTTGGGCATGGACCGGGATTAGGGGCTTGTTTCGGCGTGGGCAAGATCGTCTGGCTCGGTTGGGTCAGGCGGCGATATAGACCCAGGCCTCGAGACCCGAGCCGAGGGGCGCAAGGATCCGTCGGTAGTCCTCGGCCTCGTAGACGTCGGCGGCGGCCAGCTCGTCATCGGTAATGCGGAAGACCATGCCGTCGACGGTATCGGCCGGGTCGCCGCTGGGATGCAGGATCAGGTGGTGGGTCAGGCCGCTCTCGGCGATGACCTCCGGGTCGGTGATCTCGATCTCACCCACGACGTAGCCGGTCAGGCGGTCGGGCGTCCCGGTGAGGAGACGCCCGAAATTGGCCTGTTGGACCGCTGGATCCTGAAGCGTGCCGTAGGAGAAGAGAAGGACCTCCGCCACGGCCTGCGTCTCAGGCCGCCTGCTTCTGGCGGCCCGGTGCAATCATCAGCTTCTTGGTCTCGGCGATGGCCTTGGCCGGGTTCAAGCCCTTGGGGCAGACCTGGGCGCAGTTCATGATCGTGTGGCAGCGATAGAGCTTGAACGGGTCCTCGAGGTCGTCGAGCCGTTCCTGGGTCTTGTCGTCGCGGCTGTCGGAGATCCAGCGGTAGGATTGAAGCAGGGCCGCCGGGCCGAGGTACTCTTCCTGGTTCCACCAGTAGGAGGGGCACGACGTCGAGCAGCAGGCGCACAGGATGCACTCGTAAAGACCGTCCAGCTTGGCGCGGTCTTCGGGCGATTGCAGACGCTCGGTGGTCGGATCCGGGTCGTCGGACTGAAGGTAGGGTTTGATCGAGTCGTACTGGGCGTAGAACAGGGTGAGGTCCGTCACCAGATCCTTGACCACCGGCTGGTGCGGCAGGGGACCGATGGCGATGGTCGAGGACGAGCATTCGTCCCAGCCCTTGGTGCAGGCCAGGGTGTTGCGGCCGTCGATGTTCATCGAGCAGGAACCACAGATGCCCTCGCGGCACGACTTGCGGAACGACAGGGTCGGGTCGATCTCGTTCTTGATGTAGATCAGGGCGTCCAGCAGCATGGGGCCGTGGTCGTCGGCCGAGACCTCATAGACGTCCCACGAAGGGTCGGCATCGACGTTGGGGTCGTAGCGATAGACCTTGTAGGTCTTGACGTTCTGCGCGCCGGGGGCGGCCTTGTGGACCTTGCCCTTGGTGGGCTTGGAACCGCGCGGGAGGGAAAGCTGGACCATCTCAGTAAACCCTTGCCTTGGGCTTGATGTACTCGATGTCGGCGGACATCGTGTAGGTGTGGACGGGGCGGTAGTCGATCGTCACGCCCTCGCCGGGTTTGCGCCAGGCCAGAGTGTGTTTCATCCACTCTTCGTCGTGACGGTCGGGGAAGTCTTCGCGGGCATGGGCGCCGCGGCTTTCCTTGCGGTTGGCGGCGCTCTCGATCGTGACCAGGGCCTGGTCGATCAGGTTGTCGTATTCCAGAGCCTCGACCAGATCGGTGTTCCAGATCAGGCCGCGATCGGTGACCTTGATGTCCGCCGAGCGGGCGTGGATGTCGCGCAGCTTGGCCACGCCTTCATCCAGAGTCTCGCCGGTGCGGAAGACGGCGGCGTCGGACTGCATCGCATGCTGCATCTCGTTGCGCAGTTTCGCGGTGGGATTGGCGCCCGAGGCGTTCCGCATCTTGTCGAAGCGGGCCAGGTGGGACGCGGTCGCCGAGGCCGGGGCGGCGGGGACCGGGGCGGCCTTGTCGACGACTTCACCGGCACGAAGCCCGGCGGCGCGGCCGAAGACGACCAGGTCGGTCAGGGAGTTCGAGCCCAGTCGGTTGGCGCCGTGAACCGAGACGCAGGCCGCTTCGCCGACGGCCATCAGGCCGGGGACCACGGTGTCGGCGTTGTTCCCGACCTTGGTCAGGACCTCGCCGTGATAGTTCGTGGGGATGCCGCCCATGTTGTAGTGGACGGTCGGGATCACCGGGATCGGCTCCTTGGTCACATCGACGCCGGCGAAGATCTTGGCGCTTTCCGAAATACCGGGCAGGCGCTCGTGCAGGATCTTCGGATCCAGGTGGTCGAGGTGGAGGAAGATGTGGTCCTTCTTCGGACCCACGCCGCGGCCTTCGCGGATCTCCATGGTCATGGAGCGCGAGACGACGTCGCGCGAGGCGAGATCCTTGGCTGAGGGGGCGTAGCGTTCCATGAACCGCTCGCCTTCGGAGTTGGTCAGATAGCCGCCCTCGCCACGCGCGCCCTCCGTGATCAGACAGCCCGAGCCGTAGATGCCGGTCGGGTGGAACTGGACGAACTCCATATCCTGAAGCGGCAGGCCGGCGCGCAGGACCATGGCATTGCCGTCGCCGGTGCAGGTGTGGGCCGATGTGGCGCTGAAGTAGGCGCGGCCGTAGCCGCCGGTGGCCAGGATCACGAGCTTGGCACGGAACTGATGCAGGGTGCCGTCGTCGAGCTTCCAGGCCGTGACGCCAGTGCACGCCCCGTCCTGCATGATCAGGTCCAGCGCGAAATACTCGATGAAGAACTCGACCTCGCGGCGGACCGACTGGCCGTAGAGGGTGTGCAGGATGGCGTGGCCGGTGCGGTCGGCGGCGGCGCAGGTGCGCTGGACCGGGCCCTCACCGTAGTTCTTGGTCATGCCGCCAAAGGCGCGCTGATAGATCTTGCCTTCATCGGTGCGCGAGAAGGGCACGCCCCAGTGTTCCAGCTCGTAGACGGCCTTGGGGGCCTCGCGGACGAGGTATTCGATGGCGTCCTGGTCGCCCAGCCAGTCCGACCCCTTGACGGTGTCGTACATGTGCCATTTCCACGAATCCTCGCCCATATTGCCGAGCGAGGCGGAGATGCCGCCTTGCGCCGCCACGGTGTGGGAGCGGGTCGGGAAGACCTTGGTGACGCAGGCGACCTTCAGGCCCTGCTGGGCGGCGCCGAGCGCGGCGCGGAGGCCGGAGCCGCCGGCGCCGACGACGACGACGTCGTATTCGTGGTCGACGAGTGTGTAGTCAGCCATCTCAGATCCCGAAGCCGGCCGGAAGCGGCGCAGAACCCAGCGCCAGCCGGACGATGAAGAAGACGCTGGCCGCAGCCAGCACGAGGAAGATCAGGTTCACGAGGCCGATCAGCAGGGCCTTGTTGCCCGGACGGTGGATGTAGTCCTCGATGATCACCTTCCAGGCCAGGGCGACGTAGCCGAAGAAGACCAGGGCCGTAGCGATCAGCAGGCCCGCGTTCAGCCGGCTGGCGAACCACTGCAGGACGACGTCGTAGTCGGCGCCGGCCAAGGTGAAGGCCGTCGAGACCAGCCAGATCCCCAAGGGGATGAACAGGGCCAGAAAGATCTTTTCCAGCGTCCACTCGCCGGCGCCGTGACGCTCGGAAACCTTCACGCCGTTTTTGAACTGAACCGCACCGCTCACAGCGAAACCCTTCCGGTGGCGAACAAGGCGATCCAGAACAGGATGGCCAGGGGGATGGGGCCATAGACGGCGATGCTCGACAGCGTGTCGGCAGACTTGATCGTCAGGCCGTTGCCCGTGTCGTTGTAGAGGTGGCGGGCGCCGTTGAGCAGGAAGGACATCAGCACCACCGTCAGGCCGAAGCCAACGATCAGGCCGAGCGGCGAGGCGGCAAGGCCGAGGAAGGCCGCGTAGGCGTCCGGGCCGAAGGCGGCGGCGGCCAGCCAGCCGACGACGAAGATCGCCCCGACGCTGGCCGCGCCGATGGTGACGCGGAAGGCGATCGAGGCCGTCATGGTGATGTGCCAGCGCCAGGTCTGCAGGTGCGGCGAAAGCGGGCGGGGACGTCCATTGGGCTGAGCGACGAAACGACCGGTCTGGTCGTCGGCCGCGTCGCCGGGAGAGTTCGACATGCGAATGGTTCTCAAAAAAGCCAAGCGGGATCAGGCTTCAAGCGCGATTGAGGATGGCTTTAAGGACCGCCGGAGGGGGGTGTCAACGCGACGGTGCGGCGCAACATGAACGAATGGCTCCGCTGCTCACGCGTTATGTGGAACCGATCACGATTTCGCGTATTTGCCGTAAGCACTGGTCATGTCCGACATCAGACGACAGTCTTGGGGTCATGATGTTGTTCGCGCTCGCTTCTCTGGCCGCGACGCCGATGCAGTCGGCGGCCATCCCCTATTCGGCCCAGATTTATCGGGCCCCGGTCGTGCGTCCGTTCGAGCCGCCCTCCAACTTCGGCCGGGTGACCGAGGAAGGCGACGGCGGGGGCGATCGTCCACTGCGCGTCATCTCCGCTCCTGTCGTGGTCGAGGACTACGCGCGCAGCTATGAGCACGCGCCGTCACGCTCGGACAACGCCTATGACGCCGGCGTCGACAATGCCGAACGCAATATGGACGGCCGGATGGGTCCGCTTGACGGTCGCTGGCTGCTGAAGGACGGCGAGGGGCGCACCCTGATGACCGTCTCCCTGGTGGATCAGGGCGAGGACAGGCCGCTGGAGGGCGCCTATCGGACGGCGGACTCGGCCGCCGAGGTCGGGCCTCTGACGGCGGCGGATCGCTCCGGCGATGCTCTGGTGCTGCAGATGTCCGGCGACCGCATCCATCTGTCGCCGAGCGGCGAGGGCTGGGCCGGCACGCTGAGCCGGGCCGGAGGCGAGCAGGCGGTCACCCTGGCTCGTTGATCCCCTCGATCCGGGCCGCCAGCGCATCCGGCTCACAGCGAACCGCGCCCGGCCTGCCCCAGACAGGATCGGGCCATAGGCCGTCGTCGCGGCGGCGGCCTATGACATGCACATGCAGCTGGGCCGTGACATTGCCGATGGCTCCGACATTGAGCTTGTCGATGGGGCGGCCCTCCGTCTGAGCCAGAGTGCGGACCAGCGCGCCGGCGCGGACCGTCTCCTCCATCAGGACGGCGCGATCCGCCGCCGACAGATGCTCGAGCTCGGTCGCTCCCCCGACCCGGGGGATCAGGATCAGCCAGGGAAAGCGGGCGTCGTCCTGAAGCCGGACGTGACAGAGCGGCCAGTCGGCGGCGAAGACCGACCCGGCCGCGAAGGCCGGGTCGACGGCGAAGTCGGACATCAGTTCAGGCCGTAGACCACGCAGGCCCGATCCGTCAGGACCTGAAGCGGCGGCTGAAGCGCCAGACGCGCGGCCTCGATCTGGGCTTCGCTGGGGGCCTGTCCGGGAGCGGGCGGCGGGGGAGGAGGCGGCGGAGGCGGCGGGGCCATGGCGGCGCGCTGGACCCGGTTACCCGTCACCACGACCTCGTCCACGGTCGTCGCCTGGCCGAGGCCCGAGCCATAGGAGGGCCATCCGGCGAGGACGTCGGTCTGGCAGGCGCGGCCGGTCGGATCGATCACACGGACGGAGCCGAGGCTTCCGCCCGCCGCCTCGACCGCCGAACGGGCGCGGTTGGCGGCGTCCCGCACCGCTTCGCGCGCCAGATTGGACTTGGCGACATTGTCGGGCTCCAGGCTGAAATAGACCTGGCTGATTGCATTGGGCTGGGAGGCGACGACGGTGGCGTAGATCCGCTCCAGCCGGCCTACGTCCCGGATGGTCAGCGTCACCGTGGCCTGGGCCTGATAGCGTTCGATGCGGTCGGCGCGGGTGTTGTCGCGCAGGATGCCGTTCTCGTCGCGGTACTGGTCATAGAGGGGCTGGGTCGTCAGGCTGGTCTCGACGCGGACCGTGTCCACCCCATAGGCGGCCAGGGTCTGTGAGAGGGCGCGGACCTGATCGGCGGCCTTGCGCGAGGCCTCGGCGACGCTGCGGTCCACGACCTGGAAGGTGGCGTTGAACCCGGCGCGATTGGCCTGAAGCTCGACCCGGACATGGCCGATCGAGGCGATCACCGGATCGCGCATCCACCAGGGGGCGGGGACATACTGCTGGCCGATGGTGGCGGGGGGTGTCTGGGCCAGCGCGGGACTTGCGGCGGCGGCGGATAGGAGCAGTGCGGCGAGGACGGTACGCATCGGGAGGGAACTCCGTTTTGTTGCCAGGCCGGAAACCTTGCAGCCCCGCCGCCCCGGGTCTAGACCGCCCGCCGACGATTTCTCACATCGCATTGCAGCAACCGGCCGCAAGTCCCGCTCAGCGCGGTAGGCCACCGACAACGGAGAACTCCATGGCTCGCGCGAAGATCGCCCTCATCGGCGCCGGAATGATCGGCGGAACCCTGGCCCACGTGGCCGCGCGCGAAGCCCTGGGCGACGTGATCCTGTTCGACATCGCCGAAGGTACGCCGCAGGGCAAGGCGCTCGACATCGCCGAAGCCACCGCCGTGTTCGGCTCGGACGTCTCGCTGAAGGGCGCCAACGCCTATGCCGACATCGCGGGCGCCGACGTCTGCATCGTCACCGCCGGCGTGCCCCGCAAGGACGGCATGAGCCGCGACGACCTGGTCTCCATCAACCTCAAGGTCATGAAGGCCGTGGGTGAAGGCATCAAGGCCCACGCGCCCAACGCCTTCGTCATCTGCATCACCAACCCGCTCGACGCCATGGTCTGGGCCCTGCAGAAGTTCTCGGGACTGCCGAAGGAGAAGGTCGTCGGCATGGCCGGCGTGCTGGACTCGGCCCGCTTCGCCTACTTCCTGTCGGAAAAGACCGGCGTCTCGGTGCAGGACATCCACGCCTGGACCCTGGGCGGCCACGGCGACGACATGGTGCCGATGGTACGCCACTCGACCGTCGGCGGCCTGCCCCTGCCTGACGCCGTCGCGGCCGGCTTCCTGTCGCAGGCCGATCTGGACGCGATCGTCACGCGGACCCGCAAGGGCGGCGGCGAGATCGTGGCCCTGCTGAAGACCGGCTCGGCCTTCTACGCCCCGGCCGAGAGCGCCATCGCCATGGCCAAGTCCTACCTGCTGGACCAGAAGCGCGTCCTGCCCTGCGCCGTCTGGCTGTCGGGCGAATACGGTCTCAAGGACCTCTACGTCGGCGTGCCGGCCCTGATCGGCGCGGGCGGCGTCGAGAAGATCGTCGAGTTCACGACCAACGACGAAGAGAAGGCGATGTTCGAGAAGTCGGTCGCCTCGGTCCAGGGCCTGATCCAGTCCTGCAAGGATCTCGATCCTTCGCTGGCATAGCCAGCGGCGCTAACGCGCGCGACGCGGTCGCGCGCTGCTTGAGCGCGTGATTGGAAAGGGCCTCGGAGCGATCCGGGGCCCTTTTCATTTGCCCTGATTACTGAGCCGGAGGCGTGGCCGTCGCGGGCTGTTCCGTCGTCACCGTGCGGCCGAGATCTGCGGACAGGCTGCGCCAGACCTGGATGGGGTCGTCGAGCTGTTCGGGGCCAGCGCCCCGGCTAAGCAGGACGTCGTACTGGGCCACGGCCTGACCCTCGGCGCCTGCGGCCTCCGGCTCCGCGTAGAATGCCTTCACGAAACGGCGGCTGCCGTTCCAGCGCGAGATGATGTCCGGCGTGGCGTTGGTCCCGGAGAAGGCGGCGGTGAACTGAACGTCGGGGCAGGCGCCGTCCGTGCAGGAGAACAGGGTCGCGACCCAGCGCAGCGCGCCGTCGGTGACGCGCAGATAGACGCGGTCGTTGTTCATCTGGGGCGGGGCGACGATCAGGCCGGCGGCGGTCAGGCGGCCGGTGATCTCGGCCACCGTCAGCCCGCTCCAGCGCGCGGGCGCGGCGGGCGCGGCGGGCGCCGTTTGGGCCAGCGCCGGGGTCGAAATCAAAAGGCAGACGGCGAGGGTGGCGGCGAGTTTCATGGGCGGGTTCCGTTGATCGGCTCAGCCTAGACGGTTTTGCGGCGAACCGAAGGCGGCGCCCGGTTCCAAAGCTCAGTCCCGATGTTCGGCCTTGTCCAGCCAGTCCTGCGACGACATCTCGTTCAGGCGGGACACCGTGCGCTCGAACTCGAACGCGCCGTCGCCCTTGGGATAGAGGTCCTCGGGCAGGCCCGCCGCGATGGCGATCAGGCGGGTCTTGGCCTCGTAAAGGGCGTCGATCAGGGTGACGAACCGCCGGGCCGCCTGGCGGTTCTCGGGACCCAGGAGGGGGATGTCGTCGAGGAACAGTGTGTGGAACCGCTCGGCGATCGCCAGATAGTCCTGGGGGCCCAGAGGCTGTTCGCACAGGTCGGCGAAGGTGGCGCGGGCCATGCAGCCGGCCGTCGTCTCGATCACCACGTCGCGGCCCAGCACCTTCAGACGCGTCGGGCATTCCGGCATGTCGCCCCGAAGGGCGTCCCACAGGACGTCGAAGCCGGTGCGGCGAGCCCCGCCTTCGCCGAGGTCGGGGATGACGTACCAGACGCGGGTCGCCTTGATCCGGTCGCGGCGCCAGTCACGCCCTCCCGACAGTTCGACGACCTGGCACCGGTCCTTAATGCGCTCGATGAAGGGGACGAACAGGGGCTGATTGATGCCGTCCTTGTAGAGGGCGTCCGGCGCGCGGTTGGAGGTGATGCAGACCACGACCTTGCGCTCGAACAGGGCGTCGAACAGCCGGCCCAGGATCATGGCGTCGGCGATATCGGTGACCTGAAGCTCGTCGAAGCACAGCAGGCGGGCTTCGGACGCGATCAGGGCCGCGACGGGTTCGATGGGGTCGTCGCCCTTGTGCGTGCCGAAGACGGCCTGGCGGGCCTTCTTGTCGCCTTCGCGCCACTGGCGGATCAGGTCGTGGACCCGAGCCATGAAGGCGTGGAAATGGGCGCGGGTCTTTCGTGGCTCCGGCACACCGGCGAAGAAGAGATCCATCAGGATGGACTTGCCCCGCCCCGGCGGACCCCAGAGGTAGAGGCCGCGCACCTCGGGCGTGCTTCCGAACAGGCCGCGTTTGCCGAGGTCCTTCTCCAGACGGGACAGGGCGTCGATGGCGGATTTCTGGGCCGGATCGGCGGTCAGAACGCCCGACTTCAGACGTTCGGCATAAGCACGGGCGATGTGTGACGGCATGCAACGGGGCTTAAACGGCCGGTCCCGGCCTGAAAAGCGGTTGCTTCGCAGGCGCGAACGCCTAAATGCGAAGCTGAGGGTTCCGCCCTCCAACTCCCCCATACCGCGCTCAAGCAGCAAGCGACCGCGTCGCGAGCGTTAGCGCGTCCGAAGGACTGACAAGAATGGGCTATTCCGTCGCTATCGTGGGCGCCACCGGCAATGTCGGGCGCGAGATGCTGACCATCCTCGAGGAACTGCAGTTTCCGGTGGACGAGATGCACGCGGTCGCCTCGCGAAAATCCAAGGGGATCGAGGTCGCCTGGGGCGACAAGACCATCAAGTGCGAGGTCATCGACACCTTCGACTTCTCCAAGGTGGACATCGTCCTGATGTCGGCCGGCGGCGCGGTGTCCAAGGAATGGTCCGAGAAGATCGGCAAGATGGGCCCGATCGTGATCGACAACTCCTCCGCCTTCCGCAAGGACCCGGACGTGCCCCTGATCGTGCCCGAGGTGAACCCAGACGCGATCAAGCTGGCCACCAAGAAAAACATCATCGCCAACCCGAACTGCTCGACGGCCCAGCTGGTGGTCGCGCTGAAGCCTCTGCACGACGCGGCCAAGGCCAAGCGGGTGGTGGTCTCGACCTATCAATCGGTCTCGGGCGCCGGCAAGGAAGGCATGGACGAGCTGTGGAACCAGACCAAGGCCATCTATGGCCTGGGCGACGCCACGCCGAAGAAATTCCCCAAGCAGATCGCCTTCAACGTCATCCCCTACATCGGGTCGTTCAACGAGGACGGCTACACCGACGAAGAGCAGAAGATGTGGGACGAAACCCACAAGATGCTGGATCCGTCGATCAAGCTGACGGTCACCTGCGTCCGCGTGCCGGTCTTCGTGGGTCACTCCGAGGCCGTGACGGTCGAGTTCGACCGGCCGATCAGCCCCGACGAGGCGCGCGCCATCCTGCGCGAAGCGCCGGGCGTGCAGGTGATCGATAAGCAGGAGCACGACGGCTACATCACGCCCGTCGACGCGGCCGGCGAGCACGCCGTCTATGTCTCGCGCATCCGCAAGGATCACACCGTCGAGAACGGCCTGGTCTTCTGGGTCGTGTCGGACAACCTGCGCAAGGGCGCGGCCCTGAACGCCGTCCAGATCGCCCAGCTTCTGGACGAGACGGGCACGATCAAGCCGAAAAGCGGGTATCGCTCGCTGACGGTCTAGGGTCTTGGCGACCCCGACGCCTGCCCCGACCCGGGCCGCCTTCCTGTCGGCGGTGGGCTGCTACATCATGTGGGGGTTCATGCCCCTGCTGTTCATGGGGCAGGCGGCGATCGGCTTCTCGGCGCCGGAAATCCTGTCGCACCGGGCCCTGTGGTCGGTGCTGTTCGCGGGAGCGCTGGTTCTGCTGGCCGGCCAGTCGAAACAGGTCCGGGCCGTGCTGGGCCAGCCGAAGACCCTGGCCTGGCTGGCGCTGGCGACGGTGCTGATCGCGATCAACTGGGGCCTCTACGTCTGGGCCACGACCCACCATGCGACGCTGGAAGCCAGCCTCGGCTACTATATCAACCCGCTGCTCAACATGATGGTGGGGCTGTGGCTGTTCCGCGAGAAGATCGACAGATGGGGCTGGGTCGCCATCGGCATGGCCGCCGTCGGCGTGCTGCTCCAGGCCCTGGCCCTGGGCCGGCCGCCGTGGATCTCCATCGCCATCGCCCTGAGCTTCGGCGCCTACGGGGTGATCAAGAAACGGGTGCCGGTGGACGCTCAGGCGGGGCTGTTCATCGAATGCCTGCTGCTGGTCCCGTTCGGCCTCGCCTTCGTGCTGTGGCTGCAGATTCAGGGTCTGGGGCACGGCTTCGCGACGGCGGAGGGCTTCGGCTGGGCCTTGCTGAACGGGCCGGCGACGGTGTTGCCGCTGGCGATGTTCGCCTTCGCCGCCCGACGCATGCCGTTGTCGACCATGGGCTTCATCCAGTTCCTGGCCCCGACGCTGCAGTTCGGCGTCGGGCTGGCGACGGGTGAGCTGTTCACGCCGCTGAGGGCCGTGTCGTTCGCCTTTATTTGGCTGGGGGCCGGAGTGTTCGCGGCGGCGGCCCTGTTCCGGGCGCGGGCGGCGCGGCGGGCCTTGGCGGAGGCCGCGCAACCGGTCTAGCGTCCAGGCATGGCCGTCCAGCATCCTGACCTGTCCAAGAGCCAGAAGCGCTGGATCCTGGTCGCCACGGTGCTGGGGTCGTCGCTGACCTTCATCGACGGATCGGCGCTCGGCGTCGCCCTGCCCTCGATTCAGCGCGATCTCAGCGCGGGTCCGGCGGCGGCCCAGTGGATTTCCAACGCCTATCTGCTGACGCTCGGCGCGCTGGTGCTGATCGGCGGAGCGGCGGGGGATCGGTTCGGGCGCAAGCGTGTGTTCCTGATCGGTGTCATCCTGTTCGCTTTGTCGTCCATCGCCTGTGGACTGGCACCGACCGCGCCGCTGCTGATCGCCGGGCGGGCGGCGCAGGGGATCGGGGCGGCCTTGCTGACGCCGGGGGCCCTGGCCCTGATCGGGGCGACCTTTCCGCCAGATGAGCGCGGCGCGGCCTTCGGAGCCTGGGCCGGGGCGGGGGCGCTGTTCGGCATGGTCGGGCCCTTGGTCGGGGGTTGGCTGGCGGACCATGCGGACTGGCGGTTCATCTTCTGGATCAATGTGCCGTTGGCCGCCCTGACGGTGGCCGTGGCGCTGAAGGCCGTGCCCGAGAGCCGGGACGACGACGCGAAGGGGCTGGACTGGCTCGGCGCCGTCCTGGCGATCGGCGGGCTCGGCGTCCTGATCTGGGGACTGACGGCGGCGCCCGATCTGGGCTGGACCCATCCGGGGGTGATCGGCGGACTGGTGGGCGGGGCGATGCTGCTGGCCGGCTTCCTTTGGGCCGAGGCCCGCGAGAAACATCCGATGATGCCGCTGACGCTGTTCCGGTCGCGGGTCTTCTCGGGGATCAACCTGCTGACCCTGCTGCTGTATTTCGCGCTGGGCGGGGCGATGTTCTTCCTGCCTTTCGAGTTGATCCGGGTGCACGGCTGGAGCGCGACCGGAGCGGGATCGGCCATGCTGCCGTTCGCCGTGATCATGAGCCTGTTCTCGGGGGCGGCGGGGAAGCTGGCCGATCGGTTCGGGGCGAAGCTGTCGCTCAGCGTCGGGCCGGGACTGGCCGGGGTCGGTCTGTTTCTGCTGGCCCTGATGCCGCCTGACGCGGGCTATGTCGCGGGGCCGCTGGCGGGGATGACAGTCTTGGCCGTGGGCATGACGCTGGCGGTCGGTCCGCTGACGGCGGCGGTCATGGGGGCTGTGAAGGAGGGGCACACGGGCGTGGCCTCGGGGGTGAACAACGCCGTGGCGCGGATCGCGGGCCTGTTGGCCGTCGCCCTGCTGGGCGTGTTGCTGTCGGCGGTGTTCGTGTCGAGGGTCGATGCGCCGGACGCGAGGGCTCAGCTCGGGGCAGTCATGGCGGGCGACGGCGGACTTTCGGAGGGCGCGGTGAACGCATTCCACACGGCCTTCCAATGGGTGATGGTCGCATGCGCGGCCTGTGCCGGGCTGGCCGGTGTCATCGGCCTGCTGACCGCGCCCGCGAGACCTCAGAACGCGGTGTAGAGGGCCTCGATCAACCTTTGCGCCCGCGGATCGCCGATCAGATAGGGCGACTGGCGGGTCATGGCGTAGGCGGCCGAGAGCTTCACGTCCGGATCGGCCATGACGCAGCTGCCGCCCCAGCCGCAATGGCCCAGCGCGTCCGGGTTGGGGCCGAAGATGTTCAGCCCCTGGTTCCGCATCAGTCCCGCCGCCCAGGTGATCTCGTAGGGCAGGACCTTGTCGGGACCGGAGATGCGCGCCTTGGCGGCTTCGGCCAGGACGGCGGGGGACAGGATCGCCCGGCCGCCGAGCTTTCCTTCGTTGGCGAAGACCCCCATGCCGCGGGCGAGGGCCAGGGCCGTGCCGTGCAGGTTGGCGGAGGGTATCTCGATGGAGCGCCATTCGGTCGAACCGCGCCCACCGGGGGCCGAGCCCTTGTCGAGGAAGGCGGCGGTCTTGATGGCGTCGATGGGGCCGAGGTCGGGGGCCTTCGACGGTTTGCGCAGAGCGGCGACGCGGCTGTGCTCGGCCTCGGGCAGACCGATCCAAAGGTCGAGGTCGAACGGCTGGGCAAAATCCTGACGCAGGGCCTGGCCCATGGTCCGGCCGTCGGCGAGGCGATGGACCTCGTTGGCGAGGAAGCCGACGGTGACGGGGTGATAGCCGGACGCGGTTCCCGGCGGCCACATCGGCGTCTGGGCCGCGAGACGATCCAGCACGGCGCGCTGGTCGAACCAGATGGCGGGATCGACAGTCTCGGAGAAGCCCGGCAGTCCGCCCTGATGCGACAGCAGCTGGGCGATGGTGACCTCCGCCTTGCCGTTCGCCGCATAAGCCGGCCACAGGTGGGCGACCTTCTCCTCATAGGCCAGCTTGCCGCGCTGGACGGCCGAAGCCATCAGCAGGGCCATGATCGCCTTGCCAGAGGAGAAGACGGGCACCAGGGTGTCGGCGGTGAACGGGGTCTGGTCGCGCGGTTCTGCGACACCGGCCCAGAGGTCGAGCACCGTCTCCCCGCCGATCACGACGGAGAAGCGCGCGCCCTGTTCGTTGAGCCCGTCAGGCGCGTCGGTGAAGTTCGAGGCGAAGGCGTCCTTCACCGCGTGGAAGCGCGGCGGGCAGAGGCCGGAGATCTCGGGGGCGCTGGTCATGGGGCGGGCTTGTATCGGCCTATTGCGACGCCTGCCACTGCAAGACGCCGTTCGCCGCGACGACGCCGGACGCCAAGCTGGCCTGGAGCAGATAACCGCCCGTCGGCGCCTCCCAGTCGATCATCTCTCCGGCGACGAAGACGCCGGGCCGGGAAGTCAGCATCAAGGACGGATCCAGAGCGTCGAACCGGACGCCCCCGGCGGTGGAAATGGCGCGCTCCAGGCCCTGGATGCCGGTCAGCCGAATACGGATCGCCTTGATCCGCTTGGCCAGCTTCGGCGCGCCTGGCGGTATCTCGCCGATCTCGCGCAGCAGGGCGATCGCCACCGGAGAGAGGCCCCCGGCCTTGCGAAGGTGGTTGGTAATCGAATCCTTGCCGCGCGGACGACCTAGCCGCTCGGCAAGAGCGTCTTCCGTCAGGTCGGGACGCAGGTCGACGACCAGGGTCGCGGAACCCTCGGCCGCGATGGCGGCGCGCAAGGGTGCGGACAGGGCGTAGACGGCCCCGCCCTCGACGCCATAGCGGGTGACGACCATCTCGCCACGAACCGTCTGGTCGCCGAAGGTCAGGGTCGCGGGCTTCAGGACCTGGCCGGCGAACCGCTCGATCAGGATGTCGGACCAGGCGGCGTCGAAGCCGGCATTGGCGGGGACGAGAGGCGAGACGGCGACCCCCTGGCCCTCCAGCGTCGGCACCCAGGCTCCGTCGGAGCCGAGCCGGGGCCAGCTGGCGCCGCCGAGGGCGAGGACGACGGCGGCCGGGTGTTCGACCCGTTCGCCGCCGGGGGTGTCGAACGTCAGGGCCTGGCCCTGCCAGCCAGTCCAGCGCGAGCGGGTGCGGATCTCGACGCCGAGTTCGTTGAGGCGGCCCAGCCAGGCGCGCAGCAGGGGCGAGGCCTTCATGGCACGCGGGAAGACCCGGCCGCTGGAGCCGACGAAGGTGGGCTGGCCCAGGCCGTTGGCCCATTGCGTCAGGTCGTCGGGGGAAAAGGCGTCGAGCCAGTCAGTGATGGGTGCCTGGGCTTCTGCGTAGCGAGCGAGGAAGGCGTCCTGCGCCTCCGTATGGGTCAGGTTCAGGCCGCCGCGCCCCGCCATCAGCAGCTTGCGCCCCACCGAGGGCATGCGGTCGTGGACGACGACGCGGGCGCCGGCTCGGGCCAGGGTCTCGGCGGCCATCAGGCCTGAGGGTCCGGCCCCGATGATGTGGACGGCGTGGTCGGTGGAAGAAGTCATGCAGTCCTGTAACGTGAGCGGGAAGATGCGTCTCCCTCCCACTTGGGGGAGGGTCGTCGCGAAGCGACGGGGTGGGACCGGCCGGTGATGCGGATGGAGGCCTGCGAGGTTCGCCTTGCCGCCCCTACCCGGTCTCCTCTGCGCTTCGACCACCCTCCTCCGAGGGGGGAAAGAGTTGCGCGGGAACGTCCGTCCACTGCATACGCTTGCTCCATCATGAGCGTCGCCTTCACGCGCGAGGAAGATCTGGAGGCCACGGCCGCCGATCTGCCGGACCGCCCCATCTCCACCCATCCCAATCTGGTGACGGCCGCCGGCCTCGCCGCAATCGATGACGCCCTGGCCTCGGCGCGCGCCGCCTATGCCGGCGCCCAGGCGTCCGGCTCGATCGAGGCGGACCGGACGGCCATGGCGCGGGCGACCCGGGATCTGCGCTACTGGTCGGCGCGGCGGACCAATGCCCAACTGGTCGAGACCGAGGCGGAGGGCCGGGTGCGCTTCGGCGGCTCGGTGACGATCGAGCGGGACGACGGCCGGACCCAGACCTGGCGCATCGTCGGCGAGGACGAAGCGGACCCTGCCAACGGCTCGGTCAGCCATGTCTCGCCCCTGACCCGCGCCCTGATCGGCAAGGGCGTCGGCGACGAGGCGATGGTGGCGGGACAGTCTGTGGAAATCATCGCGGTGGACTGAACGCCCGGTCCACCCCACATTGGTGAGACGAACACGAGCGCCCTCCCGGCGCTCAAGCCGTAAGCCTCCGCGAGGCGAGCGATAGCGCACGACAAAAAGGACAGACCCATCCATGGCCAGAAAACCCAACTACGGCTTCGAACGTATGGAACGCGACAAGGCGGACGCCGAGAAGGCCGCACGCAAGGCCGCCGCCAAGCTGGCGAAGAAGGAAGCCAAAGCCCGGGGCGAGGACGTCGATCACCCCGACTGGCAACCGCCCGAAGAGGCCTAACGCCGCGTCAGGCGAACTCGGCTTCCAGATCCGCCAGACGCGCCGCCTGATCCTCGGCGATCAGGGCGTTCAGCAGGGGGTCGAGGTCGCCTTCCATGATCTGGGGCAGGCTGTGCAGGGTCAGGTTGATGCGGTGATCGCTCACCCGGCCCTGCGGATAGTTGTAGGTGCGGATGCGCTCGGATCGATCGCCTGACCCCACCTGGGACTTGCGCGTATCCGAGCGTGCCTGGTCCTTCATCTGGCGCTGCATGTCATACAGACGCACGCGCAGGTTTCGCATCGCCTTGTCGCGGTTGACGTGCTGCGACTTCTCCGACGAGGTCACCACGATCCCGGACGGGAAGTGGGTGATGCGGACCGCGGAATCGGTCTTGTTGACGTGCTGCCCGCCCGAACCGGAGGCGCGGAAGGTGTCGATGCGGATGTCCTTGTCCTGGATGTCGATCTCGACGTCCTCGACCTCGGGCAGGACGGCGACCGTGGCGGCCGAAGTATGAATGCGGCCTTGGGTTTCCGTCTGCGGAACGCGCTGGACGCGGTGGACGCCGCTTTCGAACTTCAGCCGACCGAAGACGCCTTCGCCGGTGACCGTGGCGATGATTTCCTTGTAGCCGCCGGCGTCGCCCTCGGTGGCGCTGTCCAGCTCGACCTTCCAACCCCGCGTGGAAGCGTAGCGCGAATACATGCGGAACAGGTCGCCGGCGAAGATGGCCGCCTCGTCCCCGCCGGTCCCGGCGCGCACCTCCAGCACGGCCGAGGCGTTCTCGTCGGCATCGCGCGGAGCCAGCAGCAGGGCGACGTCCCGCTCCATCTCCGGCAGACGGGCGCTGAGCGTTTCCAGTTCGTCGGCGGCCATGGCGGCCATCTCGGGGTCCTCGGCCATGGCGCGGAGATCCTCGACCTCGGCGCGCGCCTTGCCGAGCGCCTGGACGGCGTCGGCGACCGGCTTCATCTCGGCGTGCTCCTTGGACAGGCGCACGATCTCCTGACCATCGGTGGCCGCGCCCATCCGGGCCTCCACCTGGTGGAAGCGGTCCAGGACCTGGTCGAGTTTGATCTGAGGCAGTTGCAAAGGCGATGTTCCGGCGAGACGCGAGGCGCGGTCTTACTCCGGGGAGGCGCGCGATGTCGATGCGGCCGCCTGGAACAACGGCGTTCACGCACTCTTGTGCCGGCCGTGAGCGCCAATGACGTTGGCGTCAAGGCGGTTACGCTGGGCCATGCGGGAGCCTAGGTCCGTCGAGGGCAGAGGGAGCTTTTCATGTTCGACGGATCCATCGACAGCCAGACCACCGCCTCGGACAAGGCGAACCTCGAGGCCATTCTCGAGCGATACGACGCCCTGATGTCAGCGCCCGAGGCGATCACCCCGGAAGACGCGACCGACCTGGCGGCCCTGGCGGGCATCTTCGATCTCGATACGAAGAGGCCGCCTCAGGCGCTGTGGCCCGAGGTGCGGGCGGTGCTGGCGGCGCAGAGCCCGCGTGTGGTCGAAGCCCCCGTGATCTCGGACGACACGACGTCGTTTACGGTTCTGGTCGTCGAGGACGAGCCCGAAATGGCTCAGGATCTGACGGCCCTGCTGGTCGACGCCGGGCATCACGTCGTGGGCCCGTTCCATAGCGCCGAGGCGGCCGAGGTAGCGGCGGGTCTGCACCCGATCGACGTGGCCTTGCTGGACATCAATCTCTCGGGCGCGGCCGACGGCGGGACGCTGGGACGTAATCTGAAGACGCGCTGGGACCTGAAGGTGATCTTCTCGTCGGGCGATTTGACCGCCGCCGCCATCCAGGCCGATATCGCGGAGGCCATGATCATCAAACCCTATCGCGGCGCCGACGTGCTGGCCGCCTTGCAGCGGCTTTCGAGGACCAGAACCCAATCCAGCTGAGCCATATGGCGCCACGGACCGCGAAATCGGTTATGGCGGGAACGGCGACGCTTTGTCGTGCATATGATCGACGGTCTTCGGGGCTGGATGGATACCTTTCTGCTGTTCCTGCTGGTGGGCCTGTTCGCCCAGGCCGTCGACGGCGCCCTGGGCATGGCCTATGGCGTGATCTCGTCGTCCGTCCTGCTGGCGTTCGGGGTTCCGCCGGCGACGGCCTCAGCCAGCGTGCACGGGGCGGAGGTCTTCACCACGGCCGCCTCGGCCGGGTCCCATATTCTGCACAAGAACGTGGAGTGGCGCCTTTTTCTGCCCCTGGCCGTCGCCGGAGTGATCGGCGGGGTTCTCGGCGCCTATGTCCTGGCCGGTATCGACGGTAACGCGATCAAGCCCTTCATCGTCGCCTATCTGGCTCTGATGGGACTTTGGATCCTGTGGCGGGCGACACGCGACATCCGACCCAAGCCCATCCGCCCCCCCTGGATCGTGGTGCCCCTGGGTCTGGTCGGCGGTTTCTTCGACGCCATTGGCGGCGGGGGTTGGGGTCCGACGGTCTCGTCCACCCTGGTCGGCGCCGGCGAGGAACCGCGTCGGGCCATCGGCACGGTCAACACGGCCGAGTTCTTCCTCACCGTGGTCATTTCGGCGACCTTCGTCTGGTCCCTGTTGACGGGGCACTGGAAGGAAGCGGACGCCCTGACCAATCACGCCTCCGCCGTGGCCGGGCTTGTCGTCGGCGGTCTGATGGCCGCGCCCTTCGCCGGATACATCACCAAGACGGTGCCGCAGCGGGCTTTGACCTATGCGGTGGGCGGGCTGCTTCTGTGTCTGGCGGCCTTCCAGGGTCTGCAGCTGGCCGAGATACTGTAGAGGCTCGAACGCCCCTCAGCCTCGCTTGGACGCCTTCCTGAACGCCGGCTTGGCCATCGCCGCGCTTTTGTGAGCGGCGGCCTTTTCGGGGTGCTGGCCGGGCTTGAAGGCCGGGCCGCCCGCTTTTCCGCCGGCATTCTTGGCGGCGAGGACGCGTTTCAGGGCTTCGGCGGGAGTCTCGGGCGTGTCAGTCATAGGCCACCCTAGCACAGGCCTCCGGACCAAGCATGCCTCAGGCGCGCATCAACCGTCGGCAGAGGTCGTCGAGCTGCTCCAGGTCGGCGTAGGACAGGGTCAGTTCGCCCTTCCCGCCCTTGTCGGCCAGCGAAACCTTCAGCCCCAGGGCGTCGGTCAGATCCTGTTCGAGCGCGGCGATGTCGGGCGAGGCCTCCCCCTGCCCGCCCGCGACCTTGGCGACCTTGGGCTTCGGTTCGTCCTGCGACTTACGGGCCAGGGCCTCTGTCTGGCGGACGTTCAGGCCCTGATCGACGATCTGGTCGGCGAGGGCGTCGGGATCCTTGGCGGTCAGAAGGGCGCGAGCGTGGCCGGCCGACAACCGGCCCTCGAGCACATGCGCGCGCGCGCCGGGCGTGAGCTGTGTCAGGCGAAGCGTATTGGCGACATGGCTGCGCGACTTGCCGACGATGCCGGCGACCGCGTCCTGGGTCCGGCCGAACCGCTCCATCAGGACGGCGTAGGCCGCCGCCTCTTCCAGCGGGTTCAGGTCGGCGCGCTGGACGTTCTCGATGATGGCGACTTCCAGCACCTCCAGGTCGTCCATCTCGCGAACGATGATGGGCACCTGGGTCAGGCGCGCGGCCTGGGACGCGCGCCAACGACGCTCACCGGCAATGATCTGCCAGACCCCGTCCTCGCCGGGCTGCTGACGCACGAGGATCGGCTGGAGGACGCCCTTGTCGCGGATCGACTGCGTCAGCTCCTCGTGGTCTTCCTTGGTGAAGACCTTGCGCGGCTGATCGGGGTTGGGCTTCAGGCTCTCGACCGGAACAGAAAGCACGCCCGTGGGCAGTTCGGCCCCGGGCGTGACCGACACGGCCTCGACGACCGGCTCGCCCATCAGGGCGGACAGGCCGCGGCCCAGACCTCTTTGACGTTCAGACAAACTCTTCAATCCGTATGGTTATCAGGCGGCGAGGCGGCGGCGTTCGCGACCGACCACCTCTTTGGCGAGCTTCAGGTAGGCCTGGCTGCCCGTGCATTTCAGATCATAGATCAAAACAGGCTTGCCGAAGGACGGTGCCTCCGAAACCCGCACGTTGCGGGGGATGACGGCCTCATAGACCTTGTCCCCGAAGTGGGCGCGGACGTCGGCCGCCACCTGGCCCGACAGGGCGTTGCGCCGGTCGTACATAGTCAGGACGAGACCCTGGATCTCCAGGGTCGGGTTCAATGATTGACGGACCATCTCGATCGTCTTCATCAACTGCGTCAACCCTTCCAGGGCGAAGAACTCGCACTGCAACGGCACCAGGACGCCGTCGGCGGCGGCCATGGCGTTGAGCGTCAGCAGGTTCAGCGACGGCGGGCAGTCGATGAGTACATAGTCATACCCGGTATGGCCCTCCCCACCCTGGCCGGCGAGCGCATCGCGAAGGCGATAGGAGCGGCGATCGGCCTGGCTGAGTTCGATTTCGACGCCGGACATGTCGGCGTCGGCCGGGATGATATCCAACCCAGGTACGGCCGTCTTGACCGCCGCGTCATGCACGGATCGACCGTCCACGATCACGTCATAGATGGTTATCCGGCGTGTTTCACGTGGAACACCCAGACCCGTCGAGGCATTGCCCTGGGGGTCCATGTCGACGATCAGAACCTTCTCGCCAATGGCGGCCAGCGCCGTGCCTAGGTTGATCGCGGTCGTGGTCTTGCCCACCCCGCCCTTCTGGTTCGAGACCGCCAAGACGCGCGGAGCCTTCTTCTGGACGGACTTGGTCATACTAACCACGTTGCTGCTGGCCACGGGACTTCAGGCTCCGGATTGTCACGATTCTGCCCCTCGGGTCGCTGCGCGAGACCGTCAGTTCAGCCTCCACATGCCAAGACTTGGCCGCATCCTTCAACTCCTGCTCGGCCTTCTCTCCCTTGAGAAACAGACCTTGTGCACCGCGAGACAGGTAAGGCTGTGCATAACCGAGCAGCTTTTCCATTGGAGCGACGGCGCGGGCGGTGACGACGTCCACCTTGATCGCCTGCTCTTCGGCCCGACCCCAGACCACGGTGGCCGGAAGATCGAGCTCGTCGACGACGGTCTGAAGGAAGCGACAACGCTTCTGCAGGGAGTCGATCAGCCAGACGTGGGCCTCTGCCCTGCCCTTCGACAGGATGGCCAGGACCAGACCGGGGAAACCGGCGCCGGCGCCGAGGTCGGCCCAGGTCCGCGCGAACTCCGCCCTGTCCAGCAGCTGGGCCGAATCCCAGGCATGACGGTCCCAGAAGTCGGGAAGCGTGTCCGGCCCAACCAGGTTCATGACTTCATTCGCCTCGGTCAGCATGCCGACGAAGCGTTCGAGCTCGGCCATCCGCTCCGGCGCGGCGCCGGTCAGGGCCTGGAATTCGTCTGCCGTCATCAGGCGGCGACCGCGGCGGACTTCTTCACGTAGGACAGCAGCGCCGTCAGGGCGCCGGGGGTGACACCCTCGATGCGACCGGCCTGGCCCAGGGTCCGGGGCTGCACGAGGGACAGTTTCTCGCGGACCTCGTGCGACAGTCCGCCGATGGTCGCGTAGTCCAGATTGGCCGGAAGCGTCAGAGCTTCCTCGCGGCGGAGCGCTTCGGCGTCGGCGTTCTGGCGATCCAGATAGCCGGCATAGCCCGCGTCGATCTCGACCTGTTCACGCACGGCCGGGGTCCAGTCGCGGATCTGCGGATGGGCGGTCTCGAACGCCGTCAGAGTGACGCCCGGATAGGCCAGCAGGTCGCGCATCGAGCGACGCTGACCGTCGGCGTTGACGGCGATGCCGAGAGCCTGGGCCTCGTTCGGGGTGTAGCGGGTGTCGCGGACGAGCGCCGCCGCCTCGGCCAGAGCCGCTGCCTTGGCCTCGAAAGCGCTGCGGCGCTCCGAGGAGACGATCCCGGCCTCGATACCGAGTGGCGTCAACCGTTGATCGGCGTTGTCGGCGCGCAGAGTCAACCTGTACTCGGCGCGGCTGGTGAACATGCGGTAGGGCTCGGTCACACCGCGTGTGACCAGATCGTCGATCATGACGCCGATATAGGCCTGGTCCCGCCCCAGAACGATTTCCGCCGATCCGGCTGCGGCGCGGGCGGCGTTCAGGCCGGTGATCAACCCTTGAGCGCCCGCCTCCTCATACCCGGTCGTACCGTTGATCTGACCCGCCAGATAGAGCCCCGGGCGACGCTTGACCTCCAGCGCGGCGCTCAGTTCCCGCGGATCGACGTAATCGTACTCGATCGCGTAGCCGAAGCGGAACACCTCCACCTCTTCCAGCCCCGGCATGGTGCGCAGGAAGGCCAGCTGGGTCTCAGGCGAGACCGAGGTGGAGATCCCGTTTGGATAGACGGTGGGATCATCCAGACCCTCGGGCTCCAAGAAGACCTGGTGCGAGGTCTTGTCGGCGAAGCGGACGACCTTGTCCTCGATCGAGGGGCAGTAGCGGGGACCGACGCCCGTCGCCTTACCCCCATAGACGGCGCTCTCGCCGAGGTTGGCGGCGATGATGGCGTGGGTCTCCTCGGTCGTATGAGTGATGCCGCAGGCGATCTGGGGTACGTCGATCCGATCGGTCAGAAAGCTAAAGGGCACGGGCTCGGCGTCGGCTTCCTGCATCTCCAGCCGGTGCCAGGCGATGGTGCGGCCGTCGAGGCGCGCAGGCGTGCCGGTCTTGAGACGACCCATCTGCAGGCCCGAGCCATAGAGATCGGCGGCGAGACCCGTCGAAGGCGCCTCACCATGGCGGCCGGCCGGGATGCGCTCATCCCCCCGGTGGATCACGCCATTGAGGAAGGTGCCGGTCGTCAGGACCACCGCGCCCGCGCGGAGCGACACACCCTCTCCAGTCACCACACCGACCACGCGGTCGCCGTGGAGAATCAGGCTTTCGGCCGTGCCGCCCATCAGGGTCAGGTTGGGATAGTCGGCCAGCTCGGCCTGCATGGCCTCGCGATACAGACGACGGTCGATCTGGCTGCGCGGACCGCGCACCGCAGCGCCCTTGGAGCGGTTGAGCAGGCGGAACTGGATCCCCGCCTTGTCGCCGATCCGCCCCATCAAGCCGTCCAGGGCATCAATCTCGCGCACCAGATGGCCCTTGCCGAGGCCGCCGATGGCCGGGTTGCAGCTCATCTCGCCGATGGTCTCGAGCTTCTGGGTCAACAGCAGGGTGCGTGCGCCAGCCCGTGCGGACGCAGCTGCGGCCTCGCAGCCGGCATGGCCGCCGCCGATCACGATGACGTCGAAGGAAGAGGGGGAGCTCATGGGCGGGGACATAGGGGAAAAGGCCTCGGAGCGCCACCAACGGTCTGTTTCACGTGAAACATGCCGGGGTGCGTGCCAGAATTACTTGCCGATGCAGAAGGTGGAGAAGACTTCGCCGAGGACTTCCTCGACCCCGATGGCACCGGTAACCCGGCCTAGCGCTTCGGCCGCACGACGGAGGTCATCCCCGGCCAGCTCGGGCGCGGTCATCAGATGGGTGCGGGCGACGCTGACAGCCTCGACCGCTTCGGCCAGACGTCGGCGATGGCGTTCACGGGTGACGGCCGGAAAGTCGGCACCTGACAGATCACGAGCGAGGCGGTCAGCCAAGGCGTCGTGGAGCGACTTCAACCCTTCGCCGGACACGGAACTGACCCGATGGCCGCCCTCGCCCGTCGCGCCGAGATCGGCCTTGGTCCAGACAACCAAGTCCTCGGGCTGGAAGAAGTCGGCGGCGGCACCCTCGGGATCGCCGGGCGCTCGGATCCAGAGACGGAGGTCGGCGGCTGCAGCGCGAGCTTGGGCGCGGCGAATGCCCTCGGCCTCGACCACGTCGTCGCTGTCGCGCAGACCGGCCGTGTCAGACAGGGTCACGGCATAGCCGCCGATGATCAGGTCGGCGTCGAGCACGTCACGTGTCGTCCCGGCGATCGGGGTCACGATAGCGGCCTCACGCGCGACCAACGCATTGAACAGGGCGGACTTGCCGGCGTTCGTCTCACCGATCAGCACGATGCGATAGCCTTCGCGGACCCGGCGCCCCCGATCGGCGTCGGCGAGGGCCGCATTCAGATCGGCGGTCAGGCGGTCGAGCACCGGGCCGGCGGACTGGGCCAGATGGTCGGGCAGTTCCTCGTCGGGGAAATCGATTTCGGCCTCGACCAGGGCCAGGGCTGTCAGGAGGTCGCGGCGGAACCCGGCGTAGGTCTGGCTGAGGGCGCCGTCGAGCTGGCCCAGCGCCTGGGACGCCTGGGCCGAGGTTTCGGCGTCGATCAGGTCGGCGACGGCCTCGGCCTGGGCCAGGTCCATGCGGCCGTTCTCGAACGCGCGGCGGGTGAATTCGCCTGGGTCGGCGGGGCGGAGGCCCAGGGCGATCAGGGCGGAGGAGACAGCGTCGATGACCGCCCGACCGCCATGCAGGTGGAGCTCGGCGCAGTCCTCACCGGTGTAGGAGTTAGGGCCGGGGAAGCGGAGGACCAGGGCCTGGTCGAGGACGGCGTCGTTCTGGCGAAGCGTGCGGAGCGAGGCGAGACGCGGCTTGAGGTTCGGCGCACCGAGTGCGGCGAGAGCGGCGTCCGTCTGCGGACCGGACAGACGCAGGATGGCAATAGCGCCCCTACCCGGAGGCGTGGCGAGGGCGAAGACGGTGTCGGTCATGGGATCTGTCTCCTCCCCATTTCACGGAGAGGAGGCCGGCCGGTCACTTCGGCGTGGTGACCGCGGCCTGCATTAGCTGGCGAAACTGGTCCTGGGCCTGAAGGCCGAAGCTGGTCCAGGTTTTCATCAGCTCTTCCGGCTGCATGGCGGACATATTGGCGTCCATTCGCTTCTGCATCTCGGCGACCAGATGGTCGTTGAGCGGCGCGACGTCGGGGAGGCCAAGGAAATGGCGCGCTTCCGCCGGGGTACATTCGACTTCGACGTTGACCTTCATCGCGCTTTGCTCCGTGTTTCACGTGAAACACCAATCATGAATCAGGTGTTCATCGACTGGAAGAAGTCGGCGTTGTTCTTGGACTGGCGCAGCTTGTCGAGCAGGAACTCGATCGCGTCCTGCGGGCCCATCGGGTTCAGGATGCGACGCAGGACGTAGGTCTTGGTCAGCTGATCCTTCGGCGTGATCAGCTCCTCCTTGCGGGTGCCGGACTTCAGCACGTCGATCGCGGGGAAGATGCGCTTGTCGGCGACCTTGCGGTCCAGGACGATTTCCGAGTTACCCGTGCCCTTGAACTCTTCGAAGATCACCTCGTCCATGCGCGAGCCGGTGTCGATCAGGGCGGTGGCGATGATGGTCAGCGAACCGCCCTCCTCCACGTTGCGCGCCGCGCCGAAGAAGCGCTTGGGCCGCTGGAGGGCGTTGGCGTCGACACCACCGGTCAGCACCTTGCCCGACGACGGGACGGTGGCGTTGTAGGCGCGACCCAGACGGGTGACCGAGTCCAGCAGGATGACGACGTCCTTCTTGTGCTCGACCAGGCGCTTGGCCTTTTCGATCACCATCTCGGCGACGGCGACGTGACGGGTGGCGGGCTCGTCGAAGGTCGAGGCCACGACCTCGCCCTTCACGGTCCGCTGCATGTCGGTGACTTCTTCCGGGCGTTCGTCGATCAGGAGCACGATCAGCGAGACCTCAGGGTGGTTGGCCTCGATCGACTTGGCGATGTTCTGCAGCATCACGGTCTTGCCGACGCGCGGCGGGGCCACGATCAGGCAGCGCTGGCCCTTGCCGAGCGGGGCGACGATGTCGATGACCCGGCCCGAACGGTCCCGCAGGGTCGGGTCCTGGATTTCCATGATCAGCCGCTCGTTGGGATAGAGCGGCGTCAGGTTGTCGAAATTGACCTTGGTGCGGACCGTCTCCGGATCCTCAAAGTTGATCGTGTCGACCTTGAGCAGGGCGAAGTAGCGCTCGCCCTCGCGGGGGCCACGCACGGCGCCGTGTACCGTGTCGCCGGACCGCAGGCCGAAGCGACGGATCTGGGACGGCGACACATAGACATCGTCAGGACCCGGAAGATAGTTGGCGTCCGGCGAGCGCAGGAAGCCGAAGCCGTCGGGCAGCATTTCCAGTGTACCGGAGGCGATGATCTCGACCTCTTCATCGGCCAGGGTCTTGAGGATCGCGAAGAGCAGATCCTGTTTGCGCAGGTTCGACGCGTTCTCGATGTCCAGCTGTTCTGCGAAGGCGACCAGCTCGACCGGGGTCTTGTCGTTCAACTCCTGCAGCGTGATCCGGCCGGACGGGACGACGGATTCGCCGTCATCCTCGCTGTCGTCGCCGATGTCGGCGGCCACGTCGGCGTCGTTGGCCCCATCTTCCTGGGAGTTATCGGTCTGCGACGCGTCCTCGGTCGTCTCGGGTGTCAGGCCTTCGAGCGCTTCGGTTTCGGGAGCGTTGTTGTCGGTGTCGCGGACGTCGGTCATGTCGAAAACTCTGGATTCATGCGGTCTTCGCCCGGCGTCGCGAGACGTCAGGCGGGAGCGAATGGTCCCCCGGTCAGGCCGGGGGATGACGAGGGCCTTGCGGCCGGAAGGGAGAGCGCCGGGTCCGAAGGCGGCCTAGAGGCTCTGCGATCGGTCGGCGCGAAGAGAAGGGCAGCGCCGCGAACGACGCCTCACCGTCAGCGGAACCACATTCCGGGGGCTGGGGTCAAGCGTCGCGGGTCAGAAGGTCCATTCCGTCGTCACCGACAGCACCATGATGATGGCCAGAACAAAGGGGATCTCGTTCGTCATCCGCCAGAAGCGGCTGGTCCTGGTGGATGTGCCTGCGGCGATCTTCTTGCGCTCTCCGGCGAGGAAACCGTGCCAGCCGCCCAGAAGGACCACGCCGACCAGCTTGGTGATCATCCACGGTTCGGCCAGGAAGGCCGCGCCGCGCATCTGGACGTCCAGATGGATCAGCCACAGCCCGAAGACGAAGGCCAGGATCATGGCCGGGTTGACGATGATCCTCAGCAGCCGGGTCTGCCACTGGCGTAGCAGGGTCTGCATCTCGGACTTCAGCGGCTCGGCCTTGCCGCTCTGTTCAGCGTCATAGGCGTAGAGGCGGGGCAGGAAGAGCAGGCCGGCCATCCAGGCGATGACGGCCAGGATGTGCAGGCCCCGAGCCAGGTCGTACAGGTTCATGCCGCGGCCCTTTCGGCCTGGAAGGGACAGGCTTTCCACCGCGCCTGACAGCCGGGGCCGAAGGGTGCCGTGCCCGTGCCGCCCAGACTGTCGGTCACCGCCTGGGCCAGGGTGTCGATGAAGGCTTCGGCCACGCCGACTGCGGGAGCCCGCAGATAGGGATGAACGCCGGCTTCGTGGGCCAGTTCGCCGTATTCGATGTCCAGCTCGACCAGGGTCTCGATATGTTCGGAGACGAAGGCGATGGGGGTGACGACGACCCCAACCCCGTCAGCCGCAGCCTGTTTGATCGCATCGGGCGTCGAGGGACCCAGCCATTTCAACGGCCCGACCCGGCTCTGGTAGCAGAGGCTCCAGTCGGTCAGTCCTGCGGCCTCGGCCACGGCGGCGACCGTGGCTTCGATCTGTTCCTGATAGGGATCGCCCTGGGCCACCAGTTTTTCGGGGATGCCATGGGCTGAAAACAGGACGCGCATCGGGCGTCCGGGATGATCGCGGGCGGCCTCGTCAAGTTTGGCGCGAATGCCCTCGGCCTGGGCCTCGACCCAGCCGGTGGCGCGCGGATAGCAGCAGATGGTTCGACTGCGACCCGAACCGGCGTAGGCCGCGTTCCAGGCCTTCAGCGACGACTGGGTCGTCGTGGTCGAGAACTGCGGATAGAGGGGCAGAAGCACGACCTCGTCCGGGCCGAAGGCGGCGACATCCATCGCCGTCTCCTCGGTCAGCGGATGCCAGTAGCGCATGGCGATGAAGCTCTTGACCTCGTCGCCCGCCAGGTGCGCGGCCAGCCGGGCGTCCAGAGCCGCCATCTGCTTGTGCGTTTCGGCCTTCAGTGGCGACCCGCCGCCGGCGTCCATCATTGCATAGTTGGCTTGAGCGCTCTTCTCGCGACGCGAGGAGATCAGTTTGGCCAGCGGCGTCCGGGCGAAACCGGGCAGGCCGATGATGGCCGGGTCGTTGAACAGGTTGAACAGGAAGGGTCGCACCGAGGCGGCGTCGTCCGGTCCGCCGAGGTTGAACAGGACGACTGCAATCCGTCTGCCGGCCATTCGTGGGTCCTTACTGGGCGCCCAGGCGCTTCAGCACCTGTTCGACGTGGGCGATCGGCACGTCTGGCAGGATGCCGTGGCCGAGGTTGAAGATCCATGGACCCGCGCCCCAGGCCTCGACAAGCTGATCCACCCTGCGGTCCAGCGCCGCACCGCCGGCCCGAAGCAGCAACGGATCGAGCGCCCCCTGGATCGGCTTGATCTTCTGAACCTCGCGGCCGCGCTCCAGCGAACAGGCGGTGTCGAGCGCGACGCCTTGGACATCGACCTCGCGGGCGTAGCGTTCGGCATGAAGCGCCGAGCCGCGCGGGAAACCGATCAGGGGGACGGTGACGCCCAGTTCGCGTACCCGGGCGACCAGTTTCTGATGCGGCCGCATGACCAGCCGTTCGAACAGGTCGTCCGGCAGGCCTTCGGCCCAGCTCTCGAAAATCTTCAGCGCATCGGCGCCGGCATCGGCCTGCATCTTCAGATAGCGGGCGGTCGCCTCGACCAGGACATCCAGAACCGCATCGACCTTCTCGGGGTCGGAATAGGCATAGGACCGGGCCTGGGCCCGCTCGCCCTTGCCCATCGTGTTGTGATGCCCGTCCAGCATATAGGTGGCGACCGTCCAGGGCGCGCCCGCGAAGCCGATCAGGGCCCGCTCGGGCTCAAGCTCGGCCCGGACCCGGCTCAGGGTCTCGCCGACCTGATGCAGATGGGCGCCGGCGGCCTCGGCCCGTTCCGCCATGGCGCCCGGCGACGGCATGAGACCGAGTTTGGGCCCCTCCCCGGTCTCGAACCAGACATCCTGGCCCAGGGCCTGGGGGATCAGCAGGATGTCGGCGAAGACGATGGCGGCGTCGAAACCGAACCGACGCATCGGCTGCATCGTCGCCTCGGCCGCCATCTCCGGGTTCAGGCAGAAGGCGATGAAGTCCGGCGCCTCGGCCCGAAGCTTGCGGTACTCGGGCAGGTACCGACCCGCCTGACGCATGAACCAGACGGGCGGGCGTTCCAGGGTCTCGCCCTGCAGGACCCGGATCAACGAAGGCGTGATGCTCATGACCCCGGCTCTACGAGAGTGGGCGCATCCCCTCAACCCCGCGCTTCCCCTCTTATCCTGATCAGAATCTTAGAATCTTTTGAGGAAGAAGGCAGAGGGCGGGACGACGGGGATGAATCGCCGCCGATCCCCACGCGGAAACCACTTTTCCCGAGGCGTCGCCGCACCGTGAAAAGCCCGGATGAAGGCCTGTGGAAAGCGGGCAAAACCCTTAACAAACCCTTAACCTGCGGCGGCTGAGCCCGACGGCGGCTCCGCGTTCCGTCTGGGGGCCGTTTACCTTTCGTTAAGCATTTCCACATCCGTTCGGACGAAGGATGTCGGGCTTGGGATGATCCGGGGTCGGACAGGCCGCATCCTCCACCTTCGTCCCCGCTCGCCGGAGACCGAGGTCGGCGCTATAGGTTTCGGCGCCCCGCCCGACCCGGTCGGCGCCCACGCCGATCCACAGGATTCATCGCCATTCACACGTCCAGTTTCTTGGTTTCCCTCGCCGGGGTCCCGGCGTGAGTCCGGCGCGGCCAGCGGGAGCGTCGCGCCTGGCGACCTATTTCCATGTCCATCTGGTCTCGGATTCGACCGGGGAGACGCTGAACGCCATGGCCAAGGCCGTGACGGCCCGCTTCGACGGCGTCATTCCGATCGAGCACATCTATGCCCTGGTCCGCTCCGACAAACAGATGGAACGGGTCCTGGCCGAGGTGGCGGCGGCGCCAGGCGTGGTGCTGCACACCATCGTCGATCGCGATCTGAGGGCGCAGCTCGAAGAAGGCTGCCGCACGCTGGACATGCCTCATATCGGGGCGCTGGATCCCCTGGTGGGGGCCCTGTCCCGCTATCTGGGCGCCGCGCTGTCCACGCGGGTCGGCGCCCAGCACGCGCTGGACACCGATTATTTCAACCGTATCAGCGCCCTGGACTATGCCATGGCCCATGACGACGGCCAGGGAACAGCCGAACAGTTGGAGGGCGCCGACGTCGTTCTGGTCGGGGTGTCGCGCACGTCCAAGACCCCGACCTGCATCTATCTGGCCCATCGCGGCGTCAGGGCGGCCAACGTGCCGCTCGTGCCGGGCCAGGAGGACGGCGAGCGTCTGGTGGGGCTGAAGAATCCTCTGGTCGTGGGCCTGACCGTCTCGCCGGACCGGCTGGTCCAGATTCGGCGCAATCGTCTGGACGGCCTGAACGCCAACCACGCTTCCAACTATGTCGAGCCTGACGCCGTGCGCGACGAGACGATCAAGGCCAGGCGAGCCTTCGAGCGCCGGGGCTGGCCGACCATCGACGTGACCCGGCGTTCCGTGGAAGAGACGGCGGCCGCTATCCTGAACCTGCTGAACGAGCGGCGCACGCGCCGGATGGGAGGCGCCTGGTGAGTGATCAACGCCTTGTCCTGGCGTCCCGCAGCGCCGCCCGTCGCGCCATGCTGACCGGCGCCGGCGTGCCGTTCACCGCCCTCGACGCCGGGGTGGACGAAGACGCCGTCAAGACCACGCTGGCCGGCATCGATCCGGCCGAACTGGCGCTGGAGCTGGCGCGCGCCAAGGCGCTGGCGGTGTCGCGTCATGATCCAGAGGCCTGGGTTCTGGGCTCGGACCAGACGCTGGATTTCCAGGGCGGCATGATCTCCAAGGCCAGTGACCTGACCGAGGCCCGTCAGAGGCTCCGTCAGATGAGCGGCCACACCCACCATCTGAACTCCGGCGCGGCCCTGGCCATCAACGGGGCGGTGGTCTGGTCGGGCGTCGATACCGCACGGATGACCATGCGGCGGTTCTCGGACGACTTCCTCGACGCCTATCTGGAGACCGAGGGCGAGGCTCTTCTGGGATCGGTCGGCTGCTATCGGCTCGAAGGCATGGGCTCCCAGCTCTTCGACCGGGTCGAGGGCGATTATTTCACAGTGCTCGGCATGCCGCTCTGGCCCGTGCTGGACGAACTGCGCCGCGCCGGGGTGATCCGCACATGAGCCGCGCGCGCATCACCGGTTCCGTCAAGGTCGGCGGCATCGTCGGTAACCCGGTCGCCCACTCCCTCAGCCCCATGATCCACAACGCCTGGATCGAAGCCGCCGGGCTGGATGCGGCCTATGTCGCCTTCTCGCCGAAGGACCCGGCTGGATTCGACGCCTTGGTCGCCGCCGGGCGAGCGGGTCTGCTCAGCGGGGTCAACGTCACCGCCCCGTTCAAGGAACAGGCCTTTGCCCTGGTCGACACGGCTTCGGAGACGGCTCGGGACAGTGGTTCGGCCAATATTCTCGTCTTCCGCGACGGCCAGGTCCACGCCGACAGCGCCGACGGCCTGGGTCTTCTGCGCGCGCTCGAGGAACAGGCTCCGAATCTTTCCCTGGCCGGATCGGCGGTAGTCATGCTCGGTGCCGGAGGCGCCGCTCGCGCCGCCGCCGCGACCCTGGCCGGCGCGGGGGCCCACGTCCGGATCATCAATCGGACCCGCGACCGGGCCGAGGCCCTGGCGGCCGATCTGGGCGGATCAGTCACGGTCGCCGAGGGACGGGCGGCGTTCGACGGAGCGGCTTTGATCGTCAACGCCCTGACGGTCCGGCCCGAGATCGATCTGGCGACGCTTGACCCGGCGACCACGATCATGGACATGACCTACAAGCCGGTCATCACCGCCTTCCTCCAGGCCGGGCGCGAAGCAGGCCTGGTCACGGTGGATGGGCTGGCCATGCTGATCGGTCAGGCTGCGCCGTCGTTTGAGGCCATCTTCGGCGTCGCCCCGCCCGACCTCGACCCGCGACCCTTGCTTCTGGCCCATCTGGGAGAGACGGCGTGATCCTGCTGGGCCTGACCGGTTCGATCGGCATGGGCAAGTCTACCACCACCGCCATGTTCGCCGACCACGGCGCCGTGGTCTGGAACGCCGACGACGCCGTCCACGCCCTCTATTCCGTCGGCGGCGCTGCGGTCGAACCGATCGGCCGGGCCTTTCCAGGCGTGGTCGTGGATGGGGCGGTCGACCGGACGCGCCTGGCCGAGGCGCTCGGCCGGGACGACACCGCCTTCGAACGGCTGGAGGCCATCGTCCATCCACTGGTCGCCACCGGACGCGCCGCCGATCTTGAAGCGGCCCGAGCGGCGGGCGTGAAACTGGCCGTGCTCGACATTCCGCTTCTGTTCGAAACCGGCGGTGACGCAGCCGTGGATGCGGTGGTCGTCGTCAGCGCAGACCCCGAGACCCAGCGCCGCCGGGTTCTCGCCCGACCGGGCATGACGACCGAACGGTTCGAGGCGATCCTGGCGCGCCAGACACCCGACCATGAAAAACGCCGCCGCGCCGACTTCGTCGTCGATACCGGCCGAGGGCTGGACGCCACCCGCGCGCGTGTCGCTGAAATCGTGGGGATGGTTCTGTCGCCGAGCTGGAAACGCCCTGTCCGGACTCTTTCGAAAGCGCCCGAAACGCCCCATTAAGGGCGCATGACCCGCGAAATCGTCCTCGATACGGAAACCACCGGCTTCGACCCGCGCACGGGCGACCGGCTGATCGAGGTCGGCTGTATCGAGATCCTCGACCTGCTGCCGACGGGCCGCACCTTCCACCGTTTCGTCAATCCCGAACGGCTGATCCCGCCGGACGCCACGCGGGTCCACGGCATCACCGACGAGAAGGTCAAGGACGCCCCCAAGTTCGCCGAGATCGTGATCGACCTGATGGACTTCATCGGCGACGCCCCGGTGATCGCCCACAACGCCCAGTTCGACCGCAACTTCATTGATCACGAATGCGGACGCTGCGGTCAGGCCCTGCTGCACGAAAACCGCTGGATCGACACGCTTCAGCTGGCCCAGAAGGTCTGGCCGGGCATGCCCAACTCGCTCGACGCCCTGTGCAAACGTTACAAGGTCAGCCTGGCCGACCGCTCGTTCCACGGCGCCCTGATCGATGCCCGTCTGCTGGCCGAGGTCTATCTGGAGCTGAAGGGCGGCAAGGAGCGGGTGCTGGACCTGACCAGCCGTCGCGAGACCCAGGCTGCGGCCGCCCACGCGGCGGCGGGCGGTTATCAGCCGCGCCCGCGTCCGCTGACGCCGCGACTTCACCCCGAAGAAGCGGAGGCGCACCACGCCTTCCTGCTGGCGACCCTGAAGGATCGATCGCTGTGGGCCGGCTACGGGCTCGAGGTCGTCGAGCCCGCTGTTTAGCGGCTCAGGCTACGCCGCCCTGTTGGGCCTGCTGCTGCTGACGCGCCGTGTAGATGCCGGCGAAGTCGATCGGATCCAGCATGAAGGGCGGGTAGAAGCCGCCGTCCGCGGTCGCCCGGGCCACGATCTCGCGGGCGTAGGGGAACAGATAGCGCGGGCATTCGATCAGCAGCATCGGCTCGATGTCCTGTTCCGGAATGCCGGTCAGCTGGAACAGGCCGCCGTACAGCAGCTCGACATGGAAGACCGGCATGGTCTCGACCGAGGCCTTGATCGACAGCTTCAGGTCGACTTCGAACAGACCGTCGGGACGACCCTGGGCGTTCAGTTCCACGCCCATGTCGATGGCGGGCTTGCCGTCCATGCGCAGGCTGTCGGGGGCCTTGGGGTTCTCGAACGACAGGTCGCGCACGAACTGGGCCAGGATCCGGAAACCCGGAACCGGCGGCTGGTTGGTCTGTGCGGCGCCGTTGGCGTCGGCGGGCGAAACGTCGGTCATGAAAACGAAGCCGTTCAAAGAGGCGAAAATGCGAGGCTGCGCGACTAGCATCCGCCCGAACCCGCCGCAATCTTTTGGGCGCTATCGCTCACTGCTCGGCCGCTCGGTGCTTGAGCGCCTGGGGTCGCGGCGGGATGTCACAACTCGCCTGGGGTGCGTCACGCCTTGCGAAGGCCCATATCAGACCGTAATCGTCCTGTCCGACGCGCCCGGCCCTCTCGGCCGGGACCAGGACGCCATCCAGGGATACCCCGTGCCGGTACAGTTCTCGCTCGTCATCTTCGCCGTCATCGCCGCGGTCGTCCTGTTCCAGCTCTATAATGTGCTGGGCAAGAAGGTCGGCCGCCAGCCGCAGGAAGACGCCAAGACCCCCGCCCTGCCCGCGACCGCCGCCACTGGCCCGGAAGCTCAGTCGCGCGTGCCGGCTCTCGACGCCGCCACCCTGGCCGCCGCCGCCTCGCTCCGCGCCCGCGACCCCGCCTTCGATCCGGCCAAGTTCATCGAGGGCGCGCGTCAGGCCTATGAGACCATCGTCCGCGGCTATGCCTCGGGCGATCGCGCCGCGCTCAAGCCCCTGCTGACACCCGCCGTGCTGGACTCGTTCGAGACCGGCATCGCCGCCCGTGAGGTTCGCGGCGAAACCGAACAGGTCGAGTTCCTGTTCCCGCCCCGCGCCGACTTGGAACTGGCCTCCGCCGAGGGCGACCGCGCCGTGGCCAAGGTCCGCTTCCTGGCCGAGATCCGCTCCAAGGTGATCCTGCCCGAAGGCGAGGCCACCCCCGGCGCCCCGGCGTCTGAGCCGCGTATCGAGGAACGCCGCACGGCCGAACACTGGACGTTCGAACGCTCGCTCGGTGCCGCCGACCCCAACTGGGTCCTCGCCCGCGTCGAACCCGCCAACGCCTAGGGCACCTACCCTTGGGATTTGACCTGAGGCCGTTAGTGGTGGGCGCGTTCCTGCTGCTGGCCGGGTGTGCGACGTCGCCGCCGACCACCGCGCCGGTTTCGCCGACACGACCGACGCCCAGCGCGCCGCCGGCCCAGGTCTCCAGCCTGCCGGGACCCCAGACCCTGCCGGGCTGGGCCGACGAGGATCATCTGGCGGCGTTCCAGGCCTATGCCGAGACCTGCCGCGTCGCCCGCGACGCCGCTTCCGCCCGACAGTGCGAGCGGGCCCAGGAGATCCGGCGCACCTCCAGGCCGGTCACACCCTCGATGGCCCGCGCCTTCTTCGAGACCGGCTTCGCGGTGGTCGCCGCCGAGACCGCCGACGGCCGCCCCGGCCTGCTGACCTCCTATTTCGCCCCGGAATATTCGGCCCGCCGCGCCCCCGACCGCGAGTTCGACACGCCGGTTCTCGGCCGCCCCGCCGGCTGGACGCGCGGTCAGGTCCTCGCCGAGCGCGCCGTGATCGAGGCCGGCCCGCCGCCCTCGCCGCCCCTCGCCTGGATGCGGGCCGAGGACCTCTTCTTCCTCCAGATCCAGGGCTCCGGCTACCTGACCTTCGAGGATGGGTCCAAGGCCCGCGCCGCCTACGCCGCCGACAACGGCCACCGGTTCGTCGGCATAGCCCGGCCGATGGCGGAGCGCGGCATTCTGCCGGCCAACGGGACCTCCGGCGAGGCGATCCGCGCCTGGCTGGCCGCCCACCGCGGGCCTGAGGTCAGGGCGATCACGGCCCTCAACCCCCGCTACATCTATTTCGCGATGGACCCCGACGACGGCGGCGATCCGGCCGGAGCGGCGGGCGTTCCCCTGCCCGCGCGTCGGGCCATCGCGGTCGATCCGGCCAGCTGGGCCTATGGCGACCTGGTGTGGATCTCGGCCGACGGCGGCAACCTGATCGGCGCCCGCCACGGCTATTCCGGCCTGGTCATGGCGCTGGACACCGGCTCGGCCATTCGTGGCCCGGTCCGTGCGGATCTCTACATGGGCCGAGGCCACGCGGCTGGAGACGAGGCGGGGGCGGTGCGCCATCCCCTGCGCATGTGGCGGCTGGTGCCCAGACCCTGAGTGAATGGGCTCCGAGCGATTGGCCCCTGAGCGATTAGGGTTTCCGGCGAAAAGCGCCTAGATGGACGGCGGATTCGCCGCCAGGCCATCCTCCCCATGACATCCCCGACCGAGACCACGCGCCAGCCCCTTCGGGAGCGCGTGCTCGAGCGCCTCGTCTATCGCAGCGACGCGGTGGATGCGTCTGAGGGGCCTACGGACCTGTCGGACGTCGTGGCCACCTCGGTCAGGAACAACGGTCGTCGCCGGATCACCGGCGCCCTGGCCTTCCATTCCGGCACCTTCGTCCAGGTGCTGGAAGGCGACCCCGAGGCCCTGACCGCCCTGATGGCGGAGATCGAGGCCGACACCCGCCATCGCAACGTCCGCGTCCTGGCGCGCTGGCCGATTCAGGCGCAGCTGTTCATCGGCTGGGCCATGGTTCTGGTCGATACCCGCAGATTGTCGCCGCACCTGGCCAAGCTGCTGAGCCAGACCGGGTCGGGCGCCCAGGTCACCGGCGTCATCGCCGATCTCGCCAATGCCCGTCTAGGTTCTATGGCCTGACCTAACGCCGCAGACCGCCCAGGATTCCCCGCAAAAGTTCGCGCGTGATCGTCGATCCGGCCGTGCGCAACACCGACTTGGTCAGGGCCTCCATCGGCGTCTGACGGGTGGATTTGCGCGGGGCCTTGGGCGCAGGGGGAGCCTTGGGCGTCGTTGGGGCGCGGCCCTTCGGAGCGGGCTTTGTCACAGGGGTCGCAGCTTCTGCCGTCTGCGCATGGCGGGCCGCGAGGATTTCCTCCGCGGATTCCCGATCCACGACGGTGTCGTAAATTCCCTTCACCGGACTGGCGGCCATGACGGCGGCGCGCTCAGTATCGGTCGCGGGACCCAGCCGGCTGTCCGGCGGACGGATCAGGGTGCGGGCGACGACACGGGGCGCGCCCTTCTCGTCCAGCGTCGAGACCAGGGCCTCGCCGGTGCCCAGCGCCTGAATGGCCTCGGCCGTGTCGAAGGCCGGGTTGACGCGGAAGCTCTGCGAGGCCGCTTTCAGTCCGCGCTGGTCCGACGGGGTGTAGGCCCTGAGCGCATGCTGGATGCGGTTGCCCAGCTGGGCCAGGACGCTGTCGGGGATATCGGCCGGGTTCTGGGTGATGAAATAGACCCCCACCCCCTTGGAGCGGATCAGGCGAACGACCTGTTCGACCTTCTCCAGCAGGGGCTTGGGCGCATCCTTGAACAGCAGGTGGGCCTCGTCGAAGAAGAAGACGAGACGCGGCTTTTCCGGGTCGCCGATCTCGGGCAGCTGTTCGAACAGCTCGGACATCAGCCACAGCAGGAAGGCCCCGTACAGGCGCGGACTGTTCATCAGCCGGGTGGAATCGAGCACGTTGACCTGACCGCGCCCGTCGAGGCTCGTCCGCATCATGTCGGTCAGCTTCAACGCGGGCTCGCCGAAGAAGGCGTCGCCGCCGTCCTGTTCCAGCTGCAGCAGGGCGCGCTGGATCGAGGCGATGGAAGCCGGGGCGACATTGCCGACCTCGCGGCCGATGCGCGCGGCATTCTCGGCGACATAGACCAGCATGGACCTCAGGTCGTCGAGGTCGAGCAGCAGCAGACCTTCCTTGTCGGCGACGTGGAATGCGACGGTCAGCACCCCCTCCTGCACCTCGTTCAGGTCGAGCATGCGCGCCATCAACAGGGGACCGATCTCCGACACGGTCGCGCGGACCGGATGCCCCTTCTGGCCGTACAGGTCCCAGAAGACCGTCGGTGCGGCCTTGGGCGACAGGCTCAGGCCCATCCCCTCGGCGCGCGCGATCAGCTTCTCGTTCGGTGATCCGACCTGGCTGATGCCGGACAGGTCGCCTTTCACATCGGCGCAGAAGACGGGGACGCCCATCTCCGAAAAGCCCTGGGCCATGATCTGCAGGGTCACCGTCTTGCCGGTGCCGGTGGCGCCGGCGATCACCCCATGGCGGTTGGCGCGGGTCCATAACAGGAGTTCGCGTTGCGGCGTCCCTCCGTCGGAGGACTGGCCGAGGAACAGGCCCGGGTTGGCGGCGGCGTCGGTCATGAAGCGATCTCCTTGCCACGATGATTAGCCGCAGCCTCGCTCCGGGCCAATCGTCGATTGACCGCCGCCCCGCCGCCCCCGACAAGTCGATCCATGAAATCGCCGATCGCCGTTCCGACCTCGACCGTTGCGCGCAATGCGCTGGTGACCCTGGCGGTGGTGGCCGCAGGCGCGGCCATCTACTGGCTGCGGGACATCCTGACGCCCCTGGCCATGGCGATCTTCCTCCTGATCATGATCGACGGGGTGAAGCGGTTCATCGAAGAGCGGACGACCCTGCCCAGGCACTGGGCGGGCACGGCGGCCCTGTCGGTGGTGGTCGTGGCCTTCCTCGCCTCGATCGCCTTCATCGTGAACGGGGCGGCGGGCTTCTTCACCGACGCCTCGGGCGTCTCCAGCGGCATCGGCCCGCGCATCGACGCCATCATCGCCGACGGGGCGCGACTGTTCGGCATGGAGACCCCGCCGACGGCCCAGGAACTGATCCGCGGCATCGATCTTCGCGGCAACCTGACCTCCCTCGCCTTCCAGGTTCAGGGCGTGGTCTCGGGCGCCTTCTTCGTCATGGTCTACCTGGCCTTCCTGCTGGCGGCCCAGAACGGTTTCCGCAGGAAACTCGTCAACCTCTTCCCGAACCGCGAGGCCCGTCAGGAAGCCTCGGAGGTGTTCGAGCGGGTCCGCGGCGGGGTCGAAGGCTATCTGTGGGTCCAGACCGTCACCGGCCTGATCATCTGCGCCGCCGCCTGGATCCTGATGCGGCTGGTGGGGCTCCAGAACGCGGAGTTCTGGACCTTCGTCATCTTCGTCGTGGGCTTCATCCCGGTCCTGGGCGGCGCGATCGCCGGCTTGGCCCCGCCCCTGTTCGCCCTGGTGCAGTTCCCGACCTACTGGCCGGCCCTGATCCTGCTCGTGGGACTGCAGGTCATCCTGTTCGTCGTCGGCAACGCCATCCAGCCACGCATGCAGGGCGACAACCAGAACATCGACCCGGTCGCCGTGCTTCTGGCCCTGGCCCTCTGGGGCAAGCTCTGGGGCGTCGTCGGCATGTTCCTGTCGACGCCGCTCGCCGTGATGGCCATGGCCATCCTGGCCGAGTTCAAGGGCTCGATGTGGGTCGCCATCCTGTTGTCCGGTGACGGGAGTCCCTATGCCGACGAAGACGAAGAGGCCTCCGGCAAGGCGCCGGCGAAGCGAGCCCCCTCGTCGAAACGCCGCGTCAAACCGCCACGCGCCTCGACCGCCGAACCCTGACATTCGACCCCTTGCGGAGGCCGGGAGGCCCTCCCATCTGCCATCCAGACGTCGCGGCCCCCTCCCCTCCCCCAAGGCCGCGACGGTACCGACCGGCGCCTCTCCCCCCTCCAGCGCCGGTCCGAGTGAGGCCGTCGGACGCCCGTCCGGCGGCCTTTTTCCTTGTCTGAACAGTGATGCGGGAAAGCGACACTGTGCGATCGCGAACCCTCGGCCTGCGTCCGTGCGGAACGCCCCACCGTTCCTGTCGTTAGGCCCGGCGGAAGGGTTGCCACGCCGCGCAGTCGCAACGCGTTCGACCAAGGACTGAAAACATGATCAAAATCATCTCCGCGGCCGCTACGGCGCTGCTTCTCACGGGCGTCGCCGCACCGGCCATGGCCCAGACCTGGATGCCCAACTGGGACGCGCGCCCGAACTGGACCGGCGGCTACGTCGGCGTTTACGGCAGCGCGACCCAGACCAATGACCAGGACGACGAACGTCTGCGCTTCGACCGCAATCTGGACGGCAATTTCGGCGACACCGTCACCACCGCGGCCGGTGCCGACGCCTTCAGCCCCGGATCGTGCGGCGGTTCGCCCAAAGGCAATGTGCCCACCGCCGGATGCGACGGTGACTCGGACGGCGCCGAGGGCGGCATCCGCGCCGGCTACGACTTCCAGTTCGGTTCCTTTGTGATCGGGGCCGTGGCGGAATACTCGGGCTTCTCGGGCGCCGAGGACAGCGTCACCTCCTATTCGACCACGCCGGCGTCTTACACCTTCGAGCGCAAGCTGGAGAACCTGGCCGCCATCCGCGCCCGTGTCGGCTACGCCTACGGCCCGGCCCTGCTCTACGCCACCGGCGGCGCCGCGAGCGGCGAGATGTCGAACCAGTTCTATTCGTCCAACGGCATGAACAGCTTCGACGCCACGACGAACGAGGACCAGGCGGACGGCTATCAGGCCGGCGGCGGCGTGGAATACATGCTGGCGCCGAACCTCAGCGTGACGGGCGAGTACATGTACACCTCGCTTGAAGCGCCCGATTTCAACATTCGCGTCGGACGCGGCGTCGCTGCGGCGAACAACCCGTTCGTCCTGGCCCCGAACACCGTGGGAACCGACATGATCCGCTCCAACGGCCGGTTCGGCCTTCATGCGGTGCGCATCGGCATGAACTACCGTTTCTGATCTCCCCCCGGATCAGTGAACGGTGATCAGGCGCCGGGTTCTGGAGACAGGACCCGGCGTTTGTCGTTTCCGGCCTTCCCGTCCCGCGCGGTCCGGCCTATCCAACGCATCAGGGACAGGACGTATCGGGCGGTGACGCCGGCGTAACAGTGAGACGATAACGTCCGGTCCAGATCCTGGCGGCCCAGCCGCGCCTTTCGAGACCCTGCCCATGTCCGGCGACCTCCGCACCTCCTCCCAGCCCTCAAGCCCGGAGGCGCTGCAAAAGGCCTTCGCTGGGGCCTTGGGTGGCGGGGGCGGCGAGTTGGAGCAGTCTTTCGTCGCCCAGGCCTGGGAAGACTACGCCGAGGACGAGACCCCCGAACTGGCGCTCGTCGACCTGGGCGCGGTCCTGGCCGAGGCCTGGCGCTGGGCCGATCGGCGCGCGCCCGGCGAGACGCGCGTGGCGGTGGAACCCCTGGCGGCGGCCGGTCGCGCCACGCCGTACGACGCCCTGCGCATCGTTCAGGACGACCGACCCTTCCTGGTCGACAGCGTCATGGGCGAACTGGCCGACAGCGGCGTTTCGGTCCGCGCCCTGTTCCACCCTGTTCTGAACCTGACCCGCCAGGCCGACGGATCGCGTCAGGCCGGCGGCGCGCGTGAATCCCTCATCATCCTGGTCATCGATCCCCTGCCGCCCGAACGCCGCGAGGCGCTTCAGGCCGGCGTCGAACAGACCCTGGCCGACGTCCACATCGCCGTCTCCGACTACCCGGCCATGAACGATCTGATGGCCCGCTCGATCGCCCATCTGGAGGCCTGCCCCGGCGGCATCGATCCGGAGATCGTGGCCGAGAACCTCGCCTTCCTGCGCTCGCTCAACGACGACGCCTTCGTCTTCCTGGGCGCCCGCGACTACGACTATCCGCGTACCGCCGACGGTGGCTACGCGGCCGAGGCGCCGCTGGACCAGTCCGCCGCCGGCGTCGGCGTGTTGCGCGATCCGCAGCGCACCGTTCTGCGCCGCACCTCCGAGCCCGCCGTCCTGACCGCCCAGATGAAGCGCCAGATTGATCTCAGTGATCCGGTCACGGTGGCCAAGGGCAATCTGCGCAGCCGGGTGCATCGTCGCGCCTACATGGATTACGTCGGGGTCAAGCGGTATGGCGACGACGGTCGTCCCTCGGGCGAAACCCGGTTCGTCGGCCTGTTCACCGCCGAGGCCTACGACCGCCCGCCGTCCCAGGTGCCGCTGATCCGTCGCAAGGTCGCCAAGGTGCTCGACCGCGCCGGCAAGGCTCCCGGCTCGCACAACGAAAAGCGGCTCCGGAACATTCTCGAAAACTACCCCCGGGACGAACTCTTCCAGGTCACCGAGAACGAGCTGCTGGAGACGGCGCTCGGCATCCTCCACCTGTATGACCGTCCCCGGATCAAGACCTTCACGCGCAAGGACCCGTTCGACCGGTTCGTGTCGGTCCTGGCCTTCGTGCCGCGCGAGCGCTTCGACGCCGGCGTGCGCGAGCGGATCGGCCGCATCCTGGCGCGCGCCTGGGGCGGGCGCCTCTCGGCCTGGTATCCGCAGTTGTCCGATCAGCCGCTCGTGCGCATCCACTACATCATCGGCGTGACGCCGGGCGAACATCCCACGCCGGACGCCCGCGCCCTGGACGCCGAGATCGTCGAGACGGGCCGCAGCTGGGTCGATCGCTTCGAGAGCGCTCTGCGCGCCGCCGACATCGACGACAATCAGATCGGCGCCATGAGCAGCCGCTGGGCCGAAGCCTTCGCTCCCGGCTATCGCGACCGCTACGACGCCGCCGAGGCCGTCACCGACCTGAAGGAGATCGATCGTCTCAACGCGACCGGTCTGCGCGACGGCGGTGAACCGGTCGCGGTCCGCGCCTTCCGCTCGACCGAAGACAGCCCGCTGCAGTTCCGCTTCAAGCTCTACCACCGGGGCGGCGCCGTGCCGCTGTCGGACGTCCTGCCGATCCTGGCGGACATGGGCCTGAAGACGCTCGAGGAGTTCAACCACACCATCCGCCCGACCGCCCATTCGGGCACGGCCCAGGACATCCATGTCCATGAGTTCCTTCTGGAGGACCCGCGCGGGGCCTCGCTCGACTTCGACGACATCAAGGGTCCGTTCGAGACCGGCTTCTCGGCCGTCTGGAACGGCCAGACCGAGAGCGACGGCTTCAACCGTCTGGTGCTGGAACTCGGCGTCGGCTGGCGCGAGGCGGCCTTGATCCGCACCCTCGCCCGCTACCGCCAGCAGACCGGCCTCGACCCGTCCCAGGCGGTTCAGGAAGAGGCGCTGCGCGACTATCCCGCCATCGCCCGGGCCCTGCTCAGCCTGTTCGCCTGCAAGTTCGACCCGGCTCACGGCGGCTCCGCCGACGACCGCGCGACCCAGGTCGCCGAACTCAACGACAAGATCAATGCCCTCCTGATGGAGGTGAAATCGCTCGACCACGACCGGGCGCTGCGCCGCATGGCGGCCCTGATCGGGGCGATCAAGCGCACCAACTACTACCAGACCTCCGCCGACGGGGGCTTCAAGGCCCACATCTCGATCAAGATCGCCTCGCGCGAGCTCGACGACCTGCCCCTGCCCAAGCCCTATCGCGAGATCTTCGTCTGGGCGCCGCACATCGAGGGCGTCCACCTGCGCTTCGGCCCGGTCGCACGCGGCGGCCTGCGCTGGTCCGACCGTCGCGACGACTTCCGCACCGAGGTCCTGGGTCTGGTGAAGGCGCAGCAGGTCAAGAACGCCGTCATCGTGCCCGTCGGCTCCAAGGGCGGCTTCTTCCCCAAACACCTGTCGGGCATCGTCCGCGCCGGCGGCGACCGCGACGCCCAGCAGGCCGAGGCCATCCGCGCCTACAAGACCTTCCTGTCGGGCCTTCTGGACATCACCGACAACATTGGCGCGGACGGCGCGGTCGTTCACCCGGCCAATGTCGTCGCCTTCGAGGGTGACGACCCCTACCTGGTCGTGGCCGCCGACAAGGGGACGGCGACCTTCTCCGACATCGCCAACGGCGTCTCGGCCGACTACGGTTTCTGGCTCGACGACGCCTTCGCGTCCGGGGGTTCGGTCGGCTATGACCACAAGGCCATGGGCATCACCGCGCGCGGCGCCTGGGAGGCGGTCAAGCGCCACTTCCGCGAGATCGGCAAGGACATCCAGACCGAACCCTTCACCGTGGTCGGCGTCGGCGACATGTCGGGCGACGTCTTCGGCAACGGCCTGTTGCTGTCCAAGGCCTCCAAGCTGGTCGCCGCCTTCGACCACCGCGACATCTTCATCGACCCGACACCCGACCCCGCCACGTCCTGGGTCGAGCGCGACCGGCTGTTCAAACTGCCGCGGTCGTCCTGGCAGGACTATGACAAGGCCCTGATCTCGACCGGCGGCGGCGTCTTCTCGCGATCGGCCAAGTCGATCGAACTGACGCCTGAGATCCGCGCCGCCCTCGACATCACCGACACGGCGCTGGACCCCGTCAGCCTGATCCGCGCCATCCTCAAGGCGCCGGCCGAGCTGCTCTACCTCGGCGGCATCGGCACCTATGTGAAATCGGCGGCAGAGACCGACGCCCAGGTCGGCGACAAGGGCACCGACGCCCTGCGGATCAACGCCGACGAACTGCGGGTCAAGGTGGTGGGGGAGGGGGCCAACCTGGGCCTCACCCAGGCCGGTCGGATCGCCTTCGCGGCCGGTGGCGGACGCATCAACACCGACGCCATCGACAACTCGGCGGGCGTCGACACCTCCGACCACGAGGTCAACATCAAGATCCTGATCGGATCGGCCGTCACCAACGGTGTTCTGCCGCTGGCCGAGCGGGTCCCGCTCCTGGCCTCGATGACCGAAGAGGTCGGCCTCAAGGTCCTGGCCCACAACTACGACCAGACCCTGGCCCTGACGTTGCAGCAGGCGGAAGGACCGGGCGCGCTCGATAGCCAGCAGCGGTTCATGCAGGCGCTGACCGCGCGCGGCAAACTGGACCGCAAGGTCGAGGGCCTGCCGGGCGATGTCCGGCTCGGCGAGATGAAGGCAGCGGGTCTGGCCCTGACCCGGCCGGAGCTGGCCGTGCTGATGGCCTATTCCAAGCTGGAACTGGCCGACGAGATCGTGGCGTCCAGGGCCCCCGAGGACCCCTTCTTCGAAGAGACCCTGGTCCGCTACTTCCCTGAACCCCTCGCACGGTTCGAGACCCAGATGCAGGGCCACCGCCTGCGTCGCGAGATCGTCGCCACGGTTATGTGCAACGAGATCGTCAACATGACGGGCCCGACCTTCCCCGACCGTCTGCGGGCGGCGGCGAGTTGCGACACCACGGCCCTGGTCATCGCCTTCGAGGCCGCGCGGCGGGTCTTCCGCCTCGACGAGGCCTGGGACGCGGTCAGCGCCCTGGATCTCAAGGTCCCGGCCGAGACCCAGACGGCCCTCTACACCGAAATCTCCACCGTCCTGCGGCGTCAGACCTTCTGGCTGGCGCACCGCGCGGGCCGCGAGGGAACGACGGTTCAGGGTCTGATCGAAGCCTATCGTCCGGCCGCCGATGCGCTCCGCGCGGCGGGGGGCGGCGTTCTCAGCCGGTTCGAACAGGGCCGCCTGGCGGATCGCCTCAAACGGTTCGCCGACATGGGCGTGGGCGAAGCCTTGGCCCAGACCATCGCCATGCTGCGCCCCCTGGTCGCCACCGCCGATATCGGCGACCTGGCCCAGGAAGCGGGCGTCGCAGCCGGCTGGTCCGAGCCCCGGATGGCCCGGCTCTATCACCAGGTCGGCGCCGCCTTCGACTTCGACCGTCTGCGCGCCGCCGCCGGCGCCGTGCCGTCGGGCGATCATTTCGATCGTCTGGCCGTGCGTCGCCTGATCGAGGACCTGATGGCCGAACAGGTCTCTCTGACCCGCGCGGTGGCGAAAGCCTCCAACCCGGCCGTGGGCGACACCGAGGCGACGGCCGAGGCCGCCGTCGACGCCTGGATCGGATCGCGCGCCGAACTGGTCGAGGCCGTCCGCGCCGCCGTGGACGAGATCGAAGCCTCCGGCGCCGGCTGGACCTTCGCCAAACTGACCATCGCCAACGGTCAGATCCGACAGATCGTGGGCGCCCTCTGATGCCGCGCAAGTTCCTGGTCGTGGTCGACGACAGCCCCGAGTTCGAGGCGGCGCTTCGCTACGCCTCGCGCCGGGCGAAATCGACCGGCGGCCGGGTCGCCATGTTGCGGATCATCCCCGGCGGCTCGGACGAACACTGGTCCGGGGTCCGTGAGGAAATCCAGCGCCAGCAACGCGCCGAGGCCGAGGCCCTGCTGAACCGTCTCGGCGAGGAAGCCCAGGACCGCTCCGGCGCACAGCCCATCTTCCTGATCGAGGAGGGCGAACCCCAGGCCGCCATCCGCAAGGTCTGCGGCGAGGATCCGGAGATCAAGATCCTGGTCCTCGCGGCCGGCACGGGCGGACGCGGCCCCGGCCCCCTGGTTTCCGCCGTCCTGAAACAGGGCGCGGCCTTCGGTGGCCGCAAGCTCCCGGTCACCATCGTTCCTGGCGAACTGACCGACGCCGAGATCGAGGACCTGGCGTAGATGCCTTCTCCCCCTGCGGGAGAAGGTGGCCGGAACGCAGCGGAGGTCGGATGAGGGGTCGCACCGGCCCAGGAAGCCTTGCCCTCTGCCTCCTTGGAACCGCCCGCGTGACCCCTCATCCGTCGGGCTGCCGCCCGCCACCTTCTCCCGCAGGGGGAGAAGGAACCAGGCCCGGAGTTGGCAAAGGACGCTCGAATTCACCGAGTGAAAACAACGTCCCGCCCGAAAACTAAGCTTTATTCCAGGCACCCTCCAAAACCGTGAGACACTGCGGGTGATCCTTGACACCCCCAGCGCGACACCCCCCCCGATGTAGACTCTGTCGAGTCTATCGACTCTATTTTTGGAGTCTCGCCTTCGCACCGCCCGATCCGCCGCCCTTGCGAACCGTCCCGCCCAAGCGCATCTCCCGCCCATGTTCATCCAGACCGAACCGACCCCGAACCCGAACGCGCTGAAGTTCCTGCCCGGACGCGATGTCGCTCCCGCCGGTTCGCGTGAGTTCCTGACCATCGACCAGGCGACGGCCTCGCCCCTGGCCGAGGCCCTGTTTACGCTCGAAGACGTCTCCGGCGTCTTCTTCGGCGCCGACTATGTCTCGGTCACCAAGGCCAAGCACGGCCGCGACTGGTCGGAGATGAAGCCCGAGATCCTGTCGGTCATCATGGACCATTTCGTCTCCGGCGCCCCCCTGTTGCGCGCGGGCGAAGAGGGCGCCGATGACGGCGCCGAAGACACCGAGATCGTGGCCGAGATCAAGGCCCTGCTCGACAGCCGCATCCGCCCCGCCGTGGCCCAGGACGGCGGCGACATCCTGTTCGACGCCTTCGACGAGGAGACCGGCGTCCTGTCCTTGCGCATGCGCGGCGCCTGCGCCGGCTGCCCGTCCTCGGCCATGACGCTCAAGGCCGGGGTCGAGCAGATGATGAAACACTATGTCCCCGAAGTGACCAGCGTCGAACAGGTGATCTGACCCCGATGCGGGTCCTGGTCATCGATACCGCGCTGGACGCCTGCACCGCCGCCGTCTTCGAGGACGGCAGTCCGCTCGGCGTGCGCTCCGAACCGATGGCGCGCGGCCATTCCGAACGCCTGGGCGGCTTCGTGCGCGATGCGGTGGCCGAGGCCGGCGGCTTCGAGGCGCTCGACCGGATCGGCGTCACCGTGGGACCGGGGTCCTTCACGGGCCTTCGCGTCGGCCTGGCCTTCGCCCAGGGCCTGGGCGCCGCGCTCGATCTGCCCGTGGTCGGGGTCTCGACGCTGGCGGCCCTGGCCCGCTCCGCCGATGGAGGGCAGGGGACCACGGCCGCCGTCATCGACGCCCGTCGTGGCCAGGTCTACCTCCAACGCTTCCGGGACGGATCTCCGATCTCGGAAGCCGAAGCCCTGTCGATCGAACAGGCCACGGCCGTCCTGGCCCCCGGCGACTGGCGCATGAGCGGCTCCGGCGCGGCGCTCGTGGGCGGGTCTCCCGACGCCGCGACCATGCCCGACCCTGCGGCGCTCGCGGCCCTGACGGTGGCCCACGACCCCGCGGCCCACCCGCCGCGCCCCCTCTATCTTCGCGCGCCCGACGCCACCCCGCCGACACGCCTGCCCGGCCAGCCCCGTCCGGCCGCCCCCGTCGCATGAGTTCGACGCCCGATTCCGGGACCCTGGCCCAAGGGCTCGCCGCCCTTCATGCGGAGGCCTTCGACACCCCTTGGTCGGCGGCGGCCTTCACCGAACTGCTGGGCCAGACCGGCGTGGCCCTGGAAGGCGAGGGGGACGGCTTCATCCTGATCCGCACCGTCGCCGACGAGGCGGAGATCCTGACCTTGGCGGTCCGACCCACGGCCCGGCGACAGGGTCTGGGCGCGCGTCTGGTCCGGGCCGCAACGGATCGCGCGGCCGCTTCCGGGGCAACCCGGATGTTCCTCGAAGTGGCCGAGGACAACGCCCCAGCCCGTGCCCTCTACGGCGGGCTCGGCTTCGAGCCGACGGGTCGGCGGCCGCGCTACTATCCGCGTCCGGACGGCTCGGCGGTCGACGCTCTGCTTCTGGTTCTCAACTTGCCCTGACGGCTTCCCAGCGACGGTTCGCCCCTCTATCTTCACAGCCATGGACCGGATCGAAAAACTCTGCGCCGAGCGCGGCATGCGCATGACCGAACAGCGCCGGGTGATCGCCCGCGTTCTCGGCAGCGCCGAGGATCACCCCGACGTCGAGGAGCTGTACCGCCGCGCCTCCGCCATCGACCCCCACATCTCGATCGCCACCGTCTATCGCACCGTCCGCCTGTTCGAAGAGGCCGGCGTGGTCGAGAAGCATGATTTCGGCGACGGCCGCAGCCGCTATGAAGAGGCCGGCGACGACCACCACGACCACCTGATCGACACCCGCACCGGCGAGGTCATCGAATTCTTCGACGCCGAGATCGAGCGCCTCAAGACCGAGATCGCCGAACGCCTCGGCTTCGAACTGGTCGGCCACAAGCTGGAACTCTACGGCAAGGCCATCGAAGGGGCCGAGCCGTCCAAGCGTGAAGGCCTGATCTTCACTCGCAACGCGGCACGGGTGAACCCCGACCAACTGTCCTGAGCGACGGCGTGGCGCCCGGACGGCGGGCGGACTAGAAGGCCGTCATGTCCGATACCCTGACCCCGCCCGAGGTCGAGAAGCCTGCTGATCCCGTCGGGACCAAGCGGCTCTTCATCAAGACCTACGGCTGCCAGATGAACGTCTATGACAGCGAACGCATGGCCGATGTCCTGCGCCCGCTGGGCTACGCCACGACCGACCAGGTCGAAACCGCCGACTTCGTCATCCTGAACACCTGCCACATCCGCGAAAAGGCGGCCGAGAAGATCTATTCCGAGCTCGGCAAGATGCGGGAGCTGCGCGAACGCAAGGTCGCGCGCGGAGAGCGCCGGATGACCATCGCCGTGGCCGGCTGCGTCGCCCAGGCGGAGGGGCAGGAGATCATGCGGCGGGCGCCCGCCGTCGACATCGTCGTCGGGCCTCAGGCCTATCACCAGCTGCCCGAGCTCCTGACCCGCACCGCCCGGTCGCGCGGCGAGCGGATCGGCGCCGATTTCGCGCCCAACGAAAAGTTCGACGCCCTGCCGGTCGCGCGCGGGGTGAGCGGCTACACCGCCTTCCTGACCGTGCAGGAGGGATGCGACAAGTTCTGCAGCTTCTGTGTGGTGCCTTATACGCGCGGGGCGGAATGGTCCCGACCGGTCGAAGGCGTCCTGGCCGAGGCCAGGGGACTGGCGATGCAGGGCGTGCGCGAGGTCACCCTGCTGGGCCAGAACGTCAACGCCTATGACGGCCAGAGCCCCGACGGGTCGGTCTGGTCTCTGGCCAGACTGGCGCGGGCCCTCGCGGAAATCCCCGGGCTGGACCGCATCCGCTATACGACCAGCCACGCCAACGACATGTCCGACGATCTGATCGCGGCCCATGCCGAGGTGGACGCTTTGATGCCCTATCTGCACCTCCCGGTTCAGGCGGGGTCGGACCGGATCCTGCGGCTGATGAACCGGAAGCACGGGCGTCAGAAATACATCGACCTGATCGGCCGCATCCGCGAGGCGCGACCCGATCTGGCGCTCGCGGGCGACATGATCGTCGGCTTCCCCGGCGAGACGGATCGCGAGTTCGAGGACACGCTCGATCTGGTGCGTCAGGTGAACTACGCCGCCTGCTTCTCCTTCATGTATTCGCCCCGGCCGGGCACGCCCGCCGCGACCATGCCGGGCCAGGTCCCTGCCGAGGTGATGAAAGAACGTCTCAAGGCGCTGCAAGACCTGCTGTTCGAACAGCAGGTCGCTTTCAATGCGGCGCAGGCGGGCCGGACGCTGAACGTCCTGTTCGAGAAGAAGGGCCGCCACGCTGGGCAGGCGATAGGTCGATCCCCATATCTGCAATCCGTCCACGTCGATGGCGCGGATCATCTGCTCGGCCAGATCGTTCCGGTCCAGATCGAACAGGGCAACCAGAACAGTCTGAAAGGCAGCCTGATTGGCGCGAGCATCTGAGTTTCTAGCACTGGACGACGACGCCCTGCGGGCCGTCATCGGTCCGAACAGCCGCCACGTCGCCCTGATCGAGGACGCGTTCAAGGTGCTGATCGAGGCGCCCGGCGGCGGGGTCTCGATCAACGGCGGCGCCCGTGATCGGGCCAATGCGAAACAGGTGATCGAGGGTCTGGCGACCCGCTCCGGCAAGGGCGCCGACGTCAACGAGGCGGACGTGCGCGCCCTGATCGGCTCGGCCCGGACCGGCGTGACCGGCGGGGGGCGTCGCGTCGACCCCATGGCCCTGCCGATCGGCAAGCGCGGCGCCATCGTGCCCAAGACCGACGCTCAGGCCCGCTATCTCGACACCTTGGCCAACCACGAACTCAGCTTCGGCGTCGGGCCGGCGGGGACGGGCAAGACTTTCCTGGCCGCCGCCTATGGCGCATCCCTGCTGCGCCGCGGGCAGGTCGACCGGTTGGTGATCACCCGCCCGGCAGTCGAGGCGGGCGAGAAGTTGGGCTTCCTGCCTGGAGACCTGAACGAGAAGGTCGATCCTTATCTGGCCCCCATCTGGGAGGCGCTGAACGACATCCTCGGCGCCGAGGACGTGCAACGCCGTCGCGACAAGGGCGAGATCGAAGCCGCCCCCATCGCCTTCATGCGCGGCCGGACGCTCAGCCATGCCTTCGTCATCGTCGACGAGGCGCAGAACACATCGCGCCTGCAGATGAAGATGGTCCTGACCCGGCTGGGGGAGGGGGCCCGGATGGTGGTCACCGGCGACCCGTCGCAGATCGACCTGCTGAATCCCAGAGACTCGGGTCTCGCTCACGCGCTGCGCATCCTGCGTGACGTCAAGGGGGTCGGGGTGCTGGAGTTCGAGGCCCAGGACGTGGTGCGCCACGCCATGGTCGAGCGGATCGTGCGCGCCTATGACGCCGACGCGTCGGCTGGCCGGCCCGCGCCCGATCTCGAAGACCCGGCGCGATGAACCCCGGCTCGATGATCGAAGTCGAGGTCGAGGCGGAGGCCTGGACCGACGCCATCGATGACGTTGAGGCCGTGGTGGAACGAGCGGCCGTCGCAGCGCTGGGAATGGCGTCGGGCGGGGTCGTCATCCTGCTGACCGACGACGAAACGGTGCGCGACCTGAATGACCGGTTCCGGGGCAAGGACAGGCCGACCAATGTGTTGTCCTTCCCGGCGGCAGAAATGCCGGGCGCAGATCCACAGCCGCTCGGTGACATCGTTCTGGCCTTTGGCGTCTGCGCGAGCGAGGCCGAGGAACAGTCCAAGACACTGCGCAACCATTTGACCCATCTGGTCGTGCACGGGGTGCTGCACCTCCTAGGCCGCGACCACGAGGACGACGCGGAGGCCGAGGCGATGGAGGGGGAGGAACGGGCGGTGCTTGCCAGCCTGGGCGTATCGGACCCATACACGCTCCCGCATGACGGCTGAGTTTGTTGGAAAATCGAACGAGACCCTGAACTGGGCTCTGGACGGGCGCCTGGCCCGGATCGGTCTGGCGCTGGTCGCCGGGATCGCAACGGCCCTGGCCCATCCGCCCTTCGGCTTTCTGCCAGGGTTGCTCGGCTACCCCCTTCTGATGCTTCTGGCTGAACGATCGGGATCGACGCGCGGCGCCTTCTGGATGGGGTGGCTGGCGGGCTTCGGTTATTTCGGCGTCGGGTGCTGGTGGGTGGCCGAAGCTTTCCTGGTCAATCCTGATCAAGCCTGGATGGCGCCCATCGCAGGAAGTTTGCTGCCTGCAGGGATCGGCCTGTTCTGGGGCGCGGCAACGGCGCTGTATCGCCGGTTTGCGCCCGAAGGGTTTCTCCGGGTCCTGTTCTTCCCTGCCTGCTTCGCCCTGCTGGAATGGCTGCGGGGCCATGTGCTGACGGGCTTCCCGTGGAATCCGGCCGGGGCCAGCTGGGGGGCGGGCTCGGCGGCGTCGCAGTTCGCAGCGGTGGTGGGCGTCTATGGCCTGGGGTTCGTCACCGTGGCGGCGGTTTGCGCCTTGGCGCCGCTCGCCGGACAGGGAAAACGCAAGGCGCGTGTCGGCGTGGCCCTGACGGGTATCGTCGTGCTGGCGGCCCTGATCATCGGTGGAACCGTGCGGCTGGCCGGGGCGAATGTGCGCGATACCGACACCCTGATCCGCATCGTCCAGGCCGATGTGCAGCAGGAGTCCAAATGGTCGCCGGAGACCTATCGCTCCATCGTCGATCGCTATGTGAACCTGACGGCCCGGCCCGGAACCGCCCAGCCGGACGTGATCGTCTGGCCCGAAGGGGCTCTGCCGGCCAGTTTCAACACCGTCTTCGATCCGGCCTCGCCCGACGGCCCGGCCATTGCCCGCGCTGTGCAGCCCGGACAGACCCTGCTGATGGGTCTGGCTCGTGGCGAGGCGGGACCGGACGGACAGGTTCGCTACTACAACAGCCTGTTCGCCATGGCCGATGAGGGCGCGGCGGGTCTGCGGGTCACAGCCGTCTACGACAAATACCGGCTCGTGCCGTTCGGCGAGTTCCTGCCCTTGGGCGGGCTGATGAGCGCGATCGGGGTGCGGAGCCTGGTGCATATGCCGGCCGATTTCAGTCCCGGCCCGCGTCCGACGCCGATCGACCTGCCCAATGCGCCGCGCGTCCAGCCCCTGATCTGTTACGAGAGCCTGTATCCGGGCTTCACCCCCGGCGGCGTCGGGCGACCGGAATGGATCGCCAATGTCTCCAACGACGCCTGGTTCGGAGCGACGTCGGGGCCGATCCAGCATCTGAACCTGGCCAGCTACCGCGCCGTCGAGACGGGCCTGCCCGTGGTGCGCGCCACGCCGACAGGTGTCTCGGCCATGATCGATCCCTGGGGTCGGGTGATCGACGGCGCCCGGCTCGATCCCGGCGAGAGCGGCGTGATCGACATCCTGTTGCCGGAGCCGGTCGGGATCACCCCCTACGGTCGCGTCGGCGACCTGTTGTTTTGGCTGATGGTGCTGGCTGGTTTGGCGCCGGCCGGCTTCGCCCGGTTGAGACGGGCGCGTGGATGACGGGCCTTAAAGCAGACCAGAACTGGCGCACCCGACACATCGACGAGCGGCTTGGGCCTCGTGTCGAAAGGCTGCACAATGCGCGCGGCTTCACCCGCGCGGATGTCGCCCGGCTTCTGGGCATACCCGACGCAACGCTCCAGAACGCTGAGGAAGGGGTGGCCCGCATGACCGCATCCCAGCTCTGGCAGATTTGCGGCGCGACCGGCATCGAGATCGCTGACGTCTTCGCTGGCTTGCCCAGCCATATCTATCGAACCAAGGCAGACTTCGAAAAGATCCGGGAACTGAAGACGCATCCGGTCGCCGACGCCGGTGATCAGGAGGTGCCGCGATATAAGGCCGGGTTCTCAGGCCTGGGCGAGCCGTCTTGGGGCTTAGACCCCGAAGGATCGCTCCGCGACGATCTCGCGGACCTGGGTCGTGCCGTGAGCAAACTGCCCCCCGAGGACCGTGCGTTTCTGATCAGGACGGCCAAGGGTCTGCGACGATGACTAAGTGCTTGTCGAAGCCTGCGTCCGCTTTGCTCGCCGCAGCGTAATGGGTGTTTCCCATATTTGTGGTGACAGTTTCGCAGGACGAGCGCATGAGATCGCGGATTTTTCAGCTTATGGCGGCGACGACACGACATGGTTAGAGGCGTTGGTGAGGATGGACCCCATCCGGTTGACCGTCACGTCGGGCGACGGGTCTGCGAGAAGCGGATCAGTCTTGGATACAACCAAAGCGACCTTGGCCGCGCTCTCGGTCTGACTTTCCAGCAGATCCAGAAATACGAGAAGGGCGCCAACCGTATCTCGGCCTCGAAGCTGTGGGACATTGCCCGCTTCTTCAAGGTGGATGTCGGATACTTCTTCCAGGGCCTGGGGGGTCAACCCGGCATGGCAGAGGGCGAATCCGCGACCTTCGATCACGACTTCCCCTCGACCCGATACACGATCGAGATGGCTCGCCTCGCGCCGCAACTGTCCAGCCGTCAGCAGAAACTGGCGCTCGACATGATCCGCGAGATGACCGGCAAGCCTGACGAGGCCTGAGCGCCTCATCCGCATCATTTAGATGCGCTATCGCTCGCGACGCGGTCGCTTGCTGCTTGAGCGTGGCTCAATTCCGAACCGGGCGATCCCCGGCACCTCTCCGATCAGTTCTGCGACCGCCTCTGGCCGAAGGTCGGGGCTGCGGCCTTTTGTTCTGCCCAATAGGTCGGGCCGTCGCTCGGCTTGAACATGGTCCGGGGCGTGCCGTCCCGCGCCACGACAGCGAAAGTGTTGGTCGACGCCTGGTAGAGCAGGGTGTCGCCGTTCGGCCTCGACGCCGTCTCCGTTCCGGACGGCGTTCGCGTGGTGAAGACCGTGACCTTGTCCAGGAAGTCCTCGGCCGACCGCGCGTCGAAGTCGGACCCATTGCGCTCGTAGAGTCGCTGAATCTTCTCATCGACAGTCTCGCGCCGGTTGGCGGTCAGAACGGTCTTCGACGCGCCCTCCGTCGCGGCCGGCGTCGCCGCAGCCGCCGTCGATGTCAGGGCCACCGTACCGCCATCCGCCGATCGATCGCGTGTCTCGACGGCTGAATCCCCGTTGCCGCACGCCGTCAGTGCCAGAGCCGCCACGAGCGCGACGCCCGTCGTCATCGAAACCTTCATCACACCCTCCAAGTGAACCCGCTGATTGGAATAAGCCACAGGTTGTTTGTTCCGGCAATGTTCTTTTTCGTCGTCTCGACGCCGGGCGCGGTGGCGGCTAGACCGGCGTCATGTCCAGCACCGCCCTGACAAACCGGAAAATCCTGCTGATCGTCGGCGGCGGCATCGCCGCCTACAAGGCTCTTGAGCTTGTGCGGCTGCTGAAGAAATCGGGCTGCGAGGTGCAGGCGATCCTGACCCAGAGCGGGGCCGAGTTCGTCACCCCCCTGTCGCTGGCGGCCCTGACCGGCCATCCGGTGCGGATGGGGCTGTTCCATCCCGACGAAGAGACGGCCATGGGCCATATCGAGCTGTCGCGCTGGGCCGACCTGGTAGTGGTGGCGCCGGCTACGGCGGGGCTGATCGCCAAGGCGGCGAACGGGATGGCGGACGACCTCGCTTCCACGACCCTTCTGGCGACGGACAAGAAGACGCTGCTGGCTCCGGCGATGAATGTACGGATGTGGCTCCACCCGGCAGTGCAGGCGAACGTTGCGCGGCTCAAGGGCTTAGGCGGTTTCCACGGCATGGCTGTGGTGGGTCCCGACGAGGGCGAGATGGCCTGCGGAGAGTTCGGCCCCGGACGGATGGCGGAACCGGCGGCGATCCTTTCGGCGATTACTGAACTGCTGGCCGGGCCGGACGGTCGGGCGTTGGCGGGTCGAAAGGCCGTCGTCACGGCGGGTCCGACGTTCGAGCCGATCGACCCGGTCCGGGGCTTGACCAACCGATCGAGCGGAAAGCAGGGGTATGCGATCGCCGCCGCCCTGGCCGCGCGCGGGGCCGAGGTGACGCTGGTGTCGGGGCCGACGGGTTTGGTCGTGCCCGTCGGCGTGACCAGGATTGATGTCGAGACGGCCATGGAGATGAAGGCGGCGACCGAAGCGGCCTTGCCGGCGGATATCGCTGTGCTCAGCGCCGCCGTAGCGGACTGGCGCGTGGACACGGTCGCCGGCGGCAAGATCAAGAAGGCCCCCGGCGGCCCTCCGATGCTGAGCCTGATCGAAAACCCCGACATCCTGGCGGGCATCGCTAAGCCGGGGCCAAAGCGGCCTGCACTCGTGATCGGTTTCGCCGCCGAAACGACGGACCTCGAAGCCAACGCGCGGTCGAAACTGTCGCGCAAAGGCTGCGACTGGATCGTCGGCAACGACGTCTCCGCCGATGTCTTCGGGGCGGATGGGAACACGGTGCTCCTGGTCACCCGGGACGGTGCCGACGCCTGGCCGCGCCTGTCGAAGACCGAGGTGGCCGCACGCCTGGCTGACCGCATCGCCGAACAGTTCTCCCCGAAAGCCTGAGAGCCTTTGCCTTGAGCACCCTTCGCATCCTGCGTCTTCCCCACGCCGAGGGCCTGGCCCTGCCTGCCTACGAGACCGCCGGTTCGGCGGGCATGGATCTTCGGGCAGCCGTGCCGGAGGACGCGCCCATGACGCTGGAGCCGGGTGCGCGAGCGCTGGTGCCGACGGGCCTGAAGATCGCGCTGGAACAGGGGTGGGAGGCGCAGATCCGGCCGCGTTCGGGTCTGGCGCTCAAGCACGGCATCAGCGCGCCGAACACTCCGGGCACGATCGACAGCGACTATCGCGGCGAGGTCGGGGTCATCCTGATCAACCTCGGCCAGGAACCGTTCGTCATCAAACGCGGCGAACGCATCGCCCAGATGGTCATCGCGGCCGTCGCACAGGCGACTGTGGTCGAGGTCGAGACGCTGGACGACACGGCGCGGGGCGCGGGCGGCTTCGGATCGACCGGAAGATAGACTCGCATCCAACTCCCGCGAACCGGCGTTAACCCTGCCGACGGCCAAGCTGGGTCGCTGACAGTCAATACCGGAGGCGCGTGATGGAAGAGTTCTTCGCCCAGCTGGGCGCCCTCCTGAAGGGGTTGTTCGCCTTGGCGGACTCAGGCTTCGACGGGGTGAATCAGGTGATCGGCCTGATCATTGCCGCTGTGTTCGGTTTGTTTCTGGTTGGCTCGTGGCGCGGGCTGTGGTCGGGCGCGGTGGGTGCTGTCCTGGTCCATACCCTTGTCGAGGTGCTGCGTCCCGTGCTGGACGGCGGTGCCTTCGCCCTGCCGCCCCTGACCGAGATGAGCTTCTGGATGACCCGGTTTGCCCTGTTCCTCGGCTATGCGATCGTCATCGCCGTCTTCTACTTCATCAAGACGCTGCTTGGCGGCGGCCGTTATCATCGCCGGGCGCACGTGCATTGAAGAGTCCCAGGGCGGACGTTGGCGTCCGCCCTTTTACTTTCGGCGTTTGGGGTCTATATGGCCCTCACATCGTTAGACCGGCGTCCAACGGCGTCGTTCAAAGCGGCGGCCGAGGAGGCCGACCGCTTTTCTTTTTGCCTGAGACCCAAAGCCCTTGCGCGCCAAGACCGTCGAAGACCGCCAGATCCTTGAACTGATCGATCCCGTTGCGGAATCGATCGGTTTGGACATCGTGCGCGTTCGCCTGATGGGCGGGACCCTGCGTCGCCGCCTTCAGGTCATGGCCGAGCGTCCAAGCGACAACGACATCGACGTCGGGGAATGCGCCCGTCTGAGCCGCGCCATGTCCGAGGTTCTCGATGCCGCCGACCCGATCGCCGGCGAGTACCTGCTTGAAGTTTCGTCTCCCGGCATCGACCGTCCCCTGACCCGGTTGAAGGATTTCGACCTGTTCGAGGGTTTCGAGGCGCGTCTGGAATCCGACCGGATGATCGAGGGGCGCAAACGCTTCAAAGGCATCGTGGCCGGGACCGATGGAGACAATGTCGCCATCGACCTCGACGGCGAGGAAGACACCGCCCTGATCCCCTTCGATTGGCTGGTGGACGCCAAGCTGGTCATGAACGACGCCTTGTTGAAGCGTGGGGCCGCGATCCGCGCCGCGCGGGGCGAACCCGAAGACGACGGCCTGCCGGAAGGTGCGCCTGAAGACCAAAACAACGCCAAGACTTCTGAGGACGACGCCTGATGGCCGTGACCGGTATTTCCGCCAATCGCCTGGAACTGCTCCAGATCGCCAACGCGGTCGCGCAGGAAAAGAACATCGACCGCGAGATCGTCATCGAGGCGCTGGAAGAAGCCATCCAGAAGGGCGCCAAGTCGCGCTATGGTGCCCATCACGACATCCGCGCCAAGATCGACCCGAAGACGGGCGAACTGGCCCTGACCCGTCACGTCACCATCGTCGAAGACGACTGGATGCCGGAAGACGAGCTGGAAGAGTTCAACGACAGCGCCATGGTCCGCCTGACCGACGCGTCGAAGCGTGACGCCGAGGCCGTGGTCGGCAAGGAATACGTCGAGGATCTGCCGCCGTTCGAGTTCGGCCGCGTCCAGACCCAGATGGCTCGTCAGGTCATCACCGGTAAGGTCCGCGAGGCCGAGCGCGCCAACCAGTACGAAGAGTTCAAGGACCGTGTCGGCGAGATCGTCAACGGCACCGTCAAGCGCGTCGAGTACGGCAACACCATCGTCGATCTGGGCCGGGGCGAGGGCATCATGCGCCGCGACCAGTCGATCCCGCGCGAGGTGTTCAACATCGGCGACCGGATCCGCACCTACATCTACGACGTCCGCCCGGAGGCCAAGGGCCCGCAGATCATGCTGTCGCGGGCACACCCCGGCTTCATGGCCAAGCTGTTCGCCCAGGAAGTGCCGGAAGTTTACGACGGCGTGATCGAGATCCGGGCCGCGGCCCGCGACGCCGGTTCGCGCGCCAAGATGGCCGTGCTTTCGAACGACAGCTCCATCGATCCCGTCGGGGCCTGCGTCGGTATGCGCGGCTCGCGGGTTCAGGCGGTCGTGGCCGAGCTGCAGGGCGAGAAGATCGACATCATCCAGTGGAACCCGGATGAGCCGACCTTCATCGTGAACGCGCTCGCGCCCGCCGAAGTCTCCAAGGTCGTGCTCGACGAAGAGGCCGACCGCGTCGAAGTCGTCGTGCCCGACGAACAGCTGTCGCTGGCCATCGGCCGTCGCGGCCAGAACGTGCGCCTCGCGTCGCAACTGACCGGCTGGCAGATCGACATCATCACCGAGTCCCAGGACTCCGAGCGTCGCCAGCGCGAATTCTCGGAACGCACCCTGCTGTTCCAGGAAGCCTTGGACGTCGATGAGGTTATCGCCCAGCTGCTGGTCACCGAAGGCTTCGCCACGGTCGAGGATCTGGCCTTCGTGGAGAACTACGAAGTCGCCGAGATCGAAGGCTTCGACGAAGACACCGCCGAGGAACTGCAGGCCCGCGCCCGCGACTATCTCGAGAAGCAATCGGCCATCCTCGACGCCAAGCGCGTCGAATTGGGCGTGCTGGACGAGGTCATGGCCGTTCCGGGCGTGACCCTGCCGATCGCCGTCGCCCTGGGCGAGGGCGGCGTGAAGACGGTAGAGGACCTCGCCGATCTGGCCACCGACGAAATCCGCGGCGGCTACGAGATGAAGAACGGCGAGCGCACCAAGGTCGCCGGCGTGCTGGAAAGCTTCAACCTGGCCCAGGAAGACGCCGAGCTGCTGATCCTTCAGGCCCGTGTCGCCGCCGGCTGGATCGACGCGTCGGAACTGCCGCAGCCTGAGCCGGAACCGGAATACGAGGAAGAATTCGCTGAAGGCGAATACGACCCCGAGGCCGTGTTCGACGCCGCCCCCGAGGGCGACGCCGAAGCTGAAGTCGCCGCCGATGACGCCGAGGTCGAAGACGACCTCGAGCCGACCCGCGACGCGTGATGGAAACCGCCGTCCATGAGCCTTCGCGACGCGACGATCGATAGAGAGCGCCGGGACCTGGTGACCCACCAGGCCATGGATGAATCTCGACTGATCCGTTTCGTCGCCGGGCCGGACGGCGCCGTCGCTCCCGACCTGGGCAGGAAACTGCCCGGTCGCGGCATGTGGGTGGAGGCGTCACGCGCCTCCGTCGACGCCGCCGTGAAGAAGAACCTGTTCTCCCGCTCGGCCAAGGCCCAGCTGAAATCGACGGCCGAGCTGTCGGATACGGTCGAAACCCTGCTGATCCGGCGTTGTCTGGACCAACTGGGCCTTGCCCGGCGCGAAGGCGTGCTTATCTCAGGGTTCGAGAAATCAGCTGCGGCGATCCGCTCGGGTAAGGCCGCGTGGCTGGTCGAGGCCGCAGACGGGTCGTCCGATGGACGCGGAAAACTCGTCGCCCTGGCCCGACATCAGACCACCAAGGTTTGCGGCGCATTCAGCGCTGATGATTTGAGTTTGGCCCTCGGGCTGGAAAATGCGATACACGCCGTCCTGCTGCATGGCGGCAGAGCCGATCGCTGGACCATCGAGGTCGAACGACTGGCGGGATTTCGATCGCTTCGGCCTGCGGCCTGGGACCTGGATCATCCGGGCGCCGGCGGCGGGAAGGGGTCGGACGAGGACCCGAAGGATGAGCCTGAACGGGCGGATTGACGGGCGGGGTCAGGCCTCTTTCGAGGGGCGGACGCCGCACGGCTTTTTGCGTTCCGAAGGCTTTTTGGGCGTGACGAGACGATTTTTGACTGAGACGCGGCGGACTTCTCCGCCCACGAGTAAAGCGACCGGATGAGCGACGAGAACGACAAGACGAACGACGGCCAACAGCCTCAGGCCCCCACCGGAACTCCGTCGACCACGGGACCGCGGGCGCCGCTGAGCCTGAAGCCGCGCGCTGTGGGATCGGTCCCGACCGGCACCGTGCGTCAGAGCTTCAGCCACGGCCGAACCAAGACTGTGGCGGTCGAGATCAAGCGTCGTCCGGGCGCGCCGGCCGGTGGCCATCAGCGTCCGGCAGGCTTCGATGTCGCGCGTCCACGCACCGACGCCCCCGCCTCGCAGGCCCCGGCTCCGCGTCCGCCGATGCAGCAGCCCGCCGGTGGTCGCCTCTCCAACGAAGAGCAGGAAGCCCGTCGTCGCGCCATCGAGACGGCGACGCAGGCTCAGGCCGAGCGCGCCGCAGCGGCCGCCGCAGAACAGGCGCGTCGCGACGCCGCCGCGCGTGACGCCGCCGCCGCGACCGCCGCCGCCGCCAGTGCTGCTCAGGCCGAAGCCGCCGCCGCTCGCGCCGCCGCCGAGAACGCTCGCGCCGAGGCCGCCAAACTGGCCGCCGCCGCGCCCGTCCCGACCGGAAAGCCGGCCGCCCGCGCACCCCTGGCTCCCAAGCCCGTCGCGCCGATCCCGGCTCCGGCCCCGGAACCGGTCGCTCCGGTCGCCGCTGCGCCCACGCCCACGCCCACGCCCGCTCCTGTGGCCCCGGCCCGTCCGGCCCCGCCGGCTCGCCCGGTGGTCAACTTCGGTCAGCGCGTGCCGAAAGCCCCGAACCCGGCTCGTGCGCCCATCGACCGTCCTGCCTTCGGCGCCCGTTCGGCGCGCGAAGAGGCCATGGGCGGCGGTGAGAAATCCTATTCCGACCGTCCCGCGAACGCCCGTCCGACCGGGGCTCCTGCGCGCCCGGCCGAGCCCGTCCGTTACTCGGCCCTCACCCCGCGTCCGGTGCCCGGCGCAGCGCGTCCCGGCGGTGCCCGCACCGGCCCCGGCGGCCGTCCGGCCCCGAACGCGCCTCCTGCCGAGGCCAATGTTCTGCGTCCGGCTCGCGCGCCTGGCGGCGGCTTCGCCAAGCCGCTGAAGCCCGAGGACGATCGCGACAAGCGTTTCTCCGACGCCGGCAAGGCCGTCAGCCGCACGCGCGGAGAGCCCAAGCGCCGCGAAGGCCGCCTGACCATCCAATCCGTGGCCGGCGACGGCGATACGGCCGAGCGGATGCGATCGTTGGCCTCGGTCCGCCGTGCTCGTGAACGTGAAAAAGAGAAGCGCAAGGGCGGCTCCACCGACGCGCCCAATCGTCCGCGCGAGGTCGTCATCCCCGACGTCATCACCGTGGGCGACCTGGCCAACCGTATGGCCGTGCGCGGCGTCGACATCGTCAAATTCCTGATGCGTCAGGGCATGATGGTCAAGATCACGGACGTGATCGACACGGACACGGCCGAACTGATTGCCGACGAATACGGCATGACGGTCAAGCGCGTCTCCGATTCCGATATTGAAACTGGCTTCCTGTCCGACGCTATCGACGACCAGGCGGTCACGCCGCGGGCACCGGTCGTGGCCATCATGGGGCACGTCGACCACGGCAAGACGTCTCTGCTCGACGCGCTGCGGACCACCGACGTGGCGGGCGGAGAAGCCGGCGGCATCACCCAGCATATCGGTGCCTATCAGGTGCGAACGCCGGGCGGTGACGCGGTCACCTTCCTCGATACCCCAGGCCACGCGGCGTTCAGCGCCATGCGGACCCGTGGCGCCAACGTCACCGACATCGTCATCCTGGTAGTGGCGGCCGACGACGGCGTGATGCCGCAGACGATCGAAAGCATTCAGCACGCGAAGGCGGCCGGCGCTCCGATCATCGTGGCCGTCAACAAGATCGACAAGCCGGATGCCGATCCGCAGAAGGTCGTCAACGAACTGCTGCAATACGAAATCATTGGTGAAGCCCTGGGCGGCGATACCCAGATCGTCGAGGTCTCGGCCAAGGCGCGCACCAACCTGGATGGCTTGATCGAGGCCATCCTTCTTCAAGCCGAGGTCATGGACCTGAAGGCCGACCCGGATCGCTCGCCGGAAGGCGTGGTCATCGAGGCCAAGCTGGACAAGGGACGCGGTCCCGTCGCCACCGTTCTGGTCAAGCGCGGCACCCTTCGTCGTGGCGACATCGTCGTGGCCGGCTCCGCCTGGGGCAAGGTTCGCGCCCTGCTGAACGAACGCAACGAACAGCTGAGCGAGGCCGGTCCGTCGGTCCCGGTTGAGATCCTTGGCCTGGACGAGGCGCCGTCGCCCGGTGAGCCGCTCGCCGTCGTGGAATCCGAGGCCCGCGCGCGCGAACTGACCGAGTATCGTGCCCGCGTGAAGCGCGAGAAGGCGACTGGCGGCATCAACCAGGTCTCGCTGGTCGACATGATGTCCAAGCTGGGATCCAAGAAGATCTCGGAACTGCCGGTTATCATCAAGTCCGACGTCCAGGGCTCGGGCGAGGCCATTCAGGGCTCGCTGGAGAAGATGGGCAACGACGAGGTCCGCGCCCGCGTCGTCTATTCGGGCGCCGGCGGTATCACCGAGTCGGACGTCCAACTGGCCAAGTCGGCCAGCGCCCCGATCCTGGGCTTCAACGTCCGCGCCTCGAAACAGGCCCGCGACCTCGCCGAGCGCGAGGGCGTGGAGATCCGCTACTATTCGATCATCTACGACCTGCTGGATGACATGAAGGGCGTGCTCTCGGGCATGCTGGCTCCGCTCCAACGGGAAACCTTCCTCGGCAACGCCGCCGTGCTTCAGGTCTTCGATATCTCCAAGACCGGCAAGATCGCCGGTTGCCGGGTGTCCGAAGGCGTGGTCCGCAAGGGCGCCAAGGTCCGGATCATCCGCGACGACATCGTCGTCCTGGAACTGGGCACCCTGCAGACGCTCAAGCGCTTCAAGGACGAGGTCAACGAAGTTCCGTCGGGCCAGGAATGCGGCATGCACTTCCAGGGCTTCCAGGACATCAAGGTCGGCGACTACATCGAGTGCTTCACCGTCGAAGAGGTCAAGCGCACGCTCTAGTAGAGCGCTACCGCTCGACGCGCGGCGTCTCGCTGCTTGAGCGCTAAGAACCAGGGGGCGGCCGCAAGGCCGCCCCCTTTCGTTTCGGGACGACGCCTCCCTTCCGCCGCAAGTCGGGGTAGAAGTTACGCCATGCTTCACCGTTTGATCGCCGTTCTGACTCTGATCGCCATGGCCACGCCAGCGGCGGCGGACATCCGCTATTTGGCCTTCAACCCGTCGGACCGGGTCACCCGCGCCTTGACGCGGGGTGTCACCCTGGAGATCGAACGCGGTTGGTTCGGCGCGGTCAGCGTGCGGCGGATCATCTCCACTACGGCAAGGGGCTCGGCGACCATTTCACGCGGCGGCCCGGACGAGGCCCGACGCGTCCTGCCCGAGGGCGCGGACGAAAGCACCGTCTATTCCATCGCCCAGGAAGGCGACGGACGGGGACTGGCCCGCGCCCTGTGCCCGGGCGCAGAGGCGACCTTCCTTGTGCTCGGGCGGGTCCGTGCCGGGCGGGGGGTCGTCATGCATGGGGCCGGACGCTGGCCCGACGGCGCCTATCGGCACTGCGTGACCCTCTCCTACGACTACAGGGGCGAATGGAGCCTGCCGCCTCGCGCCTCTTCCACAGACGTCGATTGATGCGGACCGCGGGGGCGATACTGCTGGCGGGACTACTGGGACTGATCGCCGGCCTGTGGACCTGGACGCGTCCGGGCGATCCGACGCTCCTCCTCCCAGCCAGCGATCCCGGCGTCGCGGTCCACATCCTCAACAACGGCTTCCACACCGATATCGCCGTACCCCGTCTCGCGCTGGAGGCGGGCGACGGTCCCCTGGCCCACGCCTCACGCTCGGTCGGCGCAGGCGACTGGATCCTGATCGGCTGGGGCGACGCGAAATTCTTCGTCGATCAGTCGCCCATGGAGGACCGAATTCTCGATGGGCTGCGCGCCTTCTTTCGACCCGGGAACGTCTCGGTCGTGATGCTGGACCCGGAGACGGGCGACCCGGCCCGACGCTTTGATCCGGAAAGTCGTCGCACCCTGATCCTGTCGCCCGAGGCCTTCGCCGGTCTACGAGGACGAGTGCAGGCTTCGCTGGTCCTGAGCGAGGGAGAGCCGCGTCTCTCGACCGCTCGGAACGGCGACGGCGCACACTTCTTCGCCAGTCGCGAGCATTTCTGGATCGGCTACCTATGCAACAGTTGGACGGCCAGGGTCTTGAACGCAGCGGGACTGCCTGTCCGTCCGGCACGTTCGGTGACTGCCGGTGAGGTCATCGCGGCGCTCGACCGCGCCGACCGGGTCCGGTCTCCGCAGGCCGTTGCCACAGCTCACCGGATGTGAAGAGGCCGCCGTCCTCCGCTCAGCCGTCTCGGGGGCGGGCCTGCCGTCCTGACCGCCTGAATTGGACAGGCGGCCCTGAGGGGACTAGACCGCCCGCTCTTCGAAATTCGCCGCGAACGCGGCGTCGCTCCGGCCGGGTCCGATCCCCGGGGGCGAACAGGACGAACTCCATGAGCAATCGCAACTCGAAATCCAAGGCTACCGCAGGCCTTGTCAGCCAGCGCCAGCTGCGCGCCTCCGAGATGATCCGCCACGCCCTGGTCGAGGTCATGCGCGAGAACGAAATCCGCGACGAGGCCCTGGTGGGCGTCTCCGTGACGGTGACCGAGGTGCGGCTGTCGCCGGACCTGAAACACGCGACCTGTTTCGTTGAGCCGCTCGGGGCCGGCATCGAGACCTCGGACACGGCGGGCCATATCGACGAGATCGTCAAGGCCCTGAACGCCCACGCCAAGTTCCTGCGCGGGGCCCTGGGTCGCCATATCGATATGCGCTTCACCCCCGACCTGCGTTTCCGCCACGACGAGAGTTTCGCCGCCGCCGAACGGCTGAACCGGCTGTTGGACGATCCCCGCGTCCGCGCGGACTCCTTCGTGCCGCCGATCGAAGACGAAGACGAGAACTAGGCGTGGGTCGCAAGAAGAAGGGCCTCGTCGTCAACGGCTGGGTTTGCCTGGACAAGCCGTTCGAGCTCGGATCGACCGATGCCGTGTCCAAGGTCCGCCGCCTGTTCGACGCCCAGAAGGCGGGACATGCCGGGACGCTGGACCCGCTTGCGTCCGGTATCCTGCCGATCGCGCTCGGCGAGGCGACAAAGACCGTGCCTTTCATGATGGAGGCCGAAAAGGTCTATCGCTTCACCATCAACTGGGGCGTCTCGACGGACAGCGTCGATCGCGAGGGCGAGATCGTCGGTCGCTCCGACGTGCGTCCCTCGGTCGAGGCCGTGCGCGCGGTCCTGCCGAGATTCGTCGGTGAGATCGACCAGACGCCCCCCCGCTTCAGCGCCATCAAGGTCGATGGCCAGCGCGCCTATGATCTGGCGCGTGAGGGTGCGGACTTCGAGCTGGAAAGCCGGCGCGTGACCATCCATGAGGCCGAGGTCACCGATGCCCCCGACGCCGACCATGTCGAACTGACGATCCGCACGGGCAAGGGCGTCTATGTGCGATCCCTGGCGCGCGATCTGGCGGTCATGCTGGGCGCCGAAGGGCATGTCTCGGCCCTGCGACGCGAGCGGGTGGGACCGTTTTCGGTCGAGAACGCCGTCACGCTGGATTTCCTGACCGATCTGGTGCATAGGGACGCCGCCTTTGAAGGCCTACTGCCCGTAGCGACCGCCCTGGACGACATCCCGGAGCTGGCCGTCACGGACCAGGACGCCTTCTCGCTTCGTCAGGGACGACCGATCGTTCTGCTCCCCCGACAGGTCGAGACGCTGAAGAGCCGCCTTCGGGACGGTTCTCGCACCGTTTCCGCCTTTCAGGGCCAGACCCTCGTCGCTCTCGGTCAGATGCGGGCCGGCCGGCTAGAACCCGACCGCGTTTTCAATCTTCCCTGACTTCGGTTGGGGGACTCCAACTGGAGAATTCCGATGTCGATTACTGCTGAACGCAAGAACGAAGTCATCGCCGAGAACGCCCGCACCGCTGGCGACACCGGTTCGGCCGAGGTCCAGGTCGCGATCCTGTCGGAGCGCATCGCCAACCTCACCGAGCACTTCAAGACCCACAAGAAGGACAACCACTCGCGCCGCGGCCTGCTCAAGATGGTCTCGCAGCGTCGTCGCCTTCTGGACCACCTGACCAAGGTCGATAAGGAGCGTTACACCGCCCTGATCACCAAGCTGGGCCTGCGCCGCTAAGCGCTGTCCACGACAACGGTTTCGAGGCGCGGGCCACGTCCGCGCCTCTTTCCGTATCTAACAGACCGGCCGCGCGCAGCGGTTTTGTAACTGCGCAGACGCGAGGGCTCGATAATGGTCCTCAATACTCCCGGATCGATCGCCATGGGGCGACGGTCCATGGATCGAAGGACTGAACGCCCGACGCATCCAGACCCACTGATGGGACCCCGCGCGGAATACGCCGCCCGGGCTACGAAAGACGAAACATGTTCGATATCAAACGCAAGACGATCGATTGGGCCGGCCGCCCGCTGACCCTGGAAACGGGCCGTATCGCCCGCCAGGCCGACGGTGCCGTCCTGGCCACCTATGGCGAGACCATCGTCCTGGCCACCGTCGTCTACGGTCGCGCGCCCAAGCCGGGCCTGGATTTCTTCCCGCTGACCGTCAACTACCAGGAAAAGACCTTCGCTGCCGGCAAGATCCCGGGCGGCTATTTCAAGCGTGAAGGTCGTCCTACCGAGAAGGAAACCCTGGTCAGCCGCCTGATCGACCGTCCGATCCGCCCGCTGTTCGTCAAGGGCTTCAAGAACGAGACCCAGGTCGTCATCACCGTGCTGCAGCACGATCTCGAGAACGATCCCGACATCGTCGGCATGGTCGCCACCTCGGCCGCCCTGACCCTGTCGGGCGTGCCCTTCATGGGTCCGATCGGCGCCGCGCGCGTCGGCTACATCGACGGTGAGTTCGTGCTGAACCCGACGCTGGATCAACTGCCTGACTCGCAGCTGGACCTGGTCGTCGCCGGCACCAAGGACGCCCTGATGATGGTCGAGTCCGAAGCCAAGGAACTGTCCGAGCAGGTCATGCTGGACGCCCTGATGTTCGCCCACCGCGGCATGCAGCCGGTGATCGACGCCATCATCGAAATGGCCGAGCACGCCGCCAAGGATCCGTTCGACTTCACCGCCGAGGACCACTCGGACGTCGTCACCCAGATCCAGTCCCTGGTCGGCGAGGACATCAAGGCCGCCTATACGCACCCCGGCAAGCATGCTCGCCATGAGGCCGTCGGCGCCGCCAAGAAGAAGGCCTCGGCCGCTCTGGTGAAGACCGACGAGAACCCGGACGGCGTCGACGGCGCCAAGTTCGGCGTCGCCTGGAAGGAATGCGAAGCCCACGTCCTGCGTCGCGACATCATCGACAACGCGCATCGCGTTGACGGCCGCGCCCTGGACAAGGTCCGCGACATCGTCTCGGAAGTCGGCGTCTTCCCGCGCACCCACGGTTCGGCCCTGTTCACCCGTGGTGAGACCCAAGCCATCGTGGTCGCCACCCTCGGCACCGGCGAAGACGAGCAATACGTCGACTCGCTCGCAGGCACCTACAAAGAGAAGTTCCTGCTGCACTACAACTTCCCTCCCTACTCGGTCGGTGAGACCGGTCGTATGGGCGGTGCGGGCCGTCGCGAAATCGGTCACGGCAAGCTGGCCTGGCGCGCGATCCGTCCGATGCTGCCGTCGGCGGAAGACTTCCCCTACACGATCCGCATCGTGTCGGAGATCACCGAGTCCAACGGTTCGTCCTCCATGGCTTCGGTCTGCGGCGCCTCGCTGGCGCTGATGGATGCGGGCGTGCCCCTGAAGAAGCCCGTCTCGGGCATCGCCATGGGCCTGATCCTGGAGCCGTCGGGCGAGTTCGCGATCCTGTCGGACATCCTGGGTGACGAAGATCACCTGGGCGACATGGATTTCAAGGTCGCCGGCACCCGTGAAGGCATCACCTCGCTGCAGATGGACATCAAGGTCGCCGGCATCACCGAAGAGATCATGAAGAAGGCCATCGCCCAGGCGTCGGCCGGTCGTCTTCACATCCTCGACGAGATGGACAAGGCCATCGACGGTGCCCGCACCGAGCTCGGCGAGTACGCTCCGAAGATCGAATCCATCAAGGTCCCGGTCGACAAGATCCGCGACATCATCGGCACCGGCGGCAAGATCATCCGCGAGATCGTCGAAAAGACCGGCGCCAAGATCAACATCGAGGACGACGGCACGGTGAAGATCGCTGCCTCGGATCAAGAGAAGATCGACGCCGCCAAGAACTGGATCTCGTCGATCGTGTCCGAGCCCGAGCCCGGCATGATCTACTCCGGCAAGGTCGTGAAGGTCGTCGACTTCGGTGCCTTCGTGAACTTCTTCGGCGCGAAGGACGGTCTGGTCCACGTGTCGCAGATCTCGCTGGAACGCGTCGCCAACCCGGCCGACGTCCTGTCGGAAGGCCAAGAGGTCAAGGTCAAGTTCCTGGGCTTCGACGATCGCGGCAAGACCAAGCTGTCGATGAAGGTCGTCGATCAGGCCACGGGTGAAGACCTGACGGCCAAGATCAACGCCGAACGCGCCGAGCGTGGCGAAGAGCCTCTGACGGAAGACACCGGCGGCGGCGGCAAGAAGCGCGAAGGCGGCGGCGGTGACCGCGGTCGTCGTCCGCGCCGCGACTAGTCGACAGGGCTACCGCTGAAACGAATGGGCCCCGCTGGCGACAGCGGGGCCTTTTTTCATTCTGCCGTCAGATCAGGCTGCGCACTCTTCCGGCTTGGTCTCGCCGGGGCCGTACATGGCGCAGGAGCGGTCGATCTCGTCCTGGATCAGGGCGCAGGCGTTGGCGGGGTTGCACGGCGGATGGCTGGCCGGGCTGACCATGGTGCAGCGTTCCGCCAGCCGGACCGCGGCGGCTTCGCCGATGCTGTCCGTGCAGGTCCGGTCGGCGGCCCCCAGGTTTTCACCCTCTGGAGCGGCTTCCTCTTCCTGAGGCGGAGCGTCGTCCGGCATGACCGGAGGCTGTTCGGCGATGGGTTCCGCGACGGCGGTCTGCTCCGGCGCGGCGGGGGGCTCGGGAGAACCGCAGGCGGCCAGGGAAAGCGCCATCAGGCTGATGAGGGCGAGGGCGGGGGGAACACGGACCATGGCGGCGTCTCCGATCGTTCTGGAAAGCGCGACGATGGCGGTGTTCCGCGCGTCTGGAAAGCCCGTTATGTCCGCGAAAACACCCTGACATTTCGGACATTACGGACGAAGCCGTTGCCGATGCCCCGTGTAATCAATGGTTTGTCGTCCCGGTCCCGAGACAGCCGATGCGGGTGTCGGACATCAGGGGTGAAACGGCGGCTGAATTGTCAAAGACCCGGTCGACAGATCTGGGGTTCTCCGGCCCCTTGGCAAGGGGTGGAGAAAGAATAAATTCACACCGCCGCAGGGTTATCCTCAGCGTTGGCGGGCGAGGGCCTCGTCCACGGCGGCCTTCTGCAGCTTGAACAGGTCGTTGCAGCCGGCCTCGGCCAGTTGGAACAGCCGGTCGAACTCGGGGCGGGAGAAGCCGCGCTTCTCGCCCGTGGCCTGGATCTCGACGATGGTCCCCGAGCCGGTCAGGACGAAGTTTCCATCGGCCTCGGCGTTGGAATCCTCCTCGTAGTCGAGGTCGGCGACCGGGGTGTCGTTGAAGATGCCGCAGGAAATGGCGGCGACCTGGTCGACGATGGGATCGGCCTTCAGCACATCCTCGGCGCGCAGGTAGCCGAGCGCGGTGGCCATCGCGACCCAGGCGCCGGTGATCGAGGCGGTGCGGGTGCCCCCGTCGGCCTGGATGACGTCGCAGTCGATCAGGACCTGACGTTCGCCCAGGGCCTTCAGGTCGACGACGGCGCGCAAGGAGCGGCCGATCAGGCGCTGGATTTCCTGGGTGCGGCCCGATTGCTTGCCGGCGGCGGCTTCACGACGGCCGCGCGTGTGGGTGGCGCGAGGCAGCATGCCGTATTCGGCCGTGACCCAGCCCTGGCCGGTGTTGCGCATCCAGCCCGGCACCTTTTCCTCGATCGAGGCGGTGACCAGGACCTTGGTGTGGCCGAACGAGACCAGGCAGGAGCCCTCGGCGTAGCGGTTGACGCCCGTTTCCAACGTGACGGCGCGGAGCTGTTCGGGGGTGCGTTCGGAGGGGCGCATGGCGGAGGTCCTGAAGATCGGTATTGCGTTGGCGTATCGAGCGGCGGTGCTTATCCTGAAAGGGTGAGCCTGTATGCCCCCGACATTCCTGTGACGCCGAGGCCGATCCGCCGGGAGGGCACGTTATGACGCTCCTCTACGGCTCCACGAGCTTGACCACACTCGACCAGCGGGCGCGGGACATCTTCCGCAGCGTGGTCGAGACCTATCTGGAGACCGGGGAGCCGGTCGGGTCGCGCACGGTGTCCAAGGGGGGCGTGCACCTGTCGCCCGCCTCGATCCGCAACACGATGCAGGATCTGACGCTGGCGGGCCTGCTGGCGGCACCCCACACTTCGGCGGGGCGGATACCGACGCATGCCGGCTTGCGGCTGTTCGTCGACGGCCTGCTGGAGATCGGGGACATCGGCAAGGAAGAGCGGCGCGAGATCGACGCCCGCCTCGCCGGACGCGGGCGCGGCTTCGAGGAGGCGCTGAACGAGGCCTCGGCCCTGCTGTCAGGCCTGGCGGGGGGCGCGGGCATCGTGGCTAGTCCCGTGCGGGACGCGGGCGTCAAACATGTGGAGTTCGTGGCCCTCGGCTCCGGCCAGGCCTTGGCGGTGCTGGTCGCCGACGACGGCACGGTCGAGAACCGGCTGATGCCGCTGGCGGCCGGAGTGACGCCGTCGATCCTGCAGGAGGCGTCGAACTTCCTCTCGGCGCGGATGAAGGGCCGGCTGCTGTCCGAGGCGCGTCAGGAGATGGGGGCCGAGCTGGCGGCCGCGCGCTCAGAGCTGGACGCCGCCGCCGCGCGGCTGGTCGAGGACGGGCTGGCGGCCTGGTCGGGCGGGGCGGACCGGGAGCGGTCGCTGATCGTGCGGGGCCGGGCCAATCTGTTGCAGGATGCGGGGGCGGCCGAGGACCTGGAGAAGGTCCGGGTCCTGTTCGACGACCTGGAGCAGAAGGAACAGCTGATCGGCCTGCTCGACGGGGTCGACGCAGCCCAAGGCGTGCGCATCTTTATCGGCGCGGAAACGCGACTGTTTTCGCTTTCGGGTTCCGCCGTCGTCGCGGCGCCCTATATGACGGGCGGCCAAAGGGTCCTGGGCGCCATCGGCGTGATCGGACCCGCGAGACTGAACTACGCCCGCATCATCCCGTTGGTGGACTACACCGCCCGGGTGCTGGGGCGCATCCTGGACGGACAAGACACGTGACCGATACGCAAGACCCGAACTACGAAGCCCTGGACGAGGCCGAGGCCAATGCCGAGCACGGCCTGGATTCCGATCCGGAAAGCCTGCTGCCGCTGGACCAGATCATCGCCGAGCGTGATGAGTGGAAGGACCGCGCCATGCGGGCCGCAGCCGAGGCCGACAATGTCCGCCGTCGCACCGAGACCCAGATGAACGACGCCCGGGCTTTCGCCATCCAGCGCTTCGCCAAGGATCTGCTGGGCGTGGCCGACAACCTGGAGCGCGCGCTTCAGGCGGCCCCCAAGAACGCTGACGCGGGCGAGGCGGGGCTGGTGACCGGTCTGGAGTTGACGCAGAAGTCGCTGCTGCAGGCGTTCGAGACCAATGGTCTGAAGCGCGTGGCGCCGGGTCCGGGCGACGCCTTCGATCCGCACCTGCATCAGGCGATGATGGAACAGCCCTCGACCGAGGTCCCGGGCGGGACGGTGCTCCAGACCATGCAGGCCGGCTACGAACTGTTCGGCCGCACCGTGCGGCCGGCCATGGTGGTCGTGGCCGCCAAGGGATCGGGGCCGCAAGGGTCGAACCCCTATGGCGCGGCGCCGGGCTCGAACGGCGGAACCTTCGACGGCCAGGCCTGAGCCTAAAGGCCGCTCATCCCCGCGAAAGCAGGGATGAGCGGAAACCCTATTTCAGCTTGGCTTCAAACAACGCCAGCAGTCGCGCCCAGCCGTCAGCGGCCTCGGTCGGGCGGTAGGAAGCCCGGTAGTCGGCGTGGAAGCCGTGCGGGGCGTCCGGGTACAGTTTGACGCCGCTCTCGGTGGCGCCGGCTTCGACGAGCGCCTCCTGCATGGCGGCGACCGTGTCGTTGGGGATGCCCTGGTCCTGGCCGCCGTAGTTGCCGATGACCACGCCCTTGAGGTCCTTGGCGAGGTCGACGGGGTAGGGGCGGCCGGCCTCGATCTGTTCCGCCGTGGCGGTCGGGGACGGGGCCAGGCGGCCGTACCAGGCGACGCCGGCGTCGATGGCGGCGAAACGGGCCGCGGCCTGCCAGACCACCTTGCCGCCCCAGCAGAAGCCGGTGATGCCGACCTTGTCGACATTGGCCCAGAGCTGGCCCGAGGCCCATTCCAGGGTGGCGTTGATGTCGCCCATGACCTGTTCATAGCCGGCGGCGGCGACGATGGCCTGGATGCGCTGCATGTCGGCGAGCGGGGCCGGGTCCTCGACGCGCACGAAGAAGGCCGGAGCGATCGCCGCATAGCCGGCCTTGGCCAGGCGGCGGCAGACGTCCTGGATATAGGCGTGCAGGCCGAAGATCTCCGACACCACGATCACGACCGGGAAGGGGCCTTGGCCCTCGGGCCGGGCCACATAGGCCGGCAGGTCGAAGCCGTCGGCTGAAGGATAGGAGACCATCTCGGTCGCCAGCCCGTCGGACGACGTCGTGACCGGCTGGGCCTCCTGGGCCAGGGCGGCGACGGCGTAGCCGGTGAACATGGCTCCGGCGGTCAGTCCTGCGAGGGATCGGCGCGAGAAGCGGAAGTCGTCGGCGGTCTGGCCTTCGGGGCGGATCAGGACGGTCATGGGCGCTTCCTTCTCGATTTTCGGGCGGACTGTGACCGGGCAACCGAGCGCCGTCGAGTCACCGAGCCGTGAACCTATGTCGCACGTCTCAGCGTCAGGTTGATGCGTCCGCCGCCGGGGATCAGCCGCGACGATCCGACCAGCAGCCGATCGACGCCGTGGCGGGCGAGGCGGGCCGGGCCGGTCAGGGCGCAGACGTCGCCGGAGGCGAGTTTCAGCGACCGGGTCGGTCCCTTGCCCGCAGGGCCGATGCGGAAGACGGCGGTGTCGCCGAGCGAGACGGACAGGACGGGTGCGCCGAGGTCCGCCTCGTCCTTGTCCTGATGCAGGCCCATGCGGGCGTCCTCGCGGTAGAGGTTGACCAGGCAGGCGTCGGGCGGCGAGGGCCAGTCCGTCAGCTCGCGCCACAGATTGGTCAGGACGGGCGGAATCGACGGCCAGGGCGCGCCGGTCTCGGGATGGGTCCGCTGATAGCGATAACCCGCGCGGTCCGAGACCCAGCCCAGCGGCCCGAGATTGCTCATCTGGACGGAGAAGGGCTGTCCGCCCGGCGTCACCGGTCGGTAGAGGGGCGCGATCTGGAGGGCGGCCTCGATTTCGGCCAGCAGGGCGGCCTGTGCGGCTTCGTCCAGCCGGCCGGGCCAGTAGTGAAATCCGGGAAGGTCGGGGAAGGGCTGCATCGGGCTGAAGTAGGAAGCCATGGCCGACAAGAACGCCTAGCGCGTGAAATAGTAGTCCGCGACCTGGCAGGCGTTGACGCCGTTGCGCTGAAGGCTCTGGCCGTTGTCGAACTCGCCGCGCAGGGAATAGCGACAGGCGCCCGAACCGTCGTCGATACGGACCACCACGCTCTGGCCCGGCGACAGGGTGCCGGAGCCGAGAAGATCGCCGCTCCAGTCCCCGCCCGAGGAGGCGTAGAGATAGGTCATCGACCAGCCCGTCTGGTTGTGGATCCGGACCTCGCGATTGTAGGCGTCGTTCGACTGGCGGCTGACCGCCGGCGCCCGTCGCTTGGCCTGAGGTTCCGCCGAGACAGGCGCGCCGGTCAGGCTCAAGACGAGGCCCAGCACGACGGGTCCGGCGCACAGGGCCGGGAGACGGTGGTGGAGCTTGCGAGCCGGGGAGGGCATCGTCGGGGTCCTGGTACGGGCGGGCCCGTGACCCGCAATAGTCTTCCAGACTGCCCCAGCGACGGCCGCGATGCACCTGATGACGCCTGACTCCGGCTGATTCGGCCTTGTCGGCGCATCAAGCCCTTGCAGGGGGTGGTGACTTTCCCATATCCCGACCAGCCCGAGAGACCCCGCGATCCGTGGGGTTTCACGGTAATTGATCCCAACCTGCCGTGTCCGCGCCCCCGCGGAACGGCGCAAACAAAACGGGGGCGGTCACGCGCGGCGCTTTTCTGATAAGGCCGCCGCATCGCCCGCCAGACGGAGAGACATAAGGCTCATGGCCAAGATTATCGGTATCGACCTCGGCACCACCAATTCGTGCGTGGCCGTCATGGACGGCAAGAACCCCAAGGTCATCGAGAACGCCGAGGGCAACCGCACCACCCCGTCGGTGGTCGCGATCCAGGACGGCGGCGAGACCCTGGTGGGTCAGCCTGCCCGTCGCCAGGCGGTGACCAACCCCGCCAACACATTCTTCGCCATCAAGCGCCTGATCGGCCGCAACTTCGACGACCCCGTCGTGGCTAAGGACAAGGGCATGGTGCCCTACGAGATCGTCAAGGGTCCGAACGGTGACGCCTGGGTGCGCGCCAACGGCAAGGACTATTCCCCGCAACAGATCTCGGCCTTCACCCTGATCAAGATGAAGGAGGCCGCCGAGGCCTATCTGGGCGACAAGGTCACCCAGGCCGTCATCACGGTGCCCGCCTACTTCAACGACAGCCAGCGTCAGGCGACCAAGGACGCCGGCAAGATCGCCGGCCTCGAAGTCCTGCGCATCATCAACGAGCCGACCGCCGCGGCCCTGGCCTATGGCCTGGACAAGAACGACGGCCAGAAGATCGCCGTCTATGACCTCGGCGGCGGCACCTTCGACGTCTCGATCCTGGAGATCGGCGACGGCGTGTTCGAGGTGAAGTCGACCAACGGCGACACCTTCCTGGGCGGTGAGGACTTCGACGTCCGTCTGGCCGACTATCTGGCCGACGAGTTCAAGAAGGAACAGGGCGTCGACCTGCGCCAGGACAAGCTGGCCCTGCAGCGCCTTCGTGAAGAGGCCGAAAAGGCCAAGAAGGAACTGTCCTCGGTGACCCAGTACGAGGTCAACCTGCCGTTCATCACCATGAATGCGTCGGGTCCGCTGCACCTGAACATCAAGCTGTCGCGCGCCAAGCTGGAAGCCCTGGTCGACGACCTGATCCAGCGCACGATCGAGCCCTGCGCCAAGGCGCTGAAGGATGCCGGTCTGAAGGCCTCCGACATCGACGAAGTCGTCCTGGTCGGCGGCATGACCCGCATGCCCAAGGTGCAGGAGGCCGTGAAGGCCTTCTTCGGCAAGGAGCCGCACAAGGGCGTGAACCCTGACGAGGTCGTCGCCCTGGGCGCCGCCGTTCAGGCCGGCGTGCTGCAAGGCGACGTCAAGGATGTGCTGCTGCTGGACGTGACCCCCCTGACCCTCGGCATCGAGACCCTGGGCGGCGTCTTCACCCCGCTGATCGAACGCAACACCACGATCCCGACCAAGAAGTCGCAGGTCTTCTCGACCGCCGACGACAATCAGTCGGCCGTGACCATCCGGGTCTTCCAGGGCGAACGTCCGATGGCCGCCGACAACAAGATGCTGGGTCAGTTCGACCTGATGGGCATTCCGCCCTCGCCGCGCGGCATGCCGCAGATCGAGGTGGCCTTCGACATCGACGCGAACGGCATCGTCAACGTCTCGGCCAAGGACAAGGCGACCAACAAGGAACAGTCGATCCGCATTCAGGCCAACGGCGGCCTGTCGGACGCCGACATCGACAAGATGGTCAAGGAAGCCGAGGCCAACGCCGCCTCCGACAAGATCCGCAAGGATTTGGTCGAGGCTCAGAACGCTGCCGACAGCCTGATCAACTCCACCGAGAAGGCCCTAGCCGAACACGGCGACAAGGTCGGCGCGGACGAGAAATCGGCGATCGAAACCGGCCTGGCCGAGCTGAAGACCGCTCGCGACGGCACGGATCCGGAAGACATCCGGACCAAGACCAACACCCTGGTGCAGGCTTCGATGAAGCTGGGCGAGGCGATGTACGCCCAGAGCGCCGGCTCTGGAGACGACGCCACGGCGACCGCCGATGACGGCGTGGTCGACGCGGAGTTCGAGGAAGTCTCGGGCGACGACGAAGAGAAAAAGAGCGCCTAAGCGTCATGGTCCTCCCCTGTGATCCAGGGGAGGACCGTGGCTTTCATGAAACTTGCATCAGGCCATCCGGCGCCCATGTCCTGCATGGGTCGCTGTTCCGCTTGCGCCTTGGAATAAGAGACGTGATCGGAATGTTCGGGGCTGGCTTAGGGACGTCTGTCTATGGCGCGTGATTATTACGAGGTGCTGTCGGTCGAGCGGACCATCGACGCCGCCGGCCTGAAATCCGCCTATCGCAAGCTGGCGATGGAGCACCATCCGGACCGCAACGGCGGCTCCGAAGAGTCGATGGCCAAGTTCAAGGAAATCTCCGAGGCCTATACGGTCCTGTCGGACGATCAGAAGCGCGCCGCCTATGACCGGTACGGCCATGCGGGCGTGAACGGCGGCGGGGGCGGTGGCCAGCAGGGCTTCCACGACGTCAACGACATCTTCTCCCAAGTCTTCGGCGACGCGTTCGGAGACGTCTTCGGCGGCGGCGGACGCCGACAGTCGAACGGCCCGCGACGCGGCTCGGACCTGCGCTACGACCTCGAGATCACGCTTGAGCAGGCCTATCAGGGCGCCGACGTCGATATCGCCGTGCCCACGACGGCCACCTGCGACACCTGCGAAGGATCGGGCGCAAAGAACGGCGCCAAGCCGACGACCTGCTCGACCTGCCAGGGCGCGGGACGCGTGCGCCAGGCCAACGGCTTCTTCCAGGTCGAACGCACCTGCCCGTCGTGCGGCGGCCAGGGCCAGCGCCTGTCCGAGGCCGATACCTGCACCACCTGCCGGGGTCACGGTCAGGTCCGCAAGACGCGCAAGCTCAGCCTCAAGGTGCCGGCCGGAGTCGACGACGGCTCGCGCATCCGCCTGTCGGGCGAGGGCGACGCCGGAACGCGAGGCGGTCCGCGCGGCGACCTCTATGTCTTCCTGTCGGTGACGCCGCACGAGCTGTTCGAGCGCGACAATCTGGATCTGCTCTGCACCGTTCCGGTGCCGATGACGGTCGCGGCCCTGGGCGGCGACATCGAGGCACCCTGTCTGACGTCCACGGCCTGCGACGGCGAGTGCAAGGCCCCCGTGTCGGTGCCTGCGGGCGCCCAGACCGGCAAGACTATCCGCATCCGCGGCAAGGGCATGCCCCATCTGAACGGTCGCCAGCGCGGTGATCTGGTGGTGGAGCTGTTCGTCGAGACCCCGACCGACCTGACGCCCCGTCAGAAGGAGCTGATGCAGGAACTGGCCGCCTCATTCGGCGAGAGCCAGAACCCGAGGAATTCCAGCTTCGCCGGCAAGGCCAAGCGGTTCTGGGCGGATATTCTGGGTTCGGAAGACACGCGCGAAACGACGCAGTAAAGACATCACTGGCCTTGCAGCCAGAGGGGGCCTGAGACTTGAGCGAACTGTTCCACGTCGGGATTTCCGGCGCACGCGGCCGGATGGGCCGGGCCGTCTCCCAGGCGCTGGATGCCCGCGAAGACGTCATGGTCTCGGTCCGGTTCGACTGGGGCGAGACGCCGGACCTGAGCCTGTGCGACGTGGTCATCGACTTCTCGACTGCGGAAGCCTCGGTGGCCCTCGCGACAGCCTGCGCCGAGCGCGGGGGGCCGGCCCTGGTGATCGGCTCGACGGGCTTCTCGCCGGAGCAGGAAGCGGCGCTTCAGACGGCGGCCGAAAAGGTCGCCATCGTGCGCAGCGGCAACTTCTCCCTGGGCGTCAACATCCTGATCGGCCTGGTCGAGCATGCGGCCTTGCGTCTGGACGCCCGCGACTGGGACATCGAGATCACAGAGGCCCATCACCGGAAGAAGATCGACGCCCCGTCCGGCACCGCCCTGATGCTGGGCGAGGCGGCGGCTAACGGACGGGGGCATGACCTCGAGGCGCTCCGCAGCGCCCCCTACGATGGGATCTCGGAAGAACGTAAGGCGGGCACGATCGGCTTCTCCTCAATCCGCGCGGGCGGGATCGTGGGCGAGCACACCGTGCTGTTCGCCTCGGACGATGAGGTCCTGACGCTGAGCCACTCGGCCATCGACCGGTCCCTGTTCGCCAAGGGCGCTGTGGCGGCCGCCGCCTGGGTGCGGACGCGCAGGCCTGGCCTCTACGACATGCAGGACGTGCTGGGGTTCAGGCAGGCATAACGCCTGTGTCGCATCGCGACGCGCTAACGCTCGGCTCGCGGAGCCTCGCTGCTTGAGCGCGATGGGTGTCTGGGGTCAGACGACCCTCTCGAACTCCAGGAACAGCGGATCGGTGTCGCCGAGGCGTTTCTCCTCGTAGCGGGTCACGACGTGGTCCTCGGGCGCGACCTTCCAGTCTGCCGTTTCGTCGGCCAACCACACGAGGCCGGGCGTCGCCAGGAACCGCTCCAGCGCCCAGCCCGCATAGTCCTTCCAGTCGGTGACGAACCGCAGCCGGCCGCCCGGCTTGAGCTTCGAGGCCAGTTCGGCGGCGAAGGCGGGCTGGATCAGGCGGCGCTTGTTGTGGCGTGCCTTGTGCCAGGGGTCGGGGAACAGGATCATGATCCGGTCGAGCGAGCCGTCGGGCAGAGCCTGAACCACCGCCCGGGCGTCGTCGGCGTGGAGGCGGACGTTCTTGAGCTCGCCCTCCTCGACGTGACGCAGGGCCGAGGCCACGCCGTTGAGGAAGGGCTCGCAGCCGATCATCAGGGCGTCGGGGTGGCGCGCGGCCTGGGCGGCCAGATGCTCGCCGCCGCCGAAGCCGATCTCCAGCCAGACCTCCGTCGCCCCGGGCATCAGGGTCTCGAGGTCGATCGGGCCGAGCGCCGGGTCGGGTACGGCGATGGATGGCAGAAGACTGTCGAACAGGGCCGCTTGCAGCGGTTTGATCACCCGCGACTTGATGCGGCCGAACGAGCGTAACGGTCCCGTGGCGCGCGGATGCAGGGGATCGCCGGGTTTCTTGGGTCGGGAAGCGGGCATTTGCGGGCCTATACCGCAAAATCACCGGCCGCGCCCCTCGGCGACGGCCGGTGACAGGATGTCGGCTACTCGATGCCTTCGATGGTGCCGTCTTCGTTCACCACCACATATTCCAATGCGCAGAAGTCCAGCTTCTGTTCCCACGCGTCGCCGTCCTCGAAGACGATCTTGACGTAGTATTCGCAGGCATCCTCGGAATCGTAGAAGCGCATGGCGACGTCGTCCCCCGAGGCCAGGATACGCGTCGGCATCCAGTCGCGGCTGTAGGTGCCGTTCGGCTCGCCGGTGTGGAAGGTCAGGATGGTCCAGGGCGTGCCGTTGACCAGGGTGAAGGTGTAGTAGTCGCCGTCCTGTTTCGGAACGGCCGATGCCGGTGCGGCGCAGGCCAGCATGGCGAGGGCGGCCAGGGCGCCCGTCACAAAGGTCTTCATGTCTCGTAGTCCCCCGATCCGACAGACATCGCCGGACCTCGAGGGTATTGAGAACAAGGCCTGTGCCGCGTCAACGCCCGGCGGCGCGACTGTCAGGAACGATCACCTGGCATGAAAACGGGCGGAACCGCGAGGCCCCGCCCGTATCCGGAGATCTTCGACCGGGTTTAGGCGAGGGCCTTCAACTGATCGACCAGATCGGTCTTTTCCCAGCTGAAGCCGCCGTCCGCGTCCGGCGTGCGGCCGAAGTGGCCGTAGGCGGAGGTGCGGGCGTAGATCGGCTTGTTCAAGCCCAGGTGCTCGCGGATCGCGCGGGGAGTGGCGCCGCCGATCAGGCCCAGGATCTTGTCTTCCAGAACGGCCTCGGTGACCGAACCCTTGCCGGTGCCGTGCAGGTCGACGTGGATCGACTGGGGCTTGGCCACGCCGATGGCGTAGGAGATCTGGATGGTGCAGCGATCAGCCAGACCGGCCGCGACGACGTTCTTGGCCAGGTAGCGGCAGGCGTAGGCGGCCGAACGGTCGACCTTGGTCGGGTCCTTGCCCGAGAAGGCGCCGCCGCCGTGGGGCGCCGCGCCGCCGTAGGTGTCGACGATGATCTTGCGGCCGGTCACGCCCGCGTCGCCGTCGGGTCCGCCGATCTCGAAGATGCCGGTCGGGTTGATGTGCCAGACGGTGTTCTCGTCGGTGAAGCCTTCCGGCAGAACTTCGAGGATGTAGGGCTTGACGATCTCGGCCACCTGTTCCGACGACAGGCCGGCGGCGTGCTGGGTCGACAGGACGATGGAGGTGGCGCGGACAGGCACACCGTCCTCGTACTGGATGGTGACCTGGGACTTGGCATCGGGCTCCAGGCGCTTGTCGCCGCCGTGGCGGACCTCGGCCAGGCGCTTCAGGATGTTGTGGCTGTATTGCAGGGTGGCCGGCATCAGTTCCGGCGTCTCGTTCGAGGCGTAGCCGAACATGATGCCCTGGTCGCCTGCGCCTTCATCCTTGTTGCCGGCGGCGTCGACGCCGACGGCGATGTCGGCCGACTGGCCGTGCAGTCGGTTGATGAACTCGAACCTGTCCCAGTGGAAGCCGGCCTGTTCATAGCCGATGTCCTTGACCGCCGCGCGCACGGCGGCCTCGATCTCGTCCTGGACGCCCGGAGCCCATTCGCCGGCGGTGTCCATGATGCCGTTGCCCCGGATCTCGCCGGCCAACACCACCAGGTTCGTCGTCGTCAGGGTCTCGCACGCCACGCGGGCGTAGGGATCCTTAGACAGGAACAGATCTACGACCGTGTCAGAGATACGGTCCGCGACCTTGTCGGGGTGACCCTCGGAAACGCTTTCCGAGGTGAAGAGGAAGGAAGAACGGGACAAAGGGGTTCGCTCCGAGCAGCCCTGAAAGGGCGGGGTTTGCCGGAGACATATAAAGATATGCTTATATGTTCAAGAGAGCGGTGTCGGGTTCAGGATCCGATCAAGGCGGGCGCGGGACCCACGAGCGGGCGGTCGAGCCGCGAAGGGATGGGGGCTTCGTCGAGACGCGCTCGGACCCAGTCGGTCGCGACGGCCAGTTCCTGGCCCAGCAAGGCGCGCTGCTCGGCCTCGCGCGCCAGCCTGGCCGCATTGTCGAAGGCCATGCCGGGGTTCTTCGAATAGGTCGAGAACAGGGGGCCGGCGACCGTCGTCGCCACGGCCTCGGCCGAGACCGACACGCCAAAGTGTCGGGCGGCGGCCTCCAGCACCTCTGCGGGTCTGGCGAAGAGGGTCGCGGCATCGAGGCTGACAGCCCGGGGATATCGGGCCAGGGCGTCGGCGTAGATGCGGATCTGGGCCAGCCAAAGCCGGGCCGCCGCTAGGGCCGGACTGGCCATCGGCGTCGCGGAGGGCTCGCGGCGATCCAGTTCTCGCGCCAGTTCGGTGGTGACGCTCATGACCCAGGCGCGGTGATTGTCGGACCGCAGGATCGCCAGGAGATAGGTCTCCAGCGGATAGTAGAGGAAGACGGCGGGAGCTGTGGGGCGCTCGGCCATCATGTCATCGACGATGAAGTTGACCGGGACGTTCGCCTTGACGACGACCGGAGCGTCCGGGGCGTAGCGCCGCCCCATCATCCGCAAGGCCAGCCGTAGCCGCGACCGCCAGGCCTCGTCGCGCGGTCCTCCGACCGCCTCGATCGCCAGCTGGCGCAGGGGAACCGGCTCACGCAGCACCAGGTCGCCCGGAACATCCAGCGCCCGCGCCAGAAGCGTCGAGCCGCAGTGGGCGACGTGGAAGATCCAGCCGGTTTCCGGGATCGGGCTCTGGCCGCGATCCAGTATGGCCGCGAGCTGGGCAACATCCACCTGGGCCGTCTGCCGGCCGGCGGGCGAGATCCGGCGATCCAGAAAGATGGATCGGCCATAGGCGGCCCGGTCCATCGGCATCACGGTCGCCTGGCCGCCCTCGAAGGCGAACAGATAGTGATCCGGCGAGGCCATCAGATCCCTGAGACCGAACTGCATGGCGTCTCCGTTCCGTGCCATCTTGCGGTCGCACGGCGTGCGACGCCGCGCTATGAACGTCCTCCCGCATCATGCCGCAAGCGGAAACCGATGGCCGAAATCCTGCTTCCGACTTCCGAGACACCCTATGCGATCGTGGTCGCCGGTAAGGGCGAACGGCTGGAGGCGGTTCCGGCCGAAACTGTCGGGGTGCTGTTCCGCCGCCACGGCGCCGTCCTGCTGCGGGGGTTTCCGGCGGGGCTGGAGGCGTTCAAGGCCTTCACCGACGCCTGGTGCGTCAGCTCGGTGTTCAATGAAAGTCCGGACCGGCGACTGCTGGACCAGGCCCACAACATTCAGTCGGTGAACGGGGGCTCGGACCCCTTCCCCCTGCATCCCGAGCTGTCGCGTGAGCCATGGAAGCCCGACGTCTGCTTCTTCCTGTGCCTGCAGCCGCCCGTCTCGGGGGGCGAGACGACGGTGTGCGACGGGGCCGAGATCGTCCGGCGTCTGCCCGCCGAGATCCGTGAGGCGATGAGCCGGCGTCGGCTGCTCTACGTCCAGCCCGCCTCGCCGGAGACCCTGACCTACTGGCTGGGGGCGCCGACGCCTTCCGACGCGCAACTGGCGGACCAGCCGAAGTCCAGCCCCTATCGTTTCGTGCGGTCGCCGGCCGGGATCCTCAGGGTCTTCAGCCGGCCCATGCTGCACGCCACACGGTTCGGAGGCGCTCCCGCCTTCGGGAACTTCCTGCTGTTCGCCCGGGACTATCTGGGCCTGCCCAACTTCCCGGTCATGGACAACGGACAGAGGGTTCCGGACGACTGGATGGAGGCGGTGCGCCAGGCCGCAGGACCGATTACCGCGCCCATTCCCTGGCGCCAGGGCGATCTGATCATGCTGGACAACAGCAGGATCATGCACGGCCGCCGCGCCATCCTCGATGCCGACAACCGGCTGATCGCCTCCTACTTCGGCTACCTGCGGGACGTCGCCCCCGATCCGGAGGAGCCGGCCGATCCGCCCTGGCGCAAGGCCATGTTCCGCCCGCCGACGGCGCCTGTCGCGATGCGGGCCTAAAGGCGTCTGAAGGCCCCGAGCTGCAGGAACGGACGGAGGGCTGAACCGTGCGAGCGCAAAGCCCAGCCCTCCGTCCATCTCGTCGGCCCTGCAGGCGATCCAGGATTTGGCGAAGGCCCGTCCCTGCCTCTAGAGTGGTCCAAACTCCTCGATTCAGGCCAAGCATGACACTCCCGGCGACCCTGATGATCGCGGCTCTGATCCAGGCGAACGCGGCGTCTGAAGCCTCGCCCGCGTCAGACCGCCTGCGCGCGGCGGTCCCCGTCATCGCCGGATGGGCCAATGTCACCCTGGAGGGATACGAGGTGACCGGCCGCAGCAAACGGTCCATCCGGACGGCGATGAACGCGGCCAGGCCTGCGACCGCTTCCGGAGCGCGCCACGACGCTGTCACCCGCTGGCGCTACAGCTATCAGATGGGCGGCGCGAACGGTCGGTGCGATCCGGCCCGGAGCGTAGTGAGCCATTCGATCGTGGTGGTCATGCCGGATCTGGCCGGGGTCGATCGGCTTTCGCGCGGCGACAGGGCCGCCTGGGAAGCCTATTTCGCCGCCCTTACGACCCACGAGAGCAACCACATCCGGATCGCCGAGGCGGGCGCGCGGGGAATCCAGAGCACCATGCGGGCGGCCCCGGATTGCGAGACGGCGCGTGCGGTGGCCGCCAGGGAAATCCAGACCGTCTCCGCCGCGAGCGCGGAGTACGACCGCCTGACCGGCCACGGCCGCACCGAAGGCGCCGTCTACTGACGCGACGTCAGGGGTGCCGCGCGCCTGTCGGTATCGGGTGATGATCCGGGAAGAAGTGGTGCCGCTTAGGTGACTCGAACACCTGACCCCATCATTACGAATGATGTGCTCTACCAGCTGAGCTAAAGCGGCCCTGTCGCGAGGCGGCCCGGAGGCCGCGACGGAGGAAGCGGCTCTTTATACGCTGACCCGCGGCTTGCCAAGCGCTGCGAGAAGGCTCGTTTCGGTTGGGGCGGAGGCCACGCGGATTTCCGCGAAGCCGAGCGACGCCAACGGCTCGGCGGCGGCGGTCGAGATGGCGACCGCGATCCGGTCTCCGGGCGCGAACAGGAGGCCGGCGCTCAGGGCGCGGGCCGCGCGGGGCGAATGGATCATGACGGCGTCCCAGGTTTCGGGCGGCGCGGCGCCGGTTTCTCGCGCTTCATAGACGGCCAGTGTCTCGATACGGGCGGTGTCGCCGACAAGGGCGGCGAGGTCGCCCGCCGGTTCCGTTGCGGCGGGATGCAGGACGGACAGGCCCGTCGCCTCCGCTCGGATCAGGGCGGCGAGGGCGTACAAGTCGCCTCCGGCGGAGCGGACATCGGTGAAGCCCGCGTCGCGCGCGGCGGCGGCGGTGGCGTCCCCGACTGCGAAGACGGGCAGGGCTGGAACCGGGGAGCATTCGGCAAATGCCGCCACTCCGTTCCGGCTGGTGAAGGCGAGCGCCTCGATGCCGGTCAGGACGGGCCGGACGTTCAGAGGTTGCAGAGTCAGAAGCGGGACGACCACCGGCGTCAGCCGCATGGCCGTCAGCCGCTCGGCGGTCCGCTCGGCGCCCGGATGGGCGCGGGTGACCCAGACGGTCTGAACCCCAGCCATGTCAGACGTCGAACGTCTGGTCGCCCGCCGCGAGGTGGACCTGATGGCCGAGCTGTTCGCCGAGCGTGCGGGCGGCAGCCTCGCCCTCGATCACGGCCAGGGCTCCTGCCCGGCGCCAGCGGGCCGTGCCGTCGGGGGCCAGCATCTCGGTGGTCAGGGCCAGGTGGTCGTTGTCGAGGATAGCGTGGGCGCCGACGGCGGTGCGGCAGGAGCCTTCCAGCGCGACCATGGCGCCGCGTTCGGCGGCGATGGCCAGGGACGTGTCCGCATGGTTCAGCGCGGCGACCCAGGCGTGGTCGATGTCGTCCTCGCGGGTCTGGAGCGCCAGAGCGCCCTGGCCGGGGGCGGGCAGGAAGGTGTCGAGCGACAGGTATTCGCGCACCGCCTCGGTCCGACCGAGACGGTTGAGCCCGGCGGCGGCCAGCAGGATGGCGTCGAACTCGCCTTCGCCGGCGCGGCGCAGGCGGGTGTCGATGTTACCGCGCAGCATCTCGATCTGCAGGTCCGGACGAAGCGCCAGGGCCTGGGCCTGGCGCCGCAGGGAGGCCGTGCCGAGGCGGGCACCGAGGGGCAAGGCGTCGAAGCCGTCCCAGTCGCGGCTGATGAAGGCGTCGCGGGCGTCTTCCCGCTCCGGGATGGCGGCGATGGTCAGGCCGGGCGGCTGGTCGGCGGGCACGTCCTTCATCGAATGGACGGCGATGTCGATGCGGCCGTCGATCAGGGCCTCCTCGATCTCCTTGGTGAACAGGGCCTTGCCCCCGACCTCCATCAGGCGGCGGTCCTGGATGCGGTCGCCGGTGGTGACGATCTCGACCAGGACGACCTGTTCGAGGGTCAGATCCATGGCGGCGGCGATGGCGCGCTGCATCATGCCGGACTGGGCGAGCGCCAGGGCGGAACGACGGGTGCCGATGCGGATCAGGGGGGCCATGGTTGCGCGGGTCCGGCAGGGTCGCTACCTCGACCCGATGAGTATGGGCGCGGACTACAGCAGCGAGACCGGGGCGACAACCAGGGCGGCGAAGGCGGGCGACCTGACCGTCCTGGGCCTTGAGACGAGCTGCGACGAAACGGCGGCCTCGGTCGTGCGGCTGACGCCGGATGGCGTGGCGACGGTGCTGTCCTCGGTCGTCCACTCCCAGATCGACGATCATGCCGCCTTCGGCGGGGTGGTGCCCGAGATCGCGGCGCGTAGCCACGTCGAGATGATCGACGGCGTCGTGCGCCGGGCCATGTCCGAAGCGGGGCTTGGCTACGACGGGCTGGACGGGGTGGCGGCGACGGCGGGCCCGGGTCTGGTCGGCGGGGTCATGGTGGGGCTGGGGTTCGGCAAGGCCGTGGCCTTGGCGCGCGGCCTGCCTCTGGTGGCCGTCAACCATCTGGAGGGCCACGCGGTCTCGGCGCGGCTGGGGGCGAAGGTGGAATACCCCTTCCTGCTGCTGCTGGTCTCGGGCGGCCATTGCCAGCTGCTGGAGGTGCGTGGGATCGGCGACATGAGCCGGCTGGGCACGACCATCGACGATGCGGCGGGCGAGGCCTTCGACAAGATCGCCAAGGCCATGGGATTGGGCTACCCCGGCGGACCGGCGCTGGAAAAAATGGCCGAGGGCGGCGACGGGTCGCGCTTCGACCTGCCGAGAGCGCTGCTGGGGCGCAAGGACTGTGACTTCTCGTTCTCGGGGCTGAAGACGGCGGCGTCGCGGCTGGCCCAGACTTGCGAGACCGATCAGGAGCGGGCCGATCTGGCCGATGCGGTGCAGAATGCCATCGCGCGCCAGCTTTCGGAACGCTCGGATCGGGCCATGGCCGACTACTCCGAGAAGCATGAGCACCGGCTCTTTGTGGTCGCCGGCGGTGTGGCCGCGAACAAGACGGTGCGGCGGGTGCTGGAGGCGACGGCGGCGAAGCGCGGGTTTTCGTTCCTGGCGCCGCCCATGGCCTATTGTACCGACAACGCGGCGATGATCGCACTGGCGGGGGCGGAACGGCTTCAGCTGGGGCTGGTTTCGGACATCGATGCGCCCGCCCGTCCGCGATGGCCGCTGGACGAGGCGCGCGCGCTGGCCGATCCTGTCCATCCGACCGGGCGCAAGGGCGCGAAAGCTTGAGGGAACGAATGGCCTATCGCACTGCGGGAGTCATCGGCGCAGGGGCCTGGGGAACGGCCCTGGCCCTGGTCTGCGCCCGCGCCGGGCTGGACGTCATCCTGCAGGCCCGCGAGCCCGAGGTGGTCGAGAGCGTCTCCAAACGCCGCATCAATGAGGCCTTCCTGCCGGGCGTGGTTCTGGACGATCGGATTTCGGTGACGGCGGAGCTGTCGGGCCTGTCGGAGTGCGATCTGGTGCTGGCCGTGCCGCCGGCCCAGTTCATGCGCTCGACGCTGGCGGCCTATGCCCCGCATCACAAGCCGGGCGCGCCGATCGTCCTCTGCTCGAAGGGGATCGAGCGCGGCTCGCTGAAGCTGATGACCGAGGTGCTGGCCGAGACCATCCCGGATGCACCTGCGGCCGTTCTGTCGGGACCCAGTTTCGCTGCCGATGTGTCCAGAGGCCTGCCGACGGCCGTGACCCTGGCCTGTGAGGACGCCGTGCTGGGCGAGGCGCTGATGGAGACACTCTCCGGTCCAGCTTTCCGGCCCTATCTGGCGACCGACCTGATCGGCGCAGAGGTCGGCGGGGCAATCAAGAATGTGCTGGCCATCGCCTGCGGGCTTTCGGAGGGGCGCAAACTGGGCAAGTCGGCCCATGCCGCCCTGATCACGCGCGGCTTCGCGGAGATGACGCGGCTGGGCGTGGCCTTGGGCGGAGAGCCGGAGACGGTGGCGGGGCTTTGCGGTCTGGGCGATCTGGTCCTGACCTGCTCCAGCCCGCAGTCGAGGAATATGAGCCTGGGTCTGGCGCTCGGCGAAGGCCAGACGATCGAACAGGCGTTGGCGGGTAAACGGTCGGTGGCCGAGGGCTATGAGAGCGCGCCGGCCGTGAGTGAACTGGCCAGGAAGATGGGCGTGGAGATGCCGATCTGTGAGGCCACGGCAGCCCTGCTGGCGGGCGAGACGACGGTGGACGCCATGATCGAGGCCCTGCTGTCCCGGCCGCTCAAGGCCGAGCGGGAATGACCGACACAGCTGCGGCCGAGCGCAAACGTGTCTGGACCACGCCGCCGAACGTGGCCCTGTGCGCGCTCGACGACATCGCCGAGCCGGGCTCGCGCGGGTTCGTGCTGCAGATCGGCGAGGCCTTCTTCCACGGCTTCGTGGTGCGCAAGGACGGGCAGGTCGCCGGATGGGTCGATCGCTGCCCGCATCAGGGGTTTCCGATCGCCATCGAGATGGATCGCTATCTGACGCCGGACGGGTCGCTGATCCTGTGCGGCTGGCACGGGGCGGTGTTCGAGCCGCTGTCGGGGACCTGCGTGGGCGGACCCTGCGCGGGTGGAAAACTGACGTCTTGGCCGTTGAGGGTCGAGGACGGGATCATCAGGACGGCCGCCCCAGCCTGAGGTCCCGGCGTCTTACTTTTTGAGACGTTTCGCGTTGGCGACGGCGGCCGAATGGATCGGCTTCAGCGCATCGGCCTGGGCCTTCAGCAGTTCGGTGTTGAGGGTCAGCATCTGGCCCGCCGCCCGCCCCCACCAGCCGACCGCGTAGTTGAACTGGGCCGTCGCCGCTCCGGCCGGGCTCGCGGCGGAGGCCATGGCCGAGGCTGCGCGCTGGGCATGTCCGACCTCGTCCATGGCCGATTTCGAGACGCGGGCGGCGAGATCGCCCATATTGCTCGCAATGGCGGTGGCCGAGGCGCTCATGGCCTCGACCTTCTCGGTGCTCATCAGATGCATCTCGGCCATATCGGCCTTCATCGGATTGGCCATTCCCTCGGCCATGATGTTGAGGCGGGCGGCGATGACGTCGGAGGCCGCGCGCAGCATCTCGCCCCCGCTCGCCGCGGTCATGGCGGCCGATGTCGCGTTGCGGTTCAGGCGTTTGCCGTCGCGGAGGGCCTTGTCGAGCATGGTCATGCGAAGGGCTTGGGCCGCTTTCCTCAGCCGGGCAAGACTTCATCGGCGAAGGCGGCCACGTCGCGGATTAGGGCGGGCACAGCGGCGTCGATGATCTTCTGACCCTTTTCGGGGCTCGCCTGGCCCGGATCGGAGCCGATACGGCCGTCGGGGAAGCGGGCGCGGTAGTCGAGGGCGTCGCGGATCGGGCCGGTGGGCGCGATCTTCGGAGAATAGTCGGCCGTCTTGATCCGGTCCGGATAGGCGGCCTGTGTCACCGCGATCTCCGATGGCGTAGCGTGCATGCCGTGGCCGGTCGGGAACAGCTGGTTGCAGACCCCCATGACGCCCGGCAGGTCCCACCAGTTCTTCAGCTTCAGCAGCATGGGCGGCTGCTCCTCGACGAACGACCATTCGGCGTAGATCTCCGAGAAGGTTGCCTCGATGGTGGCGACGTTGCCGCCGTGGCCGTTGAGGAAGTAGATCCGCTCGAAGCCGTGGCGGCTGAGCGACGACACCCAGTCGGTGATCGCGCTCATGAAGGTCGAGGGGCGCAGGGAGATGGTGCCGGGGAAGGCCAGGTGGTGCTGGGCCATGCCGATGTTGAAGGTCGGGGCGACGATCAGGCTGTCGTCGGCCTTCTCGGCGGCGTGAGCGATGATCTCGGGGCACATCCAGTCGGTGCCGAGAAGCCCGGTCGGGCCGTGCTGTTCGTTGGAGCCGATGGGGACGATGATCGTCTTGGTCGTCTTCAGACGGGCGTCGATCTCGGGCCATGAGGAATAGGCGATCAGCATGGGACTCTTTCTTGGGCGCTATCGCTCGCGACGCGGTCGCTCGCTGCTTGAGCGCCGTCCTTACGCCCGGTCGGTCAGGGCGCGAAAGCCCGGATGAAGCGTTCGGCCGTCTCGCGGGCGCGCCGGCCCTGATCGATGTCCGGTTCGGCGACGCCGAGGATGCCGCGCAGATAGCCGTGACCCATGGTCATACCGGTGAACATCTCGGCCGCCGCCATCGGGTCGGGCACACGCAAGGTCGCCTTGGCGTCCTGCTCGGTCAGCCACAACGACAGGCGGCGCAGGCTCTCGCCGGGCCCGGCGTGATAGACGGCCTGGGCCAGATCCGGTGCCTGAGGCGAGATCAGGGCGACGCCGCGCATCGCCGAGCGCCCCTCCGCCGTGCAGAGTTTGTCGAGCATGACCTGGGCCAAGGCAGTCAGGACCTCGACCGGTTCGCCGCCTGTCCGAAGGGGGGCGGTGATGGTCTCCGAACGACGTTCGGCCATGGCCCGGCCGATCTCCACCTTGCTGGCGTAGCGGTTGTAGAGGGTCTGTTTCGAGACTCCCGCCCGGCGCGCGATCTGCTCCATCGAAGCTGCCCCGCCCTTTTCGGCGAACAGCGCCATGGCGGCGTCGAGGATCGCCTCCGACTTCTTCTCGTCGATCTGACCCGCGATGCGAGGCATCAGTGGGCGTCGGTCGGGGGCGGTGTCCCGGTTCCCGGCTTCACCGGTTTGGCCAGGAGCGTCAGGAAGGCGCAGGCTGCGCAGCCGAGCGCGAGCATGGCAAACGCGTCGCCGAAGGCCAGGGTCGTCGCCTGGCGCTGGAGCAGGCCGTAAACCGCTTTCATCGCCGCCCCGTCCGGATCGACCGAGCCGGACATCATGGAGGCCATGCCGGTCAGCATCTCCTGCATCCGCGCATCGGTCTGGGGGATGGCCTGGGTCAGTTCGCTCATGTGCAGGGCGGTATTGGTCGTCAGGGAGGTGTTCAGGAAGGCCAGGCCGAAGGCGCCGCCGACGTTGCGGAACAGGTTTACCAGGCCCGAGGCGTTCTTGACCATGTGCGGCGGCAGGGTCGACATGGTCACCTGCTGAGCCGCGATCATGGCCATCATGACGCCCACGCCGCGCAAGGCCTGGACCCCTGCAAACTCCCAGAAGCCCCACTCCGGCGTGACGGCATGGGCATCCCACATGCCCCAGGCGCACAGCATGAAGCCCCCGAACATCAGGATCCTGAGGTCGAGGATCCGCACCAGCCGTCCCGCGAATGGCCCGGTCAGGAACATGGCCAGACCCGAAACCACCATGGTCGTGCCCACCTCGGCCGGCGAATAATCGCGCACCCGGGCCAGGAACAGCGGCAAGAGGAAGGTGCCCCCGAACAGAGCCGCGCCTACGGTGAAGGTCATCACGACCCCCACGAGGAAGTTGCGGTTGTTGAAGGCGCGCAGCTCGACCACCGGGTTGTAGTAGCTCAGCGACCGCCAGATGAAGGCTGGACCGCAGATGGCGGCGACCACCGCCAGCAGCAGGATCTGGTCGTCGGCGAACCAGTCGTTCTTGGACCCCTCCTCGAGCACGAACTGCATGCTCATCAAGAAGGCGGCCATGAGGCCCAGACCCATCCAGTCGAAGCCCTTTGACAGGCTGGGGTCGCCCTTGTCGAAATCAGCGAAGCGCCAGACGAGGAAGAAGGACAGGAGGCCGAACGGGACGTTGATGAAGAACAGCCAGCGCCAGCTGGCCATCTCCGTCAGGTGACCGCCCAGGGTCGGACCCACGGTCGGGGCGAGGGTGACGATCAGGCCGATGAAGACCGACGCCGTGACGCGCTTGGACGGTGGGAAGGCGGTGAAGGCCACGGCGAAGACGGTCGGAATCATGGCGCCGCCGACGAAGCCCTGGATGGCCCGGAAGAAGATCATCACCTCGACCGAGGACGACAGACCGACGGCGATGCTCATCAGCACGAAGCCGCCGCAGCTGAACAGGAAAACCTTCTGGGTCCCCCATAGCCGCGACAGGTACCCCGACAGGGGGATCATCACGACCTCGGGGATCAGATAGGCGGTCTGGATCCAGCTGATCTCGTCGGCCGAGGCGCCGATGCCCGACTGGATCTGGGGCAGGGAAGCGGCGACGATCTGGATGTCCAGGATCGCCATGAACTGGCCGATGACCATCCCGGCGAAGCCCAGGATCAGGAAGGTCCAGTTGATCTTGGGCTCGGCCGCCGCTGGAGCCGAACCGTCGATGACGGCCGCGGTCATTCCGCGCTCGCGGTTCCGGCGTCGGCCAGGCGCGTCTGCCCGGTGGCGGCTTCGGCGAAGGAGGCGCCGCCCTCGCTTTTCAGATCCACCTTGACCTCGACCGACAGGCCAGGACGCAGGGCCAGACCGCCATTGGCGCGATCGACCAGGATGCGCACGGGCACGCGCTGGGTGATCTTGGTGAAGTTGCCGGTGGCGTTCTCAACCGGGATCAGGGCGAACTCCGACCCGGTGGCCGGGGCGAAGCTGTCGATGCGGCCGGTCAGGTCCTGGCCCGGGAAGGCGTCGGCCTCGATGTGGACGGTCTGGCCGAGCCGCAGGCCATCCAGCTGGGTCTCCTTGAAGTTGGCCACGATATAGGTCTCGCCCAGTGGCACGAGCGACAGCAGCTGGCCGCCCGGACGGACGTACTGGCCGGCGCGGACGCCGCGCGCGCCGACGACGCCGGCGGCGGGGGCGCGGATCACGGTGCGGTCCAGATTGGTTCGGGCCTGTTCGACGGCGGCGCGAGCCTGATCGACCGCGGCCAGGCTCTGCGTGCGGGTCGAGCCGAGGACGCCGGCGGTGCGCTGTTCGGCGACCAGGGCGGCCTGGGCCTCTGCGACCGAGGCGGCGGCGGTCTGGGCGCCGGCTGTCTCGGTCTCGATCCGCTGCTGCGAGACCCAGCCCTGACGCTGGAGCGCGGTGTAGCGATTGACCTGGGCCTGGGCGAGATTGGCCTGGGCGCGGGCCTGGGCGACACCGGCGGCGCGCGAGGCGATCATGGCCTGTTCCTGGGCGGCGCGGGCGTCGACATTGTCGACGGCGGCCAGCAGGGCGGCGAGGTTGGCCTCGGCCGAGGCCAGTTCGGCCTTGGCGTCCGCATCGTCGAGACGGACCAGAATCTGGCCGGCCTGGACGCGCTGGTTGTCGGTCACCAGGACCTCGGCGACGTAACCGTCGATCTGGGGACTGACGAGGGTGACGTCGGCCTGGACGAAGGCGTTGTCGGTGGTCTCCCACCTCTGCTTGTTCTGCCACCAGACGGCGGCGCCGATGATCAGGCCGATGGCGACGACGCCGCCGACGATGAGGGGCAGACGCTTCTGCACGGCGGGCGAGAGGGCCATCGAAAGAACTCTTGGATGGGGAGACGTTTGGGAGGATGCGTCAAATCGACGCCTGTAAAATGGACCCGATCGTCCAGAAATCAATCCCCTTGCCGCAGGAATGGAACACGTCATGTTTCGGGCTGTTCACCCTGTCTGAATGAGCCGTCCGATTTCCCTGCCTTCTTTTATTGATGTCGCCGTCATCGGAGCCGGGTCCGCCGGGATATCGGCCGCGCGGCGCCTGGCCCGCGCGGGCGCGGCCGTCGTGGTCCTGGAGGCGCGCGAACGGATCGGCGGGCGCGCCCATACGCTGCTGCGCGAGGGCATGCCTCTGGATCTCGGTTGCGGCTGGCTTCATTCGGCGGACCGGAACGTCCTTTGCGAGATCGGTCGCGAAGCCGGCTTCACCATCGACGAAACCCCGCCTCCGTGGGACCAGCAGGCGTTCGACCTGGGCCTGAGCCCTGCGGAACGGGCCGAGTTCGGCGCGGCCTTCGACGCCTTCGACGAACGGGTGGCCGAAGCGGCGAAGGCGGGCGACGATCACGCGGCATCGCGCCTGTTCGTTCCCGGCGACCGCTGGGCCGCGCACATGGACGCCATCTCGGGCGCTCTGAACGGGGCGAAGTTCGCCGAGGTCTCGACCCTCGACTACGACGCCTACGTGGATACCGGCGTCAATCATCGGGTGGCCGAGGGCTATGGCGCGCTCATCGCCGCCCTGGGCGCGGACGTGCCGGTGGTGCTGAACTGCCCGGTCGAACGGATCGACCGGTCGGGCGCTCGGCTGACGATCGAGACGGCGCGCGGGACGATCGAGGCGAAGTCCCTGATCCTGACCCTGCCGACCTCGGTGCTGGCCTCCGAGGCTGTGCGGTTCGACCCACCTCTGCCGGACCTGATCGAGGCGGCGGCGGGTGCGCCCCTGGGGCTGGCGTCCAAGTTGCACATGGCGGTCGAAGGCTGGGAGGAGTTTCCCAAGGACAGCCAGCTGTGGGGCCGCACCGACACCGCCCAGACCGCCGGCTATCACTTGAGACCCTTCGGGCGGCCGATCATCGAGGGTTATTTCGGCGGCGACCTGGCCTGGGGGCTAGAGGCGGAGGGCGAGGCGGCCTTCTTCGACTTCGCCTGTTCGGAGCTGGGCGACCTGCTTGGGTCGAGTTTCCCCAGGCGGCTGCGGGCCCTGTCGACCTCAATGTGGGGCGCCGAGCCGTTTTCGAGGGGCGCCTATTCGCACGTCCTGCCGGGGCTGGGCGACCGTGAAACCGGGGCGCGGGCGCGGCTGAGACGCCCGATCGAAGACCGGATCTTCATCGCCGGCGAGGCGACATCGGGCGGCTTCTACGGCACCTGTCATGGGGCCTGGGAGGAAGGCGAGCGGGCGGCGGTGGAAGCGATCACGGCGCTGGGCATCGACCCGCGCCTGTCCGCTGCCGAGGCGGGCTGAGGGTGGCCAAGGCGATCAAGGCGAAACTCAAGGCTACACCCGCCCGCAAGCCCGGCAGCATCATGACCGGCGCCCCGATTCCGATGTTCGCCTTTCCGCCGGACGAGGACCGGGTCGAGGACATTTTCACCCGCCTGGCCCGCGTCATGCCGGAGCCCAAGACCGAGCTGAACTTCACCGACCCCTTCACCCTCGTCGTCGCCGTCGCGCTGTCGGCTCAGGCGACCGACGTCTCGGTCAACAAGGCCACTGACAAGCTGTTCAAGGTCGCCGACACGCCGGCGAAGATGCTGGCGCTCGGGGAGGAGGGTCTGGTCCCCTTCATCGCCTCCATCGGCCTGTATCGCGGCAAGGCCAAGAACGTCATCGCCCTGAGCCGGATCGTGCTGGAACAGCACGGCGGGGTCGTGCCCTTGAACCGCACGGACCTGCAGGCTCTGCCTGGGGTCGGGCGAAAGACGGCCAGCGTCGTCCTGAACGAGCTCGGAATCGAGCCGGCCATCGCGGTTGACACCCATGTGTTCCGCGTCTCGCACCGGCTGGGCCTGGCCAATGCCGCGACGCCGGACAAGGTCGAGAACCAACTGCACCGGATCGTGCCCGAGACCTTCCTGCATAAGGCCCACCACTGGCTGATCCTGCACGGGCGCTACACCTGCACGGCGCGAAAGCCGAACTGCGCCGGCTGCATCGTCAACGATCTGTGCCCGTCGCGGGGACTGATGGTCGCGCTCTAGGCGTCAAGTCGCGTCCTGACCGCCTCGGCGAACAGACGACCGCCATCTGGCGCCTGCGACAGGTAGAAATCGGGTTCGACCAGTTCCGCTTCCATCAAGACCCAGTTCGATCCGGATCTGACCATGTCGATCCGGGCGTAGAGAAGCGGCTCCTCGATTGTGGCAAGAACCCGCGTCGCCAGTTCGACCGCCCCTGCCGGAGGCTCGGCGACGTGCGAATAGGTCCCGCCGTACTGCGACTGGATGCGGAAATCCCCGGCCTTGGGCGTCTTCAGCACCGCATGGCTGAACCGGCCGCCGAAGAACAGCAGGGACAGCTCGCCGTCGGCGACCAGCTCCGGCAGGAAGGGCTGGATCATGGCCGAGCCGTCCGGCGCGTCCGTCAGAGCCTCGCCGCGCGAGACCTTCGCCGTCTTCCAGGCCCCGCCAGAGACGGTCGGCTTGACCACGAGGATGTCGGTCCCGAACCGGTCGAAGGCCGCGTCGACCTCGGCTTGCGTCACCTGATCGCTCCAGGCGGTCGGCGGAATGGCGATCCCGGCGGCTTCCAGTCGGCGCAGATAGGATTTGTCCGAGTTCCAGCCCAGCACCGAGGCCGGATTGGCGATCCGGACGCCCGCTTCGCCCCACAGTTTGGTCGCCGCCAGCCAGTCGGCGTGGCGCTCGTAATAGCCCCAGGTGAGGACGCCGAGGACCAGCGGATAGCCGGTCAGGCCGGACGCATCCTCGATATGGTCGGTCCAGGCGGTCGGGACGGCGGTGACGTCCGCCATGGCCAACGCGGTCGACAGCCGCTCCAGCACCACGGGCCAGTGGCTCTTGTAGGCGGGGTCGTCGGCGGCGGGCGTGAGGATGGCGATCTGGGTCATTGGGCCCGTCCGTAATCGTTTTCCCGGTCCGGCGTAAGACGCGGGACTGGCGCGGCGCGGCCTCTGCGGCTATGGCCCCGCCATGACCCAGAACACCGCCACCTACGACGTCTGCGCCGTCGGCAACGCCATCGTCGACGTGCTGAGCCCGTGCGACGACGCCTTCCTGACCGCGCAAGGCCTGACGCCGGGCTCCATGCAACTGGTCGACGAGACCCAGAGCGCGGCCCTGTACGACGCCATGGCGGCGGGCGTCGAGGCCTCGGGCGGCTCGGCCGGGAACACCGTGGCAGGCGTCGGCTCGTTCGGCGGGCGGGCGGCGTATGTGGGCAAGGTTGCCCCCGATACGCTGGGCGGCGTCTTCAGCCACGACATCCGCGCCTCGGGCGTCCACTTCGACACCCCGGTTCTGGAAGGCGGAGCCGGAACGGGCCGTTGCCTGATCAACGTCACGCCGGACGGCCAGCGCACCATGTGCACTTTCCTGGGCGCGGCGAACCAGCTGGGTGTCGAAGACATCGACGCCGACCTGATCGGATCCAGCGCCATCGTCTATCTGGAGGGCTATCTGTTCGACCCGGCTCCGGCCCGCGCCGCCTTCGAGGCCGCCGCCGCCGCCGCGCACAAGGCGGGCCGCAAGGTCGCCATCACACTGTCGGACACCTTCGTCGTCGCCCGCTGGCGCGCCGAACTGCTGGCCTTCATCGAGGCTTCGGCGGACATCGTTCTGGCCAACGAAGGCGAACTGGCCGCCCTGTTCGAGACCGAGGATTTCGACGCCGCCGCCTCGCAGCTGGCCTCCATGGTCGAGGTCGCCGCCGTCACGCGCGGCGAGCACGGCTCGGTCATCATCTCGGGCGATCAGCGCGTCTCGGTGGCCGCCTATCCGGTCGCCAAGGTCCAGGACACCACGGGCGCTGGCGATCAGTACGCCGCAGGCTTCCTGCTGGGCGTCGCGCGCGGCCTGACGCTGGAGCAGTCGGGCAAGCTGGGCTCGCTGGCCGCCTCGGAAGTCATCGCCCACTGGGGACCGCGCCCCATGGTTAAGCTGGCCGACCTGGCCGCCGAGAACGGTCTGACCCTGACGGCCTGATCGTTCACTGGACTCTCAAACACCGTCCGAAGCGTCCGAAGCGTCCGAAGAGTGCGGATCGGGACCCGGACTGCGCCGTCATGTCAAAGACCAGCCCACAGTCTATCACGGCGGTGGATCGTGTTAGACATTCAGGTGGAAGCGGCGAGTAAGTCTCGCCGAAACAAGGGCTTGAGTCCGGGTCCGATGTTAAGTCCGAGCGTTCTGCGCCTTCGGACTAGCGTTTCAATGTGACGTAGATCGCGCCGTCGCCGCCGTGGCGACGGTGGGCCATGGCGAAGCCGGAGACGACGCCGCGCAGGGCGTGACCCTGAAGCCATTCGTGGATCGAGGCGCGGATGATTCCCCCGCCCCGCCGCCCCTGTCCGGTCACGACCAGAACCGCCTTGAGGCCCCGCGCCTGCGACTGGGTCAGGAAGGCGCGCAGCTGGTCCTCGGCCTCGAAGCGGCCGAAGCCGTGCAGGTCGATGGTGGCCTCGATCGGATCGCGTTCGCGCGACAGGCGGCGCTGGCGGCGCGGCTCCAGCTCTTCGGGAACCGAGCGAGGGGTGGGTGCAGGCGGGGTCTTGGCGGAAACGGCGGAGGCCGCGCGGATCTTGGTCGAGGTCTTCGGCTTGCCGACGATCGGCGGTCGGGGGGCCTTGATCGTCTCGGGCTTCAGAGGCTCGTCGGGCAGGATGGCGCCCGGCGTGACGCGCGCGGCCTTGCGGGCCTTGGGCGGGGTCACCGAGCCGGACACGCGGGCCCAGATGCGGCGGTCCTCGGTCGTCAGATCGGGAGGCGGTCGCCGCGCCACGGGATCAGGCGTCTTCGCCGTCGGCGTCCGACTCGGGCGGGCCGGGCTCGTAGACCAGCAGGTCGCCCGGCTGGCAGTCCAGCTCGCGGCACAGGGCGTAGAGGGTCGAGAAGCGCACGGCCCGCGCCTTGCCGGTCTTGAGGATGGACAGATTGGCCAGGGTCACCCCCACGCGGTCCGCCAGCTCGGTCAGCGACATGCGTCGCTCCACGAGGATTTTATCGAGTTGAACCCGTATCGCCATCAGATCGTAAGCTCGGATTCACGGCGCAGACGGGCGCCTTCCTTGAACACCTCGGCCAAGACGAAAACGACCAGGACCGAGAAGATAGGGGTCAATAGCTCGCCCACCCCTTGCGAATCCATCACCCCGGGCGCCAGGCGCGCGGCGACCAGTCCCTGGACCAGCCAGACGGCGCCGGTGACGACAGCGAGGATCAGACCGATCTGGCGCAGGCGGCGCACATTCTCGGGCCGGAACGGATCGCCGATGGTCAGGGTGCGGAAGATCATCCGCAGATTTCGCAGGATCAGCAGGAAGCCGCCGAAATAGGCGGTCAGGGCGCCCACGCCGAACAGCAGAAGGGGCCGGGTCAGCGGCTGCTGGGTGCCGCCGGTGTCGTTGGATACCGTGATATTGAGATCGGTCAGCGGAATGAAAATCGAGGCCAGGAAGACCAGGAGCAGCACCGCCGTGATGATCATCAAAAGCACATAGGCCACGTCCAGCGCGATCTTCAGCAGGCTGGAAACGGAGCCGGGCCCGAGGGTCCTCAGGAACGGGATCCGGAACGGCGCGCGAATGCCTCTGGGCATCTTCGGCAGGCGCAGCTCGGGCCGGTTGAGGGACATCGTGGGCTCGGAAAATATCGGGACCGGAGGGCTGGTCGCGGAGGCCGCGCGGGGTTCGAAGAACCCCTACGCGGCCTTATACATCGCGATTGTCTTCAACGGCGTCAAAAGCCTCTTCGTTCTTGGTTGCCGTCGCTCGGCTCGGTGAGCCTCGCCGTAGCGGCAACCAGGGGATTGAGAGAGCCCGGATTTCGTCGCTCAAGTCGTGAGCGACCGCGTCGCGAGCGATAGCGACACCTATATCAGAAGGCTTGCAGCAGGATGGCGACCAGGGCGGTCGGCAGGGCGGCGAGCAGGGCGGCGTTGATCAGCAGCGCGCCGACCTTGTCCATCATCAGCGAGGCGTTCATCGTGTTCATCGTTCTAGTCTTTCGATCCTGAGGCGGGTCATTAATGCCCGATTATGTGCGCCACGGGGTTCGGATTTGCCCTTCTGGGTATTTCCGGGGAACGTTGTGGCCGCCGTTCTTGAGATCATAGATAGGACGTGCGGATTGGGAAGTCATGTTACATATCGTTTAACGATATTAAAATTGAGCAATGAAATGTTTCACGCGCGTGATCGGGGATGAAGTTGAAGCTTATCAAGGGGATGCGGCTGGTGGCGGCGACTCACAACGCCGGCAAGGCGCGTGAAATCCATGCTCTGCTGGACGGACATTACACGGTGGTCACGGCCGGAGAGTTGAATCTGCCCGAACCGGCCGAAACCGAGACCACATTTGTCGGCAACGCCATGTTGAAGGCGCGGCATGCGGCCCAGTTCTCGGGCGAGGTCAGCCTGGCCGATGATTCCGGCCTCTCGGTCGCGGCCCTGGACGGAGCGCCCGGGATCTTTTCGGCGCGCTGGGGCGGGCCCGAGCGGGACTTCGTCTCGGCGATGAAGAAGATCGAGACCCGGCTGGACGAGCTGGGATCGTCGGACCGGTCCGCCTGGTTCACGTCTGCCCTGGCCGTGGCCTGGCCGGATGGGCCGTGCGTGGTGGTCGAAGGGCGGGTCGACGGCGTCGTCACCTTCCCGCCGCGCGGAGACCGGGGCTTCGGCTATGATCCCATCTTCATCCTCGAAGGCTACGACCAGACCTTCGGCGAGATGGACCCCGTGGTGAAGGAGAGCATGAGCCACCGCACCCGGGCCTTCGCCATGCTGAAGGCGGCCCTGATTGACTGATACCGGCGAAGCGGTGGCGCTCTACGTCCACTGGCCCTACTGCGCCCGCATCTGTCCCTACTGCGACTTCAATGTCGTGCGCGACCGGGGCTGGCGAGAGGAACAGGCGGTGCTGGTCGAGGCCATCCTGTGCGACCTGGAGGCGCAGGCCGGCCTGATCGGGGAGCGACCGCTGGCCTCGATCTTCTTCGGCGGGGGCACGCCGTCGCTGATGCGGGCCGAGGACGTAGGGCGCGTGATCGAACGGGCGCGGGCCCTGTTCCCCGCCGGAGACGTCGAGATCACGCTGGAGGCCAATCCCACCGACGCCGAGGCCGCTCATTTCGCCGCGCTGAGAGAGGCCGGGGTCAATCGCTTGTCGCTGGGGGTCCAGTCGCTGGACGACGCGCAGCTGAGGTTCCTCGGCCGTAACCATTCGGCGGACGAGGCGCGCCGAGCGATCGCCGTGGCGGCAGGCGTCTTCGACCGGCTGTCGATCGACCTGATCTATGCCCTGCCCGGCCAGACGGTCGCGGGCTGGACGGCGGCGATGATGGAGGCGCTCGACATGGGGTTCGAGCATGTCTCGCCCTATCAACTGACCATCGCCGAAGGCACCGCCTTCGCCCGTGCGACCGAGCGGGGGGCGCTGGTCCCGCCGGACGAGGACACGGCCGCAGACCTCTATGAGGCGACGCAGACCGTTCTGGGGGCGGCGGGGTTCGAGGCCTATGAGGTGTCGAACCACGCCCGGACTGTCGAGGCCCGGTCGGCGCACAACCTGCATGTCTGGCGGGGCGGAGACTATGTCGGGGTTGGCCCCGGCGCTCATGGGCGGCTGACGCTGGACGGCGTGCGAACCGCCACCGTCGCTCACAAGAGGATCGGTCCGTATGTCGAGGGCGTCGCGGCGGGAACGCCGTGGTCGGATCAGGAGGCGCTGGCCCCCCGCGCCGCCGCCGAGGAGAGGCTGCTGCTGGGCCTGCGCACCGTCGAGGGCGTGGCCGTGGACGATCTGGCGGCGCTGGACTTGACCGGGCGCGTGGAGGATCTGGTCGAGGACGGATTTCTCGCCTTCGCCGATGGCCGGGTGGCGGCGACGGCGAAGGGGCGGCCAGTGCTCGACGCCGTGCTCAAGGCTTTGCTGACCTGACGCCCGGTCTGTGGCACGGAGGGACGATGAGCGAACCCGGCCCCTTTCCCCCGACCGCCCCGCCGCCGCGCCTGGTGACGCCGGGCCTCTATCTGGTGGCGACGCCGATCGGGAACCTGCGCGACATGACGCTGCGGGCGCTCGACGTCCTGGCTGCCGCCGACCTGGTCCTGGCCGAGGACACACGGGTCACCGCCAAGCTGCTGAGCGCCTACGGCCTTAAGGCAAAGCTGGAACGCTGCGACGACCACGCCTCGGCCCGCGCGGCCGAGATCGCCATCGAGCGCGTTCGCGAGGGTCAGGTCGTGGCCCTGGTGTCCGATGCGGGGACGCCGGTGATCTCGGACCCCGGCTTCGTCGTGGCGCGCGCCTTCATCGCCGCCGACCTGCCGGTTCATCCGATCCCGGGGGCCTCCAGCCTGTTGGCCGCCCTGTGCATCGCGGGTCAGCCGTCCGACCGGTTCCTGTTCGCCGGCTTCCTGCCGCCCAAGTCCGGAGCGAGGAAGACGGCCCTGAGCGAGGTCAAGGCGGCGCGCCAGACCCTGGTCTTCTTCGAGAGCGGCCCGCGCCTGGCCGCCAGTCTGGCCGACATGGCCGAGGTCCTGGGGCCGCGCCCCGCCGCCGTGACGCGCGAACTGACCAAACTCTATGAGGAGGCGATCCGGGGGACCCTGGCCGAACTGGCCGTCGACCCCCGCTGCGATGCGCCCAAGGGCGAAATCGTCATCGTCATCGGCCCCGGCGCGGTCGAGGTCGCCTCGGAAGCCGACGTGGACGCCGCCCTCACCGAGGCCCTGGCCCGCCTGTCCACCGGCGAGGCCGCCTCGGAGGTGGCCGAGACCTTCGACCTGCCGAGAAAGGCCCTCTACCGCCGCGCGCTGGAACTTCAGGGCAAGGGGTGAAACGGCCTCCGAAGCCTGAAAGGGTCCGCGCCGTCCTTCCGGCCAGGCCCAAGGCGGCCTGGCGGCAAGCCCGGGGCGGACAGGCGTTCCGCGAAGGTCACGGCGCCGAATGGCTGGCCGCCGCCTGGCTGATGCTCAAGGGCTACCAGATCCTGGGCTTCCGTCTGAAGACGCGCGGGGTCGAGATTGACATCCTGGCCAGACAGGGCAGGACGGTCGTCGTCGTCGAGGTCAAACGTCGCGCCACGCTCGAAGCGGCGCTAAATGCCGTGGATTCTCAACAGCTGGAACGATTGCGGTCCGCCGGCGCCGCACTGTTGCGCCAAAGACCCAGCTTGGCCGGTCTCGAGATGCGAATCGACACGGTAGCGCTGGCACCCAGGCGAATTCCGCGTCATCGTCGCAATCTATAGTTCCGCCGGCGGGCGGAGACGGGGCGTCGGGGGACGGAACTGTGACGCGGGAAGAAGCGGAAATCGTTCTGGAAGAGGCCGGTCGGGCCGAGGATGATGCGTTCCCGCTGCTGGACGCCGCCATCGCCTGCGCCCTGCACGACTACCCGTTCCGCGATCCCTCGCCCGCGCGCGTCCTGGCCGATGCCGCCGCCGAACGGCTGGCCGAGCGGATCGGCGGCGAGAGCGCGGACGACGCTCTGGCGGAGACGATGGCCGCGGACCTGCGGCTCAACGGCGACCTGCTCCACTATGACGACCCGGCCAACACCGACATTCTCGATGTGGCCGAGCGGCGGCGCGGCCTGTCGGCGGCCCTGGCGGTCTTCTATCTCGACGCGGCGCGCCGGGCGGGGGTGAAGGCGCAGGGCGTCGACTTCCCCAACCACTTCCTGCTGCGCGTCGAGACCCCGGCCGGTCCGGTGGCTCTGGATCCCTTCAGTCAGGGTCGGGTGGTCATGCCGTCGGAACTGACCCGCCGGGCGCTGCGGGCCGGGCTGACGCCGCATGTCGCCGACCGGCTGGACGTGCTGATGGCCCCGGTCAGCGACCGCGAGGCCCTGATCCGGCTGCAGAACGTCTTGTTCAGTCGGGCGATCAAGGCCGAGGACTACCTCTGCGCCGAACGCTCGGCCGTCCGCCGCGCCCTGCTGGATCCCGAGGATCACCGGCCCTGGCTGGACGTCGCCGCCGCGCGGGAGAAACAGGGCGCCCTGACCGGCGCGCTCGAGGCCCTGCGCCGCGCCCGCGCCGTCGCCGGCCAGGACGACCGGATGCACCAGATGGCTGCCGACCGGTTGAGGATGAGGCTCAACTAGGAGGTCGTGGGTAGGGCCGAGGTCGTAGGAAGGCCGCAGCGTCTCTCCAAGCCCCAAGACCTGCTCCCCAACACCTGACCTTGCGCCCGCGCCCGGCCTTGCCCATTACCCAAGCTCTCGAACGCGCGAACGCGCTCAAGCAGTGAGGCGCCGCGCGCCGAGCGATAGCGCAACAAGGAAGCCCCCTCCCATGCTCAAAGTCGCCATTCAGATGGACCCCATCGAGGCGGTCAACATCGCCTCGGACACGACCTTCTTCCTGGCCATGGAGGCGCAACAGCGCGGCCATCCGCTCTGGGTCTACGACTTCCGCACCCTGGCGCTGGAGGACGGCTCCCTGTTCTGCCGCGCGCGCCCGGCCCTGATCCGTCAGGTCTTCGGCGACCACGTCACCCTGGGCGACGAGGTGAAGCTGGATCTGGGCCGTGACGTCGACGTCATCCTGATGCGCCAGGATCCGCCCTTCGACATGGCCTATGTCACCGCCACCTATCTGCTGGAGACGGTCCATCCCCGCACCCTGGTCGTCAACGACCCGGCCGAGGTCCGCTCCGCCCCCGAGAAGCTGTTCGCCACCCGGTTCGAGGGCGTCCAGCCGCCGACCCTGATCTCCTCAGACCCCGTCGCCCTGGTCGACTTCCATGAACGTCATGGCGATGTGGTGCTGAAGCCCCTGCACGGCGCGGCGGGCTCGGGCGTCGTCCGCCTGAAGGCCGGCGACCCGAACCTGGAGGCCCTGATCGAGATTCACATGACGGGCTCGCGCGACCCGCTGGTGATCCAGAAATTCATTCCGGCGGTCTCGAAGGGCGACAAACGCATCATCCTGATCGACGGCGAGCCGGTCGGCGCCATCAACCGCGTTCCGGCCGAGGGTCAGGTGCGGTCGAACCTGCGCGTCGGCGGAACGGCCGCGCCCGTCGAGCTGACCCCGCGCGACCTGGAGATCTGCGCCATCATCGGCCCGGAGCTGAAGGCGCGGGGCCTGTTGTTCGTCGGCATCGACGTGATCGGCGACTACCTGACCGAGATCAACGTCACGTCGCCGACCGGCGCGGTGCAGCTGAAAGAGTTCACCGGCATCGACGCTGCCGCCATCCTGTGGGACGTCATCGAGGCGAAACACGTTCCGAGTGCATGACGGCGCGCTTGCAATCTGAGTGAGTTCATGGTTCGTTCTCCATCGAGTGGAGGACGATCATGCTGGCCAGTATCGCGACGGTGGCGTTCGAGGGGGTCGAGGCGCGGCGGGTGACCGTCGAGGTTCAGCTGGTCGGTCGTGACGGCGAGACGATCTTTTCGATCGTCGGCCTGCCGGACAAGGCGGTGGCCGAGAGCCGGGAGAGGGTGCGCGGCGCCTTTGCGGGCATAGGGCTGGCCCTGCCGGCCAAGCGGATCATCGCCAACCTGGCTCCGGCCGACCTGCCCAAGGAGGGCAGCCATTTCGACCTGCCCATCGCCCTGGCCTTGCTGGCGTCTCTGGGGGTGATCCAGCCGGATGCGCTTGAGGGCTGGGCGGCGCTGGGCGAGCTTGGGCTGGATGGACGAATTCAGCCGGTCGGCGGGACGCTTCCGGCCGCCGTCGCCGCCGCCTCCATGGGGCTCGGCCTGATCTGTCCCGAAGCCAACGGACCCGAGGCGGCCTGGGCCGGAGACGTGCGGCTTCTCGCACCCCGGTCGCTGATCGGGCTGATCAACCATTTCAAGGGCACGACCATCCTGCGCGCGCCCGAGCCGGGGCCGGTGACGATGGCGGGGACCTCGGCTGACCTGCGCGACGTCAAGGGACAGGAGAGCGCCAAGCGGGCCTTGGAGGTGGCCGCCGCCGGGGGACACAACATCCTGTTCGTCGGCCCGCCGGGGTCGGGCAAGTCGATGATGGCGCAGCGTCTGCCCGGTCTGCTGCCGCCCCTGACGCCGCAGGAGCTTCTGGAAACCTCCATGGTCTGGTCGGTGGCCGGGCTGATCGAGCGGGGCGCCCTGACCCGCGACCGGCCGTTCCGGTCGCCCCACCACTCGGCCTCCATGGCCGCCCTGACCGGCGGCGGCTACCGGGCCAAGCCGGGCGAGGCCTCGCTCGCTCACAACGGCGTCCTGTTCCTGGATGAACTGCCCGAATATTCGGCCCAGGCTCTGGACAGCCTGCGGGCACCGTTGGAGACCGGCGAGATCGTCGTGGCGCGGGCCAACGCCCACGTCCGCTATCCGGCGCGGTTCCAACTGGTCGCGGCCATGAACCCCTGCCGCTGCGGGCTCGGCGGGGCGGGCAAGGGGGCGTGCGGCAAGGCGCCCCGCTGCCAGCGCGACTATCAGAACCGTATCTCCGGCCCGATGTTCGACCGCATCGACCTGACGGTGGAGACGCCGCCGGTCACCGCCGCCGACATGGCCCTGCCCAGTCCGGCCGAGGGCACGGCCGAGGCCGCCGCCCGCGTCGCCGTCGCCCGAGGCATGCAGGACGACCGGGTGCGCGAGGCCGGCCTCGATCCGCGCCAGGCGCTGAACGCGAGATCCTCCGGCGACGTGCTCGAACGGTTCGCGACGCCGGACGAGGCGGGGCGGGCGCTTCTGATGCGGGCGGGGGAGGCGGGCGGATTGACGGCCCGGGGCTGGACCCGGTCGCTGCGACTGGCCCGGACCATCGCGGATCTGGAAGGATCGAACGGGGTCCTGCGCCGCCATATCGCCGAGGCCCTGATCTATCGCCGCACCACGGTCGGCGCCAAGGAACAGTTCGAACGCCAGCGGGGTGCCCGATCCAGTCTGCCCGCCTGGTGATGGCTGGTGATGGCGTCCATCGTCGGTTGAGCCGTCCTTAACGCCTGCTCCCGCAGGGTGCGTCCCATCCCCGGGACGGGGGCGGAGACGGGCATGGCGCGGCGTAATACGGATCAGGCGGCGAGTAACGATACCGGAGAGGCCGTCCGCGCGGGCGGGGCCGACCCCTTCCTGCGCCTCATGAGCCACGAGATGAGGACGCCTCTGAACGGCGTGATCGGCATGTTGGGTCTGTTGACCCGCACCCGTCTGGACGGCGCCCAGAGGTCCTATGCCGAGGCCGCGCGCGACAGTGCCGAACACCTTCTGGGTCTGGTCAACGACCTGCTCGACTATGCGCGGCTGGAGGCCGGCAAGCTGGAGTTCGATCCGGCGCCGGTCGAGCTCGAGGGTCTGGTGCGCGGCGTCGCCGAACTCCTCAGCCCGCGCGCTCACGACAAGGGACTGGAGATCGTCTGGTCAGTCTCGCCGGACGCCCCCGACGTCCTGGCCGACGAAGGTCGGTTGCGTCAGGTCCTGTTCAATCTCGCCGGAAACGCCGTGAAGTTCACCGAGGCCGGCGGCGTCCGCATCGCCGTCGAACGCGCGCCGGGGAGGAATGGGGGATCCGACAAGCGGCCGAAGCTGGCTTTCATCATCGACGACACCGGTCCCGGCGTGCCGGTCGAGGCGCGCGCCCGCATCTTCGAGGAGTTCGGCCATGTCGACGCGTCGGACGCCACCCGTCACGGCGGCGCCGGCCTGGGGCTGGCCGTGGTCCAGAAACTGGCCGTGGCCATGGGCGGAACCGTTCGCGTCGAGGACAGGCCCGGCCCCAAGGGCGCGACCGGGTCCCGCTTCGTGTTCGAGGCCGTGTTCGACGCGGTCGCCGACGCGGAGCCGCGCGCCCGTCCCCTGACCGACCGCGCCGTCGCCGTCCGCACCCCGGACACCTTCGTCCGCGCCGCCGCCGAGGCCCAGATCGCCGCGTCCGGCGGCTCGGTTTGCCCCGCCGACGGCCTTGCCAAGGAGGCGGCCCCGGTCACCCTGGTCGACCACGCCGAAGCCGCCGCCTCCGGCCGGCCGCTCGCCGCCCTGCCCGAGGTCGGGCGTGGCATCGTTCTGCTCAAACCGTCGGAGCGCGAGCTGATCGCCCGCTACCGATCGGTCGGCTTCCACGGCTATCTGATCAAGCCCCTCCGTCGCGCCTCGCTGGTCGAACGCGTGATCGCCGCCGCCACGGCCGGCGAGACGCCGATCGCCCCGCGCGGCCTGCCGCCCGAGGACGACCGCGTCCTGCCCGTCCGCTTCGCCGGAACCCGGGTGCTGCTGGTCGAGGACAATCCGGTCGGCGCACTTCTGGCCAAGACCCTGCTGCGCCGCGAGGGCTGTGTGGTCGAGACCGCCGCCACCGGCGACGAGGCGATCGCCGCCATGAAGCGCGCCCGTTACGATCTGGTCTTCATGGACATGCGCATGCCCGGCATGGACGGACCGTCCGCGACCCGGGCCCTGCGCGCCGCCGGGGATCGCACCCCGATCGTCGCCCTGACCGCCAACGCCTTCACCGAGGACCGGCAGGCCTGTCTGGAAGCGGGCATGGACGACCACCTGGTCAAGCCGCTGGAGCCGGAGGCCCTGCGCTCGGCCCTGGCCCGCTGGACGAGCGGCGACATCCGCGCCAAGGTCGCCTTCGGATAGGGTCACCGGCGTCAGATCGGGCCGCCCTTCGAGACAGAGGCCGCCTGCATGACCCAGACCCCACCAGCGCCCCCCGCAGCGCCGGCTGAAATCGACGTGAAGCCCAAGGGTCTGGCGGTTCTGAAGGTCGCCTTCCGCGAGCGGCGCACCCTGGCCATGCTGCTGCTGGGCTTCTCGGCGGGCCTGCCGTTCGCCATGCTGATCGGCACCCTGAACGCCTGGCTGACCGAGGCGCAGATCCCGGTCGCCACCATCGGCATCCTCAGCTGGATCGGCCTGTTCGGCGCCTTCCGCTTCCTGTGGTCTCCCGCCGTCAGCTGGACCCCGCCGGGCCTGGGCAAACGGCTGGGCCGCCGGCGCAGCTGGCTCCTGGTGCTTCAGGTCATCATCGCCGTTGCGCTGGGCCTCGTCGCCCTGTCGAACCCGAGCGCCGGGGTGCTGGGGCCATTGGCCCTGGGCGCGACGCTCGGCGCCTTCGCCTTCGCCACACAGGACATCGTCATCGACGCCTGGCGGATCGAGGTGGCCGACGAAAAGACGCCCATCGATCTGTTGTCGACCATCTATCAGCTCGGCTATCGCACGGCGGCGTTGGCGGGCGGGGCCGGGTCCCTGCTCCTGTCCGAAGTGCTCGGCTGGCCGGGCGTCTTCTTCACCGCAGCCCTGCTGATGGGCCTGGGGATCGTCGGCACGCTGATCGCGCCCGAACCGATCCCGTCGTCGCAGGCCGCCGTGGCGAAACAGCGTCGCGGTTCGCCCAGTCTGCGCCTGGCCGTTCTGGTGGCGACCCTGGCGGCCTGGGGCTGGGCGGCGTTCATGCTGGTCCGCTTCATGGTCATCGCCCTGACGACCTCGCCTGCGCCGAGCGCCGGAACCTTCACCGCCGCCTGGGGCCCATGGATCGTGGGCGCGACCGTCGTCTTGCCCGCCGCCCTCGCCGGCCTCATCGTCTGGAAGGGCCGAAGCCCGACCGAGGCCGAAACCACGGCGGCGCCCAAGCTGGCCGATACCTTCTACGACGCCATCCTGGCCCCCCTCGTCGAGCTGATGGGCCGCCTGGGCTGGGGGGCGGTGGTGGTGCTGGGCCTGATCCTGACCTATCGGATCACCGACGGCGTCTGGGGGCCGTTCGCCTTTCCCTTCTACATGGGCGACACGGGCGGAGCCCTGGGTCACACGGCGGCCGAGGTGGCGCTGGCGTCCAAGACCTTCGGGGTGATCATGACCATCGTCGGCATCGCGCTGGGCGGCTGGGCGCTGCTGGTCATCGGCCGGATGTGGAGCCTGCTGATCGGCGCCGTCCTGACTGCCGCGACCAATCTGCTGTTCATGGACCTGGCCCTGGGAGCGCCCAACGTCGGCGCCTTCATGTCGGCGACCGGCCTCTATTCTGTGTTCAACGGCATCGGCGTCCATGAGGCTCTGGCCCGGCTGATGATGGCCATCGCGGGCGAGAACATCGCCGGCGGCTTCGCCGGCGCGGCCTTTGTGGCCTATCTCTCGGCCCTGTCGAACCGGACCTTCGGCGCGGTCCAGTTCGCGGTCTTCATCTCGCTGGCCCTGCTGATCGGCACGCTGGGGCGCGGCGCGCTCGGCGAGCTGGTCGACGCCCAGGGCTATGCGCCGATGTTCGTCATCGCTGCCTGGATGGGGGTGATCGCCATCGTCTTCGTCGTGATCGAGTGGATCCGGCTGGGCTTCGAGGCCCGCCGGATCGCTCGCGAGGGTGTCCCGACCGTCTGATCGCTCAGACGGTCGGCGGCACCGCCGTCATCGACCGCTCGGCCGCCGCGCTGGGGTGCGGGGCGACGTCCTCGTCTTCGGGTTCGAACTCGACGCTGACACCCTGTTCGTAGGCGGCGAAGGTGGCGGCCGTGATGATCTCGGACACCTGGGCGCCCAGGGAGACGATCTGAACCGACTTCTCCAGCCCCACCAGCAGCGGGCCGATCACCGTCGCCCCGCCCAGGGCCTGGACCAGCTGGGTCGAGATGGCGGCGGAATGCAGCGCCGGCATGACCAGCACATTGGCCTCGCGGCTCAGGCGCATGAAGGGATAGTTGGTGCGCAGGGCCGGATCGAGCGCCAGTTCGGGCGGCATCTCGCCCTCGTACTCGAAATCGACGCCCTTCTGGTCGAGGATGCGGATCGCCTCGCGCACCTTGTCGCCGCGTTCTCCGGGAGGGTTGCCGAAGGTCGAATAGCTGAGGAAGGCCACGCGCGGGGTGCGGCCCAGTTTGCGCACGGCCGCAGCGGCCTGGATGGCGATGTCGGCCAGTTCTTCGGCGCCGGGCAGTTCATGGATCGAGGTGTCGGCGACGAAGATCGTCCGGCCCTTGGCCAGGACGATGGAAAGGCCGATCAGGCTGTCCTCGACGTCCAGCACCCGCCGGACCTCCTTCAGCACCATGTTGAAGTTCCGGGTCGTGCCCGTGACCATGGCGTCGGCCTGACCGCGCGCCAGCATGGCGGCGGCGAAATAGTTGCGGTCCTGGTTGATCATCCGCTGGACATCGCGACGCAGGTAACCCCGGCGCTGCAGCTTGTCGTAGAGGAAGTCGGTGTATTCGACGTTCCGCTCGGAGACGCGGGCGTTGACGATCTCGATGCCCATGGCCTCGAAGTCGAGGCCGGCCTCGGCGGCGTTCTTACGCACCAGATCCTCGCGGCCGATCAGGATCGGCGTGCCCAGCTCGGCCTGTTTGAAGGCCCAGGCGGCGCGGATCACGGTCGATTCCTCGCCCTCGGCGAAGACCACCCGCTTGTTCGGGGCGGCGCGCACGGCGGACGAGATCTTCTGCATCAGGGCGGCGGACGGATCGACGCGCTCGCGCAGCTGGGCGCGGTATTCGTCCATGTCGTCGATGGAGACGCGCGACACGCCTGTGTCCATCGCGGCCTTGGCCACGAAGGGCGGGATGTACCAGATCAGGCGCGGATCGAACGGCGTCGGGATGATGTAGTCCGGGCCGAACTTCAGCTTGCGACCGCGATAGGCCACGGCCACCTCGTCCGGCACGTCCTCGCGGGCCAGCTGGGCCAGGGCGTGGGCGCAGGCGATCTTCATCTCGTGATTGATCCGGCGGGCGCGCACGTCGAGGGCGCCCCGGAACAGATAGGGGAAGGCCAGGACGTTGTTGACCTGGTTCACATAGTCCGAGCGGCCGGTGGCGACGATGGCGTCCTTGCGCACGGCGTGGACCTGTTCCGGGGTGATCTCCGGGTCGGGGTTGGCCATGGCGAAGATGATCGGGCGGGGCGCCATGGTGGCCACCATCTCGGGCGTGATGGCGCCCTTGGCGGACAGGCCCAGGACCACGTCGGCGCCGACCATGGCCTCGGCCAGGGTGCGCTTGTCGGTGTCGATGGCGTGGACCGACTTCCACTGGTCCATGCCCTCGGTGCGGCCGCGGTAGATGACGCCGTGCAGGTCGACGACCGTGGCGTTCTCGGGCTTCACGCCCAGGGACTTCATCAGGCTGAGCGACGACAGGCCGGCGGCGCCCGCGCCGACCAGGACCATCTTCACGTCCTCGAACTTGCGGCCCGTCAGATGGCAGGCGTTGATCAGGCCGGCGGTGGAGATGATGGCCGTGCCATGCTGGTCGTCATGGAAGACGGGGATGTCCAGCAGGTCCTGAAGCTCGCTTTCGATGACGAAGCATTCCGGGGACTTGATATCCTCCAGATTGATGCCGCCCCAGCTGTCGCCGATGTTCTTGACGACGGTGATGAACTCATCCGGGTCGGTGGTCTTGACCTCGATGTCGAAGCTGTCGACGTCGGCGAAGCGTTTGAACAGGACGGCCTTGCCCTCCATCACCGGCTTGGACGCCAGATGGCCGAGGTTGCCCATGCCCAGGATGGCCGTGCCGTTCGAGATCACGGCGACCAGATTGCCCTTGGACGTGTAGTCATAGGCGGCGTCGGGATTGTCGGCGATGGCGCGGACCGGCACGGCGACGCCCGGCGAATAGGCCAGCGACAGGTCGCGCTGGGTCGCCATGGGCTTGATCGGCGCCATGGAGATCTTGCCGGGGTTCGGCAGCCGGTGGAAATCGAGCGCTTCCTGGTCGGAGAAGGTCTGTTTGTCGGTCTGATCGGGCATCGGTGTCTCTGACGGTCGCGGGCGCGTCCGGTCTAGCTGCGGGTTTCCGTCGGGACAACCGTCGACGCCGGGTGGGCGAGCGTCAGACGGTCAAGGTTCCGGTCCGCTCGACCTCGACCGGGCCGGTCATGAAGACGTGGCCGGTCGCCTCATCCCAGTCGATGACCAGTTCGCCTCCGTCCACGATCACCGTCGCCTTGCGCTCTGTCAGACCGCGCCGCGCGCAGGCGACCAGGGCCGCGCAGGCGCCGGTGCCGCAGGCCTTCGTCAGCCCGGCACCGCGTTCGAACACCCGCAGGCGGATGCGGTCGGGGGCCAGGACATTGGCGAAGCCGACATTGACCCCTTCCGGAAACAGGGGGTGGTGCTCGATCAGCGACCCCGTGCCGATGACGAAGGCGTCGTCCTGGCGGTCGGTGAAGAAGACCACATGCGGATTGCCCATGGAGACGGCGCCCGGGGTGTGCACGACGGGATCGTCGATGGGGCCGACCTGCAGCTCGATGCCGCGGGTGTCCATCTCCTCGGCCAGGGGGATTTCGCGCCAGTTCAGCCGGGGCGGACCCATGTCGACGGTGATCCGCTCCGGTCCAGCGCGCCGCGCAATCGCCGGGCCGCCGAGCGTGTCGATGGTCACCCGATCCGTGCCGTTCGCCTGCATCAGCATCCAGCCGACGCAGCGAAGCGCATTGCCGCAGGTCTCGACCACGCCTCCGTCAGCGTTCCACACCCGCATGAAGGCGTCGGCGCTGTCCGAGGGCTCGATGGCGATCAGCTGGTCGAAGCCTTCGCCGGTCTTGCGATCGCCCAGGGCGCGCACGGCGTCGGGACCGGGCGCGAAGGGACGGTCGAGCGCATTGACGACGACGAAGTCGTTGCCGGCGCCGTTCATCTTGACGAAGGGTCTGGGGGTCGCGGCGCTCATGGGCGTCATATAGTCACGTCGGCCGCGCCTCCGAAATGGGCGTCTCCATAGTCGCACTCACGCAACGTCCCCGGCCGCGGCCCGTTAGCCTGTCCCCTGAAACAGACGACGAGGCTTTTCCCATGAATCTTCCCAATGGCGCGATGGTGGCGGTCGTCGACGGCGAGAAGCTGGCCCTGTTCAAGAACACCGGCAATGGCGGCGACGTCTCCCTGACCGCCCAGCCGGTCCCGGCGATCGAGGAGCGCGTGTCCGGCTCGGCCGGCCGCATCTCCAGCGAAGCCAATCCCGACAACGACACCCAGGCCGAGGACGGTTTCGCCATGGGCGTGGCCGAGGTGCTCAACAAATGGGTGCTGAACGGCAAGGTCGACAAGCTTCTGGTCATCGCAGCGCCCAAGACGCTCGGCGAGCTGCGCAAGCATTGGCACAAGGAGCTTTCGTCGCGCCTGGTGGGCGAAATCTCCAAGGATCTGACCGGTCATTCGTCCGACCAGATCGCCGCCGCCATCTCCAAGGCCTGACGGTGCTGGCCACGGTCCGGCGTTCCGGGCCGTGGCGCTCCGGCGATTGCGCGGCTAGAGGAGGGACATGACAGCGACCGAGCGGGTCCCGCCCCGCGGCCTCCGCCTCCGCGCCCGTCTCCGCGCCCTGTATCACGGCGCATCGACCACGGCTGTCCGGTTCAGGCTGGCGGTCCTGACCATCGACCTGATCATCGTCGCCTTCTTCATCGCCGCGCCGGTGCTGAAGCACATAGGCCTGGCCTTCTACATCGTGGACTATGTGGTCGCCGCGCTGCTGGCGGCCGATCTCGCCGCGCGCGCCCTGGCCTATTCCGACATCAGGGACTGGCTGAAGCGACCGATCGTCTGGGTCGACCTGTTCATCCTGGCGACGCTGCTGTTCCCGGCCTGGCTGTTCAACCTGGGCTTCCTGCGCGTCATTCGCCTGTGGACCCTCGTCAACTCGGACTTCTTCTGGACGACGGTCGGCCGCAAATACGATGACACCCGTGTCGAGGATACCACCAAGGCCCTGGTCGCCCTGGTCACCTTCGTCTTCGTGGCGACAGGCTTCGTCTACACCGGCTTCATGGGGCGTTACGAAGGCATCAGCGGCTATGTCGACGCCCTTTATTTCACGGTCACCAGCCTGACCACGACCGGATACGGGGACATCCTGCTGCCCGGCATGTGGGGGCGGATCGTCTCGATCATCATCATGCTGGTCGGGGTGACGCTGTTCGTGCGCTTGGGCCAGACCCTGCTGCGTCCGCACAAGGTCCGCTATCCGTGCGAGAAGTGCGGTCTTCAGGTTCATGATCCAGACGCCGTCCACTGCAAGGCGTGCGGCAATCTGCTTTGCATCCCCGACGAAGGGTCCCACTGATCCGCCACGCTGTCGGATGTGACAAAACGGTAAGGTTCGCCGTCTTGCCGACCCGCCCTTCGCGACTAAGGTGCCCCGTCCTTATTTCGGAGCGCCCCCGCATGCGTCGTTCGCTGAGCCTCACGGCCGCCCTTCTCGCCTCCACGATCATCGGAGCCCCCGCCCTGGCCCAGACCGCCCGCACCCCGCCCAACCCGCCCCTGGTCGAGGGCGGCTTCGCCACCTCCGACGCGACCGACCCCTATATCTGGCTGGAAGAGGTCGAGGGCGAGCGCGCCATGGCCTGGGTCAACGAGCACAACACCCGCTCCCTGGGCGTGCTTCAGGGCGACCCGCGCTACGAAGGCCTGCACGAACAGGCTCTGGCCCTGGTCCAGGCCCGCGACCGCATCCCGGCGCCCGGCTTCACCCACGACGGCCACATCGACAATTTCTGGCAGGACGCGACCCATGTGCGCGGCATCTGGCGGCGGACGACGATCGACAGCTACCGCACCGACACGCCGAACTGGGAGACCATCCTCGACATCGACGCCCTGTCGACGGCCGAGGGCAAGAACTGGGTCTACAAGGGCTCGTCCTGCCTGCCGCCTGAAGAACGCCTGTGCCTGATCTCCCTGTCCGACGGCGGCAAGGACGCCGTGGTCGTGCGCGAGTTCGACAGCGTGTCGCGCACCTTCGTAGAGGGCGGGTTCGAACTGCCCGAGTCCAAGGGCGGCGCATCCTGGGTCGATGCCGACACCCTGCTGATCTCACGCGACTTCGGCCCGGGCACCCTGACCTCCTCGGGCTATCCGATGATCGTCAAACGCCTGAAGCGCGGCCAGTCGATCGACCAGGCCGAGACGATCTTCACCGGCCAGCCCTCGGACGTCTCGGTCGGCGGCGGTGCGCTCCGTGACGCCGACGGGGTCATCAAGGCGATCCTGATCAATCGCGGCGTCAACTTCTACGAAGGCGAGACCCACGTCCTGAACGCGGACGGGACGACGACCCAGCTGCAACTGCCGGCCAAGTCGGACATCAACGCCCTGGTCCAGGGCCAGCTGGTCGTGACCACCAACCAGGACTGGACCGCGCCGTCGGGACAGGAATTCAAGACCGGCGACGTCTTCGCCTGGAACCTCGACGCCTGGCTGGCCGATCCCGCCACGCCGGCCCAAATGATCATCCGTCCGGGCGCTCGCGAGTCGGTCGAGAGCATCAACGCCACCCGCAACAAGCTGGTCGTGGCCCTGTACGAAAACGTGCGCGGCGCGGCCTATGTCTATACGCCGAACCCGTCGGGCGAATGGGCCCGGACGCGGCTTGAGCTGCCCGCCAACTCGACCGTGGGTCTGGGTTCGGCCTCGGAGCAGGACGACCGGATCTTCGTCAGCGTCGCCGGCTACCTGTCGCCCTCGACCCTGTCGCTGGTCGATGCGGCGACGGGCCAGATGGCCGAGGTCAAGTCGATCCCGGCCAAGTTCGACGCCACGGGCATGACGGTCGAACAGCATGAGGCCCGCTCGGCCGACGGCACCATGATCCCCTATTTCGTGGTGCATAAGGATGACATGCCGCTGGACGGCTCCAACGCCACCCTCCTGTACGGCTACGGCGGCTTCCAGGTGTCGCAACTGCCCGGCTATTCGCCGACGGTCGGCAAGCTGTGGCTGGAACGCGGCGGCGTCTATGTCGTCGCCAATGTGCGCGGCGGCGGCGAGTTCGGCCCCAACTGGCACGAGGCCGCCCGCCAGCAGAACCGCCAGCGCGCCCACGAGGACTTCCAGGCCGTGGCCTCGGACCTGATCGCCCGCAACATCACGTCCCAGCCGCACCTCGGCGTCATGGGCGGATCGCAGGGTGGCCTGTTCATGGGGGCGATGCTGACCCAGCGTCCGGACCTGATCAATGCGGCGGTCATCCAGGTGCCCCTGTTCGACATGTTCCGCTTCCACCGCCTGCTCGCCGGCGCCTCGTGGCGGGCGGAATACGGTGACCCGGACATCCCGGAACAGCGCGCCTGGATCGCCGAATATTCGCCCTACCAGAATCTGCGCGCCGGCCAGCCCTACCCCGAGGTCTTCATCCACACCTCGACCAAGGACGACCGCGTCCATCCGGGCCATGCCCGGAAGGCGGCGGCGCGTCTGGAGGAACTTGGCTATCCGGTCCTGTTCTACGAGAACACCGACGGCGGCCACGCGGCCGGCGCCAACCTGCGTGAAACGGCCCGCCGCATCGCACTGGAATACACCTATCTGACCCGCCGCCTGATGGACGTGCCGGCGCAGGAATAGGTCGTAACAAGACCGCTCATCCCCGCGAAAGCGGGGACCCAGTGCTTTCGTGAAGCATCGGCGGCTGGGATCGAGCTTCTTCTCCCCTTGGGCGGCGCCGATCGCCCACAGGACTGGGTCCCGCCTTCGCGGGGATGAGCAGAGAGTGTCGATGCGTCTCCAAACCTTGATGGCCGCCACGGCCCTGATGGCCTTCGCGGCTCCCGCCTGGGCCCAGACCCTGCCGCACCTGCCCGCGGACCTGACCCCGGCCGGCGTCCGCGCCGCCGACGATCATCTGGCGCTGGAGGAGGTCGAAGGGACCGAGGCCATGGCCTTCGTGCGCGCCTCCAACGCGGCGTCGCTGGCTGCCCTGACCGGCGACCGTCGCTACGAGACCTTCCGATCCCAGGCCTTCGACATCCTGTCCTCGACCGCCCGCATTCCGGGACCGAGCTTCCTCGGCTCCGGCATCGGCAATTTTTGGCAGGACGCGACCAATCCGAAGGGTGTCTGGCGGCGGACCTCGCTGGACAGCTACCGCACCGACACGCCGGACTGGGAGACCCTGATCGACCTCGACGCCCTGTCGCGCGCGGAAGGCAAGGACTGGGTGTGGAAGGGGGCGCGTTGCCTGGCTCCCGACGAGACCCGCTGCCTGATCTCCCTGTCCGAAGGCGGCAAGGACGCCGTGGTCGTGCGCGAGTTCGACACCACGACCAAACAGTTCGTCGCCGACGGCTTCGTCCTGCCCGAGGGCAAGCACCGGCTGGAGTGGTTCGACGTCGACACCCTCCTGCTCGCCACCGACTTCGGCCCCGGCACCCTGACCGAGAGCGGCTATCCCTTCATCGTCAAACGTCTGAAGCGGGGCCAGACCCTGGCCGATGCGACCGAGCTCTATCGCGGCGACATCTCCGACGGCGGCTACGGCGTCAGCCCGACGGTGTTCCGCGACGGTGCGGGCGCGGTCCAGGCCGTCATCGTCAACCGCCCGCTCGACACCTTCCGTTCCGAGACCTGGCGGCTGAACGGCGGCACGGTGGTCAAGCTGAACCTGCCGGAGCGGGTTTCGGTGCACGGCGTGATCCAGGGTCGGCTGGTCTTCACGGCCGAAGAAAAATGGTCCTGGCTGGGCAGTGAAATTCCAGCTGGCTCGCTGGCGGCGCTGCATCTGGGCCAGCTTGGATCGCCGGATCCAGCCCCTTCCCATGGTGCGACGATCATCTTTGCGCCGACCGATCGCCAATCGGTGCAGGACGTCGTGGTCTTCGATAGGCAGGTCGTCGCCTCGGTGCTCGATAACGTGCGCGGCCGGGTCATCGTCTTCACGGACCGCGGCGAATGGGGTTGGCCGCGAGGAACCATCGAGACGCCGGAAAACGTCGCCGTGAATATCGGCGACGCCAGCCGGGGTAGCGGTCGCATGTTCTACAGCTATCAAGGCTTCCTTACGCCTGCGACCCTGCTGCTTGCGGAGCCCGGTCAGATCGCGCCCGGTCTGCCGTCCCCGACTCCCGCGCCGGAGCCGAGCATCGCGGGTGAGACGATCAAACAGGCCCCGGCCATGTTCGATGCCTCCACTCACGTCGTCGAACAGTTCGAGGCGACGTCCACGGACGGAACCAAGGTTCCCTATTTCCTCGTCCGCCCCGCGAACGCCCCGATGGACGGCTCCACCCCGACCATCATGTTCGGCTACGGCGGCTTCCAGGTCTCCTTCCCGCCCGCCTACAAGCCCGAACTGGGCAAGCTGTGGCTCGAGAACGGCGGGGCCTATGTCGTGGCCAATATCCGGGGCGGCGGCGAGTTCGGCCCGGCCTGGCACCAGGCGGCCCTGCGCGAGAACCGCCAGCGCGCCTTCGACGACTTCGCCTCGGTGGCCCGCGATCTGGAACAGCGCGGCGTGACCTCGGCGCGCCGCCTCGGCATCTATGGCCGCTCCAACGGCGGGGTCCTGACCTCGGTCTCGATCACCCAGCATCCTGAGCTGTACAACGCCGCCGTGATCGAGAGCCCCCTGATCGACATGCTCCGCTATCAGGACCTGCCGGCCGGCGCGTCGTGGATCGGCGAATACGGCGACCCGCGCATCCCCGGCGACGCCGCCTTCATCAGCCAGTATTCGGCCTACCAGCGCCTGCGTCCGGATGCGGAGTATCCGCGCCTCTACATCACCACCAACACCCGCGACGACCGCGTCCATCCGGGCCATGCCCGCAAGTTCGCCGCCCGCCTGGGCGATCTCGGCTACGATCATCTCTATTACGAGGAGACCTCGGGCGGTCACTCAAACGACGCCGATCCGGTCGCCAATGCGCGGCGCTGGGCCCGGCACTACGTCTATCTTTCCCAGCAGCTCATGGACTGATCCCCCTTCACGCGAAAATGAGGCGCGCGCGACCGGCGGCCCGGCTAGGAGTCTAGCTCATGAACGCGAGGGGCTTCATCATCGCGGGCGTCGCGGCGCTCGGCCTGCTGGGCGCGGTCGGTTCGACCGCCCAGTCCGCAGGCGTGCGACCCGTCCGCCTGTCCGTGACGACGACCGAGCCGGTGGTGGTCGAGCTGTTCACCGCCCAGGGCTGTTCCGGCTGTCCGGCCGCCAACCAGGTGGTCGAGGGCCTGGCCGAGGAGCCGGGCGTCATCGCCCTGACCTACGCCGTCGACTACTGGGATTACCTCGGTTGGCCCGACACCTTCGCCAAGCCCGAGTTCGCCCAGCGCCAGCGCGCCTATCAGGCCGCCATGCGCCTCAGGAATGTCTATACGCCGCAGGTCGTGATCGACGGCCGCCGTCAGGTCTCGGGTGCCGAAGGCGAGGCCGTGCAGACCGCCGTCGACGAAGAGGCCGCCCGCCGCGTCTTCCCGCCCCAGGTCCAGTTCCGCGAAAGCGGCGACGCCGTCGGCGTGGGCTCGGGTCGTGCGCCCTCGTCCGGCGCCGACGTCTGGGCCGTCACCTATCGTCCGGGTCTCCAGACCGTCGCCGTGGCCGGAGGCGACAATCGTGGTCGCGCCGTGCGCCACGTCAATGTGGTCCAGAGCCTGACCCGTCTGGGGCAATGGACCGGCCGTCCGATCCTGCTCGACCTGCCCGAGGCCGCCGATCCCCAGGACAAGGTGGTCGTGATGGTCCAGTCGCGCGGCGATCGCCGTATCCTGAGCGCCGCCACGCGCTGACGCCTCTGTTCGAGGCATGTGGCAAACCCTTGTTGTGCATGTCAGTTTCGGTCACTGTCCGCCGCGAAACAATCGTCGTTAAAGACGATCCGCCGCCCTCCTGAGGCGGCTCGCGGGGGAGCGAAGATGGTTGAGCGCGGGGTTCGGGTCGTCGGGGGACAGACCCCTATCGCCACCACGCTCGTCATCGCTACCGTCGTTCTGGCCCTGGGCCTGACGGCGGCGCCGGCCGGGTCGCAAATCCGGCCGGCGCCTTCGCCCGACCCCGATGCCGAGGCGCGCGCCATCACCCAGATGGTCACCGCCGCCGAGGTTGCGGACTGGGCCCGCGCCCGCCGCGACGCCCGCGCCATGATCGTCGCCGCCCGTATGCTGGGCGACATCCGCACCCGGCGCGAAAACGGCGACGAACCCTTCCTGACCCAGAGGAGCCTGCTGGACGAGGCCGAGAGCTTCGCCGCCGGCGACCGCGACCTGCTCGACGAGATTTCACGCGAGCGGTCCCCGAACAAGGGCGTCCGGGCCTCGCCCTTCGGCGCGGGACCCATCGTCGTGGTGCGACGCCTGCGCGCGCGCGAGACCTATGCCTTCACCATCGAGGCGCGTCGCAACGAGGTGCTGCGCGTAGCCGCCATCGGCGATGGCGACACCAATATCGACCTGGCCCTGAAGGATCAGAGCGGCGCCGTCATCTGCGCCGACAGCTCGCGGGACCACTATCCGGTCTGCACCGTTTCGCGACCACAGGTCGGCCCGATCCGCATCGAGATCGTCAACCGCGGCGAGGTCTGGTCGCGGGTGCAGATTTTGACGAACTAGGGGCGCTAACACTCGCGACGCGGTCGCTCGCTGCTTGAGCGCGGGTGGGTGCGAGCCGGTCAGGCGCCCGCCTTCATCCCGAACATCATCGCCGCCTTCGCCAGCGGCACGACCTGTTTCGCCGTCTCGACCGCATGGGCCGAGGCCGCCGTGCCGTCGCGGACGCGGCCGGCGATGCCCTGGCAGATCGCGGCCAGCCGGAACAGGTTGTAGGCCATCAGCCAGTCGAGGTTCTCCGGCCCCTTGCGACCCGTGCGCGCCTCATACCGTTCGACCGTCTCCTCGATCGTCGGAATGCCGAGCGCGGGCAGGTCCAGTCCCGCCAGACCGTTCCGCACCGTCGGCGGCAGGACCCAGCCGATCAGCAGATAGGAAAAGTCCGCCATCGGATCGCCCAGCGTCGACAGCTCCCAGTCCAGCACCGCCCGGACCTCGGGGGCGTCCGGCGCCATCATCAGGTTGTCGAGCCGGAAGTCGCCGTGGACGATGCTGACCGGCCCCTCGGCCGGCAGGCTCTGCGGCAGGAAGGCGATCAGCCGATCCATCTCCGGGATCGGATCGATTTCGGACGCCTTGTACTGTTTGGTCCAGCGCCCGACCTGACGCGCGAAGTAGTTGCCCGGCTTGCCGTAGTCGCCGAGACCGATCGCCGATGGATCGAACCGGTGCAGATCGGCCAGGGCGTCGGTCTGGGCCTCGAAGATGGCGCGGCGCTCGGCCGGCTCCATCGCGGGCAGTTTCAGGTCCCAGAGAACGCGGCCCTCGACCTTGTCCATGACGTAGAACATCGAACCGATGACGGTATCGTCCGTACACAGAGCATGAGGCCTGGCGACCGGATATCCCTGTTTCGACAGGGCCGAGATCACGGTGAACTCGCGGTCCACCGCGTGGGCCGATGGCAACAACACCCCCGGCGGCTTGCGACGCAGCACATAGGCTTTGCCGGGCGTCGTCAGCTCATAGGTCGGGTTCGACTGGCCGCCCTTGAACTGGCGGATCGTCAGCGGGCCGGCATAGCCCTCGACGTTCGCCGCCATCCAGGCGTCCAGTGCGGCTTCGTCGAGCCGGTATCGGGGATCGACCTCCCGGGTTCCGGAAAAGGCGGCCTGCGGATCGTTCGAGCTGTCGGTCATCGTGCGGCGACAATGGCGGCCTTGATCGCGCGATGCCAGCCCCCCAGCAGAGCTTCGCGCTGATCCGCTGACATCCGGGGTTTCCACACCGCCGGCGCCTCCTCGTTGCGAGGCTCCAGATCGTCGATCAGGCCGACCCCCAGCGCCGCCAGCCGGGCCGCCCCCAGGGCCGTCATCTCCTGGAAGGCCGGCCGCTCGACCGTGACCTCGCAAATGTCGGCGACGAACTGCATGGCGAAGGCGTTGGCGGTCACGCCGCCGTCGACCTTCAGCACGCTGAACTTCGGCGCCCCGTCCTTGGCCAGGGCATCCAGCAGGTCGCGCGTCTGAAAGGCCAGGGCCTCCAGCGCCGCCCGGACGAAATGCGCAGGCTTGGTATCCCGCGTCAGCCCGATGACCGCGCCCCGCGCATCCGGCTCCCACCACGGCGCGCCCAGACCCGTGAATCCGGGAACCAGATAGACGCCGCCATTGTCCTTCAGCCCCTGCGCCACCGCCTCGGACTGGCGGCTGTCGGAGATCATCCCGACCCCGTCCCTCAGCCACTGGATCGCCGACCCCGCCGAGAAGATCGACCCTTCCAGCGCATAGGCGGCCGTCTCACCGACCTGATAGCCGAGCGTACCCAGCAACCGGCTCGATGAAGCCACCGGCTCGGCCCCGACATTGGCGACGAGGAAGGCGCCGGTGCCGTAGGTGATCTTGGCGTCGCCGGGCTTCAGCGCGCCGTGTCCGACCAGGGCGGCCTGCTGGTCCCCCGCCGATCCCGCGATCGGCAGGGCGCGTCCGAACAGGACCGGCTCGCTTTCGCCCATGATTTCGGCGCAGCCGACGATCCGGGGCAGGGCAGCCTTGGGAACCTTGAACAGGTCGCACAGGTCGTCGCGCCACGCCCGTGTCTTCAGCTCCATCAACGAGGTGCGGCTGGCATTGGTCGCATCGGTGACGTGGCTGGCCCCGTTCGTCAGCTTCCACACCAGCCAGCTGTCGATGGTCCCGAGCTTCACCTCGCCCTTCGCCGCCCGCTCGCGTGCACCCGGAACCTGGTCCAGCAGCCAGGCGAACTTGGTCGCCGAGAAATAGGGATCGAGGATGAGGCCGGTCGCCGCCTGAACCATGGCCTCATGACCCTCCGTCGCCATCCGCGCCGAGACATCGGCGGTGCGCCGGTCCTGCCAGACGATGGCGTGATGCAGCGGCTCGCCGGTCTCGGTGTCCCAGAGCACCGAGGTTTCCCTCTGATTGGTGATGCCGATGGCGGCGAACCGCCCGACGCCGCCGGCCTTCTTGATCACCTCGCGACAGGTCTGCAGCGTCGCGGCCCAGATCTCGGCGGCGTCATGCTCAACCCAGCCCGAGCGAGGGAAGTGCTGTTCAAGCTCGATCTGGCTGACCGCCACGGGATGCAGCCCCTGGTCCTCGCGCAGTTCGAAGGCGATGGCGCGGGTCGAGGTCGTGCCCTGGTCGATGGCGAGGATGCAGGTCGTCATGGCGTCTCCGGGCGTTTCCATCGTTTTCGCCACCTTACGCGGACGAACGGGATCGGGTTAAGTGCCTCTCATGTCCGACCGCACCGCATCGTATGAAGGCGTCCTCGACGCCGCCCGCCAGATCGCCCCGGCGGCGGTCCGCACCCCCCTGATCGAGAGCCCGGCGCTCAACGAACGCATGGGTGGCCGGGTCCTGCTTAAGGCCGAGACGATGCAGGTCGCCGGCGCCTTCAAGTTCCGGGGCGCCTACAACCGGATCAGCCGCCTGAGCACGGCCGAACTGGCGTCGGGCGTCGTCGCCTTCTCGTCCGGCAACCATGCCCAGGGCGTGGCGGCGGCGGCGAGGCTGATGGGCGCCCATGCGACCATCGTCATGCCGGCCGACAGTCCGGCCATCAAGATCGCGGGCGTGAAGGCCTTCGGCGGCGAGGTCCGCCTCTACGATCGCTGGACCGAGAGCCGCGAGGAGATCGGCGCCCAGGTCGCCAGGGATCGCGGCTCCGTCCTCGTCCCCCCGTTCGACGATCCCTATGTCATCGAGGGGCAGGGCACCACGGCGTTGGAACTGCTGGATCAGGCGGACGGGCCGATCGATCAGTTGATCTGCTGCTGTTCCGGCGGCGGGCTGATGGCCGGCATCAATCTGGTCATGGAGGCCCGCAGTCCGACGACGAAAACCTGGGCCGTGGAGCCCGAGGCCTATGACGACACCGCCCGCTCTCTGGCCGCTGGCGAACGGACGGGCCACCCGTCCGGCCCGCCCTCGATCTGCGACGCGCTCCAGACGCCCATTCCCGGCGTCCTGACCTTTCCCATCAACCAGCGTGTCCTTTCCGGCGCCCTGTCGATCTCGGACATGGAGGCGGCCGAGGCGGTGGCCTACGCCTTCCGCACCCTGAAGCTGGTCGTCGAGCCGGGCGGGGCCGCGGCCCTGGCCGCCGTCCTCGCCGGCAAGATCGAGACCCGGGGCCGGACCACCGCCGTCATCCTGTCCGGGGGCAATATCGACCCCGGCCTGTTCGCCGACATCATCGAAGGCCGGTTCGTCCCGGCGACCCAAGAAGGAGCCGCCGCATGACCAAACCCGCAGACCTCCAGTCCCTGATCGGAACCGAAATCGGCGTCTCGAAATGGATCCTGGTCGATCAGGCCCGCATCGACGCCTTCGCCGAGATCACCGAGGACCGTCAGTTCATCCACATCGATCCGGTCGCGGCCAAACAGACCCCGTTCGGCGGCACGATCGCGCACGGCTTCCTGACCCTCAGCCTCGCCTCGGCCATGTCCTATGACGCCGTGGCCCCGCTGGACGGGGTGGTGATGGGCGTGAACTACGGGTTCGACAAGGTTCGCTTCCTGGCCCCCGTCCCCGCCGGGTCGAACATCCGCGGGCGGTTCAAGCTGCTCTCGGCCGAGGACAAGGGTGGCGGCCGCTGGCTGCTCAAGCACGAACTGACCGTCGAGATCGAAGCCGCCGACAAGCCCGCCCTGATCGCCGAATGGCTGGGCATGCAGATGGTCGGCGGCTGACGGTACGGAGACCGTCTTGCACCATCACGGCGCGACCTTCATCGTTCTGGCCTATACGGTCGCGGTCCTGGCGGCCTGGACCGCGCTCGACCTGTTCCAGCGTCTGAAAGGACGCGAGGGGCGGGACCGTGCGCCCTGGCTGGCGGCGGCCGCGCTCTCCATGGGCGGGGGCGTCTGGGCGATGCATTTCATCGCCATGCTCGGCTTCGATCCGGGCGCGCCGGTCAGCTACGACCCCGGGCTGACGCTTTTGTCCTTCCTGCTGGCGGTGGCGGGAACGGCAGGCGCCTTCTTCGCCGCCGCCCGGGAACAGCTCGGCAGGGGCCGAATCCCGGTCGCCGGCGTCGCCATGGGACTGGCCATCGCCGCCATGCACTACGTCGGCATGGCGGCGATGCACACCGCCGCCGCCGTCGGGTGGCGCTGGGACATGGTCGCCGTCTCGGTTGGGATCGCCATCGCCGCCTCGATCGCCGCGCTCTGGGCGTCCCGTCGCGAGAGCTCGCTCGGCTGGCGCGCGACGGCGGCGGCCATTCTGGGCCTCGCCGTGGTCGGCATGCACTACACCGGCATGGCCGCGCTCGATCTCCAGTCCGTGCACGGTGTGGCGCATGACAGCGGGGCCCCGCCGCTGGCCATCGCCGTCAGCATCGCCGCCGTCACCGCCGTCATCCTGTTCATGGCCCTGGCCGCCTCCATGGCCGATGAGCGATCGCGATTGGTTTCGACCCTTGCCGCCGCCGGCGTGGGCTATTGGGAAGTCAATCTGAAAGACCGCAGCTTCACCCTGTCGCCCCGTGCTCGCGAACTGATCGCCCTGCCCAGGGATCGACCGGACGGCGACGTGATGAATCCGGCCTGGGTGGAGGACGACGAGCACCTTGCCAGACGAAAGGCTGCGCTCGACGCCGCCATTGCCGGTGAAGCCGAGTACGACGTCGAATATCCGATCGCCGGTACCGACCGGTGGGTCCAGTCTCGTGGCAGTCTGATCCGGTCTCGCTCCGGCCGCCCCCTGAAACTGGCCGGGGTGGTCTCCGACATCACGGATCGACGCCGCGCCTTCGAGGCCCTGGAGACCAGCGAGCGGCGCCAGAAACTGCTCATCAACGAGCTCAATCACCGGGTGAAGAACACCCTCGCCACCCTGCAGTCGATCGCGACCCTGACCGCGCGCCGCGCCGGCTCGGTTGAGGAGTTCTCGACCCTGTTCGAAGCCCGATTGATGGCCCTGTCCGCCACCCACAACCTGCTGACCGCCTCGGGCTGGGAGCAGGCGACGCTCACCGACCTGCTGACCAAGGAGATGCAGCCTTATTCGCCGGAACAGTTCCGTCTGGAGGGCCCCGACGTCCTGTTCGACGCGCCTCAGGCCCTGGCCATGGGGATGATCGTCCATGAACTGGCCACCAACGCGGCCAAGCACGGCGCCCTCAGCACCCCTGAAGGATGCGTCTCGGTGTCGTGGTCGGCGCCCGACGCGGACGGCCGCACCCTGCTGGATTGGGTGGAAACCGGCGGTCCGCCGGTCGCGAAGCCCACCCGCACCGGCTTCGGTTCGCGTCTGATCGCCACCAGTCTCAAGGGCGATCTCAGCGGCTCGGGCGAGCTCGACTATGCCCCCGACGGCCTGAGGGCCAACCTCGTGTTCCGGCCTCAAGCGCGGTCCTAGCCCACCGTCTGCGACGCCCCGCCGGACGAGACGACGACCAGCTTGCGGTTCACGAACTCCTTGATGCCGACATCGCCGAGCTCGCGGCCGTAGCCAGAGCGTTTGACCCCGCCGAAGGGCAGTTCGGGCATACTGGTCGTGGCGGTGTTGATGAACACCATCCCGGTCTCGATCCGGGTCGCCAGCGTCCGCGCCCGGTCGATGTCGCCCGCGAAGATCGAACCGCCCAGGCCATAGTGGGAATCGTTGGCCAGGCGGACGATGTCGTCGTCGTCCTCAGCCACATGGACCATGGCGACGGGGCCGAAGAATTCCTGGAAATAGGCCGGGTTGTCGCGGGCGATGTCGGTCAGGATGGTCGGTTCGAAGAAGAAACCGGTCCGCTCCGGCCGCTTGCCGCCGACGACGATCGTGGCCCCCGCCGCGACGGCTTCGTCCACCTGTTTCGTCAACCCCTTGAGCGCGTCCTCGGACGACAGCGGACCCAACGTCGTCTTCGCGTCCAGCGGATCGCCCAACACGGCCGCCGTCATGTTGGCCTGGAATGCCGCCAGGAATTCGTCGGCGATCGCCTCATGCAGGATGAACCGCTTGGCGGCGGTGCATACCTGTCCGGCGTTGGCCAACCGCGCCTGCGTCCCGACCTCCGCCGCCGCCTTGATGTCGGCGTTGTCTAGCACGACGAAGACATCCGCCCCGCCCAGTTCCAGCGTGGATTTCTTCAGCTTCTCGGACGCCCGCGACGCCACCTTGCTGCCGGCGTCCTCGGAGCCGGTCAGGGCCACGCCCTGGATCCGGTCGTCGCCGATCAGTTCAGCCACCTTGTCGGACGAGATATAGAGATTGGTCACCGCCCCCTCCGGCGCGCCCGCGTCGCGGACCAGCTGGGCGAACAACTCGGCACAGTGGGGTACGATGCCGGCGTGTTTGAACATCACCGGATTGCCGACCGCGATGGCCGGGGCGATGACGCGGATCAGCTGGTAGATCGGGAAGTTCCAAGGCTCGACGGCCAGCAGCACCCCGATCGGCTGATGCTGGACCCAGGCCTCGCCCAGGTCGCTGTCGACCTGTTCGGGCTTGAGGAATTCCTCGGCGTTGGCGGCATAATAGGCCGCGATCCCGGCGCACAGTTCGATCTCGCCGGCGCCCTGTTCGACCAGCTTGCCCATCTCGGTCGCCATCGCCTCAGCCAGAACGTCGGACCGTTCGGTCAGCAGTTCCGACATCCGCGACAGCACCTTCAGCCGAGGCGCGATATCGCCGCGCGACCAGTCGGACCGGAACAGGGCGTCGGCCGTGGCCAGGGCCCTCTCGACCTGCACATCGGTGTGCTCGGGATAGTCCTTGATCCGCTCTTCGGTGAAGGGGTTCAGGGTTCTGTAGGCCATGGGGAGGGGCTTTCTGTGTCGCGGAGATAGCCCAACGTCGCCCAGCCTGCAGGGTTCACGTCATCCGCAACAGCGTCGATCACGAAACCGGCAAGGCCCTCAGCGAAACGTCGCCAACCGCGCGTCCAGCCTCGCCCGCACCACCGGCCATTCTGCGGCCAGGATGGAGAAGATCACCGAGCTTCGCACCCGCCCGGTCCAGGTGATCTTGTCGTCACGCATCAGGCCTTCCTCGACCGCGCCCAGCTTGGTCATGGCGGCCCGGCTGCGCGCGTTGATGGCGTCGACCTGGAACACCACCCGCACGGCTCCGCAGGCGAAGGCGTGGTCGAGCAGCAGCCGCTTGGCCGCCGGATTCACCGCCCCGCCGCGCGACGACGGGCGATAGTAGGTGGTGCCGATCTCCAGCGACCGGTTCTCCGGCTGGCTGCCGATATAGGTGGAGCAGCCGACGACATCGCCATCATGGATCACCGCGAACGGAATCCGCGTCCCGGCCGCCTGCTGTGCTCGCAAGCTGGCCCAGCCCGCGTCGAACTCGGCCCCGCCCAGCGACATGTAGTAGAAGGCCGGCCACAGCGCCGGATCGGCGTCGCAGGCCAGCCTCAGCGGCTCCTTGTGACGCTCCTCGAATGGCTCCAGCCGGACGAAGTCGTTCTCCAGAACCGCCGCCGTCAGATTCATTCGCCGAGACACCTCAGGGCGACCTCGAGGTTGCGCAGTCCGTCCTCGCCCGTCACCGCGGGCGTCTCGCCCGTGCGGATCGCGTGGGCGAAGGCCTCCAGCTCCTTCTTCAGCGGCTCGTTCGGCCAGCTCATCACGCCGCGCGTGGAGTAGGAGCCGTCCGGCTGCTGGCCGAAATATTCGGTGACCTGGCGCGTCATCAGGTCGGCGACGACGAACTTGGATCCCGTCGCCACCTGCAGGGTGCGGGTCTTGTAGGGCGTGACCCAGTTGGTGGTGATGTGGGCGATCACCCCGTTCTCCAGCCGGAACTGAAGCAGGGCGGTGTCCTCGCGGTCGGCGCGAGTGCGGGCGAGCTGCGGCTGGACCTCGGCGATTTCAGAACCCGTCAGGTGACGGATGATGTCGATGTCGTGCACCGCCAAGTCGATGACCACCCCGACCTCGCCCATGCGCGGCGGGAAGGGACCAACGCGGGTGATCTGGATGGAGATGACGTCCTCGCCCTCGATGGCGCGCTTGACTGCCTCCACCGCCGGGTTGAACCGCTCGACCTGACCGACCATCAGCACACGGTCGTTGGCCTTGGCGGCGTCGATCATCCGCTGGGCGTCGGCCACGGTCGCGGCGATCGGCTTCTCGACCAGCACATGGACCCCCGCTTCCAGCAGGGCGACGCCCAGGTCGGCGTGGTGGCGGTTCGGGGTGGCGATGACGGCGGCTTCCAGCCCGCCCGCGACGAAGTCGGCGGCGGTCGTCACGGCCTGCGCTCCGTAAGCGGCGGCGACACCTTCGGCCACAACGGCGTCCGGGTCGAACACCAGGGCCAGGTCGATCTCGCGCATCTCGGACAGGACGCGGGCGTGGTTGCGTCCCATGACGCCGGCGCCGGCGACGCCGGTGCGGATCGGGTCGTGCAGGTGGGTCGGGTTCATCGGATCAGCCCTTGTAAGACGCGACGGCGGCGACGATCCGGTCCTGGGTCGCCTCGTCCAGATCGGAGTGCATCGGCAGGCTGATGACCGTCTTCATCTTGGCCTCGGTCACCGGCAGACCCTGCGGACCGCGCGGGTGCATGTCATAGGCCGGCTGAAGGTGCAGCGGGATCGGATAATAGACCGCCGACGGCACGCCCTGTTCGCGCAGGTGAACCGCCAGACCATCCCGGTCCGGATGCTCGATCGTATACTGGGCCCAGTTCGAGACATTGCCGGCGGGCAGATGCGGTACGGCCGCGACGTGCGGCGCCAGAAGCTCATTGTAACGGGCGGCGATCCGCATCCGCCATTCGATTTCCTGCGGGAAGACCTTCAGCTTCTCGATCAGGACGGCGGCCTGCACCGTGTCCAGACGCGAGTTCATCCCGACCCGCATGTTCAGATATTTGGTGTCGTGCTCGAAGGTTCGACCGACCAGATCCTTGGCCACCGCCTTGCCGTGCACCCGATAGCTGTCGATCTCCTGAGCCAGGTCGTCGTCGTCGGTCAGCACCGCGCCGCCGTCGCCGTAGCAGCCCAGCGGCTTGGCCGGGAAGAAGCTGGTGGTCGTCACATCGGCCCATTTCAGCGGATGCTCGCCGTCGATGGTGCACCCGAACCCTTGCGCCGAATCCGCGATCAGCTTCAGCCCGTGCCTGTCGCAGATGGCCTTGATGGCCGGATAGTCGGCGGGCTGGCCGAACAGGTCGACGGCGATGACCACACGGGGCCGCAGTCGACCCTCGGCGATCGTCGCCTCAATGGCCGCCTCGAGGTGGGCCGGATCGATGTTGTAGGTGCGCGGGTCGATGTCGATGAAGACCGGCGTCGCGCCCAGCCATGGCACGACCTCTGCGGTGGCGCAGAAGGTGAAGCTGGGAACGAAGACCGCGTCCCCCGGCCGCAGGCCCCAGGCCATCAGCGGCAGGGCCAGGGCCTCGGTGCCGTTGGCGCAGCCCAAGGCATGTTTGGCCCCGCCGAATGCGGCGAGCGCCGTCTCGAACTCGCGCACCGGCGGGCCCATGACATAGGCGCCGCTCTCGACGGCGGCCATCATGGCGGCCTCAATCTTGCCGCCCAGACGGCGGCGCTGGGCCTGAAGGTCGATGAAGGCGATGCTCATGTCGGGGGACCTCTCAAGGACTCGGCGACCGACAGCCGCCTTCGTAAGGTGGGGGCGGTCTAGCCCGCCCATCGCTGCAACGCCAAACACAAGGGGGTCACTTCGCGTTGCGCCTTGCAACGGTCCTGCCTATGCCAGACGCCGTCCGCACGGAGCCAGACGCCTTGAACACCGCACCGACGACCCATCCCGCCGTCTTCCTCGACCGCGACGGCGTTCTGATCCCCGACAGCGGCTATCCTCACCTGGAGGAGCATCTGGTCCTGATGCCCGGCGCCGCCGAGGCCGTGCGCCGCCTGAACATGCTCGGCTATCTGGTGGTCATCGTCACCAATCAGTCGGGCGTGGCTCGGGGCTATTTCACCGAAAGCCAGATGAACGCCTTCAACGATTCGCTGGTCCGCAAGATCGCCGCCAAGGGCGCGCGCATCGGCGCCGTCTACGCCTGCCCCTTCCACAAGGACGCCGAGGATCCGGCCTATTTCCACCCTGACCATCCGGACCGAAAGCCCAACCCGGGCATGATCCTGCGCGCCATCGCCGATCACGACATCGATCCGGCCCGCTCCTTCCTGATCGGCGACCGCCCCTCGGACCTGGAGGCCGCGCGCCGCGCCGGAATGCCGGGCTTCCTGTTCGAGGGCGGCGACCTGGATCACTTCGTCCGCGATCTGCTGGGCGGCTGATCGCAATTCCGTCGGCGATGAAATAAGCTCGCGGCCGACGCGGGGGCGTCGTGGTCAGGGAGCCTGCTGCATGGCCGACTATTCCGAGCGTCGCTGGACCTCGTCCGATGGATTGAGCCTGTTCGCGCGCGACTATCCAGGGGCGGACGGTCCGGCCCAGCAGCCCGTCATCGCCATCCACGGCCTGACGCGGAACAGCGCCGACTTCGACGCCATCGCCCCCTTGATTGCCCGCAGCGGCCGCCGGGTCCTGGCGCTCGACGTCCGGGGGCGCGGCCAGTCGGATCGCGCGACCGACCCCATGACCTATCAGCCGCCGATCTACGCCAAGGACGTCCTGGGCCTGCTGGAGGTCGCCGGTATCGACCGCGCCGTCTTCCTCGGCACCTCCATGGGCGGGCTGATCACCATGGCGATCTCGGCGCTGAAGAGCCGCGTCGTGGCCGCCGCCATCCTCAACGACATCGGGCCGTCCGTATCGCCCGAAGGCCTGGCCCGCATTGCCGCCTATTCCGGCCAACCGGTCGACACCCCGACCTGGGCCGCCGCCGCCGACTATGCGCGCCGGATCAACTCGGTCGCCTTTCCCCACTATGGCGACGCCGACTGGGACGCCTTCGCCCGCCGGATTTTCAAGGAGGGGACCGAAGGGTCTCCGATCCTGAACTATGACCCCGACATCTCGGTCCCGATCAAGGCCGCCGGCGCCAAGGCCCTGGTCCCCAACCTGTGGCCCTACTTCCGTCGGCTGGCGAAGAAGCGCCCGACCCTACTGATCCGGGGCGGGACCTCCGACCTGCTCGGCGCGGATATCGCCGCCAAGATGCAGAAGGCCGCGCCCGAGATGCGCTACGCCGAAATCCCCGACATCGGCCACGCTCCCATGCTGGACGAGCCGGAATCCAAGGCCGCGATCTTCGAGTTCCTGCGGGACGTGCCTTAAGCCTTCCGCACGAACTCCGTCCGCAGAACCAGGCCGCGCACCTTGTCGACATTGGCCTCGATCTCGTCGGTGTCGTCGGTCAGACGGATATTCTTGACCAGGGTCCCGCGCTTCAGCGTCACCCCGCCCGATCCCTTGACCTTCAGGTCCTTGATCAGGGTCACGCTGTCGCCGTCCGACAGGATGTTGCCGTTGGAATCTTTGGTGGGGGCGTCGGTCATGGGCGCTGTCTAGGCGTCCGGCACGTTCGCGTCCAACTCATCGAGCCAGACCCGCGCGTTTCCGTCCGACGGCGCCCGCCAGTCCCCACGCGGCGACAGCGATCCGCCCGTCACCACCTTGGGCCCGTTCGGCAGGGCCGACCGCTTGAACTGGCTGGTCTGGAAGAACCGCACGAGGAATTTCCGCAGCCAGAATCTGATCGTCGCCAGATCGTATTCGACCCGATCCGCGTTCGGATGATGCGCCGGCCAGTCGCCGCGCGAGGCGTCGCCCCAGGCCTGATGGCAAAGGTATGCGACCTTCGACGGGCTCATGCCGAAGCGGGTGATGTGGAACAGGAAGAAGTCGTTCAGCGCATAGGGACCGACCGTCCCCTCCGTCGACTGGATCTTTCCGTCCGCCCCCGCAGGCACCAGCTCGGGCGAAATCTCCGTGTCCAGAATGGCGTGCAGGACGCTTGCCGCCGGGCTCATGTCGTCACGCCCCGCGACCCAGCGGATCAGGTGCCGGATCAGGGTCTTCGCCACCCCGCCGTTGACGTTGTAATGGCTCATGTGGTCGCCGACGCCATAGGTCGCCCAGCCCAGGGCCAGTTCCGACAGGTCGCCGGTCCCCAGGACGAAGGCCTTGTTCTGGTTCGCCAGCCGGAACAGGTAGTCGGTCCTCAGACCCGCCTGCACGTTCTCGAAGGTGATGTCGTGGACGGGCTGGCCGTCCGCATAGGGATGCTTGATGTCGGCCAGCATCCGCTCGGCGGCCGGACGGATGTCGATCTCCTCGCCCGTGACGCCCAGAGCCGTCATCAGGGCCCAGGCATTGCCCTTGGTTCCGTCCGAAGTCGCGAACCCCGGCATGGTGTAGGCGAGGATGTTCGTCCTCGGCAGCTTCAGCCGGTCGAACGCTCCGCACGCCACCAGCAGGGCCTGGGTCGAATCCAGCCCTCCCGAGACCCCGATGCACAGCCGCTCGGCGCCCGTCGCCGTCATCCGGCGCATCAGCCCCTGCACCTGGATGTTGAAGGCCTCGAAACAGTCCTGGTCCAGCCGCTTGGGATCGTCCGGCACGAAGGGGAAGCGGTCCAGCGGGCGGATCAGGGCGCCTGTATCCCGATCCTCGGCCGCCTCGAACGGGATCACCGTCGCCGCCTCGCCCTCGATTCGCGCGCAGTCGGAGAAGGTGCCGTTCCGCAGCCGGTCCATGCCGATGCGGTCGACGTCTAGGTCCGAGACCGTCATGTGCGAGGTCATCGAAAACCGTTCGCCCTCGGCCAGTTTCGCGCCCAGTTCGTGGATCGTCGCCTGTCCGTCCCAGGCAAGATCGGTGGTGCTCTCGCCCCAGCCTGAGGCGGTGAAGACATAGGCCGACAGGGTCCGCGCCGACTGGCTGGCGCACAGCACCGCGCGTTCGTCCGCCTTGCCGATGACAATGTTGGACGCCGATAGGTTCAGCAGGATGCGTGCCCCCGCCAGCGCCGCCCGCGTCGAGGGCGGCAACGGCGCCCAGAAGTCCTCGCAGATCTCGACCGCGAAGACGAAGCCAGGCCGGTTGGTCGCCTCGAAGATCAATCCCGGCGCGAAGTCCACGCTTTCGCCGCTCAGGGTGACCGCATCCTCGCCGCGCGAGGCCGCCGGCGCGAACCAGCGCTTCTCGTAGTATTCGCGGTAGTTCGGCAGATAGGTCTTGGGCACGACCCCCAGAACCCCTCCGCCGCCCAGCACAACCGCGCAGTTGAACAGGGCGTCGCCGTTCCAGATCGGCGCCCCGACCACGGCGACCAGCCCGGCCTCGTCGGCGGCTTCGGCGATGACCTCGATCTGCCGCTCAACCTCGTCCAGCAGAGCCGCCTGCATGTGCAGATCGTCGATGGCGTAGCCGCTGAGGGACAACTCGGGGAAGACGATCAGATCGACACCCTGTTCGCCCGCCTGTTGGATCAGGGCGATGTGTTCCTCGGCGTTCGCCTTCGGGTCGGCGATGTGGACCACCGGCGTCGCCGCCGCCACGCGGACGAAGCCGTGGGTGCGCGGCGAGTTGAAGGCGTGGATCTTGGCCAAGGCGCGGTCCTCAATGGGTTATGCTCATATAGAGCCAAAGGCCCTCGTTCCCAACCTACCCCTCCCGTGCATCTCGGCGAAGGCCGGGATCCAGATTCAGATATCATGGTGGGACTGACGGGCGAGCGCCCGACGTGTGATCTGGACCCCGGCCTTCGCCGGGGTGCACGGAGAATGGATGACGCCGCCGCTTCGCCCCGCTAAAGCCCTCCCATGACCGATACGCCCAAGAAGGGCTGGTTCCAGCGCCTCAGCCAGGGACTGGCCCGCTCCAGCCAGCAGATGACCGAACAGGTCGTCTCCGCCTTCGTGAAGGAGCCTCTCAGCGAGGCCGCCCTCGAGGGTCTCGAGGAGCATTTGCTGGAGAGCGACCTCGGCCCCGCCGCCACCGACCGGATCGTCGCCCGCTTCCGCGACCTGAGCTTCGGCGGCGCGTCCTCCGAGCGCGAGGTCAAGGAGGCCCTGGCCGAGGCCGTCGCCGCCGAGCTGCTTCCGCGTCAGGCGACCTTCGACCCGCTTGGCCCGGACGGCGTCGGCGGCGGGATCAAACCCTATGTCGTCCTGTTCGTCGGGGTGAACGGCTCGGGCAAGACGACGACGCTCGGCAAGATCGCCGCCGACCTGACGGGCAAGGGCGCCAAGGTGATGATCGTGGCCGGCGACACCTTCCGCGCCGCCGCCCGCGAACAGCTCAAGGTCTGGGCCGACCGCGCCGGGGCTCATTTCGAAAGCCGTCGCGACGGCGCCGATGCGGCCGGCCTGGCCTTCGACGCCTACGCCAAGGCCAAGGCGGAAGACTACGACGTCGTTCTGATCGACACCGCCGGCCGGCTCCAGAACAAGTCCGCCCTGATGGACGAGCTGCTCAAGATCGTGCGGGTGCTGAAGAAGACTGATCCGGACGCCCCGCATGAGACCCTTCTGGTGCTCGACGCCACCGTCGGCCGCAACGCCCTGTCCCAGGAACAGATCTTCGGCCGCACCGCCTTCGTCTCGGGCTTGGTCATGACCAAGCTGGACGGCACGGCGCGCGGCGGGGTGCTGGTGCCCGTAGCCCAGGCCTCCGACGCCCCCATCAAGCTGATCGGGGTGGGCGAGGGGATCGAGGACCTGCAACCCTTCGACGCCCGCGCCTTCTCCCGCTCGCTCGTCGGCCTCGAGGACTAGATCATGACCGACACCCCCGAGACCGCGCACAAGAAGCCGCCGACCTGGATCCGTCAGGTCGTCGATTTCGGCGCCCTGGCCGCCTTCGCGGCGACCTTCATCTTCTTCCGCCTGCGTGGCCTGCCGGGCGACGAGGCCCTGGTCCACGCGACCTGGGGGCTGGTGGCCGGTTCGGTCGTCGCAGTCGTTGTCGGTCTGATGGTCGAGAAGCGTCTGGCCTTGATGCCTCTGCTGGTCGGCGGCTTCGCCCTGGTGTTCGGCGTCCTGACCATCGTCTTCAACGACGACCTGTTCGTGAAGCTGAAGGTGACGGTGCTGAACGCCTCGCTCTGCATCGCACTGCTCGGCGGTCTCTACCTCAAGAAACAGCCGCTGAAGGCTCTGCTCGGCACGGTCATCCCGGTGAACGACGACGCCTGGCGGAAGCTGACGTTCCGCTACGGCCTGTATTTCGGCGCCGTCGCCATCGTCAACGAACTGGTGCGGTCCGAGGCCCTGGTCGGCTGGGCCGCGACGCGAATGGGGTATGCCCACGTCGATCCCGCCGACGTCTGGGTCAGCTTCCGCGGCGTGCTCTGGATCGCCTCCTCGGTCTTCGGTCTGTCGCAGGTGCCGCTGATCATGAAGAACCTGGTCTCGGACGACGCCGTGGATGCGTCAGCCCCGGCTCGTCCGGACACGGCGCCCTAACCTTCGCGGCTGACATACCACTGTCGCTAAACCGTAAGGCTTGGCTGATAATCCTCCGCATACGGCAAGGGGATTCTAGTAATGGTCAAGTCCGGCAAACAGGCGCGACGGTCCGGCACGCTCGCCGAATCTCCCAGCCATCTGATGCATCGCGCCCTGCAGCTGGCGCTCGACATCTATTCCGAAGAGGCCGGCGAGGGTGGTCCGACCCAGCGTCAGTTCGCCGTCATGGAGGCCGTGTCCGTCAAGGAAGGCCTGACCCAGACCGAACTGGTCCGCGCCACCGGCATCGACCGCTCGACCCTGGCCGACCTCGTCGCCCGCATGACCACTAAGGGGCTGCTGTCGCGAGAACGCTCGACGCTCGACGCCCGCGCCAAGGCCGTGCGTCTGTCGGCGGAGGGCCAGGCCCTGCTGGACGCCGCTCGGCCCAAGGTCGAGGCCGCCGACAAGCGGATCATGGGCCTGCTGCCCAAGGCCAAGCGCGACGGCTTCCTCGACATGCTGGCCGAGATCGCCGCCGCCGCCGACGCCGCCCCTGATGCCGAAAAGGCAGAGGCCAAGCAGCTTAAGAAGGCCGCCAAGGAGGCCCGCAAGGCCGAGAAGGCGCTGGAGAAAGCGTCAAAACCGAAGAAGGCCGCCAAGCCGCCCAAACCCAAGAAGGCCAAGGTCGCCGAACCGGCCATCTAGGTTGGATCGCCGGTCGCCCCAGCCGGGCTCAGCTTCCAGCGAATCTTGGTCTCGGCGTCGGTTCGGGCCGAACCCCGCACCACGACCTGCAGCGATCGCCGCGTCAGGCCCTCGTCGATGTGCACGGACGGTTCGATGGCCACGTCCGGACCATCGGTCCTGAACCACCATCCCCGCCCGGAATGTCCGCGCAGAAGGATCGAGCGGCGATCGCGCGCCAATGAGGCCTGCACCCCCGGCTCCAGATGGAAGCGTACCGCATAGGGGGCGGCGATGACGCGGACGACGTCGCGGTGGGTCGACGACGGATGCAGCCGCTCCTCGGCCCGCAGTTCGTCCAGACGCTGGTCCAGATAGAGGCGGCGCTGGTGCATCAGGCCGAAGGGCTGGGCCCAGGCGTCGTGCTCGACCTCCAGCCAGACCGCCCCGTCGCCGTCGCGGCGTTCGGACGTCACATGATAGGGCCGGCCGAACAGGCGCGGCCCCAGAAGCTCGCCCTTCCAGCCGCCCAGGGGTTCGGCGAAGGACTGTTCCCCCAGGGTCAGGGTCGAATGGCCGGGCGTGAGGCGCAGTCCCTGCCGGTCGGCCGCGCGGGGCGTCCAGCCGCAGCCGGTGACGATCCGGTCCTTGCCGCAGACGATTTCCAACGCCAGGGGCTGGGCGCAGGCCGCCTCGGACCAGGCGCCCTTGCCGGGCGACCCGGCGTCGGTGACGATGGTCAACAAGGGCGAGCGGATGCGGTTCAGTCCGCCGACGGTCCCGACCGCCCCGGCCGTCGCCTCGGCATGTTCGTCGTGGGCCCGTGCCGCCGCGACCCGCGCCGGGGTCGACGGCCCGCCGCCCTGGAATCCCGCCAGCCGTCCGTCGGGCAGGACCTGTAGTCTCAGGGCCGTGGTCAGGCGGATGATCGCCCCGCCCATGGCTTCGGGCGCCGGCTCCGACAGTTGCGACAGGGCGTCGTCGAGCGTCAGCAGGTCGAGCAACAGCTCCATCCCGGCTTCGGGAGAGCGCGACGCATGGCCTCCGTCACCGGCCACGGTGACCCTCAGCGCGCCCGGCAGACGCCCCAGCGCCGTCTTTCGGATGCTCGATCCCGCGGGACCCGCCAGCACGCATCCGGCCACGGCCGCGGCGACCAGCCGCTCGGCCTTGCCCGCCAGACCGCCGGGCGGACGCAACAGCTGACGCGCCTGACGCCCCAGCGTATCGGCCAGCTTCAGACGATCGACCTCGGACGCCACCGCGCCCATCTTCTTGGCGGCGCAGGCCAGATTGTAGGTCCGCCGCGCCAGGATCTGCGGCTCCCAGGCGAAGGGCGACCAGCGCGAAAACGCATCGGCCCAGGCCAGGGTCAGCCGCAGCGCCTCGCGCGCGCCCCGCTCGCCCTGAAGCATGAGGCCGGGCATCCAGACGAAGGCGTGCAGGTCGACGGCGAAGGCCTTCGACGGGCTCGGACGGTTCCACGGATCGGCCGGCACCTCGGCCTCCATGTTGGATCCGGCCAGGGGGAAACGCCCGCCCAGAACGGCCTTGCCGAGATTGATGTCGGCGGGGCGGAAATCGCGCGGCGTCGCGGCGAAGGCGACGGCCTTGCCGAGGCCCAGGGTCGCGCCATAGCCGGGCAGGCCATAGAGCTCGATCCACATCTGGCGCGTCAGAACCCGTCCGGCGATGGCGGGCCACAGGGCCGGGCCGGTCGTTACGCCGCTGGAGCGGACCGGCGTCCGCACCGGTGCGCCTCGCAAGCCCGGAATCGAGCCCTCGCCCACGCTCGGCGTCGACGGGTTGCGGTCCGCGAAGGGCCCGATCGGGCTCATTTATGCGCTCTTGATGGCGGCGATATTGGCCGCATATGCGTCCGGCCCGCCCTTGAAGACGGCGGTTCCGGCCACCAGAGCGTCGGCGCCGGCGGCGACGCAGGACCCGGCGTTCAGGGCCGTCACCCCGCCGTCGATCTGCAGATGCGCCTTGGACCCCGCAGCATCCAGGATGGCGCGGGTCTTTTCGATCTTCTTCAGGGTCGAGGGAATGAAGGACTGGCCGCCGAAGCCCGGGTTGACCGACATCAACAGCACCAGATCCACCAGATCGACCACCTCCTCCAGCACCGACAGGGGCGTGCCGGGGTTCAGCACGACGCCGGCCTTGGCGCCCAGCTGGCGGATCCGGCCGAGCGTCCGGTGCAGGTGCGGTCCGCTCTCGGGATGGACGGTCAGGATGTCGGCGCCCGCCTCGCGATAGGCCTCCAGCCACGGATCGACCGGCGCGACCATCAGATGCACGTCGAACGGCAGCGAGGTATGGGGCCGCAGCGCCTTCACCACGTCCGGGCCGATGGTGATGTTCGGCACGAAATGGCCGTCCATCACATCGACATGGATCCAGTCGGCGCCGGCGGTTTCCAGCGCCCTGATCTCCTCGCCCAGTTTGGCGAAGTCCGAGGCCAGGATGGAAGGGCAGATCAGGGGCGTGTTCGGCATGAGCCGGGGATAAGGCGGGATGACGTTATGGGCAAGGCGCGAGGGCCAAAACCCCCCGCCCGGATTTCACGACAGCTCCGAGACCTTTCCGGTCACCAGGACCCGAGGTCCGGCAAACTCCGATGCCGATCAGGCTCTAGCCTATTTCGCCGTGCCGTTGCGCTCATTGGCCAGCCGGGTCGCCAGCAGACCGCGTGACCGCTCGACATAGGTCCGACACGCGCCCGGCCGGGCGTCGTATCGCCCAGCGCCCGCATTATCCGGGTGGGGTGAGATCAGCACGTCGCACGCCAGTCCGTCCATGAGCCTGTAGGTCGCCGCGAACCCCTCGAGGATCGGGGCGCTCGACGGTGCGGTGAAGCGATAGCCGTCGGCGGAGACGGGGTTGAAGCTCGACGCGAAGACGATGGCCTTGCAGGTCCCGCCCTCGCACGCCTGCCAGGTCCAGCTCATACTGCCCAGCGTATGTCCTGGGGTGGCGCGGGCCGTGATCGCCGTATCTCCAAGCTGAATCACCTCGCCGTCCGCCACGACCCGGACATGCGCCACGGCGGGCCAGACACCGCCGTAGGCCAGCTGGGGATCGTCCTCCAGCATTGCCCCCGCCCGCAATCCGTCGGCGCCGCGCGCGCTCGCCACCACGGTCGCCCCCGTGTCGCGGGCCAGGGCTGCGAGGCCGCCGCTGTGATCATAGTGGGGTTCGGTGCTTAGAATAAATTTGATGTCTGTAGGGTCGAACCCCAGGCGCCGGACATTGGCCAGGATCATCGGCGCCCCCTGAGGCAGGGCCCCGTCGATCAGCACCAGGCCCGCGCCCGTGTCGATCAGGCCGACGCTCAGGCCGCCGAACCCGACCAGATAGGTGTTCCCGAAGATCTTCTCGGGCGCGACGGGCGCGAGCCACCGTTCGGCGCGCTCTGTCGCCATCGGTCGCGTCAGCGGATCGTCCGCGCTCTGCGTGGTTCCGGCCCCCGCATCCGCGACGGCGTGTTCATGGGCGTCCTGCGGATTGCACGTCGGCAGGGCGCTCGCCGCCAACCAGGCTGCAACCGTCATCAGTTTGATCATCGTGTTTCCCTTCGTAGCCCAAGGAATGACGAGCGACCGCCTCGGCGACAAAGCATGATTTCTCGACAGAGCCATGAGAATATTTGAGGGTAGGGGATGGACCGCGCCCAGCTCCCGCTCAATGCCCTGCGCGCCTTTGAGGCGTCGGCGCGCCATCTCAACTTCACCCGCGCGGCGATCGAGCTCTGCGTCAGCCAGGGGGCCGTCAGCCATCACGTCGCCCAGCTCGAACGCCGTCTGGACACCCGCCTATTCCACCGGCTTCCGCGCGGCATCGCCCTGACCGACGAGGGTCAGGCCCTGGTTCCCGTCCTCGCCGAGATGTTCGACCGCATCGCCGCGACGCTCGACCAGTATGGCGAAGGCCGTTTCCGCGAACAGTTGAAGGTCGGCGTCGTCGGCACCTTCGCGACGGGTTGGCTGCTGCCGCGCCTGGACGCCTTCGCCCGCGCCCATCCGTCGATCGACCTGCGCATCTCGACCAATAACAACCGCGTCGATCTGGTCGCCGAGGCGCTCGATTTCGCGATCCGCTTCGGCGACGGCGCCTGGCACGGTGCCCATGCCGAGCCGCTGTTCGCCGCGCCCATGACGCCGGTCTGCGCCCCGGCCATCGCCGCAAGGCTCAAATCCCCCGCCGACCTCGTCCACGAACGGCTATTGCGTTCCTACCGGCCGGATGAGTGGGCCCTGTGGTTCGACGCCGCAGGAGTGGCCGCGCCGATCCTGCGCGGACCGATCTTCGACAGTTCGGCCCTGATGGCGTCCGCCGCCGCCGCCGGTCTCGGCGTGGCGCTCGCGCCGCCCGCCATGTTCACCCGCGAGCTGGCGGCGGAACTGCTGGTCCAGCCCTTCGCGGTCGAGGTCGATGTCGGCCGCTACTGGCTCACCCGCCTGATCTCGCGTCCTGAAACCTCCGCCATGCGACGCTTTCAGGGCTGGCTGATGGAAGAGATGGGTAACGCCCCGATCAATCCTTCGTCGGACTGACCGCGTTCGCGTCGCCATAGGTCAAGGCCAGGAAGACGTCTTCCAGGTCCGGGTCCTCGGTGGTGATGTCCGAGATGGTGATCCCCGCCGCGCGCACGGCCGCCAGCACCTGTTCGACCGACGATTGGCCTTTCTTGTAGGTGATGGCGAAGGCACCGTTGGCCCGCGCCACCACGTCGAACCCGGCCACCGTCGGCACGCCGTCCAGCGGATGCTCGGGCGTCACCACAACGTTCCTGGTATCCAGCCGGCGCAACAGCTGCGGCGTCGGCTCGCAGGCCACGACCTCGCCCCGGTTCATGATGGCGATGGTGTCGCAGAGCTCCTGCGCCTCCTCCAGATAGTGGGTGGTCAGAAGGATGGTCACGCCCTCGGCGTTGATGCGGCGCACGTATTCCCACAGCTGGCGACGCAGCTCGACGTCCACCCCGGCCGTCGGTTCGTCAAGGATCAGGATCGGCGGATTGTGAACGAGCGCCTTGGCCACCATCAGTCGCCGCTTCATCCCGCCCGACAGGGCCCGCACGTAGGCGTTGGCCTTGTCCGACAGGCCCAGCGCGGCCAGCAGCTCGTCCGAGCGCCGCTCGTCCTTCGGCACGCCATAGAAGCCGGCCTGCACCTCCAGCGCCTCGCGCGGAGTGAAGAAGACGTCGGCCACGATCTCCTGCGGCACGACGCCCAGGGCGGCGCGCGCATCACGCGGCCGTTCGTCGATGTCGCGACCCCAGATGGCGGCGGTCCCGCCGGTCTTGTTGACGATCCCCGCCAGGATGTTGATCAACGTCGACTTGCCGGCCCCGTTCGGACCCAGCAGGCCGAACATCGACCCACGCGGAATGATCAGATCGACCCCGCGCAGAGCCGTCTTCGGCGGCGACTTCTTGGAGCCTGCGTAGGTCTTTTCCAGCCCGCGCACCTCGATGGCGTTGACGGGCAGGGCTTCGGTATTGGTCATTCGGGGCTTTCGGCGTGACGCTTCGCCGTCTAACTAGGCGTCGCACCCTCTCGCGCCAAGACCACGGACCGATCAATGCCGCCGCGCCACCCCGATCAACTCGTCCTCCCGCCCGAGGAAATCACGGTCGCCACCAAGCGCGTGGCCTGCGACGGCGGCGGCGTCCTGGGCCATCCGCTGGTCTATCTCGACATGGGCGGCGAAAACTTCGTCGAGTGCGGCTACTGCGACCGCCGCTTCGTCCTCTCGGCCCACCATCATGCCGAGAGCGACTACCTCGACCCGGCGGCTAGGCCGCCCGAGACGCATTGAGGCTCAGGCGGCCTGTCCGGCGGCCCAGCCCGACGACCAGGCCCACTGGAAATTATACCCGCCGAGCCAGCCGGTGATGTCGACGACCTCGCCGATGAAATAGAGGCCGGGCACGGATTTCGTCTCCATCGTCGTCTGATCCAGCTGGTCCGTCGCCACCCCGCCCAGGGTCACCTCGGCCGTCCGATACCCCTCTGATCCCACCGGCTTGACGGTCCAGGCGTTCACCGCCTGATCCAGCCGCGCCAGCACCTTGTCCCCGACCTCGGCCAGCTTGCCGTTGGCGTTCTCGCGTGCGGTCAGCACCTCGGCCAGCCGGCGCGGCACGATATGGCCCAGCGCCGTGTGCACCGCCTGTTTCCCGCCGTTCTCATTCTTCGCCGCCTTCAGCCGCGCCAGCACGTCGATGCCCGGCGCCATCTTGACCGTGATCCCCTCCCCCTCGCGCCAGTAGGAACTGATCTGCAGGATCGACGGGCCGCTCAGGCCCCGGTGCGTGAACAGCATCGCCTCCTCGAACTTCGTCTTGCCCGCCGAGACGACCGCATCCACCGCCACCCCCGCCAGCGGTGTCGTCTGTTCCAGCAGCCCCGCCTCGAACGTCAAGGGCACCAGCGCCGGCCGCGTCTCGGTGACCCTCAGCCCGAACTGGCGCGCGAGGTCATAGCCCCACCCCGTCGCCCCCATCTTGGGGATCGACTTGCCGCCCGTCGCCACGACCAGCGATGCGCAGCGCACCGCCGCGCCGTCCGACAGGATCAGGCCGAACCCGTCGCCCTCGCGCGCCACCGAGGCCACGCCGGTGTTGAGGCGCACGGTCACGCCCGCCTCCCGCATCGCCCCTGTCAGCATGGCCACGATCTGTTTGGCGCTGTCGTCGCAGAACAGCTGGCCCAGGGTCTTCTCGTGCCAGGCGATGCCCGCCCGGTCCACGCGCCCCACGAAGTCCTTGACGGTGAACCGACCCAGCGCCGAGGCGGCGAAGCGAGGGTTCTCGCCCAGGAAATTGGCGACCGTCGTCCCGGTGTTGGTGAAATTGCACCGTCCCCCGCCGGAGATGCGGATCTTCTCGCCGGGCTTGGCGGCATGAGCGAGGACCAGCACGCGCCGTCCCCGACGCCCCGCTTCCGCCGCCGCCATCATCCCGGCCGCGCCCGCGCCGACGACGACGACATCGAATGCCTCGGTCCTAATGGGCTTCGTCCCAGTTCTTAGCGGCCTTGGCCTCGACCACCAGCGGCACGCTCAGCGCCACGGCCGGTTCGGCGGCGCCCTCCATCACCCGGCGGATAAGCGGGATCGCGGTCTCGACCAGGGCTTCCGGGCATTCGAAGACCAGTTCGTCGTGGACCTGGAGCAGCATCTTGACGTCCAACAGACCGGCCGCCTCCAGTGCGCCCGGCATGCGGATCATGGCGCGACGGATGATGTCGGCGGCGGCGCCCTGGATGGGGGCGTTGATGGCGGCGCGCTCGCCGAACTGACGCTCGGCTCCCGACTTGGAATGGATGGCCGGGATGTGAATGCGCCGCCCGAAGACGGTGGAGACGAAGCCCGCCTGGCGCACCTCGGCCTTGGTCGCGTCCATGTAGTCGCGGATGCCGGGGAAGCGCTCGAAATAGGTCTTGATGTAGGCCCCGGCCTCGGATTGGTCGATGCCCAGCTGGTTCGACAGGCCGAAGGCCGAGATGCCGTAGACGATGCCGAAGTTGATGGCCTTGGCGCGGCGGCGGGTTTCGGGGTCCATCTGGTCGACGGGGACGCCGAACATCTCGGACGCCGTGGCCGTGTGGATGTCGATCCCGGCCTTGAAGGCGCGTTTCAGCTCGGGAATGTCGCCGATGTGGGCCAGAAGCCGCAGCTCGATCTGGGAATAGTCGGCGCTGATCAGGACGTGGCCGTCGCGGGCGATGAAGGCCTGGCGGATCTGGCGGCCGGTCTCCGTGCGGATCGGTATGTTCTGCAGGTTCGGGTCGGAGGAGGCGAGGCGGCCGGTGGTGGCGGCGGCCAGCTGATAGCTGGTGTGGACGCGGTCGGTGGTCTCGTCCATGGCCGCGACCAGGGCGTCGGTATAGGTGCCCTTCAGCTTGGCCAGTTGGCGCCAGTCCAGGATGGCGCGGGGCAGGGGGTGGGTCTCGGCCAGGGTCTCCAGCGTGGCGGCGCCGGTCTCCCACTGGCCCGAGGCGGTCTTCTTGCCGCCGGTCAGGTTCATCTCGCCGAACAGGAGCTCGCCGATCTGTTTGGGGCTGGAGATGGTGAAGGGCCGGCCGGCGATCTCGTGGGCCTGGGCTTCCAGCTCGGCCATGCGCAGGCCGAACTCCGACGACAGACGACGAAGGCGGGCCGGATCGACGCGGATGCCCTCGCGCTCCATGTCGGCGAGGACGGCGGGCAGGGGGCGTTCCAGCGTCTCATAGACGGTCGCCAACCCTTCTGCCGCCAGTCGGGGCTTGAGGATGCGCCACAGACGCAGGGTCACGTCCGCGTCCTCGGCGGCGTAGCAGGTCGCCGGTTTCAGCTCGACGTGCTTGAACGATTTCTGCGCCTTGCCCGTGCCGGCCACCGATTTGAACGGGATCGGGTCGTGCCCGAGATGCAGGCGGCTGAGCTCGTCCATGCCGTGGCCATGCAGGCCGCCTTCGAGCACATAGGAGATCAGCAAGGTGTCGTCGGTCGGAGCGACGCGGATGCCCCGCCGCGCCATGACCGCCTGATCGTACTTGCCGTTCTGGACGACCTTCAGGACCGACGGGTCTTCGAGCAGGACCTTGAGCCGGGCCAGCACGGTCGGCTTGTCCAGCTGGGTCAGGGGTTCGCGCGTCTCGACCGCGTCGCCGAAGTCCAGCCCGCCGCCGCCCGCGACCGGCTCGTGCTCGTGGGTCAGTGGGATATAGCAGGCATCGTTCGGCCCGATGGCCAGCGAGACGCCGCACAGTCCCGCATGGGTCGCCGACAGGGCGTCGGTCTCGGTGTCGAAACCGACCACCCCGGCCTCCCGGACCCTTTCGATATAGGCGTCGAGCTCTTCCAGCGTCTGGATGCAGCGATAGGCCTCGGTGTCGATCGTCTGTTTCTCGACGTCCTCGGAGATGGCCTGGGGCGCATAGCGGGGGCTGATGACCGGCGCGGTCAGGGGCGCGGGCCGGGCGGGGGCGAAGGCGGACCCGTCGTGCCCCTCCAGCTTGCCGTCGCCGACCCGGCGCAGCAGCGACCGGAACTCCATCGTCTCCAGGAAGTTCGCCAGCACCGCCGGATCGGGATCGCGCATCCTGAAGTCGTCGATTGCCTCGGGCGCCGGCGCGTCGCAGGTCAGCCGGACCAGCTGGCGGCTCAGCAGGATCTGGTCCTTGAAATTGATCAGGGTCTCGCGCCGCTTGGGCTGTTTGATCTCGCCTGCCCGCTCCAGCAGGGTGTCGAGATCGCCGTATTCGCCGAGCAGCTGGGCCGCCGTCTTGGGCCCGATCCCCGGCGCGCCGGGCACGTTGTCGACGCTGTCGCCGATCAGGGCCTGAAGGTCGATCATCTTGTCCGGCGTCACGCCGAACTTCTCCATCACCGCCTCCTCGGCCAGGCGACGGTCCTTCATCGGATCCCACATCACGACCGAGGGACCGATCAGCTGCATCAGGTCCTTGTCGGACGAGACGATGACGCATTCCCCGCCCGCGTCCCTGACCTTGCAGGCATAGGTGGCGATCAGGTCGTCGGCCTCGTAGCCGGGCAGCTCGACGCAGTGGACCCCGAACGCCGCCGTCGCCTCCCGCACCAGCGGAAACTGCGGGATCAGATCCTCGGGCGGCGCCGAACGGTTGGCCTTGTACTTGTCGTACAGGGTGTTGCGGAACGTCTTCTCCGAATGGTCGAAGATGGCGGCCAGGTGCGTCGGCCCGTCGGCGCCCTTCATGTCCTTCAAGAGCTTCCACAGCATGTTGCAGTAGCCCTGGACCGCCCCCACCGGCAGGCCGTCGGACTTGCGCGTCAGGGGCGGGAGGGCGTGATAAGCGCGGAAGATGTAGGCCGAGGCGTCGATCAGCCACAGCCGCACGGCGGGGCCGTCCTGGGTCAGGGGACGATCGGCTTCGGGGACTTCGGGCGCGGCGGTATCGGACATGGTGCGAACATAGGCGGGGCCGCCGCGCCCGTCACCGGTCGAAACGGCGGGAGCCTAGAACTCGCGCCAACTGTCGCCGGGGTCGCGCTCATTGGGGCGGGCCGATTGCTGACCCCAGGTCACCATCATCAGAAGCTTGTGGCTGCGGATCCGGTATTCGCCGACCATGGGGCTGACGGCGCCCAGGGGGGCGCCGGTGCGGGCGTCGTAGACGAAACCCGAGAACTCGGCGACGCCGACGCGGTCCCGGCGGCTGTAGAGGCTGAGCTCCGGCATGGAGACGACGTTGAAGTTCTCGTTGATCGGCACGGCCAGCGGCGGCAGGCCCACGACCCGCCGCATCTGCTCCAGGGACAGCGCCCCGGCCCGCAGCTCGAACACCGCGTCCGCCTGCGATTTCTCTTCGGCCAGGGCGTAGCCGGCCTCGGACAGGGCACCGCGCACGGCGGAGGTGGCATAGGCCGAGCCCTCACCCTGGAAGTATCGGCTCTCGACGAAGACGCGCGACCCGGGCGGGATCGGCAGGCGCAGGCCGTCGACGGCCCGATCGGCGGCGCGGGCCATCAGAAGCTGTTCGGTCGCGGTGCGGCCGGGATTGCTCTCCGATGTCGAGGCGCAGCCCGCCAGGGTCTGGGCAAGCGCCAGGGCGGCGACGCCGATCAGGGCCGGACGCACGTTTACCAGGTCCCGGTGTTGGGCATCGACAGCCAGGGTTCGGCCGGCTCCAGCGCCGGGCCTTCCTGCAGCAGTTCGATGGAGATGCCGTCCGGCGATTTCACGAAGGCCATGTTGCCGTCGCGGGGCGGGCGGTTGATGACCACGCCGCTATCCATCAGGTGCTGGCAGGTCGCGTAGATGTCGTCCACGCGATAGGCGAGGTGGCCGAAGTTGCGCCCGCCGGTATAGACCTCGGGATCCCAGTTGTAGGTCAGTTCGACCTCGGGCGACCGTTCGGCGGCCGAGCGGTCCTTGTCCTTGGGCGCGGCCAGGAAGACCAGGGTGAACCGGCCTTTCTCGTTCTCGAGGCGGCGCACTTCTTCCAGACCCAGCTGGGTCGTCCAGAAATGGAGCGAGGCGTCCAGGTCGGCGACCCGGACCATGGTGTGCAGATAGCGCATGAGAAACCTCAGGCAGCGAAAGGGAAGGCCTGCCTTCTAGTCGGGAATCGTCAGGTTCCAAAGGCATGAAAAGCCCACTAAGCGTGGCCGGAACACCGTTCACGCACAAATTGTCGCATTGAGCGGAGTCGTTGGTCAGGGGGACCGACGGGAATTCAGGGGATATCGAAACCTTCATGGGATCGCTCACTCGCGCAAACGCCGCGCGCAACGCCGCCAAGGGCGCCGCAAAGGCCACCACCACCAAGGGCCAGCAAGTCGGCGAGGTCAGTCTCGGCGAGCGGCTCAAGTACGGGTTCGACAAGTCGATGTCGGGCGGCGCCATGGCCCTGGTCGGCTGGCTGGGTCTGGTGACCCTGATCACCATCCTGTTCGCGGCGACCATCCTGTCCCTGACGCGCTGGGGTCCCGACGGCGGCTGGAGTTTCATCGAAGCCCTGTGGCAGTCGCTGATGCGGACCACCGACGCCGGCACGGTCGCGGGCGACGCGGGCTGGGCCTTCCGGGGCCTGAACCTGTTCGTCACGGCCATGGGCATCCTGGTCTTCTCGGCCCTGATTTCTGTCATCTCGGCGGGTCTGGACTCCAAGATCGACGAGGCCAGGAAGGGTCGCTCGCGCGTTCTGGAGACCGACCACACCATCATCCTGAACTGGTCGGCCTCGATCTTCGACATCATCTCCGAACTGGTCATCGCCAACGAAAGCCGGAAGAATCCGCGCATCGTCATCATGGCCAACAAGGACAAGGTCGAGATGGAGGACGAGATCGCCGACAAGGTCGCCGATCTCAAGAACACCCGGATCATCTGCCGCTCGGGCGACCCGACCGACCTGTTCGACCTGTCGATCGTCAACCCCCAGGCCTGTCGCTCGATCATCGTCGTGTCGCCGGAGGGCGTGGACGATCCCGACAGCCAGGTCATCAAGACGGTTCTCGCCCTGACCAACGATCCCAAGCGCCGCGAGGAGCGCTATCTGATCGCAGCCGAACTCCGCGACGCCAAGAACGCCGAGGTCGCCCGCATCGTCGGCGGCGACGAGGTCCAGCTGGTTCTCGCCGACGACCTGATCTCGCGCATCGTGGTCCAGTCGTCGCGTCAGGCCGGCCTGTCCGCCGTCTATTCCGAGCTGCTCGATTTCGACGGCTGCGAAATCTACACGACCGAACTCGAGGAACTGGTCGGCGTGACCTATGGCGACGCCGTCATGGGCTATGAGGATTCGGCCCTGATCGGCCTGCGCTATGCCGACGGCACGGTGAAGATGAACCCGCCGATGGATACGGTGATCCCCGAGGGCGCGCGCGCCATCATCATCGCCGAGGACGACGCCTCCATCAAAATGACGCCCCTGGCCGATGACGCTGCCGACGCCTCGGCCATTCGCAAGCCCAAGGCCGTGCGCCGCAAGGCCGAACGCACCCTGATCATCGGCTGGAACCGTCGCGGTCCGATGATCGCCTATGAGCTGTCGAAATACGTCCGTCCGGGCTCGGTCCTGACCATAGCCGCCGACACTCCCGGCTTCGCGGAAGAGATCGCCGCCATGCCGCTGGGTTCGACCAATATGAAGGTCACGTCCAAGACGATCGACACCAGCCACTCGGCCTCGATCGAGGCGCTGGACCCGGTCTCTTACGACTCGATCATGGTGCTGGGCTATTCCGACACGATGGAGGCCCAGTCCGCCGATACCCGCACGCTGATCACCCTGTTGCATCTGAGGAAACTGTCCGAACGCCTCGGCACCCATATCTCGGTGGTGTCGGAGATGATCGACATCCGGAACCGCGAACTGGCCGAGGTCACCCGCGCCGACGACTTCGTGGTGTCCAACAAGCTCGTCAGCCTGATGCTGGCCCAGGCGTCCGAGAACGAATACCTGTCCTCCATCTTCGACGACCTGCTGGATGAGGACGGTTCGGAAATCTACATGCGCCCCGTCGGCGACTATGTGGACCTGTCCGGCCCGGTGACCTTCTACACCATTGCCGAGGCCGCTCGTCAGCGCGGCGAGACCGCCATCGGCTATCGCAGGAAGCGCGAGGCCGCCGACGACGATGGCCGCAACATGGGCGGGGTGGTGGTCAATCCGAACAAGGCCGAAGCGCTGGACTATCTGCCGGAAGACCGTGTCATCGTTCTGGCCGAAGACTGATCGGAGACGAGAGGGCGGGGCTGCGACACCCCGCCCCGCTTGGCGCGTTGACGCAGGGGCGCCATCTCGGAGCCAGACCCGCCGCCCAGACCTAGAGCGAGGAGACCCCGTTTGCCCCTTCTGATGTGCCCAAACGACAACGCCCAGATGACGACCCTGGACCGCGACGGCGTCCAGTTCGACATGTGCCCGACCTGCCGCGGCGTGTGGCTGGATCGCGGCGAGCTCGAGAAGCTGATGGCGGGCGCAGCCGCCAACGCCGCCCCGGCGCCTCAGGCCTACGCCCCGCCGCCGCAGCAACCGAGCGCCCCCTGGGGTCAGGCCCCGCAACAGCCGCAGTATCGCGAGCAGCCGCGCTATCGCGACGATGACGACTACCGCTACAAGAAGAAGAAGCGCGACAGTATCTTCGACATCTTCGACTGACCGCGTCGCGAGCGGTAGCCCGCTACGTCAAGCCGCCAGCCCTGCCGCCTTCATCAGCCCCTTCAGCGGCGCGATGGTCTCGGGCGCCGCGCTCAGCGCCGCCCTCGCTTCGGGCGCGCGGAAAAGCCTGATCGCCTCGGCCTTGGCGCGTTCCGAGACCGGACCCAGGGGCGCCGTCTCTCCGGCCGCGAGCCTGAGCAGGGCGGTCAGCTTCTGCGGTACGGGCGCCGGTGCGCGTGCCAGGCTGGCGGTCAGCTTGGCCTCGGCCTCGATCACGCCCCCGACATTGCCGATGGCGGCCATGATCTGATCCGTATCGTTCTCCGACAGGGCGGAGGCCTTCACCGAACGGGTCAGGGTCGCCAGCACCATCAGCTTCTTCGACGCCGACACCGTGCTGATCCGCATCTCGCTCTCGAACCGGAGGGAGGTGACGCAGGCGGCCAGCCAGCGGGCGGCTGAGCGCTTGTTCGCATTGCCGGTGACGTTCTCGCACAGGCGGGTCAGCTGCTCGGCCTCGCACAGCACGGTCTCGCACGGCACGACATAGGCCTGGACGAAGTCGGCGGTGATCAGACTCTTGGAGCGTTCGGTGAAGGCGGTCTGCACCTCTTCCAGCGTCAGCAATCGACCAGCCGTCGCCGTCAGCGACATGGCGAGGGTGCGCAGGATATCGATCTCGCCCGGCGCATCATTAGGACGCAGGCGGCGCTGCCCCATCAGCTCCCGCAGGACCATCCTGGCCAGGGCAGCCGCCAGAAGCGGGAACTCCCCCGCCTCCAGTCGCTTGCCCAGACGCGCCGCCGGTCCATCGACGGACGGCATCAGCAGGGCCATGCGCGGGTCGTGGCGGATCAGCATCTCGATCTCGCGCGGGGCGACCATCCGCACCACGGCGGCAAGGCTGCCGCCCTGATCCAGCGCCGGGCCGAGGACCTCCGACAGGTTCGTCCGCGAGGCGAGCATTTCGCAGAGAATCTGTTCGATGGCGACCATCACCATGGCGCGCGGCCCGCCGTCGGGGGGCGCGCGGTCGGCCAGGTCCATCAGACGGTCCAGGCGCGGCCGGGCGCCGCGAAGTCCAGCCAGGGCGCCCGCCACCACGCCGCCCATCACGAAGCCGCGGTCGGCGGCTCCGGCCAGCCTCTGGGCGACATCGGCCAGCGACCGGTTGGCGAGATCGGGGAAGGTCCCCTTGCGACCGGCGGAGATGACCCGCTCCATCGCCTGTCCGGCCAGCTTCTGATAGTGGCGGATCAAGTCGTGGGAGGCCTGACCCGTGGCCTGGCTCTCGGGGATGGCGACCTTCTGCAGGGCATGCTGCAGCTCGACGCCCGACGCTTCCAGCTTCTCGACCAGGTCGGGACGGTGCAGCAGTTCGAACGCGGTCGCGCCCTGGCGCATCAGCCAGTCCTCCAGCACCCGCCCGATCAGTTCGCGGGCGTGGGGCGTATAGAGGTCCTGCGGGCCCAGGCAGTTCGACTGTCTGTCCTCGTCGGACACCAGACGTTTCTTCGGCGGTTCGGGTGCGCCCCGCGTCAGGATGGTCGCGCTGGCGAACTCCATCGTGTCGGGATCGAGCGTCTCCTTGGTGACCCGTACGGCCACGGCCCGCTTGTCCTTCAGGATTTCTTCGGCGCTGTCGACGGCGTGTTTTCGCTCTTCGGTCGCGAGCATCAGCGTCCACGGCGAGGGCGCGGTCTTGCGGATATAAAGCTCGTAGTGGACGGGGCCGGCCATGCGCTCGCTTTCTGCGGTCTGGCCGTCAGACTAGGGCAGAGGCTTTAAGGTCCGGTTTCACGAACGAAATCTGGTCACGGCCCGACTGTGGCCGTAAAGTCACCGCTATCGCGGGCGAACGGTTACGCTTGTCGTGCGTTCAGACGCTCCCGACTTCTGTCAGGGATCAGACGAGGAGACCTTCTATTGGCCAATATCACCCTGGTGGATGACGACGAGAACATCGTCGCTTCCGTGTCGCTGGCTCTGGAGAGCCACGGCCACAAGGTGGTCGCGTACCACGACGGGGCCACCGGCCTCGAGGCGCTGGAGGCCTCGCCGCCGGACCTGGCCATCCTGGACGTGAAGATGCCCCGCATGGACGGGATGGAGGTGCTGCGTCGCCTGCGTCAGACCTCCCAGATCCCGGTCATCATGCTGACTTCGAAGGACGAGGAGATCGACGAGATCCTCGGCTTCAACCTCGGCGCCGACGACTATATCCACAAGCCGTTCTCGCAGCGCCTGCTGATCGAGCGGGTCAAGGCCCTGCTGCGCCGCTCTGGCGGCGATGGCGGCGAGCCCGAGCCCTCGGCCGAAATCAGCGGCAAGGCCATCCGTCGCGGCAAGCTGGTCATGGACCCGGCGCGCCACGAGAGCACTTGGGACGGCAAGGCGGTCAAGCTGACCGTGACCGAGTTTCTGCTGCTCCAGGCCCTGGCCCAGCGCCCCGGCTTCGTGAAGAGCCGCGACAACCTGATGGACGCCGCCTACGACGATCAGGTCTATGTCGACGACCGCACCATCGACAGCCACGTCAAGCGGATGCGCAAGAAGTTCCGCGTCGTGGACAACGACTTCGACGCCATCGAGACCCTGTATGGCGTCGGTTATCGATACCGCGAGAGCTGAACCGTCGGAGACGTCCGAGGACGCCTCCCCGCGCCGCCGTCTGATCCGCTTCGGCGGATCGCGGCTGGGCGGGCTGATCCTCGTCCTGAATCTGATCAGTCTTCTGATCCTGCTCGGCGGGGCCCTGGCGCTCAATGAGTGGCGCACGGGCCTCGTCCAGGCGCGTCAGGAAAGCCTGCTGGGTCAGGCCGAACTGCTCTCCAAGGTGCTGTCCGACGAGGACTACACCCGGGGTACGCCCGTCCCCGAACTCAACCGCGATCAGTCGGCCAAGGTGCTGATCGACCGGTTCGTGCCCGCCGGACAGCGTGCACGCATCTTCGACCGTGACGGTGTTCTGCTGGTCGACAGTTTCGACGTCTCCGACACGATCGAGGGTCAGCCCCTGCCGCCGGCCTACCCGGCCGGCACGCCGGCGCCGCCGGACAAGGGAGCGGAAAAGGCCGCCGCCACGCTCGAAAGCGCAAACATCGCCCTGGGCGACGAAATCCTTGCGGCCCTGGCGGGCGATCCTCAATCGACCGTCCGGCGCTCGGAGAACGGCGAGCGCGTCGTCTCCGTCTCCCTGCCCATTCGCCATGTGCAGCAGGTGCTCGGCGTCCTGACCCTGGAGGCCAACGACGTCGACGAGATCCTGGACGCCCAGCGCCGCGCCCTGATCCCCTTCGCCCTGGTGGCCCTGGGGGTGAACCTGCTGGCGTCCCTCCTGCTTCATCTGTTCGTGGCGCGGCCGGTTATGCGTCTGTCGGCGGCGGCGGATCAGGTGCGTCTGCAGCGCGCGCGCGCCATCTCCCTGCCCGACCTCGAGGACCGCCGCGACGAGATCGGCGACCTGGCCCGATCGCTGGAATCCATGACCGACACCCTGTCGACGCGGATGGACGCCATCGAGCGGTTCGCCGCCGACGTCTCGCACGAGATCAAGAACCCCCTGACCTCCATCCGCTCGGCGCTGGAAACCCTGGATCTGGTCAAGGACCAGGACAAGCGCGACCGTCTGACCGCCGTCCTGCAACAGGATGTGCGGCGTCTCGACCGGCTGATCACCGACATCTCCAACGCCTCGCGACTGGATGCCGAGTTGTCGCGCGACCGCCCGCGCCCCGTCGACCTCGCCATCCTCCTGACCGACATCGTCGGCATCTACGAGACGACCGGAAAGCCCGGCGAGGCCCCGGTAAGACTGGACCTGCGACAGGAAGGGCCCGTCCGCGTCATGGGCCGCGACGGGCCCCTGGGTCAGGTGTTCCGCAACCTGATCGACAACGCCCGGTCCTTCAGCCCGGCGGGCCGGGATGTGCGGGTCTCTGTCCGTCGCGACGATACGGACGCCTTGCCGGTGCGGATCGTGGTCGAGGACGACGGCCCCGGCATCCCGCCCGAGAACCTGGAGACGGTGTTCCAACGCTTCTACACCTCGCGTCCGCGCGGCGCGGCCTTCGGCTCCAACTCCGGCCTCGGCCTGTCGATCGTGCGACAGATCGTGGAAGCGCATGGCGGGGTGGTCTCGGCCGCCAACCGTCTGGGCGCCTCCGGCGCGGTCGAGGGCGCCCGCTTCGAAGTGGCCCTGCCGGCCGTCGGTCGCAGGCCCTAGGTCGCCATGACACAGCCTCGACACTGCACCGTAGTCGCCCGGCGGGGCCGCGACGGCTGGCGCGGCGTCCTGCTGTCCGGGCCGTCCGGCGCGGGCAAGAGCGACCTGGCGCTGCGCCTCATCGACGCGGGCTGGCGGCTCGTCGCCGATGACTATGCCAACCTCTGGGCGTGCGACGGCGCGGTCTACGCCGCCCCGCCCGATCAGATCGCCGGCCGGATCGAGGCGCGGGGCCTCGACATCCTGTCCGTTGGATACAGACCCTCTACTCGGATCGCCCTGGTCGTCGATTGCGTCCAGACGGCTGCCGAACGCCTGCCGGAACCCCGGTGGGAGACCGTCGCCGGCGTCCCCTTGCCGCACCTGACGCTGGACATCCGGCCGGCCTCCGCGGCGGTGGTTCTGGGCCTCGCCATCGACCGGCTTTAATCGCGCATCGGTTTGGCCTATCTAGGCCCGCTTGGACCGGGGCGGCGGCCTCCGATCCACGGCATAGGGGATAAGTCGCGTTGCAGACGCTTTCCAGGAACGGCTCGGCATGATCGGCCTCGTGATCGTCACCCACGGGGGGCTCGCGTCCGAATTCCTGTCCGCCATGGAGCATGTGGTCGGCCCGCAGCGCGGCGTCGCGGCCATCTGCATCGGCCCCGAGGACGACATGGAGCGCCGCCGTCGCGACATCGTCGACGCCGCCGCCGCCGTCGACGACGGCTCGGGCGTGATCCTTTTGACCGACATGTTCGGCGGCACCCCCTCCAACCTGGCCATCTCGGTCATGGAACAGACCCATGCCGAGGTCATCGCCGGCCTCAACCTGCCCATGCTGATCAAGCTGGCCAGCGTGCGCGGGCGCGAAACGCTTGAGACCTGCGTCGCCCACGCCCAGGACGCGGGCCGCAAATACATCTCCGTGGCCTCCTGGGTCCTGGCGGGCGAGAAGTAGCTTCGATGGGTCAGACTATGCCGACCGTTCAGGCGACCGCGAACATCTGCAACACCCGCGGCCTGCACGCCCGGGCCTCGGCCAAGTTCGTGAAACTGGCCTCCAGCTTCGAGGCCGAAATCCACGTCACGCGCGACGGGGTCACCGTCGACGCCCGCTCGATCATGGGCCTTCTGATGCTCGGCGCCGGCAACGGCTGCGCGATCGAGATCACCGCCGAAGGCTCCGACGCCCAAGAGGCCATCGACGCCCTCAACGACCTCGTGGCCCGGAAGTTCGACGAGGACAATTAGGGCTTCCCGGTCAGGTCCTCGGCCGGCGCGAATATCGTGTCGCGGAGTAGGATGACGCCGCCCGAATTCTTTCCCGAGGTCCGTGTCCACCGCTCAGCATCCTGAGCGTCGGCGGTCAGCCCCTTGAATCTTGGCCATGACCGCCACCCGATGAAGGCCAGCACCGCGGCAAGCGCAATGATCGCGCCGATGCCCGCCAGCCAACGCGTCTTGAAGATATTCAGAACATCATCGGCATCGAAGCCGAGCGCGATGAAGACGAACGCTATCACCCACGCCGCCGTCAGGACCAGCAGGAAGGCTTCGTTCGCCCGACTGACCGAGGGAGGGCGGCGGCCCTTGTACAGGATGACCTGTGTCAGCCGTCCCTCAAGGTCCTGCTCTAAGGCATCAACATGAGATTCCCAGTTTTCTTGCCAGAATTTCGAGCCCCATGCCGACAGCCACGCGGCGAACCCCGATACCACCCCGAGCCCGCAGGGCAGCAGGAAGAAGATCGGAGCCAGGGCGGGCTTTGCCGAGGCACCCCAGCCAGCCGCGACGAACGCCGCGAGTTGGAACGCCCAGAAGTATGTCGCCCGCTTCCAGTAATTCTCGATCTCGAATTTCCGCAGGTCGTGCGCCCGCTTCAGAGCGGTGGTCTGCGGACTTTCGATGGCACCTGCCTTCGGATCGGGAAACTTGATGGCGAGATCGTAGTTGGAGGTCATCGCACGACGTTACGTTGCCCCCTGCGAGGAGGCAACGCAGCCGCCTGTTCCGCCCCGCCCTGCTTCGCGCCGATATGGGCGACACCCCGGTCTTCGGCGATCTTGACCTGACGATCCCGTTCGACGGCACCTGCCTTCTGATCGTTCGTGCGCGCCTTGTGGCAGCGCTCGCAACAGACGCCCTCGACGTAATGCGGCGACGTCCGCCCCTCCGGACTGACCGGCATACGGCATCCCCGGCACAAGGTATGGGTCCCCTCGGCCAGCCCATGCCCGACCGCGACCCGCTCATCGAAGACGAAGCATTCGCCTTTCCACAGGCTCTCTGCTTCCGGGACCGTCTCCAGATACCGCAGGATGCCGCCCTGCAGATGGAAGACGTCCGTCACCCCTTCCGACTTCAGGAAGGCCGTCGACTTCTCGCAGCGGATCCCGCCGGTGCAGTACATGGCGACCTTCGGCGGATTCGGTCGGTCGAGCAGGGCCCGCCCCTCGGTCCGGAACCAGTCGGGGAAGTCTCGGAACGACCGCGTGTTCGGCTGCACGGCGCCCCTGAAGGCCCCGACCTCGCCCTCATAATCGTTGCGCGTGTCGATCACGATCGTGTCCGGATCGGCGATCAGGGCATTCCAGTCCTCGGCCGCCACATAGGTCCCCGCGTTCGCCGCCGGCTCCAGGTCGGGCAGGCCCAGGGTCACGATCTCCGGCTTCACCCGCACCTTCAGCCGATGGAAGGGCATCCGCTCGGCGGAGGAATACTTGACCTCGGTCCCGGCGAACCCGGGCAGGGCGGTCAGTCCCTCGATCACCCGCGCGATCGCCTCGGCCGGCCCGGCGATCGTGCCGTTCACCCCCTCGTGCGCGACCAGCAGGGTTCCGCGCACATCGGAGCCGCACAGATCTTCCAGCCTGTCGCGCAACGCGGCTGGGTCTTGCACCGACGCGAACCGATAGAGGGCGGCGACGCGGATTTCAGGGACGGTCACCAGAAGGGCATCCTGTTGCGATCCCGACAATGAAAGGGACCTGTCCTGCGAAGCGCGTCAGCGCGAAGCAGGATGGTGGAGCCGAGGGGAGTCGAACCCCTGACCTCGTCATTGCGAACGACGCGCTCTACCAACTGAGCTACGGCCCCCCGTATACCCAGGACAGCCGGGTGACAGGCGAGCGCGGACATAGGCGGCCGAAAGCGGCGGTGTCAACGGGCCGCACATGCCCGCGCCGGGAATCCTTGGCCTTCGCCGTTCCGCCCGCTAGAAGCGGCTTTCATTTCGCGAAGGAGTTCACGCATGGGCGTGGCGATCGTCTGGCTCATCAATGCCATCATCAGCCTGATGACCTGGTTCATCATCGGCTCGGCGATCCTCAGCTGGCTGTTCGCCTTCGATGTGATCAACCACCGCAATCGCTTCGTGAACCAGCTGGCCAGCTTCCTGGACGCCGTGACCCGGCCGCTGATGGAGCCCTTCCGCCGGATCATCCCGCCGCTGGGCGGCATCGACATCTCGCCGATCGTGGTTCTGCTGCTGCTCAACTTCGCGCGGATCGCCTTCAACAACATGGCCGCCGGACCGATCATCGCGGTTCTCGGGTAACCGAACAGCGTGGCCCGGGTGCCGCACTGCGACATTCCAGCCTTGCGCGGCGGACAGACGCTCTTAAGGTGCCTCGGCCCGGGCGAGACGCCGTTGCTGACCACGACTTCATGACCTCCACGATCAAAACAGTCGCCGTGATCGGTGCCGGCCAGATGGGTGTCGGCATCGCCCATGCCGTGGCGCTGGGCGGGTATCAGGTGCGGCTGTACGACGTGGCGCCCGAGCGGCTGCCGATCGCCCTCGGGGTCATCGGCGCCTCCCTGGCGCGCCAGGTCGAGCGCGAGGCCATCACCCCGGCCCAGGCCGATGCGGCCCTGGCCCACATCTCCGGCGTCGAAAGTCTCGCCGACGCGGCCAAGGCCGATCTGGTCATCGAGGCGGCGGTCGAGGACGAGGCCGTCAAGAAGGCGGTCTTCGCCGACCTGGTCCCGCATCTGGGCGCCGACACGCTTCTGGCCTCCAACACCTCTTCCATCTCGATCACCCGCCTGGCCTCGTCGACCGACCGGCCGGACCGGTTCATCGGCCTGCACTTCATGAAGCCGGCGCCGGTGATGAAACTGGTCGAGATCATTCGCGGCATCGCCACCTCGGCCTCGACCTACGAGACCGCCGTCGCCTTCGCCGAGAGCCTGGGCAAGACCACCACCAATGCCGAGGACTTCCCCGCCTTCATCGTCAACCGCATCCTGGTGCCGATGATCAACGAGGCGATCTACACCCTGTACGAGGGCGTCGGGAACGTCGCCTCGATCGACAAGGCGCTGAAGCTGGGCGCCAACCACCCGATGGGCCCGCTGGAACTGGCCGATTTCATGGGGCTGGACGTGGTCCTGGCCATCATGAACGTGCTGTACGACGGCCTGGCGGACTCGAAATACCGCCCCTGTCCTCTGCTGGTGAAATACGTCGAGGCCGGCTGGCTGGGGCGCAAGTCCGGGCGCGGCTTCTACGACTATTCGGGCGACGTCCCGGTCCCGACCCGCTGATGGCCCGCTTCGACACGCCCGCCGATCTGCCCGGACAGTCGCCCGTCGTCTGGCGCCAGACGCGGGCGGCCATTCCGCTGGCGGCGCTCGCGGGCATCCTGTGGCCGCCCCTGATCGTGACCCTGCTGATCTGGCCGCCCCAGAACTGGCTGCCGGGCCGCGAGATCGACTGGCGCCTGACCGTCCTGGCCATCGGCCTGATCGCCGTGCCGACAGGTCTGTGGGCCATCCGGCGCGAGCGGGATCGTCGCGGTCGTCCCGGCTCGCGGCTGGGCGTCGTCTGGCGCTTCATGCTCTACGGCGGCCTACTCGCCGCCGCAGCCCAGACCGTTCTGGCCCTGGCCATGATGGTCTGGGGCTGGGTCCAGTCCGGCGACATCTTCCAAGGCATCGGCGCAACCGAGACCGCCCTTCTGATCTATGGCGTCGCCGGCCTGCCGGTCGCCATCCTGGTGGGGGTCAGCTACGCCCTCTGGGCCGGGCTCTGCGCCGCCTTCATCGCCTTCGCGCGCGCGCCGGAGAAGGTGAAGGACCGGCTGGGCGTTCTCGGCCGCTGACGCAGCCTCTCGACGGTTTACCTGCCGCGTCTTTCGACTAAGCTCCCCTGACAGCTTTTGGGGGAAAGCGCGCCATGACCACGCCAGCACTCGAGGCCCGGCCTCTCACCAACGCGGGTGGTCTTTCACCCACCGCCACGGCCGATCGCATCTTCCAGCTCGACATGCTGCGCGGCTGGGCGATCCTCGGCATCCTGGCCGTCAACGCCATCGCCTTCGCCTGGCCTTTTCAGGTCATGGCCTCCGAGGCGCCGCCGCCCGGCGCGACCGGCCCGGCCGACCTGATCGGGACCTGGGTCGTCGACGTCTTCTTCCACGACAAGTTCCGCACCCTCTTCTCCATGCTGTTCGGCGTGTCGATCTTCCTGGTCGGGGGCGATAAGGACGACGACCGCCGGGGCGCGCTTCTGTGGCGCCGTCTGCTGTGGCTGGGGCTGTTCGGCCTGCTGCACGGGGCGCTCCTCTGGTACGGCGACATCCTGCTGCACTATGCCTACTGCGGCCTGATCATGATGACGATGCGTTCGTGGAGCGCGCGTCGCCTGCTGTGGACCGGCGGTGCCGTCACGGTGCTGTGGGCCGTCGTCGCCTCCGTCGCCGGCTGGGGCATGGCCAATCTTCCGCCCGAGATCGCCGCCCAGATGGAGGCCGGTCGTCCCGCCGCGACGCCGCAAGCCATCGCCGAGGCCGTCGCCGCCTATCGCATCGGCTGGCCCAGCGGCCTGATGGAGAATCTCAAGGTCTGGGCGACCTTCCAGCTTCTCGCCAGCCCCTTCCTCATCCCCGTCACCGTGCCGCTGATGATGCTGGGCCTGGGCCTGTTCAAGTCCGGCTATCTGCATGGCCGCGCGCCGATGTGGATCTATGGCCTGATCCTTCTGGCCGGAGGCGCCGTTCTGGCCGCCCTGGCCGTCTGGGGCTGGCAGGATGTCATGGCCGGAGAGGCCGATCCGACCAATGGCCTGGCCGCCGCCGCCGGAGGCTCCGCCTTCCTGATCACCCTCTTCTACGCCACCGTCCTGATCCTTCTGGTCCGGTTCGGGCTGAAACCTCTGGTCGCCTGGCTGGCGCCGGTCGGGCGGATGGCCTTCACCAACTACCTGACCCAGACCCTGATCATGATGACCCTCTACTACGCGCCCTGGGGTCCGATGTGGTTCGGCGAGCATGGCCCGGCCCAGATGTGGGCGGTGGTCGGCGCCATCTGGGTCGCCCAGATCCTCTGGTCGCCGCTGTGGCTGTCGGTCTTCTCCATGGGCCCGTTCGAGTGGGTGTGGCGCTGCCTGACCTACGGACGGATGGTGCCGCTCCGGAAATAGGGGCGAGGGTCCAGGGTCGAGGGACGAAGGCGACGGTGCGGCACGGGCTTTTCTCGCCCCTCGACCCTCGCCCCTCGCCCCTCTAAAAGCCCCGGCATGACCGACACGCCCGACCCCATCCGCCCCGAAGCCCGCGCGCCCCGGGGCTTCGCCGACCGCCGCGGCCCCGAGGTCGCCCAGGAACGCCGCATCGTCCGCCAGGTGTCGGAGGTCTACGAGCGTTGGGGCTTCGAGCCGCTTGAGACGGGCGCCTTCGAATACGCCGACGCGCTCGGCAAATTCCTGCCCGATGCCGACCGTCCGAACGAGGGCGTCTTCGCGCTTCAGGATGACGATGAACAGTGGATGGCGCTCCGCTACGACCACACCGCGCCTCTGGCCCGGTTCGCGGCCCAGAACTGGGAGACCCTGCCCAAACCCTATCGCCGCTACGCCTTCGGTCCGGTGTGGAGAAACGAAAAGCCTGGCCCCGGCCGCTTCCGCGAGTTCGTCCAGTGCGACGCCGACACCGTCGGCTCGGACCGTCCCGAGGCCGACGCCGAGATCATCGCCATGGCCTGCGAGGGCCTGCAGGCGGCGGGGCTGGCGGAGGGTCAGGCCGTGGTCCGCGTCTCCAACCGCAAGCTCTTCGACGGCCTGTTCGAGGCCGGCGGTATCACCGATCCGATCCAGCGCCTGACCGCCCTTCGCGCCATCGACAAGTTCGACCGCCTGGGCTGGGAGGGCGTCGCCGCCCTCCTGGGCGAGGGCCGTCTGGACGACAGCGGCGACTATACCAAGGGCGCTGATCTGCCGCTCGGCGTCGCTGCGACCATCGAGGCCTTCCTCGGCTCGGCCTCCCAGGGCACGCGCGCCGAGACCCTGGACGCCATCGCCCGGTCGGGCAGCCTGGGCGCGGCGGGCGAGGCGGCGCTGGAAGAACTGGCCGGCATCGACCGCGCCCTGACCGCCATGCGGGTGGACCAGGCGACGGTCCGCTTCGACCCGACCATCGTGCGTGGGCTCGAATACTACACCGGCGCCGTCTTCGAGGCCGAGCTGCTGCTCGACACCACCGACGACAGGGGCCGCCCGGTCCGGTTCGGCTCGATCGGCGGCGGCGGGCGCTATGACGATCTGGTGGCGCGCTTCACGGGCCAGTCGACCCCGGCGACCGGCTTCTCGTTCGGCGTCTCGCGTCTGGCCTCGGCCCTGCGGGCGGCCGGCCGGGCGGGCGAGGTCGCGCGCGGCCCGGCGGTCGTGATCGTCTTCTCCCAGGACGACATGCAGCACTATCTCGACGCCGTGTCGGAACTGCGCGCCGCCGGGATCGCCGCCGAACTCTATCTCGGCCGGGCCGGCATGAAGGCCCAGATGAAATACGCCGACCGCCGCAACGCCCCTGCCGCCGTCATGCTGGGCGGTGACGAGATCGCCGCCGGTCAGGTCACGATCAAGGATCTCGACGCCGGTCGCGTCGCCGCGGCGGGCGTCGCCGACAACGAGGCCTGGAAGGCCGAGCGTCCCGGCCAGCAGGCAGTGGCGCGCGGCGATCTGGTGCGAACCATTCGCGCCATTATCGAAGCTTCATCGAGAACTTGAGCGGCTCACGAATGAGTTATCGATGTTCAGTCAGGAAACCGGCTATTTTCGCTTGTGGTTTGATTGACTTGGACCGGCCCGAGGCGTCATTTGGTCTCACTCGAACGGCGCGGCGCTGACAAGGCGCAGCCGCTGATCGTAGGCGTTTCGGGGAGGAAACGTCCGCTCCTTAGAGAGCGTGAAAGCCCGCTGCGATGTATCCCCCGCAGCGGGCTTTTTCACGTCTGGAACCTAGGCCCCTCTAGCACTTGCAGGTCGACGAAGGGTCGCATGCGACCCGAGGAGGGGAGGCCGCGCACGGCGGCGCAGCCGTCGTCCTGGCGCGGGCGGGTGAGGGGTCGCACCCGCTCTCCCTCACCGTGCACCCCGGCGAAGGCCGGGGTCCAGATGGAGGTCACCAAGGGTCCAAGCAGCACGCCGACGCCCCATTCCGGCCGCCTGGGCGCTTGATCTGGACCCCGGCCTTCGCCGGGGTGCACGGATAAAGACGTCCAAGTTTGCCCAAGGATCGTCCAAATCCTCCAACGATTCCAACACCCCGAACTTTTAAGACCCCTCCGAACCGGCGCCCCCTCGAACATCCCTTATGATGGGAGCCATCCCGTCGTCGGGGAAGGCGTCCTGGGCCCAGGACCCGGACGTGCGGCGGGACCGATCGTAGCGGGATTGTCCGGGGGGCGTGAAACCTCTGAGCCCGGCGGGCCTGAGCCTGCCGCCCGTCGCGGGCCTATCGCCTAAGGGTCCAAAGGACCCGGGATTCGTGGCCGGTCTTCGCCGAGGCGGGGATGCAGGCCCCCCCGGGGTATCCGTAAACCCGCTGGGCGACGCTCGCGGACCCGGTCGGGGACGGAGCCTCGGCGCGAGCCGAAAACACAATCAATCGGTCCCCGTAACGCGAAAGCAGGGGGCCACCTCGGTTCCGGGCGAACGCCCAGGCTCCGTCGACTTCCCCACACCCGTTCGCAGCGGAAGGACGATGAGGCGTGCCCAGTCTTCTCCCTCCCCCGCGGGGGAGGGTGGCCGAGCGAAGCGAGGTCGGGTGGGGACGGCAAGGCAAAATCCCCCCAGGCCCGCATCCGCATCACCCCGCCGCCCCCACCCGGTCGCTACGCGACCACCTCCTCGGATCGCATGCGATCCTTCGTCGACCCCCAAGTGGGAGGGAGACGTCCCCGCTCGATCCATGCGAAAAAGGCCGGAGCGATCCGCCCCGGCCTTCCTCATTTCAGACGCTGCGCGCCGACTACCAGATGCGGACCCGTTCTTCCGGCGTCAGGTAGTAGTGGGTGCCGGGCTGGACATCGAAAGCCGAATACCAGGCGTCGACGTTGCGCAGGGGACCGATGACCCGGAACTCGGACGGCGAGTGGCTGTCCGTGGCGATCTGGTTCTTCAGGGCGTCGTCACGATACTTCGCCTGCCAGACCTGGGCCCAGCCGAGGAAGAAGCGCTGGTCGCCGGTGAAGCCGTCCAGAACCGGAGCCTCGGCTCCGTTCAGCGACAGGTGATAGGCCTCCAGACCCACGGCCACGCCAGAGGCGTCGCCGATGTTCTCGCCCATGGTCAGGCCGGGGTTGATGAAGTGGCCTTCGATCGGCTCATAGGCGCCGTACTGGGCCCCCAGACGGGTGGTCAGGGCGTTGAAGGCGGTCGCGTCGGCGGGGGTCCACCAGTCGCGCAGCACGCCGTCGCCGTCGGACTTCCGGCCCTGGTCGTCGAAGCCGTGACCGATCTCGTGACCGATCACCGCGCCGATGCCGCCGTAGTTGATCGCCGGATCGGCCTCGGGATCGAAGAAGGGCGGCTGCAGGATGGCTGCCGGGAAGACGATCTCGTTGTTGGTCGAGTTGTAATAGGCGTTCACCGTCTGGGGCGTCATGCCCCACTCGGTCTTGTCGACCGGCGCGTTCAGGCGGGCCAGGTCGTATTCCCAGCGGAATTTCGCAGCCCGCTCGCCGTTGCCGAACAGGTCGTCGGCGCGGATGTCCAGGTCCGAATAGTCGCGCCAGCGGTCGGGATAGGCGATCTTGACGGTGAACTTGGCCAGCTTGGCCTGGGCCGCCGCCTTCGTCTCGGCGCTCATCCAGGTATAGGTCTCGATGCGGTGCGACAGCGCGGTGCGCAGGTTGGCGACCAGCTGCTCCATCTGGGCCTTGGATTCGGCCGGGAAATACTCGGCGACATACTGGCGACCGACCGCCTCGCCCAGGGCACCGTCGGCGAAGCTGATGCCCCGCTTGTCGCGGCTGCGCTGTTCCAGGGCGCCGGACAGCTCACGCGACCGGAACTCCCACTGGGCGTCCGAGAAACGCTGCGACAGGCGCGACGCGGCGCCGTCTGTGGTGCGGAACGCCTGCCAGGCCTGAAGCGTCGAGACGGGGGTCTCGGCATAGATGGCGGCGATCTTCGGCAGGGCCGTGTTCTGGCGCACGATCAGGCGGGGAATGTCGCCCAGACGCGCCGCGCCGAAATAGCCGGCCCAGTCGAAGCCCGGCGCGTCGGCGGCCAGGCGCTGGATCGTGTATTCGTTATAGGTCCGGTCGCGGTCGCGGCTCTCGGCCGGGGTCCAGTGGGCCTGGGCGATCTTGTCTTCCATGGCCACGATGGCGGCGGCGTTTCCGACCGGATCGTCCCAGCCGATCATCTCCAGCATCTGGGCGACATAGGCCTGATACTTGGCCTTCTTCTCGGCGAAGAGCGGCGACAGGTAATAGTCGCGATTGGGCAGGCCGAGACCCGACTGGCTGGTCGAGACGACGTAGCGGTCGGGGTTCTTTTGGTCGGTCGTGATGCCGGTGCCGAAGAAGGATCCGCCCAAGCCGCCGATGGTCTGGCCCATATAGGCGGCCATCGCCTCGTGGCTGTCGGCGGCGCGGATGGCGGTCAGATAGGGCTGCAGCGGCTGGGCTTCGAGCGCCTCGATCCGGGCGGTGTCCATGTAGGAGCGGTAGGCGTCGGCGATCTTCTGCTCGTCCGAGCCGGCCTGCAGGTCGCTGCGGGCGGCCAGGGTGTCGATCATCGCCTTGACGCGGTTGTCGGACAGCTCGCGCAGCAGGCCGAAGGAGATGCCGTAGCTCGAACGGTCACCCGGGATCACCGTCCGGTCCAGGGCCGCGCCGTTGGCGAAGCGGTTGAAGTTGTCGCCGGGCAGGACCGAGCGGTCCATGCCCGTGGTGTCGAAGCCCCAGGTCCCGTAGTGCGGCGTCTCCACGCCCCGATAGCCGGTGAAGGGCGCGTCGCCGTCCTGGAAGATCGACTGGATCGTGCAGGCCTCGTCGATGCAGCCGTGGTCGTGATCCTGGGCGAAGGCGGCGGCGGGCAGAAGGAGCGCGGCCGTGGCGGCGCCGATAAGCAGAGACTTCATGAGGGGGAATTTCCTGAGGTTCGGACGTCGCCGCGCGTCTCACGCGGACTCGGCGCGGACCCTACGCCCGGTCCCGGGGCTGTCGCCTTAAAAAAAGTTCATGAATCGCAGCGCGCGTCTCGCCAAGCGGAGCCTTTAAGGTGACGATCATCCCACAAGGAGATCGAATGGCGGGCGGACACGGCGGCGGCGACTACAAGGATCTGGTGGTCTTCCTGGCGGCGGCCGGCGTGGTCGTGCCCCTGTTCAATCGCTGGAAGATCAGTCCCGTCCTGGGCTTCCTCGCCGCCGGGGTGCTGCTGGGGCCGGATGGGCTCGGCCGGTTCGCCGATGTGATCCCCTGGCTCGCCTGGCTGACCATAAGCGATGCCGACCAGCTGGCTCAGCTTTCAGAACTGGGCGTCGCCTTCCTCCTGTTCATGATCGGGCTGGAGCTGTCGTGGGAAAGGCTGAAGGCCATGCGCCGGCTCGTCTTCGGCTTCGGCATGATGCAGGTCGCCGTCTGTACGGCCGTGCTGGCCGCGGCCTTCATGGTGATGGGTCAGTCCCTGGTCAGCGCGGCGGTGCTGGGAATGGGGCTTGCGCTGTCCTCGACCGCCGTGGTCCTGCCCGTCATGGCCGAACGCGGCCGCATGAAGGGCGCCGTCGGGCGATCCACCTTCGCCGCCCTTCTCGCCCAGGATCTGGCCGTCGCTCCGATCCTGATCACCGTGACCGTCCTGGCCACGCTCGCCCAGTCGAACGGCGACCTTCGTCCCGAGGCCCTGCGCCCGGCGCTCTTGACCCTCGCCCCGGCCGCCATCGGCCTGGCTGTGCTCGTGGTGGGCGGCAGGCTGCTGCTGCGGCCCCTGTTCAGGTCGGTCGCCAAGAGCCGGTCGAAGTCCGCCGGCGGCAGTCAGGAGCTGTTCGTCGCCCTCTGCCTGCTGATCGTGGTCGGGGCCGGCGTCGCGGCCCAGGCGGCCGGTCTTTCGATGAGCCTCGGGGCCCTGATCGCCGGTCTCCTTCTGGCCGAGACGGAATATCGCCGCGAGATCGAGATCAATATCGAACCCTTCAAGGGCCTCCTTCTCGGGGTCTTCTTCGTGGGGGTCGGCATCGGACTGGATCTCGACGCCGTGGCGGCGAATCCCGCCGGCGTGTTCGGTCTCGCCCTGGCGATCACCGCGATCAAGGCGGGGCTCATCTTCGGCCTGGCGCGGCTCTGGGGCCTCAGCGCACGGTCGGCCATCGAGACCGCGCTTGTTCTGGGCCCTGCGGGCGAGTTCGCCTTCGTCATCCTCAATACCGGCATGGTCGAGGGGATCGCCTCGCCCGGCTTCACGCAAGGGGTGCTGGTCTCGGCGACCCTCAGCATGTTCTCGGTGCCCCTGATGGCGATGCTGGGTCAGCGGATCGCAGGCGCGCGGGCGGCCGCCATACCTGTCGCGGACGATCCCGCATTGGGCCTGCAGCCCGAGACCGACCGCGCCGAGGCCTCGGTCCTGATCGTCGGCTTCGGCCGCGTCGGCCGGCTCGTCGCCGAGATGCTGAAGGAGCACGACCAGACCTTCATCGCCGTGGACACCGACCCCACCGCCGTCGCGGCCGGTCGTCGTGACGGCTACGACGTGTCCTACGGCGACGCCGCCCGCGCCGAGATGCTGTCCCTGTGCGGAATCACGACCATCAAGGCCCTGGTCGTCACCATGGATGCCCCGACCAAGGTGGACGAGGTCGTCATCGCCGCCCGCGCCCAGCGCGACGACCTGATCGTCATCGCCCGTGCTCGCGACGACCGCCACGCCGCACGCCTCTATGGCCTGGGCGTCACCGACGCCGTGCCCGAGACGACCGAGGCCAGCCTGCAACTGGCCGAGAACACCCTGGTCGATCTGGGCGTGCCGATGGGGCTGGTCCTGGCCTCCATCCACGAGCGGCGCGATGAGTACCGCGCCATGTTCCAGGCCGCGATCCCCAAGGACCGACGCAATCGGGCGACCCGCGCGCTTCGGGCCAGCCTGAAACCTTAACCCGAAACACGACCCATTTTGGTCATCGTTCCGTGATGAAAGCCCCGCTTCCCCCGGGGCCCGGCGTTCCACGGGTCGCTCGCTCGCGTCAGTTTATCCGCGATCGCGATCCAGCCTTAAGGCCCTTCTGTCCATCTGTTTCGCGGATCCCCCGCCGCGAAGCGTCAGCTACAGAGTATCCGTGTTCATGCGTGAGTCCGCGTCGACCGTCAGCCCCGCCTCCGATACGCAACCCCGCCTGAACCGCCGTCAGGCCGCCAAGGTCCGGACCCGTCAGAAGGTGCTCGACGCCGCTCGCGGTCTGTTCGCCGAGCGAGGCTATGAGCCCGCCACCATCCGCGACATCGCCAAGGGCGCGGGCATGTCGACGGGCGCCGTCTTCGCCAACTTCCAGGACAAGGCCGAGCTGTTCGAAGCCGTCCTGACCGAGGACATGGCCGGGCTGGCCGAGGTCATGCTGAACGGCGCCGGCGACGGCTCGACGCGTGATCGCCTGGTGAACGCCCTGACCGCCGGCTACCACGGCTCGATCGATCAGCTGCCGCTGTTCCAGGCCATCGTCGCCCGGTCGTGGTTCCAGCCCGTCGCCGCCGAGACGCGCCAGCGCGCCGCGACGCAGGGCCTGACCGACGTCATCTCCGACATCCTGCGCTCGGGCATCGGCGCCGGGGAGATCAAGCAGGATGCCGACATCGCCCTGCTGACCGAGCTGACCTGGGACGCCTATCTGTCGAACTACCGCCGCGCCGCCTACGATGGCTGGACCGTGGATCAGCTGGCCGACCACATCGGTCGCCAGGTCGACACCCTGCTGGCCGGCGTCAGCGCGAAGTAATCGACTTCGGAAGAGCCTTCAGCTCTTCCACTTCAGGACGGCCGGCTTGACCGGATTGGAGAAGCCGCGCTGTTCAGCGCGGCTTTTCTGCCATTCGCGCTTCAGCTGCTGGTACCATTTCGCCTGCTTGTCGGCGTCGTCGATCCAGATCAGGGCGGGGTCGTAGCGCAGCCCCTCGTTCTGCAGGTTCACCATCCCGCCGTCCTGCTTCAGGAAGGCGACGACCCCCATCCGCAGGAAGGGCTTGGCGATCCCGAACACCCAGTGGTCGGACCAGAAGATCTGGGTGATGCGGGTCTTGGTCTCGGTGATCGGCGTCAGGCAGGTCAGGGCCAGAACCTGTTTCGCGCCCACCTCGATATGCTCCCAGCGATAGCCGGGGAGGCGGAACGTGATCTCCGTCGCCGGCGCGCCGCCCAGAATCTTGTAGGCGCGAGAGTTCGACGACGGCGCATGCCGCACCATGGCGAAGCCCAGTTCCCGCGGCTCGAAGGCCTTGGACTTCTCATGCATCGAATATTCCGAGCGCCACCACCATTGCTGATGGACGTAGGGTCCGTGGGCGGGATCCATCAACCCGACGACCGCGTGGTCGATATGGCTGTCGAAATCCATCCACTCGACCAGTTTCGCATCCCCCCCGACCACGCCGGGGAAGCTCGGCGGCGGATGATCGGGCTCGGCATCGGAGCGCGGGTCGGAGCGCAGGAAGACGAACACCATCCCCTGGCTCTCGACCACAGTATAGGAGCGGACCCTGACCCGCTCGGTCTCGAACGGCTGCTCGTCGACCAGGGACGGAATGGCGGCGCAGACCCCATCGGTGCGGAAGCGCCAGCCGTGATAGGGGCATTCAACCGTCTCGGGCTCGCCGGGCTTCTGCACCAGCCGGCCGGCCGACAGGGGCGCGGCACGGTGCGGACAGATGTCGCGCATCGCATAGACCTGGCCGTCACGACGACGCCCGATCAGGACTGGCTCGCCCAGCAGCTCGTAGCGCTTCAGCGAGGCCTCGGCGACGTCGCGCGACAGTGCGGCGAAATACCAGGTGTCGAGCACAAACCCCTTGCCGAAGGCGGCGGGCGGGGCTTTCGCTTCGGGAACCTTGGTACCGAGGTCGGGGGCGGGGCTGTCTGCGGAGCTCATGATCCGATGATAGAGGCTCGCCCTCGGTTCGTCATGGTTCGATGAAATTCAAGTCCCGCGCTTGCGTCCTGCATCCCATGACCCAAGCTGTGCCACTATGGACAGAAGGCCGGCGTATCGTCCGGCCCGCCACCTGAGACGAGGAAACACCGTGAACAGCCAGATCCTGACCGGCGTGATCGCCGCCCTCGGCCTGATGGCCAACTTCGCCTTCGTCGGCGCAGCGAGCGCCCAGGACGGCCATTCGGCCCATGCGGAGGGCCACGGCCACCAACACGCCGACTTCGCCTCGGACAGGCTGCACGTCCGCGTCGATGGCGAGGCGGGTCCAGGGGTCCGCGACATCATCCTGATCCCCGGTCTCAGCTCGTCGCCGGAAATCTGGCAGGGCACGGTCGATCACCTCGGTGCCGGCTGGCGCGTTCACCGCATCCACATCCAGGGCTTCGCCGGGGCTCCGGTCGAGGGCAATGCGGACGGCCCGGTCGCCGCGCCCGTGGCCGAGGAAATCGCTCGCTACATCGCCGAGAACAATCTCGACAAGCCCGCCGTCGTCGGCCACTCCATGGGCGGCACGATCGGCATGATGCTGGCGGCCCGTCATCCCGAGGCCGTCGGTCGGCTGATGGTCGTGGATATGGTGCCCTTCATGGGCGCGATGTTCGGCCCTTCGGGCACCACGGCAGAGAGCGTCGCTCCCGTCGCCGAGCAGGTCTATCAGGGCATGGCGACGGCCGCCCCGGCTGACTATCAGGCCCGCGCAGCCGCCTCCGTCACCGGCATGATCAACACCGAATCCCTGCGCGCAGGCCCGCTGGAAGACACGGCGACCAGCGACCAGGGCGTTTCGTCCCGCTCGTTCCGCGAACTGATCCTGACCGACCTGCGCCCCGAACTGCCGAAGATCACGGCTCCGACCGAGGTGCTCTACGTCAAGTTCAACGACGCCCGGATGACCAACGAGATCACCGACATGATCTATCGTGCCTCCTTCGCCGGTCTGCCGAACGTCGAGCTGAAGCGGATCGACGACAGCGCCCACTTCATCATGCTGGACCAACCGGCGACCTTCTACGCCGATCTGGACGCCTTCCTGGCTGAATGAGCGACGCCGGGGACGCCGCAGACATCGTCGATCTCTACGACCGGCGGGCGGCGGACTGGGTCGCCGATCGCGGCCAGACCCTGACCGAGGCCGACCGGACCTGGCTCGACCAGTTCACCGCCCGCCTACGGCCCGGCGACGCGGTCCTTGACGTCGGCTGCGGCTCGGGCCGCCCCATGGCGGCGGCCCTGATCGGGCGAGGCTTGCGCGTCACCGGCGTGGACTCGGCCGCCAGTCTGATCGCCCACGCCTCGGGCGACCTGCCCGGGGGGCGGTTTCTCCAGGCTGACATGCGCACGCTCGACCTCGGAGAAACCTTCGCCGGGATCCTCGCCTGGCACAGCCTGTTTCATCTCTCGCCCGACGATCAGCGCATCGCCCTGCCGCGCCTCCTGGCCCATGCGGCCCCGCGCGCGACGATCATCTTCTCTTCCGGCCCGCGCGAGGATGTCGTCGTGGGCGCTTGGCGCGGAGAGCCGCTCTATCACGGCAGCCTCGGACCCCAGGAGTATGAGAGCCTGCTCACCTCCCAGGGGTTTGTCGTTGAAACGGGTGTCTGGGCCAACGATGGATCAGTCTGGCTCGCCCATCGGATGGACGAGCGTTAACCCCCGCGCCATCGTTTCGGCGGAAAGCCGCATCACGCTGACGTGAAGTCTTCACGTGCCGTTCACCACAAATGCGTTTGGTGGGGCGTTCTAGATAACAGGCGACGCAGGGCCATGAAGGCCTGAGCTTCTGAGGATGTCGATGGCCGGTCCGGGTTACGGAAACAGGGGTGGTGGCGCTGCGAAACCCGCGCGCACCGGGTTGCAGAAAGCCTTGTATTGGGGTTCGGTTCTGGCCGTCTGGGGCCTGATCTTCCTTGTCGTCTTCTTCGCCGTCTTCGCGCGCGGCCTGCCCGACACCTCGGCCCTCTACGATATCGATCGCCAGCCCTCGATCACCTACCTCGACCGCAACGGCGCCCTGATCGCCACGCGGGGTTCGCAACAGGCGCCGCCCGCCGACCTGGCCGCCCTGCCGGACTATGTGCCGGCCGCCTTCATCGCCATCGAGGACCAGCGGTTCTATTGGCACCCGGGCTTCGACCCGATCGGCATGACCCGCGCCATGGCCGCCAACATGCGCGCCGGCCGCATCGTCCAGGGCGGCTCGACCCTGACCCAGCAGCTGGCCAAGAACCTGTTCCTGACCCCTGACCAGAACATGCGCCGCAAGGTGCAGGAGCTGATGCTGGCCGTCTGGCTGGAGATGAAGTTCTCCAAGGAAGAGATCCTCGCCCTCTATCTGAACCGCGTCTATTTCGGCGCCGGCGCCTATGGCATCGAGGCGGCGTCGCAACGCTATTTCGACAAGTCCGCCAAGGACCTGACCGTCGGCGAGGCCGCGCTTCTGGCCGGTCTGTTGAAGGCGCCGTCGCGCTATTCGCCGGTATCGGAAAGCTCCCGCGCCGCGACCCGCGCCACGGTGGTGCTGGACGAGATGGAAGAATCCGGCGTCATCACCGCCGAACAACGTGCCGCTGCGGTGCTCGAGCCGGTCCGCGTCTCGCGCACCCTGGCCACCCAGCACGCCCAGTATTTCATCGACTGGCTGGACAAGGAGATCCGCGGCCTGGTCGGCGAACCGTCCGAGGACATGATCGTCGAGACCACCCTGGACCTGACGCTTCAGACCGCCGCCGAACGCAACGTCCGCCGCATCCTCGATCGCGACGGCGGACGTGGGGTGGAGCAGGCCGCTCTGGTCGCCCTGGACGGCGACGGCCGAGTGCGCGCCATGATCGGCGGCGCCTCCTATGCCGACAGCCAGTTCAACCGCGCCGTGGACGCCCGCCGTCAGGCCGGTTCGGCCTTCAAGCCCTTCGTCTATCTGGCGGCCATGGAGGCCGGCTACACCCCCGAGACCCCGGTGGTCGACGAGCCGGTCCGCATCGGCAACTGGAGCCCGCGCAACTACTCCGGCACCTTCGCCGGCAACATGACCCTGGCCAACGCCGTGGCCCAGTCGACCAATACGGTCGCCGCCTATGTCGCCGATCAGATCGGTCGCGACAGCGTCGCCCGCGCCGCTCGCCGCCTCGGCATCAGTTCGCGCATCGGTCTCGAGCCCGCCATGGCGCTCGGCGCCGTCGAGGTGTCGCCGATCGACATGGCCACGGCCTATGACGCCTTCGCCAACGGCGGACGCCGGGTCGAGGCCTATGGCATCAGCCGCATCCGCACGCCCCAGGGCCGGGTCATCTACCAGCGCGGTGCCCGTGACGCCGCCTCGGGTCAGGCCATCAACAACCCGTCGCTCTACTACATGAACCAGATGCTGCGCGGCGTGGTCACGGGTGGCACGGCGCGCGCCGCCGCCATCTCCGGCCGCGACATCGCGGGCAAGACGGGCACGACCTCGGACTACAAGGACGCCTGGTTCGTCGGCTACACCGGCGGCTTCGTCACTGCCGTCTGGGTCGGCAAGGACGACAACACCGCCATGCGTGGCGTCACCGGCGGCGCGGCCCCGGCGGCCATCTGGAAGGGCTTCATGGAGGCGGCCCTGCCGCGCCTGAACGTCCAGCCCATCCCCAACGGCCCGCCGATGCCCGAAGGCTGGATCGCGCCCGATCCGGTCAGCGACCTGATCGGCGACGTCGAGGATCCGTATGGCGACTCCACCGTCCTGCCGGGCGGCGTCGATCTCAGCCAGGGCGACCCTTACGACCCCGCCGCACCGGTCGAACAGCCACGCCGCGACCCGGCTCCCGCGCCCGCCGAGCGCCCGCGTCGCGACGATCCACCCGACCAGCGGCCCGAGCCGGCCCCGCCGCCGGAAAAAGAGAACCCGCTGTTCTTCTGACCCGTCCTTCCTTCCTGAAAGGGGAGGGCGGCCCCGCCTTAAAATCCGCCCCGATCCGTGCTATGCGGGCGGCCTCCCTCCACTCAGGATCATCGCCCGTGAGCATTACGCTCGACCTGTCGCGCACCTCCGCACCGGCCGCCCCGGCCCCCGTCAACCTGTCCGGTCTGACGCGCAGCGGTCTGCGTCAGGCGCTGATCGACGCCGACATCTGCACGCCCGAAAAGGCCAAGATGCGCGCGTCCCAGGTCTGGAGCTGGATCCACCACTACGGCGTCACCGACTTCGCGGCGATGACCAACATCGCCCGCTCGGCCCAGGAGGCCATGGCCGCCGCCTTCACCCTGGCCCGTCCCGAGATCGTCGAGCGTCAGGTGTCGAATGACGGCACGCGCAAATGGCTGATCCGCACCGCGCCGGGCATCGAGATCGAGACTGTCTATATTCCCGACGTGGGTCGCGCCGGCGCCCTGTGCGTCTCGTCCCAGGTCGGCTGTACGCTCAACTGCACCTTCTGCCACACGGGCACCCAGAAGCTGGTCCGCAACCTGACCGCCGCCGAGATCGTGGCCCAGGTCCAGGTCGCCCGCGACGATCTGAACGAATGGCCGTCGCCCAAGGAAGACCGCCGCCTGTCGAACATCGTCTTCATGGGCATGGGCGAGCCGTTGTACAATCTCGACCACGTCTCCGACGCGATCGACATCATCAGTGACAACGAGGGCATCGCCCTGTCGCGCCGCCGGATCACGGTCTCGACTTCGGGCGTCGTGCCCCAGCTCGATGCCTTGGGCACGCGCACCCAGGCCATGCTGGCGATCAGCCTGCACGCCACCAACGACGAACTGCGCGACGTCCTGGTGCCGCTGAACAAGAAGTACAATCTCGAAGCTCTGATGGACGGCATCCGCGCCTATCCGGGCATCTCCAACGCCCGCCGCGTCACGTTCGAATATGTGATGCTCAAGGGCGTCAACGACTCCCCCGACGAGGCTCGCGCCCTGCTGAAGCTGATCGAGGGCATCCCCGCCAAGGTCAACCTGATCCCGTTCAACCCTTGGCCCGGCACGGACTACGAGTGCTCGGACTGGAAGACGATCGAACGCTTCGCCGCCATCCTGAACAAGGCCGGCTACGCCTCGCCCATCCGCACCCCGCGCGGCCGCGACATCCTCGCCGCCTGCGGCCAACTGAAGTCCGAGAGCGAGAAGGTCCGGGCAAGCGCGATCCGGAAGGCCGAGCAGGCGGCGGCGTGAAGCGTAAACGCTGTTGAAATCGAGCCATGGTGAACTGCAATCTTCGGGGCACGTCGACAGCTGACGCCGCCAACTTCTGCAGCCCGTCTCGGTAATGGGCGCAGACCGCGCCGTCGGCTTCGAACGCTGTGACACCATGGCGATGATCCTTTCGATCCCTGTGGTGTTAAGCCGCCAACTCTCTTCGGACACCTCCTCATGACCCATCGCCTCGTTCGCGCCGCCCCCGTTCTCCTCGTGAGCGCGCTCGCCCTCGCGGCCTGCCAGACGGCGCCCGCCGCCAATGCCGGCTTCCTTCAGAGCTACGACGGGCTTCAGAGCAAGGAGGGGACCCTGCGCGTGTCGGTTCGCGATCGCCGCGACGACACGGCGGCTGAAGCCATCGAGCGGGTCTTCATCGAACCCTCGGTCCTGACCGCCGGCGCGGCTGACGGCATCGCTCCGGCCGATGTCGCCATGGTGCTGGGCGAGGTGGATCGTCAGGTCTGCTACGAGGTCAGCGAGCGGTTCACCGTCGTGCCGGAGCCGACCGCCGACGCGGCCCGCATTCGCGCCGCCGTGACGCGGATCGTCCCGACCGAGCCGACGGCCTCCGGCGCCGCCGCTGTCGCGAACTTCTTCATCCCCGGCCCGATCGGGGTGCGCGCCCCCGGCACGACCGGGACCTTGGCCGCCGAGGCCGAGTTGATCGCCGTGGGTGGGACCCAGGTCGCCGCCCTGGCCTGGGCGCGCTCGGCCAATGTCGTGGGCATGGACACGCCGTCCCTGTCGCGCGTCGGCGACGCCCTGCAGTTCGCCGAACTGTTCGGAGACCAGGTTGGGGACAGCTTCGCGCCCAAGGATCGCAAGGTCCGCGACATCGCCACGCCCGACCCCTGCGAACGCTTCGGCCCCCGCAACCAGGCCGGCGGCTTCATCACGCGGGCGGTCACGGGCCTCTATGTGCCGCAGACCCAGGGCGTCCGGCCTCAGACGCCGCAGTAGGCTCCCAGCGCGATCAGTCTTGGCGGTGCGCCGCGTAGCGCGGACCCGTTTCTGGCTCTAGGTTTGGCGCATGGAACCGTTCAGTCCTCGTACCCGGATAGGCATGCGTGTGCTGGTGGCTCACGCAATCGGTCTGTGGATCATGGGCACGGCCGGTACGATAGGCACGACCGCAGGCTTCGACTTGGCGGGCGGGGTGCTGGGACTTCTGCTTGGCGGCATTCTGTCCGTGCCCTGGTTGGTCACGCTGGCAGCTGTGATCTTTTTCGCCGCGAAGTGGATCGACAGATTTCCGTGGGCTTTGGCGCTGGCCGGTCCGCCAATCGTCTGTGCTTCCTGGTTCCTGATCGGCGCGCCGTTTCTCGGCGGCGTCGCTCTGTCGTGTCTGACGTCGAGCGTCGCCTATCTCGCCCTGACCTATTGGCGCCAACTCGCCGCCCGGGCGGCGCGCCGGCCGAAAGTCTAGCCCATCATATAAAGACATCCTTATACGATTGTTGCTCTAACGGCCTTTGCGGGCTATAGGCGCGCGCAATCTTCGAACCCTGCCGCGCTCAAGGAGCCGCCCCCCATGACCGATTATATCGTCCGCGACATCTCGCTCGCCCCCTTCGGCAACAAAGAGATCGCCATCGCCGAAACGGAAATGCCGGGCCTGATGGCGCTGCGCGAAGAGTTCGGCGCGCAACAGATCCTCAAGGGCGCCCGCATCGCCGGCTCGCTGCACATGACGATCCAGACCGCCGTGCTGATCCAGACGCTGGAAGCCCTGGGCGCCGACGTCCGTTGGGCCTCGTGCAACATCTTCTCGACCCAGGACCACGCCGCGGCCGCGATCGCCGCCAACGGCACGCCGGTCTTCGCCACCAAGGGCGAGACCCTGGAAGAATACTGGGACTATGCCCACAAGATCTTCGAATGGGCCGACGGCGGCTATCCGAACCTGATCCTCGACGACGGCGGCGACGCGACCCTGCTGTGCGTACTCGGCCCGAAGGCTGAAAAAGACCTGTCGCTGCTGGCCAACCCGCAGAACGAAGAAGAAGAAGCCCTCTTCAAGGTCATGAAACGCTACATCGCCGAGAAGCCCGGCTTCTATTCGGCCATCCGCGACGCCATCGGCGGCGTGTCGGAAGAAACCACCACGGGCGTCCACCGCCTGTACGAAATGGCCAAGAAGGGCGACCTGCCGTTCCCCGCCATCAACGTCAACGACAGCGTCACCAAGTCCAAGTTCGACAACCTGTACGGCTGCCGTGAATCCCTGGTCGACGCGATCCGTCGCGGCACCGACGTCATGCTGTCGGGCAAGGTCGCCGTGGTCTGCGGCTACGGCGACGTGGGCAAGGGCTCGGCCGCCTCGCTGCGCCAGGGCGGCGCCCGCGTTAAGGTGACGGAAGTCGATCCGATCTGCGCCCTGCAGGCCGCGATGGAAGGCTATGAGGTCGTCACCGTCGAGGACGTGGCCCACGAGGCCGACATCTTCGTCACCGCCACGGGCAACCTGGACGTCCTGACCGTCGAGCACATGCGCGCGATGAAGAACAACGCCATCGTCTGCAACATCGGCCACTTCGACTCGGAGATTCAGGTCGCTGGCCTGAAGAACTTCAAGTGGGACGAGATCAAGCCGCAGGTGCACCACGTCGAGTTCCCGGACGGCAAGAAGATCATCCTGCTGTCGGAAGGCCGTCTGGTGAACCTGGGCAATGCGACGGGCCACCCCTCGTTCGTGATGTCGGCGTCCTTCACCAACCAGACCCTGGCCCAGATCGAACTCTGGACTAACATCAAGGCCTACGAGAACCAGGTCTACACCCTGCCCAAGCACCTCGACGAGAAGGTCGCCATGCTTCACCTGGCCAAGCTGGGCGCCAAGCTGACCGTGCTCAACAAGGAACAGGCCGCCTACATCGGCGTGCCGACCGAAGGCCCGTTCAAGCCGGAAGCCTACCGCTACTAAAGACCTCGCTCGCGTTGGCGGAAGCCGACGGAGCGTAGAGCGGCATGAAGGGGCGATCGGGCGATCCGGTCGCCCCTTTTTTGTGTCTGCACGGACGGTGAGATGACCGTTGCAGCCAAAGCCCTCTCCGGGGCGTTGAGCCGGGCTTGGCTGGGGGTTTCTCGTGACATTGCAACAGGGTCTGGCCTTCGGCCTTATCGGCCTGACCATCGGCGCCTTCATCTGGGGTCGGTTTCGCTACGACCTGATCGCCGTCTGCGCCCTGCTCGCCGGAGTGGCGGTCGGAGTCATTCCGGCGGACGCCGCGTTTGACGGCTTCAACAATGATGTCGTCGTCATCATCGCCTGCGCCCTGGTCGTGTCGGCGGCCTTTGCCCGATCGGGCATCGCCGAACTGGCCCTGCGCCGGATCATGCCGCACCTGAAGACCGAACGCACCCAGGCGCCGGTCCTGACCACCGCCGTCACCCTGCTGTCGATGGTGACCAAGAACGTCGGCGCCCTGGCCATCATGATGCCGGTCGCGCTGCAGGTCGCCCGCCGCACCGGGACCTCGCCGTCGCGCCTGCTGATGCCGATGGCCTTCGGGGCCATGGCCGGCGGCATGGTCACCCTGGTCGGGACCGCGCCCAACATCATCGTCGCCGAGGTGCGCCAGGAGATTCTCGGCGAACCCTTTTCGATGTTCGACTATGCCCCGGTGGGCCTGGCCCTGACCGGAATGGCGCTGGTCTTTCTCGCCTTCGGCTATCGGCTCCTGCCTAGGAACCGTCAGGGCGCGGTCAGCTTGAGCGCCGCCCTGGCCGCCAACGCCTATCTGACCGAGGCGTCAGTGCCCGAGGACTGGTCTCTGGGTCGCCTGACCCTGCACCAGCTGACGACCCAGTGCGGCGGCGACCGGGTGCGGATCATGGCCCTGATCCGCGACGGCAAACGCAGGCCCAGGCCGCGCGGGAATATCGTCGCGCTTCCCGGTGACGTCCTCATGCTCGAGGGCGACCAAGAGGCGCTGGAGGATTTCATCGCCCGTGCCCGGCTCAAGCTGGTGCGTGAGGACCGGCCCATCGCCCTGGACGCCCCCAGCGACGACATCTCGGTGATCGAGGCGGTCATCGGCCGCAACTCGCCCATGGTGGGGCAGTCGGTGAAGGATTCCGACCTCTATGGTCAGCACGGCGTGAACCTTTTGGGCGTCTCGCGCTCGGGCTTCGAACTGTCGCAGCATCTCCGCACGGCCAAGCTCAACGCCGGCGACATCGTCCTGTTGCAAGGCGCCGAGCCGCGGATGCCGACGGCGCTCCAGGCGCTCGACCTGCTGCCGCTCGCCGAGCGCGAGATGAGGCTGGGCGGGGTTCGCAAGCGGTTCCTGCCCGTCGTCGTCCTGGCGATCGCCATGACCCTGGTCGGCTTCGGTGTGGTTCCTGTGTCGATCGCCTTCTTCGGCGCGGCGGTGCTGATCGTGGCCCTGGGCGGCCTCAAGATGCGAGAGGCCTATGCGGCGCTTGACGGGCCGCTTCTGGTGCTGGTCGCCGCCCTGATCCCGGTGTCTGACGCGATCCAGCGGACCGGCGGGTCGGACCTGATCGCCGGCCTTCTGTCCGGTGTTTTCACCGGCCTGCCCGGGGTGGTGGCGGTGGCCGGGGTGCTGTGCGCCTCCATGGCGGTGACGCCGTTCCTGAACAATGCCGCGACGGTGCTGATCGTAGCCCCGATCGGGGCGACCCTGGCCGGGCGGCTGGGCTTCAACCCCGACGCCTTCCTGATGGCGGTCGCGGTGGGGGCGGCGTGCGACTTCCTCACCCCGATCGGTCACCAGTGCAACACCCTGGTCATGGGACCGGGCGGCTACCGGTTCGCCGACTATCCAAGGCTGGGCGCGCCGCTCAGCCTGATGGTGTTGATCGCGGGACCGCCGCTGATCCTGTTCTTCTGGCCGCTGTAACGCTCAGGCGGCCAGGGCCAGCGAGTCGGGTCGTTCACGTCCGGCCAGGCTGTTCTCGAAGTCGTTGAGAAGGTCGAGCAGCTCCTCCGCACCCGGCGCAGCCTTGTCACCGCTCATCCGGTAGCGCCAGAAGCTGATGATGTGCTGGATGGCGCCCAGGCGCTCACCGAGACGGGCGAACAGGATCGGGGCGTCGCGCAGGAAGTCCCGGAACGCGGTCGGCCGCCCTTCCTTGGTCAGCCCGCGGAAGGCGTCGTCGTAGACGCGCAGCATGTCCGACGTCGCCTCGCAGGTCAGCAGGATACGACGGCGCACCTGTTCCTTGGCCCGGTCGATACTGGCGTGTTGTTCGGCGTCGGTTCGGCCCCAGGGCTTGACCCGGCGGACGCTGTCCACGACCCAGCCGATGTCGCCCGTGATCGCCTGAAGCGCCCACTTGTAATAGAGGAAACCCTTCCAGCAGAAGATCCCTTCCTCATACTCTTCCGGCTTCAGCATCAGGGTCTGGCCGAGCGCGCTCATGTCCTCGCCGGCCGAGTTCGACATGATCTTGCCGGTCAGCCGCGCGACCGGATTGTCGGCCGCAAGATCGGCGTCAGGCCCCATCGAAAGATCGACCAAGGGCGTGATCTCCTGGGCCACGAACTCCGCCATCCGACGCAGATCCGCTTCCGAGACGTTGAAATAGCAGGGGTCCGGCGCATGGCCGTTGCGGCGCAACTGCTCACGGAGCAGGAAGGGGTCCAGGCTCGGCAACTCGTCGATCAGCGACAGGGTCCGGCGATCCGGATGCGTCGGTCCGATGCCGAAGGCGCGTTCCAGCATGGGGTCGAAGCCGATCTGATCGACGAACAGATAGCGGCCGCCAACGCGAAGGTCCGACCCGTCGATCGGCAGGATGATCTTGGTCGCCACATAGCGGCGCACCCGGAACTCGTCGATCTCGTTGCGGCGCAGACGGTGCTTGATCACCAGACACTTGTTCAGCGTCGGGTTCTCGAACATCGGCGCGTCGCGCCAGCCGTCCTTGCGCCCGTGTTCATGGCTGACCCGCAAGAGATTGAGCACTCGCGCCGTCGACGCTGAGGTTCTCAGATTATCCAGATTGCGGATCGCGCGGTCGGTCATTCAGGCTCCTGACGGACACCGCCATGCCATGGCAAAGGTTAGGATCGCGCGGAGGGGCAGGGTTAGCTGGACGTGAACGCCGTTCGGTCCGCCATGGCCCGCGCTGACGCGTCGCTGGCGCCGGGCGTCGGCGAGGCCTAGATTGATCGCATGAACGTCTTCGACATCCTCGTCCTCCTGGCCATCGGCGCGGTCGCCATCACCCTCGGCTTCGGCATCTATTCGCTGTTCCGGGGCGGCGACTACGCCCGGACCAACTCCAACAAGCTGATGCGGCTGCGGGTCGTGCTGCAGGCGACCGCGATCGTGCTTCTGATGGCCGGTCTGTGGTGGAAATCCACGCACGGGGCCTGAGTCCATGGTCGTCCTCAACAAGATCTACACCCGCACCGGCGACGGGGGCGACACAGGCCTGGCGTCCGGCGCCCGGGTGTCCAAGTCCAATCCCCGCGTCGAGGCCTACGGCACGGTCGATGAGCTGAACGCCGTCATCGGCGTCGCCCGCCTTCACTCGGGCCAGAACGACCGTATCGACGCCATGCTGGCCCGGATCCAGAATGAGCTGTTCGACCTCGGCGCCGACCTGGCCACCCCGCTGGATCCGCCGCCGACATGGGAGGCCCTGCGCATGGTCCAGTCCCAGATCGACCGCCTCGAGGCCGAGATCGACTGGATGAACGAGAGCCTGAAAGCTTTGGACAGTTTCATCCTGCCCGGCGGCTCCCCCCTGTCGGCGCATCTGCATCTGGCCCGCACGGTCGCCCGCCGCGCCGAGCGCGACGCCATCCGCCTGGTGGAGACCGGAACCCCGGTGACGCCCGAAGCCGTCCGCTATCTGAACCGTCTCTCCGACCACCTGTTCGTCGCGGCGCGTCGGGCGAATGCCAACGGGGCGAGCGACGTGAAATGGGTCCCGGGCGGTACCAGATAATACCTTTCCCTCCCCCAAGTGGGAGGGAGAAGGCGCATTGGGTTTCTCGCTAGCACGCGCTAAACCGCCGCCAAACAAGAACAGTCAGCTTCAGGGAAACGCCGCCATGCGCGACATCAACCATTTCATCGACGGCGCGTCCTTCACCGGCTCGTCCGGCCGGTTCGCCGATGTGTTCAACCCCAACACCGGTGAGGTCCAGGCCCGCGTTCAGCTGGCCAGCGTCGAGGAGATGGATCGCGCGGTCCAGTCCGCCCAGAACGCCTTCGAAGGCTGGTCCTCGACCAATCCCCAGCGCCGTGCGCGGGTGATGTTCGAGTTCAAGCGGCTGGTCGAGGCGAACATGACCGAGCTGGCCGAACTGCTGTCGTCCGAGCACGGCAAGGTCGTCGCCGACTCTAAGGGCGACATCCAGCGCGGCCTGGAGGTCATCGAGTTCGCCTGCGGCATCCCGCATGCGCTGAAGGGCGAATACACCTGGGGCGCCGGTCCCGGCATCGACGTCTATTCGATGCGCCAGCCGCTGGGTGTCGTCTCGGGCATCACGCCTTTCAACTTCCCGGCCATGATCCCGATGTGGATGTTCGGCGTGGCCATCGCGGTCGGCAACACCTTCATCCTCAAGCCGTCCGAGCGCGATCCGTCCGTGCCCGTCCGCCTGGCCGAGCTGATGATGGAGGCCGGCGCTCCCGCAGGCGTCCTGAACGTCGTCCACGGCGACAAGGGCGCGGTCGACGCCATCCTCGAGCATCCGCTGGTCCACGCGGTCAGCTTCGTCGGCTCGTCCGACATCGCCCACTATGTCTACCAGGTCGGGGCCGCCAACCATAAGCGGGTCCAGGCCATGGGCGGGGCCAAGAACCACGGCATCGTCCTGCCCGACGCCGATATGGACCAGGTGATCAAGGACCTGTCGGGCGCCGCTTACGGCTCGGCCGGCGAGCGGTGCATGGCCCTTCCGGTCGTCGTTCCCGTCGGAAGGAAGACCGCCGACGAACTGCGCGAGCGCATGGTCGCCGAGATCCCGACCATGCGCGTCGGCGTTTCGACCGACGCGGGCGCCCACTATGGCCCCGTCGTCACCGCCCAGCACAAGGCCCGCGTCGAAGGCTGGATCGACCAGGGGGTCAAGGACGGCGCCGAACTGGTCGTCGACGGCCGCGGCTTCACCCTGCAGGGTCACGAGAGGGGCTATTTCGTTGGCCCGTCCCTGTTCGACCACGTCACGCCCGAGATGGAATCCTACAAGGAGGAGATCTTCGGCCCCGTGCTGCAGATCGTCCGCGCCGCCTCGTTCGAGGAGGCCCTGTCGCTGCCGTCCAAGCACCAGTACGGCAACGGCGTCGCCATCTTCACCCAGAACGGCCGCGCGGCCCGCGACTTCGCCGCCCGGGTCAATGTCGGCATGGTCGGGATCAACGTCCCGATCCCGGTGCCGGTCGCCTATCACACCTTCGGCGGCTGGAAGCGCTCGTCCTTCGGCGACACCAACCAGCACGGCATGGAAGGCGTGAAGTTCTGGACCAAGGTCAAGACCGTCACCGCCCGCTGGCCGGACTCCGAGCTGGAGCACGCGGATTCGAGCTTCGTCATCCCGACCATGGGGTGACGGAAGCCGGGTCAGTTCCCCCGCCCGGTGTTCGAGGCGACGCAATTCGGTGTTAAGCGTTAAACTCGCCGATATGCTGAAGCTGGAGCGCTCCCCCGCATGCGTCGCTTTCTGATCTGGTCCGCCCTGGCGGTTGTCATCGGCCTGGCCTTGGCCGGCGCCGGCTACTGGGCCTACTGGAACTTCTACGCCCGGTTCCAGCCGGTCACGATCAGCCGCAACCAGCCGGAGATCCAGCGCCTGCTGGACGAGGCCTCGTGGGTGTCCGGCGGCGGTGGCGGGGAGCCCCTCTACGTCATCGGCTATCGCGACAGCGCCTCGACCCAGCGCTATGAGCGCGAGGAGGCCGAGAAGCTGCGCGCCGGCGGGGTCGAGCTGCGCTCCATCGTCTTCGCCCGGGCCGATCGCGAGGGCCAGGTCCAGTCAACCCCGGCAGAGCGCGCCACGGTCGCCGAGCTGTGGCTGAGCCGCGACTGGAGCCTTTACCAGCGCTGGACTGCCACGCCGTCTCGCAACTGGACCGCTGCGGGCATTCCCGCCGCCGACGGCAACCTGGCCCGGTCCGCCGTGGTCGACGCCAGCCGTCAGTTCGTCACCCGGTTGAACGACCTGCTGCGCGACGCCGGAGCGCCCGTGGGCTATCCGCTGGTGATCTGGCGCGACCGGGACGGCTTCATGAAAGCCTGCGCCTGTGCCGACAGCCGCTCGTGGGCCTTCATCCGCGACGACTTCTCGGCCCCCGACGCGGTCGCGCCGTCTGGCGTCCCCGAGGCGGGTCCGGCCGTCCCGCCGACCGCTCCGACGCTCGGCGACGGCACGCCGGAGAGCCTGCCCTATCCGACCCTTGGCCCGATCCCTCCGGCCGGTCAGACCATCCCGCCAGCGACGGGCCAGGCCCAGCCCAACGTCGCGCCCTCGCCCTCGCCCGCGCGGCCCAGCCAGACACCGCCGCGAACCCCGACCCGGCCGGCCGCACCGCCCCAACCGACCCAGCAGGAAGACACGACCTTCTTCTAGCGGCCCGTCCTTCTAGCGAGCCGTCAGAACAGGCGTTTGCAAACGCCGATCAGACGCTCCACGTCCTCTTCGGTCTGATACAGGCCGAAGCCGAAGCGGATGACCTCGTCGCGCACGTCGGTCACGACGTTGGCTTCCAGCAGCTGTGCGCGCCAGCGCTGGGCGTCCTTGTGCTTGAGGGCCAGGAACCGCGCGCGCGGGCGATTGTCGCCGGCGATCGGGTTCAGCACCTCGGCCTCGCCCAGCGCCCCGCAGTCGCCCGCCGCAAGGGCCTGCGCGAACCGCGCCTGCAGGCGGTCGGCATGGGCGGAGACGTCCGCCGTCGTCAGGCCTTGTTCCTCCAGCATCCGCCGCACGCCGTTGAAACGGTAGAGCGGGGTAGAGTCGAACGTCGCTCCCCAGAACCGGCCGGCGTCGCCCCGGTACTGCACGCCTTCGGGCGGCCCCATCAGATTGCCGAACTCTGCGAACCAGCCGGTCACGACCGGCCGTTCGCAGAAGCCGTCGGGCGCATGAAGGAACCCCGCCCCCTCGCCCGTCATGGCGTATTTGTAGCCGCCCGAGACATAGAAAATCCTGTCCGCCACAGCCGACAGGTCGGTCGGGGTGGCCATGAAGCCGTGATAGCCGTCGACGATCACCCAAGGGCCCTCCGGCTTCGCCAGCGCGGCCAGATCCTCGATGCAGCCGATAGCCTGGCCCGTCTTGAAGAAGACCTGGCTGACCACGATCACGTCGTGACCTCCGGCCTGCGCGGCCGCCGTGAAGCGCGCGTCGAAGGTCTCGAAGGGCTCCAGCGCCACGCGTGTGACCACGGCTTCGCCCGCCTCTTCCCAGCGCTCGGCCTGGCGGCGGAAGGCGTGGAACTCCCCGTCCGTGGTCAGGATGCGAACGGGCTTGGTCTCCCACCCGGAGAAGATGCGGATCAGGAAGTCGTGGGTGTTGGGCGCGAAGACCACCGTCTCGGGGTCCGGCAGGCCCAGTTCGCTGGCGATATGTTTCTGCGCCTCCGGGACTACCTCGCCGAACACCAGATCCCATTTCCCGTCGGCGAAATGGTTCGCCTCGACCCAGGCCCTCACCTGGCCGTCAAAGGAGGCGTCCGGCCACAGGTGATGGCTGTGCGCCGCGAAATGCAGCCGCTCGGGGTCGAGATTGAGCGCGCGGGAGAAGAGGTGTTTGTAGGTCATGGAGGCTCAGTTCAGCAGAATGGACTCGTCAACGTCTCGGGCGCTGTGAACGATGCGCTCGACGCGGACGTAGTCGGCCTGAACCGTATAAAGGATGTTGTACGCGCCTTCCGAGGCGCGCCGCACGGGCGGATCCGTGTTGAAAAAGATCGGGCATCGCTGTGGAAATCGTCCCAAGCTGCGGCACCTTGATCTCAGACGCGCCACCCAGCGGTGGGCGGCTAGTGAGTTGTTCCCCGCAATATGAAGGCCGATTTCGGCTATATCCGTCTGCGCCGCGCGGGTGAACCTGACGTTCACGAAGCTTTGCTGTTCAGGCCAGAGAGCCGGGCCTCCAATTCGTCGAAGACCTCATCCATGTCGATGGTGTCGCCGGGATCGCACTCCGCTTCCGCCAGCTTGGTCTTCACCCAAGCGATATACTCCGGCGTCTGCGCCTGCATCTCAAGCCAGTCCGCCACCATATAGCGGATAGCCGCCTCAGAGCTCGGCCAGGCGGGATCGCCCGTCTGGGCTTCGATGGCCTCGAGGTCTCTCGCGGGAAGGTCGATCTGGATACGGGGCATGGCGTCCACCTCTCTCGCTCAAGATCGCCCTTGGCACGATCCAATGCAAGAGAGGGTCGAGCGGTAGCGCCCCTAGACCAGCGCCCCGTGGCAGTGCTTGAACTTGCGACCCGACTGGCAGGGGCAGTCGGCGTTGCGTGGCGTCCGTTCCCAGCCGGCCGGCAGCAGATCGACGGGCATCCGCGAGCGGTCGTCGCCCGTCACCTGGCCCTCTGGGTTCTGCGACATCGGATCGGCCATCTCGTTGACGCCGGTGCCGGGGTTCAGGTGGATCTCCTGGAACTCGGGCATTTCCATCGCCGGGGGCGCCTCGAAGCGGAACTCCACCGTCATCAGCCAGCGCGTCACATTGTGGCGCAGCTCATGCAGCAGGGTCTCGAACAGCGAGAAGGCCTCGGTCTTGTACTCGTTCAGCGGATCGCGTTGGCCATAGCCGCGCAGGCCGATGACGCCGCGCAGGTGGTCCAGGTGCACCAGGTGCTCGCGCCACTGCATGTCGATCATCTGCATCAGGAACTGCTTCTCAAGTCCCCGGGTCTGGGTCACGCCCAGTTGTTCCAGGCGCTCTGTGGCGCGGGCGTCGGCGGCGGCCTGGATGCGCTCCTCGACCTCCTCGTTCGACACGCCTTCCTCGGCGGCCCAGTCATGCAGAGGCAGCTCAAGGCCTAGCGTCGACTTCACCTTCTCGTCGAGGCCGTCGATGTCCCACTGTTCGGCATAGGCCTTGGGCGGCATGAAGCGGTCGACCAGGTCGGTCACCACGTCGCGGCGGAACTCGCCGACCAGTTCCGACAGGTCCTCGGAGTCCATGAACTCCTGGCGCTGTTCGAACACGGCCTTGCGCTGGTCGTTCACGACGTCGTCGTACTTCAGCAGGTTCTTGCGGATGTCGTAGTTGCGGGTCTCGACGCGCTTCTGGGCGGTCTCGACGGCGCGGTTCAGCCAGGGGTGGGAGATGGCCTCGCCCTCGGCCACGCCGAAGGACCGCATGATCGAGTCCAGACGATCGCCGGCGAAGATGCGCAGCAGGTCATCCTCGCAGGACAGGTAGAATTTGGAGGTGCCCGGGTCGCCCTGACGGCCGGTCCGGCCACGCAGCTGGTTGTCGATGCGGCGGCTTTCGTGACGCTCCGTGCCGAGGACGAACAGGCCGCCGGCGGCGAGCGCGATCTGCTTTTGCTCGGCGATATCGGCCTTCAGACGCGCCTCTTCGGCCTTCAGCATCTCCGGCGTAACCTCAATGGCCAGGTTGCGCTGGTCGAGGCGGTATTTCTCGAGACGCATCTCGAGGTTGCCGCCCAGCTGGATGTCGGTGCCGCGGCCGGCCATGTTGGTGGCGATGGTCACCGCGCCCGGCAGGCCGGCGTCGGCCACGATGAAGGCCTCCTGCTCGTGCTGGCGGGCGTTCAGGACGTTGTGAGGAATGCCCTTGAAAGCGGTCTTCCAGACGATGTCGTAGGCGGCGTCGCCGATCTTGGCGGCCTCCTTGTCCTTGCCGACGAATTCCTTCTTGAGGGTCCGAGAGACCTCAACCTTGTGCTCGTACTTGTCGAGCAGGGCCGACAGCTGTTCGGACTTCTCGATCGAGACGGTGCCGACCAGGATCGGCTGACCGCGCTCGCGGCAGTCGGCGATCTGTTTGGCGATGGCCAGGTTCTTCTCGGCATAGGTCCGGTAGACCTCGTCGTCATAGTCGATGCGCTGGACCGGACGGTTGGTCGGCACTTCCAGGACGTCCATCTTGTAGATGTCGAGGAACTCCTGGGCCTCGGTCGCGGCCGTGCCGGTCATGCCGGACAGCTTCTCGTAGAGACGGAAATAGTTCTGGATCGTCACCGAGGCCAGGGTCTGGTTCTCGGGCTGGATCTTGACGTCCTCCTTGGCCTCGATGGCCTGGTGGAGGCCTTCGGACAGGCGGCGGCCGGTCATCATGCGGCCGGTGAACTCGTCGATCAGGACGACCTCGCCGCCCTTGAGGATGTAGTCCTTGTCCTTGGTGTACAGGGTGTTGGCGCGCAGGGCCTGGTTGATGTGGTGCACCAGGCTGATGTTGGCGGCGTCATAGAGGCCGGTGGTGTCCTCGGCGAAGTGGCCGCCGTCTTCCAGCAGCTGCTCGACCTTCTCGGAGCCTTCTTCGGTCAGCAGGGCCTGGCGCTGCTTCTCGTCGAGGTCGTAGGTCGTCTCGTCCTTGATCAGCTCTTTGATCAGGGCGTCGCAGATCTTGTAGAGATCCGACCGGTCCTCGGTCGGGCCCGAGATGATCAAAGGCGTGCGCGCCTCGTCGATCAGGATGGAATCGACCTCGTCGACGATGGCGAAATGGTGCGGACGCTGCACCATCTCGCGCCGGTCATAGACCAGGTTGTCGCGCAGATAGTCGAAGCCGAACTCGTTGTTGGTGCCGTAGGTGATGTCGGCCGCATAGGACGCCTGGCGCTGGCCCGACGACAGGCCGTTGACGATCACGCCGACTTCCAGGCCCAGGAAGCGATAGACGCGACCCATCCATTCGGCGTCGCGGCGAGCCAGATAGTCGTTGACGGTGATGACGTGGACGCCCTTGCCCGACAGGGCGTTCAGATAGGCGGGGGCGATGGCGACCAGGGTCTTGCCTTCACCCGTCCGCATCTCGGCGATGCCGCCGTCGTGCAGGATCATGCCGCCGGTCAGCTGCACGTCGTACTGACGTTGACCCAGGACCCGCTTGGACGCTTCACGCGCGACGGCGAAGGCCTCGTTCATGATCTTGTCGAGCGTCTCGCCGGCCGCGACCCGATCCTTGAACGTCTGGGTCATCATCCGCAGCTCGTCGACCGACAGGGCGGCGAACTTGGGCTCCAGATCGTTGATCTTCTGGACCCGGCCCATGAAGTCCTTGACCTTGCGGTCATTGGAAGAGCCGAAGAGTTTCTTGGCGAAGCCGAGCATGGGCGATCCGGTAACGATCGAGCGGTCTAGAGCTCTGGGGTCTGCCCTTGAGGGGGCGGCGGTGAACGCCGCGAGAGAGGCTGCCGGGCGAGGCGGCGAAACCCGCCGCGCAACGAAACGAAAACCCCTCGACTTGGGCGCAGGCGGGACTTAAGCACCGGCCATACCCCTGTCAACGCGAGGGGCTTTGCGGCCCGGCGTTTGGACCCCTTCACGCGGGACGGAGCGTCCGATGCGACATTCGCGCAACCCTTTGGTTTTCCTCAGCCTGGCGCTGGTCCTGACCTTGGCCGCCTGCGGACGCGGCGGAGGCTCCGACAGCGCGCCTGAACCGGGCGACCGCGCGGTCGCCAAGGTGCAGGACCAGACCATCTGGGCCTCCGACGTCAAGCGCGAGGCCGTGGCGCAAGGCCTGGTGGGCGAGGGGGAACCGCTGGACGTCACCTCCGACCTGTTCCGCCGGGTGCTGGACGAAGTCATCGACCAGAAACTGCTGGCCCGCGAGGCAGAACGTCGCGGCCTCGACAACTCCGCCCTGGCCCAGCGCCGGCTGGAGGCGACGCGCGAGCGGATCCTCGGCGACATGCTGGTCGAGAACGTCGTCAACGGCGCCATCTCGGATCAGGCCGTCGAGACCCTCTATCAGGAGCAGTTGCGTCTCGCCCGGACCTCGGAAGAGATCCGCGTCCGCCTGATCCTGTCGCGCACCAAGACCGAGGCCGACGCCGTCATCGGCATCCTGGCCCAGGGCGCCAGCTTCGAGGCCGTGGCCCAGGAACGCTCCATCGACGAGGCGACACGCTTCTCGGGCGGAGACCTCGGCTATTCGACCGCCGACGTCATGCCCCAGGCCTATGCCAATGCGCTCCGTACCGCCGCCGCCGGTTCGACCGTGGGTCCGTTCCAGACCGAGGGCGGCTGGGCCGTGCTGCGAGTCGAGGATCGCCGTCGCGAGAGCCCGCCGACGCTGGATCAGGCCCGGCCCCAGATCGTTCGCTACCTGACCTACGAAGGTGTGCGTCAGTTGCTGGAGGAACTGCGCGGCAAGGCCGAGGTCGATGTCCTTCTGACCGCCGAGAGCGGCGCACCCCAGGAGCCGGCATCCGCCGTCCCGGCCCGCCCGGCGCCCAGCCCGACCCCGACGGCCCCGACCACCACCGCTCCAGCCCCCGCCGCGCCCCCTGTCGCCACCCCGACGCCCGCAGCCAAAGGCGCAGCCCAGTGAGCGAAGCAAAAAAGCCCGGATCGACCGGCAAGGCCATCGAACACGCGATCGAAAAAGCCTTCGATCCCCTGACCTCGGCCATCAAGCGCGCGACCCAGCCTCAGACTCCTGCCCCCGCTCCGGTTCCGGCCGCCCCGGGCAAGCCGGGCCTCAAGGTCTCGCCCCTGGCCGTATCCTTTCCGGCCATCCCGCCCATCGGCGGGGTCGAGATCACCACGGCCCGCGCCGGCTTCTACAAGCACGAGCGCGACGACCTGACGGTGTTCCGCTTCGTGCGCGGCACGACCTGCGCCGGCGTCTTCACCCGCCACAAGGTCGGCTCGGCTCCGGTGGACTGGTGCCGTCGCCACCTGGACGCGCCGGGCGGCGGTCTCGACGTGCGCGCCCTGGTCGTCAACGCCGGTTGCGCCAACGCCTTTACCGGAAAAGCGGGGGCCGACGCTGCCCGCCGCACGGCCTCGGAGGTCGCCAAACGCTTCGGTTGTCGCCAGCGCGACGTCATGTTGGCCTCGACCGGCGTGATCGGCGTCCTGCTCGACGACAAGAAGATCGCCGCCAGGCTGCACGAGGTCGAGACCCGGCTCGATGCAGACGTCCCGCCGACGGAACAGTGGGCCGCCGCCGGTCTCGGCATCATGACCACCGACACCTTTCCCAAGGGGTCCTACGCCGAGACCGCTATCGATGGCTTCAAGGTTCGGATCGCCGGCATCGCCAAGGGTTCCGGCATGATCGCGCCGGACATGGCGACCATGCTGGGCTTCATCGTCACCGACGCCAACATCCATCCGACGGTGCTGCGCGCGCTGCTGGGCCTGCACGTCCGCACGACCTTCAACTCGGTCACCGTCGACGGTGACACCTCGACCAACGACACCTGCCTGTTGTTCGCTACGGGAGCCTCGGGCGCACCGCGCATCGGCCGGGTCGGCGACCGCCGCCTCAAGGACTTCTCCGCCGCCCTGGACAAGGTCATGCTCGACCTCGCTCACCAGCTGGTCCGCGACGGCGAGGGCGCATCCAAGTTCGTCCGCATCACCGTGGACGGCGCCTCCAGTCCCGCCTCGGCCCGCAAGCTGGCCAAGTCGATCGCGGACAGCCCCCTGGTCAAGACGGCGATCGCCGGCGAAGACGCCAACTGGGGCCGGGTCGTCATGGCCGTCGGCAAGACCGAGGAGCCGGTCGACCGCGACCACCTGGCCATCAAGTTCGGCCCCCACGTCGCCGCCGTCGAGGGCGCCGTCTCGCCCCACTACGACGAGGCCAAGATGAGCGCCTATATGAAGAACGCCGAGATCGACATCACCGTCGACGTCGGCTCGGGCCGCGCCTCCGCCACCGTCTGGACCTGCGATCTGACCAAGGGCTACATTGAGATCAACGGCGATTACCGGAGCTAGCGAGCCGGCGAGATGGTCAAGTCGCCGGACAGATTGGCTCGCCAGATGGCGGCGCGAGGCTGGACGCCGGAACAGATCGTCGAGGCTCGCGAGCGCGGCGAACGACACCCCGCCGTCAATCACGAGACAGGACAGGCCGCGACGCGCTATATTCACCCCGAGACAGGCCGGTCGGTCGTGATCGAGGATGTCTCGGGAGACGTGATCCATGTCGGCGGCGACGGCTTCATCTACTGACCTCTCGACCGTCTTCGTGCGCCTGCTGGACGAAGGCACGGATGTCTGGAGACCCGTCGACGCGCTTCGGCTGGGCGAGACCACCTACCAGATCGCCGAACAGGCCGTGCCCGAGGACGAAAGCTGGAGCTTCCAGCCGGGCGACATTGTCGTGGCTGAACGGCGTCAGGGAGATGCAGACGGTCAGCCGCTGATCGCCGTGGCCCAGGCCACCCATTTCGACGAGCGCTCATGGGCGTCCCGCCGCCGGGTCGGCTGAGACCATTCCCCTCCGCCTCGCCCCATGCCTAAACTCACCCAAAATCAGGGGAGTGAGTTCATGAAATCTGTGATCGCGGGGGCTATCTTCGCCCTGCTGATGGGGACCGTCGCCAACGCCCAGGACGGGACCGCCGCGCCTGCTGCCGTCGCCGTCACCCTGGTCCAGGCGGGCCATCTGCTGGATCGTCCGGGACAGGCGCCGCGCGGCGCCTCCACCGTCGTCATCCGCGACGGCAAGGTCGAGGCGGTGCGGGACGGTTTCGTCGGCACGGAGGCCTTTCCCGGGGCGACCGTCGTCGACCTGCGCGACCGGTTCGTCCTGCCCGGCCTGATCGACAGCCACGTCCATTTGACGAGCGACCGCGCCGGTCAGGCAGGCCTGCTCGCCGACTTCACCGACAGCCTGCCGGCCCGCGCCTATGAAGCCGCCGGCAACGCGCGCGACACCCTGATGGCCGGCTTCACCACGGTCCGAAACCTCGGTGATGGCGACGGCGTGACCCTGGCCCTGCGCGACGCCACCGCGCGGCACGAGATCGCCGGGCCGCGCATCGTCGACGCCGCCACCTCCATCTCGACCACCTCGGGCCATATGGACGGCCGGCTCAGCCTCGCCGACGACGTGCGCGAAATGATGGGCGAGCCGGAAAACGTCTGCAACGGCGTCGAGAGCTGCCGCGAGGCCGTGCGTCTCCAGGTCGGGCGGGGCGCCGACGTCATCAAGATCGCCACCACTGGAGGGGTCAACAGCCGCATCGGCGCGGGCCTGGGCGCCCAGATGTTCGAGGACGAGGCCGGCGCCCTGATCGAGACGGCCCACCTGTACGGCAAGAAGGTCGCCGTTCACGCCCACGGGGCCGACGGCATCGACCTGGCCCTGCGGCTCGGTGCGGACTCGATCGAGCACGGCACGATCTTCGACGACAATACCATCCGCCTGTTCCGCGAAAGCGGCGCCTACTACGTCCCGACCCTGTCGACGGTGAACGGCTATCGCAGCCGTCTCGCCGCCGATCCCAACGCCTATCCGCCCGAGGTCCTGCCCAAGATCCTGTGGCGCATCTCGATCACCGGCCAGTCTTTGCAGGCGGCCTATCCGGCCGGTGTCCGCATCGCCTTCGGCACCGACGCGGGCGTGTCCCTGCACGGCCGCAACGCCGACGAATTCGAGCTGATGGTCCAGTACGGCATGAGCCCGATGGCGGCGATCCAGGCCGCCACGGTCAACGCGGCGGACCTGTTGGGTCTGAGCGCAGAAGTCGGTTCGCTGGAGCCCGGCAAGCGCGCCGACCTGATCGCCGTCGAGGGCGATCCGCTGACCGACGTCGCCGTCCTGAAATCGGTCGGCTTCGTCATGCGCGACGGCCGGGTCTATCGTCATGACGGAGCGCCCTGAAGACCCACCGATGCTGTCCCGGCGCAGACTGCTCGGCGCGGCATCGGTCCTGGCGGCCCCCGCCTTCGCCCGTCCGGTCCTGGCGCAGGACGCGACGGTGGAGAGCGCCGAACGCCTGCGCGGCCGTCGGCTTTCGGTGCCCGTCCTCATCGGCGAGGCGGGTCCCTTTTCCTTCGCCCTGGATTCGGCCGCCAACGCCTCGGTGATCGCCGATGATGTGGCCGCAAGGTTGGGCCTGGCACCCGCCGGCCCGATCGGCATGCACACCCTGATCGCGCGCGAAGTCGTGGAGACGGTCACGGCGCCCCGGCTTCGTTCGGGAAATCTCTACGCGCCGGCGCCCCGCCTCGCGCTCGCCTCACGCACGGGTCTGGACGGCGCCGACGGCCTGATCGGGCGGGACCTGCTGAACGACCATCGCCTGGTGATGCGGTTCGAAGGCCAGGGCGTCGCCGAGATCACCCGCTCGCGTCAGACCGGGCGGGGCATGCTCGATCCGGCCCCCCAGATGGCGCGGTTTCGAGCCTTGGCCGAGGAGCGGCACGGGGGGCTTCTGATGATCGACGTCCGCTCGGCCGCCGCCGACGGCAAGGCCATCATCGACACGGGCGCAGCCATCACCATCGTCAACGGCGCCTTCGCCCGCGCCTCGGGCGCAACGCCCATCGTGCTGGACAATGGATCGCGCGTGGCCGTCGTCACCTCCCCGACGGGCCGCAGCGTCACCGCCACCCCGATGCAGTTGCCCAGGCTGCATTTCGCGGGCGTGACTCTCAGGAACACGCCGGTCCTGGTCGGGGACTTCCACACTTTCGACGTCTGGGACCTCGCCGATCGTCCCGCCATGCTGCTGGGCGTCGACGTGCTGGGGCGGTTCAAGACGGTCATCATCGACCTGCGGCGACGCGAACTGGTGCTCGAGGTCTGAAGCCGGCGATTCCGCAAACCCGGCCTTAACCGACGCCGTGCCACACAGGGCACATGAAACGTCGCGCCCTTCTGATCGCCCCGCTCGCCCTCGCCGCAACCCCCGCCCTGGCCTCGGGCGGCGGTGGAGGCGGCGGAGGCGCGGCCGGCGGCTATGTCCGCTATCCCACGGTCACGGCCACCACGATGCGCCCCGACGGCCGCCGTGGCGTCATGACGGTCGAGACCGGGGTGGACGCCCCCAGTGCCGCCCTCAAGCTGCGCGCCGAACAGTCCCAGCCCCGCATGCGGGCGGTGTTCAACATCCTGGTCCAGCGCGAGGCCAACACCCTGCTGCCCGGCGGCGTCCCGAACATCGAGCGTCTGGCCGCTCAGCTCCAGTCGGCCACCAACATCATCCTCGGCCAGCGCGGCGCCCGCCTGCTGCTCGGCACGGTGATGATCGTCTAGCTTGACGACAGGCGAGGCGTCAGGCCCCTTGCGGCCATGCGCCTTCTTACCCTTTCGACCGTCCTTGTGCTGGCCGCCCCCGTCCTGCTGGGGTGCGCGAGCACGCCGCCTCCACCTCCGCCGCCGCCGTCCGCCCCCGGCGCGCCCGTTCTGCGGGATTGGCGCAGCATCGTCACCGCCGGCGACCGAGACCGCTACACCCGTCGCGACGCCGCCTGGCGCCTGGCCCTGGAACAGGCGCGACGCCAGCGTGGCTCTGGCGATCTGGGCTCCCTCGGCGACCTGATCGAACCGGACGCGGCGCGAAACAACGTGGCGCCCCCGCCCGGAACCTATCGCTGCCGCACCGTCAAACTGGGCTCCCAGGGCGGAGAGACGGGCCTCGGCTTCGTCGTCTACGACTGGTTCCAGTGCCGCATAGAGCAGACGCCGCGCGGCCTGAAATTCTCCAAGACCACCGGCTCCCAGCGCCCCTCGGGCCTGCTCTTCCCGGAAGACGGCCGCCAGATGGTCATGCTGGGTTCCGTTGCCCTGGCCGCCGAGCCGCCCGCCAACTCGTACGGCCAGCGTCCCGAGCGGGATATCGTCGCGGTGCTGGAGCGGATCGGCGACGCCCGCTGGCGGCTGGTCATTCCCTGGCCGCAGAACGAGTCCAACCTCGACCTGATCGAACTGGTCCCGGCCTAGCCGTGCCGCCATCGGTCGCTGTCGTCGGGGCGGGGCCCGCGGGTCTGGCGCTGGCCCTGATGCTGACCCGTCAGGGCCGACGCGTCATCGTCCACGAACGGTTCGACGAACCCCGGCCGGTCGGCGCCGGATTCATGCTTCAGCCGACCGGCCTGTCGGTGCTGGATCACCTCGGCCTGACCGATCGGGTCAAGGCGCTGGGCCAGCCGCTCGAACACATCTTCGGCCGGGAGGCGCGTCGTCGTCGGATCGTGCTGGACGTGAAATACGCCGACCTGAAGTCGCCGCGCGCGGACGGCGTCAATGCCCTGGGCGTCCACCGCGCCGCGATCTTCCAGGTCCTCTACGACGCCTGCCTCGCCGAGGGCGTCGCCTTCGAAACCCGGCGCGAAATCGCTTCCGCCGCCGACGGCCGCCTGACCGACGTGAAGGGGGCGACCGGCCCGGCCTTCGACCTGATCGTCGATGCGTCCGGCGCGCGCTCGGCGATCGCGCGCGACCTGCTGGCCCGACAGCATGGCCGCCGTCAGGAACTGGCGTGGGGCGCCGTCTGGGCCACCGTCCCCTGGCCCGGCGAACCCTTCGATCCGACCGCTCTGGAACAGGTCTATCGCGGCGCCTCCCGCATGATCGGCGTCCTGCCCGTCGGCGCCCGCCCGGGCCGCCCCGACCGTCTGGCCACCTTCTTCTGGAGCCTGAAACCCGCCGATCACGACTACTGGCTGCGCGCCGGGATGGAGCGGTGGAAGGCCGAGGTGCGAGGCCTGTGGCCCGAGGTCGCCGGCCTGCTCGAGACCATTCCGGACGTCGAGGCCCTGACCCTGGCGCGCTACGGCCACCACACCTTGCCCCTGCCCATCGCCGACCGTCTGGCCGTCGTCGGCGACGCCGCCCACTCGACCAGTCCGCAACTGGGCCAGGGCGTGAACATGGGGCTGCTCGACGCCTTCACCTTGGCCGAGGCCCTCGCCACACATACCGAGCTCGATGAAGCGCTCGCGGCCTACGCGCGCCTCCGCCGCTGGCACGTACGCCTGTATCAGGGGCTGTCGTTGGGCTTCACCCCCTTCTACCAGGCCGACGGCCAGGCCCTGCCATGGATCCGCGACCATATGCTGGGCAAGCTGGCGCGACTGCCGTTCGCGGCGCGAATCCTGGCGGCCACGGTGTCGGGCGTGCTGCTGGATCCGAGAAAATAGAACGCAGGCCTCTCCCTCCCCCTCGGGGGAGCGTGGTCGGAGCGAAGCGGAGACCGGGTGGGGCGGCAAGGCAAAACACCTAAGGCCTGCATCCGCATCGCCCTGCCGCCCCCACCCCGTCGCTACGCGACGACCCTCCCCCAAGTGGGAGGGAGACGCAGGCCGTCAGACCTTCGTCAGCCTCAGGTCCTGATAGTCGTAGCTGAAGTCGATATCCGGGCTGACGCCCTTGACCGTCGCCCGCACCGGCCGGCCGTCCACCATCTCGAAGGTGAAGAACGCGTCCTCCTCGCGCTTGTCGGGGAAGCGGGTTCTCAGGGTGTCGCCGTCATAGGGCTCCATCGGCCCCTGAAGGGCGGGGTTGTGGACGAACCGCGCCCGGAGCCAGCCGCCGTCCGTCGTCGGATGACCGGCGGGCGGAGCGATGTCCGTCTCCCAGATGATCTCGATGTCGCCATACCAGGGATCGCGCCAGGTCCCGCCATAGTCCTTCAGCGCCAGGGAGGGCGGGGCGCCCGCCGCCTGTTTGGCGTCGATCTCGGCGGCGGCCTTGAGTGATTCCTCGATCCCCTTGGCCTCGAGCGTCTTCGAATCCGCGATCCAGTCGAAGCCCGTCTTGCCCATGACGATGTCGACCAAGCCGCTGCGCAGGGTCCGCAGCAGGAAATTCTCCTCGGCGTTCGAGAACACCGACACCCCGGCCTTGCGGCCCGGGATCATGACGGTGAACGAGTTTCCACCGGGCGAGCCGCCGCCGTGGCTGACGATCCGCTCGCCGCGATAGTCCTGTACCTGATGACCCATGGCGTAGGTCGAGGCGATGGCCCGGCCGGGCAGCTCCGCCGTCGGTCCCGGCGTGCCGGAGATAATCACGTTCGGCCGCCACATCTCGGTCGCCCGCGCCTCGGTGAACAGCCGCGTTCCGTCCGGCATGGCTCCGTTGCCGAGCCGCAGGATCATCCATTTTGCCCAGTCCGCCGCCGAGGCGCAGATGCCGCCCGCCGCCGCCGCCGAATCCCAGTCCCAGATGCCGACGATGCTGTCAGAGATCTTCGTCATCTCGCCCTGATAGCGCAGCGGGGGTCCGACCCGCGCATGGGGCAGGGCCGACTTCGCCGGGTCCGCCAGACTGGCCATCGGCACGCTGTCGCCCATCCCCAGCCGGTCGAAGATCCGCGTCTGGACGAAGGCTTCCCAGGTCATGCCCGAGACCGCTTCCAGCACCGCCCCGGCGACCACGAACATCAGGTTGCAGTAGTGGTAGTTGGCGCGGAACCCGTCCTCGATCGGCACGAAGGGGACCTGGGCCAGGACCTCGGCGCGGCTGCGGGTCGAATTGGGCCAGAACAGCAGGTCGCCGGCCCCGAGCCCGAAGCCCGCCCGGTGGCTCAGCGTGTCGCGCACCGTGATGTGCTCGCCGATATAGGGGTCCGACAGGGTGAAGCCCGGCAGATAGGTCTTCACCGGCTCGTCCCACTTCACCCTGCCCTCGTCGACCAGGATGGCGAGGGCGGCCGCGGTCACGTTCTTGGAGTTGGACGCGATGGCGAACAGGGTGTGTTCGTCGGCCCGGTCGGGCTGTCCCATCGCCTTGACGCCATAGCCGCGGGTCAAAACCTCGCGATTGTCCTTGACCACCGCGACGCCCAGCGCCGGCTGATCGGGCCAGGCGGCCATGGCCGCCTTCACATAGGCGTCGATCGCCTCGGCCAGACCGGCGTCGTCGTTGGCGGCGTCTCGAGCCCAGCCGGTCGAGGGCAGGGCGGCCGCGCCGGAGGCGAACAGGGCGGAACGGCGGGTCAGGTGAAGCGACATGGACGGTCTCCGGTCAGGGTCCGCGGACGCTAGCCCTCCGACACGGTCTAGGCCAGTCGCCAGCGCTGCAGATGCTCGAGCACGTCGGCGACGATCTGGTCGCGGGTGAAGCCGGTGATGTCGTGCCGTTTCATGTCGGGGCCACTCTGCGCTGTCAGTCGCCACTCCAGAAGACGCGCGCCTTCCGGCGTCTCGCGCTGGGTCATGGCGGGACGCGGACGCGACCGGGCGTCAAGCCGATAAACAAAGGTCCTCTCCCCATGCCGGATCGTCATCCAGGCGGTGCCGTCGTCGGTGCCTACCTCCGCATCTGGCTCCTCCGCCTCAAGGGCGACCCGCACTGTTTCCAGCGCGGGCAGGCCGTGACGATCGATTTCGTTGACGATGTCACCCCGGCTTGCCGGAGCGAGTATCCGTTTCAACTGCTCGGTCAGAGGCGGCCCTTCGGTCTCGATGATCCTTCCCTCGACATCGGCGTTCATCTGGCGAACCAGGCCGATGGACAACAGCACCATGATGACGACGAAAGGCAAGGCGGCCGCCAGGGTCGCGGCCTGCAGCGCACCGAGTCCGCCGGCCAGCAAAAGAACTGCCGCAATCAGCCCCAGAAGCAGGCACCAGTAGACCCTCTGCCAGCGCGGCGTGTCGTCCGCGCCTCCCGAGGCGATGGTGTCGATGACCAGCGCTCCGGAATCCGCCGAGGTGATGAAGAAGACCGCCACCAGCACGACCGCGAGCGTCGAGGTGAAGGCCGCGCCCGGCAACTGCTCCAGGAAGCGGAACAAGGCCGTCGACAGGTCCGTGGCCACCGCGGCGGAGATGGCCCCAGCCGCCTCGCCCATGTCCAGGCTGATGGCGGTATTCCCGAAAACCGTCATCCACAGGAAGGTAAATCCTGCCGGGACCAGCAGCACGTTCAGGATGAACTCCCGCACCGTGCGTCCACGCGAGATACGCGCGATGAACATGCCCACAAACGGCGACCAGGCGATCCACCAGGCCCAGTAGAACAGGGTCCAGTCCGCCATCCAGGCCCGGGGCTCATAGGCGTAGAGGGTAAAGGTTCGTTCGACGAAATGGCTGAGGTAGAAGCCGAAATTCTGGACCAGCGCCTTGAACAGGAAGCCCGTGGGCCCAACCACGAGCACGAAGATCATCAGCAGGACGGCCAGTGTCAGATTCAGCTCCGACAGGCGACGGACCCCCTTGCCGACGCCGGTCATCACCGAGACAGTGGCCGCTGCCATGACCACGGCGATCAATCCGACCTGGACCCAGGCGTTGTTCGGTATGCCGATCAGATAGGTCAGGCCGCTGTTCATTTGCGACACGCCGAAGCCTAGCGACGTGGCGATGCCGAAGGCGGTGCCCCAGATGGCGAAGATGTCGACCGCGTCGCCGATCGGCCCGTTGATCCGCTTGCCCAGCAGGGGCGACAGTCCGGACCTCAGCGTCAGCGGCAATCCCTTCCTGTGTGCGAAGAAGGCCAGGCTCAGCCCGACAAGAGCGTAGATGGCCCAGGCGTGCGCCCCATAGTGGAAGAAGGTGATGCCCATGGCCTCGCGGGCGGCGGCGAAGGTCCGCGACTGCGCCTCGGGCGGGCTGATGTAATGCTGGATCGGCTCGGCGACCCCGAAATACATGAGCCCGATCCCCATGCCGGCCGCGAACAGCATGGCCAGCCAGGACAGATAAGGAAAGTCGGGCTCTGCGTCGTCGGGCCCCAGTTTGAGGGCGCCGGTCGGGCCCACGGCGAGGACCAGGACCAGGCCGAGGAAGCCCGCCACGGCAGCAATATAGAGCCAGCCGAAGGTTGCGATCACCCAAGTCTGAACCGACTGGAAAACGCGATCGGATTGCCCGGGGGCGAGGACGGCGAGGAGGAGAAGGAGCGCGATAATCGCGCTGGCACCCCAGAAGACACGGGGGTTCATCTTGGTCGTCGGCATCGACTCCAAGCGAACGGCGCAGCTGGAAGTTCCAAGGAAAGATGTGGGAAACGTGTGACGGCCCGTTTCGGTTGCGTCCTTCACGGCGATCAGGCACGCCTGGAAGCCGCCCGATTGAGGTCATGGCGCGGACCTGACCCGCGCGACCGGTCGTGATCGCCGGGCGGGAACGGCACATCCGAAGCTTTTGCGGCCGTCGAACAGGTCAGCTCGCGGAATGAAAATGCCGCTGCCGGCGGCATCTTCGTCCCGCTCCTGCCATCAACGTGGATTCGATGTAACTTTGGGTTGATGTCTGACGCTGTTAGTCAAGGACGCTTGACGGGAGGAAAGTCCTCGCCGCGCCTCACGGAGCCTCCCGGCGTGACCCATTTCAAAGCGCTTCTTCTCGCAGGCGTCGCCATGACCGCTGTCGCGGGTGCCGCATCCGCCCAGACTCAGCCACCTGCGCCGATCCCGGCTGCTTCGGCCCCGGCGCAGACCAGGATCCCGCCGCCGGTGCCGCAGGCCCCCCCGGCCGGACCGAACGATGCGGAGCAGCAGGAGGAGGCGCAAGAGGAGGCCTCCGACGTCGGTGACGTCACGGTGACCGCGCGTCGCAACGACATCCGCACCTCGATCGATTCCATCAGCTACAGCCTGGCCGACGACCTCCAGGCCACGACCGGCACCCTGGCCGACGCCTTGCGCAACGTGCCCTCGGTCGATGTCGATCCCCAGGGCAATGTCTCCCTGCGCGGCGACGGCAATGTCACCATCCTGGTCGATGGTCGCCCCTCGGCCATCCTGTCGGGCGGCAACCGAGGCGACGTGATCCTGCAGCTGCCGGCCGATCGCTATGCCCGGATCGAGGTGATGACCAACCCCTCCGCCGCCTACAGCCCCGAGGGATCGGGCGGCGTCATCAACCTGATCACCAAACCGACGCCGTCCGCTGCCGCCGGACAGCCCGGCGCCCCGGCCACGGTCACTCGCACCGCCTCGATCCGCGCCAACGTCGGCGACAACGGCCGCTGGAATCTGGGCGCGGGCGGGACCTGGCAGCGCGACCGCCTGACCCTGACCGGCGACGCCAGCTATCGCTATGATCAGAACGAGTTCGCGTTCGAACGACTGCGCGAACAGCTGAACCCGACTACCGGGGCCGTGACCTCGACCACCACTTCGACCCAGAACAGCCAGTCCGATCAGGACGGCGTCTTCGGCCGGATCGCCGTCGAATACCGCCTGACCGACAAGACCATGGTGACCGGCGAACTGCGCGGCAGCAGCTTCGACGTCGGCGGCGACAGCTTCGGCATGTTCGAGGTCCGCGACGCCTCGGGCGCGGTGACCGACGCCTTCACCCGCAACGGCACGAGCGGCTTCACTTCTGAGGCCTGGGGCGCGACCGCCCGCGTCCTGCACCAGTTCGATGCCTCGGGCCACGAGTGGTCCAACGAACTGCGCTACGATCACAACGACGGCGGCAGCACCTCCTTCGTCGCCAACGCCACGACCCTCCCGGCCCCCGCGACCTTCTTCGAACAGCAGCAGTGGCTGAACGCCCAGGAGACGATCGGCTTCACCAGCGCCTACACCCGGCCGGCGGATGACGGCTCCAAACTACGCCTCGGCTATGAGCTGAACCTCCAGCGGCCGGATAACGACACCATCGTCCGGCGCGGTCCGACCGCTGCAAGCGTCGTCCTTGTGCCCAGCCTGACGAACCGGTTCGAGGCCGAACAGACCGTCCACGCCTTCTACGCCACCTACGAGCGTCCGTTCGGCGACAAACTGTCGGCCCAGTTGGGCCTGCGCCTGGAACAGGCCGAGATCGACGTCGCGGACGTCACCAACGGCGTCCGAGCCTCCCAGGACTATTTCCGCGCCTATCCGACAGGGCACATCCAGTACAAGCTCAGCGAAACCCAGACTCTGCGCGCCAGCTATTCGCGCCGTATTCAGCGTCCTCAGCCGAGCCAGCTCAACCCCTTCGTCGCCTACGGCAATCAGTTCTCGGTCAGTTCGGGCAACCCGAACCTTGAGCCGCAGGAGACCGACAGCTTCGAGGCCATGTGGCAGATGCGTCGGGGCCAGAGCTTCTATCAGGCGACGGCCTACTACCGCGACACGACCAAGGCCTTCACCGATGTGGCGACCGACATCGGCGGCGGTGTCCTGCTGAATCGTCCCGAGAACCTCGGCGCCCGTCGCGACCTCGGCATCGAGCTGACCGCCAGCGGCCGGCTGCATCCGACCCTGCGCTACAACGCCAGCGTCAATGCCTTCCGCCAGGAGATCGACGCCGCCGGTCTTCCGGGCGCGCGCGACCGCGAGGGCGAACTGGTCTCCGGTCGTCTCAGCCTGAACTGGCAGCCGACCGAAAAAGACTTCGTCCAGCTGTCCGGCTTCTGGCAGGGCGACCAGCTGCTGGCGCAAGGAACCCGCGAGAGCGGCGGCATGGTCAATCTGGGCTATCGCAGGAAGCTGAACGACACCCTGTCCTTCCAGTTCACGGGCCGGGACATCCTCAACTCGTTCGGCGGCGAGACCGTCTACGACACCCCCCTGTTCCGCGAGGTGTCGCGCCAGGATATCCGCCTGCGGGCCTTCTACATCGGCCTGACCTGGACGCTCGGCAGCGGCCCGCGTCGCCAGGAGCCTCAGTTCGACTTCTCGAGCGGGCCCAGCGGCAACTGATCGTCCGGGCGGCGGCTCAGGTTCGCGTGGTCCAGGCCATCCACGCGGCCACGGCCGCGATCCCCGCCGCCATGGCCCGGCCGGCGGCGAGGCCCTGCATCCGGCGCAACATCACGCCCCCGGCCGAGGCCGCACCCAGGACGATGAGGGTGTGGACGATCACGGCCACGACCAGGTGCAATCCGCCCAGCGTCAGGGCCTGCGCCAGGGGAGATGCCCGATCCGGCCGGATGAAGGTCGGCAGCAGGGCGACATAGAAGACCGCCGCCTTGGGGTTCAACAGATTGCCGGTCAGGCCGCGCAGGAACAGGCCGCCCAGGGTGCGGCGGTCCGGCTCCGCGTCCGGTGCGACCTGGCCCGCCCCGGCCCAGGCCTCCCATGCGAGCCACAGCAGGAAGGCGACGCCCGCCCAGCGCACCGCCTGGTACAGCCAAGGAAACGTCAGCAGGATCGTGGTCAGGCCGAAGGCCGCGGCCACCATCCACACGGCCAGCCCCAGGGTCACCCCCACGACCGCCGCCATCCCGGCGATCCGCCCCCGTCCCAGCGCGACCAGCGCCAGCCACCCCATGTTCGGCCCCGGCGTCAGCTCGATCAGCGACACCGCCACCAGGAAGGGCAGGATCACGGTCGGGTCGATGGGCCAGGCGACAGGAGGCATGGGCGGACTCTAGGCGTGTTCGCGCCCCTTGTGCGCCACGATCGCTGCGACCACCTTTGCCCCAGATCAAGGCGTCGCTTTCACCGAGGGCGCAGCGATCGTGTCCGCCGTAACGGGGAACCCGAATGAATCTCGACCTCTATTCCGACCGCGCCAAACAGGCCGTTCAGTCCGCCCAGTCGCTGGCCCTCGCCCGCAAACACCAGCAGTTCGCCCCCGAGCATCTGTTGAAGGTGCTGCTGGAGGAGCGCGACGGCCTGGCCCGAAACCTGATCACCGCCGCCGGCGGCGACCCCGCGAAAGCCTCCGAGGCCGCCGAGGCCCTGCTCAAGAAGCGGCCCCAGGTCGAGAGCGCCACCAGCCAGCTCTATCTCGACGGCGCCACCGCCCGCGTCTTCGCCAATGCCGAGGCCGCCGCCAAGAAATCCGGCGACGCCTTCGTCACCACCGAACGGATCCTCGCCGCCATCGCCCGTGAAGGCGGCCCCGCCGGCGACGCCCTGAAATCCGCCGGCGTCACGGCCGACAAGCTCGACGCCGCCGTCGCCGATGTCAGGAAGGGCAAGACGGCCGACTCAGCCGCCGCCGAGGACGGCTACGACGCCTTGAAACGCTACGCCCGTGACCTGACCCAGGCCGCGCGGGATCAGAAGATCGACCCGGTCATCGGCCGCGACGAGGAGATCCGCCGCACCATCCAGGTCCTGGCCCGGCGCACCAAGAACAACCCGGTCCTGATCGGCGAGCCCGGCGTCGGCAAGACCGCCATCGTCGAGGGCCTGGCCCTGCGCATCGTCAACGGCGACGTGCCCGAGAGCCTGAAGGACAAGACCGTAATGTCGCTCGACATGGGCTCGCTCATCGCCGGCGCGAAATACCGCGGCGAGTTCGAGGAGCGGCTGAAGGCCGTGCTGGGCGAGGTCACGGCCGCCGAGGGCCAGATCATCCTCTTCATCGACGAGATGCACACCCTGGTCGGCGCCGGTAAGGGCGACGGCGCCATGGACGCGTCGAACCTGCTGAAGCCCGCCCTCGCGCGCGGCGAGCTGCACTGCGTCGGCGCCACCACGCTCGATGAATACCGCAAGCACGTCGAGAAGGACGCCGCCCTGGCCCGCCGCTTCCAGCCCGTCTTCGTCGACGAGCCGTCGGTCGAGGACACCGTCTCGATCCTGCGCGGCCTGAAGGAGAAGTACGAGGTCCATCACGGGGTCCGTATCTCCGACAGCGCCATCGTCGCCGCCGCCACCCTGTCCAACCGCTACATCACCGACCGCTTCCTGCCCGACAAGGCCATCGACCTGATCGACGAGGCCGGCAGCCGCGTGCGCATGGCCGTCGATTCCAAGCCCGAGACCCTCGACGAAATCGACCGTCGCCTGGTCCAGCTCAAGATCGAACGCGAGGCCCTGAAGAAGGAGACCGACAACGCCTCGGTCCAGCGCCTCGACAAGCTGGAAGACGAGATCGCCGACCTCGAAGGCCAGTCCGACGACCTGACCGCCCGCTGGAAGGCCGAGAAGGACAAGGTCGGCGCCGGTGCCCAGCTGCGCGAAACCCTCGACCGCCTGCGCGCCGAACTCGCCGCCGCCCAGCGCAACGGCGACCTCGGCCGCGCGTCAGAGATCGCCTACGGCCAGATCCCTCAGATCGAGAAACAACTCGCCCAGGCCGAGGCCGACGAAAAGACCGCCTCTCCCCTGACGCCCGAGGTCGTCGACGCCCAACAGATCGCCGCCGTCGTCTCCCGCTGGACCGGCGTTCCGGTCGACAAGATGCTGGAGGGCGAGCGCGAGAAACTGCTGTCGATGGAGGACGCCCTGCGCGGCCGCGTCGTCGGTCAGGACGCCGCGCTGGAAGCCGTCGCCGACGCCGTCCGCCGGGCGCGCGCGGGCCTCAACGACCCCCACCGCCCGCTCGGCTCCTTCCTGTTCCTCGGCCCCACCGGCGTCGGCAAGACCGAGCTGACCAAGGCCCTGGCCGCCTTCCTGTTCGACGACGAGACCGCCATCACCCGCATGGACATGTCGGAGTACATGGAGAAGCACAGCGTCAGCCGCCTGATCGGCGCCCCTCCGGGCTATGTCGGCTATGACGAGGGCGGCGCCCTGACCGAGGCCGTGCGCCGCCGCCCCTATCAGGTCGTCCTGTTCGACGAGGTCGAAAAGGCCCACCCCGACGTCTTCAACGTCCTGCTGCAGGTGCTCGACGACGGCCGCCTGACGGACGGGCAAGGGAGGGTCGTCGACTTCCGCAACACCCTGATCATCATGACCTCCAACCTGGGCTCCGAGGCCCTGGCCAACCAGGGCGAGGGCGACGACGTCGAGCGGGTGCGCCCCCATGTCATGGAGGCCGTCCGCGCCCACTTCCGCCCGGAGTTCCTGAACCGCATCGACGAGATCATCCTGTTCCGCCGCCTCGGCCGCGACCAGATGGCCGGCATCGTCCGCATCCAGCTGTCGCGTCTGGAAAAGCTGATGGCCGACCGCCGCCTGACCCTGTCGATCGACGACGGCGCCTTGGCCTGGCTGGCGGACAAGGGCTACGACCCGGTCTACGGTGCCCGCCCCCTCAAGCGCGTCATCCAGAAGGACCTCGTCGACCCGATGGCCAAGAAGCTGCTGGCCGGAGAGCTGGAGGACGGCTCGGTGATCGCCGTGTCAGCGGGGGATGGTGGGCTGGAGATCGGGAAGGCTAGGGTTCACTGAGGCAAGAAAGCCGCGAACGGCGTTCGCGGCTTTTGCACAGGCTCATCCCCCACCAGGGCGTGATTCGAGACGAATTCCGACGTCAAGCCCGTTGACCATTGGTTAGGCATCTGCGCCCCATATATTGGTTCGGGCTCCACCCCGAACACAACATAGCTGCAGTCCCCTTCCAAAAGGGACAGAGGGCGATTGTTAAGCTTTTCAGCCCTGGCGGTTCACCCCGCTGGGGCTGTCTCTTATCTAACGGGTAACCTGCGCACAGCGTCGTTATCAAGCGGTAAACCGCGCGCAACCGTACCACATGTGGACTCTTCGTGATTCCTCAGGGTGCGATCGGATACCGCCTCTCTTCCTTTCGTCATCCTCCGGCAAGCCGCGCCTTCGCGGTGCAGACCGGGGGACGCAGCGGCGCGCGTGAGCGCGAAACTGTCGCGGACACAGGCGGCGGACACCGTGGCTGAACAGATCGCCTTCGGCGCCGCTGCGTCCCCCGGTCTCCGCTTCGCTACACCGGAGGATGACGAAGGAAGGAGAGGCTAGCCTTCCCCCTTGCCGCTCTCCAACTCCGCGATTCGCGCGCTGATCTGCTCCTCGAACTTGTAGATGTCCGTCAGGTCGCCGAGCAGATGCCGCTCCTCGTCCTTGCCCTTGAACGTGCCGAGGTACTTGGTCGTGATGCCGTTGAAATGCAGCCGCGCCAGCGTGCGCCGGTTGTTGTCGTCGAGCAGGATCGCGCAGTAGGATTTGGCGTCCCGCATGATGATCCGTTTCGGATCTACATGGCGTGAAGCGATGGCCTGTACGATGTGGAAACCGGAGACTTCCTCGGCCGTCGTGGAGATACCGATGTCGTCCACCTCGGCGGCTCCGTCCGCATCGCTGTCGGTCTTGGGTGAGGAGGCGTTCAGGGCCGAAGACAGACGCTCATTGACCAGGTCACGCACCAGCGACGCGATGGACGCGACCACCAGCTTGCCGAAATTGTCCTTCACCGCCGAGGTGACCCGGCCGTCGTGAACCCGCTTGGCCAGCATGCCGACGAACTCGTCCGAGGGTTCGGCGAACTCGTGTTCCAATTCCTTGCGGATCAGGGACTGAAGCTTGAGATTTCCGGCTTCCTTGACGATGCGTTCGATATCAAACGTGGCCTTGGAGAAGGCCTCAATGGTTTTCACATCACCCGCCTTGAGCGCGGCCATCGAGAAGGTGAAGAACGGCTTGTCGTCCATCTTGTTGGGACGCTCGACGTCCGAATAGAACTGATAGATCACGCCGTTGGTCAGGATCGCTAGCCGCGCTTCCGTTACGCTGAAATAGCGAAACAGTTGGCCGGCGTGGTTGATGCCGAGTTCAACCGAGGCCGGTTTGCATTCCACCAGAATGGTGACCTTGCCGTCCTTGCAGATGGCGTAATCGACTTTCTCGCCCTTCTTGGTCCCGACATCGGCGCAGAATTCCGGAATGACTTCGGACGGGTTGAAGACGTCGTACCCGATGGCCTGAATGAACGGCATAACCAAAGCGTTCTTGGCTGCCTCTTCGGTCAGCAAGACTTCCCGATGTTGTAAGGTTCTCTGCTGGAGTTCCGCCAGCCGCGCCGCCAAGTCCATACGCCCCTCCCCAGGTTCGTTTTCGGGCGCATCTTTGTCTTGAACAACACGGCGCGTCCACCCGTGATTGTTCTTGGATGCCCGATGCCTACGGATGGCTGTAGCGCCCCTCCTTCTGTCATCCTCCGGCAAGCCGCGCCTTCGCGGCGCAGACCGGCGGACGCAGCGGCGCGCGGGAGCGCGACCCGAAGGGCGGCGCGTAGCAGCCAAACTGTCGCAGACACAGGCGGTCGATATCGTGGCTGAACAGATCGCCTTCGGCGCCGCTGCGTCCCCCGGTCTCCGCTTCGCTGCGCCGGAGGATGACGAGAGGAAGGGAACAGGCGGAGCGGGGATGACGAACAACGATGCGTCGCATAGGTTGTGCAGATGCCAACTCATCGCACCTTTATCGCGACCTACATCATGGCCAGCGGGCGGAACGGCTGGGTCTATGTCGGGATGACCTCGAACCTCCGCGCGCGAGTGTGGAAGCACAAGAACGGGACCTACGACGACGGCTACACGGCCGAGCACGGCTGCGATCAACTCGTCTGGTACGAACAGCATGCCTTGGTCACCGAGGCGATCCGGCGCGAGAAGCGGCTCAAGAAATGGCTGCGCGACTGGAAGCTGGCGCTGATCGAGAAGGAGAACCCAAAGTGGGTCGATCTCGCGGCGGAATGGTATCCGGTTCACGATCCGAACTGGGAGCCGCCGACGGAAGACGACTGACCCACACCCATGGCCAACCCCCACACCCCGCGCTAGCCTGGCCCCATGTGCGCCTCCTACCAGGCCCGGCTCAACGTCACCCAGCTGGTGCGGCTGTTCGAACAGGCGCAGGCGCCGCTGGGGTTCGAGGGCGGCCTGCCGAACATCGAGCCGGTCGACGAGGTGCGGCCGACCGATCCCGGGCTGGCGGTCCGCGCCGGGCCGGACGCGACGAGCGCCCTGCTGGTTCCCATGCGGTTCGGCTTTCCGGCCCCGGCGCCGAAACGGCCGCCGGTGATAAACTTCCGCTCCGAGGGACGGCGCTTCGTCAACGGCGAGACCAGCGGCCGCGCCCTGGTCCCCGTCTCGGGCTTCTATGAGTTCACCGGCGACAAATACCCCAAGACCCGCTGGCTGTTGTCCGGCGCCGACGGTGAGCCGCTGGCGCTCGCGGCCCTGTGGCGGGCGGGACCGGCGGGCGAGGCCTTCTCGCTGCTGACGGCCGAGCCCGGTCCCGACGTCGCCCCCTACCATTCGCGCGGCGTCCTGCCCCTGCCGGTCTCGGCCTGGGCCGACTGGCTGTTCGACCGGCGTCCGTCCGAGTACCTGCTGATCCCGCCGCCCGCCGGGACCCTGACCGCCCGTGCCGCGCCCCGTCCCGGAGACGCCAAGGGCCCCGACGTCGCCGCCGGAGCCCCCGATCTGTTCGACGCGCCCCCGCAGCCTAGGGGTTGATGACGACCTTGATGCAGCCGTCGTTCTTCTCCTGGAACATCTTGTAGGCGTCCGGGCCGTCTTCCAGCTTGATCTTGTGGGTGATCAGGAAGCTCGGGTCGATCTCGCCCTCCTCGATCTTGCGCATCAGGGGCTCGAGGTATTTCTGCACATGGGTCTGGCCGGTCTTGAGGGTTAGGCCCTTGCCGACGACGGCGCCCATCATCACCGGCACGGGGCCGACGAAGACGCCGGGCAGGCTGATCGTACCGCCGGGGCGACAGGCGATGATGGCCTGGTTCAGGGCGTAGGGGCGCTCCATCTTGCCGGCGACCGTCTCCTGGACCTTTTCCAGCATGCCGCCCGAGCCGTGGCTTTCCAGGCCTACCGCCTCGATCACCGCGTCGGGGCCGACGCCGTTCGTCATGGCCAGGATCTCGTCCTGCAGCTCGCCCTTCACGGCCGAGAAGTCGATGGTCTCGGCGCCGCCCGCCTCGGCGAGGCGCAGCCGCTCCTCGACCTGATCGACGGCGATGACCCGTTCGGCGCCCATCATGAAGGCGCTGCGGATAGCGAACTGTCCGACCGGGCCGCAGCCGAAGACGAGGACGGTCTGGCCCGGCTGGATGTTGGCGTTCTCGGCGGCCATCCAGCCGGTCGGGAAGATGTCGGACAGGAACAGGACCTGGTCGTCGGTCAGGCCGTTCGGCACCACGATCGGGCCGACGTCGGCATAGGGGATGCGCAGGTATTCGGCCTGGCCGCCGGGGAAGCCGCCGTACATGTGGGTGTAGCCGTACAGGCCGGCGGTCGGATAGCCGATCGACTTGGCCTGTTCCGCCCCGTTGGGATTGGAGCGCTCGCAGACGGAATAGAGGCCCCGGCGACAGTAGTCGCACTCGCCGCAGGAGATGGTGAAGGGCACCACGACGCGGTCGCCGACCTTCAGCCTGGTGTTGTCCTTGCCGACCGCGACGACCTCGCCCATCGTTTCGTGGCCCATGACGTCGCCGGATTTCATGCCCGGCACGAAGCCGCCGTAGAGGTGCAGGTCACTGCCGCAGATGGCGCAGGAGGTGACCCGGATGATGGCGTCGCGGCCGTCCTGGATCTCTGGATCGTCCACGGTCTCGCAGCGGATGTCGCCCTTGCCGTGCCAGCACAACGCCTTCATGTCGCTCTCCTTCGGATTGAGGAGAGGGAAGTCGCAGCGCCCGAGGCTGTTCCTGTGTCGGTCGATGGACACAGGGGGCGGTTCCCGTCGGCATTCACGCGGGTCTGAAGTGCCCACGACGCTCCACGCGAAAAAATCTTCGACACGGATTTCGCCTGTTTCCCTAATGATTACAAAGGGCGCCGGCGATATGTTCGACAGGGTCGGGGACGGGCGTATGCTGTCGGCCTGCGCCTCATCGCCTGCTCGGGCCGGGGCGACCCGCACGCAGTGGACGCAGTGGACTCAGTGGACTCAGTGGACTCAGTGGACTCAGTGTACGGTGTTTTGGAGTCCCGGCCGCAACCCGCAGGTCGTCCGGGTCCAAGGTAGGAGGCCTAGTTCGGGCGGCTGGTCAGGCGGCTGGCTCCGCCCCGGATCTCGCAGACGTAGTCGGTCTGGGGCCGGCCGCTGTGGCCGCCCGGGATCGGGCTGAGGATGCCGCCGCGCTCGCGGCAGTCGGCGGTCAGCTGGTCGAGCTCGTCGCCATAGGTCGGGTTGGAGCGCGGCCCGCTGGCACAGGCGGCGGTCGCCAGGGCGGCGCCCAGGACGAGAGCAGGAAGCAGGATACGCGCGGTCATCGGTGAATCTCCGGATTGGCGGACAGCCCCGGAACGCATGGTGCGCCCAAACGGGTCCGCTGGCCACAGGGCCGTTCGCGAACCCGGCCGGCGACAGGTGTTCGTTCACGCATCGTGGATGGTCGGGCCCCGCCGTTCACGAAGCCGGGCCGTGCATCGCCGCAAGTCCGCTGGCCGCCGGACCGGGGCGGGCCGAGGGTCGGGACATCGAGACACCCCAGGAGGCTTCACCCGACGCCTCCTCCAGACAAGGAAGACCATGATGATCCGCACCGCCCTGATCGCCGCCGCCGCGCTCCTGACCGCCGCCCCGGCCTTCGCTTCCGACCCGTCCAGCCTCGCCCTGACCTTCGACACCGGCGCTGCGACCGGCGCGGTCATGGTCGCCCTCTACGACGAAGCGACCTATGCCGGCGGCCAGCCGATCCGCGCGGCCGTCGTCAACGTCGCCGCCGGCGAGCACAGCGTCACCTTCGAAGGCATCCCTGCCGGCGAATACGGCGTGAAGGCCTTCCACGACCTGAACGGCAACGGCCGCATGGACGCCAACCCCTTCGGCATGCCGGTCGAACCCTACGCCTTCTCCAACAACGCCGTCGGCAACATGGGTCCCGCCAGCTGGGATCGCGCCAAGTTCAGCGTGTCGGGCGCCGCCGCCCAGACGATCAGCATCCGATAAGGGAGGCCGCCGACATGACCCCTTCCCGCCGCCACTTCCTGATGGGCGCCGCCGCCCTGTCCGCCGCCGTCGCCACGCCCGAGATGGTCCGCGCCGCGATCGCCCAGGAGGTCGCCGCCCCTTGGGCCCTGGCCACCGCTGATCTTGAAGGCGACATCGCACCCCGCGCCATGCGGTTGGTCCACGGTCGCGCGCCGGCGGGGCTGGAGGGGACCCTGTTCCGCAACGGACCGGGCAAGTTCCGGCGGGCCGGCGGCAGCGCCACCCACTGGTTCGACGGTGACGGCCTGATGCGGTCGTTCACGATGTCCGACGGCGGCGTGACCCTGGCCGCCCGCTTCGCCGACACGCCCAAGCGTCGCACCGAGACCGAGCTCGACGCCGTCGTCACCCCCGGCTTCGGCACGGCCGGCGACGGCCGCGCGCGGATCGGCTCGAACGATGACGCGAACGCCGCCAACACGGCGGTCATGGTGACAGGCGACAAGGTCTGGGCCCTCTGGGAAGGCGGGTCGCCGTTGGCCATGGACGCCGCCACCCTGGCGACCGAACGGTTCGTCACCCTGCGCGACGACCTGAAGGGCATGCCCTTCCAGGCCCACCCGCGTTTCGCCCCCGACGGAACCATCTGGAACGTCGGCACGAACGGCGACCAGGTCATCGTCTGGCATCTGAATGGCGACGGCTCCCTGATCGACGCCCAGGTCGTGGTCCTGCCCCGCGCCTCCTATCTGCACGACTTCACGGCCACCGACCGCCACCTGATCTTCGTGCTCCAGCCCTGGGTCTTCGACCACGCGGGCATGCCTTATCTTACCCAGTTCGCGTGGAAGCCCGAGCTGGGAACCCAGATCCTGGTCGTCGACAAGGCCGACCTGACCTCGACCCGGATCTACGAACTTCCGACCTTCGGCTTCTTCCACTTGGGCGACGCCTGGGCCGAGGCCGACGGCACGATCCGCTTCGACGTCGCCGCAAACGTCGACAACACCTTCGCCGTCGAGGGCGCCCGTGTCCTGATCGCCGGTCGCGGGACGGTTCCGGGCCAGCCCAGCGTGCTGAAGCTGGTGACCCTGCATCCGAGCGGCCGGGCCGAGATGACCTCATCGGGCGTCGCCGCCGAGTTCCCGAAAGGCGACCCGCGCCGGGCCGGTCTGGAGCGCAGCCTGACGGTCCATGTGGCGGGCGAACGCGGCGGCCGGCCCCTGCCCAACGGCCTGGCGGTCCAGGACTGGAAGACGGGTCGCAGCCACGGCTTCAGCTTCGATGACACCCAGATCATGGAGGAGGCGGTCTTCGTGCCCAAGCCCGGGACGACCGCTGAACGCGACGCCTGGCTGGTGGCGCCGTCGATCAATCTGGCCGAGGGCGTCACCGAACTGCACGTCTTCGACGTCGCCTCGGTCGAGGGGGGACCGGTCGCGACCTGGCGCGCCGACGTTGCCCTTCCGGCCGGCTTCCATGGCGCTTGGAGGGGGTAGGGCGACCGCGCGATAGCCCTGAGGCAGTCAGTACCAGCCGGCTTCTCGCAAGGCCCGGGCGTAACGCCGACTGACCGGCACGGTCACGCCGCCCTCCAGCGTCAGGGTCGCGCGCCCGTCGCCTCGGACCACGTCGCGGACGGCGTTCCTCGCCACCCACCAGCTGCGGTGGGTCTGGGAGCCCTCAAGGCCTTCGAGCTCATCGAGCGCGTCGGACAGGCGCATCAGGATGAGGTCGGAGCCCCGATCGGTGTGGATGCGCAGATAGTGGTCCTCGGCCTGTACCGCCCGGATCGCGGCGCCACGCAGCTTCATCGGCAGGCGATCGTGGAAGCGGGCCGGGGCGGCGCCGACGAGGGCCGCGTGGGTCTGGACCGGCTGGGCTTTGGACAGGAAGACGTTGATGGCGCTCATCACCGCCGTGATGGTCAGCACCGGCCCGAGCATGAAGGGCAGCACCGACAATGGATAGGCTTCGCCTTCGAACACCACCCCGGTCACGAACCAGACCATCAGGGTCACCGGCCCGGTGGTGGCCGCCGTCAGGGCGGCGACGGCCAGCCAAGGCCGCTCGTCCATGTCGACCCAGCGATCGATCAGCCGCGAGCACAGGTGGCCCCACATCGCACCCGCCATCATGACCGGGACCCAATAGACCAGCCGGATCCAAAGTGGGGCATTGATGCTGCCGAACGCCCCCGCCACGGCCAGCACCACGCCTGCCGCGGCCGCTATGATGACGCCGCGCATGAGGCCCAGGGTGATCGGGCGTCTGGGACGCGGAGGCGAGGCGGTCGCAGTCATGGGTGGACGAAGCGCTCCGGCGCGTAGACTGTAGGTCTGACTTTCGCAGACCAAAGGGTGCTTTGATGAGGTTGGCAATCCTGGCCGGCGTTTTGGCGATGTTTCTGACTGGTTTCGCGCCCGGCGCTACGGCCGCCGACCTGACGCTGGAGCTGTCCGCGCGCACCTCCGGAGGCATGATCGCAGTCGCCGTCTATCGCGATGCCGAAGCCTTCCGCAGGGGCGAGGGACCGGTCGTTTCGCGCATGGTGGCGCGCACAGGCGCGGTGACCTCGGTCAGCATCCCCGGCCTGCCGCCCGGTCGCTATGCCGTCGCCGCCTTCCATGACACGGACGGGAACGGCGATCTGACACTGTGGCCCATCGGCCTGCCGAGGGAGGCCTACGGATTTTCGCGAAACGCCCGGGGGCGGTTCGGCCCGCCGGCCTTCGACGCGGCCGCCTTCGACCTGCCGGCGACGGGCGCCCGCCAGGCGATCGACCTGCGCTAAGCCTTCGGCTCGGCCGGACAGACGGCCCGGAAGCCGGCCGAGGCGAACCGGACCATATAGTCGCACGCGGTCTCCAGATCGCCTGACCGGCACAGCCCCCCGGACAGCCGGTCCAGACGCCCGGTCTCGCCCAGCGTCAGGGTCAGGGCGCCCGACAGGTTGTGATAGGCCCAGTAGAGGTCGACCTCGCGCGCATCGGGCAGAACCGCCTTGACCAGCTCGATCAGCCGACGGATCGCCGGGTCGAAATAGCGGGCCATGGTCTCGCCGCCGAAGGCCGGGTTGGCGTTGGTCTGGGCCACCAGCGCCGAATAGTGTTTCCAGCCCGGTCCGCCCTTCAACGACCACTGGAAGGGCGGCTCTAGGAAGGCGCGCAGCAGGCCTTCCAGCGTCATCGTGCCCACATTGGCCAGGGCATAGCGATTGATGGCGTCGACCCGCTCGTTGTTCCAGACCTCGGCCCGACGCAGGAAGACGGCGTCGAACAGGTCGCGTTTCGCTCCGAAATAATAGTGGACCAGGGCGGTATCGACCCCCGCCTCGCGCGCCACCTCGCGGATGGTGACGCCATAGAAGCCGTGTTTGGAAAACAGGTCCTCGGCCGAATCCAGAATGGACTCGCGGGTATCGCCGCCGACGCCTTCGGCCTTCACCTTGGGCGGACGACCGCGACGGGCCGGGGCGGCGGGAACGGGCGGAGAAACGTCCAGCTTGCTCATGCGGTCGAGCTAGCCACGAAAATCGGCGTCGGTGCAACGGCGCCACAGCCGAGGCGCGACGTGCCGCCAGGGAAGCGCTGCCGTTTGACAGCGAGGCCAAAGGGGGTCAGTTTCCGCGAAAATCATCGAACGCTGAATAAAAGCGTCGACGGCTGGAAACATCATAGGAAGAGGGTTTCGCATGAACAGAGTCATGAAGAGCGTGCTGCTGGCCGGGGCCGCCTGGAGCGCCGCGTCCACCATGGTTATGGCGCAGGACGTGCCGTCGACCGAACAGACCGCGCTGGACGACATCGTCGTCACCGCTCGCCGTCGCGACGAACAGCTGAAGGACGTACCCGTCGCCGTCTCGGCCCTGTCGGCCGAACAGCTGGAAAACACCGGCGCCGCAGACATCACCGCCCTGCAGCAACAGACCCCGAACGCCACCGTCCAGGTCGCGCGCGGCTCCAACTCGACCCTGATCTCCTTCATCCGTGGCGTCGGTCAGCAGGATCCTCTCTGGGGCTTCGAGCCGGGCGTGGGCCTCTATATCGACGATGTCTATGTCGCCCGTCCCCAGGGTGCCGTGCTCGACATCTTCGACGTGAGCCGCATCGAGGTCCTGCGCGGCCCTCAGGGCACGCTCTACGGCCGCAACACCATCGGCGGCGCGATCAAGTACGTGACCAAGCGTCTCGGCGATGAGTTCGAGTTCATGGGTCGCGGGACCGTCGGCAGCTACAATCAGCGCGACGCCCTGGTCTCGGCCAGCCTGCCCCTGGGCGACACCTTCGCCGTCGGCGGCGCCTTCGCCAAATATGACCGCGACGGCTTCGGCTCCAACCTGTTCACCGGCGAAGAGCAGTACGACAAGGACGTCACCGCCTATCGCCTGAGCGCCGAGTGGACCCCCACCGACCGCCTGTTCGTGCGCTACGCCTGGGACCGTGTCGAGGACGACTCGGCGCCGCGTCACGGCCACCGCGAAGTGACCTCGACGACCGGCGGCTATACCGCACCGGCGGGGATCTACGACACCAACGCCGGCATCCAGGGCAACCAGGAAGTCGAGACCCAGGGCACGGCCCTCACGGTCGAATACACGGTCAACGACATGCTGACCCTAAAGTCGATCTCGGCCTGGCGGAGCGGGGATACGGCGACGGTCATCGACTTCGATCAGACGCCGCTGCCGTTCCTGGACGTTCCGGCCATCTATGCCGACGAACAGTTCACCCAGGAGCTCCAGGCCCTGTTCACGGGCGACAACTGGTCCGGTGTGGCGGGCCTGTTCTACCTCGACGGCGAGTCCTCGGGCGTCTTCGACACCATCGCCGGAAACCTCGGCCTGTCGATCGCCGCCGCCGGATACGTCAACACCGAGAGCTTCTCGGCCTATGCGGACTTCAGCTACGACTTCTCGGATCGCCTGCACGCCTCGATCGGCGGCCGCTACACCAAGGACGAGAAGGACGCCGGGGTTCAGCGGTTCTTCTACCTCGGTGCCACGCGCTCGCCCCTGACCGGCGGCGCGGCCCGTCCGATCTTCGCGACCCGCACCAACTACACGGCCGATGATACCTTCGAGAAGTTCACGCCGCGCGTCAGCGTTTCCTACGACCTGAGCGACGACCTGACCGGTTACGCCTCGATCTCCGAAGGCTTCAAGTCGGGCGGCTGGGACATGCGCGGCGACGCCGCCCTGGTGCCTCAGACGGTCAACGGCTACCAGCCGGAGACGGTCACCACCTATGAGCTGGGCCTGAAGGGCAACGCCTTCAACGATCGCCTGTCGTTCGCCTCGGCCGCCTTCTACTCGGACTACCAGGACCAGCAGATCACGACCCAGCAGGTCGCGACCCTGCCGGCCGTCGGCATCGCCTCGGTGGTCGACAACGCCGGCGCCTCGACCATCTACGGCTTTGAATTCGAAGGCCGCGCCTTCCTGACCGACAGCCTCACCTCGAACTTCTCGGTGGGCTATCTGAAAAATGAGTTCGATGAATTCATCACGCGGGTGACCGGCGTGCCGGTGGACATCTCGAGCACCCGCGAGCCGCAGAACTCGCCGGAATGGTCGGGCTTCTGGTCGGTGACCTGGTCGGGCGATCTGGCGGGCGGCGAGCTGAACATCACGCCGTCGATCTCCTACCGCTCGGACTACCACCTGTTCGACGCGCCCGATCCGATCCTGGATCAGGACGCCTACACCCTGGTCGATCTGGCCGCGATCTGGACGGCGCCGAGCGGCCATTACCAGGTCGCTCTGACCGGCCGGAACCTGACGGACGAAGAGTACAAGGTCGGCGGCTACAACTTCGCGGGCGCCAGCTTCAACAACTCGATCTCGGCCTTCTACGGCCCGCCGCGCACCTTCTCGGCGTCGGTCACCGTCCGATACTGATCCACGCATGACGCGACTGGGGCGGCGGTTCGACAGAGCCGCCGCCCTTTTTCTTTGCAGCCTGTCTTGCCGCCGCTACGGTCAAGGCAAGGAACGAGAGTCCAGAGGAAACCCAGATGACCGACGCGACCGCAGCCGTCCCGATGAAGCCGGGCTATCGCTACTACGTCCTGGCGATCCTGATCCTGGTCTACATGCTGAACTTCCTGGACCGGCAGATCATCGGCATCCTGGCCGCGCCGCTGAAGGCGGAGTTCGGGCTTTCGGACAGCCAGTTCGGGCTGCTGGGCGGCATCGCCTTCGCCTCGGTCTATTCCACCCTCGCCATTCCGTTGGCGGCGCTGGCGGACCGGGCCAGCCGCGTCTGGATCATGACCGGCGCCCTGGCCGTCTGGTCGGGCTTCACGGCGCTGTGCGGGGTCGCAGGCTCGTTCGGGCAGCTGTTCCTGTTCCGGATGGGGGTGGGCGTGGGCGAGGCGGGCGGCGTGGCCCCGGCCTATTCCCTGATCGCCGACTACTTCCCCCCGAACCAGCGCGCGCGGGCGCTCGCCGGGTTCGCCTTCGGCATCCCGCTCGGCACCGCCGCCGGCACCCTGGTGGGAGGGCTTCTGGCCGCCACCTACGGCTGGCGCACGGCCTTCATCGCCGTGGGCCTGATCGGCCTGTTGCTCGCGCCCTTGCTGCGTCTGACCGTCAAGGACCCGGTTCGCGGGGGGACGGACGCCGCCAAGATCGTGGCCGTCGACGCCGCCCCGATCGAGCCCGTCGCAGTGTCGGACAAGGTCGGACGGATCGCCTCGCTGGTGATGCTGGGCCTGGGATCCGGCTGCCTGATCCTGGCCGCGCTGAACCAGTTCGCGGGCGTCGCGATCGGCAGCGCCCTGGTGCTGGCCTTCGGCGGTCTCCTGGCCATGGTCATCGGCATCTCGTTCTGGATCGCCAAGAAGACGGCCTCGGTCGTCATGCCCAAGCCCAGTTTCTGGCTGCTGGCGCTGGGCGCGGCCTCGTCCTCGGTGTGCGGCTACGGCGTCGCGGGCTGGCTTCCGCTGTTCTTCATGCGCAGCTTCGACCTGACCCTGGCCCAGACCAGCTGGTATTATTCCGGCATCGCCCTGATCGGCGGCATCCTGGGGATCTGGCTGGGCGGCTCGATCGCCGACAAGCTGGCCAAGCGCGGCAAGGGCGCCTATCCGCTGGTCCCGGCCATCGCCTTCATCATCTCGGCGCCCTGTTTCATCGCGGCGATGAACTCGCCCTGGCTGATCGGCCTGGTCCTGCCGGGCGGCGGGTCGAATGCGGCGCAGCTGATCCTGGCCTTCCTGATCTTCCTGATCCCCACGGGTCTGAACCTGGCCTGGCTGGGCCCGATCACGGCGGCGGTCCAGCACATCGCCCCGGCCCCCATGCGCTCGACCGCCTCGGCCATATTTCTTCTGTTCAACAACCTGTTGGGCATCGCCGTCGGCTTCTTCTACTTCGGCTGGATGAGCGACCTTCTGGCGCCCCGTTTCGGCGAGGAAAGCCTGCGCTGGGCCATCTACACGGGGATGGGCTTCTACCTGATGGCGGCGGTCCTGCTGTTCGGGGCGTCGCGGACGCTGAAGAAGGACTGGATTGACTAGTTCGCGGTGATTTCGACGAGGCGATCACCGCCAAATCCGGTGAGTTCGGCCACGCAAGGACTGCAGTTTCGGCGAGTTCGGTTACCGCAAACGTCGCAAATCGACCAGAAACTTCAGTTCGGCGGCGCAAGGACTGCATTCGAGACCGCTGGCCGCCGCCCGAGACGGTTGCACCCGCGAAGGGGCCAAGCCTATAAGCGCGGCCAATTCCTCCTCGATAGACGTTGGGCCCATCCATGAACATTCACGAATATCAGGCCAAGCAGGTCCTCAAGGGCTTCGGAGCCCCGGTCGCCGCCGGCGTCGCCGTCACCTCGGTCGACGAAGTCGAAGCCGCCGCGAAGTCCCTGCCCGGTCCGCTCTATGTCGTGAAGTCGCAGATCCACGCCGGTGGGCGCGGCAAGGGCAAGTTCAAGGAACTGGGCCCCGATGCCAAGGGCGGCGTTCGCCTGGCCTTCTCGGTCGAGGAAGCCGTTTCCCATGCCAGGGAAATGCTGGGCAACACCCTGGTCACCGCCCAGACGGGCGACGCGGGCAAACAGGTCAACCGCCTGTACATCGAAGACGGCGCCGACATCGATCGTGAGCTGTATTGCTCGCTGCTGGTCGACCGCCAGTACGGCCGCATCGCCTTCGTCGTCTCGACCGAGGGCGGCATGGACATCGAAGCCGTCGCCCACGACACGCCCGAGAAGATCCAGAACATCGTCATCGACCCGGAAACGGGCGTGACCGAAGCCGACGTGGCCGCCATCAACGCTGCTTACGGCCTGACCGGTGCGGCCGCCGAAGACGGCAAGACGCTGTTCCCCATCCTGTACAAGGCCTTCGTCGAGAAGGACATGGACATGCTGGAGGTGAACCCCCTGATCGTCATGAAGGACGGCCACCTGCGCGTCCTGGACGCCAAGGTCAGCTTCGACGGCAACGCCCTGTTCCGTCACGACGACATCAAGGCGCTGCGCGACGTGACCGAGGAAGACGCCAAGGAGATCGAGGCGTCCGAGTGGGACCTCGCCTATGTCGCCCTGGACGGCAACATCGGCTGTATGGTCAACGGCGCAGGCCTGGCCATGGCGACGATGGACATCATCAAGCTGTACGGCAAGGAGCCGGCGAACTTCTGCGACGTCGGCGGCGGCGCCGGCAAGGAGAAGGTCGCGGCGGCCTTCAAGATCATCACCGCCGACCCGGCCGTCCAGGGCATCCTGGTCAACATCTTCGGCGGCATCATGAAGTGCGACGTCATCGCCGAAGGCGTGGTCGCGGCCGTGAAGGAAGTGGGCCTGAAGGTGCCGCTGGTCGTGCGCCTCGAAGGCACCAACGCCGAACTGGGCAAGAAAATCCTGAACGAATCGGGCCTGACCATCCAGGCCGCCGACGACCTGGACGACGCGGCCCAGAAGATCGTCGCGGCGGTCGGCTGATGCTTCTGACGGTCGTTCTCGCGACGGCCGTCCTGATGACAGGGGCGGCGCAGGAAACTGCGCCGCCTTCGTCGTCTGCGGAACCCGTCGATCTGATCGCCACGCTCGACACGGTCTGCATCGCCGCCCAGGGCGATGCGGTGCGGGCGGCGGAACTGGCGGCGGAAGCCGGTTTCTCGCCCATGCCGGCCTCGATGATCCCGCCCCTGCGCAATGCGTCGGAACAGGCGGCCTTCATGAAGTCCAACGGCACGGACGTGGCCTTCGTGATGACCGGCAAGATGAACCGTCGCGTGGGTCGGGAACGGATCGTCATGGAGGTCTGCGGCGTCTCCGTCAGACCGACCGACCACCGTGCCCTGGATCAGCGGCTGCGCCAGACCATGGGCTTCGCACCCGTGACCGGCATCGGCATGGAGGCCTACGCCTGGCTGCAGACCCCGGAAGGCCGGGTGCCGACGCGAGAGCTCAGCGACCGCACGGTCCTTGCCATGGCCGGCACCGGCCAGATGCGGATGGTCGGCCTGGACCGCGCGGGCCGGGGTTCGACGCTGATGTATTTCCTGCCTCGCCTCGACTGACCGGTTTGCCTGATGCGGGCACACGGATTGTGTGTTCCACATAACCCGTGTAAATCGAGGCCGTGACCCGCAACCTGACCCTCGCCATCGACGACGACCTGCTCGACAAGGTGCGGGTGCTGGCCGCGATGAAGCGGACCAGCGTCAACGAGATGGTGCGCGGCTTCCTGACCCGGCTGGTCGAGCAGGAGAGCGAGCATGACGAGGCGACCGAGGCGCTGTTGAAACTGGCCCGTGAGAGCAAGGGCCGTATGGGCGACTGGAAGTTCAGCCGCGAAGAGACCTACAGCGGGGAACCTCGGTTTGATCGCGAGTACTGAGGTCTTCCTCGACACCAACGTCCTTCTCTACGCCGCCATGGGTTCGGTCGATCACCCGGTCAAGAACGAGCGTGCGATCGAGCTACTGACCACCCGATTCGGAACCTCCGGCCAGGTGCTGGCGGAATTCTACGTCAACGCCCAGCGCAAGGGATCGACCCCCTTGACCGCGGACGAGGCGAAGGAATGGGTGCTGCGGTTGTCCAAGAAGGCGTTCCAGCCCGTGGACTTCAACGTCATCAGAGCGGGGATCGAGACCTCGCGCCGCTATCAGATTTCATATTGGGACGGGGCCATCATCGCCGCCGCCGAACGGCTGGGCGCCAAGCTGCTCTATTCCGAAGACCTCAACCACGGGCAGACCTATGGGTCGGTCCGCGTCGAAAACCCTTTCCTTCCCGCCTGACCAGAGAGACCTCATGTCCATCCTCGTCGACAAGAACACCAAGATCATCGTCCAGGGCCTGACCGGCAAGACCGGCGGCTTCCACACCGAACAGGCGCTGGCCTATCACAACACCCAGATGGTCGGCGGCGTGCACCCGTCCAAGGGCGGCCAGACCTGGACCGGCTCGCACGGCGAGACCCTGCCGATCTACGCCTCGGTCGCCGAAGCCAAGGACGCCACCGGCGCCGACGCCAGCGTGATCTATGTGCCGCCGTCGGGCGCCGCCGCCGCCATCATCGAAGCCATCGACGCCGAGATCCCCTTCATCACCTGCATCACCGAAGGCATCCCGGTGCAGGACATGGTCAAGGTCAAGCGTCACCTGGAAGGCTCCAAGTCGCGCCTGCTGGGCCCGAACTGCCCCGGCATCCTGACGCCGGACGAGTGCAAGATCGGCATCATGCCGGGCTCCATCTTCAAGAAGGGCTCGGTCGGCATCGTCTCGCGTTCGGGCACCCTGACCTATGAGGCCGTGTTCCAGACGACCAACGAGGGCCTCGGCCAGACCACGGCCGTCGGCATCGGCGGCGACCCGGTCAAGGGCACCGAGTTCATCGACATGCTGGAACTGTTCCTGGCCGATCCGGAAACCACCTCCATCATCATGATCGGCGAGATCGGCGGCGGGGCGGAAGAAGACGCGGCGCAGTTCCTGATCGACGAAGCGAAGAAGGGCCGCAAGAAGCCGATGGCCGGCTTCATCGCCGGTCGGACCGCTCCGAAGGGCCGCACCATGGGTCACGCCGGCGCCGTGGTCTCGGGCGGCAAGGGCGATGCGGAATCCAAGATCGCCGCCATGGAGGCCGCCGGCATCAAGATGTCCGAGTCGCCGGCTCGCCTCGGCAAGACGCTGGTGGAAGTGCTGAAGGGCTGATTTTCGTCTCCGTTCACCCCGGCGAAGGCCGGGGTCCAGATCACGGACTCAGACGGCCTGGATTTCGCACCGGTCCTGCTGATCCAATCAGCAAGTTCTCCATCTGGATCCCGGCCTTCGCCGGGATGCACGGTGAAAATGGAGCCGTCCGCGCATCGATCGTGCGGCGAAATGACATGGAAGACGCCTCCGGTTCGCATCGGGGGCGTTTTTCTTTGGGGTTTCAGCGAATTTCTTCGCCGTTCGCCCCGGTTCGGTCATGACCCCTAAGGAAACAGCGCCTATATGATCCGCGCCGGCCTCACGCGGATGTGACCGCTCAGAAACCCGAGGCCGAAGCGGGACGACGATACAATGGCGGACGATGCCGGTCGGCTGAACCAGGTCTTTGCCGAGACCAGCTTCCTGTACGGCTCCAATGCCGCCTTCATCGAAGGCCTGCACGACAAATGGGCGGCCGATCCGTCCAGCGTCTCGGCCGAATGGCGCGGCTTCTTCGATCAACTGCGCGACACCGCCGCGACCGTGCAGGCGTCCTCCGCCGCCGGGTCCTGGGGGCGCTCGCAGGTCACCGAACCGAGCGAGCAGACGGCCGTGTTCGACGGTCGCTGGCCTGCGCCCAAGCCCGATCCGAAGGCCAGGGGCGCTGCTCCGGTCCCGCCCGCCGCATCCCCGACGCCCGCCGCCGCTGTGGGCGCCGCCGACGTCCGCGCCGCCGCGCACGATTCGATCCGGGTCCTGATGCTGATCCGCAGCTATCGCGTGCGCGGTCACCTGCAGGCGACGCTGGATCCGCTGGGCATCGAGACCGCGACCAATAATCCCGAGCTGACGCCCGAGTTTTACGGCTTCACCGAAGCCGATATGGACCGTCCGATCTATCTGGACGGCGTGCTGGGCCTGGAGACCGGCACGATCCGCGAAGTCATGGCGGTGCTGAAGCGCACCTACTGCGGCAACATCGGCATCCAGTTCATGCATATCGCCGAGCCGGAAGAGAAATCCTGGCTGCAGCAGCGGTTCGAGGGCCAGGATGCCTTCGAGAAGAACGGTTTCACCAAGGAAGGCAAGATCGCCATCCTGAACAAGCTGATTGAGGCCGAGGGCTTCGAACGCTTCCTGCACAAGCGCTTCCCCGGCACCAAGCGGTTCGGCCTGGACGGCGGCGAGGCCATGGTCCCGGCCATGGAGCAGATGATCAAGCGCGGCGGCGCCCTGGGCGTCGACGAGATGGTGTTCGGCATGGCCCACCGGGGCCGCCTGAACATGCTCGCAGCCGTGATGGGCAAGCCCTACAAGACCATCTTCCACGAGTTCCAGGGCGGATCGTCGGTGCCGTCGGACATCGAGGGGTCCGGCGACGTCAAATACCACATGGGCGCTTCCTCGGACCGGCAGTTCGACGACAAGAAGGTCCACCTGAGCCTGACTGCCAACCCGTCGCACCTGGAGATCGTCAACCCGGTCGTCCTGGGCAAGGCGCGCGCCAAACAGGCGTTCGACATCCGCGAGGCGAACGCCGGCCTGCCGGAAAGCCAGTGGGCGCTGGACCGATCCAAGGTCATGCCCGTCCTGATCCACGGGGACGCGGCCTTTGCGGGCCAGGGCGTGGTCGCCGAATGCTTCGCCCTGATGGGGCTGAAGGGCTACCGCACCGGCGGGACGATGCATTTCGTCATCAACAACCAGATCGGTTTCACCACGAGCCCGCGCAACTCGCGCTCGACGCCCTATCCGTCGGACGTGGCCCTGATGGTCCAGGCGCCGATCTTCCACGTCAACGGCGATGATCCGGAAGCGGTGGTCTTCGCCGCCAAGGTGGCCACCGAATACCGCCAGAAGTTCAAGAAGGACGTGGTGGTGGACATGTTCTGCTACCGCCGCTTCGGTCACAACGAGGGCGACGACCCGACCTTCACCCAGCCGCTGATGTACGCGAAGATCCGGTCCCTGCCGTCGACGCGCGAGATCTACTCCAAGCGCCTGGTCGAAGAGGGCGTGATCACTCAAGCCGAGGTCGACGCCGAACTGGCGCGGTTCGAGCAGTTCCTCGACGAGCAGTTCGAGGCGGGCAAGACCTTCAAGGCGGAGAAGGCCGACTGGCTCGACGGCGAGTGGAAGGGCAAGACCCTGCCGAACGGCGAGGATGCGCGCGGCGACACGGCCGTGGCCGAAGCGAAGCTGAAGGACTTCGGTCACCGTCTGACGACGATCCCGAACTCGATCGACATCCACAAGACGCTGAAGCGGGTCTATGAGGCCCGCCGCGAGATGATCGACAGCGGCCAGAACATCGATTGGGCCACGGCCGAGAGCCTGGCCTTCGCCTCCCTGGTGGCCGAAGGCTTCCCGGTCCGTCTGTCGGGTCAGGATTCGGTGCGCGGCACCTTCTCGCAGCGCCACTCGGGCATCGTCGACCAGACGACCGAGGAGCGCTACGTCCCGCTGAACAATCTCGGCGGCGACCAGTCGCATTTCGAGGTGATCGATTCGGCCCTGTCGGAAGAGGCGGTGCTGGGCTTCGAGTACGGCTATGCCCTGTCGGACCCCAATACGATGGTCATGTGGGAAGCCCAGTTCGGCGACTTCGTGAACGGCGCCCAGGTGGTGATCGACCAGTTCATTTCGTCGGGCGAACGCAAGTGGCTGCGCATGTGCGGTCTGACCATGCTCCTGCCGCACGGCTACGAGGGTCAGGGCCCGGAACACTCCTCGGCCCGCCTCGAGCGGTTCCTGCAGCAGTGCGCCGAGGACAATATGCAGGTCGCCAACTGCACGACCCCGGCCAACTATTTCCACATCCTGCGTCGCCAGATGCATCGGCCGTTCAGGAAGCCCCTGATCATCATGACGCCGAAGAGCCTGCTGCGTCACAAGAAGGCGGTCTCGACGCTGAAGGACATGGCCGAGGGCTCGTCCTTCCACCGCGTTCTGCACGACGACGCCCAGACCCGCCCCGAGGTTTCGGGCATCACGATCAAGGGCGACAAGGATATCCGTCGCGTGATCGTCTGCTCGGGCAAGGTCTATTACGACCTGCTGGACGCGCGCGAGAAGAAGGGCGTCACGGATGTCTACATCCTGCGCCTGGAACAGTTCTATCCGTGGCCGATCAAGTCGCTGTCGACCGAACTGGTCCGCTTCCCCAACGCCGAACTGGTCTGGTGCCAGGAAGAGCCGAAGAACATGGGCGGCTGGACCTTCGTCGATCCGTGGATCGAGCTGACGCTGGAGAAGATGTCGATCAAGGCCAAGCGCGCCCGCTATGTCGGTCGTCCGGCCTCGGCGTCCACCGCCGCCGGACTGATGAGCCGCCACCTCAAGGAACTCGAAGCCTTCACCTCCGAGGCCTTCGCCTGACCTGCCGACGACGGGCGGTCTCCCGCCTGTCGTCGTTCTCGCCTATATGACCAATACAGACTGAAGCACGGAACCGATCCATGGCCGACATCCTGACCCCCGCCCTCGGCGAATCCGTTTCCGAGGCGAGCATCGCCAAGTGGTCGAAGAAGGTCGGCGATCCCGTCAAGAAGGACGAGGTCCTGGTCGAGCTGGAGACCGACAAGGTCTCGCTGGAAGTCGTTTCGCCGGTCGACGGCACGCTCGGCGACATCAAGTTCGGCGAAGGCGACACCGTGACGCCGGGCGCGATCCTGGGCTCGGTCACGGAAGGCGCCGCTGGATCGAAGCCGGCCGCCGCGCCTGCTCCAGCTGCGAAGGCTGAAGCCGCGCCGGCCACCGCCGCTCCTGCCCCGGCTGCTGCTCCGGCCGCAGCGTCCGCCTCGGTCGACATCACCATCCCCGTCATGGGCGAGAGCGTCGCCGAAGGCGCGATCGGCAAATGGTCGAAGAAGTCCGGCGATACGGTCAAGAAGGATGAAGTTCTGGTCGAGATCGAGACCGACAAGGTCGCCCTGGAAGTCGCCTCTCCCGCCGACGGCGTCCTGACCATCACGGTCGACGAAGGCGCGACGGTCACGCCGGGTCAGGTCATCGGTTCGGTCTCGGGTTCGGGCGCCGCTGCGGCTCCTGCGCCTGCCGCCGCCGCTCCGGCTCCGGCCGCCTCGGCCAACGCCGGCTCGGCTCAGGTCGGCAACGCCACCCTGTCGCCCGCCGTCCAGCGCGTGGTGGCCGAGAACAATCTCGATGCGAAGGCCATCGCCCCGACCGGGCCGAAGGGCAACATCACCAAGGGCGACGCCTTGGCCGCCATCGGCGCGGCCGCTCCGGCGCCGGCCCCGACGGCCTCGGCTCCGGCCGCCCCGCGCGCCGACCAGCCTCGGGAAGAGCGGGTCAAGATGACCCGCCTGCGCCAGACCATCGCGCGCCGCCTGAAGGAATCGCAGAACACCGCCGCCCAGCTGACCACCTTCAACGAGGTGGACATGACCAACGTCATGGCCCTGCGGAACCAGTACAAGGAAGCCTTCGAGAAGAGCCACGGCGTGAAGCTGGGCTTCATGTCCTTCTTCACCAAGGCGGTCGTCGCGGCCCTGAAGGAGATCCCGGCCGTCAACGCCGAGATCGACGGCACCGACATCATCTACAAGAACCACTATGACATCGGCGTCGCCGTCGGCACCGACAAGGGCCTGGTCGTCCCGGTCCTGCGTGACGCCGACGTGCTGTCGCTGGCGGGCATCGAGAAGGGCATCGGTGCGCTGGGCAAGGCCGCGCGCGACGGCGACCTGACGCTGGACCAGCTTCAGGGCGGCACCTTCACCATCACCAACGGCGGCACCTATGGCTCGCTGATGTCGACGCCGATCCTGAACGCGCCGCAGTCGGGCATCCTGGGCATGCACAACATCGTCCAGCGCCCGATGGCCGTGGACGGCCAGGTGGTGATCCGGCCGATGATGTACATCGCCCTCAGCTACGACCACCGCATCGTCGATGGCAAGGAAGCCGTGACCTTCCTCGTCCGCGTCAAGCAGCTGCTGGAAGATCCGGCGCGGGCCTTGCTGGACCTGTAAGGGCGGGCCTAAGCGCCCGGCAGCATCCAAGCCCCGAACAATCAAAGGCTGTGTCCGGGTCGCTGCAGAGCAATGATGCTTCATGGCACAGATGATGAAGGCGACGATCGTCCGCTCAGGCGACGATGAAATCCTGGTTCTGCCGCGAGACCTTGCGTTTGCGACGAAGCGGGTTCGATTTCACAGAGTGGGCGACGCTGTCGTGATCACACCTGTCGTTTCGCCTTCGGATCGGCTGCGGCTGTTTCTAAGCCGATGGCTCAATCTCGGCTAAAACCGCCGCGGTATCCGCGCCCAGCCGGGGCGGCGCCGTGTCATAGCGCACCGGCGTTTGCGACAGCCTTATCGGCGAGGCGACCGTTTTCGTCGGTGCCGACAGGTCATCCCGCTCCAGCGCGATCTCCAACCCGCGATGCCTCGCCTGGGGTTCGTCGAAGACCTGGTCGATGGTGTTGACCGGGCCGCAGGGGACGCCGGCCGGCTCGAGCCGCGCGATGAGCCCGGCCATGGTCCAGCCGGAGGTGATGGCCGAGATGGCCGCCGTCAGTTCGGCGCGGTGCTCGATGCGGCCGGCGTTGGCTGCGTAGCGGGGATCGGTCGCCAGAGCCTCGGCGCTCAATACGCCGCAGAGGGTCCGATACTGGCCGTCATTGCCGACCGCGATCACCACCATGCCGTCCGTGCACGGAAACGGCTGATACGGCACCAGGTTCGGGTGGGCGTTGCCCATGCGGGTGGGGGCCACGCCCGAGACGAAATAGTTGGTCGCCTGATTGGCCAGCATGGCCGCCTGGACGTCGAACAGGGCGATGTCGATGTGCTGGCCCTGTCCCGTCGCCCGGGCGTGCAGAAGGGCGGCGAGGATGGCGTTGGAGGCGTAGAGGCCTGTCGCCAGATCTACGACGGCGACCCCGACCTTCATGGGCTCTGCGCCGGGGGCTCCGTCCGGCTGGCCGGTCACGCTCATCAGGCCGCCCATGGCCTGGATCATGTAGTCGTAGCCGGCCTGACCCGCGCGAGGTCCGGACTGGCCGAAGCCGGTGATCGAGCAATAGACGAGCTTGGGATTGGCAGCCGACAGGGAGGCGTAGTCGAGGCCGTATTTCGCCAGGCCGCCGACCTTGAAGTTCTCGACCAGCACGTCGGAGGTCGCCGCCAGCTTACGGATGGTCTCGGCACCCTCCGGCGAGGCGATATCCAGTTCGACGGACTTCTTGCCCCGGTTGGCGCAGAGGAAATAGGCGCTGTCGCCGCGCGAGCCGTCGGTGCTGGTCGTGAAGGGCGGACCCCAGGCGCGGGTGTCGTCGCCGAGGCCGGGGCGTTCGATCTTGATCACCTCGGCGCCCAGATCGGCCAGGGTCTGGGTCGCCCAGGGGCCGGCCAGGACGCGCGACAGATCGAGGACGCGGACGCCCGCGAGGGCCTGGGGCGCGGACATTCTAAAGGCCGGGATCCCAGACCCCGGCGTCGCGCATCCGGCATTCCCGCGCCTCGGTCGCGCGACCATCCAGCTCATCCGCCATGCGGCAGATGGCGCCCGAGACCGTGGACTTGTGCACGCCGGGAACGACGGCGTGGAGGAAGGCCAGGCCCGACAGGCGCAGCAGGCGGAACCCGAACCGCGACGAGGCGGCCATGTGATGCAGATAGCTCTCGTCCACCTCACGCGGGTGCTCGACGAACAGACGGTTGAAGGCGCGGATCATCCTGACAGCCTAGCTTGAGACGGGCCGGGTCTCTACCCGTCGCGCGCATTCTGGCCTAAACCGGCGCTCGAAACAGGGCCTGCGCGTCACGCTCGCGTGAGAAGCCCGACAGATCAGAGGACGTTTCCCATGGCCGACGGCACCGCACCCGTGACCCAGACCTTCAAGTGGGACGATCCGTTCGACATGGAGAGCCGGCTGACCGAGGACGAGCGCGCGATCCGCGACGCGGCCCGGTCCTATGCGCGCGAACGGCTTCTGCCGCGCGTCGTCGCCGCCTTCCGCGACGAGGTGTTCGACCGGACCATCATGACCGAGATGGGCGAGATGGGCTTCCTCGGCGCCATGCTGCCCGAACAGTACGGCGGCTCGGGCGTCAGCCATGTGGCCTATGGCCTGATCGCGCGCGAGATCGAGGCGGTGGACTCAGGCTATCGCTCGGCCATGTCGGTGCAGTCGTCGCTGGCCATGTATCCGATCTACGCCTTCGGGTCGGAGGAGCAGAAACTTCGATTCCTCCCGAGGATGGCGGCGGGCGAACTGGTCGGCTGTTTCGGGCTGACCGAGGCGGATGGCGGGTCGGACCCGGCCTCGATGAAGACCAATGCGGTGGCGGTGGACGGCGGCTATCGTCTGAACGGCGGGAAGTACTGGATCACCAACTCGCCGATCGCGGACCTGGCCGTGGTCTGGGCCAAGCTCGACGGCGTGATCCGAGGCTTCATCGTCGAGCGCGGCATGGAGGGGTTCACCACGGGCAAGATCGGCGACAAGCTGTCCCTGCGCGCCTCGGTCACCGGCGACATCGGGTTGAACGACGTCTTCGTGCCGGAGGCCAATCTGTTGCCGGGCGTGAAGGGGCTGCGCGGGCCGTTCTCCTGTTTGAACAAGGCCCGCTACGGCATCAGCTGGGGCGCGATGGGCGCGGCCGAGTTCTGCCTTCATGCGACGCGCGACTATGTCGGGGAGCGGATGCTGTTCGGCCGGCCACTGTCGTCGCGCCAGCTGGTGCAGAAGAAGCTGGCCGATATGCAGACCGAGATCTTCCTCGGCTTCGAAGGGGCTTATGCCTTGGGTCGGATGCTGGATGCCGGCGTCTGGGCGCCCGAGGCCATCTCCCTGATGAAGCGCAACAACTGCGGCAAGGCCCTGGCCATCGCCCGCGAGGCCCGCGACATGCACGGCGGCGCAGGGATCACCGGCGAGCTGCATGTGATGCGCCACGTGATGAACCTGGAGACGGTCAACACCTATGAGGGGGCCCATGACGTGCACGCGCTGATCCTCGGCCGGGCGATTACGGGCGAAAGCGCGTTCTAGAGCCTTCTCAGCGAAGGCTTGCACAGATGATCGAGGTTGCGCGGTGGCGAAGGCGTCGCTAGTCCGGCTCTACCTGAACGAGAGCCCGCCATGCGCCTTGAGATGCACAGCAAGATCTACGAGGACGCCGAGGCGGCGGGCTCGGCAAGCGAGGCGCTCGCCATTCTGAGGCAGTTGCCGGTCGCTCACTTCGGCTGGCTGATGTGGTCGCTGCCCGACGCCGGCTTGCCCAACCTGTCACGCATGCTTCCGGGAATGGTCTCCGCCGAGGACCAGCTTCTTTGGACGGGGAGCGAGGGCTACATTCTGCTGCGCCAGACCGTCGCCTTCACCAATCTTCTCCACCAGCGCGTCCAGGCGATCACGGGCCGGGATCTCAACGGGGCGCGGATTCTGGATTTCGGAAGCGGATGGGGGCGTCTGATGCGGATGATGCTTCGTTTCACCGACGAGGTCGCGGGGGTCGATCCATGGGCGCGATCGCTGGAAATCTGCGCGGCCCACGGTGTGATCGGAGCCGTCAGGCAGTCGGAGTATCTACCCACCGATCTGCCGGTCGATGGGGCGTTCGACCTGATGATCGCCTACTCCATCTTCACCCACACGTCGGAAGACGCCACGAAGGCCGCCTTGTCGGCGATGCGCAAACACATCCAGCCGGACGGCCTGCTCGCGATGACGATCCGCCCGATCGAGGTCTGGAAGGTGTCGCAGGAATTCAATCCCGATTTCCCTCGTTCGGAAATGGAGACAGCCCATCGGGCCCGGGGATTCGCCTTCGTCCCCCAGGACGTCGACGGCAACAACACGACCTATGGCGAGACGTCGATGAGCCTTGCCTGGCTTGAGGACGCCGCAGTCGGCTGGAGTATCGCAGGCCACGACGTCAGCATCGACGACCCCTACCAGGTGATCGTTTTCCTGCGTCCCGTTTGACGAACACGGACCCGCCTACTCGCACCCATCCGTCCGCTGGTTCCAGGTGATCCCCGCGATCTTCCAGGCCCCGTCCCTGCGGATCATGTCGAAATGGTTGGAGCCGCAGTGCGAGATCGCGCCGTCGATGCGGAAGACGTAGCGACCCCAGACCATGGCCACGTCGCCGTCGATGGCGATGATGGGGTCGGGCATGACCTCCTCGAGCGCCGGGCCGCCGGGCTGAAGGCCTGAGGCGAACTCGGCGCCGCTCATTCGCACGACGGCCTGCATCCCCTCGGGTCGAGCGACCACGGCCGTCATGCGGGCCTCGGGATCCAGATGCGGGGTGATCAGGGCTCCGTCCTTGGCGGCCAGGCCTGCGAAGACGGCGTTGACCGGTACGAGGACGGCCTGGGCCTCCGACGAGTTCGGGTCGGCGGGTGTGGTCGCCTGAAGGGCGGCGACGAGGGCGAGCAGGACCGTCATGGTGTTTCCTCCCGGCGCCGGACGCGCCCGTAACGACGCTATCACGGCGCCGGGGACCGGCAAGCCGCGCGCCGTCAGGAAGCATCAGCGGCGTCTTTCCTGCGACCCTCTATGGATCGAGCCGCCGAGTGGATTGCCTCGGGGCCCGGGCGGACTAAGCTGTCGGGCAAGTCGGGGGACGACGCCTATGACCACCACGGACATCGAACAGGCGGCCGCCGACCCCTTCGCGGCCCTGGCCGAGGTGTTCGCGGGACGACGCGCCCTGGTGCTGGAGGACGACCCGGCCCTGGCCGAGCATGTGTCCGATCGTCTGCTGCGCGCCGGGTTCGAAGCGGTGGACTGCGTGGATGCGGGGGAACTGGCGCTGAGCGCGGCCGCGACCCATGCCTATGACATTCTGATCCTGGACCGGCTGACCAAGGGGCTGGACGGGCTGGAGACGTTGAAACGTCTGCGTCTGACGGCGGGGCCGTCCAACGATGCGCCGGCCCTGATGCTGACCGCCCTGACCGGGGAACGCCAGCGGGTCGAGGGCCTGCTGGGCGGGGCCGACGACTATCTGTCCAAGCCCATCGGCGACGAGGAGCTTCTGGCCCGGATCGCGGCCCAGCTGCGCCGCGTGGCCCGACGCGCCCGACCGGCCAACTCGGACCTGACGAACGGCCCGTTCCGCCTGTCGCCGGGCGCGCGGACGCTGAAGATGACCGTCGAGGGCGGCGAGCGGCTGATCGACCTGTCGCCTTTGGAGTTCGCCATCGTGTCGGAGCTGATGACCGCACGCGGCCAGCCGGTGACCAAGACCATGCTGTGGGACCGCTGCTGGGTCGAATGGACCTTCCTGCCGGATAATTTCGTCAACATCATCGACGCCCGCATCTCGGCCCTTCGTCGCCGGCTGAAGGAACAGGCGCCGGAGCTGGGCGAGGACCTGCATCCCCTGATCGTCTCGGCCCGCAGCCAGAGCCTGATCTTCAGGGATCTGGACGCGGCGTGATCCTGGCGGGGCTCGGCGCGATCTGGCGGAAGGTTCGCCCCGAAGGCCTGACGGCCTGGATGGCGCGGCGGACCCTGACCCAGCTCGCCTCGGGCCTGGCCGTGCTGGCCGCCGTCGCCCTGACGGGATCGCTGATCGTGACGGGCCGCGCCGCCCGGCTGGATCAGCGTCAGCAGGCGGCGCTGTCCGCGCTGGCCGATTTCGGAGCCATGGCGTCCAAGCTTCCGGCCGACACCATGATGGACGCCTCGTCCATGACCGAAGGGGACGCGGCCTATATGTCCGCCTTCCTCAGCGCGTTCCAGGACGGGCCGACGCGCAACGTCACCACCCTGGAACAGACCTGCCGCACGGGCCAGGGCGGGGCGGGCGTCCGATTCATCCGGGCGCCGGTCGGGAAGCCGGCCGGCCTTCTGGCGCTGGAGACCGGCCGGGCCGAACGGTTGTCGGGCCTGGGGGACGGGGTCTTCCTGATCCGACTGGAGCCTGGCCAGCTGTGTCCGACGCGTGGGGTCGAGGTCATCGTGGTCAAGCGACCGGTCGGATCCCTGTCGATCATCGTGGGCCGGGTCGTCGATCCGTCGGGCGCGGCCTGGCGCTGGGCCGTGCTGGCCGTGGCCCTGACCGGGGCGCTGATCCTGGTGTCCGGCCTGACGGCGGCCCTGTTCGCGCGCCAGCGTCTGACCAGCGCCATCGGCGAGGTCAGTCAGGTTCTGGACCGGGCGGCGCTGGGCGACTTCTCGCGGCGGGCCCCCGATATCGCCGTGGCGCCGGAACTGACCCAGCTCTCGACCCAGGTGAACCGGACGCTGGACCGGCTGGAAGAACTGCTGAGCTGGCTGCGGGATTCCGCCGACCAGTTGGCGCATGATTTCAGAACGCCCCTGGCCCGCGCCTCGGCCCGTCTGGACCGGCTGATGGAGGCCGGGGATCCGGGCGAGCGCAAGAGGCTGGGCGAGGCGGTCGGGCGCGACATCGCCGAGATCACCCGCGCCATGACCGAGGCCATGGCGCTACGCGACGGCGAGGCCTGGACGTTCGAGAGCGTCAGGCTGGATGTCCTCGCCGAGGCGGCGGTCGAACTTTACCAGCCCATCGCCGACGCCAGGGACATCCGAATCGTGGCCGAGGGCGAGCCGGTCTCCGTGCTGGGCGTGCGGTCCCTGTTGCAGCGGGCGGTGGCCAACCTGGTGGACAATGCGGTCAAGTTCTCGCCCGACGGCGGAGTCGTGACCCTGCGCGCCTGGGACGCCGAGGAAGGCCCCGCCCTGTCGATCGCCGACCAGGGGCCGGGCATGTCCGAAGCCTCGCCGGCGCCGCGCGGACCCGACAGCCACGGCATGGGACTGACCTTCGTGCGCGCCATCCTGCGTCGCCATGGCGGCCGGATGACGATTGATGACGCAGGCCCGGGCGCCATCGTCACGGCCCGTTTCACACGCTAGGCTTTCCCGAGTTGATCCAGGGAAACATCCGATGACGCGCCTACGCCTTCTGACCGGTTCGGCCCTCGCCCTTTCCCTGCTGGTCGGCGTCGCCGGAGCCGCGCAGGCCCAGACCGCGCCGGACTTCCCCCTGCCCTATGACGCGCGTCGCGGTGTGTTCAGCTTCGCCACCGGGCTGGAGCGGTCGCTGCCGGCCGTAGTCCAGGTCACGACGCTCGGCATGTCCGATGGCCCGACGACCGGCGAGACGGAGCCGACGCCGGTCTCCAGCGGATCGGGCGTCATCATCGACGCCGCCGAGGGCATCATCGTCACCAACCACCACGTCATCGAAGACGGCCAGAAATTCCGCGTCGACATGACCGACGGACGTCTGGTCGACGCCACCCTTATCGGATCGGACAAGGCGACCGACATCGCGGTGCTGCGGATCCAGGCCACGGGCCTATCGCAGGTGGAGACGGTCGATTCCGACACCCTGCGCACCGGCGACCTGGCCTTTGCGGTCGGCTATCCGCTGGGTCTGGACCAAACCCTGACCATGGGGGTGATCTCGGGTCTGGGCCGGTCGGGCATGGGCGATGCGGTCGAGGACTATATCCAGACCGACGCGGCCGTGAACTCGGGCAACTCGGGCGGGCCGCTGCTGGACAGCCGGGGGCGACTGATCGGGATCAACACCTCGATCCTGTCGGGCGGCTTCGACGGCGGCAACGACGGCATCGCCTTCGCCGTCCCGACCCGCATCCTGATGTTCGTGGTCGAGCAGCTGCGCGCCAACGGCGAGGTCACGCGCGGCCGGATCGGCGCGACCCTGGGCTCGCTCAATGCGGAACGGGCCGTCGAGGCGGGGCTGGGCTTCGTCCGCGGCGCGATCGTCGAGGACATCCTGCCCGGATCGCCCGCCGAGCGCGCCGGCCTGCGGCGCGGCGACATCATCACCCGGATCCAGAACCGGCCGGTGGCCAACGCCGGATCGGTGCAGGCCACGGTCGGCATCGCGCCGCCTGGCACGCCGATCACCCTGATCTATCTGCGCGACGGCCGTGAGGCGAGGACGTCGCTGAACGTGGAGATCCTGTCGACCGATCCGGTTCAGGTCGGGGCCACCTCGGTCCAGGCCTACGGCGCCAATTTCCGCGACGTGAAGCCGTCGGACGGCCTCAGCGAAGCGGGGGCCCTGGTCGTGGCGGTCGAAGGCGGATCCCCGGCGGCCCAGCAGGATCTGCGCGCCGGCGATCTGGTCAGGGCCGTGAACGGGACGGCGGTCTCGGGCTTCGGCGACCTGGGCCGGGCGCTCGGGACGGGCGGCGGCGCGACCCTGACGGTTCAGCGCGATGGCGAAGCGGTCGAAGTCGTCATTCCCGCCGCAGACTGAGGCTGTCTCTCCATCCGTGCACCCCGGCGAAGGCCGGGGTCCAGATGGCGAATGCCGCGGATGTACTGGGTCCCGGTAAGCGATCCCTGCCGACTGGATCCGTGATCTGGACCCCGGCCTTCGCCGGGGTGCACGGAGAGGGATGTCCGCGCTCAAGCAGCGAGCGACCGCGTCGCGAGCGATAGCGCCCTAGCAAAAAGCTGTCTGGCATACGCCAGACAGCAAAACCCCCGCCGTGCCGGAGGGGGGAGGGGGCAGGACGGGGGTCTCGCTTTGGAGGAAGCGTCGGCCTGGCGAAGCCATAACGCGGCAACATCCAGGGGGCTGGGGGGGCTGTTCAGGATCTGGACGCTGCCAAACTCCGTCAGGCCGACGCTGACTGTTTCGCTGTCCAAACGGGCCGACGAAGGACCGAAACGGGGCCATTTCGTGTCGTGGAGATTCTCGCCGTCGCGCGGTGCAGTCGGGGCGACTGGCGTTTGTCCGAACCGCGCCTAGATTGATCGGGATGACCTTCGATTCCGGCTCCAACGACAGCGGTTCTCAGCCGTCCTCCGTCTTTTTCGAGCGGCGCGAGCTGGACCTGATCCTGCGGGTCTATGGCCGGATGGTCGCCCAGGCCGAATGGCGGGACTACGCCATGGTCGGCGGCAGGGAGGCGGCCGAGTTCGCGGTCTTCCGCCGCTCGGGCGACGCGCCCGCCTATCGTATCGAGAAACGCCCGTCGCTGCAGGCTCGTCAGGGCCAATGGTCGGTCATCGGCGAGGGCGGGGTGGTTCTCAAACGCGGACGTGAGCTGCCGCAGGTGCTGAGGGTGTTCGACAGCCGCAAATTCCAGGTGGTGGAATAAGAAATAAAGGGCCCCGGCGTTTCCGCCGAGGCCCTCGATCTTTCAACCCGCGAAGGCCTTAGTTCCGGTTGCCGCCCATGAAGGCCAGCAAGAACTGGAACAGGTTCACGAAGTTGATGAACAGGCTCAGCGCGCCGAAGCCGGTGGCCACGCCCATCGCCTGCTGGTCGCCGCCCAGCTGGTAGTAGGTCATCTTCAGGCGCTGGGTGTCGTAGGCGATCAGGCCCGCGAAGATCAGCACGCCCAGGCCCGAGATGATCAGGTAGAGCGTCCCGGACTGCATGAACATGTTTACGACCGAGGCGATGATCAGGCCGATCACGCCCATGATCAGGAAAGATCCCATGCCCGTCAGGTCCTTCTTGGTCGTGTAGCCGATCAGGCTGAGCGCGCCGAACGAGGCGGCCGTGACGAAGAAGGTCGAGGCCAGCGAACCGCCCGTATAGCGCAGGAAGAGCACGCCCATGCCCGCGCCGATCGAGGCGACGACCGCCCAGTAGAGCAGGTTCACGCCGCCGGCCGTGGGGTTCTTCATGAAGAACATGGAGCCGAAGAGCAGGACCAGGGGCAGGAACTGAACGACCATGCCCAGGACCGTCATGCCGACGCGGCCGTCCGGTCCCACGGCGAACAGCAGTTGCTGCACAGCCGGGACGTTGCCGGTGGCGTAGGCCAGGACGCCGGCGACCACGAGACCGAGGGCGAGCTTGTTGTAGACGCCCAGCATGAAGCTGCGCAGGCCCGTGTCCACGGCCATGTCGGCCTTGGCCGGAGCCGGCGTCGTATAGCCGTTTCTGAAGTCGCTCATCGCGAGTGTCTTCTCCTGTTGAGGCGGCGGGCCAGACCCCGCGCCGATGTCTGAAATATCGGGCTCTGGAACCCTCTGCGCAAGGGATCGATCGCCGCAGGGGTTCCGGCGGCTTTGCGCCTTTCGCGCCAGGCGCTACGAACGGTCGCATGCTGCGTCTGTTCACCGCCGTTCCGATCCCCTTCGACGTGGCCGAGACGCTCGGTCGCCGCCAGACCGGCCTGCCCGGCGCGAAGTGGCGAAGCGCCGAGCAGCTGCACGTCACCCTGGCCTTCTATGGGGATGTGGACGAGCGCCGCGCCGACGATCTGGCCGCCGAACTGGCGCGGATTCCGGGCGGGGCCTTCGACATCGAGCTGAAGGGCGTGGGGGCGTTCGGGGATGCGCACCGCAGCCACACCCTCTGGGCGGGGCTGGAGCCGTCGGAGCGGCTGAACGTCTTGGCCGGGCGCTGCAAGTCGGCGGCCGAGCGGGCGGGGGTGAGGATGGAGCCGCGCCTCTATCGGCCCCACCTGACGCTGGCCTATCTGAAGACCCAGACCAATCCCGACCGGATCGGGGCCTGGATCGCCAACCACAACCTGCTGCACTCGCCGCCCATCCGGGTCGATCGGTTCGGCCTGTATTCCAGCACCCTGACCGACGACGGCAGTTTCTACGAACTGGAACGGGAGTATCCGCTGTGACCGTGCTGGGCCCGAGGCTGGAGACCGACCGCCTGATCCTGCGTCCCACGGCGATGGAGGATTTCGAGCGCTGGTGCGATTTCCAGGGCGATGTCGAGACGACCCGCTTCATCGGCGGGCCGAAGAGCCCGGCCGAGGTGTGGCGCGCGATGATGTCGGTCGCCGGCGCCTGGGCCCTGACGGGCGAAGGCTTCTTCTCGGTCATCGAGAAGGCGAGCGGGCTGTGGATCGGACGGATCGGTCCCTGGAATCCGCACGGCTGGCCCGGACCCGAGGTGGGCTGGAGCCTGCACCGGGACGCCATGGGCAAGGGCTATGCGCTCGAGGCGGCCGTGGCGACCATGGACTATGCCTTCGGCGTGCTCGGGTGGGACGACGTGATCCACTCCATCGATCCGGACAACGAGGCGTCCAAGGCGCTTGCCGTGCGGCTTGGGTCGGTCAATCGCGGACCGGGGCGACTGCCGGCGCCGTTCGAGGCGGCCCGTGTCGATCTGTGGGGTCAGACGAAGGCGGATTGGGTCGAGAACCGCAAACGCTTCGCTTGAAGCCGGAACACAAGCGGAACATAGTGGCGCTATGCCCGCCGCCGCCGTTCATCTCGAACTCGTCTTCAGCCGCCCCGAGACCACGCTGGGCGTGACGCGGGGCGCGGCACGGCTGCTGGCCGATATGGGCTATGCACCGCTGCTCGAGGTCTGTCTGCCGAACGGGCGCCGCGCCGACGTCATGGCCTTGGGGCGCAAGGGCGACATCGTCATCGTCGAGGTCAAGTCGGGGATCGAGGACTATCGCGTCGACCGCAAATGGCCGGAGTACGCGCCGTTCTGCGACGCCTTCTTCTTCGCGGTGGCCCCGGAGTTTCCGGACGGGGTGCTGCCGGACGAGCCGGGGCTGATCGTCGCCGATCAATTCGGCGGGGCGGTGGTGCGGGATGCGCCGGTGGCGCCGTTGGCGCCGGCGAGGCGCAAGGCGCTGACGATCGCGTTCGGGCGTCTGGCCGCGATGCGGACGATGCGCGACTAGCGCGGAGCCCGCTTGGCCAAGATGCGCTGCAGCGTCCGGCGGTGCATGCCGAGGCGACGTGCGGTCTCCGAGACATTGTGGTCGCACAGCTCGTAGACGCGCTGGATATGCTCCCAGCGGACCCGGTCGGCGCTCATGGGGTTTTCCGGCGGCTCGGGAGCGTCGCCGGTGGCGAGCAGGGCCTTGACCACGTCGTCGGCGTCGGCGGGCTTGGACAGATAGTCGACGGCGCCGGCCTTGACCGCCGCGACGGCCGTGGCGATGGCGCCGTAGCCGGTCAGCATGACGATGCGGGCGTCGTCGCGACGCTCGCGGATGGCTTCGACGACCTTCAGGCCGTTGCCGTCCTCCAGCCGCATGTCGAGGACCGCGAAGGCGGGCTGAAGCGTGCGCAGAAGCTCGGTCGCTTCGCCGACCGACCCGGCCGTCGTGACCTCGAACCCGCGCGCCTCGAGCGCGCGCCCCATGCGGGTGCGCAGGGCCTGGTCGTCGTCGAGCAGGAACAATGTCCGATCCTGAAGCGCGGCGATGCGATCTTCCATCGGGGTCGTGGAGGTGGCGGTCGTCATGGCGAAGTTTCTCCTGTCCACCAAGTCGGCTCCTCAAGCGCGAGCGTCAAGCGGTGCGGCGAAGGGGCGCATGCGGCCGATGGGTCCGCCCTGCCGGACTCACGCCATTTCCAGCGCCCGCCGGTCCCAGCGCACGGTGACGCGCGCGCCCCGGTTGATGCCCGGTCCGCCCTCGCCGTGGCCGACCACGACCTTTCCGCCGGTCCGTTCCAACAGGGTGCGGGCGATGAAGAAGCCCAGCCCCATGCCGCCCTGGCTCGGGACGATCTCGGCTTCCAGCGGGGGTGGGGGCGGCGGCGTCTTTCCACGCCGCGCCGGGCGGGCGGCGGCGGCCGCAGCGGCCAGTTGCTTGGCCAGGGCCTGGCGCGATTTCCCGTGTGGGCGGCTGGTCACATAGGGCTCGCCGAGGCGGGGTAGAATGTCGGGCGCGAACCCCGGACCGTCGTCCAGTACGTCGATCGTGATCCAGTCCGCATCCGCCGTCGCCCTGACCCGCACCGAGGAGGCCGCGAAATCCGCCGCGTTCTCGACGAGGGCCGAGAGGCCGTGAACCACCTCGGCCAGCCGTTTCACGCGAGGCTCCTCCATGCCCTGGGGCGTGTGGACGGCGACGTCGATGTCGAGGTCGAAGCCCAGATGCGCGTCCACCACCTCGTTCAGCAGGGCCTGGAGACCGATCTCGGTATAGAGGGGATCGCCGTCCTCCGGCCGTTGCGACAGACGCTTGAGGATCTCGCGGCAGCGTTCGGCCTGTTGCAGCATCAGGCGGGCGTCCTCGGCGATCGGACCGTCGGCGGGCGAGGCGCGCAACAGCTCCTTGGCCACCACCTGGATGGTCGCCAGCGGCGTGCCCAGTTCATGCGCCGCCGCCGCCGCCAGACCGCCGAGCGCCGCCAGCCTTTGTTCGCGCTGCAGCACGTCCTGGGTCGTCGCCAGGGCCAGCTCGAGCTTCTCGGCGTCCGCCGCCACGCGCCAGGCGTAGGCGGCGGTGAAGACCACGCCGGTGATCAGGGCCAGGCCGACGCCGAACTTGTAGAGCACCGGCAGGGCGATATCGGCCCCGTGCTGCCACGGCAGGGGCATGGACCAGTAGAAAAGGGCCGTGGTCGAGACCAGCACCATCAGGCCGAGGATGAGGGCCTGACGCCCCGGCAGGGAGGCCGCCGCCACCGTCACGGGGGCGACGAGCAGCAGGCAGAAGGGGTTGGCCAGTCCGCCGGTGAAGGCCAGCAGGGCCGATAGCTGAAGGATGTCGAAGCCCAGGTGGATGCCGGTCTGGCGGCCGTCCGGCAGGCGGCTGTCGACACGCTGGAGCCGGCCCATGGCCAGGAGGTTGACGATGACGCTGGCCAGGATGACCAGCAGGCACTGCCAACGCGGGAGCGGGAAGTGGAAGGCCGTGTCGAGCACGATCAGGGTCGCGGTCTGACCCACGATGGCCAGCCAGCGCAGGATGATCAGGGTGCGCAGGGACAGACCCCGGCTGCGACGCGGCAGGCTGGCCCAGCTCGGCGCCGAGGGCGGGAACTGCGACACGGGGTCGTCGCGCTGAGGTTGGTCTTCGCTCTGGCTCACGCCGCGTCTATAGACCTGTCTCGCGCCGCTGTCGGCCCGGGGAGACACGATGCCACGCCGTTCCATCCTGCTGTTCGCCGGCGCCTGCGTCGCCATCGCCGCCGCCTTGGCGACCGTCACGGTCATCGTGGTCCAGGGACGCGAGCGGGCGGATGCGATCGCCGAAGGCACGACGACGGGCCAGCCGACGGTCGGGGGGGCGTTCCAGCTGGTTGATCAGGACGGTCAGGCGGTCGATCAGACCCTACTGGACGGCAAGTGGAGCCTGGTCTTCTTCGGCTTCACCTACTGCCCCGACTACTGCCCGACGACCCTGACCTCGCTGGAGGCGACGCGCCAGCAACTGGGAGCGGACGCCGACGATCTGCAGATCGTCTTCGTCTCGATCGATCCCGAGCGTGACACGCCCCAGGCGCTGAAGGACTATCTGTCGTCCGACGGCTTCCCGCCCGGCGTCATCGGCCTGACCGGCACGCCCGAGCAGGTGGCGGCCGCCGCCAAGGTCTATCGCGCCTACTTCCAGAAGGTCGGGGACGGCGAGGACTATACGATGAACCACTCTTTGACCGTCTATCTGGTGGGCCCGGACGGCCAGTTCCGCTCGGCCCTGGGTCACGATCTGGGGCCGGAGCGGTCGGCGCAGCTGATCAAGCGGGTGATGGCGCGGGGATAGGGTTTAGTGAGTAGGCAATAGGCAGTAGGCAGTAGAGATAGGGCCGAGGCCGCGCCTTCCGACTCGACTAAGCCCTACTGCCTACTGCCCACTGCCTACTGCCTCCCCAAAATAAATCCTTTTGCAGTGCAGCGCGTTCTATGATGGCATCACCGCTTCGGCGGGGCCGATCACAGGATCTCATGCTCTACGCACTTCACGAGCTCGCCTATCAGTCGGCGCAGCCTTTCCGGATCGGGGCGTCGTTCGCCCGCAAATTCTGGACCTCTCCCCTCAATCCGGCCGCCCAAACGGCGATCGGGCGCACGGCCTATGCCTCGGCCGAGCTGTTCGAGAGCGTCACGCGTCGCTACGGCAAGCCGGCGTGGGGGCTTGAGACCATCACGATCAACGACCAGCCGGTGCGCACCACCGAACAGGTCATCTGGCAGAGCCCCTGGGTCCGGCTGGTGCGGTTCGCGCGCAACGTCGGCGACGTGAAGCGCGCCAAGAAGGCGGTCGCGGCGCCCAGCGTCCTGATCGTCGCGCCGCTGTCGGGCCACTACGCCACCCTGTTGCGCGGCACGGTCGAGACCTTCCTTCAGGATCACGACGTCTATGTCACCGACTGGGTCAACGCCCGTCAGGTGCCGATGCTTGAGGGGCGCTTCGACTTCTACGACTACATCGACCACGTCCGCACCATGCTGGCCCAGATCGGTCCGCGCGCCCACGTCGTCGGCGTCTGCCAGCCAGGCCCGCCGGTGCTCGCCGCCGCTGCGGTGATGGCGGCCGAGAACGATCCGAACCGTCCGGCTTCCATGACCTTCATGGGCTCGCCGATCGATGCGCGCCTGTCGCCGACCGTGACGAACCAGCTGGCGGAGGAAAAGCCCTTCACCTGGTTCAAGTCGAACATGATCCACAATGTGCCCTGGCCCTATCCGGGCTTCGGCCGGGCGGTCTACCCGGGCTTCGTGCAACTCTACAGCTTCATGTCGATGAACGAGGCGCGCCACACCGACGCCCACTGGGACTATTTCCGCGACCTGGTCGCCGGCGATGGGGACGGGGTCGAAAAGCACGAGGAATTCTACGACGAGTACCTGTCGGTGCTGGACCTGACCGAAGAGTTCTACCTCCAGACCATCGACATCGTCTTCCAGTCGCACCTGTTGCCGCGTGGACTGCTGGAACATCGCGGTGAGCGCGTCGATCTGACGAAGATCACCGACATCGGCCTGATGACCGTCGAGGGCGAGAAGGACGACATCTCGGGTGTCGGCCAGACCCAGGCGGCCCACACCCTGTGCACCAATGTCCCCGACGACCGACGGGTGCTTTACGTCCAGCCGGGCGTCGGCCACTACGGCGTCTTCAACGGGCGACGTTTCCGCGAGGAAATCTACACCCGCACCCGAGACTTCATCGCGGCGAATGAAAAGCTCTGCGCAGTACCAGACCGGTCAGCGGCTGCCGCTTGAGGGCGGCCACGCCCTCCGTCTGAGCGTCAATCCGCGCGCACGGCGCATCTCGATCCGGATCGACGCGCGTAAGGGTGAGGCGGTGGCGATCGCCCCGTCGGAGCGGCGGCTGGCGGATGCCGTCGCCTTTGCGCGATCGAAGGCGGGCTGGATCGCCGAACGACTGGCGTCGCGCACGGAAGGCACGGCGCTCGAGCCCGGTGCCGTCATCCCCTATCGCGGCGGGACGATCCAGCTGGAGGCGACCGGGGGCGCGGGCGCGGCCCGGCTGGTCGAGGGCTTGGGCGGTCTCCGCATCGTTTCCGGCGGCGAGGGCGAGGCCTTTGCGCGGCGGGTCACCAATCTGCTCAAGCGGCTGGCGCGCGAGGCTCTGGCCGCCCGCACCGAGGTTCACCTGCAGGCGCTGGCTCAGCGGCCGGTGACGATCTCGATCAATGACGCCGGGTCACGCTGGGGCTCGTGCAGCCCGATGTCGCGTTCGATCCGCTATTCCTGGCGCGTGATCATGGCACCCCCCGAGGTGTTGGACTATCTGGCCGCCCACGAGGTGGCGCATCTGGTCCATGCCGACCACAGCCCGGCCTATTGGGCGGTGGTGAAACGACTGGTGGGCGACCACCGGCCGTTCCGCGCCTGGCTCAGGGCGCATGGGGCCGCACTGCACGCGGTGGGCCGCTAGACGCCTCCGTCCCCCGAGGGGGCAGGGGGCGCTACAGAATGAACCGGCTGAGGTCGGCGTTCTTCGCCAGGTCGCCGACCTTTTCGCGCACGGCGTCGCCGTCGAAGGTCAGGGTCTGGCCGCCCAGGTCCGAGGCCTTGAACGACGTTTCCTCCAGCACCCGCTCGATCACGGTCACCAGACGCCGTGCGCCAATGTTCTCGACCGCTCCGTTCGCAGCCACGGCCGCATCGGCCAGAGCCTCGACGGCGTCGGGGGTAAAGGTCAGGGTCACGTTCTCGGTCGCCAGCAGGGCCTGGTTCTGACGGATCAGGTTGGCCTCGGGTTCGGTCAGGATGCGCACGAAGTCGTCACGGGTGAGGGCCTTCAGTTCGACGCGGATCGGCAGGCGGCCTTGAAGCTCGGGCAGCAGGTCGCTCGGCTTGGCGACGTGGAAGGCTCCGGAGGCGATGAACAGGACGTGGTCGGACTTCACCGGCCCGTATTTGGTCGAGACCGTCGTGCCCTCGATCAGGGGCAGCAGGTCGCGCTGGACGCCTTCGCGCGACACATCGGCGCCGCCGCGGTCCTGCCGACCAGCGACCTTGTCGATCTCGTCGATGAAGACGATGCCTTCGTTCTCGGCCAGCAGAAGTGCTTCCCGGGTCAGGCTGTCCTGGTCCAGCAGCTTGTCGCTTTCCTCGGCCAGGAGCGGCGTCACGGCGTCCTTGACCGTGGTCTTGACCGTCTTGGTGCGCCCGCCGCCCAGCTTGCCCAGCATGTCCGACAGGTTGAGCAGGCCCACATTGGCCCCGCCGACGTCCAGCCCCTGGATCGGAGGGGCGGTGTCGGCCAGTTCGATGTCGATCTCCTTGTCGTCCATCTCGCCGGCGCGGAGCTTCCTGCGGAAGGCGTCGCGCGTCGCGGGCTGTGAGCCCGGCCCGACCAGGGCGTCCAGGATTCGGTCCTCGGCGGCGGCCTCGGCCTTGGCGCGGACCCCGGCGCGGCGGGTATCGCGGACCATGACCAGGGCCGCCTCGACCAGGTCGCGCATGATCTGGTCGACGTCGCGACCGACGTAGCCGACCTCGGTGAATTTGGTCGCCTCCACCTTCAGGAAGGGACTGCCTGACAGGCGGGCCAGGCGTCTCGCGATCTCGGTCTTGCCGACGCCGGTCGGGCCGATCATCAGGATGTTCTTGGGCGTGACCTCGTCGCGCAGGTCGTCGGGGACGCGCTTCCTGCGCCAGCGGTTCCTCAGGGCCACGGCGACGGCGCGTTTGGCGTCGTGCTGGCCCACGATGAAGCGGTCGAGTTCGGAGACGATTTCGCGAGGGGAGAGGTCGGTCATTGGCGTGACATAGGGGGTCGTTGCGGGTTTTGGGAGAGCGCGGTGAAAACCCGGCTCATCACAGCGAACACAGCGTAGGCACAGCGGGCACGGCGAGATCGATCGACACAGAGGACGGCTTCGCCGTCTGGGTCTGTTATGCCGTGATCGCCGTGAACTCGCCGTGTTCGCTGTGATGAACCTTCACTGGTTCGAACACATCAACCGCCAGGATCCGGGATGATCTGGGCGAAGACCAGCATCCAGCCCATCAGGCGCTTCTGCCAAAAGTGGACGTAGTAGCCGGCGCCTGGCGTGGCGTCGCCGGTCCAGAGGGCGCGGCCGTAGGTCCAGACCATGTCGCCGGCCTCCGACGATCCGCCGCCGAACGGGGGGCTGAGCTCGAGCCTGCGTGGCCAGGCGTCGAGCGCGGCGGGAAAGGCCTCGGCGCCGATGGCCGGCGGCAGAGGCGCGACATGGACGCGTGCATCGGGGGCCAACAGCGCGCTATGCGCCTGTTTCTGATCGCGCAGGGCGCCCGCCGCCAGCACCGCCTCCACCGTGCGAACCTCCGACATGGCCGCGTCGGGGCTCGGCGCGCCGAGGACGGACGTGGCCAAGAGCATGGGCTCGGTCTCGGGACCCGGGACGCCGGTCGAGGACGCGTCGGTTCCGCCGTCGTAGATCCACTTCCACCCGCCGTCGGTCTGTCGCTTCCAGATCGTGAAATAGTGGCCGGTGCGGCCGCCCCCGACGGCGACGGCCCCGGTGGTGAAGCCTAGATCGCCCGACTTCGAGATTCCGGCCCAGTTCGGGCACCAGGTCAGCGACGGCGCAGCCGGATCGAGGGCGGCGTTCGCGTCGAAAATGTCGTGCGCCCGCTGAGGCGCCCCGCCCGCGATCATGATCGCGTCCTCGGTCGACCATTTCAGAAACGCGGCGTCGACGCCCATCGCCAGGGCGTCGGCCGCGAAGGCGCGCTCGGCCGCCACGATGTGCGAGGCCTCTGCGGGCTGAGCCGCCGCGGGACGAACAAGCGTCAGCAACAGCATGGCGACAAGGACAAGACGAGGCATGGGAACTCCAGCCTCCAGTCATGCCGCGATCAGGATGGATGTCCCGTTAAATCGTGCCGCATTCCGGCTGTCCGGCCTGACGGTTCCTGATCGCTCCCCCTGAGCACGCCGCCGTCCGTGGCATGAACGAGCGGGAGCTAGAGCCGCTCCACCGTCAGATTGCCGTTGGTGTAGACACAGATGTCAGCCGCGATCGCCATCGCCCGGCGAGCGACGGCTTCGGCGTCCATGTCGGTGTTGTCGATCAGGGCGCGCGCGGCGGCGAGCGCATAGTTGCCGCCGGAGCCGACGGCGGCCACGCCGTATTCGGGCTCCAGCACGTCGCCGACGCCGGTGACGGTGAAGATCGCGTCCTTGTCGGCCACCAGCAGCATGGCCTCAAGACGCCGCAGGTAGCGGTCGGTACGCCAGTCCTTGGCCAGGTCGACGCAGGCGCGCGCCAGCTGATCCGGATACTGTTCCAGCTTGGCCTCGAGCCTTTCGATCAGGGTGAAGGCGTCGGCCGTGGCCCCGGCGAAGCCGGCCAGCACCTTGCCACCGGCCAAGGTCCGCACCTTGCGCGCCGCGCCCTTGACGATGGTCGGACCCATCGAGACCTGGCCGTCACCGGCGATGACGGTTCGCCCGTCCTTGCGCACCGCCAGAATGGTGGTGCCGTGCCAGTCGGGAAAGTTGGATTGGGTGCTGCTCATCCCGATCAGATGGCGACCGAAATGCGGCGGGGCAAGACGAAAGCTTTGCAAAAACAACGTTCCGCATTAGCCATATTTTGACCCATGTAACGCGTTACAAAGGCACAATCAGGTCGAGAAACCGGTGTTTTTAGGGGTAAACCTTGCTCTATCGCGTTATCATCGCCGCCGAAACCGTCGGGTCGACGGGCGTTTCGACTCTTTCCATCGCCCAGATTCTCGGCGTGTCGGAACGCAACAATCGGCGCGACGACCTCACCACCGGGGTGATGTTCCTGGACGGCTGGTGCCTCCAGGGCATCGAGGGCCGTCGGGCCGACATCGACCGTCTGCTGAGGCGCATGGGGGAAGACCGTCGCCTCAGGAATATGCGCGTCCTGACCGACAAGCCGATCACGGAGCGCTCGTTCACCGCAGCGATGACCCTTTGCGACGATCCTCGCGGCGCTCTGGCCGCCGTCCATCTGGCCGATCTGGCCGAGATCACCGCCAACCACGCCGAACGCATCGTCGAGCTGCAGTACGCGGCGTGACGCCGGAGCTCGTCGCGCCTAATTGAGGCGGATGAGTTTCTCCCCCGAAGAGGTCGAGCGCTACGCCCGCCACCTGGTCCTGGCCGAAGTCGGCGGGCCGGGTCAGCAGAGGCTGAAGGCCGCGACTGTGGTCATCATCGGTGCGGGCGGCGTGGGTTCGCCCGCCGCCCTCTATCTGGCGGCGGCAGGCGTCGGGACCCTGCGGATCATCGACGGCGACACCGTCTCCCTGTCCAACCTCCAGCGTCAGATCCTGTTCGACACCGGCGACCTCGATCGTCCCAAGGTCGAGGCGGCGGCCGGGCGGCTGGAGGCCATCAACCCTCATGTGCGCGTCGAGGCGCTGGATCATCCGTTGACGGCGGAGAACGCCGCGTCGGTCATCGCCGGGGCGGATGTCGTGCTGGACGGGACGGACGACTTCGAGACGCGGCATCGGGTGAATGCGGCCTGCGTCGCGGCGGGCGTGCCGCTGGTGTCCGGGGCGCTGGGTCGCTGGACCGGTCAGGTCGCGGTGTTCGCGGGGCGGCCCTGCTACCATTGCCTCGTGCCCGATATCCCGCCGGATGCTGAGACCTGCGCCCGCGTCGGCGTGGTCGGGGCGCTGGCCGGGGTGATCGGGGCGATGGCGGCGCTGGAGGCGATCAAGCTGATCACCGGCGCGGGCGAGCCCCTGACCGGGCGGTTGATGCTGTACGATGGTCTAAAGGCGACCAGCCGGGTCGTGACCGTCACGGCCGATCCGGACTGTCCGGTGTGCGGTTACGCCTGACTGACACCGTGAACCCCGGCCTTCCCGGGATGCACGGATGAAAAAAGGGGCGCACGATCGGCTCGTACGCCCCTTCTCCAAAGCCCTAAGACCTGCTCCCTAAGCGCTTACTCCGGACGCGCGCGCTTCTTGCGGAACGACGGGTTCAGGATCTGCTTGCGCAGACGGATCGACTTGGGCGTGACCTCGACCAGCTCGTCGTCGCCGATGTAGGCGATGGCCTGTTCCAGCGACATCTGGCGCGGCGGGGTCAGGCGAACGGCCTCGTCCTTGCCGGAGGCGCGGACGTTGGTCAGTTGCTTGCCCTTGATCGGGTTGACGTCGAGGTCGTCCCAGCGGGCGTTCTCGCCGATGATCATGCCCTCATAGGTCTTCTCGCCGGCGCCGACGAACATGATGCCGCGGTCCTCGAGGTTCCACAGGGCGAAGGCGGCGGTGTCGCCGTCGGAGTTGGAGACCAGCACGCCCTTCAGACGGCCGGCGATCTCGCCCTTGTAGCCTTCGTAGTGGCTGAAGACGCGGTTGAGCACGCCCGAACCGCGGGTGTCGGTCAGGAACTCACCCTGGTAGCCGATCAGCGAACGCGACGGGCATTTGAGCTGGATGCGGGTCTTGCCGGCGCCCGACGGACCCATGTCGGTCATCTCGGCCTTACGCGCCGACAGCTTCTCGATGACGATGCCCGAGAACTCGTCGTCGACGTCGATCATGACGTCTTCGATCGGCTCCAGCTTCTCGCCGTTCTCGCCGGTCTGGAAGACCACGCGGGGACGCGAGATCGAAACCTCGAAGCCTTCGCGGCGCATGTTCTCGATCAGAACGCCGAGCTGCAGTTCGCCACGGCCGGCGACTTCGTAGGCGTCGCCGCCTTCGGTGGTCGTGACGCGGATGGCGACGTTGGCTTCGGCTTCCTTCAGCAGACGGTCACGGATGACGCGCGACTGGACCTTGTCGCCTTCGCGGCCGGCCAGAGGGCTGTCGTTGACCGAGACGGTCATGGAGATGGTCGGCGGATCGATCGGCTGGGCGGGCAGGGCGTCGGTGACTTCCATGGCGCACAGGGTGTCGGCCACGGTCGCCTTGGACATGCCGGCGATGGCGACGATGTCGCCCGCTTCCGAACCCTCGTCCAGGGCCGTGCGCTTCAGGCCGCGGAAGGCCAGGACCTTGGTGATCCGGCCGCGCTCGATTTCCTTGCCGTCACGGTCCAGGGCGTGGATCGCCATGCCGGGAACGGCCTTGCCGCTCTCGATACGGCCGGTCAGCAGACGGCCCAGGAAGGGATCGGACTCGATCAGCACGTTCAGGATCTGGAACGGCTTGTCCTTGTTGGCCTGAACCTTGGGCGGCGGGACGTGGTCGACGATCAGGTCGAACAGCGGGGCCAGGTTGTCGTTGGGCTGGTTCAGATCCATCGTCGCCCAGCCGTTGCGGCCCGAGGCGTAGATGTGGGGGAAGTCCAGCTGCTCGTCCGTCGCGCCGATGGCGGCGAACAGGTCGAAGGTTTCGTTGTGGACGCGGTCGGGATCGGCGTGGGCGCGGTCGACCTTGTTGATGCAGAGGATCGGACGCAGGCCCATCTTCAGGGCCTTGGTCAGCACGAACTTGGTCTGGGGCATGACGCCCTCTTCGGCGTCCACCAGGATGACGCAGCCATCCACCATGCCCAGGATGCGCTCGACCTCGCCGCCGAAGTCGGCGTGGCCGGGGGTGTCGATGATGTTGATGCGGGTTTCGCCGGCCTTGCCGTTCCAGAGCACGGAGGTGCACTTGGCCAGGATGGTGATGCCGCGCTCCTTCTCCTGATCGTTGGAGTCCATGGCGCGCTCGGTCGTCGCCTCATTGGCTCGGAACACGCCCGACTGGGCCAGGAGTTGGTCGACCAGGGTCGTCTTGCCGTGGTCAACGTGGGCGATGATGGCGACGTTGCGAAGGTTCATTCTGTTTCAATGCGAATAGGCGGCCGACAGGATGCGGGGGCCGCTCGTTAGGGCGTCATGCGGGGAGCGCGCGCCTCATACAGGCTGGACGCGCGAAAGGCCATAGCGACCCAAGATGGCGACGGTTTGACAATGCGATGCTCGCTGACCGCCGTTCGGGGCGACCGCGAGCCCGTCATTCCGGATCGACGCGGCGTCCGGGACGACAGGGACCGGAGACTAGACCTTCGCCGACCGGCTGCGTACCCAGGCGTAGAGGGCGACGACGAGGACGGCGAAGGCTATGATGGCCGCCGTCATGGCCGGGAAGGTCGAACCCTCGGGCAGCATGGCGAAGGGCGCGTCATTGCCGGTGCCGACGATGACCCCGGCCGTCATGACCAGGAACAGGCTCTCGCCCACGATCAGACCCGAGGCCAACAGGACGCCCATGCGACGGCCGACGTCGGCGAAGCGGGTCGTCTTGATCGCGCGGTCGTAGACCCAACCCGCGATCGCCCCGATGACCAGCATGGTGGTCACGGCGGCCGGCAGATAGAAGCCGATGCCGACGGCGAGGGGAGGCAACTTCACCTTGCCCTTGGTCGAGGCGTTCAGGACCATGTCCAGAACGATGACGACCACGCCGATCACCGCACCGACGCCGATCAGGTCCCAGCGCAGGTCGCCGCCGATGACGCCGCGCGCCAGGGCCGAGATCAGGGTGGCCTGAGGGGCAGCGAGGGGCTCGTCGGCGATGCCCTTGGGCCCGCCCTCGAAGCCGAAGGCCTGGTTCAGAAGGTTCAGGATCAGGGGAATGACGATGGCGCCGGCGACCACGCCGACCATCAGGGCGGCTTGCTGGCGCCAAGGCGTGGCCTCGACCAGCTGGCCGGTCTTGAGGTCCTGCAGGTTGTCGTTGGCGATGACGGCGACGGCGAAGACCACCGCCGTGACGATCAGGGCGAAGGCCACGACCGACGGATCTGCGGGCAGGCCGGCGAGGGCCAGGACGCCCAGCATCAGGACCGAGGCGATGACGATGGCCAGGATGCCGACGCCCGACACCGGGCTGTTCGACGAGCCGATCAGACCGGCCATGTAGCCGCAGATGGCGGCCACCGCGAAACCGATGAAGACGACGTAGATCAGGCCGCCCGCGACCAGCAGGGCCGTCGACCCGGCCAGGGTCGGGTTGCCCTGCGCGAACCAGGCCAGGATGCCGCCGATGCCGATCAGGCAGGCGACCGACAGACCGGCGACGATATTGATCGGGATGTCCTGTTCGGTGCGGTCCAGGACCTCGCCGGAGTTGCGGCGGGCGTTGGCGGACAGGGCGGAGGTCAGCCCGCCGATCAGCGGACCGGCCAGCTTGATCAGGGTCCAGATGGCGGCGACACCGATGACGCCCGCCCCCATGAAGCGGACCTCGTTCCTCCACACGGTGACGGCGAGTTCCTCGGCCGAGGCACCGACGGGGAGGGTGGAGGCGATGGAAGCGACGCCGTGCGACGCCAGCCAGGCCACGAAGTCGGGAGAGGTCATGATCGGCACGAAGATGAACCAGGCGACGATCAGGCCGAACAACTGGGCCAGACCCACGGTCAGGCCGATCAGGTGACCGGCGCCGAGCAGGGCGAACTGCAGACCGAAGCCCATGCCGGTCGCCCCGCCGCCCAGCGACGCGGGCAGTTTGACGAACCTGGCCGCTTCCGCCGCGAACACCCGGCCGGCCACGAGCAGGGCGTAACCCGCCGAGACGATCGCGCCGACGACGACGACCATCAGCCCGGCCTTGTTCTCGCGCACGGCGCTTTCGGTCTGTTCGGCGCCGCGCGAACCGACGGTCAGGACCTCGGCGGCGGCGACGCCCTCGGGGTAGGGCAGCTGGGCCTCGACGACGAGGGCGCGGCGCAGCGGGATCGAGAAGGTGACGCCCAGGATGCCGCCGAACACGCAGATCAGCACCGATTCCCAGAACGGGAACTCCAGCCACCAGCCGACCATAACCAGGCCCGGCAGGACGAAGATGATCGAGCTCATGGCCCCGCCGACCGAGGCGACGGTCTGGACGGTCATGTTCTCCCAGATGGTGGAGGTCTTGAAGGCCCTGAGGATGGCCATGGAGATGACCGCCGCCGGAATGGCCGAGGCAAAGGTCAGTCCGACCTTCAGGCCCAGATAGGTGTTGGCCGCAGTGAAGACGACCGCCAGCAGACAGCCCAGGATCAGGGCGCGGATCGTGAGTTCGACGCGCTTCTTGGGCGCGGCGGCGGGCGTATCGGTCATCAGGCGGTCCCCTCGAAGAACCGCAGACCTAATCCCGAAACGGCGCCGCTAGCAACAAGGAGGCGGAAAGCCTCCGTCCGCTCATCCCCGCGAAGGCGGGGACCCAGTTCTGTCGGCGATCATCGGCACCGGTCATGCTCTGACGGCAGTCCCAAGCACTGTGCGTCACAAAAACACTGGGTCCCCGCTTTCGCGGGGATGAGCGGAAATCAGGTCAGCGCTGAACCCACTGGCCCGAGGCGTTGCGGTACCACTGGCCCGAGGAAATACGCGGCAGAAGCTGGGCCTCGAACATCCGGGCGGCGGCGACCTCGGTGGAGGTGCCGACATCGGCGGCTGAGGCGGCGTAGACCTGGCGACGGGCGCTGTTGGTCACGTTGACGGCGGTCTGCAGCGCCGGATCGGCCGTGGTGCGGATGCCCAGGTAGCCATCGGCCTGCTCGCCGACGACGCCTTGCGCCTTGGCCGCGTCGATCAGCGACTTCTGGGCGGGGGTCTGAGCGAAGGTGGCTCCGGCGGCGACGCCCAGAGCCACGACGGCGGCGCCCAGAACGAACAGCTTGCGGAAGGTCATGGCGGGGGTTTTTTCCATCAGAAGAGATTGGGGTTTTCGGCGAGCAGGTTCTGCAGTTCCTGATCCAGCCGCACGCGCACGTCGGCGTCGAGCTTTGCGTAGATCTGGATCGGCGCGACCTCCAGCCGGATCGTCGGGGTGCAGGCGCCCAGCATGGCGGACGCCGCAAGGGCCAACAGTCCGAGGTGGACGGCGCGGGAGGATGGTGGGGTCATCGGGTGGTCTCCGGGGTCTTCAACGCTCTCACTGGCACAGGGGATGCGCCCTGTCGCGTGAACGGGCTCTGAACGGTCAAGGCTGTTCCTCTTCAGCTTGGGGATCGGGATCGCCGTTGCGCGCTCGATTGACGGCCAGGAGGTCCGAGACCAGCTGGTTCAGGTTCAGGGTCGTATCCAGCGTCAGGTCGATGCCCGTTCCGGATGGAAGGAGCAGGGTCCGGTTCAGGAACTCGCGGCTGATCAACTCGGCCAGGGTCAGGCGCAGCTCCTGACGCTGAGGCGGGTCATGGCGGCCGACGATATGGAAGCGAACACCGAGGCGGCCTCCGTCGGCACTGTCCACGTCGGCGGTCAGGGTCTCGAAGGCCAGGTTCTCCATCGCCTGATAGGCCAGGTCCTCGACCGTATTGGGCGGCACCTCGCCGCCGCCGCCGGCCTGCAGGTCCGACAGGGCCTCGCGCGCGATCGACAGACGTCCCGGCTGGGCGGCGTAGAGGGTTCCGCCCACGATCCGCACGCCCGTCTCCGGATCGGAGGTGAACGGCAGGCGGCCCGACACCACGGCGTCCAGCTTGACCCGGTCGCCGAAGCCGGAGCCCGCGATCAGGTCGCCGAGTTGCACCCGGTCCAGCACGATGACGCCCGAGAAGGGCCGTTGGTCCAGGGGCACGGAGAAGGGCTCGACGCTGACCGTCCCGCCCGCCGCCTGGATGTCTCCGCCCGCGACCATCAGCGCCGCCTTGTCGAGCGAGAAGGTGACGTCCAGGTCGGTGAAGTCGTCGATCGATTCCAGCGTCGCGATGCGCAGGGTCTGGTCCGGGGCGGTGGTCAGGGGGGCGAGGTTGGTGAACTCGATCGTGCCCGACAGGCCCTTTACAGCGCCCGCCGGGCTGGTGAAGTCGAGGCCCGGGATGACGAGGCGGCCCGAGCTGGTCCCGGCGTTCGGGTCGTTGTTCCAGTTCAGGCGGCCGTTGAACGAGGCCGAACCGGTCGCGGGTGACTGGACGAAGTCGGCGGCCAGCGGGCTGAGGTCGGCTGGCTGGAGGCCGTCTTCGGCGAAGACCAGCGACGGAGCGTCGATGACGATGCCGCCCTCTCCGGTCAGGCCGTTGTGGGCCAGGGTCAGCTGACCGAGCACGATGTCGTTGCGGGCCAGGTCGAAGACGCCGCTCCATTGTTCGTCGGCCAGTCGCGCCGTGCCTGAAGCGGTCAGCGGGTTGAACCGGCGCGGGCGGGTGGCGTCCTCGACATTGGCCGAGGCGATGGTCGCTTCCAGCCCGAGACCGGCTTTCGAGCCGGTGGCGAACGCCGTGCCCTGGATCGCGTCGAAGGTCATGGCCAGGAAGGGGGCCGAGGCCTTCACATCGGTGAGCCGCCCGCCCGCGCGCCAGCGGCCGTCCTGCGAGACCACCAGCGGTCCGCCCGAAGCGCAAAGGCCGCCGGACAGGTCCATGACGTCGTTGGCGTCCAGCTCCAGCCGCTCGGCCGTGAAGGTCAGGCAGTCGGAGGCGGTGTAGGTCAGGCGTCCGGCATTGGTGGCCAAGACGCCTCGCGTCCGCACGTTCAGGCCACGCGCCAGACCGAAGTCGAGGGACGCTCGCCCGTCCAGCGTGGCCTCGAACCCTCCGGCGGTCAGTCTCCAGTTCGGGACGGCGAAGGTCGCCTCGGGCAGGCCCTGGCCGCGTGAGGCGACGACGTTCAGCGCGCCGCCCCCCCGCTCGCCCGGCCGGGCGGCGAAGATCGGCGTGGCCACCGGATTGATCGTCAGGGCGCCGCCGTTGGCGGGGGTCAGTCGCGCGGCCCGGGGCAGGGTCAGCGCCATCCCGGCTTCGCCGCTGGTCAGGCGCAGGGCCGGAACGTCGAGCGCGAAGGTGCCGAGCGCCCGCTTCATCTCCGCCAGCTCCGGCACGTCGTCGTTGGTGATCGGCCCGAACAGCGGCCACGCCCCACGCGTCGAAGCCAGCGACCCGGTCAGAATCAGCGCGTCACGACGCCCCGAGGCGAAGTCGAGATCGAACCGTCCGGTGGTCTGGTCTAGTCGCAGGGTGTCGAAGGCCGCGCGCGCCAGTCGGGCCTGAAGCGCGCCGCTCGCCTCGATGCCGCCGCCGGTGCCGCTCAGCGCCAGGCGGGAGGAGGTCAGGTTCGCATCGGTCAGGATCAGGTCGCCGGCGCGGCCGGACGCGGCGGTCAGTCGGGCCGGACCTTCCACGCTCCAGTCGAAGCCGTCGGTCCGGCGCAGCAAGGCCACCCTGGCCTGCGTCGCGGAGACATCCGCCGACCGGGCGCTCAGGCCGGGCGCGGTGAGGCTCGCGGCCCGCAGCCGCGTCGTCGCCGCCCCGTTGAAGACCAGGGTCTCGATCCAGCCGCTGGTCTGTCCGTTCGCCGCCAGGGTCAGAACCGCCCCGGTCGCCGACGCCTGCCCCACCGCCAGCCGGTCGCCGGACAGGGCCAGGTCGACGACAGCCCGGCCATCGCCGCGCCGCGTCTTGAAGTCGGGGTAGGGCAGGTCGGCGGTCCCCGACAGACGCGCGCCGTCCCCGTCCAGACCCGGCGCCGCAAAGGCCTCGGCGCCCAGATCGACCCGCACCGCCACCCGGTCGCCGGTGGTGGTCAGGTCCAGCGATCCGCGCAGCCCGCGGGCTTCGATCTCTCCGCTCTTCAAGGCGGCGGCTGGCATCCTGGCCGCCAGACGCATCAGCTTGCCGTCGTCCACCCGCGCATCGGCCAGCAGGGACAGGGGGCCGTATTCGGTATCGAGCCTGAGGCGGCCGGTCTCGACGATGACGACGGGGCCTCGACTGTCGGGACGCGGCGGCTGACCGGTGAATTCCTCGATCAGCGGATCGAGCGATCCGAACGACAGCCTGCCGTCCTTCCAGATCGCCCGCGCCACGGGTCGCACCAGCCGGATACGGCTGGGCGTCACACCCAGGCCGGTCGAGGACCAGGGCAGACCCAGGGCATAATCGACCTCGACCCGCTCGATGGTCACATCGGGATTGCGTTCGTCGCCGATGCGGACGCGGCCGACGAAGCCGTTCAGCTCCAGTCGTTCGATCTCGACATCGGCCTCTATCCCGCGCTGGTCCAGCCAGCCGACCAGGACTTCGCGCGCGGCCGCCCGACGGTTCAGCCAAGTGAGCGCAACAACCAGCGACAGCAGGACGAGCGCGACGCCCAGACCGACGCCGGCGATCCGCAACAGGCGGCGCCCGGCCCCGCGACCTTTCTCGGCTGCGGTCGCGCTCACGCCTTCACCCCGTCGCCGTGCCGGATCTGGACCGCTGGTCGCGTGAGCATCGCCAAGGTGTCGCAACGTGGAACGGCCGTTGCCAACGCGCCACAATCAGTGGCGCCAGGGTCACTTAGAGTGAAGCGGGCGCTGCGAGCGCCTCGCAGTGATTCAGGAACGACAGCACAGGCGACCATAGCTTGGCGATAGACTGTCCCGAGACCTGTCGGAATACCCAAATGCGCCTCCAATTACCGAGAAGCTTCACTGGGGTTAATCATTTGTAACGACCCGTCTTCCCATGATGGGATGCAGAAGGTATAGAACGCGCTTCGTGACCGGGGGGACTTGGGCGCGATCCTTGCTTTCAGTGTGATTGGGCGCCGCTTGGCGTCGTTATATGCCGGGGACCGATGGCCCAGTTCGATCCGCGACGTCAGCCGATGCGCTTTGCCCCGCATCTCCTGACCGCAGCCGCCGCGGTGACGGTGGCCATGCTTGCAGGCCGCGTCTACCAACCCGCGCAGGCCGAAGTCGTTCCCGAACTGACCGCCCTTGAGATCGCTTCGCTTGAGGCCCGCGCCTTCGACGCTGCGGGGACTCCCGCCGGTCTGACCGCGCCCGAAGCCATTCCCGTCCAGATCCGTCGCGGCGAGACCTTCGAACAGGCCGTCCGCCGCACCGGCATCGGCGCCGCCGACGCCTCGGCCGTCGCCGCCACCATCTCCAACGCCTTCGACGTGTCGCAGATGCGCGCGGGCCTGAAGTTCGAGACCGCGATCGCCCGTCCGCGCGGCGGCCGGGGCGACGCCCGCCTGATCGGCCTGACGATGCGCACCGGCCCGGCCAGCCAACTGACCGTGTCGCGCAGCTTCGACGGCGCCCTGCGCCTGCGGGCTCTGGAAGAGCGCGTCACCCACGAGACCGTCGTCCTGAAATCCGAGGTTCGCGGTTCGCTCTCGGCCACGGCCCAGCGCATGGGCGCGGACGCCTCCGTTCGCCGCCGTGCGACTCAGCTGTTCGCCCACAAGCTCGACCTGGACCGCGACGTCCGCGCCGCCGACGAGTTCACCCTGGTCTTCGATCGCTCGGTCACCGAGAACGGCCGCACCGTGGACACGGGCGACCTGCTGTACGCCGAACTCAAGGGCGTGGTCTTCTATCGCTTCCAGCCCGCCGGCGCCCGCGAAGTCCAGTATTTCGACGCCTCGGGCAAGAACATGCGTTCCTCGATGATGCGCACGCCTCTGGATCGCGGTTTCCGGGTCTCGTCGTCCTTCGGTTTCCGGACCCACCCGATCTCGGGCTATCGCAAGATGCACCAGGGCATCGACTTCGCGGCCGGCACCGGCACGCCGGTCGTCGCGCCTTCGGACGGCGTCGTGGTCGAGGCTCGTCGCTGGGGCGGGTACGGCAACTGGCTGCGCATCCGCCACGCCGGAGGCCTCGAGTCGGGCTACGGACACCTCTCGCGCTATGGCTCGGGCATTCGCGCCGGCCAGCGTGTCTCGCAGGGCCAGGTCGTGGCCTATGTCGGTTCGACCGGCGCCTCGACCGGACCGCACCTGCACTACGAACTCTGGCGCAACGGCCAGCGGATCAATCCGTCCAGTGTCCGCGTGGATGAATCCAACATCCTCGAAGGCGCCAACCTCGTCGCCTTCCGCGCCGAGAAGGCCCGCATCGACAGGATCATCGCCGCCGGCGGAGAGCGTCGTCCGACGGTGCTTCAGGCCAGCGTCGAAGGCCTGCGTCCGGCCGCGCGCGCGACCTAAAGGCCTCTCAGCTCCTCCACCGTCTCGACCAGTCGCGCCAGGTCGCGCGGCGTCGACAGACGATGATCGCCGCCCTCGATGAGGTCCAGGGTCACGTCGCCTCCCGTCAGACGCTCGGCCAGGGCCAGGGCATGCGCCTGCGGCACCGTCTCGTCGGCCCGGCCTTGCAGGATGTGAACCGGAGCCGCGATCTCGACCGGCCCATCGAGCAAGAGCCAGTCGCGCGCCTCCTCGAACATCCGCCGCGTCAGCACATATTCTCCCAGCCCTTCCTCGACCATCAGGGCCTCGCCATCGCGCAGGATCGACTGGCGCACATGGTCGGGGAGGGACGGCCACATCAGCCGCTCGGTGAAATCCTGGGCCGGATTGATCAGGGTCAGGCCCTGCATCCGCTCGGGCCGCGCCAGCGCCAGCAGCAGGGCGACCCATCCGCCCATCGACGACCCCACCGGTATGACCGGCCCCTCCAGCATGTCGATCAGGCCGATGGCGTCTTCGCGCCAGCGACCGATCGTGGCCTGACGCCAGTCGCCTGACGACTGACCGTGGGCGAAATGGTCATACCGGACGTAGGACCAGCCGCGTTCGATCGCGGCGGCCTCCAACGCCAGGGCCTTGGTTCCCTCCATGTCCGACCGGAACCCGCCGATCCAGACCACGGTCGGGTCGCTGCCGACGATGCGGCGGTAGGCGATGGTTTCGCCGTCGGGACGGGTCAGAGATTGTATTTCGCTCATTCCACCACCGTGCACCCCGGCGAAGGCCGGGGTCCAGATCACGAGACAGAACTCTGGGTTCGAACGACGACTTTCTTGCCTTCGTCGCCGGTGTCTTCCATCTGGACCCCGGTCCGAAGTTTATCCTCGGGCTGGCGCTGGCCAGACCCGTGGGCCGGGGTGCACGGTGAAGAAAATCAGAGAAAGCGAAACCGCGTGCCGTCCAACAAGGTCCTGTTCGTCACCTCCAACCGTATCGGCGACTGCGTCATTTCGTCGGGCGTTATCCGCGAGATCAGCCGTCAGATCCCCGGCGCGGAGATCACCGTCGCATCGGGGCGCCCGCCCGCGCCCTTCTTCCGCTCGGCACCCGGCGTGGAACGGGTCATCGTGCTCGACAAGAAGAAGGCGGCCGGCCACTGGCTCGACCTGTGGCGTCAGGTCGTCGGGACCCATTGGGCCCTGGTGATCGACATCCGCGGCTCGGCGCTCGCCTATCTGCTGAAGGCGGATCGCCGCATCGTCTACAACCGCAGCCACGAGACGGGCCTGGCCAAGGTCGACATGGTGACCCGGTTGATGGGCGCGCCGGCTCCGCTCGAGCCCGAACTCTTCATCGACGACCGCGCCCGCGCCGAGGCCGCCGCGATCATCGATCCTGCGCTGGCGACCGCCCCCGGTCCCATCATCGCCTTGGCCCCCATCGCCCACCAGCCGGGCAAGAGCTGGCCTGCCGATCGCTGGGGCGAGCTGGTCGAGAGGCTGAAGGCCGAACCCCGCTTCGCCGGTTGGCGTTTCATGCCCGTCGGCGGGCCTGGCGACCGCCCGCCCGCGACACCGGCGCTCCAGGCCGCCGGACCTTTGGCCATCGACTTCGTCGGCAAGGGGGACATCCTGGCCTCAGCCGCCGCCATCGACCGCGCGGCCCTGTTCGTGGGCAATGATTCCGGCCTGATGCATGTGGCCGCCGCCGCCGGAAAGCCGACGCTGGGCCTGTTCGGCCCGACCGAATGGTGGCTCTACGGCCCGCGCGGGCCGCGCACCGCGATCGCCGCCTCCAACCCGGTGCGGGGCGAGTTCGCCCCCATCGAGGCCCTGACGACCGAGCGTGTCTTCGAGGCCGTGATCGCGCTCCATGACGCCTGGATCGGGACGCCCGGCACCGCTAAGCCTTGAAGAACGGGCGTTTCGGGCGCATATAGCCCGCCTTGGGGAACGCGGGGCGAAGCCGCGCGCTGACCCTTGCTAGACCTCAAGACGTTCAGAAACACAAGGAAACGACGCCCATTCGCCGTCCGATGAACCAGCCGCCCACCAAGGACGGCCCCCCCATGAACCAAGATATCCGCGCGCCGCGCGTTCTGCTCATCGATCAGAACGGCGAGAAACAGGGGGTCATGCCGACCTCGGCCGCGCTGGAGGCCGCCGAGGAGGCGGGCATGGATCTGGTTCAGATCGTCTCGACGTCGGAGCCGCCCGTCGCCAAGATCCTCGACTACGGCAAATTCCGCTTCCAGGAGCAGAAGAAGAAGGCCGAGGCCCGCAAGCGCCAGAAGGTCGTCGAGCTGAAAGAGATCAAGCTTCGTCCCAACATCGACACCCACGACTACGAGGTGAAGACCAAGGCGATGCACCGCTTCTTCGACGAAGGCGACAAGGTGAAAGTCACCCTGCGCTTCCGTGGCCGGGAAATGGCTCACCCGGAACTGGGCATGAAACTGCTCAACAAGGTCCAGGAAGACTTCGACGAGATCGCCAAGGTCGAATACGCCCCGCGTATGGAAGGCCGCCAGATGATCATGATCCTGGCGCCGAAGTAACGACAGGCCTCAGCGCGACTGCGCGACAGCCGACCAAGGATGAAACGCCCCGGCATCGCCCGGGGCGTTTTGCGTTCAGGCCGCTTCGGCCTCGGTCATCGCTTCGGATCCCAGCGCCAATCTGATGGCGTTCAGCAGGGCGTTCGGCTGGATGGGTTTCTGGGCGACCCCGTTCATGCCGGCGGCGGTGTACTCGGCCGCATCGCGATCGTCGGCGTTGGCGGTCAGGGCCAGGATCGGCGTGCGGCCGGCCCGTCCGGGCAGGCGGCGGATGGCGCGGGTTGCGGCGACCCCGTCCATGACCGGCATCTTGATGTCCATCAGGATCAGGTCGAACGGCCGCAGGCTCGCCGCCTCCAGCGCCTGAGCTCCGTCCTCCACCACCTCGCTGGTGCAGCCGAACATCTCCAGCAGGTTGGAGGCGACGAAGCGGTTGGCTGGATTGTCGTCGGCGACCAGCACATGCAGGGTCTCGTGCGGCGTCGGATCGACCACGACTTCGGTCGCCGCGCGCATTTCCGGCCCGCAGCAAGTCAGGTCGAGCGTGAAATAGAACCGCGCCCCGCCCCGGGGCGAACGGTCCAGACCGATCGTCCCCTCCATTCGGTCCACGATCTGACGACAGATGGCCAAGCCCAGGCCGGCTCCGGCGCCTTCGCGGCCCGCCTGGCCGGTGTTGAAGGGCTCGAATATGGTCGCCGCCGCACCCTCCGGAACCCCGGGGCCCGTATCCTCGACCACGGCCGTCAGCCGCACAGCGCCGTCGACCCAGCCTGTGCTCAGGGTCACCACCACCTCGCCGCTCTGGGTGAACTTCAGCGCGTTGCCGATCAGATTATTGAGCAGCTGTTTGACCCGCATCCCGTCGGCCATGACCCAGTCGTGCCCGGCGGTGTCGCAGATGATCGTCAGGGCCAGCCCCTTCTCCTCTGCGCGCGGCGCCCACAGCGCCTTCAGGTCGGCCCCGACCTCATCGATGTGCAGTGGCGCAGGATCAAGGGTCAGTATGCCGGCCGAGGCTCGCGACATGTCGAGCGCGTCGGTCAGCAGCCGCAGCAGGGTCTGGCCGGAATCGAGAATGGTGTCGACATAGGGCCGCAAATCCTCCTGCTGGAGCTTCCTCTGCAACAGACCGGCCACGCCCAGGACGCCGTTCAACGGCGTGCGGATTTCATGGCTCATCACCGCCAGGAACTCGGACTTGGCGCGGCTGGAGGCCTGGGCCTCGGCCTCTGCCACCGCCAGGTTGCGGGCCAGCAGTCCCATCTCCTCGGCACGGGCGCGATAAAGGGCCGAACCCGCGCGCAGGATCTGCACCCCTGCGCCGACGCCGACATAGCGGCCGTCCTCGACCACGATGAAGCCGCGCAGCAGGGTGTTCATCTCGGCGGCGTCGATGGCCGCGAAGAAGGTCTCGGCGCCGGCGGAGGCCTCGGCGAAGGGCGGGTTCGGGTCCATCAGGCTGGACACCGGCCTGCGGGCATACAGGGCGCGGCCGAACTCGGCGGCCATCTTCAGGGTGAAGGCGTTGCGTTCGATCAGGCCCAGCGGCCGCCGTTCGGCATCGACCACGGCGATGGCCAGGGTGTTCGGCTCGTCCTGGAAGCGGTCGAACACCACCGAGCCCAGGGTATCGGGAGAGACCGGCTCCACCGCATCCACATATTCGCCGATCCGGGCCATGAACTCTCCTGAACTGGACGGGAGCGATAGCGGCCGGTGCTTAATACAGGCTTTGCCGTTCTTGAATTTTTTGCTGCGTTTTCAACGACAAACATCCGTACAAGGATGGCTCTCCCTGCGTAGACGGAGGTGTCTCGCCGCGCGGCTCCGCCTCGGCTAGAAGGCACCATGACCGACACGAACGCCTCCGTCTCCAAACCCAAGGCGCCGGCCCTGGCGATGCTGTTCCTGATCGTCTTCATCAACCTGGTCGGGTTCGGCCTCGTGGTGCCGCTGCTGCCCTTCTTCGCCCAGAGCCTGGACGCCGAGCCGTGGCAGATCACCGTGATGTTCTCGGCCTATTCGTTGGGCCAGTTCTTCGCCGAACCCTTCTGGGGCCGGCTGTCGGACCGGATCGGTCGTAAACCCGTCCTCCTGATCACCCTGGTCTCCAATGCCGTCGGCTATCTGGCCCTGGCCTTCGTGCCGAATATCTGGCTGGCGGTCGCGGTGCGGCTGTTCACCGGCCTCGGCGCCGGAAACATCTCGACGGTCCAGGGCTATGTCGCCGACGTCACGCCACCGGCCGAGCGGGCCGGGCGGATGGGGATGATCGGCGCGGCCTTCGGCATGGGCTTCATCGTCGGGCCCGGTCTCGGCGGCATCCTGACCCAGCCGCAGCTGGGGCATCTCGGTTACCAGTTGCCGATCTTCGTCGCCTCGGCGCTTGCGGCGCTGGCCGCCGTCGGCGTCGTGGTCTTCCTGAAGGAGAGCCGGGCCAAGGCCGATCCGGCCGTGGCGCGTCCCGGCTTCATGTCTGGCCTGCACGACGCCCGCGCCGACCCGGTGGTGTCGCGGGTGCTTCTGGTCACCCTCATCTATATGGCCGGCTTCTCGGCGATGGAGAGCGTGTTCGGCCTCTGGGCTGAGGATCGCTACGCCTGGGGCGCGCGCGAGGTGGGGCTCAGCTTCATGATCGTCGGCATCGTCTCGGCCCTGAACCAGGGCGTTTTCACCGGCAGGCTGGCCCGGCGGTTCGGCGAGACCCGGGTGCTGGCCACCGGCATGCTGCTGTTCGGCGCCTCCCTGGTGCTCCAGGTCCTGGCCCCCGTCGCCTGGTTTCCGGCCGTGTCGCTGGATCTCGGCACCTTCACCCTGCCGATCGTCCAGGGCTGGAGCATTCCGATCATCATGGCCCTCGGGGCCTGCGGCATGTCGATGGCCATGCCCAACATCTCGGCCATGATCTCGCGCGCCACCCCGCCGGATCGCCAGGGCGCCATGCTGGGGCTGAACATGGCCACGGGCTCGATCGCGCGGATCTTCGGCCCCCTGGTCGCCGGCGCCCTGTTCTCGGGCCTCGGCCACGACTGGCCCTTCCTGGTCGGCGCGGCCCTGACCGTTCCGGCGGCGATCATCGCGATCAACGCCGGACGGGCGTTGCGACGAGGGTGAGCAATCGAAGGTTGAACCGTCGTTGATCCCCAGGGTCGTCTCCGTATAGGGTCGAGGCGGTGCGATCATCGCGGTCGCGGAGTTTTCGGCGAGTCCCATGTTCGTTCGACTGATCGCCTGTCTGGCCACCGTCCTGTGTATCGGCACGTCGCCGTCGGTGCTGCGGGCGCAGACCCCGGCCCCGCCCGCCCTCAGCGCCTATGGCGCCCTGCCCGCCATCAATAGCGTCGACGTCTCCCCGGACGGTCTCAGCTTCGTCTATGTTCGCCACCAGGGAGACCAGTCCGAAGTGGTGGCCCAGTCGCGAACGGGAGAGGCGCTGGTGACGGTCGACACCTCGGATCGTCGCGTGCGCGGGGTCTCGTGGATATCGCCGGATCATATCGTCATCGCCTCCGCCGCGACGGAGAAGATGCGCTTCTTCGCCACGCGGACCGAGGTTCAGGTTCTGGACATCGTCAATGTGCGCAACCGCCGGGTCGTGCGCGCCCTGAACGGTGCAGACCATCGGGCCTTCAACGCGATCTTCAACTGGCGCGGCGGTGTCTACGGCGGAGAGCCGGTGCTATTCGCGGAAGCCGTGACCGAGGCGCCGGGCCTTTTCACTTTCGACCTCTACCGCATCGATCTGGACACCGGCCGGGGCCGGCGGCATGCCCAGGGCGACAGCGACACCCGGGGCTATATCGTGGGCCGCGACGGGTCGGTCCCCGCAAGACTGGCCTATAACTCCGAGAACGGTCGCTGGCGGGCCTCGGCGCGCAGCGGCGGCGGCTGGCGGGATGTCCACGCCGTCATCGCCCTGCTGGACGAGCCCGGTCTCTACGGCTTCGGCCGGTCGACCGACACCATCGCCGTGGGCGAGCAGGTGGACGGTCAGTGGCGCATGAGGGAAATCTCGCTCGCGGACGGATCCGAGCGCGGCGATCTCGGCCCGACCCCGAACCGGATCTATCGGGACAGGGAGGGCGCGATGGTCGGCGTCGGCTTCATGGCCCGTTATCAGGACTATGAGTTCTTCAACCCGGTCCTGGCGCAGGCCTGGGCGCTGCTGAAGATCTCACTGCCCGGCCGTCAGCTGTATCTTTCGTCCTACAGCGACGACTTCAACATCATCGTCTTCTACATGGAGGGCACCGGAGAGCCCGGGTCCTACTTCCAGTTCGACGTCGCCGCCCGGCGGGTCTCCCTGATCGGCAAGGCCTACCCCGCCATTGCGGGCCAGAACGTCGCCGAAGTCCGGGTGGTCAACTATCAGGCGGCCGACGGCATGCAGCTGTTCGGCTATCTGACCCTGCCGCCCGGCCGCGACGCCCAGGACCTGCCTCTGATCGCCCTGCCGCACGGCGGACCGGCGTCGCGTGACACGGCCGGGTTCGACTACTGGGCCCAGGCCCTGGCTTCGCGCGGCTACGCGGTGTTCCAGCCCCAGTTCCGCGGCTCGAGCGGCCTCGGGGTCGAGTGGCTCGAGGCCGGATACGGTCAATGGGGGCGCAAGATGCAGAGCGACGTCTCGGACGGCGTCCGTTTCCTCGCCGAGCGGGGCACGATCGATCCGACGCGCGTCTGCGTCGTCGGCGGGAGCTACGGCGGCTACGTCGCCCTGGCCGGCATGGCGCTGGAGCCGGGCGTCTATCGCTGTGCGGTCTCGATCGCAGGGGTCTCGGATCTGCGCGCCATGCTGCAGGAAGAAGAGCGCCAGGGCGCCCGTGGCGACGCCAACGCCTCGATCCGCTACTGGCGCCGGTTCATGGGGGCGAGCGGGGTCGACGACGCGAGCCTGGACGCCTATTCGCCGGCGCGTCAGGCTGCCAATGTGCTGGGGCCGATCCTGTTGATCCACGGCCGCAACGACACCGTCGTGCCCTTCGCCCAGAGCGAGCTCATGGCGAGGGCCATGGGCGGCCGGGCGCGCCTTGTCGCCCTGGAGGGCGAGGACCACTTCCTGTCCACTGCCGCCACGCGCCAGCAGATGCTGTCCGAGACGGTCGCCTTCCTGGAGGCGAACAACCCGCCGGACTAGACTCTGCTTGCCTTTGCGCGCCGGTTCCCCTACTAGCCGCGCCTTCGCGTACCGAACCGCCGGGCTAACAGGCATGCCTGGGCGGTTCTTAATCGGGGTTACCTCCCATGGGCTCAAGTAGCCGATAGGCGGTAGCCCTCTCAAAGACAGAGAGAGAAAATGCCGAAGCTTAAGACGAAGTCGGGCGCCAAGAAGCGCTTCAAATTCACCGCGACGGGCAAGGTCAAGGCCGGTGTTGCGGGCAAGCGTCACCGCTTGATCAGCCACAACTCCAAATACATCCGCCAGAACCGCGGCACCTCGGTCATGGCCGACGCCGACGCCAAGAAGATCAAGTCCTACATGCCCTACGCGTAAGCGTAGTTCGGCAGCAGACCCACACTTCATCGCTCGAATTTGAAATCAGGCGTCCCTCAAGTAGCAAGCGCCCGCGGCGCGCGCGGTAGGGACCCTTCCGAAGGAAATACAGAATGGCTCGCGTAAAAAGGGGCGTCGTCTCGCACGCCCGTCACAAGAAGGTTCTCGAACAGGCCAAGGGCTTCTCGGGTCGCCGCAAGAACACCATCCGCACGGCCAAGGCCGCCGTCGACCGCGCCGGGCAATACGCCTATCGCGACCGTCGCACGAACAAGCGTAACTTCCGCGCCCTGTGGATCCAGCGCATCAACGCCGCCGCCCGTCAGGAAGGCTTCACCTACTCGCAGTTCATCCACGGCCTGTCCAAGGCCGGCATCGAGCTGGACCGCAAGGTCCTGGCCGCGATCGCCATGGACGGCGTCGGCTTCTCGGACATCGCCGCCAAGGTGCGCGAAGCCCTGAAGTAAGACCCCTCAAGGTCTGAAACTTTCGAAACGCTCGTCCCGGACCCCGGGGCGGGCGTTTTCGTTTGCGCCGGAGCGCGCTAGGGATCGCTGCCTATCCGGAGTGCGCCCAATGATCCTGAGACGCCTGATCCTCGGCCTGTGCGCCGTCCTGATGGCCGGGCCGGTCGCGGCCCAAACTCCGACTTTGGCCCGAACCGTCGCCGTCACCTTCGACGATCTGCCGTATCAGGCCTCGGCCGAGGCCCTGTGCGACCCGGTCCAGGCCATGGCCCTGACCCGCGATTTCCTCGCCATGCTGGAGCCGCTCGACAGCCATGCGACGGCCTTCGTCAATGCGGGCAAGGTCTGCGAGGCGCAAGCCGCGACCCTGCTACCGGAAATCCTCAACGCCTGGCTGGATGCGGGCATCGATCTCGGCAACCACACCGCCAACCACATCAACATCCATTCGAACACGGTCGAGGCCTATATGGCCGACGTCGATGCGGGCGCGCCTCCGATCCGTGCGGTGCTGGAAGCGCGTGATCGCAGCCTGCGCTACTTCCGTCATCCGTATCTCTTCACCGGCGACACCCAGGAGAAGCACGACGCCATCGTCGCGGGTCTGGCAGAGCGCGGCTATATCGTCGCTCCGGTCACGATCGACAACGTCGACTGGATGTTCGCCGACGTCTACCGCAAGGCCGACCGGCTCGGCGACGAAGCCCTGAAACGGCGGGTGGGCGAAGCCTATGTCGCCTTCATGACCACGGTGCTCGACCATTTCGAGCCCTACAGCGCCGAGATCACGGGCGGTCGCGAACCGGCGCAGGTCCTGTTGCTGCATGCCAACAGCCTGAACCGCGACTGGTATCCCCGGATCGACGCCCTGTTCCGCGCGCGCGGCTATGGCTTCGTCACCCTGGACCAGGCGTTGGCAGACCCGATCTACAGCCACGCCGACACCTATGTGCGGCGCAACGGCATCTCGTGGCTGCATCGCTGGACCCAGACCGACGGGCGTCCGATCCGCTGGGAGCCGGACCCGCCGGCCTGGATCGTCGCGGCCAACGAGGGGACGGTCGAGCAACTCGCCGCGACCCTCGCCATTGAAGGGGCCGTCTCGGCGGGACCCGCCCGCCCTTAAACCTCAGGCCGGGATGCGGGCGATGACCTTGATCTCGAACTGGAAGCCGGCCAGCCAGGTCACGCCCACGGCCGTGATGTTCGGATAGGGCTTCTCGCCCCAGTTGGCGCCGAGCACCGGCCAGACGGTCTCGAAGATCGCGTCCGGGTCGATCATGAACAGGGTCACGTCGACCACGTCAGTGAAGTCTGCTCCCGCCGCCTTCAGCGTGGCGTTCAGGTTGTCGAAGGCCAGCTGCACCTGGGCCGCCAGATCGGGCTCGGGCGATCCGTCCTCGCGAGCGCCGACCTGGCCCGAGACGAACAGCAGGTCGCCCGACCGGATCGCCGGCGAGTAACGATGCTGCTCATAGAGGGCATGGGGCTTGGCGGGGAAGACGGCGTCGCGCTGGGTCATGGGAGGCATCCGAAAGCGGGGGGAGCGCTTCAGATGGGCGCCGGATCGGCGATGAAAACCTGCTCGGGGCTTTTTGCAGCGCGCATCAGCCGCTAGACGGTCCGCACCATGACCGATCTCGCGACCCTCGAACTCGAACTGATCAACGCCATCGGCTCCGCGACCACCGTCGCCGAGGTCGAGGCCGTGCGGGTCGCCGCGCTCGGCAAGACCGGGACCGTCTCGGGACTGCTCAAGGGCATGGGCGCCATGAGCCCCGACGAGCGTCGCGAACAGGGGCCGATGATCAACGGCCTGCGCGACCGGGTCGCCGCCGCCATCGCCGACAGGAAGGCCGAGCTCGAAGCCGCCGAACTGGACGCCCGCCTGCTGTCCGAGAAGGTCGACCTGACGCTCCCCGCGCGGCCGCGTCGCAAGGGCGGGGTCCACCCGACCATGCAGGTCATGGACGAGATGATCGCCCTGTTCGCCGAGATGGGGTTCGCCGTCGCCGAAGGGCCGGACATCGAGGACGACTTCCACAACTTCACGGCCCTGAACTTCCCGCCCAAGCATCCGGCGCGGGAGATGCACGACACCTTCTTCCTGAAGCCCGACCCGGAGACGGGCGAGCGCAAGGTCCTGCGCACCCACACCTCGCCGGTGCAGATCCGGACCATGCTGTCGCAGTCGCCGCCGATCCGCATCATCGCGCCGGGCCGCACCTTCCGTAAGGATTCGGACGCCACCCACACTCCGATGTTCCACCAGATCGAGGGTCTGGTGATCGGCAAGGACATCCACATGGGTCACCTGAAGACGACCCTGGAAACCTTCGTCGCCCGCTTCTTCGAGCTGGACGGCGTCGACGCCCGCTTCCGCCCGCACCATTTCCCCTTCACCGAACCCTCGGCCGAGATGGACATCCGCTGCGATCGCTCGGGCGGCAAGCTGGTGCTCAACGAAGGCGACGACTGGCTGGAGATCCTGGGCTGCGGCATGGTCCACCCCAATGTGCTGCGCCAGTCGGGCATCGACCCGGACGAGTGGCAGGGCTTCGCCTTCGGCATGGGTGTCGATCGCATGGCCATGCTGAAATACGGCGTGCCCGACCTGCGCCCCATGTTCGAGGCCGATATCCGCTGGCTGGCCCACTACGGCTTCTCGGCCTTCGCCGCCCCCAACCCGGCCTCCGGCCTGAGCTGACATCATGACCGACATCAAACCCTCCACTGCCGCCGCACCGTCGCCCGACGTCGCCCGCACCGAGTTCGCCGGCCAGTCCATCTGGCTGCCGCGCCTGGCCGTCGAGCACCTGAACGCCGGTCGCACCCAGATCAGCGGCAAGACCTTCACCGACTGCCTGATCGAGGGTCCGGCCGTGATGATGCCGGACACGACCGTCGTTTTCGAAGCCTGCCACATGGGCACGGCCTCCAAACCCGAAAACCTGCTGCTGGCCCCGGTCGGCGACCTGGTGACGGGCGTGATCGGCGTCTCGGACTGCCGCTTCGTGCGCTGCCGTTTCCTGTTCGTCGGCTTCGTCGGGGGCGAAGGCTTCCGCCAGTCCTTCGCCGCCGGCGTGCCCACCCTGACCGACCTGGAGGGTTCCGGCCAATGAGCTTCATCGATCCCGCCCGCGGCATGCCGATGACCGGCCTGGGCCGTCCGCTGAATATCACCGACGACCTGTCCAAGCGCGCCTTCGTCAACGAGGACATGGCGCTCTACGACCTGTTCACCCACCACCTGCGCCACGGCCGCGCCATGCTGGACGGCATCAGCTTCACCGGCTGCCGCATCGAGGGGCCGTCGATCATGCTGATCCTGCCGGGCACCACCTTCGACGCGGTGAACTTCGGCGAGTCCAAGGGCGACATCGGCAACCTGGTCCTGCGGCCGGTGCGGAACATGGCCATCGGGGCCATCCCGGTCATCAACTGCACCTTCCAGAACTGCGAGTTCCACGCCCTGGGCTTCACCGGCAACGAACAGATTCTCAGCGAAATCCTGGCTATCAAGGCGGTGGGCTGATGTTCGATCTCGCCAGCATCGGCCCGGTCCCCGACGACCTGGGCCAGCGCACCGTCTACGAAAAGGTGCGGGTCCCCCTCGTACGGCTGTTCGAGGCCCACGAGGCCGCCAACCGGCCGCTGACCGGCCTGCGCTTCGTCGACTGCGTGATCGACGGCCCGGCCGTCGTGGTCATGTCGGCCCAGACCCAGTTGATCAACTGCAACCTCGGCGATGGGGCCGGCGACGCCCGGAACCTGTTCCTGCGCGCCCACGGCCCACGGATCATCGGCGGCGTTCCGCTGAACGACGCGGTCTTCGACGGCTGCCTGTTCCGGCGCGTCGGCATCGTCGGCGACGAGGCCTATATCCAGCTGATGATCGACAAACTGACCCCGCCCGAGGCCTGATCCCGTGAAGTTCACCCTGTCCTGGCTCAAGGACCACCTTGAGACCGACGCCGACGTGCATGCGATTGCCGAGGCCATGACCATGGCCGGGCTGGAGGTCGAGCACGTCGCCGACCCGGCCGCCGCGCTGGCCCCGTTCACGGTGGCGAAGATCGTCTCGGCCGCCCAACACCCGAACGCCGACCGGCTTCAGGTCTGCCAGGTCGAGACCGTCGACGGCATGAAGGAGATCGTCTGCGGCGCCCCGAACGCGCGCGCAGGTCTGACCACCATCTACGCCCCCATCGGTGCCTATGTGCCCGGGCTCGGCGTCACCCTGGTCGAGAAGCCGGTGCGCGGCGTGGTGTCCAACGGCATGCTCTGCTCGGCCTCCGAGCTGAACCTGTCCGAGGAAAGCGACGGCATCCAAGAGCTCCCGCCCGAGATCCCCGTCGGCACCCCGGTGGCCAAGCTGTTCGGTGCCGAGCCCGTCATCGACTTCGAGGTCACCCCCAACCGCCCCGACTGGCTGGGCGTCGCCGGGATCGCCCGCGACCTGGCCGCTGCCGGCGTGGGCAAGCTGAAACACTATGACGTCGCCACGGTGCGCGGGGCCTTCCCATCGACCATTTCGGTGCGGCTCGACGCGCCCGAGATGTGCCCGGTCTTCGCCGGTCGCGTCATTCGGGGCGTGAAGAACGGCCCGTCGCCGGCCTGGCTCCAGACCCGTCTGACCGCCATCGGCCTGCGCTCGATCAACCGTCTGGTCGATGTCACCAACCTGATCGCCTACGACCGCGCCCGGCCTCTGCATGTCTATGATATGGCCAAGCTGGTCGGGACCGAGATCGTCGTCCGCACGGGCCAGATCGCCGCCAACACTGGCGAGCACGAGCATCTGATCGCGCTGGACGGCAAGACCTACACCGTCGATCCGACCATGTGCGTCGTCGCCGATGCAGGCAGCGAACGCCCCATCGGCCTCGGCGGCGTCATGGGCGGCGAGAGCACCGGCTGTTCGGAGGAGACGACCGACGTCTTCCTCGAATCCGCCTGGTTCGACCCCATCGTCACGGCCCAGACCGGCCGCAGCCTGACCATCAGCTCGGATGCCCAGTACCGGTTCGCGCGCGGCGTCGATCCGGCTTCGGTCGTGCCCGGCATCGAGCTGGCCACTCGGCTGATCCTCGACCTCTGCGGCGGCGAGCCGTCGGAGATCGTCCTGGCCGGCGAGCATCCGGCCAACCCAGTGCCGTTCACCTTCGATCCGGCCTATGTGAAACAGCTCTCGGGCATGGCGCTCGAAGACGACCGCATCGGCACCATCCTGGGCCAGCTCGGCTTCCTCGTCACCGCCGCGCCCGTCGGTTCGGACAAGCCCTGGGTCGTCACCCCGCCGTCTTGGCGTCGCGACGTCGAGGGCAAGGCCGACCTGGTCGAAGAGGTCGCCCGTATCCACGGCTTCCAGCACCTGCCCAACACCCCGCTTCCGGATCAGGGCGCGCCGTCCAAAGGCGTGCTCAGCCCGCGTCAGGCCCGCGTCCGCGTCGCCCGTCGCGCGCTCGCGGCCCTGGGCTATTCCGAGGCCGTCACCTGGTCGTTCACGAAGCGGGAGACCGCCGTCCTGTTCGGCGGCGGCGACGATAGGCTGATCGTCGACAACCCGATCGCCTCCGACCTCGACTGCATGCGGCCGTCGGCCCTACCGAACCTGATCCAGGCCGCCGCTCGCAACGCCGCGCGCGGTCACGGCGACGTCGCCCTGTTCGAGATCGGCCCCATCTATCTGGGCGACCAGCCGAACGACCAGCGCACGGTCATCGCCGGTTTGATCAGCCCCAGAGCCGCCCGTAGCTGGACGGGCCAGGGCGACGACGCCCTGTTCACGCTCAAGGCCGACCTGATCGCCGTGCTCGACGCCATCGGCGCGCCGACCGCCTCGCTGCAACTGGCGCAAGGGTTGAACCGCGACTGGTGGCACCCCGGCCGTTCGGCCCGCCTGCAACTCGGTCCCAAGACCGTCATCGCCGAGTTCGGCGCCGTCCATCCGCGCGTGCTCAAGGCGCTGGACGCCGACGGTCCGATCCTGGCCTTCGAGATTGTCCTTGACGCCGTGCCCGAGCCTAAATCGAAGCCCGGCGCGACCAAGTCCAAGGGCGTCGCGGACCTGCCCAACCTGATGCCTCTGACCCGCGACTTCGCCTTCGTGGTCGAGGACGACAAGGCGGCCGGCGACCTCGTCCGCGCCGTCCAGGGCGCCGACAAGGCTCTGATCGCCGAGGTCCGGGTGTTCGACGTCTATCGCGGCGCCGGCGTGCCGGATGGGTCGAAGTCGGTGGCGCTCGAAGTCGTGGTCCAACCGCGCGAGGCGACGCTGACCGAGGTCGAGATCGAGGCCCTGTCGGCCAAGGTCGTGGCTGCGGCGGGCAAGCTGGGCGCGACGCTCAGGAGTTGATCGCTCACCTTCTCCCTCTCCCGGCGGGAGAGGGCTTGAGCGCCTGATAGCCCGGCAGGGCGATCAGACTTGCGCGAAAGGGTGAGGGGCTGGCGCTAATCGGTGAGGGCATAACCCCTCACCCTTTCGGCTAAGCCGCATCGCTAACGCTCCGCGAGCCTCAAGCCCTCTCCCGCCGGGAGAGGGATCACGTGACGGCGTATCGCTCTTCGATTCCGTCAGGCTCGAAGTCATGGGCGTCTAACGCGGTCAAGCAGCGCTCCACCAATCGCTGAAAGCCCGCCTCATCCCCCGCAGCCACCGCCGGCAGCAGGTAGTCGGTGACCTCCGCCCGCACCGGCAATGTCCCGACCGGACCCGGCACGCTGATCGCCAGCCGCAGCCCCTCCGACAGCCACTGCGCCACGGTGTCGAACAGCAGGGCCGAGTTCAGGAAGTCCGTCCGCCTCACGACATACAGCGTCATCTCGCCCGTCAGCAGCCCATCCGGCCGCACGATGATCCCGCTGAGATCCGGCCGCCAAGCCTCGTCCAGCTCCACCACGCGCCAGACGCAGAACCAGGTCCGGCAGGTCTGGGGTCGCACGGCATGGACCGAACACCCGGCCCCGTCGACGCAATAGCCGCACAGGCTCCCGGTCGGCTTCGACAGCTCGGGCAGGTCCAGCGGAATGAACCGGCAGCATTCGACGCAAGGTCCGCATTCGCGGTCGGGGATCAGGGGGAGTTCCATCGGTCCACTATAGCGTCCGAAACCGCAACCTCTCGTTAACCTTGACGCCCCAAGTCTGACGCAAAGCCCGGCGACCTTGCGGCCACGCTCGACAGGGACGGGCCATGACATTCGGGACACCGCCATGCACCGCCGCCAACTGATCCAGACCGGTTTCGCCGCCGCCTCCGTGACGGCCTTGGGCGCCTGCGCGACCCAGCCGCGCCAGCCGACCGAGCCGAACTATCCGATCGCCTCGGACGCCAACGCCCAGGCCTATACCGCCGACGAACTGGTCGCCGCTGGTTCGCGCGAGCTGGGCATCGCCGCCGAGGCCATGGGGTCGGCCATCGAACGCATCTTCCGCGATCAGGGCGATGCCCCCACCGCCTATATCGCGGGCGAAGAGGGCGCCGGCGCCGCCGTCATCGGCCTGCGCTACGGCCGGGGCGCCCTGCACATGAAGGATCATTCGGCCTCGCAGGACGTGTTCTGGCAGGGAACCTCGATCGGCTGGGACGTCGGCGGCAACGCGTCGCGCGTCTTCACCCTCGTCTATGGCCTCTATGCGCCGGATGCGATCTATCGCCGCTATCCGGGCGTGGAGGGCACGGCCTATCTGATCGCGGGTCTGGGCGTGAACTATCAGCGCGCCGACGGCATCGTCCTGGCCCCGGTCCGCACGGGCGTGGGCCTGCGCCTCGGCGCCAATGTCGGCACGATGTCCTACAGCCGCCAGCGCAACATCCTGCCGTTCTGATCAGCCTTGTCGTCCCGGCTCTCCGCTTCGCTTCGGCCGGGATGACAAGCGTTACTGAGCGCCCCGTCGGAACGCGACCAGCGCCTGTTCCCGCACGCGGGGGTCGCCGACCGCGATGATGCGGCCATCGCCTGACACGGCCTCGCCGCGCCAGTCGGTGACCTCGCCGCCGGCCGCCTCGACCACGGGGATCAGGGCGGACCAGTCCCACAGCTTCAGGCCCGTCTCGGCCACCATGTCGATCTTGCCCATGGCCACCATGGCGTAGGCGTAGGCGTCGCACCCGTATCGGGCCAGGCGCGCGGCCGCCATCACCTGGGTCCAGGCGCCGAACTCCGGCGGGGTGAAGATTTCAGGGGCCGTGGTGGCGATGACCGCGTCGGTCAGCCTTTCGCACGCCCGAACGCGGAGGGGCGTCGTCTCGCCCCGGCGGATCAGCACGGCCCCGGACGGCCCGCCCAAGAAGATTTCGTCGAGATAGGGCTGGGCGATCACGCCCACTGTCGGCTTTTCGCCGGCCCGCAGCGCGATCAACGTGGTCCACAGCGGCAGGCCGGCGACGAAGGCGCGCGTTCCGTCCACCGGATCCAGGATCCAGACGTGCTCGGCGTCCGGCCGGTCCTCGCCATACTCCTCGCCGATGACCCCGTGGTCGGGATAGCGTTCGGCGATCAGCCTGCGGATCGCGGCCTCCGCACCCTTGTCCGCCTCGGTCACCGGGTCGAAGGCACCCGGTCCCGCCTTGTTCTCCTCGGCGTAGTCGCCCCGGAAGAACGGCAGGGTCACCTTGGCGGCCTCGGCGGCCAGTTCGACGGCGAAGGATTCGAATTCGGTCATAGGGAGGGCTTAGGCAGTAGGCAGTAGGCAGTAGTCAAGCGATCGACGGCGCCGTTCCACCACTCCCAGCCTTCTACTGCCTATTGCCTATTGCCTACTGCCTAGGAGGCGACGACGTCGCCTTCCGTATGCAGCGACTTGGCCAGGTCCAGCAGGCGTCGGCGCGGACGCTCGCCCAGCTGGTAGTAGGCCTGGATCAGGTCGAGGGTTTCCTTCCTGGAAAACATCTCGCCGCCGTTGGCGCCCGCCTGTTCCTTGCGTTCCATGGCCTCGGCCAGGCCGTCGTAGAAATAGCTGATCGGCGTTTCCAGCGCTTCGGACAGCTGCCACAGGCGCGCCGCCGAGATGCGGTTCGCGCCGCATTCGTATTTCTGGATCTGCTGGAATCGAATGCCGACCTGGATGGCCAGCTGTTGCTGCGTCAGCCCCAGCAGGCGACGACGACGGCGCAGGCGGCGCCCCAGGTGAAGGTCGATATCGGTGGCCATTGCCCAGTCCCCTTGGTCTAGCGGGCTGTGCCAAAGCGGCACGGCTCGCCTGAACTGCCGCAATCACCATGCCGACTTCTCGTGACGGGGGATAACGGTCGAACATCGATTTTCGAGGTTGCGAGCCGTCCGGAGGCAACCTTGACCGAGGGGGCGCATTATCGTCGCACCTTAGCTTTGGAGAAATACACCATGGGTCTCGGAATCATCGGCTGGATCGTCATCGGCATCGTCGCCGGCTGGCTGGCTGAAAAAGTCATGGGCCGTAGTCACGGCCTGCTCACCAACCTGATCGTCGGCGTCATCGGCGCCCTGCTCGGCGGCTTCATCGCCGGCAACCTGCTCGGCCTCGCGGTCGGCGGCTTCAACCTGATCACCCTGCTGGTCGCCTTCCTCGGCGCCTGCCTGCTGCTGTTCCTTCTGGGTCTGGTCAAGCGTCGCGCCTGATCCGTTCCTTTCAGACACAAAGAAGGGGCGGCCCGTCGGGCCGCCCCTTTTTCGTTGCGCTGTTGAAAGCCGCTTAGCCCTGGGGCGGCGGCGAGGCTTCCGGTTCGCTGGTGTCGTCCGTCGCGGGCTCGCTGGTCATCGGCTCGGCCGGGGCCGGGGCCGGGGTGGCGGTCGGTTCGCTCGGGGTCGGGGCCATGCCGTCGGTGGTGGCGGGGGCTGCGTCCTCGACGACGGGCGAGGTGTTGAACTCGGCGGCCGAGACACCCACGACCACGTCGGCGCCCTGCTGCGTCAGGCCGGCAAGTCCCACGCCACGCAGATTGCCGTCAGAGCCGCGAACGGTCAGTTCCTGTTCGCCGGAGGCATTGCTCTGAACGCCTTCCAGCGTGCCGAGGACGGAGCCGTCCGAACCCTTGACGCTGGAGCCGGGCTGAAGCTGGATGGAACCCGAGGCCTGAGCCTGGGCGGCCGGCGCCGGTGGAGCGGCCGGCGCATCCTGGGCCAGGGCGGGGGCGGCGGTGAACAGGGCGGCGGTCACACCGGCGAGAAGTACGGTCTTGCGGATCATGATTCTGTCGCTTGATGACACGGGACGGAAGCGCCCGCTGACAGACCTAACCACACACGTTACGGATTGTTTCAGCCGCCCCGAAATGACCTTTTCGCCGCCCGGGTTGGTCCGGATCACGCTGGATTCCGGCCCTCAGAGCATCGCGGGGATGACACGATCCGGCGGACGATGGCCATTCTGGAACGTCATTACGTTCAGGATCACACGGTCGCCCATATCCTGCCGTGCCTCCAGCGTCGCCGATCCGAGGTGGGGCAGCAGCACCACATTGGCATGGCCGATCAGGCCGGGATGGATGGCCGGCTCGTTCTCGTAGACGTCCAGCCCCACGCCCGCGATCCCCCGCCGCGCCACCACCTCGGCCAGGGCCGCCTCGTCGATCAGCTCGCCCCGCGCCGTATTGATCAGGATGGCGTGCGGCTGAAGCAGGGCCAGCCGGTCCGCCGACAACAGGTGATGCGTCTCTTTCGTCGCCGGCGAGTTCAGCGAGATGACGTCCATCCGGCTCAGCATCTGGTCCAGGTCGTCCCAGTAGGTGGCGCCCAGCTCCTCGGCGATCCGCTCCGAGACGGGCTTTCGGTTGTGATAGTGGACCTGCATCCCGAACGCCTTGGCCCGCCGCGCCAGGGCCTGGCCGATCCGCCCCATGCCGACGATGCCCAGCCGCTTGCCCCACAGCTTGCGCCCGCACATCCAGGTCGGGGTCCAGCCCTCGAACTTGCCGGCAGCCACGACCTGGGCGCCTTCGACGATCCGCCGGCTGACGGCCAGGATCAGGGCCATGCCCAGATCGGCCGTGTCCTCGGTCAGGACGCCCGGCGTATTGGTGACGATGATCTGGCGGGCGACCGCCGCATCGATGTCGATGTGGTCCACGCCGGCGCCGAAGTTGGCGATCATCTTCAGCTGCGCGCCGGCCCCGGCGATCAGGCTCGCATCGATCTCGTCGGTGATCGTGGGAACCAGGATATCCGCGCGCTGGACGGCGGCTTCCAGCGCCGCGCGGTCCATGGGGATGTCCTTCAGGTTCAGTTCGGCGTCGAACAACTCCCGCATCCGCGTCTCGACCGCGTCGGGCAATCTTCTGGTTAAGACGACCTTAAGCCGGGCGTTGGACATAGGGACCTTGGGTTATTCGCGGGCGTCGCAGGACAGCCCGTGTGGACGGGTCTCAGCCGGTGTCTAGCAAGTCTCGCAGCCGCTTCCAAAGCCTCTCGCGTCGCATGGCCGGCGTGGGCGTCGTTCTCGTGCTCGGCATCATGGCCGGCGCCGGCTCCACCATGCCCGACGGCCGCCCCACGCCCACGGGGCTGGAGGTGCCGCGCTGGCTGACCCTGAAGTCGTCCGAGGTTCGCGCGCGCATGGGGCCGGGGCTCGATTATCGCATCCTGTGGGAATACCGCGCCGCCGGATTGCCGGTTCAGGTGATCGCCGAAACGCGCGAGTGGCGTAAGATCTGCGATCCCGAAGGCTCCGTCGCCTGGGTCCACCGCAGCGTCGTCTCCGCCCGGCGCGGGGCCTTCAACGCCTCGCTCGAAGAAGTGCCGATCCACTCGGGTCGATCCGAGACGGCCTCCGTCAAGGCGCGCTTCACGCCCCGCTCGGTCGTCCCGATCGACGACTGCGAAGACGGCTGGTGCGAGATCCGCGCCCGCAAGCTGCGCGGCTGGGTCCCCGAAGCCGCCATCTTCGGCGCCGGCGACCGCCCCCTGTGCGACGCCTCCCGCCCGGCCGGCGAGGCGCGCTGAATCTTCCCACCCCTCTCCCTCTTGCGGGTCGACGAAGGGGCGCATGCGACCCGAGGAGGGGAGGCCGCGCACGGCGGCGAAGCCGTCGTCCTGGCGCGGGCGGGTGAGGGGTCACACTGACGTGTCCGATGAGGGTTGCCAGCCCCGAATTTCAGCCGCCCTACGACCCCTCATCCGACTTCGCTTCGCTCAACCACCCCTCCTCGGGTCGCATGCGACCCTTCGTCGACCCGCAGGGGGAGAAGGACGCATCGAGTCTGCCCAAGTTCACTTCGAATCCCCCAACGATTTCAACACCTCGAACTTCTAACACCCCTCCGAACTGGCGCTCTCCGAAACCGTGAGACACTCTCTTCGGTCTCTGACATCGCCGCTGGGACCCCGTGCCCCTGTAGACTCTGTCGACTCTATCGACTCCTTTTTTGGAGCCGCGCCCTCCCGGACCCGCCTTCACCACAGCCCAGCTTCGCGTCTGTCACCAGTTGAGCCGGCTGCGCCCCTCGTGTAACCCCGGCGCAACACCGCTGGAGTTCCACCGCTTGACCGCTTCGAAATATCCTTCGTCGTTCGACCATGCCGCCCTTCTGGCCTCGGGCCGGGGCGAGCTGTTCGGACCGGGCAACGCCCAGCTGCCGGCCCCGCCGATGCTGATGTTCGACCGGATCACTGAGATCAACGGCGACGGCGGCGAGCACGGCAAGGGCTATGTCGAGGCCGAGCTGGATATCGATCCCTCGCTCTGGTTCTTCCAATGCCACTTCATCGGCGACCCGGTCATGCCGGGCTGCCTCGGCCTCGACGCCATGTGGCAGCTGGTCGGATTCTACCTCGGCTGGATCGGCGGCCCGGGCCGGGGTCGCGCGCTCGGCGTCGGCGAGGTCAAGTTCACCGGCCAGGTCCAGCCCGACGTGAAGAAGGTCACCTACAAGATCACCCTGAAGCGGGTCATCAATCGTCGTCTGGTGATGGGAATCGCCGACGGGGTGATGGAAGCCGACGGCGTGCCTATCTATACGGCCACGGACATGCGCGTCGGTCTGTTCGGGGCGGGCCAATCCGCGTCCGAGCCGGTCGGCGGATAGGTCCAGCTCAGCTATTCGAGATAATCCGCGACCAACGCGGACAAGCTAAAGGGAAACAGTATGCGGCGTGTCGTCGTCACGGGTCTGGGCATCGTCTCCTCCATCGGCACGGGCCAGGAGGAGGTCACGGCCTCTCTGCGCAATGCCCGGTCGGGCGTTGTCTCGGCCCCCGATCACATCACCCACGGCTTCCGCTCCCAGGTCTGGGCGCCGCCGTCGCTAGGCGTGACCGCCGAGGACTGGACCCCGCTGGTGGACCGTCGCGCGGCGCGCTTCCTGGCCAACGGCACCGCCTGGGGTCACATCGCCTTCGAGGAGGCGCTGAAGGATTCCGGCATGACGCCGGAGGAGATCAAGGACGACCGTATAGGCCTGATCGTCGGTGAGGGCGGCCCCTCGACCCAGGTCATCCTGCAGGCGGCCCAGACCACGATCGAGAAGGGCGCGCCCAAGCGCATCGGCCCGTTCGCGGTGCCCAAGGCCATGGCGTCGGGCCCCTCGGCGGTCCTGTCGACCTGGTTCGAGATGCGCGGCATCAACTATTCGATCTCCTCGGCCTGCGCGACCTCGGTGCACTGCATCGGCGCCGGCGCCGAACAGATCCAGTGGGGCAAGCAGGACGTAGTCTTCGCCGGCGGCTGCGAGGACATCGACTGGTCCATGTCCAACATGTTCGACGCCATGGGCGCCATGTCGTCGAACTTCAACGAGACGCCTTCGGTCGCGTCCCGCGCCTATGACGCCGCCCGCGACGGCTTCGTCATCGCCGGCGGCGCGGGCATCGTGGTGCTGGAAGAGTACGAACGGGCCGTGGCGCGCGGCGCCAAGATCTACGGCGAGGTCGTCGGCTACGGCGCCAACTCCGACGGCTACGACATGGTCGCGCCCTCGGGCGAGGGCGCCCAGCGCTGCATGAAGATCGCGCTTGATCAGGCCGGCAACCGAAAGATCGACTACCTGAACCCGCACGGCACCTCGACGCCGGTCGGCGATTCCAAGGAGATGGAAGCGATCCGCACCGTCTTCGGCGCCGACATGCCGATGATCTCCTCGACCAAATCGCTGACGGGCCACTCGCTGGGCGCCGCCGGGGCGCAAGAAGCGATCTATTCGCTGCTGATGCTCCAGAACGGCTTCGCCGCCGAAAGCGCCCACATCGAGACCCTCGACGCCCAGTTCGAAGGCATGCCGATCCTCCGCGCCCGCAAGGACGTCGAGATGGAGACCGTCATGTCCAACAGCTTCGGCTTCGGCGGCACCAACGGGACGGTGATCTTCTCGAAGGTCTAGGCCTACGCACACACGGCCGGCCTCAAGCGAGCGTTAGGCTACCAAAGAAGGAAGACTATCGATGGCCGCTGAATCCAGCTGGAACATGCCCGCGGGCGAACTCATGAAGGGCAAGAAGGGCCTGGTCATGGGGGTCGCGAACTCGAACTCCATCGCCTGGGGCATCGCCTCCCAGCTGGCGGCTCAAGGTGCGGAACTGGCCTTCACCTACCTCGGCGAAGGCCTGGAGCGCCGCGTGCGTCCCCTGGCCGAGAGCGTGGGCGCCAAGCTGCTGATCCAGGCCGACGTCACCGACGACGCCTCGATGGACGCCGCCTTCGCCGAGCTGGAGAAGGAGTTCGGCACGATCGACTTCGTCGTCCACTCCGTCGCCTTCGCCAACAAGGACGAGCTGAAAGGCTCGTTCATCGACAACACGACCCGCGACAGCTTCCTGCTGGCCATGAACATCTCCTGCTTCAGCTTCGTCGACGTGGCCAAGCGGGCGTCGAAACTGATGCCGAACGGCGGGTCGATGATCACCATGACCTACCTCGGCTCGGAACGGGCCATCCCGAACTACAACACCATGGGCGTGGCCAAGGCCGCGCTGGAGGCCGCGACCCGCTACATCGCCCGCGACCTGGGCCCGCGCGGCATCCGCGTCAACGCCATCTCGGCCGGCGCCATGCGCACGCTGAGCCTCGCCGGCATCTCGGGCGGTCGCGGCATGATCGCCCAGGGCCGCGCCATGTCGGCGATGAAGGAGGATACCTCGATGGAGGGGGTCGCCGGCGCCGCCCTGTGGCTGTGCTCGGACCTCGGCTTCTCGACCACGGGCGAAGTCATCCACGTCGATGCGGGCTTCCACATGATGGGTCTCGGCAGCGACGAGGAAGGCTGACCACTGGTTGCTCCCGGCCGCCAATCCTTTAGTGTCGGGAACCACGAGTTACGGCGACGGCTGATTCAGCTTCGCCCCGGGCCCTGAGACGACATGCAACTGACCATCGAACGTTCCGCGCTCCTGAAGGCCCTGGGCCATGTTCAGAGCGTGGTCGAGCGCCGGAACACCATTCCGATCCTGTCCAACGTCCTGCTCTCGGCGGGGCGCGACAAGCTGAGCTTCGCCGCGACCGACCTCGACATGGAGATGGTCGATGAGGCCGACGCCACGGTTCAGGTCGAGGGTCAGATCACCGCGCCCGCCCACACCCTCTACGAGATCGTTCGCAAGCTCCCGGACGGGGCCGAGGTCGCCCTGATCTACAACGGCGACGATCCGCGTCTGACGGTTCAGGCGGGCCGGTCCAAGTTCAACCTGCCGGTCCTGCCGGCCGGCGACTTCCCCGTCATGTCGACCGAGACCTCGGGGACGCGTTTCACCCTGATGAAGGAAGACCTGGCGCGTCTGATCGACAAGACCCGCTTCGCGGTCTCGACCGAAGAGACCCGCTACTATCTGAACGGCCTCTATCTGCACACGGTGGCGGAGGCGGGCATTCCGCTGCTGCGTGCCGTGGCGACCGACGGTCACCGCCTGGCCCTCGCCGAGACGCCCGCCCCCGAAGGCGCGGCGGGCGGTCCTGGCGTGATCGTGCCGAGGAAGACCATCGACCAGGTCCGTCGCCTACTGGACGACGGCTCGGGTCCGGTCGAGGTCCAGGTCTCGCCCCAGAAGATCCGCTTCGAGTTCGGCCAGGCCTCCCTGACGTCCAAGGTCATCGACGGCGCCTTCCCCGACTACATGCGCGTCATCCCCAAGGGGAACGACAAACAGGCCGATATCGACAACGCCGTCTTCGCCTCGGCCGTCGACCGCGTCGCCACCATCTCGGCCGAGAAGAGCCGTTCGGTGAAGCTGGCTTTCGAGCTGGACCGCGTCACCCTGACCGTCCGCAACATGGAGGCCGGGCAGGGCGTCGAGGAGGTCGAGATCGGCTATTCCGAAGCGCCGTTCGAGATCGGCTTCAACGCCCGCTACCTGCTCGACGTCGCCGGCCAGATCACGGGCGAGAACGCGACCTTCATGTTCGCCGACCCGGCCTCGCCGACGCTGGTGCTCGATCCGGGCGATCCGGGCGTCCAGTATGTGCTGATGCCGCTGCGGGTCTAAGCCCGAGGCGGCGGGTTCGCCCCTCGTGATCACCTCCCTCACCCTCACCGATTTCCGGTCCTATGCGTCCGCGAGCCTGCCGATCCCGGCGGGCCCCATCGTGCTGCATGGGCCGAACGGGGCGGGGAAGACCAATCTTCTGGAGGCGCTGAGCCTGTTCACCCCCGGCAAGGGGCTGAGGGCGGCGACGGCGCAGGAAATGGGCCGTCGGGAGCCGGGCGAGGTCGGCGGAAGGGCCTGGGTCGTGGCCCTGACGCTGGACGGCGCGGACGGCGACGAGGTGCGGCTGGGGACCGGGGTCCAGGTCGCCGGGGCCGGGCGGCGGATGGTGCGGATCGACGGCGAGACGGCCCAGCCGGGGCGGCTGCTCGACTATCTCAGGCCCGTCTGGGCGACGCCGGAGCAGGACCGGCTGTTCTCCGATGCGAGGGCCGAGCGGCTGAAGTTCTTCGACCGGCTGGTCTTCGCGGCGGACCCCGGCCATGCGGCGGCGGTGGCGGGGTACGAGAAGGCGCTGCGCGAGCGGTTGCGACTGCTGATCGACGGGGCCGAGGGGCGCGAGGCCGATCCGCTGTGGCTCGATGCGCTGGAGGTCCGTCTGGGCGAGGCCGGGGCCAGGGCGGCGGCGGCGAGGGCTCGGGCTCTGGTCGTGCTTCAGTCGGCGATCGATGCGAGGGCTGAGCGGCCCTTTCCGCAGGCGGATCTGGCCCTGGTGGGAGAGACCGAACGGCTGGCTCAGGACGGGGCTGATGAGGAGACACTGGCCGCCTCGATCCGCGAAGGGATGGCGCGGGCGCGGAGCCGGGATGGGGCGGCGGGGCGATCGCTGTTCGGACCGCACCGGGCCGATCTGACGGCCCTGCACCGGGAGAAGAACCGGCCGGCGGCGGAAGGATCTTCGGGGGAGCAGAAGGCCCTGGTGCTGAATCTGATCCTGGCCCAGGTCGGGCGATTGGCCGCTGGGGCGTCTCAACCGATCCTTCTGCTGGATGAGGCGCCGGCGCATCTGGACGCGAACCGGCGGGCGGCCCTGTTCGACGAGATCACGGCCCTGGGGCTGCAGGCCTTCATGACCGGGACGGAGGCGGCCCTGTTCGAGCCGCTGGTCGGACGGGCGGCGTTCGTGCGGGTCGAGGGCGGGGCGCTGACGCCGGGCTGAAATGTCCGGTCTGACGGTCCCAAAACAGGGTGACAAAACGGACATTACGGACAAAGCGCGTGGGGTTCACGAGTTCAAAGACCCGAGAGACAGGTGGGTCACCCGACGAGCGCGATCAAGGGTCAGAAAAGAATATTTTCCTTTTCTCTTTCCGTCGTCATCGCCCGGTCTGCGCCGCGAATGCGCGGCTTGCCGGAGGATGACGAAAGAGACGTGAGCGCGGCTCAGGCGGTCGCCGGGTTCTTCTCGCCTTCGACACGCGGTCCGCCAACCTGGCCGCCCATTCGGTCCATGAAGGCGAAGACGAAGGGGTTGAGCGAGATCGACAGCAGGGCGGCCGCCAGGATCAGGTCGTGGGTTTCCTGTCGCAGAGCGCCCAGGGAGACGCCGAGCGCGGCCAGGATGAACGAGAACTCCCCGACCTGGGCCAGGCTGGCGCCGACCGTCAGGCCGGTGGCGCGGTCGAGGCCGAACAGCTTTGTGATGGCGAGCGCGGCGATCGTCTTGCCGACGATGACGATTCCCAGAACGCCCAGAACCGACAGGGGGCGCTCGATCAGGATCATCGGGTCGAACAGCATGCCGACCGAAACGAAGAATAGCACGGCGAAGGCGTCGCGCAGCGGCAGGGATCGTTCCGCCGCATTGTGACCGAGAGGCGTGCCGTTCAACACCAGGCCGGCGAGGAAGGCGCCCAGGGCGAAGGAGTGGAACAGCTGATAGGCGATCCAGGCGATCCCGAGCGCGATGGCCAGGACGCCAAGGGTGAACAGCTCACGCGACCGGGTGTGGGCGATGCGGACCAGGACCCAGGGCAGCACCTTGCCGCCGACGAACAGCATGGCGGCGACGAAGCCTGCGACCTTCACCAGCGTCCAGCCGACGTTGAGGGCCAGGGCGCCGGGATCGACCGCCTGGCCGTCCTGAATGATGATCATCGGCAGCATGACCAGGGCGATGACGATCACCAGATCCTCGACGATCAGCCAGCCGACGGCGATGCGCCCGACCTCGCCCTTGTTCTGGCGCCGCTCCTCGAGCGCCCGCATCAGGACCACGGTGGAGGCGACCGAAAGGGCAAAGCCCATCAGGGCGCCCTCGAGGTCGGACATGCCCAGGACGAAACGGCCCAGCGCCCAGCCCATCAGGGTGGCGGACGCGATCTGTACGAGGGCGCCGGGCAGGGCGACGCGGCGAACCTTCATCAGGTCGGCCGGCGAGAAATGCAGGCCGACACCGAACATCAGCAGGATCACCCCGATTTCCGCCAACTGGGGCGCAAGGGTGGTGTCGGCGACGAAACCGGCGGTGTGGGGTCCCACGACGACGCCCGCCACCAGGTAACCGACGAGAGGCGACAACTTTAGCCGATTGGCCAGCATTCCGAACACGAAGGCGAGAACGAAGCCGCCGACCAGGGTGGAAATCAGGCTGTCGGCATGCGGCATCGGCGCTCCTACGATGGGCGGGGTGTCTCTCGATCGGTGAACGCAACATATGGGGGGCGAAGCGTTGCGCGACAAGGCGACAAAACCGCCGGGCCGCTCGCTTTTCGCGTGCGAATTCCTATATAAACGACGCATCCGGACGGCCTGAATCGGCGGTCCGGCGAAAGCTGTTTCTCAGCGGGTCGGACGGCGCCTGGCGCAGTCCCCTAGGCCCGCGTCTCCGGACGAATGAATGACCGACCAGACCCCGACCGATCGCCACGAAGACACGGCCGAAGAAGCCGCCTACGGCGCGGAATCCATCAAGGTTCTCAAGGGCCTGGATGCGGTACGCAAACGCCCCGGCATGTATATCGGCGACACCGACGACGGCTCGGGCCTGCACCACATGGTCTATGAGGTGGTGGACAACGCCATCGACGAGGCCCTGGCCGGTCACGCCGATCTGGTCGAGGTGATCCTGAACTCGGACGGCTCGGTCACGGTGACCGATAACGGTCGCGGTATTCCGGTCGACATCCATGCCGAGGAAGGCGTCTCGGCGGCCGAGGTCATCATGACCCAGCTGCACGCCGGCGGGAAATTCGACCAGAACTCCTACAAGGTCTCCGGCGGTCTGCACGGCGTGGGCGTTTCCGTGGTGAACGCCCTGTCGGACTGGTTGAAGCTGGTCATCTTCAGGAACGGCAAGCGCCACGAGATGAAGTTCGAGCGTGGCGACACGGTCGAAAGCCTGGTCGTCACCGGCGATGCGCCGCTCCGCGACAACGGCAAGGTGCTGTCGGGCACCCAGGTCACCTTCTATCCGTCGGTCACGACCTTCTCGCACATCGACTTCGACCTGAAGACGCTGGAGCACCGCCTGCGCGAGCTGGCCTTCCTGAACTCGGGCGTGGTGATCAAGCTGGCCGACCTTCGCGGCGTCGAGCCGGTCGAGATCATGCTGCACTACGAGGGCGGGGTGGAAGCCTTCGTGCGCCACCTGGACAAGTCCAAGACGCCGATCCTGAAGGACGTCATCGTCATTCGGGGCAAGAAGGACAATATCGAGATCGACCTCGCCCTGTGGTGGAACGACAGCTACCACGAGACGATGTTGTGCTTCACCAACAACATCCCCCAGCGCGACGGGGGCACGCACCTGAGCGCCTTCCGCACCAGCCTGACGCGCGTCATGAGCTCCTACATGGAGAGCTCCGGCGCGCTGAAGAAGGAGAAGGTCGCGCCGACCGGCGAGGACGCGCGCGAGGGCCTGACCTGCGTCCTGTCGGTCAAGGTGCCGGATCCCAAGTTCAGCTCGCAGACCAAGGACAAGCTGGTCTCGTCCGAAGTGCGCCCGGCCGTCGAGGGCCTGTGCACCGAGGGCCTGTCGCAGTGGTTCGAGGAACACCCGGTCGAGGCCAAGCAGATCGTCGCCAAGATCATCGAGGCGGCCTCCGCCCGTGAGGCCGCGAGGAAGGCGCGCGACCTGACGCGGCGCAAGTCGGCGCTGGATATCAGCTCCCTGCCCGGCAAGCTGGCCGACTGTCAGGAACGCGATCCGGCCAAGTCCGAACTGTTCATCGTCGAGGGCGATTCCGCCGGCGGCTCGGCCAAACAGGCCCGCAACCGCGAGAACCAGGCCGTCCTGCCGCTGCGGGGCAAGATCCTGAACGTCGAGCGGGCCCGGTTCGACCGGATGCTGTCGTCCGAGCTGATCGGGACCCTGATCCTGGCGCTGGGCACGGGCATCGGCCGCGACGACTTCAACGCCGACAAGCTGCGCTATCACAAGATCATCCTGATGGCCGACGCCGACGTCGACGGCGCACACATCCGGACCCTGCTGCTGACCTTCTTCTATCGGCAGATGCCGGAACTGATCACGCGCGGCCACGTCTACATCGCCCAGCCGCCGCTTTATAAGGTCTCCAAGGGCAAGCAGTCGCGCTACCTGAAGGATCAGTCCGAGATGGACTCCTACCTGATCGAGGAGGGCTCGTCGGAGGCGGAGCTGGATCTGGCCGGCGGCGAGCGTCGGATGGGCCAGGACCTGCAATCGCTTGTGCGTGAGGCCAAGGCTTACGGCGCCGGCGTCGATCGCCTGAGCCAGCGCGCCCCGGCCTTCGCCATCGAACAGGCGGCCCTGGCCGGTCTGTTCGCCGACGACGCCGACATGGCCGCGACCTCGGCCTCTGCCGCCGCACGCCTGAACCTCTATGCCGAAGAGGGCGACGGCGAATGGTCCGGCGCGACCGGCGAACAGGGGGCGGTGGTGTTCAGCCGCACCCGTCGCGCGGTCCAGGAGACCATCGTGCTGGAAGAGGCCCTGATCCGGTCGCTCGACGCGCGTCGTCTGGGCGAGCGGGCGCAGGCGTTCGAGGGTGTGTTCGCGGCCCCGGCCGTCTATCGCCGAAAGGACAAGTCCACGACCATTCGCGGGCCGCTCGACCTGCTGAACGCCGTGCTCGACGCGGGCAAGAAGGGCCTGTCGATCCAGCGCTACAAGGGTCTGGGCGAGATGAACCCCGAACAGCTGTGGGAGACGACGCTGGACGTCAACGCCCGCACCCTGCTGCAGGTCAAGGTCGACCACGCCGACGACGCCGACGACCTGTTCGCCAAGCTGATGGGCGACGTGGTCGAACCGCGCCGCGAGTTCATCCAGGAGAACGCCCTGGACGCGGCGGTGGACGTCTGAGGACAGGTCGTAGTGAGTATGGCTTAGGGAATAGGGGCGAACCCTAAGCCCCAAGCCCTACGGTCTTCCCGCGTCGATATAGGCCTTCACGCTCGCGTAGGAGGGCGGCTGGGGCCGCATGTCGTCGCAGGCGATCTCGCGGATGGCGTCGTCGAAGCTGTCGGGGGCGATGGCTTGCAGAGGCTCGTCGGTGGCGAAGGCCTCGCCGGGCACGCCGTCCTCGAAGGCGTCCGAGGACAGGACGACGTGCGACTGGCGCGTGCGGCACTGGATGCCGAACTGATCCACCGTGTGGCTGTAGTCGCCGGCCGGAGTGTCCTTGGGCACGCGAGCGACCATGACGGTCAGTTCGTCGCCGGTCTTCACCACGCTGTTCACGTCGATCAGATAGTTGCGCTGCTGGCCGCGGGAAAAGGCCCACCATTCCGGGCCGGTGGACTGAGGCACAGCCTCGGCCGTCCCGCCCAGCACCTCGGTCGGAGGCGGCGGCGTGGTCTGGGCGGCGGCGGCTCCGGCCCAAAGGATGGCGACCGTCGTTGCGATCGCGGATTTCAGGACAGTCATAGTGCCTCCCCAGGCGTCGTTATCTCGACACATTTCGCGCCTCCGCGACAAGAAGATCAAGGGTCGCGGACAACCCTTCGCCCACTTCGCCGTTCAGGGTCCTGACATGCTGCGCGCCCTGATCGTTTCCCTCACCCTGATGCTGCTTCCGGCTGTCGCCGAGGCGCAGGCGGCGTTCCGGTCGGAACGGATCGTGGTCACGACGCGGGGACAGGGGCCGGATGTGATCCTGATCCCCGGTCTGGCCTCGACCAGCGACGTCTGGTCGCGGACGGCCAACCGGCTGGATGACCGCTATCGGGTGCATCTGGTCTCGGTGCGCGGCTTTGGGAACATCCCGGCCGGCGCGAATGAGGACGGGGCCGTGGTCGCCCCCGTGGCGGCGGAGCTGCGTCGCTATATCGCCTCGCAGCGGCTCGATCGGCCGGCGGTGATCGGCCATTCGATGGGCGGGCTGGTGGCCTTGCGCGCCGCCGCGGATGCCGGACGCGACCGGCGAGGCGGCCAGATCGGGCGGGTCATGGTGGTCGATGCGACACCTTTTTTCCCGTCCCTGATCAGCCCGGGCGCCACGGTCGGTGACGTCGAGCCCCTGGCCCAGATCGCCTATCAGGCCCTGTTGTTCCTCGGCGACGAGGCCTTGCGGACGCAGGGGACGATGCTGGGCGACCAGCTGGGTGGGGCGGCCGACAGCGTCTTCGGCACGCTCGGCTGGCAGGGCGGCGACCGGCAGGTGCTGGCGCAGGGCCTGTACGAGGTGATGACCACGGACCTCAGGAACCGCCTGCCGGACATCTCCGCGCCCGTGACGGTGGTCTATGGCTGGAGCGCCGACGGCAACTCGCCGCGCGCCCATCTGGATGCCCTGTTTGCCGCCGGCTACCGCAGCCTGCGCACCCCCGCCCGGTTCGAGCGGATCGAGGGGGCCGAGCACATGGTCATGATCGACCAGCCGACGCGGTTCCTGGCGGCAGTGGATCGGTTTCTAGGCTAGCCAATCCGCCGTCGTCTCTCGGGCCAGCATTTCCTCATAAGTCGGTCGCGCCCGGACCACGGCCCAGCGGTCGCCGTCGACCAGCACCTCCGGCACCAGCGGGCGGGAATTGTATTCGCTCGACATGGTCGCGCCATAGGCACCGGCGCCGGTGAAGATTACGAGGTCGCCGGCCTGCAAGGGAGGCAGGGAGCGGTCACGGGCGAAGGTGTCGCCGGTCTCGCAGACGGGACCGACGATGTCGTAGGCGATCTCGGCGCCCTTTCGCGGCATGACGGGCTTCACCTCGTGGAAGGCGTCGTACATCGCCGGGCGCATCAGGTCGTTCATGGCCGCATCGAGGACGAGGAAACGACGACCGTCCGCCCGTTCCGTGACCTGGATGACGCGGGTCAGGAGGACCCCGGCGTTGGCGGCCAGAAGGCGGCCGGGCTCGAACGCAGCCTCGACGTTCAGCCCGTCCAGAACGCGGGCGACCATGTCGGCGTAGTCGGCGGGCGAGGCGGTCTTCGCTCCGCCGGTATAGGGCACGCCTAGGCCGCCGCCGAGGTCGATCCGGGGCACGGGCAGGCCCTGCTGGCGCAGGGTCTCGGTCAGTTTGCGCATCAGGCCGAAGGCGGCCTCAAGCGGTGTCAGGTGGGTGATCTGGCTGCCGATATGGCAGGCGAGGGCGACCGGGTTCAGGTGCGGACTGGAGGCGGCGCGGGCGTAGAGGGCCATGGCCTCGTCGGCGGGGACGCCGAACTTGTCGCCCTCGCCGCCGGTGGTGATCTTGGCGTGGCCGCCGGCGCCGATCTTGGGATTCACCCGGATGGCGATGTCGGGTCGGGCGCCCTTGTCGGCCGCGATGGCGATGAGGCGGTCCAGTTCGGCCGGGCTCTCGACATTGATCTGGCGCACCCCGACCTCGAGGGCGAAGGCCAGTTCGGCGTCGGTCTTGCCCACGCCCGAGAAGATGATGCGGTCAGCGGGGATGCCCGCCTTCAGCGCGCGTCGGATCTCGCCCTCGGACACCGTGTCGGCGCCGCAGCCGAGCCGGGCGAGGGTCGCCAGGACCGAGAGGTTGGAGTTCGACTTGACCGCGAAGGCGATCAGGCTGTCGCCGAGCACCGACGGGTGGGCGTCGAGCGCCTGACGCAGAACGGTGTAGTGCCGCGTCAGGGTGGCGGTCGAATAGACATAGACCGGCGTGCCGACCTCGGCCGCCAGCGTGGTCAGGTCGACGCCCTCGGCGTGGAGGACGCCGTCCCGCAGTTCGAAATGGTCCAAGGTCTATTGAGGCTCGCGACCGGCGGCGGTGCCGCCGATGGGGTTGGAGGGGCCGCCGTCAATCGGCATCTGGCTGGACGGACGGTTGATCGTCGCCGGATCCGGAAGGGCCGGGGCGCGGGCGTCGCGCGGCGCCCGCTCGGTCTCGCGCGGGGCGGGGCTTTCGAGGTCCGCCATCCGGCCGCAGGCAGCGGTGGAGACGGCGAGGATGGCGAGGGCGCCGAGGGTGAGGACCTTGTTCATGACAGTCGGACTTTCCAATCGGCGATGCGCGCACGGACCTGTTCCGGCGCGGTTCCCCCGAAGCTCTGGCGGCTGGCGCAGGAGGCCTCAGGGGTGAGCACCTTGTAAACGGCTTCGGTGACGCCGGGATGCAAGGCTTGCAATTCGGCGAGCGGCAGTTGCGCCAGACCCACGCCCAGCTGCTCCGCCCGCTTGACCGCTGCGCCGGTGACATGGTGCGCCTGGCGGAAGGGCAGGTCGGCCTCGCGCACGAGCCAGTCGGCCAGATCGGTGGCGGTCGAGAAGCCCCAGGAGGCCGCCTCGGCCATCCGTTCCGTGTTCGGACGGAAGGCGGACACCATGGCTGTCATGGCGGTCAGGGCCAGGTCCAGCGCGTCCATGGCCTCGAACACCGGCGGCTTGTCCTCCTGCATATCCTTGGAATAGGCCAACGGCAGGCCCTTCATCACGGTCGACAGGGCGACGAACGAGCCCATGATCCGGCCTGTCTTGGCGCGGACCAGTTCGGCGGCGTCGGGGTTGCGCTTCTGCGGCATGATCGACGAGCCGGTGGTCAGGTCGTCGGGCAGGGTCACGAAGCCGAACATCGGCGTCATCCAGACCACGATCTCCTCGGCCAGACGGGACAGGTGCCCCGCCGTGATCGAGGCGGCGGCCAGGGTCTCAAGCGCGAAGTCGCGGTCCGACACGGCATCCAGCGAGTTGGCCATGGGGCGGTCGAAGCCGAGCGCGGCCGCCGTCGCATGGCGGTCGATGGGGAAGGGCGAACCGGCAAGCGCCGCAGCACCCAGCGGGCTCTCGTTCATCCGCGTGCGGGCGTCGGCGAACCGTCCGGCGTCGCGGCCGGCCATCTCGACATAGGCCATCAGGTGGTGGCCGAGGGTCACCGGCTGGGCGGTCTGCAGATGGGTGAAGCCGGGCATCAGGTCGCCGGCATGCTGTTCGGCGCGGGTCAGCAGGGCGTGTTGCAGCGCCTTCAGCTGTTCCACCGAGCGGTCGCAGGCGTCGCGGACCCACAGGCGGAAGTCGACGGCGACCTGGTCGTTGCGGCTGCGGGCCGTGTGCAGACGGCCCGAGGCCTCACCGATCAGTTCGGATAGACGGGCCTCCACGTTCAGGTGGATGTCTTCGTATTCGTCGCGGAAGGTGAAGGTCCCGGCCTCGATCTCGGCCTGGATCGCGTCCAGCCCGCCGAGGATGGCGGCGCCGTCTTCGGCCGTCACGATGCCCTGGTCGATCAGCATGCGGCAATGCGCCCGAGAGCCGCGCAGGTCCTGCGCCCACAGGCGTTGGTCAACGCCGATGGAGACGTTGATCGCCTGCATGATGTCGGCGGGCTTGGCGGAAAAGCGTCCGCCCCATAGGGTCTGCCCGGATTGCGGCGACTGCCCGGTGTTTGCCGGGTCTTGGGGGTTGGACATGAGCGGCTCGAAAAGGGGCGTCTGGATCGGGGGAGTGCTCGCGCTGGCGGTGATCGCCGGCGGAACGGTCGGGACCCTATACGCCATGCAGGCCGGTCCTTTCAAAGCCGAGGAGGCTCCCGCGGTCGAAAAGAGCGAACTGGTCCGGTTCGCGGTCGGTCCGTTGGCATCGCTGGAGACACCGGCGGTGCTGGAGGCGGCACCCGACTATGTCTTCAAGACCCGCGACGGGGACGACGTCCGCTTCGCCGACTTCAGGGGCAAGGTGGTTCTGGTGAACCTGTGGGCCATGTGGTGCGCCCCCTGCCGGACCGAGATGCCGACCATCGCCGCCCTGGCATCAGCCTATCCGGACGGGGATCTGGTGGTGATGCCGATCAATGTCGATACCGGCGACGACGCGGTAGCAGACGCGAAGAGCTTCATCGACGTCCACGATCCGCTGCCCTTCTATGGCGATCCGAAATTCCAGCTGCCATTCGAGTTTCCGGGCAAGGGCAAGATGCCCCAGACGATCCTGCTGGACCGTCAGGGGCGGATCCGCGCAGCCTTCGCCGGCGAGGCCGACTGGAACAGCGCCGAGGCCAGAGCCTTGATCGACGCGGTTCGTGCGGAGCCGGTCCCCGCAGGGGCTTAGTTTACGGGGACCTAGTTGGCCGGAGCGGGGACGCGCTGGTCAGTGTTCGGATTGACGGCACCGGGGCGACCCTCGGCGGCGGCTTCCGCCTGGTTGGCTTCGAGGTGATCGGCGACGTTGCCGGCACCCGTTTCGACGGCCTGGGCCGCCTTCATCGTTCCGGCCTCGAGCACCTCGCCGGCCTGCGCGGCCAGCTCGCCGGCCTTATCGGCGGCTTCGGCGGCCGCGACCTCGGCGTTGTCACCGGCGGCCTCGGCGTTGGCTTCGGTCCTCTCCTGTTCGGCGTCCGTGCAGGCGACCGCACCCAGAGACAGGACGGCGACGGCGGATACGGCCAGCAGGGACGGGATACGGATAGTCATGGCGGAGCCCTCGAACAGCGTTGAACCTTTGCCGTGAACGTCGGTCATCACGATCCGTTGCAGTCATGGTGCGGTGCAGCATGAAATGATAGGCTGCGCCGTTGCCGGCGGAGATGACGATCATGCTGATTGCGGGCGGCCTGGTGATCCTGATCCTGGTCGCCCTGTTGATCTGGGATCTGGCCGGACAGCCGACGGGGAGGCGTTGGCGCAGGCGGCGCAAGCGCCGTGCGGAGACGGCCGGTCACCGGCGCACGGGCTGACCAGGACTCCGACTGGACGTGAAGTGGTTGGGGTGCCGCACTGACCAAACCTGATTTTGGTCCGCAAACCTTACGGCGAAGTATGAAATCCGACATGCTCGGAACACGATTTCGACCTGTTCTGCCGTCGTGGCTGAGCGGGGGAAATGGGGTTCGAAATGGTCGATCCTGTGCAAACGGAGTTGCTTGAGTGGATCCAGGCCAGCGTCGGCTGGGTTCTGCTGGCTCGCGCCGCCCAACCCGACGCTGCGAACACTCCAGAATCCTCGAACCCGGCGACCCCCATGCGCTTTCGCGCCACTATCACGATCGACATCGACGCCCGCGACGCAGAGGACGCCGAACGTCAGTCCGAGGCCGTGCGCGGCCAGTTCGAAATGATGAAGCGTGCCCACCCCTCGGCGGGTCTGGTCTTCCAGCGCCGAAAGCCGCGCGTCGGTCGCCGTGCGCCAGCGCCGGCCCTGGTCGTCTCGCCCTATGTCGATGACTGAGGGCGGCGGACGTCGGCGCAACACCCTCCTGGCCGGCCTGGTTCTGCTGAAGAAACTGGCGCCCGACATCACCCAGTCGGAAATCCTGGCCTTTCTCTACGTGGCCGAGAATCCCGGTGTCCGGATCAAGGAACTGGCTGGTCTGATGGAGACGACCGAGGCGACGGCGTCGCGCGCCTCTCGCGCCCTGCTGGACGCGGCGGATCCTGGGGCTCGTCCGCAGGGGCGCGGCTGGCTCATCATGGCCTCGAACGAGCGCGAGGGCGTTTCGCGCCACCTCTATCTCAGCCCGGCTGGGATCGAACTGGTCGGGCGCCTGGACGCCCTGATCGAAAGCGCACGGCCCATCGGCGTCCGACCGGCGCCGGCGGGATTGAGGGTCAGACGCTAGAGGATTGGACTGGTGGCTGGAGGCGGGATCGAACCGCCGACCTGTGGGTTATGAATCCACCGCTCTAACCATCTGAGCTACCCAGCCCAGTCCAATGGTCGCCCTGACGGCCGGGGCCGGATGACGCGAGAGGCGTGCCTATACAGACGCCATCCCTTCGGTTCAAGTCGCATCGCGCATGGCCAGGGAGAACCGCCGCCTGCGACGCCGGGTCGCGCCGCCATAAGAGCAGGAACGGCGCCGCTTGCGGGTCGTTTCAGGCCTATCCTGAAGGCCGTTGACCGCAGGCCCAAACCAGACCCGGAGTTTCCATGCGCCCGATCGCCCTCGCAGCCGCCTCTTCCATGCTCGTTCTGGCCTCGGCCTGCGGAGCCAGCGGACAGAGCCAGCCCGCCGCCGCCACGCCGGGTGCCCCGGTCGAGACGCGTGCGGCCAATGGCGCGAACCAGACCCCCGCCTTCGCCGGCCAGACCCGTGCGCCGGGTGTGACGACCGAGGGCACGCTGCGCCATGCGGTCGTGGCGTCCGGGCTGGAGCATCCCTGGGGCATGGCGATGCTGCCCGACGGAAACTGGCTGGTCACGGAACGGCCGGGCCGTATGCGGATCGTCAGCGCCGCGGGCGCGGTCGGCGAGCCGATCACCGGCCTGCCCGCCGTCGATGCGCGTGGCCAGGGGGGGCTGCTGGACGTCATCCTGTCGCCCGACTTCGCCAGCAACCGCACCATCTTCTGGAGCTATGCCGAGCCGCGTGAGGGCGGCAACGCGACCTCCGTCGCGCGCGGGGTGCTGTCCGAGGACGGATCAGGCGTGTCGGACGTGCGCGTGATCTTCCGCGCCCTGCCGATCTATGACGGCGACAAGCATTTCGGATCGGCCCTGGCGTTCGACCCGGCGGGTCACCTGTTCATCACCCTGGGTGAGCGATCGGACGCGCCGATGCGGCCCCAGGCCCAGGATCTGGGCTCGCACATGGGCAAAATCATCCGCATCAACGCCGACGGCAGCGTGCCCCAGGACAATCCCTTCGTCGGTCAGGCCGGTGCGCTGCCCGAGATCTGGTCGTCGGGCCACCGCAACGTGCAGGGCATCGCGACCCAACCCGGCACAGGCGCGATCTGGACCATCGAACACGGCACGCGCGGCGGCGACGAGCTGAACCGGCCGGAAGCCGGCAAGAACTACGGCTGGCCGATCATCGCCTATGGCGTCGAGTATCGCGGCGCGGCGATCAACGAGGGGATCACGGCTCGCGAGGGCCTGGAACAGCCGGTCTATTATTGGGATCCGGTCATCGCGCCCGGCGGCCAGGCCTTCTACTCCGGTGCCATGTTCCCGGCCTGGGACGGCAATCTGCTGATCGCGGGTCTGGGCGGCAAGTCGCTGACCCGGCTGGTACTGGAGGGCGACAGGGTGGTCGGCGAGGAGCGGCTGATGACGGGCCTGGGCGAGCGCATCCGCGATGTGGCCGTGGGGTCGGACGGCGCGGTCTGGGTCATCACCGATGAAGACGATGGCAAGCTGGTGCGGCTGGCGGCAGCCGAGTAGCCGCCACTTCAGCGCCTGATGTCGAACGCCAGCAGCAACGTCTTCTGCACAAAGTTGTCGTTGTCGTCGCTGAGCAGATAGAGGCGCGTGCCGGTCGATGTGGCCACGGCCGCGACACCTTCGAAATTGTCCGTCGAGGCGGGCGGGCGAAGGTGGATCAGTGGCGCCGACAGGGTCCCGTCCGGCGCCATGTGGCGGACGCGGGCCTGCATGTTCAGGGGCGGGGTGAAGAGGCGCTGGACGATGAACCAGCCTCCCGCCGGATCGACGTCCGCCCCGGTGGTCAGGAATCCGTCAGTATAGGCTGTCGGGGCGTGGGGCAGGGCTTCGCAATCGGTGTCGTCGCAGAGCCATGCGCCGCCCGCCTCGCCCAGCGCCAGCCACTTGCCGTCCGGCGCAGGGGCCAGGCCTTCGATGCCCTGATTGTCGCCGAAGGGGTGTCGCGGGGTTGAAACCAGCCTCGGCCGCTCGCTCGCGCCTGAGCCGTAGGACCAGATCCGGTGGTCGCGCTCGAAGCTGACCAGGACGTCGCCGTCGGGCAGGATGGCCAGACCTTCGGCGTCGGCGTTTTCCTTGGGAGCGAGAACGGCTCCGTCGGGGCCGATGAGGGGGCGGTTGGTGGCGTCGCCGGCAGACGTCAGGCGGCCGTTTCGGTCCAGCCGGATCGAGAAGCGGACGAGGTGGCCGAAGTCGCTGACCGCCCAGGCCTGCATCTTCGAAGGATCGGCCCCCGTGATCTTCAGATCCGAAAGGCCGTGCAACTCGGTGCCGCGCAGGACCAGGCCGCCACCATAGCTGACGCCGGGGGCCAGGGTGGCGCCGCCGATGCCGAGCGGGACGTGGCGGGCCTCCATGCGGATGACGTAGTCGGGATCGGTCGCCGGGCCGGGCGTGGCGGTGGCCACGGCGGCGCAGGCGGCCAGCGCCATCAGGGCCAGCGAAAGGCCGGCGCGCAAGACCAGCCGCATCACGCCGCACGCTTCAGGCGGCGCCCGCCCTTCTGAGCCTGCTTGGGCGCGGCGTCGAACAGCTCGGCCAGCTTCTCGATCATGACGCCGCCCAGCTGTTCGACATCGACGATGGTGACGGCGCGGTGATACCAGCGGGTCACGTCGTGGCCGATGCCGATGGCGATCAGCTCGACGGGCGACTGGGTCTCGATCCGTTCGATGACGGCGCGCAGATGTTTGTCGAGGTAAAGGGCGGCGTTGGCGCTTTGCGTCGAGTCGTCGACCGGCGAGCCGTCGGAGATGACCATCAGGATCTGGCGGCTTTCGGGCCGGGCCTTGAGGCGGTCGTGGGCCCAGGTCAGGGCCTCGCCGTCGATGTTTTCCTTGAGCAGGCCCTCGCGCATCATCAGGCCGAGGTTCTTCTTGGCGCGGCGCCAGGGGGCGTCGGCGGCCTTGTAGATGATGTGACGCAGGTCGTTGAGGCGGCCGGGCATCGACGGCTTGCCGGCCGTGATCCAGGCCTCTCGCGCCTGTCCGCCCTTCCAGGCGCGGGTGGTGAAGCCGAGGATCTCGACCTTGACGCCGCAGCGTTCCAGCGTCCGCGCCAGGATGTCGGCGCAAACCGCCGCGACCATGATCGGCCGTCCGCGCATCGAGCCGGAGTTGTCGAGCAGAAGGGTGACGACCGTGTCCCGGAACGGGCTCTCGGACTCCATCTTGAACGACAGTGGGCTGGTCGGGTCGGTGATGACACGGGTCAGGCGGGCGGTGTCCAGCACGCCCTCCTCAAGGTCAAAGGCCCACGACCGGTTCTGCTGCGCCATCAGGCGGCGCTGCAGCTTGTTGGCGAGGCGGGCGACGACGGAGGACAGGATGGTCAGTTGCTGGTCCAGCAGGGACCGCAGGCGATCCAGCTCCATCGGGTCGCACAGGTCAGCGGCGTCCACGACTTCGTCATAGGCGGTGGTGAAGACCTTGTAGACATCGACCTGACGGCCGTCGTCGGCGTTCTCCTGACGGTTCGGCAGGGCGCCTTCGGCCACGTCGGGGCCGTCGTCGGCGGCGTCGCCGTCGCGTTCGGCGGGAGAGCCGTCGGGGCGGGCGTCGCGGTCCTGTTCGGAGGTCGGGTCCTCGGAGGCGCCGTCCATCGACTGGCCGCCTTCGCCGCCGCTTTCGTCCTCCTCATCGTCCTGATCTTCGCTGGCTTCAGGCTCCTGAGGATCGGGCTCATCCTCGCCCGCGTCATCCGAAGCGTCGTCGCCGCGTCCGTCGCCGGGGTCCAGGTCAAGGGCGCGCAGTACGTCCTTCAGAGCCTTGCCGAAGGCGGCCTGGTCGCCGGCGGTCTCGGCCAGCTTGTCGAGCTGAACGTGCGCCTTTGCCTCGAGCTCTGTGCGGACTAGATCGAGCATCGCGCCGGCGCCGTCGGGCGCACGCTGGCCGGTGACGCGTTCGCGGAGTAGCAGGGCGACGGCCTCGGCGACGGGGACACGGTCGGCCTCGGTGACCCTCAGGGCGCCCATCTTTTCCAGACGGGTCAGGAGGGCGGCGTCCATGTTCTTGCGGACGCCCGCGAGGGCGGTGGAGCCGTGGGCCTCGACGCGGGCCTGTTCGACGGCCTCGAACACCTCGGCGGCGCGGCTGTCGGTCGGGCGCAGGGTCGAATGGATCGACGGGTCGTGGTTGGCGAGCCGCAGGGCGAGGCGGTCGGCCTGGCCCCGGATCGTGGCGCTGTCGCCGTCGGACGGCGTCCGCGGCGGGTGGGGTAGGGTGAGGACGCCGCCGGTCAGCTTCGGCCCGTCGGAGCCGAACACGACCTCGAGCTCCGACTGTTCCGCGAGCGCGCGGGCCGCATGGGCGAGGGCGCGCTTGAAGACCTCGGCGGGGGTGTCGGCGGGGGGCATGGGCGACACCTAAGGCGTCGGGACGGCGGAGGCTAGAGCTCCGCGCCCGTCGTCCGCATGATCTCGGCGCGCAGCTCCGGCAGGCCCGCGCCCTTTTCGGCCGAGGTCACGATTACCGCCGGGAAGGCGGCGGGGCGTTTGGATATGGCTTTCAGCGTCGCCGCCGCGACGGTGTCGCGCTCGTGCGCCTTGATCTTGTCGGCCTTGGTGAGGACGATCTGATAGCTGACGGCAGCGAGGTCCAGGGCGTCCAGAGCCTCGGTGTCGACCGGCTTCAACCCGTGGCGGGCGTCGATCAACAGATAGACCCGCTTCAGCGTCACCCGGCCGCGCAGATAGTCGCGGCCCAGATTTTGGAACTGTTTCACCGTCGATTTGGACGCCTTGGCCCAGCCGTAGCCGGGTAGGTCGACCAGCCGCAGCTTGCCGTCCAGGTCGAAGAAATTGACCTCGCGCGTCCGGCCGGGCTCGTTCGAGGCGCGGGCCAGCTTGTGCATGCCGACCAGGCCGTTGATCAGGCTGGACTTGCCGACGTTGGAGCGGCCGGCGAAGGCCACTTCCGGCAGATTGGGCTCCGGCAATTGCTCGATCTTTGCCGCACCCATGACGAAGGTCGCAGGGCGCTGAAACAGAACGCGAGCGGCCTCGATCTCTTCGTCGTCGTAGTCGGATGCGGTGATCGGCCCCTCGTCGGTCAAGCCGGGCTCTTCTTCGTCAGCTTGGCGATCAGGTCGTCGATCGGGTTCTCGGCCTTGAAGCGGTGCATGATAAAATACTGCTGAGCGATCGAGAGGACGTTGTTCCACGCCCAGTAGATCAGCAGACCCGCCGGGAAGCCGGCCATGATGAAGGTGAAGATCACCGGCATCCAGGCGAAGATCTTGCGCTGGATGGGATCGGGCGCGGGCGGGTTCATGGCCGTCTGCAGCCACATGGTGAAGCCGTAGATGATGGCGAGGACGCTGAGCGCCAGGGTGAAGCCACCCGCATGCGAGCCGATCAGGTTACCGACCAGCGGCACCGAGGACGGATCCCACGGGATCAGGCCGAACAGCTGCCAGATGTTGGTGGGGTCCGGCGCCGACAGGTCGCGGATCCAGCCGAAGAAGGGCGCATGCCGCATCTCGATGGTGACGTAGAGCACCTTGTACAGGGCGTAGAAGACCGGGATCTGGACCAGGATGGGCAGGCAGCCCGCCAGCGGATTGATCTTCTCCTTCTGGTACAACTCCATCGTGGCCTTCTGCTGGGCCTGCGGGTCGTCCTTGTGCTGTTCCTTGATCTTTTCCATGTGCGGCTGAAGCTTCCGCATCTTGGACAGGCTCTCGTAGCTCTTGTTGGCCAGCGGGAACATGACGAGCTTGATCGTCAGGGTCAGCAGCAGGATGGCGACACCGAAGTTGCCGACCAGGCCGTAGAAGAACTCGACCAAGAGGAAGATCGGGCGCGTCAGGAAGAACAGGAAGCCCCAGTCGATCGCGTAGATGAAGCGCGGCAGGTCGTACTGCTTCTCGTAGGTCGAAAGGATCTCATTGCGCTTGGCACCCGCGAACAGGTGCTGGACCTCGACGATCTGGCGGCCCGGATTGATGACGCGGGCCTCGCCGAGGATGCGGGCCTCATGGATGTTGTAGCGGTTCGCGTCGGTCACGCGGAACTCGGCCTGGACCGTCTCGGTCTGGGGCGGGATCAGGGCCGCCATCCAGTATTTGTCGGTGATGCCCAGCCAGCCGCCGGTCGACTCGAACTGTTCGCGCGGCTTCTTGGCCCAGTCGCCGTATTTCAGCTGGGTCGTGGCATAGCCGTCGCCCTTGGAGAAGGTGCCGATGCCGCCCTCGTGCAGGATCTGGGTCTTGCCCAGATGCTCGGGCACGCCCTGGCGTTCGATGCGGCCATAGGGGGCGATGGTGATGGCCTGGGTTCCCAGGTTGGCGACCGTGTCGGTGACGGTGAACATATACTGGTCGTCGATGGCGACGACGCGGGTGAAGCGCAGGCCCTGTCCGTTGTCCCAGGTCAGGGTGACGGGCGTGGTCTGGCTGAGGGTCGAACCGGAGGTCAGGCGCCAGATGGTATTGGGGCCGGGAACGCCGCCGGCGATGTTCTGGCCGGTCCATCCGAACTGGGCGAAATAGGCGTGCTCCATGCCCTGCGGACGGAACAGTTCCACCGGGGGGGCGTCGGCGTCCAGCGTCTCTCGGTAGTCGGTCAGGAACAGGTCGTCGATGCGGCCGCCCTGGAGCGACAGCGAGCCCTGAAGTTTATCGGTGCGGACCGGCACGCGGGCGACGTTGCCCATGGCCTGGGTGCGGTCGGTGACGAAGATCGCGCTCGACGAGGCCGGCGCCGTGCCCGGAACCTGATCGGCGGCGTCGGGCGAGGCCGGCGCGGAGGCCGCAAAGGCTTCCTGAGCGGCCTTACGGCGCTCCATCTGCGGGCCCATGACGAAGATCTGGTACAGGATCAGGATCGCCGCCGTGGCCACGGCGAAGATCACCATATTCCGGGTGTTCTCGTTCTTCATGCGGGTCAGCGGTCCAGGACTTGGAAAGGTGGAGACGTCGTATCGACGGAAACGGGAGCCGGCCGGGCGGACTTCGGGCCGTCGACGGGGGTCGCGAGCCTTGTAAGGGCCGATTTCACATCGTCAAGCAAACGCTCCCACGGACGGTCGGCCGTGCCCTGTCTGGCGATGAAGACATAGTCGCTGCCGGGGACGCCGTACTGGACGACCATGGCCCTCGCGGCCTCACGAAGGCGGCGCTTGCAGCGGTTGCGCACGACGGCCCCGCCGACCTTCCTGGTCGCGGTGAAGCCGATCCGCATCGCGGCATCCCCGTCGCCGCGATCCAGTCGCTGCACGACCACGGCGCCGCGGGCCAGAGAAACGCCTTTCGCGGCCGCCAGAAACTGGGGCCGCGAGGTCAGGCGATGGATTGTGGTGGCAATCGTCATCGATCCCCTCCCTCGGGAGGGAACAGGCCGCTTAAGCCGTCAGCTTTTTGCGGCCCTTGGCGCGGCGACGCGCAACGATCTTCTGTCCGTTCTTGGTGGCCATCCGCGAACGGAAGCCGTGACGGCGCTTGCGCACGAGTCGCGACGGCTGATAGGTCCGCTTCACGGTCGGCTCCAGAGGTTAGAGTGGCGCAAAGAACGAAGGCGTCCTCTGCGGGAAGGGCGGGCGTATAAGCGGAGGGGCTTCGGCTGTCAACGCCGACGACGACGTCCTATAGCTTTGAAACGCCGGAATGCCCGGAACCGTTTGAGAATACCATGGATCGCCTGAAACGGTTTCTGCCTCTTATCGTCCTCGCCTGCGTGATCGCCCTGATCTTCGGCATGGGGTGGAACCGCTATCTGTCGCTGGACACGCTGCGCGTGCACGGCAGCGAGCTGAGGGCCTATGCGGCGGACAATTATATACTGGCTCTGCTGGCCCTGATGGGGATCTTCGCCGTCGCCACCGCCAGCGTGGTGCCGGGCGTCTTTTTCGTCACCATCACCGCCGGATATCTGTTCGGGCCCTGGGTCGGGGGCGTCTCTACGTCCATCGCCGCCACAGTGGGCGCCCTGATCGTCTATGCCGTCGCCCGGTCCGCCCTGGGGCAGGATCTGCGTCGCAAGGCCGAGCGCGACGAGGGGATGCTGAAGAAGGTCTGCGTCGCCATCGACCAGGACACCTTCTGGTATGTGCTAGCCTCGCGGCTGGCGGTCGTCGTTCCCTTCCACATGATCAATATCGCGGCGGGCGTCATGTCGGTCCGGCTGGCCCCCTATACGATCGCCACGGTCATCGGCCTGCTGCCGGCCCACATCATCTACTGCTGGATCGGGGCGCGTCTGAACCAGTTGCTGGCCGAGAACCCCAACCCCGACATCCAGGCCCTGTTCGGCCAGTTCTGGGCACCGATGGCCGGTGTCTTCGTCCTGGCAGTGGTCCTGCCCCTGGTCCTCAAAGGCCTTCAGAAACGGTTCCCCGGAGCCGCCACGACGTGAGCCCCATGGTGGTCCTTCGCGAGCGGTTCGACCGTCTGCCCGCGCAATGGCGCGAGCGGCTGACGCCCCATGCCCCGGACGGCCTGTCGTCGCGCCTCCTGCTGCTGACCGTGGCCTTCACCCTGGCCGTGCAGGCCCTCATCGTGGGGCCGAACGCCGCCAGCTTCCACGAGCGCTGGCTGATGGACAGGCTGCAGGCCGCGGAGCTGGCGTCCGTGGGGGTCGAGGCCCTGCCCTATAGCGCGGTGGACGACCAGACGGCGGAACAGCTGTTGCGCATCGGCGGGGTGTCGGCGGTGGCCATCAGCGACCAGGGAGTGATGCGCCAGCTCCTGCAGGCTCCGAATCTGACCCGTGCGCCCGACTTCATCGACCTGAGGCGTCGGAGCCTGGGCGCGCGTCTGATGGACCCGATCCACACCTTGTTCGGGCCGGAGGACCGCTCGATCCGGGCCCGTGCGGCACCCCGATACCGTTCCGGCGACTTCATCGACGTCGTCGCCCCGGCCGAACCGCTGAAGGTCGAGCTGCGGGCCTTCCTGCTCAATAGCCTGCTGGTCTCGATCGTCATTTCGGTGGTCGCGGGCGGCCTGCTCTATACCGGCCTCGCCTTCCTGGTGCTGCAGCCGCTGCGCCGGGTGACCCGGTCCATCGAAGGCTTCGCCGCCGACCCCCAGACGGTCGCCCCGACCCCTTCGGATCGCCATGATGAGATCGGCCGGGTCGAGCGCGAACTGGCCGTCATGCAGGAGGAGGTGCGTCAGGCCCTGCGCTCCCGCTCCCGGCTCGTGGCGCTGGGCGAGGCGGTGGCCAAGATCAACCACGATCTCCGGAACATGCTGACCTCGGCCCAGATCGCCTCCGAACGTCTGGCCTCGTCCGCCGATCCCCAGGTCGCCAAGGCCCTGCCGCGCCTGGAACGGGCGCTCGGTCGCGCCGCCGCCCTGACCCGCAATGTGCTGGACTATGGCAAGTCCGAGGAGCCGGCGCCGGTCGTGGACCGCGTTTCGCTGGCGCCTGCCGTGACCTCGGCGGCCGAGGATGCGGGGCTGGAGGCGACCGGCGTGCGTCTGGTCAAGGCCCTGCCGGCGCGCTTCACCATCCAGGCGGATGCCGACCAGTTGCATCGCATCCTGGTCAACCTGATGCGCAACGCCCGTCAGGCCATCGAGGGCGACCCTGCGCGGGCGGTCCGCAAGAGAGGCGGGCCGCTCGGGTCGGTGATGGTCGAGGCCACGACTGAGGACGGCTGGAGTGTCGTCCGCATCGTCGACGACGGTCCCGGCATTCCGCCGCGCCTGTCGGAGCGGCTGTTCGAGCCCTTCGTCAGCGGCGGATCGGCCGACGGTACGGGGCTGGGACTGACCATTTCGCGCGAACTGGCGGCCGCGCATGGGGGCGAACTGAAGCTGGTCGAGACGGGACCTGCGGGCACGACGTTCGAGCTGAGGTTGCCCAGCTAGGGCCGGTCGATCGAAAGATGCAAATCGAGACGGCGTGCGACGTCCGAACCTCGGCGTCCGCTACTGCGTCCGGGCCACGCCCTCGCGCCGATCATCCGCTCCGCCGTCCCAGTGGTCGCCCTTCCAGATTCCGCCGTGCAGGCCGGACGTCTCTGAGGCGTTGGGCTGGAGCACGATGCCGCGTTCCGCCAACTGCTCCGTCAGGGTCGGACCGAAGCGCGCCGTGTCCGCCCCGAAGCCCGCGCCGCGCGCCACCAGATTGGGCAGGTCGAACGCCGCCTGGATCGGCAGTCCCCACACCAGGGTCCCGATTAGGCCCTTGGCGTTGTAGGCCAGGATGGAGGGGCCGCCCGGCGAGCCGAGAGCGCCGACAAGACGGCCGTCGTGGTCAAGGATGATGACCGGCGACATGGACGACCGCGGTCGCTTGCCCGCCGCCACCGCGTTCGCGATCGGCGCACCCTCCGCTGTCCTCGGCGAGAAGGAAAAGTCGGTCAGCTGATTGTTGAGAAAGAACCCGCCCGCCATCCGGCCCGAGCCGAAGATGCTCTCGACCGTGGTGGTCATGGAGACGGCGTTTCCTTGCGCATCCACCACGACCAGGTGGGAGGTGCCGGCGGGCTCGCGCGTCGCGTCGGGGGCGCGGAAGACGCCTCCCGGCGGGGTCCCCGCCGTGGCGGCGCCGGTCAGGTCGGGCGCAAGCGCCGCGCGGCTCGCCACATAGTCGGGGTCCAGAAGGCCCGCGACCGGCACCCCGACGAAGGCCGGATCGGCGACATAGCGGTCGCGATCGGCGTACATCAGCCGCTGCAACTGGGCGAACAGGGTCCAGGCGTCGGCGCTGGTCTCGCCCTGCGCCAGGACAGGCGCGGCGGTCGGGGTCTCGGCCATGGCCAGCAGCTGCAGCAGGGCCACGCCGCTGGACGGCGGCGGCGGGATGCAGACGACATAGACCCGGAACGGACGGCACAGGGCGTCCCGCGCGATGGGGCGATAGCCGGCCAGGTCTGAGGCGCTCAGCGTGCCCGGACGCGGCTCGGCCTGGACCGCCTCGACGATGGCCTCGGCGATCGGGCCGGTCCGCAGGGCCTGAATGCCGTCGCGAGCGATCGTCGCCACGGTGTCGGCGTAGGCCGGGTTCCGCAGGGTGTCGCCGGCGACGTAGCGGGTCCCGTCGGGCTTGGTGAAATACTCGGTCGCCCAGCGGCTCCGCGCCTGCCCGCCGCCGGCGATGAAGCCAGCGAGGCGCGGGCTGACCGTGAAGCCGTCGCGGGCCAGCCGCTCGGCGTCCCCGAACAACGAGGACCAGGCGAGGATCCCATGGGCCTCCTGCGCCATCGCCAGGGCCGCCACGGCGCCCGGCGCGCCGGTGGAGCGTCCGCTGAGCACCGCGTCCATGAAGGGCAGGGGACGGCCGTTCTCGTAGAACAGCTCGGGCGTCGCATCGGCCGGAGCGGTCTCGCGCCCGTCGTAGGTGGTGACCTCTTTCGTGTCGGCGTCATACACCATGAGGAAGGCCCCGCCGCCGAGGCCGGAGGACTGGGGCTCGACCAGACCGAGAACGGCCTGCACCGCCACCGCCGCATCCACCGCCGACCCGCCGCGACGAAGCACCGCCATCCCCGCCTCGACCGCCAGCGGGTTGGCGGCCGCCACGAACGGCCCCCGCGCGGGTGTGGCCGGCGTCGGTGCGGCCGGCGTCGGTGCGGCCTGAATCCTTGCGGGCGCGCCGCCTCCGGTCGTCTGGGTCTGGCACGCGGCCAGCGACAGGGCCACGGCGGCGACGAGCAGGCGACGGAACGGCGAATACGGCATGGCGACCCGGAAAACACTGATGTCGATCGGTGACTTGATGGACCTAAGCCCCGTCGTTCGCCGCGCCAAGGGCCCGTTTTCAACTTGGATCGAAAACCGGGTTGCGCGTCGAAAGCCGACCCGCTAGATACCCGCCCTCGCCGCAAGGCGAATGCGCGCCCGTAGCTCAGCTGGATAGAGCATCAGACTACGAATCTGAGGGTCGGACGTTCGAATCGTTCCGGGCGCGCCATTCTTTCCTGAACATCGACAGAGACTTCGTCTGGTTGGCCGCTGAATTGCCCGCCGCCAGGCAGGGCGCGTCGCCGGGTCGCCTTGGCGCGATCTCGATCTCGGACGGTTTGTTGGTCGTCCGCCGGATCGCTTCGATCCGCTCCAGACGATGGCGTGAAGCCGGCCTCTGCCAAAGCCACAAGGACAGACGACCCGGACATCGCCGGTCGCGACAGCCGCGAGAACAAAATCGCTCCTCGCATTCCATAACTCTGATCTCTGTTGCGCATCCGCTTCAGAGCCAGACTTACAGCGAACATTGATCATGCTGCACTTGCGAAAAGCGTCGGTCCTCCATAGCGTGTCCTGGGGGAGTTATCGATGTCTCAGGCTGTATCGCCGGCCATTCTGGATGAGCCGCACACTGGGGCCGAGCCAGAACAATCGGCTCCCAAGCGCGTGCTGATCGTGGCGCTGAACTACGCCCCCGAACTGGTCGGCTGCGCCAAATATACGACCGAGCTGGCCGAGGAGCTGGCGGCGCGCGGCCATACCGTCGAGGTGGTGACGGGGCCACCCTATTATCCGTCCTGGACGGTTCCGACGGGATACTCCGGCGCCGGCTGGTCGAGCGAGGTGTTGAACGGCGTCACGGTTCACCGCGTTCCTCTTTATGTGCCGCGAGAGCCCACCGGCCTCCGACGCGTGATCCATTTGGCCTCCTTCGGGGCGGCCGCGACGCCGACCGCCATGCTGGTGGCGCGCCGGTTCAGGCCCGACCTGGTGTTCGCCGTCGCTCCAACCCTGGCCGCGACCGGGGCGGCGCTGGCGGCAAGCCGGGTCTCGGGCAGCGCCAGTTGGCTGCATGTTCAGGACTTCGAAGTCGATGCCGCGTTCGATCTCGGCGTGCTGAACAGCGACTTCGCCCGACGGGTGGCGCTGGGCTTCGAACGGACGCTTCTCAAGCGGTTCGACCATGTGTCCAGCATCTCGCCGGCGATGGTCGAAAGACTGGCGGCCAAGGGGGTGGACCCGGCGCGCGCCAGCGAGTTCCGCAACTGGGTCGATGTGGATGCGGTCCAGGTCTTCGCCAGTTCCAACACCCGCTACCGCCAGGAGCTCTTTATTCCCGAAGACCGGGTCGTCGCCCTCTACTCAGGCAATATGGCCGGGAAACAGGGGCTGGAGGCCCTCGGCCAGGTCGCGGCCGGCCTGAAGGCGGCCGAGGCGAACGTGTCGCTTCTGCTGTGCGGCGACGGCCCAGCCCGCGCCGAGCTCGAACGAGCCTGCCGGGGCCTGGACACGGTGCATTTTCTGCCATTGCAGCCATTGGAGCGTCTGCCGGAACTGCTGGGCACGGCGGACATCCACCTGCTGCCTCAACGGCCGGAAGCCGCCGATCTGGTCCTGCCGTCCAAGTTGACGGGCATGCTGGCCTCCGGTCGCCCGGTCGTGGCGATGGCGGCGAGCGGCACAGGCCTGGAACACGAGGTGAGCGGGTGCGGTCTGGCGGTCGAACCGACGGCCGAGGCCATGACGGCGGCGGTTCTCGAACTGGCGTCCGATGCGGCCCAACGCCGAACCCTGGGTGCCGCCGGCCGCCTGCGCGCCGAGGAGCGTTGGCGCAAGAGCGCGATCATCGACGGGTTTGATGGGGAGATTTCAAGTCTGATTCCAGGTGAATACAGAACATGACCATGAGTCTTCTACGCCGCGCGGCCAAGCTGGCGCGTCTGTTACGCAACCGGACGTACAGGCGAGGGCTACGGTTTGGCACGGCCGCCGCTATCGAACACGAGGGGGCCCTACGCACGATAGGGCCAGCTACCCTTATCGATGTAGGTGCCAATATCGGCCAGTTCTCCTTGGCGGCCCGTGCCCAGCACCCAGACCTGCTTATTCACGCCTTCGAACCTCTGGAGGCGGCCGCAGACCGCTTCGATCGCCTGTTCGCAGACGACGATAGGGTCACTCTCCATCGCGTCGCAGCGGGACATACGCCCGGTGAAACCGAGATTCACATCTCGGGACGGGCGGACAGCTCCTCTCTCCTGCCGATTTCGGCCCGTCAGAACACCATCTTTCCAGGCACTGCTGAGGTGTCCAAAGCCAATATCAAGGTCGTGCGGATCGATGACGTGGTCGATAGCGCCGCGCTTGCCGATCCCATCCTGGTGAAGCTTGATGTGCAGGGTTTCGAGCTATCGGCCTTGCAGGGCATGCCGTTCCTACTCAAGCGCGCGGCCTACGTTTATCTCGAAGCGTCGTTCGTCGAACTTTATGAAGGCCAGCCCTTGGCCGACGAGGTAATCCGCTATCTGCAGGAGAGAGGACTCAAGCTCTCCGGTGTTCACAATTCCTTCACGACGCCAGATGGCGCGTCCGTCCAAATTGACATGCTGTTTTCGCGGTAGATGCGCTGTCGTGTGCTAAAGCGCGGAGCATGCTGGCCGATGGGGCGGAGTCGTCGTTGGACCGATTCATGATCGCCGGGCAACTGAGGCGCCAAGCGACCTAAATGAGCGCTTCAACCTTAGTCAGCTGGTGCCTTGCTTGTTCGCGAGCCAAGCGCAAGGCTGCGGCAGCAGCGCACGTAAGGTCAAGTCGGCTATCGGTGCCAGAGTGTGTGCGCAACCAGACCAGCGCCACGTCCTGAAAATCGGCCAAAGGGGCGACAAGCCCAGGCGAGCTAACGTGATCGCAAGCTATGCACCCCCGTTCGGTCGCCAAGACCGCCGCTCCCTCGGCAAGGGCCTCAAGCAAGACTAGAGGCTGGGCTTCGTTTTGATAGTCCGTAGCGAAGACGAACGCGTCGATCGACTGGTAGAAACGTGTCTTTTCCGCTCCGTAAACCGCCCCCACCCACTGAAATCTGCCTCCGTACTCGCCAACGGCGGCTTCGATTGCATGACGCGTTTCCAGATCGCCGATCGGCCCCGCGATGCGCGCCTGAATATCCAGCCCATGCGCCCTCGCAGCGCGAAACAGTTCAACGAATCGGACGGCCCCCTTCTCCGCCGTAAGATTGGCCAGATGGCCGATGGTTAGACGGCCTTGGCGCGCCGTGGGGTTTGAAACCGGCTCCGTCATGAATGCATTGCTGAGCACCATCCCTGCGTGACGGCGCCGCGACCAGGCGGACGGGTAACGAGCTTCCAACTGGTCAAGCATCGTCTGGCACAGGGCGATATGGCGCGTGTCCAACGGGGCCAACCGAAGCTGCAGGTCCATCAACCTCGATTTCCGGTTGATGTAGGCAAAGCTGTGGTGATGCATCCACAGGCGGTAGCCGAGGGTGCGGGCGACCACGAGCACGAGAATGTTCCAGATCATCCCGGCGCCGCCGTCGCTGGGCATATAGAGCGTGCTTGCCCCCTCGCCTCTCGAACGGATCAACACCAGCGCCGCCCTGGCTGTGAGGCCCAGTCGCGCCAGATGTTTGCGGATACCCCGCGCCCCGACCGGGGGGGCGACGTTCACCACCGTCTTGAGCTTTCCTACGTCGTCCAGTCGAGCCACCATCTGTTCGTTGACAGCGGACAAACCCGTCACCGGCGGAGGCAGTTGAACGACGGCGACGATGTGCGCGGCGACCATAGGACTATCGGAAACGATTGAAGCCAAGGCGCACAAGCCCGGCCTTTATCCGAGCATTGCGTCTCGCATGGGTTCGCAACAGCCCCCGCCTGAAGGCCGCCTCATCGGCTCCGTCGACCTCGGCTGCATTCGGGACTCCCGGGGCGACGACGCCAGTCCAGTCCCGCGGGGTTGCGCCGGCGACATAGGCCTTCAGCCATCCGATCGAGTTGTGGGTCGCCCCGTCTACGAAGCCGTCGTTCCTGACCAGGGTCATTGGTGGCATCAAGGTCAGCCCGCCAGAGCGATGCACCGACCACGACCAGCGGATGCCCCAACTGTCCAGTTGCCCGTTCATCTGTCGGACCAGCATGTCGGAGAAGGGGTAGACGCCCCCCGCGTCGAAGGCGGTTCTGGCGGGGCCCGGCACAGCCACCGCTTCCCATCCGGCGGCCAGGGGATCGAAACGGTCCCACGCCCGCTTCCAGGTCGCCCAGCCCCAGGTCGTGGCGAAGCGTTGAAAGCTCCCCTCAGCCCGCCCCTCGAACTCCGGGACCCGGTACTGATAGGAGCTGATCTGCATGACGCGGGGGTCGTCCGCATAGGCGTCGAGGCCCTGATTGAGCCAGGTCAGCGTGGTGGGGTGAACGACCAGGTCGTCCTCAATGACGATCACGCGGCCGAACCGCTCACACAGGGCGGTCACCTCAGTGATGATCGAGGTGGCCAGCCCCCGATTGGCGGCTTGACGCACGACGGTGACATTGGGTGCCGCGAAGGTGGCGGCCACGGCGGCCGTCTCTTCGACGGCTTCGGCCACCGCCGACGACTTCGGACCATCGATGAAGATGAAGACCGGAGAGGCCTCGAATTCAGGACAGGCGGTGAGAGCCGTCAGCGCCGCCCGCAGATGACCTGGCCGGCGATAGGCGAACACGGCGATGGGGGTGGTCATGGAGATCATCCTTGATAAGCTGCCATGCGGTCCAGCATCATGCCGTCAGCGAGTGCTTCGACGCCGGAGCCGGCTTGAGGAGCCGGCGCCAAAGAACAACGGCCGAGGCTGAGTAGGCGACCACAGTGCCCCAAGCCGCACCGATCGGGCCGAAATGTTCGCTGAGCCAGACGACAGCCGCCACGTTCACCGCGGCTCCAACAAGTCCGGCAATAGCCATGACGCCCGTGATGCCCTTGGACGCCAAGGCGCGAGATGCGAGCAATCCATAGGCGACCGAAGCGGTCGACAGGACGTACACGGCAAGCACATCGGCCTGGGAGTTGAAGTCGGGACCAAAGAGCAGGCCGAGCGTCCATCCCCCGATCAGAAGCGACAGTCCGCTCGCCGCGAGCGTCAGCGTGGTGACGAGGACAAGCGAGGCCAAGACGGCCGGCGAAAACCCGGCCCCGGCCTTCATATCCCTGATCAGCCACGGTGCGACGACCAGCACCAAGACGCCAAAGACCATATTGCCGACCTCGGCTAGCCGGGCCGGCGCCGCATAGAGCGCAAGGGCAGCCTCTCCGAAACGGAACTGAATATAGATTTGATCGAACCGGTAGTAGACGGCGATCATGACGCTCTGAAACGCGATAGGTGAGGCCTTGGCAAGTAGGGCGCGATAACGCGGGCGAAGCGGGCGGAAGAGGCGCCGCCTTTGCGCGGCACCAATCGTTAGAAGAACTCCGTACAGCAGGGGCTCAAGTCCATAGATGGCCGCAAAAACTTCGACTGGTGCTTGCATTACCCATGCCGCACCAATGGCGACGACTGCCAAGACGGCCGTCATAGCGCGCAGACCAATGTACTCCTGAGGGGCGTGGCGGGCTTGTGCGTCAGAGGTCATGGGCAGGGCGGCGGCACCCAGAACCCGAAGGCCCGCTAGGGCGTAGAGCCAAGCTTGGTGCTGATTCAAGATCGAGAGCGCACCAAGGGTGAGCAGAAAGACGACAGCACTCACAGCGACCGTCACCATGACCGCCGACCAGGCCAGGAATGGTCGACGCTGCGGCTGGCTAGCGGCACGGCCATACATGATTGACTGGGTGCCGAAAGCCACGACGGGTTGCTGAACGCCGGCGATCGCCGTGACGAACGCAAACGCTCCAAACTGCTGAAGCGTCAATAAATTGGCTGCGGAAGCGAGCAGCAAAAAGCTAACAAGAACCTGAAAGATAGTGTCCAGCGCAAAAGCAAAGCTAGCGCGACCTAAAGGCGCGCGCCTGATAGATGCTACCGGTCTGATCACGCACGAACTTCTATAGTCTTAACGCCAGCTTGACGATTTCTTCTAGAGATCTCAACAACATATATAACAAAAGACGCAATCAAAACAAGCAATATCGCCCTGAAAACATTTCTTACCGGATATGTGAATTGAACATACATAGCCATGAGCAAAATGGAGTTCATTAAGACAGATAGTGGGCCCCGGTTATATAGATTACTCTTTATCGATACATAAAGTGCGCCGAGCTGGACAGAGAAAAACGTCATCACAGCAGGAAGTCCAAAATGAACAAGCTCGAATAACGCTGATGCTGGCACGTACTTGTGAAGTCGATACTCGGATGACCGACGGATCTGGTCAAACCCGTCGATCGCACTTGGTAGAGGTGAAAAAGAAAGAAACATATATGAAAACGAGTATGCTACATCTCTTGAGAATGCGGCTGATAGCGTGAATACGCCCTCAAAAACATTGAGTAGAGGCTCGTAGGGTCGTCCTCCGCCGCCGGTAAATGCATTACGGAAAAAGTCAGGTAGGCTGTTCAACCCGTGGTGCCCGAGCCCACGTCCGTTGAGCATAGAGATAAGTGTTACGGCAGCAGCCATCGCCGAAACACTGGCGAGAGCCAACCCTCTCCGGCCACCAAACACCCACACCCCGAATGCAAAAACGCCCAAATACAAAGCAGCCCCGCGAGAGTGAGATGCCAGCTCAAATAAAAGAAGCCAGGCTGCTGGAACGGACGCAATCAGAGCTATTGGACGAAGTCTCGACTTGACGACCAAATAGGACATCAAAGTCCATGAAAATATACCTATAAGATGCCTAGATTGCTGTATAACCGTAAAAATGGCGCCGTCTAACGTAAGCGCAGCGGGTGAATTCAAGTACAAATAAACATTATTACTTTTTAAAAGCCCTTTATCGATAGATATGAAATGTAAAAATGCAATAAACGTCAAAACAAACGACAGTACTAACGTTAGTTTGGCATTTAATGTGATAAATTTGACGGAACCTATCGTTGCCCCGAATGGCGATTGTTTACGTGACGCAACCAAAGATATAGAGAAATAACACAAGAACATCAGCGCCGTTACAAGCAGCGTCATATAATACGATTCTAGTTCAATGCCTCTAGAGTATAAGTTAGACATAGAATAATTGGCTGAGCCCGTATACACCGCGTAAAGAGAAATCTGAGCGCCTAAGATATATATCATGATGCCATGAGGCGCGGGAAGAAAGTCGATGCGCCGGAACATGAGCGATAACATCGCGGCTTCGAGCGCGACAATGATGAAGATTGTTAGCGTAGCCATGGAAGCTATCCCGTCGACTTAGAGACAGTTGGCCATTTTCTGTACGTCTGCCCAATCCCGTCCCGGAGCCCGACCTTCGCCACCCACCCCATCGCCTTCAACTTCTCCCCGCTCATCAGCTTTCGCATCGTCCCGTCCGGCTTGGTGGGGTCCGTGCGGATCTCGCCATCGAAGCCGACGACGTCACAGACCAGCTTCGCCAGGTCGAGGATGGCGATGTCCTCGCCCGAGCCGATGTTGACGTGCTCGAAATCCGAATAGCGCTGCATCAGGAAGACACAGGCATCGGCGCAATCGTCGGCGTGCAGGAACTCTCGTCGCGGCGTGCCCGTGCCCCAGATGGTGATGTGATCGGCCCCGGCGACCTTGGCTTCATGCGCCTTGCGGATCAGGGCCGGCAGGACGTGGCTGGAGTTCAGGTCGAAGTTGTCGCCAGGGCCATAGAGGTTGGTCGGCATGGCGCTGATGAAGTCGCAGCCGTGCTGCTTCCTATAGGCCTGGGCCAGTTTGATGCCGGCGATCTTGGCGATCGCATACCATTCGTTGGTCGGCTCCAGCGGGCCGGTCAGCAGAGCGTCTTCCGGGATCGGCTGGGGCGCCAGCTTGGGGTAGATGCAGCTGGAGCCGAGGAACAGCATCTTGCCCACGCCGTGCCGGTAGGCCGCCTCGGTGACGTTCGCGGCGATCATCAGGTTGTCGTAGAGGAAGTCCGCCGGATAGGTGTCGTTGGCCAGTATCCCGCCAACCTTGGCCGCTGCCATGAAAATGGCGTCCGGCTTGAGATCGCCGACGAAGGCCAGGACCGCGGCCGGATCCTTGAGATCGACCTCGGCGCGGGAGGCAGTGACGATCTCGCAGTCCTCGGAGGCCAGGCGGCGCACGATGGCCGAGCCGACCATGCCGCGATGGCCAGCGACCCAGACGCGCTTGCCCGCCAGGGGGAAAATTAAGGGGGCTGTCATCGCTTGCGCGCTGCGACGATGAGGATGGGGCGCAGAAGGGAAGGTAAGAGCCTGCTCAGCCGTTCCACAATCTCGAACACGACAGGGTATCGCGCAAAGTACATCATCTCGTTGTCTATGGTCGTGGAGTGGTTGTCCCAGCGATCCTGAGGAAACCACCTAAACGCGGCATTCCGCGTGTTCATGCGGTAGCGAGTTGGGAAAACGTCCTGAGCCTCCCGATCAGGCTGGAGCCGTCGCAAAACTGTCTGATGAAGGCGATTGGGAACAATGGTCGCCCCGATGGCGATGAGCCCGAAACGGTTGGGAGTCCGCGCGAAAAACCATCCGCCTGGTTTCAAGACCCGCTCCACTTCGGCGGCGAACGATGCGGGATCGTCCACATGCTCCAGCACCCAGTCGCTGAAGATCAGGTCAAACTCACCCGTGGCGAATGGCATTGGCTTGCCGGGCTCGAAAACGTGAGCTTCGTCAAGCAGCGGATTGTCGAGGACGGCTGGATCAACATCGATTCCCACCACGCGCGTGACTTTGCCTTTTAAGGTCACCAGGTCACGCTTGTAGCGCCACTGCGTTTCCGCCTGGGCGCCCCGGCCCGCTCCGAGATCTAGAACGTGATCACTCGGTTGGAGAACGGAATGGATTAGCGAGTACAGAAAGTGGGTCGAGTCTCGCCGGGTGAACCCACCGATCAATCGTTCCGGTGTCCGCCGAGCCAGATTTAAATCGACCTTCGAATATTTCGTTGTCTCACTCGCCATTGCCGCGTTGCTCCCGCGCCACCGCGACCAGATCGGCGGCGACCATTTCTTCGCAGAGGGCCTGCCATTTGGTTTCGTGGGTCCAGCCCAGCTTCGACCTGGCCTTGGTCGGATCGCCGATCAGCAGGTCGACCTCGGTCGGACGGAAATAGCGGGGGTCGATCTCGACATAGACGCGGCCGGTCTCGGCGCAGATGCCCTTCTCGTCGACGCCTTCGCCTTCCCAGCAAAGAGTGACGCCGATCTGGGTGAAGGCGTGGGTAACGAAGTCGCGGATGACCGTCGTCTCGCCGGTGGCCAGAACATAGTCGTCCGGCTCGTCCTGCTGCAGCATCAGCCACATGCCGCGCACATATTCGCGGGCGTGACCCCAGTCGCGCTTGGCGTCGATGTTGCCGAGGAACAGCTTGTCCTGGAACCCCAGCTTGATGGCGGCGGCGGCGCGCGTGATCTTGCGGGTGACGAAGGTTTCGCCTCGCAGCGGGCTCTCGTGGTTGAACAGAATGCCGTTCGAGGCGTGGATACCATAGGCCTCGCGGTAGTTCACCACGATCCAGTAGCCGTAGATCTTGGCCACGGCGTAGGGGCTGCGCGGATAGAAGGGCGTGGTCTCCGACTGCGGCACTTCCTGCACCTTGCCGTACAGCTCGGACGTCGAGGCCTGGTAGAAGCGGGTTTTCTTCTCCAGGCCCAGAATGCGGATCGCCTCCAGGATGCGCAGGGTGCCGATGCCGTCGGCGTTGGCCGTGTACTCCGGCGTGGCAAACGAAACCTGGACGTGGCTCATGGCGGCAAGGTTGTAGATCTCGTCCGGCTGGGTTTCCTGGATGATCCGGATCAGATTGGTCGAGTCGGTCAGATCGCCATAGTGCAGGATGAAGCGCGGGTTTTCCTCGTGCGGGTCTTGATAGATGTGGTCGATCCGGCCGGTGTTGAACGACGACGACCGTCGCTTCACGCCGTGGACGGTGTAGCCTTTTTCCAGCAGCAGGTCGGCGAGATAGGCGCCATCCTGGCCCGTCACACCGGTGATGAGCGCAACCTTGCCCTTGCCTTCGTCCGCCATGAAGTCCCCCGACTTCAGCCCAACCTGGGGCTGATATGTCTGCTATAACAATGTGCGATGGGACGAACATCACGAATTGCTGCGACGCACCTAACAAAGTTGGGTGAACTGGCCAGAATGCCACGCGCGACCTGCGACGGCCCTTGCAGCCCGAATGTTGTCGCAAGGTAGGTTATGGTGTTGGATATCCGTAGTGGCAGCCTCTGATAGCGAGGCGCTGACTGTCGCCGGCGTGACCGCCAGAACCCCTCACGGTCTGAGCTCAGTCCGGTCCAAAATCGTTACAGCGCGATTTCTACCAAGTCACTGATCTTAGGAAATTTTATCCTAGACTACGAATCTGAGGGTCGGACGTTCCAATCTTTCCGGGCGCCCCGCTTCGTCCAGATATCTTCGGGCGTCGTCGTCGACGGGGCGTTCGTCAGGCCTGACGGTTCAGGTGTGCAGAGACACCGTCCGTCGTGACGCCTTCAAGGTGACGCGCGACCGTGTCGATGAAGCGCGGATCGGCCGCCAGGCGGGGCGAGACGATTTCGGACAGGGCGGACACCGCGCGGACGCGGGCCTCGGCGGTCGATGCGCCTGACAGCACCTCGGCGATCCGGACCGCCATGGGGTCGTCGACCGTGAAGGTTTCGCCGGTCTCGGTGACGCCGCCCTGCCATTTGATCCAGCCGGCGACGCCGAGAGCCAGGGCATCGATGGACTGACCCGCGTCGAGGCGGGCGGCGATGGATGCGAGCAGGCGCTGGGGCAGCTTCTGGGAGCCGTCCATCGCGATTTGGCGCGTGCGGTGCTGCAGCGAGGGGTTCGAGAACCGGGCCATCAGGTCGGCGCGGTAGGCCGGAATGTCGAGGCCGGGGGGCGGGTTCAGCGTGGCCTCGGCCTCGTCCCACAGCCGCTCGACGAAGGCCTTGAAGGCCGGGATGGCGACGACCTCGTGCACGAAGGCGTGGCCCGCAAGACCGCCCAGATAGGCGATTGAGGAATGGGCACCGTTCAGGAGGCGCAGCTTGGCGTCTTCCCAGGGGGCGACCTCGGCGGTCAGCTGGACGCCTAGGGCCGCGAAGTCCGGGCGAGGGCCGGCGAAAATGTCTTCGACCACCCACTGGGTGAAGGGTTCGGTCTTGACCATGCCCTCGTCGCGGACGCCCAGAGTGGCGGCTTGCGCGTCGATGTCCTTGGGCGTCGTGGCCGGGACGATGCGGTCGACCATGGTCTGGGGGAAGGCGCCCCGGGCGGCGATCCATGCCGCCAGAGCCGGGTCGTGAGCCTCGGCCATCGCCAGCACGGCAGAACGCACGCGGGCGCCGTTGTGCGGGAGGTTGTCGCAGGAAACGACCGTGAAGGGCGCGAGGCTTTGGCGGCGACGCTCGGCGAGGGCGGCGACGAGAAAACCGGGTGCCGTGCGGGGTTTCGACAGGTCGGCGAGATCGGCGGCGACGTCAGGGTCGCCGGTCAGGAGACCGCCCGAGGCCGGGTCGAGGCGGTAGCCCTTCTCGGTAACGGTCAGGGTGACGAGATGCACGTCGGGCGAGGCCATGGCCGCGACGACGGCGGCGGGGTCTTCCGGAGCGACGAGTACGCCCTGGACCGCGCCGATGATGCGGGTGTGGTCATCGACGCCATCGCGGACGACGACGCTGTAGAGGCCGTCCTGAGGGTTCAACTGATCGCGGACGCCGGGTGAACGCAAGGACACCCCGAGAACACCCCAGCGCAGGTCGCCGGCGCGCAGGGCGTCGTCGAACACCACCGCCTGGTGCGCCCGGTGAAAGGCGCCGATGCCGAGTTGGACGACGCCGGTCTTCACCGCGTCGCGATCATAGCCGGGGCGTTCGACCTCGGCCGGGAGATCGGCGAGAGTCGCGTCGGAGAGGCGCGTCACAGCTTGTAGGCCGCCTTGACCAGATCATAGGTCAGGGCGTGGGCCAGCTCGTGGGCCTCGTCCTCTTCCATCCGGTGCTCGACGACCAGCTTGGCCAGCCAGCCGCAGTCCATACGGCGGGCGACGTCGTGGCGGGCCGGAATCGACAGGAAGGCGCGGGTGTCGTCGTTGAAGCCGACGGTGTTGTAGAACCCCGCCGTCTCGGTCGCCTGCTCGCGGAAGCGGCGCATGCCCTCGGGGCTGTCGTGGAACCACCAGGGCGGACCCAGCTTCAGCGCCGGATAGTGGCCGGCCAGCGGGGCCAGTTCGCGGCTGTAGCTGGTCTCGTCCAGGGTGAAGAGGATGATGGTCAGCGACGGCTCGGAGCCGAAGGCGTCCAGCAGCGGCTTCAGGTCGGCGACATAGTTGGTCTGGGTCGGGATGTCGGCGCCCTTGTCGCGACCGAATTTCTGGAAGACGACCTCGTTGTGATTGCGCGACGAGCCAGGGTGGATCTGCATGGTCAGGCCGTCGTCGAGGCTCATGCGGGCCATCTCGGTCAGCATCTGGCCCCGGAACAGTTCGGCTTCCTTGGCCGAGACCGGGCCGGTGGCGACCTTCTGATAGAGGGCGACGGCGTCCGCCTGATTTAGGTTGGCGGTGAAGGCGGTCGGATGGCCGTGGTCGGTCGAGGTCGCGCCGTAGGAGGCGAAATAGGCGCGACGCTTGCGGTGGGCGGCGAGGTAGCCTTCCCAGGTCGAGACGTCCTCGCCGGTGATCGCGCCGAACTGGACGAGGTTGTCGTGGAAGCCCTCGAAGTCCGGATCCAGAACCGGGTCCGGCCGGTAGGCGGTGACCACCTTGCCCGACCAGCCCGAGGCCTTGATTTCGGCGTGATGCTCGAGCGGATCGAGCGGACTCTCGGTCGTGGCGATGACCTCGATATTGTAGCGCTCGAACAGGGCGCGGGGCTTGAAGGCCTCGGTCTTCAGGGCCGCGTCGATGATGTCGTAGTAGTGGTCGGCGGTCTCGGCCGTCAGGCGGACGTCGATGCCGAAGACTTCCGAATAGACCCAGTCGTGCCACATGCGCGACGGTGTGCCCCGGAACAGGTGATAGCGCTCGGCGAACAGACGCCAGATCTTGCGGGGGTCGGTCTCGACCGGCCCGCCGTCGGCGCGGGGGACGCCGAGGTCCTCCAGCGCCACGCCCTGGCTGAACAGCATGCGGAAGACATAGTGGTCCGGCGTGATCAGGAGCTCGGCGGGGTTGGCCCAGTTCTGGTTCTGCGCGAACCAAGAGGGGTCGGTGTGGCCGTGCGGGCTGACGATCGGGAGGTCCTTGATCTCCGCATACAGGCGCCGGGCGACCGCGCGCGTCTCGGGATCGGCGGGGAACAGGCGATCGGGGTGAAAGCGAAGCGGCTGGGTCATGCGAAACTCGCGGATCTGGTAACCGGTGTCAGTATGTGGACATAGCGGGCGGGGGGGCGCGCCGTCCAGCGGCAAGGCCTCACAGCTTGGTTCGCAGCGACCAGAGCTCGGGGAAACAGCGGCGCTCGAGCGTCGAGGACAGATAGCCGACGCCGTCGGTGCCGCCCGTGCCGCGGCGGCGCCCGATGATCCGCTCCACCGTCACCACATGTTTGTGGCGCCAGGTCAGGAGGGCGTCGTCCAGATCGACCAGTTTCTCGGCCAGTTGATAGAAGGGCCACCAGCGCTCGGTGTCGCGATAGACCGCCAGCCAGGCCGCCTCGACGGCCTCGGACGGCTCATAGGGCCGGCTGACGTCGCGGTTCAGGACCTCGGCCGGGATGGGCAGGCCGGCCTTCGACATCTGCCGGAGGGCGTCGTCGTAAAGGCTCGGAGCGGCCAGGGCTTCGGACAGGGCGGCGTGCGCGGCCGGGCGGTCCTCCTGGAACGACAGGAACTTCGGATCCTTTAGGCCCAGCATGGTCTCGAACCGGCGGAACTGGTCGCTCTGGAAGCCGGACGAGGAACCGAGCCCGCCCCGGAAGTGCAGGTAGTCGGCGGGCGTCATGGTGGCCAGGATGTCCCAGCTCTGGGTCATCACCGACTGGATGCGGCTGACCCGCGCCAGGCTCTTGTAGGCGGGCACCAGATCGCCGGCGCGGACCAGCGACTGGGCCAGGGCGACCTCGTGCAGGATCTGCTTGAGCCAAAGCTCCTTGGTCTGGTGGATGATGACGAACAGCATCTCGTCGTGCTGATCCGTGACCGGGCTCTGGGCGGCCAGCAGCCGGTCCAGATCCAGATAGCGGGCATAGGTCATGTCGGCGGCGGGCGTGTCGGTCATGCGGGATGTATCGGCCGCTTCACCGACGGCCTCAAGGTCAGCCGACCAGAACGGGTCGCGACCGGTCGGCATCGGGGCAGGACAGGCCGTGCACGCGTACGTCCGCCTGACCGAGGCGCAGGCCCAGCATGTCGAGCAGCGGATTGATCGTAGCGTCCAGCACCGGGCCGAGCGGGGTCAGCAGGACGCCCAAGGCCTGGACGATCCCGCCCAGGCCGAGGCCTAGACCCAGGACATGGACCGTCACATCCAGTCTCTGGATCAATGTGGTGATCAGGCCGGAGGCGAGGCTGGTGGAGGTCACGGTCTTGATACTCTGGTCCGAGATGTCGGCGGCGCTGAACCGGACGGACTGGAAGCCCGTGTCGGCGATCTCGACATCGGCTTTTCCGGTCAGTCGGACGAGGCCGAGGACGGACAGCAGGGTCGCGGGCGTCGGCGTGAGGGCCTGCTTGAAGTCGTCGAGCTTTCCTTCGTCGATCTCGCCGATCTTCGCGGAGGCCAGGCCGGGACGAACGCCGAGCTCGACCCCGTCGGGGTCGCAGTCGATGGCGTTCAGCCTCGCCTCCGAGGCCGCCAGTTCAATCAGGATCGGCAGACGGACCTGGGCCAGGCCCGAAAGCGTCTGAGCCGTGCGAACCTTTATGTAGAGCCGGGCCTGGGCCGTGCGGATTATGGGGGCGCCAGTCCCCGTCACAGTCAGCCAGGGCGCGTTGTTGGGCCGCTCGCCGATGGCCAGCGACACGTCGAGTGCGGCGATCCCGGTCTTGGCTCCCAGGTCCAGCGCGACCTGACGCGCGCCCCCCGTCTCCAGCATGGCCATGACCAGGTCCAGAACCGAGACCGAGGCGTCCAGACCGGTCGCCAGACCACCGCCTGCGTCCGCCTCCGCGCCGATCAGGTCGCCGACCTTGAAGGTGACGGCGGCGGCGGCACCCGTCAGCTTGGACAGGGTGGAATCCGCCTGGTCCCCCGCCAGATCCTTGAGCACCCGCAGCGCCCGACCCGCATCCACGTCGTGAGCGAGAAGTGAGTTATAGTCTCCGGCCTCGACGTCCAGTTCCGTCGCCAGCGCATTGGAGAAGCCGAGCAGATTGACCTCGGCGTCGGCCAGCCGGTCGTAGTCCAACACGCTGAGCGAGACCGTTGACCCTGTCAGTCCGCTAAGCAGGGCGTTGGCCACGCCTCCGTCCAGAGAGGCCAGTCGCGAGCCGATCGAGAACATGGCGCGCGGCGGATCGACCGCCGTCGCCGCCGTCGCCGTGCGGGTCTGAAGGATCGAGTCTCGCCCCAGAATCCAGCGACCGAAGACCAGGGGTGAGGCCCGCGACAGGGTCACCCGTGCCGCGTTCGGGCCCTCGGCGACGGGGGCGAACCGCTGATGCGGCGCGACCGCAGGGTCGGCGACATAGAGGCCGGTGACGACCTCTGTGGCGACGTCGCGGAGATTGGCCTCGGCGGTGGCTTCGGCGGCCAGTTGCGCTCGTTGCAGATCGCGGGCGGCGGACAGGGCGGCGAGATCGGCCGCCCCCTGCAACGTCCGCCCATCCAGCGCCAGCGAACCGACATCGACCACGATGGCCGCGAGAACGCAGAACAGGCCGCCGGCTGCGGCGGCCATGATGGCGATGCCGCCTCGCTCATCCGTGATGAGGCGGTGCCTGGGCATTTCAATACCCGCCGGTCCGCACGATGGCCGTCCGTCGGATGACCGAGGGCGGGGAGGGCACAAGACCGGCCATCATCATCATCGGATGATCGTGGGCGTCGAAGGTGACGTAGACGCGGATCGCCTGGGCGTCGCTTTCGACCTCGACCGTCAGCCGATCACGCGCCAGCCCTGCGCCGCCCTGCGCCTCGGCGTCTACGAAGGCGTTGGCGAGGCTGATCCGCTCGGCCTCATCCAGTCCCCCGATGGCCGCCCGAGCGCTTTCGGTCGCCAGGGTCTGCACGCTTTGAGCGAGCCACATCCAGCCGCCGTAGACGACCATACCGACCAGCATCAGGATCATAAGCGGGCCCACGAGGGCGAACTCAACGGCGGCGGAGCCCCGCCGTCGGTCTGCAGCCACTCCTTTTGACCAAGGAATCATGAGATGATTATCGAGAACAATCATCTTCAAACAATGAACGGTTGTATGCTGGCTTTGAGCAGCAGCCGACCCTCGCGGCCTTATGGTGGAAAGGACTGGTGCTTTTCGCTAGCGCAGCATAACCACCGTTCGCTGTAGGCGTGACGAGCCTCAGCTGATCACGGATCGAGCCTTGGGGAGAGCGACGATGAGCGATGTTGTGCTCGTAGCCGGCGGGGCCGGTTATGTCGGGTCTCACGTCTGTCTGGCGTTGGCCGAGGCGGGTTTCACGCCGGTGGCCTATGACAACCTCTCGAACGGCCATGCCGCCTTCGTTCAGTGGGGGCCCTTGGAGGAGGGAGACATTCGCGACGCCGCGCGGCTGGATGAGGTGATTGCCCTCCACAGGCCGATCGCCCTGCTGCATTTCGCGGCCCTGATCGAGGTGGGCGAATCCGTTCGCCAGCCGGGGCGGTTCTATGAAAACAACGTCGCCGGAACGATCAGTCTGATCGAGGCCGCCCGGCGCGGCGGCATAGAGCGCATGGTCTTCTCCTCGACCTGCGCCACCTATGGCGACCCCGTGCGTCTGCCGATGGACGAAGCCCATCCACAGGCACCGCTCAACCCCTATGGCCGGTCAAAGCTGATGATCGAACAGGCCCTGGCCGACTATTCGACTTATGCGGGGTTCCGGTCGGTCTGTCTGCGCTACTTCAACGCGGCCGGCGCCGACGAGGAAGGCAGGATCGGGGAGCGGCACGAGCCGGAGACCCACGCCATCCCGCTGGCGCTGCAGACGGCCCTGGGTCAGCGGACGGGCTTCAAGCTGTTCGGCGACGACTACGACACCCGCGACGGCACGGCGGTGCGCGACTATATCCATGTTGCGGATCTGGCGGACGCCCATGTGCGCGCGCTGACCTATCTGCTCGAGGGCGGCGAGACGACCGTCTTCAACCTGGGCACGGGCGCCGGCACGACCGTGAAGGAGTTGATCGAGGCGATCCGGCGCACGACCAACAGGCCGTTTGAGGTCGAGATCGTAGCGCGCAGGCCCGGCGACGCTCCATGTCTGGTGGCGGACAATAGCCGCGCTCGCGAGGTGTTGGGCTGGCACCCCACCCGCGGTCTCGACGAAATCGTCCGTTCCGCATGGCGCTGGCACGCGGCCGAACTGGAACAATCGGGCGGCTGACGAGCGGCCAGTCTCAGGGGCTCGGACCGGCTGGGCGAGCGACAGGCGACACTGTCGCGACACAGCGCGAGTGATCCATCGCCCGGAGGCGGTGACTTCAACGCTTTGAATGTCTTGGGAGAGAATGGTGGACGCGACAGGGATTGAACCTGTGACCCCTTCGATGTCAACGAAGTGCTCTCCCGCTGAGCTACGCATCCGCCAAGACGGTTCCGGATGGCTCCGGAACGGGAAGGAGGCGTCTATAACCAGCCTCTACGGCCGCTGCAAGGGTGAAATCCCCAAACGTCGGTCGGTAATCGCATGGCGCCGATCAGGCGGCGTCTGCTCGTCCCTGATGAAAGGGCGAATCGCCGTCACCGACGATTTCCACCGCGTTCAGGGCGCCGACGAAATTGTCGCGCCAGATGCCGACGTCGGTATCGCGGACCACCTGCATCAGGGCCTGCCACTTACGAATGCGCTCCGCCTTGGGCATGGTCAACGCCTGCTTGATGGCCTCGGCCACCTCTTCGCGGCTGAATGGATTGACCAACAGGGCCTCGCCCATCTGTTCGGCCGCGCCGGCAAACCGTGACAGGATCAGCACCCCGGGGTCGTCCGGGTTCTGAGCGGCCACATATTCCTTGGCGACCAGGTTCATGCCGTCGCGAAGCGGGGTCACCAGACCGACCCGCGCCGCCCGATAGATGCCGGCCAGCTGATCGCGCCGGTACGAGCGGTTCAGATAGCGGATCGGCTGCCAGTCCATATCGGCGAACTCGCCGTTGATCCGACCGGCCAAGGCATCGAGCCGGGCGCGAATGTCCTGATAGGTGTCAACGTCGTCGCGCGAGATGGGCGTCACCTGGACCAGGAAGACGTCGCCACGCATGTCGATATTGTCTTGGAGGAACTGTTCGTAGCCGACCATCCGCTCCTCCAAACCCTTGGAGTAGTCGAGCCGATCGACACCGACCATCATGGATCGGAAGGCCGAAGACGCCGCCATGCGATCGTAGGTGCGGTTTCCCTCGCGGGAGTCGCGGGCTTGCATGAAGCCGTCGACATCGATGCCGATGGGGAAGGTGCCGATCTGCACACGGCGGCCGAAGGCCTCCAGCCCGCCGTAACCGGCCAATTCGCCTCGCGCTTCCGAGATCACATAGTCGCGGAACAGATCCAGCCACTCCTGGGTCTGGAACCCGATCAGGTCATAGGCGAACAGGCTTTCAACCAGTCGCCGGTGGTGGGGAAGCGTCACGAGCAGCTGGCGCGCCGGCCAGGGCGTGTGCAGGAAGAAGCCGATCCGGTTCTTGATCCCCAGCCGCCGCAGATCTCGGGCGATCGGGATCAGGTGATAGTCGTGGATCCAGATGACATCGTCCGGCTCAATCAGCGGCGCCAGAACCTCGGCGAACCGACGGTTCACCCGCTCGTATCCCTCGCCATACGACCGCTCGTAGGCGGTCAGGTCGACGCGGTGGTGGAACAACGGCCAGAGCGTCTTGTTGGCGTAGCCGTTGTAATATTCATCGACGTCCTGCCCCTCGAGATCGACCAGGGCGACGGTGACGCCGGCCCGATCCTCGATCTTCAGGTCGCCGGTGAACTGCTCGACGGTTTCACCCGACCAGCCGAACCACAGGCCATCGTATTTCCTCAGGGCTGCGGAGAGGGCCATGGCGAGGCCGCCGGCGGAACCGGCGGCGGGATCGGCCGGGGCGGAGACCCGGTTGGATACGACGATGAGGCGAGACATGCGGCTCCAACGTTAAGGCCAAGGTTTAGCTGCAACGCAATATCGTGAATGGCCTCCGGGTTGACACGATCGCGCCCGGAAATCGCTCCCGATTCAGCGAACATCCGTCCACGATCGACTGAGCAGAATGGCGCAGTTGATGATGCCGACGAGCGAGTAGGTCTGGGGGTAATTGCCCCACAGTTCGTTGTCTCCCAGCGAAATGTCCTCCGATAGCAGGCCCGCATGGGTCCGACGGCTGAGCATCTGTTCGAAGATTTCCCGCGCCTCCTCGTCCCGACCGTTCTGGTGCAAGGCCTCGATGAACCAGAAGGTGCAGAAGTTGAACGCCGTCTCCGGCTCGCCGAAGTCGTCGGGGATGACATAGCGGAAGAGGTAGGGCCCCTTCTTCAGGTCGCGCTCGATGGCATTGAAGGTTGCGACCTGGCGCGGATCGTCCGGGGTGAGAAAGCCGAGATCGACGAGTTGCAGAAGCGAGGCGTCCAGCTCCTCGCCGCCGAACGAGGCGCCGAAGCGGCCCTCCGCAGGCAGGAAGGTTTCCTTCTCGATCCGATCCCTGATGATCTGAGCCCGCTCGCGCCAGACGGTTGCGCGATGCTCCAGCCCCAGATGGTCCGCCGCCTTGCCCAGGCGGTCGCAGGCAGCCCAGCACATGACCGAGGAATAGGTGTGCACCCGGGCGATCGTCCGGAACTCCCACAGTCCTGCATCGATCTGGTCGTGCATGGCGAAGGCGCGTTCGCCGACCTTCTCCAGCGCGTAGAAGTCGTCGATCGTGCCCGGCCGCAGCAGGCGCTGGTCATAGAAGGACTGGACCAGCGGCAGCACGATCTGTCCGTAGACGTCGTGCTGAAGATGCTCGCGCGCCTGATTGCCGACGCGCACCGGCTTCATGCCGCGATAGCCTTCGACCGAGGTCACGATCCGTTCGTCGATATCCTCCTCCAGCCCCACGCCATAGACCGGCTGGACGTGTCCGCCGGCTGAGGAATCCACCAGATTTCTCAGATAGACGAGGTAGTTCTCCAGCATATCGACCGCGCCCAGCCGGTTGAGGGCGCGCACCGTGTAATAGGCGTCGCGGATCCAGCAGTAGCGGTAGTCCCAATTGCGACCGCTCTCTGGGAACTCCGGAACCGAGGTCGTCATGGCCGCGACGATGGCCCCCGTCTCCTCATAGGCGCAGAGCTTCAGCGTAATCGCCGCGCGGATCACCGCCTCCTGATAATCCAGAGGGATGTAGAGGGTGCGGACCCAGTCCTTCCAGTAGGCGACGGTGCGATCCAGGGTCGCCGACACGCCCGGTCCGACCTCCTGATCGTAGCCCTCGTCCGGCCCGAAGAAGAAGGCCAGCGGGTTCTCCAGCCTGAACACCCGCTCTTCCAGCACATGCGATACCGGACAGTCCGTCGTCAGACGCAGGGTCACGTCGCTGCACAGATAGCGGATATGGTTGGAGCCCGAGGTGCTCTCGGCCCGGCGCGCGCCCCAGTCGGCGGACGGCCTCAACCGCACACGGATGCGCGGCGAACCGTCCAGCGGTCGGACCATGCGGGCGAAGGCCAGCGGGCGATAGGTGCGCGAATGTTTCTTGTGACGGGGAGCGAAATCAATGATCTCCACCGCCGCACCATCCTCCGCCGTCAGTACGGTGCGGAGCACCGGGGTGTTGTCGATATAGGCCTGGCTGACGTGCTTCAGCCCCTCCAACTCGATGTCCCAGAACCCGTGATCGGGCGCATCGCCGTTCATCAGGGCAGAGAAGACCGGATCGCCGTCCACGCGCGGCGCGCACGCCCACACGAACCGACCGCTTCGGTCGATCAATGCCGAGATCGCACAGTTGCCTATGGGGGCGAGGTCGAGGTTCGGCTTGGTCACAGTCCCGCTCATCGTCCCGCCTCTGCCACGGCTTCCAGCCAGTCCATCACCTCGGGAACTCCAGCCAATCCATAGCGCGCGGCGGTTGAGCGATACGGTCCGACCAGCACCCCGAACCCGCCCAGAGCCTCCGCCGCGCGGAAGCCGGCCTCGTCGGTGAGATCATCGCCGAGCATCACCGGCAGGGCGCCGGCGAACGGCGGCTCGCCCATGAAGGCCGTCACCGCCCCGCCCTTGTCCGCCCCTGGCGTGCGCAGTTCCACGACCATATGGCCGGGTTGAAGATGAAGCCCGGTGCTCGCGGCCAGGTCCCGAGCGAGCGCGACGGCCTCTTCGGCGACGGTGGGCGACTGGCGGAAATGCAGGCCCGCCGAGACGATCTTGTCCTCGACCACGACGCCAGGGCGGTCCGCCGCGAAGCGTCGGAAGGCAGCCAGGGCCTCGGCCACGCCCTCGGAGGGCTGAGGCCGATCCACCGCTCCGTCGCGACGCCGCCGCTCGAGGCCGTGAACGCCCGCCGCCGAGAGCGCCGTCCCGTCGGCGATCCGATCGATTTCCTTCAGGGTTCGACCGCTGATGATCGCCATCCGCCCGCCCAGAACCGCGTCCAGCCGGGTCAGAACCGCTGTCCGCCTCGGATCAGCCAAGACCTCGTCCGGCGTCGGAGCCATCGGCGCCAGCACCCCATCCATATCGAGGAACAGTGCGAGCGGGCGATCAACCGTCACCGGAGGCGAGGCGAGAGTGTCGAGAATCGTTCCGGTGTCTGACGGCATGAAAATCCAGTGTGTTGACGGCCCCGCTTCTCAACGCGCCCGTCCGGCAAAGGTTGACCGGTTTCGTACAGAACTTGCGTGACGGCCCGGCGTCGCCACCTTGGATCCTTCTCCGCCCCCTCCATTGTGCAACTCTGCCGGATGGGGCAATTCCGCGCCACGATAACGACAGACGCCCGCAGAAGGGCGCCCTATCAGGAAAATCGACCGATGCTGCACGACGTTTCCGCCTCTCCCCCCGAAGCCGTAGGGGTCATGACGGACCGGGCGCGCGAAGTTGTCCGCCTGAATATCGAGGCGCTTCAGGCCCTGGAGCGGACGATCGATTCCAGCATCGCCCGAGCCTGTGATGTCATCCTGTCGCGCCCAGGTTATGTCGTCGTCACCGGGATGGGCAAGTCGGGTCACATCGGCGGCAAGATCGCCGCGACCCTGGCGTCCACCGGCACCAACGCCTTCTTCGTCCACCCGGCCGAGATGAGCCATGGGGATCTGGGGATGCTGCGGGGCGACACCACGCTGCTGGCGATCTCCAGCTCGGGCGAGAGTCGAGAGCTGCGCGATCCTTTGTTGTTCTGCCAGAGGAACAGCATCCCGGTCATCGGGATGACCCAACGCGGCTCGTCCTTCCTGGCCCGGATGTCGGCCGTGCCGCTGGTGATGCCCAGCGTGGCGGAGGCTTGCGCCAACGGCCTGGCCCCGACCACCTCCACCCTGATGACCCTTGCTCTGGGCGACGCGCTCGCCATGGTGCTGATGGACCGCCGCGGCTTCTCGGCCACCGATTTCGGCATGCATCATCCCGGCGGATCGCTCGGCATGAGCCTGCAAAGCGTGCGCGAGTGGATGGGGGACAACCACGCCCCGCCGCCGACCGTGCCCTTGGACGCCGCCTTCGCCGACCTGGTCGCCCACATCACCGAGGGTCGCAAGGGAGCTGTCGCGGTGCTGGACGATGAGGGAAGACTGGCCGGGATGATCACCGACGGCGACATCCGCCGCGCCTTCGCTCAGGACATCGGTCAGATCACCGCCGCCGACATCATGAGCAAATCGCCGATCACCGTGACGCCGGATCAGCGGATGAGCGACGTCGTCGATCTTTTGACGGCCAACAAGATTTCGAACCTGTTCGTCGTTCTGGAGGATCGGCCGGTCGCGATCGTCCATGTCGCCGAACTGATGCAAGCAGGTTACATCTCCTGACGGCGGGGGCCTCGCGGTTGACCCTTGCGGGGCAAGGGTCTACCCCGCAACCCAACCGCGCGACGTCTGCGCCGGTCGGAAAAATCACTCCGAAGGCTGGATTTGGATACGTCGCCTGATGTCGCCGAGCGATCTGTACGCTCTGATCCTGCTGGCGTTTTCGTGAGCGACGCCTCTGCCTCGCCAGTCGCGACGGCGGCGTCCAAAACGCGCGCGACAATCTGCATCGACGGCTTTAATATCGCCCTGGCCAAGGGCTCGGGTATCGCCACCTACGGGCGAAACCTTCTGTCGACCATCGCCGACCTCGGGATGGAGGGCCAGGTGCTCTACGGCCCGGCCGCGAAGCGATCGTCGAACAACGTCGTGAACGAGACGGCCCTGGTCGATGCCGACCGCCCGGGCAAGAAGATGAAGCGGTTCGACCGCTTCGCCAAAACGGCCACGAGCCGGTTCGGACGCACCGCATGGCCGATCACGCCTTCGGGTGAAGTCGTCTGGCCAAGCCGGGGCGGCGGACGCCCGCAGGCAAGCGCGTATTGGGCCGCCCAGGACCTATTCCAGATCGGCAATCGGGCTTTCGATGTCTATGGCAAGGAGACGCCGGTCGCCTTCGATGCGTCGGGCGATGTCCCCAAACCCGATGCCATGCACTGGACCGCGACCCTGCCGCTCTACGCGCGGGACGTGCCCAATATCTACACCATCCACGACCTGATCCCGTTGCGCCTGCCGCACACGACCATGGACGACAAGGCGATCTATATGGCGATGTGCAAGGCGCTCGCTGATCGCGCCGACCACATCGCCGTGGTGTCGGAGACGACGCGTCAGGACGTGATCCGCCTTCTGGGCGTATCGGAGGATCGGGTCACCAACACCTATCAGGCCGTCAACCTGCCTGAGACCCTGACCGGCCGCACTCAGGCCGATGTCACGATCGAGCTGGAAGGGGTCTTCAATCTGGGCTGGAAGGACTATTTCCTTCACTTCGGCGCCATCGAACCCAAGAAGAACCTCGGCCGGATCGTCGAGGCCTATCTGGCCTCCGGTGTCGAGACGCCCTTGGTCATCGTCGGCGGCCGCGCCTGGCTGGATGAGGGCGAGACCGCTCTGTTGAACCAAGTGATGAAGGACGGCGGGCCGAGCGCCCAGCGTATCCGACGCTATGAATTCATGCCCTTCTCCCTGCTGATCAGCCTGATCCGCGGTGCCAAGGCGACCTTGTTCCCATCCCTGTACGAGGGCTTCGGCTTGCCGGTGCTGGAATCGATGGCCTTGTCCACCGCCGTCCTGACCTCGACGGGCGGCTCGCTGCCGGAAGTCGCCGGCGATGCTGCGATCAGTGTCGATCCGTATGACGTCCAGGCGATGACGCGGGGGCTGCGCGCGCTCGACGCCGATGAGGGGCTGCGCGACGACCTTGTTCATCGCGGCCTGGCTCAGGCGGCGAAATTCTCTGTCGAGGCCTATCAGGGACGGTTGTCGGACATGTACGGCCGCCTCGGCCTGTCGTGACGCGTTCGGTTCTTTTCGACGCCAGCCGGCTGCTGAGCCGGGTCGAACGGACCGCGCCGACAGGGGTGGATCGCGTCTGCCTGGCCTATGCCGAATGGCTTCTGTCGCTTCCCGACGTCCGCGTCACCCCGGTGCGGGCTCGCAACGACCAGCTCGTGGTGGTCGATGAGGCCTGGTTCCGCGACTGCGTGAAGACGCTGCGGTCGCGCTGGACAGGGGCCTTCTTCGAGCGCTCCCTCACCCAGGACGAGATGCGGTTGATGACCGCCCTCAGCAGCGACGAGAGATCCTCGGAATCCGTGATCGGCAAACCGCCCGCGGACGCCGCCAAGACGCCCGGTCGTCGCAGGCGCGTGTGGAAGCAGTTCTTCCGCTCGCAGTGGATCCAGAAGCTTCCCGACAGCACCTTGTACTTCAACGTGGGCCACACCGGTTTGGGCGACGCCCGCGTCCTGACCGAGCTGCGCGATCGCGGTATCGAGCGGATCGTCTTCCTGCACGACCTGATTCCGATCACCCACCCAGAGTTCTGCCGTCCCGGCGACCGGGACAAGCACCGTGAGCGGGTTTTGAACACGCTCAACACCGCGTCGCGGATCGTGGTCAATTCGCAGTACACCGCCGATGAGCTGGCCGCCTTCGCTGCGCGCGAGGGCATTGCGCCGCCCCCGATCCATGCCGTGCATCTGGGGCTGGAGCCGACCTTCCTGACGCCGCTGACGGCGGCGACGCCTCGCCCCTATTTCGTGCACATCGGCACGATCGAGGCGCGAAAAAATCTGGCCTTCCTGCTGACCCTGTGGCGGCGCCTGTACGAGCGAATGGGCGACGCGGCGCCGCAGTTGGTTCTCGTCGGCCGATATGGCTGGGAGAACGAGGCAGTCCTGGATCACCTCGAGCGATCGCCGGCCCTGCAGGGTCTGGTGCATCAGGCCGCCGATCTCCCCGATTCGGCCCTCGCCACCCTGATGGCTAGCGCGCGGGCCCTGGTCGCGCCCTCGTCGGTCGAAGGCTTCGATCTGCCGGCGGTCGAGGCTTCGGCTCTGGGCGTGCCCTTGATCGCCTCCGATATACCGGTGCACCGTGAGCTTGTCCCCGACGCCCAACTGATCGATCCGCTGGACGGACTGGGCTGGCTCGATGCGCTTGAGACGGCGACGCGCACGCCGCCCAAGGCGAAGGCCTACGTCGCCCCGACGTGGGACGCTCACTTCGCCGAAGTCGCCCGACACGTCGGCCTCGGGTCCTGACAGACCGGCGAAGGCCCCCTGAGACAGTTGCGCTGGCGCCGCCGGTCAAAGGCCGGTAATCACCGCGCTGTATTGCTGAGTTCGGACACTATGATGCGATCCATCCTCGCCCTAATGATCGTCGCCATTCTGGGCGGCTGCCAGACCTTGCCGCGGGACGGACCCTCGGGCCGCGCGGTCGACCGGGGCGCCAGCCAGGACGCCGACGGCGCCGACTACGCGATCATCGAACTCGACTACGCTGCCGCAGAGCGCATCAAGAGCGTGCCGGGCAGCCCGCTCGGCTCGATCGCCGCTGCCTCCAGCACGGCTCAGATCGATACGATCGGTATCGGCGATCAACTGGCCATCGCCATCTATGAACCCAGCGGTTCGCTGTTCGGCGGCGGATCGGGCGGCGACACCGTCCGTGCCGGCAACCAGACCTTGCCGGCGGCGACGGTCGATCGCTCGGGCGCGGTTTCGGTGCCGTTCGCGGGCGCCGTGCGCGTCGCCGGCCTGACCACCACCGAAGCAGCCGGCGCGATCCGCCGTGCGCTGCAGGGTCGTGTCGGCAATCCTCAGGTCACCGTCGCCCTGGGCGACAACCTGTCCAACAATGTGACGGTCCTGGGCGAGGTCAAGGAACCCGGCCGGGCGCCGCTTTCGGTCAACGGCGACACTATCCTGGACGCCATCGCCTCGGTCGGCGGCGCTGCGCGTCCGGCCGAGGACATTCGGGTGGATATCCGTCGCGGCGCCCAGACCTATTCGGCGCCTCTTTCGGCCGTGACTTCGGACTTCGCGGAGAACATCCGTCTGGAGCGCGGCGATCAGATCAACCTGGTCTACGTCCCGCGCCGGTTCCGGACTTTCGGTGCGCTGGGCGCGGTCTCCGAGGCCGATATGCCGGCCGGGGAGTTGAGCCTGTCGGGCGCGCTGAGCCGCGCGGGCGGTCTGAACGACAGCTTCGCCAATGCGCGATCGGTGCTGGTCTTCCGGTTCGAGCGTCCGGAAGTCGCCCTGGCCCTGGGCGTGACCCAGGCACCGACGGTGCGCGGCGTGCCGGTGGTCTATCGCCTCAACCTGGAAGAGGCCTCGGGCTTCTTCACGGCCAACTCCTTCCAGATCCAGCCTGACGACACGATCTATGTGCCGCGCGCCACGGCGGCCGAGGTGCGCAAGTTCTTCGAGTTCGTCCAGCAGGTGACCCGTGTGGTCTACGACGTCTCGGTCACAAATACGCTGAACAACTAGGGCCTCAGGCATGTGGCGGGAACTGCTTTCCGGGCGTCGTCGCTTTGGCGGCGGGCGTTCGGAGGTGGCGGTCGCCGCCGACCTGTGGGAGCGGGCGGGACAGGCGTCGATGGCGACCCTGCCCGTCATGGCCAAGGTCGAGAAGCTGGCGTTCAAGGTCTATGGCGAATACGGCCTGCCGACCGAGCCGGGCCACTATCGCAGAGGCCCCCAAGCCGACGGCTGGATCTATCTGGGCGAAAATCTGGACGCCGAGACGCGCTGGGCGATGATCTTGGAGATGCCGCCCGAGGCGGGCTGGCGTTACGCGACGCTGGAAGACCTGGGGCGCTATCCGGGCGCCCCGACCGAGCTCAAGGCCGCCTCGAACCTTCTGGCCACCTGCCGTCACCTGAAGGCCCGTCTCGCCGGTCGCGAGCCGGGCAATCCGGGCGACGACCTGGAAACCGCCATCCGGCTGGGCGTCGACTGGCGCGAGCTGCAGGACCTGCTGTCGTGGCGCGAGGCGGCCAAGCTCAAGCTGACCGCGCCCTCGGACGCCCTGCCCCTCGCGGAGCCGCAGACAGAGCCGGTCGTCCCGATCGCAGAGGCGCCCAAGCCCAAGCCGACGCGCAAGCCCCGAAAGCCCCGCACGCCCAAGCCGGCCTGATCAGGCGGCGACGCGTCCGTCCGCCATCGCCTCCGACAGCAGTTCCAGAGACCGCACGCGTGCGTCGTGGTCCCAGATCTGGCTGGTGATCATCAGTTCATCCGCGCCCGTGCGCGCCACGAAGTCGTCGAGGGCGGCCCGCACCGTCGAGGGCGAGCCGACGGCGGAACAGGCCAGGGCCTGGCCGATCATGGCGCGCTCACCCTCGCCGAGGCTCTCGGCATAGCCGGGCTTCGGCGGAGGCAGCTTGCCGGGGCGACCGGTACGCAGGTTCACGAAGGCCTGCTGGACCGAGGAGAACAACAGCCGCGCGGCCTCGTCCGTCTCGGCGGCGAAGACGTTGAAGCCGAGCATGACATGGGGCTTCTGAAGGCGCTCGGAGGGGCGGAAGGTCTCGCGGTAGATGCGGATCGCCGACATCATCTCCGACGGCGCGAAATGGCTGGCGAAGGCGTAGGGGAGGCCCAGATGGGCCGCCAGCTGGGCGCCGAAGGTCGAAGACCCCAGGATCCAGATCGGAACGTCCTGACCCTCGCCGGGGTTGGCGCGGATGCGCTGGTCCTCCGAGGCCGGCTCGAACCAGGCCATCAGCTCCATCACGTCCTGCGGGAAGGCGTCGACGTCGCCTTGAAGCGTGCGCCGGAGGGCGCGGGCCGTCGCCTGATCCGAGCCGGGTGCGCGGCCGAGGCCCAGGTCGATCCGGCCGGGATAGAGGGCGTTGAGGGTCCCGAACTGCTCGGCGATGACCAGGGGCGCGTGGTTGGGCAGCATGACGCCGCCGGCGCCGACGCGGATCGTCTTCGTCGCCCCGGCCACGGCGCCGATCACGACCGAGGTCGCCGCCGAGGCGATGCCCGCCATGTTGTGATGCTCGGCCAGCCAGTACCGATTGTAGCCGAGCCGCTCGGCGTGTCGGGCCAGGTCGATGGTGTTCGCCAGGGCCTGGGAGACTTCGGAGCCGTCGGGCACCGGGGCGAGATCGAGAACAGAGAGTGTTGCCATCCCCGCCATATGGGGTCGACGACGGCGCCTGCAATCGGAAGCGGGAGCCGGAGGCCTTCGTCCGGTTCGTCCGGACGAAAACAGCGGACAAAACGGACGAAACGGACGAAATCGAACCCAAGGCACGGCTCGGGACCCAGGGAGCATCCTACATCAGCCACCGACCTGGGCAGACACAGGGCCTGAAACGGCCCGCAAAGCCCCGCGCCACGGTGAAACCGGGCGCCAGGAAGATTTTTGTTCTCAACGTCCCGCCTCGCTGCGGGACGCCTGGGTCAGGCGGCGTTGGCCGCCTTGCCGGCCTTGGCCTTCTGGGCCTCCTCATAGGCCTTCATGCCCTTGGCGATCATTTCCGCCGCCTCGCCGGCGTCGCCCCAGCCGTTGACCGTGACCGACTTGCCCTTCTCCAGGTCCTTGTACCGGGTGAAGAAGTGCTCGATCTGCTCGACCAGAATGGCCGGCAGCTGCCGGTAGCTGGCGATCTCGGTGTAGTAGGGGTTCAGCTTGTCGACGGGCACCGCGAGGATCTTCTCGTCGCCGCCGGCCTCGTCCACCATCTTGAGCACGCCGATGGGACGCGAGCGGATGATGCACCCCGGCACTACGGGCGTCGGGTTCAGCACGATCACGTCGCACGGGTCGCCGTCGTCCGACAGCGTATGGGGCACGAAGCCGTAGTTCCCCGGATAGTACATTGCGGTGTGCAGGAAGCGGTCGACGAACAGGGCGCCGGACGCCTTGTCCATCTCATATTTCACCGGCAGGCCCCCTTGCGGGATCTCGATGATCACGTTCAGGTCCCAGGGCGGGTTAGGACCGACGGGAATGGCGTCGATGTTCATGGTCTGCTCGCGTTGTGCATCTGCGAAAGAAGGCTGGGCGTGATAAGCCCCCTGAGCGAGAACGGCAAGCGGAACGGCCCGGACGAAGTCTGACGGCGGTAAGGAGGCAGGCGTCGATGAACACGTTGGACTGGTTGGGTCTCAGCCTCTTCCTGCTGTGCTGGCTGGGCTACGACCCGCTGCTGAAACTGCTCGCCCACCGCAGCGGTTCGCTCAACACCGACATGCTGACCGTCCGGCACGCCTGGATGACGGCCATGACGCATCGGGAGTTGCGTCTGCTGGACAGCCAGCTGCTGGGCCATTCCATCAACTCGGGTTCCTTCTTCGCCTCGTCCAACCTGCTGTTGATCGCCGGCGTGGCGGGCATCCTGTTCGGCGGCGATCAGGCGCTGCGAGGCTTCGCGGCCGTCGGGGCCGAGGCCGTTCCGGTCCGGCTGCTGGAGGCCAAGCTCGGTTTGGTGCTCCTGTGTCTGGCGCGCGGCCTGCTCGATTTCATCTGGTCGATCCGCCAGATGAACTACACCCTCGCCCTGATCGGAGCGGCGCCGGAGATCCATACCGACGCGGACAAGGTCGCCTTCGGCGAGGCGACGGCGCAGGTTCTGAATCCCGCGCTGGCGGCCTTCAGCCAGGGTGTTCGCGGCTATTATTTCGCCCTGGCCGCCGCGTCGTGGCTGTTCGGTCCGGTGTGGCTGTGCGCCGGTGTGGTCTCGGCCTTCTCGCTTCTGGTATGGCGCCAGTCGGGCTCGCCGGCCGCGCGGGCGATCCGGACCGCCCGACGGCTGCTCGACGACGAACGTAACCGACCAGCTTGACTATTTCGCAGTGCAGCATTCCGTCCGTGACCGGATCGCGCACGAAACGTGTTCTGAAAGCGGTTACAACAAGGCTGGGTGGTGGATGCGAGCGGTAACAGAGCGTGATCATTGATCATAAAAGCCTGCTTGACGCGTTGTGCACCGCAACCTAGATTGACCTTCGACGCCTCCGGGCGTCTTGCCCTTCCTGGGCGTTTCCTCCCTATAGACTTTTATGCCGCGCCTTCGGGCGCGGCGTTTTTTCGTTCTGAACCTCAGCGCCGGCCTGTCGGGCTCAGTGCGACCAGGCCTCCGCAGCCAGGCCGACGATGACCCGATCCAGCGCCCTGGCCACCCGATCGTAATCGGCCGACGGCTCCAGCGTCTCCTCGTTCAGATAAAGCGCCCGGTTCAGCTCGACCTGCACCGCCTGGAACCCCTCATCGGGCCGTCCCCAATGCGTGGTGGAATAGCCGCCTGCGTAGGGCGCATTCAGACCCACGCGCCAGCCCTGCGCCTCAAACAGGGCGCGCACCCGGCGCGTCGTCGTTCCGTGGCAGGCGGTGCCATGTCGGTCACCCAACACCACATCAACGCCGCGTCGGCCCTTGCCGCCGCCCGTCGCGCGAGAGGGCATGGAGTGCCAGTCGATCAAGACCGCGCACCCGTGACGATCATGCGCCCCCTGCATCAAGGCCCCGAGTGCGCTGTGATAGGGGCCGTGGACCCGCGCCAGCCTGGTTTGGGCCTCCTCGCGGGACAGGCGTCGCTCGTACAGCGGCGTGCCGTCGCCGGCCCGCCGGGGGATCACGCCGAAGCCGGCCGTCACCCTGGCCGTCGGCGAGGCCTCGATCTCTCCATCCACCAGGGCCGGGTCGAGTTCGGTCGGGGAGCGGTTCAGGTCGACATAGGCGCGCGATATCTGGCCCGCGATGACCGGCACTCCCCGGGGCGGGCCGCCCGCGATCAATCGATCCACCGCCACGTCCTCGGCGCTGCGCAGGACCGACAGGCTCAGGCCCGCGGCTTCTCCCATGTCCGCCGGCCGCCACAGGCCCGAATGGGGCGAGGCGAACACCAGCGCTCCTGCCTGTCCATGCGCCGACGTGACGGTGAAGGTGGTCAGGGGGTCGGTGGCGAACGGGCTGGCGTCGAAGGGCGGCGTCATGAGCCCCGCATAGGGCCTCGCCGGCGAGTTTTCCACCGCCCCATCCCCGGCGTCCGCGCGCCCGAGTGGGGAATTTCATCGCCGGTTTACCGTTCGGGGGTTAGCTTGGGCATTCGAAACGGGGGACCTCCACGCATGGCGCGCATTCTGCTGGCCGAAGACGACGCATCGCTGCGAGGCTTTCTGACCCGCGCCCTCGAACGGGCCGGCCACCAGGTGATCGACTGCGAGAACGGCGACGACGCCATCGACGCCCTCGAACACGGCCCCTACGACCTTCTGCTGACCGACATCGTCATGCCTGGCGCGGACGGCATCGAGGTGGCGCGCGTGGCCGCCGCTCGTCAGCCGGGCCTGCGCATCATGTTCATCACGGGCTTCGCCGCCGTCGCCCTGTCGGCCGCCCAGGCCAGCCCCCAGGCCAAGGTCCTGTCCAAGCCCGTCCACCTGCGCGATCTCGTCAGCGAGGTCGAGAAGATGGTGGCGGCGGCTTAGAGCATGATTTCTGGAGCCTGATTCACAGGCTCTAGGCCGCTGCGCTGCTGACCACCGCGCCGTCACGCGCCAGCGCACGCTGGTGCGCCGGGCGAGACTGGATGCGCGCCAGATAGTCGTCGATCAGCGGACTGTCGGGCAGATGCTCGCGACCCCAGGCCATCGAAGCCCCGATCATGACGTCGGCCACGGTGAACCGTTCGCCCATCAGGTAGGGCCCGACCCAGAGGGCCTCGAGAATGCGCGCCATGGCGGCCTCGTAGCGTTCCAGGGCGAAGGGATCGCGTTCGGTCTGGCCTGTGAGCTTGCCCCACATCGCCGGCTCCATCTCGCCGGCGGCCCAGCAGATCCAGGTCAGCAGCGGCCCGTGATGGGGCGAAGTCTGCGGGAAGCCCAGCCCCGCCTCAGGATGCCGGTCAGTCAGATAAAGGGCCACCGCCGCGGATTCCGTGATCAGGGAGCCGTCGTGGATCAGGGCCGGGACCTTGCCGTCCGGGTGCGGGTTCTTCGGATCGGGCGCGCCGGTCCCGTCCATCATGTGGCGGATGTCGCAATACTCGATCCGGCAGTCGGCGCCGAGTTCCTCGATCAGCCAGACCAGGCGCGACGAACGCGATTGCGGGGCGTGAAACAGCGTCAGCATATCGATCTCTCCCATCCGCCTCGGCGATCTGCCGCGGCCCTAAGAGATTGACTACCGCCACCCTGCTGCCAGCATGCTGTCAGCAGTCGCCCGGTAGGGGTCGGTCAAGCGGCGACCGACCGCGTCGGGAGCGAACGCAAGCCCGCGCTCAAGCAGCGACCGACCGCGTCGGGAGCGATAGCGCACTAAGGAATCTAATGAGACGCGCAGACCGGCTTTTCCAGATCGTCCAGCTTCTGCGACGCAGCTCCCAGCCGGTGACGGCGGAGTCTATCGCAGTCGAGCTGGAGACATCCAAACGCAGCGTCTATCGCGACATCGCCGCCCTGATGGCCCAGCGCGTTCCGGTCCGGGGCGAGGCGGGCATCGGCTATGTGCTCGATTCAGGCTTCGACATGCCGCCCCTGATGCTGACCTCCGACGAGGTCGAGGCCGCGGTTCTGGGCGCCCAGTGGGTGGCGGGCAGGGGAGACCCGGCCCTGGCCCGCGCCGCGCGTGACCTGATCGCCAAGATCGCGGCGACGGTGCCCGAGCGGCTGCGCCCGGTAGTGCTGGAGCCGGCGCTGGGGGCGCCCAAGAGCTGGGACGTCCTGCCCGAGACCATCGACATGGCCGCCATGCGCGGGGCCATCCACGCCGCCCGCAAGGTCGCTCTCCACTACAAGGACGAGAAGGAGGTGGAGAGCCGCCGGACCATCTGGCCGTTCCAGGTCGCCTATCGCGAGGCGACCCGCATCGTCATCGCCTGGTGCGAGACCCGCGACGACTTCCGCATGTTCCGGACCGACCGGGTACTGGTCGCCGAGGTGCTGGACGAACGCTATCCGGCCCGGCCCGCCGCCCTGCGGGCGAAATGGCGCGCCTATCTGCGGGAGCAGTACGGCGTCGAGGATCACTGACCCTCGACGCCGACCGGATCAGAAGATCTCGAACAGGCCGGCCGCGCCTTGGCCGCCGCCGATGCACATGGTCACCACGCCGTATTTGGCGCCGCGACGCTTGCCTTCGATCAGGACGTGGCCGGTCATCCGGGCGCCCGACATGCCATAGGGGTGGCCGATCGAGATGGCGCCGCCCGAGACGTTCAGCCGGTCCATCGGAATGCCCAGGGTGTCGGCGCAGTACAGGACCTGGACAGCGAAGGCCTCGTTCAGTTCCCAGATGCCGATGTCGTCCATGGTCAGGCCGTGGCGCTTCAGCAGCTTGGGCACGGCATAGACCGGGCCGATGCCCATCTCGTCGGGCTCGCAACCGGCCACGACCATGCCGCGATAGGCGCCGAGGGGTTGCAGGCCGTGACGCACCGCCTCGCCGGCCTCCATGATGACCGAGGCCGAGGCGCCGTCCGACAGCTGGGACGCATTGCCGGCGGTGATGAATTCGCCCTGCTGGATCTCCTCGCCGCCGCCGAAGACGGGCTTGAGACCCTTCAGGCCTTCCAGCGTCGTGTCGGCGCGGTTGCCCTCGTCCTTGGACAGGGTCACCTCCTTGGCCGAGGCCTGGCCGGTCGCCTTGTCCATGACCTGCATGGTGGTGGTCATCGGCACGATCTCGGCGTCGAAACGACCGGCCTCCTGGGCGGCGGCGGTGCGCTGCTGGGATTGCAGGGCGTACTCGTCCTGGCGGTCGCGCGAGATGTTGTAGCGGCGGGCGACGACCTCGGCCGTCTCCAGCATCGACATATAGATGTGGGGCGAGAGCTTCAGCAGCTCCTCGTCCTTCATCCGGTACAGGTTCATGTGCTGGTTCTGGACCAGGGAGATCGATTCCAGACCGCCGCCGACGGCGACCTTCTGCTGGTCGAACACCACCTGTTTCGCTGCCGTGGCGATACCCATCAGGCCCGAGGCGCACTGGCGGTCGATGGTCATGCCGGCGACCGAGGCAGGCAGGCCGGCCGCCAGGGCGATCTGGCGCGCGACATTGGTACCGGTCCCGCCCTGTTGCAGGGCCGCGCCCATGACGACGTCCTCGATCTCGGCCGGATCGATGCCGGCGCGGGCGACCGCGTGCTTCACGGCATGGGCACCGAGTTGCTGGGGCTGGGTGTCGTTGAAGGCGCCACGATAGGCGCGCCCGATCGGAGTTCTGGCGGTCGAGACGATGACGGCTTCACGCATCGGGATGCTCTTTCTTTCAGGGCGCTACCGCTCGGCTCGCGGAGCCTCGCTGCTTGAGCGCCGGGGTTTCCTCGGGGATCGCTCCCGGCTTCTGTCGGCCGGTTCAGCGGATGGGTCTGAACTTACGCGCCTGCCGCCGCGTCAAGGCAAGCCCGGGAACCTCGCCTCAAGCAGCGAGGCTCCGCGAGCCGAGCGGTAGGCGACGTCAGGAATGCGCGTTCTGGGCCTTGTTCAGTTCGATCATGCCCTGGGCGGCGCCCATCTCCGGCACGATCTCGCCCGTGCGGTCCGAGATGGCCTCGAACTGGGCCTGCACCTGTTCCGGCGCGTCGTCGCCGACGATGCGGACGCCTTGGGTCAGGGTGACGTAGGCGCGCTCGAAGCCGCCGGCGCCGGCGCCGAGGATGCAGCGCGTCGGCGCGTCCTGGCTGACCAGATACAGAAGGCCCGGCGTCACCAGTTCAGGCCCCAGGGCCTCCAGCGGCAGGGCCGCGCCCAGATCCTCGGTCATGCGCGTATGGGCCGTGGGCGCCAGGCAGTTGACCCGGATGTCGTTCTTGGCCCCCTCGATGGCCAGGGTCTGCATGAAGCCCACCAGCGCCATCTTGGCCGCGCCGTAGTTGGCTTGGCCGAAGTTGCCGTAGAGGCCCGACGACGAGGTGGTCATGACGATCCGCCCGTAGTTACGCTCGCGCATCCCGTCCCAGACCGCCTTGGTGCAGTTCACGGCCCCCATCAAATGGACGTCGACGACGAACTGGAAATCCTCGACCTCCATCTTCGCGAAAGACTTGTCGCGCAGCACCCCGGCGTTGTTGACCAGGATATCGACCGACCCCCACTTCGCGACGGCCTCGGCCACCATCGCCTTCACGGCCTCGTAGTCGGTGACCGAGGCGCCGTTGGCCATGGCCTCGCCGCCTGCCGCGATGATCTCGGCGACGACGGCCTCTGCCGGGCTGGTCGAGGATCCGGCCCCGTCCCGGGCCACGCCAAGATCGTTGACCACGACCTTGGCCCCGCGCGCCGCCAGGGCCAGGGCGTGCTCGCGTCCGAGACCTCCGCCCGCGCCCGTCACGATCGCCACCTTGCCGTCGAACCGCATTGCCATTGAGAGGCCTCCCTTATCGCTGTTCACCCTGATAACAGGCCAAACGGGTTCGCCAAGAGGGGGATATGTGTTGAAACGGCGCCACAGTCGCCGTATTGCGAACCGAAATAAGGAACCCGGGCCCAACTCTGCAGTTAGGCCCGGTGAGCGTCACGTGTAAGCGTGGCCTTTGGGCATTCAACGAATTATGAGGACTGACATGAAGCTGAAACTTCTCGCCAGCGTCGCAGCCGCGGGGCTTTTCGCCGCTGGTGCTGCTTCGGCTGAGCCGGACGGCTGGTACGGCGCTGTAGACGCCGGCTACCATTTCGCTAACGAAAACTACAACGTCGAGGCTTCGGGCAACGGCGTGAACTGGCAGATCGAAGCCAACGACGGCTGGGCCGCGTTCGCGCGTCTGGGCTACCGGTTCAACCCGAACTGGCGCGTCGAGCTCGAGGGCGGTTACCGCTCGGGCGACATCGGCCGCATCCGTCACTCGACGGGCTCGGTTCCGACCGGCGTCTGCAACTTCACCCCGGCCACCGGTCCTTGCTTCTCGCCGGAAGGCGACGTCGAATCGACCACCCTGATGGCCAACGTCATCTATGACCTGGGCGGCGAGTACTGGGGCGTGCGTCCGTTCGTCGGCCTCGGCGTCGGCGTCAACCGCGTCAACACCGAGTTCGTGGGCACGATCCGCGGCCAGCGCGGCGTCTCCGTCGCCGCTGACGACTCCTCGACCAAGTTCGCGGCTCAAGCCATCGCCGGCCTGAGCTACGCCGTCGGCGAGCGCGCCAACATCGACCTGACGTATCGTTATCTGACGGGCGACTTCGAGTTCGACACCTTCACGACCTCGACCCTGGCCGCCAACAACTACGGCACCTTCGAAGGCGACTACGACCAGAGCCACACCGTGACCCTGGGCCTGCGCTATGCCTTCGGCGGCGAGACGGCGCCTCCGCCGCCTCCGCCCCCGCCGCCCCCGCCCCCGCCGCCTCCTCCGCCCCCGCCGCCCCCGCCGCCTCCGCCGGCTCCGGCTCCGGTCGCGCGTGAGTTCATCGTGTACTTCGACTGGGATCGCTCGGACCTGACGGCCGAAGCCCGCTCGGTGGTCACCCAGGCGGCGAACTACGCCAAGACGGGTCGCCCGACCCGCGTGCTGGTCGTCGGCTACGCCGACACCTCCGGCTCGGCCGCCTACAATGTGGGTCTGTCGAACCGTCGCTCGCGCACCGTGGCTGACGCCCTGGTCGCCCAAGGCGTCGCCGGCGGCGTGATCGCTCTCGACGGCAAGGGTGAGACCAACCTGGCTCGTCCGACCGCCGACGGCGTTCGCGAGCCTCTGAACCGTCGCGCCACCATCGGCATCAACTTCTAAGACGTCCGGAAAAGGCCCCGGTCCCGCAAGGGATCGGGGCCCGATCCGACCGACCAGAAGACGTCGAGGGGTCGATGCGTCGGACGGCCTTCGCGGGCCGCCGGACCCACAACGCCTCTCGTCACGATCCGTATGCTGAGCCGCCGGTTCTCCCCTCCAGGAGGCCGGCGGTTTTGCGTTTCAGGGCGTCGAACCCGAAAAGGTCGCCTCCGAACCGTCCCGCTTCTGCGCCTTCGCTCCAGCCTGCCCAGAGGGCGGTCGGGGCGGTCCCGAGGCCCGCTACGGGATTGAACGGTCTGGCGAACCTGGAGCGACGGCGCTCGCTTTTTTGGACAAGTCGGTTGATCCGAGAGACAGGGGCGGCGACAAAGGCCCCCATGTCACAGCTCCGAGCCTCTCGTCCGGTCCGCGCTGGAACCGCCTTCCTCCCGATCCTGCGGGACCTGGGCGGAACGGACGGCCAGACCCTGTGCTGGCGCTCGGCCGATCATCCCCGTTCCGAAGACCTCGCGTGAGCCGGTCCTGACCATGGCGGACATCCGCATCACCCCCAGGCAAGCCTCCGCCGACCTCGCTTCGCGCGAGACGTCCGCGCGCGCGGCCCGGACGACCGCCCTTCCGGTCCAGGTCCATCCCGCGCCCCAGACCCCTCTTGCGCCGGTCGTCCAGGGCGCGACCCGTTTCACGCCGGGCCAGTCGCTGGCCGGCCGCCGCTTCCTGATCGTCACCGCCCCCTTCGGCCCGTTCGGCCGGGCCCTGGCCGAACAGCTGACGGCCGAGGGCGCGTCGGTGGCCCGCATGCTGTTCAACGCCGGCGACGCCGCCTACTGGCGCCGGTCGGGTGCCCAGCCCTACACCGGCGACGTGCGCCGCTGGCCCGCCCGCCTGGCCAAGATGGTCCAGGACCAGGGCCTGACCGACCTGATCGTCTTCGGCGAAGGCGGCCCCTACAATCAGGCCGTCCTGTCCCAGGCCACCAAGCTCAAGGCCCTCCGCGCCGAAGCCCTGGCCAAGGCCGCTGCCTCCGATACCGGCAACCCTTCCGCTCAAGCAGCGAGCGCCCGCGGCGCGAGCGTTAGCGGTGCGGCGTCAGCCGCCCACCCCGATGCGCCCATGCGCATCTGGGTGCTGGAAAACGGCTACTTCCGCCCGGACTGGATCACGGTCGAGGAGAACGGGGTCAACGCCTCGTCCGGCCTGCCGCGCGATCGCGACGCCTATGACCCGCCGATCCCGGAGATGCTGCCGACCCGGTCCGTGGGCCGGATCCTGCCGCACCACGTCATCAACATCAGCCTGTATCACGCCATGCAGCCGTTCGGCCGGCTGGTGTTCCGCCGCTACGTCTATCCCTATACCCAGTCGCCCTGGCTCCAGTTCGCGGGCCATGTGCGGCGCTATCTGAGCCTGACCTTCCGCTCCAAGTCCGAGAGCGACGCCGACGTGATCCGCCGGCGCGGCCCCTTCTTCCTGGCCTGCCTGCAGCGCGAGGGCGACGCCCAGCTGCTGCGCTACTCCCACTACGCCGACAACACCGCCTTCCTGGCCGAGGTCCTGACCTCCTTCGCCCGGAACGCCCCCGCCGAGGCGCGGCTGGTGATCAAGAACCACCCGCTGGATCCGGGCCTGGTCGACCTGGCCCGCATGACCCACGTCCTGGCGGTCGAGCGCGGCATCGCAGACCGGGTCGACTTCATCGACGGCGGCAACCTGGCGGCCCTGTGCCGGGCCTCCTCGGGCATGGTGGTCAACAACTCCTCGGCGGCGCTCTCGGCGCTCGGCTTCTCCACCCCGGTCAAGGTCCTGGGCGAGGCCTTCTTCGACATCGACGGCCTGACCGACCAGCAGCCCATCGACGGCTTCTGGACCGCGCCCAGGGCCCCCGAGGACGACCTGTTCCTGCGCTTCAAGGCCCACGTCATCAACCGCACCCAGGTCAACGGCAACTACCACGAGCCCCGCGCCCGCAAGCACACCGCCCGCGCCCTCGCCCGCAGGTTCGCCGCCGCCCGCTGACCCGCGGTTCCGCAACCCAGCCGGGTGACGCAGAAGCCGCCAGGGCCGCCGATCCGACGCCGACGTGAACTGCAAAAGCAAGGCCGTCGCCAACCGCAGACGCTGCTGAGCCCGCAGGCAGACAGCGCCAAGCCGGCAGGCGGGCGGCGGGGCGTCTTCAGGACAATTCTTGGCGATCCCTGTATCCGAATGGAGCGGGGGGACGTAGCTGATTGGTCAGCCGTTCCGTGATCCCCGAGCGGCGTTCGGAGCCTCCCAATGTCGCTTCTGTCTCGTTCCGCCCTTGTGGCCCTCATCGGCATCGCCGCCTGTTCACAGGGGGAGGCCGCCACAGGCGCGCCGGCGGCTCCGACAGTTCAGGACAGCGGGAGGCGCGAGACGGCGGTGTTCGCCGGCGGCTGTTTCTGGTCGGTCGAATCGAACTTCGAACACATGCCGGGCGTCGTCTCGGCGGTGTCGGGCTTCGCGGGCGGAACGGTGGCCAATCCGACCTATGACCGGGTGGTTCGCGGCGGCACGGGCCACGTCGAGGCGGTCCAGGTTACCTATGATCCCGCTCGCATCAGCTATCGCCAGCTGGTGGATCGGTTCTGGCGCACGATCGACCCGACCGATCCCGACGGACAGTTCTGTGACCAGGGGCAGGCCTATGTGACAGCGGTGTTTGCGACGGCGGCCCAACGGCCGATCGCGGATGCCTCGCGGGCCGCTGCGGTTCAGGTGATCGGCGCGTCCCGGTTCGTCACACCGGTGAGGTCGGCGACCCGGTTCTGGCCGGCCGAGGCCTATCATCAGGACTTCGCACGTCTGAATCCCGTGCGGTACGGGGGATACACCCGGTTCTGCGGTCGTGACGCGCGGCTACGGGCCGTTTGGGGGCGCTGAGTCCTTCAGACGCGGTGAAGTGTGGCGCATAGGCCACCCCTGGGCGCTGTCACGCGGCTGTCACACGACTGTCGTCCATCGTTCCGAGACCGGCCCTAGAGGGGGCGAGATTTCGACGATTGCGGCACTCTTCGGCCGCCGTCTCTCGCGCGCCGGCCATAGGCCTGCACCATCTGGGGATACAAAATGAACATTCGCACTCGTGCGCTCTGGGCGACCACCGCCCTCGTCGGCGGCATTCTCGTCGCAGGCGCCGCCTCGGCTCAATCTTCGGGTACGGACGCCGCTGAAGGCACTGTGGTCGACACCGTCGTCGTGACCGGCCAGCGCGGCCCGCGGGTCATCTCGGGCGCCACGGTCGCCCAGACGGTCGACAAGACCCGTTCGACCATCACGCAAGAGTACATCAGCCGTCAGCAGGCCGGTCAGTCGATCGTCCAGATCCTGAACAATGTCCCTGGCCTGAACTTCACCAACTCCGACCCATACGGCAACTCGGGCGGCAACATCCGCCTGCGCGGCTTCGACGGCAACCGCGTCTCGCTGACGTTCGACGGCATTCCGCTGAACGACACCGGCAACTACGCCGCCTACACCAACCAGCAGCTGGACTCGGAACTGATCGAGCGCGCCTCGGTCAACCAGGGTTCGACCGACTCCGACAGCCCGACGGCTGCGGCCAACGGCGGCACCATCTCCTACTCGACCGGCCGTCCGCTGGAAGAAATGGGCGCCCAGATCAACACCTCGATCGGCAGCTTCAACTACGGCCGCGTCTTCGGCCGCTTCGACACGGGCGCTTTCGGTCCTTGGGGCACCACCGCCTATATCGCCGGTTCGTACACGGACTACGACAAGTTCAAGGGCCCGGGCTCGCTCGAAAAGAAGCAGTACAACGCGCGCCTGTTCCAAGACCTGGGTGACGGCGACTTCGCCAGCCTGGCCTTCCACTGGAACGAAAACCGCAACAGCTTCTACAACAACTTCAACACCCTGGCCTCGTTCAACGCCGGCCTGCGCCCCGAGAACGACATCGCCTGCTTCCGTCCGACCGGCGTCGCCGGCACGGTCCAGAACGAAGCGACGCAGTCCAACATCATCACCTATTTCGGCGGCAACGCGACCGGCAGCTGCACCAATGACAGCCGCACCCGGATCAACCCGTCCAACACGGGCAACATCCGCGGCCAGTTCAGCTACGGCCTGACCGACAACATCCGTCTGACGATCGACCCCTCGTTCCAGTACACGATCGCCAACGGCGGCGGTTACACCCTGACCAGCGAGCGTGACGACCGTCTGGACCAGAACACCACCAACAACGCCACGGTCGCCTCGCCTGCCCAGTGCGCCGCCGCTGCGATCCTGAACACCGGCGTGGACCTGAACGGCGACGGCGACAGCTGCGACAACGTCGGCCTCTACACCCCGTCGAACACCAACACCCGTCGTTACGGCGTGATCTCTTCGCTGCTGTGGGATATCAACGACGATCACCGCGTCCGCGTGTCCTACACCAACGACTACGGCCGCCACCGCCAGACCAGCGAGGCGACCCGCTACAACGCCGACGGCTCGGTGCCTGAGGTCTTCGCCGGCGAGAACACCTGGGGCAACGAAGACCTGCGCATCAACGGTCGCGACGGCTCCTTCCTGCGCGGACGCGATCGCTTCTCGATCGCCCTGCTGAACCAGGTCTCGGCCGAATACCGTGGTCAGTTCCTCAACGACGCCCTGACGCTGACCCTGGGTGTCCGCGCGCCGTTCTTCACGCGTGAACTGAACCAGTTCTGCTTCTCGCAGAACGCGTCGTCCAACGTCCGCTGCACCACCGAGGCTGTCGCCTCGACCCTGGCCAACGGCAATGTGACCTTCGCCTCGACCGGTACGACCCAGTATATCCGCCCCTACTCGCAGGAACTGAAGTACGACGCCGTCCTGCCGACCATCAACGTCGGCTACCGCTTCCTGGACAACCACTCGATCTATGGCGCCTTCGCCCAGGGCATCTCGGTGCCGCGGACGGACAACCTGTACCAGCCCTTCCGCAACACTGCGGGCGGCCTGGACTTCTCGACGGTCGAGCCGGAAACCACCGATTCCTACGACCTGGGCTATCGCTACACCTCGTCGCGGATCATCGCTTCGGCCGCCGTCTGGTACATCAACTACGACAACCGCATCGTCTCCTCCTTCGACAACGACCCGAACTCGCCGACCTTCAACTTCTCTGTCGACCGTAACCTCGGCGCCGTGAAGCAGCAGGGCTTCGACGGCTCGGTCGAGTGGCTGGTGACGGACGCCTTCTCGGTCTACGCTGCCGCTTCGTACAACGACTCGGAAGTGCAGGACGACCTGGCCCTCTCGAGCACGACCTTCCTGCCGACCAAGGGCAAGAAGATCGTCGAGACCCCGGAATGGACCTTCAACCTGCGTGCTGACTGGCAGGTCACCGAGGCCTGGTCGGTGGGCCTGCAAGGCAAGTACGTCGACGACCGTTTCTCGACGGACATCAACGACGAAGTCTTCCCGTCCTACACGGTCGTCGACTTCGACAGCCGCTACGACCTGACCGACACCTTCGGCATCCGCGACGCCTATGTGCAGTTCAACGTCACCAACCTGCTGGACGAAGAGTACATCGGGAACATCTCGACCGGTAACAACGCCACCAACATCGACGTGAATCCGACCGCGGCCGTCGTGATCCGCAACGGCGCAGTCCGCAGCGGCGCCCTCGGCGCCCCGCGCACGATGATGCTGACCCTGGGCACCAAGTTCTAGAACCTGGTTCCAGACTGAAATGGATCAGGGCGGCCCTTCGTGGGGCCGCCCTTTTTCTTTGTCCTGAACCCGCCGCAAGCCCGTGGCATTGAAGTGGGGGGAGGGGGTCGCTATCTGGCGCGGTCCCCCGCGTTTTCCGAAAGAGTGCTCCGTCCATGGCCGTTTCGCCGATCCCCGCCGAATGGGCGCCGCACCGGGCGATGTGGGTCGGCTGGCCGAGCCATGAGGAGCCCTGGGCGGGCCCCGATCTGATGCGGGCCGCTCAGGACGAGATCGAGGCCTTGGTCCTGGCGCTGGCCGGGCCGGGACGCGAACAGGTGCGGCTGATGGTCGGCAGCGAGGCCGAACTGGCCGGTGCCCAGGCGCGGTTCGCGGGCGTGCAGAACGTCGAGGTGGTTCCGGGGGCCTTCGGCGACGTCTGGCTGAGGGACACGGGGCCCATCTTCGGACCGGGATCGAAAACGGCCGCCGCTTTCCGCTTCAACGGCTGGGGCGGGAAATATGTGATGGAGGGCGACGAGACGGTCGCCGAGCAGATCGGCGAGCGCTCCGGCACGACCCTGACCCGCATCGATGCGGTCATGGAGGGCGGCTCTCTGGACCATGACGGCGAGGGCGTGATCCTGACCACCCGCCAGTGCCTTTTGAATCCCAACCGGAACCCCGGCTGGACCGAGGCGAAGGCGCTGGAGGTGTTGGGCGAGGCCTTGGGCGCCAGGCGGATCGTCTGGCTGGGCGAGGGCCTGCTGAACGATCACACCGACGGCCATGTCGACAATCTGGCGCGGTTCGTGGCGCCGGGCGTCGTGGCCTGCCCGATCGCCTTCGGCGTCGATGATCCGAATGCGGAGGTTTATGACGCCTGCGCCCGCGATCTGGGCGAGGCGGGGTTCAGGGTGGTGAGGATTCCGTCGCCTGGGCTGCTGCAGGACGAGGATGGCGAGGCCATTCCGGCCAGCCACATGAACTTCCTGATCGCCAACGGGGCCGTCATCGTGCCGACCTATGGCCACGAAGCGGCCGCAGACTTGGCGCGCCAAGCGTTGGCCACGGTCTTCCCGGATCGCGAGATCATCCTCCTGCCGTCGACGAACATCCTGACCGGCGGCGGATCCTTCCACTGCATCTCCCAGCAGGAGCCCGCCTGATGGCCCGCACGATCTCCGTCGCCGCCTTGCAGACCGCCTATGGCGAGGATACGGACGCCAATATCAACAAGACGGTCGATCTGGTGCGTCAGGCGGCGTCCAAGGGCGCGCAGGTCATCCTGCCGTCCGAGTTGTTCCAGGGACCTTATTTCTGCGTCACGCAGGAGGAGCACTGGTTCGCCACGGCCCACCCCTGGCGCGAGCATCCGGCCGTGATCGCCATGGCCGAGGTCGCGAAAGATCTGGGCGTCGCCATCCCGGTCTCGATCTACGAGCGGGAGGGGCCGCACTATTTCAACTCCGTCGTCATGCTGGACGCCGATGGGTCGCCGCTGGGCGTCTATCGCAAGAGCCACATCCCCGACGGCCCCGGCTATCAGGAAAAATACTATTTCCGTCCGGGGGATACGGGCTTCAAGGTCTGGGACACGCGCTTCGGTCGGATCGGCGTCGGCATCTGCTGGGACCAGTGGTTCCCCGAGGCCGCGCGGGCCATGATGCTACAGGGCGCGGAGGTGCTGTTCTATCCGACGGCCATCGGGACCGAACCCCAGGACGCCGACCTGCATACCGCCGAGCCGTGGCGACGGGCGATGCAGGGGCACGCGGTGTCCAACGCGGTGCCGGTCGTGGGCGCCAACCGGATCGGCCATGAGCATCTGACCGAGGCGGGCCAGACCTTCTATGGCCACTCCTTCATCTCGGACCATCGCGGCGATCTGGTCGAGCGGTTCGACGGTGATGAGGAAGGCGCGCTGGTCCACACCTTCGACCTCGACCATATCGCCCAGTATCGCGCCGCCTGGGGCTTCTTCCGCGATCGGCGTCCGGAGCTCTACGGCGCGCTGGCGTCGGCCCGTCCGACCAGCTGAGCCCTCAGGGGAGCGGCGTCGCCAGCGCCAGGCGTTCGGCGGCGCAGGCGGGACTGGTCAGGCCGGCGAAGCGCGCGCGGGCGATCTCTTCGCGAGCCACGACGGCATCGGCCTGGAAGGCCTCGCTGGCGGCGATCCGCTGGAACACGGCCTTGCCCAGGGTTTCTCCCTCGGTGACATCGGAGGGATAGTGCATGGCGCAGACCATGCGGCTGACCGCGATCTCGTGACCCGTTCGGCTCGCTTCGGCGGCGCGCTCGGGTGCGAGGGCGGCGATCACCTCGCCATAGGCCGCACCGACCGTCGCGCTGCCTGAGGGGTATGATGGGCTGGCGCGACCGGCGGCCGAGACCACCTGACAGGCGGGGCGTTCCGGGTCGGCGCCCACGGGACGCGGGCGAAAGGCGCGGGCCTTGGCCAGTTCTGCGGCCTCGTTGGCGTCGTGCAGGATCCGCTCGAGGATCGAGACGAGGCGAGGCGAGCCCTCCGAGGTCACGCGGAAACCCAGGGCGCAGTCGAAATGGGCGAGGCCGAGCGCCGGCCGCAGCTCCGCATGGCGGGTCGCCAGCATCCAGCGGTCGCCATTCTCCAGAACACGCAGGCGTTCGGATGCGGTGATGTCGGCCTGATCCTGGGCTGAGCCCGCGGCGGGCGCAGGCGGCACGGCGTCGGCCAGGGCCTGGATCGCCGCGTGGTCGAGGTAGCTCGCGGGGGCAGCCTGTTGCGCAGCGGCCGGCAGCGCCAATGCGCCGACGGCCAGGACCAGGCCCGCCCGGATCACCGTCCGGCGCTCCAGCTGATCTGGACCGAGGTGGAGTCGTCTTCGGTGGCGGTGGCGACAACCTGGAGATTGGCGTCGCCGTCCGCGCTGGTCGCCCCGTAGGCGCGGGCGTCACCCTGGTTCATGGCCATCGAGGTCGTCAGACCCGCAGCCTCGGCTTTGCTGCGATGGAAGGCGATGACCGCGTCGGGGTCGGCATCGGTCGTATAGGTCGCAAGACCGCCAGGTCCGGACGCCCCCGAGGCCGTGACCGCAGGAGTCTCCAGAACGGCGCCCGGATAGAGGACGGCGAAAGCGGGAGCGCCGGGGGCGGCAGGCTGGCCTGATCCGACTGCTCCGGTCGTCGGAGCCGGGGGACGCCCCGTAGCGGCGGCGCTCGAGCCTTCCACCCGAGCCGGGATCTCGGCGGCGGGGGTATCGGTATCGGGGCCGCACGCGGCGGGCAGCACCGCCGCGCACCCGAGTGCGATAACCGCCAGAAAACGCTTCATCCCGTGTCGTCCTTGAGACCTGTTCGTTGGCCCACCGTGGCCCATCGGTGGGGCGGCAGCAAGGCGGTCGGGGGTCGTGCGGCTAGGACTTGTCGCGCTTGCCGCGTTCGGCGAGGTCTCGATCGACCGCGGCCTGATCCGGGTCGTCGTCCGAACCGGTGGCGGCACCCCCCTGGAGCGAACCCGCGCGGGTGTCCGATCCCATACCGCTGCCGGTCAGGGCTTCGGTCAAGGCGTCCGGCGTTCGGCCCCGATCCGGGCGCTCGCCCATGTCCTCGGCTTCCACGGCTTCGGGGGTTTCCGGCTTTGCGTCTGTCATGTCGGCTCCTTGCTCCAGTCCTCGATCAAAGCCTCACCTGCGCCGACCGTTCCTAAGATCGCGATAAAAGATATATCGCGGACTTGACGAAAGGGATCGCCGATATATCTTTCAGACATGACGAACGAAAAGGAACATCACATGTTTGGACATCACAAGACGAAGCACGGCCATCACCACCACCGTTGTGGGCCCGAAGGCGAGGGGCGTGGGCGCGGACACGGAGGGCGCGGCCGCTTCGGCGGCGCCGGAATGTCAGGCGGTCACGGCGGCCACCGACGGCGCATCTTCGGTCCTGGCGACCTGCGTATCGTAACCCTCGCCCTGATCGAACAGGAGCCGCGCCATGGCTACGACCTGATCAAGGCGATCGAGGCGCTGTTCGGCGGGGCCTATGCGCCGTCGCCGGGCATTGTCTATCCGACGCTGGCGATGCTGGCGGACGAGGGTCTGATTGCTGGGGTCGAGGCCAGGACGGATGAAGGGGGCGGCGGAAAGCGGGTCTTCTCGCTGACCGAAGCCGGTCAGGGCTGGCTCGATGACAACCGCGCGGCCGTGGACGGCGTCATGCAGCGCATGCGCCTGGCGGCGCGCATGGTATCGGGCGCACAGGCTCCCGATGAGGTTCGCGAGGCCATGCACACCCTGCGCCAGGCCATTGTCATGAAGCCCGGAGACTGGTCCGAGGCGGAGGCTGCGCGCGTGGTCGAGGCTCTGATGCGGGCCGTGAGCGAGGTCAGCGGGGACTGATCCCGGTGGAACGGGCCGCCTTGCCGTAACGGCGACGGGCGAACTTGCGAGGCCCGAGACCTCGTGCAAAGTCCAGGGATGACGCCACCGAAAGCTGGATCGCGCATGTGTCAGGATTTCGAGTTGGTCCTGCCCCCGGGGATCCGGGTTGCCGCTTCCGGCGATCCGACCTCGCCCGTGTTGACGCGATTTTTCGAGGGCTACGACCGGGCCTTCGTCCTGCCCGACGAACGCGAGGGCCTTGCTGGTTTCCGGACCTGCCTGGCGTTGAACGCCACCCACCGCCACGCCTATGGCCGAACGCATTGCGAACTGGTTTGCGTGCTGGAGGACGAGGACGGACGTCTGCTGGCCGGGGCCAATTTTCTGGCGACGGCCATGAACCGTCCTGGAGCGCCGCTGGCCTCGGTCGCCCTGAACTATGTCTATGTGGAGGAGGCCGCTCGCGGGCGAGGACTGCTTCGCGTCACCCTGGAGGCCGTGCGGATCCTGGCTCTCGGAGCCCTGGGGCTGGACACGGAAGGGGCCGCCCCGGTCATCTTCATCGAGCAGAACGATCCCCTTCGGCTGACCGCAGAGGACTATGCCCGGGACACCGCCCATTCGGGTCTCGATCAGGTCGATCGACTGGCGATCTGGACCCGGGTCGGTGCGCGCGTGGTCGATTTTCCCTACGTCCAGCCCGCCTTGTCGGCAGACCAGCATGCGGACGACCGCCTGATCTACGCCGCCATCGACTATCCGGGAGGGTCTGTGGATGCGGGTCTTTTCCACGACCATCTGGAGAGCTTCTTTGGCATCTCCGTGCTCAAGGGCGAGGCCGAAACCTCGGGAGGTCAGGCCTCGCGTCAGATCGCAGCCCTGGCGGCGCGGTCCGCTCCGGTTCCCCTTCTCGACATGCAGCCTGCGCTGAACTGGCTGAAGGCGGGCCGGCCTACGGATGGATTTGAAAGTTTCAGGGATCTGGCAAGACAGGCGGGGGGCGGCTGATGGGGGATACGGGGGAAGACGCCGGTGTCTATGAGAAGTCCAGGTCGGGAACGATCTACTGGACGCTGTCTCTGTATATCGAGGCTGACAAGGTCGCCTCGGCCCTGGATCTGACGCCAGGCGCCCGGGTCGAACCGGATGTCTTCGCCAGAATGCAGCGGTCACACAAACCCTCGCTGGCGCTGGCCAACGCGGTCGATCCTCTGATGAACGACATCGCGGATCGCGAGACCCAGGGCGAGGTGCAGGAGTTTCTGCTGGCCGCGACAGCCGAGAATTTCGCGGATATGCACGAGGCCCGCAAGGCGGTCCGCCGGCATGACGAGTTGGTGTTCAAGGTTCCGGACTCGATCTCGTGGACGACCGAGGGTGTGCGTTTCGAGGCCAGGCCCGACGGGTTGAACCGCGACCGCATGGTCAAGCTTCGTCGGTTCTGGTTGTCCCACAACGACGGGGCCCTGAGCTACCACCTGAGTTTCAGCCACTATTACGGTGGGGACCTGAAGCCGGGACGGACCGGCTATGAGCCGTCGACGCTGTATTTTCTGTCACTGCTCCAGAAGCTGGCGGCGCCCAAGGAATACACCCTCGCCGAAGACATCTTCGAGGGGGCGAGCGCCAGCAAGGCTCGCTACGTCGATGTCTTCGAGCCGAGGCTCGGCATCGATCCGCTCGACACGATCAAGATCGAGCACCGGATCGGCCAGGCGCCGGACGGGGCCGCCAGGGTCGAGGGGTTCTGGCCGCTGGTGGCGACAGCCTTCGAGAAGGATGCCGGCGTGCTGTTCGATCGCCTTGCGAAGGCCTGCGATCGACGTCTGACGATCGAGCCCGACCAGTTCAGGAAAGCCCTGCTGGACCCGGTTCCGTTCATTGAGGTTCCGGGACTGGCGGCTCCGCGATCCCGCTTCATGTTCATGTTGCACGACAAGCGGTTCTTCAATCGGCTGATGCCGCCCGAACCGGGGGTCGGCGCGGCGGCGTCTCGAAAGGCGATGGTTCAGCCCGACTGCTACGAGCCCTATGGCGCGCGCATGACCGAGATGATGGATGCGGTGGAGGGGCAAAAGGACGCGACCGTCCTGCTGGACCATGACTACTGGCGATGGGTCTGCGAGCGGGGGGATTACGTGAAGGCCTTGGCCCGCGACGCCTTCGTCCGCGCCAATCCGGAGTTCAACGAGAGGGCAGATGAGAGCGCCGAGAATGCCCGGTGGCTGCCGATCTCGACGACCGAGGATCTGGCGGCGGCCATGCGAGCAGGAGACTGTTTCCAGACCATCGCGCTGGACGATCCGCTAGGCGAAGACGACGCGCCGAAGCACGTCCTGAGCCCGCCGATCCGGCGTCATGTTCCCGCATTCGAGGCCGAGCGAACCGACTGCCTGGAGTATCTTTTCCTGGCCGGATTCAATCAGAACATCATCGACTTCATGAACCAGGACACCTCGGAGGTCCTGGACAGCATCGATCCGATCTACCCGGACGGCGAGGACCTATCGAGCGATCGCTTCTTCGTTCGATACGCCAACCACCGGGCCATGATCACCTATGTGCCCAAGAGCCGCAGCCTGGAGGCGGGCAACGACTATATCGGCGCCTGTCCCTACGCCTTCCTGATCCACGCCCTGGCGCTGCACAACGAGTTTCTGGCGCGGGCGCATGAGCGCAAGACCATGACGCGCATCGAGCGGATCCAGGCCATGGCGGCCAGCCAGCCCCTGCCCAAGACGGATCTGATGCGGGCTCTGCAGGAGTGCGAGCCGCTTTCGGGCAACCGGTTCGACAAGTCCGAGACCGCCATCAATCAGGCCAGACTGGCGACCTTCGATCAATACGAGCGGTTCCGTCACGACAACCCATTCCGGTACGAGACCGAACGGACCGTTTTCGCCACGCTGGAAGACCTGCGGGGCATCAGTCGAAAGCAGGCGTCGATGACGCTGGCGATCGACAGTCTGGAAGACTATGCGGCCGATCTGCAGAGGATGAACCAGCAGAAGATCGATGGCCGAACGGGACAGAGGGCCGCGTTGCTCAGCATCCTGTTGGGTGGCACGGGATTATTCGGCGCGGGCCAGATGTTCTATTGGATCGGCGAAAAGGCTTTTGGCGAGGTCGACGAGAAGGGCGATCTGACCATCCGCGAGGTCGAGATACCCTTCTGGGACCCACCCATGGTCCGCGAGACCGGATCCTTCATCATGGCCTGGACCGAGCGGCTGATGACCTGGGTTCTGGTCTGCTTCTTCGCGCTTCTGATCCTCTACGCCCTGGTGGCCTTGTACCAGGGCGCCTTGGCAGGTTGGTCCGCCTACAGAGGGTTGCGATACAATGCGCCGATCCAGAGACGGCGGCGTCGCGGACGAGACTTTGGACTCTTCAAAAGGCGTGACCGGGCGAGCTAGCTCACCCGGCCTCCTCACATCGTGGTTCAGCGCCGCGCCTTCTTGCGCTGACCGGCCTTGCCCTTGGGGCGGCTCAGGCGAACGACCTTGCGGGCCTGCTCTTCGGCCGTGGTGCGCACGGTCGGGATGGAGCGGGGTGCCAGACCGTAGAGCGAGGCCATGGGGGCGTCCTCGACCATGGCGATCTCGTGATCGCCGTAGCCGTTGAAGCCGGTCGACATGGCGACGCCATAGGCGCCGAGCATGCCAATCTCGATGAAGTCGCCTTCCTTGATGTCGGCAGGCAGCCAGAACGGACCCGGCATGTGGTCGATCGAATCGCAGGTCGGTCCGTAGAACTGGAACGCCTTGAGTTCGTCCGAGCTGTCGCCATCGCGGACCAGCTTGGTCGGGAAGGGCCAGCGCGAGTGGGTCGCGTCGAACAGGGCGCCGTAGGAACCGTCGTTCAGATACAGGCTGTCGCCCTTGCGCAGGTCCACCCGGCACAGGACCGACGAGGATTCGGCGACCAGGGCACGGCCCGGCTCGCACCAGAGCTCGGTCGTTTCCGACACGGGCATCTCGTTGAAGCCGCGATGGATGGCGTCGGCGTATTCGCTCATGTCCGGCGGGACCATGCCCGGATAGACCGAGGGGAAGCCGCCGCCGACATCGACGATGTCCACGATGACGCCGGCGCGCGAGATGGCGCGACCGACCTGGGCCATGGCGGCTTGATAGGCGGTCGGACGCATGCATTGCGAACCGACGTGGAAGCAGACGCCCATCAGGCCGTCCTTGACCGCCCGGCGAACCGACAGCAGTAGCGCCGGGGCCTGGTCCGGCGAGACGCCGAACTTGCCCGACAGGGAATAGGCCGCGCCGTCGGCGGACACCGTCATCCGCACGAGCAGGTTCAGGTCGCTCGCGCCGCCGGTGGCGTCGAGGATCTTCTGCAGCTCTTCCTCGCAGTCGAGCGAGAAGGTGCGGACGCCATGGTCGAAATAGGCCTTGGTGATCGCCGAACGGCTTTTCACCGGATGCATGAAGGCGATGCGCGCGTCGGGATCGACGGAGCGCACGAGTTCGATCTCGGCGATCGAAGCCGCATCATAGCCTTTGACGCCGGCGTCCTTCAGGGCCTCGATGACCCAACGTGAAGGGTTGGCCTTCACAGCATAGAAGACGTCAGCCTTTAGATTGTCCTGGAACCAGCGCGCCGCTACGGAAACCGAACGCGGTCGCACGAGTGCGACTGGACGTTCAGGGGACCGCTCGCGGACCAGGTCCAGGGGAAATGGATACGTGCGCAATTCACGTAAACCCCTGTAATTGTTAAACCCAGACCGGCGTTAGCAGCGCAACGTTAGACCTACGGGGTCCGCCGGAAGCGGGGGATGTAGGGTCACGTGACTGTCATGTAAAGAGGTTTTTTTGTGTCGCATGGCCCGGCAAACCCTTGCTGGGCCTGGCTATATCCGGGCACGGACGAAGCGAGGGGGCAACCTTTGCCTTGGCGACCCGTTCGTCCCGACGCGACTGGGAGATCTCATGAACCGCTGGCTGTTCTGGTGGCGCACGCTGCGTCGTCAAATGTGGGTTCGGGCGAGCCTCTATACCGCTGCAGGCGTAGCTGCGGCGCTGATGGCCGTGATCGGCGCGCCCTGGGTGCCGGATGCCGTCGCCGAGCGGTTGGGCGGAGATTCCGTCGGCTCCATCCTGACCATCCTCGCCTCCAGTCTTCTGGGTGTGGCGACCTTTTCGGTAGGGGCGATGGTGACGGCCTATACGGCGGTGTCCCAGGCGGCGACCCCACGGGTGGCGGCCCTGGTGACGAGCGACAGCGAGGTTCAGAAGGCGCTTTCGACCTTCGTGGGCGCATTCCTCTACGCGATCGTCGCGGTGACGGCGGTCAACGCCCACTATTACGGTCAGGAGGGGCGGGCGATCCTGTTCCTGTTCAGTCTGGGCGTGGTCGGGCTGGTAGCATTCCGGCTGCTGGCCTGGATCAACCGGCTCTCCAGTCTGGCGCGGGTCGGTCACATGATCGATCTGGCGGAAGACCACGCGCGTGCGGCCCTGAGGGAGCGTCGGCGGGCGCCTCATCTCGGCGGTCGAGCCGGTCAGATCGAGGCGGGCTTCATAATCCTGGCCGAGCACACCGGCTATGTGCAGAACGTCGATCCCGCCCGATTGCAGGATGTGGCCGAGGCGCAGGATTGCCACGTCGAAATCCTGGCCTCGCCGGGCGCCTTCGTCCGATGCGGAGATCCGGTGGCCGCGATCAGTCGGCAAGACTGCGACGGGGACGGCTGCGATGATTTTCGATCGGCCTTCGCGATCGGGTCCCAACGCTCGTTCGATCAGGATCCCCGGTTCGGGCTTATCGTGCTGGGCGAGATCGCCGCCAAGGCCTTGTCGCCCGGCGTCAATGATCCGGGTACGGCGATTCAGGTCATGGGAGCCGCGGTGCGGGCGCTCGATGAGTGGGAGGCCATGGCGTCCGAAGGCTCCGTAGAGGTCCGGTATCCCCGCCTGTGGGCACCGGGGATCGATGACCAGGACCTGGTCTCGGACGTCTTCGGCCCGCCGGCCCGTTACGGCGCCGGAGATGTGTCCGTGGCGGTTCGGTTGCAGAAACTGCTGCACAAGCTGGCGCGCGACGACGGGCCGATGGCGATCGCGGCCCTGTCTCTGGCGAGAGAGGCGCTGGAACGGTCGCGACTGGCGCTCTCCTTGCCTGCCGATATCGAGAAGGTCGAACAGGCCGCAAAGGCGGGCTGATCGGGCGAGCATCAGCCGTCGCGCTGGACGTCGCATCGCCGCACATGGCATTAAGACTTGCCGGACCGCGCTTCTCGCGTCATTCGGCGCCTGTTTCGTCAGCCGCCGACAGCGAGTTCATGAGTTCATCCGCCGCCAGCGCCGCGTCCGGCCCCGTCGTGACTGGAATGGTCATGGCCAAGGACGTCTCGAAGACCTTCGGAGCCCGGAAGGCGTTGGACTGCGTCTCGGTGTCCGTCGCCGTCGGAGAGATGGTCGCCCTGATCGGTCCGTCGGGATCGGGCAAATCCACCTTGCTGCGTTCGATCACCGGCATGCAGTCCATCGACGCAGGCGCGGGCCAGATCGATGTCTTCGGGGCCTGCGTCCAGAAGAACGGCCGCACCACCGGCGCCGTCCGCGCCGCGCGCCAGAAGCTGGGCATGATCTTCCAGCAGTTCAATCTGGTCGGTCGCCTCAGCCTGTTCTCCAACGTCATGCTGGGCGCGCTCGGCCGTCTGCCGGGCTGGCAGGGTCTGTTCGGGGCCTGGCCTTCGGCAGACAAGACCAAGGCCATGGCGGCGCTGCACCGCGTCGGCGTGGCCGAGTACGCGGCCCAACGCGCCAACACCCTGTCGGGCGGTCAACAGCAGCGCGGCGCCATCGCCCGGGCCCTGGTCCAGGGCGCCAAGGGAATCCTGGCCGACGAACCCGTCGCCTCGCTCGACCCCGTCTCCGCCCGCAAGGTGATGGAACTGCTGGTCGAGTTGAACAAGCGCGACGGCCTGGGGGTCATCGTCACCCTGCACCAGGTCGACTACGCCATCCGCTATTGCGACCGGGTCATCGCCCTGAAGGCCGGAAAGGTCGTCTATGACGGACCGTCGACCGGTCTGGACACGACCCGCCTCATCGACATCTACGGTCCCGAGTTCGAGGACGCGTTCTGGGAAACCAAGGCATGAGCTTCGCCTCCTTCACTCGTCGGGCCGGAATGATCGGCGCCGCGGCCGCCCTGCTGGGCCTTTCGGCTTGCGGCGGTGGTGATGACGCCAAATCGGGTGCCGCCCCGTCTTCAATCACCTTCTCGATCCTGTCGGCGGAAGGCCAGGCCTCGGCCGGGCCGCTGTGGCAGCCGCTGCTGGAAGACATGTCGGCCTCGATCGGTGTGCCGGTCGAGCCCTTCTTCGGCTCGAACTACACCGTCCTGGTGGAGGCCATGCGCGGCAACCAGACCCAGGTGGCCTGGTTCTCGGCCAAGCCGGCGGTCGAGGCGATCGATCGCGCCGACGCCGAGGTGATCGCCCGCACGGTCAACAAGGAAGGCCAGGACAGCTATCGCTCGACCCTGGTGGTGAAGACCGGCTCGGGCATCACGCTGGATCAGGTCCTGGCCTGCGGCAAACGGTTCGATTTCGGCATCGGCGACGCCCAGTCGACTTCGGGCACGCTGGCTCCGATGGCCTTCCTGTTCAATCCGCGCGGGATCGTGCCGGCTCAGTGCTTCGCCACCGTGCGGTCGGCCAATCACCAGGCCAACGCCTTCGCCGTCGCCACGGGCGTCGTGGACGTGGCCACATCGAACACCGTGAACACCGTCTTCCTGAACCGCCAAAACCCGGCCATCGCGGCCCAGATCACTGAGATCTGGCAATCCCCGCCGATCCCGGAATCGGGCATTCTGGTGCGTGGCGACCTGGATCCGGCGATCAAGGAAAAGATCCGCAGCTTCTTCCTGACCTACGGCCAGGGCACGGGCGCCGAGGCCGATCGCCAGCGCCAGGTGCTGGCCGGGCTGGAATATTCCCAGTTCCGCGTCGCCGATGACAGCTATCTGAACCCGATCCGCGAGATGGTCGCCGACCAGAAGCTGCAGGAAGCCCGCGACAAGGGGGATGCCGCCGGTGTCACCGCCGCCGAGGCCGAACTGCAGCGCCTGCGTGCGCTTCGTGAGGTCCAGCCTTGACCGACAACGCTCTTCCAGCCGGAACCATCCCCAAGCCTCCCTCGAAGTCGTTGGGGGCCTGGGCGCTGGACGTCCTGATCTGGGGCGGGGTTCTTTTGCTGCTGATCTACAGCGTCGGCGATGTCGACCTGGGCAACATCTCCAAGCTCTTTACGAACGCGACCAGCACCCAGATTTTCGCCAAGGAACTGCTTCAGCCGGACTTCACCGACTGGCGCATCTTCGTCGAGAAGATGTGGGAGACGATCCAGATCGCGCTCTGGGGCACCTTTATCGCCGTTTTTGCGGCGGTGCCGATGGGGTTGGCGGCGGCACGCAATGTGTCGCCCGTGTGGGTGGTCACGCCGGTTCGCTGGGTGATGAACCTGCTGCGCTCGATCCCCGATCTGGTGATCGGCCTGCTGTTCGTGGTCGCCGTGGGCCTAGGGCCGCTGCCGGGTGTTCTGGCTATCGCCCTGAATACGGCCGGCGTGCTGGCCAAGCTGTTCTCTGAGGCCGTCGAGTCGATCGACAAGGGGCCGGTCGAGGGGGTGCGCGCCACCGGGGCGAGCAAGCTGCACGAGATCGTCTGGGGTGTGATCCCGCAGGTGGCCCCGCTCTGGACCTCGTTCGCGCTTTACCGCTTCGAATCCAACAGCCGATCGGCGACCGTGCTGGGTTTGATCGGCGCTGGCGGTATCGGCCAGGTGCTGTTCGACCGGATGAACGCTTTTGACTTCCGCGATGTGTCGGCGATCGTCGTGGTCGTGGTCATCGCGGTGACCCTGATCGACATGCTGTCACAAGCCATGCGCAAACGTCTGCTTTAAGCGTCGCAACTTCGCGTCGCCTGAGAGACTGTCCGATGTCGTCCTTTATGCCCCGCCGTCTGCGTCTCGTCGCCGGAACCGCCGTCGTGGCGCTGAGCCTGTCCGCCTGCGGTGAGGGCGGGGGGCAGCGCAACGGCATCTGGGCCGCCGGATCCTCGACCGTCTTCCCGTTCGCGACGCGGGTGGCCGAGAATTTCGGCCGCAACAATCCCGAAGGCGCTCCGCCGCGCGTCGAGTCGCTCGGCACGGGCGGCGGCATCCAGGCCTTCTGCCAGGGCGTCGGCCCTTCGACCCCGGACATCGCCAACGCCTCGCGGCCGATGAAACAGTCCGAGTTCGACAAATGCGTCGAAAACGGCGTCACCGAGATCGTCGAGCTGAAGATCGGCTATGACGGGATCGTGGTCGCCACGGCCCGGACCGGCGCCAGCTTCAACTTCGAACTGAACGACCTTTACGAAGGTCTGGCCAAGGAGGTTCCCGGCCCGAACGGGACCTTCGTGCTGAACCCGGCCCGGGCATGGTCGGACATCAATCCGGCCCTGCCGAACCAGCGGATCCAGGTCTATGGTCCGCCGCCGACGTCCGGTACGCGCGACGCCTTCCTGGAACTGGGCATGACGCCGGGGGCCAAGCTGATCCCCGCCGTCGCAGCCGTCGAAGATCAGGACGAGGACCGGTTCGAGGCCCTGGCCCACACGGTGCGGGAGGACGGCGTCTGGGTCGACTCGGGCGAGAACGACAACGCCATTCTGCAGACCCTGACGCGGACGCCGGGTTCGCTCGGCGTGTTCGGCTATTCGTTCCTCGAACAGAACATGGACACGGTGAAGGCCGAGACCATCGACGGCGTCTATCCGACCCCGGAGAATATCTCGAACGGCTCCTACCCGCTGGCCCGCAGCCTCTACATCTATGTGAAGAAGGCTCACATCGGGGTGACGCCGGGCCTGCAGGAGTTCCTGATCGAGTTCACGTCCGAGGCGGCCGTGGGACGCGGCGGCTATCTTCAGGATCGCGGCCTGGTGCCGCTGCCGGAAGCCGAACTGGTTCAGCAGCGCGCCATCGCGACGGCCATGACGCCGATGGCGCGGCCGGACTGAGGCGGGGCGCGCGCGACTCCTAAAATAGAGTCTACAGAGTCTCGCTTGCGATGTGCTGGTGCTGTGATGTCAAAGACCGGCGCACAGCATACCACCGCCCCGGACCGTGTTAGATATCCGGCCCGATATTCTTCAAAAAGCGAGTGAAGACAGCGGCCTGGCTGGCTCGCCGATGTTAAGTCAGGCGGCGGCTCTGCGCCGAACGCGGGCGATGCGGCGCAGGCGACGCCAGAACCGGCCGCGCTCCGGCTCGGGATAGGGCTCGAGGTTCTCGACGAACTGTTCGGCCGAGGCGCGCCAGCTGAACTTCTCGGCATAGGCGCGGGTGGCGTCGCGATCGCACTTCAGCGCCTCTAGACAGGCGGTCCTCAGATCCTCGTCGATGGCACCGGCGTTGGAGCCTGGGACGAGGTCGATGGGGCCATGGGCGGGATAGGCCGCGACCGGGGTGCCGGCGGCCATGGCCTCCAGGATCACCAGGCCGAAGGTGTCGGTCCAGGAGGGGAAGACGAAGACGTCGGCGTCGCGGAAGCAACGGGCCAGATCCTCGCCGAATTTGGCACCGAGGAATTTGGCCTCGGGGTATTTGGCCTGCAGCTCGGCGCGGGCCGGGCCGTCGCCGACGACGATCTTGGTGCCCGGCAGATCGGTCTCGAGGAAGGCCTCGATGTTCTTTTCGACAGCCACCCGCCCGACGTTCAGCCAGTAGGGGCGGGGCCAGTCCTTGCCGCCGAAATCGTCGAAGATGCGTTCGAGGTCGGGGCGGAACTGATCGGTGTCGACGCCGCGCGTCCAGGGCGAGATGTTCTTGAAGCCGTGGTCCTCCAGCTCCTTCTTGAGCGTGGGGGTGGCGACCATCAGCCGGCCCGACGGTTTGTGGAACCACTTCATGTAGGCGTAGCCGACCTGGACCGGGACGGGGAAGCGGGCCGAAATGTATTCGGGGAATTTCGTATGGTAGCTGGTCGTGAAGGGCAGTTTCCACTCCACGCAGATGCGGCGGGTGGCGATGCCGATCGGGCCTTCGGTGGCGATGTGGACGGCGTCCGGCTCGATGGCGCGCAGGCGTTCGCGGATTTCCTCTTCCGCACCCAGGGCCAGTTTGATCTCGGGATAGGTGGGCGCCGGGATGGTGCGGAACTGGCTGGGTTCGATGACCTCGACCTCATGCCCCATGGCGCGGCATTCCGCGACGGTCCGGGTTAGGGTGCGGACGACGCCGTTGACCTGGGGCTCCCAGGCGTCAGTGGCCAGAACGATGCGCATGGGTGGGCGACGGGTCTCACCGGGACAGGGCCGAAAGACTTAGCCCGTTGTTCGCAGGAAGGCGAGACGCCTCCTACAGCGGAAGAGCGGTCGTCGACTTCACCTCTTCGAGAACGGCATAGGTCCGGGTCTCGCGCACCCCCGGCATCCGGGTCAGGACGTTGCCGAGAAAGATGCGATAGGCGTCCATGTCGCCCACCCGCGCCTTGATCAGATAGTCGAACCCGCCAGCCACCATATGGCATTCCAGCACCTCGGGCTGGCGACGGACCATCTCCGCAAAGGCTTCGAACTGGTCGCCGGTGGTCCGGTCCAGAAGGACCTCGACGAAGATCATCAGACCGCGCCCGACCTTGGCCGGATCAATCAGGGCCGCGTAGCCAGTGATGACCTGTCGATCACGCAGACGACGGACCCGTTCAAAACAGGCGGCGGGCGAGAGATTGCAACGCCGGGCGAGTTCCGCGTTAGAGATCCGGCCGTCCTCCTGAAGAGCGTTCAGGATGCGGCGATCGACGGCGTCCAGATTTTCAACGGCCAAAGGGTCTAAACTCCGAAGGATCGTCGGTCCGAGCCTCGATCATACGATGCACATTCGGATGGGTCCGACATATAGGCAAGTTCATACAGGACAGGATGATCGCTGAAGCCATGACGCCCCTCACCGCCTCTTCCGTTCCCGTCCTGTCTCAAGACTGGGACACCTTGGATCAGGGCAAGTTCGCCGACGAACCCTCAACGGTTCGGGCCCTGCTGGCCGCCTCGCCGCTGGACGCCGCCGCGCGTCAGGCCGTGGTGGACGAGGCCGTTCGACTGGTCGAGCATGCCCGGAAGAGCCAGAAGAAACAGGGGGTGGTCGAGAGCTTCCTGCAGGAATTCTCGCTCGGCACCCGCGAGGGTCTGGCCCTTATGTGTCTGGCCGAGGCCCTGTTGCGCACGCCGGACGAGGATACGCGGGATCGTCTGATCGCCGAGAAGATCGGCTCGGCCGACTGGGCCAGCCACCTGGGCCAATCCGACAGCCTGTTCGTCAACGCCTCGACCTGGGGCCTGATGCTGACGGGCAAGCTGGTCGATGCGGACGAGCAGGCCAAGACCGATTTGCCGGGCTTCCTGACCCGCGTCGCCGGCCGTCTGGGCGAACCGGTCATCCGCCAGGCCGTGGCCGCCGCCGTCCGTATCATGGGTGAGCAGTTCGTGGTCGGTCGCACCATCGAGGCGGCGCTGAAGCGGTCGAACCGCGAGGGCTGGCTGTGCAGCTTCGACATGCTGGGCGAGGGCGCGCGGACCGCCGCCGACGCCGAACGCTATGAGAAGATCTACGCCGACGCCATCACCGCCGTGGGCAAGACCGCCAAGGGCCAGGGCCCCGAGGTCGGCCACGGCGTCTCGGTCAAGCTCTCGGCCCTGTCGCCGCGTTACGAGGCGACGCACGAAGGCCGGGTGTGGGACGAGCTCTATCCGCGCGTCCTGCGACTGGCGAAGATCGCGGCCGCCGCCGACATCAACTTCACCATGGACGCGGAAGAAGCCGACCGTCTGGCCCTGTCGCTGAAGCTGCTGGACCGGTTGGCGCACGAGCCGTCGCTGGGCGAGTGGAAGGGGCTGGGCCTCGCGGTCCAGGCCTATCAGAAGCGCGGACCCGAGGTGATCAAGCGGGTCGCCGAGCTGGCGCGGACCTCGAAGCGTCGGCTGATGGTGCGTCTGGTCAAGGGCGCCTACTGGGACACCGAGATCAAGCGCGCCCAGGTCATGGGGCGGGTCGAATATCCGGTGTTCACGACCAAGGCGGCGACGGACCTCAACTATCTGGTCTGCGCCCAGGCCATGATCGACGCGGCGCCGCATCTGTACGCGCAGTTCGCGACCCACAACGCCCACTCCCTGGCGGCCGTGCACGACATGGCCAAGGAAGCCGGGGTCAAGATCGAGTTCCAGCGCCTGCACGGCATGGGCGAGGCCCTGTACGACGCGGCGGCCGAAACCTTCGGTCCCGTCACGGTTCGCGCCTATGCCCCCGTCGGCGGGCATGAGGACCTGCTGCCCTATCTGGTCCGTCGCCTGCTGGAGAACGGAGCCAATTCGTCCTTCGTCCACGCCCTGCTGGACGAGCGGGTGCCCGCCTCGGCCGTCGCCGCCGACCCCATCGCCGCGGTCGAGGCGCAACCCCACCGCCACGCCAAGATCCCCACGCCCAAGGACATGTACATGGACCGCCAGAACTCGCTCGGCCGCGACTATTCGCAGAAGGCCGATCGTGAACGGCACGCCGCCGCCCTGCAGAAGGTCGATGCCGAAAAGCTGACCTCCGGACCCATCGTGGGCGGCAAGCTGCTGGCCGGGACGAACGCGCAGGACGTGACCAATCCCTATGACCGGTCGCAGGTGCTGGGGCATGTGTCGGAGGCCTCGACGCAGGACATCGACAATGCGGCCGATGCGGCGGCCAAGGCCCAGATCGCCTGGGACCGTGCGGGCGGATCGCGCCGGGCGCCGGTGCTGCGGGCCATGGCCGATGCGCTTGAAGCCGATATGGACCGGCTGGTGGCGCTGCTGTCGCGGGAAGCGGGCAAGACGCTGAACGACGGCGTGGCCGAGGTGCGCGAGGCCGCCGACTTCTGCCGCTACTACGCCATGCTGGCCGAGAAGGATTTCGGCGGGCCGCAGGTGCTGAACGGGCCGGTGGGCGAGACCAACCGGCTGGTCCTGCACGGACGCGGCGTCTTCGCCTGCATCAGCCCGTGGAACTTCCCGCTAGCCATCTTCACCGGCCAGATCGCGGCGGCCCTGGCGGCAGGCAATGCGGTGCTGGCCAAGCCGGCGGAACAGACGCCCCTGATCGCGGCGGAAGCCGTGCGGCTCTATCACAAGGCGGGGCTGGACGCAGACCTGCTCGCCCTAGTCCCCGGGCGCGGCGAGACGGTGGGCGCGTCCCTGGTGTCGCATCCGGGCGTGGACGGCGTGGCCTTCACCGGCGGCACGGACACGGCGGCGGCGATCAACCGCTCCATCGCCGCGCGGCCGGGCGCCATCATCCCCTTTATCGCCGAGACGGGCGGTCTGAACGGCATGTTCGTGGACACCACGGCCCTGCGCGAACAGGTCATCGACGACGTGATTTCGTCCGCCTTCGGATCGGCCGGCCAGCGCTGCTCGGCCCTGCGGGTGCTCTATGCGCCCAAGGATTCGGCCGACAGCCTGATCGAGGGCCTGAAGGGCGCGCTGGCGGCCCAGGTGCTGGGCGATCCGTCCGACCCGGCCTCCGACATCGGGCCGGTGATCGATACCGAGAGCCGCAAGGCGCTGGAGGCCCATGTCGAGCGGCTGAACAAGGATGCGAAGATCGTCGCCCGGGCGATGATGCCGGACGGGTCCGAGCGCGGCGATCTGTTCGCCCCGACCATCGCCGAGATTCCGACCCCGGACTATCTGGAACGCGAGGTCTTCGGCCCGATCCTGCACGTCTATCGTTACGACCCGAAGGACCTGAAGACGGTGGCCGGCAAGCTGGCGGCGCGGGGCTACGGCCTAACGCTGGGCGTCCACTCGCGCATCGAGGCCTTCGCCGAGGAGGTCATCGACCTGGTCCCGGCGGGCAATGTCTATATCAACCGGGGCGTCACCGGCGCCGTGGTCGGGGTCCAGCCGTTCGGCGGCGAGGGCCTGTCGGGAACGGGTCCCAAGGCGGGCGGGCCCAACAGCCTGATCCGCTATGCGTCGGAAAAGGCGATCTCGAACAATATCTCGGCCCAGGGCGGGGATCCGGCGCTGCTGAACCTCTAGAGGCGCGGCCAGCCTCCGGCGCGGCTGAGGGCGCTGGGGGCGGGGCGACCGATCTTGTCGCCGATCCAGCGGGCGGTTCCGATCAGGGCGTCGAGGTCGTAACCGGTCGAATAGCCGGCGCGCTCCAGCATGTAGACTAGGTCCTCGGTCGCGACATTGCCCGTGGCGCCGGGGGCGAAGGGACAGCCGCCGATGCCGCCGACCGAGGCGTCGAGGACGTCGATCCCGGCTTCCACGGCCGCATAGGCATTGGCGACGCCGGTGTTGCGGGTGTCGTGAAAATGCAGGCGCAGGGTCGCGTCGGGGGCGACGGCTTTCGCCGCCTCGATCTTTTGCGTGACGCTCCATGGGTCGCCGACGCCGATGGTGTCGGCCAGGCCGATTTCGGCCACGCCCATGGCGGCGAGCTCGCCGACGAGGTCGGTCACCTGGGAAACCGAGACCTCGCCGTCGAAGGGGCAGCCCCAGACACAGCTGAGGACCGCCGACAGGCTCGGGACCGGCGCTTGCCCGCCTTCGGAGTTGCGTCGCCCGGCGAGGATATCGGCCAGCATGGCGACCTGATCGCGGACGGCCAGGCCCTGGTTCTTGAGCCCAAAACCGTCGGTGACCGAGAGGGAGACATTGACCTCGTCCACCCCGGTTCCGAGTGCGCGGTCATAGCCCTTGCCGTTCAGAACCAGCCCGATGCGGCTGTGGCCGGACGCGGCGGGCAGGGCGGCCATGACCTCTTCGGCGCCGGCCATCTGGGGCACCAGTTTCGGGTGGACGAAGCTGACGGCCTCGATGCGGCGGGCGCCAGCGGCCTCGAGACGCAGGACCAGTTCGGCGCGGGTGGCGGGATCGAGAATGGCCTTCTCGTTCTGGAGGCCGTCGCGGGGACCGACCTCGACGATCTGGATCGGGCGAGGACTCACCGCGCGGCGTCCTGTTGGCCCGAGGCGCCTGTCGGGGCGTAGACGGTCAGGCGGACGTCGTCGCCGCTGGAGTAATTGTGTCCGGTGACGACGCCGACGGCGCGGCCGGGGACGCCGGTCTGGGCGGTGGCCTGACGGAAGGCCTCGTCGTCGCCGGCCTCGACGATGGCGGGCCGGCCCTCGGCCAGGGCGCGGGCGGCGCCGGCGGCGTCGGTCAGCTGGGTATCGCGGCCGGTGACGAAGACGACGCTGGGCTCGTGGAAGGTGGTGATGGCGACCGGGCCGGGGGTCAGGCCCTGACTGGGGGACAGGCCGTTGGTCTCCAGCATGGCTTCGAGACGCGGCGCGATGGACAGGGGGCGCAGCTGGCGGATCGTGCCGGCCAGGGCCGCATGGGCGACGATGCCGAAGCCCAGTGCGATCAGGACACCGGTGATGGCGGCGCGATTCAGCAGCAGGAACCCGCCGATCAGGGCGGCCATGACGGCGCAGACCACGGTGATCGTGGCCCAGGTCTGGGCTGTCGAAGTGCCGAAGACGGTCAGGCCGTAGACGGCGATGCCGCTGATCAGGACGGCGGCGAAGACGGCGAGACCCGCTCCGGTCCAGCGCGAGATCTTGCCGATCGGCCGGGTCAGGGCGGCGGCCATCAGGAGGGCGATCGCGCCGAAGGTGGGCAGGGTGTAGTGGGCGAGCTTGGTCGGGGCGATCTCGAAGATCAGCCAGCAGGGGACCAGCCAGCAGACCAAGAACCGGATCGCCGGCTCGGCGCGGCGGCTCCAGCCCGTCGACAGGGCGGCGGGCAGCATCAGGGTGGCGGGGAAGAGCAGAAGGGGCGCGATCACCGCGTACATGCCGATGAATCCGCCATGGCTCTCAGCGGCGCCGGTGACCTTGCCGCCCAGATCGTTGCCGATGGCTTCGCGCCAGAAACCGCCGTCGGTGGCGATGGTGACGGCGATGGCCCACGGTCCCACGATCAGGACGAGCAGGGGCACGCCCCAGCCCCAGCCGAGACGTTTCAGCCAGGCCCACTGGCGATCCCAGAGGCAGAGCATGATAAGGCCGGGGATGACGACCAGAAGCCCGATCGGCCCCTTCACTAGTATGGAGAGGCCGAGGCCCAGCCAGAACATCAGCTTCCACGGCCGCTGGGTCGGGTCGCCCTTGACCAGGGGCGCGACGCGGGACGCCATGTAGAGCCGCGCCAGACCGGCCATGGCCAGGGTGACCGTGCCGCAGAGCATGGCGTCGGTCTTGGCGATGCCCGCCTCGGACGACAACAGGAAGGTCGCGCCCAGGATGGCGCCGCCGAGGAAGCCCGCCCGCGCGCCGAACAGGGCGGCGCCCGCCCAGGCGCAGGCCCAGGCGGCCAGCATGGCGCCGAGCAGGGACGGGATGCGGTAGGGGGCGATGTCGCGGTTCTCGACCTTGGACGTCAGGCCGACGGCCGCGGCCTGCATCCAGTAGATGCCGATGGGCTTCTTCCAGCGCGGGTCGTCCTGGAAGCGGATGTCAACATAGTCGCCGCTCTCCAGCATCTGGGAGGTCGCCTGGGCGTAGCGGCTCTCGTCCCGGTCCAGCGGCGGCAGCAGCAACAGGCTGGGCAGGCCGGCGATCAGGGCGACGAGCGCCGCCAGCAAAGGGCCGCGCCAGCCGGCGATGTGGCGATCCAGGTTCGGGCGCGTCATGAGACGGTTCCTACCACGGCATTTGGCCGGGCGTCAGCCGTGGCGCGATGCTGCGTTTTGAGGCTAGAGAACCGGGATGCAGACCGCAGAAGCCCCAGAAATCTCCATCGTCGTGCCGGTCCACAACGAGTCCGGGGCCGCAGTGCCGCTGGCGCGGGAGATCGCGGCGGCCTTCGGCGGTCGGCCGCACGAGATGATCTTCGTCGACGACGCCTCCAGGGACGAGACCCTGGCCGAGCTGAGAGCCCTGATGGCCGAGCTGCCGACGCTGAGGGTGCTGGCCCATGCGACCAATGCGGGCCAAAGCCGTGCGGTGCGGACAGGCGTCCTGGCGGCGCGGGCGCCGATTGTGGTGACCCTGGACGGCGACGGCCAGAACCCTCCGTCCGATGCGCCGAAGCTGGCCGACGCCCTGATCGCGGCGCCGCCGCAGGTCGCCCTGGTCGGGGGAGTGCGTCAGAAGCGACAGGATTCCGAGGCCAAGCTGTGGGCCTCGCGATGGGCCAACCGGATCCGGAAGCGGCTGCTGGGAGACGACGCCGACGACACGGGGTGCGGACTGAAGGCCTTCCGCCGGGACGTGTTCCTGCGGCTGCCGTATTTCGATCACGTCCACCGCTATCTGCCGGCGCTGGTGATCCGCGAGGGGTACGAGAACCGCTATCTGCCGATCGGGCACAGGCATCGCGAGACGGGGCAGTCGAAATATACGAACTGGGGGCGGCTGAAGAACTCGTTCTCCGACCTTCTTGGCGTGATGTGGCTGAAGACGCGGTCGCGCCGACCGGGGGCGATCACCGAATTCTAGCTCGCCTCGGTGGGGAACCGCCGTAGCCGTATGGAGCGAACCGGAGTAAGCGTCGTTAACAAGCTCGGCCGTTCAATCGCGAGACACAGACCATGCTGATCGCCCTGCCCCTGCTGGTCATTCCGGTGATCCTCTACAACATCGTCGTCCTGACCGGCCTGGGCGGCGGCGGGATGGCCGCGGCGGATGAGGCGCTGCGCCAGTCGATGTTCTCGATCCCGATGGCGTCGGGCGCGAGCTGGAACGTGGGGGTCGGCGACCTGATCCTGTTCCTGTCGCTGATCCTGCTGTTCTTCGAACTGCTGAAATCGACGTCGAGCCAGAAGGTGGCGATCGTCAATCACGCCCTGTCGATGATCCTGTTCGTGGTCTGCCTGGTCGAGTTCCTGCTGATCCGGGGCTTTGCGACCTCGACCTTCTTCCTGGTCGTGACCATGGTCATGCTGGACGTGCTGGCCGGGTTCATCGTGACCATCATATCGGCCCGCAAGGACCTGGATTTCGGCGGCGGCGCCTGAGGCTTTCCCGCCTGATGCGTGGGGCCTGACCTTGACGGAAAACCGCTGACACTTTTCCGAGTCAGGCCCTAGATGAGGGCCGCGAAGATCAGCGAGACGACGAGAACGTCGAAGGTCTTGGCGGCGAGAGCGAGGGTCATGGCGGCGTCCGAAATGCGGAAGTTCGCCGGTCAGGCTGCAAGGGGCGGGCCAGTTTTCTGCTGTCGCTAGAGTTCGGTCTTCTTGATCAGGCCTGCGGGCGGGCGACGGTCCTTCTCGCCCGAATATTCGGCTCCGAGGTAGGTGGCGCGGGCCGCGTCCAACACGGGCGGGCCGCCCTTGAGGCCGCGCCGCTGGCCGGTCTGACCCATCATCTGGGCCGCGAAGGCCGCCGCCGGATCGGCAGGAGGGGTCGAGGCGGCAGGGGTTGCCGGGTCGGGGATCTCGTCGACCACCTCGCCGACCGGCACCAGCTCGCGGCTGGTCGAACCGGCGCGGCGTTCGACCTCGCGCCTCTGGGCCGCGCGACGGTCGCGGCCCTCGATCGGTCCGACAGGGCGGACGCTCTCGGTCACGGCTTGGACGAGCCCTGGGGTCCGCCTGCGATGCGATCGATCTGGGCGCGCATCTCGTCCATCTGGCGGCGCATCTCGTCTAGGGCCGGGTCGGCGGGGGCGGTCTGCGTCGGGGCGGCGGTCGAGGACGGGGCGTGGGCCTCGCCGTCGTTCCGGCCATAGGCGAAGGCGGGGAACATCTTCATGGCGTTCTGGAACATGGCCATGTTCTGCTTGGCCGCCGCTTCCATGAAGCCGGCGCCCATCATGCCCGTCGCCGGGGTCGCGCCGAGGACCTTGGTCATCTGGTCGCGGAACTGCTCCTGCTGGCGCGAGAAGTTTTCGAGCGACATCTCCAGATAGGACGGCAGGACGCCCTCCATCTGGCCGCCGTAGAAGCCGATCAGCTGACGCAGGAACTGGACGGGCAGCAGCGCCTGCCCCCGGCTTTCTTCCTCGAAGATGATCTGGGTCAGGATCTGACGGGTCAGTTCCTCGTTCGTCTTGGCGTCGAAGACCACGAAGTCGATGTTTTCACGGACCATCTTGGCGAGATCGTCGAGGGTGACGTAGGTCGAGGTCGAGGTGTTGTAGAGCCTGCGGTTCGCGTACTTCTTGATGACGACCACGTCGCCGTCCCTGGTTTTTCCGCCCGGTGTATTGCTGTCGGCCACTTGGGTGTCCTTGTTCGCATTCTTTGTTGGTCGCGAGATCGAACCGGAAAAGTCTGCAACTTTTCCTGATCTCGCTCGTGCGGCCGTTATCCCGCACCGCGAAGCGACGCGCCAGTGGGGTGACGTTTTCGTGTCAGGCCATGTTCGGGGCCAGCACCACACCGACGAGGATCGCGGCCCAGTGGACGCCCGCGCCGGCCACGACGAACCCGTGCCAGATCGCCCGGCGATACTTCAGCCTGGGCGAGATGAAGAAGAAGACGCCGGCCGTGTAGATCAGGCCGCCGAGCACCAGAAGGCCGAGCGCGATCGGATGGACGGTGTCGATCATCGGCTTCAGCGCCAGCACGGCCAGCCAGCCGAACAGGACGTAGACCCCGCTCCAGAAGGCGTCGGAGATGCGCGGGGCCACCAGCTTGGCGAAGACGCCGGCGAAGGCGATGGTCCAGACGACGAGCGTGAAGCCGATCGACCACCAACCCTCGAACCTCTGGGTCGTGAAGGGGGTGTAGGACCCGGCGATCATCAGGAAGATCGCCGCCTCGTCCAGGCGACGCAGCACCGGCCGGGCCGCGCACGGGCGGGTCAGATTGTAGACGGTCGAACAGGTCAGCATGGCGACCAGGCACAGGGCGTAGATCGCGGTGGCGAAGACCGTGCCGAATCCGGCGTAGAAGGCCGAGAGGACGGCCAGGACGATCCCGCCCACGGCGGCCAGGGTCAGGCCTACGACATGGACGACCAGGTCGGCCGTGTGTTCGGAGGGCGATTGGTAATGCTCTTCCAGATCGATCTGATCCGGGGTGCAGATGCGTTGGGCGTGGCGCTTCAGCGTGTTCAGCATGGTCCCACAAACTCGGCAGTTCCGTCTGTCGTTCCCTGGATAGTGGCGTGGTGGGATGACTTTCACCTGAACGCGGCCAGGGCGGGTGACGAAAGCGTGCGGATGCGGCAGAAACGCCACGCAAAGTTTCCAGCGGCCTAACGGAGCTCCCATCCGTTGAGGCCCGATAAAGGATAATGTCATGACCGACGTCGTCATCGTCTCCGCCGCCCGCACACCGGTCGGGTCCTTCCTGGGCGGTCTGTCCAGCCTGCCCGCGTCCAAGCTGGGCGAGATCGCCATCAAGGCGGCGCTGGAGCGGGCAGGCGTCGCGCCGGCCGATGTCGACGAGGTCATCCTGGGCCATGTGCTGCAGGCGGCCCAGGGGCAGGGGCCGGCGCGTCAGGCCTCGATGGGGGCGGGTATTCCGAAAGAAACCCCGGCCTGGAGTCTGAACCAGATCTGCGGCTCGGGCCTGCGCGCCGTGGCGCTGGGCTATCAGCAGATCGCGCTGGGCGACGCCAAGGTCATCGTGGCCGGCGGGCAGGAGAGCATGAGCCTGGCGCCCCACGCCCAGTATCTGCGCGGTGGCCAGAAGATGGGCGACATCGCCCTGACCGACACCATGATCAAGGACGGTCTGTGGGACGCCTTCAACGGCTATCACATGGGCCAGACGGCCGAGAACATCGCCGCCAAGTTCGACATCAGCCGCGAGGCCCAGGATGAGTTCGCCCTCGCCAGCCAGCACAAGGCCGAGGCGGCGCAGAAGGCCGGCAAGTTCGACGAGGAGATCGTGCCGGTCGTGATCCCCGGCAAGAAGGGCGACGTGACCGTCGACAAGGACGAATACATCCGTCACGGCGCGACCCTGGAGTCGATGGCGAAGCTGCGTCCGGCCTTCAACAAGGAGGGGTCGGTGACGGCGGCCAATGCGTCCGGTCTGAACGACGGCGCGGCGGCCCTGGTGCTGATGTCCGCCGGTGAGGCCAAGGCGCGAGGCCTGGAGCCGCTGGCGACCATCCGGTCCTGGGCCACCGCAGGCGTCGATCCGGCGATCATGGGCACGGGACCGATCCCGGCGTCGAAGAAGGCGCTGGAGAAGGCGGGCTGGACCGTGGCCGATCTGGACCGCGTCGAATCCAACGAGGCCTTCGCGGCGCAGAGCCTGTGTGTGCTCAAGGAACTGGGGCTGGACCCGGCCAAGGTGAACGTCAACGGCGGCGCCATCGCGATCGGCCATCCGATCGGGGCCTCGGGCGCGCGCATCCTGACGACCCTGCTGCACGAGCTGAAGCGCGAGGGGCTGAAGAAGGGTCTGGCGACCCTGTGTATCGGCGGCGGCATGGGCGTGGCCATGTGCGTCGAGCGGGTCTGATCTCTCCGCACTGGAAAACACCGTCCGAAGCGTCCGAAGCGTCCGAAGCGTTCGGATAGAGGTGAGGGGGCGCATGGGCGGAGTATGCGGCCGCTGGCGGGAGCGTTAAGGAAAAGGGGTCTCAAAAGATCGAGGCGTTGGAATCGTTGGGGGATTTCGGCGATCCTTTGCCAACTACAGCGCTTTCCTTCTCCCCCTGCGGGAGAAAGTGGCAGCCGAAGGCTGACGGATGAGGAGTCGTGCGGCGGCTGGAATGAGTGCTGCTGAGGCTCACTGGACACGTCAGTGTGACCCCTCACCCGCCCGCGCCGGGGAGGGGGTCAGGTCAGGAACGCTCGCGTCAACTCGATCGCCTCGACCAGGCTCATCCGCTGCACCTCGGTCCCGGGCGGCAGGGCGGCGAACAGGCGGGTCGGGGTGGCGGCGTCGAGCATGACGAAGACGCCCTTGTCGTCCGCCCGGCGGATCAGCCGTCCGAACGCCTGGGCGATGCGGGCGCGGGCCAGGGCGTCGTCATAGCCCTTGGCCCCGAACTTCTCGCGCCGTGCCTTGTGCAGCAGGTCGGGACGCGGCCACGGCACGCGGTCGAAGGCGAGCAGACGCAGCGACCGACCCGGCACGTCGACCCCGTCGCGCACCGCGTCCGTACCCAACAGACAGCTATCCTGTTCGGCACGGAAGATGTCGACCAGGGCGCCGACTTCCAGCGGATCGACGTGCTGGGCGTAGAGCGGGATCTGGGCCTTGGCCAGATCGGGGCCGAGGCGTTCGTAGACCGCCTTCAACCGGCGGATGGCGGTGAACAGGCCGAGGCCTCCGCCGCCCGCCGCAAGGAACAGTTCGCGCATGGCCGCCGCCGTCTGGCGCGGATCGTCCTTGGCCACATCGTTGACGACGATGACCCGGCTGTTGGAGGCGTAGTCGAACGGGCTCTCGACCTTCAGCGTCCGCGCCGGTTCGATCAGGCGCGCGGCGCCTGTGCGCATCCGGGCCATGCCGAACAGGTCTCCGCCCGCCGCCTCGGCGATCGGATCGGACAGGGTCGCGCTCGTAACCAAGACTCCGTGGGCGGGCAGGATGACGGCGGCTTCGAGAGGCACGGTCGGGTCGATCCAGTGACGCCGCAGGGCCACGTCGTGGATGCGGCCAAACGCCGTCTCGACGGACAGCCAGTCGACGAAGTCGGGATCCGGCGCATCGCCGCCATCCTCCAGCGCCGCCAGCATCGAGCGCCAGCCTGGCAGGGTCATGCGGGCGCGACGGTCCAGACCGCGCAGAGCGCCTTCGATGCGGGCGCGCGAGGCGCCGTCGAGCTCGGACGCCTCGTCGTCGAGGATGTCCTCCAGATGCCGGGCCAGGGCCAGCAAGGGCGCCTCGACCGCCGCGATGGCGCGGGCGGCGCCGCGCGCGGTCTCCAGCAGGGGTTCGGTCGCCGGGCGGACCGAACATTCCGTGCCGAACTCCGACGACGCCGAGGAGGCGGCCTCCGACGTGCGGGCGCGGATCTGCTCCAGCGCGGCCATCAGGAACTGTTCGATCGGCCCGACCGGGTTGACCTCTCCCGACGGCGGGGCGATCCGGCCGGAGACGCCTTCGCCGGGCAGGGCGGCGGCGGCGCGGATGGCGTCCTGAAGCGCCTTCGCCGCCGCCTCGTTGTCGGCGCACAGGTCGCCCAGCCGCTGTTCCAGACCCCGCCCGCGACGGCCACGCCCCTCGGGCCCCCGGATCCAGCGGCGCAGTTCGGCCGCTTCCTGACCCGACAGGCAGGCCGAGAAGGCTGAGTCCGCCGCGTCGAACAGGTGGTGGCCCTCGTCGAAGACGATGCGTTTCAGGGCGGCGGTCTCTCCGTCCTGTTTCAGGCCGCGCGCCGAGCGGGCGCCGTCGAAGGCGGCCTGGGTCATGACCAGGGCATGGTTGGCGACGACGAGATCGGCCCGGCGGCTGGCGCGGATCGTCTTCTCGACGAAGCAGGTGCGGTAGTGGGGGCAGGCCGCGTGGACGCATTCGCCGCGCCGGTCGACGAGGTTGCCCGCACTGGCCTGTGTGCTCGCGGGGGTCGCGAACAGGCCGGGCAGCCAGCCGGGGAAGTCGCCGCCGGTCATGTCGCCGTCGCGCGTGTGCATCGCCCAGCGGCTGGTCAGGGCCAGGCCGATCAGGTCGCCGTTGCCCAGCTGTGCCGCCTGAACCATGTCCTGGAGGTTCAAGAGGCAAAGGTAGTTCTCGCGGCCCTTGCGAACGACGGTCTTCTTCTTGCGCTCGACGGGGTCGGGCCACAGGGCGGCGCTTTCGCGGTCGATCTGGCGCTGCAGGGCGCGGGTGTAGGTCGAGACCCAGGCGGCGCCCTGGTTTCGCTCGGCCCACAACGAGGCGGGGGCCAGATAGCCGAGCGTCTTGCCGGTGCCGGTGCCGGCTTCGGCCAGCAGCATGCGCGGCTTGCCCTCCTCGTTGCGGGGCGAGAAGGCGTAGGCGGCCTCGGCGGCGTAGTCGGACTGGGTCGGGCGGGTCTCGTCCAGGCCCGAGGCCTGGAGCAGTTTCTCCAGCCGGATGCGGGCGGATTCGCTGTCGACCGGGGCCGAGCCCGCCTCGCCCCTCGGCGCCTCGTCCTCCCACTCTGCCAGCCGCGACCAGGCGTCGAGGCCGGAGCCGCGATACTGGCGAGCGCGCAGAGGCCCAGCCTGAAGCGCGCCCGAGACCCGCCAGGCCCAGGACCAGGCTTGCCCGCCGGAGGAGGGGCGCCCCAGCGTCTCGGCCAGGGTAAACGCGTCCTCGCGATGCGGGTATGCCGGATCGGTCAGTTCCTTGAGCAGGACGGCGGCAGCGGCGCGCAGAGCGGCGGCCTGAGCCTCCGCTCCCTTGGGCTCCGCCATGCCGAGCGCCAGCGCCAACCCGCTCGGCGACGGTGCGCAGAAGGTCGCGGGGCGGACGAAGGCCCACAGCTCCAGAACGTCCAGCAGGTCAGGAGACCTGGGCGGGGCGGACAGGCCGAGCCTGCGTGCGGTCAGGCTGGCATGGGCGACCATGACCGGTCCGCCGGTGAAGACACCCTCAGCCGCGCCGCGCCCGATCTTGCGTGCGCCCTCATCATCGCAGATCGCCCCCGCGCCCGGCGGGACGGCCAGGGCAGCGGGCAGGACCAGCCACGGCTCGGCGTCGGTCAGGCTGAGGTTGGCGATGATGGATTCGTCGGACACCATCTGTAGATAGCGATGAACGCCCTGAAACGGAACGGGAACATCTGGCCCCGGAGCCTCTTTTGGGCTATCGAGGCGCTAAGGAGACGCCGGTGAACAAGCCTGTCGATCAACATGAATGGCTCCGCGCCATGGCCGAGAAGGTCGAGGCGGGCGGCCCTGTGACTCTTCCGGTCGAAGGCTATGGGGCCTTGACGATCTTGAGCGAGGCGCAGTTCCGGCTGCTTTCGGAACGCAAGCCAACTTTCAGGGAATGGCTGCTTACCGGGCCGAAGCTGGATGACGTCGAACTCGAGCGTGATCCTCGCCCGAGCAGAGACTTCTCTTTTTGAAATTCCTGCTCGACACCAACGCCGTCAGCGAAGCGATCAGATCGATGCCCGACGCGGGCTTCCTGACCTGGATAGGCGGCGACGATCTGGATCGCGATCTCGACGACGCGCTGCACATCAGCGTTCTGACGGTCGGCGAGCTGAGACGCGGTGTTCTGAAACTGACCGACGGGCGGCGACGTGATGGGTTTCGAGACTTCGTCGACCAGACGATAGCAGACTACGGTGCCCGCATTCTTCCAATCGACCTGCCGGTCATAGAGGCCTGGTCCATACTCGCCGAGCGGTATCGGTCCACGGGGATCAGTGTCGGCTTTGCTGACGAGCTGATCGCCGCTACGGCCTTGGTTCACGGCTTCACCTTGGTGACCAGAAACGTCCGCCATTTCGAGCACAGCGGGTGCCGGGTGCTCTCACCATGGTCAGCGCCGTGACTGCGAAACGAAAGGGCTGTCTCTGGCCCGGACTGGCGGTGGTTCTGGTCTTGGGCGCCGGTCTTGTATGGTTCTTCAACAGTGAGTTCATGGACATCGACAGCTGCCTCGATTCCGGCGGCCGATGGGGTGAAGACAATACCTGTGAATTCGAGGCGCCGACACGGTGAGCCTCCCGCCCCTGTTCGCCGACTGGTTCGCCTCGCGGGGCTGGGCGCCGCGTCGGCATCAGCTCGAGATGATCGCGGCGGCCGAGGCCGGGTCGCACGCCCTGCTGGTCGCGCCGACCGGGGGCGGCAAGACGCTGGCGGGGTTCCTGCCCAGCCTGATCGAACTGGCCGAGCGCGGGCCGAGGCCTGAGTTCGGACCCGGCAGCGGCATACACACCCTCTATGTCTCGCCGCTGAAGGCGCTGACGACCGACGTCGAGCGCAACCTTATGACGCCGATCCGCGAGATCGGGCTGAACATCCATGTCGAGAGCCGGACGGGAGATACCAAGCAGTCCAAGAAGCAGCGCCAGCGCGAGAACCCGCCCGACATCCTTCTGACCACGCCCGAACAGCTGGCCCTGTTCTGCGCCTGGGGCGGGGCGCGGGCCTATTTCGCCGACCTGAAATGCATCGTGCTGGACGAGGTCCACGCCATCTGGTCGGGCAAGCGGGGGGACCTGCTGAACCTGGGGCTGGCGCGGTTGCAGAGCTTTTCGCCCGGCTTACGGCGAGTGGCGCTGTCGGCGACGATTGATGATCCCAAGCTCATCGCGGAATGGCTCCAGCCTCACTTCCCTTCTCCCCTTGCGGGAGAAGGTGGCAGCCGAAGGCTGACGGATGAGGGGTCGTACGGGCCGTTGGAGTCAATCGAACCAACGCAGGATGTTGAAGGTCAGCGTGACCCCTCATCCGTCTCGCTGCGCGAGCCACCTTCTCCCGCAAGGGAAGAAGGGATCGTAATCGTAAAAGGCGACCCCGGCGCCGTTCCGATCATCGACGTGCTGGTGTCCGAAGGGCGTGTCCCCTGGGCCGGGCACACCGGCCAGCATGCGATCCCGGAGGTCTATGAGGCGATCAAGCGGTCGGGCCTGTCGCTGATCTTCGTCAACACCCGTTGGCAGTGCGAGTTCGTGTTCCAGCAGCTGTGGGCCATCAACGACGACAACCTGCCCATAGGCCTGCACCACGGATCGCTGGCGGCGGAGCAGCGGCGCAAGGTGGAGGCGGCGATGGCGCGGGGCGAGCTGCGGGCGGTGGTCTGCACCTCGACCCTGGATCTGGGCATCGACTGGGGCGACGTCGACCTGGTCATCCAGATGGCGGCGCCCAAGGGGTCGAGCCGCCTGGTGCAGCGGATCGGGCGAGCCAACCACCGGCTCGACGAACCGTCGCGCGCGCTGATGGTCCCTGCCAGCCGCTTCGAGATGCTGGAGTGTCAGGCGGCGCGCGAGGCCGTGGCCGACAACGCCTTCGACTGGGAGCCGCATCACATCGGCACCCTCGACACCCTGGCCCAGCACGTCATGGGCGTGGCCTGTTCGGAGCCCTTCGACCTCGACGCCCTGCATGCCGAGGTGACCTCCTGCGCCCCCTACCGCGGCCTGACCTATGAGGCGTTCGAGGAGGTGGTCGATTTCGTCGCCACCGGCGGATACGCGCTGCGCACCTACGACCGGTTCGCGCGGATCGTGCGGACGCCGGAGGGACAGTGGACCGTCCGCAATCAACTGATCGCCCAGCGTCACCGAATGAACGTCGGGGCCATCGTGGCGGCGGGGACGCTGAACGTGAAGGTCGCTTCGCGGCGTGGCGGAGCGTCGAAACAGCTGATCGGCGGACGCAAGGTCGGCGAGGCCGAGGAGTGGTATTTCGAACAGCTGACGCCCGGCGACACCTTCGTCTTCGCCGGCCAGGTCTGGGCGTTTCAGGGCATCAACGGCATGGACGCCCTGGTCACCCACGCCACCGACAAGGACCCCAAGATCCCGTCCTGGGGCGGGGCGCAGTTTCCGCTGGGGACGTCGCTGGCCGCGCGGGTGCGCGACATGATCCAGGACCGCGACCACTGGCGGGTCCTGCCCGTCGACGTGCAGGAGTGGCTAGAGCTTCAGGAGCAGCGCAGCCATATCCCGGACGCCGACAGCCTGCTGATCGAGACCTTCCCGCGCGGCAGCCGCCATTTCATGGTGGCCTATCCGTTCGAGGGGCGGCTGGCGCATTCGACCCTGTGCATGCTGCTGACGCGCAGGCTCGACCGGCTCGGCGTCGGTCCGCTGGGGTTCGTGGTCACCGACTATTCCTTCGCCATCTGGTCGATCAAGCCGATGGACGGACTGGACTGGGAGGCCCTGTTCCAGCCCGACATGCTGGGCGACGACCTTGAAGCGTGGCTGGAGGAGAGCTTCATGATGAAGCGGACCTTCCGCAATTGCGCCCTCGTTTCCGGCTTGATCGAGCGTCGACAGCCGGGCGCCGAGAAGACGGGGCGTCAGGTGACCTTTTCCACGGACCTGATCTACGACGTGCTTCGCCGCCACCAACCCGATCACCTGCTGCTGCGCACCGCGCGGTCCGACGCCGCGGCGGGGCTGCTCGACGTCGCGCGCCTGGGTCAGCTGCTGGCGCGGATCGCGGGACATATCAGGCACGCAGCCCTGGAGCGGGCCTCGCCCTTCTGCGTGCCGGTGCTGGTGATGATCGGGCGAGAGCGCGTGGGCGGCGACGCGGCCGAGATGATCCTGGACGCCTCGGCCCAGGAGCTGATCGACGAGGTCATGGAGGATGCGCCGCCCGAACTGATGGGCGCGGCATGAACGCGGCCCTGAAGGCGACCCTGACGCCGGCGCGGCGACCCTGCGGATCCCTGTCGGTGCGGGTTATGGGCGAGCTCTGCGTGCTGCGCTGTTCGGGGGCGCTGTGGTTGCCGACGCACGGGACCCTGGTGGCGGGCGATCTGCACCTGGAGAAGGGATCGGCCTTTGCCGCCCGCGGCCAGATGCTGCCGCCCTATGACAGCCGCGCGACGCTGGACAGGCTGGAGGCGGAGATCGCCGAGCTGAAGCCCGACCGCGTCGTCCTGCTCGGCGACAGCTTCCACGACACGAAATCCATCGGCCGGATGGCGACGGACGATCGGACGCGGCTGGACCGGCTGGCCTTCGGGCGCGACTGGGTCTGGCTGGAGGGCAACCATGACCGGGAGGCGCTTACAGAGGCCGACGCCGATGCGGTGTCGCGCCTGCCCGGCCGGATCGTCGGCGATATGCGGCTGGGCGCTCTCTACCTCACACACGAGCCGATGCCGCAGGCCGAGGCCGGCGAGGTCGCGGGCCACCTGCACCCCTGCGCCCGCGTCGTCGCCCATGCGCGGATGGTGCGCCGGCCCTGTTTCGTGACCGATGGACGGCGGCTGATCCTGCCGGCGTTCGGCGCCTTTACCGGGGGACTGAACGTGCTCGACACGGCCGTGGCCGGACTGTTCTCCACGCCGCCGATGGTCGCGGCGCTGGGCAAGGATCGGGTCCATGCCCTGGCGTGGGCGGGGTTGGTCTAGAGCCTCAGCATGACGGCGCCGAGGCTGACCGCCGCCCCCATTGTCGCGATGATCCGCAGGTTCCGGTACCAGACTGGTGAGGGGTCGAAGTCCCAGCAGAGCATGCCGATCAGGCCGAACATCAGGACCAGCAGCCGAAACTCGGCGGGCACGCCGGGCAGGAAGGTCAGCCAGGCCGCGACCGGCGGCAGATTGCTGAGGATCAGGGTGGCGGGACGAGGGTCGCCCTCTGCGAACGCCTTGCCCCATCGCGCGCCCGCGAGAAACGACAGGATGATCGCGCCATAGATGCTCAGAGGATCCACCCAACGACCGCCCTCGCTCGGGTTGATCACGATCAGGGCCGCGAGACCGACGAAGGGGATCAAGCCCGCGAGCGTCAGCGTCCACGCCGTCAGCCTGGTTCGATCCATCAGCTTCTCCTGAACACCCGGCTCGCCAGATACCCCATGCCGGCCGCCAGCAGGACGCACAGCAGGCCGTAGGTCCAGGGCCGCCGGTGGGCCAGTTCGTAGACGTCGCGCTCGAAGCCGACTTTCTCGACCGTCAGGGTCAGGTTCGACACCCCCGCCGGTTCGCCGTCGCGGAACAGCCAGACCTCGGCGTGATACTCGCCCGTCGGGGCGGTCGCGGGCAGTTCGACCTGGGCGCGGAACAGGCCTCGGTCGACGAAGGTGACGCCTTGCGGATCGGTGTCGTAGAGGGCCGCCGCCTCCTTCAGCCGGATCACGGCGCGGCGCCAGTCGAGATAGTCCTCGCCCAGACGCGAGATGACCACATCGCGCACGCCATAGCGGGTCACGGTGCGGCTTTCCTCGGGCGCATCGATGCGCAGGTGGTCGACGCCGACGCCCAGCCTGCGCAACTGACCGAAGCCCGCGATGTCCGACAGGGGCCGGGTCGAGGCGGTCATGTAGAAGCCGGGCGCCCCCTCGAACAGGACCGGACGGCTGTTCAGCCAGACGCCGAGGTTGCGGGTCTTCTTGACCAGACGGATCGGGGCGTCGGGGCCGCGCACGACCACGACGACATCGGTCGGGTCGTCGGTCGGATTGAAGACGGCCCCGTAGAGGACGATGTTCGCGCCGCGGAAGCTGGAATCCACCTGGACCCGTGCGTCGGTCAGGGCTGCGGCGACGCGCAGTTCGGCGGCCGTATCGACCGACTGTTCCGGCGCGGGGGCGACGACCGCGGGAGGCGGAATATCCTGGATCATCCGTCCGACACCCCGGGCGCCAGCAGGAAGATGTCGGAGGGCCGGACGAAGAGCTCCAGCCCCATCTGGATGCCGACGAACAGGATCAGCAGACCGAGCGCGGCCCGCAGGGTATCGGCCCGGAACTTGCCGGCATACCGGGCACCGAGCTGGGCGCCGACGACCCCGCCGATCAGCAGAAGCGTGGACAGGACGATGTCGACAGTCTGGTTGCGGCCCGCCTGCAGGATGGTGGTGATGGCGGTGGTGATGATGATCTGGAACAGGCTGGTGCCGACCACGACGCCCGCCTTCATCCGCAGCGCATAGAGCATGGCGGGAACCAGGATGAAGCCGCCGCCGACGCCCATGATGGCCGACAGCACGCCCGCGAAGACGCCGAGACCGAGCGGCGGAATGGCCGAGATGTAGAGGCCGGATTTCTGGAACCGCATCTTCCACGGCAGGCCATAGAGCCACAGCGGACGGCGGCGCTCCTTGTGCGGGGCGATCTCGCCGCGCCGCCGGCGCAGGATTTCGGTCAGGCTCTCGTAGAGCATCAGAAGACCGATGGCGCCGAGGAAGATCAGGTAGGACAGGGCCACCACCAGATCGGCCTGACCCAGCAGCCTCAGGTAACGGAACACCTCGACCCCGCCGATGGCGCCCAGCGCGCCGCCGACGGCCATGATGCCCCCCATCTTGAAGTCGACCGCGCCCTGGCCGGTGTAGCGGATCACGCCGGAGGTGGAGGAGGCGACGACATGGCTGGCCTGGCTGGCGACGGCCACGGTCGGAGGAATGCCGAGGAAGACCAGCACCGGCGCCATCAGGAAGCCGCCGCCGATGCCGAACAGTCCGGACACGAATCCGACCAGCGCGCCCAGCAGAACCAGGAACGGCCAGTTCACCGAAACCTCGGCGATCGGCAGATAGATCTCCAAAGGGCAGGCCTTCGGCTGAAACGGACAGGTTAGGCGCCGGAAGGCGAGCGAAGATGTCTTAGCGGCACGGCCGTTTCAGGGCCACCCGCAACAAGCTTTAGGCGAGCGGTTCGTCAGGCCAGAGGTTCCAGCGCGAAGGCCTCGGCCTGGGCGCGGGCGGTCTGACGGGCGGCGGCCGGGATGGTCGGCGCCAGCCGGTCGACGGCGGCCTGGGCCTGAGGGTCGCCGGCGCGGGCCGCGATCAGGTACCAGCGGTAGGCCTGGGTCGGATTGGGGGCGATGCCCTCGTCGCCGTTCTCGTAGATGCGGGCGACATTGTACTGGCTGTCGACCAGACCTCGGTCAGCGGCCTTTCTCAGCCAGTCGAGCGCTTCCGGCCGGTTGCGAGCGCCGCCGACGCCGTCGAACAGATACATGCCAAAGGCATGCATGCCGGCTGCGTCGCCGCCCTCGGCCGCACGCCGCGCCCATAGGCGGCTTTCCTCGAGGTCGGCGGTCACGCCCTGGTCGCCGGTCTGATAGAGCCCCGCCAGTTTCAGCTGCGCCTGCGGCTCGCCCAGATTGGCGGCGCGGGTCAGAGTCTCGACGCCGGCGGGATCGTTCCGGTCCAGTTGCTCCGTCGCCTGGGCGAACAGGGTCTGGGCCTCGGTGCTGTCGGCGGGAGAGGCGTCCAGCGGCGCATCGGCGGTCGACAGGGCCAGGGCGGCGATCGGGGTCGCCTCGGTCTCGGTCGGCGCGCCGCCGAAGAGCTGGTTCAGGTCGGTGACGTCATAGCCGGTCACGCGTCCAAGCGAGATCACGCCCGCGACGACGGCGACGCCGGTGACGGAGGCCAGGAGCGCCTTCTTGGCCGTGCCGTCGCGCGACGCCTGTTTGTCCAGACGTTCCTGCAGCCGCGACTTGCCGCCCTTCTTCAGGCCGCCCAGGCCGAAGCTGGAGCGCGGGGCGGGCTGTTCGGCGGCGGCCGGGGTGTTCATGGCCGCGCGGGCGGCGGAGATGGTGTCGCGGGTCGAGGCGGCGCGACCGGCGGCGGCGCCCCCGCCCAGGCCGGCGCGCATCCGGCGAGCGTCCACGAACTCGGTCTCGGCGGCGAAGTCGTCGTCACGGCCGTCGAAGGTGCGGGCCGACGAGAAGGCCTCGGCGACGGGCGCCGAGAAGACAGGCTGCTGGACCGGCTGCGGGTCGATCTCGGCGATGGCTTCCAGCGCATCGGACACGTCCGCGCCGCCGAAGCCGCCGAACGGTTGGGGCGCGGAGCCGAAGGGGGCGGGCTCGGCGGAGATATGGTCTAGCCCGCGCAGCGTGCTGGCCAGACTGGGCTCTATGCCGGTTTCCGGATCGGCCGGAGCCGGCGGGGGCACCGCGACGGACGGTGTCTCCGGGAAGGGCTCCAGGTCGTTGGACAGGGGGTCGGTCGACCAGCCGTCATCGGCCTGGGTGGCGGAAAAGTCCTCGTCCGGGAAGGCGGCGGAGCGCCAGTCGGGTTGGGCGAACTCGGCGGCCATTTCCGACGGCTGAGGCTTGGGCTCCGGCGCAGGCGGAGGCGTCGGATCGAACACCGGCGCGGGCATGGGCGCGACGGGAGCCGCCGCGCGCTGGTCCAAGGTCTCGCGCGCTTCGGCCAGCAGTTTGGCTGTGCGCTCCTCTGACAGGCGCATGCGCTCGGCCAGTTCGCCCGAGGCGCGGTCGTAGCGCTGTTCTATCCGTTCCGAGCCCTCGCCCAGGCGGCGGCCGATGTCTTCCAGGGCCTGGGCGGACTTGCGTTCCGACTGGGCGATGCGGTCGGCGAGGCGGTCCGAGATGCGGGTGATCTCGACGCCCAGCTTCTCGATGGCGATGGCGTGCTGGTCTTCGGCGCGGGTCAGGCGATGCTCGATCGCCTGGCCATAGCGGCCCATGTCGCGTTCGATCTTCTCCGAGATCGTCTGGTTCAGGCCGGCCTGCAGCGTCTCCAGACGGGCCTCGCCCATCTGCTCCACGCGACCGACGCGCGCATCCAGGTTCTGGGCGATGCGCAGGACCTCGCGGCCCATGGCGTCGATGCCCTGGGCGGAGCGCTGCTCGGACGAACGGGCCTGTTCGCCGAGCGAGGCGATGGTCGCCTCGATGCGGGCCATCCGGCCTTCGCTTTCGGCGGTGTCCAGCCGGCGCATCATCTCGGTGCGGTTGGCGTCGACCTGACGTGACAGGGTTTCGGCCAGCTTCTCGAAGCGGGCGGCTTCGCGCACGCCCTCCGGCTCGACGCGCGTCTCGGCGGCGCGCAGCCGCTGGTCGAGACCGGCGAAGGAGCGTTCCAGATTGCGCAGGGCCTCGGAGGTCTGGCTCTGGGCCGCATCCAGCCGTTGACCGACCCGGGCCAGGACGTCCGAACCCGCGCCCGGCGCGGCCTTCTCGACCGCCTCGATCCGCGACAACAGGGTCTGGCCGTGGGCGCGGTTGCGCTCTTCCAGGTCGTAGAGACGGCTGGTCAGGGCGGCGACGGCGGTGTCGGTCTTGCCCCAGGCATCGGCCTTCTCGACGCCGTCGAGACGCTGACGCACCTCGTTCAGGCCCGAGCGCTGACGCTCTTCGATGTCGTAGAGGCGACCGGCCAGCCCGCCCAGGGCCTGTTCGACCTTGCCGATGGTCTCGGTGGTCTTGGGACCGGCCTCCTGTTCGAACCGACGAAGGCGCTTGTGGCCCTCCTTCAGTTCGTCGGAGATGTCGTCGATGCGGCGTCCGTACTGACCGGCCTGCTGGTCCTGGGCCTCCATCTTGCGGACCAGACCGGCGACGGCCTGATCGACGCCCTGGATGGCGAGGGTCGAGCGACGCTCGGCGGCTTCGAGGCGGGCGGCGATGGCCTCTACCGAGGCGGCGACGCGTTGCAGGGTCTCGTCGTCACGGCCGAGGTCACGGGAAGGGGCAACGCGCCCCTCCATCTCATAGGCATCGTCCAGACGGCGAGAGCGACCGCGACGGTCGAACTGTTCGGCGGCATGCGGGCGGCGCGGCAGCGGGTAAACGCCGTCGTCCTCGTCGTCCATAATCATGGTGTTGAGCCACTCGCCCAGGGTCATGCCTGAACGACGCGCCAGATCCTTGGCCACCTCACGCGCTTTCGGGTCGATACCCTTTACGCTCCAAGGCGCAGCGGCTGCGCTCACTGATTCGGCTCCCGACCCATACGACGCACGGTATATCGCCCATATCCGGGGTGTAAACGTGTCGTTAACCCCAACATCTTGAAGGCTTGCCAATCAGCTGTGGATAGGCCCCATCAAGACTGATTTCATTGGCCCGACGTGGTTAACGACCCGTAAAGATTAAGCTCCGGGTAAGGGTTTGCTTGCGTGCGCGCGGCCTTGTCGCCACATCGCGCCGATGTCGATGTCGATGACGATGACCCTCTCGCTGCTCGCCGCCGCCCTGATCGTCGGCGGTTTCGCCGGCTGGCGCGGGGCGCGTCCCAGCGACTTCCTGAGGCCCCGCATGGTGCCCTGGCGGTTCATCATGCTTCTGGCCGGGGCCTTCGCCTTTCTGCTGATCATCCACGTCGGGACCCTGCTGGGCGTCACTCCGCGCGGAGGCTGACGGAACGGCGCGACGGCTGGGCGGTTGTTGCAGCCGACCCATCACGCAGGAGCCGACCATGGCCGACGAACATCTCTCCGCCGCCGACGCCGAAAAAGAATTCTGGAAACACCTGAAGGATTCCAACACCGGCATGCTGGGCATCGACGCGCCCGGCTATCATTCCCAGCCGATGACCGCCTATCGCGAGGAAGAGACCGGCACGATCTGGTTCTTCACGCGCGATGAGACGGATCTCGCCAAGGACATCGCCAAGGGCGAACAGAAGGGCATGTTCACCTACGGCTCCAAGGACCAGGAAGTCTGGGCCTGCTTCCACGGCTCGCTCTCCCTGCGTCGGGACCAGGCGGTCATCGACAAGCACTGGAACCCGATCCTCGCCGCCTGGTACCCGGACGGCAAGGACGACCCGCATCTGACGATCATCCGCTTCGACGCTGACGACGGCCGTGTCTGGCTGTCCAAGAAGGGCCCCGCCGGCTTCTTCTTCGAGATCGCCAAGGCCAACCTGACCAAGACCATGCCGAACGTCGGCGGCGTGGCGGACGTCAATCTGGCTTAGAGCTTGGAGCTTGGGGCTTAGGGCTTGGTGAGACGGTGCTGCTAAGCCCTGATCACTAAGCCCTACGACCTACTCTGAGAAACACCAGGCCAGCACGGCCTTCTGGGCGTGGATTCGGTTTTCCGCCTCGTCCCAGACCAGCGAGCGCGGGCCGTCGATCACTGCATCGGTGACCTCCTCGCCGCGGTGCGCGGGCAGGCAGTGCAGGAAGACGGCGTCCGGATCGGCCAGGTCCATCAGGGCCTCGTCGACGGTATAGCTCTCGAACGCGTGCAGGCGGTCCTCGTAGTCGCTGTCGCCCATCGACACCCAGGTGTCGGTGATGACCACGTCGGCGCCCTTGACCGCGTCGCGCGGGTCCGAGGTCAGGCTGACCGCGTTCCCGCCCTTGGCCAGGTCGTGAAGGTTCGGGTGATACTCCGCCGGGCAGGCGACATTCAGGTGGAAGCCCAGTTTCGGCGCCGCGTGCATGAAGCTGTGGCAGACATTGTTGCCGTCGCCGATCCAGGCCAGGGTCTTGCCGGCGATCGGCCCGCGCTGCTCCTCGATGGTCATGATGTCGGCGAGGATCTGACACGGGTGCGAGCGGTCGGTCAGGCCGTTGATGACCGGCACGGTCGCCACGCGGGCGAACCGCTCGACGTCCTCGTGGTCGTTGGCGCGGATCATCACGGCATCGACCATGCGCGACAGGACCTTGGCCGTATCCTCGACCGGCTCGCCGCGACCCAGCTGCATGTCGGAGGCGGTGGCGATGATCGAGGATCCGCCCAACTGGCGGATAGCCGCGTCGAAGCTGAAGCGGGTGCGGGTCGAGTTTTTCTCGAAGATCATCGCCAGGACGCGGTCCTTCGCCGGCGCATCGGCGTCGACCCCACCCTGGGGCCTGCCCTTGCGCGCGGCCTTGCGAGCATGGCCGTCGTCGAGGATGGCGCGCAGCTCGGCGGCTTCGAGGCGGTGGATGTCGAGGAAGTGTCTGACCATCTTAAAACCCGCTCATCCCCGCGAAAGCGGGGACCCAGTCCTTAAGTGAGGCATGGTGTCTGGGATGACCACCGCGCCGGATGTGAAAGCTCCGATCGCCCAAATCACTGGGTCCCCGCTTTCGCGGGGATGAGCGGAGAGAATGGTTACGCCGCCGTCGTCATCTTGCCGCGCGCGAACTCGCACGTCCGCTCGAGCCGCTCGACCGCCTCGCGGGCCTCGTCCAGCGTCAGGTTCAGGGGCGGCAGCATGCGCACGCAGTTGTCGCCGCCGCCCGCGATCAACAGATGCTGTTCGTCGCGCGCCCAGCCCATGAAGTCGCGGTTGTTCGGAACCAGCTTCAGACCGATCAGCAGACCCTTGCCGCGCACGTCCACGATCACGTCGGGGAAGCGCTCGGCCAGACCGTTGAGCTGCTGCTTCAGATAGGCGGCGATCTCGGACACATTGCCCAGAATCTCCGGCGTGTTGATCGCGCCGAAGGCGGCGTTGCCGACGGCCATGGCCAGCGGGTTGCCGCCGAAGGTCGAGCCGTGGGCGCCGACCGTCATCCCTTTGGCCGCCTCGGTCGTGGCCAGGCAGGCGCCGACGGGGAAGCCGCCGCCCAGAGCCTTGGCCACGGCCATGATGTCGGGCGCCATGCCCGCCCATTCGTGAGCCCACAGCTTGCCGGTCCGGCCCATGCCGCACTGAACCTCGTCGAAGATGATCAGCACGCCGTGTTCGTCGCACAGGTCCCGCAGGCTGCGCAGGCAGTGTTCGGGAATGGCCCGGCAACCGCCCTCGCCCTGCACCGGTTCGACGATGATGGCGGCGGTGGTCGGTTCGGCGATGGCGGCCTTGAGGGCGTCGTGGTCGCCCCACTTCAGCTGGTGGAAGCCCTGCATCTTGGGCCCGAAGCCCTCGGTGTAGCTGGGGTTGGCCGCCGCGTTGATCGCGCCGTAGGTCCGGCCGTGGAAGGCGCCGTCGAAACCGTAGATGTCGATCCGCTCCGGCTGGCCGTTGGCCGAGTGGAACTTCCGCGCCGTCTTAATGGCGCACTCGACGGCTTCCGTGCCCGAGTTGGTGAAGAAGACCACGTCGGCGAAGCTGGCTTCAGTCAGCTGGTCGGCCAGCGCGTCCTGACCGGGGATCTTGTAGATGTTGGAGACGTGCCACAGCTTTTCGGCCTGGGCCTTCACCGCCTCGACCAGCACCGGGTGGGCGTGACCCAGGCCGTTGGTCGAGATGCCCTGGACGCAGTCCAGATACTCGGTCCCGTCCACGCTCCACAGACGCGCGCCTCGCCCGCGATCCACTTCCAGCGGCGCGCGATTGTAGACACCCATCAAATGACCGGACACGGACGTACCTCCAAAAGAAACGAAGCCCCGGCGCGGGTGCGACGGGACTTTTCAGAAGCGGAGGTTGTCGGACGAGGGCGGGGGTGAGTCAACACCACTGCTTCCCTCTCCCGGCGGGAGAGGGCTTGAGCGTCCAAGAGCGTCAGCGATTGGAAACGCGAAAGGGTGAGGGGTTGGCGCTAACCGGTGGGGGCAGGACCCTCACCCTTTCGGCTAAGAGACGCCTCGCTTCGCTCTGCGAGCCTCAAGCCCTCTCCCGGCGGGAGAGGGTTAACTTTTGAGCCGCCACCCCGACCGGAACACCAGCCAGCAGGCCACGGCCATGACCACGGTCAGCGCCGCGCTGCCGATCACACCGATCATCAGATTGCCCTCCGCCTGGCCGATGAAGCCGTAGCGGAAGCCGTCGATCAGATAGAAGAAGGGGTTCCAGTGGCTGATGGCCGCGAACGGCTGGGGCAGGTTCTCGACCAGGTAGAAGGCGCCCGACAGGAAGGTCATCGGCAGGACGACGAAGTTCTGGACCGCCGACAACTGGTCGAACTTCTCGGACCACAGGCCGGCCAGGACCCCGACCATCCCCATCAGCAAGGACGCGATCAGGGCGAAATAAAGGATGGCCAACAGGTTGGTGACGCCCAGTTTCGCGAACGGCATCACGCAGACGGCGGTGACCACACCGACCGCTATGCCCCGCGTCGCCGCGCCGAGCGAAAAGCCGATGGTCAGCTCGAGCGGGCTGAGCGGCGGGGTCAGGAAGTCGGTCGAGGTGCCCATGATCTTGGCCTGGATCAGGCTGGACGAGGCATTCGCGAAGGCGTTGTTCAGGATGGCCATCATGATCAGGCCCGGCGCCACGAACTCGGCGAAGGGCGTGCCGTGCAGCGGCGGCCGCGCGCCCTTCAGCGCCACGACGAAGACCAGCATGTAGAGAAGCGTCGTCACCACCGGCGCGGCGACCGTCTGAGCCCCCACCTTCCAGAAACGGCGGACCTCGCGCAGATACAGGGTCTGCACCCCGATCCAGTTCACCCCGGCATAGTGGCGCGGGGTCGGAAGGCCTGAGGGGCGTGTCGAGGCGAGATCGGTCATGGGCCGTCAGATGCGGCCGCATGACGCGGCGCGCAAGGGCCTAGGCGAGCGGGTTGGCCTTGCGCCGCGCGGCGTCGGCCTCCGCGATCAGGCGCAGGCCGGAGATTTCGGCCGCGTCGGGCGTCAGGGTGATGGCGACGGCCGGCGGATCGACCATCCTGACGCAGCCGTTGCCCGCCAGCGGAGTCAAAGGCTTACGGGTGATCGGCGGGTCGGCGGGGGACAGGTCGGACATGCAGGCTCAACCCGGCCTGAACGCGCCCGTTCCGTATCGCGGCGCTTTGCGCGCTCAGCGAACGCCGATTCAAGATGTAGTTCCTGTGGACGACTGATTCGCACATCTTGCGTCTGTTAAGGTCTCGTTTACGATTAGTTGTGGCCGACGGGACCCGGGAGGGGCTCCAGGCGCCAAATGTTGAATCAAAACCGTACCCCGGAGGGTCGCATGACCGCAGGCTGGACCGAAGATCGCGTCGGCGCGCTGAAGAAGCTGTGGCTCGAGGGGCAATCCGCCTCTCAGATCGCCAAGCAGCTGGGCGGCGGCGTCACCCGCAACGCCGTGATCGGCAAGGTCCATCGCCTGGGCCTGTCGGGTCGCGCGACCCCGTCGCAGCCGGCGCGCACCGCCACCACCAGCTTCCGCCCGGCCCGCACGCGCACCACGCCCCCGGCCCAGCCTTCGGCGCCTCGTCGCCTGGAGGGAAGCCGCATCGAGGCCGTGGCCCCGGCCCCGCGCCCCGTCGCGGTCGCCCCGACCCTGCCGTCCATCGCCGAACTGCCCGGCACGGCCACGGTGATGACCCTGGGCGCCCACATGTGCAAATGGCCGATCGGCGATCCGTCCTCGACCGAGTTCAGCTTCTGCGGCCGCCGCGCCTCGGAAGGCGTCTACTGCCAGGAACACGCCCGCGTCGCCTACCAGCCGCAGATGAAGCGCGGCGGCAAGGAAGAGCTGGCCCGGTCGCTGCGGCGCTACATCTAAGGGCGCTACCGCTACGCGCGCGGCGCTACGCTGCTTGAGCGCGTTCGGCGGTTTGCTTTTGTCATCCCCGCGAAAGCGGGGACGGGGCGGGGCCATGGTTCTCCGGGTTGACGCGGCCCCAACTCTTTCGACCCTCCTCCGCCTGGCGGGGGAGGGTCTTTCTCTTGGCTTCAGGCCGCCTGGGCGGTCCCGATCAGGGCGCCGGCCGGAATGCCCCATGCCGCGCTGATGGTTCGGATGTGCTCGACGGAAAGCCCGCGCCGACCATTCAGGATTTCAGAGGCTCGCGACCTGGATCCCAGCAGCGCGGCCAGATCCGACTGACTATAGCCGCGCCCCTCCATCACGAGGCGGATCACCTCCACAGGGTCGGTCGTGGCGATCGGCCATCGGCTTTCCTCATAGGCCGCGATCACCAGGCCGAGCAGTTCGAAGCTGTCCCCCTCCGCGGTCCCCGGCTCGGGTTCGGCGTCGAAGAGGGCTTCATAGGCGACCAGGGCGGCCGCGAGCTGATCGTCATCATGGATGACGCGAACGGTGTATGGGGTCATGGTCGCCTCTCCTTCAGATCGACGCCGGATCAATCCGGTCATATTCGGCATGACTGCCGACAAACTTCACCAGCACCTGTTTGAACGGATAGGAAATCCGCACGACCAGCCGATAGTTGTTGCCGCCGATGTCGAAGATGACCCGGTTGTCACCGACGAAGTCGACGGAGTTGAAGTCGTCGCGCACGTCCTGCGGTGTCCGCCATTCGGCGGCGCGTGCAAGGTCGTACCAGGCTGACAGCGGACCTTTTGCCCGAGGGTGACGGGTCCAGAACTCGACGAGCGTGCGGCGCGCCACAACGTTCATGAAGCGACCCTATCATGTTCCCATAATGGGAGCAACTAGTTCAGCACCCGCCCGCCCGGCACATCCAGGCTGAAGGCCGGGATGGCGGCCTCGAACGATCGGCCGCCGGCGGCCGTCATCATGTAGGCGCCCTCCATGGACCCCGAGGGCGTCGAGAGCGGGCAGCCGGACGCATAGGAATAGCTGTCGCCCGGCGCGATCAGGGGCCGTTCGCCGACGACGCCCGGACCGCGCACCGTCTCCACATGGCCGGTGGCGTCGGTGATGATCCAGCGGCGCGCCATCAGTTGCACCGCCTCTTCGCCCCGGTTCTCGATCTCGACCTGATAGGCCCAGACCCAGCGGCCCTCGTCGGGATCGGACTGTCCGGCCAGATAGCTGGGCCGGACGCGCACGATGACGCCTTCAGTTTCAGCCACATAGGGTTGGGTATCGTGCATGACCTATGGTCGCCTGACGCAAGCCGGGTTGCAACCGTGGTCGCGCGCGCGGCGATCCGTGTGTATGGCGTTCCCTATGACTCTTGAATTCCCCACCCCCGGCATCCTGCCGGCCCAGTCCATCGAAGCCCTGATCGCGGGCGGCGCCATTTCCTCGGCCACGCCGTGGGACGCCGATCAGGTCCAGCCGGCCAGCCTCGACCTGCGCCTGTCCGACCGCGCGTGGCGCGTGCGGGCCTCCTTCCTGCCCGGCAAACGGCTGGTGTCCGAACGCATCGCCGATGTCGAGATGCACCCCATCGACATGACCAACGGCATCGTCCTGGAGAAGGGCTGCGTCTATATCGCTGAACTTCAGGAGCGGTTGAGCCTGCCGAAGGGCCTGATCGCCCGCGCCAATCCGAAGTCCTCGACCGGTCGCGTCGATGTCTTCGTGCGCCTGCTGACAGATCGCGGCGGCTCGTTCGACGACGTGGATGAGGGTTACGAAGGACCGCTGTACCTGGAGATCGCGCCCCAGACCTTCTCGATCCTGGTTCGCCCGGGCACCCGTCTGAACCAGCTGCGCCTCAAGGCCGGCGCCCCGCCGAAGCTGGAGACCCGCAGCGTCGGCGTTGACCTGCAGGGCGGCGACATCGTCGGCTTCCGGGGCCGTCGCCACGCGGGCGTGGTCGACCTGGACCGCATCGACGGCCACGACCCCAAGGACTTCTGGGAGCCGCTGACGCTGCGTCGCGGGGAGCTGCTGCTGGATCCGGGCGAGTTCTACATCCTGGCCTCCAACGAAGCCGTCGAGATCCCGGTCATGCAGGCCGCCGAGATGACCCCGATCGACCCCTCGGTCGGCGAGTTTCGCGTCCACTACGCCGGCTTCTTCGATCCCGGCTTCGGCACGGACGAGGCGCATGGCGCCGGCTCGAAAGGCGTGCTGGAGGTCCGCACCCACGACACGCCGTTCCTGCTGGAACACGGCCAGATCGTCGCGCGGCTGGTGTACGAGCCCCTCACGGAGCGGCCCTCGCGTCTCTACGGAGAGGGCGGCAGCCACTACCAGAAGCAGGGCCTGAAGCTGTCGAAGCATTTCCGGGCGTGGGGCTGAGAGAGAGTCTCCTCCCCGTTCGCCGCTTGGCGAATGGGGAGGTGGATGCGAGCCGCTTGCGAGCAGACGGAGGGGTTCTTCGTGCGCGCAGAAAGAACCCCTCCGTCTCTCCGCTTCGCTACGAGCCACCTCCCCACGCTGCGCGCAGGGAGGAGACGCTCAACTCAGACCAGCTTGTCCGCCTTCCGAAGTCCCGGGAACAGTTTCGCCCAGACGCCCGTCGCAGCGAGCGCCCCGATACCCCCGAACACCGCCGCGCCGATCGGGCCGAGGATCCGCACCATCAGCCCGGAATAGGCCTCGCCCAGTTCGTTGGAGGCGCCGATGAACAGCATCGAGACCGACGAGACCCGGCCGCGCATGTGATCGGGCGTCGACAACTGGATCAGGGTCTGACGGATGTTGACGCTGACCATATCGGCCATGCCGCCGATGAACAGGGCCGCCGCCGAGATCCAGACGATCTTCGACAGGCCGAACACGATGGTGCAGACGCCGAACACCGCCACCGAGGCGAACATCAGCAGCCCGCCCCGCCCCGGGATCGGATAGCGGGCCAGCACCAGAGCCATCAGGAAGGCCCCGCCGCCGAACGACGCGCGCAACAGGCCGAACCCTTCCGGCCCGACGTGCAGGATGTCCCGAGCGAAGATCGGCGTCAGCAGGGCGACCCCCGCGAACAGCACCACGATCAGGTCCAGCGAGATGGCGCCCAGCACGATCTTGGTGTTCCAGACGTATTTCAGACCGTCCTTGACCGCCTCCCAGCGATCGCCCGAGGCCTCGACCGGCGTCGGCTTGCCGCTGGTGCGGATGATCAGGAAACAGATCAAGGCGATGGCGAACAACACCAGCGACACCCCATAGGCCAGGGGCACCGAACGGCCGACGATCAACCCGCCCAGCGCCGGTCCGGCGATGGCGCCGGTCTGGAAGGCGATGGACTGGGCGGCGATGGCGCGCGGCAGGGCCGCCCGACCCACCACCATCGGCAGATAGGCCTGGCTGGCCGGAGCGAGGAAGGCCCGCGACGCCCCGAAGCCCACGGCGACAGCCAGCAACCCCCACAGCGGCGGATGCCCATGGATCGCCATGGCCAGGAAGCTCAGGGCGCAGGTCCCCTCGGCCATGATCGACAGGATCACCGTGCGCCGGCGGTCGCGCCTGTCCGCCATCTCGCCGGCGGGCAGGGTCAGCAGCAGCAACGGGATGAACTGCGCCAGTCCGACCAGACCCAGATAGAGGCTGGCCTGTTCGATCGGGTGGTCGCGTCGCGCGATCTCATAGACCTGCCACAACAGGGCCGAGGACTGGATCTGGATCGCCAGCACCGCCAGCACCCGTCCCAGCCAGATCAGGCGGAAGTCGCGGAGCTTCCACGGATTGGTCCCGTGCGCCGCGAGCGCCGCCTCGGCGTTGGGTTTGGTGATCGGTTCGGGCGCTTCAGGTGCGTCGGTCATGCTTCGGGTACGGGGTTCCGTCTCGGTGGAAATAGCGGTCCGCGCCTTGAGGCAGGACCATGTCGATATCGGGATAGTCGGCGCCGTCGCCGGTGGGGTTGCGGCTCCCGACTTCCAGCAGAACCGCTTCGGCATCCGAACGGTTCTCGATCTTGTGGCCGTTCGGCACGCCGGCCTTGAAGCCCGCGCAGTCGCCGGCCTTGAGCACGGTCTCGTCGTCGTTCTCGACCAGCACGACCTCGCCCGACAGGACCCAGACGAACTCGTCCTCGGTCTCATGCCAGTGCCGCTGGCTCGACCAGGCCCCGGCCGGAAGCCGCAGCATGTTGACCCCGAACTGGTCCAGCCCGACCGCATCGCCCAGCTTCCAGCGTCGCCGCGGCTTGCAGGGTGCGGCGAACGCTTCGGGATAGCTGGTCCCGTCACTGGTCGGGGCGGTCTCGATGTCGATCTTCGGCACGGCGCTCCCCTTTCCGGCTGGACGCGATCTCCCTAAAGCATAGTCGCATGCCCGCTGCACCAACGCCTGTCATCGATCCTGTCGAACTGTGCCGCGATCTGATCCGCAGGCCGTCGGTCACGCCCGCCGACGCCGGCGCCATGGACACGCTGCAGCGCGTCCTGACCGAGCTCGGCTTCACTTGCCGCCGCATGGCCTTCGAGGGACCGGGCGGCGAGGGCAGGGAGGCGCGGATCGAGAACCTCTACGCCCGGCGCGGGATCGCCTCGCCCAACCTCTGTTTCGCCGGCCATACCGACGTCGTCCCGACAGGCGAGGCCGCCGCCTGGTCCTCCGCCCCCTTCGAGGCCGAGGTGAAGGACGGCATTCTGTTCGGTCGCGGCGCCGTGGACATGAAGGGCGGCATCGCCGCCTGGGTCGCGGCCGTGTCCCAGGTGCTTGCCGAGGGCGAACCGGCCGGCTCCCTCTCCTTCCTCATCACCGGCGACGAGGAAGGTCCGGCCCTGCACGGCACCAAACGTGTCGTCGAAACCCTGATGGCCGAGGGCGAGGTCATCGACGCCTGCGTCGTCGGCGAACCCTCGTCCCAGCACCAGCTCGGCGACATGATCAAGATCGGCCGGCGCGGCTCGCTGAACACCTGGATCACCGTTCACGGCAAGCAGGGCCACGTCGCCTATCCCGATCGCGCGGCCAACCCCGCGCCGGTTCTGGTCCGGCTGCTGGCCGCGCTCGACGCCCACGTTCTGGACACCGGCTACGAAGCCTTCCAGCCGTCGAACCTGGAGATCACCACCGTCGACATCGCCAATCCGGCGACGAACGTCATCCCGGCCGAGGCCCACGCCCGGTTGAACATCCGCTTCAACCCGGCCCAGACCGGCGACGGCCTGATCGACTGGCTGAACCGCGAGGCCGGCCGCGTTCAGGCCGAGACGGGGCTTCAGATCACGCTCGAACACATGTGTTCGGGCGAGGCCTTCCTGACGCCCCACGGCGCCTTCGTGACGGCGGTTCAGGATGCGGTCGAGGCCTCGACCGGCGTCCGTCCCGAGGCCTCGACCACCGGTGGCACCTCGGACGCCCGCTTCATCCGGGCGATGTGCCCGGTGCTGGAGTTGGGCCTCGTGGGCCAGACCATGCACCAGGTCGACGAGCGGGTTCCGGTCGCGGAGCTTCAGGCCCTGACCGCCACCTATCGCCGGGTCATCGAAGCCGTTCAGACCGCCGTCTAGTTCAGGGGTCCGGTCGGCTTGGCCGCCGCCAGCTCCAGCCTGGCGATGCGGCGGTCCATGTCGGCGACCACCCCTTCCAGCCGTGCCTTCTCGGACGCCATATCGACCGGCGTCCCGTCCTCGTAAAGGATCTGCGCCCCCTGTTCGATCAGGCGCAGGCGATGGATGGCCGTGTCGCGCGCGGCCTTGAACCGGTCCATTTCGGTGTCGGGGTGTGTCATCGCCTTCCCCTCGCCGCCCCGGCGGAGGAGGTCAAGCGTCAGGCGAGCACGGCCGCCGCGTGGTTCATCAGGATCATCGACCCGCCGAGCGTCGCCACGAAGGAGGCGAGAAAGAAGAAGGTCTCCCGCCAGAGCTCGCGGCGCGGCTTGGTCTCGAGGGCGGACAGATGGAACGGGGCGAGCCTCATCGTGGGTCTCCAGGGCTGACGCCGCAAGGCTTGCGCCCGGTGTCTTGACCGATCGTTCACGAACATGGCGAACGCGCCGGTGACCCTATTCGCGCTCCAGGAACCTCAGCGCCGACAGGGCATGGGTCTTCACCCCCAGGACCAGGACGTCCTCGTTGACGTCGAACTGGGGCGAGTGGTTCGGCGCCGCCGTCGCCGGGTCGACCCCGTCGGCCGTCCCGCCCAGGTGATAGAAGACGCCCGGCACCTCGTTCTGGAAATAGGAGAAGTCCTCGGCCACCGTCGTGGGCGGCGTGGCCGGATTGACGTTGCCCTCGCCCGCCGCCTCGGTCAGGACGGGCGCCAGCCAGGCCGACAGTTCCTCGTTGTTGAACACCAGGGCCGCGTTCTGGCGGATCGAGAATTCGGCGGTGGCGCCATAGGCCTCGGCGATGTGGTCGATGGCGGCCTCGGCCCGCTTCACCAGGTCGTCGCGCTGGGCCACGTCGAAGGTGCGCAGGGTCCCCGACATCACCGCCTCGTCGGGGATGATGTTGTAGCGCACGCCCGCATTGACCGTGGCGATGGTGAAGACGGTCGGGGTCGTGGTCGGGTCGATCGTCCGCGCCGTCAGGGTATTGACCGTCGAGATCACCTGTCCCGCCACGGCGATCACATCGACCCCGCGCCAGGGCCAGGCGCCGTGCGTCTGACGCCCCTTCAGGGTGATGTCCACGCGATCCGACGCCGCCATGAAGCCCTGCGGCCGATAGAAGACCGATCCGGGACGGCCCGGCACGACGTGCAGACCGAAGATCGCCTCGACCTTGGGATTTTCCAGCGCGCCGTCCTGGATCATCAGCCGCGCCCCGCCCAGCGGCTCTCCCGGAGGCGCGCCCTCCTCGGCCGGCTGGAAGAGGAAGACTATGGTCCCCGAGAAGCGCTCCCTCATCCCGCTCAGCACCCGCGCGGCGCCCAGCAGCATGGCGACGTGGGCGTCGTGGCCGCAGGCATGGGCCACCGGCACCGTCTGGCCCTGATAGGTCCCCGTCGCGGTCGAGGCGAACGGCAGACCCGTCGCCTCCAGCACCGGCAGGGCGTCCATGTCGGCGCGCAGGGCCACGACGTGCTCAGGACCCGATCCGGTCCCGCGCAAGACCCCCACGACCCCGGTCCGCCCCACGCCTTCACGAACCTCGATCCCCATCGTGCGCAGATGTCCGGCGACGAAGGCGGCGGTGCGGGTCTCGGCCAGGCCCAGTTCGGGATGGGCGTGCAGGTCGCGGCGCCAGGCGATCACGTCCGCCTCGATCCCCTGCGCCGCCGTCGCGATGTCGGCGGCGGGCACCTGGGCGAACGCCGGGGCGCCGATCAGGGTCAGGGCGGCGGCGAGTACGGCAACGGATTTCATGGGACGGCTCCGGGCAAGGTCGGCGATGATGGCGGCAGGCCGCTCCGCAGCGCAAGCGCCTTGCATCACGGCGCTCGCTGACCGACATGTCGGTCATGGCCATCAAGACCTCCAAGACGAAATGGCGCGACGTCGTCCTGGTCTGCAAGAAATGCCAGAAAAAGCTCGACGGCGGCTTCGGTCCCAATGGCGACAAGAGCCTGAAGAAGGCGCTCAAGACCTATCTGAAACCCGGCGACGGCAAGGGCCGCAAGGCCGAACTCGCCGTGATCGAGACCGCTTGTTTCGACATCTGCCCCAGGAATGCGGTCGTCTGCGTCAACGCGGCCGAGCCCAAGGCCCTGCTGATCGTCCCGGTCGGCGCCGACCTGTTCGAGGTCAAGGCACGTCTCAAACTGGACGACGGTCGTCGCCTGAAGCCGACCCTGACGGTGATGTGACCTCCCATCCGAGAGGGACGGGGATCAATCGTCGAACGTGATTTCCACGCTGTCCGCCGAGCGCGCGTGCGGGCCGTGATAGACCGCCTCGATGTTGTTGCCGTCGGGGTCGATCAGGAAGGCGGCGTAGTAGCCGGGGTGATAGGGCCGCTCCCCGGGCGCGCCATTGTCCGTCGCACCCGCCGCCAGTCCTGCCGTGTGGAAGGCCTCCACGGTCGCCCGGTCCCTCGCCTGAAAGGCCATGTGGTGCCGACCTGTCAGCTTTCCGACGGCCGCCTCCGAACCCGCCGTCGAAACGAACAGCTCGTCGATCCAGAAAAACCCCGGCCCTTCGCCCTCTATCGTCAGGCCGAGCGCGCCGAACACGGCGTCATAGAACCTCCGGCTGGCCTCCAGGTCGCGCACGACCAGCTGGATGTGATCGATCAGCCGACCCCGATGCAGCGACTGCGTCTTCACGGCGTTCTCCCTTCGATGATGATGTCGGAACGGCCGTACCACGCGAGCGATCCCGTCCGTGTCAGCAGGACGCAGACCTTGCCGCAAAGCTTCAACGGCCCCATATCCGCCCCCCTTGACGCGCAGCCCTGGCGCCGCAGATCGGGACTCTATGGACGACTTGGACTCTGAATTCCGGGTTCGGGCTTCCAGCCTCGATGGACTATCCCTACTCCCTTCTCCGCTCGCTCGCCCAAGGACCGCATGACCGACGCATCGCCGCCCCGCCACAAGCGCTCCGGTCTGTTCGCGCCGATCGGCCTGTTTCTCATCGCCCTGATCGGCTGGTCGATCTGGTGGTTCGTGCTGGCCGGCCAGGTCCGCACCCAGCTGGACCAGCGGGTTGAGGCCATGCGCGCCGGCGGCTGGGACGTGGCCTATACCGGCATGAGCACCTCGGGCTGGCCGTTCCGCGTGCGGCTGGGGGCGGAGAATGTTTCGGTCACTGCGCCGTCGGGACTGGCCGTCGCCGCGCCTGACCTGGCGGCCGAGGCCAATGCCTGGAACCCCGACAAATGGGTGCTGATCGTCGGCGACGGTCTGGTCCTGACCCGGCCGGGCAAGGGCAAGGTCGCCGTGCGCGGACAGGCGATCCGCGCCAGCGTCCACGGCTTGACCCAGCGCTGGCCCAATATCGCCGTCGAGCTGGCCCGGCCCGAGTTCACTTCGCACCAGGGTGCCGAGGTCTTCCCGATCTCGCGCGCCGAGAGGGTCGAGCTCTATGTCCGGCCCCACCTCGCTCCGGCCGGGTCGCCCGGCGTGGACACCAGCGTCGATGTCCTGTTCCGCCTGATCGATGCCGAAGGTCGTCCCGGCGGCCCGGTCGAGGGCATGGCGCGCAACGGCAGGCTGACCGCCCAGATCGAAACCGTCATCGAAGACGCGGACCAGCTTCAGGGTGCGGACTCCGCCGGAATCTTCGCCGCCTGGACCCGCGCAGGCGGGCGCTTCACCGCCGTGCGCGGCGAGCTGTCGGCGGGCGAAAGCCGCGCGACCCTGTCCAGCGACGTGTTGTCAGCCTCGCCTGACGGACGCCTGCAGGGGACCGTCTCGCTGCAGGCTGTGAAGCCGATGGCCGCCATCGCCGGTCTGGCCCAGTCCGGGTCGGGCTCGGTCAACCGCATGGGCGCCGCCGGGGCCGCCGCTGCGACCGCCGTCCGGGGCGATGACGACATGACGCTGCAGCTGACGTTCCGCGACGGCCGAACCTTCCTCGGCCCCTTCGCCATCGTCCCGGCGCCCAAGCTGTTCTGATGGCGAGGAGGCACGGCGCGCTGCTGGAGGAGCCCAGGGTCGACAACGACCGGCTGGTGCTCGACCAGGCCCTGATCGAGGCCCTGACCGATCGGCTGGCGGCCGGGTCCGATCCCGCGCCCGATGCCTCGACCCTGGCCCTGCGCGCCCTGCTGGCCGAAAGTTATGACGTGCATCAATCCGCCATGCTCCGCGCCCTCTGGGGTCGGATCGAGGCGCGCACCGGGGCCGCCATGGTCGTCGCAGGACCGGCCGCCCAGTTGCTCGCCGCCGACCGGTTCGGTCTGTCGGCCCAGGCCGTCGCCGATCCCGAAGCCGCCCTTGCCCGGGCCGCGACCGGCGCTCGCGCCCTGATCGATCTCGCCACCGGACGTCCGTGGTGGGGCAAGCTGCTGGCCCGGCCGGACCTGCGCGTCATCGCTGCACTGCCCGACGACGACAACGGCCTTCCTTCGACCCTGATGGTCGCTGCCTCCGCCACCGGCCCGACGGGCAAAGACCGGACCTTCTGGGTTACCGATTCCGGCCTGTCTGACGGCCGGATCGTCGAGGCCCTAGCGTCCTGCGGCTTCGTCGGCGCGCCGCTGGCTGCGGCCAGCGGCTTGAAGCTGTTCATGCTGGCGGGCTATGTGCAGGCCGAAGACGGGCGGCTGAACGATGCGCCCGGTTCGCTGTCCGGCGTGATCGGCTCAGCTCCCCTGTTCTGAACGAGACATTCCATGACCGAAGCCCCCGCGCCCAAGCCCGGCATCCTTGACATCGCCCCCTATGTCGGCGGCAAGTCGTCGATCGTCGGCATCGCCGAGCCGATGAAGCTGTCGTCGAACGAGAACGCCCTGGGCGCCGGCCAGAAGGCGCGCGAGGCCTATGAGGCGGCGATCAAGAACATCCACATCTATCCCGACGGTCGCGCCACAAAGCTGCGCACCGCCGTCGCCGAGCATCACGGTCTGGAGCCCGAGCGGCTGATCTTCGGCAACGGGTCGGACGAGGTCTTCGCCCTGCTGAACCAGGCCTATCTGACGGCGGGCGACAACATCGTCTGCGGCCAATACGGCTTCCTCGCCTACCGCATCTCCGCCATGGCCTGCGAGGCCCAGGTCAAGCTGGCGCCCGAGCCCGGCTACAAGGCCGAGGTCGACGCCCTGCTCGAACAGGTCGATGAGCGGACCAAGATCGTCTACGTCTCCAACCCGTCGAACCCGACCGGCAGCTACAACACCGGCGAGGAAATCCGCCGCCTGCACGAGGCTCTTCCGGCCCATGTCATCCTGGTGGTGGACGAAGCCTATGCCGAGTTCGTGGCCGAGGCCGACTGGGAAACCGCCTTCCCGCTGGCCAAGGACGCGGCGAACATCGTCGTCACGCGAACCTTCTCCAAGATCCACGGCCTGGGCGGCCTGCGCATCGGCTTCGGCTACGCGCCGATCGCGGTGGCCGAGGCCGTTGACCGCATCCGCCTGCCGTTCAACGTCTCGGTCCCGGGCCTGGACGCCGCCACCGCCGCCATCGGCGACGAGGCGCACCAGAAGGCCTCGCGCGACCTGGTCCAGACCTGGCGCCCGCGCCTGACCCAGGCCATCCGGGGCTTCGGCTTCGAAGTCCTGCCCTCGGCCGGTAACTTCGTCCTGATCCTGTTCAGGGACGAGAAGCGCAACGCGGCCGCCGCCAACGACTACCTGAACTCCAAGGGGATCATCGTCCGCCCGGTCGGCGGCTACGGCATCCACGACGGCCTGCGCATCACCGTCGGCACCGAGGACCAGAACCGCGCGGTGATCGATGCGCTGAGCGAGTTCGCGGCGACCTAGTCAGGCGCTTGGAGCAGCGCGGTCGAGGCCGTCTCGATCCGCTGCTCCAGCTCGACCATGAAGGGGCCGCGCTTCAGCCCGGCGGGGATCGGCTCAAGGAATTCAAATGTGGCCACGCCCTGAGGGATCGTCCCCTTCGCCGGCCACCAGACGCCGGAATCGGTGGCCACGGGGATGCAGGGCGTCTCCAGATCGCGATAGAGGGCGGCGATGCCGGGCTTGTACTCGGGCACCGCGCCGACCTCGGCCCGGGTGCCTTCGGGGAAGATGATGACCTGGCGGCCCTCGGCCAGACGGTCGCGGGCCTGGCGCACCATGTCCTTCAGCGCCTTGGCGTGACCGTCCCGGTCCACCGCGATCATCTTCGTCTTGACCCCGAACCAGCCTAGGAAGGGCATGTGCGTCAGCTCCTTCTTCAAGACGAAGCAGGGGTCCGGCAGGACGGCGATCAGGGCCACGAAGTCCAGCAGGCCCTGATGCTTGGAGGCGACGAGGGCGCCCCCGGTCGGGACATTCTCCGTCCCCAGCGTCCGAACCTTCACGCCCGCGATGCAGCGATAGCCCCACAGAGCCGTCCGAGCCCAGATGTGAACCACGCCCATGGCCTGGCGATGGCCCATCAACAGCGCCGGCGACAGGCCCACAGCGACTGCGGCCATCGACAGATAGAACCAGACGACGAACAAGAAGGTACGCAGGTTCTTCACGCGGAAACGGCTTCCTTCTCGGCCGACGGTTGGTCTCCGCCGGTGATCTTGTGCAGGGTCTCGCGGCCCAGGACGGCGAGGTATTTGACGTACTCCAGCGTCATCCGCCGCGCCGTCACCGCCGCCCGCCACCAGCCCGAGTTGTCCAGCGACGGCGTCGAGACAGCGTAGGGCGTCAGCTCAAGGTCCGGGGCGGCGCCGCGGATCTCCATCAGCGAACGGGGCATGTGGTAGTCCGAAGTGACGACGATCAGGTGGTCGTAGCCCTTGGCGCGGGCCCAGGCGGCGATCTCCTGGGCGTTGCCGGTCGTCGTTTCGGCCTCGAAGCCCAGGTCGACGCAGCAGTTGAACAGGCGGGTCGAGCCGGGGGTCAGTTCACGCAATTCCTGGCGGCGGACCTCGCGGTTGACGCCCGAGATCAGCACCCGCTCGCCCTTGTCCTGTTCCAGCAGACGGATGGCGGCGTTGACCCGCTCGGCCGAGGGCCCGGTCAGGGCGACGATGCCGTCGGCGCGCTCCGGCTCCGGCGCCGGCGTGAAGTTGCGCACCCGGTCGGCGAAGGCGAACAGCCCCACCAGCCAGATCAGGGCCACGATGCCCACAAGCGCCAGAAACTTCATAGCTAATCTCTAGCCGCCGACCTGGGTCGCGCCAAGTCTCGCCATCTCCCTGCGGGCGCTTAGGTGCGCCGCAGCAAGCGCTACCGTAGCGGCCAAGAGCGGACATGGCGAGAGCATCAGAATATCGGCCCAGGCCACGGGCAGGGCGGGGGTCAGGCCATCCGATCCGCCGAGGAAACGCAGGAGAGCCAGAAGGGCGATGGCTGCGACCGATCCGGCGGCGCCGGCCACAAGGGCGAGCAAGGCATAGCGACGTTGGAACAGCCAGACGATGGAGGCGTCGGTAGCGCCGGACAGGCTGAGGGTCTCGATCACGGAGCGCCTCGCCTCGATACCGGCGCGGACGGCGTAGATGATGGCCGCCCCGGCCGCGAAGGCGGTGGTCAGGAAGGCGGCGAGCGCCAGGACGGTGATCAGCATCGCCGACCGCTCGACCTCGCCGCGCCACAGGCTGTGGTCGTCGACGGTGGCGTCCAGACCCGCCTCGGCCAGGGCGCGGCCGAGGGTCAGGGCGCTGGCGGGGGCGTCGGGATCCAGCCGCACGGTGACGAGGAAGGGCAGGGGCAGATCGGCCAGAACGGCCTCGCCCATCCAGGGACGCAGCAGTTTTTCGGCGGTCTCGCGGTCCATGGCGGCGGCCTCGGACACACCGTTGACCCCGGCCAGTGTCTCGGCGGCGCGAGCGGCGGCGGTGTCGCCGCTTTCCCCGACACGCGGGCGGACCTGGACCGTGGCCTCGGCCCTGAGTTCGTGGGCCCAGCCGTGGGCCGCACGATCGGCCGCGGCCGCGCCGACGGCGGCAATGCTGGCGAGGAAGCAGAGCACGGCGATCACGGCGGCCAGCCAGCGCTCTCCGGCCGCATCACGGGGAAGGAGGCCGGTCTCCGGGCGCGCCGGGCGAGGCGGCTTGGCAGATCCGGGCCCGAAAAAGGTGGACCAGCGGATCATGCGCCGGCCCCCGAGATTCGGCCGTTCTGCAGGACCAGTCGGCGCGCGCCGGAGCGTCTGGCCAGATCCTCGTCGTGGCTGGCGATCAGGACCGTGGCGCCCAATCTGTTCAGGGCCTGGAACAGTTTCAGCAGCCTGTCCGCCATGGCCGGATCGACGCTGCCAGTCGGTTCGTCGGCCAGGATGAGGTCGGGCTTGGCCATGACGGCGCGGGCGATGGCGAGCCGCTGCTTTTCGCCCCCGGACAGGGTCGTGGGCAGGGCGTGGGCGCGCTCGGCGAGCCCGACCCAGGCCAGCATCTCTTCGACGTCGGCGGCATGGTCCGCGCGTTTGCCGCCCCGGACCCTGAGAGACAGGGCGGCGTTGTCGAAGACGCTGAGATGATCCAGCAGGCGAAAGTCCTGGAAGACCACACCCATTCGTCGACGCCACTCCGGGCGCTCGCGGGCGGTGACTTCGGTGACGTCCTGGCCGAACAGGCTGATCCGGCCTTCGGTCGGGCGATCGGCGAGGGTCAGAAGCCGCAAAAGAGAAGACTTTCCCGCTCCCGACGCGCCGGTAAGGAAGTGGAAAGAGCCACGCGGCAGGATGAGGTTAACGTCCCGCAGCACGTCGGGCGAATCGGCATAGCCGAACCCGACCGCCGACAGGCGGACGGTTTCGGGCGAAGGCGCGGATTCGGCGGCGCGACGGGGCGACTGAGGCATCTGATTTTTTCGTATGGACCGGAGCGCGTCGCGTTCCGACAGGAGGGGGCCGGCGAGCGGCCTCGCAGTCAGCGACCATGATACTGACCTGCCCGTCCTGCGCCACCAGCTATTTCGCCCCCGACGGCGCGATTCCGCCTGCCGGCCGCAAGGTCCGCTGCCAGTCCTGCGCCCACGTTTGGCACGGGATGCCCACCGACGAACCGCTGGAGCTGACGGCCGAGAGCGCGCCGACGCCGACGCCCGAGCCCCGGTCGTTCGAGGAGGCGCCTCCGGTCTCGCCCGAGACCCCCGCGCCCGAACTGCCCAAGGCCTTCCGCGCCCGTGCCGAGCAGCAGCGCCGCCTGCGCCGCGCCGCGACCCACGGAGCCGTGTGGGCGGGCCTGGCCAGCATGTTCGTGGGGCTCTTGGCCGCCGGATGGTTGTTCCGGGTCGAGGTCGTTGAGCTCTATCCCCGCGCCGCCGCCGCCTACGCCATGGTGGGGACCCCCGTGAATGCAGTCGGGCTGGAGTTCGAGGCGATCACCGCCAAGGCCGTCGCCGATCGTCCGGACATGGTGATGGTGTCGGGCGCCCTCAGGAACGTTCGCGATCGTGAGATCGTCGCCCCGCCGATCCGCGTCGCCCTGCTGGACGCCCACGGCGCCGAGGTCGGTCACGCCCTGATCGAGTTGCACGGCGCTCCGGTTCTGCCCGGCGGGGTCCAGGGCTTCGCGGCTCTGATCCGCGATCCGGGCGCGCACGGCGTCGATGTCGGCGTCGACTTCGCCAAGGCCGGGGACGCTGGCGCCGCTCATGGCGAGGGCCATGGCGACGACCCTGCCACGCCTGCCGCCCACGCCCGCCCGCTGCCGGAAGCCGACGACCACGGCCTTCGTCCCGCCTTGATCGAGCAGGCCACGACGACCCATGACGCACCCATCGATGCGGCGCCGGTCCACGCCGAGCCTTCGCACGAACCGGCCCATGCTCCGGCTGCGGGGCACGCGCCTATCGACAGCCATGGGTCCGGGGCGGTATCCGCCTCGCATGGCTGAAGCTTCCCCGACGCCCACCGTCCTTCTCCCCGAAGCCGAGGTCGCGCGCATCGTCGCTGAACTCGCCGAACGGATCGCCCCCGTCACCGACGATGAGACGGTCGCGGCCGTCCTGTTGACCGGCGGCCTGTGGTTCGCGGCCGATCTGACGCGGGCCCTGTCGCGGATAGGGCGACATGTCCGGTTCGACGCCCTGTGGCTGGCCTCCTACGGCGATGAACAGTCGAGCCGGGGCCGGATCGACGTCCATGCTCCGTTCCAGCGCTCGCTCGAGGGGCGGAAGGTTCTGATCCTCGACGACGTCTTCGACACCGGTCTGTCGCTGGCCGAGGCGGTGCGTCATGCGAAAGAGGCGGGGGCGGCCGAGGTCCTTACCTGCGTCTTCGCGAGGAAGCCCTGGCCCGAGCCCCGTGCGCCCGAGCCGGACTTCGTCGGCTGGGAAGCGCCGAACCGGTTCCTGGTGGGGTACGGCCTGGACCACGCCGGAGCCTTGCGGGGGCTGCCGGACATCTGCGCTCTGGATTGACAGCGGATCGGCTTCGGCGGACTGAAAAACACCGTCCGAAGCGTCCGAAGCGTGCGAAGCGTTCGCTCTGGGGCAGCCCCTGGGATTGCGATGTCAAAGACCGAGGGACAGTGTCTCACGGTTTTGAGGGGCGCCAAGAGTAGAGGTTTAAATCGCGGCGGGTCATTGAAACAACTGACCAATTTCGACGATCCTTTGCCAAGTTCGCGGCTCTCCGAGAAGCTGAGCGGAAACCTGAAACTCGGACCGGTCGTCGTAAACGCACCGCGTCAAACGGGCCTGACGCTGCCGGCGAGGTAGAGCGTCCTTCGCTATAGCGAGCTGCAGCCGGGCCTCGCCGGTCGATCCGTCGTCCTGAAAAACCCGTCAGGCCCCGGGGAAGACTTCCGCGATCGAGAGGGTCTCAGGCAGTATGTAGACGATCCCAACCGTGCCTCTGAAGGTCGGTGCGATGATCTCCGCGAAGAAGGCGGCCGGGACGTTCACGCACCCGTAGGAGATACGGTTGTCCTCCGAGGTCGGCGTGGTCAGGCGCTGCAGACGACGATCAGCCGGCCGCCCCGTCACGACGGGATGCAGCGAGAGCGCACCGGCATAGTCTATCCAGAGTATACTTTTCCCACTCAGGTTCTCGCCGATCGAGGCGACAAACCGCCCCGACGGCGTGATGCGTTCATCCGGCGTGATGGCGGACAGGGGGCGATCGCCGATCCCGGGCGGTGCGATGTCTCCTCGCGCCAGACCCAGAAGGACAGGTGTGGTTCCCAGCAACAGCCCGTCGCGGCTGAAGGCGAAGACCTGGGCGTTGATCTTGTCGATGAGGACAAACGGCAGGCCCTGATTGTCGCCGGTCTCCAGAACCCATGACTTCAATTGCTGAACGGCGGGCGAGGCCCCCCGTTCGACGGCCTCCGCCTGACCCGGTGCCGCGGGCTGTCGCGCGGCCGCCGTGGAGGAAACGGCGAAGGTGAGCCCAAGAGCCAGTCCGGCAGCGCCGACCCCTCGCCGGAGCATACGGCTCCATTGGGGTGGGCGACCCGTCGGCGCTGTCGTCCGAACGCAGGCCTCGGCCGTCACAGTCAGTTTCGATCCTGCTTCGGAGGATAGACCGGAACGCGCGGCGGAGGGGGGGACTGCATGCCTGACGAAGGCGCAACGGGTTCGATCACCGGCGGCGGAGCGAGTGCCGGCACCCTCGACGAAAGCACGACGGATTCGCCCATCGGCGGCGGCGCAGTCTCGTGGGCCGCCATGGGGACACCGCTGACGCCAGTCACAGGCGTGCAGACCGTGCCGTCGGCGCAGTCCGAGAAGTGGACTTCCGGCGGCTCGACCATGATTTCCGACGGACGGACATGGACCTCTGGACGCTGGACGTAGATCTGGGCCGGGGCGATGCGGATCGGCGGCGCATCGACATAGACCGGAGGTCCGGCGATATAGATCGTCGGGCCGGCGACGTTGATCGGACGGCCGATCACCCGAACGCCCGGCGACGAGACGCGAATGGCGGGTCCCGGATTGTTGATCGGCGGGCCCCAGCCCCCCGGTCCCGGCCAGCCTGCGCCGCCGCCCGTCCACGGGCCGTAGAAGTCGACGACGCGTGTGCACGCGCACGGCACATTGCCGTAATGCGGCGCCTCGGTACAACCATGGCCGTCCGCCGGCGCTGCGGCGCCTGAGATCAGCATGGCGGTCATGATTGAAGTGATCGGATCCATTCAGTCAGCTACCATTTCAAATCGCTGCGAGACTTTCCCTTTCTCCTCCCAGGCGAACCCTGAAGGGAGATCGGCACTCCGCTTGATCACGGTTATATTAACCATTTTCGACTGTCTACCGCCCGAGCTTAACCTTGGGATCACATTGCGCCCAAGGCCTCCAGCACGCCCTTGCCGTAGCGGTCGATCTTCGACTGGCCCACGCCCGAGATGGCGGCGAGCGCCTCGAGCGATCCCGGCTCCCTCTGCGCGATCTCCAGCAGGGTCTTGTCCTGGAAGATGACATAGGGCGGGACGTGCTGCTCCGAGGCGCGGTCCCGGCGCCAGGCGCGTAGCCCCTCGAAGCGGGCGCGGACGTCGGCGTCCAGGGCCTCGACGGCGGCGTTGCGGTCGTTCTTCGCACGACGCGGCGTGGCGCGACCGGCGTCCATGCCCGGCGGGCTGCGGCGGACCTCGACGGCGGTCTCGCCGCGATAGACGGCGCGGACGCGTTCCGGGTCGCCGAGGCCGACCAGAGGCTTGCCGTCATTGGGGTCTTCCAGCAGCAGGCCCTCGAACATCAGGTGGTCGAGGATGTCACGCCATCCGGTCGCCGCGACGTCCTTGCCGATGCCCCAGGTGGAGAGGTCTGACTCCCACGGCTGGACATCCCTGGTCTTGCCCAACAGGTGATCGACGATCCGGGTCTTGCCGAAACGGCCGCCCAGACGCTGGACCGCCGCCAGCGCCTTCTGGGCCGGGACGGTGGCGTCATAGAGGGCCGGCGGGTCCGAGCAGATGTCGCAGACGCCGCAGGGGCCGGCGTCCGTCTCTCCGAAATAGCGACGCACCGCCTGGGGCCGACAGGTGGCGCCGTCCAGCATGGCGAACAGCTGGCGGGCCTTGCGCGTCTGGACCGATTTGACCTCCTCGGCCATCGGGCGGCCGTCGAGCCGCTTCAGGGTCCAGGCGATGTCGGACGGACCATACAGGGTGATGCCCTCGGCCGGTTCGCCGTCGCGCCCCGCCCGGCCGATCTCCTGCCAATAGGCCTCAAGGCTGCCCGGTGGATCGGCGTGGATGACGAAGCGGACATCGGCCTTGTCGACCCCCATGCCGAAGGCGATGGTGGCGACCATGACGGCGCCGTCCTCGGCCAGGAAGCGTTCGAGGCGGCGGTCGCGCTCAGGCCCCGACATGCCGGCGTGATAGGCGATGCCGTTCGAGCCGGCGGCCTTGAGGGCGTCGGCGACGCGCTCGCAGCCGTCGCGGGAGCCGCAATAGACGACGCCCGACTGGCCGCGGCGGGCCTGGACCAGTTCGATGACGTGGGCGTCGGTCTTCGCGCGCGAGGCGCTTTCCTTGCGGATGGCCGAGAGCTGCAGGTTCGGGCGGGCGAAGCTGTCGACGAAGACGGCGGCGTATTCCAGATGCAGCGAGGCGAGGATGTCGTCGCGTGTGCGGGCGTCGGCGGTGGCGGTGACGGCGATGCGGGGCACGCCCGGGAAGAGTTCGCCGAGCCGGCCCAGCGTCCGGTAGTCGGGGCGGAAGTCGTGGCCCCATTGCGAGACGCAGTGGGCTTCGTCGATGGCGATCAGCGACAGGGGCAGGTCGCGCAGCCGGTCGGTCAGGGCACCCGAGGCCAGGCCTTCGGGCGAGACGTAGAGCAGATCTAGTTCGCCCGCTCGGGCGGCGCGCAGGACGTTTGTGCGCTCATCCAGCGACAGGCCGGAATCGAGGCGGGCGGCCGCCACCCCCTGCTGTTTCAGCGCCTCGACCTGATCGGTCATCAGGGCGATCAGGGGCGAGATGACGAGGCCGAGACCGGGCCGCAGGATGGCGGGGATCTGATAGCAGACCGACTTGCCGCCGCCGGTCGGCAGGACCGCGAGCACGTCGCGCCCGGCCATGATCTCGGTCACCACCTGGGCCTGAAGCCCCCGGAAGTCGGCGTGGCCCCACACGCGTTCGAGCGTCTGCCGCGCGGCGTCTAGGCCGGGCGGGGAGGTGGGTGAGTCGGCGAGCATCGGCGGTTTGTGCCCGATCCGTTCCGGGGTGTCATCCGGTATGCTGGCGGATAAACAGTGCGGCTGGGTGGAGGCCGCTCGGCAAAGCGATATAGACGACGACATGCACGTCGTCGTTTGCGGTCAGATTCGCCATATCGCCTGCGCCAAGGCTCTTTTGGTGCGTTTGGCGAGGGCGCGCCGGGCCGGACATCTGCAAGCTGCGATCTGGGTGGTCTGGACAAATCAAGCGGATCTCGCGGCGTCGCTCGCGGCGGCCGTTCCGGAGGCCGTGGAGCGGCTTGTCGTGATCGATGAGCCTGAGCTGACGTCGCCGGGACACTTCTTTCATCAGGTTCGTAGCCTGGATGCAGGACTTGCGGATGTCGATCCGTCAGATTTTGTTCTTCGTCTAAGACCGGACGTCTTCATCGAGGACGATTTTTTCGAGACTGTCGGACGGCAGATGAAAAGCGGCGGACGTTCTCTGTGGACTCCCTACGCGGATCTGACCGCGCCGTTCTTCGCGTGTGACATTATCTTCGGCGGTCGAGCCGGAGCCATTGGACAACAGTCGAACTACTCGATGGAACCCTACGTCATCGCTCTGCCGCCGGTCTCTTCGCGGGCGCCCGCTGCGGTAACGAGCCATGAGCCGGAGATTCAACGCTGGCTGCATCCGGTTCGAGAAGAGGACCAGATTATGCAGGCCTACTGGTCGACCTTTCCCAGCTTTGGCCTCGCAACCCGGCTCAGACGGGAACTGGTCAAGCGGTATCAGCAATGGGATTTCTACAACGCTATTCGTCTCCGGTGGCTCGACTACATCCTCGAGAACGTCAGCCTGGGAGGATTGGGTAAGGGCGCCCGCGCGGGTCTCGTTCGAGCGGACGACATGAACGCGGCGGAATGCAGCCTTTGGCTGCTGCAGGACTTCACCACACCTGCATCCGGCTCGGCGCAGACGATCATGGATGCAGAGCCGGGCGGCTTTGTCTGGACCTCCGACCTGGAGGCGGTGGGGGCTTTGCGTCGATCGCTGGCGACTGAGACGCCGGTCCGGAGCGACTGGTCGCCACGCGATGTCCTCCACGAGCTTGGGGAGATCAGGCGGGCCGCTCAACAGGCGTTGCTCGGGTCAGCGAGCGAAGGCCTGAGGCTCCCGTTCAGAATGCCGACGGTGACTTACAGGGATACCAACTAAGCCCGTCAATCCGCGCGTGGGCGAACGACCGGCTTGATCAGTCCCGCAGCAACTCATTCACGCCGGTCTTCGCCCGGGTCTGGGCGTCGACGCGTTTGACGATGACGACGCAGTAGAGCGACGGGCCGCCGTTGGGGTCGGGCAGGGCGCCGGGGACGACGACGCTGTAGGCGGGAACCTCGCCGCGCGTGATCTCGCCCGTCGCGCGGTCGACGATCTTGGTCGAGGCCGACAGGTAGACGCCCATGGACAGGACCGCGCCCTCGCGGACGATGACGCCCTCGGCCACCTCGGCGCGGGCGCCGATGAAGCAGCCGTCTTCGATGATGGTCGGGTTGGCCTGGAGCGGTTCGAGCACGCCGCCGATGCCGACGCCGCCGGACAGGTGGACGTTCTTGCCGATCTGGGCGCAGGAGCCGACCGTGGCCCAGCCGTCGACCATCGAGCCCTCGCCGACATAGGCGCCGATGTTCACGAAGGACGGCATCAGGATGACTTTGCGGTCCACGAACGCGCCCTTGCGCACGATCGAGCCTGGAACGGCGCGGAAGCAGGCTTCCTTGAACTCGTTGGCGGTCCAGTCGGCGAACTTGTTCGGCACCTTGTCGAACCAGGGACCGACCGCCGGGGCGCCGCCGCTGGAGGACGGGGCCGACAGGCCGCGTTCGCCGGCGCGCATGATTTCGTTGTCGTTCAGGCGGAAGGACAGCAGCACCGCCTTCTTCAGCCACTGGTGCGTGGTCCAGACGCCGTCGCCGCCGCGCGAGGCGACGCGGGCCTGGCCGGAATCGAGCAGGTCGATGGCGGTCTCGACGGCCTTGCGGGTTTCGCCATGGGTCGAGGGCGACAGGTCGGCGCGGGCCTCCCAGGCGGCTTCGATGACGGCTTCGAGCTGGGCCCAAGGAGACGAAGAGTTGTCGGTCATGCGGCGTCTTTCAGGGCGTAGGGCGTGAGGAAATCGAGCAGGTCGGGGGCGGTGGCGTCGATGCCCTCGCCCGCGACCAGGCCCCGCTCGGCCAGGTGTTCGGGCGTGTCGGTCAGGACGGTGGTCATGCCCAGCGACCTGGCCGGGGTCAGGTTTCTGGGCGTGTCATCGAAGAAGATGGCGCGGGTCGGATCGATGGCGAACGTCTCGAGGAAGCGGCGATAGGTGGCGGGCGCCGGCTTGGGCGTCAGGTCCATGTCCTCGATGGCGTGGACGCCGTCGAACAGGCCGGTCAGGCCGATGCGCTCGATCACGCGAGCCGCATGGAAGCGGGCACCGTTGGTCAGAACATATTTCCTGCCTGGCAGGCGGCGGATGACCTCGGCCAGACGCGGATTGGGCTCCAGCGAGTCCAGCGGCACGTCATGAACCTCGTGCAGGAATTTCTCCGGGTCGACGGCGTAGTTGGCCATCAGACCGGCGAGCGTGGTGCCGTGCTCGTTCAGGAACTGACGCTGAAGGACCTTGGCCTCGTCTTCTGGCAGGCCGACCGCGTCGACCATGAAGGCGTTGATGCGCGCCTGGATCAGGACCATCAGCCCTTGTTCAGGCGGATACAGGGTGTCGTCCAGGTCGAAGACCCAGGCGTCGATATGGCTCAGGTCCAGTGTCACGCCTTCACCAGCGTGCCGGCGCCGTATTCGGTGAACAGTTCGACCAGCATGGCGTGGGGGCGACGGCCGTCCAGGATGACCACGGCCTCGACGCCCGCGCGGACGGCGGCCATGGCCGTCTCCAGCTTGGGGATCATGCCGCCCGAAGCCGTGCCGTCGTCGATCAGGCCTTGCGCTTCCGCCACAGTCATCTGCCGGATGATGTCGCCGTTCTTGTCCATCACGCCCTTGACGTCGGTCAGCAGCAGCATGCGTTTGGCGTTCAGGGACCCCGCGACGGCACCGGCGACCGTGTCGGCGTTGACGTTGTAGGTCTGGCCGTCCTCGGCCACGCCGATGGGGGCGATGACCGGGACCCAATCCTCGGTTTCCGAGGCGATCAGGCCCTTGATAAGCTTGGGATCGACCTTGGTCGGTTCGCCGACGAAGCCCAGGTCGACCTCATGCTCGATCAGGCTGTCGGGGTCGCGCTTGGTGCGGGTCGTCTTCTCGACCGTCAGCAGGCCGGCGTCCTTGCCGGACAGGCCGATGCCGCGCACGTCGGCCTCCTTGCCGGCGACGGTGATCCAGTGGGCGATCTCCTTGTTGACCGCCCCAGACAGGACCATCTCGGCCACGGCCATCGTGTCCTTGTCGGTCACGCGCAGGCCGTCGATGAAGGCGGACTTGACCCCGGCCTTGTCCAGCATGGCGCTGATCTGAGGGCCGCCGCCGTGGACCACCACCGGCAGGACGCCCATCAGGCGCAGAAGGACGACGTCGGCGGCGAACTGTTTCGCGACGGCCGTCTCGCCCATGGCATGGCCGCCGTATTTGATGACCACGGTCTCGCGATCGTAGATCTGGATATAGGGCAGGGCCTCGGCCAGGGTCTTGGCCGTGGCCCAGCCCCGCTCCTCGGATTGGCGTTCATTCTCGTCCATGCGCGGGCTGATACCGGGCGAGGGCTCGGGTGTCACCCCGAAGCGTGGCGGGATCGCGTCTGTGTCTCCACGGGCGGCAAAGTACGCAAGCGAGCGAACATCGCGACAAGTTGAAGAGCCGATCACGGTTCTTAAGGAATTCGAGCGCTGAAATGCATTAAGGACCCCCTTGGAGGGCGTTCGCGAAGGCGGATCGAGACATGGCTGTTCAAGATGGCGCCCAAGCCATGTCCCCGTTCGGCGCGGTCGGGGGCTATTCGCCTTGCGCCTGCTGTGGCGGGTTCCACGCGGTCTATGACGGTGCCGGATCGACGTCGTTCTTCGCCCTGAACGCCGATGATCGCGGCGACCTGGGCCCGAACGGCAAGGCCTCCCTCACGACCGAAGAAGCAGGCGCTCAGATCACTCGCTCCAACGCCAGCTGGGCGTCCGGCCTGGGGCAGGCGGGGACGGTGACCTACGCCTTCCGATCGTCGGCTCCGGCCAGCCTGCCGAGCGATGTCTCGGAGTTCAGCCGTTTCAACGCGGCCCAGATCAACGCCACCCTACAGTCCCTGACGGCCTGGTCGGACGTAGCGAACATCACCTTCCAGCGCGTGTCCGACGGCGACGGATTCAGCAACAGCGCCACCATGCTGTTCGGCAACTACGGGGCGGGATCGACGGGATCGGCGGCCTTCGCCTACATGCCGGGATCGACCTCCAGCACATCGAACGCCGGCGATGTCTGGGTCAATGTTTCGCTCGGCTACAACGCGTCGCCGGTGCTTCTGGGCTACGGTTTCCAGGTTCTGACGCACGAGGTCGGTCACGCGATCGGTCTTTCGCACCCCGCCGCCTACAACGCGGCGGAGGGTGTCTCGATCACCTACACGGCCGATGCGACCTATTACGAAGATTCTCGCCAGTACACGATCATGTCGTACTTCAGCGAAAGCAACACGGGCGGCAATTTCAACGCAGCCACGGGGGCACGACAGTATTCGGCCGCGCCCCTGTTGGACGACATAGCAGCGGCGCAGCGCCTCTACGGCGCAAACACGGCCACCCGGGCCGGCGACACCGTCTATGGCTTCAACTCGACGGCGGATCGAGCCTGGTATGCGGCGGGTTCCGCGGCCACGGACGTGATCTTCGCGGTCTGGGACGGCGGCGGCGTCGATACGCTAGATTTCTCGGGCTATTCCGACAGCCAGGTCATCGATCTGCGTCAGGGTGCCTTCTCCGATGTCGGCGGGCTGGTCGGCAACGTGGCCATCGCGATGGGAGCGGTGATCGAGAACGCGGTGGGCGGGACCGGGAACGACCGGATCATCGGCAATGCGGCGGACAACCGGCTGACCGGCGGGGCCGGGGCAGATACGATCGACGGTGGTCTGGGCAACGACACGGTGATCTTCTCGGGTGTTCGGAGCGCCTACACGATCAGCTACTCCGGAAACTCCGCCATCATCACCGGATCGGACGGCGCGGATCTGCTGACAAATGTCGAGCAGTTCCAGTTCGCCGACGGCCTCGTCATGGCCCCGGCGCCGACCGGCGGACGCACCATCGATGGCGATGCGTCTGACAATGTCGTCACCGGCACCGCCTTTGACGATCGGCTGTCCGGTTTGGGCGGCGATGATATTCTGTCTGCCCTGGACGGGGCCGACGACCTTTCGGGTGGGTCCGGCAACGACAGTCTCAGTGGCGGAGCCGGCGCAGACACGCTCCTCGGAGGGTCCGGCGACGATACCGTGGACGGCGGCGCTGACTTCGATACGGTGATCTATCAGGGCGCGTCGGGCAGGGGTGTGACCGTCAACCTCGCGACCGGTGCCGCGACGGGCGGCGATGGAACGGATGTGCTCAGCAACATCGAGGGTGTCGTCGGGACCGTCTATTCGGACCTCGTCACCGGCGATGTGGGCGCCAACATTATCGAGGGAGGCGGCGGGGCCGACACCCTGCGGGGCGGCGCCGGGGCGGACAAGATCTCCGCCAGTGGCGCGCCGGGCCAGACGGGCGGCGCCCCGGACATCGTCAAGGGCCAGGCGATCGCCAACAACTCGATCCAGAACGCGTTGAACATCGACGGGGGCTTCGACCTGCTCGCCCGGAGCGACGTGGTGAGTTCGACGACGATCCCGCATGCGACGATCCTCGGCACGACGCACGGCGGGCTCGAGTACTATGCCTTCACCGTGTCGGCGGGCTCCACGGCGGTATTCGACATCGACGGCGGGGTGTTCGACACAACGCTGCGACTGTTCAACGGATCCGGCGCCGAACTGGCGTCGAACGACGACAACAACGGCGACAACGGCGGAACGTCCACCGATTCTCAACTGACATTCACGTTCCAGACAGCGGGCGTCTATTTCATCCAGGTCGGTCAGTGGGGGGTGAACTCCGGTTCGACCTTCACGACCGTCTCCCCGGCGGCCGGCCGTGGCTACACCCTGCACGTTTCGATCCCCAGTCATTCGGTCCAGCCGCTCTCGCTGGTGGGGTCGTTGGTTGAGGGCGAAGACGGCAACGACACCCTGAGCGGCGGGCTGGGCTCGGACACTCTGTTCGGCGGCACGGGCGACGACTTCCTACAGGGGCTGGGCGGTTCCGACGGACTGCTGCAAGGCAACCAGGGCGCCGACACCGTCGATGGCGGGGAGGGCGACGACTGGGTCTATGGCGGCCAGGGAGCCGACGTCCTCTACGGCGGGGTGGGCGCCGACTTCGTTCAGGGCAATATCGGAGACGACATCGTCTACGGCGGGTTGGGCGCGGACACCTTGTACGGCGGTCAGGGCGCGGACACCGTCTTCGGCGAAGACGGCGCCGATCTGATGCTGGGTGACCTCGGCAACGACGTGCTTCAGGGCGGGGCGGGCAATGACGTCATCCAGGGCGGGGCCGGCTCCGACTCGCTCGTCGGCGGGGACGGAGTGGACATCGCCTGGTACACAAAGGCGGTATCGCTGGTCTATTTCGAGGCGACGGGGGCGGACGCCTGGCGAATCCATGATGGCCCGACGGATGTCGATAACCTGTCGAGCATCGAGTTGGGGCAGTTCGTGGGCGGTCCGATCGAGGCCTTGAGCGTTCTGGCTGGCAAGAGTTTCGACGCCTACGGCTATATGGTCGGCTATGCCGATCTGCTCGCCGCCTTCAAGGCCGATCCCCTCGCCGCCTATCTGCACTATGTCCGCAACGGTCAGGCGGAGGGTCGGGTGGCCGATTCCTTCGATGGTCTCGCCTATATCGCCTCATACCGGGACCTGATCGGATCGCTCGGCGCGAACGGCAATCTCGGGTCGCAGCACTATGTCCTCGCAGGAGCCGCAGAGGGGCGCGGCATCACCTTCAGCGCCACTGACTATCTGAACGCCAACCCGGACCTCAAGGCCGCGTTCGGCACGAACCTGGAGGCGGCGACCCGGCATTACATCCAGGCAGGCGTCAACGAGGGCAGACCGACCGCAGCCGGAGCCGCGATAGCCGAACCGGTCGACAAGATCGAGCCGTGGTCGGCCGCCCAGTTCTCCACCGCGACCCTGGAGGCGAACGCCGCGCTTTCGGCGGCCGGCTCCGCCGAGGCCGATGCTGCCTATTTTGGGGACATGGATATCCACGAGATCGTTCGACTCGGAGACCCCACGGTATTCAGTGTCGATCCGAATGCCTTGTGGGTCGTTCAGGACGCGTCGGTGATCTGAGGGGCAGACGGAACGCGTGGTCGGCGCTCGCAGAGCCTCAATCCGTGGGCGGCGTCCGATTGACCTTGATCTGGACGACCTCGCATCCAATCGCGCTCAGACACTGGACGAAGAAGGCCGCGGTGAAGGCGCCCCGGCTGATCTTGTTGCGCAGATTGGCCTCGGTTTCGACGACGCCCTGGGCGGCCAGCCGTTCGACCAGCTGGGCATAGGTCAAACCGCGTCGCTTCAACTCCCCTTTCAGGATGTTTTTGACGGCGTCTGGGCCCGCAGGCACGACGGTAGGCGCTGGTTCTGGCGAGACGTTTGTCATCGTTTTCGATACTAATGCCATTGACATCGAAACGCCAGAGGGTCATCCGTGCGCCGCTCTGCGGTGGGATTGCGCCGTTTCGAGGACGGTGCCGGCCTGCGGTGCGTATCGGATTCAGACCATAACAAGATGCAACGGCCTAAACGCAAGACCGAAAGCCTTCTGATCACCGCGCTCCGAGAGGGCCGCAGGCCCTTGCTGGCCGCCGCGGGATTCAGTCTGGTGACCAATGCGCTTTACCTGGCGCTGCCGCTCTACACCAATCAGGTGTTCAGCCGCGTCCTGAGCAGCGAGAGCGTTCCGACCCTGCTTGTCCTCTCGGTTGGCACGATCTTCGTCTTCGTGATCTCCAGCATGATCGACGTGTACCGTCAGCGCGTGCTGTCGGCCTTCGGGGTTCAACTGGATCAGCGGGTTTCAAGTCACGCCTTTTCGGCGCTGTTCGACGGCATTGTTCGCCGAGAGCCGCAGGCCGGCGCCCAGGCGCTACGTGACCTGGATTCGTTCAAGCAGACGGTGACCGGGCCCGGCATCAACGTTCTTTTCGATCTGCCGTGGATGCCGATCTATCTCGGCGTGCTTTTTTATATCGATCCCTTGGTCGGTCTGGTGACGCTGGTCGGCGGCATCATCCTGCTGGTTCTCGCCTTCATTCAGGACCGGACGAGCCGCCAGTCTACGCGGTCCTCCAATGACGCGGCGCTCAAGAGCTATGCCTTCACCGAAGCCGGGCTGCGCAACAGCGAAGTCGTGCGCGCGATGGGGATGCTCAATCACATCGGCACGCGCTGGAGTCATTTCCGCAGCCAGGCCTTGGAGCATGGCTCTTCGGCCAACGAGCAGGCCGATTTTTGGGGCAATGCGATCAAGCTGGTTCGCATGACCATCCAGGTCCTGATCATCGCAACCGGCGCCTATCTGATCATCAAGCAGGAGATCGGGGCGGGCCTGTTGTTTGCGAACATGATCCTGTCATCGCGCGCCCTGGCCCCGATCGAGCGCACGGTCGGTGCGTGGCCGGCCCTCATCGCCGCCAGCCAGTCCTATGAGAGGCTGAATGAACTGCTGGCCGGCTACGAGCCGGTCAAACCGACGATGTCCTTGCCCCGGCCCCAAGGCCTGTTGTCGGTCGAGAACGTCAACTTCGCCACGCCGGGCGGCCGCCTGATCCTGACGGGCGTCAATTTCGCGATCAACCCGGGCGAGTTCCTGGGCATCGTCGGCCCGTCGGGCGCGGGCAAATCGACCTTGTCGCGTCTGCTGGTCGGCATCTGGAAACCCCTGAACGGGGTCGTGCGCCTGGATGGCTCGGATGTCTTCTCATGGGATCGCACCGAGTTCGGCGGCTATGTCGGCTATCTGCCCCAGGACACGGAGCTGTTCGCGGGAACGATCCGGAACAACATCGCGCGCTTCCTGCCGGACGTTCGCGACGAGGAAGTCGTGGCTGCGGCTCAGGCGGCAGGGGTTCACGACATGATCCTGAGGCTGCCGGAAGGCTACGAGACCGAACTCGGCACCGCGGGGATCGTCCTGTCGGTCGGCCAGCGTCAGCGCGTGGGCCTGGCTCGGGCCCTGCTGCGGGCGCCGCCCCTGATCGTGCTGGACGAGCCCAATGCGAACTTGGACGCACAGGGCGAACAGGCCCTGCTGAACGCCCTCAAGACGCTCAAGGGCAAGGGGTCGACGATCGTCGTCGTCTCGCACAAGCCCAGCATGCTCGTCGACGCAGACAAGCTTCTGGTGATCAAGGACGGTCGTCCGGAGCTGTTCGGCCCCCGTGATGCGGTCCTGGCTCGCCTGTCCGGCGCACCGGCGACGCCGCCCGCGCCTCCGCCTCCGCCTCCCCCGCCGAGGATGGTTCACAAGAAGGCCGCCGACGCTCCCGCGCCTGCGAGCCCTGACAAGACTTCGAAAGCCAGCTGATGAAACTCGACCTGGAACGTTTCGGCCGTCTCGTCCCCGGCCGGTCGCAGACCCCGATCGAAGCGCCCGCATTCGGGACGGGATCGACGGCGCAGAGCGAAGAACAGAAGAAGCGCATCAGCGCTCCGGTGCGCGCGGGCCTCATCATCATACTGGTGGGTGTCGTCGGCGTGGGCCTCTGGGCCTCGTTCGCGCCGATCTGGAGCGCCGTCGTGGCGCCCGGTGTGATCCGGGTCGAAGCCAACCGGCAGACCCTGAAGAGCCGCGAAGGCGGCGTGGTCCGTGCCATCAATGTCCGCGAAGGCGATCAGGTCCAGGCCGGTCAGGTCCTGATGCAGCTGGACGATACGGTCGCCCGCGCCCAGGTGGCGGTGCTGACCAATCAGCGGGACAGCCTGCTGATCCAGGCGGCCAGGTTCGGGGCCGAGGTGCGAGGCCAGACTTCGTTCGCCCCGCCGGCCGCTCTCGCCGCGCGTCTGAACGACCCGGCCGTCGCCGCCATCGTCACGAACGAGACCCTGGTGTTCAACTCGCGGCTCCTGGCGGTCCAGGGCCAGGAATCGATCCTCGAGCAGCGGATCGTGCAGCTGCAGACCGCCCGCTCGGGCCTGAACGTTCAGGTCCAGTCGATCGACGACCAGGTCGGTCTGATCCAGCAGGAGCTGGACGGCTATCAGCGCCTGTACGAACAGGGCTTCGCGCCGCGCACCCTGATCCTGCGTTATCAGCGCCAGCTCGCTGAGATCGGTGGCCGTCGCGGCGCCCTGGCCGCCGACATCCAGCGCAATCAGCAACAGGTCGGAGAGGCCCGTCTCCAGCTGGCCCTGCTGTACGAACAGCGCAACAGCGAGGCGGCGACCGGCCTGCGAGAGGCCGAATCACGCCTGGCCGACCTCGCCCCGCGTCTGGATGCCGCTCAGCTCAGCCTGCGCGAGACCCGCGTCGTCGCGCCGATGACCGGCTATGTCCTCAACCAGAGCCAGTTCACTGTCGGCGGGGTCGCTGCGCCGGGCGAGACCCTGATGGACGTGGTGCCTTCCAATGCGCCGCTCCTGGTCTCGGCCCGCGTCCGGCCGGCCGATATCGACCAGGTCCGCACCGGGCTGACGGCCCAGGTCACCCTGTCCGCCTACAACACGAACAAGGTGCCCAAACTCCATGCCGAGGTGGTGACGGTCTCCGCCGACGCCCTGACCGATCAGCAGACCGGCGCCACCTATTTCACCGCCGACCTGCGGATCCCGCCTGAGGAGCTGCGCCGCCTGCCCGACGGGGTCCAGATCACGCCGGGAATGCAGGCGACCACGATGATCCGCACCGGCCGCCGCACGATCATGAGCTATCTGCTCGGCCCGATCGGCGACATCGCCAACAACTCCCTGCGCGAGGAATAGGCCCGTCGTGGACCCCGTCGATCGCGTCGCCTTTCTGGTCGCCGGCGTCCAGAAGGGCGGCACGACGGCCCTGTTCGACTATCTCGTCGAGCATCCGGCGCTCAGCCTGCCCGCCTGCAAGGAGGCGCATTTCTTCGACGACGAGGGTCAGGACTGGTCCCGCCCCGACTATGCCGCCTACCACGCCATGTTCGACCAACGGCCCGGCGCGATCCGGGGCGAGGCGACCCCCATCTACCTGTACTGGCCACACAGCCTGGAGCGGATCGCCGCCTACAATCCGGCCATGCGGCTCGTTCTCCTCTTCCGCGATCCGGTCGAGCGGGCCTGGTCCCACTGGCGCATGGAGACGGCGCGGGGCGCCGAGACCGAGCCGTTCGCCTGGTGTATCCGACAGGGGCGAGCCCGTGTCGCGGCCGGCCGCCGTCCCGATGGGGCTCACCGCGTCTATTCCTATGTCGAACGCGGCTTCTATGGCGCTCAGCTCCGCCACGCCCTGACCCTGTTCCCTCCCGAACAGCTGCTGTGCCTTCGGTCCGAGGACCTGCTTGCGGCGCCCGATCGCATTTTGCGACAGGTGTGTGATTTTTTGCACGCTCCCCATCTCACGACTGTGGCTCCGCGTCTCAGTCACGTGGGGGTTTCCATAGATCGCGCCAAGTCGATTACAGACGACGATCGTACATATCTCAATGACGTCTACAGGGACGATCAGAAACTATTCCGAAACCTGTGGGCTACTCACTTTGCGACCTAGCCGACCGTTGTTGTCCGAGGGCTGAAATCCGCCTCGAAAACACATTGGCGCCACCCTTCCGACGCCCTTAATCATTGCATAACCACAGGGCCCTTATCCGGCTATCGCGCTGTTCGCCCCACAAGCGAGCGGCCGTTGCGTCTTCCGCCGATTTTGGTAACGATCAGGACGGGTTGTAATAATCCGCGCCTCGGCTAAAAGCGGCCAAGGGCGGGCTTACGCTTAGACGTTCTCCATGGTGGGGGCGGACGACGGCGGACCACGGTCTGTGACACAAATGGAGAACTTCTAGATGGCTACTCTTAATTTCGACACCGCGACCCAGGCGCAGGCTGATGCCTTCACCAACGCGGACACCCTGCTGTTCCCGACCGGAACCGCTTCGGGCCTGACCGTCAACGTGATCACCGCCGGCGCCGGTTCGGGCGTTGAGCTGACGCTGAACGGCAAGACCCTCAAGTTCCCGACGGGCGCTCTTGAAGGCGCGAACCGCGTCATCTTCGCCGACAATTCGGTCTTCCTGTACGGCGCGGCTGCCGACGAAACCGTCGTCGGCAGCGCGCTGGGCGACTACATGTTCGGCAACGGCGGCGCTGACGTCCTGTCGGGCGCCAACGGCAACGACGTCATCTTCGGCGGCGACGGCATCGACACCCTGAACGGCAACGACGGCAACGACACGCTTCAGGGCAACCTCGGCAACGACAACGTCAACGGCGGCAACGGCGACGACATCGTCCTCGGCGGCCAGGGCGACGACGCTCTGACGGGCGGCGACGGCAACGACTACCTGCACGGCAACCTCGGCGTCGACAACGTCCAGGGCGGCAACGGCGCCGACACCATCCTGGGTGGTCAAGGCGGCGACACCCTCGCCGGCGACAACGGCAACGACCTGATCTTCGGTGACCTCGGCAACGACACCATCACCGGCGGCATCGGTGCCGACACCATCCAGGGCGGCCAGGGCGACGACTCGATCCAGGCCGGCAACGACGACGACATCGTCGAAGGCGGCCAGGGCGAAGACCGCCTGTTCGGCAACGACGGCAATGACTTCCTGCACGGCCGTCTCGGCAACGACGTCGTCGAAGGCGGCGCTGGCGCCGACACCGTCTACGGTGGTCAGGGCAACGACACGGTCGGCGGCAACGACGGCGACGACCTGGTCCTCGGCGATCTCGGCAATGACAACGTCAACGGCGGTGACGGCAACGACACCCTGTTCGGCGGCGCCGGCAACGACACCATGGACGGCGGCGCTGACAACGACACCATCGTCGGTGAAGACGGCGACGACAACATCACCGGCGGCACCGGCAACGACAACATCAACGGCGGTGCCGGCAACGACATCATCGGCTCTGTTTCGGGCAACAACACCCTGACCGGTGGTGACGGCAACGACACCATCGACGGCGGTACGGGCAACGACCTGATCACGGGCGATGCCGGTAACGACACCCTGCGCGCTGACGCCGGCAACGACACCGTCTCGGGCGGCGCTGGTAACGACACCATCACGGCCACGGCGGGTGCCAACGTCCTGTCGGGCGGCGACGGCAACGACACCGTCACCGGTGGTTCGGCTGCCGACACCATCAACGGCGACGCGGGCAACGACAGCGTCAACGCCGGAACCGGCGACGACCTCGTCAACGGCGGCGCGGGTGCTGACATCCTGAACGGCGAAGGCGGCAACGACACCCTGAACGGTGAAGACGGCGCCGACACCATCTCGGGCGGCGACGAGAACGACGTCCTGAACGGCGGCAACGACGCCGACATCCTGAACGGCGACGCCGGCAACGACACGCTGAACGGCGATGCCGGTGCCGACACCGTCAACGGCGGCACGGGCAACGACGTCCTGAACGGCGGCGCTGACAACGATCGGGTCAACGGCGATGCCGGCGACGACGTCGTCAACGGCGGCGACGGCGCTGACACCCTCACCGGCGCGGCGGGCAATGACTCGATCCTCGGTGGTACGGGCAACGACATCATCGACGGCGGTGACGACAACGACACCATCGACGGCGGCGACGGCGCTGACAGCATCGTCGGCGGCGCGGGCGTCGACTCCCTGCTGGGTGGCATCGGTAACGACACCATCAACGGCGGTGCCGACAGCGACGTCGTCAACGGCGGCGAAGGCGACGACCGCATCTTCGGCGGAGCGGGCGTCGACTCGATCACCGGCGGTGCCGGCAACGACGTCTTCGTGTTCAACACCGGCGACGGTGGCACCGTGGCCACGCAGTACGACACCGTGACCGACTTCGCGGCTGGCGACACCTTCGAAGTCAACGTGGACGGTGCTCGCACCGGCTTCGCGACGACGACCGCCACGGCGGGCGCGACCACGGCTCTGTCCTATGACGCGGCCCTGATCGCAGCCAACGCGACCTTCACCACCAGCATCGGCATCGTCGCCGTGCAGGTGACCGGCGTGGGTGTGTGGGTGTTCGTGGCCAACACGGGCAACGACAACGCTGCCGACCAGTCGTTCTTCCTGCCGAACGTTACGAACGCCGCTCTCTCGGCCGCGACCTTCACGGTCTCGACCACGGGTGGTGAAAGCGCTGACTTCATCGTCGGCACCTCGGGCAACGACAGCCTGAGCGGCTTCGGTGGCAACGACACCATCCAAGGCGCCGCCGGCAACGACACGCTGAACGGCAACGACGGTAACGACACCCTGGGCGGCAACGACGGCAACGACGTCATCAACGGCGGTGCAGGCGTTGACACCATCAACGGTGACGCCGGCAACGACACGCTCGGCGGCGACGCCGGCGACGACGTCATCAACGGTGGCGCCGGTAACGACGTCCTCAACGGTGGCGCCGGTAACGACGTCATCGACGGTGGTTCGGAAGCTGACACCATCAACGGTGGTGCCGGTAACGACCAACTGACGGGTGGTTCGGAAGCCGATCGCTTCGTGTTCACGAGCACGGACCTCGGCCTGACCGCAGCAACGATGGACTCGGTGATCGGCTTCACCACCGCGTCCGACGTCATCGACGTCCTCGGCACCACCGCTCTGGTTTATGTCGAGAACGTCGCGACCGACACGTCGGCTGCTGGTACCGCTCTGACGACCTTCTCGGCCGCTCTGACTGCTGCGAACGCTCACTTCGAGGCCAACACCACCAACGTCTACCTGGTGGAAGTCACCGCTGCCGCAGGTATCGGTGGTGTGGCTGGCGTCTACGTCTTCCTCGACACGGACGGCGCTGGCGTCGGACCGCAAGATGCTGACGGTGCCTTCTTCCTGGCCGGCATCACGCTGGGTCAGGTTGCCACGGGCGACTTCGTCTAAGACGACGAAGTCTAGTCAGACCAAGGATTGGGCCGCCCTTCGGGGCGGCCCTTTTCTTTTGTGCGGAGGCCGGCGTTGAACGATGACCCGGAGTTCCTAAATCGAACCCTTGGCCGGATCGGACCAGGGCGGGCTGACCCGCCTCAGGCTGACGGAGGATTTGGACTGACGTCGCCGCCGCCCCGCCAACTGGGCGGCCGTGCATGTGGGACTCAGTGGACTCAGTGGACTCAGTAGACGGTGTTTTCTTGCATCAAGGGTCTGGCCGCCCCTGCCCGGGGGCCTTGGGAATCGGCGAAATCCGTCCTAGTCAGGACCCATGTCCAACGCCGCCCTGTATCTGAACCCCGAAGCCTACGACACGAAGGGCAAGGCCCTGATGGGTCGCCAGTCGGCGGGCGAAAGCTTCCTACGCGGCTATCTCCAGCACACGCGCGCCGATCACGCCTGGTTCTGGAATGTCGCCAACCGGTCCGAGGCGGACCTGACCGCCTTCGTCGAGACCATAAATCCCGTGGGCCGCCCGCACTCCATCGTCGCCCGCCATGATCGCCCCGGCCTGGGCCGCGCCGGCAACGTCTTCCTGACCAACCCCAACCTGGCCCGCGAGGCCTGGGCGCGTCGCACCGCCGGATGCGTCTCCGACTACGGCATCTCGACCATCACCCACACGACCGCCAGCGAATGGGTCATGGACTCGATCGCCAACATGCTGCTGGCCCCGATCGAGCCCTGGGACCGCCTGATCTGTACCTCCAACGCCGTCCGCCAGAGCGTCGAGGTCGAGCTGGAGGCCGTGCGCAACGACCTCGAGGTCCGGCTCGGCGCGACCCGGCTGCCGGAGCCCCGGCTCGTCACCATCCCGCTGGGCATCAACACGGCCGATTTCTCGGTGACCGACGCCGCTCGCGCCGACTGGCGCGCGCGCCTCGATATTCCCGAAGACGCCGTGGTCGCCCTCTACATCGGCCGGTTCAACACCCACGCCAAGATGAACCCCATCCCGATGGCCATGGCGCTGGAGCGCGCAGCCCAGGCCGCCAGCCGCCCCGTCTTCTGGGTCCAGGCCGGCTGGGGCGTCAGCGAACAAGCCGACAAGATCTATCACGACGAATGCCGGGCCCAGTGCCCCAGCGTCGGCTACCGCATCGTCGACGGCCGCCCGGCCGAGACGCGTTTCTCGATTTGGTCGGTCGCGGACATCTTCATCTCCCTGTCCGACAACATCCAGGAGACCTTCGGCCTGACCCCGGTCGAGGCCATGGCCGCGGGCCTGCCGTGCGTGGTGTCGGACTGGAACGGCTATCGCGACACCGTCCGTCATGGTGTCGACGGCTTCCGCGCCTCCACCTATGCGCCGGCGTCCGGGGCAGGCCAGGACCTGGCCTATCGCCACGCCAACGGCTGGATCACCTATGACCAGTATGTGGGCGGCGCCAGCCAGCTGACCGCCGTCGATATCGGCGAGGCGGCCAAGGCCCTGCTCGACCTGATCGAGGATCCCGAGCTGCGCAAACGCATGGGCGACGCCGGCCGGTCCCGGGCGCGGCACATCTTCGACTGGTCGCAGATCATCCCCCAGTACGAAGCGATGTGGGCTGAAATGACCGAGGACCGCCTCGCCGCGCCCGCCGGCCAGATGGCGCCGCGCAATCTGGCACCCAATCCCCGCCGGCTGGACCCCTTCCACCTGTTCGGCGGCTATCCCAGCGAATGGTTGAGCCCGACGACCATGGTCATGCTGACGCCCGGTCAGTCGCTGCAAACCCTGGAGACCCTGATCTCCATGCGGCTGACCACCCACGGCGGCAGCGCCCTGCCGAGCGTCCCCGAGCTAAAGAGGATGGTCGATCGCCTGACCCACCACCGCCAGATTTCGGCCGGCGAACTCGCGAACGGATTCCCCGAAGGCCGCCGAGCCCTGGTTCAGCGCGGCCTGCTGTATCTGGCGAAATACGATGTGGTGACGATCCTGCCGCGCGCCCGGGAAATATCCGGCTAAGGGCGGCGTCGGCAGAGCCACGATCGGCCGGACCATGAAACGAATTCACGATCCGGCCGTGGTGACACAGCTCGCTGGAGAACGAGGCTGAAGTTTCTAATGCCATAAGCATTGCCGCAAACAAAGGCCGATACGACATGCTTGTGAGATGGAAACCCTCAAGAGCTGATTTTCAGCGCACATTTCCGTGACGAACGCCGAAACCGCGCTGGTTCGCTTCACAGAGTAAAGCTGAAACGCCGCTCCAGTACCGTCTGTCCCTCGGCCTCGACGACATAGGTCGCGATATAAACGCCCGCCGCCCAGCCGCCGGCCCGAGCGCGCCGACCGGCAAACACCATCTGCTGCGCCCGATTGCTGACCAAAGGATCGCTCCGCGTGGTGGCGACCACCTCGCCCTTCGGGTCTATGACGGTCAGCCGCTCGACGTCGCCCGCCTTCAGGCCGATCGCCCGCACATAGGCGACCAGTACGTCCGAGGTCTGGTTCGGCGGCTGCAAGCCTCCGCCTTCGATCGACGCCATGCTGGGCGGGGCCCCCGCGAAACCGGCATTCAGGACGCTCCGCTCATGATAGGCCAGCGCCTGCGCCGTCTCCGCCGCCCATAGGGTCCGGCCGGGCGATGCGCTGCATACCGCCTGCGCTTCGGAAGGGGCGAAGGGATCGACCACCCCATCATGGTCGCGCACCGTGAAATGCAGATGGGGGTATTCGGTCTGTCCCGACATGCCGACCCGGCCGATGGGGTCGCCCGCCCGCACCGTCTGGCCCGCCGCCACGCTCACGCTGCCCGATGCCATGTGACAGTACTGGGTCGTCAGGCCGTCTCCGTGTGCGATGATCACCCCGTTGCCGCACTCCTGGCCTTCCACGGCCGCGAGTCCGCGTTCGATCACGGAGATGTCGGGCACCCCGTCGCGAACCCGCTGTACGACCCCGTCCATCGCCGCGAGAACGGCGAGACCCCGCAAGCGCGCGGACTCGTCCGGCAGACGGAAGTCGGTCCCGTTGTGTCCCTCATAGGTCCTGCTCCCACACCGATGGTCTCGGACGCCGGGGCCAGGATCGACGTCTACATAGTTCTGGATCACGCAGGTCTGGCCTGGAACGCAGTCGAGAGGTAGGCGAAGTCCGCCTGACGACGCCGGAAGGATCGGCCGGCCTACATCCGTGCCGCTTGTGGTCGCTGGCACCGCCGCAGCCTGATAGCTACCGTCCTTGGCCTTTCCCAGTGCGAGACCGAGACCCGCCGCTCCAAGGCAGATGATCGCTCCGGCAAGAATCAAAAGTCCTGTCTTCACGACGACCCTCCGAAGGTTGAAACGATGAACGTCCAAGTTGGCCTATCGTTCGAGGACCTCGCCAATGAGGCTCATCCATGCCGGCACTCCGACCGTTTCGCGGTCGAACTGAGCCAGGGCCGACCGTCGCGCCTCACGTCGCATGTCCTGATAGGCCTCCGGGTGCTCACAGGCGTCGATCATCGCCGAGGACAAGGCCTGCACGTCGAAGAAGTCGTTCAGGACGCCAGTCTGACCCGAGACGATGGCGTCCCGCACCGGCGCCGTGTCCGATCCCAGGATCAGGCACTCGCAGGCCATCGCTTCCGTCAAAGACCACGAGAGCACGAAGGGGTAGGTATAGTAGACGTGGGCCCATGAGATGGACATTGCGGCGATCATGTCCGCATGAGCCACGGGGCCGGTGAAATGGATGCGGGAGAGGTCCAGCCGGTCGCCCAGTTCCGCCAGCATCCGCGACTTCCAGGTCTCTCCCCCGCGAAGGCCGCCCCCATAGCCGCGGCCGGCGTCGCTTCCGATGACCAGAACCTCCGCGTCCGGGCGAGCCTCCAGAAGGGCGGGCAGGGCGCGCATGAAGATGTGAAATCCTCTCAATCGCTCATACGTCCGGTTCACGAAGGTGATCACCGGCCGAGACCCGTCGAGCACGCAGCCGTCCGCGAGCCTGAACTTCGCCCCAGGCTTTCGCGCGGCCTTCGAAAAGTCGACGCCTTCGTGAACGACCCGAATCCTGGGCCTGAAGGTTTCGGGGAAATTGCTGGCCTGAAACGCGGTGGGGCAGACAATGACATCGGCCTGGGCATAGGCGAGGGACAGGCCCAAATTCTTGGCGTGCACCCGCCAGTCCGCCAGCGGGGTGCTGGTCTCGAATTCGGGATCGAAGTTCACGTCGGCACCGTGCGAGCGGTAGAAGAACTCGCCCAGGACGATCTGCGGCACGCCGGGGAACACCTCGCTCAGATGCAGGGTCTCTCCCCATCCCGGGTGGCCGATGATCAGGTCCGGTTGGAAGCCGTCGGCCTTGAGTTTCAGAGCCTGTTCCCCCGCCGCCTGAGCGCGCATCAGGTCGGCTTCGGCCCGGATCGCGGAATCGAATATCCCCGGGGTCGTGCCCCTGTTCAGGGTCCAGCGGCGAAGATCGACCCCGGGCACGCCCTTCGCCGTGGATCCGCCGATGGCGGCGACCTTGTACCCGGCGCTCAGCGCGGCCTTTGCGATATGCGGGAACTGGCCGGGGAAGTTCTGGTGAACGAAGAGGATGCGACGAGGGGTCTGGGTCATGCTGCTTCCTGGTCAATCTTCCCATTGACAGAAGTCAAGGTGCGCCCGCCAATCGCATCAGGGCGCGGGATCACCTATCCCATCACAGACCAGTTTGCGAAGCGCAGGGGATTCGGTGGCTTCTAACCTATTGTACCCGTGGCTCTCCGACCACGGAGATGACAACCGCGTAGAGATTGCATCCGGGACCGATGTGAGGGCTCGCGTGATCCTGCAGGGCGACGGGAACCGGTTGACGCTCGGGTCCGGCGTCTCCCTGGCCAGCGACGATCTCTCACGGGAGGATACGGCCATCGTGGTTTCGGGCGACCGTAACGAGGTCATCATCGGCCCCGAAAGCCGGCTCAACATCTCCTTACGGATCGAGGGTGACGACTGCCGGATCGTGATCGGCGAGAACTGCATCCTGACGTTCAACGCCAATCTGCGTGCGGGGGGCCGGATCGAGATCGGGGACGGCACCACCATGGTGAAGGGCGCCATGCAGGTGCACGAGTGCGCGACGATCCAGATCGGCCGCGACTGCATGGTCTCGACGCTCGTCTACATTTCGGTCAGCGACATTCATCCGATCTACGATCGCGCCACGGGCGAGCGGATCAACCCGCCGGCCTCCGTCGTGATCGGCGACCATGTCTGGCTGGGTCTCAGGTCGATGATCATGAAGGGGGCCCGGATCGACTCCGGGGCTGTGGTGGCGGCGGGCGCCGTGGTCTCGGGCCATGTCCCTGCGGACTCCATTGTCGCGGGCGCGCCGGCCCGGGTGCTGCGAGAGAACGTCGAATGGCGCCGGGATTTCGAATAGGGGCAGGGCGTGCTGGCGGAAGCGCCGGCCGCGCCGTATCAAAATGACGGCTCGCGCGTCGCGCGTGCAAATCGGAAGGATTTTTACCGCGTGTCCGTGAAGCGACTGGCCCTGCACCATCAACCCACGAAGGCGGGCGTCGGCGACAATGTCTTCGGAGCCACTGTCGCCAACCGCGAGATGTTCCAGGCCCTGATACGCTACGGCGGGCTGGATCGCGTCGATTTCCTGACCCCAAGTCCGATGACGGCGGACTCTATCGTCGCCGATCTTCTGGACGGAGAGGTCCCGCACACGACGCTGGGCTGGGCGGACATCATGAATCAGCGGGCGGCGCGGGAGGCGGGAACGCTGTTCAAGGGCGGCCCGCGCCTCGATGAGTTGGCTTGGTTGCGCAGGCGCGAGTCGATGGAAAGGGAATACAGTCTTGTCGGACTGATCCACACGATCGCGCCGCTGCCGATGCGTCACGATATCGCCGGCACCACCATCACGCCGATCCATCCCTGGGACGCGATGGTCTGCACGTCGCCGTCCGTGAAGTCGGCGGTGGAGCGGCTGTTCGACGACTGGGTCGAATACCTGTGCGAACGGCTGGGGCCGGTGAACCCGCCGCGGCCGCGGCTGCCTCTGCTCCCTCTGGGCGTGAACGGCGACCGCTTCGCCGAGGATGCGGATCGGCCATCCGTTCGCGTCGCCACGCGAGAGGGGCTGGGCTGTGAGCCCGAAGACATCCTGATCATCTGGGTCGGCAGACTGTCGTATTTCGAAAAGGCCTTCCCCCAACCCATGTTCCGCGCAATCGCCGAGGCTGCGGCAGCCACCGGGCGGCGACTGCATTTCGCCATGGTGGGCTGGTTCCCGGATCCGGTTTCCGGCTCAAGAATGTATCGCGAGGCCGCCGCAGCCTACGGGCCGGAGGTCGAGTTCCATATCGTCGATGGCAACGACCGGGATCTCGTGGGACGGATGTGGGCGGCCTCCGACATCTTCATCTCCCTGGTCGACAACATCCAGGAGACCTTCGGCATCACGCCGCTGGAGGCCATGGCGTCGGGACTGCCCGTCGTGGTCAGCGACTGGGACGGTTACAACTACACGGTCCAGGATGGGAAGCAGGGGATGCTGATCCCAACCCTGATCGGAGCTCCGACGGGGGCTCCGCCCGAACTGACCGCAGGCCATGCGTTCGGAACCAAGACTTATCAGCAGTACGTCGGCGTTCTGGCCCAGCATACGGCCGTCGATGTCGGCGCGGCGGCGGCGGCGCTCACGGCGCTGATCCAGTCGCCCGATCTCCGAAAGCGAATGGGCGAGGCTGGGCGGCGGCGAATTCGTGAAATGTTCGACTGGAAGGTGGTGGCTCCCCAGTATGTCGCGCTTGCGGACCAACTGGCCGAGATCCGGCAATCCAGTCCCGGTCGCCCCGTCGGCCAGACCCGGCATCCGACCAAGGGCGACCCCTTCCGCGACTTCGCCGGCTTCGCGACGACGGCCCTCTCCGCTCAGAACCTGATGTCGGTGCGACCGGGCGTCGGGCCGTCCGATCTGGAGCGATCGGCCAGTCTCGCACTGGACATGTTCGGCGGCAACTGGCGTGGAACAATTGCCGAATGTCAGACCGTGCTCGACATGCTGGCGAGCGGACCGAAGCCGGTCGGCGAACTGCTCGCCGCGTTTTCCGCGCACCGGGGCCGTCGCGTCCAGCTCAGCCTGCTGTGGATGTGCAAACTGGGTCTGCTTCACTGGCGCTAGCTCGCGAGCCGCGCCTTGCGGTCTCTTTCCAGCATGTCTCGGTCGGCGATCAGGGCACGATAGGTTGTTTCTCGTAAGGCGGCCTGATCGGCGTGCATGCGTTCGGTCCGGACGTAGTCCAGCGCTAGCCCGCGGCGTCGCGCCAGATCTTCGGGGTCGTGTGCCAGGGCGCTAAGGGCGCGGATCCAGTCTTTTGGGGTCTCGGCGAAGACGCCGATCTCTCTGTGTCGGGGGTGTTCCGCGTAGAGCGGGCCGCTGCAGATCGGTACGACGCCGGCGGCGCAGCATTCGATGAACTTGATGTCCGACTTCAACCGATTGAACGGTGTGTCGTTAAGCGGGAGCAGGGCGATGTCGCAGGTCGCCATCAGCGCGAGATAGTCGTCATACGGCAAAGTCTCGGTGAAGGATTTCGCGACATCGGGAAGGGCGTCGAAGAAGGTCCTGTCGTGGACCACGACGAACTCGATGATATCCGCAAGTTCCAGAGCGACCTTCTCCAGACCGCGAACGATGCCGGCCCAGTCCTTCTCCCGATTTATGGCGCCGAAGAAGACGCGCACCCTTCGTCCATTCTTCGGCGTCTCGAGCCCGACAACCGGCAGATAGGGAACCGCGTTGGGGAATATCCTGACGTGGGGATTCAGCCGACGGATCATCTTCGCCAGGGGCTCGGTGCTCACGCTGACCGCGTGCACGCCGCGGAAGGCCCGATATCCAGCCTTGCCGAACTGAGGCCAGTGCCTTGGATCGTCGTCGATCTCCGAGACCACGACCCAGCCGGCCGCGATGCGTTTTTCGATCGCATCGACAAAGCCGGCCCCATCCATGAACTGTCGGTGGAGAATAAGGACACCGGGCGCCCACCCGCCGGGCACCTGAACGCCTCCGGCACCCCATGTGGCGCGCACGAGGGGCAGGCTCGCGATGGCGCTCATCGGATGGTCGATTCGGGCTTCGGTCACCCCGGCGAACTTACGCATGCCGAGCGCGGCCACGGTGATCGGCGTCGGGTCCATACCGATGATCGCCCGGATCACCGATGCCGCATGCAGATCCTCGGTGTCAGCGGAAGAGATCACTGGCGTCACGTCGAGAAGCTTCCAGCCGGCCGTATCCAGCGCGGCCAAGGCCGCAGCGTCCTTGACGTCCGGGGCTGCCGGAGACTGGACGCGCAACCAAACGAGGGCCGTTCCGTCGGCCGACCGTTGCCTGAGCATCGCCAGGAGAGATTCGGAAACGCCTTCGCCGTCAGAGGCGATCACGATCGCATCGAAAGCGCCTGTGTCGAGTGCGGCGTTCAGGCCGGCTTCATCCAGATCGTTCAGCCGGGTGTGCCGGCTGGACGGGCTCAGCGCCATGTGCGCCTGAACGAGATCGGAGGGGCCGATCACGAGTATCCGGTTTTTTCCCTGGGGAACCCGTTTCAGCGTCTCGACCTGGGATGGAGAGGCAGCGGAAGCTCCGCCGACAGCCTCCAAAGTCGTCCTTGCCGGCGAAGGTTCAGTGGCCATAGCGCTTGAGATACTCGAACTCGCGGAGGTGGTTTGGCCGTTATTAGTCGGCAGAGGCGTGTTGGCCCGGATTCCGGTCGTCCTCACCCCGTAGAGGAAGGCAGTTTGACGTAAAAATCATCGACATCCGACAGAGTTTCAAGCCTGCGTTCGTACCCTCTGGACGTCAGGAGGTCGTACAGCCCTTGTCGGGTGTCTGAGAAATTGTGTTCGACCGCGATCAGACGCACATCCCATGTGTCGAAATCAAAGGCCTTCAGAATTTCCAGCTCCGAACCCTCGGTATCGAGAGACATGAAATCGATCCGGGGCGGAGCGCCGTTCTGGATCAGAAGGTCATTCAAGGAGACCGTTTCGACGGCGTAGGTCTCACTCGTGGTCGTCTTAGGATCGACGACGGAGAAGCCGGACATTGCGGAGTGCAGCGCGTTGCTCTGCTCCACGAATTCGACCGTTTCGCCTGAACGGCTCCAGACGCACCGGGGGTCCACCTTGGCTTTTCGACGTTGGCGGATTTCCGGGTACCAGGACCTGGCTGGCTCGGCCAGGATTCCTTTCCAGCCATATTCCTCCTCCAGCAAGAAGGTGTTGCTGAATTTCACACCGTTCGCCGCGCCGAACTCGACGAAGAAGCCGTCTCTCATCTCCTTCGTCTCGTGAAGAACCCAAAGGTCCTGGAACAATTGCGCGTGGCTGCGAGCCGCGTGAGACACGCAGTACAGCAACCAGTCCTCGCGAGGGTTCAGGTTGTCGCGGAAACGCATCATCCGCACGGCCGAGACCGCATCCAGCACCTGCTTGAATGTGAAGTTGTTCGTCATCGATTATCTTCACATAGTTGGGCGCGGGGCCTGGTTGCGGTCGTTATAAAGCGGGGACCGGCTCTGCCCCTGCGCGTCATATCGGGATGTCGAGCCGAGCGATATCGCTGGTTGGTTAGCCCATGTCCGGACGGCTTGGGAACTCTGCGGCGGATCGACCTGCCATTACGAACCTGCCTTGCCCGATAGTCGCTTGCTGACGACACGGATGGGCCGAGTGAGGCTCCAGCTAGGGCTAGCGAGGATCGCATCAAGTCTATGCCTGTTGCTCTCCAGTTCGGCAGCCAAGTCACGCGCACGCGCCTCGGTTTCGGCGAGCGTTCTTAGCGCCTCGTCGAGGTTCGTGGTTGTCTTCAGCAGCGTCTCCGACGTCTCTTGCGCGTGTCGCTGGCGAACCGCCGCGTCTTGCTCGAGCTGTGCGATTCGGTCCCGAGCGATCGCTTCGTGTTCTGACGCCAGTGCGGCCTGTGTTGCTGCCTGCTCCAGCGCAAGCCGATGCAGATGATCCTGCGCCCTGATGGCTTTCAGGTCTCGCTCGAGGCGTCGGTTCCTGGCCGAGGCCCGGGTCGCCTGCGCGCCGGTTTCAGCAAGGTCGTGTCGTGCGGCTGCCAGTGCATGCGAAAGATCCGCGCCCGCGACCTCGAACTCATGCGCCTGGGCCTTGAGCCTCAACACAACGGCTTCCCGATCGGCCAAGGCCGACATGAGGCTCTGCTCGCGCTTCGACGCCGCGATCTTTTGCGCTTCGACGACCGGGCCCAACTGAGTTGAGAGCATGGCCAGATCGTCTGCGATCTTCGGCGGGAATGGGGACGGGGGGCTCCCGTCGGCAGTCGCCGCCTTCAGCCATCGCCAGGCCTCGGCGATGCCCGGCCAGAGGTCAGACCGTCCGGTCCAGGCGGTGTCGTCCGTGGCGTGATGGCGCGCGGAGCGAGACAGGAAGCTGGAAATCTCATTTGACTGCTCGGACGATACCGGGAGCGGTAGCGAAAGGTCACGCCGCATCTTGGCCAGGACGCCTTGCCAATCCTCGAGAAGCGCGTCGTAGGAAACGAAGCTTCTTGGAAGATCGCGCGTATCCCGTTCGACGGAGATCATGTGGCTGAGCCAAGCAAGCATCGATTCCTGGATCGATCCGCCCCCGCGCGCTGCGATGGATTGGGCCACCTCCAGTGGATCGCGGACCATGATGACGAACGCGGGCTTGAAGCCTTCGACCTGCATCGCCTTGCGCCACAGGGTCACGAGGTTGGAAACTCTTGGGTCCTTCATGACGGACAAAGGCGCATCGCCGTAGGTCATCGACAGGACCGAACGCGCCCGCTCGACAAGGTCGCCATGTGCGCTCGCGAGTTCATCGGCGCGAATGCCGAATGCATCGTTCCAGTCCGAACCGATGATGCGCAGCACTTCATCGTTCAAGGCGACGATGTCCTGCGGTTCCCAGAACCCCAAGGGATTGTCCGAGGCTGGCTTGATCAGACGTTCGGGCATGTGGGCGCCGGCCAGACCGAGGACACGGGCCATGGCCGAGGTTCCGCTTCGGTGCATTCCCGCCACAACGAGAATGTGGCGCTCGGCGCGCGCGGACATGGGGCTCGCATCGCCTGGCATCAGGCCTGCATCCCCATCATGGATTGGTCGATCAACCAGGCCTGAAAAGATTCAGGGCCGATGCTGAATGGCTGCGGGAACCGGTCGCCCAGATCCGGTCGAGTTCGATAGATTTCCCGATACATCTTCTCGATCGCCCGACCATCCTCGAACGCGCCGTAAAACCAGTATCTGGCGGGAATGCGCGGGTCCGTCATAAGCTGGACCTGTCGTCGATACCAGTTCCAGATCTCGTAGACCTGGTAGTTGGAGCCTGCGTAGCGCCGCGTCATGCTGTCGCCGACAGGGCCCAGTTTGGTGAAGTGCCAGAACCGCAGCGGCGATCCGTTGACCTTCACCTCGCCCGCCCAGTCGATCGTCAGCTTGCGCCGGCTCAGATTCCAGCTGGCGACGTTGTAGCCAGGGTCACGCAGGATCTTGAACGTCTCGTAGAAGGCCGGAACGTGATCGCACCAGCGCTGGTCCACGAACAGGCCGCGGGGAATGTCGTCATGGCAATAGCTCAGCAGGCGGTCATTCCACCAGCGCGCGAAGGCCGCGCCTTCGCCATCAGTGCGGATGGCGACGAAGCCGAGGTTGAAGATGCCGGTGCGAAGGGTCGCCACCTCGTTGTCGAGGATGGCCTGGGTCTCGTCTTCCGGTTCGAGAAGATGCGGGGTCAGCACGCCGCCGTGATCGGCCAATAGTTCGACGATCGGGTCCAGCCGGTTGAAAAGCGCGATGTCGGGATCGAGATAGACGATGGCATCGACGATTCCCGCCTCGCAGACCTTATGCATGTACGGCCCCTTCACCGCCGTGCAAGCCTCGACGATGTCATGGCCGAATAGCCAGGAGACGCCGCCCGGCAGGTCGAGATCTTCAAACCAGACGACTTCGTCGAAGTCTTCCTGCGACAGGTCGATGTCCACGCCAGACGGCGGCCGGTCCGTGATCAGGGCCACGAGATGCCACTCCGGGTGATAACGCCGCAGCGTCCTGTACAGAACGCGCGCCCGGTTCAGGTAGGAGAAGGTGAAGCTGGAGAAGCAGAGGATCTTCACGCCGGGGACCCCAGGATGAAGTCGGCGGTCATGCGCGAATAGTCGAGAGACTGACGAACCGGATTGCGATTGGTGCGCGCCAGTGCGGATATGGCGCCCGACGCGAACATCTCGGTCAGGACCACGTCGTCTTCCACGACCAGGCCGAAGTCCCGGCGTTGAACCAGGTCCATCACGTTCCCCGAGTCTGGATTCGTCACGATCGCCGCTCCGCCCGCGACGGCCTCATAGGCGGCGAAGCAGAAGGTTTCCGGCCAGAGCGACCAGATCAATGCGACGTCGAGGTCCAGCCCGTGCACCGCGTCGATCATCGGGGCGGGCTTCGTCGGTGTGGGCGACACGCGGGTCCAGGTCGTCGGCGTCGAAGGATCGGTTTTGTTCGCCAGGTGATGAAACGAATAGCGCGGATCGTCGGCGAACCGCTTCGCCAACCGGGCGAACACGGGCCAGCCCTTGTGGATCGTCGGCATGCCTAGGAAGCCGACGCGTAGCGGGCGGGTGTCTTCGGATCCTGTCACCTGGGGCTTTCGGGCGCGACGCATGTCAGGCGCGAAGGCGGCATGAGAATGCACCACGCCGCGCCGACCGCTGAGGGGAAAGCTGCGCCGCCAGATGGCGAGGGCGGCCTCGGATGGCGCGATGACCACGGGGTCCAACGCCTGAAACAGTTCAACGTGCCGGGCCAGGTGAATCTGACGCCGGGCGCCGTAGACGCAGATTTCACACGCCAGGCTCTGGGCCGGCGGAGGGCCGCAGAAGACGGCGTCATTGCGCATCAAGGCGTAGTTCGAGCACAGGCTCGAGAAGTCATGAAGCCAGTAGAAGGCTTGCGCGATCCTCAGCCGGGCGAAGATGGCGATGATGTTGGCCACATTGTGGGCGATCAGGCTGTGGACGGCGACGGTCACCTTGCGATCGCTGCAGACTCCAGCGAACACGTCGGCGACCGTGTCCGCCGCGAAATGGCCCGCAAGCTCGCCATCGACGACGACGCCGATCCGCGGGTGCTCGCGCTGAACGTCGAGAACCGGGCTCACGGCACCCGGAAACAGGTGGATATGGGTCGCGCCTGCTGAGCGCATGGCCTGACTTTCCAGCTTCAGACAGAGCTGCACCCCTCCGAGGGAAGCGGTGTAGTCATCGTGGCTTACGGTGATGTGCACATCTGAGCGACCGTCGTTCTGGGACAAGCGCTCGATCAGGATGTCCGGGGCCGAAGGGGCGGGATCCGGCACGAACCGGATCAGAGCCTGGACATAGGGCTCGAACTTCTCGGTGTCTCGAACGAGGTCGTATCGGAAGCCCAGGTCATGTTCGAGGGAACGGCCTTCGTTGCGTCCGCTCAAAACATAATGGACGAAAGGATTGACGCCTGTCGCCGCGACATCCTCGTTGGCCTCAAGATAGCGGCGCGTGGAGAACCAGCGCGTGGGGTCGCGGAACTCGCGCCATCCGGCTTCGAGATAGTGTTCGAACAGTCCGATCTTTTTCGTCCGGACGTCCGGATTTGCGGCGGCATAATAGTCCGCGTCGAACGCGTCGATCACGGGCTGCAGAAGGTCCCTTTTTGCGATCGCCAGGTCTTCGTCCCTAGGGGGCTCAGGGGCCAGATGGCGGCCTTCGTGCCGTCCGCTGAGGATGTAATGGCTGAACGGCTCGAGACCCGCCGCGGCGACATCGGGGTTGGCGGCCAGATAGTCGGTGGTTGAGAACCAGTCGGCGGGATCGCGACCTTCACGCCAGCCAGCGGCGCAAAAGTGATCCCAGGCCGCGAAGCCCGCGGCGGCCACATCCGGGTAACGCGACAAGTAGAAGTCACCGTCGAACTCGGCCAAGACCCGTGCCGCTGAATCCATCGGCGCCACCGGGTCGCCACTCTGAGCACCGCGACGCGGCATCAGGCGATGATCTCGACGAGATTGAACTTGGCTAGCCACATCAGCGCTCTGACGGCCTGAGGTTGCGGGAGGCCCGAACGCGCCGGAAGAGATCCGACGCTTGCGCCTCCGGGAGCGCCGAGGACGCCATGCACCTTAAGGATCATCTCGGCCGTCAGAACAGGATCGGCCAGCGCATAGCGGGCGATCTGAAGATCCAGAAGGGCCTGCACCGCTGAGGTTTCGGACCGTACGATGACCGTCGACTGGTCCGTCAATGTCCGCGTGGGATATTCTGCGAACAGCGAGAACGGGTCCGGGCGAAGAGGCCAGGGCTCCCCCGGCCCACCCTCCGAGGCACGCCGGATTTCCGCTAGGTCCTGGGCCAGCGAAACGTACCGATCGAGAATGACCGGCCAGTCGAAGGATTTTCGGGCTCGCTCGGCGCCGGCGGCCCCCAAGGTCCGTCGCAGATCCGCATCCTCCGCCAGAGCCGTGATTCTGTCCGCAAGCGCTTCTACATCGACGACCGTGCCCATGCTCACCCGGCCGATGAACATGTCGTAGGTGTCCTGTCCCAGGGCGTGCCTGAGAGCCAGATCCGATCCCGTTCCGGCCATGGGCAGGGTGACGGGAATCCGATAGCCGTCGATACCGTCGCGGACGGTGTCCTTGTAGCCGTTCCAGTCGCTGACCAGGACGGGCTGGCCGGCCGCCATGGCCTCCAGCGGGGTCAGGCCGAAGGTTTCCTGGATGTTGTCTGAGAGTGAGACGAAAACGTCGGCGGCTTGCCATGCGTGCCGGTACAGCGTCTCGTTCTCGCCATCGACGCCAATGAACCGGACGGAGGGGGCCAGGGCCTTCTGCGCGTCGGCGAAGGCTTGGGCCATATACGGATTGGGGTGAACACCGGCCTCGACGCACACCAGCCGCTTCCGGGTGCGTACCGCCGCCTTTTCCAGCGCCTGATAGAGGGCGGACGGATTGGCCTTGGCGTGGAAGGACAGGCGGCCGGCGAACAGATGGACGATTTCGTCCTCGGCGACGCCGATGGCCTGTCTCGCCTCGCTGATCTGGGCCGGGGTGCGGGCAAAGGCCTCGGCGTCAATTCCGAGCGGAATGACCGGCAGCTGGATGGGGTTGAAGCGGGTAGCGCCGGTCTCGCGCGCGTGCCACTCCCGCATCTCGTCCTGCATGCGTGTGACCACGGACAGCGCGGCGTCGGAGGTGCAGATCAGCGCGTCCCACGGCTTGAACGGCGGAAGCACGAGCGCGGCGACCTGATCCATGGCGCCTTCGGAGGACAGGGTGTGGGTCACTCCGAACAGGCTGTAGTTTCCAGGGCCGCGGCTGTTCCTGGCATGAGCCAATCCCTGAGCCAGCGGCGCGGGATAATAGACGGCGCCCAGACGGTCGAGCACGGCGTCACCGGGACTTTGCCGCCACTTCACGACGCCGCGATGTCCCTCCGCCTGCAGTTGAGCCGCCAAGGCCTGGCCCGACGACCGGTTGTGGCCGAACGCGTGGACTTCTTCGTCAGGCCACCGGCGCGCCACGCCGCGGATCATGGCCTTGCCCGCGCTCTGGCGTCCCATGATCTTCTGAGCGGTGCTGTAGGCATCGCCCGAAGTAAATATGGCGAAATTCACCGGACTCACGCGCGCTCCCCAAAATGGCCGATCCGCCGCGACCACTGGGGCATGCGGACTTCGACCTCAAGCGTAAGCGTGTAGGTATCAGGCGTTCGCGCCGTCTGACCACCCCAGAGGTCGCATCACCAACCAGGGAGTCGGGCCGGCGCGCCACTCCCAGGCCGCGAGCATCATGTCAAGATGGCTGGCATCGGCCAGCCTTGGGTCGACCTCTGCCGCATGAAGCACAGGGTCGAGCCGCGAAACGTCGTGAGTGGCGCTGAAGCGCTCGATCAGTCGTTCGGTCACGCCTGGCCGCGTCATGGGATGGGTCTCGACGATGACGCTGAGGCTTGCCAGGGCCGGATAGCGTGCCGGGTCGAGCAGATCGTCCTCGAACCCCTCCGCGTCGATGAACACCAACGTCCGCCGCCCGGTGAAGGCTTCGAAATCCTCGCCCCGGAATTCTCCGCCGACGATGACCCGATCGGCGACTCCGTTTTCATTGGCGAGGATGCCGCACCGCCGCCTCGACGTCTCATCGATGTCATGGGCGTAGACGGTCACGTCGGGCATCATCCGAGCCAGTCCGACGGCGTAGTAGCCCTCGGCGCAACCGATATCGATAACGGCTTCCAGGCCCTCGTCGGCAAAACGCTCCAGATCGGGGTGGAGCTCGCGCTCATAAATCCCCTGAAGACGAGGAAGCAGTGCGCCTTCGGCCGATTTTACTATGTAGTTCATGCCCTTGAAGGGGCCGCTTCGCACATGCGTATCGAGCGCCGCCAGCGTTGCGGCCCACAGCTTGCTCCGCCAGACGGCCGACATGATCAACGCCTTGCCGAGCAGTTGCGTGTCTTCGAGGTCGTCGCCGTTCGCGACAAGTTCTCGCAAGCGCGCAGCGTATTCGGAGTTCAAACCCATGGATTTGCCGTGACCGTGGAGGTGTGAGGAGTCAAGCGTCGCCTTAGCTGGGAGTATGCCGATCAGGCGGGTTTGCGCAGAAGCAGGACGATCTGAAACGTCGTGAGCGCATCCAGGCTGTACGCCTCAATGAGCCGGGCCTCGGGGATGGCGTCAGTCCGGTCGCGCTGTTCGCGCAAGACCTCGAACCCCGCACTTTCGAAGCTCTGCTTAAGGTCGTTCGCGGTGACCCGGTTCAGGGTGGAAAACAGTTGGACAAGCCGACCCTTGGCGTCGTCCGTAACTCCGGGAGCGCCCTCGATGTCGTCGAGCACTTCGCTCGTCTGACGCAGAAGATGCTCCCAGGCGTGATAGCCGAGAGCCCACAGGTGTGATCCCTCCGGACTGAAGTACAGCGGAGATATCTGTACAAAAGCGAGGCCGCCGGGCCGCAAGGCGGACCATAGGTCCGCGATCGTCGCAGGCAGGACCGCGCGCCGGACATGCTCCAGCGTGGACCAGGAGATCACGAGATCGAAGGCTGAAACGCCGAGCGACCCGCACTCTTCGATTTGTCTGAGCGACAAGGTTGGCGGCACGCCGGAAAGGCCGAGTTGATCGCGAAGGATGTCTTCGCAACGGGCTGGCTTGTCCTGGATATCGACGCCGACGACCTTACCCGGGTCATACCCAAGGGCGATACCCGCCGCCATTTCCCCGAAGCCGCATCCGAAGTCGAGAATATCGCGGCCGGCGAAGCCGCCGTAGGGCGCGAGCCAGGTCTCTATGATGTCTGGAATTTCGCAGAATTTCTGCGCCTGAACGGCCGGGGGAGCAGCTGACTTCCAGGCCCGGAAAAGCGCGCGGTCGTCAGGCGGCGATGACGTCCCGGCCCGATCAGTCGTGGGCAATCGACGGTCTGCCTCGCTTTGGCCTTGCAGCATGGTCACGCCCCGAACCGAACCTATGATGTTCAGTGCGCGGAGCTTCCGAAGGTTGCGTCTGTCGGCGCAGCCCTACCAAGGCTTGAAACGCGAGGGCTACATCAGAATGACAGCCGCGTTACTCGCCGTTCTCTGCAAAGGGATCGGTCGTTTGGTCGATCGACCACGGGCGCGCCTTGGCGCTCATATCGATGTGCCTCATCACTTCTACACGACCTGGATTTCGCAGGCCGTCGAAAGGGCGCTCGTGGGTGGAAAACCAGTGCGGGTTCTTACCGGGATCAAACCGCATCCAGCCACCCCAGCGAGCGTGTAGATCTGTCAGTTCCTCGTCGTCCCAGGCGACCTTGGCCCCATCCGCGCGGCCACGCGTCTTCGACTCGTGATGAATAAGCTCGATGCGGGTTTCATAGAAAACCGCCAGGTCCGCAGCGCGCGCTTTCAGGCACAGGTCGATGTCGTTGTAGCCGACGGCTAGGCGTTCGTCGAAGCCGCCAAGGCGTTCGAATACCGTCTGATCCAAGGCCATGAACGCGCCCGTGACGGCCGCCACCTGACGGCGGCGAACCCAGCGACTGTTCGGACCGACCGCCTGTTCCGATTGGCCAAGGCCTTCGTGGACAGGTCGGCTGTCATTGACGCCAAGCATGACCCCGGCGTGCTGAACGGTTCGATCGGGATAGAGCAGCCGCGTGCCGACGAGGCCGACGCCAGGATCGGCCAAGATTTCTCGAAGCCGCTCGTCCCAGTCCTGGGTCAGCATCTCGACGTCGTTGTTGGCAAAGACGAGGACCGATCCATCGGGTCCACCGGCGACCGCCAGATTGTTCATTCTGGCCCAGTTGAACGGCTCGTCGAAGCGCTTGACCTGGATGTTCGGATCGCTTTCCCAGGATGCCAGGAGCTCGGCCGTTTCCGGAGCTTCACTCCGGTTGTCCATGATTTCGAGCAGGATCCGGTCGCGTCCTGCGGCCTTTTCAAGAAGACTGTCGACGCAGGCTTTGAGAACTTGCGGCTCATCGCGGGTGGGGATTATGACGCGGATCAGTCGATCGTCCCGGCTTGGAATGAACGGCGGAACTCCTGCCGGTCGGGTATCGACCGGGCCATTCAGGGCCGAAACTCGGCGGCTGGAAAGCAGACGCGGAATGTGCGCCGCTCGGGCTCCCGCGGCCAGTCCTTCCACGAGTAGGCGGCGCCGCAGATCAGCGCCCGCGCTTTCGGCGATCGTCGCCGTCGCCGTATCGCGGCGAGACGGAGCGACGAGAACGGCGGCTGGCGGCACCGGCGCCTGCGTAAAGTTCCAAGGATCGGCCATCCACTGAAACTCGGGATCCGAATAGGTCCGGCCGCGCCTCCAGTGGTGGGTATGGTGGTCGTTGTCCGCATAGACGAAGTCGACGCCGGTCCTTTGCTGGGCCATCTGGAACCAACCTATGGCCTCAGGGTCCAGAGCAAGCCCGGCGTCAAACAGCAGAAGGCATGCATCATCGGACCAGTCGAAGCCGTCCGCCGAGGCCTGAGCGAAGACGATCCGATCGTCCTGTTCCGAGAGGCTGGCGACGGGCTGTTCCGCCATGGCACCGGCGTGCCTGACGACCACCTTCCAGTTTGCGCATCTTTGATCGAGCAGGCTGGCAAGGCTTAGCCTCACCTCGCCAGGGTGGGCGTCGGTCGCGTCGATGAGCACGACCACGGGGGCCGAGGTCGTCAAGGAACCGACGGGAGCCTCCAGCGGAAACGCGTGCCTGAAAGCGTCGTAGGCTTCCACGGGATAGGTCGAAACAGAAGCGACCTCCTGCAACGCGCGGTGTTGCGCCCGCATCGCCTCTGAAAGTCGTGTTAGGGCGTCTGTTGTGGCGGAGCGGCCATAGAGGGTGTCCGGCAGTCGGCTTCGGCCGCCGGCGGCGATCAGTTCGGTACGGGCGTGTTCCGATCCCGGATCACGGCGCAAGGCCTCGGCATAGGCATCCAGCGCCTGCTCAGATCGTCCCTGCATCTTGAGGACGTGACCAAGCTGCACCAGGATGTCGGCGTCGTCGGGCTGGATCGCCGACGCAGCCCGGTAGGAGGCTTCAGCCTCGGGCAGTCTTCCCAGTTCCTTCAGACCATGTCCCAGTTGGACCCGGACCGCAGCGTTGTCAGGTTCGTAGATCAAGGCCGCCGCATAGCGATCGATGGCGATGTCCCAACGGCCCTGGCTACGGGCTTCATTGCCCGCAGCCACGATCGCCCGATACTCGGCTTCTCGGGCGGAGGGGGGCGCCTTGGGGCGCTGGCCCCGGACGATCCGTGCGATGAACAGCCTCAACGACTTCACAGAGCGCCCGACCCATTAGGTGAGATGGCGCCGAGAAGCGGGAAACGTCCCAGGCCGGCGGCCAGCAGAGACGGATCGATGACACGAATGCGCGCGGGAATGAAGCGCCCATGCAGGGCCGCGAGCGCCAGTCGATCGGTCAGGACCGGATGCAGGAAAGGATCCCCTTGCCCGATCAACCCGGCCCAGCGCGCACGGAAGGCGGCATCAAGTTGCGAAGCCGGTTCATGCCAAAACGTCTTCATCACCACGCGAGGCTCGATCAGGGTGCGGCGGCCCGTGTGGCCGAGACGAAGACAAAGGTCGGTGAAGGCGAGCCCGTCCGCGACTGCGGGGTCGAGCCCCCCGGCCTCGGCGAACGTCCTGGCGCGAACCGCCAGACAGCCGTAGGCCGCCGATTGCTCCCGTAGGCTGACCAACGATCGGTTCCATCCCAGGCTGCGCCCACGGCTTGTGGTGAGCGGCACGCCCCGATGACTGTGCGCCAGAGAATAAGGCGTCACGCTCATACCGGCGCTGAGCACGCTGCCGTCCGGAGACACCAGCACAGGTGCGGCTACGCCGACTTTCGGACGGGCCAGGAGGTCCAGTAGCGGAGAGAGCCAGCCCGCCGAGGGCGTGACCGGGGCATGGATGAAGACCATATAGTCGTGGCCGGCCCCGTATTTCTCGACTGCGTCGTTGACGGCGACGGCGACTGGACAATCGTCTTCGCAGGTCTGAACGGCGGCGGCCCCGGCCAATCTATCAAGGTATCGCTCGGTGGCTTTCGATCGCGTGGCGGGACTGACGATTACCAGGTCTGTATCGGCTCGCGTTGTCGAGGCGAGGACGGCCTGAATGGTCGGGCGCAGCGTGTTGAGCTCAGACCCCAAGGCGATGACGACCAGAGTGCGGTCCTTCGCATCCCGGGTCGACCTGCCTGGCGCGAGAGAGAAGGCGGGTTCCCGGTCCTGCGGCGTCTGCTCCCGGCGTCGTTCCAGTATGTTCGGAACGTGGGCGACCGCCCGGGCGCGGGCGACGCAGGCTCGCCTGACGCCGTCCATGGATTCAAGATCGGCGGACGACCCGCCTGACAGCGCCGCCAGCATCACCGCACGCTTCACGGCAAACGATCCGATCAGGCCGGGGAAAGCATCGACATGGTCTCGTGACAGAAGGGGCCGAAATACGAACCGTTCGATTCCTTCAACGGATCGGCCGATCCGGGCCTCGTCCCAGTATATCAGATCGGCATCGCGCGACGACGCGTCGAGCGTTCTCCAGATCGCCTCTGGCTCCAGCACTGAGTCGCCGGGAAGCAGCACCACGTGATCGCCCGAACTCTCGGCAGCCGCTCGAGACAGCGATCCGGCGAGCCCGCCGTCACCGGCTGAGAGAATGCGGAACCGCGCGTCTTCCGTGATCCGCTTCTCCTGGGATCTGGACAGCTTCAGCGCTCGTCCGCCTGTCGGAACGAGCAGAGCTTCCCAGCGATCGCACCACTGGCGCTGAAGGCTCTCGATCAGGTCTGTGGACAGAGCGCCGTCCTCGACTGCAATGACCAGCGACAGCGTGGCCGCAGGCGCGGTTTCCCGCGCCAGTTCGGCGAACGCGCGCGTCGTCTTGGAGGACCGCGGTTCCCAGCGCGCCGACCAGGCTCGATGATCGTCCGCGACTTCGACAGTGATCGGCGAACCGGCGAGTTCAGCCTCGGAGCCGGCGATGCGGGCGTGCAACTCGCTGGGCTTCGACAGGTCCAGAAGACCCGAGAGATCGATCAGAAAGCCGACCTCTCCGCGCCCCAGGCCCGCAGCGGGGATGTCTGATCTGCGGATGTCGCCGACGCCGGTAGCGATGACCCTACCATCGAGCAGGATCTCGATCTCGGCGGGAGTGTCGGGTTGTCGGGCGTCGATGGCCCAGCCCGCCAGAAGGCCGTCGGCGAAACCGTCAATACCGCCCGTCAGGCGCAGGATGTCGTTCGGAGGCGGCGCCTCTCCGACGGCGGAGAACTGCCCCAGTTCGCGGGCCGCCGCCGGGTTTCCGTCGATCGCGAAACTGCGTGCGTAGAAACTGGCCGCCGTCGTCGCGTCGTCCATCGACTTCGCCAGATGACCCCGACAGAGCAGAAGGTCGGAATCGGAGGCGTTCAAGCGGCCTGCGGCGGCATAGGCCGCTTCGGCCTCGGCGAGCCTGCCGGTCTCCTTGTAACCGTGACCCAACTGGACCCAGATATCGAAATCCGTGGGGTGTTTCGTGACGTGGGCGCGGTAGTGGCGAACCGCCATGGCCCAATCGCCGGCGGAGCGCCGCTCGTCGCCGAGATTACGGTCGTTGACAGGCGCGGGCCCGCGCAGACGCCGCGCGGTCCGCCGAAGAATTTGTTTAAGACGCTTCATGCCCATCCGCTCTCGGGTCTTCGCTTAATGACTGCCGGCGGATTGGCAAGCCTAAGATGGGCGGTGATCCCGTTTCTGGTTGTTGGCAGGCCGGCCTGTCGGTACTGCGTTCATCCAGAGGCGTCATGCACCAGATTTCACTGACCAAATCGGAGCGAGCTCAGTTGACCGCCGAACAGTATTCGGCCTGGGACGAACGCGGCTTTCTCATCCTCAAGTCCCATCTGTCCTCTGCGGAAGTGGCGAGACTTGGCGCGGTGGTTCCCGGCACCGATGACTATGCTGCTGCGCATGAGGAACTGGTCCGGTCGGTGGCGGAGCCGGTTGGGAAACTGATGGGCGCCGATCCGGTGCTTCTGTCGGTTCGCAGCGGGATGACGGAGACGTTCGGTCTGGATGCGCTTGATCCAACCAGCGGTCCCACCATTCGGTCGGCGACCGCGGTCGTAATGCTGCAAGACAGCTCAAGTGCCTCGTGCACCTATCGCTTCTTCGGCGGCAGCCATCTGATTGCGCCGGCCGCCCCCGGCCCTGACCGGGGTGAGGCCATGTTTCGCGTCGCACAGGAAATCCGCGATCGCGGTCTCGTCGGAGAAGCTCTGACGGTCGCCGCCGGCGATGTCTGGCTCCGACATCCGAGGCTGGTGCGTGGTGTTTTCCCCACCTGGACAGATGGCCCGCGGCCCGCCTGGCTCACCGCGATTTTCGGACGGGCCGAAGATTTGCCCCGAGCAGGCCTGTCGTCTGGGGCGGACGAAGGTGAACGTTCCATGCGCTCTGTTTTCGCCGCCTCCCGAGATGAGAATTCGTCTATTGGCCGCAGGATCGCCGTCGCGTAGCGCTGCACCCTCTCCAAGGTGATCGTACTTCCGCTTGTCCGCCCACGGAACGTTGCATGATTGAAGCCACCGCAAAGCTTGTCCGTTTTGCAAATCGTTTGACTGGCCGGACCAGCGACAAACACGCCACGGCGGACGATCGTGCGCGGGCTCGCGATGTCCTCTTTTCGAACGAGGCCCGGAAGTCGTTGCCTCAGGCGTCGCCTTCGTCGTCCCTCACGGAGGTGCTGCGGCTTTACCTGGGTTCGTCGGCCTTTGAACAGTGGATGGTCAGCGCCGCCATGGCGCGCGACCTTCACGGCCTTTCGGAGCCGGTTCCGCCCGCGAGTGTGGACTGGGCGGCCAGGCGTCTGCCGTTGTCGAAGGACGGTCGGGATCGCGTGAAGGCGCCGGCCACCCGCGGCGCCCTGCTCGCGGTCTTGTTCGCCGATCCGATCTTCATGGAGACAGTCCGCACCGAGGATGCCTGGCCCTGGAGCCCGAGCGTCTTCCTGCCGCCTGTCTTGCCGTCCGCCGACACCGAACGCTTCGTCGCGCGGCTTCTGAAACGAAAGTCCTCCCTGATCAGCCAGGCGATCCTGGCGCGCTGGGGGTTGGGCCGGTCGCCCAACGTGGAGGCGCTGTATCGCTACGGCGAGGTCGCTGCGTTTCGGGCGAACGATCTGTTCGACGCGCCGTTTTACGCCGCTCGCTACAAGACCGGCGTCACCAACTATTTCGACAATCTGCGACTCTACGTCGAAGGCGGAGAAGCCGACGGGCGCCATCCCAACGCCTTCATGAACCTGCGCACCTTCGCGCAGTGCAACCCGGACCTGTTGCGCGCGGTTCAGGCCGGACAGATCGAGAACTATCTCGAGCAACTGATCGTCCGCGACGCCTCGGAGCACCGGTCGACAGCGGTCCATTTCGATACCGGCTACTATGGGACCCAGATCACCGAGGCCGACAGGCGGCGATACAGCGCGCCCTTCGCCCACTACGTCAGCGAAGGATGGCGCAACGGCCTGGAGCCGAACCCGGCCTTCGACGCGATATGGTACCTGCGAACCTATCCCGACGCCCGGCGAGCGGTCGAGGACGGCCAGTGGCCGAATGCCTTCTCTCACTTCGTCATGGAAGGCGAGGCGGCGGGCCATCGGCCGAGCGCCTTCTTCGACCCCGTCGCCTATGCGCAGGCCAACCCGGACGTCTCCCAGAGCAAGGCGACGACGCCGTTCCGTCACTTCTGGCAGCAGGGCCGGCTCGAGACGCGTGACTTCGGCCGCCCGGACATCGGCCCGGTGACGCGCCATTTCCACCGGCGACTGCCGGATACGCGCGACCATGTGGCGGGGGGCAAGCTCGTCCGGCTTCCCGGACGCCCTGCGGAAATTCTTCGCGAGGCGCGGCGGCCTTCCGACGGCGCAGACCTCGTCTCGATCCTGCTGACCGACGGTGCCGGGGCGTCGGCGACAGGGGCGATCAGTCAAGCCCTCAGGCTCATGGGGCGGCCGCGAATCGCCATCGACGTCGGTCGCAAGCAACAGATCCATGTCTGTGACCACGCGCGGTTCTACGTCAGCGGCTTGGCGGCGTTTGGCGTGCTGGAACTTGTCGGGGTGCGGGTGGTCTCGGAGCCTATCAATATGGACTGCGAGTTCTTCCGGTATCACCGCCTGGAGGAGGCGGAAGCCGCCGCCCTGTTCGGCGGTGGTGCGGACGATCTGAAGACCGGCTTCATGGCCTGGTTCGACTTTTCCGCCGTCCATCTGGCGCCCGGAACCCACTATCTCGACCTGGCTTTCGCCTTCGCCGACGGCCTGGACCGGTCACAGGTCGTAACCCACGAGACGATCCAGATGGATGTCTTCCAGCGACCGGAAGTCTCCACGTCGGAAGCCCGCATCCAAGTCGCTATGGCCTCCTACAACCCTCCGGAAGCCCCCTTTGCGGCTCAGGTGGGCAGTATCCTCGCCAATCCAGAGACCCATCTTCTGATTTCCGACGACGCCTCACCGCCAGGGGGCGCTCAGGTTCTGGCCGCCTACGCGGGCTGGGAGCGGATCGATCTGGACGTGAACACCCGCAACGCCAACTTCGTCTCGAACTTCGAACGCAGCCTCTACATGCGCTCGGACAGCGCCGAGACCTTGTTGTTCGCCGACCAGGACGATGTGTGGCGGTCCGACAAGGTGGCGACCTTGGCTTCCATGATGGGGCCGGGCGTGGCCTGCGCCTTCTCGGATATGCGGATCGTCAAGGGCGACGGCGAAGTCATCAGCGAGACCTTCTGGCAAGGGCGGCGCGTTCACTACGCCGACCCTCTGACTCTTGGCGTCGCCAATACCGTGACCGGTGCGGCCGCCGCCTTCCCGGTCTGGCTCGCCGAAATCATGACGCCGTTCCCGCGCTACATGGGGGTCTATCACGACCAGTGGCTGGCGGTGGTCGCGGCCGCGGCGGGTCGGATCGAGTACACGTCGGAGCCGCTCTACGACTATGTGCAGCATGGTGGGAACGTCCTAGGCTTCACCGGCTCGCGCAGCGGAACGGAGGCGCACTGGAGCGCCATCGCGCGTCGTCTGCGAACCGCAGTGCGGCGGGGGAGGGCGGACCGCAGGGATATCGCCTATGTCGAGGTCGCTCTCGGGTCCACGATCCCGCTGCTTCAGCGCTTCGTCCTTCTGAAAGAGGCCCTGCTGCGGGTGCCGGTCTGGAGCGATCCTGAGGTCCAGGCTCTGGCCAGAGTCATTTCCGACGCCATTCAGGGCCGCCCGTTCGATGCGAAGGGATTGCTGAGGGGCTGGCGCAGGCTGGCCCGCCGCGCGGGCGGCGTGAGCGGTCTTCTCAACATCGACGACATGTTCATCGCCGTTCTGACGGCCCGGGCGCTGATCGAGCGCGGAACCGTGACGCCGGCGGATATCAGGACGATCCGCGACGACGCCTACCGAGGACGCAGGCTGCAGATCGCACGCGACAACGACCCCGACACCAGCGTGTTCGAACGCAAGACCCAGCCGCTCGACGTCCGGGTGAAAGCCGGGTCTGCCGGTCCCGTGCGGATCAATATGTTCCTGCCGGAGCTGCAGCTCGGAACCTTCTTCGGGGGCTATCACAGCAAGATCTCGCTGATCAGCCGTCTCGTGGAGCGGGGCGTGCAGACTCGCCTGATCCTCGTCGATCAGCCCGTCATCGACTATGACAACATCGCCCGGATCGTCGGCGCCTTCCCCGAGTTGGAAGCGGGGCTGATGCGGTCTGAGATCGAGGCCCACGGAGCCCGCTCGGGAACGCTGGAGGTCGGTGCGCAGGACGTGCTTCTGGCCACGACCTGGTGGTCCTCGCACATCGTCAACGACGTGCGCCGCCGGCTTGGCCGCAACCGGTTCCTGTACTTCATCCAGGAGTACGAGCCCTTCACCTTCGAACTCGGCACGAATTATCGCGGCGCGGAGATGAGCTACGACTTCCCGCACGATGCGATCTTCTCGACGGAGATCCTGCAGGACTATTTCGCCCATGCGAAGATCGGGGTGTACGGGCCTCGGGCGTTGGACGACGCCGGATCGCTCGCATTCCGCAACCCGATTACCGGATTGAAGGGGATCGAGCGCCAGCCACTTGCACGCCGCCGGCCCCGGCTGCTGTTCTACGCCCGGCCCCAAGCGCACGCCTCGCGCAACATGTACGACTTCGGCCTGGCCGCGCTTCGTCAGGCAATCCGCGAACTCGGCGCCGAACTCGATGGCTGGGACCTCGTCGGCGTCGGCGCCAGCGAGAACGCCCTGGTCAATCTGGGCGGGAACCGGGAGCTGCGGTTGATCAGCAAACTGGACGGCGACGGCTACCGCCAGATGCTGGCCAGTTCGGACGTCGGCCTGGCTTTGATGTACACGCCCCACCCCAGCCTCGTACCGTTGGAGATGGCGGCCGCTGGACTTGTGACGGTGACCAACGCCTGCATGACCAAGACCCGCGATGCCTTCGCAGGAATTTCGGATCTGATCGACGTCGCCGAACCGGATGTGCCGATGATCGCCCGGTCGCTGGTCGCTGCCGTCAGGCGGGTGAACGCGGGTCCGATCTCCAGCCAACCGATAGACTGGCCGGTCAGCCCCAAGGGCGCGTTCCCGGATCTGTGGCTCGACGCCTTCCTTCGAACGGCGGAACGCAGTCTCAACGCCGACTGATAGGCGGCGTCAGTCGGCGCTTCCGATGTATTTGTCACCCTTGGCGCTAGGCGTTTTGACAACGACATTCACCACGTCCGTGATCGCCTCGAAGGCGGTCGCTTCGCCCGGCTCGATCACCAGGATGTCCCCGGCTGACCATTCTCGGTCGAGCATGCGAACACGCCCCGAAACGATCACCGTGACCTCGGTGCCCACCTTGTGGTGATGAAGGTCCTCTCGGTCGCCGGCCTTGTAGGTCTTCACCGCGACCTCGCAGACGTCGGTCGACAGGGCCGTCGGTGTGAACTCGCCGACGAACCATCCCTTGGTCATGTCTTCCAGACGGGCGTGACGCATTCAGACCTCGGCTTCGTAGTTCGATACCTGACGGCTCGACTTCAAAGGCTGATAACAACCGGGGTCGATCTCGTGAATACCCACGGCTTTCTGCCTGAGAATCAGCTCGTTGAGCGTCAGGCTGATGAAGAAATGATCATCGATCTTCGCATCCTTGCGTATCATCGCCTGGGCCGCGTCGACGAAGTCGGAGCCGCGGCGGAACCAGAAGAAGCCGGCGATCGCGGACCGGCTGATCGGCCTCTTCTCAGCCGCCTGGACGACGTATCCGTTCTGATCGAGCTGAACATACGAGTATCTCGGATGGAGCGAGGAGAAGGTGATCGCCCCCGCGTCGAGCTCCCGCGTTCGGAACGAGTCGGCAATGGCGGCCAGATCCGCCTGGATGATCTCGTTGGCGTTCATGATGATCAGCTCGTCGGCCGGATCGATCTGGTCGATGCACAGGAGGGCCGTGCAGGCGGCGCCCTGCGTCTGGGCTTCGATCTCGATCACCGCACAGTCCGGGGCCGCCAGTCGGGCGATGCCGCCCAGGTGATGGCGACGCGAATCCGACTTGAGCATTGCGAACACCAATTGGGCCTTCAGCGGCCCGCAGGCGTCGGCGATATGCTCGATCAGGAGCTTGCCGCCGTGTTCGGCGATCCAGATCGGCGGATCGCCATCGGCCGGCGTCGTCGCGCCGAGAACCAGGATCTTGCGCATCAGTAAGCCGACCCTTCCACGGCCGCGATCCGGGCCTTGATGGCTTGGTAGGTCACGTCTTCGACGCCGGAGACCTCCAGCACGTGCGCTCCGGCGGCGCGGGCGGCGGCCACGCCGTTTTCGTTATCCTCTACCACCAGGGCCTCATCCGGCGTCAGGCCCATCCGCGAGATCGCCAAGGCGTACATTTCAGGGTCGGGTTTGGACCGGACCACGTCCTGATTGGAGATCAGGAAGTCCAGATACGGCATCAGTTCTGACCGCTCCATCATCACCTCGACGCTGCGCCGGATCGAATTCGAGCAGACCGCCAGCCTGTAGTTTTCTGCCTTCAGGCGAGACAGGGCGTACTGCTGATTGAAGGTCGGCTTGCACTCGGCAGCGACGATTTCCATCGTGTACAACTGCTTCATATCATTCACGAAATCATGCAGCTGTGCAGGCAAGCCCCGCGCGGCGGTCAGCATCTGAAGTTTGCGCTTCGTCGGCAGACCATCGAACGTCGTCAGGTGATCGTATCGGCTGATCTCCATGCCAAACAGGCGGAGCGCGCGATTCAGGGCCTCATAGTGCCAATCGCGGGCGTCGATCAGCACGCCGTCCATGTCGAAAATCACGGCCTTGATCGTCACGCGGCGTCTCCCATTCGGGCGCGAAGAGCCTCGGGCATGTCGGTGCAGACCATCAGATCGGTATCGAACAGGGCTTCGCGCTCCAGCATATCCCAGAGAGCGGCCGGCGGGCGACCATGCAGTTCCGGCGAAACGACGCAGACCTGCTTGCCGTCGGCCAAAAGCTTGCGGACATGCTCGGCGTCGAACCAGATGCCGTCGAAGCCGTCCAGCCATAGTCCCTGAGCACGGTCGTATAGGACCGGTTGAATCTCGTACTCGCTCTGGCGAGTGAACGCGGGGAGACCTTGCGCCTTCTGGCGGATTAATTCGGGCCCGGACATGTCGAAGGTGAACCAGCGTGTAAGCGGCCGTTTCGCCATCGTGTCGAGGATCGCCGGCCCCAGTCCATCGGCCTTGATGTTGATTGCCAGAGGCAGGTCGCGATCGCTCAGGATGTCCAGAAAATCATCCAGGCTCATTTCCGATCCGGTCGCCGGATCGTGGGAAATGACGAGCCTGCTGCCGTGGTCCCGGACGTCCGTCTCTGTGCCGAAGCCCAGGTCGAACGATCGCTCGAACGCGATTCGCTGGTTCTTCTCGCTCGCGTCGAGCCAATACCCGCGGTGGCTGAGGATATCCATCGATCAGGCCAGTCCGATGGTCGCACGCGACGACAGAGGCAGGGCGAGGAAGCTCTCCAGGTCGGCGGGGATGCCAAGGCCATACATCCCAGCGCCCTCAGAACCGACGTCGTGAATGCCGATCCTGGCACCGGCCGCGATCATCCGATCGTACACCGGGGCGACATAGAACTCGCCGTTGACCCGAAGATTCTGCCGGATCATCTCGTGCGCCCCCTCGATGAAGTCTCCGGCGCGTCTGTAGTTGTAGATGCCGACGGTGGCGTGACGGGAGATCGGCTGCTTTTCGACGACGCGTCTTACAAGCCCTTGCGCATCGACCTCGGCGAACGACCATTTCGGATCGTCGGCGTCCATGGTCATGATCAGGCCGTCCAGATCACGGTCGCGCATGTCGTCCAGATAGTCGTCGATGGCGATATCGACGTATTGGTCGCTGTTGGCGATCATCAGCGGTTGCTCGGGGTCGATCTCGTCCACCGCTGTCAGGACCGTGCAGGCCGCGCCCTCGGTCACGCCGTCCAGCTCGACCAAGCCTGAGCCCGGTGCCCAGGTCTGTAGACGCTCGCGAAGACCGTAGGCCGCGACGGCTTCCCGCTGACAGATGAAGACGAACCGATGCTCCTGGGCGGGACGGATGTTCTCGACGACAAGGCGGATCATGGGAACGCCGTGAATCGGAATGAGCGGCTTGGGAGTGGTGTAGCCGGCGTCAGCGAAGCGACTGCCTCGGCCTGCCATGGGAATAACGATCGTGATCACGGGCAATCCTGATTCAGAGCGGTGTCGATTGAGGCGCCAGCAGCGCCAGTATGGCGGCTATCTCGCTTCGGAGCCCCTGGTCGGAGGAGGTCTCGTAGTCTGCCTGCAAAGCCGCCACCAGGGACGCTGCGGAGGGTGCCCCGCGATGAAGCTCATAGCCGAGCGCCCAGACGGGCGACGGTGTCAGGCCATTCAGCACCATCAAGGACTGGACGCCGGAGTGGGCCTCGATGCGTTCGGACAGAGGGCCGGTGGGTTCGGTTCGCACGACGTCCAGGTAATGGGCATAGCCGCCCAACAGCGGTTCGATGCTCCGACGATTGCCGAGCATGTAGCGGTCACCGGACCCGGCGATGAACTCCGCATGGGGATCATAATCGTAGAAGATCGACGTGTCTTCGTAAGGTGAGGCCGCGCGGGCGGCGAGTTCACCGAGCGAACCTTGGACCCGCGCCAGGTCGCAACGGATCAGCAGGCAGACATCAACCGGACGCCCTAACTTTGCTTCGTGGGCCAACAGGGGTTCGCGCAGCGCGCCGATGCGCGACCACATCTTGAGCTGGTTTATCGTCGCGGGGTGATCGCGATTGATCCGCGCCAGACCCGGGCGAACCTCTTCCTCGATCTCTGATTCCGGGCTCATCGTCACGATCGCGCCGTCCGGAAGATACGCCCCGAGCTCGGCCGGGGTGGTGTCCCGCGCCGCCTTGCGCACACTGTGGTCGATCAAGGCTCCGACGAGGTGAGGCAGTCGTGACGCGAGCGCCTGGCCCGACGCGCCGAGACGTGACGTCAGTAGGTCGCGGATTTCCGGCGGCGCTGCCTGTGCGAAAAATCCTGCGGCGTCGTGCAGGCTGAGCGCGCGACCTCCTGTCCGGGGCCATGTGCTCAGTGCGAAATGCAGGTTGGCTCGTCCATACCGCTCGCCGTCGAAGGCCTCTTGAATAGCCGTGACCGCCGCCGGCATGACCGCCTCGGGCTCCCGCATCTGGCCGAAAAAGCCCACGAATACCTGAAGAGGTTGTTCGAGCCCCAGTGTCTTCCGGCGCGTGAGTATCTCCGCTGTCTGTGCCGCTTCAAGCTTCGTCTGGTCAGCTCCCGCCGGTGTGAAACGACATAGAATTTCGCGTTCCAAAGCGCCGTCCTTCGCCCGCGCTGCGATCGTCGAGGCGGTTCTGGCGAACCTCGCCGAAGTCTGCGAATCCTCCTGGTCCAGAAGGTTGCGAATGATCGGCAGGGTTTCGGCCGGTCCGTAGGTCGCGCCCATGAGCTGAAGTCTGATCGCCTTGCCGTCGATGCTCAGGCGTGGACCTGCCAACTTCATCGCACGCAAGACAATGTGTTCGCTGAATGGTGCTCCGAGGGTGTCGAAATACATGACCGCCCGCACGACATCGAACAGGTTTTCGTAGCGGTCGGCGTGCACCATGACCAAGGCCAGGACCTGGATCAGGTCGGCGGCCTCGGCGGTCTCCAGCGGCGCAGGCGCATTCTGAGCGGTCGCGACATAGCGGGCTCGTGCCGGTTCCAGGCCCGCGCCCTGCAATAGGTCTCTGTAGAGCGCGGCGAATGGCGTCATTCGCTCTCTCGGCAGATCACCGATCGCGTCCAGGAACAGGCGCGCCTCGCTTGAATCGCCAGCAAGGAGCGAATGGTGACCTAGGATAAGAGCGATTTCCGGATGAGTCAGACAGTCCCGTGACGCGCTATCGAGTTCCGCTTGCAGATCCAGGTCGGGCGTAGTGAGCTGGAGAACGAGCAGTTCGAGCAGGAAAACAGGATCGTCCGGCCATTGACGCGCCGCGAGGCGTAAGGCGGCGATGGCGTCTTCGCGGCGGCCTTCGTCCCGCCAATGGACCAACTTCCAGCGCAACCGATCCCGTTCAGCTGCAGACCATGTGTCGATTTGGTCGCCGTCCACCAGCGCGCCGAGGGCAAGCAGCCTCTCAAAACGGTCAGAGGCACTGGTCGCTGGCGAACTGATCGACATGGGTTTCCGGATCACGCGAGCACACGAGATGGTCGTCACAGGCTGGTAGGGGAGGCGTCTCGCTCCTGCAACGCCAAAGGCGTCAGGCCTATCCCGACTGGCCGCCTTGTTCATGAAAAGCGCTCGGGTTAGGACCTCGTCACGTGGCGAACGGTCGCGCAGTCAACACGAACCGCAATGATCCAGTTCTCCTCCTTCGATGATCTGCCGACCCTCCGCCGCAGCGTAGCGCTGGAAACGTCGTTCGCTGACGCTGAGGAAAACTTCATGCGGTCGGAGGCACAGGTGGGAGGGTATTGCCACATCTGTGAAAGACGCACCGTCTTGACCGTCAATGGCGGGCCAGATTTCGGTGCCGGATATCCCAATCTCCGGGAAGGATTGGTCTGCCCGTGCGGCGCCAAAAGTCGCGATCGTCTGATGATGCTGGCCAGCCGAGACTCGCTCGCGATCGCCGGACACACCGTCTTCTTTGGCGCGCTCAGTGGCTGGGCGCGATGGGCAAGACGCGTCCACGGCGAACGAATTCTGTTCTGCGAATATTTCGGCGACAAGGCCGGGCCGGGCCAGAGCGTGCCTGTGGAAGACATGCAGGTCCGCAACGAAGACATGACCCGCATGACGCTCGGGGATGCGTCGACCGACCTCGTCCTGCACCAGGACGTCATGGAGCATATCCCGGATTACAAGGCCGCTCTGCGCGAGACTCTGCGCGTCCTGAGGCCCGGCGGTGCGACGATCTTCACCGCGCCCTTCTTCCATCTGCTCGATGAGACGTTCGTGCGGGCGGCGATCGACGAGTCAGGGTCGGTCGTTCACTTTGCGCCGCCTGAGCTTCACGGAGACCCATTGGTCCCCGAGGGTATTCTGGCCTTTTACAATTTCGGCTGGAGCCTGATTGACGACTGCCGGGACGCGGGTTTCGAAGATGTGCAGATCAAGCTGCTCTATCGACCCGATTTGGGTATCGTCTCGACCGGGTGCCCGATCCCGGAAGCCAATATGATGCCTGTGTGCATCAGCGCGAAGAAGCCGGCGCGCCAGTCGTAAGTTTCCGACCCTTGATCCGGGTTTGCCCAGCTTCTAGGCGACGATCAGGGTGAGTTGGGGAAACCAAATGGAAAAGTCATTGAGCAACGCCGTCACGCTGATCGAAACCCGCCGGTTCGGCGACGCCCGCGGCTGGTTCTCGGAGACCTACGCGGAGGCCAAATATGCCGCGCTGGGCGTCGACGTGCGCTTCGTCCAGGACAACCAGTCCTATTCCGCCTTCGCCGGGACCGTGCGAGGCATCCATTTCCAGACGGCGCCGCACGCCCAGGCCAAGCTGGTGCGCTGCGTGCGCGGCTCGATCATCGACTATGCCGTCGATCTGAGGAAGGGCTCGCCGACCTTCGGCAAGGTCGCCTTCGCCGAGCTCAGCGCCGAGAATGGCAAGCAGCTGTTCGTGCCGGTCGGCTTCGGCCACGCCTTCGTGACGCTCGAGCCCGATACAGAGGTCGCTTACAAGGTGTCGGACGTCTACGCGGCTGATTGCGACGGCGGCGTCGCCTGGGATGATCCGGACCTGGCCATCGACTGGCCGCTGCCTTCCTCGGGCGCGGTCCTGTCCGACAAGGACAAGGTCCTGCCGAAGCTGGCGGATTTCGACAGCCCCTTCACCTACGATGGCGTGCCGATGGCCGTGACCGGCGATCTGGGCTAGATCGCGGGCCTCCAGGAGACATTTCGCATGCGCATTCTCGTGACCGGCGGCGCCGGCTTCATCGGCTCGGCCCTGGTTCGTCGGCTGATCGAACACACCGAGCACGAGGTGCTGGTGTTCGACAAGCTAACCTATGCCGGTCTGCTGAGCTCGCTGGAGCCGGCATCGAACAGCAATCGCTACGGCTTCGTCCAGGCGGATATCTGCGATCCGGCGGCGGTCGCTGCGGCCCTGGCCGATTTCAAGCCGCACGTCATCGCCCACCTGGCGGCCGAAAGCCATGTCGACCGCTCGATCGACGGCCCGGGGGAGTTCGTCCAGACCAATGTCGTCGGCACCTTCAACATGCTGCAACAGGCGCTGGGCTACTATCGGGCCCTGAGCGACGCGGACAAGGCCACCTTCCGCTTCCATCATATCTCGACGGACGAGGTCTTCGGATCCCTGGGCGAGACCGGCCTGTTCTCCGAGACCACACCCTACGACCCGCGCTCGCCCTATTCGGCGTCCAAGGCGGCGTCCGATCACCTGGTCAGCGCCTGGGGCCACACCTACGGCCTGCCTGTCCTGATGACCAACTGCTCGAACAACTACGGGCCCTATCACTTCCCCGAGAAGCTGATCCCGCTGATCATCATCCGGGCGCTGAACGGCGAGCCTCTGCCGGTCTACGGCGACGGGTCGAACGTGCGCGACTGGCTGTTCGTCGACGACCACGCCCGCGCGCTGCAGGCCGTGTTCGAGCGCGGCCGCCCGGGCCAGACCTACAATGTCGGCGGCAATGCCGAGCGCAAGAACAGCGACGTGGTCAAGGCGATCTGCGCGACCCTGGACCGCCTCCAGCCTCGTGCCGACGGGAAGCCCTACGCCGACCAGATCACCTTCGTGACCGATCGCCCGGGTCACGACGCGCGCTACGCCATCGACGCGACCAAGATCCGCGATGAACTGGGCTGGCTGCCGTCGCGCACCTTCGAGGAAGGCATCGAAGAGACGGTCAACTGGTACCTGAACAATCGCGGCTGGTGGCAGGCGATCCTGGACGGCCGTTATCAGACCGAACGGCTGGGCGTCGCGAATGGCTGATGACGTCGTCGACATCCTCGTCACCGGCGGTGCGGGGCAGGTCGGGCTGGAGCTGGCGCAGGTCGGCTGGCCCGCGCGCGTTCGCCTGCACACGCCCACGCGCGCCGAACTGGATCTGGGCAACGCCGAGGCGGTGCGCGCTCTGTTCGCGCGGGTCCCGTTCAAGGCCGTGATCAACTCCGGCGCCTATACCGCCGTGGACAAGGCCGAGATTGAGGTCGCCGCCGCCTTCGCCGCCAACGCCATGGGCCCCGCCATCCTGGCCGAGGTGACGCGCGACGCCGGCATCCCTCTGATCCAGGTCTCGACCGACTATGTCTTCGACGGTTCGGGCGAGCAGGACTATGCCGAGACCGATCCTGTCGGGCCGCTGGGCGTCTATGGCGCGTCCAAACTGGCGGGTGAGTACGCGGTCCGGATGGGCAATCCCCGCTCGGTGGTCCTGCGCACGGCCTGGGTGCTGAGCGTTCACCGCGCCAACTTCCTCAAGACCATGCTGCGTCTAGCCGCCGACCGTCCCGCGCTGCGCGTCGTCGACGACCAGACGGGCAGCCCGACCTCGGCGCGCGATATCGCCGGCGCCCTGGCCGACATAACTCTGAAGATGATCGCCGATCCCGAGGCCCCGACCGGCGTCTATCATTTCGTCAACGGCGGTTCGACCAGCTGGGCCGGACTGGCCCGTGAGATCTTCGCCCGCAGCGCGGCCGTGGGCGGCCCGTCCGCCGAGGTCGAGGGCATCACCACGGCCGAATACCCGACGCCGGCCCGCCGGCCTTCCAATTCCCGCCTGTCGACGTTCAAGATCACCCGCGACTATGGCGTCGCGCCCCGGCCCTGGCAGGACGCCGTGGCCGAGATCGTCGCCGAGCTGCACCAGGAGACCATGCAATGAAGGGCATCATTCTTGCCGGCGGATCGGGCACGCGCCTGCATCCCATGACGCTGGCGTCGTCGAAACAGATGATGCCCGTCTACGACAAGCCGATGATCTACTATCCGCTGTCGACCCTGATGCTGGCCGGCATCCGCGAGGTGCTGATCATCTCCACCCCGCGCGACACCCCATCCTTCCAGGACCTGCTAGGCGATGGATCCAAGTGGGGCATGGACATCCAGTACGCGGTCCAGCCGAGTCCCGACGGCCTGGCCCAGGCCTATATCATCGGCGCGGATTTCGTCGGCGGCCAGCCGTCGGCCCTGATCCTGGGCGACAACATCTACCACGGTCATGGCCTGACCGACCTCCTGGCCAGCGCGACGGCCCGCACCAGCGGCGCGACGGTGTTCGCCTATCACGTCAACGATCCGGAACGGTACGGCGTGGTCGAGTTCGATCCGTCGATGCGGGCCCTGTCGATCGAGGAGAAGCCGCCTCAGCCCAAGTCGCCGTGGGCGGTCACCGGTCTGTATTTCTACGACGGGCAGGTGGTGGACATCGCCGCCAACCTGGAGCCGTCGCCGCGCGGCGAACTCGAGATTACCGACGTCAACCGCGTCTACCTCGAGCGTGGCCAGCTCTCGGTCGAGATCATGGGGCGCGGTTTCGCCTGGCTGGACACGGGCACGCCCGACAGCCTGCTGGAGGCCGCCGAGTTCGTCCGCACGCTGGAAAAGCGTCAGGGCTTCAAGATCGCCTGCCCCGAGGAAATCGCCTTCGATCAAGGCTTCATCGACAGCGCGCAAATGGAGACGCTGGTGAGCGCGCTCGGCAAGAGCGACTACGGCCGCTACCTGCGCAGCATGGTGCTGGAGCGCAAGTGATGCCGAAGGCGGCGGGTCTGGCGTGGCTGGGCCTGACCGTCCTTCTGGCGGGGTGCGCCTTGTCGCCGAGCACGGATCAGAGCGACCGTCCGACCGACTATCTGATCCAGATGGTCTGCGTGGACGCCGCCGACCAGGCGATCTTCGGCGACCCGGTGGACTGTGTCGACAGCCGCAGGAAGCTGCGCATCGGCGAAGCCCTGCCTTATCACAAGGTCGATGTGGGCGGTTTCCAGATCAGCGATTCCTATCCGATCGCCGATGCGAACGGTCTGACGCTCGGCGTGCAGAGCTACTTCTTCACCGACGCCTTCGATGACGATCCGGCCTTCTTGAACCAGGTGCACCACGATCCCGCGCGCGGTGGATACAACATCATGGGTGCGGACGAGGATTTCGTCTTCTTCCGCGGGACATCGGATCCGGGCGCCTATTGGCAGCCGTGGTGGACGCCCGACTGCAAGGCCCGGGGCTGGCTGCTCTATCCGAACGACGGTCGCGCGTTCAGGCGTGGTGACGCACCGTCGCCGGCCACCTTCGCTCCCGGGTGCGTGGGGCGGATCAGGACCAATGCGTCGACGGTGGAGTGGCTGTTCATTCCGCAGCATCCCTACGTCGTCGATCCCGAAACGCCCTCTCTGACCCGCCAGCTGGATTCAATTCAGGTCCGGCACTTTTCCGCCGGCTATGGGTCGATGGAGACGAACTACTTCACCAAGGAATACGGTGCGACGCGCTGGGAGGCCTGGCGCCCCGGCGAGGGCCTGACCCCCGAGTTTCTCAAGACGCGATGTCCCGCCTCGTCCTATCAGGCGCGGTTTCACGGCAAGACCTTTTCCATGGTCGACTGCCGAAACTGGACGACGCTGGTGCGTCCGACGGGTGGGAGTTGGGACCCGGACGGAGCCTCGTCGCAAGACCCCGCCATCAGAACCTTCCCGATCGATCCGCTCTATACAGGAGAGAATCTTCTCACCAACACCCACGTCGGGGGGCCTTATGAACCCGACGGATCGTTCAGCTGTGATGAAAGGGGGTGGGGGGCGCTGCGCGACCCTGCGCCGCTCCTGCCGGGAAAACTTGACGGAGCGCCCTGGGGTGGCAACGGCAACTGTATAAGGACGATCTTGGCCGAAAACGTCCCTGCGGGCGCCTATACCCAGACGATTAATGCGCCCGCCGCAGGCGATTACCGATTTGGCGTCAGCCTCCTGGCTCCAGAGCTTGGATCAGATCAGACGGCTTTGGCCGCAATCCGTATCGTTCAACACGACGCGTCCGGCCGCGAACTCTCGAATGAGACCATTGAGGCAAGGGTTCGGTCGCGTTTCCGAACCTTCGAGGGACGAGTTCGTCGCGACAGCCATGCCGCGACCTTCACCTTTGAGGTTTCCCCGCAAACGGCCCGCGTCCCAATCGCCGTCACGGCAGCCTACATCGCTCGATGAGCGTGGCCTCAAATAGTGATGGGCTTGAGCAGGCATGGCTCATCCCGCGTCATCACGATGTCGCAGGCCGCTAGAGCCGGCATGTCCTCCGCCGCGATCGGCGTCAAAGTCGCATCGACCTCGATGCGCCAGAAACGAAAGTCTTTCGCGGTCAACCAGCCCACCAGTTCAGGCACTGACGAACGGCCTGACATCTGGATCACATCCCACTCCATCACGACGGTAAGCTTGGGATTCGACAGAAGGCGTTCGGCGCCTCGCAGGATGAGGGGTTCGGAGCCCTCGGCATCCATGCGAAGAAAATCGATCTCGCCGTCGATCTCGTCGTCCAGAACCACCCCCTCGACTTCGATCTGCTCCATGTCCGGTGCCGGCCAGCCCGGATAGGATCCAGCATGGCCTCCGCCCGAGTTCGTGCGCGAAATGGAGAAGGAAATGGGGCCAGCCACGTCGGTCGCTGCCTTGTTCAAGACTTCGACGCGATCGCTATAACCATTGAATTCAATTGTTCGCCGCATCAGTCGGCACAGGCGGGGATTGCCTTCAAAGGCCGTCACGCGACCTTCACTTCCGGTCTTCACCGCCATGGCGATCGTGTAGTAGCCGAGGTTGGCACCCACTTCCACGACTCGATCTCCGGGCGACACGAGCGCGAAGACGACAGCGTGTATCCAACGTTCCCAGTAGCCATGGGCGATGAGATGGCTGCCGACGGTCCGGTCGTGCGGATCGACGAACATATGGTGTCCATCGGTCAGCCGGGTCATTGCTACGTCGGCTCCGAGGTAGAAATACCGCGTGCCGTCCAGGGCTGGGGCCGGCGCCCTCTTCCGGCGATCAGCGAATGCCGGCTCGAGTGCTTCTGACCAGCGCCGAAGCATAACGGCAAGGCGATGTCGCAGTCCCATGGAAGTCCTTAACTCAGGCGGCAGTCAGTCAGTCGGGCAATATGGGCCGTCGCCCGAATCATTGGCTTCAGAACTTGGGCGTCGGCTGGACGGTCATGCCCTGGAACATCAGCGTTCCCATGAATGAGCCTTCGACTAGGATCAAGCGAATCTCTGCGACATCGACTTCGGTCCAGGTGAAGTCCATTTCCAGTTCGTACATCCCGGGGGCTCCCGGCGTTACATACTCGCTGACGCAGGCCGTCCGTGTGCCCCAATCTAGGCGGTACTGACGCTTTGCCGCCTCGGAATCCACGGCGAAGCGCATGCGTGCGCGCCATTGACCGGGCGGCATGGACAGAAACGGTCCGAAGACAAGCATTCGCGGACGTCCGGTCGTGTCCAGAACACCGCAGGCCGGCCAGTCCCGGGACGCCTTCGGATCATAACTGAACAGCTTTTCAGACCACTCGACAGGATGCTCCAAGTCTTTCGGCTCAGTGCGAAAGAGTTTGAATGCCGCACTGACCGCAGGTTTCCGAGAGACTTCGGCTTTGGAAATCGGCGGCGTGATCTTCAGCGCATCGAAGAGCGCGATGGTCGATGGTCTTGCGGACAGTTCGGTTGGTGTGACCAACCGGTAGGCGGGCGCCAGCGCCATGGCGCGCGCAAGCAAAAGAGACGCTAGGTGGTTGCTTTCGGGTGGATAAATTCCATGCAGCTCGCCAGCGGCTTCCGGCGCCGTCTCGGGCTCGGCTATGATCGCTGCAATCCGATCGGCTGCGTACAGCCCCGGACGCTCGGCATCCTCTGTGATCACCAGGACGGGACAACTGACGCTCGTGACCGATGCGTCACGTTCACTGACCACAATCCAACCCGCTTCGTCTGCAGCGGAGAGAATGGCTTTGCGCCAGCCGGCATCATCGACCGACGGGGTCAGGACGATCCAATAGGCAGCAGAAAGATCCAGCGCGAGGGGCTCGCTTTCCACTACGCAGCCCTCAGCCAAGTATAAATATCGACTGCTTCCCCGATGTCGTCGAACATCTTGGCCTTGCCCCCTTCGATGATCAGCGCGCGCGTGCAGTGTTGCGCGATCAAGTGGGTGTCATGCGACGCCATCATGAAGGATCGGTCGGCCCGATGCTGGAAAAGCTCTTCCTGGCATTTCTGCTGGAAACGGGCGTCGCCGACGGCCACGAGTTCGTCGATCAGATAGCAGTCGAACTCGATGGCGAGTGAAAGGCCGAAGGCCAGGCGGGCTCGCATGCCGGACGAATAGTGCTTGACGGGCTGTTTCAGAGAGGAGCCGAGTTCAGCGAAATTGTCTACCCGATCAAGGGTTTCCTTATAGTTCCGATTGTAGATGCGGGCCAGGAACTTGATGTTGTCCAAGCCGGTCAGGCTGCCTTGGAATCCCCCGCCGAAGCCGATCGGCCACGACGAAGTCATGCCCCAGCGGATGCGACCCTCCGTCTCCGGAAGCACCCCGCCGAGCATCTTGATCAGTGTCGACTTCCCCTGGCCGTTCCGCCCGAGGATCGCCAGACGACCGCCACGACCGAGCGTGAAGTTCAGTCCGGTGAACAGCGGCTTGGAAGCGCCATGATAGGTCTTGCCTAGGTTCTCGACGCTCAGGCCGACAACGTCCGCGACGAGGTCCATCAATCTTGCCTGTGTTCCCGGACGCCGGCGTAGACGAGCCAGCCAATTCCGTAGACCAGTATCGACGAGGCGAAGACCGTGAGAACCGCAAGCCAGCGCCGGGGACCGGCGGGCTCGTCCGGGAGGCTAGGGCTGACGACGCGATCAAGGTACAGCTTCTGACGGCGCGCTTCCTGTTCCGCGCTGACCACGGCGGCGGTCGCCTGGGTGAGCTCTCGATCGGCGAACTCGCGGGCGAGCGCCAGGTCCTCATAGACGCTGAGCTTGGGAGCGAGCGAGTTGGCGTCGCCTGCCACCTTCTCGCGCTCCGTTGCGATCTGACGTTCGTAGGCCCGGATACGGCTGTCGAAGACCGGAATCTGCGGGCTGTTGGACGCCTCGTTCGCCAGTTGGGCACGGTCGGCACGCAGTCGAGCCACCTCGGCCAGCAGCCCGCCGATCAGTTGCGAGCTCTCGCGCGCCGTGCTCGCCGGATCGATGATCTGTTCGCGATTGCGGAACGCCGTGAGCTGCTGTTGGGCCGTGGACAACCGTGTCCGAGCCTCGTCCCGCGATTGCCTGGCCTGGGCCAGAGAATCAGCCGTGGAGCGTTCGTTCATCTGGTTGATCAATCGCTCGCCGCCGCCGAGCAGGGCTTCGGTTAGGGCCTGGGCGTCGCGCGCTCGGAAAGCCTCCACACGCAGAGTGCTGATCCCTGTGGTGGAGTCGTACCCGACGGTGACGAAACGCTGGAAGCCTTTGTAGAGCCCCTCTTGCGAGCGGTCCTCCCAGGGACGCGGATAGCGGGACAGGGCGTCGACACCGCGCGGGGCGAGCATCGCGCCGATCTCAAAGCGACGCGACAGTTCGCTCAGACTGTCTCTCGAGGTTATGTATTCGTGGACCGCGAAGGCGTCGGTCTGCGTCGGCGCGAGACCCACACCCTGCAGGGCGACGCCGAGTGATGATGGCGCGCTCGCCCCTTGGGCGCGCACAATGAAGCGCGCTTCGGACACGTACCGCGGCGAGGCGATCAGCATATAGTAGATCAAGGCCAGAAGCGTCGGCAGGCCGACGACCAGCAGCATGGCCACGGGAAGACGCCTCCACCACGAAACAGGCTCGCGTTCAAACGCGAGCATCTTCGGAATCGGGCCGATATAGTTAAGCTTTTGGTCGGTCATTGGTCGTCCGGAGGCGCTGGGCGCCGTTCAGCGCTATGCGGTGTCATTCGATGACGAGGCGGTTCTTCACGTCTGCGAGCAGCAGCAGACCGGCTGCGATCATGATGCCGCCGACCGCCAACGCATAGAAGGGATGAAAATAGGTGGGCACGAACTCTCCAAACACGCCGGCCCGGACCATCTCGATACCATGCGGCATGGGAATCAGGAGGAAGGTTTCGCGATATTGGGGCGGCAGCCACGCCACCATGAAGAAGGCTCCGGACAGCGGGATCATCGCATAGGTGATGACGGGCACGAGACGCTCCATCAGTTCGAACCGGGCTGACAGTCCGGCGAACAGAAGCGCCAGACCCAGGCCGACCCACGCAACGACCAGCCATCCGCAATAGAGCAGGAGGTAGTTATGGGGCAGGTCGACCTGCCCCATGGCCATCAGGATAACGTACACGACCACGAAGGCGGCGGTGGATCCGCCGAACTCCATGAGGTTTCGCGACAGGAAGATATGAACGATGCCGATCTGGCGATGGTGGAGCAGGCCGATGTTTGCGGACACCGCCCCCAGGCTGAACGAGATCATGTGACGGAACAGCAGCAATGACATGTAGCCCGTCATGACCAGCGGTCCGAGTTTGATGCCGTGCTCATAGGGGGGCTTGATGATGCTCCACATGAACAGCACACCGAAGCAGAATATCAGCGGCTCCCCGATGACCCAAACGAAGCCCAAGCCCTCGCGACCGAAACGGGTGGTCATCTCGCGCATCAAAAGTGCGCCGATGATCCTGAAATGTCGGCTCACGAAGGACACACGTTTCTCGGTCGATTGATCTCAGGCGCAGCGGGCCGCCGCCCGACAGGACGAGGCGTTTCGGCTTGCCGAGACGCCTGTTTGCCGACCAGAAAGAGCTGCTGGACCCGGCGCGGAACATACGCCGACCGACAGCAAGCGCAAGCGGGACGCTTGGTCGGATCAGTCTTTGGCAATCGCCGCCCTGAGATTGGTCTGGGCGTTGTCGAATCCAGAGGCGATGCCTCCTGGTGCTCGTGGATCAGATGCGTGTCGACCAGATGCCGAAGCCGCCTGAGTGAAGGCACCGATCCGAGCGATCGAAAGAGTATCTCTTCCTGCAGCGAGTCGCCGCGGTGGCGGGTGATCGCTGCGGTGAAGCGCAGCGCCGCCGCCTTTCCGGCAGCGCAGATCTGCCAAAGACCCGCCATCCGGCGTTTGGTGAATGAAGCAAAAATGACTGGAACTGCCGTCCTCGATTTTCCAGCCGTCCTTGATTTTTCAGCGCCGCCGAGGAGGGGCGCAACAGGTGTTCGTTTTGCGCCGGCAGCGCCGCGACGCCATGCCTGAGCGGCCCGGATTGTCCTCGGATATCCTGCATCATGCCCGACGGGCTTGACGGGCCGGTCACGGGGAGAGGGCGGGGAGCCCTCTCGACACGGCGCGGCGCGGCCGGCGCCAGTGGGCTTGCAACCGCTTCGATGCACGCTGGTCGCCGATTTCTCCTGTAGCTTCAACGTCACGCTCGAGGTTTCAGCGTCCAATTCGGCATGCGGCGCTATCGACCTCCTGCGGCAACGCTGTTATGACCCCGACAGGCGGTGAGACCGCCGCAATAATCAATTATGGCTGCGGAGGGCTCACACCCATGCGTTTCAAGACCTTGTTCCTGGCTTCCAGCGCGGCGGCGGCTCTCGCCCTGTCCGCTGGTGCTGCTTCGGCTGAGCCGGACGGCTGGTACGGCGCTGTAGACGCCGGCTACCATTTCGCTAACGAAAACTACAACGTCGAGGCTTCGGGCAACGGCGTGAACTGGCAGATCGAAGCCAACGACGGCTGGGCCGCGTTCGCGCGTCTGGGCTACCGGTTCAACCCGAACTGGCGCGTCGAGCTCGAGGGCGGTTACCGCTCGGGCGACATCGGCCGCATCCGTCACTCGACGGGCTCGGTTCCGACCGGCGTCTGCAACTTCACCCCGGCCACCGGTCCTTGCTTCTCGCCGGAAGGCGACGTCGAATCGACCACCCTGATGGCCAACGTCATCTATGACCTGGGCGGCGAGTACTGGGGCGTGCGTCCGTTCGTCGGCCTCGGCGTCGGCGTCAACCGCGTCAACACCGAGTTCGTGGGCACGATCCGCGGCCAGCGCGGCGTCTCCGTCGCCGCTGACGACTCCTCGACCAAGTTCGCGGCTCAAGCCATCGCCGGCCTGAGCTACGCCGTCGGCGAGCGCGCCAACATCGACCTGACGTATCGTTATCTGACGGGCGACTTCGAGTTCGACACCTTCACGACCTCGACCCTGGCCGCCAACAACTACGGCACCTTCGAAGGCGACTACGACCAGAGCCACACCGTGACCCTGGGCCTGCGCTATGCCTTCGGCGGCGAGACGGCGCCTCCGCCGCCTCCGCCCCCGCCGCCCCCGCCCCCGCCGCCTCCTCCGCCCCCGCCGCCCCCGCCGCCTCCGCCGGCTCCGGCTCCGGTCGCGCGTGAGTTCATCGTGTACTTCGACTGGGATCGCTCGGACCTGACGGCCGAAGCCCGCTCGGTGGTCACCCAGGCGGCGAACTACGCCAAGACGGGTCGCCCGACCCGCGTGCTGGTCGTCGGCTACGCCGACACCTCCGGCTCGGCCGCCTACAATGTGGGTCTGTCGAACCGTCGCTCGCGCACCGTGGCTGACGCCCTGGTCGCCCAAGGCGTCGCCGGCGGCGTGATCGCTCTCGACGGCAAGGGTGAGACCAACCTGGCTCGTCCGACCGCCGACGGCGTTCGCGAGCCTCTGAACCGTCGCGCCACCATCGGCATCAACTTCTAAGACGTCCGGAAAAGGCCCCGGTCCCGCAAGGGATCGGGGCCCGATCCGACCGACCAGAAGACGTCGAGGGGTCGATGCGTCGGACGGCCTTCGCGGGCCGCCGGACCCACAACGCCTCTCGTCACGATCCGTATGCTGAGCCGCCGGTTCTCCCCTCCAGGAGGCCGGCGGTTTTGCGTTTCAGGGCGTCGAACCCGAAAAGGTCGCCTCCGAACCGTCCCGCTTCTGCGCCTTCGCTCCAGCCTGCCCAGAGGGCGGTCGGGGCGGTCCCGAGGCCCGCTACGGGATTGAACGGTCTGGCGAACCTGGAGCGACGGCGCTCGCTTTTTTGGACAAGTCGGTTGATCCGAGAGACAGGGGCGGCGACAAAGGCCCCCATGTCACAGCTCCGAGCCTCTCGTCCGGTCCGCGCTGGAACCGCCTTCCTCCCGATCCTGCGGGACCTGGGCGGAACGGACGGCCAGACCCTGTGCTGGCGCTCGGCCGATCATCCCCGTTCCGAAGACCTCGCGTGAGCCGGTCCTGACCATGGCGGACATCCGCATCACCCCCAGGCAAGCCTCCGCCGACCTCGCTTCGCGCGAGACGTCCGCGCGCGCGGCCCGGACGACCGCCCTTCCGGTCCAGGTCCATCCCGCGCCCCAGACCCCTCTTGCGCCGGTCGTCCAGGGCGCGACCCGTTTCACGCCGGGCCAGTCGCTGGCCGGCCGCCGCTTCCTGATCGTCACCGCCCCCTTCGGCCCGTTCGGCCGGGCCCTGGCCGAACAGCTGACGGCCGAGGGCGCGTCGGTGGCCCGCATGCTGTTCAACGCCGGCGACGCCGCCTACTGGCGCCGGTCGGGTGCCCAGCCCTACACCGGCGACGTGCGCCGCTGGCCCGCCCGCCTGGCCAAGATGGTCCAGGACCAGGGCCTGACCGACCTGATCGTCTTCGGCGAAGGCGGCCCCTACAATCAGGCCGTCCTGTCCCAGGCCACCAAGCTCAAGGCCCTCCGCGCCGAAGCCCTGGCCAAGGCCGCTGCCTCCGATACCGGCAACCCTTCCGCTCAAGCAGCGAGCGCCCGCGGCGCGAGCGTTAGCGGTGCGGCGTCAGCCGCCCACCCCGATGCGCCCATGCGCATCTGGGTGCTGGAAAACGGCTACTTCCGCCCGGACTGGATCACGGTCGAGGAGAACGGGGTCAACGCCTCGTCCGGCCTGCCGCGCGATCGCGACGCCTATGACCCGCCGATCCCGGAGATGCTGCCGACCCGGTCCGTGGGCCGGATCCTGCCGCACCACGTCATCAACATCAGCCTGTATCACGCCATGCAGCCGTTCGGCCGGCTGGTGTTCCGCCGCTACGTCTATCCCTATACCCAGTCGCCCTGGCTCCAGTTCGCGGGCCATGTGCGGCGCTATCTGAGCCTGACCTTCCGCTCCAAGTCCGAGAGCGACGCCGACGTGATCCGCCGGCGCGGCCCCTTCTTCCTGGCCTGCCTGCAGCGCGAGGGCGACGCCCAGCTGCTGCGCTACTCCCACTACGCCGACAACACCGCCTTCCTGGCCGAGGTCCTGACCTCCTTCGCCCGGAACGCCCCCGCCGAGGCGCGGCTGGTGATCAAGAACCACCCGCTGGATCCGGGCCTGGTCGACCTGGCCCGCATGACCCACGTCCTGGCGGTCGAGCGCGGCATCGCAGACCGGGTCGACTTCATCGACGGCGGCAACCTGGCGGCCCTGTGCCGGGCCTCCTCGGGCATGGTGGTCAACAACTCCTCGGCGGCGCTCTCGGCGCTCGGCTTCTCCACCCCGGTCAAGGTCCTGGGCGAGGCCTTCTTCGACATCGACGGCCTGACCGACCAGCAGCCCATCGACGGCTTCTGGACCGCGCCCAGGGCCCCCGAGGACGACCTGTTCCTGCGCTTCAAGGCCCACGTCATCAACCGCACCCAGGTCAACGGCAACTACCACGAGCCCCGCGCCCGCAAGCACACCGCCCGCGCCCTCGCCCGCAGGTTCGCCGCCGCCCGCTGACCCGCGGTTCCGCAACCCAGCCGGGTCATGCCAAAGCCGCCAGGGCCGCCGATCCGGCCCCGACGTGAACTGCAAAAGCAAGGTCGTCGCCAACCGCAGACGCTGCACATACCGCAGGCAGAAAGCGCCAGAACGGCAGGAGGGCGGCGGGGCGCTCGGCGCGTCTCGGGAAGCCTGCGCTCAGTGGCTTGTGCGGACCAGCAGGGCGTCGGATCGGGCGGGTTGGGGCGTGTGGCGCTCGACCACCGCCTGTCCCACGGCGATCACCAGGGTCGCGGTCAGGACGGCGGAGACGAGGGCGGCGGCGATCATCCGCGCGCCCTGCGCCAGATGACCCTCGTCGCGGTTCCAGATGTCCTGATCCATGCCGCTCCCCCGAGTCGTCAGCATACCTTAGGACCACACCGGGAATCGGGACGCAAGTCACTGAACCGTGTGCGTTAAACAGAGTTCAGGCGGCCCCGTCGGGAGCCGCCTGAAATCCGTCCTGGCGCGCCGTCGACCGACGCACGCCGTCTTGCAGCCTGAGCTCGATCAGCCCGTGAAGGGGCGGATCAGGATCTCGACGCGGCGGTTCTGGGCGCGGCCCTCGACCGTGGCGTTGGAGGCCACCGGGACGCGCGAGGACTGGCCGGCGACGAACAGACGCTCGCGCTGCACGCCCGAGCCGATCAGGGCATCGGCGACGGCCAGGGCGCGGCGCTCCGACAGGGGCTGGTTGATGGCGTCGCCGCCCGAGGAATCGGTGTGGCCCACCACGTCGACCAGCGAACGGTCATACTCGGCCAGCACGCCGGCGACGTCGCGCAGGACGGCGTCGAAGCGCGGCTCGATGTTCGACTGGTTCACCGCGAAGGTGACGTCCGACGGCATGCGCAGGACCAGGTTGTCGCCCTGGCGGGCCACGCCGACGCCGGTGCCCGACAGTTCGGCCTCCATGGCGCGCTGCTGGCGGTCCATGTAGTTGCCCACGGCCGCGCCGCCCAGGGCGCCGACGCCGGCGCCGATCAGGGCGTTGCGACGACCCTGTTCACCGTCCGAGGTGTTGGTCAGATAGCCCAACACCGCACCGCCGAGCGCGCCGTAGATGGCGCCCGTGCCGGTGTTGTTCCGCTGCGGGGTCGAGGAATAGGGATCCATGGTGGTGCAGGCGCCGGCTCCGAGCATGGCGGCGACGCCGAGGCTGGTGGCGATCAGGTTCATACGCATTAGGTCGTCCTTGAAATGTTCACGTCCGTACCGACCGGGAACGTGGCCTTATGGTGAAGGTTCCAGCCTGACCGGGGGATGAACGGACGGGAAACCGCGCGTTTCGACCTCAATCTGCCAATTTCCGACGACAAGGCGTATGAACCTCTCCCCCGGCGGTCTGTCGATCGCCGCGCACGCACTGAAAGGCCCGCTCCGTGACCTCCACCCTCGACGCCCCCTCGGTCGCCTCCAAAGGCATCAAGCCGGTTTCCATGTCGCGCTATGACACCGACTTCCAGGGTTTCAGCGACGACCTGGGCGCCTCCTTCACCCGCTACGGCTTCGCGGTCGTGTCGGATCACGGACTGGACGAGCAGGTCATTCTGGCGGCGATCGACGACGCCAAGACCTTCTTCGCCCTGCCGGAGGCGGTGAAGCGTCAGTATCACCAGCCGGGCACGGGCGGGGCGCGCGGTCTGACGCCCTTCGGGGTCGAGGCGGCCAAGGGGGCGGCGGCCGTGGACCTGAAGGAGTTCTGGCACGTCGGGCGCGAACTGCCCGAGGGCCACCCCTATCGCCAGTACATGCGCGACAACCTGTGGCCGTCGGAGGTGCCGGGCTTCAAGCCGCATTTCTACGGAATGTTCGAGGCGCTGGACGCGCTCGGAGCCAGGATCCTGAGGGCCATCGCCCGATATCTGAAGCTCGATGACGGCTATTTCGAAGACAAGGTGCAGCTGGGGAACTCCATCCTGCGGATGCTCCACTATCCGCCGGTGCCGGCCGGGGCGCCGGGCGTCCGCGCAGGCGCGCACGAAGACATCAACGTCATCACCCTGTTGCTGGGCGCCGAAGAGGCGGGCTTGCAGCTCAAGGACGCCGACGGGGAGTGGCTGGAGGTCGCGCCGCCGCCCGGAGCCCTGGTGGTCAACATCGGCGACATGCTGCAACGGCTGACCAACCACGTCCTGCCGTCGACCAGCCACCGGGTGGTCAATCCGGCGCCGGAACGGGCCAGTTTCGCGCGCTATTCCACGCCCTTCTTCCTGCACTTCAACCCGGACTTCGTGATCGAGACCCTGCCGTCGACGATCACGGCCGAGAACCCGGACCGTTACGCGGGCAAGTCGATCATGGCCGAGGACTTCCTGACGGAGCGGCTGAAGGAAATCCGGTTGCTGTGATCCGAACCCTCTCCAGGCGGGGAGAGGGAGGCTTACGCCGCTTCGGTCTGCACGGCGCCTGGACCTTCGGCGAACTGACCGCCGCGGCGGTAGCGCCACAGGTACGACGGCGCGATGGCTTCCAGGCCGGTCGGCTCGATGCCCAGGTCCGGCAGGCCGACCGCGCCCGCAGCCACGACATTGTCGGTCTTCAGCATCACCACCTGATCGCGCGTCAGCACCGGGGCGATGCCGAGGACGGCGGTGATCTCGGCCAGCGAGCCGATGATGCCGGCGGCGAAGAAGGGCAGGGGCGCCAAGAGGCGGCTGCGGCCGGTCTCGCGCAGGATGTATTCGAGAATCTGCTTGAACGACCAGACCTCGGGGCCGCCCAGTTCGAAGGTGTGGCCGGCGGCATCGGTGCGCGACACTGAGCGGGCGATGGCTTCGGCGACGTCGCCTACCCAGACCGGCTGGAATTTCGTCTCGCCGCCGCCGATCAGAGGCAGGGCGGGGGCCATGGTCGCCATCGAGGCGAAGCGGTTCAGGAAGCCGTCGCCGGTCCCGAACACGATCGAGGGACGCAGGATGACGGCGTCCGGCTTGATCTCGCGCACAGCGGCCTCGGCCTGGCCCTTGGAGCGGCCGTAGTCCCCCTCCGACCGAGGATCGGCGCCGATGGCCGATATCTGGACCAGACGACCGACGCCGGCGGCCACGCAGGCCTGGGCGATGTTGCGGCTGCCTTCGACATGGGCCTTGTCGAAGCCGCGACCGGGCGTCTCGAACAGGATGCCGACCAGGTTCACCGCCGCGTCGGCGCCCCGCAGCGCATGGGCCACGTCCTCGGGGTTGGTGATGTCGCAGCGCACGGGCTGAATCTGGCCCACGTCGCCCATGACCTTCAGGTCTCCAGCCGAGGCTGGCGTGCGCACCGCGACGCGGATACGCCAGCCCTTGCGGGCCAAGGCGCGGACGGCCTGGGTTCCGACGAAGCCGGAGCCGCCGAAGACGGTGACCAGGCCGGGGGTGGATTCGGACATCGGGCGTTCCTTGAGCGGCGTCGTGAAGGCCAGCGCGAGCCTTGTACGCGGGGGATAACCGATGGGCCGGGCGCTCGCAACGCGGGGGATTGTGCGGACCGACAAGAAACCGTCGAAAACCGTGTTGACCCGTCACAAACACTGCCTTAAGGGTCCGCGCCTTCCGGTGAGGCAAGCGTTTCGGCGCGGACCTTCCGGGGCCCAGGTGGCGGAATTGGTAGACGCGCTGGCTTCAGGTGCCAGTGATAGAAATGTCGTGGAGGTTCGAGTCCTCTCCTGGGCACCAGTTTCCAAACGGCGCTGCACCGCAAGGTGCAGCGCCGTTTCTTTTTGGTGCGCTACCGCTCGACGCGCGGCGTCTCGCTGCTTGAGCGCGAGCGGGTGCGCTATCGCCTCCGCGCCCCTGCTGGTTTAGGGGAAGGCATGACCGTTTATCTGCATGAAGGCGACCTTCCCGACGGCCTCGACTTGGGGCCCGAGGTCGCCGTCGATTCCGAGACCATGGGACTGAGGTTCCGGCGCGATCCCCTGTGCGTCGTCCAGTTGTCGGCCGGGGACGGCGACGCCCATGTCGTGCGGATGAACCGCCCCGACTACGACTGCCCGAACCTGAAGCGGCTGATGGCCGATCGGGACGTGCTGAAGATCTTTCACTTCGGCCGGTTCGACATCGCCATGGTGGAGCTGCATCTGGGCGTCGAGACCGGGCCGGTCTACTGCACCAAGATCGCGTCCAAGCTGGCGCGGACCTATACCGACCGGCATGGGCTGAAGGATGTGGCGCGCGAGATGGCGGGCATCGACCTGTCCAAGGCCCAGCAGTCGTCGGACTGGGGCGCAGCCGAACTGTCGCAGGCCCAGCTGGAGTATGCGGCGTCCGACGTCCTGCACCTGCACGTCATCATGCGCCGCCTGAACGACATGCTGGTCCGCGAGGGCCGAATGGCGCTGGCCCAGGCCTGTTTCGACTTCCTGCCGGTGCGGGCGCGTCTCGACCTCGACGGGTTCGAGGACGACGTCTTCGCTCATACCTGGGCCAGATGACCGACTTCGACCCGGCACAGGACCGCAAGCGCGCCGACGAGGCGCGGCTGGCCGAACAGGCCGGCCGCTGGCGCTCGCGCTCGCGGCGGGTCCAGCTGTATCGTCGCCTTCTGCCGATCTTGATCGTGGTGCTGGCGGGCGGGGCCCTGACCTGGACGGTGTTCCGCACCGTCATGTCCGGCGTCGAGCGCGAGGCCAGCCAGTCCAGGGAAATCCGCCTGGATAATCCCATATTCCACGGCCAGGACACACAGGGGCGCTCCTTCATCATCGGCGCCCAGGGCGCGGTGCGCGATCCGGCGACAGGGCGCTTCCGGCTCAACGGGCCGGTGCTGAGGCTCAATCTCGGCGGCACCAAGGTGACCGAGATGACCGCCGACGCCGGCATCTACAACGAGGCCGACCGCAGCGTGACCATCGGTCCGAACGTGAGGATTTCCGACGGCGGATCGGGCTTCACCCTGACGACGCCGGAGGCCGTGGTCGATACGGCGACGGGCGTCGTGACCGGCGACAAGGGCGTCCAGGGGCGCGGCCCTCTTGGAACCATCTCGGCAACGTCCTATGCCATCCATGAACAGGGCCAACGGGTCGTGTTCAGCGGTTCCGGCGATAACAAGGTGCAGGGGACCATAAGCCCCGCTTCCGGTGAATGACATGAAGACGACCCACCTCATCCTGACCGGCGCGGCCGTCTTGGCCCTGGGCCTCGGCGGCGCAGCGATCGCCCAGACCCGTTCCAACGTCAGCAACCAGCCGATCGGCTTCGGGGCCGACGACGGTGAGATGACCAATACCAACCTGACGCTGAGCGGGCGGGCTGAGATCACCCAAGGGCAGACCCGCCTGCGCGCCAACGCCATCCAGGGCGATGTGTCGGACGGCGAACTGACGCGGATAGAGGCCTCGGGCGAGGTCTACTACGTCACCCCAAACGAGACGATCCGCGGAGACCGTGCGGTCTATACGGTCGCGAACTCGACGGTCGTGGTGACCGGCGACGTCATCCTGACCCAGGGTCAGAACGTCCTGACGGGCGCCAGCCTCAGCTACAATGTCGATACCGGTCAGGCACGGATCCAGGGCGGCCCGGCGGCCAACGGCGGCCGTGTGCGCGGCGTCTTCTATCCGAGCGGGACCAACTGAGCCTTTATGGCCCGCAAGGAACTCTCAGCCCTCAATCTGGAAGACCGCGCGGCCACGGCCGTCGCGCCCGAGCCCGCGCCTGAAAAAGGTCTGCGGGTCAGGAACATCGCCCGGGCCTTCGGCGCACGTCAGGTGGTCTCCGACGTCTCCCTGACGGTGCAGCGGGGCGAGGTGGCCGGTCTGCTGGGGCCCAACGGCGCCGGCAAGACCACCTGCTTCTACATGATCACCGGCCTGATCCCGGCCGACAGTGGCTCGATCTGGCTGGACGGCGAGGAGATCACGGCCCAGCCGATGTACCAGCGCGCCCGCATGGGCCTGGGCTATCTGGCGCAGGAAGCCTCCATCTTCCGCGGCATGACGGTCGAACAGAACATCATGGCCGTCGTCGAACTGAACGAGACGGGCAAGGCCATCGAGATCGAAACCACCCGTCTGCTGGAAGAGCTGAACATCCAGCACCTGCGCCATGCGCCCGCCACCGGCCTGTCGGGCGGCGAGCGTCGGCGCGTCGAGATCGCCCGGTCCCTGGCCGGCAAGCCCAGCTTCATGCTGCTGGACGAGCCCTTCGCCGGCATCGACCCCCTGGCCATCGCCGACATCCGCCAGGTCATCCGCTATCTGGCGGGCGAGGGCATCGGCGTCCTGATCACGGATCACAATGTCCGCGAGACGCTCGACATCATCGACCGCGCCTCGATCATCTCGAACGGCAGCGTGCTGTTCGAAGGCACCGCCGACGAGGTCATCCATGACCCCGAGGTTCGCCGCGTCTATCTGGGCGACCTCTACGGCTGACGCCGTCTCGGACCACAGAAAGCCCGCGTTAACCGATCGCGTTCATCCTGACAGCAAGTTCCGGGCCAAGACGGCCCTCGGGGGTGCTCCAGGTGATCGGTCAGAGGCTCGAGGTTCGGCAGGGGCAGGGGCTGGTCATCACGCCCCAGCTGCAGCAGGCGATCAAGCTGCTGCAATTGTCGAACCAGGAGCTGGACGAATACGTCGAGGCCGAGCTCGAGAAGAATCCGCTGCTCCAGCGCGAGGAGCCCGAGACTGGGGCCGAGGTCGCACGCGAGGCGCCGGCGGACTCCAGCGAACTGAGCTTCTCCGACGCCGAGACCTCCGACCGGTCCTCTACCGTCGATGCGCGCGAGGACGACGTCTATGGCGACGCGACGCCGGGCGAACGCACCTCGGACCGTCTGTCCGACGAGGCCGCCGAACAGCCGGGCCTGTCCGACTGGTCTGCGGCGGGCAAGGGCGGGTCGTTCAACGACGGCGACGGCGGCGAACGCCCCGAACGCCACGATCCCACCCTGTGGGAGCATCTGCAGGAGCAGGCGTCCTCGGCCGGGTTTTCGGCCACGGATCACGCCATCGCCTTGTCGCTTATTGATGGGGTCGATGACGGCGGATACCTCCGCGCAGAACTGGCCGAGATCGCCGACCGGCTGGGCTGTGGCCTGGAGCGGGTCGAGGCGGTGCTGGCCGTCTGTCAGGGGTTCGAGCCGACGGGCGTCATGGCCCGGTCGGTGCCGGAATGCCTTCAACTGCAACTGATCGAGCGCAACCGCTTCGATCCGGCCATGGGCGCCCTGCTCGACAATCTGGACCTGCTGGCCAGGCGCGACCTGTCCGGTTTGCGCGCCGTCTGCGGCGTCGATGCCGAGGACCTGTCGGAGATGATCTCCGAGCTGAAGGCCCTGACGCCCCGGCCGGGCGCGGGCTTCGCCGGCGAGATCGCCCAGACCGTGATCCCCGACGTCCATGTGCGGCCGGATCCGGCGGGCGGCTGGCGGGTGGAACTGAACTCCGACACCCTGCCGCGTCTGCTGGTCGACAAACGCTATCACGCCTCGGTTTCGGCCGGCGCGCGGACCGAGACGGAGAAGGCCTTCGTCGCCGACTGCGCGGCCCAGGCCAACTGGCTGGTCAAGTCGCTGGACCAGCGAGCAAAGACCATCCTGAAGGTCGGGTCAGAGATCGTGCGCCAGCAGGACGCCTTTCTGGCCTTCGGCGTGGAGTTCTTGAGGCCCCTCAATCTGAAGACCGTGGCCGATGCGATCGGCATGCATGAATCGACCGTCAGCCGGGTCACCTCCAACAAATACGTCTCGACCCCGCGCGGCGTGTTCGAGCTGAAATTCTTCTTCACGGCCGCGATCCAGGCGACCGACGGCGGCGCGACCCACTCCGCCGAGGCCGTCCGTCATCGGATCAAGTCGATGATCGACCACGAAGGCCGTGACGGCGACGTTTTGTCCGACGACCGGATCGTCGAGATTCTCAAGGAAGCGGGCATCGACATCGCCCGACGGACCGTCGCCAAGTATCGGGAAGCGCTCAGGATTCCATCCTCGATCGAGCGCCGCCGCATGCTGAAGACCGGCTGACCGAACAACAAAGCGTGACTGTAAAATCGGCGTTCCCGATTGACACCTTTCACGGTCGGTCGCGTTCTATCGAGATGCAGATCCAAGTCAGTGGTAAGCACGTGGATGTCGGCGAAGCGTTAGGCTCGCGCATCTCCCAGGAACTCGAAGACGGAGTCGGAAAATACTTCGAACGCGGCGGTCAAGACGCCGAGGTCGTGGTGTCCAAGGACGGCCACGGCTTCAAGGTGGATTGTTGGGTCCGCCTCGCATCCGGGCAGTCGCTCGTGACCACCGGCCTCGGCGGCGACGCCCATGCCGCCTTCACCGACAGTCTCGAAAAGCTCGAGAAGCGGGTCCGTCGCTACAAGCGCCGCCTCAAGGATCACCACATCGGTCCCAAGGGCCTGTCGCCCGAGAAGACCGAGATGGCCGCCGCCTCGGTCGCCCGCAGTATCGTGTTGCGCAACCCCGACGATGACGTCGAGGATTCGATGTTCGACACGGCCGGCGCCGACGACGGTCCGCCTCCTGTCGGCATGGTCATCGCCGAAAGCGTTTCGGAGATCCGCACCATCACCGTCGGTCGCGCGGTGCTCGAACTCGACATGACCGGCTATCCGGTCGTGCTGTTCAAGAATGCGGCGCACGGCGGCCTGTCGGTGGTCTATCGCCGACCGGACGGCAACGTCGGCTGGATCGATCCCGAGCGTACCGCCTCCCTCAATGGACACGGTTCTGTAAACGGTTCTGGCGCATAAGGCTTCCCATGGGCGCGCGAACCGTCTAGACGGCGCGCGCCCAAAGGGTGCTGCCCACAACCTCGAGTATGTAAGTCGGGACGATTATGGATATCGGGGAATTGCTGGTTCAGGACGGTATCGTTCTGAGATCCGGCGCGTCTTCCAAGCGGCAGGCTCTGCACGGGGTCGCGACCGCTGCGGCTCATGCTCTGGGCCTGGACGAGGCCCGCGTTTTCGACGCCTTGATGGAGCGCGAAGCTCTTGGTTCGACGGGCCTCGGCTCGGGGGTGGCGGTTCCGCACGCCCGACTGGCGGGTCTGGACAGCATCAAGGCTGTGTTCGTGCGCCTGGACACACCCGTAGTCTATGACGCCGTGGATGATCGCCCGGTCGACCTGATGTTCGCCCTGTTCGCACCGCCCCGCGACGGTGCCGAGCATCTGCGGGCTCTGGCGGCGGTCTCCCGGGCCATGCGGTCCCCGAAACTGCGCGAGCAGTTGCGTCAGGCCCATACCGAAGACGCGATCCACGCCCTGTTCGTCAGTGACGCCAAGGCTCCGGCCACGGCGGCGTAGACACCGCCGCCCCTGCCTCGGACCCTATCCTCGCGGCGCGGCTGCTCTCTGCTTGAGCGCGTTTCTACGTGATTGAGTGACGGCCTTGCCGTCAGTGCACCGACACCGGCGCCAGCTCATGGGCCACGGCGGCGGCAAAGGCCGTCTCGCGGTCCAGCATGACGGCCAGCCGCTCGCCGTCCGCGCCATGCACCGCGTACAGGGTCTGATCTGGATCGATCACCAATCCCTTGGCGTCCTCCAGCGGCGCGTCGGTCAGGGCGTCCGCCATGACGTCGGCGGCTGTGATCTCGCGCACGTAAACCAGGTCGGGCGCACCCAGACCGGCAAAATCCTTATTGGTCATCATCGGCGTCATAGCGACCGCCTCCTTACTCAAGAGTGACAAACGCCCGGATACGGCTCGGGTTCGCAGCCGCGTCGTCGGGCGTCAGGTGAACGGATCAGCCGACGCTGATCGGGATGCGTCGGACGGGCTCGAGGTTCTCGGGCCGGACCAGATCGACGTGCAGAAGTCCGTGCTCCAGCCGGGCGCCTTCCACCTCCAGCCCGTCGGCCAGGACGAAGCTGCGGACGAAGCCGCGCGCCGCGATGCCGCGATGCAGGAAGGCCTGGTCCGGCGAGGCCGCCTCGCGTTTGCCGGCGATGGTCAGCTGTCGCCCTTCGATGGTGATGGCCAGATCGTCGGGCGAGAACCCGGCGACGGCCAGCGAGATGCGGACAGCATTGTCGCCCAGCTGTTCGACATTATAGGGCGGATAGCTCTCGGCCGCCGCCTTTGCGGCGCGGTCGATCAGGGCGCGGGTCTGGTCGAAGCCCAACAGGAAGGGGCTGTCGAACAGCACGGTTCGGGTCGTCATGGTTCAGTCCTCGACAAGCGACTGCGGCCTTGAAGCCCCCCGGGATCGGCGAGGCGTCGGCCGTGGAACCGATATGGGCAGGCGGGGCGACGGGAGCAAGCCCGTCCAGACGCCGTCAGCCGAGGTCGATATCGGCCATGTCGCGCAGACCCTCGGCCTTGCCGGTCTCCGCCACCTGATTGAAGGCCGCGACGATGTGATAGAATGAGCTGGCCGGCGCCGGCTCGTCCAGGAAGCCGCCCTGGGGCAGGTGCTTGTCCCGCCACAGACCGTCCGGCGTCAGATAGAGCCACAGCGCTCGTAGCGCACTCGCCGCATCCTCCATCAAGGCCTGTCGCTCGCCGTCGACCGCGGTCTCCGACAGGATCAGCGACCCCTTCAGCCATTCGGTCTGGGGCCACAGGCGCGCCCGCCCGCTGCGCACCGTGCCGTCGTCGTTCATGGCGTCGATGGCGATGGCGATGGCGTTCCGTTCGGCGATGCCGCGCCGGCCATAGGCATAGAGCCGCTGGGCCGCCGTCAGGACGTCTGCACGGCCCCGCATCCGCGAGACGCGCGCCAGGAGCCAGGCCCACTCGAACTGATGGCCGGGCTCGACCAGCTGTCCGTCCTCACCCTCGGCCGGGCGCCAGTCGGCGTCGAAGAACTCCCGCAGGAAGCCGCCTTCCGGGTCGATGAACCGCGTCAGGGCCAGGTCGACGATCCGGTCGGCCAGAGCCGCCCAGCCCGCATCGCCTCCGACGCTTTCCCAGGCCAGGCAGGCCTCCAGCAGGTGCATGTGGGCGTTGGCCTGATACGGATGGTCGCCCGCCTCGATCAGCCCGCCCGTCGCGGGGGCGGCGGCCAGCAGGGCGTCGCGCAGCGTCACGGCGCGGGCCTCCAGCGTCGGGTCGTCCACGCCCGCGCTTTTGGCGGTCGCCAGGGCGAACAGGACGAAGGCCTGGTCATAGAGGTGCGGCGTGTCATCCAGCGGCGCGCCGTCCGGGGTCAGCGTCGTCCGGCACAATCCGTCCGGGCGCAGATAGTCGGAGTAGAGCCGCTCCAGCCCGCGCTCGACGATGCAGCGCCAGGGGCCTTGCCAGCCGTTCATGCCGGCGCTGGCGTAGACGAAGATCTGGCGCGCCTGCACCCGTGCGCGACGCGGCCTGCTGAGCGGACGGCCCGCCAGGGACAGCATCTCCGAGAAGGCGCCGTCGGTCGCCTGGCCGAGCGTCGACCAGATCGGCAGGGCGCGGACCCGCAGCCAGTCGGCGAACCGCGCCGCGCCTTCCGCCAGACCCTCCGGCGGCTCGGCGGCGAAATCCAGGTGGCGGGGCGAGGTGGTCGCGATCCGCGCCACGATCTTCTTGACGCTCTGCGACTGGGCCAGGTCGGAGACGAGGACCGCATCGTCCTCGACCACGATGGCCAGGTTCCGCACCCCCAGCACCGCGACCAGCACCCCGTCGGGTGCCCGGACCAGACAGCCTTCGGCGTCCTCCAGGATGTGCAGGCCCGTGCTTCCCTCGCCGCTGGCGGCGATCGAGTCCCAGGCGCCCAGGTCCGACCAGGCGAAATCGACCTCCAGCACCGAGGCGCGGGCCGTCTTTTCCATCACCGCATAGTCGATCGAAATCTTGGGCGATCCGGCGAAGGCCGGGCCCAGCGTCTGGACCCGGTCATAGCCTTCGTCCGGCAGGGCAGCGCTCGCGGCGTCCAGGACTGCCGGCGCATGGACGCTCATCTCGTCGATCAGGGTCCGGGCCGAGGCGATGAAGTTGCCGCTGTTCCACAGGTAGCCGGCGTCGATATAGGCCTGCGCCTGGACGCGATCCGGCTTCTCGACGAAGGCTCCGACCGCCGACAGGCCACGGCCGGTCGGCTTGATGTAGCCATAGGCCTGGGACGGTTCGGTCGGCGTCACGCCCAGGGTGACGATCCGCCTGCCGGTCGCCCCCTCGGCCGCCGTCGTCACCGCCTCGCGGAAGGCGTCATGGTCCGGGATATGGTGGTCGGAGGCGACGAAGGCGATCACGGCCTCGGGATCGTGACGGGCGGCCCATGCGGCGGCGGCGGCCATGGCGGCGGCGGAATCCCGCGCCTCCGGCTCCAGCAACACCTGGGCGGTGACCTCCATCTCTCGCAACTGGTCGACGATCCACTCGCGGTGGCGCACCGCCCCGACGATGATCAGCATGCCGTCGTCCCCGGTCAGGGGCGCGACGCGGGCCACGGTCTCCTGGAACAGCGATCGGTTGCCGGACAGGGGAATGAACTGTTTGGGGCGTGACGGTCGTGAGGCGGGCCACAGGCGGGTGCCGGATCCGCCGCACATGATTACCGGGTAAAGCGCCATCGTGATTGCCCGGACCAAGACCCTGTTCGGGCATACCTCTCGACCCGCGAAACCTAACGGGACCACCGAGCGGTCGCAACCAGTCCGGCGGGGATCCCGAAGGATAACCGGCGGGTGTGTCCTTCTGGGCAACGCGGTTCTGCGAAACCAAAAGGGGCCGGCTGCGATGCAACCGGCCCCTCGGAATTTGGTGGAGCTTAGCGGAGTCGAACCGCTGACCTCTTGCATGCCATGCAAGCGCTCTACCAGCTGAGCTAAAGCCCCGAACCTTTGGACTCACCGTCCGTCGGTCTGGTTCGACGGGTCCGTCTGGGCCCCGTCAAGGCGGCGGAAACTATGTCGGGTCGATTTTCAGATCAACCCGCTTCCGTCATTTATTTTCGCATTCTTTCGTTCGACCCCCGACAGGCCGAAACCTGTCAGGAAATCAAATGGTTGACTGCGATCAGTCTTCGTCTTTCGAGCCCTTGGCGATGTCGCCGTCGAAGGCGTCGTCGTCTTCGTCCTCGATGAAGGGGACGGAGTCGTCATCGTCGTCGTCGCCCAGGACGTCGTCGTCGTCGCCGTCGGTCGTGCCCATGCCGGATTCTTCGGACGGATCGGCCGTCGTTTCGTCCTCGTCGTCGGGCGTCAGGATCGGCTCATGGCCTTCCTGGTCGATTTCCGGGGTTGCGACGGTATCGTCTTCTTCTTCGTCCTCGTCGTCGGTGGCCTTCTTCTCGACGACCTGGTCTTCGGCGTCGTCAGCGGCATAGCCGCCCGGACGGCCGCGACGGCTGCGCAGCTTGATGGCTTCTTCGGGATCGAACTCGGTGTCGCACTTGGGGCAGTGCGCCGGGCGGCGGCCCAGGTCGTAGAATTTGGCCTGGCAGTTCGGACAGACCTGCTTGGCGCCAAGTTTGGGATCGGCCACGGGTGATGGAGACCTTTGGATGGAGGAGGGGATTTCGGCCGCGTCCCTTGCCACCATGGGGGGCCGCTGTCAAAAGCCGTGTTCAGCGTGGCCGTGCCCGCTCCCTCCCGCATTCTGTCTGACGGAGCCTTTCTTGGCCTCCAACGCCTCCCATCTGACCGCGCGCTCCGGCCATCCTCTCAGGGGAACCGTGCGGGCGCCGGGCGACAAATCCATCTCCCACCGCGCGATGATCCTGGGCGCCATGGCGACCGGGGTGACCGAGGTCGAGGGCCTGCTGGAAGGCGACGACGTCCTGGCCACCGCCCGTGCGGCCGAGGCCTTCGGCGCGACGGTCGAGAGGCTGGGCGGCGGACGCTGGCGTGTGACCGGACGCGGCGGCTTCCAGACCCCGGCCGGCGTCATCGACTGCGGCAACGCCGGAACGGGGGTGCGGCTGCTCATGGGGGCGGCGGCCGGCTATCCGATCTCCGCGACCTTCGACGGCGACGCATCCCTGCGGTCCCGCCCGATGGGTCGGGTGACCAACCATCTCACCCGCATGGGCGCGACCTTCGACTGGAGCGGCAAGCCGGGCTTGCTGCCGGGGACCCTGACCGGCGGAAGGCTGAACGCCATCGACCATGTCCAAACCGTCGCCTCGGCCCAGGTGAAGTCGGCGATCCTGCTGGCCGGGCTGAACGCGGACGGCGTCACTTCCGTCACCGAACCGGAAAAGAGCCGCGACCACACCGAGCGGATGCTGCGCGCCTTCGGAGCTGTGGTGGACGTCGAGGAAGACGGCGAGGGCTGGATCATCCGCCTGCAAGGCGGCCAGCCACTGACCGGAACCGCCGTCGCCGTGCCGGGCGACCCGTCATCGGCGGCCTTCCCTCTGGCGGCCGGCCTGATCGTTCCGGGCTCGGAGGTGACGGTCGAAGGGGTGATGCTGAACCGTCTCCGCACCGGCCTGTTCGACACCTGGATCGAGATGGGCGCCGACTTGACCATCGCAAACCGCCGCGTCTCGGGCGGCGAGGATGTCGGCGACATCACCGCCCGCCATTCCGCTCTGACGGGCGTCGTCGTGCCGGAGAGCCGCGCCGCGTCGATGATCGACGAGTACCCGATCCTCGCCGCCACCGCCGCCTTCGCCGAGGGCCGGACGGTCATGCGCGGCGTCGGCGAGATGCGGGTCAAGGAGAGCGACCGCATCCGCCTGATGGTCGACGGCCTGCGTGCCTGCGGCGTCGCGGTGGAGGAGGAACCGGAAGGCTTCATCGTCACCGGCGGCTCCGTTCCCGGCGGCGCGACCGTCCACACCGCCCACGACCACCGGATCGCCATGAGCCACCTGGTGCTCGGTCTCGCGGCCGAACAGCCGGTCACGGTCGACGAGCCCGACATGATCGCCACCTCCTTCCCCGGCTTCGTCGAGATGATGCAGGGGTTGGGCGGAGACGTCGGGGCTTGATCTCTCGCTTCGAGAAGGGGCCGGAGGGCGATCCGATGAGGCTCGTGTTGACCCTGATCGTCACCCCGCTGCTGGGCTGGTGGTTCCTGGCCGTCAACGCCGCCGGAGAGATCGCCGTCCGAAGCGGCCCCCGGGGCGCCAAAGGAACTTTCGTCGCTGATCGGCTGACCGACCCGGATCAGTTCTACATCGGCCTCGGGTTCATCGGCCTGCTGTTCCTTCTGTCGCTCGCCGGACTGCTTTCCACCGCATGGGACATTGTGGTCGGGCCCGGACGTGGTAGCGAACAGCCTTAATGACCGTTCCTTTCGTCATCGCCGTCGACGGCCCCGCCGCCTCGGGCAAGGGGACGATCGCCTCGCGCCTGGCCGCCCACTACGGCCTGCCGTTCCTCGACACCGGCCTGCTCTACCGTGCAGTCGGCCTCGACGTCCTGACCGGCGGCGGTGACCTGGGCGACGCCAAGGCGGCGGAACGAGCGGCCCGCGCCCTCGACACCGACCGGCTGTCCGATGACGCGGCCCTGACCTCGGGCGACGCGGGCGAGGCGGCCAGTCGCGTTGCGGGCTTCCCCGGCGTGCGCGCGGCCCTGCTGGATCTGCAACAGGCGTTCGCGGCCCAGGCGGGCGGCGCGGTCCTGGATGGACGCGACATCGGCACGGTCATCGCCCCGAACGCGCCCGCCAAGCTGTTCGTGACCGCTACGGCCGAGACCCGCGCCCACCGGCGCTGGCGCCAGCTCAACGCGCGCGGCGACATGATCACCTACGAGGCCATGCTGGCCGATATCCAGCGCCGCGACGAACGCGACGCGGGCCGCGGCTCGGCGCCCATGATCCAGGCCGACGACGCCGTCTTGCTGGATACGACCGAACTGGATATAGAAGCCGCCTTCGATGCGGCCCGCCGTATCGTCGAGGCGGCGCGAGCGAAACACGGCCTCTAGGCCCGTTCCGCAAATCCAGCGCTCCGTCCTCGGCTTCCGCGGGCGCCCCTGGTTCAACTGAACCTCGCGTCCACGACCGACTATCCCAACTGCAACTTCCACCTCGCGCGGGGCCGTCCGGTCACGCGCCATAGCCCTATCGGAACCATCAGAGCTTCATGGCTGATACTCTCAACCCCACCCGCGACGACTTCTCCGCCCTGCTCGACGAGCAGCTGCAAGGCCGCGACCTCGGCGAAGGCCAGGTCGTTCACGGCCGCGTCGTCGGCATCGAAAAAGACATCATCATCATCGACGTCGGTCTGAAGACCGAAGGCCGCATCCCCGCCCGCGAGTTCGGTCAGGGCGAAGGCGCCGTCATCCCGAAGGTCGGCGATGACGTCGAAGTCTACCTGGAGCGCGTCGAGAACGCCCTGGGCGAGGCCGTCATCAGCCGCGACAAGGCGCGTCGCGAAGAAGCCTGGACCCGTCTGGAAGTCGTGTTCGCCGAAGGTCACCCGGTCAACGGCGCCATCGTCGGTCGCGTCAAGGGCGGCTTCACCGTCGACCTGGGCGGCGCCTCGGCCTTCCTGCCGGGCTCGCAAGTGGACATCCGTCCGGTCCGCGACGTCGGCCCGCTGATGGGCAAGGAACAGCCGTTCCAGATACTCAAGATGGACCGCCCGCGCGGCAACATCGTCGTCTCGCGTCGTGCGATCCTGGAAGAAGCACGCGCCGAACAGCGCACGGAGCTGGTCGGCCAGCTGCAAGAGGGTGAAGTCCGCGACGGCGTCGTCAAGAACATCACCGACTACGGCGCGTTCGTGGATCTGGGCGGCATCGACGGCCTGCTGCACGTCACCGACATGTCGTGGAAGCGCGTCTCCCACCCCTCGCAGGTGCTCGCCGTCGGCGACACCGTCCAGGTGCAGATCGTCAAGATCAACCCGGACACCCAGCGCATCAGCCTCGGCATGAAGCAGCTGCAGTCCGATCCGTGGGACGGCGTCGAAGCCAAATACCCGCCCGGTGCCAAATACACGGGCCGCATCACCAACATCACCGACTACGGCGCCTTCGTGGAGCTGGAAGCCGGCGTCGAAGGCCTGGTGCACGTCTCGGAAATGTCCTGGACCAAGAAGAACGTCCACCCCGGCAAGATCGTCTCGACCTCGCAGGAAGTCGACGTCGTGGTTCTGGATGTTGACGCCTCCAAGCGCCGCATCTCGCTGGGCCTCAAGCAGGCCCAGGACAACCCGTGGGATGCGTTCGTCGCCAACCACCCGATCGGCTCGACCGTCGAAGGCGAAGTCAAGAATGCCACCGAGTTCGGCCTGTTCATCGGCCTGGACAACGACATCGACGGCATGGTGCACCTGTCCGACCTCGACTGGTCGGTCTCGGGTGAAGAAGCCATCCAGCGCTACCGCAAGGGCGAGATGGTCAAGGCCAAGGTCCTGGACGTCGACGTCGAGAAGGAACGCGTCTCGCTCGGCATCAAGCAGCTGGGCGGCGATCCGGTCGGCGACGGCGAAACCTACAAGAAGGGCCAGACCGTCACCCTGACCGTCACGTCCATCGAGTCGGGCGGCATCGAAGTGAAGTTCGGCGAAGACGACGCGCCGGTCACCTCCTTCGTGCGCAAGTCGGACATCAGCCGCGACCGCAACGAGCAGCGCCCCGAGCGTTACGCCGTCGGCGACCGCGTCGACGCCCAGATCACGGGCATCGACAAGGCCACGCGCCGCGTCTCCGTCTCGATCAAGGCTCTGGAAATGGCCGACGAGAAGGAAGCCATCGATCAGTTCGGGTCCTCGGACTCGGGCGCCTCGCTGGGCGACATCCTCGGCGCGGCCCTGCGTGAGAAGGCCGGCAAGGAGTAGAATCCTTGCGACCCGGTCGAGCCGAACCTTAGGCTCGACAGGAATGAAGGGGCGGCCGGAGCGATCCGGCCGCCCTTTTCTTTGATATCCTTCCGCCCGTGAGGTCGGTCTGCAACCGGTCACGCCCGATGGCTGGGCGGAAATCCGTGTACGGTTGCCGACATTTAACCCTCTTCCCTGACGGAAACTGACGATCAGGTCTTTTTCGCCAGCCGGGCGAAGGCTAGGATGCACCTGCAACCCGATTGAAGTTGCACCCGTATTTGCTCCGAGAGGGCAGGAAAGGGCGGGCGCCTGGTCATGATCAAGTCTGAGCTGATCGAAAAACTGGCGGCGGAGCACACGCATCTGACGCACGCCGAGGTCGAGCGTGTAGTCAATGTCGTTCTGGGTCGCATGACCGAGGCCATGGCCGACGGTGGTCGGGTCGAGCTGCGCGGCTTCGGCGCCTTCTCCGTCCGCGCCCGTCCGGCCCGCGCCGGTCGCAACCCGCGCACGGGCGAGACCGTGGACGTCCCGGCCAAGTCGGTGCCCTTCTTCAAGAGCGGCAAGGAACTGCGCGAGCGGTTGAACGCCTCGGGCGACGCCTGATAGGCTTCAGGCTCGATCGAAGAGCCTGAAGGGATATGCCGTGAGCCTGCTGACCGAGTTCAAGGAGTTCGCCGCGCGCGGCAATGTCGTCGACCTCGCAGTCGGCGTCATTATCGGCGCCTCGTTCGGCAAGATCGTCACCAGCCTGGTCGAACAGGTGGTCATGCCTCCGATCGGCCTCATGCTCGGCCGCGTCGATTTCTCCGAACTGAAGTGGGTCCTGTCGCCCGAGGATCCGGCCACGGAGGCTCTCGAAGAGGTCGCCATTCAGTACGGTGCCTTCATCAACACCGTGATCCAGTTCCTGATCGTGGCCTTCGTCGTCTTCCTGATGGTCAAGGGCATCAACAAGCTGCGCCGTGAACAGGCCGCCGATCCCGCACCGGCAGCCCCGCCCGCGCCCACCCCGACCGAGGCCCTGCTTGCCGAAATCCGCGACGAGCTGAAAGCCAGGCAATAGGCAGTAGGCAGTAGGCAGTAGGCAGTAGGACTTTCTGCAACGCCCTGCACCCGAGCTATGCCGAAAAAGCGGGTGCGCGCCCCCAGCCGGCGCTCCTTCTACTGCCTACTGCCTACTGCCTAATCTTCAGGCCGCCCGCTGCTCCGGCACGGCCACCGGCACGGGCCTCAGACAGATGCCGTAATCCCCGTCGAAGGGGGTCGGCGACCACAATGCCGCGCCCGGTGTGTCGGGGCCGAACCTGACATGGCAATGGCCCCAGCCGCCCTCGCGCCGCGCCGTATCGGTCAGCGATCCGAGACGACGCAGAAGATCGGGGCTGACCATCTGTATGCGGAGCTTCGCCGCTCCCAGGCTGCGGGCATTGTGCAGCAGGGCCTGCATCAGGGCCGGGATCGCCTCCGGGGCGTCCTGCAGGGCGACCAGGTCGATGATCTCCAGCATCGGCGGCTCGATCGGATTGCCCTTGGACATCATCGCCATCGCATAGCCTGCGATGGTCGCGCCGCGATGATAGGCCAGCAGCAGCGGGCGCAAGGTCAGATCCGGGTCGGACAGTCGCCAGCGCAGCATGGCCGGGCTGCGGTCCGCGATCAGCCGTCCCTCCGCCTTCAGCCCTTCCCAGAAGTCGGCGAAACTCGATGTGTCCGAAAGATCGGTCAGCACCGCCACCCCATCCGGCAGGTCCAGCGCCGCCGGCTCATGCAGGCGGGGGTTCAGAAGGCGCTCGTGCCGGGCCTCGGTCAGGCGGGGCGCGCGACGGTCGATCTCGCGCCACAGCCGCCCCCCGGCGCAGGCCAGGGCGTCGATCCGCCATGACAGCTTCAGATCGTGGGTCGCGGGCGGCCAGGCGACCATGCCGTAGCGTTTGTAGAGGGGGCTGGAGGCCGGATTGGCGTTGAAGGTGTAGTGGGCGGCCATGCCCGGCTGGGCATTGAAGACGTTCAGCAGCTTGCGGCTGCTGCCCCGCGCGCGTGGCGTGACGATGATCGAAAAACCTGTGACGCCATGATGGATCCGGTCGCCGTGATGGAAGCGCTGCACGAAATTGCCGGTAAAGCCGCAGGCTTCTCCGTCCTCGGATTCCAGCAGCCAGCCGGCGGGCGCGCCCGTCTCCAGCCGTGCCGGATTGCCCGCCAGCCAGGCCCAGCCCGCGTCGGACCGTGAGGGCCAGCCGACGAAACGATGCAGGGCGTTGACGGCCTCGTTGTCGGTCTCATCGATGGGTCGCACCGAGATAGTCATCGTTCAGGCTCCAAAGCGATACACGCGTCCCCTCCGCCGCCTGTTCCTGCACGACGCGGGCCAAAGAAAACACGGCAAGGTAGAATCAACCGCTAACGATCCAGCCGTAGCGATTCCGGGTTTGACTCCGCTGGAAACGGAACAAATAATGAACATGGAGTCTTCACCCGCCATGTCCGTCCCATCCTCATCACAGTCAAAATGCGTTCCGCCGCCCCTTTCGACCTTGTCCGAAGGGCTGGAGGAGGTGTGTGCGGGCGGAGCGCGAGACATGGCCTCGGCCATGGCTTTCGCCCTCGGCAGGGCCGATGTCGGCAAGGGGCGGGGCGTGGTGCTCAGCGCGACACGGGCCTGGCTGGGCGAGAACGGACGGCCCTACGGTCCCGGCCTGGCGGGCTTTCAGGCGCGCGACGGCTTCCTCCTGGTCGAGACCGGAACGGAGGCCCAGGCGTTGTGGGTCATGGAACAGGCCTTGCGATCCGGCGGCGCGGCCCTGGTGATCGGCACGGTCGACGGGGCCGAACTGGCCCAGACCCGGCGGCTGGAGTTCGCCTCACGCGACGGGGCCTGTTCGGGTCTTCTGCTGCGATCCCGTACCGGCGACCTCAGCGCCGCACGCCGCCGGTGGCGCATCACAACCTTGGCGAGTGACGGCGATCGCTTCGATCGCCGTGCGCCGGGCCGGATGACGATCCGTGCCGAAATGACCCGCAGCCGGATTGAGCGGCCGGGCGTCTGGATGCTGGAGCAGGATGATGAGACGCATCGTCTCCGCCTGGCTGATCGACTGGCCGGTGACGGTCTGGGCGCGATCGGCCGGGCTCAATACGCCTGATCCCTTCGCCGCCGATGCAGCCCCCCTGGCCCTGATCCAGCGCACGGCGCGGGGACAGATCATCCATGCCCTGAACCCGGCGGCGCGCGCCCTGAACCTGTCGCGCGGCCAGACCCAGGCCGACGCCCTGGCCATGATCCCGCATCTGGCCTGTCATCCCGCCGATCCGGCGGCTGACCTGCGCGCCCTGGAGGCCCTCGCCGTCTGGGGCGAGCGGTGGTCGCCCTCCGTCACCGTCGATCCGTCCGAGGGCGGGCTCGAGGGTCTGTTCCTCGACCTGACCGGCGCGACCCATCTGTTCGGCGGCGAGGCCCAGACCCTGACCGGCATCCAGGCCCGGCTGAAGGCGGCGGGCATCCGCGTCCGCGCCGCCATGGCCCCGACACCGGGCGCCGCCTGGGCTCTGGCCCGCTGGGGCGACGCCAAGCGGATCGCCACCGACGCCGACGTGCGAGCCGTCTTGGCCTCCCTGCCGGTCGAATCCCTGCGCCTCACCGACGCCGCCCTGAAACAGACGAAACGGTTCGGGCTGAAGCGGATCAGTGACCTCTATCCCATGCCGCGCGCCGGTCTGGCTCGCCGTTTCCGTGACGGGGCCGGCGTCGGTCTGGTCCGGCGTCTGGATCAGGCGACCGGCGCGACCAACGAAGCCCTGATCCCGACCCGCGCCCCGGCTCGCTATCGCGGGTGGGAGGCCTATGCCGATCCCCTGGGCGACACCGCCGGGATCGAGGCGCGCCTGCCCGGACTGGCCGATCAGCTGGCGCAGGCGATGGAGGCGGACGGGCAGGGGGCGCGGGCCCTGACCCTGACCGCCTTTCGCGTCGACGGCCGGACCAGCGCCCTCTCGGTCCGCATGGGCCGGGCGCTTCGCGACGTCACCGTCTGGATGCGGCTGTTCCGCGAGGCCGGGATCGCGCGGATCGACCCCGGCTTCGGCATAGACGCCCTGATGCTGACCGCCGACGTCACCGAGCCGGTGGTGGCGCTTCAGGTCGCCATGGGCGAGGAGGAACAGGCGCATCAGGCCGAGGGGATGGCCGCCCTGATCGACCGGCTCTCCGCCCGGCTGGGAGAGGGGGCGGTGCGGGTCGCCGATCCGTTCGGCTCCTGGCTGCCCGAGCGCGCCGAGCGCTGGCGACCGGCCCTGGCCAAGGCCCCGCCGAAGCAGGAAGCGGCCGGTGATCCTCGGCGTGCCCGCCCCCTCCTGCTGCTCGATCCGCCCGAGCCGGTCGAGACCATCGCCGAGATGCCCGACGGCGTGCCCGCCCTCTTCACCTGGCGGCGCGTTCGACGCAGCGTGACCCGCGCCGACGGCCCCGAACGTCTGTCCCCGGAATGGTGGCGTCCGCGTCCCGACGGCCGCCTGGCCCGCACCCGCGACTACTACCGGATCGAGGACGACCAGGGCCTGCGCTACTGGCTGTTCCGCGAGGGTCTGTACGGCGCGGAATACACGGGCGCGGACGACGAGCGGCCGCCGTCCTGGTGGATGCACGGAATGTTCCCGTGAACGCCCCGTCCGACTGGGACGGCCGGTACGCCGAGCTCGGCGCCCTCACCAACTTCAGCTTCCTGGAGGGGGCCTCGCATCCGGGCGAGATCATGATGCAGGCCAAGGCGCTCGGCCTCGCCGCCGTGGGCGTCGCCGACCGCAACACCCTGGCCGGCATGGTCCGCGCCCTGATGGGGGCCGAGGACTTCGACATCCGTCTGGTCGTCGGGGTCCGGCTGGGCTTCCTCGACGGGACCGAACTGATCGTCTTCCCCCGCGACCGCGCCGCCTATGGTCGGCTGTGCCGGCTGCTGACCCTGGGCAAGAGCGAGATCCTCGACGACGCACCACCGCCCGCCGCCGCGCCCCATCCCCACCTTCGCCTGGTCCAGCCCGTGGACGACGACGCCGCCCCCGACCGCACCACCAAGGGCGAAACCCGCCTGACCTTCGACCAGGCCGTGGCCCATGGCGAAGGGATGATCGCGCTCGCCGTCGCGCCCGAGGTCCCCGACACCGCCTTCGAGGCCCGCCTCCTGGCCTGGCGCCGCGCCTGGCCCGACACCCTCTATCTCGCCGTCGCCCCCTTGTGGCGCGGCGACGACCGCGCGCGGCTGAACCGGCTTTCAGACATGGCGACCCGCACGGGCGCCCCGATGATCGCCACCAATGCGGTCATGTATCACGAGGCCGAGCGCCGTCCGATGCAGGACGTCCTGACCTGCATCCGCGAAGGCACGACCATCGACAAGGCCGGCCTGCGGCTTCAGTCGAACGGCGAACGCTACCTGAAGCCCGCCGCCGAAATGGCGCGTCTGTTCAAAGGGCACGAGGCGGCCCTGGCCCGGACCATGGAGGTGGTGCGCGGGTGCGCGTTCTCGCTCAAGGAGCTTCAGTATCAGTACCCGGAGGAGCCGGTCCCGTCAGGCTGGACGGCTCAGCGCAGATTGATCCGCCTGACCTTCGCCGGCGCGCGAAAACACTGGCCCGACGGCGTCCCGGCCAAGGTGCTGAAGGGGATCGTCGTCGAGCTCAAGCTGATCAAACAGCTCGACTATCCGAACTATTTCCTGACCGTGCACGACATCGTCCAGTTCGCCCGGGACGCAAAAATCCTGTGCCAGGGACGCGGTTCGGCCGCCAACTCGTCCGTCTGCTTCTGTCTCGGCGTGACAAACGTCAATCCCGCCGAGCAGGACGTCCTGATCGAACGCTTCATCTCCGCCGACCGGTCCGAGCCGCCCGACATCGACGTCGATTTCGAACACGAGCGACGCGAGGAGGTGATGCAGTATGTCTATCGCCGCTATGGTCGCGACCGGGCCGGCATCGTCGCCACCATTATCCACTATCGCCCGCGCTCGGCGATCCGCGACGTGGGCAAGGCGCTCGGCCTGACCGAAGACGTGACGGCGCGTCTCGCCGACACCGTCTGGGGCTCCTACGGCTCGGATGTGAAGGAGGACCATGTCGATCGCACGGGCGTCAGTCGCCACGACGCCCGCATGTCGCTCGCGCTCCAACTGACCGCAGAGCTGATCAAGTTCCCGCGCCATCTCAGCCAGCATGTCGGCGGCTATGTCCTCAGTCGCGGCCCCCTGGTCGAGATCGTCCCCATCGGCAATGCGGCCATGCCGGATCGAACCTTCATCGAATGGGACAAGGACGACATCGATTATCTGAAGCTGATGAAGGTCGATGTCCTGGCCCTGGGCATGCTGACCGCGATGCGTCGGGCTTTCGATCTGATCGCCGACAGCTATGGCGACCGGTGGGAACTGCACACCGTCCCGACGGAGCAGAAGCCGGTCTACGACATGCTGTGTCTCGGCGACTCGCTCGGCGTCTTCCAGGTCGAGAGCCGGGCCCAGATGGCCATGCTGCCGCGCCTCCAGCCCCGGGTCTTCTACGATCTGGTCGTAGAGGTCGCCATCGTCCGGCCCGGCCCGATCCAGGGCGACATGGTCCATCCCTATCTGAAACGCCGGGCCGAACGTCGCGCGGCGGAAAAGGCGGGCCTGCCCTTCGTCATCGACTATCCGCACCCCGCGCCCGAACACGGTCCGAAGAACGAACTGAAGCTCGTCCTCGACAAGACCCTGGGCGTGCCCCTGTTTCAGGAACAGGCGATGAAGATCGCCATGGACGCGGCGAAGTTCACGTCAAAGGAAGCCAACGGCCTGCGCCGGGCCATGGCCACCTTCCGGCACATGGGGACGATCGGGACCTATGAGGAAATCTTCGTCGGCCGGCTGAAGGACCGGGGTTACGATCCCGTCTTCGCCCAGAAATGCTTCGACCAGATCAAGGGCTTCGGCGAATACGGCTTTCCCGAAAGCCACGCCTGCGCCTTCGCCTTCCTGGTCTACATCTCGGCCTGGGTGAAATGCTTCTATCCGGACGCCTTCGCGGCCTGTCTGCTGAACAGCCAGCCGATGGGGTTCTACGCGCCCGCACAGATCGTCAGGGATGCGCGCGAGCACGGCGTCGAGATCCGACATCCCGACGTGAACGCCAGTGACTGGGACGCGACGCTGGAGCCGCGGCGAACCTCGGAACGCCGCGCCCTTCGCCTGGGCCTGCGGTCCATCGACGGGTTCAAGAGGGACTGGGCGCTGAAGATCATGGCCGAACGCGCGCTCGGCCCCTTCCGCGATCTGGAGGATCTCCGCATCCGCGCCGACCTCCCGCCCTCCGCCCTGGACAGGCTGGCCGAGGCCGACGCCTACGGTTCGCTCGACCTCTCGCGGCGTCAGGGGATGTGGGCGGCCAAGGGCGCGGCCCCGGCGTCGTCGGCACCCCTGTTCGCGGCCATGGGGCTGGACGAGGCGGACGGCGCCCCGCCGGCGGCCCTGCCGGCTCTGACCGAGGCCGAGGAGGTGGTCGGCGACTACCAGACCATCCGCCTGTCGCTGAAGGGTCACCCCGTCGCCTTCCTGCGCGAGCGGCTGACCAAGGCGGGGGCGGTGACGACCGAGGCCTGCAAGACTGTGAAGGACGGACGTCGCGTCCGGGTCGGCGGGGTGGTGCTGGTCCGTCAGCGCCCCGGCTCGGCCAAGGGGGTGGTCTTCCTGACCATCGAGGACGAGACGGCGGTGGCCAACCTCGTGGTCTGGCCCGACGTGTTCGAACGATTGCGGCCCGTGGCCATGGGCGCGCGGATGGTCCTGGCCGTCGGCAAGATCCAGCGGTCGGAGGAGGGGGTGACCCATCTGGTGGTCGAGGATCTGATCGACTGGACCCCGATGCTGGGCCATCTCTCCACCGATCCGACGCCGGGATCGGGCCACGCCCCGACGCGCGGACGCCACCCCAGGGACGTCCGCATCCTGCCGGGCTCGCGGGATTTCCACTGAGACGCCCCCCCATCCCCCTTGTGGGCGGATGAGGGGTCATCCCCGCCCTCTCTCACCGTGCACCCCGGCGAAGGCCGGGGTCCAGATCACACGTCCAGGCGGCCGGGATGGGCGTCGGAGTTGCTGCTTGAGCCGTCGGGTGCCTCCATCTAGACCCCGGCCTTCGCCGGGGTGCACGGATAAAGACATCCAAGTTTGGCCAAACACGCCCCGAATCCCCCAACGATTCCAACACCCCGAACTTTTAAGACCCCTCCGAACCGGCGCCCCCTCGAACATCCCTTATGATGGGAGCCATCCCGTCGTCGGGGAAGGCGTCCTGGGCCCAGGACCCGGACGTGCGGCGGGACCGATCGTAGCGGGATTGTCCGGGGGGCGTGAAACCTCGGAGCCCGGCGGGCCTGAGCCCGCCGCCCGTCGCGGGCCTATCGCCTGAGGGTCCAAAGGACTCGGGATTCGTGGCCGGTCTTCGCCGAGGCGGGGATGCAGGCCCCCCCGGGGTGTCCGTAAACCCGCTGGGTGACGCTCGCGGACCCGGTCGGGGACGGAGCCTTCGGCGCGAGCCGAAAACACAATCAATCGGTCCCCGTAACGCGAAAGCAGGGGGCCACCTCGGTTCCGGGCGAACGCCCAGGCTCCGTCGACTTCCCCATACCCGTTCACAGCGGAAGGACGATGACGCGTGCCGGAACGACTGCGACCCCCGAACGCCTCGACAGCGCCTCAACCGATCCCCACTGTCAGGACATGAACCGCCGCGCCCTTCTGACCCGCGCCGCCCTCGTCGCCGCCGGTCTCGGCGGGGCGTGGTGGCTGAGGGACCATGTCCTCTGGCGCGATCCCGGCATCGCCTTCGGGCCAGAACGCTCCAGCGGCTGGCTCGATTATGACGAGCCGCGCGCCGTGGTCCCCACCGTCCGCGTCACCGTTGCCGGCCAGTCGATCCGCGCCCTCGTCGATTCGGGCGCCCAGTATTCCGTCATCGATCGCGGCCTGTTCGACCGCCTCGGACTGACCCAGGCCTTCGACATCCCGCTGGTCGCCTATGGCGTCGGCGGCGGCGCCCAGATGGGGCGCGGCGTCACTCTGGACGTCTCGGTCGGCGGAATGCGGATCGAAGCCCTGCGCGCCGCCATCCTCTCGCTGGGGCCGCTGGCCGAGGGCGACGGACTGGCCTCTCCCCTCATCCTGGGCCAGGACCTGCTCGGCCAGACCGTCCTCGAACTGGACACGGAGGCGCGCCGGATGCGCTTCCTGCCGCGAGACGGCCATGCGCCGTCTCCCGACCTGGCCGGCATTTCCGTCTCCAGGGCGGGCGGCGCCCTGACCACCGAGGTCACGGTCGAGGGCGCGACGATCCAGGCGGTCGTCGACACCGGCGCCTCGGCTCTCCTGGCCCTGTCCCGCGAGGCGGCCGAAAGCGCGGGCCTTCTGGACGGCCGCCCGTCCGAACGGGGTGCCAGCATCGTCCTCGGCGGATCCATCGAGTCGCAAATCGTCCGCTCTCGGACGATCACCATCGGCGATCAGATCTACCGCGACGCTCCGACGCCGATCTACGCCGACGTTCCCCTGCCGGGCTTCCCCGCCGCCCTGGTCGGCATGGAGGCCTTCGCCGGTCGGACACTGCTGCTGGATCTCGGCGGCGGCCGCCTCCATGCCTCCCGCCCGCTGGACCTGACCATCGGTCGCTAGGGCCGCGTCTGCCCGGTCCCGCGCACCACATACTTGTAGCTGGTCAGCTGTTCCGCCCCCACCGGCCCCCGTGCATGCAGCCTCGATGTGGAGATACCGATCTCGCCGCCGAACCCGAACTCCCCGCCGTCCGCGAACTGGGTCGAGGCGTTCCACAGGACGATGGCGCTGTCGACGCGGTTCAGGAACTCGGTCGCCGCCTCGCCGTCCTCGGCTACGATCGCATCCGTATGGCCCGACCCGTACCGTCGGATATGGGCCACCGCCGCGTCCAGATCGTCCACCACCTTCACCGCCAGGATCGGCGCCAGAAACTCCCGTCCCCAGTCGTCATCCCCGGCCGCCGTCATCGCGGGGACCAGCGCACAGGCCTCCGCATCGCCCCGCAAGGCACAGCCTGCCGCGATCAACCCGTCCGCCACCGTCGGCAAGAGCCGCTCCGCAGCGCCTCGATCCACCAGCAGGGTCTCCGTCGATCCGCACACGGACACCCGCCGCATCTTGGCGTTGACCACGACATCCCGCGCCATCCCGACCTCGGCCGAGGCGTGCAGATAGGTGTGATTGATCCCCTCCAGATGCCCCAGCACCGGAACCCTCGCCTCCGCCTGAACCCGCGCCACCAGGCTCTTTCCGCCGCGCGGGATCAGCAGGTCGATCGTCCCCTCCAGCCCCGTCAGCAGCGCCCCGACCGCGGCCCGATCCGGTGTGTCCACCAACTGAACGGCATCGCCGGGCAAACCCGCCGCCGCCAATCCCTCGACGACCGCCCCATGGATCGCCAGCGAACTGTCCAGACAGTCCGACCCGCACCTGAGGATGGCGACATTGCCGGACCGCAGGCACAGGGCCGCCGCATCCGCCGTCACATTGGGCCGGCTCTCATAGATGATGGCCAGGACCCCGATCGGCGTCCTCACCCGTGCGAAATCCAGGCCGTTCGGTCGGGTCCAGCGCGCCGTCTCCACCCCCAGCGGATCGGGAAAGGCCGCCACCTCGTCCACCGCCGCCGCCATGGCCTCGATCCGCGACGGCGTCAGGGTCAGCCGGTCGATCTGGGCCTCGGCCATGCCGTTCTTCCGGGCCCGGTCGATGTCTCGGAGGTTGGCGCTCAGGATATCTTCGGCCCGCGCCCGGATCGCCGCCGCCATCGCCGTCAGGGCCTCCGACCGCATTTCGGCCGGCGCCAGACGCACCGCATCGGCGGCCGCCCGCGCTCGGCCACCCATCCCCCGCATTCGGGCGTCCAGATCACTCATCCGTGCAGCACCAGGTCGTCGCGATGAATGGCCACCCCCGGCCCCTTGTAGCCGACCAGATCCTCGATCTCGCCCGAATGACGCCCTCGGATTGTCTCCATCTCGTCGGCGGCATAGGCGGCCAGGCCGACGCCCAGAACCCCGCCGTCGGCGCCGATCACGCGGACGCTGTCGCCCCGGTCGAACCGGCCCTCCACCGCCTTTACGCCGGAGGCCAGAAGGCTGCGTCCCCCGGCCAGGGCCTCCGCCGCCCCATCATCGATCGTCAGGGCACCCGCCTGCTCCAGACTGCCTGCGATCCAGGACTTGTAGGCCTGCAAGGGCGTCGCCGTGGCCGTGATCAGACTGGCCCGCGCTCCGGAGGCGACGGCGTTCAGCGGCCGATCCGTCAGGCCGGATGCGATCACTGTCGCGCAACCCGCCGACCGTGCGATCCGCGCCGCCTCCAGCTTGGTCGCCATGCCGCCGGTGCCGAGGTTCGCTTCCGCGTTCGCCCCGCCGGCCATGGCCAGCACCTCGGGGCCGAGATCATCAATGAGCGGCAGATGCCTCGCTGCCGGATCGCGGCGCGGATCGGCCGTGTACAGACCGTCGACATCGGACAGCAGGATCAGCAGGTCCGCTCGCACCAGCTGCGCCGCCCGCGCCGCCAGCCGGTCGTTGTCGCCGTAGCGGATCTCTTCGGTGGCGACGGTGTCATTCTCATTGACGACCGGTACGACGCCCAGCTTCAGCAGGGCCTCCATCGTCGCTCGGGCATTGAGCCAGCGACGGCGGCGTTCCGTGTCGTCTCGGGTCAGCAGAACCTGACCGGACATCAACCCCGCACCGGCAAGCGCCGCTTCCCAGGCCTGCATCAACAGGGACTGTCCCACGGCGGCGGCGGCCTGCTTCTCGTCCAGTCTGGCATTCTTCTCGAGCCCCAACCGCCCGCGCCCCAGAGCCACGGCCCCGGAGGAGACCACAACGACCTGACGTCCCTGAGCGCGCAAGGCGGCGATATCGGCGGCCAGGCCCGCCAGCCACACCGTCGCCGGGGCCTTCGCGTCCACGACAAGCGAGGAGCCGACCTTCACCACGATACGCTTCGCCGTCCGCAGGCTGGCGGCGGCAGAGGCGGCTTCAGGCAGGGTCACGACAGGGGCGGTCACAGGATGACCATGACTCCCCGTTTGCGATGCAACAAGCCGCCTTGCGGGCCTGGGCGATCAGAGGCCCTGGAACGTATCACAGACGGCCGGATCGCCGGATTGATAGCCGCGCAGCAGCCATTGCTGACGCTCGGCCGAGGTGCCGTGGGTGAAGCTTTCCGGGCTGACCTGTCCGCCCGAGCGACGCTGCAGGGCGTCGTCGCCGATGGCCGAGGCGGTGCGCAGGCCCTCCTCGATATCGCCCTGTTCGACCGCGACCTCGCCGCCGGAGACCGCCGCGGCGTTGGCGGCCCAGACTCCGGCGTAGCAGTCGGCCTGGAGCTCCAGCGCTACGGAATAGCGGTTGCCCTCGGCTTCGGACGAGGCGCTCTGCTGCGCGCGCTGCACCTGTTCGGAGGCCCCGGTCAGGGTCTGGACGTGGTGGCCGATCTCGTGGGCCAGGACATAGGCGCGGGCGAAATCGGCGCCGGACGCCCCCAGCTTGGTCTCCATCTCCTGCCAGAAGGAGAGGTCGAGGTAGACCTGGCGGTCGGCCGGGCAATAGAAGGGCCCCATGGCGGACTGGCCGAAGCCGCAGCCGGTCTGTGTGCCCTGCTCATAGAGGACGATGTTGTCCGGGGCCCGATAGCCGTCCAGCTTGGTCGCCCAGACGTCATTGATGTTGCGGCCTACGATGTCGACGAACAGCCCGGCCTGATCCTCCGGCGTGCCCTGCTGTCCCTCCTGCGAGGCTCCGGCCTGACCGAAGGTCGAGGCGACCTGCTGGGTGGTGCTCGGATCGATTCCGAAAACGAAATAGCCGATCGCGGCCAGCACGAGGACGCCGATGCCACCGCCGGCAGCCACGCCGCCGCCCATTCCGCGGCGATCCTCGATCCCGCCGCCCCGCTGTCCGCCCTGCCACCGCATCGCCGCCTCCCTGATTTCCCGCTCAAGCTAGGCCGGAACGCGGGCGGAGGGGAAGGGATGCAATCGGATCGGCAGGTCTCGTCAGCGGGGTTGGCGGGCCAGCCAGTCGTCGATCTGGGTCACGCCGGAGACCGTCGCCTCCCGTCGGGCCGTCGCCGCTTCGCGCGCGCGCCGTCGGGCGTCCGGGGTCTGCGGGAGATCGACCAGCGGGATGTAGGGCTCGTGTTGGCGCTGAGCCCGGATTTCCATTTCGGTCAGTCGGGACTGGAGCTGGTACTGACGAGCGAAAGCGGCCTGCTGTTCGGATTGCAGTCGCTGTGTCTCCACGCGATCACGCAGCCGGTCCACCATGGGGTCGCCGATATAGGGCTGGCCCGGATGATACGCCTGAGCCGAGGCGGATCCGGCGCCGAGGACGGACATCAGAAGGAGAGCTGCGGCTTTCATGGGATCGAAGATGGGGCCGGACGCCGGTTCGACCAAGCGTGGCCGCGATCAATCCAGCGAGAAGACCGAACAGCGCTTGATGGCGAAATCCTCCAACTCGCGTGTCGTCGGCACCTGGTATTCGGCGAGGAAGGTCAGGCCTTCGGTCCGGAAATAGGTTCGGTGCGGGTCTCCGATCAACACCTGAGAACCCTGTTCTCGCGCCTGCCTCAGCCAGGCCATGACGCGCTCGGTCATCGGCTTTTCGTAGCAGACGTCGCCGGCGCAGATCACGTCGACCTCGGGCGGAGGGGCGTCCAGCAGGTTTCGGTCTGTGAAGGACAGGGCCACGCCGTTAGCCTCGGCGTTCAGCCGAACGGCGGCCTCGCAGAAGGGATCGATGTCGGCGGCCAGAACGGATCGGGCGCCCGCCTCCATTGCCGCGATCCCGACCAGGCCGGAGCCGGTGGCGAAATCGACGACCGTCTTGCCGGCGAACGCCCCGGGATTATCCAGCACCCAGCGCGCCAGCGCCTGTCCGCCCGACCAGGCGAAGGCCCAGAACGGCGGCGGCAGGCCCAATTCGCCCAGCTCCTCCTCCGTCAGCTTCCAGATCGGCGTGATCTCGTCCGCCAGCCACAGCGAAACCTCCGGCGCATGCGGCACGGCCTGCAGTCGGGTGTTGGCCAGGATGAAGGCGACGGGATCGGCGATGGTCACACGCGGGACCTAGGGCCTTCGCCGTTCAGGTATCAAGCCGAATAAGGGGATCAAGGCAGGCGTGGCGCGATGCGGGATCATCTTCCGGCAACAATTTATGTCAGGCTGGCCTTACAAAGTCATGTTGACCTGACAAAAATGACGTGTCATGTAGGCCTTACATTAAGTCAGGAGCTCACGACATGACCCGCTGGAAAGACGGCACGCCCGCCGACCGTAAATACGTCATCCGAACGATGGCCTTCACCATTCCCTATGTGGCGGTCAACGTCGCCGCGATGTTCGGTATCTTCGACGAGATCATCGGCAAGCCCGCAGCATGGGGACTGGCCGCCGCGGTCGCCGCACCCATACTGGGCTGGATCTGGTCGATCCTGGTTCTGATGCGCGATTCCGACGAGTTCATGCGCGCCGTGCTGGCCAAACGCTTCATCGTCTCGGCCGGCGTGGCCATGGCGATCGCCAGCTTCTGGGGCTTCGGCGAGAGCTACGCCAATGCGCCCCACATCCCCAACTGGATGATCTTCCCGCTCTTCTGGGCCTGCTTCGGCATCGCCACCCCCTTCATCCGGACCTCCCACTGATGAAGAACCGGCTGAAACTGCTCCGTACGGAGAAGGGCTGGACCCAGGAACAGCTGGGTCAGGCTCTCGGTGTCTCCCGCCAGGCCGTCAACGCCCTGGAGACCGAGAAGCACGATCCCTCTCTGGACCTCGCCTACCGCATCGCCGCCCTGTTCGAGCGCGCTGTCGAGGACGTCTTCGACAACCCTCACACCTGAAACCCACCTGACATTTTGTCAGGATAACATGACAAGGACATCGACATGCTGCACCTCCGCCACTTCGTCGGGCGTTCGACCCTGCGCGCCCTGTTTCTGGCTTCAGCCGCCGCACTCGCGGTCGGCGGGACGGTCTTCGTCGCCCCCCAGGCTTACGCCGAGCCCGCCGCTGCGACCCAGACGGCCGCGTTCGCCTCCGACCGGCTGTCGGTCGAGGTCATCGGTTCAGGCCCCGACGTCATCCTGATCCCTGGCTTGGCCTCGTCGCGCGAAGTGTGGCGTCCGCTCGCCACGCGACTGGCCGCCACCCACCGCGTCCATCTGGTGCAACTGGCCGGGTTCGCCGGCGAACCCTGGACCCACGGCGACGGCCCGTTCGTCGCGCCGGAGGTCGAGGAGATCGCCCACTATATCGCCGAGGCTGGCCTGCAGAAGCCCGCCGTCATCGGCCATTCGATGGGCGGGCTCAGCGGCCTGCTGCTGGCCCAGGGACACCCCGACAGCGTCGGCCGTCTGATGATCGTCGACGCCCTGCCGTTCTACAGCGCCATGTTCGGGCCCGCCGTCACCGCAGAGGCCGCACGTCCCTTCGCGGCCCAGGCGTCCGCCGGGATCCTCGGCGCCGACGAGGCTGCCTTCCGCGCCATGCAGGTCCAGACGGCTGCGGGCCTGGCCCGTGATCCGGCGACCCGCGAGGCCATGGTCGAATGGTCGATGACCACCGACCGCCGCGCCTTCGCCGCCGCCATGACGGACGTTATGACCACCGACGCCCGTCCGGGCCTGGCCGCCATGTCTCTGCCGGTCACCGCGCTCTACGCCACCGACCCCGAGGGCGGTCCGCCGCCCGCCATGGCCCAGGCGCTTTGGGAGCGGGAATACGCAGCCCTGCCGGGGGTTCAGGTGATCCGTGTCGACGCCAGCCGCCACTTTATCATGGCCGATCAACCCGCCCGGTTCGACGAACTGGTGGATGATTTCCTGAAGTAGGCGTTCAGGCGGCGGGCGCGGGCTTCGGCTCGCCCGCGAACTCGTCCGCATAGGCGGGTGCCAGCAGGGCGCGGAAGGCGCTCTGCGGCACCGTCACCTCATACGATCCATCGGAGTAGGGACCGACCTGATAGGGGCCGATCAGGAAGACCAGACCGCCGGCCTTGCCCGGCATCGTCCCGGTAGCCAGGACGAAGGGGACGGTCGAGGCGCGCGGGCATTTCCACATCTCGCCGCCGGTCAGTGACACCGTCTGGGTCTGCGGATCGCGCTTCCTCTTTTCGGCGTTGATCGCGGCGCACAGGGCGACGTCCAGCGCCGACAGGTCGCCCGTCTTGGTGAACAGGTCGGCCGCCGCCACCTCGCGCTTCAGCGCCTTGTCCCACAGGATGGAGGTGAAGGACGCATTCGGGTGGGCCCCGCCGGTGAACTCCGAATCGGTGCGGATCAGGCTGAACAGCTTTCCGGTCTCGGCGCCGGGCGTGATCGTGATCGACTTGTTGTAGGCACCGACCCCAGCGTCGCCACCGGCCTCGGTGCGGTCGGCCTGGGCGCCTTCGGAGAACTCGCGCAGGTCGCGCACGGCGGCGGCGTAGAGGCGGGCGTGCAGGTCGGGCTGGGCCTTGATCGCGATCGGCAGGGTCAGGCTGACGTCGGCGAACGGGGACTTGGCTTCGAACGCCATGGGGGCGGCGGCGTCGGCCGGGGTGACCATGGCGCCCGCACCCGCCGTCGGGACCGGCGCAGCCGCCTTCTCATCGGCCCTGTCGCGGTTGCAGCCGGCCAGGGTCGCCGACACGGCGGCGGCGATGAGGACGAGGCGGAACGGCGTGGTCATGGTCGCGGTCATGGGGCGATCTCCGGGTCAGAGGACGAAGGTTAGCCCGCCGAGGGCGATGGCCGCCAGCAGGATCAGTCCCGCCTCGCGGTTGGACTTGAACAGTTTCAGCGCCAGGGCGCCCTTCTCGGGCTTCAACGTGCGCACCTGCCAGGCGAGATGGCCGGCGTAGACGCCGCAACTCAGAAAGAAGAGCAGCCCCAGCCCGGCCACGGCTCCGGCCAGCAGAACACTGACCACGGCGAGACCGTAAAAGACGGCGACCCCGGATTTCACGCCCTTGCCGAGGCGCCGCGCAGAGGACTTCACCCCGACCATGGCGTCGTCCTCGATATCCTGAAGCGCGTAGATGGTGTCGTAGCCCAGGGTCCAGAACACCCCGCCGACATAGAGCAGGATGGCCGCTATGGTCAGTTCTCCGTTGACGCCGGGCGCGACGGCGAAGGTCATCCAGTCGCCGGTCATGACCTTCCACTGGCCGCCAGCCCAGACGAGGAAGGACAGGGCGCCGGTCGCCGCGCCATAGCCCATCAGGGCGCCCCAGTTGAACGTCAGCCCTAGCCAGGCCTGCGGCCACCAGGTCATTCGCTTCATGAAGGGATAGGCCGCCACCAGGGCCAGCGAGCCGACGCCCAGCAGCACCGCCGTCAGGTTCAGCGTCAGCAGGATCGACAGGCTGACCAGACTGCACCCGATCACGAACCGCCAGGCCTGTCGCACGCTGATCCGCCCCGAGGCGACCGGTCGCGCCGCCGTCCGCGCGACCTTCAGGTCGATGTCGCGGTCGACGATGTCGTTGAAGGCGCACCCCGCCGCCCGCATCAGACAGGCTCCGATGGCGAACCCGACGAACAGCCACAGCTCATGAAGACCAGGCGTCCGGTGATCCTGGGCCAGCGCAAGCGTGATCCCCTGCCAGCCCGGCAGCAGCAACAGCCAGATGCCGATGGGCCGATCGAAGCGGCCGAGCTTCAGCCAGGGCTTGAGGCCTTCGGGCGCGCGGGCGTCGACCCAGTTGCGGCCGGCGTCGGGGAGGGGGGCGGACATGAGCGGACGGATAGCACTCCGTCCACCTCGCGTCAGGTCGCCTTTCGACAGGTCAGAGGTCCAGTCGATCCCGCGCGTCGAGCAATAGATAGACGCAGATGGCCAGCAGCCCGACGTCCTTGGCCAGGAACTGACCTGTCGATCCCAGGGCCGGGAAGCCGTAGCCGTGCTGCCCTATGCCGGGAGCGGTGAAGAAGAAGCTCAGTGTCACCACGAAGGTGGCGACGCCCATCAGGGCGCCGATCAGCCCCGCCCAGGGAAAGCGGCCGCCGATGGCGATAAGCCCGCCGGCCGTCACCTCCAGCACCCCGATGACCGCCGACGCGCCGCCGACACCGACCAGCGGATAGAGCCAGCCGAACAGCCAATAGTCTTCCGCGATGCCCCTGACCCCTTCGGCCTCGTAGGGGAGAAACTTCATATAGCCGAACCACAGCAGGATCAGCGCGATGCCGAACCGCAGGGCGGCGCGTCCGTCGAGACGGGCGGGGGAGAGGGAAGGGGTCATGGCAGGCTCCGCAGAGGTTCTGCCCCCCGTTCGCCGCAAGACCCGATCAGGTTACAGCCAGGCTCAGCTCCGGCGAACGAGGATGACGCCGCCGATCACCAGGGCCACGCCCGCGATCCGACCCAGATTGACCGGGGCGCGCGGGACGCCGAATGCGCCGAAGTGATCCAGCGCCAGGCTGATGATCAACTGGCCCGCCACCATCAGGGTGATGGTCATGGCCACACCCAGCCGGGGCACGGCCCAGGTGGCGGCGACCACGAAGATCGCGCCGTACAGGCCCCCGACCCAGGCATACCAGGGCAGCCCCTTGGCCGCTGTCATGTCCGGCCGGGTGTGCAGAATGGCGGCGAGGATGCCGAGCGCGGCCGTACCCACGGCGAACGACACGAAGGCGGCGTTGACCGGACTGGCCACGGCCGTCGCCAATCGGGCGTTGGTGGGGGCCTGAAGCGCGGTCGCCCCGCCGGCGAGGACGACCGCCAGCATGGCGATCCAGGGTGCGAAGTTCATAGGCCCAGCCTCTACCAGCGCGGATCGACGGGCGCACCGCCGAACATCTCGGCCATCCGGTCGCGCGTCGATCGATGTGCGTCCTCGGGCAGGTCCAGCGGATCGAACCAGCCGGTCTCGGCGATCTCTCCGTGAGAGGTCAGCTCGCCCGCCTCGAAGGCGTCGAAGCGATAGACCAGCACATGGTCGCCCCTGAAGAACCGCTCGTTGGAATGGACCGAGACCAGCCGGCCCCGCGTGGTCGCCCTCAGACCCGTCTCCTCGAACAGTTCGCGTGTCGCCGCGTCACCGGTCGTCTCGCCACGGTCCACACCGCCGCCCGGCAGCCACCAGCCGGCCAGATAGGTGTGTTTGACAAGCATGACCCGGCCCTGAGCATCCACCGCCACGGACCGGACGCCCAGGGTCATGCCGCGCTGAAGTCGGGAGACGAAAAAGAAGATCGGCCGGGTGAAGGGCTCGATTCGGACACGCCAGTTCATCCGGCGAAACTACAGGACGATGACCTCTCCGTCCTCCTTGACGAACCGCTCAGGCCGCCGATCGAGCACCTCGAACACCCGCTCCGACGGCCGGGCCATCACGACGCCCAGCGGCGTCTCGACGATCGGCCGGTTCACCAGGATCGGATGCTCGACCATGGCGGCGAGGATCGCCTCGTCCGAAACGGCGGGATCGAGCAGGCCCATCGCCTCGGCCGGCGTCTTCTTCTCCCGCAGGATCGCCCGCGCCGATACGCCCATCCGCGCCATCAGGTCGGTCAGTTGCTCTGCCGTCCAGCCCTGCTCGACATAGAGGACGACCTTCGGCTCATAGCCCTGATCCAGGATCGCCCTCAGTACGTTGCGCGACGTGCCGCAGTCGGGGTTGTGGAAGATGGTGATCGGGAAGGGTGTCATCGGGTCCCCACTGCTCGGCGCGTGCGCTATTGTCCAGACGCGTGGAGCGAAGTGATGATCCGGACCCTCAAACTGTTTCTGGATTCGCGAAACTACCGGGAGGTCGCCGGCCTGTGGCTGATCGGTTCGATGTTCGCGACCTTACTCGGCACTCTGCTCGGCTTGTTCGGGGTCATGACCCGCTGGATCGCCACCCTGCCAGCGGGCGCGGAGTCGGGACCGGCCGATTTCATCGTTTTTCTGCTGTATGTGGCCGGCCTGTATGGGGCGCCCATGCTTGGGTGGCGGCTTCATGCGTGCGGCCGCTACGGTCTGGCCATGCTCGCGGGCTGTGCGCCTGCCATGACCTGCGTGCTCGGTGTCATGTGGATGATGCGCGACTGGTCCGAGCTCGCTTGAACCGAAGGCGTCCGAAGGTTATTGCGGCCTGAGAACAGGAGCTTCCCATGACGGCCCTCTACATCATCCTCGGCTTCGTCGCCGTCTTCGGCGCGTTCAACGTCTTCGAGTTCGGTCGGGTTGACTGAACCCCGCCCCGGCGCGGCGCTCGTCACGGGCGGAGCCCGCCGGATCGGCCGCGCCATCGTGCTGGCCCTGGCCGCACGCGGCCATGACGTCGCCATCCACCATCGCGAGTCCGTCGAGGACGCCCAAGCGCTTGCCGAAGAGGTCCGCGCGCTGGGTCGTCGCGCCGCGGTGGTCTCCGCCGACCTGACCGACGAGGCCCAGGTTCGCGCCCTGATCCCCGCCGCCGCCAAGGCGCTCGGCCCGATATCTGTATTAGTCAACAACGCCTCCGTGTTCGAGGACGACCGTGTCGGCGACCTGTCGCGCGAGACCTGGGACCTGCATCTCGAGACCAATCTGCGCGCGCCCGTCGTGCTGGCCGAAGCCTTCGCCGAACAGGCTCCCGACGGATCCTCGATCGTCAATCTGCTGGATCAGCGGGTGCTGAAGCCCGATCCGCGCTTCTTTTCCTACGCCCTGTCGCGCAACGGCCTGTGGTGGGCGACGCGGACCCTGGCCCAGGCGCTGGCGCCTCGCATCCGCGTCAATGGCGTCGGCCCCGGTCCGACGCTGGCCTCCATCCACCAGTCGGAGGCGGAATTCGCCGCCGAACAGGCCGCCATGCCGCTGGGCCACGGCTCCTCGCCCGAAGACATCGCCCAGGCCGTGGCCTATCTCGTTGACGCCCGCTCGGTCACCGGCCAGATGATCGCCGTGGACGCCGGCCAGCACCTGGCCTGGCAGACCCCCGACATCGCCGAGTGAACCCTGCCGTGATCCAGTCCCTTTCGGCCGCCCGGCGCGAGAACCTCACCGTCTTCGTCAAGGGCCTGCGGGTCGAGGCCGGCATCGGCGTCTACGACCACGAGCACGGCCGGCTCCAGACCCTGGTCATCGACGTGACGCTGGATCTCGGCCCGGCTGAGGTCCACGGCCTGTCGGACACCATCAACTATGAGACGGTTGCCGCCTCGGCCCGTCGGATCATCGCCGAGGGGCACGTCGGTCTGGTCGAGACCTTTGCCGAACGTCTGGCCCTCCACTGTCTGGAGGACGCCCGCGTGTTGGGCGTCACCGTCCGCGTGGACAAGCCGGGTGCCCTGGAGGCCGCCGACGGGGCCGGGTGCGAGCTCACCTACAGACGCTGAAGTCGCCTCGTCCGCGGCCCTGATTCGCCTCCAGCCTTGCCTTTGCCGGCTTTCGGCACGACATGTCGCCGCGCAATGCCCCAGGTTCGTTTCACCCGCCGCTTCTCGATGGCCCATCGCCTGCTCGCTGACGCCGCGTCGCGCTGTGCGGTTCCGCATGGCCACAACGAGTTCGTCCACGTCATCCTGGCCACGGACGCCGAGATGGATTTCGGCGGCTCGAACTATGTCGCCTCTTTCGAGACCCTGAAGGGCCGCTGGCACGGCTTCATCGACAAGGCCGTGGATCATGCCTTCCAGCTCAACGCCGCGGATCCCATGCTGGCCTGGTTCCAGGCCCATGAGCCCCAGCGCGTGCGCCAACTGATGGTCTTCGACGGCGATCCCACCACCGAGGCCTTCGCCATCGCCCTGCGCCGGAAACTGGACGCGATCCTCAAGGACGACGGTTCCCCCTTCCGCTGCGTCGAGCTGACCTTGGAAGAGACCCCGACCAACGCCGTCATCGTCGGCGAACATCTCAGCGTCGCCGAGCGCGCCTGGGCCGCCGGAAGCTGGATGGACCGGCCCGATCTGTCGATCAACGACCTGACGGCCTAACGTGACGCTCGGTTCGGCTTGCCTCGGACCGGCCACCCGGCCATTGTCGCCATCATGAACGCGAGGACACCGATGGCCGAGCCCGGCGATCCCAAGGCGCCCCAGAATCCTGGACAGGCGGCTCCGGAACCGGAGCACCATGACGACGACCTGATCGGTTTCGCCTCGCCTTCCGCGCTGGAAGGACGTCCGCGCACGCCTGCGCCTGCCCCCCCGCCGCCGCCGGAGCCTGAGTCCGACGCCGATCTGTTCGCCCCGGCGTCCGGTCCCATCGTGACGCCGGTCCCCGAGACCGCGGCTCCGACGCCGACGCCGCAATGGGCGCGCGAAACCCCGATCCCCGAACGGCCCGCCGGCGGCTTCGCCCGTCGCGGCGAGCAACCGGCGCCCATCGACGGCGCCATGGGCATCTATGCGGTCTATGCCCTGATCCTGTTCGCCGTGCCGACGCTCGGCGTGTCCGCCCTGATCGCTCTTCTGGCCGTCACCGGTCGTGCCGGACCGCAGGGAGAGGTGGCGGCCAGCCATTTCATGTTCCAGCAGCGCACCCTGTGGGCCGGCGGGGTGGTCGCCCTGCTCGGCGGGATCCTGATCGCCGTGGGTCTGGGCGTCTTCGTCCTGTTCGTTCTGGCGGTGTGGTTGATCCTTCGGGGCGCCGGCGGCGTTCTGAAGCTGAAGGCGGGCCGTGCGATCGAGCGGCCCCGAGCCTGGTTGTTCTAGGAGGGACTGATGTCCGACGCGCCCCAGCCCCGTCTCGAAGGCGGCCATGAATCCCAAGGCAAGCCTGCCGCCCTGATCGCCTGGGGCCTCTACATCCTGTCGATTCCCTCGGCCAACGTCCTGGTCCTGGTCGGACTGGTCGTCGCCTACGCCGCGCGCGGCTCGTCCACCGGCATGGCTCGCCAGCATATCGAGGCCCAGATCGCGCTGTTCTGGTCGGTCTTCTGGTGGACCATCGCCCTGTGGGTCTTGATCGCGGTCTCGGCGGTCGCCTCCATCGTCCTCATCGGCATTCCGTTCCTGCTGCTGTTCCTGGCGCTGTGGTTCCTGCTCAGCGTCTGGTTCACGGTGAAGAGCATCCTCGGCATCATGAACCTGCTGTCCGACAGGCCTGCCTGAGCATACGTCACCGTACGGAACGGTCCCCCGGCGCAAGGCATTCCACCCCCAGTGTCGAGGGGATTTTCATGACCGACTTTCGCGACGTCACGGCCGAGCAGCGCTACGAGCAGGGCTTCACCGATGCCGACGGCCAGATGCGGCGCGTCTGGGCCGATTATTCGGTTCAGGGCGATCGCCGCGCCATCCTGCATGTCGAGGCCGAGGATCAGCTGCGCGGCTCCGGCGCGGCAGGCAAGTTCATGCAGAGCCTCGTCGATCACGCCCGCGCCGAAGGACTGACCCTGACGCCCGTCTGCGGCTATGCCGTCGCCTGGTTCCGTCGCAACAAGGACCAGGCCGACGTGGTCGGCTGACATTCAAAGTCTCCTCCCTGTCGCGCAGCGATGGGGAGGTGGCAGCGAGCTCTTCGCGAGCTGACGGAGGGGTTCTTCGTGCGCGCGAAAAGAACCCCTCCGTCTCTCCGCTACGCTGCGAGCCACCTCCCCATTCGCCCAGCGGCGAACAGGGAGGAGACACTTCATCAGCCCCCCGCATACCCGCCGATGATCGGCAGCACCTCGCCGGTGATGAAGCTCGACATCTGCGGCGACGCCAGGAAGACATAGGCGGGCGCGATCTCCTCCGGCTGAGCCGGGCGTTTCATCACGGTCTTCTCGCCGAAGTGGGCGACGTCCTCCGCCTGTTTGTCGGCGGGGTTCAACGGCGTCCAGACCGGCCCCGGCGCGACCACGTTCACCCGGATGCCGCGCGGCGCCAGATGGGTCCCCAGCGACCGGGCGAAGGCATGGATGCCGCCCTTGGTCATCGAATAATCAAGCAGATCCTTGTTCCCCAGGATGCCGGTCACCGACCCTGTCATCACGATCGACCCGCCCGACTTCATGTGGGGGACGGCCGCCTGGGTCAGGTTGAAATAGCCGTAGAGGTTGGTCTTCAGCGTCCGGTCGAAATGCTCGAAGGTCAGATCCTCGAACGCCTCGACATGCTCCTGGAAGGCGGCGTTGGGCACCACGACATCCAGCCGCCCGAAGGCCTTCAGCGTCTCGGCCACGGCCATCTTGGAGAAGGCCGGATCGGCCACATCGCCCTTCAGCACGATGGCGCGGCGCCCCTCGGCCTCCACCGCCTGCTTCGTCGTCTCCGCGTCGGCGTCCTCATCCAGGTGACAGATCGCGACGTCGCAGCCCTCGCGCGCAAACAGGGCGGCGACCCCGCGCCCGATGCCGGAATCCGCCCCGGTGATCAGGGCGGCGAAGCCGTCCAGCTTGCCTGAGCCCTTCCAGAACGGGGCGTCATACATCGGGGCCGGATCGAGGGCGGCCTCGTCACCCGGCTTGGTCTGGTGCTGTTTAGGGAAGGGCGGCTCCGGATAGGTCCGTGCGCCGGCCTGGACCGCGCCCTCGTTCTGATCCTCACCGCCACCCCGTTGAGCCTTGGCGTCGATCTCCGCCTGGATCTTGCGTTCGTGGTCTGCGGTCGTCTCGGCCTGGGGTTCGAAGCGATCGGTCATGGGGCTCTCCTGAAAGTCCCTTTCGAAACCGGCGGACCCCGACGCGGTTCCGGGTATTATCCTGATCGACGACCAGTGTCGGATAGGGGAGAGCCAGATGGACGGCATCGATCTTCAGGGGATGCAACAAAGCCTGGGCGCCGCCGCCGGCCCGCTTCAGACCTGGGTCTTGCCCGCCCTTCTCGGGCTGGGCCTGGCCTCGGCGACAGGGCTGCGAACATTTCTGCCTCTGCTGATGCTGGCGCTCGCCGCGCGCTTTGGTCTGTTCGGCATCGCCTTGAACGACCAGATGAGCTGGCTGGCCGACTGGCCCGCCATCGCGGCGCTGGGCGTCGCCGCCGTCGTGGAGTTCACCGGCGACAAGATCCCCGTCGTCGATCACGGCCTGAACGTGCTGGGCGCCTTCACCCGCCCGGTCGCAGGCGCGGTCGCGGCCGGCAGCGTCTTCGTCGGCCTCGACCCGACCACGGCCGCCATCGCGGGGGTCATCGTCGGCGCGCCTACGGCTTTCGCCTTCAATGCTGCGCAAGGGGGAGCGCGTCTTACCTCGACGGCCACGACCGGAGGCGTCGGCAACCCCATCCTCTCCTTCATCGAAGACGTGCTGGCCTTCTTCACGGTGATCCTGGCGTTCCTCGCCCCGATCCTCGTTCCGGTGGTGCTGATCGTCCTGGCGATCCTGTTGTTCCGTCTGGCGAACCGTCTGCGGGCGAAACTCTACGCCCGCGACGACCTCACAGGCGCGACACGATCGCCTTGATGGTTTCGGCCTTCGCCGGCAGATCTTCGGCCAGACGCGAGGCGATCTCGCGCGCGCCGACGGGATAGGCATCGCCGCCCTTGGAGATTTCGTCAGCCAGGGTCGCCGCGTCGTTCAGCGCCTTTTCAAGCGCCTCGACCTGTTCGATCGCCAGGGCGCGCGCCTCGGCCTGAAGCTGCTTCACTCGGTCGGCGGTCGTCTGCGGACCGCGCATCAGATCATAGACTTCGGATTCTGCGACGAGGCGCAGGTCAGGCTTGGAGCGGCTTTCGGTCGTCTTGGGCATGGGGTTCTCCTGACCCCACGAAACGTCCGGCCACGGTGAAGTTTCCTGGTTCGAACGCGCCTGTACACAATAGCGTCACTGTGTGACCCGCACGCATCACCGTTCGGCGGGCTCAGGCCTGTTCCTGCTGTCGTTCTTCTTCCTCGGCGATCATTTCGGCCGCGTCCTCGTTCAGGGCCTGGGCTTCGCGACGCGGCTTCACGTAGGGCGCAGGCTGCGGCGTCACGACATTGCCGCGCATCATGCCGCGTCCGGCCTCCAGTCCACCCGCGACCTGGACCGCCAGGATGTCCTCGTCGCGACGCCGCACGTCCTGGATGGTGTCGCGCACCTCGTCCTCGGAGAAGCCCAGGTCTTTCAACACATGTTCGCCGAAGCCCAGGGCGCTTTCGAAGGTCTCCCTGATCTGGAACTCCACGCCCGCGTTGATCAAGCGGATCGAGTGGCCGCGGTCATAGGCGCGCACGAACAGCTTGGTCAGGGGGAACTCGGCCTTGACCAATTCCACGATCCGATCCGCCGCTTCGGGCTTGTCGACGCACACCAGTATGGTCTCGGCGGTCCCGGCACCCGATGCCCTGAGGACGTCCAGCCGCGATCCGTCGCCGTAATAGACCTTGAACCCGAAGTTTCCGGCGGCCTGGATCATCTCCACGTCCATGTCGATGATCGACACGTCCACGTCGCGCGCCAGCAGTGGCTGGGACACGACCTGGGCGAACCGGCCGAAGCCGATGATCAGGACCCGCTCGCGCAGGTTGCTGGCCCGGTCGACGCCGTCCATATCGTCGATCGAGACCTGCGCATCCTTCAGGAACCAGCGCGACACCACCATCGTGACCAGCGGCGTCATCACCATCGACAGGATGACGATGGCGGTGAAGATCGCCGCCGTCCGTACGTCGAACAGGCCGGCCATCAGGGCCGCCCCGAACAGGACGAAGGCGAACTCGCCCCCTTGCGCGAACAGGGCCGCCCGCTCCAGCGCCTCGTTGTGCGAGGACCGGAACAGGCGGGCGATGGCGTAGATGCCGACGGCCTTCACCACCATGAACAGGGCGACGCCGCCGACGACCCAGCGCCAGTCGGTCACGACCACGCCGAGGTTGAGCGACATCCCGACCGACAGGAAAAACAGGCCGAGCAGGATCGAGCGGAACGGATCGACGTCGGCTTCCAGCTGATGCCGGAAGGTCGAATCCGACAACAGCACCCCGGCCAGGAAGGCGCCCATGGCCATCGACAGGCCGCCCAGCGACAGTGCCCAGGCCGCGCCGCACACCACCAGCAAGGCGGCGGCCAGCATCACCTCGCGCCCGCCGTACTTGGCGAGTTGGCGGAAGATCGGATTGATCGCGTACTTGCCGGCCAGGATCACGCCGACGACCGCCGCGACGGCCAGCCCGGCCGTCTGCCACAGGGGCGGGCCGTTCTCGGCCGTGCCCAGCGCCGTGCCCAGAACCGCCACGACGGCCAGCAGCGGCACGATGGCCAGGTCTTCCAGCAGCAGGATGGAGACGGCCCGCTGGCCGTGCGGGGTGTTGATCTCGTTCCGCTCATCCAGCGTCTGCATGATGACGGCGGTCGACGACAGGACGAAGCCCGAGGCACCGACGAAGGCCACGGCAGCCGGGATCCCGAACGCCATCGCGGTCCCGGTCAGGAGAAGGGCGGCGGTGATCACCTGCGCGGCGCCCAGGCCGAAGATCTCCTTCCTCAGCGTCCACAGCTTGGCCGGTCGCATCTCCAGCCCGATGATGAACAGGAACATGACCACGCCCAGCTCGGCGACATGCAGGATCGCCTCGGCGTCCCCGATCATGCCCAGGGCGAACGGGCCGATGATCACCCCGGCGGCCAGATAACCCAGGACCGATCCCAGGCCGAACTTGCGGAACAGCGGCACCGCGACGACGGCGGCCGACAACAAGACCACCGCGTGGCCGAGATTCATGCCTGCTGCCGGGTCCGCCATGATCGCTCCGTTGTGGTCAGGCCACTATACTGGCGATGCTCGGCCTTGATTGCGACCCCTGACGGCTACGCTTTCGCCAGTTCCACGATCCGCTTGACCAGGTCGCTGTCCGGATCGGCCAGAGGGTCCAGCACGGTGAAATGGTTCAGCCCCGCCAACGCCTCGAACCGCGTCTCCACCCCCTTGCCGCCCCACAGGTCCGCCATGTCCCGCGACTGGCGCACGAACTCGGTCGTCTCCGCCGCCCCGACGATACAGTCCAGCACCGTCCCGCCCGGCGTCGATCCGTTCGGCGCGGGCCAATGGACGGGCGATAGAGCCGCCGCCTCCCGAGCATCCAGCCTCAGTGCATCGTTCAGCGAGGTCTGGACCAGCGGCTCCAGATCGAACAGGCCCGAGATCGCCACGGCCGCCGAGGCTCTCGCTTCCGACAGCATGCAGGCCGCCCCGTGTCCTCCGGCGGAATGGCCGAACACGACGGGCCGCTTGCCCGTTCGGGCGCGAACCAACTCCACCGCATCGCGCATCTGGCCGACGATCCGCCCCAGCCGCACATCGGGCGCGAGGTCGTAGGAAGGGATGGCGACGCTGATCCCATGCTTCAGGAAGGCCGGCGCGATCCAGCTGAACCAGCTCCGGTCCAGCGCCTGCCAGTAGCCGCCGTGCAGGAAGACGACGATAGGGGCGTCGGACGCCGCGAACAGATCGAGGACGTGGCGCTCGCCGGGGCCATACGGCAGGGCGGTCGGCGGATGATCCGCCCGCGCGGCCTCTGCCTCCGCCTTCCACCGCCCCATGACGACAGGGTGGTCCGGCACGGCCGCGCGGTTGTTGTATTCGGCTTCGAGCCAGTCTGCCGAAGAAGTGGGGGGCTTATCGCTCACGTCCGCATCCGCTACTCAAGCCCGCAAACACCGGAGCCCACGACCATGATGACCGCCATCTTCGTCTTCATCAAATGCGAGCTGGGCCACGCCAACGACGTCGCCGCCGACATGGTCGACAATGTCGAATACGTCTCGGAGGTCTACTCCACCTCGGGCCAGTACGATCTCCTGGCCAAGTTCCAGCTGCCCAAGGAGATGGACATCGGCACCTTCGTCACCAAGTCGGTCCAGACGCGGCCGCACATCCGCGACACCTTCACGGTGATCACCTTCTCGCCCTTCCTGCCGACGAAGTGACGCTGAACCTCTCCCTCCCCCTCGGGGGAGGGTGGTCGCGAAGCGACCGGGTGGGGACGGCAAGGCAAAACCCCACCGGCCTGTACCCGTATCACCCAGCCGCCCCCACCCGGTCTCCGCTACGCTCCGACCACCTCCCCCAAGTGGGAGGGAGATGACGCTGCGTCACTTTCGAATCCCTGCTAATCACTGATCACAGACGCAGGCACAGGCGTCAGGGAGCGAACCATGACTTCATCCGGTGGGGCCGATCTGGAAACCTTCCGCGCGGAGACGCGCGTCTGGCTGGAGGCGAACTGCCCGGCCGAATGTCGCGGTCCGCTCGACAATGACGAGGACCGGGTCTGGGGCGGTCGCAACGCCACCTTCAAGACCCCCGCCCACAGACAGTGGATGGACGTCATGGCCGCACGCGGCTGGACGGCCCCGCAATGGCCTACGGAATACGGTGGCGGCGGTCTCGATCGCGAACAGGCCAAGGTGCTGGCGTCGGAGATGCGCCGCATCGACGCTCAGTCGCCCCTGTCGTCCTTCGGCATCTGGATGCTGGGCCCGGCTCTCCTTCAGTTCGGGACCGAGGAACAGAAGAAGCGGTTCCTGCCCGAGATCGTGCGCGGCGAGATCCGCTGGTGCCAGGGCTATTCCGAACCCGGCGCTGGTTCCGACCTGGCCGCCATCCAGACCCGCGCGGAGGATCGTGGCGACCACTGGATCATCAACGGTCAGAAGATCTGGACCTCCTACGCCGACAAGGCCGACTGGATCTTCTGCCTGATCCGGACCGACCCTGAGGCACCCAAGCATCTGGGCATCTCGTTCGTCCTGTTCGACATGGCGACGCCGGGGGTGACGACCAAGCCGATCACCCTGATCAGCGGCAAGTCGCCCTTCTGCGAGACCTTCTTCGACGACGTCCGGGTCGAGAAGGAAAACCTGATCGGGACCCTGAACCGGGGCTGGGACGTGGCCAAGGCGCTTCTGGCCCACGAACGGACGATGATCGGCGGCATGGGCGACATGGGCCGGCCCATGAGCCAGGTCGCGGTGGATTCCATCGGGCTGGACGACACGGGCCGCCTCGACGAGCCGATGCTGCGCGCCAGGATTGCCGATTTGGAGATCGACGTCGCCGCCTTCCGCCTGTCGATGGAGCGGGTCGGCGATCAGGTGAAGGCCAAACAGGTCTCGCCCGCCATCGCCTCCATGCTGAAATACTATGGCTCGGAGCTGAACAAGCGCCGCCACGAACTGGCCATGGCCGCCGGCGGCTCCGACGCCCTGGAGTGGGAAAGCGAGCGCTCGCACAAGGGCACGGCCGCCCGCGACTGGCTGCGCACCAAGGCCAATTCGATCGAGGGCGGAACCTCGGAGGTTCAGCTGAACATCATCGCCAAACACCTGCTGCAGCTGCCGGGAGCCTGAGCCCATGCCCCTGATCCTGACCGAAGAGCAGACCATGCTGAAGGAAGCCACGGACGGCTTCCTCAACGAAAACGCGCCCATCTCCCACTTCCGCAAACTGCGGGATTCGAACGACGCTGACGGCGTGTCGCGCGACCTGTGGAAGGCCTTCGGCGAAATGGGTTTCGCCGGCGTCATCATCCCCGAGGAACACGGCGGCTCCGGCCTCGGCGCGGTCGAGGCGGGCATCGTGGCCGAAGGCCTCGGCTGCACCCTGACCCCGTCGCCCTTCTTCGGCTCCTCGATTCTGGCCGCCCGTATCCTGATCGACGCGGCGTCCGCCGCTCAGCAGGCCGCCTGGCTGCCGAAGATCGCGGCCGGTGAAGCCATCCTGTCGCTCGCCCTCGATGAAGGTACGAAACACCAGCCCTCGCGAATCGCGACGAGCGCCGAACGCAGCGGCAACGGCTTCAAGCTGAATGGCGCGAAGGGCTTCGTCCTCGACGGCCACATCGCCGACGCCCTGATCGTTGCGGCGAAGACCGACGCCGGCGTCACCCTGTTCCTCGTCAACCCGAAGACGGCGGGCGTCGAGATCGAACGCACCGTCATGGTCGACGCCCACAACGCCGCCCGCATCACCCTGACCGACGTCCAGGTCGATTCCGACGCCGTCATTGGCGACGTGGACGCGGGCGAGGCGGCCCTCGAAGGCGCGCTGAACCTCGGCCGCGCCTGCGCCGCCGCCTGCCTGACGGGTGCCGGCGACCAGGCCTTCCTGACCACGATCGAATACCTCAAGACCCGCAAGCAGTTCGGCAAGTTGATCGGCGAGTTCCAGGCCCTGCAACACCGCGCCGCCCACCTGTTCACCGAGCTGGAACTGGCGAAAGCCGCCGTCATGGGCGCCTTGCAACGCCTCGACGCCGGTTCGCCCAAGGCCGACCTCGCCGTCTCCGTCGCCAAGGCCAAGGCCGGCCGCGTTGCCGAACTGGCGGTCCAGGAAGCGGTCCAGATGCACGGCGGCGTCGGCATGACCGACGAATACGATGTGGGCCTCTACATGAAGCGCGTCCGCGTCCTGAACGAACTCCTCGGCGACGCCGGCTTCCACGCCGAGAAACTGGCAAGAGCGGGCGGGTATTAGACCCCTCTCCCGGCGGGAGAGGGCTTGAGGCTCGCAGAGCGTAGCGATGCGTCAGCCGAAAGGGTGAGGGGCTGGCGCTAGCCGGTGAGGGCACGCCCCTCACCCTTTCGCACAAGAACGACGGCTTGCGCCGCCGTGTGCTCAAGCCCTCTCCCGCCGGGAGAGGGTGACGCTGTCATCGTCCCCCGCTAAACCTCCCACCACGGGAGACGACACGCATGACGCTGAACAGCGCGACCTACCAGACCGGCTTCGGCAACCATTTCGCCACGGAGGCCGTCCCCGGCGCCCTGCCGGTGGGGCGTAACTCGCCGCAGAAGACCCCGATGGGCCTCTACGCCGAACAGCTTTCCGGCACCGCCTTCACCGCCCCGCGCGCCGAGAACCGCCGCAGCTGGCTCTACCGCCTGCGCCCCTCGGCCCAGCATCCGGCCTACCAGCCCTTCGCCCAGGGCCAGATCCGCTCCGGGCCGTTCCACGACGCCCCGCCCAGCCCCAATCGCATGCGCTGGGACCCGCTGCCGATCCCGGCCGCCCCGACCGACTGGGTCGAGGGTCTGATCACCTATGGCGGCAACGGCGACGTGGAGGCCCAGGTCGGCGTCGGCATCCACCTCTACGCAGCCAATCGGTCGATGACCGACCGCGTCTTCTACGACGCCGACGGCGAATTGCTGATCGTGCCTCAAGAGGGCGACCACGCCTTCGTCACCGAGTTCGGGCGCATCGAAGCCTCGCCCGGCCACATCGTCGTCATCCCGCGCGGCGTCCGCTTCCGCGTCGAATGCGATGGCCCCGTTCGCGGCTATGTCTGCGAGAACTACGGCGCGCCCTTCCGCCTGCCTGACCTCGGCCCGATCGGCTCCAACGGCCTGGCCAATCCGCGCGATTTCGAAGCGCCCGTCGCGGCCTTCGAGGACGTCAGTCGTCCGACCGAATGCGTCCAGAAATACGCCGGCCGCCTGTGGGTCACGACCTTCGACCATTCGCCGCTGGACGTCGTCGCCTGGCACGGCAACAACGCGCCCTATCGCTGGGACACGGCGCGGTTCAACACCATCAACACGGTCAGCTTCGACCATCCGGATCCGTCGATCTTCACTGTCCTGACCTCGCCCAGCGACACGGTCGGGACGGCCAACTGCGACTTCGTCATCTTCCCGCCGCGCTGGATGGTGGCTGAGGACACCTTCCGCCCGCCCTGGTTCCACCGCAACGTCATGAGCGAGTTCATGGGTCTGGTCACCGGTGCCTATGACGCCAAGGAGGGCGGCTTCGCCCCCGGCGGCGCCAGCCTGCACAACTGCATGAGCGGCCACGGCCCGGACCAGGCCTCCTACGACAAGGCGGTGTCGGCGAACCTTCAACCGCACAAGATAGACAACACCCTGGCCTTCATGTTCGAGACGCGTTTCCCCATCCGCACCACGGAATGGGCGCAAACCACCCCGACGATGCAGCTCGACTACGACGAAGTCTGGACCGGCTTCGCCAAGGGCGACGTCTCCCCCAAGTAAGGACTACCCATGCGCCTCCTGATCGCCGCCCTCGCCCTGATGGCCGCCGCCTGCTCGCCTATGGCCGAACAGGCGCCCGATGCCGGCGCCCCGACCCAGAGCGCCGAGGCCGCTTGCGCCGCGCAGAACGGCACGCTGCAACGCGTGGGCCGTCTCCAATCTGTCCAGTGCGTCATCGCCTATGACGACGCCGGCAAACGCTGCACCGATGGAGATCAGTGCGGTGGCGACTGCCTGCTGCCCGAGGGCTCGGACGTTGCTGCGGGCGCGACGGCCTCCGGCGTGTGCGCCCCGTCCTCCAACCGCTTCGGCTGCGCGACGCGCGTGGAGGACGGCAAGGCAGACGCGACCCTCTGCATCGACTGATAGGGACGCATCCGACAGGGTCATGCTAGCGTTGCTGCCACATGACCCTGCCTGAACTCGCCGCCCTGCTGGGCCTCAATCTGGCTCTGCTCACCGTGGCGATGCTGTTCCTCTGGGGGCTGGCGCTGCGGCTGAAGGACGTCAGCTTCATCGACGGCGTCTGGCCGCTCGGCATGCTCGCGCTGGCCGCCTTCACCTTCGTTCAAACCGACGGGGACCAGACGCGCAAATTCCTGCTGCTGTGGCTCTGCGCCGTCTGGGCCGTCCGGCTCGGCTGGCACCTTCTGCGCCGCTGGCATGAGAAGGGGATCGACGGCCGCTACGCCGACATCGTCGAGACCCAGGAGCGTGAACACGGCTGGAGCTTCGCCAAGACCGCGCTCCTGTTCGTCTTCCTGCCCCAGGCGTTCCTGGGTTGGCTGACCTCCCTGCCGGTCCAGATGGGTCAGGTCGAGCATGCGCCGGCCATGGGCTGGATCGGCTGGATCGGCGCCCTGGTCGTGGTGGTCGGCATCGCCTTCGAAAGCATCGGCGACGCCCAGCTGGCGGCCTTCCGCAAGGACCCGGCGAACAAGGGCAAGGTGCTGGACACGGGCCTGTGGCGCTACACGCGGCATCCCAACTATTTCGGCGACGCCTGCGTCTGGTGGGGGCTGTGGCTGATCGCGGCGGAGACCGGCTGGATCGGGATCGCCTCGATCGTCGGGCCGATCTTCCTGACCTTCACCCTGACGCGCTGGTCGGGCATCGGCATCACGGAAAAGGCCATCGGCAAGACCAAGCCGAAATACGCCGACTACATCGCGCGCACGAGCGCCTTCATCCCCATGCCGCCGAAGAAGAAGCCCTGAACAACCAAAACCCCCGCCGCTTTCGCGACGGGGGCTCGATCGTCTTTCGAAGGACGAAAGGTCTTACTGGGCCGGGGCCGGGGCCATGGCACCTTCGGTCGAAGGCGAGGTGTTGGGCGTGTTCGAGGTGGTCATGCCGCCGTCGGCGTTGCCGGCCTGTTGCTCGATACGGTCGGCTTCGGCGTTCAGAGCGGTTTCCTGCGCTTCGGTCGGAGCGGCGGCGGCTTGCTGCTCCAGAGCGTCGGCTTGGACTTCGGCTTGCTTGTCGGCAGCCGATTCACCGCAGGCGGCGAGCGAGGCGGCCAGAGCCAGCGAGGCGGAGGCGATGATCAGTTTACGCATAGGGAATTCCCTTCCTTGTTGAGCCATGGAAACGCCACGGTCCGGGAAGGGTTCACGCCGCCGTGATAAAAAATCTCGCCCCCGTTACCCGGGCCCGTTACTCGGCCTCCGCAAACGCCACGCGCGCCGCCCCCAAGAGGGCCGCATGCTTGTGGGTGATCACCCAGGTCGGAATATCGGCCATATACTCCTGGAAGCGCCCCTTCCTCTCGAACCGTTCGCGGAAGGGGCTGGCCTTCAGGAAGGGCAGGATGCGCGGCGCGATGCCGCCGGCGATATAGACCCCGCCGCGCGATCCCATGGTCAGGGCCACGTCGCCCGCGACCGCCCCCAGGATGGCGCAGAACCGAGCCAGGGTCGCGCCGCAATGGCTGCGCGGATCGGCCAGGGCTTCTTCGGTGATCTGCGCAGGATCGTCGATATGGGTCTCGCGCCCGTCGATCTCTGCCAACGCCCGGTGCATGTTCAACAGGCCGGGCCCGCAGATCAGACGCTCGATCGAGACCCGGCTATAGCGCTGGCGCAGGATGCGCAGAATTTCGTCTTCGATCGGATCGCCCGGGGCGAAACAGGCGTGTCCGCCCTCTGACGGCATGGCCACCTCGATCCCATGGACATCGCGCGCCAGGGCGGAGACCCCGAATCCGGTGCCTGGGCCCAGCACCGCAATGGCGGAATGCGGATCGCCCTCGACCGGGCCGCCCAGATGGGCCAGGTCGGCGGCGGGCACCACCGGCGCGCCCCACGCCAGGGCCTCGAAGTCGTTGATCAGCCGCACTGGATTCAGGCCCAGGGTCTGAAGCTCCGCCTCCGACACCGCCCAGGGTGAATTGGTCAGGTCGATGGCGCCGTCCGTCACCGGTCCGGCCACTGCGATGACCCCGCCGCTCGGCTTGACCTCGCAGCCGTCGACGAAGGCTGCGACACCTTTCAGGAAGGTCGGATACTGTTCCGCCGGAAAGCTCTCGTGGTGGTCCAGTTTGATCTGGCCGTCGGTCATCGTCGCGATGGCGAAGCGGGCGTTGGTGCCGCCGACGTCGCCGACCAGAAGCGTCTTGCCGTCACTCATGCGTCCACTGCCCTGTTTTGTACGTTCGGATCCGCGACATCCCGGATCTCTGGTTGTCGTTCGCTCGGCTCGGCCACGAAACAGACCGAGGCGCCGCGCTCGGCCGAGGAGACCACGGAGCGGAAGGCTCCGAACAGCTCTCGCCCATAGCCCCAGCTCTGCACCGAGTTCGGCCGCGCTCGCTCGCGTGTGGTCAGGTCGGCGTCGATGGCCAGAACCCCGGCCTCGGCATCGACCCGGACCAGATCGCCGTCCAGCACATAGGCCAGCGGCCCGCCCTCCAGCGCTTCCGGCGTCACATGGATCGCCGCCGGGGTCTTGCCAGAGGCGCCCGACATCCGCCCGTCGGTGACGAGGGCGATCGGCACGCCGCGATCCTGCAGCACGCTCATCAGGGGCGACAGGGAATGCAGTTCCGGCATGCCGTTGGCCTTGGGGCCCTGGAAACGCAGCACGATGACACAGCCCTCGTCCAGCTCGCCCGCCTTGAAGGCGGCCAGCACGTCTTCCTGGGCGTCGAACACCCGGGCCCTGGCCTCGATCACCCGGTGCTGGGGTTTCACGGCCGAAATCTTGATCACCGCACGGCCGAGGTTGCCCTGGACCAGGCGCAGCCCGCCCTCTGCGTCGAATGGATCGGAGGCTGGCCGCAGGATGTCGCGGTCCAGGCTTTCGGCGACCCCGTCTTTCCAGATCAGTTCGCCGTCGATCATCGCCGGCTCCTTGAAATAATGCTCGATCCCCCGGCCCATGATCGTGGTCACGTCCGAGTGGATATGCCCCGCCTGCGCCAGTTCGCGCGCCACGAAGGCCACGCCGCCCGCCGCCTGGAAGGCGTTCACGTCGGCCGATCCGTTCGGATAGACCCGCGCCAGCAGCGGCGTCACGGACGACAGCTGGTCCATGTCGGTCCAGTCGATCAGCACTCCCGCCGCCCGCGCCATGGCGACCAGGTGGATGGCGTGGTTGGTCGATCCGCCGGTGGCCAGAAGCGCCACGATCATGTTCACGACCGACTTCTCGTCGACCACATCGGCCATGCGGCATTCGCCGCTGACCGACAGCTCGACCGCCCGCTTCGCCGCCGCAGCCGTGAGGGCGTCGCGCAGGCCCGTCTCCGGATGGACGAAGGCGGTGGACGGCATGTGCAGCCCGCCCAGCTCCATCATCATCTGGTTGGAGTTGGCCGTACCGTAGAAGGTGCATGTGCCGGGCGAGTGATAGCTGCCGATCTCGCTCTCCAGCAGGGTCTGGCGATCGACCTTGCCCTGCGCATACTCGGCCCGGACCCGCGCCTTCTCGGCATTGGGAATGCCCGACGGCATCGGCCCGGCGGGCGCGAACACGACGGGCAGATGGCCGAACGCCAGCGCCCCCATGAACAGCCCCGGCACGATCTTGTCGCAGACGCCCAGCATCATCGCCGCGTCGAAGGCGTCGTGGGTCAGGGCGACCCCGACCGACATGGCGATGACGTCGCGGCTGAACAGGCTCAGTTCCATGCCCGGCCGCCCTTGCGTGACCCCGTCGCACATGGCGGGCGTGCCCCCGGCGACCTGGGCCGTGGCTCCGACCTCGCGCACCGCGGCGCGGATCACTTCGGGGAAGCGTTCGAACGGCTGATGCGCCGACAGCATGTCGTTGTAGGCGGTGACGATGCCGACGTTGGGCGTCTTGCCGTCCATGACCTTCAGCTTGTCGGCAATGGTCTGGCCCGCGAAAGCATGGGCCCAGTTGGCGCAGGACAGCTTGGCCCGGCCGACGCCGCTATCGCGCGCCGCGTCCATCCGGCGGATGTAGTCGGTTCGCGTCTCCCGCGACCGTTCGATGATGCGTTGGGTGACTTCCGCCACCACGGGATGCAGGGCCATCAGTTCGCCTCCGTCCAAACGACTTCCAGCGGGACCTTTGCGGCGATCATCGCTGCGATCGGCTGCACGGCTGGATCGCCTTCAGCCTCCCGCTCGAACACCGAACGCTTGGCCGCGCCCTTCAGGCCCAGGATCACCCGCCCCGCCGACATCAGATAGGGCAGGTTGATCGAAATCCGCTCCAGGCTCGGCGCCGACCCGTCCCGTCCATGGGGCACGCCCAGCACCGTGGGCTTCAGCGTCGGCGACAACAGGGTCTTCAGCGTCGGGCTGTCCGGGAACATCGAACAGATATGCCCGTCTTCCCCCATGCCCAGCAGCACCGAGTCGAACTGCCCGCCGGCCGCCGTCAGCGCATGGGCAGCCACCGCCGCCGCCCGGTCCACAGTGACCGCCGACGTGTAGAGCGGGATGAAGGTCGCCTTCGCCGCCGAACCCTGCAGCAGCACATCCTTGATCAGCCGCGCATTCGATTCCGGATCGCTCTCCGGCACATAGCGCTCGTCCACCAGGGTGACAGCGATCCTGTCCCAGCCGATGTCCGCCTGCGCCAACCGCGCATAGACCGGCGACGGCGTAGAGCCGCCCGGCCCGGCGAACAACGCCTTGCCGTTCGCCATCACCGCGGCGCCCAGCGTCTCCTCGATCCGCCCGGCGATGGACTGGGCCCAGGTGTCGACGGTGGGAAAGGTTTCGATCTCGACGGTCATTCCTGCGTGTTCCAATCTCGGCCCGTGCGCGCCATCAGCATGTCCGCCGCATCCGGACCCCAGGTCCCGGCGCGATAGGGCTGCGGCTTCACGTTCCCGTCGGCCCAGGCTTGCGACACTCCGTCGACCCATTCCCAGGCCTTTTCCGCCTCGTCGCGGCGCACGAACAGGGTCGAATCCCCGTTCAGCGCGTCCAGCAGCAGCCGCTCATAGGCGATCCGGCGACGCGGCGGCGCATCGCCCTTACCGCCCACGCCCCAGGACAGGCTCATCTTGATCGGCTGCAGCTGCATCCGCTGGTCCAGCCCCGGCTTCTTGTTCATCACCGTCAGGGAGATGTCTTCCTCGGGCTGCAGCTCGATGATCATCCGGTTGGCGCTCTCCTCGTCGCGCGCGTCCTGGCCGAAGATCGAGTGGGGCACCGGCTTGAACTGGATGACGATCTCGGTCCGCTTCTCCGGCAGCCGCTTTCCGGTCCGCATGAAGAAGGGCACCCCCGCCCAGCGCCAGTTGTCGATGTCGGCGCGGATGGCGACGAAGGTCTCGGTGTCCGAATCCGCCCCGCGTTCCTCGTCATAGCCCTTGACCCGCTCGCCCTCGACCGTGCCCGAGACATATTGGCCGCGCACCGTGACCCGTTCGGCGTCCTCGTCGGTGATGTGACGCAGCGAGCGCAGCACCTTGACCTTCTCGTTTCGCACCGAGTCCGGATCGAGGTCGCTTGGCGGCTCCATCGCCACCAGGCACAAGAGCTGCAGCATGTGGTTCTGCAGCATGTCACGCAGGGCGCCGTATTCGTCGTAATAGGGCCAGCGGTCGCCGACCCCGACCGTCTCGCCGACCGTGATCTGGACGTGGTCGATGGAGAGGTTGTTCCACAGCGGCTCGAAGATGACGTTGCCGAAGCGCAGGGCGATCAGGTTCTGAACCGTCTCCTTGCCCAGGTAGTGGTCGATGCGGAACACCTGCTGCTCGCTGAACGCATCGGCCACCGCGTCGTCGATGGCGCGGAAGCTGTCCAGATCACGCCCGACCGGCTTCTCCAGCACCACCTTGTCGTCGGCCTCGGCCAGACCCGCCGCCCGCATCGCCGTGACGATCTTGGCATAGAGGGACGGCGACACCGCCAGGAAGCTGGTGCAGGCGCCCGGCCCGACCTTGTCCTTCAGGGGTTTGAGGCTCTCGGCCGAGGTCGCGTCGACGGCGAGGTAGTCGAGCCGCGCCTCCATCCTGGACCAGCTCGCGTCATCCCATGCATTGTCCGCCTTGGCCTTGCCCTCGACGGCGGTGCGGACCTTGCCGACATATTCGTCGCGGGTCTCGTCCGACCGCGCTGCGCCGATGATCTTCAGCCCGTCGGGCAGCAGGCCGTCATGCTCGAGGAAATAGAGCGAGGGCAGCAGCATCCGCATCGCCAGATCGCCGCCGCCGCCGAACAGCACCAGAGCCGTCATGCCCGCTCCTCATATCCGCGAGGGCAGGACGCCCTCGACTAGTTTTCGTGTGTGGCCGGTCGCGCCCGGGACGCCAACACGTCCAGGACGTCCTGAAACGACATTTGACGCGACCGTAACAGGACCAGCAGATGATAGATCAAATCCGCGGCCTCGCTCGCAAGTTCCTCATCGGGCCCCGCAGCCCCGGCCAGGGCGGTCTCGACACCCTCCTCGCCGACCTTCTGCGCCGCCCGTTTCGGACCCTCCGCCAGCAGTTTCGCGGTCCAGCTCGATTCCGGATCGCCGCTCGCCCGCTCAGCGATGGTCGCCTCCAACCGCGCGATCCGCCCCAGACCCGGCGCGTCCTCCGCACCGAAACAGCTCGTCGTCCCGAGATGACAGGCCGGCCCCATCGGCCGCACCGACAGGACCAGGGCATCCCCGTCGCAGTCCGACGTGATGCCGACGACCGTCAGCCGGTTGCCCGAGGTCTCGCCCTTCCTCCACCGTCCCCCGCGCGAACGCGAGAAGAAGGTCGCCTCGCCTGACGTGATTGTCTCCTCCAGCGCCGCCCGGTCCATATAGGCCAGTGTCAGCACCTGCAGGGTCTCGGCATCCTGCACCACGGCGGGGATCAGGCCGTCGCCCTTGGCGAAATCGAGATCGTCCGGATTGATGGTCATTGCCTCACCTCGACACCCGACGCCGCCAGAAACGCCTTCAGATCCGGAACCGCGATCTGGCCTGAATGGAACACGCTGGCCGCCAGTGCGCCCGAAACATTCGCCCGGTCGAACACGTCGAGGAAATGCGACGCCGACCCCGCCCCGCCCGAGGCCACCAGCGGGATGGTCAGCCGCGACCGCGCATCGGCCAGTTGCGCCGTATCATAGCCCTTCCGCACCCCGTCCTGGTCGATGCAGTTCAGCACGATCTCGCCGGCGCCGCGTTCCTGCGCCTCAACGATCCAATCCATGGTCCGCCGCCCGGCCAGCCGCCGCGCATCGGGATCGCCCGTGTATTTGTGCACGACATAGTCGCCGTCCTCACGCCGGCTATCGACCCCGACCACCACGCACTGCGACCCCAGCCGCTCGGCCATCTCGCTGATCAGCTCCGGCCGCTCCAGCGCCGGGGAGTTGATCGAGACCTTGTCCGCCCCGTTGTCGAGACAGGCCGCCGCCTGATCCACCGAGCGAATGCCGCCAGCGACGCAGAACGGAATGTCCAGCAGCCTGGCGATATCGCGCACCCAGCCGTAGTCCAGCGTCCGCCCCTCAGGCGAAGCCGTGATGTCGTAGAAGACCAGTTCGTCGGCGCCCTCGTCGCGATAGCGGGCGGCCAGTTCCGAGGCGTCGCCCATGTCGACATGCCCCTCGAACCGCACGCCCTTCACCACCCGGCCGTCCTTGACGTCCAGGCAGGGGATGATGCGTCTCGCGGTCACAGTACAGCCTCGATCGCCTGTCGTGCGGTGAACCGGCCCTCGTAGATCGCGCGGCCCACGATGGCCCCATCGCAACCGATGGCCTTGGCCGCCAGAATGTCCTCGATCGACGACACCCCGCCCGACGCCTGCACCTTCAGCTCCGGATGCCGCCGCACCACCTCGGCCAGCAGCTCCAGGTTCGGCCCCGTCAGCGCCCCATCCCGACCCACGTCGGTGATCAGCACATGCTTCAGCGTGCCCGCCGGATACCGATCCAGCGCCGCCCACAGATCGATCCCCGCCGCCTCGGTCCAGCCCTTCAGCGCCGGGACCGGAACCCCGTCCGCCCCGACCTTGACGTCGAACGCCAAGGTCAGGCGGTCGGGGCTGAAACGCTCCAGCCAGTTGGCGACCACGACCGGATTGCTCACCGCCATCGACCCGACGACCACGCGGGACACGCCCGCGCTCAGCAGAGCCTCGACGTCGTCGACGTCCCGCACCCCGCCGCCGGACTGGATCTTCACATCGATGCTTCCGGCCAGTTCACCGATGAGCGCATGCTGCATCGCCCGACCGGCCTCGGCGCCGTCCAGATCGACGACGTGAACCCAGGTCGCGCCCTCGGCGACGAAGGCCGCCAGCCTTGCGGCCGGGACCTGATCATACTCGGTGACCTGGTCGAACCGTCCGTGCATCAGCCGAACGCAGACGCCGCCCCTCAGATCGATCGCGGGATAGACGATCATGCCGTCACCTCCAGGAAGTTCTGCAATATCCGCGCGCCCGCCTTGGCCGACCGCTCCGGGTGAAACTGACAGCCCCAGCGATTGCCGCTGCGCACCATGGCCGGAACCTCGGCACCATAGTCGGCGCAGGCGATGGTCGCATCGGTGTCCGGACAGACATAGGAGTGCACGAAATAGGCATAGTCGCCCTCTTCCACGCCTTCCAGGATCGGATCCTCCGCCAGACCGCGCAACTGCGACCAGCCCATGTGCGGCACCGGCAGGTCGGCGCGCACCGGCATCCGGGTGACGCGCCCGGGAATGAAGCCCAGCATGGTCGCCCCGCCGTTCTCCTCGCTCTCGGCGAACAGCAGCTGTTGTCCCAGGCACAGGCCGAGCAGCGGCCGCTCGAACCCCTTGATGATGTCGGTCAGGCCCAGAGCGCCCATGCGCTCCATCGCATAGCCCGCCGCGCCGACGCCCGGCAGCACGACCCGCTCCGCATCCGCGATCACGGCGGCGTCCGAGGTCACGACGACATCGGCGCCCAGCCGCTCCAGCGCGAACTGCACGGACGCGGTGTTGCCCGCGCCGAGGTGAACGACGGCGATCATTTGAAAACACCGCTCATCCCCGCGAAGGCGGGGACCCAGTGCTTTTGCGAGGCACGGTGCGCGGGATTGATGTCAGCGACGGGCCAGGTCTGTCCGATCGCCCACAGAACTGGGTCCCCGCTTTCGCGGGGATGAGCGGAAGAAAACACTAGAGTACCCCCTTCGTGCTCGGCACCGCATCACCCTCGACCCGGATCGCCTGTCTCAGCGCCCGGCCGAAGCCTTTGTACACGGCCTCGGTCTTGTGGTGGTCGTCGTCGCCGGTGACCGAGATATGCACCGCCGCCCCCATGGCTTCGGCCAGCGAGCGGAAGACATGCGCCGTCAGGTCGGTGCGATACTCGCCGATGAAGGGCGTCGCGAAAGTCCCCTCGAACACCGGATAGGGCCGACCCGACAGATCGATGGCGACATTGGCCTGGGCTTCGTCCATCGCCAGGACGAACCCGTAGCGCTGGATCCCGCGCCGCTCGCCCAGCGCCTGTTTCAGCGCCTGGCCCAGCGCGATGGCCGAGTCCTCGATCGTGTGGTGCGGATCGGTGTGCAGGTCGCCCTCGCACTGCAGACGCAGCGAGAACCCGCCGTGCGCCGCGACCTGCTCCAGCATGTGATCGAAGAAGCCCACGCCGGTCTCGATCCTGATCGGCCCGGTCGCGTCCAGATCGACGGCGCAGACGATGCGCGTTTCCTTGGTGTCGCGCACAGCCTGTCCCACGCGGTGCGGCCGCGACTTGTCCGGTGTCAGACCCAGCGCCGTCAGCAGCCGGTCGTTGACCTCCGCCTTGATCGACACGGGCAGTCTCAGCCGGTCGCCGGACCGATCCGCCGCCACGCCGTATCTGGTCAGCTCGGCCAGGGTCGCCTCGATGTCAGACGGCCGCGCCATCAGGATCGGGCCGACGCCGCTCTCGACCACCATGGCCCGGCTGATCTCGCGGACCAGCCGCTCGCGCTCGCGTCGAACGCCGGCGATCCGCTCGGCCGTCTCGATCATGCGCGAGGGATCCAGCGCCTGAATCGCCAGCCGCACCAGAGGCTCGGGCAGGGCGTAGAGCTCGACCACCTCGGCCAATTTCGCCAGGGTCGCGACCTGACCCAGCGCCGCCCCGACCCGCGCGCCTGCCAAGCCATAGGCCAGCGACAGCGACCGCAGCACGACCAGATTGGCGTGATCCCCGATCAGGGTCGCCGCCGACGGCACCTCCGCGAATTCCACCAGTCCTTCATCCACGACCAGCAGGGCAGGGGCGACCCGTTCGGCCATCTCGGCCACGGCCTCGGGCGAACCCAGCGCCCGGATCACCACCGCCGCCCGCTCACCGTCACCGGCGCGATAGATGCGGCTGAGCCCTGCATAGGGTTCGGCGTCCGGCGCCTCGACCGACCGGCCATCGCGCGCCGCCAGTCGCCAGACCAGCTCCAGCCCGTGCGTCAGCCCGCGCACCGCCAGCACCTGGTCGGTCGCGACGCCATAGACCTGCGCCATCCGCGCCCGCAGCGCCGAGGCCTCGCCGGGATATTTCTCAAGTCCTTCGCCGCCGGCGACGAGGGGGGAATAGGGGGCCGGCAGGCTCATCGTATTCCTCCCCCGTCGGGGGAGGGGGACCGCGAAGCGGTGGAGGGGGCCAGCCGCGAGAACGGAGTCCGGGTTGAGCCCCCTCCGTCACGGCGCAAAGAGGCGCCGCGCCACCTCCCCCGATGGGGGAGGATTTTCAGGGCAAGTCTCATCCCACGCTCCTCAGATCGGCCGCCCGTGCGTGAGCCTCCAGCCCTTCCAACCGCGCCAGCCGCGCCGCGATGGGCCCCAGCCGTTCGGCCCCGGCCTCGGTCACCGTCTGCACCGACATCGAAGTCATGAAGCTGGCCGTGGTGATGCCGCCGAGCGTCCGTGCCCCGCCGTCGGTCGGCAGGACATGGCTCGGCCCTGCCGCATAATCACCCAGCGTCTCCGCCGCCCAGCGTCCGACGAAGACCGCCCCCGCCGCCCGGATCTTCGGAACCAGCGTCTCGGCGTTCTCGACATGCAGGGCCAGATGCTCCGGCCCATAGAGATTCGACACCGCCACCGCCTCATCCAGATCGGCGACGAGCACCGCCCGCGCCTCGGCCAGGGACGCCCGCGCGATGGCCTCGCGAGGCAGGGTCGCGACCTGTTCCTCGACCGCGTCCAGCACGGCGTCGATCGTCGCGGCCCGGTCGGCGACCAGCACCACCTGCGCATCCGCGTCGTGCTCGGCCTGGCTCAACAGGTCGGCGGCGACCAGCTCCGGATCGCAGTCCCGGTCGGCGATGACCAGCAGTTCCGACGGCCCCGCCGGCATGTCCGCCGATGGTCCGTTGGGCAGGGCCGCCGCATAGCGTTTCGCCTCGGCGACATAGGCGTTGCCGGGGCCGAACAGCTTGTCGCAGGCGGGGATTTCGCCGTCATCAAGTACGGCGCCATAGGTCAGGGCGGCGATGGCCTGGGCCCCGCCGATCAGCCAGATTGCGTCCAGCCCCGCCTCCGCCGCCGCCAGAACCATAGCCGGGTGAACCCCGCCGTCCTTGGCGGGCGGCGTGACGACGACCCGCTCGGTCACGCCCGCCACCTGGGCCGGAATGGCCTGCATCAACAGGGACGAGAACAGCGGCGCCGTGCCGCCGGGTACATAGATCCCGGCCGCCCCGATCGACCGCCACACGATGCGCGAGGTCACTCCGGGCGTGGTTTCGATCAGCGCCGAATCCCCCGGGATCGTCGCTTGGTGGAAGACGCGAACGTTTTCCGCCGCGACCCTCAGGGCGCGCGTGTCGGCGGGCGGAAGGGCGTCCCGGGCCTGCGCCACCGCTTCCGGGGTTATGGCGATGCGACGCGGCGCGAACCCGTCAATCTCGAGTGCAAACTGCTTGACCGCCGCGCCGCCCGAGATAGCGACCTGTTCGAAGATGCCGGCGACGACGTCCTGCACGTCGCGCTCGCTGCGCCGGGCGGGGCGGGCGAGGGCGTCGATGCGACCCTCAGAGTCCAGCGATGACCAGTCGATGCGCTTCATCACATCATCTTCTCGATGGGCAGCACCAGGATCGCCGAGGCGCCCGCCGCCTTCAGCTTCTCCAGCGTCTCCCAGAAGACGGCTTCCTGACACACCGCATGCACGGCCACCGCGTCGTCGCGGCCCATCAGCGGCATGACCGTCGGCGCACCCGCTCCGGGAAGGATGGCCGTGATCTCGTCCAGCGCCGAACGCGGCGCGTTGAGCATGACGTATTTCGCGCCCTGCGACGACACCACGCCCGCCATCCGCTCGATGATCGAATCCAGCAGATGCTGCAGGCCCGGCTCGGGCGCGACCGGCGACTGGATCAGTACGGCCTGGCTCTCGAACACCGTCTCCTTGGCGATCAGGCCGTTGGCCTCCAGCGTCGCGCCGGTGGACACCAGATCGCAGATCGCGGCGGCCAGCTTAAGCCGGGGAGCCACCTCGACCGCGCCGCGCATGACGACGGTCTCGGCCTTGACCCCGCGCTCGTCCAGATAACGCTTCAGGATCTTGGGATAGGAGGTCGCGATCCGCTGGCCCTCCAGCGAGGCCGGCCCCGCGTAGTCCAGCGTCGGCGGGCAGGCGAGCTTCAGGGTGCATTTGCCGAACCCCAGCGGCATGATCACCGAGGCGTTGGCCCCGCCATTCTTGCCTTCCTCCAGCACATTCTCTCCGACGATGCCGAGGTCGCAGACCCCGTCCGCCACGAATGTGGGAATGTCGTCGTCGCGCACGCGCAAGAGGTCGATCGGGTAGTTCTCGACCTTGTAGAGCAGGTCGTTGGCGCCCTTCACGACGCGCAGCCCCGCATCCCTAACAAGGTCCAGACTGCGATCGGCCAGACGGCCGGATTTCTGCACGGCGATGCGAAGTCGCCCCTGTACGGTACTCATCGGGGTATCAGGCTTTCTTGTTCGTTCGGTCCAGCACCAGGCGGTAGCCTTGATGCGGCATCTCTTTCAGGAACCGCGCGACGCGCACCACGGTGGTCGGGCTGGCGCCCGCCTCCAGCGCGATCTCGCGATAGGTCTTTGATTTCTCATCGAGCAGCCGTGCTACGGCCCAGCGCTCGGCAAAGGCGCGCATCTCGGCGGGGGTGCAGAGGTCGTTCAGAAACGCGTCCAGCTCGTCCCGCGTCTTCAGCGACAACAGGGCGTCGAGCAGCGCCACCCGATCCGCCGTCTGGCGTTCGGGCGCGATCGGCGCGGGCACGAGGGGGATGATCTCGGACATCTGCGCGTTCCACTATGCTGTAACAGTGGAACGGTCAAGGGCGGGGACGTCTTTCTAAGCCGCCACGCTCTTCATCTCGACTGCCGGCTGCTCGAGCCGTGCGATCAGCCCCGCCAGCGGTAGCGGTTTCGCGATCAGATACCCCTGCGCATTGTCGCACCCCATGCCGCGCAGCAAGGCCAGCGCCGTCGGCGTCTCCACGCCCTCGGCGGTGACCTTCAGCCCCAGAGAGTGGGCCAGGTCGATGGTCGACTTGACCAGCAGGGCGTCGCGCGAGCTTTCGTCCAGGCCCATCACGAACGCCTTGTCGATCTTCAGTTCGTCCGCCTTGATCCGCTTCAGATAGGCCAGCGACGACAGGCCCGAGCCATAGTCGTCGATCGACACCGCAACGCCCGCCGCCGAGAACCGTTCGATGATGCCGAGCGCCATTTCCGGATTGTCGATCACCGCCGTCTCCGTGATCTCGAAACAGAGTTCGGCCCCGGACGCCGCGACGGCCGCCAGGGCGAAGTCCGCGAAGCTTTCGTCCGACAGCAGGCGGCCCGAGATATTGACCGACATGATCACCTCATGTCCGGCCTCGGCCAGCACCTTCTGATCCGCGATCGACTGGCGCACGGCCCATTCGGTCAGGGCGCGGATCTGGCCCGTTTCCTCGGCCATGGTGATGAACAGATCGGGCGAGACGAAGCCCCGGCGCGGATGGTTCCAGCGCATCAGGGCCTCGACGCCTGTGATCGCATCGGCGCGCAGATCGTATTTCGGCTGATAGGCCATCCAGACCTGGGCGGTCTCCAGCGCGGTCATCAGCTCGCCGATGAGGCTGAGGTTTCCGACCGGATCGCCATAGGCCGTGGCGTCGAACAGGGCGGCCTTGCGGTGGGCCGCACGCGCCTGGTCCAGACCGATGCCGGCCCGATCCACGACAGAATCCACGCCGCCGTTGTCGCCGCGCGACCGGCTGATGCCCGCGCTAAGCCCCGCATCGACGGTGGCGCCGGTCAGCTTGACGGGCACATCCGCGACCGAGCAGAGCAGGGTCGCCTGTGCGATGGCCTCGGCGTCGTCTTCGGCGTCCAGGATAAGGCCGACCGCTCCGGCCGCGACCCTCGCCACGCGCGCCCCGCCCGCCGCCGCTGACAGTCGCGAACCCAGGGCTGCGACCAACCGCGCCATCGAATCGTAGCCGATGGCGTTGCGCACGATCTCGAACCGGTCGACCCCAAACAGCACGACATAGCCGTCGTTCGACCGGCTCGCCTCGCGCTCCAGCCACAGCCGGTTGGGCAGGCCCGTCTCCTGATCGTGCAGCGCCATATGGGTCAGGCGCAGCTCACGGTCGCGGATGTCGCCGGCCATGGCGTTGAAGCTGGCGGCCAGCCGTCCGATCTCATCAGAGGAGGTGACCTCCACCTCGGCGTGTTCGCCGTTCTGCAGCCGGTGCACGGCCTCGTCCAATTCGGTGATGGGCCGCGTCAGGCCGCGCGACAGCATCCAGGTCCCGGCCATCAGGATGGCCAGACCGATCAGGGCGATGGCTCCCAGCGCCCAGAACATGGCCTCGAACGGCTTCATCGCCTCGGCCATGGGATAGCTCAGCGTCAGGACCGCGGGCGCGGCGGCGTCGAAGCTCGGCAGCGGCCGCGCCAGCACCATGGCCTCGCCTTCGGCCGTCCGGGCGGTCGTCGGCTTGTCGTCTCCGGCCGCCCTGGCGCGGTCGATCCCCGCCCCGAGCCCGCTGGTCGGTCCGGCCATGTCACGCCAGCCGTCGGCCGACTGCGTCAGCACCGAGGCGGACAGCGGAATCGCCGACAGCCCCTCCAGCGTGCGCATCTGCGACTGATCCAGCCGCTCGACGAACACGACCCAGCCGATCAGCACAGGCGCCATCACCGGCGCCGAGACCGCCTGATAGGGCTGGCCGTTGATGCTCAGGACCCCGGCGTCGATGTCGCCGTCGTTCAATCCCTTCCACAGACCATCGGTGGTCGCCTCGTCCAGATCGATCCCGGCCGAGGTGACGTAGCCGTCCACCCCCAGGATCAGGGCGCCGTCCACCTTTTGCCGGGCTCGCAGATTGTCGAGCGCCGAACGCACGGTGGGTTCGTCATTGGTGGCGATGGCCTCACGGAATCCGAAATCCTGCGCCAGCACGGCCGCGCCTTGGCGCAGCTGTGCGGTCTGCGAGGCCCAGATCTGTCCATAGACGGCGCCCGTTGCGGTCAGTTGGTCGCGAAGCAGGCTGCGGGCGCTGCCCGTGATGGCCGTGAACACCGCCAGCGCCACCAGCATCAGGGCGACGCCGAACATCCCCATGTAGAGGACCGTCAGACGTGTCCTCAGGTTTCTGAACCGTATCGTCACCGAACGGCTGCCCGGGCGGAGAAGTCGCCGGTCGCCGTCTGGCGTCCCGCGCCCGCGCCGATGGTCAGGGTATAGGGCATTTCGTTGCCGCGCGTGTTCAGCTGGGGGTGCCAGACGACCAGACGCGCCGCGCCCGCCGGGATGGCCGGAATGGTCACCTCGCCCGCCGCATTGGTCTTGCCGGCATAGGGGGTGTCCACCACCCGCACATAGGCCAGCATCTGATCGTGGATATTGCAGCCCAGGGCGGCCACGCCCGCGGTCGTGAAGGTATGGGTTCGCGTCACGTCGCGGCCGAACAGCTCGATCTCGAACCGGTTGCCGCGCGAGAAGGAATAGACGTGGTGGCGCACGCGATCGAGGTTGGGGAAGGACACGGTCCCGCCGACCGGCGCGATCAGCACATAGGGCTGGAACTGCACGTCCTGCTGCACGATCCGCAGAGGCCAGCTGAAGCGGATCGGTCCGCTGGGCACGCCCGCATTCGGCCTGACGGTCACCACGGCGTCGCGCACGGGCCGGCCGGCGGTGTCGCGGACACTGACGGTCAGATCGCCCGCCCACGCAGGGCTACAAATGAAAGCCAGGACCGTGATCAGAAGAGTGCGCATGCTTCGTCTGTAGAGTGGTGGCGTGAAAGCCCGGTAAACCAATACACAATCAAAGGTTGCATTCTACTATGCTTCACCCTTGCACACTATGCACGGTTGCCGGCTTCCGTTTTACTCAGCCTTAACCATGGCGGGCTAGACGGGAAGGACGCGTCTCCCCGCCATAGGTCTACCCTTGCTGTACTCATCCCGCGTCCTGGCCGCCCTGGCCGTCGTCGCCTGCCTCGTTGCGCCCGGAGCGGCCTCAGCCCAGGCCTTCGACTGGATCCCGGAAAGCCGCACCGGCGGCAAGCTGCTGCTGACCGGCGGCGTCTCCACCATCGAGGGTTCGGGCGGCGGCGGTCTGGCGACCTGGGCGACCACGACCGGCTACGGCGCCCAGGACGGCATCGGCGGCAACCTCCACGCCACCTACGTCAACGTCCCCGACTACGAACTGCGCACCTGGGGCGCGGCCGTCGGTCTTTGGGATCGGGTCGAGCTGTCGGTCGGGCGTCAGGAGTTCGATACCGGCGACACGGGCGCCGCGCTTGGCCTCGGCCAGGGCTTCACCTTCACCCAGGACATCGTCGGCGTGAAGGTCAAGCTGATCGGCGACGCCGTCTATGATCAGGACACCTGGCTGCCCCAGGTCGCGGTCGGCATTCAGCACAAGTCCAACGACCAGGGCGCCGTCGTCCGCGCCGTCGGCGGCCGTGATGACGAGGGGACCGAATACTATGTCGCCGCCACCAAGCTGTTCCTCGCCAACAGCCTGCTGGTCTCGGGCGCGGTCCGCTACACCAACGCCAACCAGACGGGCCTTCTGGGCTTCGGCGGCGACCGCAACGACGATCTGGAGCCCCAGTTCGAGGGCTCGGTCGGTTATCTGCTGAACCGCAAGGTGGTCGTCGGAGCCGAATACCGCACCAAGCCCGACAACCTCGGCTTCGCGAGCGAGGACGACTGGGTCGACGTCTATGCGGCCTACGCCTTGAACCGCCATCTGTCCGTCACCGCGGCTTACGTCGACCTGGGGTCCATCGCGACCTTCCAGGACCAGCGCGGCGTCTATATTTCGCTCCAGGTCGGGTTCTGATCATGCGCATACTGCTTCTCGCCGCGACCGCATCTCTGCTGTCGGCTCCCGCCTTCGCTCAGGACGCCGACACGGACGACTTCGTCCTTCCCCCCATCGTCATGTCGACCGAGCACCCGGATGAGGAAGCGGTCGAACCGCATCCCATCTCCAACGCCAATGCCGACGCCATGCGTTTCGAGGGCGGGGCCATGCTCGAGGCCTTTCATGGCGTCGAGGGCATCTCGCGCATCGTCGAGACCTTCATGGCGCGCAACCTGGCGGACCCCCGCATCGCCGGCGTCTTCGAAGGCCACGATCACGTCCGCACCCGTCGGCTGCTGAAGGAGCAGTTCGGCTATATCCTCGGGGCGTCGATCGACTACACAGGCCGCGACATGGCCTCGAGCCACGCCGACCTCGGCATCCAGGCCGCCGACATGGGCGCCCTGGTCGAGAACCTGCAGATCGCCATGTCGGAAGAAGGCGTCGCCTTCGCGGCCCAGAACCGCCTTCTGGCCAAGCTTGCCCCCATGCGTCGCGATATCGTCACCCGCTAGCGTCCGGCGCGGAAAACCTATTCTGCACCGCAACAAAACTGTTGCGCATCGGTTGTCGCCCGGTCCACGCTGCCCATTCACCCTGAGTGGCCACCAAAGTGCGGGAGCGACCGTCACGTTCGACGAAATGTCAGGCCATGCCGGATCGGATGAGGTCCGCCCCAGCTACCGGGCCCTTGCCCGTTGGCTGGAGACCGCGCCGGCCGACCTGCTTCAGGCCCGGTCGCGTCAGGCGGAGCTGTTCTTCCGCCGGATGGGGGTGACCTTCGCCGTCTATGGCGACGTCGAGTCGAACGAACGCCTGATCCCCTTCGATGTCGTGCCCCGGATCATCGGTGCCGCCGAATGGACCGATCTGGAAAAGGGCCTGAAGCAGCGCGTCGGCGCCATCAACGCCTTCCTGAAGGACATCTACGGCCCTCAGGAGTGTATCAAGGCGGGCGTCGTCCCGGCCGAACTGATCTTCACCAATCCCCACTACCGGCCCGAAATGCAGGGCCGCCGGCCTCCGGGCGACATCTGGACCCATATCTGCGGCGTCGATCTGGTCCGCACGGGCGAGGACGGCTTCGTGGTGCTGGAGGACAACTGCCGCACCCCCTCGGGCGTCTCCTACATGCTGGAGAACCGCGAGATGATGATGCGGTTGTTCCCCGACCTGTTTGCCGAACACCGCATCCGCCCGGTCGAGACCTATACCGACATGCTGCTGGCCTCCTTGCGGGCCAGCGCCCCGGACCAGGCCGGCGGCGACCCGAACATCGTCGTCCTGACGCCCGGCCCGTTCAACTCGGCCTACTACGAACACTCGTTCCTGGCCGATAAGCTGGGCGTCGAGCTGGTCGAGGGCGGGGACCTGTTCGTCAACGACGACATCGTCTTCATGCGCACGACCGAGGGGCCCAGGCGCGTCGACGTCATCTATCGGCGTGTCGACGACGACTGGCTGGATCCGCTGATGTTCCGCCCGGATTCGACCGTCGGCGTACCCGGCATCATGGCGGCCTATGCGGCGGGCAATGTGACCCTGTCCAACGCCGTCGGCACGGGCGTGGCGGACGACAAGGCCGTCTACACCTACATGCCGGAGATCATCAGGTTCTTCTCCGGCGGCGAACCCATCCTCGGCAATGTGCCCACCTGGCGCTGCCGCGAGCCTGACGCTCTGAAAGAGGTCCTCGACAAGCTTCCCGAGCTCGTCGTCAAGGAGGTCGGCGGCTCCGGCGGCTACGGCATGCTGGTTGGCCCCGCCTCGACCAAGGCGGAGATCGAGGACTTCCGCAAGAAGCTCATCGCCGACCCCGACGACTTCATCGCCCAGCCGACCCTGGCCCTCTCGACCGCCCCGACGCTCGACAACGCGGGCGGCCTGTCGCCCCGCCACGTCGACCTGCGCCCCTTCGTCCTGTCCAGCCCCGCCGGCATCCGCGTCGCCCCGGGCGGCCTGACGCGCGTGGCGCTGAAACAGGGCTCCCTGGTCGTCAACTCCAGCCAGGGCGGCGGCACGAAGGATACGTGGGTGCTGGATGATTAGGTCTTTCCACTTTCCGCTCATCCCCGCGAATGCGGGGACCCAGTGCTTTGGGCGATCATCGCGTCAGGCAGTGGCGGCCTTCATCCAGATTAGTGACTCACAACAGAACTGGGTCCCCGCTTTCGCGGGGATGAGCGGCAATCAATGCTGAGCCGCACCGCAGAAAGCCTTTACTGGACCGGCCGCTACATGGAGCGCGCCGACTTCCTCGCGCGCATCCTCGAGGCCGCCGTGCGCCTTGCCGCGCTCCCGGCCCGCGACGGGGCCGCCGCCACCGCATGGGCCTCCGCCATCGCCTCGGCCGGGGTGTCGAAACAGTTCGCCGCCTCGGGCCGCACCCCGTCCGAGAAGTCGGTCCGCGAGTTCCTGGCCTTCGCGCCGGACAACTCCACGTCCATCCGCGCCTGCATCACCGCCGCCCGCACCAACGCGCGCTCGGTCCGCACGGCCCTGACGATCGAACTGTGGGAGGCCATCAACGGCGCCTGGAACGGCCTGAACGAGTTCGGCGAACCGTCGAAACGCGATGACTTCATCCGCTATCTGGAGTGGGTGAAGGGCGTCTCCCTCGCCGTCGAGGGGGCCTCGTCGCGGACGATGCTCCGTAACGACGCCTATTGGTTCCTGCGACTGGGCGGGGCCATCGAGCGCGCCGACAACACCGCCCGCCTGCTGGATGTGAAATATCATCTGCTGCTCCCGGCCGGCGAACGCGTCGGCGGCCAGCTCGACTATTTCCAGTGGACCACCCTGCTGCGGGAAGTCTCCGCCCTGACCGCCTACCGCTGGGTCTATCGCGAGAGCGTCCGCCCCTGGCTGGTCGCCGATCTGATGGTCCTGAACCGCCAGATGCCCCGATCCCTGGCCAGCTGTCAGGGGATGATCGTCTCCTACCTCGACCGTCTCGCCACCGACTATGGCCGTCGCGGCCCGGCCCAGCGCCTCGCCTCCGCACGCCTGACGCGCTTCAACGAGACCAATATCGAAGAGATCTTCCAGTCCGGCCTGCACGAATACATCCTGGCCTTCCTCAGCGAGAACAACGCCTTGGCCAGCGCCATCCACGACCAGTACCTGGTGTAAGATGCGTATCCGGATCGACCACGAAACCCGCTATTCCTACGACCGCGCCGCCCGGTTCATCGTCCAGGTGCTGCGCCTCACGCCGCGCTCGACCGAGGGCCAGCAGGTCCGCGACTGGCGCATCGAGACCGACGTCGACGCCCATCTGCGCCGCTCCGAAGACGCCTTCGGCAACATCGTCCATACCCTCTACACCGAGCGTCCGACGACGACCCTGATGGTCCGGGTCACCGGTGAAGTCGCCACCGTCAACACCGGCGGCGTCCTGCGCGGAAGCCCTGAGCGCCTGTCGCCGCTTGTCTTCCTGCGCGACACCCCCCTGACCCACGCCGACGGTCCTCTGCGTCAGCTCGCCGCCGAGGTGGGGGAGGAGGGCGACACCCTGGCCCGTCTGCATCGGTTGATGAGCGCGATCCACGGCACGGTCGCCTTCATGGTCGGCTCGACGACCGCCGACCACACCGCCGCCGACGCCTATGCCCAGCGCCAGGGCGTCTGCCAGGACCACGCCCAGATCTTCATCGCCGCCGCCCGCCGCATGGGCATCCCCGCGCGTTATATCTCCGGCCACCTGCACCGCACCGACGGGATCGAACATCAGGACGCCGCCCACGCCTGGGCCGAGGCCTGGATTCAGGATCTGGGCTGGGTCGGCTTCGACGCCGCCAACGGCATCTGCCCGACCGAACACTATGTCCGCGTGGCTTCCGGCCTTGACGCGCTGGGCGCCTCGCCCATTCGCGGCACCAGCTACGGCGGCGGCCGCGAGACCATGAGCGTCGCCCTTCGTGTGCGCCAGATGCAACAGACCCAGCAGCAACAGCAGTCGCAAGGCTGGTCGTGAACGCTGTTAACCTCGTCTTGAAGTTCGAATCTGTTAACTTCAGACCTTCGTTTCGAAGGAGGTCCCGTCCAGGGACCGGACTTTCTGCATGACTTACTGCGTCGGCATGATGGTGGAAGAGGGTCTGGCGATGATCGCCGACACCCGCACGAACGCCGGCGTGGACAACATCTCCTCCTACAAGAAGCTGCACGTCACCGAAGTCCCGGGCGAGCGGGTGATCGCGATCGCCACCGCCGGCAACCTGTCGGTGACCCAGATGGCCCTGGCCCAGGTCTCCAAGGGCATCAAGATGCCCGGCAGCGAGGAACTGGAGACCCTGGCGACCGTGCCCAGCATGTTCCGCGCCGCCCAGATCCTGGGTCATGCGCTGCAACAGGTGCGCGCCGAGATCTCGCCCTCGCCGGAGGCGGACGCCTCGCGCCTCAGCGCCAGCATGCTTCTGGGCGGTCAGGTCAAGGGCGGCCAGCTGCGCCTCTATCTCATCTATTCGCTCGGCAATTTCATCGAATGCGGGCTGGACACGCCGTATCTCCAGATCGGCGAGCTCAAATACGGCAAGCCCATCCTGGACCGCGCGCTGCGTCCCGACACCCCGATGGCCGAGGCGGTCAAGCTGGGCCTGATCAGCTTCGATTCGACCATCCGTTCGAACATCGCTGTCGGTCCGCCGTTCGACATGATCGTCATTCCGCGCGACCTGCTTCACGGCGACCAGCGCCGCATCGAGGCCGACGACCCCTATTTCAAGGACCTCGGCCGCCGCTGGTCCGAAGCCCTCGCCCAGGCCCACCGCGACATGCCGACCCCGCCCTGGATGGAGGATGAGCCGTTGGTGATGCGACCGAGTATTTCCGTGGTCGGCTGACGGCCCTGCGACGGTTGCCGCTGGCGTCCGCCGCGCCCGGTGCTAGCGTCACGGCATGAGCACCCGATCCCGTACCGCCGCCCTGTTCACCTCCCTCAGCCTGTGGGTGATGATCGCCCTGGTCGGAGGGCTCGCGGCGGGCGCGGCGGCCCAGGCCTACGGCATCCCGGGCGGGGTCGGCACGGTGGCGGTGATCGACAGCCTCGGCCAGCTCTGGCTGAACGCCTTGAGGATGACCATTATCCCGCTGGTCTTCAGCCTTCTGGTCACCGGCATCGCCTCGATCGCCGACGCGGCCGCGACCGGCCGGCTGGCGCTCAAGGCGGTCATCGTCTTCGCCGTCCTGCTGGTCTGCGCCACCATCTACGCCTTCGCCGCGTCTCTGGGCCTGCACGCGCTGTGGCCCATCGGCGCCGAGGGCTCCGCCGCCCTTCTGGCCGGCACCAACGCTGCGGCGGCCCAGGACGTCGCCGCCAATGTCGGCGGCGGAGGCTTCTCCGCCTTCTTGACCAGCCTGGCTCCCGCCAACCCCATCCGCGCCGCCGCCGACGACGCCATCCTGGCCATCGTCGTCTTCGCCATCGCCTTCGGTTTCGCCACCACCAGGCTGGAGGCCCGCCTGCGCCAGCCCGTCGCCCTCTTCTTCGAGGCCGTGGCCAGCACCATGATCGTCATCGTCCAGTGGGTGCTGGCGGTCGCGCCCATCGGCGTCTTCACCCTGGCCTTCGGTGTCGGTCTGCGCGCCGGCCTCGGCGCCGCCGGGGTCCTGGGCCACTACATCGCCCTGGTCTGCCTCAGCCTGATCGGCCTGATCCTTTTGACCTATGTCGTCGCCACCATCGCGGGCCGCATCAGCCTCGCCCGCTTCGCCCAGGGCGCCGCCCCGGCCCAGGTCGTCGCCTTCTCGACCCAGTCCTCGCTCGCCTGCCTGCCCATCATGGTCGAGCGCGCCGTGGGCCGGCTCGGCGTTTCGTCCGCCACCGCCGGCCTCGTCCTGCCCCTGGCCGTCGCCGTCTTCCGCATCACCTCTCCGGTCGCGAACCTGGCCGTCGTCATCTATGTCGCCAAGCTGACGGGGACGGAGATCACCACCGCCACAATGCTGGCCGGAGGCCTCGCCGCCCTGGCCGTCAGCGTCGGCACCGTGGGCCTGCCGGGTCAGGTCAGCTTCTTCGCCTCCATAGCGCCGATCTGCCTGGCCATGGGCGTGCCGCTGGAGGTCCTGCCCCTCCTGCTGGCGGTCGAGGTCGTTCCCGACATCTTCCGCACCGTCGGCAACGTCACCGCCGATCTCGCCGCCGCCCGAATCGTCGAAGGCCGCGATGCGGCGGCTGATCCGGAAGCGGCGGCGGGGATCTGAGAGCGTCTCAACCCTTGCGGCGCTCTGGTTCGATCAAGCCCGCCACTTCAACTTGTCCAGCGCCGCCGCGGCGCGCAGCACGGCGGTCGCCTCCGCCGTCTGGCCGCACGTCAGAAGCCAGGCCGCCCGTCGCACCGTTTCGGCCAGGGCCTCGTGCGCGTCGATGGGCGGGGTCTCCAGGGGCATGACCCGGACGTCCGGCGCCATCGACCCATCCTCCCAGCCGCCCCGGATCGGCTTGAGATCGATCAGCGCCGCGTGGCTCTTGCGGGTCCAGCCCTCGGCCCTCGCGCGCCGCCGGAGATTGGCCAGCCCGACGTCGAACCGCAGCGCGACGGACGGGGCGGATTCTCCCGCCACATAGGCCTGCCGGACCCGCGCCCAGGTTTCCGGACCCCGATATTTTCGAAGTCGATGATGATCCATGGGCGCAGGCTCGCACACGCCTGCGTCGAAATCGGTCGCAGGGCGATGGCGTCGTTTGCGGTCTTGTGTGGAAATTTGCATGGCCGACCTCACCGAACGGGTCGGTTTTTGCGGTCATTGCCTGGCGGAAATCGTCGCGAACTGGTCGGCGGCGGCCAGCACTGCAGAGGACGCAGAATTCGAGAGACGGCTCGGCCGGCGAAAACCTGGGCGGGCTTACATCGAGCCGAGCCGTCAGCCCCCACAGAGGCTGTCTCAGTCTGACAGGCGGATGCGGTGCGCGCTACCCCGTGACGGCCCGGACATTTCGTTCTCCAGCAGAGCCCGGGCCGCCACGCCTACCCAGGGTTAACGAGCCAGACCCTGTGACGCTTCCTGACGAAACCTCACCGCCGCCGATTATTTCCGGTCGGGCTTGGTCAGTCGAAGAAGAACTGGGGCGTGGTGCCGATCAGGACGTAGTTGGGCTTCCAGCTCCCGTCGGGCTGTTCATACAGATAGGCCCAGAAGCCGATCGGACCCTCCGCCGCGCGAACGATGTAGGTCAGCTTGCAGAAATCCTCGGTGACGCACTCGGACTCGATCACCTGCCAGCCCGAGATCGCGCCGTAGGTGGTGGTGATGAATGTCGTCTGCGACGCCAGCTGGGCGATGTCGGTCGTCTTCTGTTCCAGAAGCGTGCCCCGGAACAGGTCGGTATAGGCCTTGGGCGCGTCACCGGCCTGCAGGGTGTGGAAGAACGGCTGCATCAGCCTGTCCGCGCTCGCCTGACCCTCCGCGCTGATCGGAGGCAGTGTCTTGTCCTGGGCCGAGGCGGCCGAGGCCCCGCAGAGCAAGCCTGCAACGGCCATGCCGACAAAAAGACGTTTCATGTTCGCGGCTCCTTCAGGGTCTTAATGCGCGAAGGCCTGGATCGGCTTCACGTCCAGATCGTCCGCCTGGATCGCCCCGATGGCCTGGGCGGCCGCCAGGGCCCCCGCCGCCGTCGTGTAATAAGGCACCTTGGTCATCAGGGCCGAGCGGCGCAGGCTGAAGCTGTCCTGCAGCGACTGCTTGCCCTCGGTGGTGTTGATGACCAGCTGGACGTCGCCGTTCTTTATGGCGTCGACGATGTTCGGACGGCCTTCCAGCACCTTCTTCACATAGCCGACCTTCAGGCCTGCGGCCTCCAGATAGGTGTGTGTCCCGCCGGTGGCGATGACCTCGAAGCCCTGGGCCAGCAACAGTTTCACCGCCTCGACGATGAAGGGCTTGTCGTCATCCTTGACCGAGACGAAGGCGCACCCGGACGTCGGCAGGATGGTCCCGCCGCCGATCTGGGACTTGGCGAAGGCGCGGGCGAAGGCAGGCGCCATGTCGGTCTCGCCAGGACGCTTGAAGTCCAGGCCCATGACCTCGCCGGTCGAGCGCATCTCGGGCCCCAGGATGGTGTCGACCCCGGCGAAGCGGGCGAATGGGAAGACCGCCTCCTTGACCGCGATATGGTCGTAGGGGACGTCCTTCAGCCCGAAGCTCGACAGCGGCACCCCGGCCATGACCTTGGCGGCGATGGCGGCGACCGGCTGGCCGATGGTCTTGGCCACGAAGGGCGCGGTCCGCGACGCGCGCGGGTTCACTTCCAGCACGAAGATGCGCGGGTTGTCGCTATGCGGCTCCTCGATGGCGAACTGCACGTTCATCAGCCCGCGCACCTTCAGCGCGCGCGCCATGGCTTCGGTCTGGCGCTTCAGTTCGGCGACCGTCTCGGGCTTCAGCGACCACGGCGGCATCGAACAGGCGCTGTCGCCCGAGTGGACGCCGGCTTCCTCGATATGTTCCAGCACCCCGGCCACGAACACCGTCTCGTCGTCGCACAGGGCGTCGACGTCCACCTCGGTGGCGCGGTTCAGATAGTGGTCGATCAGCACGGGATCGTCGCCCGACACCCGCATGGCCTCGCCGACGTAGCGATCCAGCCCCTCGCGGTCGTGGACGATCATCATCCCCCGCCCGCCCAGCACATAGGAGGGACGCAGCACCACGGGATAACCCACCCGATCCGCTTCACGCGCGGCTTCCTCGGCCGAGCGCGCCAGGCCGTTCGGCGGCTGCAACAGGCCGATGTCGTTCAGCATGACCTGGAACCGCTCGCGGTCCTCGGCCAGGTCGATGGAGTCCAGCGACGTGCCCAGGATCGGAATGCCGTCCTCGTGCAGGGCATGGGCCAGCTTCAGCGGCGTCTGGCCGCCGAACTGCACCACGACGCCGATCAGCTCGCCGTTCGACCGCTCGACCTCGATCAGCTCCAGCACGTCCTCGGCCGTCAGCGGCTCGAAATACAGGCGATCCGAGGTGTCGTAGTCGGTCGACACCGTCTCCGGATTGCAGTTGACCATGATGCTTTCGACGCCGATGTCCGCAAAGGCGAACGCCGCGTGGCAGCAGCAGTAATCGAACTCGATCCCTTGCCCGATCCGGTTCGGCCCGCCGCCCAGAATTACCGCCTTCTTTCTGTCGGTTGGCTCGGACTCGCAGAGCGGAATCTGGCCCAGGGCGCCGGTCTCATAGGTCGAGTACATATAGGCCGTGGCCGATGCGAACTCGGCCGCGCAGGTGTCGATCCGCTTGAAGACGGGGCGGACGTTCAACGACCGTCGCAGGGCCCGAACCTCGCGCTCCGTCGTGCCGGTCAGTTGCGCGAGACGGGCGTCCGAGAAGCCCTTGGCCTTGAGGCGACGGAAGGCGGTCGCATCGTCATCCCGCACAGCATTTTCACCCCGTGCATCCCGGCGAAGGCCGGGATCCAGATCGCGAACACTGTCCTGACCATCGAGCCCTCCATCTGGACCCCGGCCTTCGCCGGGGTGCACGGAGGAGGGGGACGGCATGCCCGGCAGCCCCTTGACCCGGATGTGCCCTTCCTCCCGCACGATGTCGGCGATCTGGCGCAGGAACCACGGCTCGTAGGAACAGGCGGCGTTGACCTCCTCGACCGACAGGCCGTGGCGGAAGGCCTGGGCGATGACACGGATCCGGTCCGGGGTCGGCATCCCCAGCGCCCGCACGACCGCGGCCCGAGCCGAGGCGTCGTCCTCGACATCCACCGTGCCGTCGATCTCGATCTCGTCGAAGCCCGACAGGCCGGTCTCCAGGCCGCGCAGGGCCTTCTGCATCGATTCCTGGAAGGTCCGGCCGATGGCCATTACCTCGCCGACCGACTTCATCGAGGTGCCCAGCAGGGGCTCCGAGCCCGGGTATTTCTCGAAGGCGAAACGCGGGATCTTGGTCACGACATAGTCGATCGACGGCTCGAACGAGGCCGGCGTCACCTTCGTGATGTCGTTTTGCAGTTCGTCGAGCGTGTAGCCCACAGCCAGACGCGCGGCGACCTTGGCGATGGGGAAGCCGGTGGCCTTGGACGCCAGGGCCGAGGAGCGCGACACGCGCGGATTCATCTCGATCACCACCATCCGGCCATCGGCCGGATTGATCGCCCACTGCACGTTCGATCCGCCGGTCTCGACGCCGATCTCGCGCAGGACATTGATCGAGCCCGTGCGCATGCGCTGGTACTCTTTGTCGGTCAGGGTCAGGGCCGGGGCCACGGTGATCGAGTCGCCCGTGTGCACGCCCATCGGGTCGATGTTCTCGATCGAGCAGATGATGATGCAGTTGTCCGCCTTGTCGCGGACCACCTCCATCTCGTACTCCTTCCAGCCGAGCACGCTTTCTTCGATCAGGACTTCGGTGGTGGGGCTCAGGTCCAGCCCGCGAAGCACGATCTCCTCGAACTCCTCGCGGTTGAAGGCGATGCCGCCGCCGGTGCCGGCGAGCGTGAACGAAGGACGGATCACGGCGGGCAGGCCCACGAACTCCAGCCCGTCCAGCGCCTCTTCCATGGAATGGGCCGCCTTGGACTTCGGCGATTCCAGGCCCAGCTTGTCCATGGCGTCGCGGAATTTCTGGCGGTCCTCGGCCTTGTCGATGACCTCGGCCTTGGCCCCGATCATCTCGACGCCATACTTCTCCAGCACCCCGTTCGCATCCAGCGCCAGCGCCGTATTCAGCGCCGTCTGCCCGCCCATGGTCGGCAACAGGGCGTCGGGCCGTTCCTTGGCGATGATCCGCTCGACGAACTCCGGCGTGATCGGCTCGATATAGGTCGCATCGGCCATGTCCGGATCGGTCATGATCGTGGCGGGGTTGGAGTTGACCAGGATGACCCTATATCCCTCGGCCTTCAGCGCCTTGCACGCCTGGACTCCGGAATAGTCGAACTCGCAAGCCTGACCGATCACGATCGGCCCCGCGCCGATAATTAGAATAGACTGGATATCCGTACGTTTCGGCATCTCAGCCTCCCTCTAGTTCGTCACGACCGCGCACTCCCAGCCGTCGTAGTCCAGCTGAAAGGCCGCAGCCCAGGATTGCATCATGGCGCTGACGGGGGCGAAGCTGGCTTCGTCCACCGCCATCGTCGTTTCAAGAATGGTGGCGTCGTCCTGACCCCGGGTCAGAAACCCCGCCCGCCGCGCGACCTCGTTGAGGTCATCGTGGTCCCCCTCGCCGTAGAAGAAGAACAAAGTATGGCGCGGCGTGACCCCCGTATCCCCATGGGTCAGCAAGGACGCGCGGATCATCGCATCCCGTTCGTCATGGCTGATCACGTCCTCGTCCAGGGTCGTCGTCTTTCGCGCGCGAACGCCCGTCGGCGAAGGGCTCGCGCGGCGGGGTCGGTTCAGGTTGTCGGCTAAGCGGCCCGTCTAAAGACGGGGGGGCGGGGGAGCAACCCTCTTGTGACGCTTCAGGCGCGTTCCGCGATCCAACCCGGCAGATCGGCGATCGTCTCCAACAGCCCGAAGCGCGGGTGATCGATGGGCGGCTCGGCGATCTCATGCGCCCAGGTGACGTGATACGGAATGTGAACGGCGAACGCCCCGGCCTTGATGGCCGGCAGGACGTCCGACTTGACCGAGTTGCCCGCCATCACGGCCTCGTCCGCGCCCGTCCCATGCCGGGCGAAGACGCGCTCGTAGGTGCCGCGATCCTTCTCCGAGACGATCTCCACCGCCGCGAACAGGTCGCCGAGCCCCGAAGCCGCCACCTTGCGCTCCTGATCCATCAGGTCGCCCTTGGTGATCAGGACCAGGCGGTAGCTTTCCGACAGGGCGGCCAGCGCCTCATCGACGCCGGGCAGGGTCTCTACCGGATGGGCCAGCATCTCGCGACCGGCGGCCAGGATCTCGCGCACCACCTCGGGCGGTGCGCCCCCGTCGCACAGCTCCATCGCGGTTTCGATCATCGACAGGGTGAACCCCTTCACCCCGTAGCCGTAGAGCCGAAGGTTACGGCGCTCGACATCGGCGAGGCGGGTCTCGATCGTCTCAAGGTCGCCGTGGGCGTCCAGAAGCTCCACGAAGCGAGCGTGCGTCAAACGGAAGATCGTCTCGTTGTGCCAGAGGGTGTCGTCGGCATCGAGGCCGACGGTGGTGATGGTCATGGCCAGGCTCCGACTGCGCGCCGGTCGTCTCGCGCGGCGAGCGGCCTACGTCAACGGGACCGCGGTTCGCCTGCTGGAAGGACTTGCCCCTGGAGCGTGTCTGTCGTTGATCGGAAACATGCTGGATCCAAGTGAGCTCTCCTCGGCTGTGATCGTCGGTGCGTCCGGCGGGATCGGCGGCGCCATCGCCGACCGAATCGAGGCTGAGGGGCGGTTCGCCCAGGTGCACCGACTGTCCAGATCACAGGGCGGTCTGGACCTCGAGGACGAGGCCAGCATCATCAGCGCGGCTGCGCGCGTTGCCGAAGGGCCGGCCCCGACTCTGGTGATCGTCGCGACCGGGGTGCTCCAGAGCGGGCTTGAACCGGAGCGGTCCTACAAGACCATGACGGCCGAGCATCTGATGCGCGATTACCGGATCAATGCCATCGGGCCGGCCCTGATCGCCAAGCATTTCGTGCCGCTTCTGCCGCGAGATCGGCCCTCGAAGTTCGCGGCCCTGTCTGCCCGTGTGGGGTCGATCGGCGACAACCGGCTGGGCGGCTGGCACAGCTATCGGGCGTCGAAGGCGGCGCTGAACATGATCCTGACGAACCTCGCGATCGAGATGGCGCGCTCGCACCCCCTGGCGATCTTGGCCGGGCTGCATCCCGGCACGGTCGACACGGCTCTGAGCGAGCCCTTCCAGCGGGGCGTGCGGCCGGAAAAGCTGTTCACGCCCGCCTATTCCGCCGAGCGGATGCTGGCGGTTCTGAATTCTCTGACCCCCTCCGACAGCGGCGGGGTCTTCGCCTGGGACGGGGCGCGAATACCCGCCTAGCTCACGCTTCAGTCGAGCGCGTTGACCCGGAGACGGCATCGCTTTAGTCACGCCGCCGTTTGAGCGCCGGGATTCGGTGCTATGAGGCGCTCCATGACCGCACAGCTTCTTCCCGGCGCGACCGGCGTCCTCGTTCTTGCCGATGGCACGATCTTCCAGGGCATAGGGGTCGGCGCGGCCGGTTCTGCGCTCGGCGAGGTGGTCTTCAACACCGCCATGACCGGGTATCAGGAGATCCTGACCGACCCGTCCTACATGAGCCAGATCCTGGCCTTCACCTTCCCGCATGTCGGCAACACCGGCACGAACGTCGAAGACATCGAACAGATGGGCGGCGGGTCCGACACCTCGGCGCGGGGCGCGATCTTCCGCGACCTGCCGACCGACCCGGCCAACTATCGCTCCGACGCCAGCTTCGACGTCTGGATGAAGCGCCGCGGCGTCGTCGGGCTGGCGGGGATCGACACCCGCGCCCTGACCCAGCGGATTCGCGACCACGGCGCGCCCCACGCCGTCATCGCCCATGATCCCGAAGGCAGGTTCGACCTCGACGCCCTGGTCGTCCAGGCGCGCGAGTGGACGGGGCTGGTGGGCCTCGACCTCGCCAAGCCCGCCTCGACGCTGCAGGCGTTCGAATGGAACGAGGGCCTGTGGGAATGGCCGGAAGGTCACCCGAAGACCGAGGGCCGCAAGAATGTGGTGGTCGTCGACTACGGCGTGAAGCGAAACATCCTTCGGGCCCTGGCCTCGACAGGCGCCAAGATCACCGTCGTTCCGGCGACGACGACCGCCGAGGAGATCCTGGCGCGCAGCCCTGACGGCGTCGTCCTGTCCAACGGGCCGGGCGATCCGGCGGCGACGGGCGAGTATGCGGTGCCCGAGATCAAGAAGCTGGTGGAGAGCGGCAAGCCCGTCTTCGGCATCTGCCTGGGCCATCAGATGCTGGCGCTGGCCCTGGGCGCCAGGACCGTGAAGATGGATCAGGGTCACCACGGCGCGAACCATCCGGTGAAGGATCTGACGACCGGCAAGGTCGAGATCGTGTCGATGAACCATGGCTTCACCGTCGACCGCGACAGCCTGCCGGACGCGGTCGAGGAGACCCATGTCAGCCTGTTCGACGGCACCAACTGCGGCATCCAGTTGAAGGACCGCCCGGTGTTTAGCGTCCAGCACCACCCCGAAGCCTCTCCGGGACCGACCGACAGCCTCTATCTGTTCGACCGTTTCAGCGACCTGATGAAGGCCTGAGATGAGCGGGGCGGCCGCGTCATCGGCCTATCTGGGCTGGCTGGGCGCGGCGCTGACAACGCGGGCGAAACCGGTCGAGGCGGAGGGCGGGACCGTGGATGCGGTGCTGGGCTACGCCACCGGCTACGACGCCCACGACATCGCCCCCTTCGTGCGATCGTTGCGGGCGGTGTTCGACGGCCAGATCGCTCTGGTGGTCGATGATCGGGCCGATGTGCGGGCCCTGTTCGACCAGCACCGGGTCCGGATGCTGACGCCGGCCAGGATCGACGGGTGGGAACCCCATGCCGTCATGGGCCGGTTCGCGGCCTTTGATCGTTATCTGGCGGAACGGGCCGATATCCGCAGCGTCTTGATCACCGACGTCCGCGACGTGCTGTTCCAGAAGCCCCCCTTCACCCCGCAGCCGACGGGCCTGGAGGTCTTCGTCGAGGGCGACCGCCTGGGCGATCACGCCTTCAACATGAAATACCTGCGCGCCCTGGTCGGCGAGGCGATGGCCGAGGCCCTGGCGCCGGCGCCGGCGATCTGCGTCGGCACGGTCATGGGGCCAAGGGCGGAGGTCGTCCGCTTCTGCCGCATGGTCCTGATGCTGGCGGCGGTGCCCCGTTCGGAGTTCGGCGGCGCGTTCGGGGCGGATCAGGCGGCCTGCAACATCGCGATCCACATGGGCCTGCTGAAGGCCGAGGTGCGCGAGAACTACGGCCGGGTCGCCACCATCGGCCTGACGCCCGGCGACACCCTGGGTCTCGAAGACGGACAGGTCGTCAATCCCGACGGCTCGATCAGCGCCGTCGTCCATCAGCATGATCGTCACCCGCATCTCGCCGCCGCCATGCACGAGCGCTGGGGGCAGGGGCTGGAAGTCAGGGAGCGGGTTCGGCCCAAGGGTGCCGGCCATCGGTGGCGAAAACTGAGGGATTCAATACTGCGACGGTTGCCCGAGCCGCGCTGAGTCAGACCGATGGGGAGTTTCGTCCGATCGGTCCGGACGAAAAAAAGCGGACAAAACGGACGAAACGGACGAAATCCGCGCGGCTCGCATGACGACGATGTGCGGCTATCGGCGCACCCTTTTTTCGACTGTCAAAGACCCGACAACGAAGATGGGCGCCGGATCACCGGACGCAAGAGGGCGGTCCGAATAAAATCCTAAACACGGCATGGCAGTGCCGCCGGGCCTCAGGGCAAGGGGGCGAAGCTCTTTTCTTCGCGAAGCGCGCAGGCCTTCTTCACGGCCACGGGCGCGGCGTGCAGCCAATAGTCGGCATCTTCGGGTCGGTCTGCCTGTTTCCGCTCCATCCCGCGCAGGCGGCGCTGGGCGGCGTTGGCCAGGAGGCGGGCGTGGAGCGCGCGCGGGCTGAGGTCGTGCACGACCGGTGCGTAGGGGGTGGCGACGGGATCGGGTCCAATGGGCTCGACCGCCGGTCGGGCGATGGCGATGAACATGGGAACGGCTCTGGCTGAAAGGATGGGGCGGTGCTTCTGCGCCGGAGTAACAGTGGATTAACCCTGTCGTCTGTGGATAGTTCCGTATTTGGACCGAAAAATGTCCAACCAAAACATGATGTTATGGTCGAGGTTTCGCCTTCTTGGTTAATGATTGGTTAACCGCGCACTGGCCGTCTCGCGCGCTATAGGGGGCGGGTGCGTTTCGATGACCGCTTCCTTGAGGAACTGAAGGCCCGCCTTCGCCCGTCCGACGTGATCGGCCGGTCGGTGAAGCTCAAGCGTCAGGGACGCGAGTGGGTGGGGCTGTCGCCGTTCTCAAAGGAGAAGTCGCCGTCCTTCTTCGTCAACGACGACAAGGGCTTCTTCCACGATTTCAGCTCGGGCAAGCACGGGGACGTCATCTCCTTCCTGCAGGAGACGGAGAGGCTGAGCTTTCCCGAAGCCGTCGAGCGGCTGGCCGCCGAGGCCGGGATGCAGATGCCGGTCGAGGACCCGCAGGCGGCCGAGCGCGAGGCCAAGAAGCAGGGCCTTTCCGACTGGATGGACCTGGCCCAGAAATGGTTCGCGGCGAACCTGCGTCGGTCCACCGGCAAGGCGGCGCGCGAGTATCTCGAACGACGCGGCCTGCCTGAGGATCAGTGGGAGCGCTTCGGTCTGGGCTATGCGCCGAACGACCGCGAGGGGCTGAAGGCGGCCCTGGTCCAACGCGGCGCCAAGCCGGGCGATCTGGTCGAGATGGGGATGCTGATCTCGCCCGAAGGGGGCGGTGCGCCCTACGACCGGTTCCGCGACCGGCTCATGTTCCCGATCCTGGATGCGCGCGGGCGTCTGGTCAGCTTCGGCGGTCGGGCCATGAACCCGGACGACCGGGCCAAATATCTGAACGGTCCGGAAAGCCCCCTCTTCCACAAGGGCGCCACCCTCTACGGCCTGCCCGAGGCGCGGCGCATCCTGGGTGCGGAATCCAAATCGACCCAGGCCGTGATCGTGGTCGAGGGCTATATGGACGTGATCGCCTGCCAGCGTGCGGGCCTGCCGGCCGTGGCGCCGATGGGCACGGCCCTGACCGAGGATCAGATGGCCTTGCTGTGGCGGGTCTCCTCCGAGCCGGTCCTCTGTTTCGACGGCGACGGAGCTGGCCAGCGCGCGGCCTATCGCGCCATCGAACGCGCCCTGCCGCTACTGAAGCCCGGCCGGTCGTTCCGCTTCGCCCTGCTGGAAGGGGGGCAGGACCCCGACGACATCCTGCGTGACAAGGGCGTCCCGGCGCTGAGGCAAGCGATGCAGGAGACCCGGACCTTCGCCGAGGTCCTTTTCCATCGGGAAGCCGAGGCGGAGCCGCTGGATACGCCCGAGCGTCGCGCTGGGCTGAAGGGCCGGCTGCGGGCAGCCGCCGCCGCCATCCAGGACAAGGACCTGGCCGAACAGTATCGCCGGGAACTGTTCGACCGCTTCGACGCCTTGTTCCCTGCTAGGCCGCGAGGATTAGTCGGAAACCCACAGTCTAGCACTGGCGGACGCTGGCGGCCGGGCCCGCCGCCGAAGCTCGGCCAAACCGCGGAGGGCGCTTCGGCTATGCACGCGCTGAGTAGATCTCTCGAGCCACTACCAGCCGCGCTAGCCCACGGGGCGATCGAAGATCCCGACCGGATAGACGACTATCTGGAAGAAATTTCAAAGCACGGATTCGGCGACCCATCGCTCGAAGGATTGGCGAACGAACTCGTTCGGCTGCGTTTCTCTGGTGCTGTGTCCAACAGCGCTGTTCTTCGTCACCGACTTATTTCAGCGGGGTTCGAAGACTTGCTCGCTGAAATTGATCGTGCTGCTGCAAAATCAAAAGCACGCTTTCTGAATGCAACAATGGAAATTTCAGAAGCCCGTGCCGTGTGGCTAGAGGCTTATGAGGCGATGTCTCACCTGCTTGCGCTGAATAATGAAGTCCAAGCAGCGATGAGTGCTTTGGGCGAGGGCACCGGGTCAGAGGTCTTCGCTCGCCTAAAAGGAGAACGCGACGCGCTGCGCCGGTCCATTATGTCCGGGACGAACTGGCGAGAATAGAGGAAGGCCATTTAGTTGGTTTCGAGAAGGCAGACGCTTGACTCTGCGGCGCTGCGTCGCCATTTCGCGACCTCCGGACACGATGCTTTAGTGCGCGAGGTCGAGAAGGCGGCGGCAAAGTCCGGCGCGCCTTTCCTGGCCGCGAATGCGCCCCTCGCCGAAGCAAGGGTCCGGTGGTCGCAAGGCTTCGACGCCCTGACCCGCGTCGCGGGCCTGGACGCGGCGCTGGCGTCAGCGAAGTCGGGGGCGGATCATGCCTTCGACGCATCCGCCTTCAGTCGTCTGAAGGCGGAGCGTGATGGATTGCGCCGAGCCATCAAGACCGGGACGATTTGGGACGATGAGGCGGGTTCGTAACGAACTCGCGCGCTATGCGTTCTCTTTCCGACCGACTGTTGCAAATTTACCAAGGGGCGCCGCCCGCCCTGAGGCCGGAGAGTTTGACTGAATGACCGATACGCAGGAACAGCCCGAAGCAACCACCGCCGATGGGCCGCTGCTCGATCTGACCGACGCCGGGGTCAAGAAATTCATCAAGCAGGCGAAGGCGCGCGGCTATGTGACGATGGAGGAGCTGAACAAGGTTCTGCCGTCCGAAGAAGTCACGCCGGATGCGATCGAAGATACGCTGGCGATGCTGTCCGAAATGGGCGTCAATGTCGTCGAGGCCGAGGAAGACGCGGCGGAGACGACCGGCGGTGAAGTCGCTGAGCGCGCCGAGACCTCGGTCACCGAGGGCGATGCCAAGCCGACCTATGACCGTACCGACGACCCCGTGCGCATGTACCTGCGCGAGATGGGCTCGGTCGAACTGCTGAGCCGCGAGGGCGAGATCGCCATCGCCAAGCGGATCGAGGCCGGTCGCGACGCGATGATCTCGGGCCTGTGCGAAAGCGCCCTGACGTTCGAGGCCATCATGGTCTGGCGCGACGAGCTGGCCAACAACCGCATCCTGCTGCGCGAGGTCATCGACCTGGACGCCACCTACGGCGTGCTGAACCCGTCCTCCCTGCCGCACAACCAGCCCCAGCCCCCGATCCCCGGCCAGCCCGTTCCGCCGAAGCCCGAGCCCGAGCCCGGTTCGGCAGAGGCTGCAGAGGCGGAAAAGGCCGAGCAGGATGAGGAGGACGAAGACTTCGACGACGGCGGAGGGATGTCGATCTCGGCGCTGGAGGCGGAGCTGCGCGACGGGGTCATGGAGACGCTGGACGCCATCGCTTCGGACTTCGACGCGTTCAGGAAGCTGCAGGAGAAGCTGGTCGATACGCGCCTGAAGGGCGAGGACCTGAGCGCCAAGGACCGGAAGGCCTATGAGACCCTGTCGGCGGCCATCTCGGGCCGGCTGAAGACGCTGAAGCTGAATAACAACCGCATCGAGGCCCTGGTCGAGCAGCTGTATGCGATCAACAAGCGGCTGATCGGCCTGGAAGGCCGCCTGCTGCGCATGGCCGACAGCTACGGTATCTCGCGCCCCGAGTTCCTGAAGGCCTATTTCACCCGCGAGCTCGACCCCAACTGGTCGGAAACGGTCAAGGAGATGGGTGTCCGCTGGACCAAGTTCAGCGACGACCAGTCGACCCAGATCGCCACGATCCGCGCAGACGTCGCCGCCGTCGCGACCGAGGCCGGCCTGCCGATCGACGACTATCGCCGCATCGTCCAGACCGTCCAGAAGGGCGAACGCGAAGCCCGTCAGGCCAAGAAGGAAATGGTCGAGGCCAACCTGCGCCTCGTGATCTCCATCGCGAAAAAGTACACGAACCGCGGCCTGCAGTTCCTGGACCTGATCCAGGAGGGCAACATCGGCCTGATGAAGGCGGTCGACAAGTTCGAGTACCGTCGCGGCTACAAGTTCTCGACCTACGCCACCTGGTGGATCCGTCAGGCGATCACGCGGTCCATCGCCGACCAGGCGCGGACCATCCGCATCCCGGTGCACATGATCGAGACGATCAACAAGATCGTCCGCACCAGCCGTCAGATGCTGCACGAGATCGGCCGCGAGCCGACCCCGGAAGAGCTGGCCGAAAAGCTGGCCATGCCGCTGGAGAAGGTCCGCAAGGTCCTGAAGATCGCCAAGGAGCCGATCAGCCTCGAGACCCCGATCGGCGACGAGGAGGATTCGCACCTGGGCGACTTCATCGAGGACAAGAACGCGATCCTGCCCATCGACGCGGCCATCCAGTCCAACCTGCGCGAAACCACCACCCGCGTGCTGGCGTCCCTGACGCCGCGCGAGGAACGCGTCCTGCGTATGCGCTTCGGCATCGGCATGAACACCGACCACACCCTGGAAGAGGTCGGTCAGCAGTTCTCGGTCACCCGCGAACGCATCCGTCAGATCGAGGCCAAGGCCCTGCGCAAGCTGAAGCATCCCTCGCGGTCGCGGAAGCTGCGGAGCTTCCTGGACAGCTGAGGTTAGGCAACAGGCAACAGGGCCGCTTCCGAAAGGGGGCGGCCTTTTTTCTTTCCCCTCTCCCGGTGGGAGAGGGCTTGAGGCTCGCAGAGCGGAGCGATGCGCCTTCAGCCGAAAGGGTGAGGGGCTGGCATTGAAGTCGGCGTGAGCCGTGTCCGTGCGACGGCTCACGCCGACTGGGCCGCCGACCCCTCACCCTTTCACGCAAGTCTGATCGCTGACGCTCTCAGGCGTTCAAGCCCTCTCCCGCAGGGAGAGGGAGATGGATCGCCAAACCGACCAATCCCCCACGCCAGTCTGACCAAACCCGCCAGCGCCTCCGACCGATTCTGACGTAACGTCGGTCCATGGTGCGTCCATGACAGAGAGACGCGAGATCAAGCAGCGGTCCCAGGCGGTGTGGGACAGGGTCAGGGAGGCCTATCTGGCCGGCGAACCGGCGGCCTCGGTCGCGCGACGGTTCGACGTCGGTTACGGCAATCTGAGGTACCGCGCCCATTCCGAGGGCTGGACCAGGAAGGCCGCGATGGCGGGCGAGGCGACGGAAGCAGCAGCTGAGGATCTGCGTCTGGCCGGCCGCGCCGACCCTATCGCAGCCGCGCCGCATCAGGCGTTGCCCGACATCGACCCGGACGAGGCGAACGCCGCAGGCATTCGGCATGCCGCCGCCCTGATCGCCGCCGGACGGGGGGCCGAGGCGCTGAGCCTGCTCAAGGCGGTGCAGGGGCTGGCGCAGACGCTGGAGGCCACGGCCGCTTACGACGAGGAGCCCGAACCCGATCCCTTCGACTATGACGCCCTTGAAAGACTTTCCCTCGAGATGGCGGTGAAGAACGCCGAGGCCATGTTGGGCGACACCGGCTACGGCATCACCTCCGCCTTCGGCCACGCGGCCTATCACTGGCGGGCTGCGAACCTAGGGCCCGAGATCGCCCGGCATGATTTCGAACAGGGCGTCAGCGGCGGCTGGGCGGGCCACTATTGGGAGGAAGACGGGACGCTGAAGCCGCTGGATATCCGGCCGCCGCGCAGTTGGTAGGTCAGGCCGCCCGTTTGGCGGCGAAGGTTCCGTTGGGCACGGGGTGATGCCCGCTGTCGCCGACATCATTGCACAGCTAACACTGAGTGATGACTGAAGAAGAGCAAATCACCCTCATTAACGCGGTCGTTTATGGCTACGGCCAAGCTCGGATTGCGAAGGCTCAGCGGGAATGCCGAGAGTTCGTCCACTACACCTCGGCTGAAGCTGCCTTATCGATTATCTCGAATGCAGAAGTCTGGCTGCGAAACAGCGCCATCATGAACGATTGGTCGGAGATCGCTCATGGCGAAGAGTGCTTCAAGTACGTCCTGTATCAGGACAACGAGACTCGGCATCGTTCCGAACAGGTGTTGGACCTCGTCCGAAAGGGCCTGCACGCCGACATTGCCTCCTATTTCGACCAGAGCGCCCCGCTCCGACGCTCGCACACTTATCTGATCTCGATCTCAGAACATGGCCCCGAGTACGTCGGCCCAGGGGTGGTCATCAACGATTCCGAGTATACCTTTGGACGGCTTTCGATGTGGCGCGCGTATGGGAATGCGGGCGGCATCGCCCTAGTATTCAAACAAGAGCCATTCTTTGGGGAGTTGGATCTGAACGCCTACTCCGCGCCGGTGTTCTACGGCGGCCCACAAGAGTTTGGGATTGAATGGGAACGCCTTCTTTCGAGGATCATCGACAATATCGAAGCCATTCGCCAGATCCCTAACGGATTATTCGAAGAGGAACTGAGGCGGTCCATCCACATGTCGAGCCTATCCTGCAAACATCCTGGCTTCCGGGAGGAGCGCGAGTGGCGAATTACCTATAGTGCCGATCCGACTGGCGAAGGTTTCGACGACGACGTCTTCAATGCGAATAATGCCATTAAGCGAGAGCTTCGCTCCGTCAACGGTGTGCCACAGCGGCTCTACAAGCTGCCACTCAAGGACAACGAGCCGCTGGGCATAAGAGGGATCAGTCTTCCCGATGTTCTAAACCGGATCATAATTGGCCCTACTCAGTACCCTATGGTCCTGTTCGACGCGCTCTACATGGCGCTTGTGCGTGCTGGTGTGCCCGATCCGCACACGAAGATTGCGATCTCGAACATTCCACTTCGTACCTAGGTTGCAGTGACCTGGCGGTGAGCCGTTGACTGAAACAGACCTTCGGCACGTCAGCGAAAGGCCAAAAATCGGCGATACGCAAAGCTGGGCCAACGGATTGGATTGTCGCTCGACACCCTTATGCCCGCCACCCGACACAGGAACTTCGCACCTGCAATATCATTGATCCCTACGGCCCGGACGATCGGGTCGGAGCACAGACATCATGAAGATCGCCCAGGTCACCCCGCTGTACGAGGCCGTTCCTCCGAAGCTCTATGGCGGCACCGAGCGGGTGGTGGCGCATCTGACCGACGCGCTGGTCGATCTGGGGCATGATGTGACCCTGTTCGCCTCGGCCGATGCCCAGACCAAGGCGCGGCTGGTGCCGGTGCGGGATCAGGCGATCCGGCTGGATCCGGCGGCGCTGAAGTCCGATCTGGCCTCGCACATGACCATGCTGGCGGAAGTGCTGAAGCGGGCGGACGAGTTCGACGTCATCCATTTCCACACCGACATGATCCATTTCCCCTTCTTCCAGCGGATCGCGAACAAGACGCTGACGACCCTGCACGGGCGGCTGGACATGAAGGACCTGGCGGGGGTCTATGAGCGGTGGCCCGAGTTCGGCCTGGTGTCGATCTCGGACGATCAGCGCCGGCCGCTGGCCTTTGCGAACTGGAAGGCGACGGTGCATCACGGGATGCCGGCCGAACAGTATGTCTATTCGCCCAAGTCGGAGGGGTATCTGGCCTTCCTGGGGCGGATATCGCCCGAGAAGCGGCCGGACCGGGCCATCGAGATCGCGACCAAGCTGGGTCGGAAGCTGAAGATGGCGGCCAAGGTGGACGCCGCCGACAAGGTCTATTGGGAGACGAAGATCAAGCCGATGATCGAGGGCAATCCCCTGATCGAGTTCATCGGCGAGATCGGGGACCATCAGAAGTCGGAGTTCCTGGGCGGGGCCGATGCGCTCCTGTTCCCCATCGACTGGCCCGAGCCGTTCGGCCTGGTGATGATCGAGGCGATGGCGTGCGGGACGCCGGTGGTCGCCTTCCGCTGCGGGTCGACGACCGAGGTCATCGAGGACGGGGCGACGGGCTTTCTGGTGGACACGCTGGAACAGGCCGTGGCCGCCGCCGGTCGCGCGACCAGCCTGGACCGCGAGGCGATCCGGGCGCGGTTCGAACTGAGGTTCTCGGCCACGGCGATGGCGCGGCGGTATCTGGATGTCTATGGCGACCTGCTGGCCAGGAAGCCGTTCGCGGAGGTGGTGCTGGACGAGGTGGTGACGCCGATCCGGCCGCTGGAGGAGGACCGCGCCTTCGCCGTCGGGTGATCCAGGCTGAACCCTTGCCGTTGTCGAACATTAGACCGGCAAGCGGCCTGTCAGCGCCGCATTCCGGGTGGACGGTCAGGTCAACCTTCAGCCGCCTCGCGGAGATCCCATGGACGACGCCTATTCGGTCCAGACAACGGCCGCCGAGGTCAGTGACAGCGGCACGCTGGAGACGCTTCAGGCGCTGAAGGACGGCGACACCTTCCTGGTGGCGGACGGCTGGGGCGACCTGAAGGGCGGGGCGGACGGCCTGTTCGACAGGGACACGCGGCTGTTGTCGCGGTTCGTGATGACGGCGGGACTGGCGCGGCCGTCGCGGCTGAGCTCCGGGGTGTCGCGCGACAATGTCTTCTTCACCGCCCATTCGACCAACCGGCCCCTGCCGCCCATGGGCGGACGCTCGGCGCCGGCGGGAGTGCTGCATATCGAGCGCCGCCGGTTCCTGTGGGACCAGCGGATGTTCGAGCGGGTGCGGATGTCGAACCACGGCATCGAGGACGTGCTGCTGCCGCTGGCCTTCGACTTCGGGGCGGACTTCGCCGACATCTTCCAGGTGCGGGGGACGCTGCGGGACAAGCATGGAACCCTGCACACGCCGACGCACGACGGGCGGCGGGTGCAGTTCCGCTATACCGGGCTGGACGGCGTGGACCGGACCAGCTGCCTGTCGTTCTCGGAGCCGCCGGCGCGGCTGACTGGGACGCGAGCCGAGTTCATGTTCAGCCTGCCGACCGGCAAGTCGGTCGATCTCTACATCGAGTGCGGAGCAGACGCGTGCGAGGCGCCCGACGCGGCACGGTGGCGGCACAGCGCGCTGCAGGCCCGGCTTTCGATGCGGCGCCGACGACGGCGCGGGGCGTCTCTGCGGGGGCCGCGGAGCCCCCTATTCAACGCGTGGCTGGATCAGTCGCGGGCGGACATGGCGCTGTTGACAACCGACCTGCCGACCGGGCCCTATCCTTACGCGGGGACGCCGTGGTTCTCGACGCCGTTCGGGCGGGACGGGATTCTCAGCGCCTGGCAGATGCTGTGGCTCGATCCGTCTCTGGCGCGGGGGGTGCTGACCTATCTGGCGTCGCGACAGGCGACGGAGGTCTCGGCCTTCCGCGACAGCCAACCCGGCAAGATCATGCACGAGACGCGCGGCGGCGAGATGAGCGCCCTGCACGAGGTGCCGTTCGGCCTCTATTACGGCGGTGTCGACACGACTTGTCTGTTCGTCGCCCTGGCCGGCGCCTATGCGAAGCGGACCGGCGATCTGGAGCTGATCCGCGCGCTTTGGCCCAATCTGGTCGCGGCGACGGAGTGGATGCGGGACTATGGCGACAGTAACGGCGACGGGCTGATCGACTATGCGCGGGCGGCCGAGACGGGGCTGTCGAACCAGGGCTGGAAGGACTCAGAGGACTCGATCTTCCACCGCGACGGGCGGTTCCCCAAGGGGCCGATCGCGCTGTTGGAGGTGCAGGGCTATGCCTATGCGGCCTGGCTGGCGATGGCCGATCTGGCTGCGCGGCTGGGCGATGCACGGGCGCAGGCCTGGGAGGAGAAGGCCCACGAGGTCCGCTTCCTGGTCGAGGAAAAGTTTTGGATGGAGGACGAGGGCTTCTACGCCATCGCCCTGGACGGCGACGGGGAGCAGTGCCGGTCGATCGGATCGAACGCGGGCCATCTGCTGTTCACCGGCCTGCCGTCGGCGGAGCGGGCGGCGCGGGTGACGCAACGGCTGCTGTCGAGCGAGTTCCGCAGCGGCTGGGGCCTAAGGACCCTGGCCAAGGGGCAGGCTCGGTTCAATCCGATGAGCTATCACAACGGCTCGGTCTGGCCGCATGACACCTCCCTGGGGGTGGCGGGCATGGCGCGCTACGGCGAGCGGGCCGCGGTGTCGATGATCCTGGGCGAGATCTATACGGCCGCCAGCCATTTCCACATGCGGTTGCCGGAACTGTTCTGCGGCTTCGAGCGGGAGCCGGGCGAGGGGCCGATCGCCTATCCGGTCGCCTGCCTGCCCCAGGCCTGGGCGGCGGGATCGGCCTTCCTGATGATCCAGGCGGCGCTCGGCGTGGACGTCGATGCGCTGGAGGGGGTGGTGTCGGTCAACAACCCGACCCTGCCGACGGGGGTGGATCGACTGACGGTGTCGAACCTCGCCGTCGGGACCTCGCGCGTCGATCTGATCTTCGAGCGGATCGGCGAGGGAACGGTGCTGATGCCGCGCGGCAAGACCGGCGACGTGCGGGTCACGACGGTGCGCTGACCGGCCTGTCGCGGTCGCTCAGGTCCGCGCGGCTTCGGGCGCGCCGGCGTCGTCGATCCTGCCCCGCACGGCGCTGACGCGGGCGCGGCTGATCGGCAGGGGTGGACCTTCGTCCATGACCAGACGCCAGCCGCCGCCGTGCCGCTCCATGGCTCGAACCCGCTCCACGTTAGCGATTGCGGAGCGATGCGCCCGGAAGAAGCGGGGTGGAAGTTCGGCCTCGAGCCGGTCGAGGCGCGCGGCGTACAGCAGGCTGCGTCCGCCCGACAGCCTCAGCTCGACATAGTCGTCGGCGCCGATCACGGCGACGATCTGCTTCACCGAAACGCGTTCGACGCCGCGCGCCGAGGCGACGGTCAGGCAGTCGGGATGCGAGGCCGCAACGGTCAGCGCGTCCTCGCGCTTGCGGTCGTCGCGGCCGAGGCGGACGACCTCGGTCATCAGGAGCGGCAGGATGAAGGTCGCCACCAGGAGGAAGTAGGACAGGTCCACCAGCCACTCGGGAAAGGCGACGGCGATTCCCAGGAAGACGGCGAGCCAGGCCAGGGTCAGGCGCGCGGCCGGGCGGCGCCGATAGACGGCGACGATCGTCACCAGGGCGGAAACGGCGACGCCGGTCGTCAGGGCGACGCCGGTCTTGAGGTCGAAGCCGGGCGCGAAGACGCTGAGGCCGATGGCGAGCGTCGCGACGCCGATCACGGGACGGCGGGCCTTGGGCCAGAATCGCAAGACCACATAGGTGACCAGCAGGATCGAGAAGGCGGCGGCCAGGCCCCAGATGCCGACCAGCCGCCAGGCGTGGACCGGGTAGGGATAGGCGACAAGGGATCGCAGGCTTTCGAGTATGGCCTGCAGTCCCGCGACCCCGGCGATCAGGGCCAGGATCAGGCTGGAGGTCGTTCGTCGCAGGCCGTGGATCACCCCGAAGCCGAAGGCGGCGGCGAACAGGGCGCCGGCCGCGACGAAGGTCAGGGCGAGCAGGGCGGTCGACGACGGCAGCGGATAGGGCGCGACGAACAGGTCGCCCACAGGGTGATCCAAACGCAAGGCCCCGTGGAAGGACGACATGCGGACGACCACGACATTGTCCTGTGCCCGCCAGGCGGTGTCGGGGATCGGGAAGGCGATCTGGAAACGACCCGGCGTTTCAGCCTCAGCCGAAGCCCCGGGCCGGCCGTTGGCGCCCAGACGCCGTCCGTTCAGCCAGACCTCGGACGAGGCGACGCCGCCGATGTAGAAGGCCTGAGGCCCGTCGCCGGACGGGCGGGACAGGGCCGAACGCAGCCAGAGTTCGCGGCCCTGAGGATCGATGACGCCGCTGAGCGGGCGACAGTCGCGCAAGGTCGGGCCGTCGGCGCTCATCGTGCCGGAACAGGTCTCCCACGCCGACGAGGGTTGCCAAGGCTGGGTCCGCCCTTCGGTCGGCGACCAGGCCACAAGCCAAGCGATGATCAGGATTCGCCACATGGCGAGACTGTACCGTGCCGTTCACCGGAGCGCGCCACCGTTCGCCGATCCAGCGGCGCCGTTCGCCGAGCCGGTCGGACAGGCCGTGCGAAGCCGGGCAAGGTGAAGCCATGAAACACCTATACCTGAGCCGTCGATCGCTTCTCGCCGCCGCGAGCCTGGCCGTTCCCGCCCTGACCCTGCCTCGCGCGGCGTGGGCCCAGGAAACCTTGCCCGCCGGGCCGTTCCGCTTCACCGCCCGCAGCGGACAGGAGGTCGAAGCCGTGCGCGGCTATTTCGACGTGCCGGAGGATCGCAACGACCCGAGGTCGCGGTGGATCCGGCTGGGCTATGTGAAGTTCGCCTCGACCGCGGCGCGGCCCGGACCGCCCATCGTCTATCTGGCGGGCGGCCCCGGAGGCGAGGCCACAGGGGCGGCGACCGGGCCGCGCTTTCCGATCTTCATGGCGCTGCGCGAGGTGGCGGACGTCATCGCCTTCGACCAGCGGGGAACGGGGTTGTCGAACGCCATCCCCGCGCGGCCCGCGCCGGTCGGACCCTGGCCCGCCCTGACCCGCGAAGGCCTGACCGATCGTCTCGGCGCCGAGTTCACCCAAGCCTGGGCGGACTGGACCCGCGCCGGTGTGGCCATGACCGGATACACCACCGAACAGAGCGCAGACGACGTGGAAGACCTGCGGCGTCACCTGGGCGCCGAGGCGATCAACCTGTGGGGCATCAGCTATGGCTCGCATCTGGCACTGTCGATCCTGAAGCGGCACGGCGACCGGATCGGTCGGGTGGCCCTGGCCAGCCTGGAAGGGCAGGACCAGACGGTGAAACGGCCGGCGTGCAACGACGCCTATCTGGCGAGGGTGGACCGGTTGCTGGACGCCGACCCGGTCGCGCGGGCGGCGGTGCCGGATCTGCCTGCCCTGATGCGGCGCGTGCACGAGCGGTTGGAGGCCGAGCCGGCGACCCTGACCCTGCCGGGCGAAGGTGGGCCGGTCGATCTGAAGCTGGGCGCGTTCGGGGTGCAGTATCTGGCGGGGGGACTGATCGCCAATCCGCCGACGCTGTCCCTGCTGCCGGGCCTGTATCGTGCGCTAGACGCGGGCGACACCTCGGGCATGGCGCGCTTCTTCGGTGACCCGGCCGGCTTGTTCAGCGTGAGGGGGATGCCGGTGGCCATGGATCTGGCGTCGGGGATTTCGCCGGCGCGGCTGGCCCTGGTGGAGCGGGAGGCGCGGACGGCGGTGCTGGGCGACGCGCTGAACTTCCCCATGCCGCATCTGCTGGGTGCCATACCGGGCTTCGGTCTAGACGAGGGCTTCCGTGCGCCGCTGGAGACAAGGGTTCCGGCCCTGCTGGTATCGGGGACGCTGGACGGCCGCACGGTGCTGGAGGAACAGGACGAGGTGGCCGAGCAGTTCAGCGTGAAGTCGCGGGTGATCGTCGAGAACGCCGGCCACAATGTCTGGGAATCCCATCCCGAGGTGCAGTCGATGCTCGTGCGGTTCTTCGCAGGTGAGGCTGTGGGAGACCGGCAGCTGAGCCTGGCTGCGCCGACGTTCGCGGTGGCTTAGGACGTCGCTCGCATGCGTGCCCAGACGACCGTGGCCACGCTGGTCGCGATCATGGCGGCGAAGATCCAGTCCCATGCGCCGTCCGTCAGCAGGGCTCCGACCAGACCGGTCAGGCTGAGAACGGCGAGCAGCAGCGGCCAGCGAAAAATGATCCAGAGGGTGTGGTGGCTGTTCATCGGCGCGGCTTCTTCTTCGCCAGCCATAGATAGAGGCCGGAGCCGAGGAGCACGATCGTCGCGAGGTCCAGCAGGGCCCAGAGGATCTTCAGCGCCAACCCGCCGTAGTCGCCGAAGTGGAGCGGCTGGGACAGGCTGAGGGTCTTCACATACCAGGGCATGGGGGCGACGGCCGCCAGTTCGCCGGTACGGATGTCGATCAGGGCCGGGGTGATCATATGCGTCGTCAGCGGCGTGTCGCCGTGGAAGAAGACCGCATAGTGGTGGTCGGTCGTGTATTCCGTGCCGGGGAAGGCGACGAACTGAAGCTGCATGCCGGGCAGGGCCAGCTTCGCGCGCTCGACGGCGGCGTCCAGAGAGGCGCGCTCCGACGGGGGCGCAGGCACCGCGTGGGCGGCGGCGAGCTCGGCGAGCGCATCCTGCTTCCAGACGGCGAGGATGGGTGTGGCCAGGGTGTTGACGATGCCGGTCACCCCGACGACCAGAAGCCAGGCGACGGTGACCGCGCCCAAGAGGTTGTGCCAGTCGAGCCAGCGGGTACGGGCGGCCTTCTCGACGCGCAAGGTCCCGAACGGCAGGCGGCGCATGAAGGGGGCGTAGAGGACGACGCCCGACACCACCGCCACCACCAGCATCAGACCCATCAGTCCCAGGAACAGCATGCCGGGCAGACCCAGGAACATGTCGGTGTGAAGCTGGAGAATGAACTCCATCACCGGGTGGCCGGAGACGAGGGGGGCGGGGTCGCCGGAGGTCTGGTCGATCGGCTGGAAATTATAGGCGGTCGAGCCGGGCGGCGCCGAGGTGACGTTCACCACCGGCCGGTCCTCGTCGAAGCTCATGAAGGCGGGGACGTCGCCGGGGTGGCGGGCGAGCGCCGTGGTCAGGACCTGGTCGAGGTCGAGTTTCGGGCCGTCCGGGCTTGCCGCCTGCCAGGGGTCCTGGAGAAGGAGCTCGTCGATCTCATGGGAGAAGACCAGCGGCAGGCCCGTGACGCACAGCATCAACAGGAAGAGCGTGGAAACCAGGCTCGACCATTTGTGCGTCCAGGACCAGGCGCGGATCGTCGACGGCTTCACCGGGTCTAGAACTCCGCCGAGATCGAGACCGACAGGGTGCGCGGGGCGCCGAGCGACAGATAGTTGGTGCCCGGATAGCCGCCGACGGCGACCCATTGATCCTCATCGGCGATGTTCTCGACGCGGGCGCGGGCGGTGAGCTCGCGGCCCGAGACCGCGAAGGCGTAACGGACGCCGGCATCGAACCGGGTCCAGCTGTCGAGCTGAACCGTGTTCAGTGCGTCGACCTCCTGCTCGCCCGTATAGACGGCGCGGCCTTCCAGGGTCAGGCCGGCGAACTGCGGCACGTCCCACTCGACATTGAGGTTGCCCTGAAGCTCGGGCGCGCCGATCGGGGTCTTGCCGGACAGGGCGGCGGTGGCCGTGTCGGTCAGCTCGGCGTCGAGATAGGTCCAGCCGCCCAGCAGGCGCAGGCCCTCGCGCGGCTCGCCGAAGAAGGCGATCTCGACACCCTGGTTGCGCTGTTCGCCGTTGGCGCCGAAGCGGTTGTTCTCGATGAAGGCGCTCTGCTGGGTGGTGCGGAACAGGCTGACCGAGCCGCCGAAGCGACCCACGTCATACTTCATGCCGACCTCGACCTGCTCGCCCGTGAAGGGTTCCAAGACCTCGCCGGGGTTGGTGATCTGGGTGCCGCCGGGGGTGTTGAGCGGGGCCGTCTGGCCGGGGATCAGGGCCTCGACATAGTTGGCGTAGAGCGAGATCTGGGGCGTCGCCTTGTAGACCACGGCCAGGGCCGGGGTGACGGCGTCGCTGGTGTATTCGGTCAGCAGGGCGCCGGTGTTGTAGTCGAAGGCCTGGGTCTCGATCTCCTGATAGCGGGCGCCGAGGGTGACCAGGAGGCGGCCGTCCATGAAGCCGAGCATGTCGGCGAAGGCCAGGCTGGCGTAGTCGACGCGGCCCACTTCGCGCGGGTCCGACAGGACGCCGCCGACGAAGAAGTCGGCGGCCGGCGGGGCGACGAAGACCGGATCGGTCAGGGTCGAGGCGAAGCCGGCGAAGTTCGAGAAGGCATAGGCGTTCTTCTCGCGCGACTGGACCATCGACGCCGAGGCGACGATGCGGTGATCGATCGCGCCGGTGGTCAGCTCGGCGCGGATGCCGACGTCGCCGGACCAGACGTCGTCCTCCCGCGCGTTGTCGAAGCGGTAGGCCGAGGTCACGCCATTGGGCTGGGCTGTCGGGTTGGCCAGACGGTTGGCCTCCTCGCCGTGACGACCGCCGACGGCGGCCCAGGCGGTGACGGTGTCGCTGAAGTCGAACTCGCCACGGGCGACGCCGAACAGCTGGGTCTCGTCGGTATAGGTCCAGGGCTGGGCGAAGTTCTTCGACGCGTCCGGGGCGGCGGGGACGGCGCCGGTCGGGGTCACGGTCGGGCGCGGGGCGTCGATGCGCTGGTCCTGATAGCCGAAATCGGCCGAGAAGCGGGCGCGGTCGCCGCGACGATCGATCCCCAGGCCGATGACGTCCAGGTGGCGTTCCTGATCCTCGATGGAGCTCTCGCCCGAGCGGCGGGCGGCGTTGAGACGAAGGCCGTATTCACCGTCCGCGCCGAAGCGGCGGGCGACGTCGGCCGCGACATACCATTCGCCGCCCCCTTCGAGGCCGACCGTGCCGCGCGTCAGGGGCTGATCGCCCGCGCGCTTTGGCGTCAGGTTGATGCTGCCGCCGATGGCCGAACCGCCGGGGGCCGCGCCGTTCAGGAAGGCCGTCGCGCCGTGGAAGACCTCGACCCGCTCCAGGAACTCGGCGGCCACGAACTGACGCGGCAGGATGCCGTAGAGACCGTTGTAGGTCATGTCGTCCGAATAGATCGGGAAGCCGCGCAGGATGTAGAGCTCCTGGAAGTTGCCGAAGCCCTTGGAGACGCGCACGGCCGGGTCGTTCTGGAGCACGTCGGCGACGCTGCGGGCCTGCTGGTTGCGGGCCAGTTCCTCGGTGTAGGCGGTGACGGCGAAGGGGGTGTCGAGCTGACCCAGGGTGCCGAACAGGCCGACCCGCGCGCCCCGCGCCACCTGGCCGCCGGCATAGGGGGCGGCGATGCGGACCTGTGAGCCGGTGACCACGACCTCGTCCAGCCGATCGGCCTGGGTCTGGTTCGCGGTCTGGGCTTGGGCGGCGCCGGCGATCAGGCAGAGGGCGGTGGTGGAGAGGGCGAGGGTACGGAACATCAAAAGCGACCTGTGAATGAGAACCGGTCGCATATAGGTTTGTGCGCTTGCGAACAAGCGGCGCTTTGTCGCCGTTCGCCAACCCTGGCGGCGGTCGGACCCAGGGATCGTCGGTCTGCTCGCGTCGGCGGGCGCGGGAGGCGAAACCCACCGTCTTGAACCCGGAGCAAAAAAAGGGGCGGCTCCGTGTGGAGCCGCCCCAGTTGCGTCAACTCATGGAGCCCTAGAAGGGGCGGTAGTTCAGGCCGATGAAGAAGCGGCGGCCGTAAGGGTCGAAGTTGGAATAGAGGGTGGTGCCCAGATAGGGCGCCTGCTCCGCGTCGAACGCGTTCACCACGCCCGCACGGACCGACAGATCCTCGCGGACATTGTAGCGCACGGTGAAGTCGTGGCGGGTGAAGGTATCGGTATCCAGCTCCGACACCAGGCGGGCGTCGGCGTTGTTCACGAAGTCGCGGCGTTCAGTGATGTCCTGGGCGGCCTGCCAGTCAGCCGTCCAGTTCACGCTCCAGATTTCGTTGGGCGTGTAGGTCAGCGACGAGCTGAAGCGCACACGCGGGTATTGCAGACCCGAAGCCAGGTCCGTGAAATCGGAAGCGTCATCGGCGTTGAGGAACTCGTTCTGTTCGATCAACCAGGAACCCGAGAGCGAGTAGTCGATCTGGCCCAGGTTGCGGCCCGTCATCTCTTCCAGGTCCATCAGATAGCGGCCGGTGAAGTCCAGACCGCGCGTCTCGAGCGCCGCGTAGTTGATCGAGCCTTCAATGAAGCCGCCGATCGGATCGTTGACGGGCGCGCCGATGCCGAACGGGATGTCCGGGTTGTTGCGGAAGATGGTGGAACAGGCCGCTGCGTTCAGCGATTCGCCGCTGACGCAGTTGGCTGCCGCCGTCGCCGCAGAGACCGAGGCGATCACCTGGTCGATCCGGATCTCGTAATAGTCGAGCACCAGCGAGAAGTTCGGGATGAAGCGCGGACGCAGCACCGTCGAGAAGGTGAAGCTGTCGGATTCTTCCGGCTGCAGGTTGGGGTTGCCGCCTGAGACGCCCGCAATGCCCGAGGTGTAGTTCGGACGGAAGTCGTCGGTGTTGGTGGCGGTGGCGCCGGCGAAGTCGAAGTTGAGGCCGGCAGCCTGGGCCAGGGTGGTGCAGTTGGCGATCCGGTTTGCACGGATGTCGGCCTCGTTGACCGCGGCGATGTTCACCGTGGAGCAGGGATCGACGACATCGTTCAGGAAGGTCTGGCTGTTCGGAGCGAAGTTCTCCGCCAGGTCAGGCACCCGGACCGAGGTGTTGTAGCTGGTCTTGAACGCGATGTCGGGGATCGGGCGGTAGACCAGGTTGACGCCATAGACGTCCACGTTGCCGACGGTCGAGTAGTCGGCATAGCGATACGAGCCGCTGAGTTCGGCATATTCGCCCAGCACGCTGTCGCGGAACAGGGGCACCGAGACCTCGGCGAAGACTTCTTCCGACGTGTATTCCGCCTCGGGGAAGTCCGGACCCGTGTTCAGGAACAGCAGCGGACGACCGGCGGTGTCACGATCGCGACCCACGGCCGAGGTCGCCTCGCGGCGATATTCGGCGCCCAGGGCCACGCCCAGGGGACCGGCGCCCCAGAAGTCCCACAACTGGCCGGACACCGACGCGATCGCCTGTTCCTGTTCGTTGCGTTCCTTCACGCCGATGACGGCGTCGACATAGGCCAGGGCCTCGGCCGTCTGGTTGCCCTTGCCGAAGACGTTCAGCGGGACGCACTGGTTGATCGAGTCGCGGCCGTACTGAGTGTCGCGCAGATCGCCGGGGCCGGCAGGGCCCTGGTCGAGGGCGCCGTTGGGCACGCCCTGCTTGTTCAGGACCTGGACGCGGCAGACGACCTCGCCGGGGCGGCCGTTGACGATGCCGGCGGTGTCGACGATGGCGTCGGCCGCAAGGGCGAAGCGCTGGGAATCCACGCCGCGTTCGCGGTTTTCGACCTCCACCTCGCCGTAGGTGTAGCCGATGTCCCAGTCGAGGTTGTTCACGAACCAGAGGCTGTCACGCGAGCCGCGCAGGCCCACGACATAACGTTGCAGCTCGCGCGTGTTCTCCTGGGTCCGGTCGGGGCCGAACAGGCTGTGGCGAGCCAAGGGCGCGTTGACCGCGCCGAGGGCGGCGCCCGGAGCCGTATCCGTCGGAGCCGAATAGGCGATCAGCTGGTTGTTGCGGATCGCGTCCTTGACGTTCTGCGGCAGGAAGGCGTTGTCCGTCCAGCGCAGGTCGAAGTTGGCGACGCTGTAGATCGGGTTGGCCGAGCTCGCTCCGTAGGAGTCGACCAGATCGATGTCGAAGAAGGTCGGCTGGCTGAGGTCGAAGGTCTCTTCGGTGATGTACTTCGCTTCGCCGTAGAGCTCGATGTCATCGGTGACCTGGAAGGTCGAGCCGATCTGGTAGCGTTGCGCTTCCGAACGGGGCACGCGCGAGCCGGTCGAGAACTCGGCCGGGTTCTCGCCGTCACCGTCACCGAGGTTGTAAGGGCGGTTGTTGCCGGTATTGCCGACGCGAGTGCCGAAGTTGGCCGGACGGGCGGTGGTGCCGTCGTACCAGAAGGTCTTGCCCGGCGTGACGCCGTAGCAGTTCGGGCTGTAGCTGAACGAACCGATGCCGCTGAAGCTGCAGTCCTCGAAGGGGACGTCCGGGTCGCTGGTCGGGCTGGGCTGCTGAGCGTTGGCGAGGGTCGTCTGGCCCCAGCGCGGCAGGTCCATGCGGCGGACGCCCCTGAACAGGCGGGCATCGGTGATGCCATCGAACTGGTTCGTGGTCGGATCGGCATCCGTGCCGATGCGGACCGGCGCGTCACGCAGCCAGTCGATGTCGAGCGAGGTGACTTCGTCGACCTTCTCGTATTCGCCGTGGGCGTAGACGTTCAGTCGACCGTCGAAGAAGTTGTGGCCGATCAGGGCCGAGATGCGCTGGTTGGCCTCACCATTCTGGTTGATCATGCCGTAGTTGGCGTCGATCTCCAGGCCCTCGAAATCCTTGCGAAGGATGAAGTTGAGCACGCCGGATACGGCGTCCGCGCCATAGACGGACGAGGCGCCCCCGGTGACGATTTCGATGTTCTCGATCAGCAGGCGAGGGATGGTGTCGACGTCGACCGAAAGCTGACCGCCCGACGAGCCGACGTGGCGGCGACCATCGACCAGGGTCAGGGTCCGGTTGGAGCCGAGCGAGCGCAGGTTGGGCAACGACAGCCCGCCGTCGCCGAGGCCGGTGCCCGTGGTGTCCGACGGTACGACCGAATTGGACAGGGCCGGGATGGTGGCCAGGTAGTCGATGACGGTCGTCTGGCCGGTCGACAGCAGATCCTCGCGCGCGACCTGAATCAGGGGCGTCGGGGCATTCGTCGCATCACGCCGGATCCGCGAACCGGTGACGACGATTTCGTCGAGCTGGGCAGTGTCATCCTGGGCGGCCAAGGACACCGGAGCCGTGGCCAGAGGCTCCTGGCTCGAGGTCGACGTCGGAGGCGTCGCTGCGGGCGGGGTTTGGGCGAACGCCGGGGCGGCGATGATAAGGGCAGTCGATAGGACCGAAGTAGCAAGTAGACGGTTGCGCAAAACGGACATGGATCACTTTCGAATGACGGGCGTGTAAAGGATCGCGCCAAGAGCCGCTCTCAAGTAATCAGGTCAAGCGTGACTATAATGAAATATGGAATATAATGACGTTATCTGGTGCAGATTGAGTTGATTATTACCAAGACGAAACAAACCGTCGTTCGCGCGGAACCTTTCATCTGACCGGGTGTTTTCGTCGCCTTTTCTGTCGGAGACCGGACACTGGCCATCAGGCTCCCTCGGCATTGGGATGCGGATGACGATCGCGGCTTTATCTTGGCTTGTCGCCAAGGTTGCCTGCTTCGGGCGCCCAAGCCTCGTCGCACGCAATCGCTCCCGCACCGGACTTCGATCAGACCCGGCGACGGTCCGATCGAAGGCGCGGCGAGGTCAGCCAGATCTTCGGTAGAGCCTGATCGGCTGAGGTGGAATCGCTTCGCGGTTCCGCCGATGCCGTGAATCAGGCTCCAGGTGTTAGCGAGATCATGATCCACGCTCTCGGTTGGACCCACGCAGTGGGTCCACCTCAAACGATCATGCTCTAGGGGCGTCGATCAGCTCTGGAAGATCGGTTCGAACCCGCCCCACATCATGCGCTTGCCGTCGAACGGCATGTCCATGTCCTGCCAGGCGGGGTCGGTTTCCATGGTGGCGAAACAGGCTTCGGCGGTCGCCCTGTCGGGCCACTTCAGCCAGGAGAAGACGACGACCTCGCCCTCTTCCAGCTTCACGGCCAGGTCGAAGCCGGTGACCTTGCCGGGGGGGACATCGACGCCCCAGGTCTCGACCTGCTCGAGGGCGCCGTATTTCTGGAAGACGGGCCAGCTCTTCTCGGCCGACTTGATGTAGCGGTCCTTGTCCGCAGCCTTCACGGGGGTCAGGAAGCCGGAAACGTAAGCCATGGTCGTTCTCCTTCGGAGGGGGCTACCGCTCGCGACGCGGTCGCTCGCTGCTTGAGCCCCTGTTGGCGGGTTGGTAGGCTCGAGAGATTGGTCGGGACGTCGGGCAGGCGTCTTGTACGAAGCCGTCAGCCGGCGGCGTCGGCGGCGGCTTCCAGGGCGGCGATGTCGATCTTCTTCATCGTCATCATGGCTTCGAACGCGGCCCTGGTGCGGGCGGGGTTCGGGTCGGAATAGAACTCCAGCAGCCGCTTCGGCGTGATCTGCCAGTTGACGCCCCAGCGGTCCTTGCACCAGCCGCACTCGCTCTCCTGGCCGCCATTGCCGACGATGGCGCTCCACAGACGATCGGTCTCGGCCTGGTCGTCGGTGTGGACCATGAAGGAGACGGCCTCGGACTGTGGGAACATCGGCCCGCCGTTCAGACCGACGTAGGCGCGCCCGGCCAGGGTGAACTGGACCACCAGCTCGGAGCCGGCCTTTGACGAGGGGTTATCGGTGGGGCTGTCGAAGGCTGCGTCGACATGGCTGTCGGGCAGACCGAGCGAGACATAGAATTCGGCCGCCGGGCGAGCCTGGCCGAGGTCGTACCAGATGCAGGGCGTGATCTTGTCGGCCATGGCGTTCCCCTGCGTTTCTTGACCCAGAGGAAAGACCGATCAGGCGAGGATGTCCAGCAGGGCGCCGGCCATGTCGTCGGCGGTCCTGAGCACCGCAATGTTGGCGGAGAACTCGGCCTTGGCCTCGATCCGCTCGACCATCTCGGTCTCGAGGTTGTCCAGCGGGGCACGGGCCGTGCGCTGGGCGCTCTGTTCGAAGCGAGCGGTGGCCGCGGCGATGCCGGAGGCAGCGATGGAGGAAGCGATCATCGCGAGATCCTGAGGTTTTCGATCCGTCCCGCGATCCGGTCGAAGGCATCGGCGATCCCGGCGGAACTGCTGACAGGGTAGTAGTGCTCGTCGTCGGTGGCGCAGCGGCGCAGGACCGCCTGGGCCGTGGAATCGACCTGCACGGCGATGGTGTACACCTCGATATTCTTCGATGCCGCCTTCATGTTTCCGCACAGGTCCTCGGCGCTGGCGTTCGCATTGTCCATGCGATTGTCCATCCGCGAGCGCCGGGTCGCGGCATTGCCGGAGGTTATCCCGAGCCGGTCCTGCCAGATGTATCCCAGGCCGTTGTAGGGCGAATCGTTGGGACTGTTCGTGTCACCCAGGACATTCTCGCCGTCTGTCATGATGATGATGATCTTCTGGAGCCGCTCCTCGTTGTAGCGGCGGCCATCACCGAATGGGCCGACATCCGACAGGGTGTGCCAGCCCCACATCGCCCCCAACGGAACGTTGGTATTCCCGCTTGCGACCATCCTGCCCACCGCCTTGCGCAGCGTCTCATAGTCGTTGGTCAGCCGGATGACGGGCTCGATGTCACAGCCCTTGTTGGGGCCGAAGTCGGTGTTAAGGCCGTTGGTCCGGACGTATTTATCGACGTTCTTCACGCGTGCGAACCACTCGTCCGTGCGCTCGGCGACCGTCCTGAAGGGGTTCCGACTGTCGGATCCGGGGCGGCGATCATCGAGGTAGCTGTTGTCCTCATACTGCCAGTTGACCCAGGTCGAATGGTACCGGTAGTCCCTCCAGTCCGGCTCGTCTGGCGCAAAATAGGGAACGAACATCGTCGCCTGATTGGAGGAGGAGGAAGCGGTGTCGCGAATGTCATAGGGCTGGGCACGGGCTTCGACGCATCCGCCCCAGGTCGTGCCGAGACGGCTCAGCATCTCGAAGCGACCGACACCCTTGTCGAAGATGCCGTGGATTCCGGTTCCGCCCGTGTGATCGGCTGCGTCCGACATATAGCTCGGCCGTGAAGACGAGCCGCCCTGGCTGATCCGAACCGTCTGGGAAAACGGCACCAGAGACACCTTGATGGCGTCTTCCTCGATCGAGCGCGCGTCGGCGGCCTCCAGTCGGTTCAGAAGGTTGATCGCCGCGTCCTGCGTGTTCTTCAGCTTGTTGTCCTGACCCATCGACCCGGTGTTGTCGATCACCAGGGCGACCTCGATGCGGAGGTTGGAGCGCAGGACTTCGGAGTGGCCGCTGACGGGAATCGTGCCGGCGGTGGCGGCGCCGGTGCGGGGCAAGACGATCGCGCCGACGATCGCGTTGACATCGACCTTGGCGTCGCCGACGACGGCCCCGGTGTTCGGGTTGAGCTTGAAGGTCGTGCCGGGCTGAAGCGCGATGTCCTTGAAGGGGGCGAGGTTGGCCTGAAGCGAGGCGAGGCCGATGCGGGTGATGTTGGTGTCGTCCGTATACTGAGAACGGGCGGCGGCCAGGGTGGCGGCGTCCAGGGCGTCCTGGAGGTTGGCCTTCACGGTCGAGGCGCGGTGAATGTCGATGCCGCCGAAGGTGATCAGCAGCAGCAGCGGGATCACGAAGGCCGCGATCATGGCGACATTGCCGCGTGTGTCGGATGCGAAGCCGCGCACGACATCGCGCGCTCGCCGCATCATCCGGTTCACGATCGTCATGGCCCACCCATCCTGGCGGCGGCCCGGAGAGGATGGGCCGCAATCGACGTCGTCTAGCGCGAGACGGTTAAGGTTTCGGCCAAGGCGGGTGGTTAACGCTCGCCGAGGACACAGGCGGCCAGACCCTCGTTCCTGACCACGCGGGCGCTGGCCTGGACGCGGGAGGCGCGGCGACGGACGTAGGGGCCGGGAGAGCCCGCGTCGTAGCGGCGCGGGGAGGGCAGGATGGCGGCGATACGGGCGGCCTCGCGCGGGCTGAGGTCGGCGGCGGACTTGCCGAACCAGTGCTGGGCGGCGGCCTCTGCGCCGTAGATGCCGGGACCCATCTCGGCGACGTTCAGATAGACCTCCATGATCCGGCGCTTGGACCAGACGGTCTCGATCATCAGGGTGTAGCCGGCCTCCAAGCCTTTCCTGATCCAGTCGCGGCCGGGCCAGAGGAAGACGTTCTTGGCCGTCTGCTGCGAGATGGTGGAGCCGCCGCGGACCCGCCGGCCGCGCTCGTTGTCGGCGAGGGCCTTCTGGATGGCCTCCATGTCGAAGCCCCCGTGAGCGCAGAAGCGGGCGTCCTCGGCGGCGATCGCGGAGGCGACGAGGTTGGGCGAGATCTGGTCCAGCGAGCGCCAGCGGTAGTCGAGGCCGTTTCCGGCGATGAACTCGCGCGCCATGAGAAGGGTCAGGGGCGGCGGGGCGAGGGCGTGGATCAGGACGCCGCCGATCGGCAGGGCGGCCAGCACCAGAAGGGCGATCAGGACGGGGCGGCGCTTCTTTCGGCGCGGCGTGGGTGCTTTCTCGGTCATGGTCCCTCCCGGCCTATTGCGCGTTCACGTCCCAGAGGAAGATGACGGCGAAGGCGCCGATCACGACCAGGGCCAGTATGCCCACGGCCATGCAGCCGAAGGCCATGCGCGGCGTGCCGTCTGCCCGTCGAATTTTCATCCAGAACCCCCGTTCCCTTCGCGACGATAGGGCGTGTCGCGGGACGGTGTCGAGGCTCAGATGTCGGCGACGCCCGCCTGTCCGTCCTCATCGGCCCAGGCGACGCGGGTAGCGTCGGGGCTGAGAGCCAGGGCGACGATGGGGGCGCCCTTCTCGGCCTTGATGAAGTTGAGACCGTGCGCGGCCGGATCGGCGACCCAGACGCGGCCGTCCGCCAGACCGGCGGCGAGGGCGCCGTGCGGATTGGCGGTGGCGACGAGATTGACCAGGGTGCTGTCGTCGAAGCCGATCTCCGACGCCTCGCGGCCCATCGGACCGTTCGAGCTGTCGAAGGGCCAGAGCACGGCGCCCTGCGCGCCCGAGGTGGCCAGGAGCCGGCCCTTGTTCATGAAGCCGACGGAGCGGATCTTGGAGGGGTAGCCGCCCATCCGCATGTTCTTGGCGTCCTTCAGCCGCCAGCCGTGAAGCTGGGCGTCCTGCATCATGGTGACGACGAAGGCGCCGTCGGGCGAGAAGGCGACGCCCGTATGCGACCCGGCCCAGCCCAGTTTGGTCGGCTTCTGGTCGGCGATCCGCGCATACCAAAGCCAGGCCCCGCCATAGGTCGAGGCGGCGATGCGACGGCCCTTGGGATCGAAGGCGACACCCGAAACGGTGCGGTCGTGCGTAAAGTCGCGGCGGAAACCGGCGTCGGTGGCGTCGATGACCGACAGGGTCTTTCCGGCCGAGAAGGCGATCAGGTTCGTCTCGGACGAGGCGGCGATGGAATCGATCCACTGGCCCTTGGCGGTGGCCAGGACCCCGGCCTCGCCCTTGCGGCTCCAGATCACACGGCCGTCGTCGCCGCCGGTGACGAGGCCGTCGCCGGACGGATGGACCACGGCGCACAGGATTGCGCCGTCATGGACCGCGTCGAAAGTCCGGTCCTCGAATCGCACGGAGCCGTCGCCCAGCGCGAAGACCGCGCCGGAGCGCTCAAAATGGGCCGAGGTGACCTGGGCGTCGAAGGTGAAGGTGGGCATCTAATTCTTCCGCTCATCCCCGCGAAAGCCGGGACCCAGTTCTGTGGGCGATACTCGCCACCGATCTTTCTGTGAAATCTATCCCGCGCACTGTGCCTTAGAAAAGCACTGGGTCCCCGCTTTCGCGGGGATGAGCGGTACTATGCGGGTTCAGGCGCCGTCGTTTTGGGCCGCGCTCATCGCAACCGGCAAGATGACGATTGAACCATCTGGGCGGACATCGCAGTCCAGTTGAACCTCCAGACCAGGCTCGCAGCCCAAGTGACGGATCACGGCGTCCGGGAGCGTGACGATGCCGCCCTCTTCGATCAGTAACTCATAGCTTTCCGGTAGGGCGGTCATCATTGCATCAAGCGCCTCAGTGAGACCCGTTTCAAGCCCCGGTGCTTCTGAAGCGGGCGCGGATCACCACGCGATCTCGCGTCCGCTGTAGTCGACGAACTTGTGGACGTTGGCGCCGGCGTGGGCGGCCAGCTGGTCGGCCATGCCGGTGACGCTGGTCTCGACATCGATGTCTGCGCCCGCACCGCCCATGTCGGTCTTCACCCAGCCGGGATGGACGGACAGGACGGTCACGCCCCGATCCTTGGCGGCGGCCAGCCACAGGGAGCGGGCGAAGCCGTTCTGGGCGGTCTTGGTGGCGCGGTAGACCTCCATGCCGCCGGTGTTCTCGGCGATCGACCCCATGATGCTGGACATCAGGGCCAGGACGCCGGTCTGTTCGCGGACATGGCCGGCCAGGGCGTGGGCCAGGCGGATGGGGCCGAAGACGTTGGTCTGCATGACGGCGTTGAGCTCGTCGGCGGTGGCCTCGGTCACGCTCTTCGGACCCGAGACGCCGGCGTTGACGAAGACCACGTCGAGGTCCTTGGGCAGGTCGGCGGCCAGGCGCGCGATGTCGGCGTCGGAGGTCACGTCGGCATGATGGATCGTCAGTCGTTCGGCGCCGGGCAGGGACTTGAGCGCCGGCTCGTCCTCGACCTTGCGGACCGTGGCGATGACGTCGAAGCCGCGCTTCAGATGTTCGGCGACGAGACCGAGGCCGAGCCCGCGCGAGGCACCGACGATGAGGATGGATTGGGTCATTCTAGTCTCTCTCGTTCAGGCAGCGCAGGATTCGAAGCCGGCCTTCAGCGCCGCTTCGTCGAGGTCGCGGCCGATGAAGACGGCGCGGGACCAGCGGTGTTCGGCGGCGCCCCATTCGCGTTGCAGGTCGCCCTCGAGGATCATGTGGACGGCCTGGAAGACGAGGCGCTTGTCCTCGCCCTCGACATTGATGATGCCCTTGGCGCGCAGGATGTTCTGGCCCTGCTCGCCGAGCAGCTTGTCGAGCCACTGAGTGAACTTCACACCGTTCATCGGGCGGTCGAGCGACAGGGAGATGCCCTTGATGTCGTCGGCATGATTGTGCCCGCGCGGACCGTGGCCGGACGTCGAAACACCGTCCGAACCGTCCGAAGCGTGCGCTCCGTCCGCATGGCCGTGCCGGTGATTCGCATGATCGTGGTCATGATCGTGCCCGTGGTGATCGTGATCGTGGCCACAGTGTTCGTCGTGGACGTGGCCGGCCTCGCCGTGGGCCGGATTGGCGAACTCCGGATTGATGTCGAGGATGCGTTCGAGGTCGAAACCGTGCAGGCCCAGGACCTGATCCAGCGGCACGTTGGCCCGCATCGCCCGAGTGATGGGGGCGAGCGGGTTCAGCTTCCTCAGGCGCTGTTCGACCGCGACCAGTTCGGCCTCGGAGGCCAGGTCGGTCTTGTTGAGGATGATGCGGTCGGCGAAGGCGACCTGTTCGCGGGCCTCTTTCGAGTCGTCCAGCCGGGCCATGACGTGTTTGGCGTCGACCAGGGCGGTGACGCTGTCGAGCGTGGTCTTGGACTTGACGTCCTCGTCGACGAAGAAGGTCTGGGCGACCGGGCCGGGGTCGGCGAGGCCGGTGGTCTCGACGATGATGGCGTCGAAGGCGGGAGCGCCCGGTTTCTGGCGCTTCATCAGGCCGGCGACGACGCGGATCAGGTCGCCGCGCACCGTGCAGCAGACGCAGCCGTTGTTCATCTCGAACACATCCTCGTCGGCGCCCACCACGAGATCATTGTCGATGCCGATCTCGCCGAACTCGTTGACGATGACGGCGTAACGCTTGCCGTGGTCCTCGGTCAGGATGCGGTTGAGCAGGGTGGTCTTGCCCGCGCCGAGATAGCCGGTGAGGACGGTGACGGGGATCTTGGAGGAGGTCGTGTCGGTCATGGCGAGGTAGATGGTCTCTGGTTCGTCAGAATGAAACCCTCTCCCGCCGGGAGAGGGAGATCAGCAGGTCGGGCAATCGGGCATCACGTCGGTTTCGAGCTGAAGCGTCGTGTGGGCGATCTTGAACCGAGTCCTGGCTAGGGCCTGTGCCTCCATCAGCAATGCACGCGGGTCGCCGCGGTCGTGGACCAGGTGGGCGGTCAGGGCGGTGGTCGTGGTCGACAGGTTCCAGACGTGCAGGTCGTGGACGGCCGAGACGCCGGGCAGGGCGGACAGAGCCTCGCCCACCGCCGAGACATCGACCGAGCCGGGGGCGGCGTCCATGGCCAGACCAACCGAATCCTTCAGCAGGCCCCAGGTGCCCAGCAGGATCACGGCGACGATGACGATGGAGACGATCGGATCGAGGATCGACCAGCCGCTGAACATGATGATCGCGCCCGAGATGACCACGCCGATCGACACGCCTGCGTCCGCCATCATGTGCAGGTAGGCGCCGCGTGCGTTCAGGTCCGAATGCTGGTCGCGCATGAACAGCAGCGCCGTGCCCAGGTTGATGACGAAGCCGATGCCGGCGACGATCATGACGACGCCGGACTGGACCGGGGCGGGATCGGTCAGGCGCTGGACGGCCTCGAAGGCGATGGCTCCGCACGCGAAGATGAGCAGCAGGGCGTTGGCCAGGGCCGCGAGGATGGTCGCCTTGCCGAAGCCGTAGGTCAGTTGTTTGCCTGCCGCACGACGGGCCAAGACAGCGGCGCCGCCGGCCATCGCGAGGCCGAGGACGTCGGACAGATTGTGGCCGGCGTCGGCGAGCAGGGCGGTCGAGCCTGAGTAGAGACCGGCGCCGAACTCGCAGGCGACGAAGGCGAGGTTGACGATCAGCCCGACCAGATAGCGCCAGTCGCCGGTGTCGACCGGGCCGTGGGCGTGGCCGTGGTGCCCGTGGGAATGACCATGGCCATGCGAATGGTCGTGACCGTGGTGGTCATGATCGTGGTGCGCGTGGTCGTGAGAGGCCATGCCGCGACCCTAGTGCTGGTGCGTCACGATAAGAAGGCCGATCGCGATCAGGGCGATGCCGAGGATGGCACCCTCGTATCGCGCCCAGCGCTCCAGCCGGAGCACCGAGGCGCCCGCGCGGGCCAGGGTCGTGAAGGTCGCCATGCCGAGGATGGTGCCGACCGCGAAGACACCGGTCAGCAGGGCGAGCGCGCCGACGCCTTCCTGGGCCGACGACATATAGATGGGCAGCAGCACCTCGCCGGGGGACAGGGCCATGACGGCCACGAGGCCCCAGAAGGCGGCGCCGTGCGACACCGAGGGCTCGGCCAGGTCGAGGGGCGGCCCGCCCGCCATGGCGGGGCGGCGGATGACCGACTTGATCAGATAGAAGCCGCCGAAGCCGAACAGGAGGATGGCGGACAGGTGGGGCAGGAGGCCCGCGACGATCTCGTCCAGCGCCAGGCCCGCCGCAACGATCAGGGAGCCGACGACAGCGGTCGAGGCGATGTGGGCCAGACCGGCGGCGGTCACGGCCATCAGGTTCCTGGACAGGCTCCAGCGCTGGGCGCGACCGACGAGCACGAACGGCAGCCAGTGGGTCGGCAGGGCGGCATGCAGGAAGGCCGCGACGAATCCGCCCCCCAGAAGGGACCAGAGAACCGGCTGTTCGAAATCGGGCGGCGACATTGATCGCCCTATAGCGTGTTACTTTATAACGGTCGAGGGGTTTCGTCGCTGATTGCGAGCGGCGGGGCGTCGGCGATGGCCCAGACCTCCGGCTCCACCAGCGGCTTGTTGCAGGCGGCCTCCAGGGTGCGGCCGTCGCGCGTGACGTAGCGGACGGGCAGGTTGCCGGCGCAGCGGGCCTGGATCGCGTCGAACATGGGACGGCTGGCCTGTTGCGGGTCGTGACCCTCGACCGTGTCGATGATGGGCTCTCCCGAAAGGACTCCGCAGTCGGCGCCGTCCAGCTTCAGCTCGCCGGGGTTGTCGTAGAAGCCATAGGAGCCGCTGCGGCAGTTTATCTCAGCGACATGGAACAGGGCGGCGCCCCGCAGGGTCCGGTCGTCGGGTCGGTTTTCGAGCGTGACGCCGAGGTCGGAGAGGCGCGTCCTGACACTGTCCCAGCGCGTCGCGCCCGGGCCGTCCAGCACGACGGCGACGGCGCTGTCGGGGCCGACAAGCGCGCGGTACTCCGCGACGCCATAGCCGGTCGGACTGACGCGGGCGGCGTCCAGGAGCGTCTTCCACAGTGTGAAGACATCGCCGGTCCCGGCCTTGCGGGCCTCCAGATCGGCCAGCCACTGGATCAGGAGGCCGCAGGTATAGGGACCGCTGCCGGACTTGAGGCGCGCAGGATCCAGGTCATTGTCCGCCAGTATACGACGGCAGCCGTTCAGGCCGTAGGCGAAGCGCTCGCGGCCCATCTCCTGGCTCATCGCGCCGGCGGAGACCGCGCCGACGATGGCGGCGTAGTCGGCCCCGCCCTCATGCAGCCAGGGGGCGTCATCGCCGTCCCGGTTCTCGACCCCGTGGCCGTTCCACAGGTGGAAGGCCTCATGCCAGACGAAGGGGGTGACGGAGGGCAGTTCCCCGCGCCAGGCCTCCCCGTGGAAGCGGACTGAGATGACGCCTGTGTCGGTCACATCGCCCCGGAACATCGCCGGTCCGGGGCTGTCGACGCTGCCGATCAGGACGGGGCGGAAGGGCAGGGCGGCGCCGAGCCGGGCTTCGTAGAAGGCCATGGACGCAGAGAAGATTTCGCGCAGCGCCGTCTTCAGCTCGGGCGCGACATTGGCGCCGGCGACGACCGTGCCGCGCGTCTCGGTCGCGGCGTCGGCGGCGGGGCCGGTCCAGGCGTAGCCGCCGATGGCGCCGTCTTGCGGCAGGCTGGCCTCACCCGGTGGGGTCTCGAAAGCGAGGGTCGTGGGTCTTCCCTCCAGCATGAGGCCCGGGCCGTAGATGACGCGACCGTCTCCGGCGGCGCTCAGGCCCATATAGATGCGGTCGACCTCGGCGGCGTCGGGAAGGATACGGATCTCGAAAACTTCGAACGGCTGATCGGCGGTGATCGCCCCCTCGGCCAGGGTCAGGCCGGGCGTGGTGACGGTCCAGAGGTCGCGGAGGATGTTGCGGTCCTCGAACACGACGCGGGTGCTGGGTTCGGGCAGTGTGTAACGGACCGTCATGCCGTCGGCAGTGCGGGCAGCGACCACGCGCGCTGTGAGTGGCTCCTGGGCCAGGGCGTCGACGGTGAAACAGGCCAGGGACAGGCCGACGGCGACGGCGAGCGGCTTCGGCATGGATAGGTCTCGACAGGCTTCCGGTTCGCCGACCCTGCACGAACAGAAACCGCGATGCCAGTGTCAGTGATACAGCGTTCCCCGATCCAGCGGCACCCCGGACGGGCCTGACCGGCGACGCGGCGGTCGGCGGTCTGGCTCATCGTTCTGGTCCCCGTCTCTAGTATCCGTGCACCCCGGCGAAGGCCGGGGTCCAGATGGCGGACATCGCGGCGACGCGGGCTTTCAGCGCCTGATCCAGACATCCAGTCTGTGATCTGGACCCCGGCCTTCGCCGGGGTGCACGGTGGTGGGGGGACGGTCAAGCCCAACGTCAGCGGCAGTTTCCATGCCCCAATCCGCCCTTTCGCGTTGACTCGGGACCCGCCCTCCGTATATGTCGCCGCTCTTCGCCCGCGGGGTCTACCCGGCGGGCGCATCCTTTTTTGCGTTACGCTGAGGCTCCAACATGTACGCGGTGATCAAGACCGGCGGCAAGCAGTACCGGGTTCAACCGGGCGACACGATCGTCGTCGAGAAGCTCGATGGCGATGCTGGCCAGGAACTGAAATTCGACAGCGTCCTGATGCTGGGCGGCGACAAGGGCGTGACCCTCGGCGCACCGCTGATCGACGGCGCCTTCGTCGGCGCGACCCTGATCGAGACCCGCAAGGGTGAGAAGATCAAGATCTTCAAGAAGACCCGCCGCCAGGGCTATCGCCGCACCAACGGCCACCGCCAGATGGAATCGGTCCTGCGCATCACCGGCATCGACGGCGCCGGCGAAACCGCCAAGTGGGACGGCAAGATCGACCTGATGACCAAGGCCGAGATCAACCTGCGCGCCCGTGGCCTGGCCAAGCGCGAGGCCACGTCGGACCTGGGTTCGACCGAGACCGTCGTCGCCAAGGGCTCCAAGTCCTCGGCCAAGGTCGAAGCCGGCGTGGCTGAAACCTCGGCCAAGCCTGCCAAGGCCCCGGCCAAGAAGGCCGCCGCCAAGACCGAAACCGCCGCTTCGACCGACGAAGCCTAAAAACAAGACGCGCGCCAGACGGTCCTACGGCCGCTGACGCATCGAAGAGAGAGTTCAGATGGCTCACAAGAAATCCGGTGGTTCGTCGCGTAACGGTCGCGATTCGCACTCCAAGCGCCTGGGCGTGAAGAAGTTCGGCGGCGAGCGCGTGCTGGCCGGCAACATCATCGTGCGTCAGCGCGGCACCACCTTCCACCCGGGCGACAACGTCGGCCTGGGCCGCGATCACACCCTGTTCGCCACCGAGCACGGCGCCGTGAAATTTACCAAAAAAGCCAACGGCCGTTGTTACGTGTCGATCATTCCGGCGAATGACGACGCGCAACAGGCGCTCGCCGCCGAGTAACGCGACACCGGATTTCGGATCGCGTTGCTCCTCAAAAGCAGCCGATCCGGACCAAGGGAAATTTTCCGCGGGGAGTCTGGATCACCAGGCTCCCCGTTTGCGTTCCCCGCCTTGAAGTCCGCCCGAGCCCTCCAAGGAGGCGGACCGCTGATCGAGGCAACGCCTATGTGCATCATTGAAAGCTCCCCGGTGGTCGAGACCCGGCGCCTGGTCCTGCGCGCTCCGGGAGCCCAGGACATCCCCGCGATCGCCCGCATGGCGAACGACCACGACATCGCCCGCATGACCAAGCGGATGCCCCATCCCTTCGGCCAGGGCGACGCGGAGGATTTCGTCATCGCAGTCGCGGCCCAGAACCCGGCCAAGGCCAATACCTTCCTGATCGAGCACGAGGACTACGGCCCCGTGGGCGTCATCGGCCTGTTCGAGGACGAGGATCGGGTGCCGGAGACGGGCTACTGGATCGGACGCGAGTTCTGGGGGCGGGGGCTGGCCACCGAGGCGTTGGAAGGCGCCCTGGTCTGGGCGTCCAAGCGCTGGAAGCGGCGGGCGCTGGTGGCGGGTCATTTCGCCGACAACCCGGCGTCGGGCCGTGTTCTGGAGAAGGCGGGCTTCCTCTACACCGGCGAAACGCGGCGGGCGTTCAGCCGCGCGCGGCAGGCGGACATCGATACGCGGATGATGGTGTGGCTGGCCTAGTGAGCTTCCTTCTCCCCTTGCACGTCGACGATGGGTCGCACGCGATCCGAAGAGAGGCCGCAAGGAGAGAAGGACCTGCTAGACCGCCTTCATGTCCGACCTCCGCGACATCCTCCGTCTGAAGGCCGCCGAACTCGGTTTCGACGCCTGCCGGTTCGCATCCGCGTCCGTGCCCTGGTCCGCCGGTGAACGCCTGGCCCATTTCGTGGAGGCGGGCCGCCACGGCGAAATGCGGTGGATGGAGACCACGCTGGAGCGCCGCGCTCATCCGACTGCGATGTGGGACGGGGCGAAGACCGCGATCGTGCTGGGCATGAACTATGGCCCCGAGGCCGATCCCCTGCCCGAGATGGCGGACACCTCGGCCGGCTACATCTCCGTCTACGCACGCGGCGACGACTATCACGAGGTCATCAAGGGCCGGCTGAAAACCCTGGCCGGCCAGATCGCCGCCCGTCTGAACGCCGAGGTGAAGGTCTTCGTCGACACCGCCCCCCTGATGGAAAAGCCCCTGGCCCAGCGCGCCGGCCTGGGCTGGCAGGGCAAGCACACCAATGTCCTCAGCCGCGATCATGGCAACTGGCTGTTCCTCGGCGTCATCCTGACCGCCGCCGAGATCGAGCCCGATCCGGCCGAGACCGAACACTGCGGCTCCTGCACCGCCTGCCTCGACGCCTGTCCGACCAAGGCCTTCCCCGCGCCGTTCCAACTCGATGCGCGGCGGTGCCTGTCCTATCTGACGATCGAACATTCGGGGCCGTGGCCGGTGGAGTTCCGGTCGCTGACCGGATCGCGGATCTATGGCTGCGACGACTGCCTGGCGGTCTGTCCGTGGAACAAGTTCGCCGCCGCGTCGCGCGAGACGAAACTGATGGCGCGCGAGGCCTCGGTCAGTCCGCGACTTGCGGATCTGGCGGCGCTGGATGACGCATCATTCCGGGCGCTGTTCTCCAAGAGCCCGATCAAGCGGATCGGCCGGGATCGGTTCGTGCGGAACGTCCTCTATGCGGTGGGGAACAGCGGGGATGCGGCGCTGGTCGAAAGCGCGGAACGGCGGCTGGACGACGGATCGCCGCTGGTGCGCGGGGCCGCGGTTTGGGCGCTGTCGCGGCTGATGGAGGCGCAGTCGTTCGCGGAGATGCGGGATACTCGGCTGGCAGGCGAAGAGGACGAGGGCGTTCGAGAAGAGTGGCGCATGGTCTCTCCCTCCCCCTCGGGGGAGGGTGGTCGGAGCGCAGCGAAGACCGGGTGGGGACGGCAAGGCGAGCCAACCACCGCCTGAATCTCAATCGCCGGCCCTTCCCACCCCGTCGATGCTCCGCATCGACGACCCTCCCCCGAGGGGGAGGGAGAAGACGTCGTCCTACCCCGTCGCCAATCCCACGCCCCGTCCGCCGCCCGGCACGGGCGCCACGTCGAGCAGCTTGATGCGGAACACCAGCACCGAGTTCGGCGGGATGTCCGCCCCCTGCCCGCGCTCGCCATAGCCCAGCTCGGGCGGCAGATAGAGGGTCCACTCGTCGCCGACCTTCATCCGTTGCAGGGCTTCGGTCCAGCCGGGGACGACCTGTTCGGCCGTGGTCACATAGGGCTGGCCGCGCGAGAAGGATGAGTCGAACACCGACCCGTCGGTCAGGGCACCTTCATAGTCGACGCGCACCAGATCGTTGCGGTCCGGCGACGCGGCACCCGACGGTCCCGACTGCACGACCTTGTACTGCAGGCCCGACGGCAGGGTCTGGACCCCGTCCGCCTTGGCGTTCGATTCCATGAAGAAGGCCGCCGCGCGCGCATTGGCTTCCAGGTCCGCGCCGCCCGCCGCATCGCGGTTGCATCCGGCCAGCGCCAGGACCGAAATTGCGACGACGCCTGCCGCCCTAGCCCATCCGAAGCGCATAACCCTTGTCCTTCAAAGCCTCTCCGATCGCGTCGGAATGGGCGCTATCGCGCGTTTCGACCATGATGTCGAACTCCGCGCCCTTTGCCGGAACGTCGAGCGCCAGACGGTTGTGGACGACGTCGATGATGTTGCCGCCCAGGCCCCCGATCACCGCCGCCATGGCCGACAACATGCCCGGCCGGTCGTCGCCTAGGATGCGATAGACGATCAGCCGCTTCTCCCGCACCATCTCGCGGTTCAGCACCACGGCCAGCATCCGGGCGTCGATGTTGCCGCCGCACAGGACCAGCCCGACCTTCATCCCCCTGAACTTTTCCGGGTAGCGCAACAGGGCCGCCAGCCCACCCGCGCCCGCGCCCTCGGCCACCGTCTTCTCAAGGGTCGCGAACAGGGCGACGGCCTTTTCGAAATCCTCCTCGTCGACGACCAGCACGTCCTCGACCAGCGGATCGGCGAGCGCGAACGGGATGTCGCCGACCGCCTTGATGGCGATGCCCTCAGCGATCGTCGCCCCGCCGCATCTGGGCGTCTCGCCCTTCCGGCGTGCGCTGAACGAGGGATACATCGCCGCCTCGACGCCGAAGATGCGGATGTCGGGCTTCATGGCCTTGGCCGCGATCGAACAGCCGGCGATCAGCCCGCCGCCGCCGATGGGGATGATCAGGGCGTCCAGGTCCGGCGCGTCCTCCAGGAACTCGATGGCGCAGACGCCCTGGCCCGTCACGATCCCTTCGTCGTCGAAGGCGGAGATGAAGACGAAACCCTCTTCGTCCCTCAGCCGATGGGCCTCTTCCGTCGAGCCGGTGAAGTCGGCGCCCTTGATGACGACGTTGGCGCCGTGGCTGCGGGTGCCGTCGATCTTGGTGAAGGGGGTGCCCTCAGGCATCACGATGGTGACCGGAACACCCAGACGACCGCCGTGATAGGCCAGGGCCTGGGCATGGTTGCCGGCCGATGCCGCGACCACGCCACGCTTCATCTCGTCCGGCGTCAGCGACAGCAGCCGGTTCAGGGCGCCGCGTTCCTTGAAGCTGCCGGTGAAGTGCAGATTGTCGTATTTGACCCAGACCTCGGCCCCGGTCAGCTGCGACAGGCGCCGGGAATGGCGGACGGGGGTGCGATCGACCTGACCGGCGATGCGGTCCTGCGCCGCCTGGATGTCTGCGAATACGACTGTCATGGGGTCCCTGTAGACCAGTTCGGCGGGCGGTCCGAAACGGCCGGTCGCTCTGTTATCGCCGACTTGTGGCGCCCGTCGTCAGGTCCCGCAACCTTGACCTTACGCCCGCGTTAGGCGTCATGTGCCTCACCCCTTGAGGCGTAACGCGTGCCTGTTCGAGAGAAGCCCGATGTCGATCCGTATCGCCTCCGCCACCGTCCTCGCCGCCACCGCCCTCGCGGCCTGCGCGCCCGTTCCCGGCCCCGGCGGCTATGCGCCCGTCCCCTCGGCCGCCTTCAGCGCCGCCGATTTCGGCTGGTCGACCCGCGCCGGCACGGCCGGGATCGAGGGTCGCGTCGCCTATGGCCGGGACGGCCAGAGCTTCGCCTGCACCGGCTCGGTCGCCCTGACGCCCGACACCCCCTACACCCGCGCCCGGTTCCAAAATCTGTACGGATCGACCGCCCAGGCCGCGGTCCCCGAGGCCGTGGTACGGGCCCGCACCGTGGCCGACCCCAATGCCGACTATCGCTCCTACGTCCGATCGGCCACCTGCGAGAACGGGCGCTTCCGCTTCTCCGGCCTGCCGGACGGCGGCTGGTTCCTGATTACCCCGGTCAGCGCCGGCGGCGACCGCATCGTCCTGATGCGCCACGTCGTCACCCGCGCCGGCACGACCGCCAACGTCACCTTGTAGGACGGAGCGGTGGCGCAGGTGGTTCAGATCCTCGTCGCCGCCGCCCTCCTCGCCGGCTTCGTCTGGGTCATCTGGTCGATCTCGCAAAGATTGACGGCGAAGGGCATAATCGTGCGTCCCGTGTCATTGATGGATGCCAAGATGACCGAGATCGAGCGACGCCATGCCGAGCGATCGGCACCGAAAGATGTGACTGCCAAAAAGTAGGTGTTGAGTTCCTTTCAACCGGCGGGTCGGTCCCGCTCAGCCTGAGGCGTTAACCATGAAGGCCCTTACCGTTGCCGCCGCCCTCCTGACTGCCTCGGTCGCCCTCCCGGCTGCCGCCCAGAACTGGAGCTATCCGGATCAGTCCCGGTCGCACTCAAGCTACGGCCGCACCGGCTACGACTATAACGGCCAGCGGGATCGGCCAGGCGACTATCGCTGCGACGCCTACTGGGATCGCGCTCGCGACGACTGCGACGCGCGCTGGCGCGACCAGCGGCCGTTCCGGTCCTACACCTCATACGGCTCGGGCCATCGCTACGGCCGCTATGGCCACGAACGCGACGGCGGCGGCTACGTCTATCAGCCCTACAATCAGGGGACCCAGTACTACGGCGCCTACGGACGTCCGGATCAGGTCTATCCCGGCTCGGGCTACGGCGGGCAGGCGCAGGCCTATTACGGCGCCGGCTACTCGAATGGCCGCGATCCGGGCCGATCCTCCTACTGCGCCTCGCGGTATCGCTCCTATGATCCCCACAGCGGCTACTACCGCGCCTACTCCGGACGGCTGGTCTTCTGCGGATAACCATGGTCAGTCGATCACAGGTTCGCGCCTGAACGCCGTTCGCCTTTTTTCGGACGCACCAGCCCCGCTTTCCTCGACCTCAATCAGTCGGGGAGTAGGTCCGTGTCCCAGCACAACATCATCGGTTCGGAAGCCTTCGACCGTTCGCCCTTCGTCATCATCCGCAGCGTCCGCACCGGCGGCATGCGGCGTCGCCAGACGCGCACGGTCTTCGCCTTCGTCGCCGGAGCCTGTGCGGCCGTGGTCGGCGGAGTGATCGCGGCCGTGGCGGCGTTCGGGCCTGGCCTGGCGGGCGGCTAGTTTCGATCGCTCTCCCCCTTGCGGGAGACGGTGGCCGTCGAAGACCGACGGCTGAGGCGGCGGACGGCGGCTGCTCCGCCGGGCGCGATCTCCCCTCTTTCGCAAGAGGAGAGGGGCGAAACCTAAAAATCGAGGTCCGCGTAATGCGGTGCCGGAGCCAGGCCCTGGAACCGGTCCGCCAGCAGGGGGCGGAAGCAGGGGCGCGACTTGATCTTCATGTACCAGGTCTTCAGCCCCGGCCAGTTGGCCCAGGACACCTCGCCGAAATAGTCCAGGGTCGACAGATGCGCCGCGGCGACGATGTCTGCCTGCGACAGGCGACGGCCGGCGAACCAGTCGCGACGGGCCAGCAGGGCTTCGAACACCGCCAGATGATGCTTCAGCGCCTCGCGGCCCTCGCGCAGCATCCGGGCCTCGGGCGGGCCGAGGCGGAGCAGGGGCTTCTCCATCCGCTCGTGCAGCAGGACGGCGTTGACCTCGTCGGTGAAGCGGCGGTCGAACCACGCGGTCAGGCGGCGCACCTCGGCGCGCTCGACGGCGTCGGCGGGCATCAGCAGCGGCCCTTTCTGATTGTCCTCGATCCAGCCGAGAATGGCGCCGGCCTCGCACAGGGTCAGCGAGGGTTTGCCCTCGACCTGAAGCACGGGCGGCATGCCGGACGGGTTCAGGTCGCCGACGGGGCAGTCGTCTTCCCAGGGCCGCACCAGGACCTCGGTCCATTCGATGCGCGCTTCGCCCAGGGCCAGACGCGCGGCGCGGCTGCCGGGATCGAAGGGGAAATGAAACAGGACGTTCGCCGACATCGGCCTGTCCTGCACCGCGCGCCGTTAAAGTCTCGTTTACGGTGCGGGCGTCGCGGGCACGGAAGAGGTGGCCGGACCGCGCGGATCGGCGTGGATCAGGACGTCGGCGCCGGGGAAGGCGGCCTTCACCCGATCCTCGGCCGCGACGACGATGTCGTGGGACGCCTCGAACGACAGGGTGCGGTCCAGATCGATATGCATCTGGGCGATGAGCCGGGCGCCCGACATCCGGGTGCGCAGCTGATGCACCCCGCCGACGCGCGGATCGGACAGGACGGCGTTGGTCAGGGCGATGCGGTCGGCGTCGGAGGCCTCGCGGTCCAGCAACTGGTCGCCCGCGCCCTTCAGCATCCCGAACGCCCCCCAGAACAGCCAGACCGCCACGACCAGACCGGCCGCGGCGTCCAGGCCCGGCGCGGCCAGGAAGGCGCCGGAGATCACGCCGATCAGGACGACCAGGCTGGAAGCCAGGTCGGCGGCGTAGTGGGCGCGGTCGGCCGATACGGCCAGGCTGCCCGAGGCCTTGACGGACCGGGTCTGGAGCCACACCAGAAGGCCGGTCACGAGAATGGAGATGACGACGACGCCGGTCGCCCAGGTCCCGCCCGTCACCGGACGCGGGTCGAAGATCCGCTGCAGCGCCTCCCAGCCGATGAAGACGGCGGAGGCGAAGACGAGCCCGGCCTGGACCAGGGCGGCCATGGCCTCACCCTTGCCGTGGCCATAGCGATGGTCGGCGTCGGCAGGGGCCGCCGCCCAGCGCACGGCATAGAAGGTGGCCAGGGACGCGATCAGGTCCAGCGACGAATCCACCAGCGACGCCAGGATCGACACCGAGCCTGAGGCTCCGAGGGCGAACGCCTTCAGCGCGATCAGCAGGACGGCGACCCCGACCGACAAGCGGGTGATCTGGTTCGTCGAAAGGGTTGCGGCGGACCCCCAGGGGCCGGCCTTGGGACCAGGTTCTCGATCGGGGGAGGGCGACGGCGTGACGGGGGAGGTCATTAACCGCCTTTTCGCTTATCGCCTGCCGGTTGCCAAGGAAGGACACGTCAGGAACCGCCGTTAGGCTTGCGGTCATCAAACGGCCCCATGGTGAGCGCCGATTAACCGTGACGGTGCGGGGACTTGCGATGACGCCTGGCGTGAGCGAGCGGGATGATGCGACGAGGGATCGGTGGATCCCCCGGGCCGAGGTCCTGACGCTGCTGGGGGTGAAGACCCAGACCCTCTACGCCTACGTCAGCCGGGGCCGGATCACGGCCCGCCCGGATCCCGCCGATCCCCGCCGCAGCCTCTATGCCGCCGCCGACGTGGCCCGACTGAAGGGGGCGAGCTCGGGCGAGGCGCCCGGTGTCGTGGTCCCTTTCGAGCCGCCGGCGGTAAAGGGCGAGGCCCTCATTCAGTCGACGGTCAGCCTGATCTCCGACGGGCGGCTCTATTACCGCGGCCGCGACGTCGCCCAGTGGGCCCAGAACGCGACGCTGGAGGAGACGGCGCGTCTGCTGTGGGCGGCCGAAGACGTCAATCCGTTCGCGGGGCTCGGCGTGCGCGTGGACCAAGCGGGCGGCGGCTCGCACCGGGCGCGATTGTTCGCCGCCCTGGCGCGGCGTGCGGAGGAGGACCCGTCGTCCACCGGCCGCGCGGCTGAAGCGCTCAAGGCCGAAGCAGCCTCCACGATGAACGAGGTGGTCGACGCAGTCTCCGGGCCTGGCCCGCGCCTGTTCTTCCACCAGCGTCTGGCGCGGGGCTGGAAGATGCTGGAGCGGGACAGCGTGCATCTGCGGCGCGCCCTGGTCCTGGCGGCCGATCTGGATATGGATGCGGCGGTTCTGGCGACGCGGGCTGCGGCCTCGGGCGGCGCGTCTCCGGCAGGCGCGGCCTTCGCCGGCCTGACCACGGCGGCGGGTTCGCAGACCGCGCGGACCCTGGCCCAGGCCATCACCTATGTCGTCGAGGCGAGGCGCGATCCGGCGGGCGCGGCCCAGCGGCGGATGGAGAGCGAGGGCGGCATTCCCGGCTTCGGCAGCGATGTCTTCGCCCACGGCGACCCGCGCGCCGAGGCCCTGCTGGCCCTGGCGGAGCTTCCGGCCGATCTGACCGCCGTCATCCGAGAGGCGGAAGGCGCCAGCGGTCAGAGGGCGGGGTTCACGGCGGCGCTCGCGATCATGGCGCGCAGGCTCGACCTGCCGCGCGACGGCGCGTCCGACGTCCTGCTGATCGGCCGGCTGTCCGGTCTGATGGCCCATGCGCTGGATCAGATCATCGACGGCTCGCCTATCCGGGCGCGCCTGCGCTATGTCGGTCCGAGGCAGGCAGGCGACTGAGCGCGGACCTGGGGGCGGGGACTACATGTCGGACTGGATTGCGGCGATCATCCTGGGGCTGGTCGAGGGACTGACGGAGTTCATCCCCGTCTCCTCCACGGGCCATCTTCTGCTGCTGGGCCACTTCATCGGCTTTGAAAGCGAGGGCAAGACCTTCGAGATCGTCATCCAGCTGGGCGCGATCCTGGCCATCATCAGCGTCTATTTCCAGCGCCTGTGGCAGCTGGCGACCCGCTGGCCGCACGACGCCCAGGCGCGGCATTTTATCATCGGCGTTGTCATTGCCTTCCTGCCCGCCGCCTTCGCCGGCGTCTTCCTCTACGACATCATCAAACAGGTCCTGTTCGAAACCCCCCTGGTGATCTGCATCGCCCTGATCGTGGGCGGCGTGCTGCTGCTGCTGCTCGACCGGATGAAGACCGTCCCCAAATACCTGGACGTGAACACCTATCCGTTCCGGGTCTATGGGCTGATCGGGCTGTTCCAGTGTCTGGCCCTGGTGCCCGGTGTGTCGCGATCGGGTGCGACGGTGGCGGGCGGTCTTCTGCTGGGCACCGACAAGCGGTCGGCGGCGGAGTTCACCTTCTTCCTCGCCCTGCCGACCATGGGCGGGGCGGTGGCCTATGACCTGTTCAAGAGCCGTAACGATCTGGACTTCACCGACGTGGGCCTGATCGCCGTCGGCTTCGTCACGGCCTTCCTGACGGCGCTGGTGGTCGTGCGGTTCCTGCTGAACTTCATCTCGAAGCACGGCTTCGCGCCGTTCGCCTACTGGCGGATCGCGATCGGGACGCTCGGTCTGGCCCTGCTGTGGGCCGGCGTCGGCGCCTGACTTGTCAGCCGCCGGCTTTCGGAGGCAAGTTGACGCCATGACCCAGATGCCCGCCGACGGCGAACGCTTCGCCTCGTTCGAAGCCTTCTATCCGTATTACATCCACGAGCATTCCAACCGCGTCTGCCGCCGCATCCACATCGTCGGCTCGGCCCTGGTGCTGGTCGCGGCCGTGCTGGGGATCTTCGTCAGCGCCTGGTGGTTCGTCGCCATGCCGGTGATCGGCTACGGTTTCGCCTGGGTCGGGCATTTCTTCTTCGAGAAGAACAGGCCCGCCACCTTCAAATATCCGCTGTGGAGCCTGATGGGCGACTGGCGCATGTTCTTCGAGACGATCATCGGCAAGCGTCGGTTCTAGTCGGCGCCAGAACGCAGAAGAGGCGCACGATCGATCGTGCGCCTCTTGGTCTGTTCGACTGGAGGAGGCCTCAGTTCGAGGCGGTGTTCCAGGCGGGGGGGCAGCCGTCGAAGCGGCCGGCGTTGGTGATGGTCAGGCGCCGCTGATTGAAGCGCAGGACCGGCTGCATCGAGCCGCGGCCGTTGCCTGTATAGAGGTCGACGCGCTGGCCGCGGATCGCGCCGCCGGTGTCCGAGGCATACCAGTAGCCGTCGTGGATGGTGCCGTCCTGCATCCGCATGCCGACCGTCTCGCGGATGAACAGCTTGGTGCGACGGGGAATGACGCGCGGGTCGGTGGCCAGGGTACGCATCGGGATCGGACGGCAGCCGAGCGAATCGTTGCCCGTCGCGCCGCCGCCGCCTGCATGATAGAGGCTGGCGTGTGCGTTCCAGTCGGGGTCTGCCGCCATCAGGGCGGCCTGTTCGGCGGTCAGATCTGCGGAACCCTCGCTGGAACCGTCCGTCACCTCAGGGCTTATCGCTACCACGGGATCGGCCGCGACGGCCGTTTCGTAGGGTACCGGATCTCCAGCCGAAAAGGCTGCAGCCCAAAGCATGGCAAACGCCGCGAGGGTATCGAACACAGGTCAGACTCGTAGTGGCACCGGTCCTCAAGACTGTACCGGCAGGTCGGCATATCGTTGGGGGCTGGGGCGGAATTGTGTCCAGTCGTTCCGCTGTGACCGTTCGTCCCCAGTGTGAATGGATCAGTCAACCGTTGCCTGAGACAAGCGGAGCCGGGCTTGGGCAACGGCGGAAATCGCGATAGCAGTATAGGCTGATCAGAAATCCTTTGCTGGAATGCGATGCTTACTGTCCATGGAGATATTCGGTCGGGTAACTGCTTGAAGGTCAAGTGGATGCTCGACGCCATGCGGCGTGATTATCGCTGGGTCGAGGTCGATATCATGTCGGGCGGAAGCCGGACGCCGGAATTTCTCCTTTTGAATCCATTCGGTCAGGTCCCGCTCGTGGTGTTCGAGGACGGCCGCGCCCTGGCCCAGTCGAACGCGATCCTCTTGCATGTGGCGGAGGGGACGGAATGGATTCCGAGCGACGCCTGGGAACGGGCGAAGATGCTGGAATGGCTGTTCTGGGAACAATACAGCCACGAACCCTATGTCGCTGTGGCGCGGTTCCAGCGGGTCTATGCCGGCCGGACGGCGGACGAGGTCGAGCCGCGGCTGATCGAGCGCGGGAACATCGCCCTGGCGCGGATGGAGGCGGCGCTTGCCGAAACGCACTGGCTGGCGGGCGGGCAGGGGGCGACGCTCGCCGATCTCGCGCTGGTCGCCTACACGCGCGTCGCCGACGAGGGCGGGTTCGATCTGGCAGGCTATCCGAACATCCGGGGCTGGGTGGCGCGGGTGGAAGCGGCGTTCGGAATAACCTGATCCTTCTCTCCCTACGGGAGAAGGGAAGTATCTACTCCGGCCGTCCACCCTCAGCCCATTCCGGGATGAACGCCCCGTCGGCCATGGCCTTCAGCGGTTCGACCAGGGACTGGATGGCGTTGGTCATGAAGGGGATGTTGAGGTTCTCGATCGTGTCCTCGGCCGTGTGATAGGTCGGGATGGTGGCCCAGCCTGAGATGGTGTGGGCGACGATCCCCTTCAGGGCGAGGGCGTAATTATCCGACCGCTGGAAGAAATTCTGTTCCGGATAGGGGTCGGGTCCGATCAGGGCGCCGCGTTCCTTCAGCGCCGCACCGAAGTTCGACCGCTCGAACCCGGTCATCATCATCACCCCGGCGGGCAGCTGCGGATCCTGGTCGCCGATCATCTCGATCTCCAGGTTGGCGGCGATCTCCTCCAGCGGTATCGGCGGATGGTCGACGAAATAGCGCGAGCCCAGCAGGCCTGCTTCCTCGGCTCCATAGGCGACGAACAGGATGCTGCGCTCGTGCGGCCCGCTGGCGGCCAGGGCATTGGCCAGTTCGATCACGGCCACCGTGCCGGATGCGTCGTCGTTGGCGCCGTACATGACCACCCGGTCCGGCCGAACGCCGATGTGATCCAGGTGGGCCGAGATCATCAGGACGCCGGCGTCGGGATCGGTCCCCTGCAGCCAGCCGATGGCGTTGGTGGTGACGCCCTGTTCGACGGTCGGCTCGCCTGGGGCGAACTCGGCCGCGCCGCCTGCGGCAGCCATGCGGTCGAAGGCGTCGGGCGAGACGACGACGATGACCGCGCCGCCTCGTTCCGGCGCATCGGCCAGGCGAATGGCGGTGCGGGCCTGACCGCCGCCGGCCGCCAGGGCGGCGAGCGCCTCGGTCCGGCGAAGAATGATCAGTTTGGCGCCCTTCTGGGCGGCCGCGCCGACCAGGGCACGGAATCCGGCGCCTTCGGGTGGAGCGATCAGGACGACCTCGCCGGTCGGCATGGCGGCGGCGTCCGACCCTTCCGCCACGACGGCGGCGCCGGACGCCGTCCGGGTCGCGCCCGACAGGATCGACAGGTCGGCCCCCTGCGAGACGGCGACGCCGCCGACGGTCAGGGTGGCGGCGCCCGATGGCGTGGTCTTCACCACCGGAGCGCGCTGGATGAAGCCGTCCATGCTCGGAACCGAGGTCAGCCCCGCCAGCCGGAACTGAGCCGCGACATAGGCGGCCGCGATCGCCTCGTCCCGCGTGGCGCTGCCCCGACCCTGAAGCTCCTCGCCGGCCAGGAAGCCGATGTGGGCCGCGACCGAGTTCTGTTCGATCACCGGCGCTGACTGCTGCGCGAGCGCCGGCGCCGCCAGCAGGGCGATAAGGGAGACGGCGGCGAGGGACAGGCGCTTCATGACGGGCTCCGACAGAACAGGCACGCAGGCGTAGGGGGCGGGTCGCCGTGCCGTCAAGCCGGATGGAACATCGGTCGATCCCGCCCTAGGGTCGGGACCATGAAGGATCATCCCGCGACACCGCTGACCGGCTATGCCGAGGTCTCCGACGCCGAGAGCCTGTCCAGGGCCTGCGTGTTCCACGACCTGATGACCCGACGCCGGACCGTGAGGGAGTTCTCGGACCGCCCGGTGGATCGGACGGTGGTGGAAAAGGCGATCCTGACCGCCGCATCGGCGCCGTCGGGCGCCAATCACCAGCCGTGGTTCTTCTCGGTCATAGAAAGCCCTGAGGCCCGCGCCCGTATCCGTGCGGCGGCCGAGGCCGAGGAACGCGAATTCTATGCGTCCAAGGCGCCCCAGGAATGGCTGGACGCCCTGGCGCCCCTGGGCACCGATCCGGACAAAAGCTTTCTGGAGGTCGCGCCTGTCCTGATCGCCGTCTTCGGCCAGAAACGCGGCGGCCCGCGACCGGGCGATGCCAAGAAGAACTACTACGTTCCCGAAAGCGTCGGCATCGCCACCGGCTTCCTGATCGCCGCCCTGCATCACGCCGGCCTGGCGACCCTGACCCATACGCCCGCGCCCATGAGTTTCCTGGCGGAGATCTGCGGCCGGCCCGAGGGCGAGAAGCCCTTCCTGCTGCTGGTGGCGGGTCACCCGGCGGCGGGCGCGACCGTGCCGCTGGCGGCGCTGGACAAGAAGCCGCTGGACGCCGTCGCGGCGTGGATTTAACGGCGGATCATCCCAGCCGGAGCCCTGCCATGAAGCGTCCATCCTCCCAACGCATGGCGCTCGTCGCCGCCGCCGCCCTGATCGTCGGAGCGGGCGGCCTGTTCACCGCGACCCAGGTCGACGCCTGGGGCTCGACCGGCCACCGCTTCGTCGGCGTCGCCGCCATGCGCGCCCTGCCGGATGAACTTCCCGCCTTCCTGCGCGAGCCCGGCGCGGCCGCCGAGGTGGGCGAGCTGTCGCGCGAGCCCGACCGCTCCAAGGGCGCCGGCCAGCCGCACGACCGCGAGCGCGACACCGCCCACTTCGTCGATCTGGACGACGACGGCCACGTCATGAACGCGCGCGGCCCGACCCTGTCCGAACTGCCGGAACTGAAGAGCGAATACGACGCCCAGCTTCTGGCCGCGGGCATCGAGGTCAACGACGCGGGCTACCTGCCCTATGCCATCATGGACGCCTGGCAGCAGCTTGGCCGCGACTTCGCCACCTGGCGCGTGCTGAACGCCGCCGAGGCGCGCGAACAGGACGCCGGCAAGCGCGCCTGGTATCGCGAGGACCGTCTGCGTCGCGAGGCGCTGATCCTGCGCGATATCGGCTTCCTGTCGCACTACATCGGCGACGGCGCCCAGCCGCACCACATGTCGATCCACTACAACGGCTGGGGCGACCATCCGAACCCGGAAGGCTTCACCAACTCGCGCCAGACCCACGGCGCCTTCGAAGGGGCCTTCATCCGCCGCAACATGCGGCTCGACGCGGTCGAGGCGGCCATGCCGGCGCCGAACCTGGAAGGCTTCGAGATGCGTGCGCGCATGGCGACCTATCTCAACGCCACCCTGGCCGAGGTCGTGCCCTTCTATCGGCTGGAGAAGACCGGCGCCTTCGCGGCCAATGCGGAAGCCTCTGTCCTCGCGCCGGGCGCGGCCTTCGCCAATGCGCGTCTGGCGGCCGGCGCCGCCGAACTGCGCGACCTGATCACCCTGGCCTGGCGCGCGGCCGGCGAACAGTCGATCGGCTGGCCGGCGGTCAAGGTGGCCGAGGTCGAGGCCGGAACGGCGGATCCCTGGCTGGCCATGATCGGCGAGGACTGACCGACCGGGACCCACTGCTCCGAGAGGGTAGGGCCGTCTGAGACCCGGTGGCGGCGTTAAAACTGAGAATGGTTCGCAATTTCACTTGCGGCCTGCGACAAACTGTCTATTGCGATCGCATCTCAGTTTCAACACCGGATCGCCACAGTGTCCCTCCCCAACGCCAATGCCCTCCGCGCCCTTCTCGGCGCCTCCACCGCCGCCGGCATGCTGTGCGCGGTTCCCGCCCTGGCGGCCGAACCGACGTCGGCGACGGCGTCCGACCCGGTGGCCGAACCGCAGCAGGCCCAGGCCTCGACGCTCGAAACCGTCGACGTCGAGGGCCGTCGCGTGCGGCGCGAGCCCAACTCGCCACAGTTCACCTCGGACCCGATCGACACGCCGCGCGCCGTCACCGTGATCCCGCAGCAGATTATCGAACAGACTGGCGCGACCTCGCTTCAGGACCTGCTGCGCACCTCGCCGGGCATCACCTTCGGCGCCGGTGAAGGCGGCCAGCCCCTGTCGGATCGCCCGTTCATTCGCGGCCAGTCGTCGGGCAACAACATCTTCCTGGACGGCATTCGCGACACCGGCGGCGGCCAGCGCGACGTCTTCGCCCTGGAACAGGTCGAGGTCATCAAGGGGCCGGACTCGGTCTATTCCGGCCGGGGTTCGGGCGGCGGCTCGATCAACCTGTCGACCAAGCGTCCGCGCCTGGAAGAGTTCACCAATGTCTCGCTGGGCACCGGTACGGACTCCTATGCCCGTGGCGCGGTCGACTGGAATACCCGGATCGGCGAGACCTCGGCCCTGCGGATCAACCTCATGGGCGCCCAGGCCGACGTCGCCGGCCGCGAGGCCGTGGACTACGACAAGTGGGGCGTCCTGGTCTCGGCCGGCGTGGGCCTGGGAACCGACACCAGCCTGACCGCCAGCTACTACCACTTCACCCTGAACCAGATGCCCGACTACGGCATCCCGCTGTTCACCAAGATCGGCGTACGCACGACCGAGAGCGGGATTCTGGATGTGCCCTACGACAGCTTCTACGGCCTGACCGCGCGTGACTATCTGGTCAGCGAGAGCGACGCCTTCACCCTGGACTTCCAGCACCGGGTCTCGGACGCCCTGACCATCCGCAACGTCACCCGCTATGCAGAGACCCTCAGCGACTATGTCGTCACCAACCCGGGCGACGGCGGCAATATCACCAACAACGGCGTCGCCCTGATCAACGGGACCTACTGGATGAAGCGGGGCCTGAAGTCGCGCTGGAACCCGACCAGGACCCTGGCCAACGTCACCGACATCTTCGGCACGCTGAACTGGGGCGGCCTGTCGCATTCCTACGACGTCGGGCTGGAGCTGACGCGCGAGCGCAACAACAACGCCTCATACACGGTCACCACCACCTCGGGCTCGGCTTGCCCGGCGCCCCTGACCGGCTTCGACTGCACGCCTCTATACGATCCGAACCCGTCCGATCCCTGGACCGGCACGATCGTGAAGGGCGCGGTGTCCTCGACCCTGACCGAGACGACCGGCCTCTATGCCTTCGACTCGATCTCCATCGGCGAGCAGTGGATCGTGAACCTCGGCGTCCGATACGACGACTACAGCGTCGAGAACCCGCGCGCGACCGGCACGGCCCCGCGTCAGGCCAGCTGGGACTTCTTCAACTACCAAGCCGGCCTGGTCTTCAAGCCGACCCGCAACACCAGCGTCTACGCCTCATACGCCACCTCCTCGACGCCGCCGACCATCTCGAGCGGCGACCAGAACGGCGCGCCCGCCAATGGCCAGGGCAACTTCGCGACCCAGATCCTCGATCCCGAAGAGACCGCCAGCTACGAGATCGGCGCCAAGGCGAACCTGTTCCATCAGCAGCTGATGCTCAGCGCGACCCTGTTCCGCACCGAGCGCACGAACGCCGCCATCCTGGTCGCCCCGGGCGTCTACGAACAGGCGGGCGAGGTCGAGGTTCAGGGTGTCGAACTGTCGGCCTCGGGCAATATCACGCCCCGGTGGCAGGTCTTCGGCGGCTACACTTATATGGACTCAGAGCTGGTTCGCGGCGCCTACAACAGCGTCAATGTCGGCGATCCCCTCGCCAATACGCCCGAGCATTCGTTCAGCGTGTTCTCGACCTACAACCTGACGGACCGCTTCTCGGCGGGCGGCGGGATCTACTATGTGTCGGACAGCTTCGGCGGCAACCAGGGCGGCGCGGGCGGCGGCGGCAACCGCGTCTTCGCCCCGGAATACACCCGCGTGGACCTGTTCGCCTCCTACGACCTGACCGATCGCGCCGCCCTGCAACTGAACGTTCAGAACGCGGGCGATGAAGAGTATATCCTGCGCACCAACGGCGTTCACCACGCCGACGTCGCCCCGGCCCGCTCGGCCACGCTCGCGCTGAACCTGCGCTTCTGAAGACTCGCTGGAGAGGAGTTCGTCCTTGCTGCTGCACATCCCCGACGTCTTCAGCAAGGACGAGGTCTCCCGCCTCCGCGCCATCCTCGACGACGGCCCCTGGACCGACGGCAACGTCACCTCGGGCCACCAGTCCGCCCGTGCCAAGAACAACGCCCAGCTGCCCGAGGACTCCGCCGCCGCCCGCGAGGTCGGCGCCCTGATCCAGCAGGCCCTGGCCGCCAACCCGATGTTCGTCTCGGCGGCCCTTCCGCACACGGTTTTTCCGCCCCTGTTCAATCGCTACGAAGGCGGCCAGGCCTTCGCTGCCCATGTCGACAACGCCATCCGCGTCCACCCGTCGGGCCTGCGCATCCGCTCCGACCTGTCGGCGACCCTCTTCCTGTCGGAGCCCTCCGACTACGACGGCGGCGAACTGACCATCCAGACCGCCTACGGTCCTCAGACGGTGAAACTGCCCGCCGGCGACATGGTGCTGTATCCTTCGCGCAGCCTGCACCACGTGACCCCCGTCACCCGCGGCGCCCGCGTCTCGAGCTTCTTCTGGATCCAGTCCCTGATCGCCGACGATCAGGACCGCGAGACCCTGTTCCAGCTCGACATCGCCACCCAGCGCGTCGCCGTGGACAAGGGCCCGACCGATCAGGCAGTCCTCGAACTGACCGGCGTCTATCACAACCTGCTGAGGCGGTGGTCCGAGGTCTGACGGTCCCCAAATCCCCCAATCCTTTAATTCCCCGTGCACCCCGGCGAAGGCCGGGGTCCAGATTGCGGACGCGGACGGCCGGGATAGCGCACCGGTCTTTTGTTCTTCGCGCACAGTCTTCCATCTGGACCCCGGCCTTCGCCGGGGTGCACGGATGAAAGGGCTTAAGGGTAGCTACCAGCTCAGCGACAGCCCCGCCCGCACGGTCCTCGGCGGCCCGTATCCTGCCACCCCGTCGCCGGTCTCCGACACCTCGACCTCGGCGTCGAACAGGTTGTCGGCCGCCAGATAGGCCACGACCCCGGTGCGAACCTCGTACTCGGCCCGCGCATCCATCGTGACGGCCTCGTCCAGCACCCGGCTGTTCAGATCGTCCTCGAACCGCGCGCTCTCGTACCGCACCCGCCCGACCAGGGTCAGCCGATCGACCACCCGCCAGTCCGCCCCGGCCGATGCGCTCCACTCCGGCGCCTGGGCAGGGCGCAGCCCCGTCAGCTGCGCCGCCGCCGTCCCGCCATCGACCTCCGCATCCGTCCACGACAGCGCCCCGTCGAACCTCAACCGATCTCCGATCCGATGCCCCGCCGTCAGCTCGACGCCGACCGCCTCGATCGTTCCCGCGTTCTGGCGCTGGCGCAGAACCCCGCCCGCCGGCACAAAGCCCGCCCTCGGGAAGGTGCCCGGCCCGGCGCCGATGGTGACGTTGACGATGGCGTCCTCGATCCGGTTCCAGAAGACCGTTCCGCCCACGGACGATGTATCGTCCTCCCAGGCCAGTCCGGCTTCGACACCCTGCAATTCCTCGGGAACCAGCCCGGCATTGGCCTCGGTCAGATCGTTGCCGACCCGGAACGGCCGGTGCAGTTCGTTCAGCGTCGCCGGCCGGAACCCGGAATAGGCCGCCGCCCGCGCCGCCAGTCCGCCGTCCAACTCACGCCGCGCCGCCAGTCGCGCCGACACCACCTCGCCCGACCGCTCGGGATCGCTCTCGTCCAGTGTCGGCAGGCCCGTCGCCAGATCGCGCTCGATCCGCTGCCCGTTCGAGTTCTCCCAACCGTCGAGCCGCATGCCGCCCGCGACCAGCCACGCCCCCGCCGTCCAAGACGCCTCGCCGTAAGCGCCCATCACAGACGTCTCGCCGCCCGCCACCCGGGACCGGGTGAAGGCACCCCCCATGTTGCGGAACAGCTCGCGCGTCTCGCCCTCGTTGAAGCGGGCGTCCGCGCCCAGCTCCCACTCCAGCAACCCACCGCCGAGATCGACCGCCGCGCGCCGCAACGCGAGATTGGCGCCCCAGCCCTCGGCCGGGGTCGCGAACTGATTGTTCGCCGGGGTCGTCGATCCACGCCCGGCCGCCACCGCCGCCGAGGTGTTGGCGAAGTCGCTCTCCCGCCGCCACACCTGCGCCCGCCAGCCCAGCCGCTCGGCCGAAGGCGTGCGCGACACGGTCGCCGAATAACTCTGTCCCGTCGCCGACGACCGCGCGCCCGCCAGCCCCGACCCGCGATCCTCCTCATAGGCCGAGGCCCGCAGCGACAGCGCCGTCGCATCGCTCAGCGCCACGTCCGCCCGCAACGACCCGCTCAGCGTCGCCAGATCCAGCGGCGTATCGGCCGCCCCCGCCGCCGGCCCGCGCACCGGCACATAGCCATCGCTCAGCTCCCGCTGGACCGCCCCGGTCAGGGCGAACCGGCCCGCGCTCAGTGTCGTCGCGACCGCCAGTCTCTGACCCCCATACTCGCCGCCCGACACGTCCAGCGCCCCGCCGTCGGTGTCCCGCTCCCGCAGCTGGATCACGCCGGTCAGGGCTCCCGCGCCATATGGCCCGGCCCCGGCGCCGCGAACGATGTCGAGCCCCGACAGGCTCTCCGGCGCGACCTGCGACCACAGCACCCAGCCGCCGAACGGGTCGTTCAGCGGCACGCCGTCGAGCGTCACCAGCGTCCGCCCGGCCCCCGACGGCGCGATGGCCCTCAGAGAAATCCCCTGGGTCGTCGGATTGGCCGCCAGGCTCGACGTCCGCCGGAATAGGCTGACGGCCGGCACGGTCTGCAAGGCCTCGTCGATCCGCGTCGCCCGACCGAGGATCCGCTCATCCAGCCGGATCACCGAGAAGGCGGCGTCCCCGGCGGCGGGCGGCAGGCGAGCGGCGGTGACGACGATGTCGGGAAGGTCGGCGGGGGCGTCTTGGAACATGCCCGACCGAATACTCCGCAACCGCTACGGTTGCCTGCTCAAAGCGAACTTTCCTTCGCCTGCGCTTTCAGGTCACAGGCGGCCCAGCAGGTCGCCTGCGAAGGTCGACAGCGTATCGTCCCGCGCCCCCATGACGATGATACGGTCACCCGGTTTGGCCAGCGCCACGATCCGGTCGCCACAGGCCGCGCGGTCGTGCAAGGCTTCCGCATTCCGCCCCTCGGCGCGCACGCCGGCGGCGATGTCTTCCGACCCCACGCTGCGATCCGTCGTGCCGCCGTAATAGACGGGTTCGGGCATCAGCAGCACGTCGTCGGGCTTCAGCAATCCGGCGAAGGTCTCGATGAACTCCCGCTTCATCAGCTTCAGCGGCCCGAACCCGTGCGGCTGGAACAGGATCAGCAGCCGCCCGTCGAAGGCATGCAGCGTCTTCACCGTCGCGGCGATCTTGTCCGGGTTGTGGGCGAAATCGTCCAGCACGGTGATCCCGTTCGCGGTGCCGACCACCTCCATCCGCCTTTTGATCCCCGCGAATGTCTCCAGCGATTTCACCGCCTCCTCCAGCGACACGCCCAGCGCCCGCACGGCCCCGAGCGCCGCCAGCGCATTGGCGACATTGTGCGCCCCGGGCACGTTCAGGGTCGCCGCTATCCGCGTCACGCTCGACCGCTCGGTCAAATCGAAGGTCATGCCGGCGGGTAGGGGGGCCAGGTCGTGCGCCGCATAGTCCGCCGCCTCGTTCCCGAGCGCGAAGGTCAGCACCGCCTCCGCCCGCCCATCGTCGACCATCGTCTGCGCCAGTGCCGCCGTCTCGACGTTGTCGAGGTTCAGCACCGCGGTCCGCGCCCGCCCGGTGAAGCCGCCGAACAGGTCGCGCAGTTCCTCCATCGACTTGTGATCCAGCGAGATGTTCGACACCACCGCCACCGTCGGATCATAGCGCGCGATCGATCCGTCGCTCTCGTCCACCTCGGCCACGAACAGGTCGGCGCCGCCCACCAGGGCGCTGGCGAACGGATGGTCCGCGTCGGCGAAATTCCGCATCACCGCCCCGTTCATCACGGTCGGTGCCTTGCCCGCCTCACTCAGAATCCAGGCGATCATCCCCGTGATCGTCGACTTGCCGCTGGTCCCCGCTACGCCGACGGAGGTCGGTGCCGCGTTGAAGATCTGGCTCAGCAACTGGGGCCGCGTGACGATCTCGGCACCCACGCGCTTAGCCGCCCCGATGTCCGGCACCGTGTCCTCGACCGCGCCGGTCGCGACAACGATCTGGTCGCCGCGCACGCCCGACCCATCCTGCGGATGCAACGTCACGCCGTGCGCCTTCAGCCAGTCGAACTTCTCCGGCGTCCGGCCCTGGTCGAGCGCCCGGTCCGAGCCCTCGATCGCGGCGCCCCGCGCCTGGACGATCATGGCCAGGGGCAGCATGCCCGAGCCGCCGATACCGCAGAAGAAATAGGAGACGTCTTTGGCCATTCCGCCTTAGAACAGAGGTTCGGGGCCCCGCGCCACTGTCTTTTGTCCGCCTGCCCACCGGAGCGTCCGTGACCGATCTCGCCAAGCTCACCAACGGCTTCAAGATCGGCGCCGTCTGCGTCAGTTCGCGCTTCAACCCCGCCCGCGCCGAGGCGGTCGAGGCCTGGATGGCCGAACACTATCCGGACGGGCCGATCCGCGTCCTCTTCCACCCCGACAGCTTCGCCAAGTCCGGCCATTTCGCCGGCGACGACCAGACCCGCGCCGACGCCTTCGTCGAATACGCCAACGATCCGCACATCCACGCCGTCTGGTTCGCGCGCGGCGGCTATGGCTCCTGCCGCGTGGCCGAAAGCATCATCCCGCGTCTGACCGACGTCGCCCGCGCCAAACGCTACCTCGGCTATTCCGACGCCGGCAGCCTGATGGCCGCCCTCTACAAGGCGGGCTTCCCCCATGTCGCCCACGGTCCGATGGCGTCGGATTCGGTCCGCAACGACCAGACGGCCGAGGGCGCTCTGTCCTGGCTGGTCACGGGCCGGACGCCCTGGCTGGAACCGTCTCTGGCCGCCGACCCCCGCCCGGCCGTCGCCTTCAACCTGACCGTCCTCGACCAGCTTCTGGGCACCCCGCTGGAGCCCGATCTGACCGGCCACGTCCTGATGATCGAGGATGTGTCGGAGGCCGCCTATCGCATCGACCGGATGATGTTCCACCTGACCAGCCAGCCCTCGATGCGCCGCCTCGCCGGCATCCGCGCGGGCCGTTTCACCGACGTAACGGTCAACGAGCCCGACTTCGGCCTGACCGGCGAACAGATCGTCAAATACTGGTGCGAACGCTCCGGCATTCCCTACCTGGGCCTCGCCGACATCGCCCATGACAGCCGCAACAAGGTCGTGCCGTTCGGGCCACGGTCTTAACCCTATCGCTCCCGTCTCCGGCGAACCCTGTCGACATCGAACGCGGGTCTGCGTCAGATGCCCGTGATGGGGCGTAACGGGTGTCCGACCCTGCCGACATGGACACGGGCGGTCATGGTCGGCGCGATGGGCGGAGCCGTTCTCGCTGGAGCGACGGTCGTATCGGGGGATGCGATCGCGGCGGTTGAAAACCGTATCCCCATCATTTCCGACGGGGCCCGCCTTCACGATCTGGAGGCGGGCCCTAGTCAGGCCTGGGCGGTGAGTCGTCCACAGCCCGCGTAACGCCGGTTGAATCCATTTCGCGACTGAAGCGTTCAAGCGGTCGGACAGCAGCCAGGAAGCCCCGATGCCCCAAGCCGCCCGTTATCTCGCCCACACCGAAACCGGCCATTGCCACATCCTCGAGGCGCGAAGCTTCGAAGACGCCGCGCTCCATTTCGCCGAGGCCCACTCGCCCTGGGCCGAGAACGACGCCCTGCGTGTCATCGTCCAGGCCGAGGACGGCGGGCCGGAACACTGTTTCGTCGTGCACCTGCACGCGGACGACGTCGAGGCCTGCGCCTAGAGCCCTATTCGGGATAAGAGAACGTATTCCTTTTCCCTCAGCGGAATGGATCGATCTCCTCTGAGCCGGTCTCAGGTTTTGGACTCTCTGGACTCGGTGTCCCCGGAGTCCAATCAGGCCGCCTCCGCCCGCACCGTGGCCAGGGCGTCCAGCGCCTGCACCAGATCGGCGATCAGGTCGTCCTCGTGCTCCAGACCGACCGACAACCGCAGCAGGCCGTCGGTGATCCCGGCGACGACGCGGGCCTCCGGCGTCATGGCGGCGTGGGTCATGGTCGCCGGGTGGGCGATCAGGCTTTCCACCCCGCCCAGCGACTCTGCCAGGGTGAAGACGTCGAGCGTCTCGACCAGCTGACGGACCGCATCGACCCCGCCCGCCAGCTCGAAGCTCAGCATGGCGCCCGGCCCCTGCTGCTGGCGCGCGGCCAGGGCATGGTTCGGGTGCGACTTCAGCCCCGGATAGTGGACCGCAGACACCGACGGATGGGCCTCCAGCAACTCAGCCACCCGTCCTGCCGTCGTCTGCTGCCGCTCGATCCGTGCAAAGAGGGTCCGCACCCCGCGCAGGGTCAGATAGGCGTCGAACGGTGACCCGGTCACGCCCAGGCAGTTGGCCCACCAGGCGAGCTCCGCGTGGTCCGACGGATCCGCCGCGATCACCGCGCCTCCAACGACATCCGAATGCCCGTTGATGTACTTCGTCGTGGAGTGGACCACGATGTCGGCGCCCAGCTCGATCGGCCGCTGCAACGCCGGCGACAGGAAGGTATTGTCCGCCACCACCTTGGCGCCGACGCGGTGGGCGCGGGTGCAGATATCGGCCACGTCCACCACCCGCAGCAGGGGGTTCGACGGCGTCTCGACCAGAACGAGCTTGGGGTTCAGGGCCAGGGCGGCCTCCAGCGCGACGGTGTCGCCCTGATCGACCCACAGCACCTCGAAATGTCCCTTCTTCGCGCGGGCGCACAGCAGGCGGTGCGTCCCGCCGTAGCAGTCGTGCGGTGCGATCAGCAGGTCGCCGGGCTCCAGCAGCGACAGCGGCAGGTCGACCGCCGCCATGCCCGTCGCCGTGACCACACAGCCCGCCCCTCCTTCCAGCTCGGCCAGGGTCTCGGCCAGCACGTCCCGGGTCGGATTGCCCGAACGCGAGTAGTCGTACTTTCGCTTCTGCTCGAAGCCCGCGAACGAATAGTTCGAGGACAGATAGAGCGGCGGCATGACCGATCCGTGGGCCGTGTCCGTATCGACGCCGGAGCGGGCGCAGGTGGTGCGGACGTCGTGCGGGCGCTTGGTCATTGGTCGATCTCCTTGAGCGCGGAACGGAGGATGGCGGCGACCGCCTCGTCCTCCTTCAGAAAGGCGTCGTGGCCGTACAGGGACGGAGCCTCGACCAGCCGGAACAGGGCGGGCAGCCGGGCGGCCAGTTCGCGGATGTCGTCGATCGGCACCAGCCGGTCGGAGGTGAAGCCGACCAGGGTCACGGGCGTCCTGATGGCCTCGGGCGTGACCTGGTGGCGGTCGATCGAGTCCGACAGCGACAGCCACCGGGCCGGCGTCGTGTGGGTCCGGTAGGCCTTGCCGCGCGCGGTCAGGTATTCGCAGACGGGATAGGCCTGGCCCGCCGAGGTCGGGGCCTCGGTCTCGAACCGCTCGGCGAACTCCTCGGCCGTGCGATAGGTGGTCATGGCCAGCTCGCGGGCCAGGGCGACGCCATCCTCCGGCCGCCCGGCCGCCTCGGCCAGTTGCAGGATGCGGCGCTGGATGCCGCGCCAGGCCGTCGCCTGCGGATGGGCGCGGTGGGCGGCGGAGACCACGATCAACTGCTCGACCCGCTCGGGGAACAGCTCTGCAAAGGCCAGGCCGATCATGCCGCCGTAGGAGCAGCCGACGAAGGCCGCCACGGTCGGATCGCCGATCTGATCCAGGATCAGCCCCAGCAGCCGGGCCTGATCGTGAGTGGTGATGGTGACGGGCTTCGAGCCGTCGGCGGCCTCCGGCGCATAATCGAAGGCCAGGACCTGGAAGCGGCTCAGGTCGATCGGACCCCGGATCGACACCGCGCCCGACCACCAGCCCAGGCCGTTGGTCTCGGTCCGGTGCACGAACCGACCGGCCGAGATGCCCCCGGCCACGACCACCAGCGGCGCCCCGGCCCGGCCATGCAGCCGCCCGACGATCTTGCGCTGGCCCAGCCGCTCGCCGGACTTGAGGCGGAAGTCGGCGGGAATCTCCACCGCGATATCGACCGCGCCATTGCCCTTGCGAGCAATCGAAGGGGCCGGCCGACAGAGGGGTTCTGCGGTGATCTGTTGAGTGTCGAAAGCCATGGTGTCGTCTGCATCGTCCCGCCCAGCAAGGCTCCGGATGCGATGACAGATCGTGGAGACGTCGCCTCGTCGACGCTCCACTCATCTCTCGCGGAACCGCCGAAACGGGTCCTCGCAGGAGTTGGCACCGTTCGGCTGGAAACCGATGGTTGCCCCGACGTCGTAGGGCCTATCCCTCGGTCGGTCTTGATGAGTGACTTTACGTTGCGACCACGAGCGGCGCCGGTCAAGAGGAAAATTCTACCTCAATGGCTCGGTCTCTCGGACGCTCCGTGACCGAAAAGGCGCGCGGAAGCGGCCGGGCGCAAAAAAGATGCGCGAACCGGGTTGACGGCGGTCTGTGTTGCCGACACCCTGAGATCAACGATTTTCCAGAGGTTTCGCCCGTGTCCCGTCTCGGCCGCATCGCCGTTTCGACCTCGACCGCCGCACTCGCAGGCGGGTCGATGACGCTCGTCACCCTCATTTCGACCACCACCGGTATGACCATCACCGGCCCCTCGCGGGCGGGAACAGGTTAGCGCGCAGGTCGACAAACACCTCAGCCAACCCAGACCCGCCCGGCCCCGGCCCGGCGGGTTTTCTATTGCCCGAAATCAAACCCCACTCCCCGAACGGAACCCTCCAATGCCCCACTCCAACGCCCGCCTCGCCGTCGTCGAGAAACCGCTCGCCGAACCTTCCCCCGCCGCCGAGGTGGTGGTCCTGAAGTTCGGCTCCTCCATCCTCCAGGACCAATCCTGCGCCCCCGCCGTCGCCTCCGAGGTCTACGGCCATGTCCGCGCGGGCCGGAAGGTCATCGCCGTGGTCTCGGCGCTCGGAGGACACACCGACCGGCTTCTGGCCGACGCCCGCGCCCTCGGCCTCGATCACGAGAACGATCTTCTTCCAGGCTATGTGGCGCTGGGCGAGGAGAAGGCGGCGGCTCTGGTGGCGATCGCCTGTGACCGGATTGGCCTCGACGCGGCCGCATTGTCCGTACGCGAACTGGGCATCGTCGCCGACGGTCCGTCGGAGCACGCGCATCCCGTCTCGCTGCGCAGCGACGCCCTGTGGAAGGCGCTGGCGGACCATCAGGTGGTGGTGGTTCCGGGCTTCGGCGCCGTGGGGGACAACGGCAAGGTCGTATTGCTGGGGCGCGGAGGGTCGGACCTGACGGCGGTCTTCCTGGCCGCTGAGCTCGGCCTCAGCCGGGTGCGTCTGGTGAAGGATGTGGACGGGCTCTACGACCGCGACCCGGCCTCGGCCTCGGGCAAGCCGCTGCGCTATCGCCGGGCCAGCTGGGACGATGCGCGTCGCCACGGCGGCACACTGGTCCAGCACGACGCCATCGACATGGCCCACGAGCGCGCGGTCGAGATCGAGGTGGCCGCCCTCGGCCGCGCCGACTGCACCGTGGTCGGCGACCACTCCGCACCTCCGGGACCGTCCGTGCCGGACGCGCCGCTGAAGGTCGCGATCGCGGGCTGCGGCGTGGTCGGCGGCGGCCTGTTGCAACGGCTGCGGAAGGACGCCAGGTTCGAGGTCGTCGGCGTCCTGGTCCGCGATCCGTCGAAGGCCCGCGACGTCGAGGCTCCGGCCGGACTGTTCACCGCAGACCGCGAGGCGCTGCTGGATCTTCAGCCCGACATCCTGCTCGAGGCCCTGTCCGAGGGCGGCGCCGGTCACGACCTGATCAAGGCGGCGCTGGAGCGCGGCATCGATGTCGCCAGCGCCAACAAACAGGCGATCAGCCGCGATCCCGCAGGCCTTGCCGACGCCGCCCGCGCCCACGGCTCGCAGCTGGCCTATTCGGCGGCGGTCGGCGGCGGGGCACCGATGATCGAGACCCTGCGCGCGGCCAAGGCGGCGGGGCCGGTGAAGGGCTTCGAGGCGGTGCTGAACGGCACGGTCAACTTCATGCTGACGCGGCTCCAGGCCGGCGCCGACTTCGCCGATGCCCTGGCCGATGCGCGTGTCGCAGGCTTCGCGGAAGAGGACCCGTCGTCGGATCTGGAAGGCCGCGACTCGGCCGCGAAGGTTCGCCTCCTGGCCTTCGAGGCCTTCGGTCGCACGCCTGCGGAGGCCGATGTGCCCTGCGCCGTTCTGTCCGACGCCTTCAAGCCCGCCGGCCCGGTGCGTCAGATCGGCGCCTGCGCGCGCGACGGCGATGGCCTGAAGGCGTCGGTTTCGCTTGACGTCGGCCTCGACGACCCGTTCTTCCAGAGCCTGAACGGGGAGCGCAACGGCTTGAAGGTCTATGGCGAGGATGGGCGGGTGTGGTCCTGCAAGGGACGGGGCGCTGGCCGCTGGCCCACGACCGAGAGCGTGCTGGCGGACCTCGCCGACATCGTGCGGGCGCGCCACGCGTCGCTGGGACACCACTAGCCCTTGGCCGTCTTCACTCCCGTCACCGACGACGAGGCCCGGGCCTTCCTGGCGGACTATCCGCTGGGAGGCTTCGGCTCGCTGCATCCCATCGCCGAGGGGGTGGAGAACACCAACTATCGGCTTGAGACGGAAGGGGCTCGCCACGTGCTGACCCTGTTTGAGGCACGGACGGATGCGGCCTCTCTGCCGTTCTGCCTCGGGCTGACGGACCATCTGGCCGGGCGGGGCTTTCCGGCACCGAGGCCGGTGCGGGACAGGAATGGCGACTGGGTCGGGACGCTGAACGGGCGGCCGGCGGCGGTGATCGAATGGTTGCGGGGGGCTTGGCTGCGGGCTCCTTTGGGTGACGAGGTCGAGGCGGCGGGTGCGATGCTGGCGCGGCTGCATCTGGAGGCGAAGGATTTCCCCGTGGAGCGGGCCAATCCGGTCGGGCCTGTGGTGTGGAGGGCGCTGGCGGATCGGTCGGCGACGGCGGCGGTGGGTGAGGATCGCGAGATACTGGAGGGGGTCGAGGCCGCCCTGGCACGGTTGGGTGATCCGTGGGCGGAGGATTTGCCGCGTGGGCCGATCCATGCCGACTATTTTCCCGACAATGTCCTGTTCGACGGGGGCGAGGTTTCGGGGGTCATCGACTTCTATTTCGGCTGTACGGACCTTCTGGCCTACGACCTGGCCATCGCCCTGAGCGCCTGGGGCTTCGACGGTTCCGGCGTCCCGATTCCCGGCGCGGTCGAAGCCTTCCGGCGGGGCTATGAGGCCGTCCGCCCCCTGAACCGGGCCGAAACCGCCGCCCTGCCGAGACTGGGCGAGGCCGCCGCGATCCGCTTCACCCTGACCCGGCTGCACGACCGCATCTTCCATGACCCGACCAAGCTGGTGACGCCCAAGGATCCAGGCGCCTTCTTCCGCCGGGCGGCGTGGTGGCGGAAGGCCTCATACGCCTAGCCAATCCAGACCTCCGCGAAGGGCGGTTGTGGCGAAATCCACCTGGAGCACCCTCCGCCTAGACGGCTTTGTCGCGGGGCGGGAGGCATGGACGATGGGAGTCGAATAAATCCAGATGTCGCCACGCTCGGCAAGACATGTGCTTTCCGGGGTCTGCTCGGCGACCAGCTTCACATCGGCTTCGGAAAGCCGTCCCATCCGGTGCGAACCCGGCAGGAACAGCAGCGGGGCGTTGTCTTCATCCACGGGATCGAGGTGGATTCGAACCGTCGCCATGGCCTCGAGAATCTCGAAAGGCGGGGTGACGTGCTGCATGCCGGCCTTGATCGACCACGGCCCAAAGCCGTCGGCGTCGCTTCGACCCTTGACCACGATCGTTCGGTCCTGATGCCAGCCAAGGCCCCAGTTGTTCTCGGCCCCCTTGTCGAACAGGACCGCCCGGACCGGAAAGGTCGGGGCGCCCAGCGCGGCGGCGGTCAAGACCGCAGGGCCCTTTTGGGGCGCGAGTTGCGCGCGCAAGGCGAGGTTGCCAGCCAGCCGGACGCCTGCCGTGTCCGTGGGGACGTTCGAGAGCGCGGCTTCAATCGCCCGGAGGTCTTGTTCCGACAGGCCGTTGTGAACCCGAACCGCGCCGCGCGTGATGAAGTCCTGGCGATCCGGAGCGTTGGTCAAAAGCTAGCCCGCGAAGCCGCGCACGGCCGCCAGGGCAGCCTGCGCATCGGCCTCGATCACCTCGAAACGCTCGGCGCGGTCGCCGAGGTCGCGGATGACCTTGGGCGGGTCGGGATCGAAGCCGAGGACGGGGGCGACGTCCTTGCCGAACTTGGCGGGGTGGGCGGTGGAGAGGGCGATCACCGGGCCGCGCGAGCGGTCGATGCCCCGTGCGGCTGAAAGGGCGACGGCGGTGTGGGGGCAGACGACCTGGCCCCAGGTCGCATGGGCGTGGGCGATCTCGGCGCGGGTGGTCGGCTCGTCGACGGAGACGGCGGAGACCTGGGCGCGGACGGCGGCGAGGAGTGCGGGGGGCAGGGTGACCGTGCCCTCGGCGGCGAAGGTCTCGAAGAGGGTGCGGGTGGCGGCTGCGTCACGCCCGGAGGCCTCGAACACCAGGCGTTCGAAGTTCGACGGGGCCTGGACGTCCATGCTGACCGAGGCGGTCTCGACGGCGGCCTTCCTGGCGTAGACGCCGTCGTTGATGGCGCGGGCGAGGGCGTCGTTCTGGTTCACGGCGGCGACGAAGCCGGCGACCGGCAGACCCATCTTCTGGGCCGCGATGCCGGCGAAGGCGTCGCCGAAATTGCCGGTAGGGACGACGAAGACCGGCGCCCGGGTCTCGCCCATGGCAGCGAGTTGGGACACGGCCGAAACGTAGTAGGGGATCTGGCCAGCGAGGCGGGCCCAGTTGATCGAGTTGACGCTGGAGAAGCGGCCGTGGGCGCGCAGGCTCTCGTCGGACAGAAGGCCCTTCACCAGACGCTGGCAGTCGTCGAAGTCACCCCGAACGGCGAGGTTCAGGACGTTGGGCGCATCGACCGTGGTCATCTGACGGCGCTGGACGGGGGAGACCCGTTCGTGCGGATGCAGCACGATCAGGCGGACGCGGTCGGTGTTGGCGAAGGCGGCGACGGCGGCGGCGCCGGTGTCGCCGCTGGTCGCCGTGACCAGCGTCAGCCGTTCGCCCGAGGCCTTCAGCGCCTCCGACGACAGGGTCGCGGCCAGCTGCATGGCCAGATCCTTGAAGGCGGCGGTGGGGCCGTGGAACAGCTCCAGCATGTAGAGGCCGTCTTCGAGCCGGCGCAGCGGGGTGACCTCGACCGGGGCGAAGCCGCCGATCAGACGCTCGAGCGCGCGGTCGAGGGCGCCGGCGGGGAGGGCGTCGCCGATGAAGGGCGACATGGTCTGTCTGGCCATGCCCGAATAGCTGCGTCCGGGCGCCCAGGCGTCGGGCGAGAGTGTCGGCCAGGCGTTCGGCATGTAGAGGCCGCCGTCGGGGGCCATGCCGCGCAGGAGCGCCTCGGCGAAGTCCGCGACAGGAGCGTCGCCTCGGGTGGAGATGTATCGGTCGGGGGAGGAGATCATGGTTATTCTGGTTAGTCAGCGCGGCCTTTGGCGTCACCTGTTTTCAGGCCTGGAATCCGGCGGCCGGACTCAAAAACACCGTCCGAAGCGTCCGAAGCGTCCGAAGCGTCCACTCCGACAAGGCGCCCGTTCCGACCTTTCACTGCATCTCCCTCGATACGGGACCATCAGACCTGAGCGACAACCCAGTCCGGGTCGTCCCGAGCGCCGGTCGGGCTGTTTCCAAATACCCGCAGCGGCATCATAACCCCGCCGCGGAGAGCGTTAGATATAAAGACGACCGTTTCTGTGCGGAGTGTTGCCAGTCCTGCTCGTGGAAGACGACGAGACGGGGAGAGGGTGCGCGCCGCCACGGTTGTTGCTATCGGACGCAGGTGACCGACCCGAACCCTTCCGCTCGCCTGACCCACCTCCAGTCGCTGGAGGCCGAGGCCATCCATATCCTGCGGGAGGTAGCGGCCGAGATCGAGCGGCCGGTGATGCTGTATTCGATCGGCAAGGACTCGGCCGTGATGCTGCATCTGGCGCGCAAGGCCTTCTTCCCCGGGCCGATCCCATTCCCCCTGATGCATGTCGATACGACGTGGAAGTTCCGGGACATGTACGCCCTGCGTGACCAGGTCGCGGCCGCCGGTGACGTCGATCTGAAGATCTGGGTCAACGAGGACGCGCGGTCGCGGGGCATCAATCCGTTCGATCATGGCTCGCTGCACACCGACCTATGGAAGACCGAGGGGCTGAAGCAGGCGCTGGATCACCACGGCTTCCAGGCGGCGTTCGGCGGGGCCCGGCGCGACGAGGAGAAGTCGCGGGCCAAGGAGCGGATCTTCTCCTTCCGCTCGGCCGGGCATCGCTGGGATCCGAAGAACCAGAGGCCGGAACTCTGGCGGCTGTACAACACGCGGATCGGGGCGGGGGAGAGCATCCGCGTCTTCCCGATCTCGAACTGGACCGAGCTGGATGTGTGGCAATACATCGAGCAGGAGTCGATCCCTGTCGTGCCGCTGTATTTCGCGGCGGAGCGGCCGGTGGTCGAGCGGGACGGGGCGCTGATCCTGGTCGATGACGATCGGATGCGGTTGAAGCCCGGCGAGACGCCGTCGATGCGGTCGGTTCGGTTCCGGACCCTGGGCTGCTATCCGCTGACGGGCGCGGTCCAGAGCGAAGCGGCGTCGGTCGCCGACATCATCGCCGAGATGAAGGCCTCCACCACCTCCGAACGTCAGGGTCGGGTCATCGATCACGACCAGGCCGCCTCGATGGAGAAGAAGAAGGCGGAGGGGTATTTTTGATGAAATCCCTGCTGCGTTTCATCACCTGCGGCTCGGTCGACGACGGCAAGTCGACCCTGATCGGGCGGCTGCTCTACGACACCAAGACCATCCTCGACGACCAGATGTCTGCGCTGGAGGCCGACTCGAAACGGGTCGGGACGCAAGGGGCGAATATCGACTTCGCCCTGCTGGTCGACGGGCTGGCGGCCGAGCGGGAACAGGGGATCACGATCGACGTGGCCTATCGGTTCTTCGCCACAGAGCGGCGGAAATTCATCGTCGCCGACACGCCCGGGCACGAGCAGTACACGCGCAACATGGTCACGGGCGCCTCGACGGCGGACGCGGCGGTGATCCTTATCGATGCGCGGAAGGGGGTGCTGGTCCAGACGCGGCGGCATTCGTACCTGTGCGCCCTGCTGGGCATCCGGAAGGTCGTGCTGGCGGTCAACAAGATGGACCTCGTCGGTTGGGACGAGGGCCTGTTCGGCGAGATCGTGGAGGACTATCGCGCCTTCGCAGACAGCATCGGGCTGGATGATGTGACGCCGATCGCCCTGTCGGGACTGACGGGGGAGGGCGTCGTGGCGCCGTCGCCGGACGGGTTCGATCAGCCGACCTTGCTGGAGTGGCTGGAAGGCGTCGAGGTCGGCGACGATGCGGCGGCCCAGCCGTTCCGGATGCCGGTGCAGTGGGTCAATCGTCCGAGCCCGGAGTTTCGCGGCTATGCGGGGCAGATCGCGGCCGGGACCGTGCGGCCCGGCGATCGGGTGCGGGTTCTGCCCGCCGGGCGCGAGAGTCGGATCGCGCGGATCGTGGTCCTGCCTGGCGACCTCGCCGAGGCGGCGGCGGGCCAGTCGGTCACCCTGACGCTGGGGGACGAAATCGACGTCTCGCGCGGCGACGTGATCGTGGCGGGGGACAGCCCGGCCGAGGTGGCGGACCAGTTCGAGGCGACCGTCGTCTGGATGGACGAGGAGACCCTGTCGCCCGGCCGGTCCTACCTGCTGAAGGTGGGGGCGCGCACGGCGACGGCCCAGGTCACGGCGATCAAGCACCGGGTCAACGTCAACACGCTGGAGAAGCTGGCGGCCAAGCGGCTGGAGCTCAACGACATCGCGGTCTGCAATCTGTCGCTGGATCGGCCGATCGCCTTCGAACCCTATGAGACGAACCGGGATCTCGGCGGGTTCATCCTGATCGACCGGATCACCAACCGGACGGTAGGGGCGGGGATGATCCGCTATGCGCTCCGCCGCGCCGACAACATCCACTGGCAGGCCATCGACGTGGACCGCGATGCGCGGGCGGCGATGAAGGGCCAGACCGGCGCCGTCGTCTGGCTGACCGGACTGTCCGGGGCCGGCAAATCCACCATCGCCAACCTGGTGGACAAGCGGCTGCATGCCCTGGGGCGGCATACCTATCTGCTGGATGGGGACAACGTCCGTCACGGTCTGAACCGGGATCTGGGCTTCACCGAGGAGGACCGGGTCGAGAACATTCGCCGGGTCGCCGAGGTGGCGCGGCTGATGGCGGATGCGGGCCTGATCGTCATCACGGCCTTCATCTCTCCGTTCCGGGCGGAGCGGCGGATGGCGCGGGAGATGATGACCCCGGGGGAGTTCCTGGAGGTGTTCGTCGATGCGCCTCTGGCGGTCGCCGAGGCGCGGGACGTGAAGGGGCTGTACGCCAAGGCGCGGGCGGGCGACCTGAAGAACTTCACCGGGATCGACAGCCCGTATGAGGCGCCCGAAGCCGCCGAGATCGTCATCGACACCACGGCCCTCAGTGCGGTGGAGGCGGTCGAGGTCATCGTCAAGCGGCTGGGGCTGGGCTGACTTTCGGGGGTTTTGCGCCTATGGGGTCGCCGACGATGACCCATCCCGCCCACAGACTGTCCGTCGCGCCCATGATGGACTGGACCGACCGGCATTGCCGGGCGTTTCACCGCGCCCTGTCGACGAGGGCCCTGCTCTATACCGAGATGGTCACGGCGCCGGCCGTGATCCACGGCGACCGCGAGCGGCTGCTGGGCTTCGATGCGGTCGAGCATCCGGTGGCCTTGCAGCTCGGTGGGTCCGATCCGGTGCAGCTGGCGGAGGCGGCGCGGATCGGGGCGGCCATGGGGTATGATGAGGTCAATCTGAACGTCGGCTGCCCGTCGGACCGGGTGCAGTCGGGACAGTTCGGGGCCTGTCTGATGCGGGAGCCGGAGCTGGTGGCCGAATGCATGGCCGCCATCCGGGAGGCGGTGGACGTGCCGGCGACGGTCAAGTGTCGGATCGGGGTGGACGACCAGGAGCCGGCCGTCAGCCTGTTCGCCACGGTGGACGCCTCTGCGGCCGTGGGGGTCACCACCTTCATCGTCCATGCGCGCAAGGCCTGGCTGAAGGGCCTGTCGCCCAAGGAGAACCGGGACGTGCCGCCGCTCGACTATGCCCTGGTGCGGCGGCTGAAGCGGGAGCGGCCGGAGCTGACCGTCTGCATCAACGGGGGCATCGCCTCGCTGGACGAGGCGGAGGCGCATCTGGATGCGTCGGATGGTGTGCAACTGGACGGCGTCATGCTGGGGCGGGCGGCCTATCATGAGCCGGCGCTGCTGGGGCAGGTCGACCGGCGGGTGTTCGGGGCGGGAACGGCCGACGTGGACCCGTTCGAGGCGGTCGAGCGGTACAAGCCCTACCTGGCGGCGCGGCTGGAGGAGGGCTGGGGCCTGCATGCCATGACGCGGCACATGCTGGGGCTGATGCATGGGCGGCCGGGGGCTCGGGCCTTCCGTCGCATCCTGACGGTCGAGGCGATCCGGCCGGGCGCGGGCCTGGAGGTGGTGGACCGGGCCGTGGATGCCGTCCGCGAGGCCGAGGCGCGGCGCGAAGCCGCCTGAACAGGGTCAACGCTCCGTTAAGCGTAGCCGGTACAAGGCTGGCGGCATGACCCGCACAGCCCTGATCGCCCTGTCCTTCCTGGCCTGCACGGCGGGCGTCGCGGAGGCGCAGAGCCGGCACCCGCGCTCGCCCATCACGGCCGCCCTGAACGCCGGGACGACGGGGGTGGGCGCCGAAGTGCAGCTTTCGCTGGGTCCAGTGTTTGTAGTGCGGGGCGGGGTGGATTCGCTGGGGTACGATTTCGACGAGTCTTACGGGGACGTGGACTATTCGGGTCGGTTCGACTTCGACACGGTGTCGGGGTTCGTCGATCTGCATCCGTTCCTGAATGGCTGGCTCATCTCCGGCGGAGCCTATGTGGGGGACCGGACGATCAATCTCAACGGGCGGCCGAACGCGCCGGTCGAGATCGGCGGGGCGACGTTCACGCCGGAGCAGGTCGGGACGCTGAGCGGTCGGATCAAGCTGTCGGACACCGCGCCTTTCGTGGGCGTGGGCTATGACGACAGCTTCTATCGCGAAGGGCGGTGGGGCTTCCGGGGCATCGTCGGCGTGGCCTGGAGCCAGACGCCGGAGGTCGGGCTGTCGGCCTCGGGCGGGACCCTGTCGAACGATCCGGCCTTCCGCGCGCGGCTGGAACAGGAAGCCCGCGACATCCAGGAGGAGGCCGAGGACAAGGCCTTCTTCCCCGTGGTGCAACTGGGCGTCACGGCGCGCTTCTAGAGGCGGACAAGCGGGGCGGCGTGGGCTAGACCCCGCCTGTGTCCGCGCTCTCAATGAATGAACTGGCCCTGCTGGCCGCCGCTGTGCTCGCGGCGGGGCTGGCGGGCGGACTGATCGCCGGCCTGTTCGGGGTCGGCGGCGGGACGGTGCTGGTGCCCGCGCTTTTCTATGCGTTTTCAGTGCTGGGGCTGGGCGGGGAAGGCAACCTGCACGTCGCCATCGGCACCTCCCTTCTGACCATCGTCGCGACCAGCTGGCGGTCGCTGGGGGCGCATCGCAAGCACGGGGCGGTGGACGAGGAGGTCCTCAAGACCTGGACGCCCTGGGTGGCGGGCGGGGCGCTGATCGGGGCGGCGATCGCGGGGTTCACGTCGATGGAGGGGCTCGCCATCGTCTATGGCGCCTGTCTGATCCTGGTGGCGGCGCAACTGGGGCTGCTGCCCGAGCATGTGACCCTGAGGCGCGAGATGCCGACCGGATGGTGGCGGCGCGGGGTCGGCGGCGTGGTCGGGCTGCTGTCGGCCATGATGGGGATCGGCGGCGGCAGTCTTGGCGGTATGGTGATGACTCTGTGCGGGCGGCCGATCCATCAGGCGGTGGCGACCGCGTCGGGGTTCGGACTGGCCATCGGATCGGCGGCGACCCTGGGGTTCGTGGCGTTCGGCTGGGGGGCGGAAGGGCGGCCGCCGCTGAGCCTGGGATACGTCAATGTGCCCGCCGCCATTGCGATGGGGCTGCTGACGACCCTGGTCGCGCCCTATGGCGCGCGACTGGCACACCGGCTGGACAAGAGGATGCTGCGCCGGGTGTTCGCGATCTACATGCTGGTGACCGCGATCTCCGTGATGGTGAAGGCGTTCTAGCCGCGGATTGCAGTTTACCGCCCGACCGGTGAGTTCGTGGTGATGTCGGCTAGGCCATGACTGCAGAACTCGGTGAGTTCGGTGATGGCGGCTATGCGATTGCTGCACAAAAACTGCAGGAATTGTGCAGTCAAAGCCTTTGCCTGACCGGGGGGCGCGGGGGCCGCTTTCCGGCGTGGAGCCAATGACCGCCGACGATCCCTCGGCGACCCTGAGAGAGATCGAGTGTCCGCTTTCTTCTTGGCAGGCTACGACGGATGTCGACCCATTGCAGACATTGAAACTGCGATGCCAAATGACCTCATGGAAGCGACCCCTTCACGTCGGATCATAGACCAACGCATCCGAAACAGGATCATGGAAGAACTGCTCGGGCTGGCAGAAGGCGACGAGAATGTTCGCCAGATAGGGGCAGGAGAATTCTTCCAAGCCTTCTATGACTGGGTGCCCAACACTGGCGATGGCGTTCCGCCAAACAGCGCGCTGACACCGGATGAAGCCTCTCTCATCTTTAAAGTAAAAACTGCTTTGGACGAGGCATATCACGACATGCCGAAAAGGGTGTCGAATGCCAACCTCATAGCTACTGGTTGGCCTGACCGGATCATGCCACTCGCGCGGGCTGCGCTGGACGAGATGCTCAGGCGAGGCCGGTTTAGCGAAGAAGTCGAAGAGGATGAGCCATCCACAAAGGCTGCTTGGCCATGAAGCCAATGTCCGCTTTCCACCCATAGCGGAAGTTGGAGGCGTCCGGGCCAGGGCCCGGTAGGCCGAGGTCCGGCTTCGGGTCGGATGACTACATCGCAAAACGACCCGTTGCAGCCGTTAGGGAGATGGCCGACAACAGGTGATGACCCCCGTCGCTCAAGCCATGGAATACGCATTCATTGCGATCTGGATCGCAGCGATAGTCACATGGTTCGTGGGCGCAGCCCATTTCCTACCGGTCTGGTGGGCACTGGCGCGGAAGCGCAAGCCTGAACGCCAACACATTAAGTGGTCCCTGATTTCGGCAGGGATGTTCATTGCCTTAGTGGGAGCAGGTTTCGGGGTCGGAGCCATCGCCGAGTTGGACGGGGGATGGGGCTGACGGGAGGTCCGCTTCCCACCCATTGCGGCGGTTCGAAAGGTCTGCTTTGGGGCCTAGCGGTCGATGGCTGGTTTTCGCCCTGACGTTGATGTCGTTGTTCGATCCGTTGCGGACACCCGTCCTCCGCCCCGTCCAGCGTCGGGCATCGATCACTGTGGACTCTCGACTGGACTTCCTCCGCAGCCGCTTCGATAGTTGGAGCGAGCAGACGCGTTTCGCGCGCTTGCCGGGGATCGCATGGATCAGGATTTCTTCCGACGCGTCGCGTGGCGCGGCTACCTGCTGGCCCTGGTCGCATGGGGCGCCGCCTTCGCCGTGCGCTATGGCCTGGGCCACTGGTTTCCGCCGGGCTTTCCCTATCTGACATTCTTCCCGGCCGTTGTGCTGGTGGCCTATTATGCCGGTCTGCGTCCCGCCATCCTGACCGCGACCCTGTCCGGCCTGGCCGCCTGGTGGTTCTGGATCGGCCCGCCGGGCTTCGATCTCGCTGCCGCCACCCTGGTCGCCCTGGGGTTCTACATCTTCGTCGCGGCGGTCGACATCTTCTTCATCGTCGGCATGGACGGCGCGTCGCGCCGGCTGGCCCGCGAGGTCGAGCGCAATGCCGCCCTTGCGGAAAGCCGCGACATCCTGATGCGTGAAGTGCAGCACCGGGTGTCCAACAACATCCAGGTGGTGAGCGCGCTGTTGAGCCTGGAAGCGCGAGCCGCCGTCGATCCGGGCGCTCGCAAGGCCCTTGCGGATGCCTCCGCCCGCACCGGCCTGGTCGCCCGCATTCAAAGAAGCCTGGCGGACGCCGAGCAGCAGGCCACCGCGTTCGAGGCCCTGGCGCGCTCCATCGTCGATGACGCGCTTGAGGCGGCCGCGCGAGACGATGTCGTGGTCTCCATCTCCAGCGGCGAGGTGGCGCTGTCGGCCGAGGAAGCCACGCCGGTCGTTCTGATCATGCTGGAATGCGTGAACAACGCATTGGAGCACGCCTTCCCGGACCGTCCCGGCCAGATCGCCATCGAGCTGTGCGACGACGGTGTCGTCCGAACCCTGGTCATCGCGGACGATGGCGTGGGCGTTTCCGAAAAGGCGCCCGCCGAACCCGCCAGCCTGGGGCTCAAGATCATTACGGCGCTCGCGCGACAGCTGGGCGGAACATGGTCGCTTCGGTCGGCAGACCCTGGCACCCAGGCCCAGCTGTGCTGGCCAAGCCGCGCTTTACGGCCGTAGCGTCAGACCCGTCGGGCGGGCTTCGAAGGCGGAGAGGCGGCCGAGGTAGCTCATGCCGAGGAGGGAATGGGGCAGGCCCTTTTCGACGACCAGCGCGCTGACGCTGTCGACGCGGGCGCCGGCGACGGCGACGTGGTCAAGCTCGACGGCGGCGGCCTTGACCGGGCCGGAGGCGGTCTCGACCGTCTGGGTGAAGTCGGCGGGGGTCAGGCGAAGGCCCAGGCGCAGGGCGTCTTCGCGGGTCAGGGCGACGACGCTGGCGCCGGTGTCGACCAGAACGCGGATGGCGCGGCCGTCGATGTCGGCCTCGGCCCAGTAGTGTCCGTCGGCGGCGCGGGCGATCTGGGCCGGTTGTCCGGGAACGGCGCGGGGCAGGGCGGGCGCATAGGCGGGCGCGATCATCACCGCGGCCTCGGCCGTGCGGGGTTCCTGGTGGGTCAGCCACCAGGCGACGCTGAGCGAGGAGGCGGTCGCGACGGTCATGACGATCGCGGACTGAATATCGATACGCAACGCAGACACCTTCGCGACTGACCGCTTCTGCGGCAGGTCTCACAGTGGATGAGCTGTGTTGGGATGCGGTGAAGCGACGTGGCTGACGAAGGGTTAAGGGGTCAGCGGCCCAGCTTGGCCGGGTCGATCTTGGTCTCGCGGGCGGGGAGTTCCGCCATGATTTCAGCGCGTTGTGCGTCGGTCAGGCGGGACCAGCCGCCGATCTCCTGGAGCGTGCGGTAGCAGCCCAGGCACAGGCCGGACGGGCCATCGACGATGCAGACCTGCACGCATGGGGTGGCGATGGAGCGTGGCGGCGGTGCTACAGCGGACGACATCATTGCGAAAACTACTCCGAAGCCGGACTAAAAAACTTGCATCTCGCGCTCAGTGTGACACATTGAAGACGACGCGAAACGACTGAGAGGGTGAAAACCCCTGCGAGCACGACGCGTCTCTTTTCATCGTTCAGCGAAAGGAGACGCCAGGATGAACGACAAGGACAAGAACCTCCAGCACGCCATGATGTCCTTCGCCCTGTGGGGCGGGATGCTGGTGGGCAACCGACCGCCTCGCCAAAGCGAGCGGGTGGTCAGCCACCCGTCCAACTTCGTGCCGTTCCGGTACGCGAAGAAAGACTGAAATCATCCCCTCTCCCGGCGGGAGAAGGTTTGAGGCTCGCAGAGCGAAGCGATGCGTTCTTAGCCGAAAGGGTGAGGGGCAGACGTCGAAGTCGGCGAAGCCGTGACTGAATGGCGGCTCACGCCGACTGACAGGACAACCCCTCACCCTTTCGCGCAACTCTGATCGGCTGCGCCTCTCAGGCGCTCAAGCCCTCTCCCGCCGGGAGAGGGTCTTTTGTCGTCAACTCGCCGCCCTCGTCTCCGGCGTCTGCATCGAGCGGGTCGCGGGGACGCCGGTGGTGGGGGTGCGGGCGGCGCCGGCGGTCTGGCCGGGCTTCATGAACTTCACCAGGACGCGCTGACCGATCAGAAGAGGCGCGTCGCCGACGGTGACGACCACTTCCACGACGCGCTCGTCGGAGCGTTGCGAGGGGTCGTCAGAGGCCAGCTTGCGGGCGCCGAAGACGGCGGCGCGGCGAAGGACGGTGCCGATATAGACCTTGGACGGGTCGCCCTCGGGCGTGACCTCGACGGCCTGGCCCGAGGTGATGTTGGGGATGTCGGATTCGACGATCTCGGCGCGGGCGATGCGGGGCGCGTTGGGCTCCAGATCGAACATGTTGGAGACGTTCAGGGTCGAGGCGCCGGCGCCGGGGTTGGCGTAGCGGCGGACGATGCGGCCGTCGGCGGGCGAGCGGATCACGGTCAGTTCGACATTGTAGGCGGCCTGATCGCGACGGGCGCGGGCGGTCTGAACGGCGGCCTGCTGCGAGCCGAGGCGGGCCTGGGCCTGGGCGATGGAATCGCGGGCCTGGTCGAGGCGCTGGGCGGCGACGAAGTTGGTGGCCACCAGGCTCTGCAGGCGATCGAACTCGCGCTGAGCGGTGCGGATATCGACCTGGATCAGGTTGAGCTGGCTCTGGGCGGAGGCCAGGTCGGCGTTGGCGGTCTGGAGCGCCAGACGGGATTCGTCGTCCTCCTGACGGGCCAGGATCTGGCCGGCGACGACCTGATCGCCTTCCTGGACCAGGACTTCGCGGACGATGCCGCCGCGACGGGCCGCGATCTGGATGATGCCGCCCTCGATGTCGATCTTGCCGTTGGCGATGGCGGCGTAGGGGCTTTCGACCTTGTTGGCTTCGGCCTTCTCGGCCTCGGCCTTCTTGGCGGCATTGCCCTGCTGAACGAAGGTGAAGCCCACCACGATCAGGATGATCAGCACGATGCCGATCCAGAGCCATTTGTTCTTCAGGAAGGCGGGCATGGAGAAGTCCTCGGGCAGGCTTAGTGGTGGGACGCGAGGGTCGCGTCGGGATTGGGCGTGTGGCGCTCGTCGGAGACGATGACGCCGTCCTCGATCTTGATGACCCGGTCGGCCCAGGCCTCAAGGCGCGGGTCGTGGGTGACGCAGATGACGGCCGCGCCGTGTTCGGTCGCGGCGCGACGCAGCAGACGGATGACGACCTGGCCGTTCTCGCCGTCGAGGGCGGAGGTCGGTTCGTCGGCGAACAGGATCTTGGGATCCTTGGCCAGGGCGCGGGCGATGGCGACGCGCTGCTTCTCGCCGCCCGACAGGATGGCGGGGCGCTGATGCAGGCGGTGGGCCAGACCCACTTCGGTCAGGGCCTCGGTGGCGCGTTTCTTCGCCTTGTCGGGCGACAGGCCCTGGAACTTGAGCACGATCTCGACCTGCTGCAGGGCGGTCAGGGCGGGGAAGAGGTTGAAGCCCTGGAAGATGAAGCCGCAGTGGTCGAGGCGGAACTTGTCGATCTTGCCGAGCGACAGCTTCCACAGGTCGTCGACGTCGAGGGCGTCGACGCGGCCTTCTTCGGGACGCAGCAGGCCGGACAGGGCCGCGATCAGGGTAGACTTGCCGGAGCCCGAGGGGCCCATGACCATGGTCAGGTCGCCGTGGCGGGCGTCGAAGTCCACGCCCTTCAGCACCTGAACGAAGGACTTGCCGGACTTGAAGCGCTTGACCAGACCCTTGGCCTCGATGGCGAAATCGCCATGCTTGCCGTGGACCTTGGTGTGGGAGGGGGCGGTGTCCTGGGTGAAGTCGATCATCGCAGAAGGTCCGCCGGTTGGCTGTTCTTGAGGATGCCGAGCGACAGGGCGCCCGAGACCATGGCGATGATGATCAGACCGCCGCCGACGACCAGAAGCAGCACGGGCGGCAGGGCGATGATGACGGCGCCGGCCAGGGCCAGGGCCTGCAAGCCCATGGTCAGCAGGATCGCGGCGATGACGCCGACGCAGCCGACCCAGAAGCTGAGCTCCATGACGATGCGGTTCAGCGAACCCATGCCGACGCCCAGCGCCCGCAGGGAGGCGAACTCCTTGATGTTGGCCATGATGGCGCCGCGCAGGGTCTGCCAGGTGATGGCCACGCCGATGATGGTGCCCAGGACGACGCAGCCGCCGATGATGATGACCAGGATGCCTTCCTCGAACATGGCGCCGGCGTTGGCGTCGGCCAGTTCCTGACGCGTCCAGGCCTTCCACTGACCATCGCCCTGGACGTTCAGCTCGGCGGCGACGCGCTGGGCCTGGGTGGGGTCGCGCAGCTTGACCATCAGGGGGCCGACGCGCGGGCCGGTATCGGCCTGGCCCACCATGCGCAGGGTGTCGCGCGACATGATGACGGTGGACTGCATCATGTTGGGATAGCCGCGGGTGATGCCGACGACGGTGACCGTCTGGCCGTTGTAGAGGGCGCGATCGCCGAGCTTGACGCCCAGCTTGGTGACGGCGGTCTCGTCGATGGCGACGGTGTAGGGCTGGCGCAGGGCATCGACCAGTTCCTGGGAATAGTCGGTCGGGATCGTCACGGAGCCGGGCGTGGTGTCGATGATCGAGGCCTGGACGAACTGCTGGCGCGGGGCACCCATCTTGGCGCGCTCGGCCTGGGACATCGTCGGATCGACGTCCTTGATCGACTGGAAGGAGCCGCCGGCGCCGTCCAGCGGCTGGACCTCGACGACCTGAGGGTTGTTGTAGACCAGGGGGATGAAGCGGCGCGGCACGCCCGAAGGGCCGCCGATCAGCGACTTGGCGCCCGGCTGCATGACGATGACGTCGGCCGAGGAGCGTTCGATGGTCGCGGTGAAACCCTTGCCGATGCCGATGAAGACACCGGTCATGGACAGGACGAGCAGGCCGGACAGGGCCAGGGCCATGACGGCGGCCATGTAGCGGCGCCACTCGAAGAGCAGCGTGGAAAGCGCGAGCGACATTTGTGTCTTTTTCGTCCCTGACTTGCGACGTTATGTGACCTGCGGTCGGGCTCGCTCCAAGTTAAATCGGGGTAAGGCGAAACGCCGGTCCCGATATCCGCGCTTGACGGGGAGCGGCGCAGGGCGTGGAAATGCCGCGCAAACGCGCGCCGCAAACGCAGCGCTCGTCACAAGACAGCCCCGGACAGAATATCCGGATCAGGAGAACCTCTTCATGTCGTCACGGTCCCTCGTCGCCGCCGCCTCCGTGCTGGCCCTCGCCTGCGCCGCCATGCCCTCCGGTCCGGCCAAGGCCGAGGAGGGGATGTGGACCTTCGACAACTTCCCGATCCAGACGGTGAACAGCCTCTACGGCATCCAGATCGATCAGGCCTGGCTGGACCGGGTGCGCAGCGCCGCCGTGCGTATCAGCGGTTGCTCGGCGTCGCTGGTGTCGGGGGAAGGCCTGGTCCTGACCAACCACCACTGCGTCGTCGGCTGCGTGGCCGATCTGTCGGACGCCCAGAACGACTATGTGAAGAACGGCTGGATGCCCGGCACGCGTGAGGAAGAGCGCCAGTGCCCCGGCCAGACCGCAGAGATACTGACCGAGATCACCGACGTGACCGACCGGGTGCTGGGAGCCGGGATCGGACTTGAAGGCTCGGCCTTCGTCCAGGCGCGCGGCGCCGCCCAGCAGGCGATCCAGCAGGAATCCTGCGGCGACGACGTCAAGCTGACCTGCCAGGTGATCAGCTTCTATCGCGGCGGCCGCTATGCCCTGTACAAGTTCCGCAAGTACGAGGACGTCCGTCTGGCCTTCGCGCCGGAGTTCCAGGCCGCGGCCTTCGGCGGCGATCCCGACAACTTCAACTTCCCCCGCTACGCGCTCGATTTCGGCCTGCTGCGCATCTACGAGGACGGCAAGCCGGTGGAGACGCCGAACCACCTGGTGTGGAACGCCGAAGCCCCGACGGCGGGCGAGCCGGTGTTCGTGGCCGGCAATCCGGGTTCGACCTCGCGGCTGCTGACCATGTCGCAGCTGGAGCGGATCCGCGATCAGACCATGCCGCTGGGCCTGCTGCAGAACTCCGAACTGCGCGGCCGGCTGCTGCAGTATTCCTTCACCGGCGAAGAAGCGGAGCGGATCTCGGTCGATCCGATCGCCAGCGTCGAGAACGTCTTCAAGGCCAACTATGGTCAGGAGCAGGCGCTGCTGGATCCGACCTTCATGGCCACGAAGCGCCAGCAGGAGGCCGATCTGCGCGCCCGCGTCGCCGCCGACCCGGCCCTGGCCGAACGCATCGGCGATCCGTGGGGCGATCTGGAGCGGATCGAGGGCCAGGCGTCCGAACTGTTCGTGCCCTATCGTCAGCTGGAGGCGGCGGCGGGCCAGCGGTCGTCGCTGTATGCCTATGCGCGCGCCATCGTGCGGGCGTCCAAGGAGCGGGCCAAGCCGGCGGCCGATCGGCGCGCGGGCTATGCCGACGCCGACCTGGCCGGCCTGGGCCGCCGTCTGGCCGCCACGGCCCCCATTGAGGGCGACCTGGAAGAAATCTACCTGACCTTCTGGCTGTCGAAGACCCGCGAGTATCTGACGGTCGACAATGCGGACGTTCAGCGCCTGCTGGGTCGCGAGAGCCCAGAAGCCCTGGCCGAACGGCTGGTCGAGGGCACGGGGCTGGCCGATCCGGCGCGTCGGGCCGAGCTGTTCGCCATGACGCCGGAACAGCTGGCGGCGGCGGGCGATCCGATGATCGACCTGGTCCTGAAGAACGACGATGCGGCCCAGGCCCTGCGCGCCCAGTGGGAGGCGACCGTGTCCGGTCCGACCGCCCGCGCGGCGGAGAAGGTGGCTCAGGCCCGGTTCGCGGCCTTCGGCGACAACCAGTATCCGGATGCGACCTTCAGCCTGCGTCTGTCCTACGGGTCGGTCCAGGGTTGGACCTATCGCGGAACCGAGGTTCCGGCCTTCACGCGCATGGGCGGCCTGTATGACCGCGCCACGGGGTCGGATCCCTTCGTTCTGGCGGACCAGTTCGCGGCGCGCGAGGCCGATGTGAACAAGGACGTCGTCTACAACTTCGCCTCGACCAACGACATCATCGGCGGCAACTCCGGCTCGCCCGTGATCAACGCGCGTGGCGAAGTGATCGGTGCGGCCTTCGACGGCAATATCCACTCGCTGGGCGGCGCCTATGGCTACAACGGCGAACTGAACCGGACGGTCAGCGTGTCGACGGCCGCGATCACGGAAAGCCTGCGGAGTGTGTACCGCCAGCCGCGCCTGCTGGAAGAACTGGGCGTGGAGTAGGAGGTCACCGTACTTCTTTTGTCATCCCGGCCGAAGCGCAGCGAAGGGCCGGGACGCTCGACCCGGCGTTGACGATCTCCCGGAAATCGCGCAGCGATTGTCCGGGAGCCTGCCATGCACACGCACGAGTACTGGGTCTATATTCTGGCCGACGGCCCGTGCGGCTGGCTCTATGTCGGGATGACCAATGATCTTGTCCGTCGCGTCGACGAGCACAAGAGCGGCTGTTTCGACGGCTATACCCGCGAGCGGGGTATCGACCAGTTGGTCTGGTACGAGCGGCATCAATATGTGGATCAGGCCATCCTGCGAGAGAAGCGGCTGAAGCGCTGGAAGCGGCCTTGGAAGTTTGCGCTCGTCGAGACGGACAATCCGAGGTGGCTCGATCTCTACGGGGCCTTTGTCGCCGGACGGCGCCCGGATCAGCCCTGAGGGGCTGTCCGGGCGGTGAGGGAAACTGAGTGTCCCGTCCCGGATCTCCGCTTCGCTGCGTCCGGGATGACAAGTTCGCTGCGTCTGGGATGACAAGAGGCCCATGCGCTTGACCTGACGGCGCTGCTCCTTTCCCTTGTCGCCGAACTTCTGGAGTCCCCCCATGCGTCTGTTCCTCACCGCCTCCGTCATCGCCCTCTCGCTCGCCTCGACGGCGCGGGCCGAGGAAGGGATGTGGACGTTCGACAACTTCCCGATCGCGCGGGCGAACCAGACGCTGGGGACCAACATCGATCAGGCGTGGCTGGATCGGGTGCGGCTGTCGTCGGTGAAGTTCGGGGGATGCTCGGCCGGGATCGTGTCGGGCGAAGGCCTGGTCATGACCAACAACCACTGCGTGGCGACCTGCGTGGCCAACCTGTCGACCCAGGCGGTGAACTACGCCGAGACCGGGTTCACGCCGCGCAATCGCGAGGACGAGCTGAAATGCCCCGGCGGGACTGCCGAGGTGTTGACCGATATTTCCGATGTGACGGAGCGGGTGCGGGCGGCGGGTGCGGGCCTGACGGGTCAGGCCTTCAACCGGGCGCGCGACGCCGAGATCGGGCGGATCGAACAGGAGGCCTGCGGGGACGCGACCGACAAGCGGTGCCAGGTGGTGACCCTGTATCGGGGCGGTCAGTTCAAGCTCTATATTTACAAGAAATACACCGACGTCCGGCTGGCCTTCGCGCCGGAGGATCGGGCGGCGACCTTCGGCGGGGACCTGGACAATTTCAGCTTCCCGCGTTTCGCCATCGATGCGGCCTTCATCCGGCTGTACGAGAACGACGCGCCGGCGGTGACCGCGACCCACTTCGTGTGGAACGCCGACACGCCGGTCGAGGGGACGCCCGTCTTCGTGACCGGCAGCCCCGGTGCGACCCAGCGCCTGTTGACCCAGGACCAGCTGTTTACGGTGCGCGACGTGGTCCTGCCGATGGATCAGTTGATCGCGTCGGAGCTGCGCGGGCGGCTGATCCGGTTCTCGGAGGAGAGCGAGGAGAACGCCTTCATCGCCATGGACCCGATCGTGGGGCTGGAAAACACCTACAAGCGCGGTCTGGGCCGGATGCGGGCACTGACCGATCCGGGCTTCATGACGGCGCGCACCATGGCCGAGCTCGACTTCCGGCAGAAGGCCGACAACCGTATCTTTGACGACCTGACCGCCATCCAGCCGATCGCGCGCGAACTGTATCCGGCCATGGCCCTGCTGGAAGGCGGGACGGGCATGGGGACGACGCCGGTGGCGGGCGGATCGCAGCTGTTCGCGTGGGCGCGGACCCTGGTGCGGGGCGCGCAGGAGCGGGCCAAGCCCTCGGCCGAGCGTCTGCCGGAGTTCGGCGATGCGCGCCTGTCGGGCGTGCAGTCGTCCCTGTTCGCCGAGCGGCCGACCTATCCGGCGCTGGAACAGGTGCGGATGGAATGGTGGCTGTCCAAGACCCGCGAATGGCTGACCGTCGACAATGCGGCCGTGCGCGGCCTGTTGGGGCGCGAGAGCCCGGAACAGCTGTCGGCGCGTCTGGTCGAGGGCACGAAACTGGCCGATCCGGCCGTGCGGCGGGCCCTGTGGGAAGGCGGGCTGGCGGCCATCGAGGCCTCGGACGATCCGATGATCCAGTACCTGCTGTCGATCCAGGACGAGACCCGCGCGATCCGGGATGCGTGGGAAACGCAGGTGCAGGCGCCGACCGACCAGGCCGCCGAACGCCTGGCTGCCGCGCGGTTCGCCGCCTATGGCGACAGCGTCTATCCGGATGCGACCGGGACGCTGCGCCTGACCTACGGCAAGATCGAAGGCTCGGACGTGCCCGGCCAGCGCTGGGGGCCGTTCACGACCTTCGGCGGTCTGTGGGACAGGGCGACGGGCGCCGCGCCGTTCGACGTGGCGCCGAAGCTGTTGGCCGCGCGCGACCGGATCGACGCCGACACGGTGCTGAACATGACGCTGTCGTCGGACACGATCGGCGGCTCGTCAGGATCGCCGGTGGTCAATGCGGCGGGCGAAATCCTGGGGGCGAACTTCGACTCGACCGTGCTGACCCAGCGCAACGCCTATGGCTACGATCGGAATGTGAACCGCAGCGTGATCGTCACCACGGGCGCGGTGACCGTGGCCCTGCGTGACGTCTATGACATGGGCCGGCTGGCGGAGGAGCTGGGGGTCCGCTGAGGACCCCGCCCTTTCCTATTCGACCGAAAAGACGACCGTCACGTTCGCCTGAACCTCGACCGGAGGCTGGGCCAACGGGATGGCGACAGTGGGCCGGATCCGCGAGCCGGTGACGACGATGTCTTCGACGTTTCCAGACTCGTTGCCGTCGAGGCGGGCGTTTCGGTCCTGAATGCGGACGATCCCGGTGATCCTTTGACCGCTGGCTTCGGCCAGGGTTGTCGCCTGTCGGCGGGCGTCGGCGACCGCGAGGCGGTTAGCTTCCGCGCGCAGGGCGGCCCGGTCCTCGACCTCGACACCCGACACACCGACGGAGATGGCGCCGAGCTCGGACGCGAGAGAGGCTGCGTTGCCCGCCTGGTCCACCGGACGCCCCTTGAAGGTGAACCGCATGCTGGCGGAATAGGCACCGATTGCGCAGGCGTCTTCGTCGCGACGGGTCTCGGAACAGTCGTCGCGGCTGATCGGGTTCACGGCGAAATTCTGGGTGCGCAGCCGTCCGGCGGTCAGCCCGTCCATGTCGCCGAGACCTTCGCTGAGGCGCGACTGGGCGGCGGCGATGGCTCGAAGGGCGGCGAGCTGGTCGGCCCCTTCGGAGCGGAGTTCGCCAGAGATGAAGAAGTCGTCTGGGACGCGTTCGGCCGTGCCGCGCCCCTCCACCACGATTACCGGTCCGTCGAAGCCGGACTCCTGGGCAAAGGCAGAGGACGCAAAGGCGACGAGCGTCAGAACGGTCAGACGGAAGATCGGCATTGCGGAACTCCTAAAGGGGAAGGTCAGCCCCGTTGGTCGTCGGGCGAGGGCAGATCGAGCGAGTGGTCCTCGCCTTCCGGGGGCGGGGCGGCGTGGATCGTCGCGGGCGTGCGCGGCGCGGCGGTCCGCTTGACCGGGGCGGGAGCCGGCGCTGCATCCGGCTCGGCCAGCGAGCGGCGGGCGGTGTCGAAATACTGCCAGCCGGTCCAGACCGTGGCGATGGCGGCGAACCAGATCAGGCTGTCGGCGAAGAGCTGGAACCAGGGCAGATACTCGAAGTCGAGGCCGAAGCCGTCCCAGTTGCGGGCGAACAGCTGGCAGCCGAGGGCGACGAGTTGGACGGTGGTCTTCCACTTGGCCAGCAGAGTGACTTCCAGCGTCACGCGGCCGGCGATGGTCTCGCGCAGGGCCGATACGGCGAATTCGCGGAACAGGATGAGGCCGCAGGGGATGGCGATCTGGGGCACGGAGCCCGAAGTCAGGACGCCGAGGATGGCGCCGGTGACGAGGATCTTGTCGGCGATGGGATCGAGGATGGCGCCCCACCGGCTGGTGGCGTTCCACCGGCGCGCCAGGTAGCCGTCGACCCAGTCGGTCGAGGCGGCGACGACGAAGATGTAGAAGGCCGCGCGGTAGAGGCCGAACTGATCCTCCGGGCTCAGATAGGACGACAGGATCGGCACACCGCCGGTCGCGCCCGCCAGGATCAGGAACATCACCACCCCGGCGACCAGGCGCAGGCCGGTCAGGATGTTGGGGATCGGGTTGAGGTGGTGGGTCGGGGACATGAGGTCAGATGTCTCTCAGGATTTCGGCGAGGTCGCGCGCGCCATGCAGGATGCGAACGACCAGAGGCGGATTGCGGTTCGGATCGTAGATGAGCACATATGGAAAACGTCGCATCGGCATGAATCGAACCGGCTCATCGGTCAACTCTGGTCGCACAACGCCTGACTCGGGGTAATCGGCCAAGCGCGTCAGCGAACGATCGACCGAGTTTCGGAAATCTCGCGCTGCAGCCGGACTGTCTTCAGCGATCCATGCCGAGGCCAACAGCAGATCGCGCCTCGCTTTCGGAGAGAGACGCGCGGGCGTCACCCGGACGATTTCGCTTCGGCGGCGGCGATGATGGCGTCCATTTCCGCGAGCACTTCGTCAGCCGAGTAGGTGCCGAGTTCCTCCGCCTCGCGAACCGCTTCGATCAACGAGGCATTGAAGGCCCGCCGGCGCTCTTCGCGGTTCTGGAGCAGTCGCAGGCCCTCGCGAACCACTTCGCTGACGTTGTTGTAGCCACCGGAGCTGACGCGTTCGCGGGCGAAGTTTTCCAGATCAGGAGTCAAATGGACGTTGGTTCCCATGCCAACATCATATCAAGGATTGATATATCAGGCCAGCGGTTCAAACCTCGGCGCCGAGGTCAGCTTGCGCAGGATGCCCTCGGCGATGCCGAAATGCAGGCCGACCAGTTCCAGGGTTCCGGCTTCCTCGCGTTCGGCGATCCAGGGGAAGGTGCGCAGGTTGCGGAGCGACAGGCGGACCACGGCTTCTTCTGAGGCCTGTTCGACTTCGCCCGCCTCCACGGTCTCGGCGACGTGGCGGACGACGGGGGTGCCCTGGGCGATCCAGGGGGCGACGAAGTCCTGGACGCTGTCGGGCGCGCCGTCGCGCATGGCGGCGACGCCGCCGCAGTGGGCGTGGCCCATGACGACGATGCGGCGCACGTTCAGCACCTTGACCCCGAACTCGAGCGCAGCGGAGACGCCGTGCAGCAGACCGTCCGGCTCGTAGGGGGGGACGAGGTTGGCGACGTTGCGGACGACGAACAGCTGACCCGGCGCGGCGTCGAAGATCAGGGCCGGATCGGCGCGGCTGTCGGAACAGGCGACGATCAGGGTGTGCGGCGTCTGGCCGGCGGCCAGGGCTTCATAGTCTGCACGCGCTTCGGGCCAATGATCGGCACGGAAACGGCGGTAGCCGGAGATCAGGGGGTCGTTGGAATCGTCGGACATGGCGTCGCTTCTAGGCGTTTGAGATGGGCCGTAAAACCGTGTATACGTGTATCAACACGGAGGCGGGTATGGCTGTGACCAGCAAGACCTATCGGAGCGGCAACAGTGACGCGGTGCGGCTGCCCAAAGAGATTACCTTTGGGCCCGGCGTCGAGGTTGAGATCGAACGCAACGGCGACGTCGTTACGATGACCCGTAAGCGGATGACGAACCGTGAAATGATCGAGCAACTCGACGCCATGCCCAAACCGTCCACGATCCAGAAACGCCCGGACTTCATCGCGCCCATTCGCAAGGGCCTCTGATTGGCTTTCTTGCTGGACACCAGCATCGTCATACCTTTGCGTGACGGTGATCCGATCATTCGGCGCCGTGTTTCGGAAACGGAGGAACGACTGGCGGTGTCCATCATCACGGTCGTTGAACTCGAGGCTGGAACAATCGGACCAGAAGCCGAAATCCGACGGGCCGGCTTGAAGTTTTTGACCGAGCAGCTGGAGGTCAGGGCCTTTGGTTTGGCGGAAGCCAGCGCTTATGGCCGCATCGTCGCGGCCTGCGGTTATTCTCGGCGCAAGGTGCTGGATCGCATGATCGCTGCCCAGGCCATCGTCATGGGCGTCGGGATCATCACACTGAACGGCGCCGACTTCCGCGACATCCCGGGGCTCGATCTGGTGGAGTGGTAGGCCGTCAGCCCTTGCGCCCCTTGGCGTCGATCAGCACGGCCTGCTGCCATCGGCTCGGGGCCTTGTCGGTGCGGTGGATGCAGCCGGCCCAGCAGCAGGGGCGGGTCTTGCCCTCCAGCAGTTCCTCGCGGGTTCGGCCGATGCGACGTTCGCGGGTCTTGGCCTGTTTGGCGTCTTCGACCCAGCAGATGAACTCGTTGCGGCCCAGCGGCGTCAGCCCCTGCCACCGGGCCAGGACCTCTGGGTCAGACCGCAGGGCGGATTCCAGATCGGCTCCGACGTGGTGGACCGTCCCCTGTGCCAGTGCGATCACCCGATGTCTCCCGGTCCTTGGTCCGTCGGCCTATCCTAGCGCCGGGGCTCGGGATGGAAGAAGCCGTAAATCCGTTCGGCCAAGGCGCGGTTGATGCCGTCGACCTTCTCCAGGTCGACGACGGCGGCGCGACCGACGCCCTTGGCCGAGCCGAAGGCGTGGAGCAGGGCCTTCTTGCGGCCCGGCCCAACGCCCTCGATCTCGTCGAGCGGGTTCTTCTTGATGTCCATCGAGCGGCGGGTGCGGTGGGCGCCGTTGGCGAAGCGGTGGGCCTCGTCGCGCAGGCGCTGGATGTAATAGAGGGCCGGCGATTTCAGCGGCAGCATGAAGGGCGGTTTGCCGGGGACGAAGAAGCGCTCTAGCCCCGCGTCGCGGTCCGGCCCCTTGGCCACGCCGACGGCGAGGATGTCGTCCAGACCGAGATCGGCCAGCACGGCCTGGACCTCGGCCAGCTGTCCGGCGCCGCCGTCGATGAGCAGGAGGTCGGGGCGGACGACGTCTTCCGTGCCCTCCTCCTCATCCTTGACCAGGCGGGAGAAGCGGCGGCGCATGACCTCACGCATCATGCCGTAGTCGTCGCCCGGGGTGAGGTCGACGCCGCGGATGTTGAACTTGCGGTACTGGGATTTGAGGAAGCCTTCAGGCCCGGCGACGATCATGCCGCCGACGGCGTTCGTCCCCTGAATGTGGGCGTTGTCGTAGACCTCGATCCGCTCGGGCGTGCCCTCCAGACCGAAGGCTTCGACCACCTCGGCGAGGATTTTGCCCTGGGCCGAGCCCTCCGCCATCTTGCGGCCGAGCGCCTCGCGGGCGTTGGTGTGGGCGTGGTCGACGAGGGATTTCTTGTCGCCCCGCATCGGCCGCTCGATCGAGACGACGCGGCGGCCGTCCGCCTCCTTGGCCTTCATCGAGAAGGCCTCTTCCAGCAGTTCCTTCTCGAACGGCACGATGTTGGACAGGATCAGGCGGGCGACCGGCTTGTCCTCGTAGAACTGACCGAGGAAGGCGGACAGAATCTCGGCGTCGGTGTCGGACTTGTCGACGCGGGGGAAGTAGGCGCGGCCGCCCCAGTTCTGGCCGCCGCGATAGAAGAAGACCTGGACGCAGGCCTGACCGGCCTCGGAGAACAGGGCGAAGACGTCGGCCTCGGCCACGCTGTCGGCGCTGACGGAATTCTCCATCGAGATGGCCGAGAGGGCGCGGATGCGGTCGCGGACGCGGGCGGCCTGTTCGAAGTCCATGGCCTCGGCGGCCGTGGTCATCTCCTGCGACAGGCGGCCGATGACGGCGCGCGACTTGCCGCGCAGGAACAGCGAAGCCTCCTCGACGAGGTCGCCGTAGTCCTCGAGCGAGATCAGGCCGGTGCAGGGCGCCGAGCAGCGTTTGATCTGGTGCAGCATGCAGGGGCGGGTGCGGGTCTCGTAGACGCTGTCTGAGCAAGACCGCAGCAGGAAGGCCTTCTGCAGGGTGTTCAGCGTGCGGTTCACCGCCCAGGTCGAGGCGAAGGGGCCGAAATACTCGCCGTCGGTGGTGTGCGAACCGCGATGCTTGCGGACCTGAGGCGCGCGGTGGTCCTTACGGATCATCAGCTCGGCGAAGGACTTGTCGTCGCGCAGGACGACGTTGAAGCGCGGCTTCAGCTTCTTGATGAAGTTGGATTCGAGCAGCAGGGCCTCGGTCTCGGAGGCCGTGACCACCAGCTCCATCGAGCGGGTTAGCGACACCATCAGGCCGATGCGCTGGGTGTGGAACCGCCCCTGCGCATACTGGAGGATGCGCTTCTTGATCGACTTGGCCTTGCCGACATAGAGGCAGGTCCCGTCCTCGCCGTACATGCGATAGACGCCCGGCTTGTCGGGCGCGCGCCGGGCCTCGTCGCGGATCAGGTCGGCGGCGACGAGGGGGATCGCCTCTTCGGAGGCGGGCGAATCAAGGGGCGGGGCGTCGGCGGGCATTGCGGGGAATATAGGCGTCTGGCGGCGATCTGTCAGAGCGGCTTGATCGGCCTCGGAGAATGGAGGAGCTTCACCGCGACCGGCCCTGCGTTGCCGGTTTCGAGGGGCACTCCAATGCAGCGTTTGGTCATCGCCGTCGTCCTGTCAGGCCTTCTGGCCGCGTGCGGACAACAGTCCGGGGCCGGGACGGAGGCGGGCGCGCCGGTCGGGGAGCTCGACTATATCGACGCCGTGCCGATCGACGAGGACGCGCCCGCGCCTGTGGTTCAGCTCGAACCGGCCGCCAAGGCGGACGAACCCGAAGAGGACAGCGAGCCGGAGGCCGAGGAGACGGCGGAGGTCGAGGCCCAGCCGGTCCGGACCCCGTCGCCCGAACCGGCGGCTCCGGCTCCCGCGACGACCGCGGCCGAAGCGACGCGCCGAGCCAACGAATCGACCGCGACGCCCTATCTGAGCACGCCCCGCCCCGACTAATCGTTGAGCCTTGCCTGGGCGTGGTCCGGGTGGAAGACGACGTCCTTGTCCGGTTTCCGGGCGCTCATTCCCGGCCGATCCAGCCGATGCAGGATGTGGCGGATGATGTTGAGGCGGGCGGTCTTCTTGTCGTCGGTCGAGATGACGGTCCATGGCGCGGCCCTGGAATGGGTCTCGGCCAGCATGCGGTCGCGGGCGGCGGTGTAGGCGTCCCAGCGGGTCTGGGCCTCGGCGTCGAGGGATGAGACCTTGAAGCGTTTCAGGGGATCGGTCGTCCGCGCGTCGAGGCGTTTGGCCTGTTCGTCCTTTGAGATGTCGAGCCACAGCTTGATCAGGATGATGCCCGAGGCGGTGAGCATCTTCTCGAACTTGGGCGCGTCGTCGAGGAACTGTTCGTGCTGTTCGGGGGTGCAGAAGCCCATGACCGGCTCGACGCCGGCCCGGTTGTACCAGGAGCGATTGAACAGGACGAACTCCCCGGCGGCCGGCAGGTGCGGGACGTAGCGCTGGAAATACCACTGGCCGGCTTCGCGCTCGGTGGGTTTGGGCAGGGCGACGACGCGGGTCTGGCGCGGGGAGGCGTATTCGGTGATCCGCTTGATCGCGCCGTCCTTGCCTGCGGTGTCGCGGCCTTCGAACACGACCAGCAGCTTGACGCCTTTCTCGATCGCCCAGGCCTGGGTCGCGACCAGTTCGATCTGGAGCGCCTCGAGGGCGTCGTCGTAGTTGTCTTTTTTGGCCATGGGTGTCGTCTCCGTTACTTCCCGCACCGTGCACCCCGGCTCCCAGGCCCGGCAATCCCGGCCCGAGGATAAACCAGGATCCGGAATGCACGGTGATAAAGGGAGGCGCGCATTGTTACCTTCACCGCTCCCGTTCATTGTCGTGGGGCATGAAGCGCGATTTCGCCGATTTCTGGAACCTGATGTGGGAGCTGACGCTGGGCGTCTGCGCGGCCTTCGCGCTGATGAACGCCTTTGCGCCGCCGCAGGACCTGCCGTGGAAGCCGCTGAACCTGGACCATCCGGTCGGTCAGGCGACCGAGGCCAAGGTCGCGGACTTCGAAGTCCCGTTCGCCGCCCCCCCGGAACAGGTGAAGGGCGCGACCGACGCCTGCATGCAGACATTGCGGGACGCGGGCGTCGAGGTCCGGCGCGCCGAGGACAAGGATGATGGCGAGTTCTGCCGGGTTCAGGGGGCGGTGACGATCACGGGCGGGGCGGTGACGCCTCTGCGGCCCGGCGGCCTGACCATGCAATGTCCGTTGGCGGTCCGTTATGTGATCTGGGATCGGCAGGTTCTTCAGCCCGCGGCGGAGGCGATCTATGGGTCGCGGGTGGCCTCTGTGAACAACATGGGCACCTATTCCTGCCGTCGAATCTATGGCTCGACCGACGTTCAGGACCGGCCCAGCGAGCATGCGCGCGCCAATGCCCTGGACGTCGCGTCGGTCACCATGGCGGACGGTCGGACGGTGTCGGTTCTGAACGACTGGGACGGACAAGGTTCAAACGGAACAGAGGGTTCCGGGTTTCTGAGACGCATCCGCGACGGTGCCTGCCGGGTCTTCTCCACGGTGCTGACGCCCGACTACAATGATGCGCACAAGGATCATCTTCACCTCGATGGAGCCCCTCGTGGGTTATGTGTGACCGCACCGCGTCCATAGGGCTCGCCTGACGCACGAATCGTTTCCGGTTGACCGGGCTTTGCGCCTGAGGGAAAACACCCGCGCAATCCGGATTTCGCGTGGGGTCCAAACCTGCGTTTCGCTCCTTCACTGAACGAGCTGTCCAGATGGATTGTCGGGCCCCTCTGAAAGGGCGTCCGCCTGGAAAAGCGCGTTTATGGAGACGCAACAATGGCGACCGGTACGGTCAAGTGGTTCAACCCCACGAAAGGCTTCGGCTTCATCCAGCCGGAAAGCGGCGGCGCTGATGTGTTCGTTCACATCACGGCCGTTCAAAAGGCTGGCCTGACGGGCCTCGATGAAAACGCCAAGGTGTCCTACGAGCTGGAATCCCAGCGCGGCAAGACCTCGGCCGTGGACCTGAAGCTTCTCTGATCCGAACGGATCGGGGTCGCTGAAGCGATACTCAGGCGGGCGCGGTTCCTTCGGGAGCCGCGCCCGTTTTGCTTTTGGCCCTGTTGGACCACTGGGCGAGGACGATGGCGGCCATCACGAGCGCGCCGCCCAAAGCCTGAACCGGCGCCAGGGTCTCCCCGAAGATCAGCCAGCCGAGGATGGCGGCGACGATCGGCTGGATCAGGATTGTGACGGCGGTGATCGAGGCGGGCAGCTTGCCGAGCGCCCAGGCGACGCCGCCCTGACCGGCGACGTGCATCACGCCCATGGCGACGCAGGCGGCCCAACCGGCGACGGTGGCCGGGATCATGTCCTCGCCAAGCAGGAGGGCGGCGGCGCCCATGACCGGCACGCCGGCGACCGTGGCCCAGAAGGTGACGCGCAGGGCTCCGGCGGTGGTCCGCGCCTGTTTCACGGTCAGGAAATAGCCGGAGTACCAGAGGGCGACCGAGACCGAGAAGATGTCGCCGAGGATGGGGTTGGTCCCCTGACCGGGCGCGGCGCCCGCCGCCATGGCGAAGGCGCCGCCCATGGCCAGGGCGAGGGCCAGGATGAACAGGCGGGCGGGGCGTTCCTTGAAGACGAGCCAGCCGACCAGGGTGACGACGACAGGCGTCAGGTTGCAGAGTACCGTCGCATTGGCGACCGAGGTCATGACGATGCCGTAGTGCCAGAAGCTGAGGTCCATCGCGAAGAACAGGCCGGCCAGGATCATCCATTTCGACGGCCGCCCGAAGCCTTCGCCGCCGGGGCGTCCGACGAGGATCAGCAGGAGGGGCAGGGCGAACAACAGCCGCCAGAAACCCGCCGCGGCCGGGCCGGTCTCGGTCAGGCGCACGAGGATGGGCGCGAGGCCGAGGATGCTGGCGGAAACCAGCACGACGATCAGGGGGATCAGGCGTGAGGGAGCGGGAGGCATGATGTCGCATAACCGCTTCCCTCTCCCCACGGGAGAGGGCTTGAGGTTCGGAGAGCGGAGCGATCCGCAAACCGAAAGGGTGAGAGGCTGGCGCGGAAGTCGGCGAAGCCGTGACGGTGCGACGGCTCACGCCGACTGACAGGCCAACCCCTCACCCTTTCGCGTTTCCAATCGCTGGCGCTCTTGGACGCTCAATCCCTCTCCCGCTGGGAGAGGGAAGTCAGAACCCCAGCTCTGCCCGCAGTTCCTCCGCCGTGACCCCCGCTTCTCGCAAGGCCGCCAGCGTCACCGATCCATCCCGCTTGGCGTAGCGTTTGCCGTCCGGCCCCAGCAGCAGTCGGTGGTGCCGATACACCGGCGTCGGCAGGTCCAGCAGGGCCTGGAGGACGCGCTGGATCGAGGTGGTCTCGATCAGGTCCTCGCCCCGGATGACATTGGTGACGCCCTGAAGCGCGTCGTCGACGACGGAGGCGATGACGTAGCCGGCACCGATGTCCTTGCGGCCCAGAACCATGTCGCCGAGCCGCTCTGGCGCGGCGGTCTTGAGGCCGGGATCGGCGGTCTCCTCGATCCAGGTCAGGGTGTCGAAGCCGCCGAGGCGGTCGCGGGCGGCGGCGAGGGACAGGCGCCAGGCGAAGGGCTGGCCGGTGGCGAGCTTTTCGGCCTCTTCGTCGGGAGACAGCGGACCGCCGGCGAAGGCGTGGGTGTCGGCGGGATCGTCGGCGTGAGGGGCCATGCCGGCGAGCGCCATCAGCTCCTTCCTCGTGCGGAAGCAGCGGTAGAGGACGCCCATCTGGCGCAGGCGGTCGAGGGCGGCGTCATAGTCGGGGCGGTGTTCGGACTGGCGGCGCACCGGCTGGTTCCAGTCGAGGCCCAGCCAGGACAGGTCGTGGAGGACGGCCGCCTCGTACTCGGGGCGGCAGCGGGTGAAATCGGTATCTTCGATACGAAGGAGGAAGCGGCCGCCGGCGTCCTGGGCCGCCGTCCAGGCCGTCAGGGCCGAGAAGGCGTGGCCGCGATGGAGGAGGCCCGTCGGCGACGGCGCGAAACGGGTGACGAGGCTCATGCCGGTTCCGGCGGAAATCGGCTGTGGTCATCGGGCCCGCGGTCGGCGGGGATGTTCCCGGCGAAGACTTGGTTCAGACTGGGCATGGCGGAAGGCTAGGTTCGCCCGCCGCCCCTGTCGAGACGAAGGATACCCATGCCGTTCACGCCTGAGGAAGTCGCCGAAATGCGGGCGGCGCTGGTTCGTCTCGATCCCGCGCTGGAGCGGGCCCACGCCCAGACGCCGGTGTTCGACTGGCGCGTCGGGGATCGGGGGTTTCTCGGCCTGTTCCGCATGATCGTGGATCAGCAGGTGTCGCTGGCCTCGGCGGCGTCGGTCTGGGCGCGGCTGCAGGCGGGGCTGGGGGAGATCACGCCGGAGACCTTGCTGGCGCAGGACCTGGACAGTTTGAGGGGCATGGGGCTGTCGCGGCAGAAGGCGACCTATGGCCAGGGGATCGCCCGGGCTCAGCTAGACGGGACGATCGACCTCGAACACCTGTCCACGCTGGACGACGAGGCGGCGATCTCTGCGCTGGTCTCGCTGAAAGGCGTCGGGCTGTGGACGGCGGAGGCCTATCTGCTGATCTGCGACGGGCGGACGGATGTGTTTCCCGGCGGCGATATCGCCTTGCAGGAGGCGATCAAGTGGGCTGATCGGCTCGAGCATCGGCCGGATACGAAGGCCGCCTATGCGCGGGCCGAGATGTGGCGTCCGCATCGGGCGGTGGCCGTCCATCTGCTGTGGGCGTGGTACCTTGGGGTGAAGGCGGGCGAGATCGTGCTAGACCCACCGCTCGACTAGACAAGCGCAGCGCGCGCAGAAGACAGGAAGTTCGTGACCGGTCTTGTGAATCCCGAACTGCTGAGCCCGGCGCTCGCCCACCCGGAGACGGTGCTGGGCGCGCTCGACTTCGCGGGTGTGGCGGTGTTCGCGGCGACGGGGGCGCTGGCCGCCGCGCGCGAGAAGCATGACCTGGTCACCTTCGCCTTCTTCGGGGCCATCACCGGTGTGGGCGGGGGGACGCTGCGAGACCTGCTGATCGGGGCGCCCGTCTTCTGGGTGCAGGACTGGCGATACATCGCCGTCTGCCTGGCCGGAGCGCTGGCGGTCTGGCTGGTGGGTGCGGGGGAGTGGCGGTTCCGGGCGCTGCTTTGGCTCGATGCGATCGGGCTTGGGGCTTACGGCGTGCTGGGCGCGGCCAAGGCCGAGGCATTCGGCGTGCCGCCGCTGATCTGTATCGTCATGGGGGCGCTGACGGCCTGCTTCGGCGGGATCGTGCGGGACATCCTGGCGGGGCAGCCGTCGATCCTGCTGCGACGGGAGATCACCATCTCGGCAGCCCTGACGGCGGCGACCCTCTATGTCGTGGCGCGGGAGCTGGGACTGGCGCACTGGCCGGCGGCCCTGATCGCGGCGCCCATCGGGTTCGCGCTCCGGGCCGGGGCCCTGGCCTGGGGCTGGAGCCTGCCGGCCTTCCCTGGCGGGCTCATCAAAAAGGGCGCGTCATGAAATCGCTGCACGGTCGTCATGGCGGTGCGTGCGAATCGGGAATAGTCTGTCTGCACTAGAGAGAAGGAGAGACGTCTTCAGTCCGATTTCCTCGATTTCCGGCGTGAGCGGGAGGGTCTGATGCAGGTCCTTCACAAGCCGCCGTCCGGCTTTCCGGCCCTGGTGCTGAACGCCGACTTCCGCCCTCTGTCCTATTACCCGCTGTCGCTCTGGCCGTGGGAAGAGGCGGTGAAGGCGGTCTATCAAGATCGCGTGGACGTGGTCTCCGTCTACGACAAGGTGGTGCGCAGCCCGTCGATGGAGATGCAGATCCCCAGCGTCATCGCGCTGAAGAGCTACGTCGACCAGAACCGCAGCCCGGCCTTCACCCGGTTCAACGTCTTCCTGCGCGACGGCTTCACCTGTCAGTACTGCGGCGACACGGCCGAGCTGACGTTCGACCATGTGATCCCGCGCAGCCGGGGCGGGCGCACGACGTGGGAAAACATCGTCGCCGCCTGTTCGCCCTGTAACCTGAGGAAGGGCGGGCGGACGCCGCAGCAGGCGCATATGCCCATACGCCGTGCGCCGCACCGGCCGAACGCCTTCCAGCTGCAGGACGCGGGACGCCGGTTTCCGCCGCATTATCTGCACCAGAGCTGGCTGGACTATCTGTACTGGGACATCGAGCTCGAACCTTAGCATTGGCAGGCAGGGGTCGGGTCGTGTCATACGGCGGGCCTTCCGCGGCAAGGCCGTGCTGTCTGGGTCGATTTCATGCGTTTCCGTTCGCGCCTTCTGGCCGGAGCCTGCGTTTCAACCGTGCTGACGGCGGGGGGCGCATACGCCCAGACGCAGCAGGCGACCGAGCAGGTCGAGGATGTCGTCGTCACCGGATCTCGGCTGGCGGGGGCGGACCGGATCGCCCCGGTGGAGGTGCTGGATCGGCGGACGCTTCAGGCGGCGGGCGTCGACGACGCGTCGCGGATGCTGGCCCTGTTCACCGCCAACTCGGGCTCCGAAGCCCAGATCGACCAGTTGAACCAGCCGCAAAGCTCCGGCACGGCCCAGTTCAATCTGAGGAACCTGGGGCTCGGTTCGACCCTGGTGCTGGTGGACGGACAACGCTGGACCAACAGCGCGGTCGTGGCGACGGACGGTTCGGCCTATGTCGACATCAACTCCCTGATCCCCATGATCGCGCTGGAGCGGGTCGAGGCGGTCAAGGACGGCGCCTCGGCCATCTACGGGTCGGACGCGGTGGCGGGCGTGGTGAACTTCGTCACGCGTCGCCGGGTCGAGCGGCCGGAGGTCAGCGTCAACTATTCCGCAGCCGACGGGTCGGACCAGACGACGGTTCAGGCGATCGGCGGGCTGGAGGTGTTCGGCGGCGACCTGACCCTGGCGGCGTCGCATCTGCATCGCTCGGCCCTGGGCTCGGACGAGCGCGACTTCACCCAGGCGAGGCGGTACGGCCGGGCGGCCTGGACGGCGGTGACCAGCTATGGCCAGCCGGGGTCCTATTTCCGGCCGAGCACCAACGGGTTCGCGCCCGATCCGGCGTGCGGCAATCCGGCCTTCTCCGAGGCCTATCGCAACAGCGCGACGGACAGCTTCTGTCGCTTGGACTATTCGGACTTTTTCGACCTGGTGCCGGAGGAGACGCGGACGCAGGGCTTCGCGGACTATCGCAAGGCCGTGGGGACGGTCGACGTCTGGCTGCAGGGGGCGTGGTCCTCGACCGAGACGGTGGCGCGGCAGTCGCCGTCCCTGCCGATCCTGGCGCGGTCGCTCAGCGTGCCGGCGACCCATCCCGACAATCCGTTCGGCGAGACGGTGCTGTTCCGGGGACGCATCCTGGGCGCGGAGGCCGGGGCGTCGCAGGCGGAGTTCGCCTATGAGACCTGGCGTCTGGCGGGCGGGGCGTCGGGCGATTTCGAGAACGGATGGACCTGGGACCTGTCGGCGACGGCGAGCCGCCAGCATGTCGCCTATGACAAGCCCGACACCATCGGCAGCGCGCTGCAGAATGCGCTGAACGGTGTGGGCGGCCGATACTTCAATCCGTTCGGTAGCGCGGCCCTGGGGACCGGGACGGCGAACAGCGCCGAGCTGATCGACAGTCTGATCGGCTACACCGGACTGCGCGGAGCGGCCGGGCTGGTCACCCTGGATGCCTCGGTCGGAGGCGAGGCCCTGGCCTGGTCAGGCGGGTCTTTGTCGCTGGCGATGGGGGGGCAGTATCGGAAGCGCAGCTTCCGTCACGACTGGAGCGATCTGGTCAATGCGGGCGACCTGCTGACCGCGGGCTTCTCGCCGGACTTCGAGCGGGACCAGGAGACGCTGGCCGCCTTCGCCGAGGCCCGACTGAAACTGGGCAGCCGCATGGAGGCGCAGTTCGCCGGACGCTACGAGACCTATGACGGCGATGAGGGCGAGTTGAGCCCCAAGGTGGCGGTGCGGTGGGATGCGACCGAGACGCTGGCGGTGCGCGCGGCCTGGAGCCAGGGGTTCCGGGCGCCGTCGGTCTATGCCCTGACGGGGGCGCAGGCGTCGCAGCCGTCGGTCTTCGATCGCGGGGCCTTCGTGTTCGTCAACACCCTGACTTCGGGTGACGCGGACCTGCGGCCGGAAGAGTCGCGGAGCCTGACGCTGGGGGCCGTCTGGCAGCCGATCGAGGGGCTGGAGCTCAGCGTCGACGCCTGGCGGTTCGACTACGAGAACCTGGTGGTGAAGGAGGCCGCGCAGGCGATCCTCGACCAGGCCGCGGCGGATCAGGCGGCGGGGCGGACGGGCACGCCGGCTCAAGGCCGCATCACCCGTTCGGCCAGCGGCGCCCTGACCTTCGTGCAGCTCTATTTCATCAATGCCTCCTCGATCGAGACGGAGGGGCTGGATCTGGCGGCGCGCTACGGGCGGGATCTGTTCGGCGGACGGGCCACGCTGTCGGCGAACTGGACCCATGTGGACCGCTATGACGTGCGGCTGGCGGCGGGCGCGGCCGTGGTGTCGGGCGTCGGTTCGACCAACCTGGCCAACATCGGCCGGTCCCTGCCGGCGGATCGTGGCGAGTTCGGTCTGGGGTGGAGCGATGCGGTCCAGAGCGTGACGGCGCTGGTTCACTACACGGCCGGCTACAACAATGATCGCAGCGGCATCACCGACACGACGATCGCCAGCCAGACCACGCTGGACCTGCTCTATAGCCGGTCGATCGGCGAGGCGCTAGAGCTGTCGCTGGGGGTGGTCAATGCCACGGATCGCGATCCGCCGCTGGCCCAGTTCACCCTGGGCTATGATCCCGTCGTCGCCGATCCGCGCGGGCGGGTGTTCAGCGTCGGCCTGAAGCGGACCTTCTAGACAGCGAAAAGCCCCCGGACCGTCGCGGTCCGGGGGCTGTTGGTTTCAGCCTCTAGAAGTCGACGCGTGCCGAGAGCCAGAGGCGGCGCGGCTCCTGGTTGTTGGCGTATTCCGTGCCGTAGGCGACGGGCGCGCCATAGGGGATCAGGGTCACGAAGTCCTTGTCGAAGACGTTGTAGACCACGGCGTTGAGCGTGACCCGGTCGTTGACCTCATACGAGCCGCCGAGGTGGAAGAGCTCAAAGGCCTTGTAGTCGCCGAGCGCGACGCGGGCGGCGCCTTCGCCCCGGTAGCGTTCGGACTGGTACTCGCCCCGGATCCAGGTCGAGAGACGGTCGGTGGTTTGCCAGGCGAGGCGGGCGTTGAACATGTGTTCGGGCGTGTCGGTCAGAGGCTGGCCGGCCGAGGCGCCCGACTTCTGTTCGCTCTCGGTGTAGGTGTAGTTGGCGCTGACGCTCCAGTCGGTGGCGAAGCCCCAGCGGACCGCGGCCTCGGCCCCGCGCGTCACGGCCTCGTCGATGTTGACGCTCTGGCCGAAGGTCGCCGAGCTCGGGAAGAAGCCGACGTCGGTGCAGCCCGTCTTGTTGTAGTTGCCCGCCGCATAGTTGGCGGCAGTGACGCCGAAGGCGCAGTTGGTCAGGGCCGGGCCCGAGGCGATTTTGTCCTCGAACTGATTGTCGAAGATCGTGAAACTGGCGCGGAAGTCGTCGCGGTTGTCATAGAAGACGGCGACCTCGGTGGCCGTCGAGGTCTCCGGCGTCAGGCCGGGCGAACCCAGGAGCGGGATGCGGCCCTGGCCGCCGAAGCCGTTGATGCCGGGGGCCAGCTGTTCCAGGCGCGGGGTCTTGAAGCCCTGGCTGACGCCGCCTTTGACCGTCCAGTAGGCGTTGGCGTTCCAGACCAGATAGGCGCGCGGGCTGAAGTGGTCGCCGAAGGTGGAGTGGTTGTCGTAGCGACCGCCCAGCGTCAGGGCGAGCGTATCGGTAAAGCGCCATTCGTCTTCGGCGAATACGGCCCATTGGGTGAACTCGAAGTCCGTCGGGGCGACCCCGTCGGTCATGGTCGCGTCCCAATATTGGCCGCCCAGGGTGAAGGTGTGGTTGCGCCACTGCGAGGACAGCTTGGTGTCGAAGATGACACTCTCGGTTTCCAGCGTGCGGGCCGTGCCGGCGCCCGGGACGCCCGGCGGTACGATGCGGCCGTCGGTCGAGGTCTGGCCGTAGGAGAGGGTGCTTTGCAGCTCGCCGAAGCCGAGACGCCAGTTGTGGGCCAGGACCGCCTGATCGCGGTTGAACTCCAGCGCGTCGGAATAGCCGCCGGCCAGGGTGTTTGTGCCGAGCTGACCGTTGGCATTGTCGTACCACTGACGCGACACATCGACGTCCAGCCACAGATCGTGGTCGGGATTGGGGGTCAGGCTGAGGCGGCCGCCCAGGGTCCAGATCTCGCTTTCGGTCGAGCTGCGGCCAAAGCCGGTGACCGGGCTGGTGACGCCGTTGACGGTCTCATAGGTCAGGGCCGACTGTTCGCGGGTCAGGTAGGAGCCACGAATGGCGGCTCCCAGGACGTCGGCGACCAGAGGGCCGTTGGCGTAGACGTCGCCGCCGTAGAGGTTGCCGAACTCGTCGTCACCCTGCAGCGTGGCGTTGGTGGAGACCGAACCCTGCCAGGTGTCACTGACCTTCCTGGTGATGATGTTGACCACGCCGCCGATGGCGTCCGAGCCGTAGAGGGTCGAAACCGGGCCGCGCACGACTTCGATCCGTTCGATGGAGGAGACGGGCGGCAGGAAGCTGGTCGAGGTTTCGCCGAAGCCGTTCGGGGTGACGCTGCCGGCCGTGTTCTGGCGGCGGCCGTCGATCAGGATCAGGGTGTAGTCCGAGCCCAGGCCGCGCATGTTGATGGTCAGGCCGCCGGTCTTGCCGACGGGTGCGCCGACATCGACGCCGGGGACGTCGGACAGGATCTCCGCGATAGAGCCCGCGCGCTGGCTGCGGATGGTCTCGCCCGAGATCAGGCTGATGGAGGCAGGGGCCTGTTCGATCCGCTGTTCGAACCCGGAGGCGGTGACGACGACATCCTCGACCTCGGCGGCGTCTTCGCGGGCGGGGGCGACCGACTGTGCCAGGGCCGGCAGGGCGAAGGCGCCGGCGGCGAGAACGGTGGAAACGAACAGATGACGGTGGCGCACTTTGATCCCCTAGTTGCGAGTGCGTCTCAATCTATTTCGCAACTGGGAAAGGCAAGGCTTGCGGCGGGGGCGCGACAATCCACCGCTGGCCGTGCGGCCTTGCAGCAGAGCGCCTCGCTTCCGCCGCTGAGGGCCGCTAGAGGTCTCTGCATGGTCTGGAACGGGCGCCCTTGGGCGGCGTTGTCGGCTCGCCCCTCACATTAGGTCGTCCATGAAAATCCGCGTCCGCGCCGAACTCGTCTATCGCTTCGATCCTCCGACGGATGCGATCTACAAGATTCAGGTCGCGAACTGGCCGGGTCAGGACATCCTGGAAGAGCGGCTGACGGTCACGCCGCCTCAGGATCTGCACGAGGACGAGGACACCGAGTTCGGCGCCCGTACGCTGCGTGCGCGTCTCGCCGACGAGGTCAGGCTGACCTATGAGGCGGTGGTTGATAACGGCCGGCTGCTGGGCCTGCCGCCGGGGGTGACGCAGCACGACTGGAACGACCTGCCGGCGGAGGTGCTGACCTATCTGTGGCCCAGCCGCTACTGCCCGTCGGACCAATTCGGCCGGTTCGTCGAGCGCCAGTTCGGCGAGACCAACGGCGGCGAGCGGGTGCTGGCGATCCTGAACTGGATCACCGAGAACCTCGACTATGAGCGCGGCGTGTCGGACTCGGAGACGACGGCGGCGCGGACCTTCATCGACCGGGCCGGGGTGTGCCGCGACTTCACCCATATGGGCATCACCCTGTGCCGCGCGTCGGGGATTCCGGCTCGGGCGGTCAGCGCCTATGCGCACCAGCTGAATCCGCCGGACTTCCACGCCATCTTCGAGGTCTGGCTGTCGAACGGCTGGTGGCTGGTCGATCCGACGGGACTGGCGCCGATCGAGGGGCTGGTGCGGATCGCGTGCGGGCGCGACGCGGCGGACATCGCCTTCCTGTCCACCCAGGGGACCTGCGAGATGGTCTCTCAGTCGATCACGGCCGAGGCGGTGGAGGACTATTCCGTCGAGGCGCGATCGGACCTTCTGCGCGCCTGATAGGTCTCGATGAAGTCGAGGCGGCGCAGGACCTTGTTCTGCGGGTCGATCACGACGTGGGCGCCTGTCGGGACGCGAACGGAGCCGCGACCTCCGGTCATGGCGACCGTTTCGACCCGGCCATCGACGGAGACCTCTACCGGCATGCGGAAGTCGCCGCCGTCGCCGGTCGTCCATGATAGGGTCAGGGTCTCGCCCTCGCGCGCCTCGTTCAGGACCGGCAGGGCCGCCTGATAGAGGTAGCCGCGGAAGAACCAGTTGTAGTCCTTGCCCGTGACGTCGTTGACGATGCGCAGGAAGTCGGGCGTCGAGCGGTAGATGGGCTCGAAATTGCCCGGGCGCGGATCGGGGCGGCCGTAGACCAGGGTGGTCACCGAGCGGAAGAAGGCCTCGTCGCCGATCAGCATCCGCAGGGAATGGGCGATCAACGAGCCCTTGGAATAGATGTCGTTGCCGGGCCCGACCTGGCCGTCATAGACCTCGCCCTCGCTCTTGAGTTCGCCCGAGACGACGGGGAAGCGGTTGATCAGGCCCGCCTGCTGATCGGCCAGCTCGGTCTGCATATAGCGGTCGCCGTGCAGCCAGGCGCCGTAGAGGGGCTGCATGTAGGAACCCAGCCCCTCGTGCAGCCACATGTCGTCGGCGTTCGAGTTGGTCATCTGATTGCCGAACCACTCGTGGGCCAGTTCGTGCTGCAGCAGCCAGTCATAGCCCTTGCCGTCCAGCCGATAGCTGTTGCCGTAGGCGTTGATGGTCTGGTGCTCCATGCCCAGGTGCGGGGTCTCCACCACGCCCATCTTCTCGTCCGAGAACGGGAAGGGGCCGACCGTGGCCTCGTAGAAGTCCATCTGCTGCGGGAACTCCGCGAACAGGGCGGCGGCGCGGGCCGGGTCGTCGGAGTTCAGATGCCAGAAGGACATCGGGAAGCTGTTGCCGAAGCGACTGCGGTAGTCGGTCTTCAGCTCTGTGTAAGGCCCGATGTTGAGGGCGACGGCATAGGTGTTGGGCTGGGCCGCCGACCAGTTCCAGGTGGTCCAGCCGTCGCCGTGATCCTGGGTTCCCAAGAAGCGGCCGTTGGACGGGGCGGACAGGCCGGTCGGGACGGTGATGTGCAGATCGACGCGGCCGGGCTCGGCCAGCGGGCTGTCGATACAGGGCCAAAACAGGTCGCAGCCCTCGCCCTGTACCGCCGTGGCGATCCAGGGTTCGCCGCCGGGCGCGGTCGACCAGACGAAGCCGCCGTTCCAGGGCGCGCGCGGCGCGACGCGGGGGTGGCCGGAATAGGCGATGGTCAGGGTCGCCGACTGGCCCGCAGCGAGCGGGGTGACGAGGGGGACAGTCATCCTCCCCTCGGGATTGGTCCAGCCGGTCACGGCCTGACCGCCAACCGACACCTCGGACACCGTGAAGACCGTATCCAGCTCGACCACCAAGGCCGAGACCGGGGCGGTGGCGGTGAAGTCCAGCACGGCGACCGCGTCGATCGCCTTGTCGTCGGGGATGACCTTGATGGACAGGTCGGCCTTGTCGAACCGGACCGCCAGTTGCTCGCGCGTGCGCGGCTGGTCGGTCGCCAGGGTGAAGGGCGTCGACTGGGGCGCCGTCGGCTCCTGGGCGAGGGCGGGGCTCGCCGCCACAAGGAGGGCGGCGGCGGTCAGGGCGGTGCGCATGTCGGGTCTCAGTTGGCGGAGCGAGCGGCGCGTTCGGCGGCGGCGCGCTCCCGTTCGGCACGGTTGTAGGCCTGAAGGTCGTCTATGACGTCCAGCTGGCGCAGCAGCTTGTTCTCGGGATCGATCAGCAGGGTCGCCTTGGCCGGGACCGGAACCGTCGCGCCGCCGTTCGGGACCGCCACGGTCTGAAGCTGGCCATCGACCTCGATCTCGACCGGCATGGGGAAGGCACCGCCGTCGCCGGTGGTCCAGCTGAGCGTCAGCTGATCGCCCTCGCGCGTCTGGTTCAGGACCGGAAGGGCGGCCTGATACAGATAGGCGTCGAAGAACCAGTCGTAGTCGCGGCCCGTGACCGATTTGACGATGGCGTTCATCTCGCGCGTCGAGCTGAGCTGGGGCGTGAAGTTGCCGGGACGCGGGTCGGGGCGTCCGTACACCAGACGGCGGATGACTTCGTAGAAGTCCTCGTCGCCGATCGTCATCCGCAGCGTGTGAGCGATCAGCGAGCCCTTGTTGTAGATGTCGCCGCCGGGACCTTCGGAGCCGCCATAGACCTGATTGACCGTGCGGTTGGTCTGGGAGACCACGGCGAAGCGGTTCGCCAGGCCCTCGCGCTGCCCCTTCAGTTCGGCCTGCATGTAGCGCTCGCCGTGCAGGAACCGGGCGTAGAGCGGCTGCATATAGGTGCCCAGCCCCTCGTGCAGCCACATGTCGTCGGCGTTGCGATTGGTCAGCTGGTTGGCGAACCACTCGTGGGCGAACTCGTGCTGCAGCAGGGTGTCGTAGCCCTGGGCCGAGATGCGGTACTCGTTGCCGTAGGCGTTGATCGTCTGGTGTTCCATCCCGAGGTAGGGCGTCTCGACCACCCCCATCTTGGACTCGCCGAACGGATAGGGGCCGATGGTCGATTCGAAGAAGTCGAGCATGGGGGCGAACTCGGCGAACAGCCGGGCGACCTTGGCCGGGTCGTCCGAACGCAGGTGCCAGTAGTGCATCGGGATGGTGTTGCCGAACCGGCTTTCGTAGGGAGCCGTGACCTCCTCGTAGGGACCCACGTTGATCATCCCGGCGTAGATGTTCGGTGTCTTGATGCTCCAGCTCCAGGTCTTGGTGCCGTCGGCGTTCTCGGTCATGCCGGTGAAGACGCCGGGGCCGGGGGCGGAGACATTGCCCGGGGTGGTGACATGCATGTCCAGCTGGCCGGGCTCGGCGTTGGAGTTGTCGATGCAGGGCCAGACCAGGTCGCAGCCGTTCAGCTGGACCGCCGTGCCGATCCAGGGCTCTCCGGTCGGGGCGGTCGACCAGACCCAGCCGCCGTTCCAGGGCGCACGCGGTGCGACGCGGGGGGCACCGGCGTAGGCGATGGTCAGGGTCGGGGTGGCGCCCTCGGCCAGACCGGCGGGAACCTCGACCGTCAGGCGGCCCTCAGGATTGGACCAGCGATCGGCGGGGACCACCTGTCCGTCCAGCCGGACCTCCGAGATGGTGAACAGGGTGTCCAGTTCGACGGCCAGCCGCTGGATGGGGGCCAGGACGGTGAAGTCGAGGACCGAGACGCCTTCGATCGACTTGGTCTCCGGCAGGATCTTGATGGAGACATCGGCCTTGTCGAAGCGGACGGCCTCCTGCTCGGGCGAGCGCGGGTTGTCGGTCTCGAGAGTGAAGGCGGTGGGCTGTCGCGCCGGCGTGTCCTGAGCCAAGGCCGGACCAGATGCCAGCAGGCATGCAATCACAGTCAGGCTCGCTGTCAGCAAAATCGATCGGGCCATGGGCCACTCCCCTCGTCAGAACCACCCTCATCGTGCACCCCGGCGAAGGCCGGGGTCCAGATGGAAAAGGCAGTCTCAGAGCGGAGTCCCGGACTTTGATCCGAGCCGACGGCATCGGTGATCTGGACCCCGGCCTTCGCCGGGGTGCGCGGGGAGATCTGGAGCAAAGAAAAAGGCCGGTGTTTCCACCGGCCTCGCTCAGATTTCGTGGTCCGTCACAACTTAGGCGGCGGCTTGCTCAGCCAGCTTGGCCTTGATCTGACGCTTGATGCGCTGGGCCGTGAGCGACAGCTTCTCGTCGTTGGCCTTGACGATGAAGGCGTCCAGGCCGCCCTTGAAGTCCAGGGTGCGCAGGGCGGCGTTCGAGATACGCAGCGAGTACGACTGGCCCAGGGCTTCGGAAGCCAGCTTGACCTTCTTCAGCGACGGCAGAAAGCGACGCTTGGTCTTGATGTTCGAGTGGCTGACCGAGTGGCCGACCATCGGCCCGACACCGGTGAGTTCGCAACGACGCGACATCGTTTGATCCTTGAGGTGGCGCCGTTCCGAACCGTGGAGGGCGCATGAAACAAATGCGCGCGAGGTGGACCCCCGCGCGAGAGGGGGCCGTATAGAGGAAGCGATCCCGAGACGTCAAGGGTTTGGAGGCGTCGAAGCGACTCTTCCGGTTCCAGCGTTCATGCGTCGTTCAAACGCCGCGTTTCAATGCTTAAGGTGTTCGGGACTGTCCCGAGGATGAGATCCACGATGACCCTGCCTTCCGTCCTGATGCGCGCCGTCGCCGTCGCCGCTCCTGCATTGGCCGGAGCAATCTTGCTGGCCGCGCCATCGTCTCCATCACAGGCCCAGGCCGCGGCGACCGAGGTCCTGCCGGGCTACTGGGAATACACGACCAGCGCAGTGGGCATCCGGTCGACGGAGACGAAATGCGTGCGTCCTTCCGAGATCAACCGCTTCTTCGGGGGTCTGTCGACGCGTCGCTGGCAGTGCGTCTATCCCACACGGGTGGTCGGAGGCGGCACGGCGCGGTTCGAGGGAACCTGCACCGACCCTCGCGGACGTCGTGTGAACGTGCGGCTCGGCGGCTCCTACCAGCAGGAAAACTTCCGCTTCACCGGGGGTGCGCAGCTGGCGCGCGGGACGCCCTATTTGCCGGCGAGCATCACAGCGCGTCGGGTGGCTGCGGTCTGCCCGGCCGGCGCCGAGTATTTCTGAGGGCAGGTTGCGGCGCTCTCCCTCCCGCGAGGGGGAGAGAGGCATAAAAAAAGGCCCCGGATCGCTCCGGGGCCTTTTTCGCGCAGTGATCCGCGAGGGATTATGCGGCTTCTGCTTCTTCTTCCGCTTCAGCAGCCTCGGCGGCGGCGATGACGGCCTTCTTGGCGCTCAGCGACTTGGACAGAAGCTGGACGGCGGCGTCCTTGTCGATGCGGTTGGCGGCGGCGACTTCGCGCGCCATCCGGTCCAGGGCCGATTCATAGAGCTGACGCTCCGAATAGGACTGTTCCGGCTGCGAGTCGGCGCGGTGCAGGTCGCGGACCACTTCGGCGATCGAGATCAGGTCGCCCGAGTTGATCTTGGCTTCGTATTCCTGGGCGCGACGCGACCACATGGTGCGCTTGATGCGGGCGCGGCCCTTGAGGACGGTCAGGGCCTTGGACACGGTGTCCTCGGCGGCCAGGGTGCGCAGACCGGCCGTCTTGGCCTTCTTGGTCGGGACGCGCAGGGTCATCTTCTCGTGGTCGAAGGTCACGACATAGACTTCCAGCGACATGCCGGCCACTTCCTGGGTTTCGACTGCGGCGACCTTGCCGACGCCGTGAGCCGGATAGACGACAGCGTCGCCAACCTTGAATTCCAGAACGCTCTTGGTGGTCATGTCATTCCTTTCCCGGACGCAGGGGCAGGGCATCGAAGGCGCGAATAACAATTGCTTCCAGACCGGCGACGGGGGTCGCCGATCGGAATGATGCAGTCGTCAAACGTGGAAACGGATCACCCAACCTCTGGCCGACCTCGTCTTCATGGACGAGGTTCTGTCGCAAACGCGGGCGGCGCGCCTAAACGCATTCCGCCCGACCCAATGTGAAGGAACATATCACAAAACGAGGCAATTTCAAAACGTCGCGTGCGCCGGTTGACGAACCGTCGCTATTCCTGACCCGGAACTCGGCCGCAGGTCGAAAGGCGTCAGGAGCCCTTGCCGGGCTTGGGTGAGAAATATTTCTCGAACTTGCCCGTCTCGCGCTCGAACTGTTCCTTGTCGGCGGGCGGCGTGCCCTTGACCGTGATGTTCGGCCAGACCTTGGCGTATTCGGCATTGACCTGCAGCCACTTGCCGTCGGGCTCGTCCTCGGTGTCGGGGACGATGGCGTCGACCGGGCATTCGGGTTCGCAGACGCCACAGTCGATGCATTCGTCGGGCGCGATGACCAGGAAGTTCTCGCCCTCGTAGAAGCAGTCCACCGGGCAGACCTCGACGCAGTCCATGAACTTACATTTCACGCAGGCGTCGGTGACGATGTAGGTCATGGGCGGGCGAAGGTCGGCTTTGCGAGGGGAGCGGGAGGGCTCTTGCGAGCGTGCGGGACATGACCCCGGCGGGGTCCGGTGTCAACCGAAGTGAACCCTGAACGGTGTTCGACACTTGTGTCTGCGACCAGACGTCTTATTTGCATCAGTGCTGATTGCAGTTATGCCATCCCTATCCTCAACCGGAGTCCACCCATGATGAACCGCCGCCTGCTCGCTCGCACCGCCGTCGCGGGCGCCCTGACGCTCAGCCTCGTCGGCGGGGTCGTGACCGCCCAGACCGCCGCCACGCGCGTCCCCGCCGAGGTTCAGGCCGGGACCTACAAGCTGGATCCCGGCCACGGAAAAATCACTTGGAAGGTCAATCACCTGGGCTTTTCGACCTACATCGGCCAGTTCATCAACGTGTCGGCCGACCTGACGCTGGACCCCTCCAATCCGGCCAACTCGACCCTGACGGCCACGGTGCCGCTGGCCGACGTGGCGCCGAACGACGACGGCCTGAAGGCGCACCTGCAGACGCCTGACTTCTTCAATACGGCCGAGTTCCCGACCGCGACCTTCGTCGCCAAGTCGATCGTGGTGGACCGTGAAGATCCGACCGAGGCCGATGTGATCGGCGACCTGACCCTGCACGGCGTGACCCGGTCGGTGACGCTCGAGGTCGAGTTCAACCAGGCCGGCCCGTCGATGGGCAACACCTACAAGGTCGGCTTCGACGGCGAGACCACCATCCGCCGTTCGGAGTTCGGCATGAGCTACGGCCTGCCGGCCATCGGCGACGAGGTCGAGCTTCACATCGAAGGCGAGTTCGTCAAACAGCCCTGAAGACGCCTACCGCTCGCCGCTTGAGGCGGGCTCGGTCTCCCCGAGGGGAGAGTAGAGGGCGCGGGCCTCCGCCGGAGGTCCGCGCCGTTCGCCCAGGGCCTCTATCCGAAGGGATGTGACGCGGCCGTTCTGGGCGAAGGTCAGATCGTCGCCCGGATGGACGCATCGGCTGGGTTTATCGAGGCGGGTCTGCTTGCCGCGATGGGTGAGGCGGACCGCGCCGCGCTCGACCAGGTCGGCGGCCAGCCCCCGCGTCTTCACGAAGCGCGCGCGCCACAGCCAGATATCCACGCGGACGCTGTCGTCGCTCATCGGAGCCCGACGGCAGGGATTGCCGATTCGGAAACGTCAGGCTGATTGCCGATATCGCAGGCTTGGCGAACCGCCAAAATTATCCGTGGTGAAGTGCCAACAGCGCCAATCCTCTCGCCGAGGCGGCAAAGCCGGCATTGTGGGTGGGCGCTCAAGTCGCGGCCTTCTTCCGCCTCGGGCGCTTACGGCGGGCAGGCTGGGCAGGCGCCGTCAGTTCGGCGAGCTTGGCGAAGGGCGAATCGGGACGAACCACGACGGGTTTTCCCTCGCGGTCGGGCATCTGGGCGCGGACCGTCTTGAGGGCGGACCAGATGGCCTTGGCGTCGCCGGCGGCCCATCCGAGGGATTTCAGGGCCTCGTCGGAGAGGTTTCCCTTATTCTCGCGGCGCAGGTCGGAGGCGCGTTCGAGGTCCTCCACAGGCACGGCCCACCGACCGGCGGGGCGGACGCCGAAGGCGGACAAAGCGCGCATCGACGGGGCGGGAATGGGCAGGAGGGTCAGGCCCTCCGCTTTCGCGCGGAAGGGCTCGGCGGCGGCGAAGGCCTGGGACAGGGCACGGCCGCGCGGCTTCAGCGCGCCGGGTAGCCAGACGGAATGGGTTCCGACGCGGATGGCGAAGGTCTTGATGGTGCGGCGCTCGACCTGGCTGAGGGCGGCGAGGTCGCGTTCGACGTCGCGGCGGTCGATGACGCCGCCGGCCTCCAGCAGCCGGAAGGCGATGCCGCGCGGCAGGCCCTTGATGGCACCGGATTCGATGGCCTGTTTCAGGCGGCGGAGGTCGCGCAACGCCCGACCCGCCTCGGCCGCCAGCCAGGCCTCGATACGGCGTTGGGCTCGGTCGCGGGCGGCCTGGGGGCCCAGGTCGCCGATCAGGCGGACGCGAGGGCTGAAGGGGTCGGTGTTCGTGACCTTCGCGGCGAGTGCGCCGGACCACAGGACATCGCCCTCGGGCGTAACCGAGAAGGCGTCGTCGGCGTCTGAGGCCAGCTTGCCGAGGCGGCGGGCGATCTCGGGGCCGACGGCGCGGAGGGCGGCGGTCTTCAGGGTGCGGTCGGCCAGGGCCGAACCTCCGGCGGCGGCGGCGAACCGGACGCCCTCCAGATGACCCACGGCCTCGCCGTCCACGGTGACGACCCCGTCGTCGGCGACCTCGGCCATCGTGCCTTCGCGGTCGTGGAGGGAGCGCATCAGGGCGGTGGTCTTGCGATCCACGAACCGGGCGGTGAGGCGTTCGTGCAGGACGTCGGACAGCCGGTCCTCGAGCGCGCGGGTGCGGTCGCGCCAGCCCTTGTTCCCCTCCAGCCAGTCGGGGCGGTTGGCGATGTATGACAGGGTGCGGACGCCCGCGAGCCGGGCCGAGAGCTGGTCGATCTGGCCGTCGTCGCGGTCGACCTCGGCGAAGCGGGGGGCGAACCAGTCGTCGGTCAGGCGGCCGCGCTTGCCGGTCAGGGCGTGGAAGACGTCGCGCGACAGGCGGACATGCTCCTCCAGCGTCGTCTTCTGGAAGTCGGGCAGCTGGCAGGCTTCCCATAACCGCATGATGGTCCCGCGCGACCGGCCGATGCGCTTGACCTCGTCGTCCTGCATGGCCCGGCGCAGCAGGGTTTCGTCCAGGGCCTGTCCGGTCAGCTTAAGGCCGGGGACGCCCGGCGTCTGAACCAGGGAGCGCAGCAGGTCGGGCAGGGTGTCGAAGTCGAGACGGGCGTTCCGCCACTCGATGGCCTGGATGGGATCGAAGCGGTGCTCGACGACCTGTTCGACCAGGTCTTCGTCCAGCTCCTCGGCCTCGCCGGTGACGCCGAAGGTGCCGTCGCGGATGTGGCGTCCGGCGCGGCCGGCGATCTGGGCGATCTCGTGGGCATGGAGCCAGCGGGTGCGGCGGCCGTCGAACTTGCGCATCCCGGCGAAGGCGACATGGTCGACGTCCATGTTCAGACCCATGCCGATGGCGTCGGTGGCGACCAGGAAGTCGACCTCGCCCGACTGGAACAGTCCGACCTGGGCGTTGCGGGTGCGGGGCGAGAGCGAACCCATGACCACGGCGGCACCGCCGCGCTGGCGCCGGATCAGTTCGGCGATGGCGTAGACCTGATCGGTGCTGAAGGCGACGATGGCGCTGCGGCGGGGCAGGCGGGTCAGTTTCTTGGAGCCGGCATAGGTCAGATTCGACAATCGCTCGCGGGTGATGATCTCCAGATCGGGGATCAGGCGGCGCATCAGGGGGGCCATGGTCGCGGCGCCCAGGAACATGGTCTCGAACCGGCCGCGCGCGTGCAGCAGGCGGCTGGTGAAGACGTGGCCTCGCTCGGGGTCGGCGGCGAGCTGGATTTCGTCGATGGCCAGGAACTCGACTTCGCGCTCCAGCGGCATGGCCTCGACCGTGCAGACCCAGAAGTGGGGGCGGGGCGGGATGATCTTTTCCTCGCCGGTGATCAGGGCGACGGCGTTGGCGCCCCGCAGCTTGACGATCCGCTCGTAGATCTCGCGCGCCAAGAGACGCAGCGGCAGGCCGATCATGCCGGACGCATGGCCCAGCATCCGCTCGACCGCGAGGTGGGTCTTGCCGGTGTTGGTAGGCCCCAGCACCGCGACGACGCGGGATGGGGCGAGGCCGGTGGGGCGGTCGCTCATGGTAAGGATAAGGTGGCGATTCGCCGACGGTTCCTCAAGCGGCGTCGGATGTCTTTCCCCCTGCCCGGGGAGGGGACGGATCGATCAGTGAATGCTCTCGCCGTGCTGGGAGTAGTCGAGGCCCTCGACTTCGCTGTCCTTGGTCGGGCGCAGGCCGGTGGTGAACTTGCAGACCATCAGGACCACGAAGGTGCCGATCGCGCTCCAGGCGATGACGGCGACCAGGCCGACGATCTGTTTCACGATGTCGGCGCCCTCAGCCACGCCGTTGATGGCCGTGGTCGCGAAGACGCCCGTCAGGATCGCGCCGACGATGCCGCCGACCCCATGGATACCGAAGGCGTCCAGGCTGTCGTCGTACTTCAGGGCGTGCTTGAGCCAGACCGCGCCGGCGTAACAGGCAGGCCCGCCGATCAGGCCGATCAGGAAGGCGCCCTTGGGATCGACGAAACCGGCCGCCGGTGTGATGGCGACGAGGCCGCCGACGATACCGGACAACAGGCCCAAGAGGGTCGGACGCTTCTTGTCGATCCACTCGATGACCATCCAGCCGAGCGCGGCGGCTGCGGGTGCGATGATCGTGTTGAGCGCGGCGACGGCGGCGATGCCGTCGGCGGCCCAGGCGCTGCCGGCGTTGAAGCCCAGCCAGCCGACGAACAGCAGGCCCGTGCCGATGGCGGTGTAGGCGAGGTTGGCGGGGGCCATATTGTCTCGCCCGAACCCGTGGCGCGGGCCCAGCACGAGGGCGCAGACGAGGCCTGCGACGCCCGCATTGACGTGGACGACCGCGCCGCCCGCGAAGTCGAGCACGCCCCAGGACCCGAGATATCCGCCGCCCCAGACCTGATGGCAGATCGGGGCATAGACGATCAGGTGCCACAGGGCGAAGAAGAGCAAGGAGGCCGAGAACTTCATCCGCTCGGCGAAGGCGCCGGCGATCAGGGCCGGGGTGATGATGGCGAAGGTCAGCTGGTAGGCGATCCAGAGATATTCGGGCAGGGCGGGGGCCAGGCTGTGGGCCGTATTGATCCGCACGCCGTCGAGGAAGACCGCCTGCAAGCCGCCGATAAAGCCGTTGGTCAGTTGGCCGGATGAGCCGAACGACAGGCTGTAGCCGGCGATGAACCACAGGATGGTCACCACCATCAGGGAGGCCGTCGAGGCCGCGATGGTGGCGATGATGTTCTTCTTCCTGACCATGCCGCCGTAGAACAACGCCAGCCCGGGCAGGGTCATCATCAGGACGAAGGCGGTCGAGACGAGGATCCAGGCCGTCGCCGCGCCGTCGATGACGAGCGGCGCCTGATGGGCGAGGAGGGTGGGCGCGGCGAGGGTCATCGGCGGGGAGGCCTCAGGAACGTCAGTACAGACGGATCATGCTGGGACCGCTTCGCCCTGGTCAAGCTTGCGCTCGGCCTCGGCCACCGGGGTCGGGACGATGCGCACGAACCGCTTCAGGTTCTCACTCCACGACCCCAGCAGACGGCGGGCAAGCGGTGACCCGGTCGCGGCGAGGTGGGCTTCGATCAGGGTCTTCAGGCGTTCGCCGGCCGCCTGAGTGACCGGGGCGAACGACGCCAGGTCGCCGTTGAGCGCCAGACCCGTGCGGCCCGCCTCGTCGAGTACGAACAACTCCCCGCCCGACATGCCGGCGGCCAGGTTCCAGCCGACTGGACCCAGGATCGCGACGCGTCCGCCGGTCATGTATTCGCAGGCGTGGGCGCCGGCGCCCTCGACCACGGCCTCGGCGCCGGAGTTCCGGACCGCGAACCGCTCGCCCGCCGAACCGGCGACGAACAGGCGGCCGGAGGTGGCGCCATAGAGGGTGGTGTTGCCGATGGCGGGCTGGTTCTCGCGCCACTCGATGGGTTTGACCACGATGTCGGCGCCGGACAGGCCTTTGCCGACATAGTCGTTGCCCTCGCCGGTCAGCTCAAGCTTCAGACCCTTGGCTGCGAAGGCGCCGAAGGACTGGCCGGCCGAGCCCTGCAGCTTCAGGGTCAGGACGCCGGTCGGGCCGGTCGGGCCCCAGCGGCGCACGATGGCCGAGGAAACGCCCGCGCCGATGGTGCGCATGACGTTGGAGATCGGATAGGTCAGCTCCGACGTCTGGCCGCGATCCAGGAAGGCCCAGGCGTCGTTGAGGACGCGGGCGTCGAGCGTCGGCGGAACCTCGGCGCGTCCCTTTTCGGCCCACATCTTCTTCTCGGCCGCCTCCACGCGGACCAGGAGAGGGTTGAGGTCGAGGTCGTCCAGATGGGTGCCGCCGCGACGGACCTGACGCAGCAGGTCGGTGCGACCGACGATCTCGTCCAGCGACCGCGCGCCCAGCATGGCCAGGTATTCGCGGACCTCCTCGGCGATGAAGGAGAAGAGGTTGACGACCTTGTCGGCCGTACCTGTGAACTTCTCGCGCAGGCGTTCGTCCTGGGAGCAGACGCCGACGGGGCAGGTGTTGGAATGGCACTGGCGCACCATCAGACAGCCCATGGCGATCAGGGACGCCGTGCCGATGTTGAACTCCTCGGCGCCCAGGATGGCGGCGATGACGATGTCGCGGCCGGTCCGCATGCCGCCGTCGGCGCGGACTACGACGTGGCTGCGCAGGTTGTTGAGACTGAGAACCTGATGGGTCTCGGCCAGGCCGATCTCCCACGGCAGGCCCGCGTGCTTGATCGACGACTGGGGCGAGGCGCCCGTGCCGCCGTTGTGACCGGCGATCAGGATGGCGTCCGCCTTGGCCTTGGCCACGCCCGAGGCGATGGCGCCGATGCCCGAGGCGGAGACCAGTTTCACCGTGACGCGGCAGTCGGGATTGATCGACTTCAGGTCGTAGATGAGCTGGGCCAGGTCCTCGATCGAATAGATGTCGTGGTGCGGCGGCGGCGAGATCAGGGTCGTGCCGGGCGTCGAGTGGCGCATCCGGGCGATGAACTCGGTGACCTTGAAGCCGGGCAGCTGGCCGCCCTCGCCGGGCTTGGCGCCCTGGGCGACCTTGATCTCGATCTCGCGGCACTGGTTCAGGTATTCGGCGGTGACGCCGAACCGGCCCGACGCGATCTGCTTGACCGCCGAGTTCATGTTGTCGCCGTCCGGGCGGGTGGCGTAGCGGTCCGGATCCTCGCCGCCTTCGCCCGAGACCGAGCGGGCGCCGATACGGTTCATGGCGACGTTGAGGACGCCGTGGGCCTCAGGCGACAGGGCACCCAGCGACATGCCGGGGGTCAGGAAGCGCTTACGGATATCCGAGACGCTTTCGACCTCGGAGACAGGGACCGGCTTCAGGCCTTCGCGCCAGTCGAGCAGGTCGCGCGGGGCGTTATCCGGCTGTTCGCGGACGGCCTCGGAGTACTGCTTGAAGCGCTTGTAGTCGCCGCGATTGCAGGCGTCCTGCAGCAGGTGGATGGTCTTGGCGTCGTGGGCGTGGCTTTCCTGGCCCGCGCGGATGCGGAAGAAGCCGCCGACTGCGGGCGAGGGGGTGGCCTCGGTCCAGGCGGCGGTGTGGCGCTCGATCGCGGCGCGCTCCAGACCGGCCAGGCCGATGCCGGAGATGCGCGACGGGGCGCCGGGGAAGAACTCGGCCGTGACGGCGCGGCTCAGGCCCAGCACCTCGAACTCGCAGCCGCCGCGATAGGCGGAGATGACGCTGATGCCCTTGCGGGCGAGCGTCTTCATCAGGCCGGCCTCGAGCGCGCCCTTGTAGTTCAGGCAGGCGCGGTTCAGCGACAGGCCCGGATAGGCGCCGCGATCCAGACGTTCCTGGAACATCTCCTGCGCCAGCCAGGGATTGACGGCCGTGGCGCCTACGCCGACGAGGACGGCGAAGCCGTGCGGATCCAGCACCTCGGACGAGCGCACGACGATGGAGACGAAGCTGCGCAGGCCGGTGTCGGTCAGGCGGCCGTGGGCGCCCGCCGTCGCCAGGATCATCGGCACGGACAGACGCGTGTCGGAGGCCTGGTCATCCGTCAGGACGATCAGGTTGGAGCCGTCGCGGACGGCGGCTTCGACCTCTTCCTTGATGCGGTCCAGCGCGGTCCGCAGGCCCTGGCCGGGCCGGTCGCCTTCTGCCGGCATCGGATAGGAACAGTCGATCGTCACGGTCGATCCGGCGCCCACGACGTCGAGCAGCCTGTCGAACATGCCGGTGGTCAGGACCGGGCTGTCGAGGACGAAGACGTCGGTCTGGGCCTCTTCCTCTGCGAGGATGTTGCCGAGGTTCTTGAACCGGGTCTTCAGGCTCATGGCCCCCGCTTCACGCAGCGGATCGATGGGCGGGTTGGTGACCTGGGAGAAGTTCTGACGGAAGTAGTGCGCCAGCGGCCGGGGCAGGGCGGACAGGACCGCCGGTGGCGTGTCGTCGCCCATCGAGCCGACCGCCTCCTTGCCGTCCCGGATCATCGGATCCAGCAGCATGTCGAGATCTTCGCGGCTGTAGCCCGCCGCGATCTGACGGCGGGTCAGGACCTCGCCGGTGGCGGCGCGCGGCTCGGGTCCGGGGCCGATGATCGGCTCCAGATCGACCATGTTCGCCAGCCACTCCGTGTACGGATGATCGGCGGCCAGGGCGTCGATGGTCTCGATCTCGTCGAGCAGGACACCGTTCTGGAGATCGGCCACGATCATGCGGCCGGGGCCGATGGGCAGGCGGCGCTTGATGCGGCTTTCCGGCAGTCCGGCGAGGCCCGCTTCGGAACCGGCCAGCAGCAGGCCGTCATGGGTCTCCATGGCGCGCAGCGGACGCAGGCCGTTGCGGTCCTTGCCGCAGACGATCCAGCGGCCGTCGGTGGCGCAGATGGCGGCCGGGCCGTCCCATGGCTCCATCACGGCGTTGCAGTAGGCGTAGAGGGCGCGGTGCTCGGGCTTCATCAGGCCCTCGTCCTTGGCCCAGGCCTCGGGGATCAGCAGGGCCTTGGCCATGGGCGCCGGACGGCCAGCGCGGACCAGGACCTCGAAGACGTTGTCCAGAGCGGCGCTATCGGAGCCGCCTGGTTGGACGACCGGCTTCACGGCCTCGTCATGGTCGCCGAACGCCTGGGCCGTCATGCGGATCTCGTGCGACCGCATCCAGTTCAGGTTGCCCTTCAGCGTGTTGATCTCGCCGTTGTGAGCTAGCATCCGGAACGGCTGGGCCAGCCGCCACTCGGGGAAGGTGTTGGTCGAATAGCGCTGGTGGAAGATGGCGTAGGCGGACTGAAAAGTCGGATCCAGCAGGTCGGGATAGAGCTGGTCCAGCAGCTCGGCGCGGACCATGCCCTTGTAGATCAGCGACCGCGCCGACAAGGAGCAGATGTAGAATCCGGGCACGCTCTCGGCCGCGACCGCGCTCTCGATGCGGCGGCGGACCAGATAGAGTTCGCGCTCCAGCGCCTCTCCGTCTTCGGCCAGGTCGGCGGGGACGGCCAGCATGATCTGTTCGATTTCGGGCCGGGTGGCATCCGCCTTTGAGCCCACGACGCTGAGGTCGATCGGGGTCTGGCGCCAGCCGTAGATGGTGAACCCGGCGCGCAGGACTTCGGTCTCGACGATGGCGCGTGCGCGGTCCTGGGCGCCCAGGTCGGTGCGCGGCAGGAAGATCTGGCCGATGGCGATCGGACCGGGACGCAGGGTCTGGCCGATGACGCGGACCTGTTCGGCGAAGAAGGCTTGCGGCGCCTCGACCATCAGGCCGGCGCCGTCGCCCGACAGGCCGTCGGGATCGACCGCGCCCCGGTGGGCAACGTTTTTCAGCGACTTGATGGCCAGCTCGACGACCTCGCGGCGCGGCACACCGTCGATGGCGGCGACGAGGCCTACGCCGCACGCGTCCTTCTCCGACGACGGCTGGTAGGCGTGGGCGTCGATCAGGCGCTGGCGGTCTGTTTCGTATTTCTGGAGCCAAGTCATTTCAGTCACTTCCCAATCCGCTCATCCCCGCGAAAGCGGGGACCCAGTTCTTTCGTGAGGCACGATGTCCGGGATTGGGTTTTCGGAGGTCCTTGGCGACAGTCACCGCCCAAAGCACTGGGTCCCCGCTTTCGCGGGGATGAGCGGAAGAGAAATGAATCATGCCGCCACCGTGTCGGCTTGAGCCTTGAGGTAACGGTCGATCTCGGCGGCGGCGTCTTGGCCGTCGCGGACGGCCCAGACGACGAGGGAGGCACCGCGCACGGCATCACCCGCCGCATAGACGCCGGGCAGGGAGGTGGCGAAGCCCGAGCGGGCAACGGCCACGGTGTTCCACTGGGTCACCGACAGGTCGTCGTGGTGGGCGGCGAAGGCTTCCGGCTCGAAGCCGAGGGCCTCGATGACCATGTCCGCAGGCAGGTCGAAGTCGCCGCCGGGGACGGCGACGATGTCGCGGCGCTTGCCGAACTCAGGCTCGGATAGGGTCATGCGGGCGGCGCGGACGGCGGAGGTCGAGCCGTCGCGGCTCATGAGGGCCTTGGGCGCGCCCAGCCATTCGAAGACGACGCCTTCCTCCTCGGCATTGGACACTTCGCGGGCCGAGCCCGGCATGTTCTCGCGGTCGCGACGGTAGAGGCAGGTGACCGAGGCGGCGCCCTGACGGATGGCGGTGCGGACGCAGTCCATGGCCGTGTCGCCCCCGCCGATGACGACGACGTTGCGGCCCTTCGCATGGTGCCAGGTGTCGTTGTCGCTCTCGCCCAGGTCGCGGCGGTTCTGGTGGATCAGGAATTCCAGCGCCGGGATGGTCGAGCCGGGGCCGACGCCCGGTGCCTGGAGCGCGCGGGCCTGATAGACGCCCATGGCCAGCAGGACGGCGTCATGCTTCTCGCGCAGTTCGGCGAGGGTCACGTCCGTGCCGACGTCGCAGTCGGTGACGAACTGGACGCCGCCGTCGATCAGGCGGTCGACGCGGCGCTGGACGACGCGCTTCTCCAGCTTGAAGCCGGGGATGCCGTAGGTCAGCAGGCCGCCCGGACGGTCGTGGCGGTCGTAGACGGTGACCTGATAGCCCTGTCCGCGCAGGCGATCGGCGGCGGCCATGCCGGCGGGACCGGCGCCGATGATGCCCACGGACTGGCCGCGCTCATGCAGGGGACGGATCGGCTCGACCCAACCGTTGTCGAAGGCGGTGTCGCCGATGAAGGCCTCCACCGAGCCGATGGTCACGGCCTCCCAGCCGGACTGGTTCAGGGTGCAGGAGCCCTCGCACAGCCGGTCCTGCGGACAGATGCGGCCGCAGATCTCGGGCATGGTCGAGGTGGCCGAGGCGATGCGCCAGGCCTCGCGCATCTCGTCTTCGGCCGACAGTCCCAGCCAGTCGGGGATATTGTTCTGGAGCGGACAGGCGTTCTGACAGAAGGGCACGCCGCAGTCGGTGCAGCGTCCGGCCTGGACCTCGACGTTCTCGGTTGTGGGTTTGACGATGATCTCGCCGAAATCCTGCACGCGCACGGACGCTTCCGCCTTGGGCAGGCGGCGCGGTTGAACGACGAAGCCTTGCGGCTGCGGTGGGCCTTTCTGTTGCATGGCAACATATAAAGCGATGCCAAGCGGTCAGCGCAAATGATTTCCCCATTCCGGGGTCAGATCATGCGTCACGAGCATGAAATGACCCCAGTCTGAGAGTCGTTCGCGGTTTTGTTCGCCTCAGCCCTGATCCCAGCCGCCTGCCAGCGCCTTGAACAGGGCGATCTGGTAGGTGGTGACCAGCGCGTCCGACTGCGCCAGGGCGGCGTCGGCGGCGGCTTCGGTGCGCTGAGCGTCCAGCACGGTGAACAGGCTGTCGGCGCCGGCGTCGAAGCGCAGGCGGGCCAGGCGTGCGGCGTTGGCGGCCTGGTCCCGCGCCTCGGTCAGGGCCGCGCGGCGGTCCAGTTCGTTGGCGTAGCTCGACAGTGCGGTTTCCGTCTCCTGCAACGCCAGCAGGACGGTCTGGTCGAAGGTCGCCAGGGCCGCATCGGTGCGGGCGTCCGCGGCCTCGATCCGGGCGCGGGTCGCCAGGATATTGGGGAAGCTCCAGCTGATCAGCGGACCGAAGGAGAACCGATACGAGGTGTCGTCGCTCAGGTCCGAAGCGTCCAGCGCCGTCGAGCCGATCGATCCGCCCAGCGAGATGGTGGGGAAGAGCGATGCGGTTGCGACGTTGACCCGGGCGGCGGCGCCGGCGAGGGCGCGCTCCGCCTGACGGACGTCGGGACGACGGGCCAGAAGGGCCGCGCCGTCGCCGGTCGGGATCGGCTGGCTGAGTTGCGGCGGACGCATGCAGGATCGCGCGGCCTGGGAGGCCTCGGCCGGCGTGACGCCGGTCAGGGTGGCGAGACGATAGAGGGCGCCGTCGCGCTGGGCGCGCAGGCTGGGCAGCTGGGCCCGGGTGGAGGCCAGCTGGGCCTGGGCCCGCGAGGTGTCGAGACCGGTGCCGGCGCCGCCCTCCAGCAGGCGCTGGGTCAGGTCGGCGGTGTTCTGTTGCAGACCGAGGGTGCGCTCGGCGACCGCGATCTGGGCGTTGGCCGAGCAGGCGTCGGCATAGGCGCGGGCGGTTTCGGCGGCCACGCTGACGCGGATCACGTCGAGGGCGGCGGCCTGAGCGTCGACGTCGGCGCGGGCGGCGCGGATGGTCGAGGCGACCCGGCCGAACAGATCGATCTCGTAGGAGGCGTCGAGGCCCACGTCATAGACGTCGATCTCCGGCGCGTCCTGACCGGCTGGCAGGCCGACCGTGGTCGCGGACGAGGCCTGGCTGCGCTGGGCCGAGGCCGAGGTGTTGGTCGTGGGGAACAGGCCGGAGCGCGCTTCCGACAGGCTGGCCCGGACGGCGCGCAGATTGGCGACGGCGGCTTCCAGCTCGTTGTTCTGCGCGAAGGCCTGTTCGACCAGGCCGTCCAGCGTCGGGTCGGCATAGAGCCGCCACCAGTCGCTGCGGGCCTCCGCCGTCGAGGTCGCGCCGTTGGCGGACCCGAGCGGCGAACTTACGAAGGCGCCCGACGCGAGGGGGGGGGGAGAGGCGTCGGGCGCCCTCGGCCCGACCGCGCACGCTGCCAACAGGGCGGCAGCAGCGCAGGCGGTCAGGAGGGGGGTGAGGCGGAGGGTCATGCGGCGTCTCCCGAGCGCGGCGCTGCGAGCGCCTGCGTGGGCTGTGAGTGGATGGCTTCGTCCGAGGGCGAACCGGTCGTCGGGGTCTGGCTGGGCTTGCCGTCCCGCTGCGGGATCTTCGCGGCGAGGCCCCGGCAGATCACGTAGAAGACCGGCGTGAACAGCAGACCGAAGACAGTCACCCCGATCATGCCGAAGAAGACGGCGGCCCCCAGGGAACGACGCATCTCGGCGCCGGCCCCGTCCGCCAGCACCAGGGGCAGAACCCCCAGGATGAAGGCGAAGGAGGTCATCAGGATCGGGCGAAGGCGCGTCTGGGCCGCGTGGACGGCGGCGTCCCAGCGATCCATGCCCTCTTCTTCCTCGTTCTGCTTGGCGAACTCGACGATCAGGATGGCGTTCTTGGCCGCCAGGGCGATCAGCACCACCAGTCCGACCTGGACCAGGATGTTGTTGTCGAGGCCGAGGGCGTTCACCCCCAGCATCGCCGCGAGCAGACACATCGGCACGATCAGGATCACCGCCAGGGGAAGCGTGAACGCCTCGTACTGAGCGGCCAGCACCAGGAAGACCAGGGCCACGGCGACCACGAAGATGATCGTCGCACCGCCCGCCGCCTGTTTCTCCTGATAGGCCAGGCCGGTCCACTCGTAGGAGAAGCCCGGCGGCAGGGCCTGGGCCGCCATGTTCTCCATGATGCCCAGGGCCTGACCGGACGAGACGCCCGCCGCACCCTGGCCCTGCAGTTCGGCAGCGGGGAACAGGTTGTAGCGCACGATCCGCGACGGTCCGGCGCTTTCGCGCAGGGTCGCCACCGAGCCCAGCGGCACCATGGCGCCGGAGGACGAACGGACCTTCAGGTTGGCGATATCGGCCATGTCGTCGCGATAGGCCGGCTCCGCCTGCGCCGTCACCCGGAAGGTGCGGCCCAGCATGTTGAAGTCGTTGACGTAGGAAGAGCCCAGATAGATGCCCATCGTGTTGAACACGTCGGAGGGCTGGACCCCCATCATCAGGGCGCGGTCGCGATCGACGTCGGCTTCGACGCGCGGCGAGGCGGTGTTGTAGGTCGAGAAGACCTGCGTGACCTCGGTCGGCGCCTGGGCCGCGGCCCCCATCATCGCGAAGGTCGCGCCTTCGAGGGCGCCATAGCCCGCGCCGGACGTGTCCTGGATCATCATGGCGAAACCGTTGCCGGTGCCCAGACCCTGAATGGCCGGAGGCGCGATGACGAAGATGTTGGCGTTCTGGATCCCTTGCGCGGCGCCGGTGATGGCTCCGGCCAAGGCTGCGGCGGTCGTGTCACGCGACGTGCGGTCGCTGTAGTCGTTGAGGCGAATGAACAGGGTCGCCGCGTTGGAACCGAACGAGAAGCTGGTGCCGTCGAGGCCGGCGAAGGCCACGGTGCCCTCCACGCCCTCGGTGCCTTCGATGATCTCGCGCGCCTGCTGCATGACTGCGTTGGTGCGTTCGAGCGAGGAACCGGCCGGAAGCTGGACGACGCCGATCAGGAAGCCTTGATCCTGTTCGGGAATGAAGCCCGACGGGGTGTCGATCAGGCGCCAGGCGGTGAGGCCCAGCAGGCCGGCGTAGACGATCAGGACCAGCATGACGGTGCGCACCAGGCGTGCGGTCAGACGACCATATTTGCCCGAAAGCCAGTCGAAGCCTTCGTTGAACTTACGACCGGCCCAGCCGCCATAGTATTTGGCCTTGCCGAGCAGGGTGGTCGGACGTTTGGCGGCGTCGTCGTGGTGCGCGTGCGGCTTCAGCAACAAGGCGGCCATGGCGGGCGACAGGGTCAGGGACACGAACAGCGACACCACGGAGGCGGCGGCGATGGTCACGGCGAACTGACGGTAGAAGATGCCCGGGATGCCCGGCACGAACATGGTCGGGATGAAGACAGAGACCAGCACCAGACCGATGGCGATCAGGGCGCCGGAGACCTCCTGCATGGACTTGTAGGCGGCCTCTTTCGGCGACAGTCCTTCGCGGATGTAGCGTTCCACGTTCTCGACCACGACGATGGCGTCATCGACCACGATCCCGACCGCGAGCACCAGGGCCAGCAGCGACAGGGAGTTGATCGAATAGCCGAGCGCCAGCTGGACCGCGAAGGTGGCGACCAGAGCGATCGGGATGGCGACGATCGGGATGATGGCCGCGCGCCACGACTGCAGGAAGATCAAGACGACGAGCACGACCAGGATGATCGCCTCGATGAGGGTGTGTTCCACCGACTTGACCGACGCCTCGACGAACTCCGTCGGGTTGTAGGCGACGGAGATGTTCAGGCCGGCGGGGGCATCGGCCTTCATGTTCTCGATTTCGGCCATGACGCGTTCGGCGGTGCCGAGAGCGTTGGCGCCCGGCTGCTGAACGATGGCGATGCCGACGCCGCGTTCGCCGTCGAAATAGCCCTGGATGCCATAGTCCTGAGCGCCCAGCTCGACACGGGCGACGTCGCGGATGCGGGTAACCCGGCCCTCGGCGTCGGTCTTGATGACGATGTCGGAGAACTCTTCCGGGGTCGAAAGACGGCCCTGGACCTGGATCGGCTGCTGGAAGGCGGAGGCGTTGGTGGCGAAGGGCGGCTGGCCGATGGAGCCGGCGGCCGCCTGGATGTTCTGGCCGGCGAGGGCGGTGGTGATGTCCGAGGCGTTCAGGCCGCGAGCCGCAGCCTTGGCCGGGTCGATCCAGACGCGCATGGAATAGTTGCCGCCGCCGAAGATGGTGACGTTGCCCACGCCCTCGATGCGCAGCAGGCGGTCGCGGATTGTCGAGTTGGCGTAGTTGCCGACGTAGTCGTTATTCAGGACGTTTCCGGGCGAAGTCAGGCCCAGGATCATCAGGAAGCCGGATTCCTGCTTGTTCACGATCACGCCGACCTGACGGACGGCGGCGGGAAGGCGGGGTTCGGCCAGGGCCACACGGTTCTGAACCAGAACCTGGGCGGCATCCAGATCCGTGCCAGGCTGGAAGGTGACGGTGATCGAGACCGCGCCGTCCGAGGTCGAGGACGAGGACAGGTACAGCATCCCCTCGACGCCGTTGACCTCCTGCTCGATCGGGGCGGCGACGGTCTCGGCCAGGGTCTCGGCCGAGGCGCCGGAATAGGCGGTGTTGATGGTGATCGTCGGCGGCGCGATCTCCGGATACTGCGCGAGCGGCAGCAGCGGGAAGGCGAAGACCCCGATCAGGGTGATGAACACCGACAGGACCATCGCGAAGATGGGCCGGTCGATGAAGAAGCGAGAGATGTTCATGCGCTCGGTCTCAGTCGCCGACGGTGACGGACTGCGTCAGGGCAGCGGCCGAAGTGGCGGTCGCGGCCGGAGGCGCATAGGTGGTCGGGACGGATTCCTGGCTTGTCTGGCGCTGGATGCGGCCGTTGGTGGGGGCCACCTTGGTTCCGGGCATGGCGCGTTGAAGGCCGTCGATGATGATGCGGTCGGTCGGGCGGATGCCCGAACGGATGACGCGCAGGCCGTCGACGAGCGGGCCGAGCTGGACCGGGGTCTGGGTGACCGAACCGTCCTGGGCGACGACCGAGACCACGCGGCGGGCCTGATCGGTGCCGATGGCCGAATCCGGGACCAGCAGGGCGTCATAGGCGCCGGCGCCGGCGACGCGGGCCTGGGCGAACATGCCGGGCTTCAGGAAGTTGTCGCCGTTCGGGATGACGGCGCGCAGGCGGATGGTGCCCGAGGCGGCGTCGACCGCGTTGTCGGTGAAGTCGAGCGTGCCCGAACGGGTGAACGCGCTTTCGTCCTGCAGGCGGATGCGGACCGGGGCCGAGCGTCCGGCGCGGGCGTCGCGCTGATACTTCAGCAGCAGAGCCTCGGAGCCTTCGAAGACGAAGTAGATCGGCGACGACGAGACGATGGTGGTCAGGACGTCTGCGGCCGACGAGCCGCCGGCGATGACATTGCCCGGATCGACGCGGCGGTCCGACACGCGGCCCGAGGCCGGAGCGGTGACGCGGGTGAACTCAAGTTCCAGCTGACGGGCGCGGACGGCGGCCTGGGCGGAGGCGACGGCAGCCTCGGCCGTCTGGACGGCGCCGGAGTTGGTGTCGACTTCGGCCTGGCTGACGGCCTGGCTGGCCAAGAGGCCTTCCGAGCGGGTCAGGTTGGTACGAGCGAGTGACAGCTGAGCCTGGGCCTGGGTGAGGGTGGCGCGGGCCGCAGCCAGTTGGGCCTGCGCCGGACGCTGGTCCAGGGTGAACAGCAGTTGGCCGCGCGAGACATAGTCGCCGTCGCGGAAGTGGACGGACTGGATGAAACCGCCGACGCGGGCACGCACTTCCACGGAGGAAGTGGCCTCGAACCGGCCGGTGAAGTCGTCCCAGTCGACGACGCGCTCAGCGAGCGGGACCGCCACTGTGACCGGCGCGGCGGGGGGTGGCCCCTGCGCTTCCGAACGTTGTGAACAGCCGTATAGCGCGCCCGTCGCAAGGACGGACACGGCGATGATCTTCAGCCTGCGCATGCGCGCAATCTCCCTGATGGGGCAAATTCCCTGTCGGGCGCGACCAGTATCACGGGGGAGGAGGTCCCGGTCATCGCCTGATGACTTATTTGTGTGGAACGGTCGGGCTTGTCAACAGCCGATGACATGGCCATACCGTTCTTAGGGTTATCGGAGATCACGTTGAGTTTCGCCGTCTGCAGCCAGCGCCCCAGAAACGCCGCCGCCACCCGGGGCGCGATCCTCGACGCCGCCAGCAAGCGTTTCACCGGCGAGAGTTACGACCAGGTGGGGATGCGCGACATCGCCAAGGACGTTGGCGTCGATCCGGCCCTGATCTCGCGGTACTTCGGCTCCAAGGAAGATTTATTCCGCGCGGTCCTCGACGATTGCGGCAACGGCGCCGAGCTCATGGAAGGCGACCGGACCAGCTTCGGCGAGCGCGTGGCGCACGATCTGGTCTATGGCCCGCCTAAGGAAGGCAAGCTGGCCTGGCTGCTGCTCATGCTGCGCTCGGCGACATCGCCCAAGGCCGCCGAGATCATCCAGCGAGCCTCACGAGAAGGCTTCTATCAGCCGTTCACCGAATGGGTGGGTGGTCCCGACGCTGCCTTGAGGGTCCGTATCGCCGCCGGTCTGATGATGGGTGTCGCCGTGGGTCGCGACCTGACGGGCGGTCTCGACCTGCCCGAGGACCAATGCGAGCGGATGAAGGCGCGCATCGCCATCATACTGCAGGGTCTGATCGACGGCTGAAGCGCCGAACGGTGGAAATTGCCCCGTAGGACGCCCGCTGTGCCCGAAGTTGGAAGTTTTTTCCAAACCGGGTTGTGCGACGCAGCGATCTCTGGCTTTATGTCGCGGTAACCAGGAGTTGGCCGTGAGCCAGTCGTACCGCAACACCCCGATCCGCCGCACGGCCCGCGCCGTCGCCGTGACGCGTCCTGCCCTCACGCCTGCGGCCCTGACCACCCTTATTCTCACCGTACTCCTTGGCCTGCTCTCCGGAGCGGCGTGGATGCAACTGACCTGAACCCAAGCAAAATCAGGATCGACCGCAGCCACCCGCTCCCGAAAGGAAGCGGGTTTTTTGTTGCGCCGATCCGGGACCCTCTCGGAACGCCTTAAGACAATGACGCAAGATTTCACCCCGGAAGACACCGCGCCTTCGCCTCAGCGAAGAAGCGCCGTCGTAACCGCTGGAGCCAACCGTGCGGCGGCGCGCAGCTATCTGCGCGCCGCCGGCATGCAGGATGCCGACTTCGACAAGCCGATGATCGCGGTGGTCAACACCTGGTCGTCGGTGACGCCGTGCAACATGCACCTGGACCGTCTGGCCAAGGACGTGCGCGCCGGCATCGTCGCGGCCGGCGGCTATCCGATCGACTTCAACACCATCGTCGTCACCGACGGCATCTCGATGGGCACGCCGGGCATGAAGGCCTCGCTGATCAGCAGAGAAGTCGTCGCCGATTCGATCGAACTGGCGGTGCAGGGCCATCAGCTGGACGGCGTCGTCTGCATCGTCGGTTGCGACAAGACCATCCCGGCCGCCGCCATGGCGCTGGCTCGGATGGATATCCCGGGTCTGGTCTACTACGGCGGCACGATCATGCCGGGCGTCATCGGCGGCAAGGAGATCTCCATCCAGGAGGTGTTCGAGGCGATCGGCGCGCGCGGCGCCGGGACCATCGACGACGAACAGCTGAAGATGGTCGAGAGCGCGGCCTGTCCGGGCGCCGGGGCCTGCGGCGGTCAGTTCACGGCCAACACCATGGCTATGGCCCTGTCGGTCATGGGCCTGTCGCCGATGGGCGCGAACGACGTCCCCGCTGTGGATCCGATGAAGGGCGCACAAGGCCATCGCTGTGGCGAGTTGATCGTCGAGCGGGTCTTCGCCGGCGACACGGCGCGCAAATACATCACCCGCGCCTCGCTGAAGAACGCCGCCGCCGCCGTCTCGGCCTCGGGCGGATCGACCAATGCGGTGCTGCACCTGACCGCCATCGCCATCGAGGCGGGGATCGAGTTCGGGGTCGAGGACTGCAACACGGCCTGCGAAGAGACGCCGGTCATCTGCGACCTGAAGCCCGGCGGCCGGTTCCTGGCGTCCCACCTGTTCGCCTCGGGCGGCACGCGCCTGGTGACCCAGCGGCTGGCCCAGGCCGGCAAGATCGTCAACGCGCCCACCGTCTCGGGCCGCAGCCTGTTCGCCGAGGCCGCCGAGGCCGAGGAGACGCCGGGCCAGCAGGTCGTCTCGACCGTCGCCGAGCCCTTCAGCCCGCGTGGCTCCTATGCCGTGATCTATGGCGACATCGCTCCGGACGGCGCGGTCCTGAAACTGACCGGCCACAAGGTCGACCGGTTCGAAGGCCCGGCCTGCGTGTTCGACTCGGAAGAAGACGCCTTCCACGCCGTCCAGGACGGTTCGGTCGGCGAGGGCGACGTCATCGTCATCCGCTACGAAGGTCCGCAGGGCGGTCCGGGCATGCGCGAGATGCTGCAGGTCACGGCGGCGCTGAAGGGCAGGGGCGTCCATGATGTGGCCCTGATCACCGACGGCCGGTTCTCGGGCGCCAGCTACGGCTTCGTCGCCGGGCACGTGTCGCCGGAAGCGGCGGCGGGCGGGCCGATCGGCCTGATCCGCGACGGCGACAGGATCACCATCGACGTCACCGCGCGCCGGATCGACGTCGCCGCCGACCTGGCATCGCGCCGGACCGGCCATGTCGCCCCGCCGCTGAACGCGGCCACCGGCGTCTTCGCCAAATACCGCGCTTCGGTGGCCTCGGCCGCGCAAGGCGCCGTCACCATTCCCAATCCCCCGCCGGCCCAGGTCCGTGCGGAAACTCGTCAGACGCAGGAAGCCTAGGCCATGGAAATCTACACCAACGACGACATCCGTCCCGGCGTCATCACCGGCCAGCGCATCGCCATCATCGGCTATGGCTCTCAGGGTCGCGCCCATGCCCAGAACCTGAAGGACTCGGGCCACGACGTGATCGTCGGCGTCCGCGAGGGCGGCAAGGGCTGGAAGAACGCCAAGGCCGATGGTCTGGCCACCGCCGAGCCGATCGAGGCAGTCCGGGGCGCCGACATCATCGCCATCCTGACGCCCGACATGGCCCAGGCCGAGGTCTACAAGACCGTCATCGAGCCGAACGCCAAGAAGGGTTCGGCCCTGCTGTTCGCCCACGGCTTTTCGATCATCTACGGACGCGTGGTCCCGCGGGACGACATGGACGTCATCCTGGTTGCGCCCAAGGGGCCGGGCGATCTGGTCCGCCGCGAGTTCCAGCGCGGTCGTGGCGTACCCTCGCTGTTCGCCATCGAGAAGGACGTCACCGGCAAGGCGCGCGACCGGGCCATGGGCTACGCCAAGGGCAACGGCGGCGCGACCGGCGGCCTGCTGGAAACCACCTTCCGCGAAGAGACCGAAACGGATCTGTTCGGCGAGCAAGCGGTCCTGTGCGGCGGCGCCAAGGAACTGGTCATCAGCGGCTTCAACACCCTGGTCGAGGCCGGCTACCAGCCCGAGATCGCCTACTTCGAATGCCTGCACGAGCTGAAGCTGATCGTGGACCTGTTCTACGAAGGCGGCATCACCAAGATGAACGAGTTCATCTCGGAGACGGCGAAATGGGGGTCCGTCTCGTCCGGCCCGCGCGTGATCAACGCCGAGACCCGCGCGCGCATGAAGGAAATCCTGACCGAGATTCAGGACGGCACCTTCGCCCGCGAATGGATCGCCGAGAACGAGGCCGGCAAGGGCGCCTACGACGCCCTGCTCAAGGCCGACAGCGAGCAGCTGATCGAGTCGGTCGGCACGAACCTGCGCGAGCGGATGGCCTGGCTGCATGCGCCCAAGACCGCCGAAGCCGCATAGTCGAACTGCAGAAAAACAAGCCTCAGAACCGCCATGACCGCCGTCGCCGCCGCCATCAGCGCCAAAGCCGCAACCGCTCCCCAGAGCGGTGCACGCCTGCTCGTCCAGACCCTGGATCGGCTGGGCGTCGATGTGGTGTTCGGCTATCCGGGCGGGGCGATCATGCCGGTCTATGACGCCCTGACCGGCGCGGGCGTGAAGCACATCCTGGTCCGCCACGAGCAGGGCGCGGCCTTCGCCGCCGACGCCTATGCCCGGGCTACGGGTAAGGTCGGCGTCTGTATGGCGACATCGGGTCCGGGGGCGACCAACCTGATCACCGGCATCGCCAATGCGATGATGGATTCGGTGCCGATGGTCTGCATCACCGGCAACGTCGCCACCCACCTGATGGGCACCGACGCCTTCCAGGAGATCGACATCCTGGGCGTCACCCTGCCGCTGGTGAAGCATTCGTGGGTCGTTCGCGACCCGGCCGATGTTCCGGCGGTGATCGAGGAAGCCTTCCACGTCGCCCGCTCGGGCCGCCCCGGTCCGGTGCTGGTCGATCTGCCCAAGGACGTTCAGGTCGGGACGACGTCGGAGGACTTCGGCTTCCACATTCCGAACGAGACCGCTCCGATCGATCACGCCGCGATCGCGGAGGCGGAGCAGTTGATCCGCGCCGCCGAGCGTCCGCTGATCTACATCGGCGGCGGGGTGAAGATCGCCGGCGCCGTCGAGGCTCTGCGCGACTTCGCAGAGCGCACCGGCATTCCTTCGGTCTCGACCCTGAACGCCCTGGGTTCGATCCGCACGGATGCGCCGGGCTTCCTGGGCATGCTGGGCATGCACGGGACCAAGGCCGCGAACGAGGCGGTGCAGGAGAGCGACCTGCTGATCGTCTTCGGCGCCCGGTTCGACGACCGCGCGACCGGCAAGCTGAACGAGTTCGCTCCGCATGCGAAGGTCGTCCATTTCGACATCGATCCGGCCGAGATCGGCAAGCTGCGCGCCGTCCACGTCCCGGTCGTCGGCGACCTGAAGGCGGGCATCGAGACCCTGACCGCCCGGATGGCGAGCGCGTCTCTGGCCATCGATCCGTGGATCATCCGCTCGACCTCGAACGCCAGGCGCAACGCCTTCCGCTATGACGCGCCGGGCGAGGGGGTCTATGCTCCGGCCCTGTTGAACCAGCTGTCCAAGGCAGCCGGCGACAGCTTCATCGCCGCCTGCGACGTCGGCCAGCACCAGATGTGGGTCGCCCAGCACTGCGAGTTCGCCCGTCCCGAAAGCCATCTGACCTCGGGCGGTCTGGGCGCCATGGGCTATGGCCTGCCGGCCGGTCTGGGCGCCAAGCTGGCCAAACCCGACGCTCACGTCGTCACCATCTCGGGCGACGGCAGCTTCATGATGAACATCCAGGAGCTGGCGACCCTGCGCCGCTACGGCGTCGCCCTGAAGATCGTGCTGCTGGACAACTCTTCGCTGGGCCTGGTGCGCCAGTGGCAGGAGCTGTTCTTCGCCGAGAACTATTCCGAGGTCGATCTGTCGGACAATCCCGACTTCGTCGCCGTGGCCCAGGCCTTCGGCATCGAGGCCTTCATGATCGACCAGCGGGATCAGGTCACCGACGGCATCGCCCGTCTGCTGGCCGCGCCCGGTCCGTGCCTGATGCACGTCCTGATCGACCCCAAAGAGAACGTCTGGCCTCTGGTCCCGCCGGGCAAGAACAACGCCGAAATGATGCACGACACGCGCTTCGAAGGAGACATGTGATGACCGACACCATCCAGATCCAGATCGACCGGGCCGATGGCTCGCTCCAGCGCCTGATCGGCCTCGTGGAGCGTCGCGGCTTCCACATCGACGGCATGAGCCTGTCGGACGAGGGCGCCATGCGCCGCGTCCAGCTGCAGATCCGTGGCCGTGACGAGGGACGCTGCACCGAGAACCTGGGCCGCCAGATCGACAAGCTGATCGGCGCGACCCGCGTCGGATACGCACCATCCACCTTCGCCTATCAGAGCGTAGCCGCAGCATGACCGCCTCCATCATCGACCGAGTAGCACCCTCGATTATCGGCGACCCGAACCGGGTCATCGTCTTCGACACCACCATGCGCGACGGCGAACAGGCGCCGGGCTTCTCCATGTCGCCCGACGACAAGGTCCGCATGGGCCGCACCCTGAAGGCCTTGGGCGTCGACGTCATGGAGGCCGGCTTCGCCGCCGCGTCTCCGGGCGACGAGGACTGCATCCGCGCGGTCGTCGGCGAGATGGCCGAGGATGATTCCGGCCCGGTCTTCTGCTCCCTGTCGCGCGCCAACGAGGGTGACATCGACGCGTCCTACCGCGCGCTGCGCGGGACCAAGCGTCGACGCTGCCACGTCTTCATCGGCACCAGCCCGATCCACCGCGCCGCCAAGCTGCGGATGACGCCCGACCAGGTGCTGGCCCAGGCGGTGCGCTCGGTCGAATACGCCCGCACCCATTTCCACGACGTCGAGTTCTCGGCCGAGGACGCGATCCGCACCGAGCCCGAGTTCCTGGCCGAGGTGCTGGAAGCGGCCGCCGGCGCCGGGGCCTCGACCCTGAATGTGCCGGACACGGTCGGCTATGCGACCCCGGACGAGATCGCCAGCCTGTACCGGTTCCTGATCGCCCGGATCCGCCCAAGCTTCCCGAACGTGATCTTCTCCACCCACTGCCACAACGACCTGGGCCTGGCCGTCGCCAACAGCCTGTCGGCGATCGAGGCGGGCGTGCGTCAGGTCGAATCGACCATCAACGGCATCGGCGAGCGCGCCGGCAACGCCGCCCTGGAAGAGGTGGTCATGGCCCTGCGGGTCCGGGCCGAACGCTATGGCGTCACGACCGGCATCGACACGACGAAGCTGCTGGAAACCAGCCGCATGCTGAGCGAGGTCACCCACTCGCCCATCGTTCGCAACAAGGCCATCGTCGGCATCAATGCCTTCGCCCACGAGGCGGGCATCCACCAGCACGGCATGTACGCCGACGCCCGCACCTATGAGATCATGCGTCCCGAGGACGTCGGTTTCTCGGGCAGCTTCTTCGTCCTGGGCAAGCATTCGGGCCGGACGGCCGTCCAGAAGCGGGCCGAGGTCCTGGGCTATCCGCTGGTCGGCGACCGGTTGAATGACGCCTTCGCCGCCTTCAAGACGCGGGCCGACGAGATCGGCGAGATCAACGACGCCGAGCTGATCGCCATCTGCACGGCGACCGCCGAACGGGAAGCGCATGTCGCGGCCTAGGACCCTGTTCGACAAGGTCTGGGACCGTCACGTCGTCACGCCGGAAACGGCCGAGACGCCGGGTGTCCTCTACATCGACCTGCATCTGGTTCATGAGGTCACCAGCCCTCAGGCCTTCACCGAGATCGAGGCGCGGGGCCTGAAGGTCCGTCGTCCGAACAAGACCTTCGCCACCCTGGACCATTCGACCCCGACCCTGCCGGCCGTCGACGGCGAGCGGCCCTATGTGACGGCCGAGGCCAGGTCCCAGGTCACGCGGCTGGAAGAGAACTGCGCCCGTCACGGCATCGACCTGGCCGGATGGGGTTCGCCCGATCGCGGCGTGGTCCATGTCATGGGGCCGGAGCTGGGCCTGACCCAGCCGGGCATGACGGTCGTCTGCGGCGACAGTCACACGGCGACCCACGGCGCCTTCGGAGCCCTGGCGTTCGGGATCGGCACCTCGGAGGTCGGACATGTTCTGGCGACCCAGTGCCTGTTGCAGCGCAAGTCCAAGGCCATGCGCGTGACCGTGAACGGCGCGCTGGAGCCGGGCGTGTCGGGCAAGGACGTGGCCTTGGCCGTCATCGCCGAATTGGGCTTCGGAGGTGGCACCGGCTTCGTCATCGAGTACGCCGGCGAGGCCGTCCGGTCGCTCGACATGGAAGGGCGGATGACGCTGTGCAACATGTCGATCGAGGCGGGCGCGCGGGCGGGCATGATCGCGCCGGACACCGTGGCCATCGACTGGCTGCGCGGACGCAAGCATGTGCCCGCCGATTACGAGGTTGCGGCTGTCGAATGGCTGACGCTGGCGACCGATCCGGGCGCGACGTTCGACGCCGAGGTCGTGATCGACGGTGCCGCGATTCGGCCGATGGCGACCTGGGGCACCACGCCGGATGCGGGTTCGCCGATCGGCAGCCGCGTGCCCGAGCCGAAGTCGGACAGCGACCGCAAGGCCCTCGCCTATATGGGCTTCGAGGCGGGCGAGACGACCACGACCCAGGCCGTCGACGTGGTCTTCATCGGCTCCTGCACCAACGGGCGTCTGCCAGACCTGCGCGCCGCCGCCGATGTGCTGCGTGGCCGCAAGGTAAAGGCGGGCGTGCGGATGCTGGTCGTGCCGGGATCGGAGGCCGTGCGTCGCGACGCCGAAGCCGAGGGCCTGCACACGGTCTTCACCGAGGCGGGCGCAGAGTGGCGCATCCCTGGGTGTTCGATGTGTATCGCCATGAACGGGGATTTCGTCGCGCCGGGCCAACTGGCCGTCTCGACCTCGAACCGAAATTTCGAAGGCCGTCAAGGCAAGGGTGCCCGCACCATCCTGGCCAGTCCGGCGACGGCGGCGGCCTCGGCCATCGCCGGGGTGCTGACCGATCCGCGTGTGTATCTGGGGGAGGCCGCGCATGCCTGAACCGTTGAAGGTCCTGACATCTCGTACGCTGGTCCTGACCCAGGCCAATATCGACACCGACCAGATCATACCGGCGCGGTTCCTGACCACGACCGAGACGACCGGTCTGGGCCAGAAGGCCTTTTACGACTGGCGCTATGAGGCCGACGGGTCGGCTCGGCCCGAGGCCGTGCTGAACCGGATCGATCCGGCCGAGCATCGCATCCTCGTGGCCGGCGACAATTTCGGCTGCGGCTCGTCGCGCGAGCATGCGCCGTGGGCGCTGTATGACTACGGGTTCCGCGCGGTGATCTCGACCTCGATCGCCGACATCTTCACCTCGAACGCGCTCAAGAACGGTTTCCTGCCTGTCGTCGTCGATCAGGCGACCTGGGACGATCTGGTCGCCAATCCCGAACAGGTCGTGACCATCGACCTGGAGGCCGGAGAGGTGCGCCGGGGCAACCATGCGCCGGTCGCCTTCTCCGTCGAGCCCTTCGCCCGCCAGTGCCTGCTGGACGGCGTCGACACTCTGGGCTGGCTCCAGAAACACATGCCTGACATCGAAGCCTACGAACGTACCCAGTCTCAACAAGCCTTGGCGCCGGAGCCCGCGTGATGCCGAATACCCAGACCTACAAGATCGTCCTGCTGCCCGGTGACGGTGTCGGGCCGGAGGTCATCTCGGCGGCCAGGGATGTGCTGGGCGTCATCGCCGACTTCTATGGTCACCGGTTCGATTTCTCCGAGCATCTGATCGGCGGCGCCGGCATCGACGCCACGGGCGACCCCCTGCCGCCTGAGACGACGGCCGCCTGTCTGGCGGCCGACGGCGTGCTGCTGGGCGCGGTCGGCGGTCCGAAATGGGATGGGCAGAAGCGGCGTCCGGAGGAGGGCCTGCTGGGCATCCGCAAGGCCATGGGCCTGTTCGCCAACCTGCGTCCGCTGCAGGTCTCGCCGGTTCTGGCGCACCGCTCGCCGCTGAAGAAGGAGATCGTGGAGGGCGTCGATCTGATCGTTTTCCGCGAGCTGACCGGCGGCGTCTATTTCGGCGAAAAGACCCGCACCGACACCATGGCCTCGGACCTGTGCATCTATACCGTGCCAGAGATCGAACGGGTGACGCGGGCTGCCTTTAAGGCCGCCCTGCAGCGGCGCGGCAAGGTGACCTCGGTCGACAAGGCCAATGTCATGGAGACGTCGCGGCTGTGGCGCGAGGTCGTGACCCGCATCCATGCCGAGGAGTTCCCGCAAGTCCAGCTTGAGCACGCCCTGGTCGACTCCATGGCCATGCACCTGATCCGGAAGCCGCGCGAGTACGACGTCATCCTGACCGAGAACATGTTCGGCGACATCCTGTCCGACGAGATTTCGGTGCTGGGCGGCTCGATCGGCCTGTTGCCGTCGGCGTCGCTGGGCGAGAGCGGTCCGGGCCTGTTCGAGCCGATTCACGGCTCGGCGCCCGACATCGCGGGCCAGGACCTGGCCAACCCGGTGGGAACGATCCTGTCGGCCGCGATGATGCTGCGTCACAGCCTGAACCTGGAGGATGAGGCGTCGTCGATCGAAGCCGCGGTCGCGGCGGTCCTGGCGGCGGGCGCCACAACCGCCGATTTGGGCGGGGCCTTGGGGACACGCGCGGCGTCCGAGGCGATCATCGACGCCATCCGCGCCATCCACTGGGCTGCCGCTCATCGGGTCCAGATGCACTGGGGTTAATCTTTTGGTCATGAATGCGGCGCGCAGAAGGATTGTGCGCCGCAGCTATGGTCAAGGTTATATTTTGCCGATGACGGGTGTGTAACGCACGACACAGGCACGAAAATTGCGACGAACCCGGATATCCCCCTTGCGTGATGTGACATTGCGGTAAACACTTCGCAACTGCGAGATCACACAGGGGATGCTTTCATGTCGCAGGTGCTTAACCGTCTACCGGGGCTTCTGGCCCTTATCTGTCTAACCATCGGGCTATTCTATGCGGGCGGGGCCTTCGCCCAGGAGGCCGCCGCTCCCGTCACGACAGTGGCCGAAGCCTCGGCTCCGGTGACCGACACCGTCGCCGAAGCCGCCGCAATCGTCGAGGAGACCGTCGCTCCTGAAACGCCTGCTCCGGCGCTTCTGGCTCACCAGGCCGCACTCGAGCTCGACGCGGCCGGCGCCAGCTGGCTGGGTACCTCGACCGCTCTCGTTCTGCTGATGACCCTGCCGGGTCTCGCACTGTTTTATGGCGGCATGGTCCGCAAGAAGAACGTCATCGCTACCATCACCCAGTCGGTCGGCGTCTTCGCCGTCGTCAGCCTGGTCTGGTTCGTCGCCGGCTATTCGATCGCCTTCAGCGCCAACCCGAACGAGGCGCTCCAGCCCTATGTCGGCGGCTTCGACGCCCTGTTCCTGAACGGGGTGTCCCTGCAGACGGCCAACAGCCTTCTGCCGGGGATCCCTGAGTTCCTGTTCATCTCCTTCCAGATGACCTTCGCCATCATCACGCCCGCCCTGATCACGGGCGCCTTCGCCGAGCGTTTCAAGTATTCGGCCCTGCTGCTCTTCACCGCCCTGTGGTCGCTGCTGGTCTATGCGCCGATCTGCCACTGGGTCTGGGGCGGCGGCTTCCTCGGCGGCGCCGGGGTGCTGGACTTCGCCGGCGGCGCGGTCGTTCACGTCAACTCGGGCGTGGCCGGTCTGGTCTGCGCCATCTTCCTGGGTCGCCGTAAGGGCTACGGCGCCGAGCCGATCGTCGCTCACAACCCCGTCCTGACCATGATCGGCGCCTCGCTGCTGCTGGTGGGCTGGATCGGCTTCAACGCCGGTTCGGCGGGCGCCGCCAACGACCTGATGGGCGTGGCTCTGCTGAATACCATCCTGGCCGCCGCCGCCGCCGCCCTGACCTGGAAGCTGATCGAGGTCATCGAGAAGAAGAAGGTCTCGCTGATCGGCATGCTGTCGGGCGTCGTCGCCGGCCTGGTCGCCATCACCCCGGCCGCCGGTTTCGTCGATCCCAAGGGCGCGGTCATCATCGGCCTGATCGCCGGACCGGTCTGCTACATCTCTTCGGTGTGGATCAAGAAACTGCTCCGCTACGACGACAGCCTGGACGCCTTCGGCATCCACGGTGCGGGCGGTCTGATCGGCGCCCTGCTGACCGGCGTGTTCGCCTCGACCGCGATCAATAGCCTGGGCGAAGGCGCCAATATCCCGACCCAGGCCCTTGGCCTGGCCTGGACCATCGCCTACTCGGCGGTCGGCACCTTCATCATCCTGATCATCTGCAAGTTCACGACCGGTCTGCGCGTGACGGATGCCCAGGAAGCCGAAGGGCTCGACACCACCCTCCACGGCGAAGCCCTGGAACACTGACGATCGGTACGTCGGGCGCGGCTCTCCTCGCGCCCGGCGGCCAAATCTGACAATCAAACAGAATAAACGGGGATATCGAGATGAGACTGCAAGCTTCCTGCGCGGCCCTGGCCGCCGCAATTGCCACCCTGGCCATGGCCGGTGCGGCCTCGGCGCAAGAATGGGACGTCGCCTTCAACGCCGCCGCCACCAGCGACTACGTCTTCCGCGGCGCCAGCCAGTCGAACGAGAACTTCGCGCTCTCGGGCGGTGTCGACGCCACCTACGGCGGCTTCTATGTCGGCGGCTGGGCCTCGCAGGTCGATTTCGGCGACGACACCTCCGCCGAGATCGACACCTACGGCGGCTATCGCGTCGAGGCCGCCGGCTACGCCCTGGACTTCGGCGTGATCGGCTATTTCTACACCGACGCCCCTTCGGCCGGCGACTATGACTACGTGGAATACAAGGCGGCCGCCTCTCGCGCGATCGGCCCGCTGACCGCCGGCGTCGCCGTCTACTATTCGCCCGACTTCTTCGGCGTGGACGAGACCGCGACCTATCTGGAGGCCAATGCCGCCGTCACCCCGATCGACAAGGTCACGATTTCCGGCGCCGTCGGCAAGCAATGGCTGGACGTGACCGGCGACTACATCACCTGGAACGTCGGCGCGGCCTATGCCCTGACCGACAACCTGGCCTTCGACGTCCGCTACCACGACACCGACGTCGACAACGCGCCTCTCTATGACGGCCGCGTCAACGCCACCCTGAAGCTCGCCTTCTAGTCCGGCGGTCGTTCGCAACAGGCGCCGTCCCGGAGCGATCCGGGGCGGCGTTTGGATGTGCGGATGCAGGCATGGCTATGTCGGTCCGCCCCGTTCAGGCCACTTTTGGTTACGCTGTCGCTGTTGGGGCTGGACGCGGCCAACGATCCGCGTGACCCATGCGCGATAAGTCGTTACGGGCGATCCACGTCCGACGGGAAACGAGGCCAGAATGACAGACACCACGACAACGCCGGCAAAGGGCACGAACCTGGCGTTCGCCTATGTCACGACCTTGTTCTTCGCCTGGGGGTTCGCGACCTCTCTGATCGACCCGCTGGTCGCAGCGGTGCGCGGCGTGTTCGAGTTGAGTTTCACCGAGGCCCTGCTGACCCAGTTCGCCTGGTTCACGGCCTATGGCGTCTTCGCTCTTCCCGCCGCCTTCGTCCTGGCGCGGCTGGGCTATGCCAGGTCCATCGTGGGCGCGCTCGGCGTCATGGTGCTGGGCGCCCTGATCGTGCCGCTGTCGACCATTCTCGACTTCTATCCCGGCGTGCTCGTGGCCCTGTTCGTGATCGGCGGCGGGGTGACCCTGTTGCAGGTGGCCGCGAACCCGCTTGCCGCCGCGCTCGGATCGGAGAAGGGCTCTCACTTCCGGCTGGTCCTGTCCCAGGCGTTCAACTCGCTCGGCACCGTCGTCGGGCCGTTGCTCGGCGCGACGGTCATGCTGTCGGGCGGCATCTTCGTCGCGGGCGGGGTGACGGCGCTCGGTTCGTTCAGCGCCTTGATCCTTCTGGGGCTCGGCGTGGTCTTCGGCATCGTGGCCGGCGCGCTTCTGGGCGGTCTGCGTCGTGACCTGAAGGCCTGGATACCGCTCGGCGCCGCCATCGGTCTGGCGGTCGGCTGGCTGATCTTCCTGCACAACTACATCGGCGGCCTGGCGCCCTCGATTGCGCCCGCCGCCCCGGTCGAAGCGCCGCCCGCCGCTCTGGATCCGGCGCTCCGCGCCCAGACCCTGGCCAATATCGACACCGTCTTCATCGGCCTGGCCGTCTTCTTCGCCCTCCTGGGCGGCTTCATCTGGATGATCCGGTCCAAGCTCTCGGCCGCCACGGTCTCGACCGAAAAGGGCGCGTCGCCGTTCGCGGCCCTGAAGTCGCGTTGGGCGGTCTTCGGCGCCATCGGCATCTTCATCTACGTCGGGTCCGAGGTCGCCATCGGCAGCCTGATGACCAACTTCCTCGAAGCCGGGAACATCCTCAGCCTGTCGCCGGCCGATGCGGGTCGTCTGGTCGCCCTCTACTGGGCGGGCGCTCTGATGGGTCGTTTCGCGGGCAGCGCGCTACTGACCCGCATTCCGGCCGCCACCCTGCTGATCGTGTTCACCACCCTGGCCGCCGTGCTCTGCGCTGTGGTGACCCAGACCGGTGGAGCGACGGCCGCCTTCGCCGCACTGGCTATCGGCCTGTTCAACTCCATCATGTTCCCGGCCATCTTCACACTGACCCTGGAGCGATCCTCGGCCCCGGCGTCCGCTACGTCGGGACTTCTCGTCTTCGGTATCATCGGTGGGGCGATCCTGCCGTTGCTGGCGGGACAGGTCGCGGACACGGCGGGCACGATCAACCCGGCCTTCTATGTACCCCTGGTCGGCTACATCCTGCTGGTGGTGTTCGCGGTGGCCGCCTCGCGCGCCAAGGTCCATGCCATCGGCGCCGCGCCGACGACGAGCGGGCACTGACGCAAAAAGCCCTCTCCCGGTGGGAGAGGGCTTGAGGCTCGTAGGGCGACAGCGATGCGCTAGCCGAAAGGGTGCTTACCCCCCGTAGCCCCGCCCGCCGCCGCCGAAGCCGCCGCGCGAGACGACGGTGGTGCGGCTCTGCACCCGGCTCGGGGCCTGACGCGCGACATCGGTCCCGTAGTCGCGCCCGTTGGCGACCTGACGGCCCGTGCGATAGTCGCGGCTCAGATAGCCGCCACCGTAGCCGTTCTGGTAGTTGCCGTCCCGGTCGCGGTACAGGGCACCGCCGCCGCGATAGCCGCCGCCGTTCAGCAGCTGGCCGATGACGAAACCGGTCAGCAGCGGCGTGAAGAACGACCCGCCCGATCCGTTCGGCCGGCATTGATCCGGACCCCAGGCGCCTTCGCATTCCGATTGGGTCGCATAGCGCGGCGCAGTCTGTTCGGCTTGGGTCCGCGCATTGGCCTCGGCCGCATCGCACTCGGTGTCGGAGATGTCGTTGGCCGCCTTGCACTCGTCCAGCGAGGTGTAGGCCAGCGCCGGTTCCGGATCGGGCACGGCGACCTGGGGCGCACCACAGGCGGCGAGCGAGAAGGAGGCCGTCGCCATCAGGCTGGTGATCTGCAGCGTTCTGGACCGCTTCATCCGGCGGATGGTCGTGGTCTCGGGCGCGGCGGGGGAGGGGGTATCGGTCATCGTCTCCCTCACGTCGTCATGCAGGCGGCGTTCAGCAAGCCGACGCAGATGGAAATCGAAGCGAGGTAGATGGAGGAGGCGATCTCGCCTTGCTCGATCCGCTCGGCCAGGTTCTTGAACGCGAGCTTCGACACGATCACGAAGACCACGATCTGGATCACGCCGGCCAGGGTCGCCCAGGCGGCGAACTCCATCAGGCTGACGGTGTGCGACAGGGCCGAGGCCAGGGGCAGGACATAACCGATCAGGGCGCCGCCGAGGGCGATGGCCGCCGCGGGATTGCCGTCCCGGATCAGGGTCCGCTCATGATAGGGCGTGACCCACTGATAGATCAGCTTGAAGGCCACGGTGAAGACGCCCGCCAGAGCGAACGCGATGACGAAGGCCGTGGCCCCCGTCTGGAATGCGAACCAATCCATCGTGTCTCTATTCCTTCGTTGCGGAGCGGCTCACGCCGTGAACTCGCCGACTTCCAGGGGGATGCCGACCATGATTTCGTGGCTGATGTCAGCGGACTTTCCGGGCGCCTTCTCCGGCTCCATTTCCAGGGCCAGCATCATCTCGCGCCCGCCGGACAGCTCGCGCGCATACAGCATGCAGGTCTGGAAGATCCGGCCATAGGGAACGGTCGCGGTGCGGTCGTCCCAGATCGATTCCCACATCGTCACCGGCGGCTGACGCGCATCGCTCTCGGCGAACCAGAAGCGGGGGTAGGAGGGCAGGTCTTCCGGCGTCCCGTCGAATACGGGTTCGGACAGACGGTCGGTCCAGGTGCGGCGCTCGCGCGGACCAGGCGGATAGGCGCTGGTCCACGGAATGAAGAGAGAGAAGTCGTAGGCCTCGGCGCCCGTCGGGTCGTCGCTCATGGCCTGAAGCATGACGTGGTCTTCGGTGTAGAAGCGATGCACGGTCTGGCCGCTGTCCAGGGTGATCGTCCCCTGCGCCGTGATCTCCAGCGCATCGCGGTCCAGGGTGAACACCGTCTCGGGCTGCAGCCGTCGCCAGGCCAACGGGTCCAGCGACACCGTCCGGCCCAGGGTGATGTTGCGCACCACCGCCAGTCGATTGACGGGTTCCGCCGCAGGCTTTCCGCCGAAGAGACGCTTGAACATGATCCATGTCTTTACGCCGCGAGGGTCGCGACCACGAGTGAAATTCGCATCCCGCTTGTCGCACGTCAACCGTTCATGTTACGCGTTACATGAAACATGACGGACGTCGCCGACATTCCCCCGCCTGCGTCAGGCCCCAACGCTTCTGGGCCCAACGCTACTGGTACGGATCGCATCCGTGCCTGGCGAAAGGCGCGTCGTGATGCCGGCCAGGTCAAGCTGGAGTTCTGGGTTCCCCAGGGCTGCCGCGACGATGTGCGCGCCGCCGTGCACGCCATCGTCACCGACTCGACGCGCGGTCCCGCTTTACTGAAGACCCAGCTTGCGCCCCGCCGTCATCGCACCACTTCTTCTTCGTCAACCGGAGCCGACCCCCACATGGACGCCGTTATCGAAACCGCCTGGACCGTCCTCGCCATCAAGGCGGCACTGGACGCCTCGACCCTGATCCGCGAGGGGGAAATGACCCTGCGCGTGCTGGAGGGGGCCGACCCCGTCCTGCTGGCGACCATGCACGAGTATGGCGACCTGCCGATCTACCTGTCGGTCGGCGGCGCCCAGATCGTCTGTTCAGTCCTGCTGTGGCCGGTCGCGGAACAGTCCGACACCGCCCGCTTCAACGAGTTCCTGCTGAAGGCCCAGCGCGTGGTGCCCCTGTCGAACTTCGCCATCACCACCGTCGGCGACCAGGACGTCTATGAGCTGATGGGAGAGCTGTCGTCCAAGACGACCTTGCAGACCATACTGATCGAACTGCGCACCCTGGCCGAGAACGCCATCGACGCGACCGAACTTCGCGATAACTTCGCCGCCTGAACCGGAGACCGAGAACCATGTCTATGCTGTCCAAACTCTCCGCCCTGTTCCGCGGCACGGCCCATGACGCCGCGCAAGGCGTCGTCGACCAGAACGCGCTGAAGATCCTCGATCAGGAAATCCGCGACGCCGACACCGCCCAAGGCAAGGCTCGCGACGACCTCGCCGGCCTCGTGGCTCGCCGTCGCATGGCCGAAAACGAGATGGCCTCGTTCCGCGACCAGATCGGCAAGTACGAAAGCTCGACCCGCGCCGCCCTGGGCCAGGGCAAGACCGACCTCGCTCGCGAAGTCGCCGGCCGTATCGCCGAGCTGGAATCCCAGATCAGCGAGCGCGAGCCGGTCATCGAGAACATGAAGGCCGCCGAGACGCGCCTGCGCCAGGCCATCGCCTCGACTGACCAGAAGATCGAGACCCTGCGTCGCGAGATCGACATCGTGAAGGTCAACGAGTCGGTGCAGCGCGCCCAGACCTCGGTCGCCCTGCAATCGGCCGGCGCCCACTCGCGCATCGGTTCGGCCGCCGACAGCCTGCAGCGCATCAAGCAGCGCCAGGCCGTTCAGGAAGAACGCCTGCGCGTCGGTCAGGAGTTCGAGGACAAGCGCACAGGTGCCGACCTCGACGCCAAGCTGAAGGAGGCGGGCATCCTGCCCGGGCATTCGTCGGCCGACGACGTGCTGGCGCGCCTGACGCAGTCGGACGTGACCGTGGTCACGCCGCGCATCGGGCAGGCCACGCCGGACAAAGATCCGGCCTGAACGCCGCGACCATGCAACGCCTCATCCTTCCCGAACGTCCCGACTGGCAGGCCAAGGCCGACAGCCTCGGCTTCACCTGGCACCATATGTCGGGCGAACCCTACTGGACCGACGACGTCGCCTACGCCCTGACCCTTCAGGAGGTGGAGGAGGGGATCGAAACCCCGACCGCCGAACTGCACCAGATGTGTCTCGACCTGGTCGATGAGGCGGTGAAGTCCGAGCGGCTGATGGCGCAGCTCGACATCCCGGAAACGCTCCGCGACTACGTCGCCGACAGCTGGAAGCGGGGCGATCCCTCCCTCTATGGCCGTTTCGATTTCGCCTACGACGGGACGGGTCCGGCCAAGCTCTACGAATACAACGCCGACACCCCGACCTCGATCTACGAGAGCGGAGCCTTCCAGTGGCTTTGGCTGGAGGACCGGATGGCGGACGGCTCGATCCCGGCCGACGCCGACCAGTTCAACAGCCTGCACGAGAAGCTGGTCGCGCGCTTCCGCTCCATCTTCCCCGATGGAGGTTTCGTGCATTTCTCGTCGGTCCGGGACTTCATCGAGGATCGCCAGACGGTCCTCTATCTCGAGGATCTGGCGAAACAGGCGGGGCTGGACCCCAAGTTCGTGGCCATCGGCGACATCGGCCTGAACGCCGACGGTCGGTTCGTGGACGAGGAGAACTGGCTGATCCAGGCCATGTTCAAACTATACCCCTGGGAACAGATGCTGCGTGACGACTACGCCCAGCCTCTGCCGAGCGCCGATGTGCTTGTGCTGGAGCCGGCGTGGAAGTCGCTTCTGTCCAACAAGGGTATCCTGCCGCTGCTGTGGGAACGGCACGCGGGGCACCCGAACCTGCTCGAGGCCTATTTCGAGGACGACCCCAAGGCCTCGGCCCTGTCGTCGGCCCATGTGCGCAAGCCCCTGTTCTCGCGCGAGGGCGACAACATCTCGATCGTGGAGCCGTCCGGCACGGAACGCGGCGATGACGGCGGCTACGACGGGCGCGCCATCCTTCAGGCCATCCACGCCCCGCCGGTCTTCGACGGCCGCCACGCCATCATCGGCTCCTGGGTCGTGGGCGAGGAGGCGGCGGGCATGTCGGTGCGCGAAGACCACGGGCGGATCACCCGCAACACGTCGCAGTTCGTTCCCCATTTCATTCGCGATTGATCCGCATCGGGAGATGCACGCAGCCGCGTAACCGGTTACAAGGCTCTCCACCGAGGGTCTGACGATGCGTCGATGATGCATGTCGCGACCTGACTTCGTCCCTATGACCCCTTATGGGATGGGCCATGAGTGAAGAGCAGACCATGATCGACATGCGTGCGACCGACCGCCGTTCCATCCTGGCCGCAGCCGCCGGACTGGCGACGCTGGGCGCAGCCATGGTGGCGGCCCCCCGTGGCGCTCAGGCCAAACAGGCGGCGGATCTGAACCGCGTCGACGCCTTGATCGCCCGCATGACTATCCAGGAAAAGGCGGGCCAGCTGAACCTGCTGGGCGATCCGTTCCGCTTCCGGCCCATGAACGTGAACCCGCTGGACGGCCAGGGCGACCCCGCGCGCGTCACCCAGATGATTCGCGACGGCGCCGTCGGCAACCTGTTCAACGGCGTGGGCGCCGAGGCGGGCCGTCGTATCCAGAAGATCGCCGTCGAGGAAAGCCGGCTGGGCATCCCGCTCCTGTTCGCCGCCGACATCATCCATGGGCTGAAGACCGTCTTCCCCGTGCCCTTGGCCGAGGCATCGGCCTTCGACGCCGACCTGGCCCGACGCACCGCGCGGGCGGCGGCTCTGGAAGGCGCGGCCTCCGGCATCCATCAGACCTACGCCCCCATGGTCGACGTGGCGCGCGATCAGCGCTGGGGTCGCGGCGTCGAGGGCGCGGGCGAGGACGTCTGGCTGAACGAAGTCCTGGCCGTCGCCCGCGTGCGGGGCTTCCAGGGCGAAAGAGGCCTGGCGGACCGCGACGCTCTTCTGGCCACGCCCAAGCATTTCGCCGCCTATTCCGCCGGTATTGCTGGCATGGAATACAACACGACCGACATGTCAGAGGCGACGCTGCGCGGGACCTTCCTGCCGCCGTTCCGGGCCGCGTTCGACGCGGGCGCCCTGTCGGTCATGACCGCCTTCAACGACCTCAACGGCGTGCCGGCCTCCGGCAACCCCTATCTGTTGACCGAGATTCTGCGGGACGAATGGGGTTTCACCGGCTTCGTCGTCTCGGACTACACGGCCGAGCAGGAGCTGATCGCCCACGGCTTTGCCGTCGACGGGCGCGACGCGGCACGCATCGCCCTCATGGCCGGCATGGACATGTCGATGGTCTCGGGTCTGTTCCTCGAACACATCCCCGATCTGGTCGAGAAGGGCGACGTCCCCCTGGCCCGCGTGGATCAGGCGGTGCGTCGCGTCCTGATGACCAAGGCGGCGCTCGGCCTATTCGACGACCCCTATCGCGGCTGCGACCCGGAACGGGAACGTCTGGTCGTCGGCTCGCGCGAACACCGCGACCTGGCCCGCGAGGCCGGGGTCAAATCCATCGTCCTGCTGAAGAACGAGGACAGCCTCCTGCCGCTGAAGACCGAAGGCCAGAAGATCGCCCTGATCGGTCCCTTCGCCGACGACGTCGAAAACATCTTCGGTCCCTGGACCATCTGGGGCGACGAAACCCGCCGGATTTCTCTGGAGGCCGGCTTCCGCGCCGTCCTGAAGTACGAGGCTGCCCTGACCGTGGTCAAGGGCTCCGACGTCGAGACCGGCGTCCCCGGCGGTATCGAGGCTGCGGTCGCTGCGGCCCAGGCGGCCGATGTCGTCGTCCTGGCCATCGGCGAAAGCGCGCGCATGTCGGGCGAGGCCCAGTCGCGCACCGAGATCGACATCCCCGCGCCTCAGCGCGCCCTCGCCGACGCCGTCGCCGCGACCGGCAAGCCCGTCGTCGTCCTGCTGCGCAACGGGCGGGCCATGGAACTGGCCGGTCCGATCAAGGACGCCGGCGCCATCGTCGTCACCTGGTTCCTGGGCGGAGAGATGGGCCACGCCGTCGCCGACGTCGTGTTCGGCAAGGCCTCGCCGTCTGGTCGCCTGCCGGTCAGCTTCCCGCACCGCTCGGGTCAGCAACCCTACAGCTATGACCACAAGATCACCGGCCGCCCGGCCAACAACGCCCTGGCGTCGCAGGAGTATGTCGCCCGCTATCGCGAGACGACCAACACCGCCCTCTATCCGTTCGGCCACGGCCTGACCTACGGGACGGTGACCCATGGCGACGTGACCCCGGCGCAGGCCACCCTGGACTGGTCCGGCGCGGTCGAGCTTTCGGTCGAGGTCGCCAACACCGGCGACCGCTCTGTCGAGGAGACGGTGCAGCTCTATATCCGCGACCGGGTCGCCGACCTGACCCAGCCGGGCCGTCGCCTGCGCGACTTCAAGAAGGTCGAACTGGCCGCAGGCGAGACCAAGACGGTGACCTTCACCCTGCGTCGCGAGCAGCTGGAATACATCGGGGCCGACGGTCGTCCGACGGTCCAGCCCGGTGCGTTCGACGTGTGGCTGACGTCATCGGCCCAGGCGGGCGAGCCGGCGAGTCTGACACTGGGGCCGCGTTCCGCTTGAACCCGGTGAGGCGAGCGGGCATGGGAATCACATGCTGTCTCGCCTGTTTCCCAATCGACCGGCCCGCAGGACATCTCGCACGCCCGCTGACTGTGTCGTCTGGGCGGTCGGGGATATCCATGGTCGGTCCGATCTCGCCGACCGGCTGATCCAGGCCCTCCGCGCCGACCTGCACGCGGCCGAGGCTACGCGCAAGGTCGTGGTCTTTCTCGGCGACTACGTGGATCGGGGTCTCGATTCCAAGGGCGTGCTGAATCAGCTGTGCAACCTGGCGGCCGACCCGGCGCTGGAAGTCCATTTCATCAAGGGCAACCATGAGGAACGGATGGAGGCCTTCCTGCACGACCCCATGGTCGGCCCGTCCTGGTGCGACTACGGCGGGCGCGACACCCTGGTCTCCTACGGCGTGAACCCGCCGCCGATGCGGGGCGACGCCCAGGCCTGGGCGGAGGCGTCGCGCGCGCTCGCCGAGGCCCTGCCTGAATCGCATCACGACCTTCTGGCGTCACAGGAACTGTCGGTCTCGATCGGCGACTATTTCTTCGCCCACGCCGGTGCCCGGCCCGGTATCGCCCTGCCGGCCCAGTCGCCGGAAGACCTGTTGTGGATCCGCCAGCCTTTCCTCGACCATCCGGCTCCGTTCGAGCAGGTGGTCGTACATGGCCATACGCCGACCGAGGCGGTGCATTCCGACGCGCGCCGCATCGGCGTCGACACGGGCGCCTATGCCACCAATGTGCTGTCGGCCGTTCGGCTGGAGGGCGAGACCCGTGTCCTGCTTCAGGCGACCGGTCGGGCCGGACGCGTGGCGATCACGACCGGCGCCCTGGCGATAGCCTAGGCTCGACCCGCCAGACGGCTCTTGAAGGCGGTCCGCAGGTCGGCCGCGATCAGGTGGCTCAGACTCCACGGCTCGATCAGATAGCGACGCGCCAGCCGCCTGGGATCATGGACGAGGCGGAACAGCCACTCGACGCCCATTGGACCCATCCAGCGGGGTGCAGCCTTCTGCTCTCCGGCCTCATAGTCGAAGGCGGCGCCGACCGAGAAGACGGCGCAGTCGGGAAGGGCGTCCAGGTTGTCGAGGATCCACAGTTCCTGGCGCGGCATGCCCATGCCGACGAACAGGATATGCGGGTCGAACGCCTTCACCTCGGCGACCACCGCCGCGTTGTCGCTCGATCCGGGCGTGGCGACGAAGAAGCCGTTGCGGACCTTGATGTCGGCGTTGGGAAACTCGCTGCTCAGGCGTTCGCGTGCCTGCTCGACGACGGCGGGTTCGCCGCCGATATACATGACGCGCCAGCCCTTGCGGTTCACCAGGCTCCAGAAATGGTCGCGCCAGTCCAGGTAGGTGCAGCGATGAAACGCCTTGCCCTGCAGCCCCAACAGCTTCGCGAAATAGATCAGTGGGGTGGAATCGACCTCCACCAGATCGGCCCGGTCGTAGAACCGCTGAAGCCTCGGCTCCTTTTGCAGCAGGGCCAGGCTGTTCAGGTTGTGGTTGGCGATGACGACCTTGCGACGCGCATCGACCCAGGTTTCGACGTGATGCAGAACCTCTTCGGGACGCACCAGATCCACGGTCTGGCCCAGCAGGCGGACGCGCTCGCGCTGGCGTCTCGCCTTGCGGAACGGCGCGCGCGCCCGCTGTCGCCGATCGACGGCGGCTTCCGGCAAAAGGTAGGGCGACGTGTCGGTCATCGCCCGATCCTGCGGCGAAGACACTCAAGATCGGGTAAGAGGACAGGCTTAACGCGCCGTGCATTCGTGACGTTTTGCACCGCACCATATGCTGAGCTACAGCTTGTCGGCTGTCGCTGGGGGAGAACTCGATGCGCGTTACGATGATTGGCACCGGCTATGTAGGCCTGGTGTCCGGCGCCTGTTTCGCCGACTTCGGCCATACGGTCGTCTGCGTCGACAAGGATCCTTCCAAGATCGAGCGGCTGAACGCCGGAGAGATTCCGATCTTCGAGCCCGGTCTCGAAGCCTTGGTCGCCGAGAACGTCCGTGCCGGTCGCCTGTCGTTCACGCTCGACGGTGCCGAGGCCATCCGTTCGGCCGATGTCGTCTTCATCGCCGTGGGCACCCCGACCCGCCGCGGCGACGGCCACGCCGATCTGTCCTACGTCTACGCCGCAGCCGAAGAGATCGCCGGCCTGGTCGAAGGCTTCACCGTAATCGTCAACAAGTCGACCGTGCCGGTCGGTACGGGCGACGAGGTCGAGGCCATCATCCGCCGCGTCAATCCGGACGCCGATTTCGCCGTCGTTTCCAACCCCGAGTTCCTGCGCGAAGGCGCCGCCATCGAGGACTTCAAACGTCCCGACCGCGTCGTGATCGGCACCGAGGACGAACGCGCCAAGGCGGTCATGGCCGAGGTCTATCGCCCGCTCAGCCTGAACGACTTTCCCGTGGTCTACACCGCCCGTCGCACGTCCGAGCTGATCAAGTACGCGGGCAACGCCTTCCTGGCGCTGAAGATCACCTTCATCAACGAGATCGCGGACCTGTGCGAACAGGTCGGCGCCGATGTGCAGCAAGTGGCCAAGGGCATCGGTCTGGACGGGCGGATCGGCTCGAAATTCCTCAACGCCGGCCCCGGCTATGGCGGCTCCTGCTTCCCCAAGGACACCGTCGCCCTGGTCCGCACGGCCCAGCAGTACGGTACGCCGGTGCGCCTGATCGAAACGACCGTCGAGGTCAATGATGCGCGCAAGAAGGCCATGGCCGACCGCGTCATCGCGGCTCTCGGCGGCTCGGGGCAGGGCAAGACGGTCGGCCTTCTGGGGCTGGCCTTCAAGCCGAATACCGACGACATGCGTGACGCGCCCAGCCTCGACATCGTCCCCGCCTTGATCGCCGCAGGCGTCAAGGTTCAGGCCTATGATCCCGAAAGCATGCACGAGGCCGGAAAGCTTCTGCCCGACGTGGACTATCGCGACGACGCCTACGCAGCGACGGAAGGTGCCGACGCCATCGTCATCCTGACCGAGTGGGACCAGTTCCGCGCGCTCGATCTGGACCGGATCAAGCTCCTGGCCCGCGCCCCGGTCATCGTCGATCTGAGGAACGTCTATCGTCCGGCCGAGATGCGCGCGCGCGGCTTCGCCTACACCAGCATCGGCCGGGGCTGAGCGGCGTGACCGTCATCGTCACCGGTGCGGCCGGCTTCGTCGGCATGCATGTCGCCGAACGTCTGCTGCAGCGGGGCGAGAGCGTCATCGGCGTGGACGAGTTCAACGCCTATTATGACGTCGCCCTGAAGGACCTGCGGGCCGAGCGCCTGGCGGCCTATCCGGCACTCCGCATGGTCCGCGCCGACATCGCCGATGCGGAGGCCATGCACGAGCTAGTCCGGTCTTCTGGCGCGAAGCGGGTGGTGCATCTCGCGGCCCAGGCCGGGGTCCGCTACTCGATCGAGAACCCCTTCGCCTATCAGCGCTCCAATCTTCAGGGCCACCTGTCGATCATGGAGGCCTGCCGCCACAACGGCGTCGAGCATCTGGTCTATGCGTCCTCCAGCTCGGTCTATGGTGATCGGCCGCTGGCGGGGGAGGGATTCCGCGAGGATGACCCGACCGTGTCGCCGGTCTCCCTCTACGCCGCCACCAAACGGGCCTGCGAACTGCTGAGCCAGAGCTACGCCTCGCTCTACGGCTTCCCCCAGTCGGGTCTGCGCTTCTTCACCGTCTACGGACCGATGGGCCGGCCGGACATGGCCTACTTCAGCTTCACTGAAAAGATCATGCGGGGCGACCCGATCGAGGTCTATGGCGAGGGCAGGATGGCCCGCGACTTCACCTATATCGACGACATCGTCGATGGCGTGGTCGGCGTGCTGGACAACCCGCCGCCTCATGGCGGGCACGAGGTCTACAATATCGGTGATTCCAGCCCTGTCGGCCTGATGGACATGATCTCCACGCTGGAAGCGGCGCTCGGCCGCGAGGCGGTCAAGATCATGCGGCCGATGCAGGCCGGCGACGTCACCGCCACCTATGCCGATGTGTCGAAGTTGAACGCCCTGACCGGCTATGCCCCGAAGGTCGCCCTCGCCGAGGGGCTGGGCCGGTTCGTGACCTGGTGGCGGGGCTGGCGCGGGCTGTAGCGCCGTCAGTTTCTGTAAGCTTCGCCTCGCTGTCGCACCGGCCAAGCGGTGCTATATCTGCGCCCCTGGCGGTCGGGTTTCGACCGTGAGCTCGGGGGAGCGTCATGCCGGATCAAGTCACCGTCACCACCAAACAGGGCTGGTTCAGCCGGATCGGCTCGGCCTTCGCCGGCGTCCTGGTCGGCATCGTCCTGATCTTCGCCTGCGTCTGGGGCCTGGCCTGGAACGAGGGCAACGCCGTCAAGGTCGCGCGCGGCCTGACCGAGGGCGCCGGCGCGGTGGTCGAGGCACCCGCGTCCCCGATCGATCCGTCGAACGATCAGAAGCTGATTCACGTCACCGGCCAGACCGCCGTGACCGCGCCGATCGAAGACAATGAGTTCGGCGTCTCCGCCACCGGCCTGAAGCTGGCGCGGACGGCCGAGATGTACCAGTGGCAGGAGGAATCCAAGTCAGAGAGCCGCACCAAGCTGGGCGGCGGCGAAGAGACGGTCACCACCTACACCTACACGAAGGTCTGGTCCGCGACCGCCATCGATTCCAGCGCCTTCAACACCCCGGCCGGTCACGAGAACCCGACCCCGCCCTTCGAGGGCACCGAGATCTATGCGACCGACGCGACCCTGGGCGACTATCAGCTGGAAGAGAACGTCCTCGGCCAGGTCGGTGGTGCCCAGCCCCTCAATCTGACGGATCAGGCCGAGTCCATCGCCGCTGCGATCGGCGAAGCTCCGGAGCACGAGGTCTCGGGCGGGACCGTTTTCATGGGCGAGAATGCCCGCGTCCCCGTCATCGGCGATGTGCGCATTTCCTATGAAGTCACGCCGGCGTCGGAGATCAGCGTCGTCGCCCGTCAGAACGGCGACAACTTCCTCGACTACCGCGCCCGCAACGGCTCGGAGTTCCTGCTTGTCGCTGACGGCGACGTGCCGGCCGGAGACATGTTCCAGTCCGCGCAGGACGCCAACAACGTCGTCGCCTGGATCATCCGCGTCGTCGGCATGATCCTGTTGATGGTGGGCTTCGGCCTGATCCTGGCCCCGTTCGGCGTGCTGGCCGATGTCCTGCCCCTGGCCGGCACCATCGTTCGCATGGGGACGGGACTGATCGGCTTCGTGCTGGGCCTGATCGTGGGCACGGTGACCATCGCCCTGGCCTGGCTCGCCTTCCGTCCGATCACGACGATCATCATCCTGGCCATCGGTGGCGCCATCGCCTTCGCCGTCTACCGGTTCGGCCGCGGCCGTTCGAAGAAGAAGCTGGCGGCCGAGACCGCGGCGGCCTGACGTTTTGATCGCGACATGCTAGGCGGGGAGGGCCATGTCCTCCCCGACCATTCTCCGCCTCCATCCCAATGACGACGTCGCCGTCGCCGTCCGTCCCCTGTCCGCCGGCGAGACCGTCGAGGGCGTCACCGCCACGACCGACGTCCCCGCAGGACACAAGATCGCACTCAAGCCCGTCGCCGTCGGCGGCCAGGTCCGCAAGTACGGACAGGTCATCGGCGCGGCGAGCGCCTCCATCGCGCCCGGCGACTGGGTCCACGTCCACAACCTCGGCGTCGGCGATATTTCGGCCCGCGCTGACACCGGTGTCGTCGCTGGCGTCTCCGCCGCGCCCGCCGAGCCCCGCACCTTCGACGGCTACCTGCGCGCCGACGGCCGGGTCGGCACCCGCAACTATCTGGCGGTGGTCACCTCGGTGAACTGTTCGGCCATGGTCGCCCGCCGCATCGCCCGCGAGGTCGAGGCCCGGCTCGGCGACAGCCACCCGACCATCGACGGCGTCGTCGCCATCACCCACGGCTCGGGCTGCGGCATGGCGTCGGAAGGCGAGGCCATGGACATGCTGCGCCGGACCCTGTCGGGCTATGCGCGCCATCCCAATGTCGCCGGTGTCCTGATGCTGGGGCTCGGTTGCGAGACCAACCAGATCTCCAGCCTGATGGAGGCCGAGGGCATGGAGGGTTCCGCCGATCTCGGCGTCATGGCCATTCAGGACGAGGGTGGTGCCGCCTCCACTATCCAGCGCGGCATCGACCGGATGATGGAAATGGCCGACCGCGCCGCCTCCCTGACGCGCACGCCCCAGCCGGTGTCGAAACTGGTCGTGGGCCTGCAGTGCGGCGGTTCCGACGGCTATTCCGGCATGACCGCCAACCCGGCGCTGGGTTGCGCCGTCGACCTGATCGTCGCCCAGGGCGGCACGGCCATCCTGTCGGAAACCCCCGAGATCTACGGCGCCGAACATCTGCTGACCGGCCGCGCCTCGCCCGAGGTTTCCGCCAAGCTGATGCGCCGCATCGCCTGGTGGGAAAAGCACGTAGAGACCACCGGCGGCTCGCTCGACAACAACCCCTCGGCCGGCAACAAGGCCGGCGGCCTGACGACCATCCTCGAGAAGTCGCTGGGCGCCGTGGCCAAGGCGGGCTCCGCGCCCCTCTCCGCCGTCTATGAATACGCCGAGCCGGTCACGGCCCACGGCCTCGTCTTCATGGACACGCCCGGCTACGACCCCGTTTCGGCCACGGGCCAGATCGCGGGCGGGGCCACCCTGATCTGCTTTACGACTGGCCGGGGATCGGTCTTCGGCGCCAAGCCGGCCCCCAGTCTGAAGCTGGCGACCAACTCCGCGCTCGCCCGTCGCATGCCCGACGATATCGACATCGACTGCGGCCGGGTGCTGGACGAGGGCATGTCGCTCGACGCCCTCGGCGCCGAGATCTTCGAGACCATCCTCGCCACCGCCTCGGGCAAGATCACGGCCTCCGAAGCCCTCGGCTTCGGCGAGGACGAGATCCAGCCCTGGCGCCTCGGCGCGACGATGTAGGCCATAGTCTATCGCCCGTGCACCCCGGCAAAGGCCGGGGTCCAGATGGCTGACTCTGGCGGGCGGCGTCGGTCTCGGTGCCTTATCCCGGCGAAACGCATCCGTGATCTGGACCCCGGCCTTCGCCGGGGTGCACGGTGAGAGGGAAGGCGACGCGGACCCTAGTTCGCCTGGGTCTTCAGGTAGGCGATCAGGTCCGCCCGTCGCTGGCCGTCCTTGATGCCGAGGAAGGTCATTTTGGTGCCGGACACGACTTCGCGCGGCTTCTCCAGGAAGTCATACAGGTGCTGCTCGTCCCAGACGCCGCCCACCGCCGCCATCGCGGTCGAGTAGCGATAGTCCGCCACGGTCCCGACCGGTCGCCCCACGATCGCATGCAGGCTGGGCCCCACCCGGTTCACGCCGGCCTCGACGGTGTGACAGCTGCGGCACTGGCCGAAGGCGACGCGCCCCGCCTCCACGTCCCCGGTCAGCTGGGACACGTCGGCGACCTGGACGACGGGTGTTTCGGGCTTATCCGGCCGTGCAGGCTCGCCGGAACAGGCGGCGAGCGTCAGGGCGGCGAGCGCCGGCGTCAGGACTTTCAAGGCGGTCATCGGCGTCCCCATGGTCGAGCCGCGAGCTAGGCCCGGCCGATCATCCTGTCAACGCGGCCGATGAGCGTCTTGGTGCCGTAACGAACCCGGTCTAAGGCGGGCGCCCGAAGAGCCACGGTGAAACCATGTCCAGACCGATCGTCCGCCTCGCCGCCCTTGTCACGACCTGCGCTCTGGCGAGCGGTGTGATGGCCTCGACGGTCTCGGCGCAGACCCCGGCGACGGCCGCACCGACCAAGCCGACCCTGATCGTGACCATCGTCGTCGATCAGTTCAGCTCCAACCTCTATAACCAGTACCGCGATCGGTTCACCGGCGGCCTGCACACCCTGACGGACCACGGCCTCGTCTACGCCAACGGCTTCCAGCAGCATGCGATGACCGAGACCTGCCCGGGTCACTCCACCATCCTGACCGGCATGAATCCGGCCAGCACCGGCATCCCGGCCAATGACTGGATCGATCGCGCGACGGGTCAAGAAGTCTATTGCCTCGCCGCGCCGGAAAACACGCTCGCCCACGGGCGCAACACCGACAACGGTCCGGTCGGTCCCGGCCAGCTGCGTGCCACGACCCTGGCCGACTGGGTCAAGGCCGACAGCCCGACCAGCCGCGTCTATGCCGTCTCGGGCAAGGACCGGGGCGCCATCAATCTGGCAGGCCACCACGGCGACGGCGTCTTCTGGCTGACCGACGACTTCGGCTTCACCACCTATGTCGAGCCGGGCAAAAGCGCTGAAGACAAGCTTCGCCCGGTCGCCGACCTGAACCGCCGCATCAACGCCCGGTTCGCCGCCTCGGCCCCGAACTGGACCTACACCCGGCCGGAATGCCGGGCACTCGAAGGCGAATGGACGGTCAGCGGCCAGACCTTCCGCGCGACCCTGCCGCCGGTGCGGGGTTTCGAGATCGACACCTCCCCCCTGCTGGACGAACTGACCCTGGAGGCGGCGACCGAGCTTCTGAACAGCCAGGCCCTGGGTCGTCGCGGCGTCGTCGACATGCTGGGCGTCAGCCTCTCGGCCACCGACCGGATCGGCCACTCCTTCGGCACCCAGGGGCCGGAGATGTGCGAACAGATGTACCGGCTCGACGTGGCGCTGGGCGCCTTCCTCGACCGTCTGGCACAACAGCCGGGCGTCGTCGTGGTCCTGACCGCCGACCACGGCGGGTCCGACTTCCCCGAGCGGATGCACGAGCGCGGCTATCATGACGCCGTGCGTGGCGACCCGGCCCTGCTGGGCCGCCTGAACACGACGCTGAAAGGCCGCTTCGCTCTGACGGTGAATCCCATCTCCTACGGCGGCTCCGGTCTCATGGTCGTCGGCGAGGGCAACAGGGAACTGGCCGATCCGCGTCGCGACGAGATCGCCGCCGCCGCCGTCGAACTGCTGCGCGCAGAGGCGAACGTCGCCGGAGCCTGGACGATCGAGGAGGTCCTGGCCTCACCCCTGCCGCGCCCGACCCAAAGCCCGCAGGAGCTGACCCTGCTGGAGCGTCACCGCCTCGGCGCCGTCGAGGGCCGTTCGCCTGACATCGTCGTGGCCCAGTGGCCCAACACCACGACCGTGCCCGGCCGCGCCACCGGCACCCTGTCCACCCATGGCACGCCCTGGGACTATGATCGCGGCGTGCCGATCATCTTCTGGTCGCCGGACCTGCCGGCGGGCCAGGAGCGGTTCTTCCCCGCTCGCACCATCGATATCGCCCCGACCCTGGCCAATCTGATCGGTGTCGCGACGCCGGACGGGCTCGAAGGACGCTGCATGGATCTGGGCGTGTTCGATGCTTCCGCCTGCCCGGTGCCCGCCTCGACCCGGTAACAGAGACTCACTTCCTGTTTCCCGCAGGGAGCCGCCCTTACCCTCGCCGCGTTTCGTTGGCACAACAGCGTCAGGGAAACGCGACCGGCCAACGGGACAATCATGATCAGACAACGCCGCGCGCGCATCGTCGCGACGCTTGGACCGGCCAGCCGCACGCCCGGCATGGTCAAGGCTCTGGCCGAGGCCGGGGTCGATGTCTTTCGCCTCAACTTCAGCCACGGCTCGCATGAGGATCATGCCGCCAACCTGAAGGCCGTGCGCGGCGCCGAGCTGGCGCTGAAACGCCCGCTGGGCGTGCTGGCCGACCTCCAGGGTCCCAAGCTCCGCCTCGGCCGCTTCGCCAATGTCGAGATCTCGGTGAAGCCGGGCCATCAGATGCGCTTCGACCTCGACCCGACGCCGGGCGACGAGACGCGGGTGCAGATGCCTCACCCCGAAATCTTCAAGGCCCTTCGCGAGGGCATGCTGCTGCTGCTCGACGACGGCCGGGTTCGTCTGCGCGTCGGCAAGCGCTCCGACGAGTGGTGCGACGTCACGGTCGAGAGCGGCTCGAAACTCAGCGACCGCAAGGGCGTCGCCGTGCCCGAAGCGATCATTCCCGTTTCGGCCCTGACGCCTAAGGACCGCGAGGACCTGAACTTCGCCCTGCGCATCGGCGTCGACTGGGTCGCGCTCAGCTTCGTGCAGAAGCCGGAGGACATGGCCGAGCTGAAGTCGATCGTGAAAGGTCGCGCCGCCTGTCTGGCCAAGATCGAAAAGCCTCAGGCGCTCGAGGATCTGGAGAGCATCCTCGACTACTGCGACGGCGTCATGGTCGCGCGCGGAGACCTGGGCGTGGAGATGCCGGCCGAAGAGGTCCCCGTCGCCCAGAAGCGCATCATCCGCGCCGCCCGCCAGCGCGGCGTCCCGGTCATCGTCGCGACCCAGATGCTGGAATCCATGACGTCCTCGCCCGCGCCCACCCGCGCCGAGGCCTCCGACGTCGCAAACGCGGTCTATGAGGGCGCCGACGCCCTGATGCTGTCGGCCGAGACGGCGTCGGGCGACTATCCGCTGGAATCCGTCGGCATCATGAACCGGATCATGGAGCGGGTCGAAAGCGATCCCCTGTGGCCCAGCCTGATGGACGCCGAACACGCCGGCATGGAGGGTTTCGACGCCGATGCCCTGGTCGCCGCGGCCAGGAAGGCCGGCGAGGCCCAGTCGACGGGCTGTATCGTCGTCTTCACGACGCTTGGCGGCACGGCGCGGCGCATGTCCCGCGAACGCCCGCTCCAGCCCATTCTCGCCCTGACGCCCAAGCCGGAGACGGCGCGCAGGCTGGCCCTCGTCTGGGGTCTGGAGCCCCGTCTCGGCAAGGAGCCGACCAGCCTGGAGGATGTCACCGAGGACGCGGTCGTTTCGGCCATGGATTACGGTCTCGCCGAACCCGGCCAGCGCATCCTGATCCTGGCCGGCACCCCCTTCGGCGCGCCGGGGGCTGCGAATCTCCTGCGACTGGCGCATGCTCCGGCCAAGAAGGCGAAGCGGTGACCCTTCTCCCCTCGGGGGAGAAGGTGGGCGGCGGAGCCGCTCGGATGAGGGGTCTGGTTCAGCCGGCGTGATCTCGGGTCAGACGGGAATGTGATTTCACAGCCCCCTCATCCGTCTCGCTCCGCGAGCCACCTTCTCCCCCGAGGGGAGAAGGCCCGTATCTCGATGATCAAATACCTCGGCTCCAAGCGGGCCCTGCTGGATCCGATCGCCGCCGCCGTCCGCAGCCTGCTGCCTGACGGAGGCCACGTCTGCGACCTGTTCTCCGGCACCGCCCGGGTCGGTCACGCGCTGAAAGGCGCCGGCTTCCAGGTCTGGTCCAACGACCACAACGCCTACGCCCATGCCCTGGCCACCGCCTATGTCCAGGCCGACCGTAACGTCTGGGCCGACAAGGCCGCCGCCGTCCTCGCCGATCTCTCCGCCACGCCCGCGTCCCCCGGCTGGTTCACAAAGGCCTTCTGCGAGGACGCCCGCTATTTCACGCCGGAGAACGGTGCCCGCATCGACGCGATGCGCGAACGGATCGAGGCCATGGGGCTCGAACCCGAACTCAAGGCCATCGCCCTCGTCAGCCTGATGGAGGCCGCCGACCGGGTGGATTCCACGGCCGGTTTGCAGATGGCCTACATGAAGTCCTGGGCCGCGCGGGCGCTCAAGCCCCTGGAACTCCGCATGCCGGCCCTCCAGCCCGCCGCCGCCGCCGGACCCTGCCGCGCGACCCAGGCCGATGCGCTGGAAACGGCGGCGGCTTTCGACGGCGACCTCGTCTATCTGGACCCGCCCTACAACCAGCACTCCTACCTGGGGAACTACCACGTCTGGGAAAGCCTGATCCTGTGGGACCGGCCCGAGACCTATGGCATCGCCAACAAGCGGATCGACGTGAAGACGAGGAAGAGCGCCTTCAACTCCCGCCCCGGCATCGGCCCGGCGCTGCAATCCGTGATCGAGGCCATCCGCGCCCCCAACCTGATCGTCTCCTTCAACGACGAGGGCTATCTGAGCCGCGATCAGCTGGTGGAGATGCTGTCGGCGCGCGGCCATGTGCAGGTGGTCGAGATCCCGCGCCCCCGCTATGTCGGCGCCCGCATCGGCATCCATAACCCCAAGGGCGAGAAGGTCGGGGCCGTGGGGCGTCTGCGCAACGTCGAATACCTGTTCGTCGTCACCGAAAGGCCCGTCGCGATCGCAGCTTGACGGTTCCGGGAACGCGGCGCTCATTGTGTCGTTAAAGCGGCATGGAAGAGCTGATCATGACCCAGGGCCAAGGTATCACCACGCGTCCCGGCGCCATTCGCGACGCCCGAAGCCGGGCGTTGAACGCCTACCAGACCGCCGCCTGGCGCGCTCCGGGCCAGACCCGGTTCGACAGCCGTCTGGCCAATGACTTCCTGTCGCGCGCCGAAGGCATCGCCCCGACCTATCGCGCCGAGCCGGTCGCAGCCGAGCCCATGCCGGGCTGGATCGTCGTCGTGGTCGGAGGCCTGTTCGCCGCCCTGCTTGGCGTGTTTCTGGGCGGCGCCCTCGCCGTCTAGGCTTCGAGCAAGGCCCTGATCGGCGCCCAGCTCTTCCGGTGAATGGGGCAGGGACCCATGGCCTTCAGCGCCGCCTGATGCACCGGCGCATTGTACCCCTTGTGCGAGGCGAAGCCGTAGCCGGGGTATTCGGCATCCATGGCGATCATGATCTCGTCCCGCGCCGTCTTGGCCAGGATCGAGGCCGCCGCGATCGACAGCGACAGCCCATCGCCGCCCACCGCCGTCTCGACGTCGCAGGGCAGTTTGAAGCGGTAGTTTCCATCCACCAGGGCCGCCTTGGGCTGGACGCTCATCGCCTCGATCGCCCTGCACATGGCCAGGCCGGTGGCCTGCAGGATGTTCAACTCCTCGATCTCTTCCGGCGACGCGAACCCGACGCCCCAGGCGACGGCGCAGCGCTTGATCTCGACCGCCAGCGCCTCGCGCCGCCCGGCGGTCAATGCCTTGGAATCGTCGATGCCTTGGGGAATGTCGTCCGCCGACAGGATCACCGCCCCGGCAGACACCGGCCCGGCCCACGGCCCGCGCCCGGCCTCGTCCACACCGCACACCAGCCCCCCGACCCGCTGGGCCAGCAGGGTCTCGAGCGTCAGCGTCGGGAACGCCTTGGCGGGTCTCCTGGCACTCTTCACTCTACTCACCGTGCACCCCGGCGAAGGCCCCGCCCATAGCCCGGACCTCTTCACAGCGGAAGCAGCCTGCGACGTGATCGTTCACCATTCCCGTCGCCTGCATGAAGGCATAGACGATCACCGGGCCGCAGAAGTTGAAGCCCCGTTTCTTCAGCGCCTTGGCCATGGCGACCGACGCCTCCGTCTGGGTCGGAATGTCGCCGCCGACCCGCTCGCCCTGCACCGGCGCCCCGTCCACGAACGACCAGAGCCAGGCGGAGAAGTCCTCGCCGTTGTCTCGCATCTCGACGAAAATTCGCGCGCCCTTGATCGCCGCCTCGATCTTGGCGCGCGAGCGGATGATGCCGGGATCGGCCATCAGGCGTTCCCGGTCTGCATCGTCGAACTTCGCCACCACATCGGGATCGAAGTCGGCGAAGGCGGCCCTCAGCGTCTCGCGTTTCCTCAGGATGGTGATCCACGCCAGCCCGGCCTGGAACCCGTCCAGCACCAGCTTCTCCCACAGGGCGCGAGCGTCATGCTCCGGCACGCCCCATTCTGTGTCGTGGTATTCGACATACAGCGGGTCGGTCCCGCACCAGGCGCAGCGTCCGAGAGATTCGGTCATGCCCCAGCCTACCACGCTCCGGACAAGCGAAAGCCCGCCTGCGTTTCCACAGACGGGCTCCCTTGGTCGTGACAGCGATCTAGGTCGTGCGGAACGCGGCCGGGCCGTTCAGGCCTGCGGGGAAGAAGCCCCCGGCGGTCGTGCCCGCCACGGCGTTCAGATAGACGATGTTCAACACCTGTCCGACGCTGCGGCTGTAGGCCAGACCATTGGGGTCGGTCGGGACGATGTTGGACGCCGCGGCATTGCCCGTGCCCGTCGCGGTGATGCCCTGGTCGAGGTCGCTCGACCCGTCTAGGCTGTCGCGAGCGTTGGAGATGGCCAGGGTCGGCGTCTCCAGGCCCTTGGCGGTCAGGACGGTGCGGACCAGACCGGCGTGATAGGCCTCGACGGCCAGCAGACCGGCGGCGGCTTCCAGGAAGACCTTGGAGGTCACCAGGGGCGATGCGCCCTTGTAGGCCGTGACGCCGACGTCTTCGAAGATGAAGGCGCCCAGCAGGAAGTTGTTGTCATTCAGATAGGGGTCGAACGCCTGGCCGGGTCCGACCAGACCGGCGGCGCGGGCGGCGTTGGAGAAGGCGCCGGTCGGGCTGGTGCCGACGTCGATGGCCGGTTGGGCCACGGCGGCGCTGCCCAGGGCGGTGCGCAGGAAGTTGACGTGGGCGATTTCATCGGCCGCGATTTCGTTGGCGTAGCGACGGACCAGGGGGTCGGTGAAGTTCACCTGACGTCCGCCGGTCACCGCGCCTTGCGTGCCTGCGCCGCCCAACGAGCTTTGCGGCAGGCCGGTTCCGAAGGCTGCATAGGAGTAGAACTGGGCTTCCAGATACTCGAGCTGCAGCGCGAAGTTCAGGATTTCGACGTCGAGATTGACCGCGCCGGCCGGCGGGTTCTGCGCCACGGCCGTGTCGCTGGAGCTGGAGCAGGCGCCCAGAACCGCGCCGCCGACGGCGCCGACGGCGAAGCCGCCACCCAGTTTGAAGAAGTTGCGTCGGTCGTTGCGACGTTCGACCCGCTGGTCGAGGGCGTCCATGATCTGATCGTTTTTAGACATGCTGAAAATCCTGCGTCGAAGAGCCCGTTCCGCAGGAAGATACTCGGCAGGGCCGCGACGGTTGCACCGCGCGACACAGATTCTCCTTATTTCTAAGGGGATTAGTCGAGGCTGAAAGTTTCAGCCTTCACTTCATTTGAGCGGGTCACGGCAGAAACGGCGGACGCCCAACCTGGACTGTACGCCCGCCGACAGTCAGAATTCCGTCCAGACGATCAAGCCGAACCAGGGCCATCGCGGCCTCGTCGCGACCCGTCAGCACCTCGCCCGCCCTGAGCTCTCCGTTAAGGACCTCGGCGCCCGCTTCGGGGGCCGGCCCGTCGAACGTCAGCGGCAGCATCCGCTTCTTGATCTCTCCTCGCCGCTTCATGCGCGAAGTCGTTTCCTGGCCGACGAAACAGCCCTTGGCGAAGTCTATGCCGTTCAGCAGGTCGAAGTTGGCCTCGATGGGATAGGTCCCTTCGTCGGCGTCGCGGGCCGGATCGGGAACCCCGACCGCCAGCCGGTGCGCGCTCCAGTCGTCCTCGCTCGCGGTCGCCAGGCCCGCGCCGATCGCACGCCCGCCCAGCGTGGCCGTGCGCGGATCGGTGACGAACCCCTCGGCCACGCCGGGCCAACTGGCGAACACCGGCCGGTCGTCCGCCGCAACCTCGACCTTGGCGCGCAGCCTGTACATCGACAGCCGCTGCATCAGGGCGTCACGCCTGTCCGCCGCCACGTCCAGCACCACCGCCTCATCCTCGCCCCACAGGAACAGGTCGAACAACAGCCGTCCCGGCGGCGACAGCAGGGCTCCGAACCTCAGGTCGCCCTTCGACAGGGTCTCGACGTCCTGGGTCAGCAGATTGTGCAGGAAGGGTTTGGCATCCGGTCCGCTCGCCCGGATCAGGGCGCGACTGTCGAGGCGGGCGATGCGTTCGGTCATGCGGGACAGATAGGGCGCGACAGTGGAAAAGGGGAGGGCCCCGCCTCACACCCGCCACGAGAGAATCCGTATACGGTGCACCCATGACTGCCCGCTTTCCCATTCTCTACATCGCCGAGGCCGAGGCGGAGGCCGCCGTCCTGTCCTCGGGCGCGCTCGCCCATCTGGTCGATGCCGTGCCGCACGCCGAGTTCACCATCGTCGGATCCGCCGCTTCCGCCCCCCTGTTCGCCGACACGCCGCGCCTGCGTCGCCTGATCGTGCTGGACAAGACCGGCCGCTGGGACTGGATCGCCCTGTGGAACCAGGTCCGCGAGACCAAATGGGGCCTCGTCGTCGACATGCGCGGCACCAAATTCTCCGAGCGGCTGCGGCGCCAGAAGCGGGCCGTGCGCGACGCGGACCTGCCGGGCCTGCACTGCGTCGAACAGGCCGCCCGCATCCTCCAGCTCGACGACATCCCCGCGCCGCACCTCTTCTTCGGCGAGGAAAGCCACGCGGCCGCCGACGCCCTGATCGGTCCCGACACTACCCCGCTTCTGGCGGTCGGCCCCGGCGCCGACTGGATCGGCAAGCGCTGGCCTTCCGAACGCTTCGCCAAGGTCGCGGCGGCTCTTCTCGCCGACGACGGCCCGCTGGCCGGCGGTCGCCTGATGATCGTCGGCGAGGACGCCGACCGCGACGCCGCCCACACCATTCGCCTGGCCGTCCCCCGCAACCGCGTCATCGAACTCCAGGGCAAGCTGACCCGGCTCCAGACCGCCGCCGCCCTGTCGCGCGCGGCGCTCTACGTGGGCAACGACTCGCTCTGGACCCAGCTGGCCGTCGCGGCCGGCGTGCCCTCCGTCGCCGTTTTCGGACCATCGGACGACCGTCTCGTCGGCCCCTGGCAGGGCGTCTCGATCCGGGGCGAGCGGTCGATGGACGAGTTCAAGGCCGTTGATCCGCGCCTGAACCAGGCCATCCACCACATGCTCGGACTGCCCGCCGACCGGGTGCTGCGCGCCGCCAAGGGGCTGCTCGCGAAAAAAACTGTGTCCGACAAACAGGCGCCCTCCAAACCTGACGTATAATGGGGCCAGAGGGTCCGATCATCCGGACGCTTCGAACGCTTCGGACGCTTCGGACGGTGTTTTCACCTCCACCCGCAACCGAACGCTTCGGACGCTTCGGACGCATCGGGCTGTGTTTCACGGACCGGACCGCCCATGACCCAGACCTTTGACCTGATCGTCCGTGGCGGCAAGGTCGCCAACCACTCCGGGCGCGGCCCGGCCGATGTCGGCGTCCGCGACGGCAAGATCGCCTTCATCGGCGACCTGGGCCAGGCCTCGGCCGGCGAGATCGTCGACGCCTCCGGCCTGACCGTCATCCCCGGCATCATCGACACCCAGGTCCACTTCCGCGAGCCGGGCCTGGAGTGGAAGGAAGACCTGGAGACGGGCTCGCGCGCGGCGGCCCTCGGCGGCGTCGTCGCCGTGTTCGAGATGCCGAACACCAACCCCAACACCACCGATCCGGCCACGCTGGAGGACAAGCTCAACCGCGCCCGCGACCGGATGTGGACCGACCACGCCTTCTACATCGGCGGCACCCACGGCAACTCTGCCCATCTGGGCGAGCTCGAGCGTCTGCCGGGCTGCTGCGGGGTCAAGGTCTTCATGGGCGCCTCGACCGGCGACCTTCTGATCGCGGACGACGACGGCGTGCGCGAGGTTCTGAACGCCGTCTCCCGCCGCGCCACCTTCCACTCCGAGGACGAATATCGGCTGGCCGAACGCCGCGAACTGGCCCGCACCGGCGACTGGACCAGCCACACCGACGTCCGCGACGCCGAGAGCGCCATCCTGTCCACCCGCCGCCTAGTCCGCCTGGCGCGCGAGGTCGGCAAGCGGATCCACGTCCTGCACGTCTCGACGGCGGAAGAGATCGAGTTCCTGGCCGACCACCGCGACATCGCCTCGGTCGAGACCACGCCCCAGCATCTGACCCTGGACGGCGACGAGGCCTATGAGCGGCTGAAGGGCTACGCCCAGATGAACCCGCCGATCCGCAACCGTCCCCACATCGACGGCCTGTGGCGCGGCATTCAGCAGGGCGTCGTGGATGTCCTCGGCTCCGACCACGCCCCGCACACGAAGGAGGAGAAGGCCAAGCCCTATCCGGCCTCGCCCTCGGGCATGCCGGGTGTCCAGACCCTGGCCGCCGTCATGCTGACCCATGTCGCCGAGGGCCGCCTGTCGCTGGAGCGGTTCATCGACCTGACCTCGGCCGGCGCCCAGCGCATCTTCAACATCGCCGGCAAGGGCCGGATGGCCGAGGGCTGGGACGCCGACCTGACCCTGATCGACCTCAAGGCCACCCGCACCATCTGCCACGAGGACCAGGCCAGCCGCTGCGGCTGGACCCCCTTCGACGGCTTCGAGGCCAGGGGCTGGCCCATGAAGACCATCGTGCGCGGCCGGGTCGTCATGTCGGACGGCGAACTGGTCGGCACGGCCCACGGCCGCCCGGTGCGGTTCCAGGAAACCTTGTCGGTCTAGGATGCCCATGAACTTCACCGATCAGATCGTTCTCGTCACCGGCGGGGCGAGGGGCGTCGGCGCCGCCGTCGTCCGCGCCTTCGCCGCGCAGGGAGCTCGCGTCGTCATCAACTGGCGTGCCAGCGGGGACAAGGCCGAGGCGCTCGCGGCCGAACTCGGCGATCGCGTCATCGCCATACAGGCCGATGTCGCCGACAGGCCGGCTGTCGAAGCCATGATCGCCCGTGCCGAAGCCGCCTTCGGCGCGCCGATCACCACCGTGATCAACAACGCGCTCGATTACAGCTTCAACGGCGACGCCCGCTCGCTTTTGGCCGACATCGGCTGGGCCGAGATGGAGAGCCAGTTCTCGACCGTCGTGCGCGGTGCCCTGAACGTGATCCAGGCGACTGTCCCCGGCATGACCCGCGCGGGCGGCGGCCGGGTGGTGAACATCGGCACCAACCTGTTCCAGAACCCGGTCGTGCCCTATCACGACTACACCGCCGCCAAGGCCGCCCTGCTGTCCCTGACCCGCACGGCGGCGGGCGACCTGGGGCCGATGGGGATCACGGTGAACATGGTTTCGGGCGGTCTGCTTAGGACCACTGATGCCTCAGCCGCGACGCCCGACGCCGTCTTCGACCTGATCGCCGGCATGACGCCCCTGCGCTCGGTCACGACGCCGGAGGAGTTCGCCGACGCCGTCCTGTTTTTCGCCTCGCCTTGGAGCCGGGCCGTGACCGGCCAGAATCTCGTCGTCGATGGAGGGCTTGTTCGGGACTAGAGGATCGAGAAGCTGACGCCGCAGCCGCAGCTGGTCGCCGCGTTCGGATTGCGGATCACGAACTGCGCACCGGCCAGCTCGTCGATCCAGGCGATCTCCGAACCCTTCAGGAAGGGGACGGAGACCGGATCCACCAGCGCCGCCTGACCGTCGGTCTCGATACGCAGGTCATCGGGCTCGCCGGCCTCGACCAGGTCCATCTGGTACTGGAAGCCGGAACAGCCGCCGCCCTCGACCGCGACGCGCAGCAGGACGGGATGACCCTCGGCCTCGCTCAGCTTGGCCAGCCGCCTGGCCGCGCTCTCGGCCAGCACGATGCCCTCGGGCGCGCGCCTGGCGATCTTCAGTTCAAGCGGGGCGGGTTGGACGGAGGTCATGCCCACCTATATGAGACCGGACAGGCCCGTTCGCAAAGGCCGCTCAAGGACTTTTGCGTTTGAGCCAGACCGACGCCCGCGCTCCCTACGCCGAACTGGCCTCGAACTCGCGCGGACGGCTGTTCCCCGAGGCGCCGAGCCGCACCCGCAACGCCTTCGCCCGCGACCGCGACCGGATCATCCATTCAACCGCCTTCCGCCGCCTGAAGGAGAAGACCCAGGTCTTCGTCGCCCACGAAGGCGACCACTTTCGCACCCGCCTGACGCATAGCCTCGAGGTCAGCCAGATCGCCCGCTCACTGGCCCACGCGCTGCGACTGGACGGCGAACTGGCCGAGACCGTCGCCCTGGCGCACGACCTGGGCCATCCGCCCTTCGGCCATGCCGGCGAGGACGAGCTTCAGGCCCAGATGGAGCCGTGGGGCGGCTTCGATCACAACGTCCAGACCTTCCGCGTCGTGACCAAGCTGGAGACCCGCTATCCGGCCTTCGACGGGCTGAACCTCAGCTGGGAGACCGTCGAGGGGGTGGTCAAGCACAACGGTCCGGTCAGCCACATGCTGGATCGGCCGTCCTGGCGCGCCATCGCCGACTACGCCAAGGATTGGGATCTGCGGCTGGACAGCTTCGCGTCGCTCGAAGCCCAGGCCGCCGCCATCGCCGACGACATCGCCTACAACAATCATGACGTCGACGACGGAGTCCAGGCCGGCCTGTTCACCCTGACCGACCTTGCCGATGTGCCGATGATCGGCCCGATCCTGCATCAGACCCGTCGCGACTGGCCCGACCTGAACGAGCGGATGATCCGGCTTGAGGCCGTCCGCCGCATGATCGGGGCTATGATCGACGACGTTCTGTCCGAGACCGAGCGGCGGCTCGCCGATGACGGGATCCAATCGGTGGAGGATGTCCGCACCGCCCGCCGCACCCTGATCCAGTTCTCCGATCCGATGATGGCGGACCTCGGCGTGCTGAGGCGCTTCCTGTTCGAACGGATGTATCGCCACTACCGCGTCAACCGGACCCGCAGTCAGGCCCGCCGCATCCTGGCCGAGATGTTCCAACTGTTCATGGCCGAGCCCGAGGTCATGCCGACCGAGTGGGGCGCGCGCGCCGCAAGCCAGGACCCGCACAAACGGTCGCGCGCCGTCTGCGACTATATCGCCGGCATGACGGACCGCTACGCCGTGTCGGAGCACAGGAAGCTGTTCAACCTCGACGCCGGAATCGATCTGTGATTCGAAAGAAGCGCTGCGGGGGTTAGACTGTCAGGCCGACGCGTCGATTCGCGCACGGACCCCGAGAAGGCGAAGACCATGTCCTACGACGACAACGACAACCGCCCCAGAGATCACGGGCAGAGGGACCGCGGCGCCTATACGCCCCCGACCGATGACGACCTGCCGTTCAAGCGCGGCGGTTTCGACGCGCGTCGCGGCCCGCCCGCCAAGGCCCCGCCGGTCACCCTGATCGTCAGCGCGGGTGTGTTGCTGGTCCTGATCATCGCGGTGGTCCTCTTCTATCGCTCGGGCCTGCGCTCCTCGACCGACGCCCCGCCCGCCGTCGGCACGCCGATCGCCCAGTTGAAGGTCGAAGCTCCGCTGGAGGCTCAACCCGTCGATCCGGAAGCCGGGGTCGGCCTCTACGATCAGGCCGAGGACGCGGCGACGGCGCCCGAGTTCACCGCCCCACCCGAAACCCCGCTGCCTCGCCCCGCGCCACGTCCGATCGAGACCGCCGAGGCCCTGCCGCCCCCGCGTCCCGCGACGCCGGCGCCCGCGCGCCCGACGGCCCCTGTCGCCACGGCCCCGGGGCCGGTCGCAAACGGCGCCGGCGGAGCCGCCGCGGTCCAGATCGGCGCCTTCTCTTCCACGGCCATCGCCGATCGCGAATACGCCTCTGTCGCCGCCCGTTTCCCGCAGTTCGCCCGCAACGCCACCAAGCGGGTCCAGGAAGTGACGGCGTCGAACGGCTCCACCGTCTACCGCACGACCTTCACGGGCCTCAGCCGCGAGGATGCCCGCGCCTTCTGCTCCGCCATCGAGAGCGGCGGCGGCGACTGCCTGGTGCGATAGGGACTTGAGCAACAGCGCCGCCATCTACGGCTGCTCGGGCCCCATCCTGACGGCGGAGGAGCGCGCCTTCTTCGCCGACGTCCGGCCCTGGGGCTTCATCCTGTTCCGTCGGAATGTGGAGAGCCCGGCGCAGGTCCTGAAACTGACCTCAGATCTGCGTGACGCCGTGGGCTGGGACGCGCCGGTGCTGGTCGATCAGGAGGGTGGCAGGGTCCAGCGTCTGGGGCCGCCGCACTGGTCGAAATACCCGCCGGGCGAGGCCTTCCTGAAGGCGACGAACGATCCGCTGGCGGCGCGTGAACTGGCGCGGTTGGGCGGGCGGCTCATGGCCCATGATCTGAAGGCCGTCGGCATCAACATCGATTGCGCGCCCGTGCTCGACGTCCCGACGCCGGGCGCCCACGACATCATCGGCGACCGCGCCTACGCGCAGGATCCGGCGGCGGTGGCCCAGCTGGGCCGGGCGGTGGCGGAAGGGTTGCTGGCCGGCGGCGTCTTGCCGGTGATCAAGCACATGCCGGGCCACGGCCGCGCCTTCGCCGACAGCCACAAGGAGCTGCCGACGGTCCATGCCGGTCTGGATGCGCTCGACCAATGGGACTTCGCGCCGTTCAAGGCCCTGTCCGACATGCCGATCGGGATGACGGCCCACATCGTCTTCACGGCGATCGACAAGAAGCGCCCTGCGACCCAGTCGAAGAAGGCGATCAAGGTCATCCGGGAACAGCTCGGTTTCGGCGGGCTGCTGCTGTCCGACGACCTGTGCATGAACGCCCTCAAGGGGACGCTCACCGAGCGCGCCGAGACGTCGCTGAAGGCCGGCTGCGATCTGGTCATCCACTGGACCGGCGACATGACCGAGATGCGTCAGGTGGCCGAGGGCGTCGGCAAGCTGAAGGGCGGGGCGAAGAAGCGGGCCGAGGCGGCGCTGGCGCGCATCGTCCATACGCCGGAGCCGCTCGACGTGCGTGAGGCGCGGGATCGGTTCGACGCCTTGCTGGGCGGCCGGCTTGATGCGTCGCGAGGTCCTGACGTGGGCGAGGCGCAGGCGTGAACGACGTCCTGTTTTACTTCGTTCTAGGCACAGTCTTTTCTGTGTTCGGCGTAACCTGCTTGTTCAGGGTCCTGCGACCGCTCGGCGACGCCACGGCCGCGAGATGGGGAGCTGCCATCGGCGGAGGTTCGATGCTGGTAGCGTCGGTGTTCTTTGTCGATCCGCCTCTGGCTTATGGGATGGGTGTCGGAAGCCTGATCGGGACGTTCGGTTGGCTATATGTGCTTTTGAAGCGAGCGCGACGTGTCTGAAGCCTTCCAGCCAAACCTGGACTTCACGGCGGCCGAGGAGGTCGATGCGCGCGATGTTCTGGTGGTCGATCTGGAAGGCTACGAGGGGCCGCTGCATGTCCTGCTGGCCCTGGCGCGGACGCAGAAGGTCGATCTGCTTAAGCTGTCGATTACCAAGCTGGCGGAGCAATACCTGGCCTTCGTCCACGAGGCGCGGCGGCGGAACTTCGCCATGGCGGCCGACTATCTCGTGATGGCGTCATGGCTGGCCTATCTGAAGTCGCGGCTGCTGTTGCCCCGGACCGAGAAGGGCAAGGGCGACGAACCGCCGGCGGAGGAGATGGCCGCGGCCCTGGCCTTCCGGCTGCACAAGCTGGAGGCGATGCGGAAGGCGTCCGACGCCCTGCTGGCCCGGCCGCAGCTGAAGCGGGACGTGTTCACCCGCGGCGACCCCCAGGCGACGGTCATCGTCCCGTCGGACCGGATCGACGCCAGCCTGTATGAGCTGATGGCGGCCTATGTCGGCCAGCGTCGGCGGGAGCAGGCGCGGCACTACAATCCGGGCCAGCGGGTCGAGGCCTATGCGCTGGAAGAGGCGCGGGACTGGCTGCGACAGGTCCTGCCCCGGCTGGCCGAGTGGACGCCGCTGGAGCGGGTCGCGCCGGTCCGGGACGGGGAGGGGCCCAGCCAGGCCAGCCTGACCGCCTCGACCCTCTCGGCCAGTCTGGAGCTGGTCAAGGAAGGGGCGATGGATGTGCGCCAGGACCAGGCTTTCGACGCGGTCTGGCTGAAGCGGCGCGGGCAGGGCCAGGCTCTGGAGCTGACGCCGTGACCGATCTGCGATTCGAGCCCGACGACGGCGAGATCGAGCGGCGGGTCGAGGCCCTGCTGTTCGCCGCCGCAGGACCGCTCTCGGCCGCCGACATCGCCCGGAGAATGCCGGAGGGCGCCGACGCGGGGCGGGCCATCGCGGGCCTGCGAGCCCGCTATGAAGGGCGGGGGGTGGAGCTGGTCTGCGTCGCCGACCGGTGGAGCTTCCGGACTGCGGGAGACCTCGGCTTCCTGATGACCGAGGAGCGGGAGGAGCCGCGCCGCCTGTCCAAGGCGGCTCTGGAGACCCTGGCCATCATCGCCTACCACCAGCCGGTCACCCGGGCCGAGATCGAGAGCGTGCGGGGGGTGTCGATCTCCAAGGGCACACTGGATCTGCTGCTGGAGATGGGTTTCGTCCGGCTGAGGGGGCGCAGGCGGACGCCCGGGCGGCCGGTGACCTATGCGACGGCGGACCGGTTCCTGGAGCATTTCGGGCTGGCCAGCCTGTACGATCTGCCCGGCGCAGCGGAGATGAAGGCGGCAGGGCTGTTGGACCTGTCGTTGCCGGTCGGGTTCGAGGTGCCGGATCCGTCGCGGTCCGGACCGGACGAAGAGGACCCGATCGAGGACGGGGACGCGCCGGAGTTCGCCCAGGACTTCGTCAGTGGAGACTGAAGGCCCGCGCGACTCGGGTTGACGTCATTGGGGTGTCTGGCTATACGCACGCCTCCGCCGCCGGGCTTCCGCGCGGCTTTTCTTTTTGTTTTGCCCCTAGCCTGCGCTGAGCAGCGAGCCGCCGAGCGGCGAGCGTCAGCGCCACCAAGGATTTCCGACCATGAAGGTCCGCAGCTCGCTCAAGTCGCTCAAGACCCGTCACCGCGACTGTAAGGTCGTTCGTCGCAAGGGCGTCGTCTTCGTGATCAACAAGACGGACCCGCGCTTCAAGGCGAAGCAGGGCTAAGAGGTTTTCTCCGGCCGTTCGGCGGTCGGCAGAACTACCCACAGGTCGCGGGCTTTAGTCCGCGACCTTTTTCGTGCCCAGCGTTGAGCCAGCCTGTCCGGCATGGTTAGCGTTCCGCTCTTATATATTCGCCTACCCGGAGACCTCCCATGGCCGACGACGCCAACTTCGACGCCAGCTCGGACGTCCTGAACGCCTCGGCTCAAGGCCGCCTGCGCACCATCATCGAGCGGATCGAGCGCCTCGAAGAGGACAAGGCCGCGATCATGGCCGACCAGAAGGAGGTCTTCGCCGAGGCCAAGGGCGAGGGCTACGACGTCAAGATCCTGCGCAAGGTCATCCGCATCCGCAAGCAGGACAAGGCCAAGCGCCAGGAAGAGGACGCGATCCTGGACCTGTATCTGTCGGCGCTCGGCGAGATCTGATCCTGAAGCGGACGCCCATCACGGGCGGTCCGAAGAGCCAACCCCGGAACGAGGGGGGCGGCTCACTCAAGCGCTCGACCGGGCTCAAGCCCGGCTCGGGCTTCCAGAAGAAAGACAAGGCCCCCGTCAGCCCGTTCGAGGCCGAGCGGGAGGCCGCGCGCCGCAAGGCGCTGAACGCCCTCAAGCGCGCCAGGCGGGCCGCCGACAAGGCCGGAATCGCCCTCAGCGACTGGGAGGGCGAGTTCATCGAGGGCGTCTCCGAACGAATCCAGACCTATGGCCGGGCGTTCGGCGACCCGGAGAAGGGCGCGCCGGGCCAGGCGCTGTCTTCCATGCAGGGCCGCAAGCTGAAAGAGATCACGGCCAAGGCCAACGGCGAGGAGCCGAAGCGCCGATGGGGGCGCAAGACGCCGCCGTCAGAGTAGGCCTTTCCAGCTTTGTCACCCTGACGCAAAATTGGGTGACATTACGGACATTACGGACGTTACGACTTTTCGGCGCAAAAAATTATTTGAATTCAATGATCCGGCGGCCGGCTTTTGTCACCCGAGGGATTTCGACGGCCGGGCGCCGAACCGACGGTCCGGCCCAACTCCGTTTTTCAAAGACCCGCTCGACAGGTGGGAGACGACCGCCGTGGGCGCAAGGGCCAAAGGAGAAAAAAATCCTACTTGGCGCAGGTTTTCCTAGAGGCCGCAGTTGGGAGCTCACCACAGGGCGACGAGAGAGAGGATGGCCTTCTCGCCGCCCTGTCACGACGTCTAGAGACTCCGTTCAAAGAAGGTCACGACCTCGCGGTTGAAGACCTCGTGGAATGCCGCGCGATGGAAGCCGGGCGTCGCCGTGCAGATCATGGGTGCGGCCGCGGCGAGTTCAGGTCCGCACGGAGCCAGGAAATCGAAATGGGCGGCGCCTTCGACCGGCCGGTAGTCAGGCAGGACAGGCAGGGCGTCGCGGACGGGTTCGACATAGAAGGGCGCGGGCAGGATCTGATCGTCCCCCGCCTGCCAGAGCAGGATCGGCTGCGTCACACGGGCGAGGCCATCGCGGGTGAAGGTGAACCCCAGCGCGGGGGCGGCCACGACGAGGGCCTTCAGGCGGCTGTCGTGATGCAGGGCTGGTGCGAGGGCGCCGTTCCGGAGGGTTTCCGGGTGCTGGCCGATCAAGCGGCAGTCATAGAAGTCTCTGTTGACGCGGCAGTGGTCGACCAGTCGCGACAGGTCGGGCTCGCCCCCCGCCGTCGCCAGGACCGTGAAGCCGCCGGCCGAGAAGCCGAACGCACCGACGCGGTCCATGTCCACCCCGGCGCGGCCCTCCCATGCCTGGGTCATGTAGTCGATCAGGACCGAGATCTGCCGCGTCCGGCCGCCGAGGTCCGTCGCGCGGCTCTGGTCACGCCAGTTGTCGCCCGTATGGGTCAGGGCGGCGACGACGAAGCCGGCCTTCGCCAGGGCCATCGCCGTGTCGACATGGCTGCGGAAGTCGCCGCCGTTGCCGTGGGACATTACGATGAGGGGGCGTGGCCCCGGCGGCGCGCGATCTGAAACCCAGATCCCGATCTCGATCGCCGGCTGATCGCCGTCGGGCATGGTGAGACGGGACAGAACGACGCCGTCGCGGACCACGGGACCCGGTGCGGCGGCCTGGGACGGGGACGAGAGGGCGGGGGCTGCGGTCACGGCGCTCGCGCCCAGCAGGAGGGCGGCGGTTGCGATCAGGGCGGCGGTCTTCATGTCGGATGCCTCATGGCGATAGGAGATGAGGCTGTGTGAAGCGGGGCGCCGGCACAACGCCAGCGCCGATGGGCGAATGGGCGAACGGGTTCGTGGTCGGGCGAACGGATGCCATTTGCGTCAAGGCTTGCTAGTCCCGAGGGATGATGAGGGGACTGAAAATCACGCGATGGCGGTCGGCCGTTCTGGGCCTCGCCGTGTCGACGGCCATCGGTGCGGCGCTGGGCGTCATCGGACCGTTCGGCAGTTATCTCAGCGGGTCCGCGCCTGTCCGGATCGCCTACTGGGTCGGCTGCCTGTGGGCCGGGTGGCTGTCGTTCGGCGTCGCCTTGCCGATCCTGACGCGCTGGGCCAAGGCGCGGGACATCTCGGCCTGGGTCTGGATGCCGCCGGCGGTGGCGGTGCTGACGCTTCTGCCCGCCAGTCTCAGCCGCCTGCTCGCGGTGCGCATTTGGCCGGTGGTCGAAAGCGTCGGTTACCTGGAATGGTACGGACAGGGGCTGGTGATCAGCACACTGGCCACGGTGGTCATGACGCGCCTCGCGCCCGCCCCGGCCGTGGAGACCTCCAGCCCTCTTTCCGCCGACCCGCGAGAGCGTCTGCCTATCCGGATCGGGCGCGCCGTGCTCTGCCTCCAGGTCGAGGATCACTATGTCCGGGTTCACACCTCCCAGGGGTCGGCGCTGGTCCTGATGTCCCTGTCACAGGCGATGGCGGGCCTGAAAGATATCGAAGGGACGCAGACCCACCGGTCATGGTGGGTGGCCAGGGACGCGGTGGTCGGCGTGGTCGAGGATGGCCGCAACACTCGGCTGCGGCTTGTCGGAGGGCTGGAAGCCCCGGTCTCTCGGGCCCGGGTCGGTGTTCTACGCGACGAGGGCTGGCTGTCTTCCCGCTGATCGTCAGCGGAGGGGACGCTCGGGCGCATGACCCTGGTCGTGCACCACGGCGGCCCCGACGCCCCGACGGTTGTCGGGACGCCGGGTGATCCGGATCAGAACAGGATCTTGCGCAGGCTGATGCGGAAGACGCGGCCTTGCGGGTCCAGGAAGTCGGGCTGGTAGTTCAGCGGGACCGTGCCGGTCGAGGAGGTCACCTCGGTGCGGCTGTCGAACAGGTTCTGAATGCCGAAGTTGACGCGGGTCCCCTTCAGGATCGGGAAGCGCTCGACCCAGGCGGTACGCTGCGACAGATCGGCGAAGGCGTTCAGGTTGACGGTCCACTGGTCGCTGAACTCCAGGTCCGAACCGCCCAGGCCGCCGTCGACGCGGGTGCCCTCGGTCCAGTTGGCGTTCAGGAAGGTCCCGAAGCCGTTGCGGAAGACGCCGGACTGAACCTGAAGCTCGTTCCTGGCCGTGCCGCCGCGCGCGCCGGTGGCGTCGCCGTCCAGCAGATCCAGCGCCGGCAGGTTGTCGCGGATGACGACCTCATCGGTGAAGCGGACGGTGTGATAGACCGACAGATTGAAACGTCCCTGGCCCGGCTGCATGCCGCCGCCGCGTCCGCCGCCACCGCCGGGGCCTCCGCCCACGCGGACCTGACCGCCGCCGCCCGGAGGCGGGCCGCCGGCGGGGCGTCCGCCGCCCATTGTGATCCTGCCGCCGCCGGGAGCGCCCGCCCCCGGCGCCGCCACAGGCGTGGGGGTGCCGAAGGCGCGCGAGAAGTTGAAGCCTGTGCGCAACTCGGCCCGTTCGGTGCGCGCGAAGTTCAGCGGGCGGGCGTCGATGGCGAGCAGATTGCCTGCGGCGTCGCGGGTGAACCGCTCGGGCAGGGCGGCCTCGAGGTCGGCGGTGATGGTCGGGAAGGAAATGACCGCATCCTCGACCACGGTCCGGGTGTAGTTGGAGCTGAAGGAGAGGTCCCGCTCCGACCAGGGGCGCAGGTTGACGCCGAGCGCCAGGACCTGGCGGTTCTCGGGGTCAAGGTTCGGATTGCCGCCGGTGACGCGCGTGATCAGGACCGTCGTGCCGGTGCGGAAGTCGAAAACCGAACTGTTGGGCGTCGAGATGGTCGGGTCGTTCAGCTGCTGGATGGTTGGTGCGCCATCCTCGTTCTTGTAGCTGAGGCTGAAGGACACGGGCTCGATCGGCGACCAGTTGGCGCCGGCGCCGAGGGTGACCAGACCGCCGATGTCGGACGCCTCGTCATAGCCGGCGTTGGCCGTGACGGAGAGGTCGCCGAAGCGGCTGAGCACCTCGTTGCGGCGGCTGGCGATCGGCAGGGAGAAGTTCACCGACCCATAGGCGCGGTCGCGGCCGATGGCCCGTTCGGAGAAGACGCCCGACAGGGTGCTTTCCGAGGTCAGGTCGCGGGTGTCGGCGCCGACCTTCCAGGTCGAATACAGGCCCCCGGCGGCCGCCTGGAACAGGTTGCCCATGAAGACGGCTTCGAGATTGCCGCCGCTGGCCACCGAGTTGGCGGTATCGACCAGACGGGTGAAGCTGGACGGGGCCAGGGCGCCGAAGGGGTTCAGGGTGCCGGCCGTGACGGCGGCCTGGGCGGCCGTCGCGTCGAGGCCCCGGCCCGTCGTGGTGTCGGTCTCGACCCGGTCGTAGGCACCCGACAGGGTCCAGCGCCAGTTCTCGCCGAGGAAGCCGTCCAGGAGCAGGCCGAGGTTGGCGGTGCTGGTGTCGGTGTCGCGCGTCAGGGCGCCGCCGTCGTCGATGAAGCGATAGACGGCGACGTCGCGGCTGAAGGGCGAGCCGTTCCGACCGGCCGGGGCGGTCAGGGTCACACCCGGCAGGCCGCCGTAGGAGAAGCTGGACGCGTCCACCAGGTTCAGGCTGACCGTACCCTTGGTCGTGGAGTTCAGGTCGCGCGCGATCGAGGCGTTCAGGGTGGTGGTGTCGCCGGAGGGCAGCAGGGTGCGGTAGTCGCTGAGATTGCCGGCGCGCGGCGCATCGGCGCCGGCGGCGAACTGGGCGAGCGTGGGATTGGCGACGCCGGGGTTGGCGGCCACGGTCGCGGCCAGCGCCGGGTCGATCTGGGTCCTGTAGGGAATGCCGGCGACGTTGCCGATCAGATCGAAGGGCTGTGAGCCTGGCGAGCGGGTGATGTCCCGCTCGGATTCGAACAGGGCGGTGCTGTGTTCGTGCTCGAGGCTGGCGTTGATGCGAGTGCCGTCGATGATGCTGAAATAGCCGGTCTCGACCTCGGTCGAGTTGCGGCCGCCCTGGGTCGGGGCGCGATTGCTGATCTCGGCGGTCGCCTGGCGGAAGGTGGCCTTCAGGACGATGTTCACCACCCGCTGGTCGGCGGTGTAGCCATAGGTCAGGGCGACCTGCTCGGGCAGGATTTCGGTGCGCTCGATGGCCTCGAACGGGATGTTGCGGATTTCCTGGAAGCCGGAGGTCCGGCGGCCGTTCAGAAGGACGATCGGGCCGCTGGAGCTGCGCGAAGAGCGGGTCAGGGGCTCCAGAGCCTCGAGCAGTTCGGCGATGTTGGAGGCGCCGTAGGCGCGCAGCTGGTCGGCATCCAGCGTCAGGTCGGGCGGGATGTCGCCCTGGACCGCGCCGCGCAGGCGGGCGCCCTCGACGACGATGTCCTCGACCACGTCCGCCTCCCCGGCGGAGGCGCCGGTGGGGATGTCGTCCTGCTCGTCGTCCTGGATCGCTGGCGTGGCCTGGGGCGTCGCCTGGGCGGCCGGCTGCACTGTCTGCGGCGTGGGCGTAGTCTGGATGGCGCCCGAGGCGAGGGCGTAGATCAGGGCAGCGGCGATGGTCATTCAGCAATCCGGAAGAGGCGCGGGGAGACGCCCGTCGGTCCCCGAACGCGCGACGACGCGATCGATCCGACGGCCTGTTTATACGGGCCAGTCTTCACGATCCGTCGCGGCCTGAATGAGGCGGTTTGATGCAACTCCACGTCGCGGCTGAAAACTGTGGTTTTCCGGTCGCAAGGGAGGGCGCGGAAGGCCTATCCCGCTTCCTTTAGCGCGCCTTCCAGACCCTGTTCGCGGACCTTGCGATACAGGGTCGAGCGGCCGATGCCGAGGCGACGGGCGATCTCGGACATATGGCCGGCATAGACCTCGATGGCGTGCTGGATCAGGTCGCGCTCGATGTCTTCCAGCGTGCGCAGATGGCCGCGGTCGTCGAGGATCTTGATCGGCTGGTCCGGCAGGGGCGGCAGGTCGGCGTAGTTCATGATCGCGGCCGAGGGCTGGGCTTCGGTCTCCAGCGGCATGGCGACGCCCGAGATGGCCGGGAAGTCGTGCGGCTGCAGGAAGGGCGCGTCGGCCAGGACGATGGCGCGATAGATGGTGTTCTCCAGCTGGCGGACGTTGCCGGGCCAGTCGAAGGCGGTGAGCAGGGCCAGGGTCTCGGGCGCGGCGCCGGCGATCCGCCTGCCCTCCTCGACGTTGAAGCGGCCGATGAAGTGGTCGATCAGGGCCGGGATGTCCTCGCGGCGTTCGCGCAGGGACGGGGCCTCGATCGGGAAGACGTTCAGGCGATAGAACAGGTCCTCGCGGAACCGGCCTTCGGCCACTGCCGTGGACAGGTCGCGGTTGGTGGCCGAGACGATGCGGACGTCGACCTTGATCGCGCGCTTGGCGCCGACCGGATCGATCTCGCCCTCCTGAAGGGCGCGCAACAGCTTGACCTGCATGTCCAGCGGCAGTTCGCCGATCTCGTCGAGGAACAGGGTGCCGCCGTTGGCCTCCATGAACTTGCCGAGGTGTTTGTCGGAGGCGCCGGTGAAGCTACCCTTCTCGTGGCCGAACAGGATCGACTCGACCAGGTTGGCGGGCAGGGCGCCGCAGTTGACGGCCACGAACGGTTTGCCGGCGCGGTCCGAGGCGCCGTGCAGGGCGCGGGCGATGACTTCCTTGCCCACCCCGCTCTCGCCGGTGATCAGGACCGGGATGGACGACTTGGCGGCGCGGGCGCCGAGCTGTTTGACCATCTGCATCGGGCGGCTGTCGCCGACCAGATCGGCGAAGGTGACGCGGCCGGCGACGTGCTTCTTCAGCCGCCCGACCTCGGCGGTCAGCTGGGTCAGCTGGAGGGCGTTCCTGATGCCGACCAGGATGCGTTCCGGGCTGGCGGGCTTGATGAAGAAGTCCTGGGCGCCGGCCTGCATGGCCTTGACCACGGTCTCGATGCCGCCGTTGGCGGTCAGGACGATCACAGGGGTGGTGACGCCGGCGGTGCGGATCTCGGCCAGGGCCTCCATGCCGCTCATGCCGGGCATGACGAGGTCGAGCAGGACGACGTCGGCGCCGCCGCCCTTGGTCAGGCGATCGATCGCCTCGCCGCCGGATTCGGCGTGGGCGACGATATAGCCTTCGCGATCCAGAACCGCCTGGACGAGGCGGCGCTGGGTCGGATCGTCATCGACCACCAGGACGGTCTTGGCCATGTGCGGACACCCTTGTTCATCACCGATCGGCCGGTCCTCTTGGAAGCGGAACTGGCTCGTTTCGGGACGGTTTTAGGCCCGGCGCGGTGAAGATCGGGTGAGAGGGTGTGGTGTGCGGTGGGTTAACGGGGCGGGCTCAGCATTTCGGATCCGGGACTGCGATGCGTTCCGACGGGACGCCGCTGCCGGTGTCCAGGGCCGGGCGGTAGTTGTCGGCGGCCCTGAGCTTACCCTGACGCAGAAGGTCGCGGGCGTCGACGGCCGGCTGCCCTTCGCAGGTCACGGGCGAATAGAAGCCCTGAGGCCACCAGGTGCCGTATTCGGCGTCCTCGGTGAACAGCGAGATCATGCCGCGCTGGACCAGAAGGACGTCGCCTTGCGGGAAGCCCAGCGAGGGGCCGAGTGCGGCGATGCAGTCGCCTGCGACAAGGCAGGACGCGCGCGCATCGCCGGGGCCGCCCACGATCTGGAAGAAGGGCTCGGGCAGGGCGGGGGCGCCCGGAAGCGTGCCGATGATCGGCTTGACGTCTGCTTCGGCGGGTTCGTCGGTGGTGAAGATTCCAGCCTGCGCCTGCCTGGCCGGGGCGGCGATGGCCGCGTCACTGGATGCGGCGAGACGGGCGAGGGCGGCGCGGCCGGTCTTGCCGCTGCCGTTCTGGAGGAAGGCGTAGTCGAACTTGTCGGCAGCGACCTTGCCGCTGTTCAGGCGGGCGACCTGATCCGCGACCGATAGATGGGCGGGATCGGCTAGCGGCGTGAACAGGGCGAGGATGACGGCGACTTCGAGGACAGCGGTGACGATATTGGTCATCTCCAGCGCCTTCATCCATGGCGAACCCTTGCGGACGAAGGGCACGAGGGCGCCGAGGCCGTAGCCGACGGCATAGGCCAAGCCGACGAGGGCGCAGGCCACGGCGATGATCCGGTCGGGTGTCAGGCCGTGCTGGCCGATGCGCAGAGACAGGCCCCAGAAGGCGATGATGACCAGAGGCGTCAACAGGACCGAGGCGACGCGGACGGCGATGCGCAGGACGACGGGCGGCAGGTTGTCGGGACGGCCATCCTGATAGGCGGCGTTGATGAGGATGATCAGGCCTCCGGCGGCGGCGAGGACGAGGGCGGTCGCGCTGCCGGTCTCCCACAGGCCGTCGAGGCCAGTGAAAGGCAGAGCCGCCAGGAAGCCTCCGACCAGCACCGTCAGGACCAGCAGCAGCCAGGACAGAAGCGTCAGGGCGACGGTGCGCACGCCCCGGATCAGGCCGTCTCGCACGTCGGTCAGGTGGACGGCGGTGGCGAAGGCGAGACCGGTCAGGGGGAAGGAGAACCAGGGCTGTTCGATCAGGTCGCCGAGGAAGCTGAGGCCGATGATGTTGAACAGGGCGGCGCCGAGGAACAGCAGCAACCAGAAGGCGCCGGCGAAGGCGACCGACAGCGCCAGCTGCACGCCCGCCATCCAGGCCGCGTCGAAATAGGCAGGGAAGCTGGCGATCAACCGGCGCTCCCGATCCGCCGGAACGATCAGGTGATGGGCGATGAACAGGGCCGCAGCCGAGAAGGCGAACAGGGGGAATGTGGGCTGGCGGCCGACCTCCTCGACCTGACGGGCGACGTCGTGCCAGGCGAGGAAGGCGAGGGCGGCGGCGGCGGTGACGCCCCATGCGCCCAGCGTCCGCCAGCGCAGCCGACCGACCCCGGCCAGAAGAACCGGCGGCAAGAACAGACCGACTAGCAACAGGGGGGCGAATGTCTCGGGATGAAGCGACGACCAGGTCTCGCCGGTCTCGCCCTGAGTCGTGCGGAACAGAAGGTAGAGGGCGACGCCCTGGACCAGGCCGATGACGAGGCGGATCAGGCCCACGATGCGGTCGTCGTTCCCCTTCAGGTCGGCCCGGCCTGCGTAGGCGTGGTTAGTGTCGGTCATGGCGCGTCTCTCCCGAAGCGTGACCATGAACCGGGGCGCGACGTCGGGGAAGTTCTGTTTCCTGACGGACCGCGCGCGGCCGCCGCGTCCTCAACATCCGTGCACCCCGGCGAAGGCCGGGGTCCAGATGGCGAGCCTGAACGCGGGAACTCGGAGACCGGCGCTCAGCCCCGTTTCTCAGCGTGCGTGATCTGGACCCCGGCCTTCGCCGGGGCGCACGGAGAGAGGGGGGCTCAGGATTGACGGACCGCGCGGGCGAGGTAGCAGCCGCGCGGAGCGAAATGGATGTGCGCCTGTTCGACGGCCGGGTTCTCGAACCACTCGGCCAGCCGGGCGTCGAGGTCGGCGCCGTCGATGACCTGGCCCTCGATCATCATGTTGCGGCGGTCGTAGATGCGAAGCGACAGCGGGCGTTTGTCAGCATCTCAGGGGCTTCGGCGAGCGGTTCCACACGGGCAGCGGCCTCGCGCACGAAGATCGGCCCGGCGGCGCGATAGGGCGAGGTCTCGTCGGTCAGGTGGGCGTGGCTGACCAGGACCAGGGCCTCGCCCGCGTCGGCGTCCCGCAAGCTGACGCGGCAGGGGGCGCGGCCAGGCGCGTCGGCGACCCAGCGACGGGCGCCGACCTCGGCCAGTTCGGCGTCGGTCATGGCGAAATAGGTGGTGAAGGGTTCGATCGGCAGGGCTTCGATGCGCCAAGTCATGGGTCGGTCTCCGTGTTCGCCGGGACAATGCGACGAACGGCGCGGGGCGTCTGGCGGGTTTCGGCCGTTGCGCCACGGGCTCCGCAACCCCACAACGGAAGGCATGAACGCGCCCTTCAAGACCCCCGCCGCCGAACCCCCTCTCTGGGACCTGTCCGATCTCTATGCGTCGCGCGAAGACGCACGGATCGCCGCCGATCTGGAGGCGGCGCAGACGGTGGTCGCCGAGCTGAACGGGCTGCGGGGCCGGTTCGTGGCCGAGCGCGCCGACGCCAGGGCGCTTGGCGCGACGCTGGATCGGGCCATCACCCTCTACGAACAGGCCTCGGAGAAGCTGGGCGCGCTGGGCGCCTACGCCTTCCTCGCGGCCTCGACCAACCGGGCCGATGCCGGCGCGCAGGGGTTCGAGGCCGATCTGCGCGAGAAGATCACCGCCATCGCCACGCCGACCGTCTGGCTGACGCTGGAAATCAACCAGCTCGACGAGGCCGAGATCGAGGCCGCGCTGGCGGCCGATGCGGGTGCCGCGAAATGGCGGCCGTGGCTGCGGCGGGTGCGGGCGATGAAGCCGCATGAGCTGTCGAGCGAACTGGAGACCTTCATCGCCGAACGGATGCCGATCGCGGCCCAGTGGCCCCGGCTGTTCGACGAGACCCTGGCCGCGCTGCGGGTCGAGAGCGGCAAGGAAAGCCTGACGCTGGCCGAGGCGCTGAACCAGCTGTCCGATCCCAAGGAGGCCAAGCGGCAATCGGCGGCCGTCGGGCTGAACACCGCGCTGGCGGCGCGGGTCTCGACCCTGGCGCTGACGCTGAACACTGTCGCGGCCGAGAAGGCGATGGAGGACCGCTGGCGCGGCTTCAAACGCCCCGCCGACAGCCGCCACCTGGCCAATGAGGTCGACGGCGACGCGGTGGACGCGATGGCCGATGCGGTCGCCGCCGCCTATCCGAAGCTGTCGCACCGCTACTACGCGCTGAAGGCCAGGGCGCTGGGCAAGGCGAAGCTGGACCAGTGGGATCGCAATGCTCCGCTGGAGACGACCGCGCCACGCGGGTTCGACTGGGCCCAGGGTCGCGAACTGGTGCTGGAAAGCTTCGGCGATCTGGGCGGCGAGTTCGCCGAACGCGCCGGGCGATTCTTCGACAAGCCGTGGATCGACGGACGGGCGCGGGCCGGGAAACAGTCGGGCGCCTATGCCCACCCCGTGACGGCCGATCGCCACCCCTATGTCTTCCTGAACTGGATGGGCGAGCGACGGGACGTGCTGACCCTGGCGCACGAGCTGGGGCATGGTGTGCACCAGACCCTGGCGGCCGAGAAGGGCACGCTGCTGGCCGATACGCCGCTGACCCTGGCCGAGACGGCGTCTATCTTCGCAGAGGGACTGACGTTCGACCGGCTGCTGGCGACGGCGCCCAAGGCTGAGCAGAAGGGCCTGCTGGCCGGGCGGATCGAGGACGGGCTGAACACCGTGGTGCGCCAGATCGCCTTCCACCGGTTCGAGACCCGGTTCCACGACGAGCGGGCCAAGGGCGAGGTCTCCGCCGACCGGCTGGGCGAACTGTTCCTGGAGGAGATGGGCGCTTCGCTCGGTCCGGCCGTGACGCTGAACCCCGGCTATGAGGCCTGGTGGAGCTATGTCAGCCACTTCGTCCATTCGCCCTTCTATGTGTACGCCTATTCGTTCGGCGACCTCCTGGTGGCGGCCCTGATGGAGACGCGGCGGGCCGATCCGGACGGGTTTGCGCCGCTGTATCGCGAGCTGCTCGCGGCCGGCGGGACGAAGACCTACGTCGAGGCGCTGGAGCCGTTCGGCCTCGACCCGCGCGATCCGGCCTTCTGGACCATCGGCACGAAGCGGCTGGAGCGGCTGATCGATCAGTTCGAGGCGCTGGGTTGAAATTGTAAATACAAAAATGTAAATACAACGGGGCGCGGATGAAGTTTGACTGGGATCCGGAGAAGGCGCGAAGCAATCTGGCGAAGCATGGTGTCGCGTTCGACGTTGCGATCAAGGTGTTCGAAGACGGCGAAGCCCTTTTCGTGCCCGATCGGATCGTGGATGGCGAGTTGCGATGGAGAACGGTGGGCCGGGTTGGCTTCACCACGATCCTTTTTGTCGGACACACCTGGGTGGACGACGATGGCGAGGTTTTTGTCAGAGTGATCACGGCCCGAAAGGCGAGCAGACATGAAATCCTGGGATATGAAACCGGCGACGAGAGATATCTCCGCTGAACTTGCTGCGATCGACGCGATCCGTGATGAGGACATCGACTTCAGCGATGCACCGGAGATCACGGATTGGACCGGTGCGGTCCGCGGCAAGTTCTATCGCCCCGAAAAGCAGACCGTGACCATCCGTCTCGACGCCGACGTCGTCGCCTGGTTCAAGGGCGCGGAGCCGAAATACCAGACCGCCGTCAACCGGGTGCTGCGCGAGTATATGCTGTCGCACGTCAAGTCGCCTGATCCCGCTTGAGCCCGCCCCCCGCATCGCTATAAGACCGCCCAAACGCCCCTTCGACGGACGCAAGACCATGGCCGACCCTCACGCCCCGACCGAACACGCCGATCATGACGCGGACGCCTATGTCCACGGCACGATGACGATCGAGGAACAGACCTCGACCTATGCGCTGTTCATGAACATGGCCAAGTGGGGTTCGCTGGCCATCGCGGCCCTGCTGCTGTTCCTGGTGCTGTGGTTCCAGCCGGGCGGCAATCTGATGCTGGGCCTGATCGGCGGCGTGGTGCTGTTCGTGGCCGGCTTCGTCTTCCTGAAGAGCGGCAAAAGCCACTAAAAGGCGGCAATCCCGACGCCGGTTCGTGCTCGCGGATTGCGCGCGAGCGGCGATGGCGGGCGAGATTTTGCGCTCATCGTGCCGAATTTGATGGCGAAATGCACGCTCGTGCTTTGACGCATCCGCATCCCTACGCCTAACGTTGTCCCAACAACGACGGATGGGGAGATTCGCGTGGGCCTGACGATCGCCGTGACCCGTGAACGCCGCGAAGGGGAAACCCGCTGCGCCGTCACGCCCGAGACCGTGAAGAAATTCGTCGGCCTGGGCGCGATCGTCGTGGTCGAGGCGGGCACAGGGCTCGGCTCGTCCATTCCCGACAGCGAATACGTCGATGCCGGCGCGGCGGTGAAGCCGGACACGCGCGCGGTGCTGGACGGCGCCGACCTGGTCCTGAAGGTGCGCGGGCCGACGGCGCAGGAGATCAGCGCGATGAAGCCGGGCGCGATCGTCGTCGCCCTGCTCGACGCCTATCGCGAGAAGGACACGGTCGCGGCCATGGCCGGGGCCAATGTCACTGCCTTCGCCATGGAGTTCGTGCCCCGGATCACGCGGGCCCAGGTCATGGACGCCCTGTCGTCCCAGGCCAACCTGGCCGGCTATCGCGCCGTGATCGAAGGGGCCTATGCCTATGGCAAGGGCTTCCCGATGATGATGACGGCGGCGGGCACGGTCGCCCCGGCCAAGGTCTTCATCATGGGCGTCGGCGTCGCGGGGCTTCAGGCCATCGCCACGGCCCGGCGTCTCGGCGCGGTGGTCACGGCCACCGACGTGCGTCCGGCGACCAAGGAACAGGTCGAAAGCCTCGGCGCCAAGTTCCTGGCTGTCGAGGACGAGGAGTTCAAGAACGCCCAGACCGCCGGCGGCTACGCCAAGGCGATGTCGGCGGAATACCAGGCCAAGCAGGCGGCTCTGACCGGCGAACACATCAAGAAACAAGACATCGTCATCACCACCGCCCTGATCCCCGGCCGCGCGGCGCCGGTCCTGGTCAGCGCCGAACAGGTGGCCTCGATGAAACCGGGCAGCGTGCTGATCGACCTGGCCGTCGAGGCGGGCGGCAATGTCGCGGGCTCGAAGCCGGGTGAGGTGGTGACGACGGCGAACGGCGTGAGCATCGTCGGCTACACCAACCTGCCGGGCCGGATTCCGTCGGACGCGTCGTCACTGTACGCCAAGAACCTGGTCGCGTTCGCCGGGCTGCTGATCAAGGACGGGGCGCTGGCGATCGATCTGGAGGACGAAATCCTCAAGGCGTCGGTGGTCACCAACGGCGGGGCCGTGGTGCATGAAGGAGTCAAAGGCTGATGGAACACGTCGATCCCACCGTCTTTCGCCTGGCCATCTTCGTGCTGGCGATCTTCGTCGGCTACTATGTCGTCTGGTCGGTGACGCCGGCCCTGCACACGCCCTTGATGGCCGTGACCAACGCCATCTCCAGCGTCATCATCGTCGGCGGCCTGATCGCGGCGGCGGCCGTGTCGGGCGAGGCGACGGGGCCGAACGCCTGGATCGCCAAGGGCGCGGGCGTGGCGGCCGTGACCCTGGCCAGCGTCAACATCTTCGGCGGCTTCATGGTCACGCGACGGATGCTGGCCATGTACAAGAAGAAGGAACGGCCCGCGAAGCCCGCAGAGGCGGCCAAGGCCTGATCGCATGACGACGGAGAACGTCATATTCATGCTGGCGATCCCGATCGGGATCATGGGCATCATCGCCTTCGTGCTGCTCGCCGGGCCAGTGCGGCCTCAACTCCGGCGTCGCCTCGAGTGGGGAATGATCGGCGTCTTCTATCCTGGAATGGCGCTCTATTTCGCCTGGCGCACCGTCCAATTGGTCGTGGAAGCCGAGGACTGGATCAGCATCGCCTTGAGCGCAGCCCTGGCATGCTTGATGGTCTGGCAAGGCGTTGTCATGGTGCGCAAGCACATCCGCGCCGACGGGACGCGCACCTGATGGAGGCGCTGAACCTCGCCCCCGCCAGCATCGCCTGGACCGGTTCGTGGATCGCCACGGGCATCGGCCTGGGCCTATGGATCTGGAGCTGGTTCGGCGAGAAGAATCCGATCCAGAAGCTGCGCCTGCGCGACTGCGGCGTTGTGCTGCTGTTCTCCGGCATCCTGACGCGGGTGGTGATCCAGGAGCGGCCGATGATGGCCGTGGACTGGGCCATGGTCTTCCTGGGCCCTCTGTTCATCGCCGCCGCGCTGTGGCGACTGGCGCGCACGGCAAAGGGCGCCGGGGCGGACGGCCTGTGATGCGCGCGCCTGTGATGCGCGCGCCTGTGATGCGCGCGCTCGCCATCTCCCTGGCCCTGTTCGGCGCGGCCGCCGGTCCTGCCGCAGCTCAGACTCATGTTGCCGACGTCGAGGGCGGACTGCACTGGTCCGTCGCCGCGCCCCAGGGCGCCAGTTGGTCGCTGGTCTGTCGCTTCGCCCCCGTCACCTATGTGGCCAGCACCTTCGAGCAGAACCGCTGGACCAACAAGATCGCGACGACCGGGACCGGGGCCGCGCGCGGGCGCCTGCCGCAACAGGACGGCCGCTGCACGGTGACCAAGACGGGCGGGCCGGGGCCGGTCGGCGTCGCCATGGTGCGCGGCGAAGAGATTCAGGCCGCAGGCACCAACGACCCGGCCCGTCCGGCGGCGGTGGGCTTCCTGTGATGACACGAACGACGAAGACGATTTCGGGGGAAACGACATGAACGCATCCATCGCGGCGCTGGCCTATCTGGCGTCGGGCGTCCTGTTCATCCTGTCGCTGCGCGGCCTGTCGAGCCCGGAGACGAGCCGTCAGGGCAACACCTTCGGCATGGTCGGGATGGCCCTGGCGGTCGGGATCACCCTCCTGACCCTCGGAACGTCGGGCGCTCTGGATCCGGTGACCCTGGCGCTGCTGGCCGGCGGCGTCATCGTGGGCGGCGGCGGCGGGGCTTTGATCGCCAAGCGCGTCGCCATGACCGACATGCCGCAGCTGGTCGCGGCCTTCCACAGCCTCGTCGGCATGGCCGCCTGCCTGGTCGCCATCGGGGCGGTCTATGCGCCCGAGGCCTTCGGCATCCTCAACGCCGATGGCGTGGGCATCAAGACGCTGTCGATCGTCGAGCTGTCGCTCGGCGTCGCCATCGGGGCCATCACCTTCACCGGCTCGGTGATCGCCTTCGCCAAGCTGAACGGCAACATGTCGGGGGCACCGATCCTCCTACCCGCGCGGCACCTGATCAACATCGGTCTGGCGCTGGGGCTGGTCTTCCTGATCGGCATCCTGATCGGGACGGGCGGCACGGCGATCTGGGCCTTCTGGGGCGTGTTCGCCATCAGCCTGATCCTGGGCGCGACCCTGATCATACCCATCGGCGGGGCGGACATGCCCGTCGTGGTGTCGATGCTGAACTCCTACTCCGGCTGGGCCGCGGCGGCGCTGGGCTTCACGCTCGAGAACATCGCCCTGATCATCACCGGCGCCCTGGTCGGGTCCTCCGGCGCGATCCTCAGCTACATCATGTGCAAGGGCATGAACCGCAGCTTCATCTCGGTGATCCTGGGCGGCTTCGGCGGCGATGCCGGACCGGCGGGCGAGGCGCGCGTCGAGACGCGGCCGGTCAAGCAGGGCTCGGCCGACGACGCCGCCTTCATCCTCAAGAACGCGTCCAAGGTCATCATCGTGCCCGGCTACGGCATGGCCGTGGCCCAGGCCCAGCATGCCCTGCGCGAGATGGCCGACAAGCTGAAGGAGGAGGGCGTCGAGGTAAAATATGCCATCCACCCCGTCGCCGGCCGCATGCCGGGCCACATGAACGTCCTGCTGGCCGAGGCCAACGTCCCCTATGACGAGGTGTTCGAGCTGGAGGACATCAACGCCGAGTTCGCCACCGCCGACGTCGCCTTCGTCATCGGCGCCAACGACGTGACCAACCCGGCGGCCAAGACCGATCCGACGAGCGCCATCTACGGCATGCCGATCCTGGACGTGGAGAAGGCCGGCACCGTCCTGTTCATCAAACGCGGCATGGCGGCGGGTTACGCGGGCGTCGAGAACGAACTGTTCTTCCGCGACAACACGATGATGCTGTTCGCCGACGCCAAGAAGATGGTCGAGGGGATCGTGAAGGGGCTGTGAGGCCTCCCGACCGACGTCAGTAGCCGTAGCGGCTGAAGAAGGAGAAGGCCTTGCGGCTGGTGGGCCACTCGGGGGTTTCGCCTTCGATCGCGGGCAAGTCCCATAGGTTGGGCGCGCCCGGAGGCAGGGCGAGGACGCTGTAGTCGCCCTTGTTTGGCGGCGTCTGACTGCTGTGCTTCAGCGGCTGGGCCATGACGAACGGCGAGTACAGCCAATGCGGGCTGTAGCCGGCGTTTCGCATCGTCGTGATCGTCGCGCGGCTGGCGGGCTTGTTCATATGAGATATCTCGATCAGCCAGACAGGCTTCGTCTCGGCCAGGGTCCCGTCGGCTCCCTTTAGAACTTCGGCCTCGAAGCCCTCGACGTCGATCTTGATGAAGGCCGTGTCCGACGGGACCAGTTCGTCGAGCGGCAGCATCAGGGTCGCCTGAGCTGTCTCGTCGGTCGCCTGGCTGACGGCCAGGGTCCCGAAATTGCCGGCTGCGTTCAAAGGGGCGCTGGGAAAGTCGATGATGCCGCGTCCCGAGCCTGCGGCCGCGTTCAGGACCTGGACGTTGTGCAGACGGTTTCCGAAGGCGTTGGCGGACAGGATCTGGGCCAGGCCGCGGTGCGCCTCGATCGCCAGCACGGGCCGATCGGGGTGTCGCTTTGCAACCGGCAGGCAGACCGCTCCGATGTTGGCGCCGACATCGACGAGCCCGCCATTGCCGACGGCGAGATACTCGCTGATCAGATCGCTTTCGGCTCGGGCGAACTCGCCGAAACCCTTCAGCGAAGCGCCGACGGCGGTGTCACGCTCTGGAAAGATGAAGTCGAGGCCATAGGCCCGCGTGGCGTCCAGCACAGCGAAGTCTCCCGTGTCCGGCAGCGCTAACGACAGGCCGCGTCGCGGGCAAGAGCGATACAGCGGAACGCTAGACCCCCACCTCCTTCATCGACACAGCCTTGTCCGCCAGCTTCTCCACATCCACCGCCCTGCGCTCGCCGATCAGCTTCTTGCCCATCATGAACTCGGGCGGGGCGTTGATGGCCTCGACCGCCTGAACCTTGTCGCCTGACAGGTGGAAGACGGCGAAGCTGGCCGTCGCGGGGTCGCCGCGGACGATGATGCGGTCGCTGTCGAACGGATAGCCGGCGATCTGGAGCTTGAGGTCGTACTGGTCCGACCATTGCCAGGGCGTTTCGCCGGCGGGGGCGGGGCGGCTGGTGATGGCGGCGGCGGCCTGCTTGGCCTGTTCCAGGGCGTTGGGGACGCTCTCCATGCGGAACAGGCGGTCGTAGATCGGCATGGGGCGGCGGGTCACGTCGCCGATGGCGAAGATGGCGGGGTCGGAGGTGCGAGCCTCCAGATCGACGAGGATGCCGCCCTGGACCTCCAGCCCGGCGATGAGGGCCAGCTCGTCGTTGGGGATGGCGCCCACGCCGATGACGGCCGCGTCGCAGACGATGGTGCGGCCGTCGGCCAGGGTCACGCCCGAGACGCGCGGTCCGTCGCCGATGAAGCCGGTCACGTCGGCGGCCAGTTCGAAGCGGACGCCGCGATCCTCGTGATAGGTCTGGAAGAAGGTCGACAGGACATCGCAGGCGACGCGGGCCAGCAAGCGCGGCTCCCGCTCGAGCACCACGACCTCAGCCCCCAGGGCGCGGGCGGAGGCGGCGACTTCCAGCCCGACATAGCCGCCGCCGACGACGGCCAGGGTGCGGCCCTCGCCGAGCTGGGCCTTGATCGCCTCGGCGTCGGCGGCGGTGCGCAGGACGTGGACGCCGGTCAGGTCAGCGCCGGGGACGTCGAGCCTACGGGCCCGCGCGCCGGTCGCCACGATCAGGTGGTCGTAGGCGAGGCTCGACCCGTCCGACAGGCTGACCGACTGGTGAGTGCGGTCGATGCCGTTCGCCTCGACGCCGAGGCGCAGGTCGATGCCGTGCTCGGCGTAGAATTCCAGCGGGCGCAGGGCGAGGCTGTCGCCATCCGCCTCTCCCTTCAGCCAGGCCTTGGACAGGGGCGGGCGCTGATAGGGGATCAGCGGCTCCTCGCCGATCAGGACGATAGGTTTGTCATAGCCGTACTGGCGCAGCAGGGCGGCGGCGGTGCCGCCCGCATGGCCCGCGCCGACGATGACGACGCCTCGATCCGGAACAGTCATGGGCATCTCCTACAGTTCGTCGACGGCGCCGTCATCGTCCTCGGCCTCGCGTCGCAGCCAGGCGACGAAGGTGCGGGCCTCATCGCGGCCGCCGTTGCGCCGGGTCAGGACGTGATAGGCCATGTCGGTGGCCAGGTAGCCGTCGGCGAACGGCGTGACCAGCCGCCCCGAGGCCAGGTCGGCGGCGACGAAGGCGCGGGGCGCCAGGGCCACGCCGCGGCCGTTGGCGGCGTCCTCGATCGCGAAGGCGGTCTGGTCGTAGCGGGAGCCGGCGGAGGCGTCGACGCCGGTCACGCCGCGGGTCTTCAGCCAGGCCTTCCAATCGGGACGCGGCTCCTCGACCTGCCCGTTGCCGACATGGATCAGGGTGTGATCGGCCAGATCGGCGGGCTTTCGCAGCGGCCGCTTGCCGGTGAGGAGCGCGGGGCTGCAGACAGGAATGACGCCGGCCTCCAGCAGGACCTCGGACCGCACGCCCGGATAGCCGCCCGTGCCATAGCGGACGGCGACGTCGACCCGACCCCCGGCGACATCGGCCAGCTGCATGTCGGCGGAGACCCAGACCTCGATCTCCGGGTGATCGGCCGAGAACCGCACCATGCGCGGCGCCAGCCAGCGGGCGGCGAAGGACGGCGGCACGCTGACGGCCAGGGACCGACGCCCGGCCGGGCCATAGACGATGTCGGCCGCCCGCTTCAGCTGTTCGAACGCGTCGCGCAGGACCGGCAGGAGCCGGACGCCGAGTTCGGTCAGGGCCACCGCCCCGCCTTCGCGGCGGAACAAGGGAGCCCCGGCATGATCCTCCAGCACCTTGATCTGCTGGCTGACGGCGCCGGGCGTGACGCCGAGTTCCTTGGCCGCCAGCGAGATGCTCAGCCGCCGGGCCGCGGCCTCGAACGCCTTCAGCGCATTGAGCGGCGGCAGACGGCGGGCGTCGGTGTCGGAAGCGCTCACGCCCCCTCCAGCCAGCCGGGAACCTCAAAGCCCTTCGAGCGGAGGAAGGCGGGGTTGTAGATCTTGCCCGCATAGCGCTGGCCGTGGTCGCACAGCAGGGTCGCGATCGTGTGGCCCGGCCCCATCTCGCGCGCCAGGCGCATGGCCCCGGCGATGTTGACGCCGCTGGACGGACCCAGGGTCAGGCCCTCGTCCCTGGCCAGTGCGAAGACGATCGACAGGGCCTCGGCATCCTCGATGCGGAAGGCGTGATCGATCGCCAGGCCTTCCAGATTGCCGGTGATGCGGTTGACGCCGATGCCCTCGGTCACCGACGATCCTTCGGCCTTCAGCACGCCTTCGGTGAACCAGCTGAACAGGGCGGCGCCGGGCGGATCGGCCAGGGCGATGCGGATGGCGGGGTTGCGGGACTTCAACGCTTCCGACACCCCGGCCAGGGTCCCGCCCGATCCCGCCGCCGAGACGAAGCCGTCGATCCGCCCGCCGGTCTGGTCCCAGATCTCGCGGCCGGTGGTTTCGACATGGGCGCGGCGGTTGGCCGTATTGTCGAACTGATCCGCGTACCAGGCGCCATGCGGTTCGCTGTCGTTCAGCTCGGCGGCGAGGCGGCGCGAGAAATGGACGAAATGGTTGGGGCTGGCGAAGGGCGCGGGATCGACCTCGATCAGCCTGGCGCCGTGCAGGCGGACGGCCTGTTTCTTTTCCTCGGTCTGGCTGCGCGGCATGACGATGACGACCGGGTGGCCGAGCGCGGCGCCGACCAGGGCCAGGCCGATGCCGGTATTGCCCGCCGTGCCTTCGACGATGGTCCCGCCGGGTCGCAGCGCGCCGGACGCCTTTGCATCCAGGATCAGGCCGCGCGCCGTGCGGTCCTTCACCGATCCGCCGGGATTGAGAAACTCTGCCTTGCCCAGGATCTCGCAACCCGTCGCCTCGGACGCGGCGCGCAGGCGGATCATCGGCGTGGAGCCGATCAGGGACAGAACGTCGGGCGAAATCGGCACGGGGCGGCGCCTCCATCTTTTGTGGGCCGCTTTTAGAAACTCTTTGATCGCACGGGAAGGATGGTTTGCCGTGATGACCGCGCTGAAAAGCCCCGCTAGTGTCCCGCCCGACCCTTTTCCAGGCCCGGAGTTTCCGATGAAGATGCGATTGATGCGCCATGTGGCGCCCGCCGTGCTGATGCTGTTCGCATCGCCGGCTCTGGCCCAGACCGCCGGTGGGGCCCAGGCTCCAGGCGCTCTGACGTATCAACAGCCGCCGGCGCCGATAGCCGACATCCTGGATGCCCGCCCGACGCCGGCCGCCAGCGTCAGCCCGGACCAGAAGACCCTGGCCCTGTTCCAGCGCTCCAACCTGCCGACGATCGCCGAACTGGCCGAGCCGATGCTGCGTCTGGGCGGCTACCGGATCAATCCGCGCAACAACGGACCGGCCAACAGCCGCATCGCCTGGGTCACGGGGCTCAGCTTCCAGTCGGTCGAAGGCGGACAGGCCCGGCCTGTCGCCCTGCCGGCCGGCGCGCGCATCACCGGCCAGACCTGGTCGCCGGACGGCAGGTCGGTCGCCTTCCTGATGGATCAGCCCGAAGGCCTCGCCCTGTGGGTCGCCGACGTCGCGACGGCCACGGCGCGCGAGGTCTTCGGCGCGCGGGTCAATGCCGCCACGGGTGCGGGCATGAGCTGGCTGCCCGACAGCTCGGGCCTTCTGGTCCGCGCGGTGCCCGCCGGTCGCGGAGCGGCGCCCGACGTCACGGTCGCACCGACCGGGCCTACAGTGGCCGAGACCAGCGGCGGCCGGGCCGCAGCGGTGCGCACCTATCAGGACCTTCTGGGCAACGCCGGAGACGAGGCCCTGTTCGACCACTACTTCACCGCGCAACTGACCGTCGTTCCGCTGAGCGGCGCGGCCCGCACCATCGGCGAACCCCGCGTCATCCTGGGTGCCTCGGTGTCGCCGGACGGTCAGTATCTGCTGCAGACGACGGCCAAGCGGCCCTACTCCTACGTCGTGCCTGCGCGCCTTTTCCCGGGCGACGTGACCGTGACCGACATGACCGGCCGGGTCGTGCATGAGGTCGCCGAACTGCCGCTGCGCGACAACATCCCGCCGCCCTTCGACGCGGTCGAGACCGGCCCCCGCGCGGCCCAGTGGCGCGCCGACACCCCCGCCACCCTGGTCTGGGCCGAGGCTCAGGACGGCGGCGATCCGAGGACGCAGGCGGCGGTCCGCGACCGCGTCCTGATGCTCGACGCGCCCTTCACGGCCCAGCCGACCACCCTGATCGACCTGCCCGAACGCTATGCCGGCGTGACCTGGGGCCGCTCCGACGTCGCCGTGGTCGGGACCCAGTGGTTCAACACCCGCCACGAGACCCGCTCGGTCGTCGATCCGTCGAACCCGGGAACCGGCCGCGTCATCGTCGATCGTAACTATCAGGACCGCTACAACGACCCGGGCACGATCGCGACCGAGGCCAACGCCGCCGGGCGTCAGGTGATCGCCTTCACGCCCGACGGCTCGCGGGTCTTCGTCGAAGGCGACGGCGCCACGCGAGAGGGCGAGTATCCCTTCCTCGGCACGCTCGATCTGGCGACCGGTCAGACCGAGCGCATCTGGCAATCGGCCAGCGGCGAGTACGAGAGCGTCGTGGGCCTGCTGGACGAGGACGGTCGTCGTCTGGTGACCGTGCGCGAGAGCCGCACCGAACCCGCCAACCTGCGCATCCGCGATCTGGACGGCGACGTGACGCCGCTGACCAATTTCCCCGATCCCGCGCCACAGCTGGCCGGGGTGACCCAGCAGCTGATCACCTACACCCGCGACGACGGGGTGCAGCTGTCGGGGACCCTGTATCTGCCCGCCGGCTACGACAAGGACCGCGACGGTCCTCTGCCTCTGGTCATGTGGGCCTATCCCGCGGAGTTCACCGACGCCGCCGTGGCCGGTCAGGTCGTCGATACCGCCAACCGCTTCGTGCGGCCCGGCGGGTCCAGCCACCTGTTCCTGCTGACCCAGGGCTATGCCGTGCTGGACGACCCCTCCATGCCGATCGTCGGCGCGGACGGGGCCGAGCCGAACGACACCTACATCCAGCAGCTCAGCGCCTCGGCCAAGGCGGCGGTCGATGCGGTGGTCGAGATGGGCGTGGCGGAACGCGGCCGGATCGCCGTCGGCGGCCACAGCTACGGCGCCTTCATGACCGCCAACCTCCTGGCCCACACCGACCTGTTCGCGACCGGCATCGCCCGCTCGGGTGCCTATAACCGGACCCTGACGCCGTTCGGTTTCCAGGCCGAGCAGCGGACCTATTGGCAGGCGCCGGAGACCTATAACGCCATGTCGCCCTTCGCCTATGCCGACAAGATCAACGAGCCCATCCTGCTGATCCACGGCGAGGCGGACGACAACCAGGGCACCTTCCCGATCCAGTCGGAACGCTTCTATGCGGCGCTGAAGGGCAATGGCGCGACGGTCCGCTACGTGGTCCTGCCGCTGGAGGCCCACGGCTATCGCGCACGGGAATCCGTCGGTCACACCCTGTGGGAGATGACCCGCTGGCTCGATCAGACGATCAAGAGCCCGACCGCTCCGGCAGCCGGTTCCCACTAGGTCCGATCGATCTCCGGCGGGTAACTTTTACCCGCCGGAGGCGACGGTGCGAAACCGACATCTGCGAATTTATTCCGCGATCTGCCTTGCACCCGGAGCAGATCCTCCCATCTGACGCGTGTGGTCTTTGACAGGTCTCATCGTCTCCCCATCGGAACCGACGCGACTCTGTCGACTCTGTAGAGTCTATTTTCGGAGTCGCGCGGCAAGTCCGGTCTAGCGACGCGTGAGCCGTGCTCGCAGGGACCGGACCCAGCCGCCGATGTCCCTGTTCCGCTCGAGCCACCACAGGCCTGACAGCACCACCAGAAGTCCCGCAAACCACGGCCAGGGCGAACCGGGGGCTTGGGAGGTCGAAGCCGGCGCCGCCCGCGTGGGCGCCGTCCCCGCCAGCGCCAGGGTCGCCGACCGATCGGCGGCCAAAACCAGCGACGGGGCCGCATCGGCAGGCTGCACATAGAAGGGCGTCTGGCGGTCCTCGCCGTCGCGGATGACGTGCCAGCCCGGTTGCTCCGGCCAGAAGGCGGCGCAGGCGCGGTCGCCGGTCGCCGGGTCGATCCGCAGGCCGTGGGCGCGGCCGTCCTGGCCCAGGACGTTCGCCTCGCCGTCGAGCCGGCACAGGGCGATCCGTTGGCCGGCGCGGGCCATGCCCAGGACCTCGGCCCGGCTGTCATCCCCGGCGCGCCCGATCTCCGAGAACAGCGCGCTCCACATCTCGCCATAGCGATCCGGGCGTCCGATCAGGACTAGGGCATAGCTGTCGGTCACCGTCCAGACCCCCACCCGACCACGCCCGCGCGTGCGCCAGCTGGCCAGGGCGTTTCCGTCGGCGTCACGGAGCAAGGCGACGGCACCGGAGCCTTCGTCGGTCAGGTCGCGGCGGGCCAATTCAGGCAGGGCGTCGGCCTCCTCGAGATCGGCGGGAACGTCGGTATCGACAGCGGCCTGCTCCGGCGGATCCAGCCGGAAGGGCACGGCCTCGTCGCCGCCCGTCAGCCTGGCTCCCAGCCCCGCCCAGTCGCGACGCGTCGCGGCCGAAAGCGGGCCGGTCGGACGGAGCAACAGCCCCATGCCGCCATTGACGGCCGCCGTCAGGGCCGCGCGTTGCCCTCCGCTCAGCGCCTCCCAGCGACGGTCGTCGAGCACGACCAGGTCGAGGTCGCCGAACGTGGTGGCGGTCAGCGGCAGGGGCGGATCGCCGAGCTGGATCCCGCCGCCGATGTCGATATCGACGCTCAGTTCGATCCCGGAATCCTCGGCCCAGCGCTGCAGGTATTTGGTCTCCGCGCCCGGCGCTCCGGCCAGCACCAGGACACGGGGCGGGGTCTGGACCACGGTCTCGACCGGCACGGCGATCTGCTCGATCACGACGTCCGACGGATCGCGCAGCCGCAGGGTGAACAAGGCCAGACCGGGCGCGCGGGTGGCGGCCGTCAGCGCAAACCGCTCTCCGGCGACGATGCGGGCGGTGTCCACGACCTCGTCGGCAGGATCGATCAGTTCGACGCTCCCGGCGGCGACCGACCCCACCTGTCCGCCGACCACGAAGGTCGCGCCGGGGGCGGTCGGCTCGGGGATGGACAGGTCGGTGAAGCTGCGCGGCAGGGGCGGCGCCGCGAACGCGACCGGCACAGGCAGGGGCGACTGGTCGCGCGGCGTCAGACCCTGCCCGAGGATCCGGATGCGCGCCGGGGTCGGATAGCGGCGCAGGGCCGTGGCGAGGTCGGGAACGCGGGTCGCGCCGGGGATCGGCCCGGCCTCGGGCAATGCCACCAGGACATCACCCGACGCGGTCGGGATCGTTCCGGGACTTCCCGCCGTGGCGACGATCAGCGTCCCGGTGCGCACGATCGACGCGGGCGGGTTCAGGGTCAGCCACAGCAGCGCACCCGCCAGGACATTGAGCCCGATCAGCGCGGCGGTCCGCCAGCGCGGTCCCCGGGTCTCGGCCCTCCTGTGCCACAAAATCAGGCGCACGATGCTCAGGATCACCGCCGCGACGATGACCAGGGCCGTCCAGAAGGTGGGGCTGGCGAGGTTCATCGCAGGGCGTCCAGATAGCGCTCACCGCGGGCCCGGGGGGCCTCGCGACGGCCGGGCGCGGGGGCCGGGCGCTGCAGGGCGGTCCACAACAGGGCGCGCAGGCGACGGCGGCAGGCGAGGCAGGCGGGCTCGTTGCGCACCGTGTCGATGGCGGCGCGCAGGGCCAGCGGGTCGGCGAGGCGGCCGCCGTTCTCGCGCGCCCAGCGGTCGAGAGCGCCCAGGGCGAGCGGCGCCGCGCTGGAGCCCGGCCGTTCCTCGAGCGCCCGCCAGGCGTCGGCGGCCACGGCGTCGGCGGCGGGGCGGTCCGGCCGTTCGGGGTCGCGCGCCACGATCCCCTCGCGCTCGCCGGTCAGACGCCGCGAGAAGTCCACCGGCGGCAGGTCCGATCCGACCCGGCCGAGGAAGATACGCGTCGCCTGCTGGGCCTCCTTCAGCAGTTCCAGCGCCTCGTTGGCGTGGGGCAGGGCCTGCTCCGGTCGTCCCTGACGCAGCTCGCGTTCGGAGGCCCACATGGCGTCGAGCGCGCGGGCGAGGGCCGAGCGCGTGCGGGGTTCGAACACGGTCGCCACGTCCCGGTCGTCGTGGGCGTGACCGAACTCGTGCAGCACATCGACCTCGGCCCCCATGGCCCCTCCGGCCGGTTCGTCGGCGTGGTCCTCGCCCTCATGGTCGTCGTGATCGTCATGGGCGGCGGGGCGGGCGGGCGCGGGATCATCGGCGGTCGGCAAGGCGGGCCGAGCCGGTTCGTCGGCGGTGGGCAGGGCGATGCTGCCGCCGCTCGAACCGCCGCCCTCCGCTTCTTCGCCCATGAACTGGCCGTAGCGGAGGCGCAGCACGGCCTGTTCCTCGCCGATGACGTTGGAGGCGTCCATGAAAGGATCGCCCGTCAGGGTGCGGCGACGCGCGATCAGAGCCTCGGCATTGATGATGATCTGGCGCTGGCTGGCGAAATAGGCGGGCATGACGCGCATCGCCATGCCGTCCAGCCCCTCGGCCATTGCGAGGTTGGTGGGCCAACGCAGGATGACGCTGGGGCCCTCGACCGTGTGGCGCTCGGGGTTGCGGTTGTCGGTGACCACCAGCTGGACGATCAGGTCGCTGCCCGCCGCCATGCCTTCGCGCGCAAGGTTCAGCGCGGTCGAGAACCGCATCTGTTTCGCCGAGCCTTGGCCACGCACTGGCATGGTGCGCTGTTCGAAGGTGATGTTCTCACCGTCGCCCTTGGTGACGGTGATGCGCAGGGTCCCGGTCTCGATGACGCCGTAGTCGTCGCTGGCCTCGAACACCGGGGTCCAGGTCGTCTGACCGGGGGTCAGCTGGATCAGCTGGCTTTGCGGCTCGACCAGACGGACGACGGGCTCGGCGTCCGCGACGGCGTCCAGGCGGTTGAGGCGCTGCTGGGCCAGACCCGGCGCCTCGATCCGGTAGAGCAGGGGCCGATCAACGATCCGGGCGCCGGTCCAGCGGGCGCCGTCACGGATCAGGGAGACGGGCGTGTTCTCCGGGAACTCCAGACCGGCGGAGCTGGGCTGAGGCGCGAAGTCGATCAGCCATTCGACGCGGGAGCCCTCGGGCACGCGGGCGTCGAGCGCCGTCTGCTCGCGCACGGGCAGGCCGGTGTAGGCGGGCGGGGTGATGCGCAGACGGGCGCCGGTCAGGACGGGAGGATTGGCGGCGGTGGCGGGACGGGCGGCGGCGGCTGACCTGGTGTCGGCTCCGTTCGAGGCCGGCCAGAACAGGATGACGGCGATCAGGATGACGGCCGCGCCCCAGGCGACGGCGATGGGCCGCTGGGACCAGCCGGGGCGGAGGTCGACGGCTGCGGCCTCGTGCACCCGGCTTTCGAGGCGGTCGCGCTGGAGGGCGGCGAGCCCCGCGAGGTCGGCGCGGTCCCGGAACAGCAGATTGGTCGAGTCCTCGAAGCGGGGGATGCGGGCATCGAGTTCGCCGATCAGCCAACGGAGGTCGAAGCGGCGCGAACGCCAGACGGCGACGGCGGCGAGGACGATCAGACCGAGGACGGCGACGACGACTGCGCCGGTCCCGCCGGACAGGCGCCAGCCGAGGGCCACGACGACGAGGACGGCGGGCAGGCCGAGGGCGGCCGTGTCCAGACCGGCGCGGGTGCGGGCCGCGCTCTGGTGGTTCAGCAGGACGGGCGCGGCGGTCATGGCGCGACCGCCCTCTGGCGACGGGTGGCCAGATACCGCTCACCGGCGAAGACCAGGGCGATCAGCAAGGCCAGCCAGGGCCGCAGGTCGAGCGGCGGCTGATCGTAGGGGGCCGCGCCGGTCAGGGGCGCGTGGTCGGCGGCGGCGACGCGGGCGGGCGCGGGGGGCGGGTCGAGCATGGCCGCGAGCACGTCCGGGAAGCCGGGCTCGACCAGCTGCGGGATGGCGGCAGGCTCCAGCGCGCGGGTCAAGCGGATGACCCGACCGCGTCCGAGGCGACCGGCGACGGCGAGGGGCTCGCCCGCCGTGCCGCGCCAGACGGGGACGGTCTCGCCCTCGACGGGGATGCGGGCTTCGAGCGCGGTCAGGATGACGCCGCCGTCACGGACCCAGGTTTCGACGGGCGCCGGGACGGGGCCGGCCCCGAGCCAGATCAGGTGGCGGGCGCTGCCGGGCACGGCGCGATCGATCGGCTCGGCGTCGAAGTCGGGCGTGGCGTCGGCGGGCGTCCAGGCCGCAACGGCAGCGCGGAAATAGCGGACGGCGTCCTCGGCTTCCGGGGCAGAGCGGACGGTCAGGGCGATGGGGCGAGGCGCGGGGACGCGGCGGGCGGGGACCCCGGCTCCGATGGTCCATTCGACGCGGCGGGACAGTCGGGGGCGTTCGGCGTCGACACCGTCCAGGGTCGCGGGAACGACCAGCTTGACCGGTGCCCCCGGCGGCAGTTCGGCGTCGAGCTGGCGGATCAGGCTGACCACATCATCGGGTGCGGCGGGGCCAATGGCACCGTGCTCAGGGAAGCCGGGCACCAGCCAGACGACGCGGTCGCCCTTCTCCGTGGCGGCGGCGATGGTTGCGGCGTCGGAGCCGGGCGCAATGGCGACGACGGGACGATCGTCGGCGGCATTCCACAGCACCGGTGCGGCCAGCCACAGGGCGATCAGCGTAAGCAGAATCAGGCGGGCGGCGAGCAGCAGCCGCTCGTCGATCATCAGGCTGCGACGCGGCTTGGGCGCGGCGTCGAGCCAGCGCAGGGCGGCGAAGTCGACGGTGCGGCTCTCGGTGCGGCGCGCGATGTGGATGACGACCGGAATCGCCAGGGCCAGAAGCGCGGCGAGGCCGGCGGGGAGGAGAAGGGCCGGGCTCATCAGCGACCGGTCGGGCGGAACAGGGTACGGATCGGAATGTCCGGGCTCTCGTCGATGAAGTGCTCCACGTGGCGAATGCCGCGCGATTCGAGGCGGGCGGCGAGGGCTGCGCGGGCGGCGGCGAAACGGGCGATGAAGTCGGCGCGCAGGGCGCGGCCGTCGCCGAACAGTTCGGCGCCCGTCTCCGGATCGTGGAAGCGGTAGCCCTGCTCGAAGGGGAAGTCGCGCTCGTCGCCCGTCAGGATCTGGATCAGGCAGATGTCGCGGCCCGAGGCAGCGAGGCGTTCGGCGGTGGCGATACAGCCCTCGTCGAAGCCGTCGGTGAGGACGACGATGATGTCGCGCGCGCCCATCTGCTCGCCGAACACGCCGACGTCGCGGGTCCAGTCGGCGGCGCCCGAGGCCTTCAGCGGAGCGAGGCTCATCAGGACCCGGTCGCGGTGACGGCCGCCCGAGCCGGGCGACAGGACCATGGGACCGCTGGCGCTCTCGACAACCAGCCCGAACCGGTCGCCTTGATAGAGGGCGATTTCCATCAGGCTGGCGGTCAGGCGGCGGGCGGCGTCGAAACGGGACCAGTCGGGGCGGGCGATGTCGACCTGGGCCATGGAGGCGCTGGCGTCGAGGACGATCCAGATGGCGACCGGGCTCTCGCGCTCGGCGTCGCGGACGAAGAATTTGTCCGACCGGGCGTAGAGCTTCCAGTCGATGGCTCTGAGGTCGTCGCCGCGCTCATAGGCGCGGTACTGGGCGAACTCGAGCCCGCCGCCCTTGTTGCGGCTGTCGTGCATCCCGGACGCCGACAGCACCGCCGCGCGACGCGGGACGATGGACAGGCGGCGTAGCCGGCTGCGCAACTCCGGGGGCAGGTCGAGCGGCGACATGCCTGATCAGTCGGGCTTGGGCGCGGGCAGGGCGGCGACCAGGGCGGCGACGACGTCGTCGGCCGTCTTGCGTTCCGCCTCGGCGGCGAAGGACAGCAGGATGCGGTGACGCAGGACCGGGGCCGCCAAGGCGACGACGTCCTCGCGCGTCGCGGCGAGACGGCCGTGCAGCAGGGCGCGCGCCTTGGCGGCCAGGACCAGGGCCTGACCCGCGCGCGGACCGGCACCCCAGCGGACGTAGTCCTGAACCGCCTTGGGAGCTTCGGCCGAGGGGCGGGTGGCGCGGACCAGATCGGTGATCCAGGTCAGCAGGGCCTCGCCGACATAGACGTCGCGCACCCATTTCTGCAGGGCGACGATGTCCTCGCCGACCATGACCTGGGGCACGGCGCCGATGCCTGAGCCCGTCGTCGCGACCAGGATGGCGCGCTCTTCCTCGGCCGTAGGATAGCCGACGCGGATGTTGAGCAGGAAGCGGTCAAGCTGGGCTTCGGGGAGGGGGTATGTGCCGGCCTGTTCGAGCGGGTTCTGGGTCGCCAAGACGAAGAAGGGCTCGTTCAGCTTGTGGGTCACGCCGGCGTAGGAGACCGTGTGCTCCTGCATGGCTTCGAGCAAGGCGGCCTGCGTCTTGGGCGGGGTGCGGTTCAGCTCGTCGGCGAGGAACAGGTTGGTGAAGACCGGGCCCGGCTGGAAACGGAAAGATCGATGGCCGGTGCCGTGATCCTCCTCCAGCACCTCGGTGCCCAAGATGTCCGACGGCATTAGGTCGGGGGTGAACTGTACCCTGCGGAACTCCAGATGCAGGGCCTGACCCAGCGTGCGGACCAGAAGCGTCTTGCCGAGGCCGGGCACGCCCTCGATCAGGCAGTGGCCGCCGGCGAGGAGGCCGATCAGCAGTTGTTCGACGACCTCGTTCTGGCCGACGATGGCCTGGCCGATGGCGGCCTTGAGCTTGCCGAGCTGGGCCAGCCTGGCGTCGATCTCGGATTGGGTGGGCGTGGTCATAGAAGTTCCGGGGAGGAGGGTAAGCGGGTCACGCTGTCAGGGCGTAGAGGATGATGTTGACCGCGAACTTGGTGTTGTCCTCGGCCAGGAAGCGCTTGTTGCGCCAGTCGTAGTCCCACTCGCAGCCGTAATCCTTGTTGGAATACAGGACGCCGAGCCGGCCATCGATCTCGATGCCCTTGAGGTAGTCGTGGATGAGGTCGTCGCCCCAGCCGTTCAGTTCAAAACTGGTCGCGGGCGGGCCGTCCTCGAACTCGAAGAAGCTCGAATAGATTCCGTGGTCGTTGGGCAGTTTCTTCAGGGCGTCGGTGCCGAAGATCGAGGCCATCTGACGCTCGAACGAGGTGGCGAACAGGCCGTCGATGTCGTGGTTGCAGTCGTCCACGAAGACGAAGCCGCCATTTCGCACATAGCGTTCGAAGTTGCGCGCCTCGGCCGCGTTGAACTCCACCAGCTTGTGGCCGGCGAGGTAGCAGAAGGGGGCGGTCAGCATGGCCGGATCGGCCAGGGCTACGATCCTCTCTTCGGGATCGACCCGCAGGTTGGTGTAGTCGACCAGGGACGTCAGGATGTTGGCCGGCATCCTCTGATCCACATCCCAGTCGCCGGAATCGTAGCGCAGGCGGGTGAACCAGAAATCATAGGTCGCCTGCGCGTCGGCGGCGCGAGGGAGGCCTGCAAGCAGGGCTCCCAGCGCGCCGCCGGTCAGCAGTCGAAGGGCCTCGGCGCGTGTCATACTCGAACTCGACACACGCTCTCCTAAGTCAGACGGCGTCGGACAGGGAGGTGAAGGTGAAGTCGCGCAGACGCATCGGCGGGATCATCATGGCCAGGCTGCTCTCGTCGCCCGCCACACGAACCGGACGCCCCAGCTCATCGATGTTGTTGAGCATGATCACCGGCGACTCGTTGAAGCGGAAGTTCTTCAGCGGATACTTCAGCTCGCCGTTCTCGATGTAGAAGGTGCCGTCGCGGGTCAGGCCGGTCAGCAGCACCGTCTGCGGGTCCACCATCCGGATGTACCAGGTGCGCGTCACCAGGATGCCGCGCTCGGTCTCGCGAACCAGGTCCGAGATCGACTTGGTGCCGCCCGACATGATCAGGTTGCCCGGGGTGGCGTTGGCGGTCTTGCCCTGTTTCTCGGCCCAGTAGCGGCCGTAGTTCAGGTTGGTGACCACGCCGTCCTTGACGAACTCCATCCGCTCGCGCGGCAGGCCGTCACCGTCCCACGGCAGGACCGGGGCTTCGTCGTGCCACGGGTCGGCCGTGAAGGTGACGCGCGGGTCGAAGACCTGTTCGCCGATCTTGTTGCCGCCGCCGGCCTTGGACAGGAAGCTGCGGCCTTCATCGGCCTGACGGGCGCCGAAGAAGTTGAACATGAAGGAGATCAGGCCGGCGGCCGCGACGGGCTCCAGGATGACAGTGTATTTGCCGGGCTCCAGGGCCTGAGCCTCGGAAGAGGCCGAGGCCTTGCGCATGGCGATCTGGATGTCGCTGTCGACGTTGAAGTCGCCGGCGTCCTTCAGGCTGCGCCCGACCCAGCCGGAGCCACGACCGTCTTCGGTGCGCACCGTGCAGGTGTAGTTCAGGCTTGTCGCGCGCTGGTAGCCGAAGTTCCCGTTCGAGTTGGCGAAGGCGGTGAAGCCCTTGCTGTCGTTCAGGAAGCCGGCCGCGATCAGGTTCTGCGACTTGCAGGGATCGATCGAGGCGCGGGCGATCTCGGCCCGGTTCTCCGGCGTGATCGCGGCGGTGGCGGCGTTGTAGGTGTCGGTGGCGCGATAGGTCTGCTTCTGGACCGCCGGGACGAACTCGGGGTTCTCAGGGGCCAGTTTGGCCAGGTCCTCGGCGCGCTTGACGACGCGGGCGAGGGCCTCGTCCGAGAACTCGTTGATCGTGGCCGTCCCGACCCGTTTGCCGAACGCGACCTGGACGCCGAGCTCGACGTCGGAGACCACGCCCGAGGTGGACACGTTGTTGAGGGCGAAGCGGATGTTGCCCTCGGTGCCGCCGCCCAGCTGGGCGGTGCATTCGTCGGCGGTCGACAGTGCGATCACCTTGTCGAGGATGGTCTTGGCCTCGGCTTCCGTCATGATGGTCATTGGATTTTTCCCCGAGGTCCGATCAACCGAGCGAACGCGCGGTGTTGATGACGTTGATGCCGTCGAAGCGGGTCGTCGACGAGCCGTGGCTGACGGCCGAGACCTGGCTCGGCTGGCCCTTGCCGTCGAAGAACGAGCCGAACATGCGGTAGTCGCTCTCGTCGCAGATGGCCGAGCAGGCGTTCCAGAACTCCGGCGTGCGCATCTGGTAGGCGACGTCTTCGAGCGGCCGGGTGATCTCGCCGTTCTTGATTTCGTAGAAGAGCGTGCCGCCGAACTGGGCGTTATAGCGCTGCTGGTCGATCGAGAACGAGCCGCGACCCAGGATGTAGATCCCGTTTTCGACGTTCGAGATCATGTCGTCGACCTTCATCGGCGTCGTGCCCGGCTTCAGCGAGACGTTGGCCATCCGCTGGAACTGAACCGTCGACCAGCTGTCGGCGTAGGAGCAGCCATCCGAGGCGGTCTTGCCGAGGATGTGCGCCTGATCGCGCGTGGCCTGATAATCGACCAGCTTGCCGGCCTCGATCAGGTTCCATTCCTTGCACTGAACGCCTTCGTCGTCATAGCCGACGGCGCCCAGCGACCCGACCTGGGTCTTGTCGGCGAACAGGTTGACGATGTCCGAGCCGTACTGGAAGCGGCTCTCGCGCTTGTCGAGGGTGGCGAAGGAGGTGCCGGCGTAGTTGGCCTCGTAGCCCAGGACGCGGTCCAGCTCGAGCGGGTGACCGACCGATTCGTGGATGGTCAGGCCGAGGTGGTTCGGATCCAGAACCAGGTCGTAGGAGCCGGGGCGGACAGAGGTGGCCGTCAGCTTCTCGCGCGCCTGTTCGGCGGCGGCGACGGCGTCCTTGGTCATGTCATAGGACATGCCGTAACTGACCACGCCGTTGGAGGCGACGATCTGGTCGGCGGCGTTGCCGTCCAGATATTCGTAGCCCAGACCCATCGGGGCCGAGAGGCCGTCGCGGGTGCGGAACTTGCCGGTCGTCTGGTCGATGGCCGTGACCGTGAACGGCGCCCAGATGCGGTGCACGTCCTGGTCGATGTACGACCCGTCCGAGCTGGCGAAATACTTCTGCTCGTTCACGAGGAAGAGCTGGGAATTGACGAAGTTGGCGCCCGCGTTCATCGCCGCGGCGTTGACGCCCAGCAGAAGTTCGACCTTCTCGGCGATCGGCACTTCCATGGCGTTGCGACGGATCGGCGTCTTCCAGGCGATCTCGCCTACGCCGCGCGTCGGGGCCAGCTGGACCGGCTGGGTCTGGTTCTTGGCGTTGGCCTTGGCGATGGCGACGGCGAGGCGAGCCGCCTCGGCCACGGCTTCAGGCGTCATGGTGTTGGTGGCCGAGAAGCCCCAGGCGCCGTCGGCGATCACGCGCACGCCCGTGCCGGTCGATTCGGTGTTGACGATGTTCTGGACGTTGGCTTCGCGTGTGATCACGAACTGGCGCATGTAGCGGCCCACGCGAACGTCGCAGTAGGTGGCACCGGCGGCCGCTGCCGCGCTGAGGCCTGCATCCGCCAGACGCTTCTTGACCGCGATCTCGATCGTCTCGGTCAGTTGCGACGCGGCGATCGCCTGTCCGGCGAACCCGGGCAACAGAAGCCCCCCCGCGCCAATGCCGCACGCGGCGAGGAATGAACGTCTATCCAAGGCTTCTCTCCACCGAAGGGCCTGTCGCGAGGGCGATCAGGCGGGGTGAGCGGGCATCGCATGGAGCCCCCTCGTCACGCGGGCGGCATCTTTGACAGGCGGATGACACAGGTCAAACCCTGGGCGCCGTTCTGGCCGATCATTACGAACTCTTAACGCCGGCTTCAGTGTCGGCGGGGCTTTCAGACTGCAGGGTCAAACGGTCGCAGCGGCGCCAGCGGCGCGAACTCGCCCTCGGTTCGCGCCATGCGGGCCTGAATCGCGGCCATGACGTCGGCGGGGCTCCAGAGCGAACCCTGCATCACCGCGATCCATTCCAGTCCTTCGGCGACAGTGTGGTCGCGGGCGTGGTTCAGAGCGGCCTTTGAACCGGAGACGGCCAGCGGCGCCTTCGATGCGATCGCCCGGGCCATGTCGAGGGCGGCAGCCACGACCGCTTCGGCATCGGGGTGGATAGCGTTGACCAGACCCAACCGCTCGGCCCGCTCGACACCCAGGGTGGCGCCCGTGAATGCCAGCTCTCGCACCACGCCTGCGGGCATCAGCTTGGGCAGGCGCTGAAGGCTTCCGATATCGGCCATCATGCCGATGTTGATCTCCTCGATGCGGAAGTAGGCGTCGGCGCTGGCCAGCCGGATGTCGCAGGCGGCAATCAGGTCGAGGCCGCCGCCGACGCAGGCCCCCTGAATCGCGGCGATGACCGGGAAGCGCACCTTCTCCAGCGTGGTCAGGGTGTCCTGCAGATCGCGCGCCGTCTGGTGGAAGGCCTGGCGGTCGCTGGCCTTGTCGGCGTTCAGGATCGCCCCGTCCGAGAAGATCGAGATGTCCATCCCCGCGCAGAAGTTCCTGCCTTCGCCGGAGATCACCAGGGCGCGGACCTGGCCCGACGCATCGAGCGCCTTCAGCTCGGGACCGAAGCGGCGCCAGAAGTCCATGTCCATGGCGTTGGACGCCTGGGGCCGGGTGAAACGCAGGTGGGCGACCGGACCGTCGCGGGTGATCTCGAAGCTGGGCATGGATCAGGCGTCTTTCACATTGGAACGACAGGTCATCAGCAGGGCTTCCGGCCGATGTCCCCGATGCGTGCAGCGACCATGACACATGCGGCCGTGTCGCCAAGTCCCGGATGGGCCTTGCGCGACTCCAAAATAGACTCGACAGAGTCGCGCACGATCGTGGCTCAAGACGGCGGCGGACTTGTCAAAGACCGGCGCGGAAGATGGCGACGCCGTGGACGGCCGCAAGAACCAGGAATGAATAAATTCGTACGGGAGCGACGGCAGGCATCCGGGGCCGGCCTACCAGTTGAACATCGTCCCGTCTTCGAGGCGGTTCACCGGCAGGTAGGCCCGGCGATAGGGATGTTCGGCGGCCAGCGCCTCGTCCAGATCGACGCCGAGGCCCGGCGCGTCGCCGGGGTGCAGCATTCCGCCTTCGAAGCCGTATTCGTGCGGGAAGACGGCGTCGGTCTCAGCCGTATGACGCATGTATTCCTGCAGGCCGAAGTTCGGGATCGACATGCCGAAATGGAGCGCCGCCGCCATCGTCACCGGGGACAGGTCGGTGGCGCCATGACAGCCGGTCCTGACATGGTGCAGATCGGCGAGCGCCGCGATCCGCCGCAGGTGGGTGATGCCGCCGGCGTGGACCACGGTCGCCCGCACGAAGTCGATCAGACCCTCTTCGATCAGGGTCTTGCAGTCCCAGATGTTCGAGAAGATTTCGCCGACGGCCAGCGGCGTGGTGGTGTGCTGGCGGATGGTGCGGAAGGCGGCCTGGTTCTCGGCCGGGACGGCGTCTTCAAGCCAGAAGGGGCGGTAGGGCTCCAGATCCTTGCCGAGCCGCCCGGCTTCGATCGGGGTAAGGCGGTGGTGGACATCGTGCAGAAGATGCACGTCCCAGCCGAGCGCCTCACGCGCGGCGGCGAACAGTTCGGGCACCGTCTTCATGTAGCGCTCGGTCGACCAGACATTCTCGGTCGGCAGGTCGGCGTCGGCCGGCTCGTAGAACATCTTGTCGTGCGACACGCCGTAGGTGCTCTTCAGCCCCGGCACGCCGGACTGGAGCCGGATCGCGCGATATCCCAGTTCGCGGTAGCGCAGGGCCTCGGCCACCGTCTCTTCGATGTTGGAGCCGTTGGCGTGGCCGTAGACGGTGACCCCGTCGCGACAGGCGCCGCCAAGCAGCTGGTACAGCGGCAGGCCCGCGATCTTGGCCTTGATGTCCCACAGGGCGACGTCGACGGCGGCGATGGCGGTCATGCCGACCGGCCCGCCGCGCCAGTAGGCCCCGCGATAGAGGAACTGCCACATGTCCTCGATCCGGTGCGCGTCCTTGCCGATCAGCAGGGGCACGATGTGTTCTTCGAGATAGGCGACCACGGCCAGCTCACGCCCGTTCAGCGTCGCATCGCCCAGGCCATAGGTCCCGTCGGCGGTGGTGATCTTCAGGGTGACGAAGTTGCGGCCGGGGCAGGTCACGACGACGCGGGCGTCGGTGATCGTCGCCGTGGCGCGAGCGGTGCGCGGCGAAGTCGGGGGGACGGCGGCGAGGGAACGGTCGATCATCGGATACTCGAAAGCAGGGGAGCGGATCGGACGCACTGGTCTGACCCGGACAAGGACACTAGAACGAAAGCGGCATGACCACATCGACCGCAGACACCCGCAAACTCTATCAGCAGGTCGCGACCTCGGTCGCCGCCGGGATCGCCGCAGGGCAGTACACCGTCGGGGCGCGGCTCCCGTCCGAACGGGACCTGGCCGAAGAGTTCGGCGTCAGTCGTCCGACAGTGCGCGAAGCCATGATCGCGCTGGAAATCCGCGGCCTGGTCGAGGCGCGTCCGGGGTCGGGCATCTATGTGACGGAAGCGCCGGCGACGGGGCCTGCGCCGGAACTGGATATCGGCGCCTTCGAACTGACCGAGGCGCGGCGCCTGTTCGAGGGCGAAGCCTGTGCGCTCGCCGCCAGCGCCATCACCGATGACGAATTGGCCGAGCTGGAAGTCATCCTGGCCCAGATGGTCGGCGAGAACACCCTGGCCTCGCCGATCGGCGAACAGGCGGACCGGACCTTCCACCGGACCATCGCCCAGGCGACCCGCAACTCCGCCATCGTCATGGTGGTCGAGAACCTGTGGGACCTGCGCTACCGCTCGCCCCTGTGCGCGGCCATGCTGGCCCGCGCGCGTCAGGTTGGGGTTCGTCCCCTGATCGAGGATCACCGCGAGATACTGGACGCCCTGATCGCGCGCGATCCGAAGGCGGCCCGCGCCGCGATGCACAGCCATCTGGGACGCGTGATCGAGGGCCTGCTGACGGCGACCGAGATGGACGCCCTGGAACGCACCCGCTCCGACGTCGCGGCGCGGCGCCAGGAAATGGCCCGCCGCTCGGCGATCTGATCGCTCAGGGCGCATAGGCAGGCAGTCGCAGGTTCAGGTCGAGTTCGGCGTTCCGTTCGCGATACAGGGCCGCGTCGGCTGCAAGCCCCGCGTCGCCCCAGGCCCATGCCCCGCGCTGGAAGACTTCGTACAGGCCCATGGTCTCGGTCTTGTCGAGTTCGGGCCAGGGCCATTCGGTCTCGCGACCGGCCCATTGGGCCATGAAGGTCGTCGCGTTCCTCAGCGACCGGCCGTCGTCGCCTTGCCAGTTCCACAGATCGACGCCGACGCATTGGCCGAGCTGGGCCAGGTCGAACGAGGCCGTTAGCGTCCAGGTCGAATAGTGCAGCGACCGGGTGCGCGTCAGCTCCTGCGGAAGGCTGCCGTCCGTGGCGAACTGGGGCGCGATGCGGGCGGTCTTGAACCGCTCGGCGATCGCCCGGGCGACCTCGTCCATCCCGGCGTAGAGGGCGAACTCCGAGATCAGCATGTCGTAGTAGATGCCGTGGTTGTTGGTGGCGGCCTTCTCGGCGCGGCCGATCTCGCTGGTGGCCATCCATTGGACCAGGTCGGCGAACCAGTCGCGCAGCGAGGCCCGATCCGCGTCGGTCAGGGCGGTGGACGTATCCAGCAGGCCGAGCGACTCGACCACCTTGACCAGGCGGGTGGCGTCGATGACCCCCTCGGCGCGACCGGAGACGCGACCCGGCACCGCCTGGCCGTGGTTGAAGTTGGGGTTCATCCGGGTTTCGGGCGTCAGGAACCAGACCTTGATGAAGGCCGCGGCCTGGGTCGCGTAACGCTCATCGCCGGTGAAGTAATAGGCGAGCGACAGGGCCTGGACGTCCTGGCTCATGTCTTCCAGATCGCTCAGGTCGAAGGCGTTGGTGGCGCGTTCCGGATTGAACTGACCGTCGCGCCGGACATAGGGCAGGCCGTCCGGCTGGGCCGGGTCGGGCCACCAGTAGGGGCCCATGCTCATATAGTCGTGCCGGTCGCCGCTGGCGGGCATCTGGGTCTTGTCGACGACCGTGTAGGGCCCCCGCGCCAGGGCGGCGTTCGCGCGTGCCAGCATCGCCGCGCGGGCGGGCTGGAGCGTCGCGTCGGTGGCGATCCGCGCCTTGACCGTCTCCAGCCAGTCGGGCCGCCACAGGAAAGTGCGGCGGCCGTCGAAGGCCGAGGCATAGCCCATCGAGCCTTCGCAGACCGGAGTTTGCGCCAGGACCGGCGTCGCGGTTGCGACGACGGCCATGACGACGGCGAGGAGGGATGAGCGGATCATCGGCCTGTCGCGATCAGTACCGGAACACGATGCCGGCATAGATCTGGGGCGTGCTTTCGCTGACCTCGGTAATCGAGTCCTCGCCGGCCTTGTAGAGGATGTCCCGCTCGTTGAGCACGTTCAGGGCCTGGGCCTTGAGCTGCATGTGCTCGTTGATCCGGTAGCTGGCCGAGAGGTTCAGATAGCCTGCGCCCTGGACGCCCCGGTTGGTCGAGCTGTTGGGCTTGGAATAGTCCGAACGGTAACGGTAGGCGGCGCGCAGCTGGAGCCCGGTGCCCTCCCAGAAGACCGAGGCGTTGCCGCTGTGACGCGACAGGCCGCGCAGGTTGGCCGGATCGACATAGGGAGCGACCGCCGAGGGGTCGGGGAACTCGAAATCGGCCTCGGCATAGTTATAGCCCGCCGAGACGCCAAGGCCGCTCCACAGGCCCGGCAGATTGGTGAAGACGTGGCTGGCCGACAGCTCGACCCCGTACAGGTGGCGCTGCTCGGTGTCGTTGGCCGGCGCGACGGCATTGAAGGTGACCTCGACGCCGTTGGCGATGATCGAGGTCGTGAACGGCTGCACCGCATCGAAGGCGGCGCCCTTCACCAGCTTGTAATAGGGCGCGATCGAGAAGCTGGTGTCGGCGTTCAGATAGAACTCCAGCGAGCTGTCGAAATTCCACGCTTCCAGCGGCTTCAGGTTCGGGTTGCCTGTCTGGGAGTTGGCCAGGACGCCGGCGACGGTGGTCGCGGTCGCATCGACGATCGGGTTGATGCCGACGTTGAACTCCTCGATGCCGACGCGGGCGATGGCGCGCGACACGCCGAAGCGCAGACGGACTTGGTCGCTGAGGTCGAAGTTGAGGTTGGCGCTCGGCAGCCAGTAGTCGTAGTCGCCCTCGCCCGTGATCTGGGTCAGGGTGCCCGGCACGACGACGATGGTCGCGGCCGAACCGGCGATCGACGGCGTGACCGTGACGGCGGAACGGAAGCCTCGCGCCTCGACCTGGGTCGAGACGTAGCGCAGGCCCACATTGCCGCTGACGGGGATATTGCCCCAGTCGGTCCCGAAGGAAGTCATCGCATAGAGGGCGCTGATCGTCTCGGTGACGTCGATGTCCTCCGGCCCGCGCGAGTCGGCCAGCAGTGGGTTGGTCTCGCGGCCGGTATAGGCGCGGAACAGGCAGTCGTTGTCGAACTGGGCCCAGGACCGGATGTTGGTCGAGGACTCGCTCATGAAGTCGGTGGTGGCGAACGGAACCCGGCACTGGCTGTTGGCCTGGGCGACGATCTGGGCGGCCGTCATGCCGTCGCGGGCGATCGGGATGGAGACGTCGGCGTTGTTGCTCAGGTCTGTCTCACGCGTGTGTTCCGACACCCGGGCGCCGAAGCCGATCGAGCGGAAGAAGCCTTCGTCACCCAGGTCGTAGGTCCCGTCGACGCGGGCGGCGGCGATCGCGTCCTCGCGGTCGGTGACCAGACGATAGCGGGCATAGTTGGTGTTGGCGGCGGGCGTGGCGACCAGGAAGTTCGCCGAGTTGTTCACGTCGAAATCGACGAAGTTCACGCTGGGGACCGCGTCGTCCGTGCCGTCCAGCGTATAGACCGCCCGACGGTTGGACCGCATGTTGGTGGCCTTCTGCAGCTCGGTGCGGTGCGACTGCGAGTATGAAATATCGCCCGTCAGCGTCAGGCGATCACCCTGCCAGCGTGTGAACAGGCCGCCGCCGATGTATTCCTCTTCGCGCAGGCGATCCTCGAGCTGAATCTCCAGGTTGGAGTTGCCGGTGTAGCTGATCAGGGCGCCGTCCGAGAAACCGTTGCCCTGGCCGCCGATGATCAGGGGGCGGATGCCGCGCGCGGCTTCGGTGATGGCGAGCTGGTTGCGGTTCTCGAGGCTGGAGCGGTTCGAGTACTGGCCGTCCAGGGTGAAGTCGAGGCGATCGGTCGGACGCCACTGGATCGCGCCGAGCAGCCCGTCGCGGGTCTCGGACGTGTTGATCTGGCGGAAGGTCCGCGAGGTGGTGCCGAAATAGAGCGGGCCTTGCGTGGTCCCTGCCTGGTTGGCGGCGCTGAGGTTCGGGCGCAGGGCGCAGTTGAAGCTGGTTCCGGCCGCCGTCTGCTGGGCCGCCGCGCCCGTGATCAGGGTCGGGTTGTTGGCCGAGGTGTCGCAGGGAATGAAGGCGGAGTTGGTGGTGTAATAGTCCTCCGGCACCGCCTGGTCCTGATGCTGATACCCAATGCTCAGTCCCAGGTCGCCGATGCCCGTGTCGAGCCAGCGGTTGGTCCAGGAAATATTGGCCCGGTAGCCCATGCCGTCGCGGCCCAGGATGGCGTCGTCCTTCGGCTGATAGACGGCGCGGTATTCGGCCTGGAGCCGCGGCGTGGCTTCCAGCGGACGGATCGAGCGCAGGTCGATGACGCCGGCGATCCCGCCCTCGGCGAAGTCCGCCTGCTGCGACTTGTAGACCAGAACGCCGTTCACGAGCTCGGACGGGAACTGCTGGAAGGCGACCGAACGGTCGGGGCCCGCTGTCGAGACCTCGCGGCCGTTGAAGGTCGAGAAGGAGAGGGTGGGGCCGAGGCCCCGGACCGACAGTTCATTGGCGTTGCCCTTGAACCGGTCGGCGGTGACGCCCGTGATCCGCTCCAGCGTGTCGCCGACGGAGTTGTCGGGCAGGGAGCCGATCTCGTCATTGACGATGGCGTCGACGATGGTCGCCGTCTCGCGCTTCACGGCGATGGAGTTGCGCTGGGTGGCGCGGATGCCGGTGACGACGACCTCGTCGACCGAGGACTCCTCGTCCTGCGGCGCGGGGGCCGTGTCCGGCGCGGTCTGCGCGAAGGCGGCGGTGGTGATCGCCATCGAGGCGACAGACGACAGAAGCAGGACGCGGCCCGCGCGGAGCGATACGGTGGTCATGGTGATTTCCCCTCTAGGACGTTTCTTTGCGCCCGTTGGCCGGGCGATCTTGAAAACAGGCTAGACCGGAAATGACACCGGTGACAAGATTGGTCTGGCCAAAATATCCCGGAGCAACCGGGAGCGGCATTGGGAGATGAAGATGTTCGGACTGAAACAGGTGCTCGTCGTCGCGCAGGCGGCGCTCGCTTTGGCGATCGCAGACAGCGCCCAAGCCAGCCCGGCTGCGGCCGATCCCGCCGTCGTCGCCCAGGCGCGTCGGGTGGCCGACTGGCAGCTCGCGCACATGGACAGGTTCGACTACGTCTCGACCTTCCGAGACCACACCGAAGACCCCATCGACTGGATCCAGGCCACCTTCTGGGCCGGGCTGACCGACCTGTCCGACCTGACCGGTGACGCGCGCTACGCGGACGCGGTCGTCGCTCACGGCCAGGCCAACGGCTGGGGTTTCGGACCCCGACCGCGTCACGCCGACGCCGACGCCATCGGTCACGCCTGGGTCTGGTCGGCCGCCAGGGCCGAGGGCGAGGCGCGCGCCGAGCGTCTGGCGCCGATCCGCGCCCGGTTCGACGCCGTCCTCGCCGCGCCGAGCGACGCCTCCCTGATCTTCGGCGAGGAGCGGGGCGAGCGGTCCTGCCAGGTCCGCTGGTGCTGGTCGGACGCGGTCTTCATGGCGCCGCCGGTGTGGGCCGCCCTGTCCAGCGTCACGGGCGAACAGGCCTACTGGCGACATGCCGACCGCGAGATGCAGGCCACGATCGCCCAGCTCTATGACGCAGAAGATCACCTATTCTATCGCGACAGCCGTTTCATCGGGCGGCCGGGGCCCAGCGGCGAGAAGGTCTTCTGGAGCCGGGGTAACGGCTGGTCCTACGCCGGTCTGGCCAAGATCCTAGAGGTCCTGCCGACCGACGATCCGTCACGCGCCGCCTACGTCGAACTCTTCCAGCAGATGTCCGAGCGCATTCGCGGCCTGCAGGGGGCCGAGGGCTACTGGCCCGTCTCCCTGCTCGACGCCGGCGGTCCGCCCGAGACCAGCGGCACGGCCTTCTTCGTCTACGGCATGGCATGGGGCGTGAACCACGGCCTGCTCGACAAGGCGACCTTCGGCCCTTCGGTCTCGCGCGGCTGGCAGGCCCTGGATCGCGCGGTCCAGGCTGATGGTCGTCTGGGTTGGGTGCAGCAGGTCGGCTATGCGCCCGATCAGGTCGCGGCGACCGACACCCAGCTCTATGGCGTCGGCGCCCTGCTGATGGCCGCATCGGAGGTCGCCCTGCGAGATGATTGGTAAGGCCAGTTGACGCTTCGGTCAGGCCGCCATACCGTGAACCTCTGCTCTCCTAAGGCAGACGCCTCCGGGGGGCGGCCTGCAGGCCGTCCCCCCTTTTCATTCCAAGAGTGTCCCATGCGTCGTGTCCCCGTTCTCGCCGCGTTCGTCCTCGGCATCGCGGCGGTCCCGGCTGCGACTTTCGCCCAGGAGCGCGGCGTCCTCTACCGCACCGCGCCGCCGATGAACCAAACGGTCGAGGACCGCGTCCGTCCCCAGATCGAGCTTCTGCTCGAAGCCCTGGCCGCCGAGGGGAGGGACTATCGTCTGGACGGGGTCGAGGTCTTCGAGGCCCAGGACAAGTTCCTTCCGGGCAAGATCGCCATCGGCATGTCGCATCTTCTGGTCGCCACCTCGCGCGACGACCCCGCCTTTGCGGAGCGGCTGGCCGCGTTTCGTCGGCTGTCCGACCTGACGCTGGAAGACGTCAACGACAGCTGGGGAATCTATTATTTTATCTCGGCCCTGCACGAGCTGGAGACCGCCGGCCTGCTGGACGAGGCCATCAGTCCGGAAACACTGGCGCGTCTGCGCGAAAGGCTGGACTGGCGCGCCTTCGTGCGCGAACCGGACCTGACCCTGATCGACCTGCCCAACAACTACTATGGCGTGGCCTTCAGCATCGCCCGGCTGCGGTTCCTCCTGGGCTGGGAGGACGCCTCCGCCTCGGAGGCTTTGCTGGCGAAAACCCTCCAGCATTTCCGCGACTATTCAGGCGAATACGGTTTCGCCGACGAGACCTCTGGCGAGGGTCGGTTCGACCGCTACTCCGTCCTGCTGATCGGCGAGATCGCCCAGCGGTTCATCGAGACCGGCGTGGAGCCGCCGCCGGAAGTGCGCGAGTGGCTGCGTAAGTCCGTCGACCTGATGTTGCCCCGCCTCAACCTGCGCGGCGAGGGGTTCGAATACGGCCGCAGCATCGGAGTCTATGGCGAGACGGCCTTTCTGGAGGTGCTGACGGCCGCCGCCGCGCTCGACGTCCTGACCGACGAAGAGCAGGCGATGGCCTATGCCTTTTCCTCGCGCGTCGCGGCCCGTTACGTCGACTTTTGGCTGGATAGCGGGACCGGGTCGGTCAACCTGTGGGACCATGGCCGAAAGACGGACGCCTATCGCGGCAAGCACCGGATCCTCGGCGAGAACCTCAGCCTGTCGCACCAGCTGATCTACACCAATGCGATCTGGAACCGGCTGGGCCTGACGAACACCGCCCCGGACGCCGGGTTCGCGGCGTGGCTGGACGGGCAGCCGCGTTCGATGACGACCTGGTTCGCGCGCGGGGACCACGACCGCGTGCTGGTCACCTACCGCGACGGCGACCGGGTCATAGGCCTGCCCCTGATCAACGGCGGCCCGACGCAGCATATGCACACGCCCTACTTCCCGATCCCCTTCTCGCCCGGCGTTCTGTCCGGCTCGGCGGACGAGACCTTCCCCCAGATGATCCCGCGCCTGACCCTGGCCGACGGCGCGGTGTTGCAACCCCTGTCCTATTTCAAGGACGTCGAGATCGAGGAGGCCGGCGAACGCACGACCGTCTCCTATCGCCAGGACGAACTCGACCGGATGGGAGAGGAGGCCCCGCGGCCCGACGCGCGCGCGCAGATCCGGACCCGCTATGTCCTCGAGCCCGGCGCCATCACCCGAAGCGACGAGATCGCAGTAACGGGCGCCGCCGTGATCGATCTGGAGTTCCCCGTCTTCTCGCGCGGCGCGACGACGGACGGCCAGGTCATCCGCTTCGCTCAGGGCGAGGTCGCGTCCTTCGAGGCGACCGGCATGACCTGCGCCCCGACCGAGAATTTCGACGCCGCCATCTACGCCAGCCCGATCGGCGCCTTCCGCACCCTGATCCGCTGCCGCGCCGAGATCACGGACCACGCCAGCCTGTCGTGGCGGATCGGTTTCGCGCCGTAAGAGAAGTTGCAACACAACCTAAAGTTAATCGACGGGCTGTAGAACCGGTCGCGACCCGCATGGTGAGCGCCGATGACCTTGATCCGCCGTATCCGCAAACTGACGAGCCAGCCCGCCTTCCGGGCCGAGCCCGTCAGCGTCCTGTCGCGCGCCGCTCACCTTGCGGTCGCCGGTGCGAGCGGTCGCAATCCGACCTTCCATCTGACCCGCGACGGGCGCGAGCGGATGCGTGCGCCGGCGGATCTGCGCTACACCACCATCACCGCCTTTTTGCTGCGCGACTGGGTCGAGCCGGAGTTGCGCCAGTTGGAGCGTCTGCTGTCGCCGGGCGACGTCTTCATCGACGTCGGCGCCAACATCGGCCTCTACGCGTTGAAGGCCGCGCGTTTGGTCGGCCCGACCGGCCGAGTTCTGGCCCTGGAGCCGGGCGTCGAGGCCTATGGCCATCTGACCGCAAACCTCGCCCTGAACGATTTCGGCTGGGCCGAGGCGATGAAGGTCGCCGCCTCCGACCGGGCCGGCGAGGCGATCCTGCACCACGTCCCGCTCGGCAACGACCCCCAGGCCTTTTCCCTGATCGCCAACGACCGCGCGAAGGCGGGCGAGACGGTCGAGACCCTGACGCTGGACAGCCTGATCGCGCGCTGCGACCTCACACGCGTCGACCTGATCAAGATCGACGTGGAGGGCGCCGAGCCTATGGTCGTCGCCGGTGCGCGCGGACTTCTGGCACGGTTCAAGCCGGCCGTGATCTTCGAATGCAACGCCCACATCAATGCTGGCGGCGGCACGGACGCGGCGGCGACCGAGACCTGGAGGCGGCTGGCCGAGGCCGGCTATCGGTTCCACCGACTGATTGACCAGACCTTCGTCCTGATCGCCGAACCGCCGAACGATTTCTGCAACCTCATCGCCGTCCATGCGGCGCGTCGCCCGCCTTTTGTGTCACAGGTCTAGCTGAGGCAGTTTCCGGCGCGCGGCCGAGGCGATCGCCAGCGCGCCGCCGATCCAGATCATGGCGCTGGCCAGGGCCGCCCCGACCGCGCCGAACGGGGGCGTCAGCGCGAAGCACAGGGCGATGCAGAAGGCCAGTTGCCACAGGCTGTTCCGGCGCAAGACCCGCTCCTCGCCCGCCATCGCCAGCAACAGGTCGCGCGACGGAAACAGACAATAGGCCAGCTGTCCCGCCAGCAGGATCAACAGCACCGGCAAACCCTGCGTCACGGGCACGCTGAGCAGGCCCAGCAACGGCTCCGACCCCAGGGCCAACGCCGCGATCAGAGGCAGACACAGGGCGATCGTCGCTCTGCGGTTCTCGACCGCCGACGCCTTCAGCGCCGCCCAGTCGCCCAGCCGATGATGCCGCGCGAAATGCGGCGCCGACATCGCGCCCAGGCTCAGCACCACGATGGTCACCAGCATGGCCAGCCGGCTGCACAGAGAGAATGTGCTGACCGCCTCCGGCGCGGCGAACGCACCCAGGATCAGGACCGGGAGGGTGATCAGCATCGCCTGGCAGACATCGACCACGACCAGTCGTCGCGCGCCGCTCCACAGGCTGTCCAGGGTCCTGGCCGACGACACCTGCGGAGATCGCCGCGACCAGCGCGTCGCGACAACCAGCCCCAGACCCAGCAGGGCGCAAGCTCCGAACGACCCGGCATAGGCGAGCAGCAGCCCATTGAGGGTGTCCGCCCCCAGGCTGAGGGCGACGAGGGACAGCACCGGTGGCAGCGCGTTCATCACCATCTGCCCCGCCGCGCCCCGCTCCAGGCCGATGAGCACATGGGCCACGGCGAAGGCCAGGTTCTGCACCGGGATGATCAGGGCCGCGAGCATCAGGACCGACGCCATGTCCGCCTGGCCCGTCCAGTGCTCGGCGATGACCGGCGCCGCGCCCGCGAGCGCCAGCCCCGCCGCCGTGCTGGCCATCAGGATTGCCCCGCCCGCCGTCATCGCCGCTCGCCGCGCGGCATCGACATCGCCCACCGCCAGCTCGGCCGCGACATGTCGCGTCACCGGCTTCTCCAGGCCGAGCCGGGCCAGTGTCGAGACGATCTGGATGACGCCCAGCGCCAGAAAGAACCGCCCCGCGTCATGCCCGCCCAGCGCCCGTGCGGCGAGAGCATAGAGGGCGAACTTGGCGGCCGCCTCCAGTCCGCGCGAGCCCAGCGAAACGATCACGGCCGGCCGAGCTCCGGCCAGCAAGCCGACGATCCGGGCCACGGGCATGGCGGTTCTCAGACGGGCGAATAGCGTCGCGGGCGACATGCGGACTCCGGATCGTGGTCGCATCTCGTTTACCAATCACATGCTACCCAAACGTGTATTGAGGTCGCCGGACCGCAGGCGATGTTTTGAGGTCGGGCGTTGAGCCAACTGGTCCAGACCATAGACGAGCCGCCCGCCACGCCGAGGGGCCTGTTGTCTCCGCGCGACGCCCTGATCCATGTCTTCTACAATCTGAAGGCGATCCTGGTCTGTCTGTTGATCGGTCTGGCGCTGGGCGTCGGCGCGGCGGTCCTGACCCCGCCGAAGTTCACGGCCGCCAGCCTGGTTCTCCTCCGCATCGGGGCGACCGAGGCTGCTCAGGAAGGACTGAACGGACCCCAGACCTATCAGGGCGGCGAAGCCATACTGCGCGCGCTTCAGTCCGAGGTTCAGATCGTCCGCAGCGACCCGGTGATCCAGGCCGCGATGATGAAACTGGCGGAGGCGAGCGGCCGCGATCCCGACGTCGAACCGGCGGCCATGGGGAAGTTCGCCAAAGCCCTGAAGGTCGAGATCGAGGACGGCTCGAACGTCCTTCGCATCGCCTTCGTCAGCGGGGATCGTGAGCAGGCGCTGGCGGCGGTCCAGGCCGTGATCGACGCCTACATCGACCGCCGCGCCGAACTCTACGTCAACGCTTCGCGGGACCGTCAGAACCGCGAGATCGCCCGCTACGACACCGCGCTGGGCCAGACCGAAGGGGAGATACAGCAGATCCGCCTCGATCACGACGTGCTCGACATCGATAAGGATATCGCCCTGGCCTCGGATCGGCACGAGGCCCTGACCCAGCGCCTGGGTCAGGCGCAGGAACGGAGCGGCGCCGTCTCCGCCGAACTGGCCGCCGTGACCCGTCAGCTGGCGACGGCGCCGGAGCGCGTTCTGGACAGTCAGGAGCGGACCAACTCGACCCCCAATGACGAGGCGCGCAACACCCTGTTGCGCCTGCGTCAGGACCGCGCCCACATCGTCGAACAGTACAATGAGGACTGGCCGGGACTGGCCGAGATCGACGCCCGGATCGCCGCCGCCCAGGCCCAGATCGTCGAGAACGCCCAGGACATCCGATCGAGCGACCGCACCGTCCGCAACCCCGTCGCCGACCTGCTGGTCCAGCGCCGCGCCTCGCTCGGCATCGAGCTTGCGTCCCTGCAGCGTCAGTCGGCCGAACTGGCGACGCAGCTGGCCGCCGCCCGCGCCCGCGTCGCCGACCTGCGCATCGCCGAGATGAGGCTGCACGATCTGGAGCGCAGCCGCTCCGCCTCCGAGACTATTCATCGCAGCCTGCTGATCGGCCGCGCCGGCGCCGCGCTCGAGGATCAGGCCGTCGACGATCGCAACACCACGGTCCGCGTCGTCCAGCCGCCGACCGCGCCCCTGACGGGACGTGACCTGCGCCCCACCCTCATCCTCGCCGGCCTCGCCCTGGGGGTCGCCTTAGCCATCGCTGCGACGGCGGTCGGCATCGTCCTGCGACAGGTCTTCATCGCGCCGGGAGAGGCGGAAACTTCGCTCGGCCTCGAAGCGGTCATGACCCTCGACGCCACCGCCTCGAACCTTCGCTCCGACGCCGGGCTGACGGCCATGGCGCGGCTGGCCGGTCTTCTTCTCGATCTCGAGATCGACGGCCGTTCCTTGCAGGTCTTCCAGTTCGTCGGCGATGACGCGGGCGCCAAATGTCGGCTGGCTCTCGGCGTCGCCCAGGCCATGGCCGCGCGCGCCGACGGCCCGGTCCTGCTGATCGACCTCGACGCCGCCGATCACTATCGCCGCAAGGCCGGGGAGGCGGTGCAGACCTTGTCCGCCGGTGCGTCGCGCCTCGATGTCGCCCGTTCCGCCTCCGCCGGTCTCTGGGCCGCCCTCAACCCGCTCCAGACGCCGCTCGGCTCGCCTGGCGCGACGGGGGACGAAGCTCGCGCCTTCCTGGACCTGATGCGTGGCGCTTTCAGCCGGATCGTGCTGGTCGGGGCCCGTGACTTCGATATGCCCGAGGCGCGCCGTCTCCATGCCCTGGCCGACGCCAGCCTCCTGATCGTCCAGGCGGAGGCCACCCGCGCCCCGACCGCGCGACGCATGCGTGAGGTCGTTCTGGCCTCCGGCGGCGACCTGCTGGGCTTCGTCTTCACTGGCCGCAAACATCATGTCCCGGGGGCGATCTACCGATGGCTATGATCTCCTCTCGCCGCCTCGCCGTCATCGGCCTGGCGCTGATGGCGACCGGCTGCGGCACGACCCAGTCGCTGCGTCCGCATGAGCGCGAGCCCCGTCGCTTCGCGCCCTGGAGCGACGCTGCGCCCGCCTACCGCCTCGGCGTCGGCGATCGCCTGAAGGTGGACTATCTGCTGACGCCGGAGCTCACCCAGGACGTCGTGGTCGAACCGGACGGCTTCGTCAGCCTGCGCGTGGCGGGACGCCTCCCGGCCCAGAACCTGACGCCGAGCGAGCTGGAAACGGCGATCCAGATCGCCTCCGCCCGACGCCTGCGGCAGCCGATCGTCAGCCTCTCGGTCGCCGAGGCCCGCGCCGCGCGGATCATCGTCGGCGGAGCGGTTCAGAGGCCCGGCGTCTATCCCCTCCCGGCCCGCGCCTCGACGCTGGAGGCCGTCATGCTGGCGGGCGGCTTCTCGCCCGAAAGCCGGATGGACCAGGTCGTGGTCATCCGCCAGAGGCCGGGCGCCGACGCCATGCTCCGCACCGTCGACCTGCGCCGTTTCGTCGAGCGCGGCGAGGCGGGCGACGGCATCGCCCTGGCCTCGGAGGATATCGTCTTCGTGCCCCGTAGCCGCATCGCCGAGCTTGATCTGTGGATCGACCAGTACGTCAATCGGCTGCTGCCGTTCAGCCGATCGGTCTCCTACGCCAACACCTTCGGTGCCGTGCCATGAGCGTCTTCGCGCGTCGCTGTTTCCTCGGCGTCGAGTTCACGCCTCTGGCTCTGGAGACGGCCGTCGCAAAGATCGTCGCCCGCGACCCCGCCGCCGCCTTCGCCTTCGTCGTCACCCCCAACGCCCAGCATGTGGTCGCCGCCCGCTCCGGCGACGACCGGTTCGCAGGCCCACAGGAAAGGGCGTGGATGGTGCTGAACGACAGCCGCATCCTGCGCCTCCTGTCGCGGGTTCTGTTCGGCCGCGACCTGCCCGTCGCGGCGGGCAGCGATCTCGTCGCCCGCCTGTTCGAGATCGGGGTTCCGGCCGAGGCGACCGTGACCCTGATCGGCGGAGACGCCGAGGTGGAGGCCGCCCTCCGGCGCCGGTTCGGCCTTCGCCACGTCGCCCGCCTGACCCCATCGTTCGGCTTCTGGCGCGACCCGGTGGAGGTCGAACAATGCCTCGCCTTCGTTCGCGCCCATCCGGCCCGCTACGTCTTCCTGATCGCCGGCGCGCCCCAGTCGGAGGACCTGGCCCGACGCCTGACGGAGACGCCCGACGTCACCGGTATCGGCCTGTGCGTCGGCAGCGCGCTCAACTTCCTCACCGGCCGCATCCGTCGCGCACCCCGATGGATGCGGGAGGGGGGGCTGGAATGGGCCTGGCGGCTGGCGCTGAACCCGAGAGGCCATTTCCGCCGGGTCTTCATCGAGTCCGCCCCCATCCTCTGGATCGCCCTGGTCGAGCGACTGCGGACGGCCCGGCGTCCGGCATGACGGCGGCGCGCAGGGGTCGGGTCCTTCGGGCTGGACCGACCCCGTCGGCAATCGTCGGGACGGCTGAGCCGATCTGGCCCGCGGCCCTTGTGACCCTCGCCCTGCCGATGTTCGGCGGGGTCTTCGCCTATGTCGTCGACGCGCTGCCGCTTTACCTGCTGGCCAAGGCCTGGCCGGTCCTGACGGCCCCTCTGGCCCTGTTCGCGATCTGGAGGCTGAACCCGCCTTATCAGCCGCTTGTGCTGGCCGCCTGCGCCTGGCTCCTGGGCGTAACGCCCTTCATCAGCGTGACCCAGCTGGGCAACGACGTCTTCGGCGCACTGGCCTCTACCGCCAAGATCTGGCCCCTGACCGGCGCCCTGGGGGCCGCTGCCTGCCTTTGGCTCATCCGTCCGGGTTCGCGTGACCTGACGAAGGGGATCGTCGTCCTCGCGGTCGTCACCTTCGGTTTTCTGGTCGGGGCCTGGCTGTTCGCGCCCGACGCCCTGTTCCAGCAGGGGATCGAGGACACCAAGGTCTTCCTCAGCGATGCCGAGCGTGGCCGTCGCATCAATGCACCGATGATGTTCGGGATCCTGGCCTTGTTCCTGATCAACCGCTCGTTCTGGCGAAGGCCGGCGATCTGGAAGGCCCTGCTGATCGGCCTCGGCCTCGTCGCCATGATCCTGGGTTACAAGCAGCGCGCCCAGATCGGTGGAACGATCGTCGGTCTAGGCCTCGGCGCCCTTCTCGGCCTGCGCCGCTGGCAGGGGCCGGCGATGATGATGGCGACGGCGATCGTGATCGCGGCGGCGCTTCCGGTGGTGCTGTGGCTGGGTCAGGATGCGGTCGACAGTCTCGGCGGCTCGCTCTCGATGCGACAGATCGAGGCGGAACACGCGCTCGCCTTCCTCAACGACGAGCCCTGGCGCTGGATCACGGGCGTCGGCAGTGCGACACGCGTCGGCAATGTCACGCTCGGCGACATCGTCGGCACCCCCTTCTTCTTCCCGTCCGATCTCGGCTGGCTGGGTGTGGTGTTCGAGTACGGGGTGATCGGCGCCGGACTGATGCTGGCGCTCCACCTACTCGCGATCCGGATGGCGTGGGAGGCGATGCAACGCGGGCTCCTGATCGGCGCCGCCGTGTTCGACTATGCGATCTTCCTGCTGGCCGTGTCGCCCGTGGTATCGGTGGTGCTGTCGCCGGGAGAGCTGGCGACGGTCCTGGCCCTGTCCTGGTGGTTGGTCAGAAGACCTCCGGCCCCATCAGGTGCCGCGTCAGGGTCTGCGCCATGATGCTGAGATCGAGCTGCAGCGACCAGTTGCGCATGTAATCCAGGTCGAGCTCGACCCCTCTCTGGGCCTTTTCCAGCGTGTCGATGCCGCCGCGCATGCCGTTGATCTGGGCCCAGCCGGTGATGCCGGGCTTGATCTGGTGACGCGCCGCATAGGTCCGCACCGCCTCGGCATAGGCGTCCGACCCGATGCGCATTCCGGCGACGTGCGGGCGTGGCCCGACGATGGACATTTCTCCGCGCAGGACGTTCAGCAACTGCGGCAGTTCGTCGATGGAGGTGCGCCGCAGCAGGGCGCCGATCTTCGTAATGCGGGGATTGCCGCGCATCTGTCCACCCGCGCCGTCGTCGGTCAGATCGACGGTCATGGTGCGCAGCTTGTAGATCGAGAACGGGCGACCGTTGAAGCCGATCCGGTCCTGGCGGAACAGCACCGGCCCCCCACCCGACAGGGCGACGGCCGCAGCGGCGACGGCGACGATCGGGGCCGTCAGCACGACGGCGCAGGCGGCGACGACATAGTCCTGAGCCTGCTTGACCAGCCCTTGCGTGCCCCGGAACGGGTGGCGGGTCAGCTGCAGGGCGGGGATGCCGGCGACCTGAGTCAGGGCGTTCGAGCGCGACAGGAAGCCGGGCCGCTCCAGTGGGGTCACGACGTCGGCGGAGATCCACTGCAGCCGGTCGCCGAGCGCGAAGACATCTTCCGACCGGCTCCACGGCAGGGCCAGGACGATCAAGTCCACCCGCCGCGTCTGGGCCAGACGCCGCAGATCCTCGACCGTGCCGGTGACGCCGGGAGACCGATCGTCGAACAGGCCGACCAGTTCGAGGTCTCTATGCCACGCGTCCTGGCGGATGCGACGGATCAGGTCGCCCGCCATCAGGGTCGCGCCGACCACTGCGACACGCCGCCGGAGCGACCCGCGTGTCCACAGGGCGTCGACGACCAGGGCGCAGGCCAGGCGGCCCATCCCCAGTCCGAGCAACACCGCCAGCAGCCACAATGAGAGCCACAGGTTGGCGGCCAGCACATCGGGCTCGAAGGCCCAGACGACCGCGCGGTTCGACAGCGCCGCCAGGGTCACGCCCACGATGAGGTCGAGCGCCTGGCCGCGCACCCGACGATACCGCTCGACCCGATACCCGCCCCAGGTCGCGAGCGACGCCACGAAGACCACGGCGCCGACCAGCCCGGCGATCACCGTCTGCCAGATCGAGAGCGGCGGCGGGCCCGCGATGTCGAGATAATGGAAGATCAGGGCGACGCCGAAGATCACCGCCGCGTCCACGGCTCCGACCATCCGGTTCATCATTCCCATGGAGACGCGGACGAAGGGCGTGGTGGTCGCCGCCTGACGGCGGGGCCGACGACGGCGATCGGGGACTGGCCGGTTTCGGGAACCGTCCGACACGGACGGATCGGAGAGGATCTGGAGCGTCACGGCCGGAACACCCGAATGCAATCTGAAGTGGTCACGGGCGCACTTCGTTCGGGACGGTGGTCAGGGCGGGGGCGATGGAATCCGGCACGCGCGGGCGGGGCTTGAAGGCGGCGATCAGGGGGCGCTCCAGCCAAAGATGAGCGAACCATCCGACGACGGAGGTGACCACGACGGCGCTCGCGACATAGAGCCAGGGTGAGACTTCGACGCCCGCCAGAACGAGGCCCTGAGCCATGGCCGACAGCAGGACCGGATGGATCATGTAGAGAGGGTAGGACGCATCCCCGATCGCCTTCAGCACCGGGATGGACGCCAGCCGGCCGGTCTGTTCGATCGCGACCAGACCGGCCACGATCAGCGCGGCCGGCAGGGCCAGCAGGATCAGTCTTCCACTGGCCTGCGCATCGATCACGGCGCCGCCCGCGAGCAGCAGCGCGACGCCCAGGCCGAAGACCGCGCCCCCATGCTTCAGCCAGGCCTTCGGCAGACGCGGGATCACCATCGCCAGCCCCACGCCCAGCGCCATTTCAGCCATGAAGGGCGAGGCGTAGAAGCGGGCGATTTCAGGCAGGGGCAGGGGAGAAATCGCCGCCAGCACCAGAAGCGCACCGATCACGAAGGCACCCCGCGACCTGGCGCTCAGAGCCAGGCCGACGGTCAGCAGCAGGTAGAAGGCCATCTCGTAGTTCAGCGTCCAACCGGGGATCATCACCGGCTTCAGACCCGCCGCCTCGACCGGGTTGGGCCAGGCGACGAACAGGTAGGAGGCGACCACATGGGGCAGGTCGAACCGGGTGCTCTGCAACAGCTGCGGCGCGACCAGCAGCAGGATCACCATGACCGTGGTCAAGAGCCAGTAGAGCGGCACGACCCGCGCCAGCCGCTTGCGCAGAAACACCCAGGGCGAGGTCGGACGTTCGCTGAGGATCAGCCACATCACATAGCCGGAGATGATGAAGAAGACCTCGATCCCGGCCTGCAGGACCTGGGTCTCGGCAAGTCCCGCCTGACCCTGGGCGTGCCAGACCACGACCCCGAGCGCGGCGGCCGCGCGGAGGTACTGGATGGAGACCAGTTCGGTGCGATGCGGAGCTGCGACGGGAGATGCAGTCATGGGTGCGCCTTTCACGGTTCGCACTCATAGGTTGCACATCAGGTATTGAGGATCGGTGTCGGCCTTGGCCGCAGTCGCCCCCTGATCCGGGCCTATTCGGCGGGGGAGGCCAGTCCCATTCGAACCAGGGCCGAGAGGCTGGTCGCCTGCATCTTGCTCATGACCTTGGCCCGGAAGATCTCGACCGTGCGCGGGCTGATGGCCAGCTCGGCGGCGATCTCCTTGTTCGATCGTCCCTCGACCAAGGCGCGGAAGACCTGGTTTTCGCGCTGGCTCAACAGGGCGATGCGCTCGGCGACCTCGGCGCGCGTCTGAAGCGCGGTCTTCTGTGCGGACAGATGCCCCAGGCAGCCGCGCACGGCCTCCAGCAGTCGATTGGGATCGAAGGGCTTCTCGATGAAGTCGACGACGCCCGCCTTCATCATCTGCACGGCCATCGGCACATCGGCGTGGCCGGTGATGACGATGACCGGCCAGGCGTGGCCTTTCAACTCGGTCAGGCGACGCACGACCTCCGTCCCGTCCATGTCGGGCATGCGGACGTCGGTGATGACGCAGGCCGAATCGACCTCGGGCAGATTGGCCAGCAGTTCGGTGCCGCTCGCGAAAGCGCGGGCGCGAACGCCCTCGGCGCGCAAAAGCATCAGCAGCGAATCGCGGACGTCCTCGTCATCTTCGGCGATCAGGACGGTGATTGAATTCATGCCTCCACAAGCTCCCTCTCACGCATCAGACAGAACGAGAAGGCGGCCCCGCCCAGTGGGCTGGCCTCCACCTTCAGCGTCCCGCCGTGGCTGTCGATGATCGTACGCGTCACCGACAGGCCCAGGCCCATTCCCCCGGACTTCGTACTCATCATCGGGCGGAAGATCGATTCCATATCGGCCGTCGCGATCCCGACGCCGTTGTCCTCGACGCGGATCTCATAGGCCTCGGGCGAGATCGCCCGGCCGGTGACGACCACCCGCGGATCGGACTTGCCCTCCAGCGCCTCGACCGCATTCCGGATCAGATTGACCATCGCCTGCTGAAACTGGATCCGTTCGGCCCAGACGGCGTCGCTACCGGCCTCGATGTTCAACTCGATCGATACGCCGGCCGCGCGCCCGATCATCGCCAGGACCCCGTCGATATCGGCCATCATCGAACGGGCGCTCTCGACGTCCAGACCCCGGCTCTCGTGGGCCAGAAGCTCGCGCATGCGCCGGATGATCTGGCCCGCCCGCAGCAGCTGCGCCTTGGCCAGATCGGTCGTCCGACTGGCGCTCTCCGCCGCCGGGCCCGCCGTTTTCATGTCGCTCTGAGCGGCATGCAGATAGGTGACCGCCGCGCTCAGGGGCTGGTTCAACTCGTGCGACAGCGACGCCGCCATCTCGCCCAGGGAGTTCAGGCGCCAGACCCGGTTCAACTGGGCGTGCATGTCGCGGGCATGAGCTTCGGCGGCGTGGGAATCCGTCAGGTCCGTCAGGCACAGAATGGCATGATCCGGATCGGTCTCGTCCTCGTTCAGCCCCAGCTGAATGTTGAGGTCCAGCCGCCGGCCGTCGCCCCTGCGCCCGCCCCATGTCCTCTGCGCATTGAGATGACCGTCCTGGGCGGTCATTTCGGCCAGATCGAAATCATCGACGAACAGATTGAACGGCTCGCCGATCGCCAGGCTCTCTGGGGCGGCGAGAATGCAGGACGCCGACGGGGTCAACGACCGCACCATCCCTTGCCGGTCCAGCGTCACGACCGGCACCGACGCCAGAATGGTCTTCAGCATGTGATCCCGACGGGCCAGCCGTCGCGCCAGTTCGCCTGCGTTTGTCCGGTAGTCGCGCAGACGACGGAAGCCTTCCGCCACCGTCCAGGCGACGACGGCGAACAGAACCGCATTGGCTATGGTGTCGATGCTGTGGTCCCGAGGGACGAGGGCCACGTTGGCACCGATGGCCAGGACGATGGCGAAGACGGTCTCGCGCCGTCCGGCAAGGAAGGCGGTCGCCATCACAGCAGGCAACATCGGCAGATAGTAGAAGCTGCCGAAGCCCTCCAGCGCCGCCCGGATTCCGAGGGCGGCCAGAACTGCGATCAAGGCCACCGGATAGCCCGCCCACGGCGATCGCAGCAGCCTGGCCGCCTTCTCCCGGATCGTCGCGGATGCGTCCCCTCGCGACATCAAGCCGCCTCAATCAGCCTGGGTCGAAGTGCCCAGTTCGTCGGTCTTGTGATGATTCGCACCGTCATCGGTGTGTAATCAACGTCAATATTGGACGTTAAATTTCATTCCAGAATGAAAATCGGCGACCGGACAAGGGCCTGGATCCCCGCCCGGCGGGCCTTTCCGGTGATAAGTAGTCCTACCTAGGTGAAGATTCACCAATAATACGGTGACGCTGGCCATCCTTGGATCATCATCCAAGGAACCCTTTCCATGACCTCTTCCATCCGCAACCGCGTGCAGAATGCCCGGTTCGCATCGACCCTACTGGCCGCCGTAGCAGTGGTCGCCCCGGCCGCCGCCTCCGCGCAGGACATCAGCTGGACCGTCGGCGTCGCCAGCCAATACACGGGCAAAGGCCTCGGCAAGTCGAACGGCGAAGTCGCCCCCTACGGCTCGGTCGAAGTCAGCACCGGCCAGGTCTACGCCAGCGTCTTCGTCTCGACGGCGGAAATTTCGTCCGGCGCCGATTCCGAAACCGTCTCACAGATCGGCTGGCGGCCGACCGTCGGCACGGTCAAGTTCGACCTCGCCGTTCTGAACCGCGACCTGCCCGGCACTCGCGCCGGCGTCGACAACAACTATTTCGAGTACCAGGCGGACGCGACCCGCGCCTTCGGCCCCGTCACCACCCGTCTTCGCGTCAACTACACGCCCGACGGTTTCGCCGCGACGCGCGAAGCCTGGTGGATCGAGCTGCAAGGCACGGTGGCGCTGGACGCCAAGACCAAGGCCAGTATCGCGGTCGCCGATCGCTCGGCTGACGGCGGCGCGGAATACGTCGCCTGGAACGCCGGCGTGAAGCGCAAGCTGACCGACAACGTCTCTGCGGACCTGCGTTGGTACGACACCGACAGCCACGATTTCGGCGAGCCCTATGAAGGCCGATTGGTCGGTTCGTTAAGCATTAGCTTCTAACTCTCTCGCCATACTTCCTGTCCGATACCCCAAGGAATCCCGCAGTGTTCTTCACCAATCTTCCCATCGGCAAAAAACTGGCGATCGCCTTCGCCGCCGTCTTGCTGGCGATCGGCGCCATGGGGGCTACGATCTTCCTCAATCTGCAGGCGATGGCGAAGGCGGGTGAGGCGCGCAGCGCCGCGAACCAGATCGTGCGTGACACCGCCCAGGTCGAACTCAAGCTGGCGAAACAGGAGAACTCCCTTCGAGGCTACCTGATCTCTCTGGACGACTTCTACATCGAACGGCTGAACGCTCACCGCGCGGACTTCAAGTCCGGCCTGGCCGACATCCGCGAAACGGGCGGGCCGGCGGTCGACGCTCATGTCCAGACGATCGAAGCCGCCGGCGACAAATGGTTCGAGGAGATCGCCGCGAAGGTTCCCGCCTTGGCCGCGGATCCGGCGACCCTTGCCCAGGCGAGAACGATGGTCGGACCCGACAGCCTGTCCGATACCCTGATGGGCCAGGTCGAGGCGCCCCTGGAGGAACTGAAGGTTGAGGAGGCGGCCAGTCTGACCCAGACTAGGGATGCCCAGGCGGCTGCGGCCCAGAACGCCCTGATCGCCCTGGTGGTCGGGCTGGTCGCGGCCCTGCTGATCGCGATCGGCGCCGCCTTCACCCTGACCCGGGGCATCGTCGGCCCGACCAACGTCCTGATCGGCCACATGCGTCGGCTGATCGGAGGAGACACCGCCTTCGAAGTCGCAGAGAGTGTTCGCAAGGACGAGTTCGGCGAGATGGGCCGCGCGGTTCTGGCCTTCCGTGACGCCGCCATCGACAAGACCCGTCTGGAAGCCGAGGGCGCCGCCCTGCGCGGCCAGTCGGACGAGGAGCGCGCCCGCAACCAGCGCGCCGCCGAGGCCGCCGCCCGTGAACAGGCCGCCGTCGTCGCCGCCCTGGGCGAAGGCCTGGATCACCTGACGCGCGGCGACCTGACCTACAGCATCAGCCAGTCCTTCCCCGACGACTATGTGAAGCTGAAGGACGACTTCAACGCCGCCATCGCTCAGCTGAAGGACGCCATGTCGGTCGTGGCCGGAAATGTCTCGGCGATCCGGTCCGGCGCCGGTGAGATCGCCCAGGCCTCCGACGACCTGTCGCGTCGCACGGAACAACAGGCCGCCAGCCTGGAAGAGACCGCCGCCGCCCTGGACGAGATCACCGCCACGGTGAACCGCACCGCCTCGGGCGCCCGTCAGGCCTCCGAGACTGTTCAGGCCGCCAAGGGCGACGCCGAGACCTCGGGCGTCGTGGTTCGTGACGCTGTCGGCGCCATGGGCGCGATCGAGAAGTCGGCCCAGGAGATCAGCCAGATCATCGGCGTCATCGATGAGATCGCCTTCCAGACCAACCTGCTGGCCCTGAACGCCGGCGTCGAGGCCGCGCGTGCCGGTGACGCAGGCCGCGGCTTCGCGGTCGTCGCCTCCGAAGTCCGGGCCCTTGCCCAGCGTTCGGCCGAGGCCGCCAAGGAGATCAAGACGCTGATCTCGGCCTCGACCACCCAGGTCAACGCCGGTGTCGCCCTGGTCGGTCAGACGGGCGAAGCGCTGCAACGCATCGTCGGCCGCGTCGCCGAGATCGACGGCCTGGTGTCCGAGATCGCCGCCTCCGCCCAGGAACAGGCGACCGGCCTCCAGCAGGTCAACACCGCCGTGAACCAGATGGACCAGGTCACGCAACAGAACGCCGCGATGGTCGAGGAATCGACCGCCGCCAGCCACTCTCTGTCGCAGGAGGCTCAAAGCCTGGCCGGTTCGGTCGCCCGCTTCCAGATCGGCGCGGTCGCTCCGGCGGCTCGCACCTCCCACGCCCCGGCTCGCCCGGCCCAACGCGCCGTCGCCCAGATGCGCACGGTCGGTCACGGCGGCGCGGCCCGCAAGCCCGCGCCGGTCGTGTCGGAAGACGGTTGGGAAGAGTTCTGATGACCGCTTCCATCTCCCTTCCGGCCATTCTCGACCTGGCCCAGGCCGAGCCTCTGAAGGCGGCCCTCCTGCCGATGCGCGGTCAGTCCGTCGTCATCGACGCCTCGCGCGTCGAGCGTCTGGGCGGCCTCTGCCTACAGGTCCTGATCTCGGCCCAGCAGACCTGGGCCAGGGACGGCCATTCTTTGAAGATCGACGACGTCTCGCCTGAGTTCGCCGATCAGTGGAACGCGTTCGGGGCCGCCGAGGCCACCCCCCAAGGAGCCTTCTCGTGACCAAGACCATCCTGACCATCGACGACAGCCGCACCATGCGCGACATGCTGATGATGGCCCTGGTCGACGCGGGCTACCGCGTCATCCAGGCCGTCGACGGCATCGACGGGCTGGAGACGCTCGCGGCCGAAGGCGCCGACATCATCATCACCGACATCAACATGCCCCGCATGGACGGCTTCGGCGTGATCGAGGGCGTTCGTGCCGACCCGGCCCACCGCGCCACCCCGGTCCTGGTCCTGACGACCGAAAGCGATGCGGCCAAGAAGCAGCGCGCCCGCGACGCCGGCGCGACCGGCTGGATCGTCAAGCCGTTCGACCCCGCCAAGCTGGTCGAAGCCGTGCGACGCGTGGCGGCCTGACCCATGAGCGACGCGGCAGATCCGTTTGAGGCCATCAAGGTCGTCTTCTTCCAGGAGTGCGACGAGTTGCTCGGCGACCTGGAGACGGGCCTGCTGGCGATCGAGCAGGGGGACACCGACACCGAGACGGTCAACGCCGTCTTCCGGGCAGTTCACTCCGTCAAGGGCGGTGCGGGGGCGTTCGGCCTGGAGGCCCTGGTCCGGTTCGCCCACGTCTTCGAGACCCTGCTGGACGAGATTCGTTCGGGGCGGAAGCCGTGCGACGACGTCACGGTCAAGACCCTGCTGCGCGCCTCCGACGTCCTGGCCGACCACATCGCCGCCGCGCGCGGTCAGGGCGCGCCGGTCGATGAGGCCCGCTCCGCCGGTCTGGTCGCCGAGCTGGAGGCCCTGACGCACGGCGAGGCCGTGGCTTCGGCGGCCGAAGTCTCCGCGCCCGAGCCCGAGCCAGTCTTCGCACCCGTCCCGATGAGCATGGACCTGGAGGGCGACGATTTCGGCTTCAAGCCGGTCGCCTTCAACCTCGCCGATCTGGGCGGCTCGGTTGAAGCCGAGCCTTCGCCCGCATCGTCGGACGACGCCTGGCGGGTCGTGTTCCATCCTCATGGCCGCATGTACGTCAACGCCAACGAGACGGCGATCCTGCTGCGCGAGCTGGCGCGTCTGGGCGAGACGACCGTCACGCTCGACGTTTCCGCCGTGCCGGATCTGGATGTGCTGGACCCCGAGGAATCCTATCTGTCCTGGACCGTCGACCTGGTCACGGAAGGTGGCGAGGCCGCGATCCGCGACGTGTTCGACTTCGTCGAGACCGACTGCGACCTGTCGATCCGCCCCGCCTCGGCCGCCGCGCCGGTGGAGCAGGCCGCTTCGGTCGAGGCCCCTTCGGAACCCGAGTTCGACATCGCCGCCCTTCTGGCCCGCGCTCAGGAAGAGGTCGTCGCCGCACCCCCGTCTGCGCCCATCGCAGAACCGGTCGCCGTGGTTGCGACTCCAGAAATCCCGGCGGCACAACCGCTGACACAGCCGATCGCCGTGCCGACTGCGCCGGCCGTGCAACCGGGGCCCGCCCCTGCGCCCACGCCCGCCGCGAGCGCCCCGGCGGCCCCCACCGCACCGGCGCAACCGGCCCCCGTAACCATCCGCGTCGACCTCGACCGGGTGGATCGCCTGATCAACGTCGTCGGCGAACTGGTCATCCAGCAGGCGATGCTGGCCCAGCGCGTGATCGAGAGCGGCCTGGCCCGTTCGTCCGGCATCTCGGTCGGTCTGGAAGACCTCGAGCTGCTGACGCGCGAGATCCAGGACAGCGTCATGGCCATCCGGGCCCAGCCCGTGAAGTCCGTCTTCCAGCGCATGCCGCGTCTCGTCCGCGAAGTCGGCGAGATGACCGGCAAGCGCGTCAAACTGGTCACCGCCGGCGAAGACACCGAGGTCGACAAGACCGTGGTCGAACGTCTGGCCGAGCCGATCACCCATATGCTGCGCAACGCCATCGACCATGGGCTGGAAAGCCCGGACGCTCGCGTCGCCGCCGGCAAGCCCGCCGAGGGCACGGTGCGTCTGGCCGCCCTGCACCGTTCGGGCCGGATCGTCATCGAAATCTCCGACGACGGCGCCGGCATCAACCGCGAACGGGTCAAGGGCATCGCCATCTCGCGCGGCTTGATCGCCGAGGACGCGTCCCTGACCGACGACGAGATCGACAACCTGATCTTCCTGCCGGGCTTCTCGACGGCCGAGACCATCACCGACGTCTCGGGGCGCGGCGTGGGCATGGACGTGGTCCGTCGTTCGATCCAGGCCCTGGGCGGCCGCATCTCGATCTCGTCCAATCCGGGCAAGGGTTCGACCTTCACCCTCAGCCTGCCGCTGACGCTGGCGGTGCTCGACGGCATGGTCGTCACCGGCGCCGAACAGACCCTGGTCGCGCCCTTGACCGCGATCGTCGAGAGCCTGACTCCGCGCCTGGAGGACATCCACTTCGTCGGCGGCCACGACCCGGTGATCCGGTTCCGCGACCAGTTCGTGCCCCTGATCGACGTCGCCCTCGGCATGGGCTTCCGCGACACCCCGGTCGCGCCGGAGACCGGCGTCGCCGTCGTCGTCGAGACCGAGGGCGGCACGCGCGCCGCCCTCCTGTTCGACGCGATCCAAGGCCAGCGTCAGGTCGTCATCAAGAGCCTCGAGACCAACTACCAGCAGGTCGACGGCGTCGCCGCCGCGACCATCCTCGGAGACGGCCGGGTCGCCCTGATCCTGGACGTCGATTCCATCGTCGCCTCCTCGCGTCGCCGCTTCGTGCGCCACGAGACCGCCCGTACCGAACTCAAGATCGCGAGCTGATCATGACTGAAGCCACCAACGCCGCCGCCCGTGAGTTGATCGCCTTCCGTATCGGCGAACAGGAATTCTGCGTGGACATCATGTCCGTGCGCGAGATCCGCGGCTGGACCCCCGCGACCCCGCTTCCGCGGGCTCCGGGCTTCATGAAGGGCGTCATCAACCTGCGCGGCGCCGTCCTGCCGATCATCGATCTGGGCGCCCGCTTCGGCCTGCGCACCGCCGAGCCGACCGCGCGTCACGTCATCATGGTCGCCCACGTCGGCGGTCGCATGGTGGGCCTTCTGGTCGATGCCGTGTCCGACATCATCCAGTTGACCGACGAGGCGATGCAGCCGACGCCGGACGTCGCCAGCGAACAGGTGAAGTCCTTCGTCAAGGGCCTGTTCGCCCTCGACGGCCGCCTGATCAGCCTGATCGAACTCGACCGGATCATCCCCGACGCGGCCGAGGCCGAAGCCGCATGAGCAGTCCCGTCGGACGGGCCTCCCTGGTCGAAGGCGAGTTCGTCTTCACGGCCGAGGATTTCCGTCACATCGCCGAAATCCTGCACAGCCACGCCGGCATCGCGCTGAACGAGGGCAAGGCCGCCCTGGTCTATTCGCGGCTGGCCAAGCGTCTGCGGACGCTGGGGCTGCGCAGCTTCCGCGACTACTGCGCCCTGATCCAGGATTCGGCGGAGGTCGACGAGCGCCAGGCGATGACCGCAGCCCTGACCACCAACGTCACCCGCTTCTTCCGCGAGCCGCACCATTTCGAGCACCTGCGCGATCAGGTGATGCCGGGCCTGGCCGAGCGCGCCCGCCGGGGCGAGCGCATCCGCCTGTGGTCCGCCGCCTGTTCCAACGGACAGGAGCCCTATTCGATGGCCATGACGGTCCTGGCCGTCCTGCCGGAAGCCAACGAGCTCGACTTCCGCATCCTGGCCACCGACATCGATCCGAACATGGTCGCCGACGGTATCGCCGGCGTCTATTCGGCCGAACACCTCGAAGCCGCCCCGCCGATGCTGCGCAACCGCTTCTTCGAAAAGGCCCCCTCGCAGGGCCGCGACATGCTCTCGGCCAACCAGGCCTTGCGCGACCTCGTGTCGTTCCGCGAGCTGAACCTGATCGGCGACTGGCCGATGCGGCACAAGTTCGACGTCATCTTCTGCCGCAACGTCGTGATCTATTTCGACGACGCGACCCAGGAGAAGGTCTGGAAGCGGTTCACCCCGCTGATGAACCCCGGCGCCACCCTCTACATCGGCCACTCCGAACGCGTCAGCGGCCCGGCGACCCAGCAGCTGATCACCAGCGGCCTGACGACCTACAGGCTGGCCGCATGAGTGTCCCGATCAGAGTCCTCGTCGTCGACGACAGCCCGACCATGCGCGGCCTGATCACGGCCGCCCTGCGTCGTGATCCGGAGATCGAGGTCGTCGGCTCGGCCGCCGATCCGCTCGAAGCCCGCACCCTGATCAAGGAACTGAACCCCGACGTCATCACCCTGGACGTCGAGATGCCCAATATGAACGGCATCGAATTCCTCGAGAAGATCATGCGGCTGCGGCCCATGCCCGTCGTCATGGTCTCGACCCTGACCCAGGCGGGCGCCGAGATCACCCTTCAGGCGCTCGAGATCGGCGCGGTCGACGCGGTCGGCAAACCCGGCGCCGGCGTCACGGCCCAGGAGGCCTTCGCCGAACTGACGCTGAAGGTGAAGACCGCCGCCCGCTCCCGCGTCCGCGCCCGCGCGCCGGTCGAGGCCGTCCGGCCCCGAACCGACTACCGCCCCGGCGCCGATCACATCCTGGCCATCGGCGCTTCGACCGGCGGCGTCGAGGCCCTGCTGACGATCATCTCGGCCTTCCCGGCCAACTGCCCGGCCACGGTCATCACCCAGCACATGCCGGCGACCTTTACCCCCAGCTTCGCCGCACGCCTGGACAAGGCCTCCGCCGCGACGGTGACCGAGGCCGTCGACGGCGCCCCTCTGATCCCGGGCCATGTCTATCTGGCGCCCGGCGGCCTGACCCATCTGGAGGTCTCGGGCACCACGCCGCGTTGCCGCCTGAGCCAAGGCGACACCGTCAGCGGCCACCGTCCCTCGGTCGACGTCCTGTTCCGCTCGGTTTCCAAACTGCGCCGCCCGATGACCGGCGTCATCCTGACGGGCATGGGCCGCGACGGTGCGCAGGGCCTGCTCGAAATGCGCAACGCCGGCGGCCACACCCTGGGTCAGGACGAGGCCAGTTGCGTTGTCTACGGCATGCCGCGCGTCGCCCAGGAGATCGGGGCCGTCGAGCGCCAGCTGCCGCTCACCCGTCTATCGTCCGCCATTCTCGATCTGTGCGCGTCCCCCCACGCCCAGACAGTCGCCTGAGGATTTCCGATGCCTGCCGCTTCCGCCATCCACGTCCTGATCGTCGACGACCAACTGTCGATGCGCGCCCTCATCCGCAACAGCCTGCAACAGATCGGCTTCCGCGAGTTCCGTGAAGCCGCCGACGGCGAGGCCGGTCTGCGCGAGATGATCACCAAGCCCGCGCATCTTGTGATCTCGGACTTCAACATGCCCAAGCTCGACGGTCTGGGCCTGCTCCGCGCCGTCCGTTCGCACCCGCCGACCCAGGGCGCCGCCTTCATCATGCTGACGGGGCGCGCCGACAAGGAGCTGGTCCAGCGCGCGGTCCAGTTCGGCGTCAACAACTACCTGGTCAAGCCGTTCACCGTGGCCCAGCTGAAGGACAAGCTGGAAAGCGTCTTCGGGCCCCTTACATGATGTCGCCGGAGGCCCTGGCGACCGAAAAGCGGATCCACGTGGGCCAGGGCGAGCACCACGTGACGTCCGACCGCAACGTCATGCTGACCACCATCCTGGGCAGTTGCGTGGCCATGTGCCTGCGCGACCCGGATACGGGCGTCGGCGGCATGAACCATTTCCTGCTGCCCGAAGGGGCAGGGGCGGGGACCGACGCGGGCCGCCGCTACGGCGCCTATGCGATGGAGCTTCTGATCAACGACGTGATGAAGGCCGGCGCCCGCCGCGACCGGCTGGAGGCCAAGCTGTTCGGCGGCGGCCGCATGTTCGACAGCCTGCGCGACGTCGGCATGCAGAACGCCGACTTCGCCGAACGCTTCCTGCGCGACGAGGGCATCCCCGTGGTCGGCGGCAGCCTGCGCGGCCAGGGCGGGCGACGCCTTCACTACTGGCCGTCCACCGGCCGGGCCCTTCAACGCGCGGTCACCGACGGCCATGTGCCTGTCCAGGCGCCGCCCCGCGTCGAGCCTGTCGCTTCCGGCGCCGTGGAGCTGTTCTGATGTTGAGAGCTCAATCCCGCCTGCTGCTGGTCGCCGTCTCCGACGAACTGGCCGAGATCCGCACGCGGCTCGAAGAGCTGGCCGACCTGACGACCGAACTGGTCGCCGACTGCCAGGCGGACCGTCGCGCGACCGCGATGGCCGATGTCCAGGACTTCGATCTTCTGATCCAGCGCCTCGAGGGTCTCAGCGGACTGGCGGCGGCGGTAGGGGCGGGGGCCCCGATCACGACGGCCCTGCACGCGCTGACCTTGTCCGACCTCTATGACCGTCTGGTCGGCGCGCCGTCGGTGCGCCCGACCGCGTCCGCGCCCTCCTCCGGCGATCTGACCCTGTTCGACTGATCGATGGCGCGTCCCCCCACCCCCGACAGAGTGAATCTCGCACGCTCGAACGTGCTTCTGATCGATCACAATCAGAAGTCGCTCGATATGCTGAGCTCGATCTTCCAGGGTTTCGGGGTCAAGCAGCAGATCAAGTGCGGATCCACGCCCGATGCCGTGTCGATCATGGAGACGCGTGACGTCGATCTGGTCCTGATCGACTGCTCGATGCCGGAGATGGACGGCTACGACTTCGTCAAATGGCTCCGGCGCGAGACCGCGCCGCCGCTGCGCTACACTCCCGTCATCCTGCTGACGGGCCACGCCTCCCAGTCCAAGGTTCACAAGGGTCGCGACTGCGGCGCCAGCTTCGTCGTCACCAAACCCCTGACCCCGACCGTCCTCCTCCAGCGCATCCTCTGGCTGGGCGGTGATGAGCGCCAGTTCGTCGAGTGCGACAGCTATGCCGGACCCGACCGCCGGGTGCGGAACTTCGGCCCGCCCGTGGGCATGCCGGGCCGTCGCAGCGGCGACCTGTCCGAACACGTCGGCGCCGCCAAGGAAGCGAATATGGACCAGTCCGATATCGACATGCTGATGAAACCGATGAAGGTCTCGCTGTGACCGAAGCCCGCACGTTCAAGGTCAAGAGCCCTCTGGCCAAACAGATGCAGGAGCCGGGCGGTCGCCAGGTCCGCGACCTGGAGCGACAGGCCGTCGCCCAGCTCGAAACCCATCGCGAAGACGCCATGGCCACGGTGGCCGAGACCATCAAGGCGCTCGAGGCCCTGTGCGTCGAGGCGGCTCCCGGCATGGGCCAGCGCGTCTATGCGCTGGGGTCGTCGATCGTCGATGTGGCCGGCTATTTCGACACGGGCCCCCTGTTCGACGCGGCCTACAGCCTGTGCGAAATCTCCGACCGCATGATCCAGGCCGAGACCTGGCATTGGCCTTCGATCCAGGTCCACGCCCAGGCCCTGCGCCTAATCCTCGCCAACGACTGCCGCGCCGGCCGCACGAGCGACACTCTTCTGGCGGGCCTGCGCTCGATCACCCAGGCGCGCTGACCGACCCCACGCGCCTCTGCCCCGGCCAGCCCTGAAGCGCGGCGCCGACGATCGACAACAGCGCCGCCTGATCCGCGCCGTCCCGCGCCAGGACCGACAGGCCCTGCATCACGGCCATCACCATGCCCGACAGGCCCGCCGCGTCGGTATCCGCCGGCAGGACGCCTTCGCCGATGTCCCGCCCGATCCTGTCTTTCAGACACTGCTGGACCCCGCCCCGTATCGCTGCCACGGCGTGCTGCACGTCGGCGGACTGCGCCGAGCCGCTGGCCGTCGCGCTCGCCAGCAGGCAACCGGGCGGCGTGTCCTCGCCGGTGTAGGTGATCGCGGCGCCGGTAAGCAGGTCGTGTGCCGCCCGATGCGCGGTTGGCGCTGCGGCGATGGCCTCGGCCAATGCCTCCTGGTCGCCCGCATACAGTCGGGCGGCTTCCAGGAAGAGCTGCCTCTTGTCGCCGAAGGCCGTGTAGAGGCTGGGCGTCGAGATGCCCATCGCAGAGGTCAGATCGGCGACCGAACTGGACTCATAGCCGTGACGCCAGAAGGTCAGCATGGCGTGCCGAAGCGCCACGTCGCGATCGAACGAAAGCGGTCGGCCTGATCGTCTCACCCCTTCGGACTGTTCCATAACGGTCACTATGGAATAGCTTGACCCTCCCGCACAAGGGGTTCATGGGTTTCGTAGCAACCGCTACGAAAGTTTCCACCATGTCCCTCACCGCCTATCGCACGCTCGGCCGATCCGGCCTCGTGGTCAGTCCGCTGGCATTGGGGACCATGACGTTCGGCCCGGGCGCATGGGGCGCCGACGAGGCCGCATCCAGGGACGTCTTCAACGCCTATCGGGCTGCGGGCGGCAACTTCGTCGATACGGCCGACATCTATTCCGGCGGCGAGAGCGAGCGTCTGGTCGGTCGGTTCATCACCGAGACGAAGTCGCGTGACGAGATCGTCCTGGCCACCAAGTTCGCCTTCAACGGCTCGGCCAGCCCGTTGACTGGCGCTCAGGCCGGCTCGGGCAATCCGAACGCCGGGGGCGCCGGCGCCAAGAACATCCACCGCGCGCTCGACGCGTCGCGTCGGCGTCTCGGGACCGATTTCATCGACCTCTACTGGATGCATATCTGGGACGGCGTCACGCCGGTGGAAGAGATCGTCCAGACGCTCGGCGACCTCGTTCGCTCGGGCAAGATCCGCTACTACGCCCTGTCCGACATGCCCGCCTGGCTGGCCATGAAGGCGGCGACCCTGGCCGCTGAACGCGGTGTGCCCGGCCCCATTGCGATCCAGGTCGAATACTCCCTGGTCGCCCGCGACGTCGAAGCCGAGCACATCCCCGCCGCACGCGAAGGCGGGATGGGCGTCATGCCGTGGAGCCCCCTGGCCGGAGGTTTCCTGACCGGCAAGTATCGGCGGGACGACACCTCCGACAGCGGCCGGCTGAGCGGCGCCAACCCGTTCGGCCAGAGCAAGTTCGCCGACCGCAACTGGCTGGTTCTCGACACCTTGAAGGCGGTCGCCGCAGAGGTCGAGCGGTCCCCGGCCCAGGTCGCACTGCGATGGGTCATGCAACGCCCCGGCGTGACGTCCACCTTGATCGGTGTTCGCGACGCGACCCAGCTGGCCGGCAATCTGGTCGCGACGGAGTTCGCGCTCAGCGACGACCAGATGTCACGGTTGAACGAGGCCAGCGCGCCCGAGGCGGGATTCAGCGCCAGTCTGACGGCCCCCATGATCCGGCGGATGGTCTTCGGCGGAAACGACGTGGCAGGCTGGCTCGAGTGATGCGCTGAAGTCAGATCACGACGAGAAGAATTTATTCTCCTACGGTCCTTGCGGCGGAGCCGATCGACGCCCAGGTCTCGCGCGGGTCTTTGAAACCGTCAGATCAAGCGCCGCTTCCTCCGACATAGGCTGAGGAGTCGCGGACCGCGAAATAGCAACGCGCTGAATTCAAACGATTGTCGTCCGACTCTGTAGACTCTGTATCGTCTTTTTTGGAGTCGCGCCTCCTGTCAGGCCGAGGGCAACAGCGCCTCCGCAAACCTGCGATATCGCCCGGCCCTGACCCCGTCCGTCGCCCGTGCGATGTCCGGCGCGAAATAGTGGTCGCTGTCATAGGCGGCCACGGCTTCGCGAACGATCGCCCAGACCTGTTCCAGCGGCTCCGAGCTCTTCAGCGGCCGATGGAATTCGATCCCCTGGGCGGCGGCCAGCAGCTCGATCCCGACCACGGTCGCTGTGTTCTCTGCCATCTCCAGCAGGCGCCGCGCGCCGTGGGTGGCCATGGAGACGTGGTCCTCCTGATTGGCCGAGGTCGGCACCGTGTCCACGCTGCACGGATGGCTCAGCATCCGGTTTTCGGCCACCAGGGCGGCGGCCGTCACCTGGGCGATCATGAAGCCGGAGTTCAGCCCGCTCTCCTTGACCAAGAAGGCCGGCAATTCGCTCATCTTCGGATCGACCAGGATCGAGGTCCGGCGCTCCGAGATATTGCCGATCTCGCACAGGACCATGGCCAGCTGGTCGGCGGCGAAAGCCACCGGCTCGGCATGGAAGTTGCCGCCCGAGATCACGTCCCCGTCCTCGATGAGGACCAGCGGATTGTCCGTCACCGCATTGGCCTCGCGCTCCAAAGTCGCAGCGGCGTTGCGGATGACATCCAGCACCGCCCCCATCACCTGGGGCTGGCACCGCAGGGAATAGGGGTCCTGCACCTTGGCGTCCCCCTCGCGGTGGCTGTCGCGAATGGCGCTGTCGGCCATCAGGCCCCGGAGGGCGGCGGCGACGTCGATCTGGCCGGGCTGGTTGCGCAGGGCGTGGATACGGTGATCGAATGGGGCGTCCGATCCCTTCAGCGCATCGACCGACAAGGCGCCCGCCGCAATGCCCGCCGCGAACGCGGCCTCGGTCGCGAACAGCCCCGCCAGCGCCAGCGCCGTCGAGCACTGGGTGCCGTTCAGTAGGGCGAGCCCCTCCTTGGGACCCAGGGTCAGGACCGACAGACCGGCCCGCGCCAGGGCGGTCTCGGCGTCCAGCGTCTCGCCCCGATGACGCGCCTCTCCGACCCCGATCAGGACGCAGGACATATGGGCCAGAGGCGCCAGATCGCCCGACGCCCCCACCGAACCCTTGGACGGAATACAGGGCAGGACATCGGCGTTCACCAGCCCTATCAGCGCCTCCAGCGTCTCGCGCCGCACGCCCGAAGCGCCCTTCGACAGGCTGGCGATTTTGAGCACCAGGATCAACCGCACCACCGCATCGTCGAGCAAGGCCCCGACCCCGCAGGCGTGGCTCAGCACCAGGTTCTTCTGCAGCGTCTCCAGGTCGCCGGGCGCGATCGAGGTATTGGCCAGCAGCCCGAACCCCGTGTTGATGCCGTATACCGTGCGGCCCTCGGCGATGATCGCCGCGACGGTGGCGGCGCTCTTCTCGACATCGGCCCAGGCTGCGGGAGCCAGTTCGACGCTGACCGGGCCGTCGAGGACGGCGCGCAGCTGGGCGAGGGTGAGGGGGGCGGCGCCGAGGGTGATCTTGGTCATGTTCAGGCCTTCAGACTCGGCAGGTTCAGCCCATACTCGCGCGACGCGGCGCGGGCGATCTCATAGCCGGCGTCGGCGTGGCGCATGACGCCCGTCGCCGGGTCGTTCCACAGCACCCGCTCCAGCCGCTTCGCCGCCTCCGGCGTGCCGTCGGCGACGATGACCACCCCGGAGTGCTGGGAATAGCCCATCCCGACCCCGCCGCCGTGGTGCAGCGACACCCAGCTCGCCCCCGACGCCGTGTTCAGCAGCGCGTTCAGCAGCGGCCAGTCGGACACCGCGTCCGACCCGTCCATCATCGCCTCGGTCTCGCGGTTCGGACTGGCGACGGAGCCTGAATCGAGGTGATCCCGCCCGATGACGATGGGGCCCGAAAGCTCCCCCGACGCCACCATCTCGTTGAACATCAGTCCCGCCCGATGACGGTCGCCCAGACCGATCCAGCAGATACGCGCCGGCAGACCCTGGAAAGCGATCCGCTCGCCCGCCATGTCCAGCCACCGATGCAGGCCCGGGTTGTCGGGGAACAGCCGCTTCATCGCCGCGTCGGTCTTCCTGATATCCTCCGGATCGCCGGTCAGCGCCGCCCAGCGGAACGGCCCGATGCCGCGACAGAAGAGCGGGCGGATATAGGCCGGCACGAACCCCGGGAAGTCGAAGGCGTTGGCCACACCCTGATCGAAGGCGACCTGGCGAATGTTGTTGCCATAGTCGGTGACAGGGATGCCGGCCGCCTGGAAGTCCAGCATCGCCTGCACATGGACGGCGCACGAGGCCTTGGCGGCGGCCTCGACGGCACCGGGGTCGGAGGCGCGTTTGTCCTCCCACTCCGCGACGGTCCAGCCCACGGGCAGATAGCCGTTGATCAGGTCGTGCGCGCTGGTCTGGTCGGTGACGAGGTCGGGGCGGACGCCGCGTTTGACCATCTCCGGCAGGACCTCGGCGGCGTTGCCGAGCAGGCCCACGGAGATGGGTTTTCCGGTGCGTCCGGCCTCCTCGATCATGGCCAGGGCCTCGTCGAGCGTTTCGACCATGACGTCGAGATAGCGGGTCCGCAGACGCATCTCGATCCGGCTGCGCTGGCATTCGACGGCGAGGCAGGACGCGCCTGCCATGGTCGCCGCCAAGGTCTGGGCGCCGCCCATGCCGCCGAGACCGCCGGTCAGGATCCACTTGCCCGACCAGTCGCCGCCGTGATGCTGGCGCCCGGCCTCCATGAAGGTCTCGTAGGTGCCCTGAACAATGCCTTGCGTGCCGATGTAGATCCACGACCCGGCCGTCATCTGGCCGTACATCATCAGGCCCTTGCGATCGAGTTCGTTGAAATGCGCCCAGGTCGCCCATTTGGGCACCAGGTTGGAGTTGGCGATCAGCACGCGCGGCGCGTCTTCATGGGTGCGGAACACCCCGACCGGCTTGCCTGATTGCACCAGCAGGGTCTCGTCCGGCGCCAGGGCGCGCAGGCTCTCGACGATGCGGTCGAAACTGGCCCAGTCGCGCGCGGCCTTGCCGATGCCGCCATAGACGACGAGGTCCTCGGGACGCTCGGCCACCTCCGGGTCGAGGTTGTTCATCAGCATGCGCAGCGCGGCCTCGGCGGCCCAGGTCCTTGCCGTCATCTCGGGGCCGCGCGGTGAACGGATGACACGGGTGTTGGGGGTGGCGCTCATCGGATCCTCCCTGCGGCGCTGGCCGCCGTCTGCGCCAGTGTTATGTCTAGACATTATTGCGTGCAAGCGGCAGTTTCGACGCATGGATCAGGAGCCGCTGCACCGCCGGATCGCGGGGGATATCGAGCGTCGCATCGCCTCGGGCGAGTGGCGGCCGGGCTTCCGCATCCCGACCGAGGCGACCCTGACGACCGACTACGGCTGCGCCCGGATGACGGTGTCGCGCGCCATGTCGGACCTGGCCCTACGCGGTCTGGTCGTGCGTCGACGTCGCGCCGGGACGGTGGTGGCTCACCCGCCGGTGCACTCTTCGGCGCTGGTGGCGATCCCCGATATTCAGTCCGAGGTCGAGGGTCGGGGGCTGGTTTATTCGCATCAGCTGCTGGGCCGGATCGTCCGCCCCGCGCGCGCCGCCGAGACCGATCTCGGCGACCGGGTGATCGAGCTGGAGACCCTGCATCTGGCCGATGACCTGCCGTTCGTTTTCGAGCGCCGCCTGATCTCCCTGACCGCCGCACCCGAGGCCGAGCACGCCGATTTCACAGCCCAGCCGCCCGGCGGTTGGCTGCTGGCCCACATGCCCTGGACCGAGGCCGAGCACCGGATCTCGGCCGTCGGCGCCGACCCCGAGACGGCGACCCATCTGGGCCTGACGGACGGCGCGCCCTGTCTGCGGCTGGAGCGTCGGACCTGGCGCGACGGGCTCGGCGTCACCTGGGCTTGGCAGACCTTCCCCGGCGGGGCCTATGATCTGGTCGCCCGCTTTTCTCCGACCAAGGGATGACCCTGATGACCGCATCCGAAGCCCTGGGCTGGCGCTCCGTCGGCGATCTGGTGGGCCAGCATCCGGACGCGCCTGTGGCCCTGATCGGCGCGCCGCTGAACGAGCGATCGCTGACGCCGGGGCGCTGCGATCTGGGACCCAAGGCGTTCCGGGCGGTCCTGCCGCGCTTTTCGACCTATGATGTGGAGACGGGCTGCGAGCTGGGCGTCGCCGTGCACGACGCCGGCGACGTCTTCCTGAAGGCCATGTCGCCCGCCGATGCTTTCGAGCCGGTGCGTGGCGCGGTGGCGGCCCAAGGGTCGCGCGGCCTGACCATCCTCGTCGGAGGCAACAACGCAATCACCCGGCCCGGCGTCCACGGGCTGGGTCTGGAGCGGACTGCGCTGCTGACGCTCGACGCCCATTTCGACCTCCGCGATACGGATCAGGGCCTGACCAACGGCAATCCGGTCCAGGCCCTTCTGGACGACGGCATGGACGGGGCGCGCATCAGCCAGATCGGCCTCGCCCCCTTCGCCAACACCCGGCGCGCGCATGAGAAGGCCAAGACGGCGGGCATCTCGGTCCGCATGGCGCGCGAGTGCGGCGACCGGGGCCTGGCCGTCGTCGTGGCCGAGGAGCTGGAACGGCTCGCGGCGCTGGCCGAGGTCATCTATGTGGACTTCGACATCGACGTCATCGACCGCAGCCAGTGGCCTGCGTCGCCCGGCGCGCGACCAGGCGGAGTGTCTGTCCAGGACTTCTTCGATGCGACGCGTGTAATCGGCGCGCACCCGAAGGTGAAGGCCGTCGACCTGACCGAATACGATCCCTCGCTGGAGATCGGCGACCTTGGCTCCCTGACCGTGGGGCGGTGGTTCTGCGAACTCCTGGCCGGGTTCGAGACGCGATGATCCGCGCTGACCGACTGATCACGGACTGCCATGTCGCCACGATGGTGGACGGCGGTGTCGCCTATGGCGCGATCGAGGACGCCGCAATCCTGATCCGTGAGGGCCGCATCGCCTGGGTCGGGCCGCGCGGGGACCTGCCGCCGCACGATGCCATTCATACAGACCGGCTGGACGGCCGCTGGGTCACGCCGGGCCTGGTCGATTGCCACACCCACCTGGTCTTCGGCGGCGACCGTTCGGGGGAGTTCGAACAGCGTCTGAACGGCGCGACCTATGAAGAGATCGCGCGGGCCGGCGGGGGCATCGTCTCGTCGATGGCGGCGACGCGGGCGGCGTCGGAGGACGCGCTCTACGCTTCGGCCTTGTCGCGGCTAGCAGGCTTGAAGGCCACCGGCGTCACGACCGTCGAGATCAAGTCCGGCTACGGCCTCGACCACGACGCCGAGCTGAAGATGCTGCGCGTCGCTCGCCGCATCGGGCGTGAGGCCGGGGTCCGTGTCCGCACCTCCTATCTCGGCCTGCACACCGTGCCGCCCGAGCATCGCACTGACCGCTCGGCCTATGTCGATATCGCCACCGACGACATCCTGCCGGCCGCCCATGCCGAGGGTCTGGTCGATGCGGTCGATGCCTATTGCGAGCCCATCGCCTTTTCCGACGCCGAGGTGTCGCGCCTGTTCGAAAAGGCGAGGGCGCTGGGCCTGCCGGTCAAGCTGCACGCCGACCAGCTGTCGGATGGGGGAGGGGCCGCGCTGGCCGCCCGCTACGGCGCCCTGTCCGCCGACCACATCGAACACTCCAACGAGGCGGGCATCGAAGCGATGGGACAGGCCGGCGTCGTCGCTGTCCTTCTGCCCGGCGCCTATCTGATGCTGCGCGAGACGACCCCGCCGCAGATCGAGGCGCTGCGTCGGCACGGCGTGGCGATGGCAGTGGCGACCGACTGCAATCCCGGCACCTCGCCGGTCGCCTCGATGACGGCGGCGATGACCCTGGCCTGCGTCCAGTTCCGCCTGACGCCAGAGGAGGCGCTGGCCGGCGCGACCCGCCATGCGGCGAAGGCACTCGGCTTATCGAACGAGATCGGCACGCTGGAGGTGGGCAAGGCCGCCGACCTCGCTGTCTGGGACGCCACCCGACCCGCCGAGCTCTGCTACTGGCTCGGCAAGCCGATCCTCAATGCGCGATACGTGGCGGGTGTCCCGGCCTAGCCCGGGTGGGCGGCGTTCCAGGCGACGTAGGCGTCCAGCGCCCGTTGCGGCGAGTTGATCCACCAGGAATAGCCGTTGCGACGGCCGATCGAGATCTCGTTGACGTCGTCGTAGATCATCTGGTTCTTGTCGCCGAAGATCGGCAGGCCGGTCATCAGATCGTAGTTGCGCGACCACAGCGGCCCGGCGCCCTCCCGCTCGATCAGCTTGCGACCATCATCGGTCATCTCAAACGACTGATCATACAGCCGCTTCTCCTCCAGCCAGGCGATCCCCGCACGGATGGCGGCCTTCGTCTCCGCCGACGGCGCGGGTTGGCGCATCAGGAACATTAGGACGTCGGTGGTCTCGCCGCTGGCGATCGACTGGGGCTCGTAGTTGCGGGCGCTGGACGGGCTCAGCGTCAATGGATCGACCTGTTGCGGCCAGGCCGTCAACTGACCGTCGACCCGGACCTGGGCGGCCAGGATGACCCGGACCGCGCGGCGAACCGAATGATCAGCACGCGCCTCGAAGTCTTCCGACAGGAAGCCGAAGCCGTTCTGGTTCTCGACCACGTCCTCCAGCAGCATGGCGGCCTCGGCCACGGCATTGTCGTTGAAGGTGACCGCGTCGTGGAAACCGCCCTCGACCGGCCAGTTCTGGGGCCAACCGCCGTTCGGATACTGGGCGTTCAAAAGGTACTCGACGCCCTTGGTCACACTGGCGCGATAGGCGTCGCCCTCCGGTCCCGGCGCCTGTTCGGCGACCTTGGCGAGGAAGCGCATCTCGGAGGTGGTGGCGCCGTTGTCCAGCGTGCCGACGAAGGTCCAGAAGCGGTCCACGGGCGCGTCGAAATTCTGTGGGTTCAACTCCATCGTCTCGGCGTCGTTGGAGAAGCGCTGGCCGGGCAGGCGGGCCAGGCGGCGATCCTGGTTCTTGCTCCAGCCGCCCGCCGGGGTCTGGAAGCTCACGGTCGCGTCGGCCAGGGTGCGGGCCTCGGCCGAAGCGTACCAGGCCGCGTCGCGGTCGAGCGGAAGATATTGGAGCCCGCCACCGGAGGCGATGGGCGGCGGCGGCACGGTCGAGCCGGCCGGCAGTTCGGCGGTCAGGGCCGCACGGTCGAGCAACGCCTGCGCATGCGACCGGTCCAGATAGGCGGCCCAGGCCTGACGGTTTGCGGCGTCGGGCAATTGGGCGATCCGTTCGGCGGTCAGGGACTGAGCCGGGACGTTCTGTCGGAGGATTTCGGCGTGAACGGCCGGCGCGAGCGCGAGACCCAACAGAAGCGGAAGCAGGGCCACGGCCCGGGTGCGATACGCTGACATCAAGAGCCGTCCCTGGATCGAAGCGACGGTCTCGCCGCTTTCTCATTATGTTGCACGACATGCTATATGATGAGATCGCTTGGTCAACTCACCAACCGTGATGGAGTCGCACCCGATGCAGAAGATCGCGTTTGTCATGCATCTGAACCCCGGCGCCGAGGCCGAATACAAGGCGCGGCACAACGCGCTGTGGCCCGACCTCCGCGACGCCCTCTATCAAGCCGGGGTGCGGGACTACTCCATCCATCTGGAACCGCAGAGCGGTCGGCTGTTCGCCACCTTGTGGCGCAGCGACGATCACCGAATGGACGATCTGCCGAACCTGCCGGTGATGAAGCGGTGGTGGGCGCATATGGCCGACCTCATGCAGACCGAACCGTCCGGAGCGCCGGTGCAGACGGTCTTGATCGACATGTTCCATCTGGAATGACCGTCGCTTGACGGCCTCGCTTCACGCCCTCTAGGGTGAATCCAAATAATGAACCGCATGGCGCAAATGTGGGAACGGGACGGAACATCGATAGTCGGCCTTCGCTGACGCTCCGCCCTTTCCGGCCTTCCATCGCCTGTTCGTAATGGAGGTCTCACCGTGCCCGGCAACCCGTTCCTAGGCGTCATCTTCCACTGGCTGGGCGGCCTGGCCGCCGCCAGCTTCTATGTGCCGTATCGCAGTGTGAAGCGGTGGTCGTGGGAGATCTACTGGATCACCGGCGGTGTCTTCTCCTGGGTCGTCGCGCCTTGGTTCTTCGCCTCGATCCAGACCAATGACCTGATGGGCGTACTGTCGGCGACGCCGTCGTCGACGATCGGCTATTGCGTCCTGTTCGGCTGTCTGTGGGGCTTCGGCGGCCTGACCTACGGCCTGACGATGCGCTATCTCGGCCTGTCGCTGGGCATGGCGGTGGTGCTGGGGCTCTGCACCGTCTTCGGCACCCTGATTCCGCCGATCTTCCAGGGCACCTTCGCCTCCACCCTGATCGACAGCCCCTCGGGCAATGTCATTCTGCTGGGCCTGCTGGTGACGCTCGCAGGCATCATCGTAGTGGCCCTGGCCGGCGCCAAGAAGGGCGAGCCGGTCGACAACGCCGCCATCGCCGAGTTCGACTTCAAGAAGGGCATCGGCGTCGCGATCTTCTCGGGCGTCATGTCGTCCTGCTTCGCCTTCGGCCTGGCGGCCGGCGAGCCGATCCGTCAGCTGAGCGCGGCGGCCGGCACCGGTCCGCTGTGGGTCGGTCTGCCGGTCCTCTGCATCGTCATGTTCGGCGGCCTGATCACCAACGCCGTCTGGTGCGGGCATCTGATCGTCAAGAACAAGTCGGCCGGCCAGTGGGTCGGCAAGGCGTCGGGCGAGGATCCCTCGACTCCCGTCGCCGGCAAAATCCCTCTGGCGCTGAACTACCTGTTCGCTGCGATCGCCGGGACGATCTGGTACTTCCAGTTCTTCTTCTACACTATGGGCGAGAGCCAGATGGGTCGCTTCGGCTTCTCGTCCTGGACCCTGCACATGGCCAGCATCATCATCTTCGGCGCCCTGTGGGGCTTCGCCTTCAAGGAGTGGAAGGGCGCCCCGACCAAGGCGCGACTGATGGTGTTCTCCGGCATCGGCCTGCTGATCCTTGCGACCGGCATCATCGGCTACGGCAACTATATCAGTCGGTAATGGGGCCTAGGGCCGGGCGATCGCGTCCGGCCCGATGTCGCTGATCTTCGACGATCCGGTCAGGGTCATTGCGACCCGCATCTCCTTGGCCAACAGGTCCAGCAAGGTCTCGACACCCGCCTGACCGCCTGCCGCCAACGCATAGACGAAGGCGCGCCCCAGCATCACCGCATCGGCCCCGAGCGCCAGAGCCCGCACCACATCGAGCCCATTCCGCACGCCGGAATCGACCAGGATCTTCAGCTCGCCGTTGACCGCATCAGCGATGGCGGGCAGGGCGCGCGCGGACGACAGCACGCCGTCCAGCTGTCGCCCGCCGTGGTTCGACACCACGATCCCGTCCGCGCCGAAGCTGACCGCATCCCGCGCATCATCGGCGTCGAGAATGCCCTTGATGATCATCGGCCCGTCCCAGAAGTCGCGGATCCACTGAAGATCCTTCCACGAGATCGAAGGATCGAAGTTCGCGCCCAGCCAGCCGATGTAGTCGGCCAGTCCCGTCGCCTTGCCGAGGTAGCGGGAGACGTTGCCCAGATCGTGCGGCGTGCCGCGCAGACCCACGTCCCACGCCCAGGCGGGGTGGGTCATGGCCTGCACCATGCGTCGGATCTCCGCGTTCGGCCCGCTCATGGCCGAGTGGGCGTCGCGATAGCGGGCACCGGGGATTGGCATGTCCACGGTGAAGACCAGAGTCTTCACACCGGCCGCCTTCGCCCGTTCGAGCGCATCCTTCATGAAGCCCCGGTCGCGCAGGACATAGAGCTGGAACCACATCGGCCGGTCGATGGCCGGGGCCACCTCCTCGATCGGGCAGACGGAGACGGTCGACAGGGTGAAGGGCACGCCACGTGACGCCGCCGCCTTCGCCGCCTGGACCTCCCCGCGCCGGGCATACATTCCGGTCAGCCCCACGGGCGCCAGGATGACCGGCAGGCTCAGGATCTCGTCGAACAGCCGGGTCGTCAGGTCGACCTCGCCGACGCCGCCCAGCACCCGCTGGCGCAGGGCCACGTCCTGCCAGTCCTCGACGTTGCGGCGCAGGGTCTGTTCCGCGTAGGCGCCGCCGTCGATGTAGTGGAACAGGAAGGGCGGCAGTCTGCGGCGCGCGGCCTTGCGGAAATCACCGGGCGACGAGATGATCACCGCCCGCGCCTACTGCAGGTTCACGAACATGCCGCCGTCGACCAGCAGGGCCGCGCCGGTCACGTATTTCGCCAGGTCGGAGGCCAGGAAGACGACGGGCCCGCCGAGATCCTCGGGCTGGCCCAGACGGCCCAGCGGGATCCGTTGTTCCATGTATTCCCGCTTCTTCGGGTCGGCCAGATCGTCCTTGTTGATGTCGGTCAGGATGGTGCCCGGCAGGACCGAGTTGCAGCGGATGCCGTGCTTGCCCAGCGCGATGGCGCAGGACTGCATCAGGCTGTGCACCCCGGCTTTCGTCGGGGTGTAGTGGGTCTGGTACTCGCCGCCGACCAGGGCGCTGATCGAGCTGACGGCGATGATGGCGCCGCCGTCCCCCTGCCTGACCATCTGGTTCGCCGCCGCCTGGGTCATGAAATAGGCCCCGTGGAGATTGACCTCCATGGTCCGCTTCAGCGTCTCGGGCGGCATGTCGAGGAAGGCATGGAACGGACAGATGCCGGCGTTGGACACGAAGACGTCGACGCGGCCGAAGGCCTCGACGGCGGCGTTGACGAACTTGGCCGCACTGTCGAACTCGGCCACGTCGCCCTCGACGTGGATGGCGCGGCGACCCAAGGCCTCGACCTGCGCGATGACCTCGGCCGCGACTTCGCCGCCCTTGTTGGAATGGATCGCGACGTCGGCGCCTTGGCGGGCGCTTTCGATGGCGATGGCCGCTCCGATGCCGCGCGAGCCCCCGGTGACGAGGACGACCTTGTTCTCAAGCAGCATGGGGCCTCCGATAGGGTGGTTATCTAAGGTTTGGGCGCCCAGCCGAGATCGCGGCTGATGGCATTGGCCGCGTCGGTGACCGTCTTGGTCAGCTCAGCCATGCGTGCGTCCGACATATATTGAGCGGCACTGGAGACGCTGAGGGCGGCGACGATCTTGCCGTCCACGCCGCGCACGGGGGCGGCGACGCAGCGGATCTGGTCTTCGTTCTCCTCGAGGTCGAAGGCGTAACCCTTGGACGCATAGCCGCGCATGCGCTCAAGCCAGACGGCACGGGCGGTCGAATCGAAGGCCTTGCCGTCGGGCGCGTAAAAGTCGGTCCACTCGGGCTCCGACTTGTCGAGGATCAGGGCCTTGCCCAGACCCGTCGAGGCGATCGGATGACGCTCGCCCAGACTGGAGCCGATATTGATGCGGCGACGCCCGGCGACCTTGTCGAGATAGAGCGCGTGATGACCGTCGAGGACGCCCAGGTGAACCGTATCCTCGGTCTGAGCCGACAGGTGCTCCAGCCAAGGACGAGCGATGCGCGGCAGGTGCATCTGCTGGCTGGCGGCATGGCCCAGCTCCAGCAGTTTCGGACCCAGGGTGTATCCCTCACGCGGGCGGAAGGAGAGCAGGCGGCGATCCACCAGGGCGGCGGCCAGACGGTGTGTCGTGCTGCGCGTCAGCTCCAGCCGTTCCGACAGTTCGGCCAGGGGCAGGGGACCGTCGATCAGCGCCTCGATCACGTCCAGACCGCGCATCAGGGTCTGGCTGCCGGACGCCTTGCCGGCGGCGGGCTCTTCGGCTTCGAGCTCGATTGACGCTGTTTGTCCCATCACGTAATCACCTGTTTCAGAATGTAGCAAAACGCGCAAGTCGGCGGTCATTTGCACCTCCAGTTTGACGCGGCACGCGGAGAAACGCCAGTGTCATCCCGAAATATGGGAAACAATCGCCGAGGAGCGATTCAGCGATGAGCCGTCTCTCGAAGATCAAGGCCGTGCGCGCCTATGTCGTGAAGAACGACGGGTCTGGCGGCGGCGCAGACTATCACGATCAGGGCGACGGCCACTGGATCGACGACCACATCGCCACGCCGATGGCCAAGTACCCCGAGTACCGCCAGAGCCGCCGCAGCTTCGGGATCAATGTGCTCGGCACCCTCGTCGTCGAGATCGAGGCCGAGAACGGCGTGGTCGGTTTCGCGGTCACGACCGGCGGCGAACCCGCCGCCTATATCGTCGAGAAACACCTGGCGCGCTTCCTCGAAGGCCGCGATCCGTCCGAGGTCGAGAAGATCTGGGACCAGATGTATTTCTCGACCCAGTACTACGGCCGCAAGGGGCTGGTGGTGAACGCCATCTCCGGCGTCGATCTGGCCCTGTGGGACCTGCTCGGTCGCCTGCGCCAGGAGCCGGTCTTCGCCATGCTGGGCGGTCCGGTCCGCGACGAACTGACCTTCTACGCCACCGGCGCGCGTCCCGACAAAGCCAAGGAACTCGGCTTCATCGGCGGCAAGATGCCCCTGCACCACGGCCCGGCCGAGGGCGAGGAGGGGCTGCACAAGAACCTCGCCGAACTCGAGGCCATGCGCAACGCCTGCGGCGACGACTTCTGGCTGATGTTCGACTGCTGGATGGCGCTGGATCTGAACTACGCCACCCGTCTGGCGCACGAGGCGCACAAACTGGGTCTGAAGTGGATCGAGGAGGCGCTGAGTCCCGACGACTACTGGGGCTATCAGGCGCTGAAGAAGAACGCCCCCCAGGGCATGCTGGTCACCACCGGCGAACATGAGGCCACCCGCTGGGGCTTCCGCATGCTGCTGGAGATGGAGTGCTGCGACATCATCCAGCCGGACGTCGGCTGGTGCGGCGGCGTGACCGAACTGATCAAGATCTCCGCCCTGGCCGACGCCAAGGGCGTGCTGATGATCCCGCACGGATCGAGCGTCTATTCCTACCACTTCGTCGTGACCCGCCATAACAGCCCGTTCGCGGAGTTCCTGATGATGGCTCCCGGTGCCGACGAGGTCGTGCCGATGTTCCATCCGCAATTGATCGGCGAGCCCGTGCCCGTGAACGGCCGGCTCAAGGTCCCCGACACCCCCGGTTTCGGCGTCGAGCTGAACCGCGACATCGCCCTGCACCGCCCCTACGCGCGCTGAGAGAAGAGCCTCGAGATGAAACTGTTGCGTTACGGTCCCAAGGGCGCCGAGAAGCCCGGCCTGCTCGATGCCGCGGGCCGCATCCGCGACCTGTCGGGCGTCGTCGCCGACATCACGCCCGATCTTCTGTCGGCCGAAGGGCTGGCGAAGCTGGTTGCGATTGACACCGGTTCCTTGCCGCTGGTCGAGGGCGAGCAACGCTATGGCGTGCCGGTCAACGGTTCGCGCAAGTTCATCGCCATCGGGCTGAACTTCGCCGACCACGCGGCGGAATCAAACCTGCCGATCCCGTCCGAGCCGGTCGTCTTCATGAAGGCCATCTCCTGCCTGAACGGTCCGAACGACGACGTCGTCATCCCGCGCGGTTCGCTTAAGACCGACTGGGAAGTCGAGCTGGGCATCGTCATCGGCAAGGCCGCCTCCTACGTCACCAAGGAAGAAGCCCTTGACCACGTCGCCGGCTACGTCCTGATCAACGACGTCTCCGAGCGCGCCTTCCAGATCGAGCGCGGCCCGACCTGGGACAAGGGCAAGGGCTGCGACACCTTCGGGCCGGTCGGCCCCTGGCTGGTTACGACCGACGAGGTCGGCGACGTCCAGAACCTGGACATGTGGCTCGACGTGAACGGCAAGCGCGTCCAGACCGGCAACACGAAGACCATGATCTTCACTGTCGCCGAGATCGTCTCCTACCTGTCGGAGTTCATGACGCTGGAGCCCGGCGACCTGATCACGACGGGCACACCTCCGGGCGTGGGTCTCGGCCAGAAGCCGGAGCCCTGGTACCTCAAGGCCGGCGACACGGTTCGCCTCGGCATAGAGAAGTTGGGCGAGCAGGGCCAGACCTTCGTGGCGTGGTCGCGATGAGCGGTGCTGTCTACGCCGGCCGTTTCGCGGGCCGCACAGCCATCGTCACCGGCGGCGCCTCGGGCCTGGGAAAATGCTCGGCCGAGCGCATCATCCAGGAGGGCGGCCAGGTCTCCCTCTGGGACCTGAACGCCGAGGCCCTGGCCGCCGCCGCCGCAGAGATTGGCGCCCAGCATTTCGTCGCGCTTGACGTGTCGGACGCCGACGCCGTCTCCGCCGCCGCGGCCGAAGCCAACAAGATGCTCGGCAAGATCGACATCCTGATCGCTTCGGCCGGGATCACCGGCGCGACCGTGCCGGTGCACGAGTTCCCGATCGACAGCTGGAAACGGGTCGTCGACATCAACCTGAACGGCGTCTTCTACTGCAGCCGCGCGGTCGTCCCCTTTATGCTGGCCAACGGCTACGGCCGGATCGTCAACGTGGCCTCGGTCGCGGGCAAGGAAGGCAATCCGAACGCCAGCGCCTACTCGGCGTCGAAGGCCGGTGTCATCGGTTTCACCAAGTCGCTAGGCAAGGAACTGGCGGGTAAGGGCGTCATCGCCAACAGCCTGACCCCCGCCACCTTCGAGAGCCCGATCCTGGAGCAACTGCCGGCCAGCCAGGTCGACTACATGCGCTCCAAGATCCCGATGGGCCGCCTCGGCGAAGTCGAGGAAAGTGCCGCCATGGTCTGCTTCATGGCCTCCGAGGAATGCAGCTTCACCACCGCCTCGACGTTCGACACGTCGGGCGGTCGGACCACCTATTAGGAGGGCGGGGCGGTGGCGTCGGACCTTCGCATCGTCGATCCGCACGTCCACCTGTGGGACCTGTCGCGCGCCCGCTATGGCTGGTTGCAAGACGATCCCCTGCCCAACAATCCGGGCGGCGACATGAGCGGCATCGCTCATCGCAACTATCTGCTGAGCGACTATTTCGCGGACGCGGGGGACTGGCGCATCGACAAGATCGTCCACGTCGAGGCGGGCCTGCCGATCGGCCAGCATCTGGGCGAGACGGTCTGGCTCCAGGCCATGGCCGATGATTACGGCTACCCTCAGGGAATTGTCGCGGGCGCCGACCTGCTGGACCCTGATCTCGACGCCTTGCTTGAGGCGCATGCGGCGCGCAAGAACGTGCGGGGCATTCGCCAGATCGTCTGCTGGCACCCCGATCCGTCAAAGACCTACAACGCGCATGACCCGCTGATGAACCCGGCCTGGGAGGCGGGGCTGGCGAAGCTGGCGGGGCACGACCTGTCCTTCGATCTGCAGCTCTATCCAGTCCAGATGCAGACGGCGGCGGGCATTGCGCGCCGCAATCCGCGGGTGCCGCTGATCGTCAATCACGCCGGCCTGCCGACCGATCGCGACGCCGAGGGCATGCGCGTGTGGCGCGATGGCCTGCACGAACTTGCGCGCCAGCCGCAAATCTCGATCAAGATTTCGGGCCTCGGCATCACCGACCGCAGCTGGTCGGTCGATAGCGTCCGGCCGATCATTCTGGAATGCATCGAAGCCTTCGGAACGGAGCGCGCGATGTTCGCCTCCGACTTCCCGGTCGACCGGGCGCACGGGACCTTCGACGCCGTCTATTCCGCCTTCTACAGCGTCACTGCCGACTTCAGCGCGACCGAGCGCGACCGTCTGTTCGCCTCCAACGCCGAGGCCATCTACCGCATCTGATTTCGCCACAAGGCCGCATCAAGACGGCCGGGCCCGAGGACCCCAGGAGAGACGACCATGGTCACCGCGACTCGATCGACAAAGCAGCGCGCGCTCGCCGCCGCCTGCCTGGCCGTCCTCATGGCGGCGCCTATGGCGGCTTGCGCCCAGACCGTTGAACGGGCGGGCGTGCCGACATCCGCCGTCGCCCCCGCCACGCGCATCGACCGTCGGGCCCTCGTCACCCGCCACAACGTCACCCTGACCGAGATCGACCGCCACGCGCCGATCATGCTGGGCAACGGCGACCTCGGCTTCACGGCCGACATCACGGGCTTGCAGACCTTCCCCGAGCAATACTCCGAACTCGCCCCCCTGCTGACCATGGCCCAGTGGGCCTGGCACAGCTTTCCGAACCCGGAGGGCTACACCGAACAGAACGGCCTCATCCAGGTGCCCGTCCCAGGGCGAGGCGAGCAGCCCTACGCCTGGATGCGGTCGTGGGCGGATGCGGAGACCAACCCGGCCTACACCTGGCTGCGCGCCAATCCGCACCGGTTCTCGCTGAGCCGGATCGGCCTGACGCTCGCCGACGGCGCGCCGCTGGACTTCGCCAAGGTCACCGGCACGACCCAGACCCTGGACCTGTGGACCGGCGCCCTGACCAGCCGCTTCGCCTATGATGGCCAGCCGGTAGAGGTGGTGACGCGGGTGCATCCGACGCTCGACATGGTCATGGTCGAGGTGTCTTCGCCCCTCGTCGAGAGCGCGGGCCTCGGCGTCCGCGTCCGTTATCCGACGGTGAATCCGGCCATCAATCCGGACACGACGAGCTTCGAAACCGAAGGGGCGCAGAGCCTCTCCATCGTGGCGCAGACCGACCACGAAACGCGCATCCGACGTGCCATCGACGAGACCAGCTTCACCTCCGCCATCGCCGGGAACGGCCGGGTCACACGAGCCGGCGACGCCGAATTCGATGTCGCCGCGAGCACCGGCGATCGCCTGACCGTCACGGTCCGCTTCGACCAGGCCGAGCCGATCGCCGCGACGCCCGCCTTCGCCGACGGCGTCGCAGCCACGACCGCTCACTGGCATGACTTCTGGACCGACGGCGGGGCCGTCGATTTCTCGGGCTCCACCGACCCGCGCGCCGCCGAACTCGAACGCCGCGTCGTGCTGTCGCAATACCTGTCCGCCTTGAACGGGGCAGGGGAGTTGCCGCCTCAGGAGGAGGGGCTGTTCTCGAACTCCTGGTACGGCAAATTCCATCTGGAAATGCACCCGTGGCATTCGGGCTGGCAGGCCATGTGGGGGCACGCCGACATGCTGGAGCGCAGCCTGCCCTGGTATCTGGGCAATCTCGGCAACGCCCGCGCCGAGGCCGCCCGTCACGGCGTCCAAGGCGCCTGGTGGCCCAAGATGACCGGGCCGGAAGGGCGCAACAGCCCCAGCCTCGTCTCGCCCTTCATCATGTGGCAGCAGCCGCATCCGATCCTGCTGGCCGAACTGGTCTGGCGTGCCGACAACGACCCGGCCGTGCTGGAGCGCTACGCTGAACTGGTCGAGTCCACCGCCGACCTGCTGGCCTCCTGGCCGATCGAGCGTGAGGGGCGTCTGAACCTCGGCGCGCCGATGATCCCGGCCCAGGAAAACTACGATCCCCTGACCACCACCAATCCGACGTTCGAGCTGGAGTATTTCCGCTGGGCGCTGGAGACGGCGCAACAATGGCGGGTCCGCAAGGGTCAGCCGCGCCGCGCCGACTGGGACCAGGCTCTGGTGAAGATCGCGCCGCCGCCGATGCACGGCGGCCTCTATCTGCCGATCGAGAACCTGCCGGACTTCTGGCAGACGGCCGCCTCGGACGCATGTCGGGAGCACGCGTCCGAGCCCCAGTGCAAGAATCGCGACCACCCGTCCTTCCTGATGGCCTACGGCTTCATCCCCGGTGCACGGATCGATCCTGAGGCCATGCGCCGGACCTTCGAGGCGGTCGAGGCCAACTGGGACGTGCGCCAGACCTGGGGCTGGGACTTCCCCATGATGGCCATGACGGCCGCGCGTCTGGGCGAACCCGAAAAGGCCGTCGACTGGCTGTTCGCCGACCTCAAGAACAATCAGTGGGGCGTCACCGGCATGACGCCGCGCGTCCACCTGGACGAGCATGCGGACGAACTGGTGCCAGTCTCGGCCGGCGCGGGCGGGGTGCAGATGGCGATAAATCCCGACGGTCCCGGCTACCGCCGCGCGGCCGAGACCTATTTCCCGTCGAACGGGTCGCTGCTGATGGCCGTGGGCCTGATGGCGGCGGGCTGGGACGGCTCCACCGGACATGCGCCCGGCTTTCCGAGGGACGGCTGGACCGTCCGGGTCGAAGGCCTCACGCCCGCCCCCTGATCAGAACAAAGAAGAGGAACGCCCCATGACGACCTCACGCCGCACTGCGCTCAAGGCCCTGCTCGCCGCCCCGGCCGCAGGCGCATTCGCATCCGTCGCCCATGCCCAGGCCCGCACTGCCCCGACCGTCGCCCCGCAGGCGTCGGGCCAGACGCCGGTCTGGCCCGCGCCCAACACCGCCCCGCCTTCGGTGCAGGAGACCCCGCCCGAGTTCCCGACCTGGGATGGTCCGGTGCCAACCGAGTGGATCGACGAAAAGACCGGCCACCGCATCCGCCGCATCTCTCCGGACGGGGGCGGCGGCAAGCCGTATTTCTACAAGAACATGTTCGTGCCGAAGAAGGCGGGCTTGCCGGATCTGATGGTCATCTCGACGCCCCAGGGCATCTCGACCGTCGACCTGTCTGACTGGACCGTCAGCGTCCTCGTGCCCGACGAACACGCCGACCTGATGTTCACGGGCCGGGCGGGTCGCAACGTCTACTATTCCGTGACCGCCCCGAGCGACGGCCAGTTGATGGACCGGGCCAAGACCATTTTCGTCATCGACGTGGATACCCGGGCTTCTCGCGAGGTGGCCCGCGTTCCGAACGGCAACATCAACTCGGTGAACGCCGACGAGACCATGCTGCTGGGCTTCGTGGCCTATGGCTCTGAGCCGCTGCAGCCGACCGTGCCGGACCCCCGCAATCGCCGGTTCGATCAGGCCGAGTATGCCGCGAACGGCCCGGACGGCCGCCCCCTGAACTTCGCCCGCGCCAAGGGCGTGCGGATGCTGCAACGCTGGGCCGCCCGCTACCCGATGGAGATCTTCGTGATCGACATCGCGACCGGTGAGCGTCGCGTGATCCACCAGACCAACGAGTGGATCGGCCATACCCAGTTCTCGCCGACCGATCCTCAGCAGATCATCTTCTGCCACGAAGGCCCTTGGCACCGGGTCGACCGGATGTGGGCTATCCGCGCCGACGGCACGGGTCTGAGGAAGACTCACCATCGCACGATGAACTTCGAGATCTTCGGGCACGAGTGGTTCAGCCCCGACGGCAGACAGGTCCACTACGATCTGCAGACGCCGCGCGGCCAGGTCTTCTGGGTTGCCTCGGTGGATCTGGAGACGGGCAAGCGGATCTATCGCCGCGTCGAACAGAATGACTGGTCGGTCCATTTCAACGCCTCGCCCGACGGGACCCTGTTCGCCGGCGACGGCGGGGACGGCGACATGGTCGCCCATGCGCCGGACGGCAAATGGATCGTCCTTCTGAAGCCCGAGCCGATCGTCGACGGCGACCCGATGAGCGATCAGCCGGACCTGATCTCGGTCGAGTATCTGCGGTCCGAGCGGCTCGTGGACATGGGGGGGCACGACTACCGGCTCGAGCCCAACCTCACCTTCACGCCGAACGGCCGATGGATCGTGTTCGTCTCCAACATGCACGGTCGCAACCACGTCTATGCGGTCGAGGTCGCCCAGGCCTGACACCCGATCTGACGGTCCTTCGAGACCCGACTCGATGTTCTGTTGCAAAAAGCGAGAAGCTGTTGCAGAAAGTGGAACGGGCTGTGATCCCAAAGGTCGCAACGCCATTTCAACTAATGACACCGGTGCCATGAGCGCCGGGCGGGGAGAAGACACCATGAGCCGGTCCAGCCACGTCACACTTGCGTCCAGCGCGTCCGCCATCGCGATACTGGCCGTCGCCCTTACGCCCCAGATCGCCGCCGCCCAGACGGCTCCGCAACCGAACCCGGCGCCTGCCGCGCAGGACGACGCCACGGAGGTCGACGAGATCGTCGTCACGGGCTTCCGCTCCTCGCTGCAACAGGCCTTGTCGATCAAGCGCAACGAGGCCGGCGCCGTGGACGCCATCCTGGCCGAGGACATCGCCGACTTCCCCGACCAGAACCTGGCCGAGGCCATCCAGCGCCTGCCCGGCGTGACCATCGACCGGGTCAACGGTCAGGGCACGACCATCTCCGTGCGCGGCCTGGGTTCGGACTTCACCCGCACCCGGATCAACGGCCTGGAGGCCCAGGCGGCCAACGGCGGCAACCGCAACCGCTCGTTCGACTTCTCGATGTTCGCATCCGAGCTGTTCAATTCGATCCGCGTCCGCAAGACCCAGTCCGCCGAAATCGAAGAGGGTTCGCTGGGCGCCACCGTCGATCTCCAGACCGGCCGTCCGCTGGACTTCAACGAGCCGGGCTTCCGTTCGGCCCTCTCGGCCCAGGCCTCCTACAACGACCTGTCGGAGACGACCATTCCGCGCCTCGCCGGCCTGCTGAGCTGGTCCAATGAGGACCAGACCTTCGGCGCCCTGGTGTCGGTGGCCTATTCCGAACGCGCGCCGGTGCTGGGCAGCTTCAACACGACGCGCTGGCAGAAAGGCGATCCGACCAATGTCAACCCGACGACCGGCTCGCCCTATGGCCGCGGCACGAACTTCGGGGGCTGCATTCCCTGCACCACTACCGCCCAGCGGACCGAGGTGCTGAACGCCTTCTATCCGCGTATTCCCCGCTACACCCTGGGTGAGACCTTCGAGGACCGGCTGGGCATGACCGCCGCCCTGCAATGGCGTCCTCGTGAAACCACCGAGGTCAACCTCGACCTTCTGTGGTCGCGCTTCAACTCCGAGACCGAGAGCCCGAACATCGAGGCCTGGTCGTTCAGCCGCGCGGCCGTCAACCAGGTCGTCGTCCGCGACTATGCGATCGATGCGTCCCGCAACGCCTTCTCCTACGGCGTCTTCGATAACATGATCGTGGCGGCTGAGAACGGCTTCTCGCGCAACGAGTCGAACTTCTACCAGGCCTCGCTGAACGCGCGTCACGACTTCACCGACCGCCTGCACGGGACCCTGAAGCTGGGCGTCAACCGCTCGGAAGCCCGCACGCCGCTGAACGTCGCCTATCGCTTCGAGACGGCGGCCAACAACACTTACACCTTCGATGCGCGCGAGAATAATCGCCAGCCGCTGCTCGACTACGGCTTCGACGTCACCTCGGGCCAGCGCTTCACCCTGGTCAACGCCACCCGCTCGAGCGGCGGCGGCAACTTCGGGAACAACGTCGCGGCCGGCGCCCTGGCCTATGACTGGACCGACTCGATCAGCTTCAAGCTGGGCGGCGAATACCGCACCTATGCCTTCGAGACCTTCGGCCTGGCCCGCCCCAACGCATCGCCGACGGGCGTCAACCGGATCGTCGGCGTCGACGGAGTAGGTCGCATCGTCGATATCGCCGGCTATGTCGACGCCCCCTCGGGAACCGATCTGCGCTTCATCGTGCCGGACATCGACGCCCTGGCCCGCACCCTGACCAACTACAACGACCCGCTGCTTCCGAACCGCAGCGAGCGCGAGGTGGACGAGACCGACAACGGCATCTTCTTCCAGACCGACTTCAACACCATGCTGGGCAGCTGGGTCGTGCGCGGCAACGCCGGCATCCGCTACGCCACGACCGAAGTCACGGCCAAGGGCTGGCAGACCATCACGGTCGGCGGCGTTCCCGCCTACAACTACGTCACGACCGAGAACGACTATTCCGACACCCTCCCGTCGTTCAACCTCGCGATCGAGCCGCGAGAGGACGTGGTCATCCGTCTGGCTGCCGCCAAGGTCATGTCGCGTCCGACCCTCGGCGACCTGACGCCCGGCGGGTCGGTGGCTCCGACCACACGTACGGTCTCCTACGGCAACCCGCTGCTGAACCCGTTCCGCGCCACCAACTACGACGCCTCGATCGAGTGGTATTTCCAGAACGAAGGCCTCCTGGCCGTCGCCGTCTTCCACAAGGAGATCGACAGCTTCATCACCTCGGTGACCGAAGGCCTGGCCTACAACACCCTGGGTCTGCCGCTGGAACTGCTGCAGGGCGCCGCCCAGCCGACCGATATCTTCCAGGTCACGCGCCGTATCAACGGCGACGGCGGCACCCTGGACGGCATTGAAATCCAGTACCAGCAGCCCTTCACCTTCCTGCCCGGCTTCTGGTCGAACTTCGGCTTCGTCGGCAACGTCACCTTCGTCGATTCGGAAGTGGGTTACGGCACGGCCGGCAAGAACCGTCTGACGGGCCAGTCCAAGAACACCGCCAACGCCACCCTCTATTACGAGGACGGTCCGTTCCAGGCCCGCGTCTCGGCCGCTCACCGCAGCCAGTATCTGCTGTCCTTCCCGGGCGCGAACGGCAACTCGGAAGAGGGCGTGAACGACACGACCAACATCGATTTCTCGATGTCCTACGACTTCACCGACAGCATGACGTTGTCGCTGGAAGGCATCAACATGACCGACGAGTATGTCGATCGGTATGTCGACGCCCTGGATCGCGTGTCCGACTATCGTCACACGGGCCGCGAGGTCGCCATCGGATTGCGCTGGAAATACTGATCTCCTCCCTCGGAAATTTTTCCAGAGCAGACCTCGGCCCGGAGCATTCGCTCCGGGCCGTCTTTTTGTCTTTCGTCATCCTCCGGCCGATCGAAGATCGGACCGGGGGAGGCGCCTAAGGCGATCTGTTCAGGCAGGTTGTGTCCGCGACAGGTTCGCGCTCCCGCGCGCCGCTGCGTCCCCCGGTCGCTTCGCGCCGGAGGATGACGAAAGAGGGAAAGGGGACGCGGCTTAGGCCCGCAACCCCGTCACGCCCGTCGAATCCGTGACCCTCGGCCCCTTGCCGTCCAGGGTGTCGATATTGCAGTCGGTGAACCGCCAGTCCCTCGCATTGGCGATGGTCCCGGCGTCCCGCACGTCCCAGTCCAGTCGCTCGAACGCGAAGTCCGTCAGCGGCGCCTCGGCATAGGCGGCCGCCTCGAACCCGACCTTGCCGCCGACGACCTTCATGTCGGACAGGCGGACGTTGTGGATCCGGGGAATGCCCTGCTCGCGCGGCACCGGCGTCGCCAGCGCCCGCCAGTAGTCGGGCACGTCCGTGATCCCCGCCGGGATCTGGGCGTAGCTGTAGTTCGGGTACCAGTTGAGGTTCACCCGGAACAGGGTCGCCACGTCCTGCATGAAGACGTCGCGGATACGGATGTTCGAGATGACCCCGCCGCGCGTGTGGCCCGACTTGAAGAAGATTCCCAGCGGCACCGGATACTCGATCCTCAGGCCCGACACCTCGATGTCCTCGAACCCGCCCGACGTCTCCGATCCGAACGTCATTCCGGCGAGCGCATCGCGGACGATACAGTCCCTGATCCGCACTTCGCGGCACGGGCGGGCGACGCGCAGGCCGTCCCAGTCCCGTCCGGCCTTGATACAGATGGCGTCGTCGTTGACCGACAGGTCGCAGCGCTCGACCAGCACCCGTTCGGACGAGTCGATGTCGATCCCGTCCGTCGAGGGGCCGCGTCCGCCGAGGTTGTTGCGGATGATCAGGTCGGCGACCTTCACGTCGCGCGAATAACAGACATGCACGGTCCAGAACCCGGATCGCGCCAGGTTCAGCCCCGATACCTCGACCTCGTCGGAATCATAGATGTGGATCAGGCGAGGGCGGCGGCAGTCGTAGTCGGCGGCCCAGCGTAGGTCGCGCGGATCATAGTCGCGCCGCATGGCCCAGTAGCTGTCCCAGAAGACCTTGCCGTCGCCGTCGACCAGCCCCTCGCCGGTGATCTTCGCGCCGCGCTGCTGGTAGACGTTCAGCAGACCGGCAGGCCAGTCCATCTCGATCCCGGCGACGCGGGTGCGGACCATCGGATAGGCGGCCAGGTCGCGCAGGCCCTTCACCGTCGCGCCGCGGCCGATCATCAGGGTCACGCCCGACTTCACGAACAGCGAGCCGGACAGATAGACGCCGGGCTTCAGCACCACCGTCCCGCCGCCCGCGCCCGCCGCCGCGTCGATTGCGGCCTGGATCGGGCGGGTGTTGATCGTCTCACCGTCGCCGACCGCGCCGAAATCTGCAGCGTCGAACGTGCGGCCCGAGGATTGCGCGAAGGCGGGCGTGGCCGTCGCCAGCACGCCGGTCAGGCCGAGACGAAGCAGGTTGCGACGGTGCATGATGGTCCTCCGGTGCGATGGCGTAACCTGACGGTCTGCGTCAGAGTTTCCCACATTCTGTTCTTCCGTCTCACGATAGCGAACGTTAGGGTGAGCGCAAGACGCGTAGCCGTCACGGAGGTAACCGATGTCATTCGCTTCACGAGCCGCTTGCGGCCTCGCCGCCGCCCTGCTCACGACGACCGCGATCGGGACGACCGTTCAGGCGCAGACCCCGGCGGCCCAAGCTTCTCCCACCTTGTCTCCGGGCGTCGAGGCCGAGTGGCTGCAGGCACGGCCGCGTCCTGCCCTGAACACCGACCCGGCCCACCTGCCGTCGCGCGCCGAAGCCCTGGCGGCCGTCGAATATGTCGCATCGTCCCAGATCGCCGCGATGGCGTCCGAGCCGCTTGCCCTGTCGACCGGCAGCAACCTGTCGCAGATGTCGTCCAACTGGGTCGCCGCGACCTTCTACGTCGGCGCCGCCCGCCTTGCCCGCGTCTCCGACGACCCCGAGACCCTGCGGTTCCTGACCGCCGTGGCCGAGCATTATAACTACAGCGTCCGCGGCGCCCGCTCCGGCCCGACCATGCTGAACGCCGACGACATCACCATCGGCGACCTCTACGAAGAACTCTATTCTAGGCGCGGCCAGGAAGGCGTCCTGATGCCACTGCGTCAGCGTCTGGACTGGCAGGTTCCGCACCTGAACCGCGCGACCGAGACGCCCGCCTTGGTCTGGTGGTGGGCCGACGCCCTCTATATGGCGCCGCCGGTCCTGGCCCGAATGTCGGCCATCACCGGCGACCCGAAATACCTGATCGCCGCCGACAAGGAATGGCGTCGCACGGCCGAGCGACTGTGGGCGCCGGAGGAACGGCTGTTCCTGCGCGACGAGCGCTTCAAGGACCAGAAACATCGCGACGCCGACGGCGACCGCATCTTCTGGTCGCGCGCCAACGGCTGGGTCATGGGCGGGCTGGTCCGCTGGCTGGAAAGCGTCCCGGCCAATTTCGCGGGCCGCCAGTACTATGTCGATCTGTTCCAGGAGATGGCCCCGCGCATCGCCGAGCTGCAGCAGGACGACGGCCTGTGGCGCGCCAGCCTGCTCGATCCCGAAACCTATCCCGAGGCCGAGACCTCTGGCTCGGTCTTCTATGTCTATGCCCTCGCCTGGGGCGTGAACCACGGCCTTCTGGACCGCGCGACCTATCTGCCGGTGATCCAGAAGGGCTGGGCGGCGCTGAACGAGCACGTCCTGCCGAACGGCCTGATCGGCGCGGCCCAGAAGACCGGCGACCAGCCCGTCTCCACCGCCCCGACCGACACCGGCCTGTATGTGGCCGGGACCTATATCCTCGCCGGTCTGGAGATCGCCGACCTGAGCAGTCCGGTGAAGTCCCTTCCTCTGGCCGAACCCGCGCGCGACAGCGCCGAGGTCATCGCCGCCACCACCCCGACCCCGCCGGCTCCGGTCACCGTGCGCGGTCCGGAAGAACAGGCGCGCCGCGACGCCGAGATGCGCGCCACCCGCGCCTTGGCTTACGACCCCGCCGGTCTCGGCCGGCCCTCGACCATCGAACGCCTCACCCCGCCGACGGAAGAGGAACAGGTTCCGCGCGCCGTCGCTCGGTTCGCGCCGGACCGCCTCGACGACCTGTTGTGGGAGAACGACCGCGTCGCCCACCGCATCTATGGCCCGACGCTGGAGGGGCGCGAGCCGCCGTCCGGATCGGGCATCGACGTCTGGGCCAAGCGCGTGCGCTACCCCTACATGGACCGCCAGCTGCGCTTCCCGAACTACCACACCGACCGGGGCGAAGGCCTCGACTTCTACGACGTCGGTCGCGGTCGCGGCGCAGGCGGGCTCGGCATCTGGTTCGACAACAAGCTCTGGACCAGCCGCAACTTCTCCACCCATCGCATCGAGGAGACGGGCGGCGACGAGGCCCGCTTCACCGTCGACTATCGCCCCTGGCCCGTCGATGTCGCCCGCCGGGTCTGGGAGACGCGCGAGTTCTCCCTGCCGCTGGGCTCGAACTTCACCCGCATGACCTCGACGCTCCAGTCGGACAGCGCCGAGCCCCTGATCGTGGGCATCGGCATCTCGAAACGCACCAACGACGCCGGCGCCGGCTTTGTGACGCGGGATCAGGCGAACGGCCGCCTGATGTTCTGGGAACCGACCAGCCCGGATCATGGCTCGCTCGGCATCGCCATCCTGGTCGATCCGGCCATGGTCGAAGGCTTCGCCCAGGACGCCGAGAACTATCTGATCCTGGTCCGCGTCACCCCCGGCGTGCCCTTCACCTACTACATGGGCTCGGCCTGGGATCACGGTCTCGACTTCGCCACGCGCGAGGCCTGGGAGACCTTCGTGGCCGGTCAGACGCCAGAGTTCTGACCGGCCGTCATGGGTGCCGTTCCCACCCCTATGGCCTGACGCAGTCGCGCCAGTTCCCGCGTCAGGCTCAGGCCGTCGAACCCCTCGCCCTCTTCGGCGAGCATCACGGCCAGCGCATCACTGTGCAGGCTCAGCGCATCGGTGTGCCAGACGCCGCGCCCGGACAGGGCGTCGATCATCTCCCACACCCCCTGGGCGATCTCCGCCAGCGCCGGCCGTCCGGCCAGCCGCGCGCTCTCGACGATCCTCAGCGCCAGCCAGCCGATCTCGCGGCACTGGCCGAAAGTATCCCCTTCCGCCTGACGGCAGAGCCGTACCAGGGCCCGCACATCGACGCCGATCCCTGCCGTCAGCGCGGGCGCGATCGCCTGCACGGCTTCCTCCGCGCGGCACACATGATCGGCGAAACTTTTGCCGTCGGGGCTCGTCAGGATGTTCGACAGTCGGTTGCGCGGCACGAAGGCGACGGTCGATGCGCGCGTCATGTGAACAGTCCGTCGATCTCGTCCTGAGACAGGGCGCGCTCGGGCTTGGCGGTCAGGATCAGGTCGGCGTTCCTCCGCTCGCTCATGCCCTCGGGCAGGGGAACGGTGCGGAACCGCCGGTCCGGCCCGCAGTAGCCGGGGTCGGAGATGAACATCCTGCGGCTCTGGGCGATCCACAGCATCCGTTGCAGCAGCGTCGTCGGCGACACCGGCTTGGCGATGGTGAAGTTGGCCCCCCCGTCCCGCGCCGCCTCGATCTTGGACCGCGGCGTCAGCGCGCTCATCATCAGCACCGGCGCGGTGAAGTTGGGCGCCTGCGGATCGCCGCGGATATGCCGGATCAGTCCATAGCCATCTTCATCGGGCATCTCGCAATCGACGATGATCAGGTCGAAAGCCCGCGTCAGCAGGGCATCCCGCGCCTCGGCCGCCGAGCCGCATTTGACCGCCTTGTTGATGCCGAACCCCATCAGGATCGCCGAGACGAGATCCAGCGACTGGACGTTGTCGTCCACGATCAGCGGCGCCACCCCCTTCAGTCCCAGACGCGTGGTCGGCAGGCTCATTGCTCGAACAGGGCGTCCGCGGCGGCCTGATCCAGACCGCCCCTGGTCGGACCGTTCAGCAGATGCGCATCGGGCCGCTGGTCCGCCACCCCGCCCAATATCGCCCTCGACATCCGGTCCAGTCTCTGTCCCGCCAGATCCTGAAAGGCGCACAGCCCCAGGATCTCGGCGAACATTAGGGCGACCGCCTCGCCATCGACCGGCGTGTCCTCCGACAACTCCAATCCCGTCTGCGCCGCCGACAACAGGGCGTCGCACGCCGCCTCCAGCTCGGATTTCAGCGTCTCGATCTCGATCAGGACCTCCACCTCAGAGCTCGCCCAGCACGGTGGTCAGCTTCTGTTTCAGCACCGCCAGGGTAAAGGGCTTGATGACGTAGTTGTTCACTCCGGCCTGTCGTGCGGCGACGACGTTCTCGGCCTTGGCCTCGGCGGTGACCATGACGAAGGGCAGGGTGCGGGTCCGCGGCTCGGCCCGGACTTCCTTCAGCAGCTCCAGCCCCGTCATCGGCTGCATGTTCCAGTCAGAAAGGACCAGGCCGTAGTCCTTGGACCGGATCATCGACAGCGCCGACGGCCCGTCCATCGCCTCGTCCACATTGGCGAAGCCCAGCTGGTTCAGCAGGCCCCGGACGATCCGGACCATGGACTTGTAGTCGTCCACCACCAGAACATTCATCGTTTTGTCGACGGCCATGCGATCTCCGCTCTCCTCCAACAGGCCGCGCGCCGGCCCCGTCAAAACAACCTAAAGACGAGCGGGATAAGGCTTGGTTAACGGCGAAGTCAGGCGACCACGGGCCTATTCAGACGCGGTTAACCAAAAGCGCGGATAGGTTGTGCTGCTGACCTGGTCGCCGTTGCGATCCGTTCAGGGGGAACCGCACCGTTGGACGACGTCATCCAGGATTTCGTGGCCGAGGCGCGCGAGGGCATCGAAGCCCTCGACAACAAGCTCGTCTCGTTTGAACAGAGCCCCGACGATCCCGGACTGCTGGGCGACATCTTCCGCCTGATCCACACCATCAAGGGGACGTCCGGCTTCCTCGGTCTCGGTCGCTTGCAGACCGTGGCCCATGCGGCCGAGAACGTCCTGGGCGGCTTCCGCGACAACACCCTGCCGGTCACGGCGGTCTCGGTCTCGGCCATCCTCGACGCGGTGGATGTCGTGCGCCTGGTCATCGACGGCATCGCCGTCTGCGGTGCCGAGCCCCAAGGCGACGACAGCGCCCTGATCGCCCGCCTCGACGCCGTCTTCGCCGGACAGACCGCGCCCGCCGCCGCGACCCCGACCCGTTCCGTGCTCGACCGCCTCGGCGGAGAGGCCACCCTCGACGCCGCCTGCGAGACCGCCGTCGGCGACCTCGTCGCCGACCCCGGCATCGGCCCCAACTTCGCGGGCATCGACCTCGACGGCCTGCAGGCGTCCTGGCGCGAAGGCCTGGTCGCCCAGGCGCGCGGCGTATCGGTGGACGGCTTCGCAACCGCTGTCGCCAAGGCCTTCCCGCGCCTGACCCAGGAACAGACCGGCCAGGTCTTCGACGCGGTGGCGACCGCCCTGATCGCGCTGGAGGCCTGCCCCGCCGCCACCGCCGCCCTCCTGGCTCGTCCGTCCGACGCCCCGCCCGAACCCGCCGCCGCCCGGCCCGCCGCCGAACCCGAGACCGCCGCCCAGACCATCCGTGTCAGTGTCGATGTGCTCGAGAACCTGATGACCATGGTCAGTGAGCTGGTCCTGATCCGCAACCAACTGATCCAGACCCTTCGCGGCGCCCCTGAAAGCCCCTTCGCCGGCCCGCTCCATCGCCTGAACCAGGTCACCTCCGAACTGCAGGAAGGCGTCATGACCACGCGGATGCAGCCCATCTCGGGTGCCTGGGCCAAGCTGCCGCGCCTGGTCCGCGACCTCGCCTCCGACCTGGGCAAACAGATCGAACTCATCACCTCGGGCCAGGACACCGAACTCGACCGCCAGGTGCTCGAGCTCATCAAGGATCCCCTGACCCACATGATCCGCAACGCCGCGGACCATGGCCTGGAGACGCCCGCCGACCGCCTCGCCCTCGGCAAGTCCGCCACCGGCCGCATCACCCTCTCGGCCCGGCACGAGGGCGGCGCCATCGTGGTCGAGATGGCCGACGACGGGCGCGGCCTGCCCGCCGACCGCATCCGCGCCAAGGCCGTCGCCAACGGCCTGTTCTCCTCGTCCCAGGCCGCAGCCATGTCCGACGCCGAAGCTCGTCAGATGATCTTCCTGCCCGGCTTCTCCACCGCCGAGACCGTCACCGCCGTCTCGGGCCGGGGCGTCGGCATGGACGTCGTTCGCACCAATATCGAAAAGATCGGCGGCGTCATCGACCTGACCTCGGCGGAGGGTCAGGGGACACGTTTCACCATCCGCATCCCCCTGACCCTGTCGATCGTCTCGGCCCTGATCGTGGAGTCCAACGGCGAGCGCTTCGCCATGCCCCAGGCCTCCATCGTCGAGCTGGTCAGCGCCAACGGCTCCGAAGGCCGCCGCATCGAACAGATCAACGGCGCCTCCGTCCTGCGCCTGCGCGACCGCCTCCTGCCGCTTGTTTCGCTGGAAACCCTGCTCGGTCTGTCGGGGCCGGAGACACCTCGCAGCGACGCCTGCATCGTCGTCGGCCGCGTCGGCGCCTTTACCTTCGGCGTCATCGTCGACCGGGTGTTCGACACCGAGGAGATCGTGGTCAAACCGGTCGCGACCCTCCTGCGTCACCTCAAGATCTACTCCGGGGCCACCATCCTGGGGGACGGCTCGGTCATCATGATCCTCGACTTCAAGGGCATGTCGCTGGAGGCCGGCGCGCCCCAGCTGGTCGGCGGCGATCCGGTCGAAACCGAGGCCGCCACGATCCTCGAACTGACCCAGCCCTTCCTCATCTTCCGCGCCGCCACCGAGGCCCTGAAGGCCGCCCCGCTCGGCCAGGTCGCGCGGATCGAGGAGCTCGACGCCTCCGCCGTCGAATGGGTCGACGGCCGATCGGTCGTCCAGTATCGCGGCGCCCTGATGCAGATCATCGTCGCCGACGGCGGCCCGGCCGTGTTCGACGGCGAGGCGAAACGCCCGCTGCTGGTCTTCACCCGCGACGATCGCAGCCTGGGTCTGCTGGTCGACGAGATCGTCGATATCGCCGAGGGCCCGATGCAGACGGTCGGCGCGAGCCTCGTCGTCGCGGGTCGGGCGACCGAGCTGATCGACGTCGAGTCCTACTGGCGCAAGGTGGGTCCCGCCGCCGCGCCTTCGGTCGTCACGCCCGCCGCCGTTCCGACCAAACGCCTGCTCGTCGTCGATCAGAGCCCCTTCACCCAGCTTCTTCTCGGTCCGCTCCTCGCCCAGGCCGGCTATGCCGTGGAGGTCGCCTCCGACCCTCAGCGCGCCCTGGCCCTGCACGACGACGGCGCCCTCTACGACCTTATCCTCGCCGACACATCGCCCGCCGGCCCCCACGCCCGCCAGATGGCGCAGGCTTTCGGCCAGGCGTCGTCCTGGCACGCGACGCCTCTGCTGGCGCTGGGCACCCACCGGCTCGACACCCCGACCGGCCTCGCCGACTTCGCCCGCAGCGGAGCGGGCGAAGACATCCTCGCCGCCGTCTCCCAGACCCTCGAACCTCTACGGGGCGCCGCCTGATGTCCGATCCCGCGATTCAGGGCCTCGTCTCAATCCGGGTCGGGGATGCGACCTTCGGCGTCCCGGTCCTGTCGGTCCAGGACGTCATCGCCGCCGTCCGCATCGACGTCGTGCCGCTCGCCCCGCCCGAGGTGGCCGGCTCGCTCAATCTGCGCGGCCGCATCGTCACCGCCATCGATATCCGGACGCGCATGGGCATGCCGCCGCGCCGACCCGACGCCCCGCACATGAGCGTCATCGTCGAACGCTCGGGCGAACTCTACGCGCTTCAGGTCGACGACGTCGGCGACGTGCTGTGGCTCGCCGTCGCCGATCATGAACCGGCGCCCATCACCCTCAGCGCCGACTGGCGCGCGGTCTGTGACGGCCTCTACCGGCTCGACGGCGACCTGATGCTGGTTCTCGACGTCGAACGCTTCCTCACCCTGTCCCCCGCCAACCCTCTCGCGGCCTGACCGCACCAAGGATGTCCGCCATGTCCCAATCCGCCTTGGCCCACACGCTGGAAGACGCCTTCGATCCCGCCGCCGACGATACCGAGACACGCCTGCGCGAAGGCATGCTCGACGCGATCAACAAGGTCCAGGCCGTGATCGAGTTCGACCTCGACGGCACCATCCGCCACGCCAACGGCAACTTCCTGTCCGCCGTCGGCTACTCGCTCGACCAGATCGAGGGTCGCCACCATTCCATGTTCGTCGATCCCGTCGACGCCGCCGGTCCCGACTACCGCGCCTTCTGGGACAAGCTGCGGCGCGGCGAGTTCGACGCCGGCCAGTACAAGCGCGTCGGCGCCGGCGGCCGCGAGATCTGGATCCAGGCCAGCTACAACCCGATCCTCGACGCGACGGGCCGCCCGTTCAAGGTCGTCAAATACGCTACCGACATCACCGCCCAGAAGCTGGCCACCGCCAATTTCGAGGGCCAGATCGCCGCGATCAACAAGGCCCAGGCCGTGATCGAGTTCGACATGTCCGGCACGATCCTGTCGGCCAACGAGAATTTCCTCGCGGCCGTCGGCTACCGCGCCGACCAGATCGTCGGTCGCCACCACTCCATGTTCATCGACGCGGCCACGGCCCAGGGCCTGGAATACCGCATGTTCTGGGAGAAGCTGGGCCGCGGCGAATACGACGCCGCCCAGTACAAGCGCTTCGGCGCCGGCGGTCGCGAGATATGGATCCAGGCCAGCTACAACCCGATCCTCGATCTCAACGGGCGGCCCTTCAAGGTCGTCAAATACGCCACCGACATCACGCAACAGAAGCGGATCGCCGAACGCGTCACCGAAATCTCCTCCATCGTCGCCTCCGCCGCCTCCGAGATGCGCGCCACCGCCGAGGGCATGGCCCGCACCGCCGAGGAGACCACGCGTCAGGCCGCCTCGGTCGCCTCCGCCGCAGAGGTCACCTCCGTCAACGTCCAGACCGTGTCGTCGGCGGGCGAGGAACTGACCGCTTCCATCTCCGAGATCGCGCGTCAGGTCGCCGAAAGCTCCAGCATCTCCCAGCACGCGGTGGTCGAGGCGGACAAGACGTCGGACGCCATCCAGTCCCTGGCCGAGGCGGCGCAGAAGATCGGCAACGTCGTCACCCTGATCAACGACATCGCCGGCCAGACCAAGCTCCTGGCCCTCAACGCCACCATCGAGGCGGCCCGTGCGGGGGAGGCGGGCAAGGGCTTCGCCGTGGTGGCCTCCGAGGTAAAAAGCCTGTCGGACCAGACTGCCCGCGCGACGCACGAGATTTCGTCCCAGGTCAACGCCATGCAGTCGGCGACCCAGACCTCGGTCGGCGCCATCGCCGGCATCACCGACACCATCCGAAAGGTCGCCGAGATCGCCTCCGCCATCGCCGGCGCGGTCGAGGAACAGACCGCCGCCACCCGCGAGATCGCCGCCAACGTCAGTCAGGTCTCGGAGGGCACCCAACTGGTCTCCACCAGTATCGCCAACGTCTCCGCCGCCGCCGTCCAGACCAGCCAGGCCTCCAACGACCTGTTGAACGCTTCGGGCGAACTGGCCCAGCAGGCCGAGAGCCTGACGCTGGAAATGGACAAGCTGGCGAACGCATAGCTCACGACGCTCCCCAAACGCCCGCGTCGTGAGCGGGAGAGGCGCGGTCCCGACGACGGGGCCGCGCCTCTTTTCTCTGGTGTCGAAGTCTCCATGAGGCTTGGCCGGATGGCGTCGATCATATTTTTATGTTTGACGCCCGGATCCGTCTCGCGTCAGTGCTGACGGTGCCCGACGCCTTCTCTTCGTGCCCAGGTTCGCGCTGGCCCTATAGTGCTCGGTGACCGTTCGCGGAGAGAGCGAGCCCGGCGGCTTTTGTCCGGAATGTCCGTTTTGTCATGGTGTTTCGGCGGACAAAGCGATCACGCCGCCGCCCTGTGTGTTCCCTTGACCCGAAACACTCCCCGCAAGCCCGGCGTCGGCTCGAACGCCCCGGCCAGACCCACCACCGTCTCGGCGCTGCCCAGGATCAAACTGGCCTCGGGGTTCAGGCAGGCGGCGATACCCTCCAGGGTCTTCGCCTTGGTCGCCGGGTCGAAATAGATCAGCACATTGCGACAGAAGATCAGGTCGAACCGGCCCAGGGTCGCCATCCCGTCCAGCAGGTTGTGATGGCGGAACTGGACCATCGCCCGGACTTCTGGCGCGATGCGGTACATCTCGCCCTCGCGCGTCAGGAAGCGGGCCTGGCGCTGCTCGCTCAGGCCGCGCCGGACCTCGAAGTCGCTGTAGAGAGCGGTCCTGGCCCGCTCCAGGATCGGCTGCGAAAAGTCGGTGGCCAGGATCTCGATCTTCCAGTCCCCGAACCTGGCCCGCTCCTCCTGCAGCATCATCGCCAGGGAGTAGGGCTCCTGCCCGCTGGAACAGGCGGCGCTCCAGATGCGCAGGGTCTTCGAGGCCCCGCGCGCAGCGTGAAGCTGGGGCAACAGGGTCTCGCGCAACTGGTCGAACGGGGTGGTGTCGCGAAAGAAGAAGCTCTCGTGCGTCGCCATGCCGTCGATGCAGCGCTGGGCCAGCCTGGCGGACGGCGCCACCCGCACCTGACGCAGCATCGCGGCCACATCGGCCTGCCCCTCGGCCCGCGCGATCGGCTCCAGCCGGCTCTTCAGCAGATAGTCCTTGTCCGCGCTCAGGATCAGACCGGATCGCTCTAGCACCAGGCGGCGGAAGGCCTCGATGTCGTCGGGCGCGCCCAGGGTCGTCGTCATTTGCAGGCCTCCACGATCCACGGCGCGATCTTCGAGGCGGGCAGTATCGCCTCCGCCAGCCCGGTCTTGGCCGCCGCCCCGGGCATGCCCCAGACCGCGCTCGTAGCCTCGTCCTGGACCACGAACCGGCCCCCGGCCTTGGCCGTCATCGCACATCCCTCGGCTCCGTCATGCCCCATCCCGGTCAGGACGACGGCCAGCAGCCGGGCGCCATAGACCTCGACCGCAGACCTCAGCATCGGGTCCACGGCGGGCCGGCAGAAATGCTCAGGTGCCTCCTGGTTCAGCCGGATCACCGGCGTCGCGCCGGACCGCCCCACCGTCATGTGCCACCCGCCGGGCGCCACATAGGCCCGACCCGCCAGGACCGGCTCCCCGTCCTTCCCCTCCGCGCAGGGCCGGCCCGAGGCCCGCTCGATCTGTTCGGCCAGCAGGGCGGTGAAGGTCGCGGGCATGTGCTGTGTGATCAGGATGGGCTGGGCCACCCCCTTCAACCCTGCCATCAGCTCCAGAAGCACCGGCGGCGCTCCCGTCGATCCGCCGATGGCGATGACGCTCGGCCGGACGACGCGGGTCGGGCGAGGCGCCACGGCCGGAGCCAGGGCGGCCGGGCTCGATCTCCGCCGCCCCAGCGCCAGCACCTTGCCGACCAGCTCCCGTTCGAAATCCTCCGCCCTGACCAGGGTCCCCGTCTCGGGCTTGGGCACATAGTCGGCCGCGCCCTGTTGCAGGGCCTCCAGGCTGATCCGCGCGTTCCTCTGGCTCAGCGTCGAGGCCACGACCACCTTCACGCCCGGCCGCTTGGCCAGCAGCAGGGGCAGGGCGGTCATTCCGTCCATCACCGGCATCTCGAGGTCCAGCACGATCACATCGACCTCGACCCGGCCCAGTTCAGCCACCGCCGCCTCGCCGTTGGCCGCCCGCGCCGCGATCACCACCTCGGGCGACTTCTCCAGCATCTGGATGATCAGGCCGCGCACGATGGCCGAATCGTCGACCACCATCACGCGCACGGGGCGCGGGCGGGACGATGCGGGGTCGGGTTGGGTCGCGATGTCGAGCATACGCAACACAACCACAGGTTCGTAAAGAAACCCGTATCGGCTGTGCGTCCCAGCAATTTGAGGATCAGACCCGCGTCGGCGCCGTGATGCCGTCGGCGTCCCGCATCACCACCCAGGTCGACAGGGTGCGGGCGGTATAGGGCTTGGCCAGGATGGTCGACACCGCCTGTAGCTTGGCCTCGGCCCGCTCGGGCGTCAGGGTCAACAGGATATAGCCCTTGGCTGTCTGGTCGCAGAAAACGACCTCGTCGTTGTTGGCCGAAAGCAGCGGCCCCAGCGGCAGAGGTGCGACGGCGTCGCCGGGGGAGGGGCTGGAGATGGCGCTGGTGCCGAACTCCGCGGCGCGACGCTCGCCGGCGGCGTCCTTCAGGTCGTTGACCCAATAGGCGTGGCTGTCGCCCGCCAGGACGATGGGCTGGACGCCCGCCTCCTTGAAGGCCGCATACAGACGCTCGCGTCCGGCCGGATAGCCGTCCCAGCTGTCGAGGCCGAACGGCACGCCGAGCTTGTACAACTGGATCATCTGGCGAAGGCCCGATCGGACGTCCTCGGGTAGGCCGGCGATCATCCCCTCGATCTGGGCTTCAGAGGCGATCTTGGTGACGTCGGGGCCGATCACGCGCGCCATGACGACCTGGTTGCCCAGCACCTGCCACGGCTTGTTGTCGGCCTTGGACGCCGCCAACACGTCCTTCAGCCAGTTCCTCTGCGCGTCGCCCAGCAGGTCGCGGTCGGCGGCGTTGAGCGTCGCGTTGAACGCGGCCAGGTCCGGAACCCCGTCGACCATCGGCATGTCGGTGGCGTAGTCGAGCTGCTTGTCGCGGGCCAGCAGTCGCGTCTCGACCATGGCCAGAGTCGCCAGGTCGCCGAACTCGAAGCTGCGGTTGACGTGATCGAGCGACAGGCCCGCCTTCGGCTCGCGGATCGGCATCCACTCGTAATAGGCGCGCAGGGCAATGGCCTTGCGGGCGGCATAGTCGCCTTCGGTGGCCTCGGTGTGGTTCTCGGCGCCCATGGACCAGGCGTCGTTGGCCACCTCGTGGTCGTCCCAGACGCAGATGAAGGCGGCGCGGGCGTGGGCCGCCTGAAGGTCCGGATCCGACTTGTACTGGGCGTGACGCAGCCGGTAATCCTCGAGCGTCAGGATCTCGTGCGGCGGCTGGGGAATACGGCTCAGCGCCGCTCCGGTCGACAGGCCGTAGTCGTCGGGCTCTGCGCCATATTCGTAGATGTAGTCGCCCAGATGCACGACGGCGTCGAGGCGCGGCTCTTTCGACAGGGCGTCATAGGCGTTGAACAGACCGCCCGGGTACAGCTGGCAGGACACGACGCCCAGGGCGACCTCGGCGACGGCGCCTGCCGGTAGGGTCCGCACCCGACCGACGGGCGAGACGACATCCCCGGCGACGAAGCGGTAGAAATACTCGGCGCCGGGCTCCAGCCCCTGGCCGTCCAGGTCGTGCTTGACGGTGAAGTCGCGGCTGGCGCGGGCGCGCAGGCCCGAAGACGTTCGGACCACATCGGCGAAGTCCGCGTCTCGGGCCACTTCGAGCGTCACCTCGATATCGCCGCCCGAGGCGTCGGCGGGCGTGACGCGGGTCCAGAACACCGCCGAATATCGGTCGGGATCGCCCGAGGCGACGCCGTGCTGGAAGCTGACGACCCCACCTTGCGCCGCAGCGGCGAACGCAGGCGTGGCGACGGAGCCGGCCCCGATCAGGCCCAGAAGACTGCGGCGGTCGATGGTCATGGCGAACTCCGGCGACAAAACAGAAAACGGCGCCCCGGCGAACCGGGGCGCCGTCGGACAAGGCGTAGTCTAGTAGCGGACGGTGACCACGGCGCCGTAGGTGCGCGGCTCGCCGGCGATGAAGGTCGGCAGGCCCAGGCTGTCACCCGTGTTGCCGGCGTCCTTGATGAAGGCTTCGTCCGTCAAGTTGTCGCCGAACGCCTCGACCGACCAGTTGGCGTCGGTCGGAACATAGCGGACGCGCAGGTTCAGCAGGCCATAGCTGTCCTGGAACTCGTCGACGATCCGGTCAGGCACGAAGCCCGTCGTCTGCAGGTCCGAGCGGTCGTTGTTGTCGTCGAAGAAGACTTCCGACTGCCAGCTATAGGTCGGCTGGATTTCGAAGGCGCCCCCCGTGACGGGCAGGGTCACCAGCGCGCCGAACGAGACGCGGTGATCCGGCGAAAGGCGGAAGCGGTTGCCGTCGCGGGCGCCGGTCGTGAACCGCGCGTGGTTGTAGCCGTAGGTCGCGAAGACATCGAGCCAGTCGGCCGCCATGTAGTTCACCTGACCCTCGAAGCCGTAGGCCTCGGCCTCGCCCGCGTTGGTGGTGATGAACTGGGTCCCGACCTGTTCGGTCGTCTGGAAGTTCTCGTACTGATAGGCGTAGACGGCGCCGTCGACCCGCAGGCGACGATCCATCAGCGCCGACTTGAAGCCGACTTCATAGCTGTCGACGGTCTCGGCCGGGACCTCGGTGAAGATCGGGGCACCGAACGGGGTCGAGGGCACGGTCACGGCCAGGACCGCCGGACGACGGCCGCGGGCGTAGGTCGCGTAGAGGCTGGCGTCGTCCGACACCGCATAACGGCCGGTCAGACGATAGGTCAGGCCGTCGTCGTCCAGGTCGCGGGCCGTCGTGCCGCCGTTGCCGGCCGTCGGCTGGAAGGTCAGGCCGAACAGGGGGAAGGCGGCGGACACGGGTGCGTTGACTGCGCCCGGCGTGGCCAGTTGCGTCACCAGACCGGTGGCGAAGGCGCCCAGCGCGCCGGCCTGGGCCAGGGCGGCCGGGGTGCCGACGGCGATCAGCTGGTTGATCTGGCCCTGAAGCTGCTGGACCGCCAGCAGGCCGCCGGCGATCGAGCGACCGTTCAGCACCGAGGAGCCGAACTCGGTCGTCTTCGAATCCGAGGTGTAGCGAACACCGGCGGCGAACTCGAGCCGATCGGTCGGCTTCCAGGTCAGGTCGCCGAAGACGTCGAAGGATTCCAGCTCGGTGTTTGTCGCCGCCGTTTCCTGGTGGCTGGCCTTCAGGTTGTTGGCGATGCCGGCGCGGGCGGCGGCGGGAATGCCGAGGCCGCCCAGCAGCGGCTGCAGGAAGGCCTGCGACGCATAGACCGAGCGGGGCAGGGTGGTCGGCAGGACGGCCAGCGGCGTGCCGTCAAGGATTCCGGCCAGCTGCGCCAGGGCCAGACGTTCATCGATCTCGATCGGCGAGGACGACTGGTTCTCTTCGCGGAAGTAGCTGGCGCCGACGAAGCCGGAGAAGGCGCCGCCGTTGTCCCAGTTCACGCGCAGTTCCTGGCTCCACTGCTCGCCGTCCGACTGGCCGATGCCGGTCAGGATCGGCAGGGAGATGCCGTCAGGATCGAAGCTCTCGGACGTCTCGAAGGTGCGGTAGGCCGTGACCGAATTCAGCGTCAGGCCGTCGGACAGGTCATAGCGGACCAGACCCGTCAGGCCCCAGACCTCGCGGTCGATGCCCAGCTCCGAGCCGCCGGCCAGGCCCGAACCCGGCGTCAGGGCGGCGGGCGATTCCGGGGTGCGGTCGGTGCTGAGCACCGCGCCCGTGTTGGGGTCCTGCGGGTTGTAATAGATCGAGCGGAAGCTGACGCCCGAGGGATTGTCCTGCTGGTAGTTGGCGATCACGTCGGCCCGAAGCGCATCGGTCGGCTCGAAGGCCGCCGAGGCGCGGAAGGCCTGGGTATCCACGCCGTTGTAGTCGCGGCCGCCCAGCAGGTTCTCGACGTAGCCGTCGCGGCTCTTCAAGCGGGTGGCGAAGCGGAAGGCGGCCGTCTCGCCGACCGGCGCGTTCAGCATCAGCTCGACCATGCGGTAGTCGTAGTTGCCGATGGCGGCGCGGCCTTCGGCGTCGAAGCCGTCGATATCGGCCTTGTTCTGGATCACGTTGATCGCGCCGATCAGGGCGCCGCGGCCGTAGAGGGTCGACTGCGGACCCTTGGAGACCTCGACCCGCTCGACGTCGAACAGCTCGACGAAGGCACCGGGCGCCCGCGAGATCGACACCCCGTCCTGATAGATCGACACGCGCGGTTCGTCCGATGCGCCGGTCGAGTCCGAGGTCAGGCCCCGGATCACGAAGCCGGGGTTGTTCGGCGACTGGTTCTGCACCAGCAGGCCGGGCACAAAGGCCGACAGTTCCTCGAAGTCCTGGACGCCGAGGCTATCCAGAAACTCGCCGCTGTAGGCGGTCAGGGCGAAGGGCACCTCGATCGGATCCTGCGCGCGCAGCTGGGCGGTGACGATCACCTCTTCCAGTTGGGACGATTGATCGCCCGCGACCTGGGCGTTCGCAGAGGTGGCGAGCGCGCACGCGGCGGCGCAGCCCATCAGAATTGTCTTGGTCGAAGTGCGATTGAACATGAAACAGCCCCTGTTGCTGTCATGCCCCCTAATCCCGCTTGGCATCGCCTGTACGACGGGCTGGTGATGCACGGATGACGGTTGCGCCGTAGACGGATGGACCGTCGCGATCCGTTCGTTTGCGGCGGCTCACAGCCCCAGTTCGGCGCGCACCCTTTTCGTCAGCTTTTGCGATACGATACGGTGGGCGATGGCGAAATGATCGGCCAGTTCGGCTTCGTCCCAGGCCTGCGGATCCGGCAGATTCACCCACTTCGCTCTCGCCAGATAGGGTGCCGGGCGTGCCTTTCCGGTCTCGGTCAGGATCTCGTAGGCGATGTCGGAGACCTTGAACGACACCCCGCCCGCTTCGCCGACCATCACGAACATCTTGCCGCCGATGCGGTAGGCGTCGTGATGGTCGCCGAAGGGATGGTCCAGGGTCGCTCCGGGCAGGGCCAGACAGACTTGTCCGATCCCCATCCGATCCATCAGGCGTCGACGCCGACGCCGATGGGGCAGACCACGCCCGTCCCGCCGATGCCGCAGTAGCCGGCCGGGTTCTTGGCCAGATAGCCCTGATGATAGCCCTCGGCGAAGTAGAAGGGCCCGGCCTCGGTGATCTCGGTCGTGATCTCACCCTTTCCGGCCTTGGACAGGGCGCCCTGATAGGCGTCGCGCGAGGCCTCGGCTTCCACGCGTTGCGCGTCGTTCAGATAGTAGATGGCCGAACGATAGGTCGAGCCGACATCATTGCCCTGACGCATCCCTTGCGTCGGGTCGTGGCCTTCCCAGAAGGTCTTGAGCAGTTCGGCGTAGGAGATCTCGGCCGGATTGAACACGACCTGCACCACCTCGGTTTGACCGGTCAGGCCGGTGCAGGTTTCCTCATAGGTCGGGTTCGGCGTGATCCCGCCCGAGTAGCCCACGGCCGTCACCCAGACGCCGGGCAGCGACCAGAACTTGCGCTCCACGCCCCAGAAACAGCCCATCCCGAAGATGGCGGTCTGGAAGCCTTCAGGATGCGGTCCCTTCAACGGGCGACCGTTGACGAAATGGACCTCGTCAGTCGGCAGGGGCGTGGACCGGCCGGGCAGGGCGGTGTCGGCGGTGGGCAGTGTGGTCTTCGGGCTCAGCATGGTTGCGATCCGTGAAAGAATGGACATGGCGACCATATGGGAAGCACGGATGGTTTTGACCAGTCGGACGCTTGCCCGAAGCGCGCGGCTGTTCTATCAGCCTCGCCTCCCCGGGCGACCTCCCGGGCGCTGGGCCTCGTGGTTCAACGGACAGGTGGCGGAGTGGTCGATCGCGCACGCTTGGAAAGCGTGTGTAGGTGAAAGCCTACCGAGGGTTCGAATCCCTCTCTGTCCGCCACGGCTTCCATTTTTCGAGATGATATGGACCGGTCCTTCAGCATGGCCTGGATCATCGCCGGTGCGGGCCTCGCTGATAGATCGACGCCAGTCCCCGCCCCATGGCGTCCTGGTCCCACGCGGACAGGTCGCGTGCGCGCGCGGCCGCCGACATTCTCCCCGCAAGGGCGGGGTCCGTCAGGAGTTCGACGATCGGCTCGACCATGTCGTCCAGGCGATCGATGTCCACCAAGTTTCCGCCGACACCGTCCTCGACGACGGCTTCGATGCCGGGAAGACGGGTGGAGACGACCGGTCGGCCGCCGAGAACATACTGGATGACGGCGCGCGCCAGGCCCTCCCGCTCCGAAGCGAGGACACACACAGACGCGCTGGCGATCCAGCGTTCGACCTCGTCGGTGAAGCCGACGAAGTGAACCGCCTCGGTCAGCCCCAGGGCTTCGACGCGGGCGCGCAACCGGGCCTCGTCACACCCTTCGCCCAACAGCGCCAGTTGCACGGTCGGAACCCGGGTCCGGACCGCCGCCAGCACATCAAGAAACTCGCACTGCCGTTTTCGCGGCTCCAGGGCTGCGGCGAAGGCGATCAGGGGAGCGGACGCCGTCAGCCCCGGAAGCCGCCTCTCGAGTTCGACCTGAGAGAAGGGCCTCGCCTCGCGGAATCGGCGGACGTCCATCCCGCTGGGCACGACGAAGTGTCGTTCCGGCGTACCGACGCCGTGGCGAACGCCCAGGTCGCTCAGCGCCTCGCTGACATTCACGAAGGCATGGGTCAGCGGAGCCAGAGCCCGTTCGACGCCGAGATAGACGGCGTGCTTGAGCCTGGGCACGTTGTGGTAGGGCAGGATGTGAACGCCGTGGACCACCATCGGCGCCCGCGCGATCCAGGCCGCCATCCGCCCGAGGGCGCCCGCCTTGGATGTATGGGTGTGGACGATATCCGGCGCGAGTCTCCTCAGGATTGCAACTAAAGAGAGAAACGCCGTGAGGTCGTCCCATGGCCGGATGCTGCGCCCCATCGAGGGCGTGCAGTGGACGATCACTCTCCTGTCCAGCATCATCAGCATGTTTTTGTTGAACTCTCCGCCGTGGATCAGGTGAACGTCATCCTCTGTCCCGGCCTGAGTATTGCACGTTAAAAGGGTGTTCTCGTCCGCTCCGCCACGGATGAAGCGAGTAATCACATGAACAATCTTCATGCCGACCTCCAACGGACATTCCCGCTAGAGTTATCATTCGCATTTGTGCTTAATGCAATCTTGAATGGAAGCCGAAGATGTCGATCAACGAGAGCGCGTTGCGCCAACCGGCCTGGCTCGGCCGGCTCGGCGTCGTCGCGCGCGGACTCCTGAGGCTTCCGAGCCGGCCAAGCCCTTCCCTGAGCCGGAACCCGCGATTTGTCCTCAAGATCACGTCCCGCCGCCGCCTAGTCCTCCGCGCGTCCGGCGGCTTACTCCGCCCGCGATGGACCCGACGAGCGGCCTGCTCGCCCTGGTCGTTGTCTCCCTGTTCACGCCGTTCCAGTTCGCGACGGGCGTAGCGACCCTTCGTCCCTTCGACGTCCTGGTCGCCGTCCTGTTTGCGACGTCCGTGGCGCAGCTGGGGCGGATGCGACTGGGCCGACCCGCGACCTCTCTCTGGATCCTGCTGCCCTACCTGGCCTGGCACGCGGTCTCGGCGCTCACGGTCTCGGCGCAGAACGGGTTGAGAGAGTCTGTCCAGGTCTCCGTCGTCCTGATGTTCGCGACCTCCCTGTTCATCCTCAAGGATGCGATCGATCTGAGGCGGGTCGGGCTCTATCTTCTCACCGGCCTGTTCGCCGTCATGGTCTTCAACGCGGGCTACCACATCGCCATCGGTCACGGCGGCGGATGGAAGACGCTCGGCGACGCAAAGCTCAGCATGACCTTCCTGCCCGTGGTCCTGGGCCTTTTCCTGATCGTCCGGCCGGGCTGGCGGTTCGGCGTCATCCTTTGGCTGGCGACGGGCGCGGTCGTCCTGCTGTCGGGAGAGCGCAAGGCCTTGCTGGTGTTCGGCCTGCTCAGCGCGCTCGTTTACGGACGGGGCCGGATCGTCGCCATGGCCGTGATGCTGGCGATCGGCGCCCAGGCTTTGCAGCTGTTCGCCCTGTCCACGTCCAACGACTATCTGACCCGCCAGATCGACACCCTGTTCAACCCGCCGACGACGGCCTTGAGCCTCGATGCCCTGGCCCGGGGCGCCCCGGTCGACAGCCTCAGCAATGCCCAGCGAATGTTCTCGCTACAGGTCTCGGAGGCCCTGTTCCGAGAACATCCGCTCTTCGGCATCGGAACCAACGTCTACGTCCACTATATCCAGCAGATATATCCCTATGCGCCCGCGCATCTTCGCCTGGGCATTCACGGCGAGTTCCAACGGGTGACGGTGGAGAACGGCCTCCTCGGTCTTGGCCTCTATCTCGCGGTCTTCCTTGTCGGTTTCGGCCGGACCCTGTCCGTGATCCGCGCGCTGCATCCGAACGCCAGACGCACCTACAGTCTCGCGGCACTGGTCCTGGCTCTGCCCTGCCTCGTGTCCCTGTCGCTCGAGGCCGCGGCGACCCGGTCGTTCGTGGTTCTGGTCGTCCTGTCGTTCGCGCCGGACCTGATGCGCAGGGCGGCCCAGGCCCAGGGTCTGCTGGTCCGGCCGACGGGGCCCACACGGCCTCGAACGGGGCGAGCGCGAGCTCCGGTCCTTGAGCCTCGCGTTCGTGACTTGAGGCGCGAGGCAAGGGCGGTCTAGGCTGATCGGGATGGTTCTCCCCGCCCGCCGCGTCTTCCTTTCGATCATCGCCGGGGCCGTCCTCCTCACGGGGACGGCGCTCATGCCCGCGCCGACCGCCGCCCAGACGGCCGAGACATCGGTCGAGACGCCTTCGCGCGATCGCGCCCGGATGAACGCTCGGGTGTTCGATACCGTCTGGAACACCGTCCGCCGCCAGTATTACGACCCCGGCCTGCATGGTCAGGACTGGAACGCCGCGCGAGAATCCTGGCGGCCCCAAGCCGTGGCCGCCCCCGACGACCACAGCCTGTATCGCGCGATCAGCGGCATGCTTGACCTCCTGGACGACGAGCATGCCGGCGCCATCTCCCCGGCCGTCGCCCGGCGCCAGGACCAGCTGCGCACGCGCCGCGCGGTCATGGGGGTCTCGCTCGCCCGCCAGGACGGCGACGTCTGGCGCATCGATTCCGTCCGAACCGGCTCGCCCGCCGAACACGCCGGCCTTCAGCCCGGCTGGGTGCTCCAGGCCGTCGACGGCCGCGCCTGGGGTGTGGATTTCGACGTGGAGGAGGGGCGTGCGATCCAGCTCGACCTCACCGACGACGCCGGAGCGCTGCAGCGTGTCTCGGTCACGCCCCGCATCATGGACCCGCTTCCGGCCTTCAGTGCCGACAGGTCGCGCCCCGGCGTCGTCGTGCTCCGTGTCGAGGGTTTCGAGTCCGGCCTCGGTCGCTGGCTGGGCCAGCGCCTGTCGGAGGTGTCGCCCGAGACCGACGTGGTCATCGATCTTCGCGGCAATCCTGGAGGCCTGCTGCTGGAGGCGGACGCGGCCCTGTCATGCTTCCTTCCCTTGCGTCAGGCGTGGGCCACGCGGGTGTCGCGGGACGGCAGGCCGATCACCCTGTCGGTCATGCCCGGCTGTGGAACCCTGCCTGGACCGGTCACCAACGACGTCGCCCTCCTGGTCGACGGATCGAGCCGCAGCGCCGCCGAACTGACCCCCGCCGCTCTTCAGGAATCCGGCCGCGCACTCGTCGTCGGCGAACACACTGCCGGCGCCGTCCTGATCTCGCAGGACAGCCCGCTTCCCGACGGCGGCCGCCTGACTCTCAGCCGCGCGGACTACATCACCGCCGGCGGCGTGCGGCTGGAAAAGCGGGGCGTGGAACCGGACATCGTCGTCGTCCGCACGCCCGAGGAACGCCGCGCCGGTCTCGATCCAGCGCTGGATGCAGCGATCGCCTTGCTGGCCCTGGAGCCCGAGGAACAGCGTGCGGCGGCGAGACGGCCGAGCCTCTAGAATCCTTCTCCCCTTGTGGGAGAAGGTGGCAGCCGAAGGCTGACGGATGAGGGGTCACGCGGGCGTTTGAGGTGGGGGAGGCGGGATTCAACAGTCAGCGTCAGCACGACCCCTCATCCGACCTCGCTCCGCTCAGCCACCTTCTCCCGCAGGGGGAGAAGGGAAGTTAAGCCCTTACCGGCTTCACCCGACCGGCCGCCTCGCGCGCCCGCTCCCGCGCCTGATCCGTCGTCTCGCCGCGCGCCAAGGCCACCCCCATGCGACGCCGCTCGAAGGCTTCCGGCTTGCCGAACAGCCGCAGGTCGGCGGTCGGCACCGACAGCGCCTCGGCCACGCCCTCGAAGGCGATCCCCTCGGCTTCCATCCCGCCATAGATGACGGCGCTCGCGCCGATCTCTCGCTGCGACACATCCACCGGCAGGCCCAGGATCGCCCGCGCATGCAGGGCGAACTCGCTCAACGTCTGCGTCGCCAGGGTCACCAGGCCGGTATCATGCGGACGCGGCGACACTTCCGAGAACCAGACCTCGTCGCCCTTGACGAACAGCTCGACCCCGAAGACGCCGAGCCCGCCCAGCGCCTCCGTCACCTTGCCCGCGATCTCCTGCGACCTTGCCAGCGCCGTCGCGCTCATCGCCTGCGGCTGCCAGCTTTCCACGTAGTCGCCCTTGACCTGACGATGGCCGATGGGGGCGCAGAAGTCGGTGACCGTCGCTCCGTCCCGCAAGGACCGCACGGTCAGAAGTGTGATCTCGAAATCGAAGTCTATCCGGCCTTCGACGATGACCCGCGCCGTCTCGACCCGCCCCGAGGACTGCGCATAGGCCCAGGCGTCATAGGCCTCCTCATAGCCGTCGATGAAGGACTGGCCCTTGCCCGACGACGACATGACCGGCTTCACGAAAACCGGCAGGCCGATCGCGTTCGCCGCCGCCGCCAGCTCGTCCGCCGATCCCGCGAAGGCATAGGGGCTGGTCGGCAGGCCCAACTCCTCGGCCGCCAGCCGCCGGATGCCCTCGCGGTTCATGGTCAGCTGCGTCGCGCGCGCGGTCGGGATGACCCGCGCCAGTCCCGCCGTCTCGATGTCCGCCAGAACCTCGGTAGCGATAGCCTCGATCTCCGGCACGATGATGTGCGGGGCCTCGGCCAGGATGACGCCGTTCAAAACCTGGGCATCGGTCATCGGGATGACGTGCGAGCGGTGCGCCACCTGCATGGCCGGAGCGTTGGCGTAGCGATCGACGACGATCACCTCGCACCCCAGCCGTTGCAGTTCGATCGCGACCTCCTTGCCGAGTTCGCCGCCGCCCAGCAGCATGACCCGGACGGCCGTGTCCGAAAGAGGGGTGCCGAGCTTCATCGTGTCGTCCTTGTTCTGCCGGTTCGGCCTATTCCTTGGGCGCCCAGTTGCCCGCGGCGTGGGCGGCCGTGACGGCCTGGATGATCGCGGCCGAGACCCCGTTGGTGCGCATCTCCTCAGGCGTCATGGTGACGCTGTCGGCGCAGGCCTGAATGACATGGGCGAACTCCGGGCTGACCGACAGGCCGCCGTTCTCGGCATCGAGCCAGACCTTGAAGCTGGTGTCGCCCATCGACTCGGTCGTCCAGACGTCGCCGCAGTCGCCGAGCCGCTCGACGTCGGTGGAGGCCAGCATCTTGCGGCTGTACCAGGCCGTCAACTCGCTCGACGACACGGGCGCCACATAGTTGGCGGGCATGTCGGTCATGTCTCCGCGCACCAGTTTCAGGCCCGGCGCTGCCGCGACCCAGTCCACGCGCTGGCCGGTCGCTAGCTCGTAGGTGAGGGCGGTCTGGCCGTTGCTGGGATGGGCGTTGCCCTCGCAGTAATAGCCCTCGGCAATCCAGAAGGTGACATAGCCGGGGCCGGTCATGGGCTGGCTGACGCCGCGCTCGATCCCGCCGCCGCCTTCGCAGCCGTTGGCCAGGACCGCGCCGTCGATGCGCGCCAGATCCGCGTTGATCGCCGTGATCGCCGCGCTGTCGCCGACTAGCCGGGGCGAGGCTTCGACGCCTTCAGCCAGATCCGGCTGGGCCGTGAAGGTCGCGGCGCCCGATGCGCTGTTGGCGGAGGCCGTCGGGGCGTCCGTCTTCGTCTCCGCGCCCGGATTGCACGCCGCCAGCATCAGGGCCGCGATGGCCACGCCCGTGATCGTCTTCATTGGGTTCGCCCCTCCGCGATTGCCGGCTCGATCAGATCCCAGGCGTTGCCGTAAAGATCCTCGAACACCACCACCCTGCCATAGGATTCGGACCTTGGGGTCTCTCGGAACCTGACCCCGGCTTCCAGCCAGGCGGCATGGTCGCGCAACAGGTCGTCGGTCTCGAGGAACAGCCACACCCGGCCGCCCGCCTGATCGCCGACCTGGGCCAGTTGCGCCTCCGTCGTCGCGCGGGCCAGGAGCAGAGAGGTCTCGCCCCCCTTCGGCGTGACCCTGACCCACCGCTTGCCGCCGCCCATGTCGGTATCCTCGCTGAGCGCGAACCCCAGCTTGCCGACATAGAAGGCGACGGCCTCGTCATAGTCGCGGACCAGCAGGCTGACCGCGCCGATGCGACTCATCAGAGGCGAGCCTTCACCGCCGCCACGATGGCGTCCGCCGTGATGCCGAACTCACGATACAGCACGTCGGCCGGGGCCGAGGCGCCGAAGCCGGTCATGCCGATGAAGGCGCCGTCCTCGCCGATGAACCGCTCCCAGCCCTGTTTGATCGCGGCCTCGCAGGCGACCCGCACCGTGCCCCGGCCGATGACCGAGGCCTGATAGGCGGCGTCCTGCTGCTCGAACAGCTCGAAGCAGGGGACCGACACGACCCGCGTCGGCGTGCCTTCGGCCTCCAGCGCCTCCGCGGCCTTCAGCGCCAGCGGCATTTCCGTGCCCGTGGCGAACAGGGTCGCCTTGGCCTCGCCGTTCGCGGCCTTCAGCTCATAGGCGCCGCGTGCCGACAGGTTCTCATCCGACGCCGTCACCCGCACCGCCGCCGTCTTCTGACGCGACAGCGCCATGGCCGACGGCGTCGCCCTGTGCTGCAGGGCCAGCTGCCAGCATTCGAACGCCTCGACCGTATCGGCGGGGCGGAACACCAGCAGGTTCGGGATCGCCCGCAGCGACGCCAGATGCTCGACCGGCTGGTGCGTCGGGCCGTCCTCGCCCAGACCGATCGAATCGTGAGTCAGGACGTGGATCACGCAGATGCCCATCAGGGCCGCCATGCGGATGGCGTTCCGGCTATAGTCCGAGAACACCATGAAGGTGCCGCCGTAGGGGATGATCCCGCCATGCAGCGCCATCCCGGTCATGGCCGCGGCCATGCCGAACTCGCGAATGCCCCAGTTGACGTAGCGACCCTCATAGGTCGGGGCGTCGAAGATCGGCGTGCCCTTGACGAAGGTGTTGTTCGATCCGGTCAGGTCGGCCGAGCCGCCCACCATCTCAGGCACGGCGGCGAACAGGGCGTCGAGCGCGGCGCCCGATGCCTGACGGGTCGCCTGCGCCGGCTTGTCCACGATCAGCTGCGCGATCCCGGCGTTGAGCGCGTCGAAGGCGCTCTCTGGCAGGTCGCCCTTCATCGCACGCGTGAAGTCCGCCGCCTGCGACGAGGCGGCCAGACGGGCTTCCCACGCCTTGCGCGCCTTGGCGCCCTGTTTGCCGACCTTCTTCCAGGCCTTGTCGATGTTCTCGGGGATCACGAACGGCTCGTGGTTCCAGGCCAGGCCCAGACGCGTCGCCGCGATCTCGGCCGCGCCCAGGGCCGCGCCGTGGGTCTTGTGGCTGCCTTCCATCGTCGCCGCGCCGCGACCGATCTTGGTCTTGCAGGCGATCAGCGTCGGCTTGTCCTGACGCGTCGCCCATTGCAGCGCCGACTTGATCGCCTTCATGTCGTGGCCGTCGACGGCCTTCACCGCCCAGCCCGAGGCCTTGAAGCGGGCCTTCTGGTCGACCGCGTCCGACAGGCTGACCTTGCCGTCGATGGTGATCTCGTTGTCGTCCCACAGCACAGTCAGCTTGTTCAGCCTGTAGCGACCGGCCAGGGCGATCGCCTCCTGCGACACACCCTCCATCAGGCAACCGTCCCCGGCGATCACCCACGTCCGGTGGTCGACCAGATCATCACCGTACTTGGCGGCCAGATGCCGCTCGGCCATGGCGAAGCCGATCGAGTTGGCCAGCCCCTGACCCAGAGGACCCGTCGTCGTCTCCACGCCCGGCATGTGGCCGTACTCGGGGTGACCCGCCGTCTTCGACCCCCACTGGCGGAAGTTCGACAGCTGTTCGCCGGTCGCGGCCTTGTACCCCGTCAGATGCAGCAGGGCGTAGATCAGCATCGAGCCATGACCCGCCGACAGGATGAAGCGGTCGCGGTCGGCCCAGTCCGGACGGCTCGCGTCGAACTTCAGGAACTTCGAAAACAGCACGGTCGCCACATCGGCCATGCCCATCGGCATGCCGGGGTGGCCGCTGTTGGCCTTCTCCACCCCGTCCATCGCCAGAACGCGGATGGCGTCGGCCATCATCTTCGGGGTCGCTTTTTCGGGTGCGTCTGAGCCTTGGGCCACGGGCGGACCTTTCGTCTTGGTGCGGAAAAGGGAGGCGCGCCGCTTTACCCCGGCGTCCCGGCGGGTTCTATACGAAATCTGGAGGAAATGATGGCCGACGCCACCACAGCCGCGCGCGACAGGATCGACCGGGCCCTCGCCTTGCTGGAACGCAAGGTGCTGGAGCTGAAGGCGCGTCCCGCGTCTGCGCCGCACATGGCCGACGACGACCTGTTCGCCATCCCCACGCCTGCCGGTCCCGACGAGCACCGCCGCATCGCCGAGCTGGAGGCCGCAGGCCGCGACGCCTCCGCCGCGCTTGCCGCCGCCGCCCTGGCCGTGCGCGACATCCTCGCCCGGGACGACGCCTGATGGCCACGGTCACGGTCGAGATCAACGGACGCCCCTACGCCGTGGGCTGCGCCGACGGTCAGGAGGAGCGGGTCCGTATCCTGGCGAAACAGTTCGACGTCCATGTGCGCCAGGTCGCGGGCGACGTGGGCCATGTCGGCGACATCCGCCTGTTCCTGATGGCGGCGCTAGTCCTGGCCGACGAACTCCACGAGGTACGGATAAATGCGGACAAGGGCCTCGCCACCCCCGCCGCCACGACCTCCGCCCCCGCCTCCGACAACGGCGTGGCCGAGGCCCTCAACGCCGTCGCCGCCCGCATCGAGAAGATCGCCCAGTCTTTGTAAGCCGACGTCTCCTCCCCATCGCAGATGGGGAGGTGGCAGCGAGCCTCTTCGCGAGCTGACGGAGGGGCTTTTGCCGCACGAAGAACCCCTCCGTCTCCTCCGCTACGCTTCGGATCCACCTCCCCATTCGCCAAGCGGCGAACAGGGAGGAGACGTCACGCCCATTGCTCCATCCTTCGTCAGCGCCTATCTTCCTCCACGGCGGGTCATGCTGTGGCTCTCGTCGAAGGCAACATATCCTCGCGGCCTTAATTCACTCGAAGGGATCTGCCCCTGTCTGACCTCGTGGGGTCGGGTACGCGGAGCCCACCTGGCTACCCAGGCTCGAGAGGATTCAAACCGTCCTTCACGGCTCTTACGGCGCCGCCAACCTTTCTCTTTTGTCGCGCTATCGCCCGCCGCGCGGCGGCTCACGGCTTGAGCGCGGGCTTGTTTGGGCGCTACCGCTCGCGGCTTGAGCGCGGTTGCGCGCGGGGAAGAGAGCATGAAGCGCGCCTGGTTCGGACCGAAGCGGATCGGTTGGGGGGCCTCTCCCGCAAGCTGGGAAGGCTGGACCGCAACCGGCGTCTTCATCCTGGCCATGCTGCTGACCGGCAACCTGCTGCGCAATGAGGCCTGGGTCTGGGCTCTGATGCTGGCCGAGGTCGCGATCTTCTTCGTCGTGGTCGTCCTGACCTTCGACAAGAACGCCAGGACCCACGTCTGACCCTCCCGGACAAGCCAGCCCTGCGCGCCGAAGCCCGCGCAGCCCGGCGCAGGGTGGCCTCGGCCGATCCTCTGGCGGCCGAACGCGCGGCGTCTCATTTCGCCGACCTTCCGTCCGCCGCCCTCGTCGCGGTCTATCGCGCCATGGGCTCGGAACTCGACCCGGAGCCCCTGGCCCGCGCCCTGATCTCGGCCGGGGCCGACATCTGCCTGCCCGTCGCCCTGCTGCGCGACGCCCCCCTGATCTTCCGCCGCTGGTCTCCCGGCGATCCGCTGGAACTGGATGCCGCCGGCTGTCCCGCGCCCATTTCGCTAGCCCAGGTCGTCGACCCCGACCTGATCATCACGCCCCTGCTCGCCTTCGACCCGTTCGGCGGCCGGCTGGGGCAGGGGGGCGGCTACTACGACCGGACCTTCGCGGCGCGGCCCGACGCGATCCGCATCGGCTTTGCCTATCAGGGTCAGCAAGTCGATCGCCTCCCGACCGAGCCCCATGACGGGCCCCTGCACGGCGTACTGACCGAGGCAGGCTATCGCGGTTTTGGCATATCCCATTGACATATACATCCCTGGAGCCGAAGGTCACGCCATGAACGCGCCCTTCAAGCCGCCCTATGCCAAGGCGACGGTCTTCACCTCCAATCGGTCGCAGGCTGTGCGGTTGCCCAAGGCGCTCGCCTTTCCGGACGGGGTGAAGGAACTGCGCGTTATTCCGCAGGGCAAAGGCTTGTTGCTGGTACCGATTGATGCCCTGTGGGATGACTTCTTCGATCGGCCGGGGATCGATATCCGCATCGCTGAGGACGTGATCGACAACACCGCGATCCAGTTCGACTAGGTGTATCTGCTCGACTCCGACATTTTCGTGCGCCTCCTGCGCAACAGATCACGCGAACTCGCCGCTCGGTTGAACGGGTTGGGAACGAGCCTCCACACATCGGTGGTGGTGCGTCACGAGCTCATTCATGGAGCCTTGATTTCCGATCGGCCGATGGAGCAGAAGGCGGCGGTCGATGGCGTGCTCGCGCGGGTGACGGTCCTGGACTTCAACGCGGCCGACGCCGATCATGCCGCCGACATCAAGGCTGATCTTCAGCGCCGTGGACAGATGATCGGCGCAAACGATTTGCTGATCGCCGGCCATGCCCGTAGCCGAGGGCTGATCGTTGTAACTGGCAATTTGCGTGAGTTTGGTCGCGTAGATGGCCTGCGTTGCGAAGACTGGCCCGCCGGCCCTCCAGGACCCTATCTGACATGAGACTTGCCTTCTTCGGCGACGTGATCGGCAAATCCGGTCGCGACGGCATCTCCGATCACCTCCCCGGTCTCAAGCGGGTGCTCAAGCTCGACTTCGTCGTGGTCAACGCGGAGAACGCCGCCGGCGGCTTCGGCATCACCGAGAACACGGCCAAGGAACTGTTCATGGCCGGTGCCGACTGCCTGACGCTCGGCAACCACTCGTGGGACCAGCGCGAGGCCCTGACCTATATCGTTCGCGAGCCGCGCCTGATCCGCCCGGCCAACTATCCCCGGCTGATGGACGCGCCCGGCGCCGGTGCCAACCTGTTCGAGACCGACTCAGGCCGCACCGTCCTGGTCATGAACGTCCTCGGCCGCGTCCACATGGACCCCCAGGACGACCCGTTCGGCGCCGTCGACCGCGAGCTCAACGCCGCCCCGCTCGGCCTCGTCGCCGACGCCGTCATCGTCGACATGCACGCCGAAGCCACCTCGGAAAAGATGGCCATGGGTCACTTCTGCGACGGCCGCGCCTCCCTCGTCGTCGGCACCCACACCCACGTCCCGACCGCCGACTGCCAGATCCTCCCCGGCGGCACGGCCTACCAGACGGACGCCGGCGGCTGCTGCGACTACGACTCGGTTATCGGCAACGAGAAGGAAGAGCCCCTGCGGCGCTTCACCACCCGCGTCTCCGGCGGCCGCTACAATCCCGCCAGCGGCCCGGCCACGATCTGCGGCGTCTATGTCGAGACCGACGACAAGACCGGCCTCGCCACCCGCGTCGAACCCATCCGCGTCGGCGGTCGCCTCAGCCAGCACATCCCGCAGGTCTGATCCTCAGGAGGCCGGCCTCCAGGCGCGCATCTCGGCGATCTCTCGCGTCTGGGTGTCCACGACCGCCTGGGCCATCCGCCGCACTTCGGGATCGCGGCTGCCGCGCAGGGCCACTTCCGCCATGGCCACCGCCCCCTGATGGTGGGCGATCATCTTGGCGATATAGGCCTGATCCAAGGTCTCGCCCGAGGCTGCGGCCATCAGCCGGTGCATCTCGGCCTCCGAGGCGACGAAGGCCTGGTCCCCTGCGGTCGGGCCGCTCGGCACCTGATGTGCGGAATGATCTTCCGGTCCGGACACGGCACCCTCGACCACGGTCGCCGCCTGGTTCTTGGTCGCGGTTTCGCGCATCGCCTGCTGCACCGGATCGCCGCCGCCGTCACAGGCTGCGAGCGACAGGGACAGGGCGACCAGGGCGATCAGGCGGCTGGCGATCATGGACGGCTTCCTCGGCGAATATCGATCAGAGTGCCGCAATCTGGCGTCGCTGTCGCGTCCCGCGATGTCGCGATGCCGAAGCAAGAAAAAATTCCTTCAACCGTCTTGCAGCGTGCATCGAACCTCCCGATCTGCGGGGATGGGTCTTTGACATCGGCGCGGGCGTGAATTCCCCTGGGACTCCCGAGTGGGAGGAGCCAGCTCAGATGACGCATCAAGCCACTGATTTATTGCGCTAAATCTAAACTTCGGGACTCAGTGGACTATCTGGACTCGTCTTCCGGAGTCCAGTCAGGCGTCCATAAGGCGGGCGCTGCCGGCCTCGACCACCATCGACTTGCGGGTCGACAGGGTCCCGGTCCGGTCCTGTACCTGGTCCAGCACCTTGAAGTCGGTCCGCCACTGTTCCGGTGTCACCTCGCACACGACATAGCCGCGCTGAGAATTGTTGAACTTCAGCTGCGGGTTCGCCGACTGGATCGCCGCCATGTCGGGCCGCTGATCGACCCCGTTGCCGCCGGAACTGATCGAGGTCGCGACGAACTCCGTCGCGATCGGTTCGCCCTCTGGGTTCCGCCCATCGACGTAGAGCTCGCCGGCATAGTTCTGGTGCTCGTCCCCGGTTAGGACGACGACATTGTCGATGCGCCGGTCTCTGATTTGGTTCAGCAATCGGGCGCGCGGAACGCGATACCCGGCCCAGCTGTCCGGGTTCACGCCGTAGTCGTCGCCGGGGTTTCGATCCAGGTCCATGACCATGATCTGCTGCGCCAGCGTGTTCCATTTCGCCTTGGAACGGTTGAGCCCGTCGAACAGCCAGGCCTGCTGGGCCTCGCCCAGCACCTCGGCCTCGCGGGCATTGATCGCCTCGCAGCCGGAGTTGAAGCGGTCGCCGCAAGGCTGATCCGACCGATACTGGCGCGTGTCCAGCAGATGCACGTCCAACAGGTCGCCATAGCTGGCGCGACGATACAGCTGCATCTGGGACCCGCGCGGGAAGGCCGAGCGGCGCAACGGCATATGCTCATAGAAGGCCTGCATCGCCGCGGCCCGCCGCAACAGGAAGATCTCGGCCGGCGACCCCTCCTGATCGATGTCCCCGACCCAGTTGTTGTCCATCTCGTGGTCGTCCCAGACCGCGAACCAGGCCGCCGACTGCCGCGCGGACTGCAGGTCCGGGTCCATCGTGTACTGGGCATAGCGCCGCCGGTAGTCGTCGACGGAATAGACCTCTCCGCCCTGATGGACGCGCAGGTTTTCCTGGGTCGAGGTCCCGCCATAGATGCGGTTGCCGCGCCCCTCGTAGATGTAGTCCCCGTAGAAGAAGACGAAATCCAGGTCCTCGGCCGCCATCTTGCGGTGGGCGGTATAGTAGCCGCTCTCGATGGCCTGACATCCGGCGACGCCGAACTTCACCTGGGCCAGAGGCGCCCCCGCCAGCGGCGCGGTCTTGGCCCGCCCGATGCCGGACCGTTCCGAACCGACGCGGAAGCGATAGAAATAGGGCCGGCCGGGCTCCAGCCCCTCGACCTCGACATGGACCGCGTGCCCCAGTTCTGGCCGGGCCAGCGCCTCACCGGACCGCACGATCGTCCGGAACCCGGTATCGGCCGCCACCTCCCAGGTCACGGCCACCGCCTGACGCGGCATGCCGTAGCCAGGCTCCATCGGCCGCGGCGCGATGCGCGTCCAGATCACGAAGCCGTCGGGCAGGGGATCTCCGGCCGCCACACCCAGCTGGAATGGGTTCTCGTCGAACACCGCCTGCGCCAACCCTTCGCGGGGCAGGGCGGCGGCGGCAGAACCGGCGCCGAGACCGGTCAGAAGCAGGCGGCGGGACAGGAACAGGGACATGTGGGAACTCCGAGCAGACCACTTCCCTAGCCGACGTATGTGACAATGTCCTTTTGTACGAAACCTACGCTGTCAGGAATCGTCGGGTTGTAGGGCTGAGCTCTGGTGAGTCATGTTTTGCGAAGACGGCGGGGGCTGTTTCATCAGGCTGGGGGCCACCATGAAGACCTTCATTCTTTCGGCGTCGCTCTGCGCAGATCCAGGCCTCCCCGAGGCCTCTCGCCGCGTCGATCCAAACTCATTGTCCAATCAAAGGAAGCCCGCCATGCGTATCGTAGCCCTAGCCTCGGCGATCGCCGCCGCCCTTGCGGCCACTGCAGCCGCCGCCCAGGACCCCAGCGCCACCGCAGGGTCCGGCGGCATGCGCGCCAGCGCCGGCTTCACGCCGGACCCCATCCGGGTCAGCATCTATTCGGGCGGTGGCATCGACGCTTCGCGTCTCGGCGGCGCTTGCACCGGCATGATCGCCGACGCCCCGGACTATGAGTTCACCTACACGGCCGGTTCGTTCCCGCTGAGCTTCGGCGTGGTCTCCGACGGCGACACCAGCCTTGTCATCAACGGCCCCGACGGCCGCTGGTACTGCGATGACGACTCTCAGGGCCTGAACCCCATCGTCAGCTTCGCCCGCCCCCAGAGCGGTACCTACGACGTCTGGGTCGGTGCCGTGGGCGACGGCGCGTCCTCGACCCTGCTGATCTCCGAGTCGAACTAGGCCCGTCCTTCAAGACAGACTTCGACCGGGCCGTCCGAGAGGGCGGCCTGGCTTCGTTTGTCGAAGGCTCAGGCTGCGGTCGCCGGACGACGGGTCATGTCACCCCGGCCCGCGATCAGACCGGCGACGGAAATGTCCTCGTCGATCTCTTCCCAGTGAAGGCCTTCGCCGCCATAGCCGATGCGAACGGCTTCTCTCTGAGCAGAGGTGGCGTCCAGCAAGCGAGGAAACCATGCGAGCGGCACACCGATGGTGCGGCCGTCTTCGAGATCGACCCACATCGTGTAGTCGTCGAACCAGACCTTCTTAGCTGCTGAAGTGGTCATTCCATCTCCGCTCGATCCGGTCGCGCTCCTTGCGGATAATCCACGTCAGCTCGGCCAGCGTTTTGCGACTATAGCCGCTTTCCGATGCGATCTGAACCTCAGGTCGGAGCCAGAACTTCGCTTTGCCATCCCCGCTCTCGACATGGATGTGCACAGGTTCGCGCGGGTTGCCTTCGTTCGAGAAGAAATGAAACCGGAAGCCCTTATGGCGAAAGACTTCCGGCATCGCCTCAGCCTTCGATCCAGCCGGGCATCCAGCCCTCGTGGATTTCCCGCAGGTGTCTCATCGGAATGCTGAACAGGTCGGTCGAAGCGAAGGCGTCGCCCTTGGCATGGCCCACGACCGAGGCATGCAGCCCGGCTTCGCGCGCCGCCGCCAGCACCTCTTGCGGATTCGGAACGGCCACCAGATAGCGCGCCTGGTCTTCCGCGAAGAGCAGGACATGGGCGTGGGTCGCGCTCGACGCGTCCAGCACCACGCCGCAATCCGACGCCAGCGCCAGGTCCGCCGCCGCCCCGACCAGACCGCCGTCGGACAGGTCGTGCACGCAGGTCAGACGCCCGCCCTCGATCATCTCGCGCACGAAATCGCCCGTCTTGCGCTCCAACTTCAGGTCCACCGGCGGCGGCGCCCCGTCCTCGCGGCCCAGAACCTCGCGCAGATAGATCGACGCGCCCAGTTCTCCGTTGGTCTCGCCGATCAGGACCAGGGTGTCGCCCGCTTCCATGGTGGAGAAGCCGGTCACCACGTCATAGTTGGTCAGCAGGCCGACGGCCCCAACCGTCGGCGTAGGCGGGATCGCGACCCCATTGGTCTCGTTGTACAGGCTGACGTTCCCGCTCACGACCGGGAAGTCCAGCTCGCGGCAGGCCTCGGCCATGCCGTCGATGGCGCGCACGATCTGGCCCATGATCTCGGGCCGTTGCGGGTTGCCGAAGTTCAGGTTGTCGGTGATGGCGATGGGCAGGGACCCCACGGCCGTCAGATTGCGCCACGCCTCGGCCACGGCCTGTTTTCCGCCCTCATAGGGGTCGTTCTGCACATAGCGCGGGGTGCAGTCCGACGTCACGGCCAGACCCTTGTCCGTGCCATGCACGCGCACCACGCCCGCATCGGCACCGGTCGCCGAGTCCTGCAGGGTGTCGGCCATGACGTGGCGATCGTACTGCTCCCAGATCCAGCGCTTGGACGCCATGTCGGGACAGGTCAGCACCTTCAGCACCGCGTCCTCCCAGACGGTCGGCGCAGGCACCTCACCCGGCGACAGGCGCGGATGCAGTTCCGGCTGGACCCACGGACGATCATAGAGAGGCGCATCGTCGAACAGGGGCGCCAGCGGCACGTCGCAGACGACCTCGCCGTGGTGGTTCAGGATCAGTCGACCGGTCTCGGTGGTCACGCCGATGACGGCGGCGTCCAGCCCCCATTTCTCGAAGATGCGGTATCCGTCCTGCTCGCGGCCCGGCTTCAGCACCGCCAGCATCCGCTCCTGCGATTCCGACAGCATCATCTCATAGGCGGACATGCCGGTTTCGCGCTGAGGAACGGCATCCATGTTGAGTTCGATGCCCACGCCGCCCTTGCCGGCCATCTCGACCGACGAGGACGTCAGCCCTGCTGCGCCCATGTCCTGGATCGCCGCGACGGCGCCCGAGGCCATCAGCTCCAGCGTCGCTTCGATCAACAGCTTCTCAGCGAACGGGTCGCCGACCTGGACGGTGGGGCGCTTGGATTCCGATTCGTCGTCGAACTCGGTCGAGGACATGGTCGCGCCATGGATGCCGTCGCGGCCGGTCTTGGAGCCGAAATAGACCACGGACATGTTCGGCCCCGGCGCGGCCGAGTAGAAGATGGCGTCCGCCTTCGCCAGGCCCACGCACATGGCGTTGACCAGGATGTTGCCGTTGTAGCCCGAGTGGAAGTTGGTCTCGCCCGCCACCGTCGGCACGCCGACGCAGTTGCCGTAACCGCCGATGCCCGAGACCACGCCCTTCACAAGGCGCTTTGTCTTTTCATGTCCCACGTCGCCGAATCGCAGGGCGTTCAGCAGGGCCACGGGCCGCGCGCCCATGGTGAAGACGTCGCGCATGATCCCGCCCACGCCCGTCGCCGCGCCCTGATAGGGTTCGATGAAGGACGGGTGGTTGTGGCTCTCCATCTTGAAGATGCAGGCGTCGCCGTCGTCGATGTCGATGACGCCCGCGTTCTCCCCCGGGCCGCAGATCACGCGGGGGCCGGTGGTCGGGAACTTGCCCAGGTGGAGCTTCGACGACTTGTAGGAGCAGTGCTCCGACCACATCACCGAAAACACGCCCAGTTCCAACTGGTTCGGCTCGCGCCCCAACCGGTCGAGGACGACCTGGTATTCTGCGGGGTTCAGGCCGTATTCGGCGGCCAGTTCGGCGATGGTCTTTTCGGGAGCGCTCATGGCGCGCCTCTTAGCCGTGATCGGCCCGACTGTCAGCCCGCCCGACTGGAACGGTTGTCCGCGCGGATCGCTGTTCTTGAGCAACGCTTCACAGGAGCCCGCCATGACCGACCTCCCCATCGATCCCGCCGCCACCCCCGAAGACCCGGACGCTCCCGAGATCGCCGCCGATGACGTCGGTGCGTCCGGTCTGGCCGAACGGATCGGCCGTCATGCCGAGAACCACATCGACCTGGCTGACGTCGCCGAGGAAGAAGAGGGCCTGGACGGCGAGGGGGTCTGACCCCCTCTACCTCTTGGGCCGCAGCCCGAAGGTGATCACGAGGCTACCGCCCAGCACGACCAGCGACGCCGCCAGTGCGCCGAAGGCCAGCACGGCGTTCCCCTTGGCCTGCTCGGCGACGAACACGCCCAGCAGGCCCCAGGCGATCGGCAGGGGATAGGCCAGAATCCGCGTCCGCCATGTAACCAGCAGACCCATGCCCGCCGCCGCCACGACAGCGATCAGAGCCCATGCGGTCGGGGGCAGGACGCTCGGCAGGTCGCCGTTCCCTGTCGCCACGGTCAGCAGATTGACCGGAGCCGCCACCGTCAGCCACCCGGCGAGGGCCGCCAGCGGCCAGACCGTCATCCAGCGGTCCCGATCCCTGTTCGACAGCGCGCGGATGGCGTCCGCTCTCTGCAGCAGCGGAATCAGCAGGACGATCAGCGACCCGAAGATCAGTACGGTGGTTCCAACCTCCAGATCCCAGGCCGCCGCCAGGATCCACCAGCCGATGCCCAGCAGCGCCAGCAGCGACGGCCAGCCGAACGCCCGCAGCATCTCGGTCTCATGCGTTTTCGGCAGCAACTGCCGCACCGCATAGACGACCAGCCCAAGATAGATCGGCCCCCAGATCGCAAAGGCCCAGCCGACGACCTTCAGCGTCGCGTCGCTGTCGGCGGCGAACTCAGCCGGCGATTGCCCCAGGTTCACCAACTGCTGCAGTTGGCCGATCACCACGGCGAAGACCATGGCGGCGAAGACGACGAGGCGGCGCGTCGATCGCATGTCCGTCGTGGAAGCGGACTGTCCGCCGTTCAGTGAAGTGCTCATGTCCGACACTACGCATACGGCAGCGCTTGGTTCACTGGAACCGCGAGACCCTTTGCTCGCTTGATCTTCGACAGTCACAGGAGACACTCATGACCGACCCGACCAAGACGCCCAAAGAGACCCCGCACTTCGAAACCGACGAAGTCGACGCCAACCTGGCCATCGAACAGGGACTGGGCGTCGGCGCCCGCGAACTGGCCGCCCAGCGCGATCCCGGCGGCGTCGTCACCGAAGATGTCGAACCCGGAATGGAAGAGGATGATGTCGACGGCGTGATCGAACGGGACACCTCCGTCCTCGGCTCGCCAGACGCCGCCTAGGCCTTGATGCGCGCCGGGTTGCCGACTGCGGTCGCGCCCGGCGGCACATCACGCGTGACCACGGCGCCGGCCCCGATCAGGGCGCCGTCGCCGATGGTGACGCCCGGCAGGATGATGGCCCCGCCGCCGATCCAGACGTCCTTGCCGATCGTGATGGGTCGCCCGAATTCGATCCCTTTCGCCCGCTCGACGGGATCGCGCGGATGATCGGCGGTCAGGATCTGCACCCCAGGTCCGATCGCCGTCCGTTCGCCGATCACCACCCGGCAGACATCCAGGATCACACAGTTGAAGTTCAGGAACACGCCGTCGCCCAGGACGATGTTCGACCCATAGTCGACGTGGAACGGGGCGCGGATCACGGCCCCCTTGCCCACGGACTCAAGTCGTTCGACCAATAGGGCGTGGCGCTCGGCCGGGCTGGCGGCGAAGGCGGCGTTGAACCGGACCATCCAGTGTTTGGCCGCCGTGTGATCGGCCTGAAGCTCGGCGTCGCCGGGGTCGTAAGCCTCCCCCGCCAGCATCTTCTGCTTTTCGGTGCGCAGGCTCACGCCGCCGCGTAGATCGACCGGAACAGGGTCGCGCCGTCGGCCGAACCCAGCTCAGCCTCGAAGGCACGGTCGGGGTGGGGCATCATCCCCAGCACATTGCCGCGCGCGTTCTGGATCCCGGCGATATTGGAGACCGAGCCGTTCGGATTGTCGACGTAGCGGAACACCACCTGACCCTCGCCCTCGATCCGGGCCAGGGTCTCGGCGTCTGCGAAATAGTTTCCGTCGCCATTGCCCTGGGTCATGATCACCTCGCGCTGGCCCTGATAGCCGGCGGTGAAACGCGTCTGGCCGTTGGTCACTTCCAGCGAGATCGGCTTGCAGACGTATTTGAGGCCCGCGTTCCGCAGCAGAGCGCCCGGCAGCATCCCGGCCTCGCACAGGATCTGGAAACCGTTGCAGATGCCGACCACGACGACACCGTCGTCCGCAGCCTTTTTCACGGCCTGCATCACCGGCGACTGCACCGCCATCGCTCCGCAACGCAGGTAGTCGCCGTAGGAAAACCCGCCCGGCAGGACGATCAGGTCGAGGCCCGAAGGCAGTTCGGTCTCCTGGTGCCAGACCATCTCGACGCGTTCGTTGGTCGACCGCTCGATGGCGACCTTGCAGTCCCGATCACAGTTGGAACCGGGGAAGACGATGACGGCTGCGCTCATGGGCGGGGCCTCTAGCAGGGTTCGGAAGAAATGTCAGGCCGCCGCGACAGGCTTGCGTCGATCCCACGCCGCCCAGACCCAGACGACCAGTCCACCCAGCGTCAGCGCCACCGCCACCCAGGCCGCCGAGGCCCAGCCGAGCCCGGCCGCGATCGCCGTCCCCGCCAGGAACGGCCCCAGGGCATTGGCCGTGTTGAACGCCGAATGGTTCAGCGCCGCCGCCAGGGTCTGCGCCTCGCCCGCCACATCCATCAGCCGCGTCTGGAGGATGGATCCCAGGCCGCCGCCCGCGCCGATGCACAACACCACGAGCAGCATCGACCACAGATGCTGTGACGCCAGCGGATAGAGGGCCAGGGCGATCGCGCTCCAGATCAGCAGCCCCGCCGCCGCCTTGAAGCCGAACTTGTCGCCGGCCCAGGCGCCCAGGATATTGCCGCTGAACATGCCGACGCCGAACACGGCGAAGACCCAGGGCAGGACGTCCGGCCCAACGCCCGTAACCTCGCGCAGAGTGGACGCCAGAAAGGCATAGACCGCGAACATCCCGCCGAAACCGATGGCGCTGACCCCCAGCGTCAACCACACCTGCCGGTTCTTCAGGGCCGCCAGTTCGCGCATCGGGCTGGCGTCGACATGGGCCGGATCGCGCGGCGCGAACAGGGCGACCAGGGTCATGGTGACGACGGCCAGAACCCCGACGATGCCGAAGGTCCAGCGCCAGCCATAGGTCTGGCTGATGATGTTCACGACCGGCACGCCCAGCACTGTCGCGACCGTCAGCCCCATCAGGACGGTGGAGACCGCTCGCGTCCGGAACCTCAACGGCACGGTCGATGCCGCCACCAGCGCCGCTACCCCGAAATAGGCCCCGTGCGGCAGGCCGCTGAGGAAGCGGAACACCAGCATGGTCTCGAAGTTCGGCGACAGGGCGCTCAGCGTATTGCCGACCGCGAACATCGCCATCAGCCCGATCAGCAGGATCCAGCGCGGCAGTCTCGCCCCGAACGCCGCCAGCACCGGAGCCCCGACCACCACACCGGCCGCATAGGCGCTGATCGCATGCCCGGCCGTCGGCTCGTCCACGCCCAGACCCGCCGCGAAGTCGGGCAGGATGCTCATGGCCGCGAACTCGGCCACGCCGATGGCGAAACCGCCCATGGCCAGTGCGGTCAGCACCAGGGCGACGGCCCCTGGTCCGCGCAAGGTCGCCTCGGGCGCGCAGGCGTCGATGCAGGGCGTGTCTGTCGTCATGGCGGTCCTGCAGGCAGCGTAATTGCTGCACTGCAAAATAGGTGATCGCCGATCACCTTCAACCGAAACCGGCGTCTGGACCGATCACGCTTTGTATGCGCGATCCCGCGATCAGGCGGCGGCGCGCATCCGGGAGCCTTCTCGCCCGCCGTCAGAACGTCCCGACAACTGGAACTGTCCGACCGACTGGCTCAGAACCTCGGTCTCTTGCGCCAGCGAATGGCTGGCGGCCGTGGTCTGTTCGACCATGGCGGCGTTCTGCTGGGTGACCTGGTCCATGTGGCTGACAGCCGTGTTGACCTCGCGCAGCGCCGTCGCCTGTTCCTGGCTGGCGGCGGCAATTTCGGAGATCAGAGAGCCGACGTGGACGACGCGGCCGGCGATCTTGTCGAGGTTCGATCCCGCCTGACGGACCAGATCGACGCCCAGCGACACCTGCCGGCCGGAGTTCGAGATAAGGGTGTTGATTTCCTTGGCCGCGCCTGCGGAGCGCTGGGCCAGCGCCCGGACCTCGGAGGCGACCACGGCGAAGCCACGGCCGGCGTCGCCGGCGCGCGCGGCCTCGACCCCGGCGTTCAGGGCCAGAAGGTTGGTCTGGAAGGCGATCTCGTCGATGACGCTGATGATCTGGCCCATCTCGTTGGACGAGGCGTGGATGGCGTCCATCGCGGCGACGGCTTCTCCGACCACGCGTCCGCTGGCCTCGGCATCCTCCCGCGCCTCGCCGACGACGTCGGAGGCCTTGCGGGCACCCTCCGCCGACCGGTTCACGGTCGCGGTGATCTGTTCCAGAGCGGCGGCCGTCTCTTCCAGACTGGCGGCCTGCTGCTCCGTCCGGCGCGACAGGTCGTCGGTGGCCTGGGTCATCTCGTGGGCGCCGCTGCGGATGACCGCGGCGTTGCCGTCGACCGAGACCAGGGTCTCCTCCAGCCGCACCACGGCCGCATTGAAATCGTCCTTCAGCTTCTCGTAGCCCTCTGGGAAGCGGCCCTCGATGCGGTGGGTCAGGTCGCCGCGCATCAGATGGTCGAGACCCTCGGCCATGGCGGTCACGACCTGGGTCTGCTGTTCGGCGACGGCCAGTTGGGCCTGTTCGGCCAGGGAGCGCTGGGTGGCCTGCGCGGCCGCTTCGGCCTGTGCGCGTTCGACGATCAGGGCCTGAAGGGCCACGACCGATCGCCCGACGGCACCGATCTCGTCCACGCGGCCGGAGCTGGTCAGTTCGACGTCCGTCCGGCCCTGCGCCAAAGCGGCCATCTCGTCGTCGAGGACACCGATAGGGGCCACGACCGTGCGCATCGACAGCCGGATCAGCCCAAGGCTCAGTCCGACGCTGAGAAGGATGACCAGGATCATCACCGCGATCCCGCCCTTGGCGAGTAGGTCGGCACGCGACTTGGTCGCCAGAAGGGTCGATTCGATCTGCTCCGAGATCGTCTCCATCCGCCCTTCCAGTTCGACGAAGCTCGCCTTGAAGGCCGGCAGGGCGACATTGGCTGCGACCGGATCACTGCCCGCCAGCGATACGATCTGCTCGGCCGAGCCGATGTATTGCTGAAGGGGCTCGCTGACCTCGTTCAGGGCGGTCACCGTTCCCGGCTCGGTGGCCAGGCCGTTGTTCTGCTCGACGGCGTCCCGGAAGGTCGCGGCATGGTCGGTGACATCGGCACGAATGCCGGTCATCGCACCGGCCTCGCCGTTCTGCGCCGCCAGCATCGCGGCGAGGACGTCGCTGCGCAGGGCGTCATGCATCATGTCGGCCTGCATGTGATTACGCATGACTTCGGCGATCCGGGCCGAATCGGCCATCGAGCCGCTCAGGAATCCGGCGATCAGCAGGCCCGCGCCGGAGCCGAGCGTGCACAGGACCACCATCACGAGGCCGGCGAATTTCACCTTGGATCGGATCGTCGAGAGCATGGTTTCCTCCGTTTCCCATCCTCTAGACCGCTAACCTTAACGATCGTCGTTTTGTCAGTTAGGTAGCACTACGTATTCGGAAACTGGCGTTTTCTTGAGCTGTTTGCCCGACCATCAGGAAAAACCTGGGGGCTGATGTTGTCGACGTCGGCCTCTTCCAGAATGGATGGCCAACGCCATGACTTTTATTTCGAGTGTAAGCCTATCGGTTGCTGTAAGCGCATTGCTGTCATCGACGGCTGCATTCGCCGGAACCTATGACGAACCTGCGAGCCTCGTGGCTGACCATGGGATCTGGCAGTTGCAGGCCGCATATACCGCCGATGTCATTGGCGTGATCGACGGTGCTGATTCACGTGCGGGGCGTTTTCTCGACAATCTGGATGTCTCTCTGGACGGCGATCTCGAGCGCCAGTTCGGCTGGCGCGGTGCCCGCGTCCACTTCAGCCTGCTGGCGAACGGCGGGGGCGAACCCAACGCCATCGCGGGCACCCTTCAGGGCTATGATAATATCGAGGTCGGCGCCCAGGGCGTGCGCCTCTACGAGGCCTGGATAGAGCAGGATCTGGCCGACGGCGCCGCCTCGGTCCTGGCGGGTCTCTATGACGTGAACAGCGAGTTCTACGTGACCGAGGCGTCGGACCTCTTGATCGCGCCTCCGTTCGGCATCGGTTCGGAACTGGCGGCCACCGGACCGAACGGCCCGGCCATCTTCCCTTCGACGTCGCTGGCGGCGCGGGTCCGCATAGGTTCGCCGGACGGCCTTCATGTTCAGGCCGCCGCGGTCAACGCCCGGGCAGGGACGATCGGCGACCACGGCGGTGTCGACACGACGCTCGATGACGGAATCCTCTATCTCGCCGAGGCCGGCTGGTCTGGTCCCGTGCGGATCGCCGTCGGTGCCTGGCGCTATGGCGAAGGCCAGGAGGACATCCGCGACGTCCTGCCTGGCGGCGATCCCGCGCTCAGCGACGCCCAAGGGGCCTATTTCGTGGCCGAAGGAACAGTGTTCGAGGGCGATGACGCCCCGACGGTGCGCGCCTTCCTGCGGCTGGGTGTGTCCGACGGCGACACGACGGACTTCAAGGGCGGCTGGCAGACCGGTCTCCGGGTCGACTCGGTGTTCGAGAGCCGTCCCGAGAGCGCCTTCTCGATCGGCTTCCATCAGGGCCTGCTGTCCGACAAGGCCCAGGCCAATGCCCTGGACGTCGGTACGACGTTCGGCGACGCCGAGGGTGGCATCGAACTGACCTACGCTGACAGCATCGGCCCGTTCACGATCCAGCCGGACCTGCAGTGGATCCACAACCCCGGCGGCGATGAGGATCGCGACCCCCTCCTGATCGCCGGCCTTCGCGTTATCCTGACGCTGCGATAGGGTTCAGCCCTTGTTCTCGTAGGTCGCCGTGATCGAGGCCTTGGCCAGCGTGTGGAAATGCAGGTTGAACCCGTATTTCGCCCCGGAATCTTCCGGCGTGACCGGCAGGCTGTCCACATCCACGGCGAAGACCGTGAAGATGTAGCGGTGCGGGCCGTGTCCGGGAGGCGGTGCGGCCCCGCCGAAGCCCGGCGCGCCGTAGTCCGTACGTCCCTCGACCGCGCCGGACGGCACAGGTCCGCCCGCCGGGATTTCGCTGACGTCTGCGGGGATATTGGCCACCGTCCAGTGCCAGAAACCGGACCCCGTCGGCGCATCCGGATCGAACAGGGTGATCGCGAACGACTTCGTCCCCTCCGGCGCGCCGGACCAAGCCAGATGGGGCGAGGTATCGCCTTTCGCCTGCACCTGGGCGTCCGGCAGGACGTCGCCGTCGTTGAAGTCGTTGGAAGTCAGGGTGAAGGCCATGGGTCCGCTCCGTGTTGCGCTCGCCGTGTCAAACGGCCGCCCGCCGGAGCGGTTGCCGTCAGGCCACTTCGACCCGGTAGCTTTCGATGACCGTGTTGGCCAGCAGGGTCTCGCACATCTTCTTGGCCTCGGCGGCGGGATCGTCCACGCCGTCCAGGTCCAGTTCGATCAGCTTGCCGACCCGGGCGTTCGACACGCCGGCCCAGCCCAGACCCTTCAGCGCGCCTTCGACGGCCTTGCCCTGAACGTCCAGAACGCCGGGCTTGAGGAAGACGTGAACCTTGACCTTGGCCATCAGTGCAGTCCCCCCTGAATCACGGTCGGCATGTCCTTCATGATACCGAGGCGTTTGGCGACCTCGGTATAGCTTTCGATGACATTGCCCATGTCGCGGCGGAAGCGGTCCTTGTCCATCTTCTCGCCGGTCGCCGTGTCCCACAGGCGGCAGCTGTCCGGGCTGATCTCGTCGGCTAGGATGACGCGGGCGAAGTCGTTTTCCCACACCCGGCCGAACTCGATCTTGAAGTCCACGAGGGTGATGCCGACAGCCCCGAACATGCCCGACAGATAGTCGTTCACGCGCAGGGTCATGGCCAGGATGTCGTCGATCTCCTGGGTCGAGGCCCAGTTGAAGGCCGTGATGTGCTCTTCGGTGACCATCGGGTCGTTGAGCTCGTCCTTCTTGTAGTAGAATTCGATGATCGAGCGGGGCAGGGGCGTGCCCTCTTCCTGGCCCAGGCGCGTCGCCAGCGAGCCGGCCACGATGTTGCGGCACACGACTTCCAGCGGGATGATCTCGACTTCGCGGATCAGCTGCTCACGCAGGTTCAGCCGCTTGATGAAGTGGTTGGTGACGCCGATGCCGTTCAGGCGGGTCATCACGAACTCGCTGATGCGGTTGTTGATGACGCCCTTGCCTTCCAGCGTCGCCTTCTTCTGGGCGTTGAAGGCCGTCGCGTCGTCCTTGAAATACTGGATCAGGGTGCCGGGCTCGGGTCCTTCGTAAAGGATCTTGGCCTTGCCCTCGTAGATCTTCTTGCGCTTCGAATTCATCATCTTGGTCCCAGACGGGGATGCGCTGTCGCCTGAAAACGAAAATCGCGCGGCCAGAGTGTCGTCTGGGCGGCGCGATCCGGTCTCGAGCTGAGCGGGAAATGGGTCGGGCTCTCCATAGCGGAATGCGCCCTGCGACACAAACGCCTGTCCAAAGCCACACACCGCGATTGTCCGTGGGCGGGACGCTCCATGCCGTCCGATATCCGTTGCGTTCGTTGACGCCGGGTCATAGACCACGCCGGCGAGGCCGCCCTCTCTGGCCCGTGGCGGATGGACTGACGACTGATGACGACCTTCGATGATCGGGAAAAGGGCTTTGAGTCCAAGTTCGCGCTCGATCAGGAGCAAGAGTTCAAGGCCATGGCCCGCCGCAACAAGCTGCTGGGACTGTGGGCTGCCGAGAAGATGGGCCTGAGCCCCGATTCGTCCGAGGAATACGCCAAGGCCGTCGTCCGCGCCGACTTCGAACAGCCGGGCGAGGAAGACGTCTTCCGCAAGATCGCCGGCGACTTCAAAGGCTCCGGCCTGACCGTCTCGGAAGGCGAGATCCGCTCCAAGATGGACGAACTGGCCTCGATCGCGCGCGACCAGGTCCGCGCCGGAGAATAATCCACCAGGTCCGCAGCCTTCGTGCCGCTGAAATCCAACCGCATCGCAGCCTCGCTGCGGTGCGGTTTTTCGTATTTGGCTGTCAGGCAAGGAAAAGGGCCGCAGCGGGGGATCTGCGGCCCTTTTTTACCGGGGGCTAGGGGGGATAGCCTCACCCGATGTTTTGCGTCTTGCGCATCTGGAAAATGCAGCAGTCCGCAAATGGTTCACCGAAAAATCAGCTCGGCATGACCAGGGTGTCGATGACGTGCACGACGCCGTTCGACTGGAGTACGTCGGCCTGCGTCACGCGCGACATGCCGCCGTTTCCGTCCGTCAGAGTGACGGAGCCGTCCGGGTTCACGGTGGCCGTCAGCATGCCGCCCTGAACGGTGGTCAGCTCGACCTTGCCGCCGTTCGCCTGGGCCTGGGTGGCCAGGTCGGCGGCCGTCAGGCGGCCGGGCACGACGTGATAGGTCAGGATCTTGGTCAGGTCGGCCTTGCCGGCCGGGGCCATCAGGGATTCACGGGTGGCGGCGGGCACCTTCTCGAAGGCGGCGTTGTCCGGCGCGAAGACCGTGAACGGACCCGGGCCCGACAGGGTCTCTGCCAGACCGGCGGCCTGGACCGCGCTGACCAGGGTGGTCAGGGTCGAGGCCTTGGCGGCGTTGGCGACGATGGTCTCGTTCGGGCTCATGGCGGCGCCGCCGACCATCGGGTCGGTGGAGGCGGATGCCATGGCGGTGGTGTCGGCCGGGGCCGCGTCGGTCGCCGCCGGGGTCTCGGCGTTGTTGTTGCAGGCCGCGAGGCCGAGGACGGCGGCCGAGGCCACCGAAAGGGCGAGGATACGCGTATTCATGGACGTCTCTCCTGAGCCGCCGCTTCATGCGGCGCTGACCGTAAAGACGGGTGAACGACATAAAGGATGCGCTTCGATCACAGAAACCGGCGTGACAGGTTACCGCACGTAGGGGACGTCCTGATCAGTCGGCGAAGACTACCGTCTTGGATCCATGCAGCAGGACCCGATCCTCCAGATGGAATCGCACCGCCCGCGCCAGCACGCGCCGCTCGATGTCGCGGCCCTTGCGGATCAGGTCGTCCGGCGTGTCGCGATGGCTGATGCGCTCGACATCCTGGTCGATGATCGGGCCTTCATCCAGATCGCCGGTCACATAGTGGGCCGTCGCCCCGATCACCTTCACGCCTCGCGCATGGGCCTGGTGATAGGGCTTGGCTCCCTTGAAGCCCGGCAGGAAGGAATGGTGGATGTTGATGCAGCGCCCCTCGAGGCGGGTCGCCAGATCGTCCGACAGGATCTGCATATAGCGGGCCAGCACCACCAGTTCTGTCCCCGTCTCCTCGATCAGCCTGGACAGCATCGCCTCCTGCGACGCCTTGTCGCCCGCCCCCTCCTTTCCGTTCAAGGGCAGGTGATGGAACGGCAGGCCGCCCAGATCGACATGGCCGATCTGATCGCGCGGATGGTTCGACACGACCGCCGTCACCGCCATCGGCAGCTCATCGATGCGCCAGCGATAGAGCAGGTCCGCCAGACAGTGATCGAACCGGGACGTCAGGATCATCACCCGACGCGGCTCCGGCCCCCTCAGTGTCCAGTCCATGCCGAACCGCCCCGCGACCGTCTCGAAGGCCTCCCGGATCGCTGCCGGTGCGTCGCCGTCCGCCGGCTCGAACACCACCCGCATGAAGAAGGTCTGCGAGTTCGCGTCGCCGAACTGCTGGGCGTCGGAGATGTTGCAGTCCCGCTCGAACAGAAAGGCGGACACGGCGGCGACGATGCCGTGCCGGTCGGGGCAGGAGAGGGTCAGGATCATGGGTCAGTCTGGCAGGCGGGCGGGAGGAAGCGCTGCAATATGGACCACGCCTCGGCCTTCTCCGCCAGTGGCCGCGTATGCGCCGGGCTCGACGACGGCAGGTCGATCAGCGTCAGCCCGTTCACGGGGACCAGGATCCGTCGACCGTCCCTGGCCGCCTTGCCGCCATTGAAGGCCACGGCGCGAAGCCTCGGTAGCATGGCGATCAGCCCGCCCAGGTCGGCGTACTCCGGCGCGCGGATTGCGGTGTCGAGACTGCCGACCCGTTCGGCGCCCGCGACGACGTCCCACAGCCCCACACCCGCAACCTTCAGCGCCGTCAGCCGATCCGGATAGGGCAGGGCGGCCAGATCGCGTCCGACCACTCCGCCGACCAGCCGCCAGAAGCCGTTCTGCGGATGGGCGTAATACTGGCTCGCCGCCAGCGAGGCGTCGCCCGGCAGACTGCCCAGGATCAGCACCTGCGTCTCCGCGTCGACGACCGGCGCGAACGCCCTTTTCAGAGTCACCGTCCCTGGTCGACGTAGGGCTTGTCGTCGCGAAGCCACCCCGTGATCGACAGCCTCGGCGCCCCGGCATAGGGGGCGACGGTCGCCACCGTGTGCCACTGCGGCGTCTTGAACAGCGTCAGCACGTTGAACCGGGGCATCAGCCCGCGCGGCACATCCCCGCCCTCGTCGTGGAACAGCAGCTGGCCGCCCCAGTCGGTCCGCCAATCCCGCGTCAGCCCCAGCGTATAGGCCGCCCGCCGCTCGCCCACGCCGGTGTCGTTGTGCAGGGTCAGATAGTCGCCGGGCCGGAACAGGGTCGCCTGGGCGTCGATCTTGGTAATGCCGGTCTCGCCGGCCACGGCGGCGCAGAAATCCCGTGCCTCCGGGCTGTTCAGCAGTTGCACCAGTTCGTGTGTCGGATGCCCCGGCTCGCGCCCGGCCAGCAGGGCCTCGATGATCGGATAGGACAGGAAGCTGAAGCCGAAGCCGGTCCGCGCCCCCGCCATGGCCTCGCGCGCCTTGGCTGCCACCGCTTCGCGACCCAGGGCCTGCAGCGCCTCGGGCGACAGCCACTCGCCCTTGCCCGCGCCGTTCGTCAGCGACAGTCCCCAGGGCGTCGCCGTCTTCAGCGCGGCCTCCAGCCGGTCGGCGCTGTCGGGGGTCAGGAAATCCGGCACCTGCACCACGCCCGCGCGCTGGAACTCGGCGGCGAAGTCGCGGGCGTCGAGCGTCGGGTTCAGGCGGATCGGTTCAGACACGCCCTATCCGAACACGCGCCTGAACACCGTGTCCACATGCTTGGTGTGATAGCCGAGGTCGAACAGGGCCTCGAGATCGGCGTCCGGCACGATGACCTCCGGGTCTTCCTTGAGGAAGTCGAGGAAGTTCCCCTCGCCGCGCCACACCTTCATCGCGTTTCTCTGGACTGCGGCGTAGCTGTCCTCGCGCGACTGGCCCAGCTGCGTCAGGGCCAGCAGCACGCGCTGCGAGTGAACCAGACCGCCCAGCTTATCCAGGTTCTTCTGCATGTTCTCAGGGTAGACCAGCAGCCGCTCCATCACCCCGGCCAGACGGTTCAGGGCGAAGTCGAGGTGGATGGTCGCGTCCGGCCCGATGCCGCGCTCGACCGACGAATGGCTGATGTCCCGCTCGTGCCACAGGGCGACGTTCTCCATCGCCGGGACGACCGACGAGCGGACCAGACGGGCCAGGCCGGTCAGGTTTTCGGTCAGGATCGGGTTGCGCTTGTGCGGCATGGCCGACGAGCCCTTCTGACCCTTGTCGAAGAACTCCTCGGCTTCGAGAACCTCGGTGCGCTGCAGATGGCGGATCTCCACCGCCAGACGTTCGATCGACGAGGCCACGACGCCCAGCGCCGCGAAGAAGGCGGCGTGACGGTCGCGCGGGATCACCTGGGTCGAAACCGTCTCGACCTGCAGGCCCATCTTGTCTGCGACATACTCTTCCACAGCCGGATCGACGTTGGCGAAGGTCCCCACGGCACCCGAGATGGCGCAGGTGGCGATCTCTTCCTTGGCCGTGATCAGGCGCCGTTTCGCCCGCTGGAACTCGGCATGATAGCCGGCCAGCTTCAGGCCGAAGGTCACCGGCTCTGCGTGGATGCCGTGCGAACGGCCCACGGTCGGGGTGTATTTGTGTTCCTTGGCCCGCGCCTCAAGCGCCGCCAGCACCCGATCGACGCCCGCGATCAACAGGTCCGAGGCGCGCACCAGCTGGACCGAGAAACAGGTGTCCAGCACGTCCGACGACGTCATCCCCTGGTGCAGGAAGCGCGCTTCCTCGCCGACCGTCTCCGACACATGGGTCAGGAAGGCGATCACATCGTGCTTGGTCGTCCGCTCGATCTCGTCGATGCGGTCAGCATCCCAGGCGGCGTGCTCGCCCTTGGCCCAGATGGCTTCTGCGGCCTCGGTCGGAATCACGCCCAGCTCGGCCATCTTCGTGGCGGCATGGGCCTCGATCTCGAACCAGATCTTGTACTTGGTCTCATTGGACCAGATGGCGACGGCCTCGGGGCGGGAATAGCGCGTGATCATGGGCCGTGCGTGTCGGTCGCCGCCCCCCCAGAGTCAAGCCGTGCGCAGCTCCAACCTCATATCCGTGCACCCCGGCGAAGGCCGGGGTCCAGATCACGAATGGGGTGGCTGGGATGTCGCATCCTGTCCGCTGATCCAATCCGTGGCGTCCGCCATCTGGACCCCGACCTTCGCCGGGGTGCACGGTGGAATGAAGAATCACCGGGAGAAAGACCGTGGAACTCATCGTCGGCAACATGGCCTTCTCGACCTGGTCGCTGCGCCCCTGGCTGGTGCTGAAGCGCTGCGGCGCGGACTTCACCGTCCGCGAGGTGCCGCTCTACGGCCCGGAATCGCCCGCCGCCCTCGCCGAGGCCTCGCCCACGGGCAAGGTGCCGGTCCTGAACGTGGATGGCGTGACCATCTGGGATTCCATGGCCATCTGCGTCTTCGCCGCCGAACGCTTCCCGGATGCCAAGCTCTGGCCGGCCGACCCCCACGCCCGCTGGCTCGCTCGGTCGGTCGCCTGCGAAATGCACTCCGGCTTCGGCGCTCTGCGCACCGAGTGCGGCATGGGACCCGACGCGGTCGGCGTCATTCACACCATGGTCGGCCCCGACCGCGCTCCGACCCCGACCAGCTCGACGGTCGCCGCCGACGTCCGCCGCTTCGTCGCCATCGTGACCGAGATGCGCGCCCGCTTCGGCGCGGGCGGCCCCTACCTGTTCGGGGAATGGTCCATGCCCGACGCCTTCTTCACGCCCCTGGCCACCCGCTTCCGCCACTACCAGATCGATCTGGCGGCCCATGGCGACGTCGATGGCGTGGCGGCCACATATGTTGCCGAGCTGCTACAGCAGCCGGACTTCCTCGAATGGTCGGAACAGGCTGTCACGGTTCGGCCTTAGGACAGGGTCACTGCCGATTAACGAGACCTGCGAACCGGCCCTTAAGGGAACGACGTTAGGGTCCCGCTCGAACCCGAGACCTGCGCCATGTCCGCCCCGACGTCGACCATTCCCGTCATCACGCGCCCGGAGGCCCAGCGCCGCCCGACGCTGATGACCTATGGCGTCTTCATCCTGGTCGGCTGCTGCCTGTGCGCCTCCCTGGTCGGCAGCATCCTCTAGGGTGCACCGTGCCCGTGCAATCGGGCGATATCAGACCTTCGACAGTCCAGTCGCTTACCGGCCGTTTCTGACCTGATCAGTGAAGACTTGGACTCTCTGGACTCGGACACGCCGAGTCCATTGGAGTCCAACCGAGCCGGCGTTCAGCGGGTCCCGACGGGCTGCATCGACGCCACCTGAACCGGCTCGGTCGACAGCGGCGTCGGCGGCGGCGCGACATAGTCCAAGGCAATAGGAACCAGCGTCTGGCCCGCCACCACGGCGTCGAGCGTGTTCAGCGGCCCGCCCGTCATCCGCTGATAGATCCAGTAGGCCGCCACGACCTTCTCGACGTATTCGCGGGCCTGCGGCACGTCGATCGTCTCGATCAGCAGCAGGGGATCGGCGCCGGGACCAAGACGACGCAGGGCGCCCAGCATCGGGCCGGGGCCCGCGTTGTAGCTCGACACGGCGCGCAACAGGTCGCCCTGGAACTCGGGCCGCGCCAGCATCCGGTTCACATAGGCCTGGCCCAGACGGACATTGGTCGCCGGCGTAAACAGCCGCTGCGGGCTCGATACGAAGCCCCGGTCGCCGGTCATCTCCGCCGCCGTCGACGGCATCACCTGCATCAGGCCATAGGCGCCCACCGGCGAACGCGCCTCGGCGTTGAAGCCGCTTTCCTTGCGCGCGATCGCATAGACCAGCGACCGCTCCAGCGTCCAACCGCCCTCCGGCGTGATCTCCGGCATGGGATAGCCGGCGACGTCGATCCGGGTCGCGTCGTTGCTGGTTCCCCCCAGGCGCGGGCCGAGCACGCGCGCAAGCCCGGTCCACAGACGGCGCGTCCGGTCGCTGGCGGTGCGCAGGCCGTTCCTCAGCTCGTCGCGCGCATCGCTGGCCCGGCCGATCTCGAAGAAGGCGACGGTGCGCCGGGCGCGCGGCTCGCTGTTGAGGAAGTCGTCCATCTCGCGCTGATTGACGCCGATGGGGCCTTCGTTCGCGGAGGATGATGCTGTCCGGGCCACCGCCTCATAGGGGGTCGGGCCGCCGTTGATGATCGTCGGCTCCTGGCCCAGCTGACGCAGGGCGATCTGGCCATAGAAGCTTGCGGGCCATCGGGCCGATAGCTGTAGCAGCTCCTGGATCCGGTCCTGTCGGCCGATCTGGCCGGCGGCGCGGGCGGCCCAGAAGGCGGCCCCGGCGCGGGTCCAGCCATCCTCGGTCGGATCGACCGCGACGCGCTCGAAGGCGGTGTAGGATCGGGGATAGTCCCCGGTGCGCCAGGCCGCCAGGCCCACGACCCACCAGTCGCCGATCTGTTCGCCCTGGGCGATGGCACCCTGAAGATCGTCGCGGTTCAGGGCTACGCGGGCGGCCTTGGCCGGATCGCCTTCGGAATTGCCGCCGGCCGCCGCCACCTGATCCCAGGCACGGCTAAAATAGGCGCCGGTCGGGCGGCGCGGCATCTCGGCACCGTCCGGGCGGCGACGCTCGGCCAAGGCATAGACCCGCTGGGCGCTCGGCAGGTCGGCATAGTCCTGAAGCCAGGCCGCCAGCTCGTCGTAGGAGGCGGTGTAGTCCGGGTGGAACATCCGCTCGAACTCGACCTGACCCAGCAGGACGCGGTCACCGGCCTGGCGCGCCGAGGCGCGGGCGGCGTCGAGATCCCCGCGACGCAGGGCATCGAAGGCGCTGGTGTAGCTCAGCCGGTCGGCGTTCGAGAGGGCGTTGGTGCTGATGCGGATGCCCTGTTCCCCTTCACCCTCGGCGGCGACCGCCGACAGATAGGGTTCGGGCGCGGCGAGGGCGGGCAGGGCGGCGGCCGAAAGACCGGCCAGCACGAAGGCGAACGTCGGCGCCCGGAGGGCGCGGCGGTGGGTACTGTACAAGGCGGCGGCCCCCTCGTGCTGCGCGTTCCCGTCTCGATTCAGGAGACGCGTGCTCTGCGATCGGTCGTCAAACAACAAGTATGCCGCAATGTGGTGAATCCCTCAATCACATCAGCGGCATGGAACTCTGTAACTTTGGTTCTAGGCGGAATCCTGTCCGTCCAGCCTGACCGCCAAGGCCAGCATGTCGGCCCAGACCTGACGCTTGGCCTGGGGCTGTCGCAGCAGGAAGGCGGGGTGCAGGGTCGCCATCACCGGGGCCGAAACGTCCCCCTCCGCCAGCCGCCAGTCGCGCCACTGACCCCGCAGTCGCATGATGCCCTCGTCGGTCTTCAGCACCGACTTCGCCGCCGCCGCCCCCAGCAGCAGCACGGCTTTCGGCTTCATCAGATAGAAGGCCCGCTCCACGAACGGCGCGCAGACGGCCTGTTCTTGCGGCGTCGGCGTCCGGTTGCCTGGCGGCCGCCAGAAGACGGTATTGGTGACATAGACCTTGTCCGTCAGCCCCGCCGCCGCGATCATCTTGTCCAGAAGCTTGCCGGCCTTGCCCACGAACGGTTCGCCCGCCGCGTCTTCTTCCGCCCCGGGCGCCTCGCCGATGATCAGGATCGGCGCGTGCGGATCGCCCCGTCCGAAGACGCAGCCCTTCGCGCCCATCCCCACCAGTTCGCAGCCCTTGAAGCTGGCGGCGGCCTCGGCCAGCGCCTCCATCGTGTCCGCGCCATTCGCCAGGCGACGCGCCTCCGACGTCTGATCCCCCATGTTCACGACGGGCGTGACGGAGGCGGTCGCCTTGGCGACGGCTTTCAGCGCCGGCGCGACGACGATGGTCCGGTCCACCGCCGCTTCCTCGAAGCAAGCGTCCACCCCCGCATCGGCCCAGAAGGCGAGCAGGCTTTCGATCGCAGCGATGTCGTGGGTCTGGGCGTTCATGCGGGTAACTCGCAGGGATAGTCCTTGACCGCCCCTGCGTCACGTTCCGATAACCGGATACCCACACGACCCACGAGGAATAAGAAACGACATGGCCGAGGAAGCGATCGAAGGCGGCGTCGAAACGGCGGCCCAGGAAGCCATCTTGGACAACCTGCCGCCGTTGGAGGCCCTGCAAGGCGTCGAGCGCGAGGTCATGGAATACGACGTCCTGATCGTCGGCGGCGGCCCGGCCGGCCTGTCTGCGGCGATCCGCCTGAAGCAGCGCGCCGAGAAGGACGGCAAGGAAATCACCGTCGCCGTGCTGGAGAAGTCGGCCGAGATCGGTGGCCACATCCTGTCCGGCGCCGTCATCGATCCGAAGGCGCTGACCGAGCTCTTCCCCGACTGGACGGCCATGGGCGCCCCATTGGAGACGCCTGTCACGAAGGACCGCTTCATGGTGCTCGGCCCGATGGGCCAGATCAGCCTGCCGATGGCGATGCTGCCGCCCATGATGCACAACGACGGCTGCTACATCGCCTCCTTGGGCAACCTGACCCGCTGGCTGGGCGAACAGGCCGAGGGCATGGGCGTCGAGGTCTACCCCGGCATGGCCGCCAGCCACGTCGTCTGGGACGAGCCTTCGGGTCGGGTCAAAGGCGTCGTCGCCGGCGTCTTCGGTATCGACAAGCACGGCCAGCCCACGGGCGACTTCCAGCCCGGCATCGAGCTGCACGGCAAATACGTGTTCATCGCCGAGGGCGTGCGCGGGTCGCTCGCCAAGACCATCACCGCCCGCCACAAGCTCCAGGACGGCAAGTCGCCCCAGAAATACGGCATCGGCCTCAAGGAGCTATGGCAGGTCCCGCCCGAGAAGCACCAGCCGGGCCTGGCCCAGCACACGACCGGCTGGCCGCTGGACGAGTTCACCGGCGGCGGCAGCTTCATGTACCACTTCGGGGACAACTACGTGGCCATCGGCTACGTCGTTCACCTGAACTACAAGAACCCGTTCCTGTCGCCGTTCGACGAGTTCCAGCGCTTCAAACACCACCCCGCCATCGCCGAACATCTCGAGGGAGGCACCCGCATCTCCTACGGCGCGCGTGCGATTACCGAAGGCGGTTTCCAGTCGGTGCCGAAGCTGTTGTTCCCCGGCGGCGTCCTGATCGGCTGCTCAGCCGGCTTCGTGAACGTCCCGCGCATCAAGGGCAGCCACAACGCGATGAAGACCGGCATGCTCGCCGCCGACGCCGCCTATGACGCCGTCATGGCCGGCCGTTCGGGCGACGACCTAGTCGAATACCAGGCCGCCTATGAGAACAGCTGGGTGGCTAAGGAGCTGAAGGCCGTCCGCAACGCCAAGCCCTTCCTGTCGAAGTTCGGCACGACCCTAGGCGGAGCCTTCGGTGTCGCGGAGATGTGGCTGTCGTCCTTCGGCCTCAACATGCCTTGGACGATGAAGCACGCGAAGACCGACGCGGCCTCGACCGAGCCGGCTTCGAAGCACAAACCGATCACCTATCCGAAGCCGGACGGGAAACTGTCGTTCGACAAGCTGTCGTCGGTCTTCATTTCAAACACCAACCACGCCGAGGAACAGCCGGCCCACCTGAAGCTGATCGACCCGACCGTGCCGATCCGCGTCAACCTGCCGAAATATGGAGAGCCGGCGCGCCTCTACTGCCCGGCGGGTGTCTACGAGGTCGTCTACGCCGACGAGGCGGCGAAGACCGATCCGAAGTTCGTCATCAACGCCCAGAACTGCGTCCACTGCAAAACCTGCGACATCAAGGATCCGTCGCAGAACATCGTCTGGACCACGCCCGAAGGCGGCGGCGGCCCGAACTACCCGAATATGTGAGGCGGGGGCGGAGCAGGGGCCTTGTCCCAGCCTCATAAGCCGGTGAATGTCGGCGAATGCGTCACGCCTCCCTCCGCTCCGTCCTCATCGCCTTCAGCGCCCTGACGGCTGCGCCCGTCCTGGCCCAGGAGGCGCCGCCGGTCGTCGATCCTGCGCCGCGCATCCAGGACGTCCTGCCGGAGCCGCCGGTTTCCGCGCCGACCGTGGCTCCGCCGCCCGCGCCCCTCATCGTGGTGGGGGAGGGGGCTGAGACCGCCGCACCGACGATCGAGCCCATTCCGCGCGTCTGGTCCCCTTCGCCTCGCGATGCCGAGGGTCGCACCGCCTATGGTCTCTATCTCTCCGGCCGCTCCGCCCTCAGCCGGGGCGAGGCCGCCGAGGGCGCGACCTATCTGAGCGCGGTCGAAAGCCTGACGCCCGAACAGCCCACCGTCCGCGATCAGGCCTTCACCGCCGCCCTGCTGGCTGGCGACCTGGACATCGCCGCCCGCATCTCGCCGGATCCGGCCACCGCCTCACCCGTGATCGCCGAGGCCGGCGCCCTGGTCTCGGTGGTCCAGGCCTTCGTGGCCGGGGACGCACGCGAAGCCAACGCGGCGCTGAAGGCTCGTCCCGTCCTCGCCCCCCATGCACGCGCCGCAGCCCTGATCGCGCCGTGGATCGCCGCCGCCGCCGGAGACTGGGACACGGCCCTGGCCGAGCCCAACCCGACCGGCGACCCGATCACCGTCCTGTTCGGCCGCTACCATCATGCCCAGCTTCTCGAGCACCGCCGCCGCTTCGACGAAGCCGAGGCCGAACTGCGCGACCTGGCCTTCGACGCCCGCAGCGCGCCGCTGTTCCGCACGGCCTATGGTGAGTTTCTGGAGCGTCGCGGCAAGCGAGACGAGGCCCTGGCCTTCTACGACTCGACCCTGGCGGCGGGCTCACAGGATCCGGCTATCGTCTCGGCCAAGAGCCGCGTCGAGGCACGGGGGCGTCCACCGGGCCTGACCGATTATCAGGACGGCGCCGCCCGCGCTCTGATCATCGCCGCCCGTCAGGCCGGCAGCGAGGGCACCAACGAGTTCGCCGTCGTCTATCTGCGCCTGTCGCTGAACCTCCAGCGCGATCCCGACACCCTCTATCTGCTGGGCCAGACCCTGGCCCAGGCCAACCTGGACACCGCCTCGCGCGCCGTTCTCGCCCAGGTCCCGCGCACCGAGCCACGGCTCTACGCCGGCGCCCAGGTCTTGATCGGTCTCGGCCTGGCCGAGGACCAGGAGCTGGACGAGGCCCTGGTCGCCTTCGAAGCCGCACGCGAGGCCACGCCCAACGATCCCCGCATCGCCCTGGTCACGGCCGGTCATCTGCTTCAGCTCAACCGCTACGACGAGGCCCTGGCCCTGCTGAACGGTCCGCTCCTCGACACCGAGACCCAGGCCTCCAACGTCCGCTTCATGCGCGGCGCCGCCTACGAATCCATGGGCCGGATCCCCGAGGCGGAGGCTCAGCTCTGGGCGGCCCTGCAGCAGGAACCGGAGGAGCCCACCTACCTCAACTACCTCGGCTATCTCTGGGTCGACACCGGCACGCGCGTCGCCGAAGGCGCGGAGATGATCGCCCGCGCCCATGCCGCAGATCCCGAGAGCGGCAACATCCAGGACAGCCTCGGCTGGGCCCAATTCCGCCAAGGCCAGTTCGACACCGCCGTCGAGACCCTCGAACAGGCCGTGGCCAAGGAGCCTGCCAATGCCGAGATCAACGACCACCTCGGCGACGCCTACTGGCAGGTCGGTCGGAAGCGGGAAGCGGGCTTCCAGTGGAACCGCGTCCTGACCCTCGACCCCGACGCCGAACGCCGCGCCGAGGTCGAACGCAAGCTGACCGAGGGGCTGGAACTCTGACGACCCTCAGCGCCGTCGCTCGCGCCAAGGTCAATCTGTTCCTGCACGTAGGCCCCCTCGACGCGGACGGATATCACCCCCTGGCCAGTCTCGTGGCCTTCGCCGACGTCGGGGACCTCGTCACCGTGACGCCCTCCGACCGGCTGTCCCTTGTAGTGACCGGCCCGTTCGGCAAGCCTCTGGCGGAAGAGGGGGACAATCTGATCCTCAAGGCCCTGCGCGCCCTCGGCGATGCGGCCGGGATCGGCGTACCCGCCCTGGCGGTCACCCTGGACAAGCGCCTGCCCATCGCCGCCGGCCTTGGCGGAGGCTCATCCGATGCGGGCGCCGTCCTGCGTCTCGCCGACGCCGCCCTGAGGCTGGACCTGGGCGAGGCGGGGCTGGCGGAATTGTCGCGATCGGTCGGCGCGGACGGTCCCATGTGTCTGGCCATGCGGTCCGCCTGGGCCGAGGGGATCGGCGACCGGCTGTCGTTCGAACCCGCCCTTCAGCCGCTCCATGCGGTCCTCGTGAACCCCGGCCGCCCGTCGTCGACCGGCGCCGTCTATCGCGCCTATGACGGGGCGCCGCCGAAGCCCGCCGATCGTCCATCACCCCCCGCCGGCTGGTCCCCGCCGGAGGTGATCGACTGGCTGGCCCGACAGCGGAACGACCTCCAGGGCCCGGCCGTCTCGCTTGAGTCCGAAATTGGCGCCGCCCTCTCGGCCATGGCGGCGACCGGCGCGCGTATGACCCGGATGTCGGGCTCCGGCGCCACCGTCTTCGGCCTTTTCGACGACGCCGAGGCCGCCGAGCGAGCCGCCGCTGACCTGCGCACCGATCACGACAATTGGTGGGTTCAGGCGACAGTGTTGGGCGACGATGCGGCGAAAGCGGCACAATAAGGCCAAGTAACGTCGCTCGCGTGCCGTCCGCCTAGAGATGGCCCAGAGATGGTTCGAAGCTTCGCCTTGTCCCGATTGATAACGTCACGATGTGGAACCTGTCCGTTGCGAAAGCCTTTCACTGGCTTCGTAACACTGAGTAACAGGCCGCGATCCTATCCTCCCCGCGGGTCTGTCCAGCATTGAAAAGGATACTGTCATGCTTCGCACGCGTCTTCTGACTGCAACCGCCGCCGTGGCCCTGTTCGCCGCCGGCTCAGCCTTCGCCCAGACCGCCCCCGCCTCGCCTGCGGCGCCGTCCACGACCCCGCCGATCACCGCGCCGGAACCAATGGAAACGCCTGTCGCAGCGCCGACCCAGAACACCTCGGCTACGGCCGCTTCGGGCGCAACCGCTGCGGCGACCCAGAACACGGTCGTCGATGTGCTGCGCGCCAATGGCCAGTTCACGACCCTTCTGGGCGCTCTGGACGCCGCCCAGCTGACAGACACCCTAAAGTCCCAGCCGGCGATCTCGATCTTCGCCCCGACTGACGCGGCCTTCGCGGCCCTGCCTGAGGCGGACCGCACCCGTCTGCTTGATCCGGCCAACGTCAATGAGCTGCGCCAGGTCCTGCTCTACCACGTGGTCGTGGCCGACGTTCAGTCGAGCCAGATCGAGGGCGCCAAGGGCGGCGTCCAGACCGCCGCCACGACCGAAGTCCAGCTTGACGGCACCGGCGACGCGATCAAGGTCGACAACGCCACCGTCACCACGGCCGATATCGACGCCGGCAACGGCTCGATCTTCATCATCGACCGCGTCCTGAATCCGGCCGACTCTATGGTGGCCACCGGCGACGCCGAGGAAGCCGCTCCGGCTGCGACGGAAACGCCTGCCGCGAGCCCGCCGGCCGACGACACCGTCGAGGCGCCTCCGCCTGCCGATGACGCCATGACCACTGACGACTCGGCCACCGCCGACACCATGGACGCCGACAGCGCCACCGACGAGGGCGCCGTCGCACCGCCGCCGACCACCCCGGCCGCTCCCGCCACGACCACGACGACGGCTCCGACCGCCCCTGTGACCGCCCCGACGATGGCGTCACCCAACGCTTCGACGACGACCACCCGTCCGGCGACCGGCGTCAACGCTCCGAACGGCCAGCCGGCCGCGACGACCACGACCGTCGCCTCGCCGACCGTCCCCAACCCGACCGATGGTCAGGTCGATGACGAGGACGCCGACGAAGCCCCGACCCCGGCTCCCACGCCGACCCCGCAGGCCTAATCCGCCAGCGACGTGTTGAGTTGGAAGGCGGCAGACCCTAGGGTCCGCCGCCTTTCTCTTTGCCCAAAAGACTCCCCGTGGCCGCACCGACCAAACCGCTCGCCTTCCAGGACCTGATCCTGACCCTGCAAAGATACTGGGGCGAGCGCGGCTGCGCGCTGCTGCAGCCCTATGACGAGCAGGTCGGGGCCGGCACGCTCCACCCCGCCACGGTGCTCCGCGCCTTGGGGACCAAGCCGTGGAAGGCCGCCTACGTCCAGCCCAGCCGCCGTCCCGGCGACGGCCGCTATGGCGAGAACCCCAACCGTCTCCAGCACTACTACCAGTTTCAGGTCATCCTAAAGCCGAACCCGGCCGACCTTCAGGAGCTCTATCTCGGGTCGCTGCGCGCCATCGGCATCGATCCCAAACTTCACGACATCCGCTTCGTCGAGGACGACTGGGAGAACCCCACGGTCGGCGCCTGGGGGTTGGGCTGGGAGGTCTGGTGCGACGGCATGGAGGTGACCCAGTTCACCTATTTCCAGGGCGTCGGCGGCATCGAATGCGACGTCGTCTCGGGCGAGCTGACCTACGGCCTCGAGCGCCTGGCCATGTACGTCCAGGGCGTGGACAACGTCTATGACCTCAAGTTCAACGAGGACGGCCTGACCTATGGCGAAGTCTTCCTGGAGAACGAACGCCAGCAGTCGGAAGCCAACTTCCACGGCTACGATGTCGAGGGCCTGAAGCGCCGCTTCGAGGACATGGAGGCGGAATCGAGCCGCCTGCTGGCCATGACCGGCCCGCAAGGCCAGCAGCTGGTCCTGCCCGCCTACGACCAGGTGCTGAAAGCCTCACACCTGTTCAACCTGATGGACGCCCGCGGCGCCATCGCCGTCGCCGAACGCCAGAGCTACATCGGCCGCATCCGCGACCTGTGTAAGGCCTGCGCCCTCGCTTACGTCGAACAAGAGCGGAAAACCGCCTGATGCCCCAACTCCTCGTCGAACTCTTCTCCGAAGAGATCCCCGCCCGCATGCAGTCGGGCGCCGCGCGCGATCTCGAACGCATGGCGACCGAACGGCTGAAGGCTGCCGGCCTGACCTGGGACGCGCTGACCACCTACGCCGGTCCGCGCCGCCTGACGCTGGTCATCGAGGGCCTGCCGATCGCGACGCCCGACCGCTCCGAAGAGCTAAAGGGCCCGCGCGCCAATGCCCCGGAACAGGCGCTGGAAGGCTTCCTGCGCAAGACCGGCCTCACCCGCGACCAGCTGACCGAGCGCGACGGCGTCCTGTTCGCCGTCATCGATCAGAAGGGCGTCGAGACCACCGCCGTCGTCGCCGAGACGGTCGAACACGTCATCCGGAACTTCCCCTGGCCCAAGTCGATGCGCTGGGCCGACGCGACCCTGCGCTGGGTGCGCCCGCTGAAGCGGATCGTCTGCCTGTTCGACGGCGCGGTCGTGCCGTTCGCCATCGCCGACGGCTCGCCGGGCGGCGGAAGCATCGTCAGCGGCGACACGACCGAGGGCCACCGTTTCCTCGGCTCCGGCCAGCCGTTCGCGGTCAAGGACTTCGCCGACTATCGCGCCAAGCTCGAACAGCATTTCGTCCTGCTCGACGTCGCCGACCGCAAGCTGAAAATCCTCGAGGCCGCCCGCGCCGCCTGCCTTGCGCGCAGTCTGGAGATGGTCGACGACGACGGCCTGCTGGACGAGGTCGCGGGCCTGGCCGAATGGCCGACGCCGATCCTGGGCGACATGGACCCGCAGTTCCTCGACCTGCCGCCCGAGGTGGTGCGCCTGTCGATGAAGGTGCACCAGAAATACTTCGCCGTCCGCGACCCCGCGACCGGCAAGCTGGCCCCCAACTTCCTGGTCGTCGCCAATGTCGAGGCCTCCGACGGCGGCGTGGCCCTGGCCGCCGGCAACAGCCGCGTCCTGTCCGCCCGCCTGAACGACGCCCGCTTCTTCTGGGACGAAGACAAGAAGGTCGGCTTCGACGCCTGGCTGTCGAAACTCTCCGGCGTCACCTTCCACGCCAAGCTGGGCAGCCTGGCCGAGCGCGTCGAGCGCATCGCCGCCCTGGCCCGCGAGATCGCCCCCCTGGTCGGCGCCGACCCGGATCAGGCCTTCAACGCTGCGCGTCTGTCGAAGGCCGATCTGGCCAGTGGCATGGTGAGTGAGTTCCCTGAACTTCAGGGCATCATGGGCGGCTATTATGCGCGTCTTCTTCCTTCTCCCCTCGGGGGAGAAGGTGGCCCGTCAGGGTCGGATGAGGGGGCTGCGTCCGCGCCCGCAATGACTGCCGCCGAGTCCGCTGAAACGCCCCCTCATCCGGGCCTTCGACCCACCTTCTCCCCCGAGGGGAGAAGGGATCGGATCGCCGACGCCATCCGCGACCACTACAAGCCGCAGGGTCCCGCGGACTCGGTCCCGACCGCGCCCCTGACCGTCGCCGTCGCCCTGGCCGACAAGCTCGACACCCTCGTCGGCTTCTTCGCCATCGACGAGAAGCCCACGGGTTCGAAGGACCCGTTCGCGCTGAGGCGGGCGGCGCTGGGAGTGATCCGGTTGGTGCTGGATAACCAGATCCGCGGCCGTCTCCGCGATCTCACCGAAAATCACATTAAGCTGTTCGCTCGACGCTTTGGTGAGAGCAGCATTGGCAAAGCCGCTGAAGACATTGATCTGCTGTTGTTCTTCGCCGACCGCCTGAAGGTCCTCCTCCGCGACCAGGGCAAGCGCCACGACCTCGTGGACGCCGTCTTCGCGCTCGGCGACGACGACCTCGTGCGCATCGTCCGCCGCGTGGAGGCGCTCGACGCCTTCCTCGCCACCGACGACGGCGCCAACCTGCTGGCCGGCTACAAGCGCGCCTCCAACATCCTCAAGGCCGAGGAGAAGAAGGGCGCCGTCCCGACCGGCATGGTCCAGACGGGCCTGCCGAACCAGCCCGAGGCGGAAACCAAGCTCGCCTTCGCCACCGAGGCCGCCCGCACCGCCGTCGACAAGGCCCTCGACGCCGAGGACTTCGCCGCCGCCATGACGGCGCTGGCCGCCCTGCGCGCCCCGGTGGACGCCTTCTTCACCGATGTGATGGTCAACTCCGACGTCCCCGCCGAACGCGACAACCGGCTGAAGCTGCTGGGCCAGGTCCGCGCCGTCATGGGTAAGGTCGCCGACTTCGGACAGGTGGCGGGGTAGCCTCCCTCTCCCGGTGGGAGAGGGCTTGAGCGCACACGAGCGGAGCGAGTGTTCTCGCGCGAATGGGTGAGGGCCGTGCGCCTCCGGTGAGGCCCGCCCCTCATCCGTCCCCTTCGCGGCCACCTTCTCCCACCGGGAGAAGGAACGTGAGTCATCCAGCCGACACAATAAACCTAGCCACGGCCAAGCTGAGACCTTGAGCATACCCGCGCGTTCCGACCGCAACCCGCAGTCAGGACGCTCCCCATGCCCACCGCCAAGATCCCCACCATCCCCGGCAACGCCGGGGAGACCCATCAGACCGCTTCGACGCCGGAAACCCGGCTGACGACCAACCACGGCGTCCCGGTCAGCGACAACCAGAACACCCTCTCGGCCGGCCCGCGCGGGCCGCACCTGCTCGAAGACTTCGTCCTGCGCGAGAAGATCCAGCACTTCGACCATGAGCGGATCCCCGAGCGGATCGTCCACGCGCGCGGCTCGGCCGCCCACGGCGTGTTCGAACTGACCGAGAGCCTGGCCGACTACACCACCGCCAAGATTCTGACCGAGGTCGGGAAACAGACCGAGCTCTTCACCCGCTTCTCGACTGTCGCGGGCGGCGCGGGCTCGGTCGACACGCCGCGCGACGTGCGCGGCTTCGCGGTCAAGATGTACACGACCGAAGGCAACTGGGACCTCGTCGGCAACAACATCCCGGTCTTCTTCATCCAGGACGCCATCAAATTCCCCGACCTGATCCACTCCGTGAAGATGGAGGCCGATCGGGGCTATCCGCAGGCGGCGTCGGCGCACGACACCTTCTGGGACTTCATCGGCCTGATGCCCGAGAGCACCCACATGATCATGTGGGCGATGAGCGACCGGGCCATCCCTCGCTCCTACCGGATGATCGAGGGCTTCGGCGTCCACACCTTCCGCCTGATCAATGCGGCGGGCGAGGCGACCCTGGTCAAATTCCACTGGCGGCCGCGTTTGGGCACGCAATCGACCTGCTGGGACGAGGCGGTCAAGATCGCCGGCGCCGACCCCGACTTCCACCGCCGCGACCTGTTCGAGGCCATCGACGCGGGCGACTTCCCCGAGTGGGACCTGGCGGTGCAACTGCTGACGCAAGAACAGGCCGACGCCCTGCCGTTCGACGTGCTGGATTCGACCAAGCTGATCCCGGAGGAACTGTATCCGCTGCGCGTCATCGGCAAGATGACCCTGAACCGCAACCCGGACAACTTCTTCGCCGAGACCGAACAGGTGGCCTTCCTGCCCACCAACATTCCGCCCGGCATCGACTTCTCGGAGGACCCCCTGCTGCAGGGGCGGCTGTTCTCCTACCAGGACACCCAGCTGTCGCGCCTGGGCACGGTCAACTTCCACCAGATCCCGATCAATCAGGCCAAGGGCTGCCCGTTCCAGAACATGCAGCGCGACGGCCAGATGCAGATGCAGGTCCCCAAGGGCCGCGCCAACTATGAACCCAACAGCCTGTCCCAGGCCGGTGAGGACGGCGGCCCGCGCGAGGATCCCAAGGGCGGCTTCCGCTCGTTCGAACAGCCGGTCGAGGGGACCAAGGTCCGCATCCGCGCCGAAACCTTCGCCGACCACTATTCGCAGGCGCGGCTGTTCTTCCAGAGCCAGACCGAGCCGGAACAGGCCCATCTCGCCAGCGCCCTGGTGTTCGAGCTTTCGAAAGTGACCATGGATCACGTCCGCGATCGCGTTCTGGGGAATCTCCAGAACGTCGACGCGACCCTGGCTCAGCGCGTCGCCGACGGCCTGAACGTCAAACTGCCCGCCGCCAATCCGGCCGCGAGCGAACCTTTCGACATGGACGCCTCGCCCGCCCTGCGGATCGTCGGCAAATATCCCGACACGCTTAAGGGTCGCGCGGTCGGCATCCTGGTCACCGACGGGGCGGATGGCGCGATCGTCGACGCCGTCAAGGCGGCGGCCGAAGGGCAGGGCGCGACGGTCAAGATCGTCGCTCCGAAGATCGGCGGCGTGAAGCTCAAGGGCGGCAAGACGCTGAAGGCCGATGGTCAGCTGGCCGGGACCCCTTCCGTGGTCTTCGACGCGGTGGCCCTGGTCGTGTCCGAGGCCGGGTGCGCCGAACTGCTGAAGGAGAGCGCGGCGGTCGATTTCGCGGCCTTCGCCTTCGCCCACCTGAAGGCCATCGGCTTCACCGCAGAGGCCCAACCGCTGCTCGACAAGGCCAATGTCGAAGCGGACGACGGCGTCGTCGATCTGGCCGATGGCGTCGACGCCTGGCTGGCGCCGGCCGCCACGCGCCAGTGGGCCCGAGAGCCCAACGTCCGCATGCTGGCCTGATACTTCGGGTCCGGCGCCTCTCTCCCAGAGGCGCCGGAACCGAAACATGCCATCACCCTTTGTTACAGCCCGGCCTCGCCTTCGCGTTCGCAGCATTGTAGTCAGGTCGGCACGAGAGCGGGGACAACCCGCCGAACTCGACACGGCTTCAGGGGACTATCGATGACGAACTGGGTGTACGGCTTCGGCGGCGGGTCCGCCGACGGCGAAGCGTCGATGAAGAATCATCTCGGCGGCAAGGGTGCGAACCTGGCCGAGATGGCCAGGCTGGGCCTGCCCGTGCCGCCCGGCTTCACGATCACGACCGAGGCCTGCGTCCATTATTTTTCGAACGGGAACACCTATCCCGCTGACCTCGCCGAACAGGTCGCGACCGGTCTGAAGACCGTCGAATCGATCGTCGGCAAGACCTTCGGCGACGCCTCCAACCCTCTGCTGGTCTCTGTCCGCTCGGGCGCCCGCGCCTCCATGCCGGGCATGATGGACACGGTCCTGAACCTCGGCCTCAACGACGAGACGGTCGAAGGCCTCGCCAAACTCAGCGGTGACCGCCGCTTCGCCTTCGACTCCTACCGCCGCTTCATCACCATGTATTCCAACGTGGTTCTCGGCCTAAGCCACGACGACTTCGAGGAGGTCCTCGACGACCACAAGGACCGTCTGGGCGTCACCGTCGATACCGACCTGAAGGCCGAGGACTGGGAAAAGGTCGTCGCCGAGTACAAGGCCGTGGTCGAGCGGGAGCTGGGCAAACCCTTCCCCCAGGATCCCCGCGAACAGCTGTGGGGCGCGGTCTCGGCCGTCTTCGCCAGCTGGATGAACGACCGCGCGAAATTCTATCGCCGCATGCACGACATCCCCGAAAGCTGGGGCACCGCCGTGAACATCCAGTCGATGGTCTTCGGCAACATGGGCGAGACCTCGGCCACCGGCGTCGCCTTCACCCGCAACCCCTCGACCGGCGAGGCCCGCCTGTACGGCGAGTTCCTGATCAACGCCCAAGGGGAAGACGTCGTCGCCGGCATCCGCACGCCCCAGTCCCTGACCATCGCCGGCCGCGAGGAGATGGGCGAGACCGCCCCCTCGATGGAAGAGGCCATGCCCGAGGTCTTCGCCCAGTTCGTCGACGTCGTCGGCAAGCTGGAGACCCACTACCGCGACATGCAGGACATCGAGTTCACGGTCGAACAGGGCCGGCTCTGGATGCTCCAGACCCGCAACGGCAAGCGCACCGCCAAGTCCGCGCTGAAGGTCGCCGTCGACCTGGCCGCCGAGGGCGTGATCACCCAGGAAGAGGCCATCAGCCGCGTCGAGCCTTCGGCTCTGGACCAGCTGCTGCACCCGACGCTCGACCCCAACGCGGTCCGCCACGTCGTGGCCGCCGGCCTGCCGGCCAGCCCCGGCGCCGCCACCGGCAAGATCTGTTTCGACGCCGACGAGGCTGAGCGGCTGAACCAGTTGGGCGACGCCGTCATCCTGGTGCGCGAGGAGACCTCGCCGGAGGACATCCACGGCATGCACGCGGCGCGCGGCATCGTCACGGCGCGGGGCGGCATGACCAGCCATGCCGCCGTTGTGGCACGCGGCATGGGCCGTCCCTGCGTCTCCGGTGCCGGCGAAATCCATATCGACGAGCAGGCCCAGACCTTCTCGGCGCGCGGCCGTACCTTTAAGGCCGGCGAGATCATCACGATCGACGGCTCCAAGGGCGAGGTCCTCGACGGCGCCGTCGCCATGATCGAGCCGGAGCTGACCGGCGACTTCCAGACCCTGATGGCCTGGGCCGACAAGGTGCGTCGCCTGAAGGTTCGCGCCAACGCCGAGACCCCGCTGGACGCCAAGACCGCGCGTGGCTTCGGCGCCGAGGGCATCGGCCTGTGCCGCACCGAGCATATGTTCTTCGACGAGGCCCGCATCGCCGCCGTGCGTGAGATGATCCTGGCCGACGACGAGGCCGGCCGCCGCACGGCCCTGGCCAAGATCGAGCCGTTCCAGAAGTCGGACTTCGTCGAGCTGTTCACCATCATGGCCGGCCTGCCGGTCACGGTCCGCCTGCTCGACCCGCCCCTGCACGAGTTCATCCCGCACTCCGACGAGGACATCGACGCCCTGGCGGCGACCAGCGGCATCGACGCCGCCAAGCTGAAGCGCCGGGCCCGCGAACTGCACGAGACCAACCCGATGCTCGGCCACCGCGGCTGCCGCCTCGGCGTCGCCTATCCCGAGATCTACGAGATGCAGGTTCGGGCCATCCTCGAGGCCGCGCTGGAGGTCAAGAAGACTGCCGCCGAGGCCCCCATCCCCGAGATCATGCACCCGCTGGTCGCGCTCGGTCTGGAAATGAAATACCTGCGCGAGCTGACCGACCGCACTGCCCGCGACGTCTTCGCCAAGGCCGGCGACAGCGTCGAGTACCTGGTCGGCACCATGATTGAACTGCCCCGCGCCGCCCTGCGCGCCGGCGACCTGGCCCAGCACGCCGAGTTCTTCTCCTTCGGCACCAACGACCTGACCCAGACCACATTCGGCATCAGCCGCGACGACTCTGGCCGCTTCCTCCAGGCCTATATGGACAAGGGCATCTTCGAGACCGATCCCTTCGTCCGTCTGGACCAGGAAGGCGTCGGCGACCTGATCCGCATCGCCGCCGAGCGGGGCGGGGCCGTCCGCCCCGACATCAAGATGGGCATCTGCGGCGAACACGGCGGCGACCCCGCCTCGATCGCCTTCTGCGAGGAGGTGGGCCTGGCCTACGTCAGTTGCAGCCCCTACCGCGTGCCGATCGCCCGTCTGGCGGCGGCCCAGGCCTCGCTGGTGCATCAGGGCGGCGAGGCCCGCGAAAAGGACCGATAGACTCTTCCTTCTCCCCCTTGCGGGAGAAGGTGGCCGAGCGCAGCGAGGTCGTATGAGGGGTCACGCCGTTACTGGAGATCAAGGTTGCCAAATCCCCGCCCGGACGCCCGCGTGACCCCTCATCCGTCAGCCTTCGCCTGCCACCCCTCCTCGGATCGCTTGCGCTCCTTCGTCGACCCGCAAGGGGAGAAGGGGCGGTGACCCCACGCTCCATCGCCGTCGTCGGCCCCGGCGCCATTGGCGGCACGGTCGCGGCCTGGCTGTCTCAAAGTTCGCGCGTCGCCTCCGTGACACTCTGCGCCCGCACCCCGCTGGACCGGCTGATGGTCGAAGCCCCCGACGGCCGGGTGATCGAGGCGAGCCCCCGCGTCGTCACCGACCCGTCGGATATCACCGCCCCCGTCGACTGGGTCCTGGTCGCCACCAAGGCCTATGACGTCGCCGCCGCCTCGGCCTGGCTCGCGCCCCTGGTGGGCCCCGACACCCTCGTCGCCGTGCTCCAGAACGGCGTCGAACACGTCGAGCGGTTCGCCGCCTTCGTCGCCCCCGAGCGCATCGTCCCGGTCGTCGTCGACATCCCCGCCGAACGCGACGCGCCCGGCCGCATCCGCCATCGCCGCGACGGCACCGTCACCATGCCGTCGGGCGAAGCCGGCGCCGCCTTCGCCGCCCTGTTCGCCGACAGCGTCATCGAGGCCTCGACCACCGACGACTTCACGACCGTCGCCTGGACCAAACTCAGCCTCAACTGCGTCGGGGCGGTCAACGCCCTGACCCGCCTGCCGTCCGGCGTGGTGCGGGAGGACGGGATCGAGGATCTGATGCGGGCGATGGTGCGTGAATGCGTTCTGGTCGGCCGCGCCGTCGGCGCGTCGCTGGGCGACGAGGTCCCCGACTGGGTCGTCGAACGCACCCGCGCCTCGGCCCCGGATTCGGTCAACTCCCTGCTCGGCGACCGTCTGGCGGGGCGGCCGATGGAGTGGGACGCCCGCAACGGGGTCATCGCCCGCCTGGGGGCCAGGCATGGCATCGACACGCCTCTCAACGCCATGGCCGCAACCCTGTTATCTGTTGTGGAGTAAATGTGGCAGCTTCGCGGTTCTATAACGACGTCTGTGCTTCGGCACGCACAGTCGCTGTTATGTAATTATCGGACTATGGAACGGCGGACGCGGATACTTACTTGAGCACTCGCTGGATGGGGCCGAGGCGCTTTTGCCTCGCATCTAGGAGTTATAAGAAACAATGCGTAACATTCTTCTCGCGACCGCCGCTCTTTCTCTGATGGCCGTTCCTGCCATGGCTCAGACCGTTTCGAACCCGCAGTGGTACGGCACGGCCGGCTACACGGCGTTCGACACCGACAACGGCGACCTGGGCGCGGTCACCGGCCGCCTCGGCGCCCGACTGTCGCCGAACTTCGCCGTTGAAGGCGAAGGCTCGTTCGGCGTCCGCGACGACGACTTCTCGATCGCCGGCGTGAACGGCAAGGTCGAACACGAGTATGACGCCGCCATCTACGGCGTGGGCATCGTGCCGGTGTCGCCGAACTTCGAACTGTTCGGCCGCCTCGGCTACGGCACCACCAAGATCAAGGCCGAAGCCGGCCCTGTGTCCGTCGAGGCCGATGGCGAGAGCTTCAACTATGGCCTGGGCGCCAACTACTTCATCGACGCCCAGAACGGCATCCGCGCCGACTGGACCCGCCGCGACTTCCGCGACGACGCCGGCGAAGCCGACACCTATGGCCTCAGCTACGTGCGTCGCTTCTAGGGTTTAGAAAGAGATGAAGCCCCGTCCGCATCGCGGGCGGGGCGCTCGTCACGCGGGTTCCGCGATCAGCGCCCAGCGTTTGGACCCGTCACCGAACGGCCGGGTGAACCATTCGGAGAACTCTTCGAACGCCTGGACGACGGCCTGACGCAGATCCTGCGTCACCGGTTCGCCGCGCGTGCGTTTCAACGCTGCGACACAGTCGATGACCGTGTCCTGATGCGCCGAACCGCCAAGCGATTTCAGCACCATCGCGACGTCTCGCGCGAGGGCTTCGAGGAATTTGGGCTTTGCGGGCGTCTGGTTCAATCCGGACTCTCCGTGGCATCGGTGTCTTGGATGCCACAGTCCTCACAGACTCGTGCGCCGGGTGCAAGCTAAGCCGGTGTTCTACGGGTCATCAGTTTGTGATCAGGCCCGCTTGCGCACGAAAACCGTTCCCGCCGAATAGCCCGCGCCAAAGCTGCAGATCAGCCCTGTCTGGCCCGCCTCGAACCCGTCCTGGTTCAGGTGGAAGGCGATGATCGATCCGGCCGAGGAGGTGTTGGCGTACTCGTCCAGGATGATGACGTTCTCTTCCGGCTCAGGGTCGCGACCCAGAACCTTGCGGCCGATCATCTGGTTCATGTTGATGTTGGCCTGGTGCAGCCACATCCGCTTCAGGCCGGTCGGCTCGATGCCCAGTTCGCCCGCGTGATCGACGATCATGTCGGACACCAGAGGCACCACGTCCTTGAAGACCTTGCGGCCCTGTTGGATGAACAGTTTGTCGTCCTGTTGGCCCGCCGCGCGTTCGGTCGGCCCTGAGCCCGTCTCCTCGGCCCAGCGGTTCAGGAAACCGAAATTATTGCGGATGTTGTTGGAAAAGACCGTCTTCAGCCGTGTTCCCAGAACATCCCAACCGCCTGGGGCAGCGGTGTCCGAGCTCTCCACGATCACGGCGGTGCAGACGTCGCCGAAGATGAAGTGGCTGTCCCGGTCGGTGAAGTTCAGGTGGGCAGAACAGACCTCGGGGTTGACCATCAGTACGGCCTTGACCGAGCCCGAGGCGATGAAGTCCGCGGCCGTCTTGATGCCGAAGGTGGCCGAACTGCACGCCACGTTCATGTCGAAGCCGAAACCGTCGATGCCCAGCGCCTGCTGGATTTCGACCGCCAGTGCCGGGTAGGGGCGGGGCATGTTGGACGCGGCGCACAGGACAGCGCCGATCTCAGACACCGGCTTGCCCCAGGCCTCGATCGCCTGACGCGCCGCCTTCACGGCCATCTCGGCCATGGTCGACAGTTCGTCGTTCGACCGTTCCGGGATGCGGGGGGCCATCCGTTTCGGATCGAGGATGCCCGCCTTGTCGAGCACGAACCGGCTCTTGATACCGGACGCTTTCTCGATGAACTCGACGGAGGAGGGCGTCAGGGCCGCGACATCGCCCTCTGCGATCTGCAGGGCATGGTCCTTGTTCCACTGGTCGGCCCAGGCGTTGTAGGCCTCGACCAGTTCGGCGTTGGAGATCGACTGTTCGGGGGTGAACAGGCCGGTGGCGGCGATGACGGCGTGGGTCACGGGTGGTGCGTTTCCTGTTTCCATCCCCCGTGCACCCCGGCGAAGGCCGGGGTCCAGATCACAGGCTCTGTCGGTGGGATCAACATCGGAAATGCTGATCCCGAAACCGGGAAGGCCATCTGGACCGCGGCCTTCGCCGGGGTGCACGGTGAGAAGGGGGCCAATGTAGATTGGGCCTCTGCTTGCGTCTTCAATAGGCCGGTGGCGGGCGACGGTCGAGACTGGCCGTCAGACCCTTCCACCAACGCGCGATCTGGTTCGACGGCGCGGCCGGGGGCGGATCATTTCTGGCGGCGATCAGGGCGCTGACAAGATCTTCCGCCTCGCAGGGCCAGCCCTCGGGCGTGACATAGATCGGATATTCGATCAGGGCGGCGGCCACGATGGCGTCGAGGCTGGCTCGCCGCGTCCGACGCTCATAGCGCATCCGGTCCTGCGTCAGCCCCCAGCCGCCGTAGAAGGGCCGGCCATAGACCGCGACCGCCTTGCCGCGCAGCAGGGCCTCGAAGCCCGACAGGGACGTCAGGGTGGCCAGCACGTCGCAGGCCTCCAGACAGTCGATGATGTCGTAATCGTCGGCCGTCGCATCGACCGCCTCGATCGCCGAGGCGTCCAGCATGCCCGGCCGGTTGCCGCTCATCACATCCGGGTGGTTGCGATAGATCAGGAAGGCATCCGGAAAATCCGCCCGAGCCGCCGCGACGAGGCCCGAGTTGGTGCGGATGTCGCCGCAGCCCTTCAGGATGGATTTGTCGTTCTCCACCTGACCGACCACCAGCACCTTGCGGCGATCCGCCGGCCAATCCGGCCGGACCGTGCTGCCGGCCAGATTGTATTTCGACAGCCCTGCCTCGACGACGCGGGTCCTCAGGGCGGCGGCGCGCGCCAGCATCTCCGGCGACTGCCCGCCGCCTTCGATCAGACTCTCCAGCCGCGAAGGTCCGGTCGGGTCGTAATAGACGCCCTGGTCGTCCAGGGCGACGCTGAGAGCCCCGAAGAAGTCCGAGCCCAGGCCGCGCGAGCGGATGAAGCCGTCCTCCATCCGCACCACGGGCGCCGAGGTCGTGGTGGCGACGTCTGCGATCTCGGGCGTCTCCTTGCCGGCCCAGTAGATCATCCGGCCGCCGAGGCCCTCGGCCTTGGCCGCCGCCCGGCTGGCCGAAGCGAAATATTTCATCGTCGTGCGCGGGCCGTTCAGCAGACGCCGGATCGGCGGGCGTTTCGCGGGCGAGAAGCCGACCCCGGCCCAGTAACCCCCCAACCGCTCGGCCCGGTCGCGCAGCGAGATCAGCCGCTCCACGGCCACCTCTGCCTCGCAGCGCTGGCCCGTAACCGGATCGACATAGCGGGGATAGGCGATCAGGGCGGCGGCGGCGAGGGTCTCCAGATCGCGCGACACAGCGCGGCGACCCGTTTGAACCTCGTCCTGCGTCAGGCCCCAGCCGGAATAGAAGGGTGCGCCGAAACAACGAACCGGCAACCGACGCAGCAAGGCCTCGAATCCCAGCGCCGAGGTCACGCACCAGACCTCGGTCATTTCGGCCAGCAGATCCGCCGGGCGCACATCGTCGTCGAGAAGAGTGACGCACGACAGGTCCGCATCGGCGATGCAACCCTTCTTCTTGCCCGCCGCGACGGCCGGGTGGCGTTTGACGATCAGTTGGGCGTCGGGGTGCTCGGTCTTGGCCGTCCGCACCATCCGGGCGAAGCTCTCCGGACCCGCCAGACCGTTGCCGATCGAGGCGTCGCCCGCCGTCTGATCGACCAGCAGGATACGCTTGCCAGGCTTCAGGATCGACCGATCCAGCGGCCCGCCCATATTGGTCTTCGACAGGCCCGCTCCGACGACCCTGTCGATCAGGGCGCCGGCCCTTCGCCGGAACGCGTCGTCGCACCAGTCCGGAGCGGTCTCGATCAGCCGCTCCAGCCGCGAGGGCCGGGTGGCGTCATAATAGACCCCGATGTCGTCGACGATCAGACTCAATGAGGCCGCGCCCGTCTCGCCCAGGCCGATCGACCTCAGGAACCCGTCCTCCAGCGCCAGATAGGGCAGGTTCCGGCGTTTTGCCCGCGCCCGGCCGACCTTGGAGGTGTCTTTCAGGCCCCAGCCGATGACGGCGTCGACGGCCGCGAACGGGCTGGCTTTCAGGTCCAGTTCGGGCAGGAAGGTTCGCAGAAACGGGGTCTCCAGGATCCCCGGAGAACACACCCATGCGCGCCGGGGCTGTTCGCCGCGCGCGTCAGTGCTGAGAGGGACAGGGTGTTGCAACCGTTACGCTTTCGCCGAGCTCGGCTATCGCCTTATCGGCTTCGTTCCGCGCGCGCCAGCAGGGCTTGGGCTCGCGCGAGATGAAGTCGTTCGACCATGGCGCCGGCGACGCGGATCGCGCCCAGCCCCTCCGCCTCCGGTGCCGCGAAGGCGGCGACGATGCCCTGCGCCTGCGCGATCTCTTCCGGCGTCGGGGAAAAGGCCGCGTGAGCCGTCTCGATCTGGTTCGGATGGATCAGGCTCTTGCCGTCGAAGCCATAGAGCCGCCCTTGCGCGCATTCCGCGGCCAGCCCCTCGGGATCGCTCAGCCCATTGAAGACACCGTCGATCGCCGCCAGTCCATGCGCCCGCGCCGCAGCCACCGTGGCCGCCAGCCAGGGTTTCAGAGGTTCGCGATCTTTCGACGAGCCGGTCCCCAGCGCTGCAGCCAGATCGTTGACCCCCAGCATCAATGCCTTAAGCGACCCTCCCGCCCCGGCGATGGCGTTCAGATGCATCAGGGCCAGCGGCGTTTCTATCATGGCGCAAAGCCGAACGGCCTCGTCCATCCGCGGATCATAGGCGTCGACCAGCCCCGGCTCCTCGACCTTGGGCGCGACGATCCAGTCCAGCGGCAAGCCTGCCAGCGCCCCTAGATCCGCCTCGCCCCAGTCCGTGCCCAGGGCGTTGATCCGCACTCCGACCGCGCCCTTGAACCCGCCGGCCTTGAGCGCCTCGACCGCCGCCGCCCGCGCCTCGACCTTCATCTCCGGCGCGACCGCGTCCTCCAGATCCAGCACAGCTAGGTCGCAGTCCAGCCCCCGCGCCTTTTCGATGGCGCGCGCGTTCGAGGCGGGCAGGAACAGGAGACTGCGCGGACGATCCATCTCAGACCCTGCCGGTGACGGGCAGCAGGGCCCCGGTGATCGCCCGCGCTTCCGGCGAGGCGAGGAACAGCATGACCTCGGCCAGATCCGACGGCCGGACCCATTTCGATGGATCGGCGTCGGGCATGTCCTTGCGGTTCTGGTCTGTATCCAGGATCGAAGGCAGGACGGCGTTCACGGTGACCGAGGTCTCCTTCAACTCCTCCGCCAGCGCCTCTGTCAGTCGGTGCACCGCCGACTTGGACGCGCCGTAGGGTCCCATGCCGGCCGCCGCCTTCAGCGCGCCGTTGGCCCCGACATTGACGATCCGTCCCTCGGTCGACGCCTTCAGATGGGGCAGGGCCGCGCGCGAGGCGTTCAGCGCGGTGGTCAGGTTCAGCGCGAACATCCCGTCCCACGCGGGTCTGGCGTCATCCGTCGTCTGCCAGACGAAGCCGCCCGCGATGTTCAGCAAGGCGTCGATACTGCCGAACCTCTCGACGACCTTCGCGATGGCAACCTCGGCTGCACCCGCGTCCGTCAGATCCACCCCGCCGATTTCCAGCGTACCGCCGGGGGCAGTCTCGCCCGTCGCGTGATCGATCAGGGCGACGTTTAAACCTCGGGACAACGCCGCCTCGACGACGGCCTTGCCCAGGACGCCATGGCCGCCGGTGACGACGATCGTGCGGTTGCTCATGCGGTCTCTCCTTGAATTTCGTCCAGCGCCCACAGCCGCGCCGCGCCCCTGACGCCGGACGCATCGCCCCAGACCGCCGGCGCGATCCGGCCTTCCCAGCGATCGGAGAAGGCATGGCGTTCCACGACGGGTGGCAATCGCTCGTACAGCTCGGTCACGTTCGACATTCCGCCGCCCAGCACGAAGACGTCCGGATCGACCAGATTGGCCGTCATGGCGATCGCTCGCCCAAGCCGGTCGATGTAACGGTCCAGGCTCTCGACCGCAGCCGCCTCACCCGCCCGGGCCGCCGCCACGATCCCCGGCGCGTCCAAGGCCTGACCGGTCCGCTCCAGATGATCGCGTTGCAGGCCCGATCCCGACACCCAGTTTTCCAGGCATCCGTTCAGTCCGCACCAGCATTTCGGCCCCGGCGCCTCGTCCGCGCTTGGCCAGGGCAGGCTGATGTGGCCGATCTCTGCAGCGACCCCGCCGACGCCCTCTACCAGCTTGCCGTCCACGACCAGTCCGCCGCCGCAGCCCGTGCCGATGATGATGGCGAAGGCGGCTTTCGCGCCCGCCGCCGCCCCGTCGGTCGCCTCCGACAGAGCCAGACAGTTGGCGTCGTTGGCGAGCCTGACCCGCCGTCCCAGTCGGGCCTCCAGATCGTCGCCGAACCGCCGCCCGTTCAGATAGGTGGAGTTGGCGTTCCGCATCAGCCCGGTGCGCGGCGACTGCGACCCCGGCGTGCCCATGCCGATCGTGCCCCGGCGCCCCGTCTCGGCCTCGATGAAGCCGACCAGGTCCGCGACGGCTTCGATCGCAGGCGCATAGGCGCCGGGATTGGGCACGCGCTTCCTGGCCAGGACGGCGCCGTCGGCATCCAGCCCGACCGCCTCGATCTTTGTCCCGCCGAAGTCGATCCCGATACGCATGGCGGCAGGCTTAGCGGGCGAACACCTTGCCCAGCAACCGCTCCAGCGCCTCGCCGTCCACCGTATCGAACGCGGCCTTGCGCGTGGCGTCCACGTCGAACACGGCGATCAGGGCGCCAGAGCCGTCCACCACCGGCACCACGATCTCGCTCTCGGACCGGCCGTCACAGGCGATGTGGCCGGGGAAGGCGTGCACATCCTCCACGATCTGGGTCGTCTTCGTCTCCGCCGCCGTCCCGCAGACACCGCGTCCAAAGGCGATTCGCAGACAGCCCAGCGTCCCTTGATACGGCCCGACCACCAGTTCGCGGTCCTTGGACGGATCGACGACATAGAAGCCGGTCCAGAAATAATCCTCAAAGGCATCGGCCAGCATCGAAGACACCGTGGCCATCCGCGCCGTGACGTTGGGTTCGCCGTCCAGAACGGCCAGAATCTCGGCCTCGACCTCGGCGTAGCGGGCGGCCTTTTCGGCGGGACGGTCGTCGCGGGCGACGTAGGACATGGCGGCTCCGGCGTTTCGTTCGGCGAGCGCGGCATATAGGCCGCAGGGTCCCAAAGTGCGAGGCCGGCCACGCCCTTCAACCGTAAACCGCTGTTTTCTGTGGACTAAGCTTGACCGCGCCAAATTCCGGTCTTCCTGCGGCAACGCTTTGTCGCAAAACATCGTTAACCAAGATCGGAAGTTCTCTGGACCAAACCGCTGGTTTGGGAAATGGTTAACGACAGGCCGCCGCAAGGAGAGCCTGGGAAACGGGGTGAGGGGAATGCGCGACAGCGACGCCAGGGATGACGACCGCGCGCGCAGCTCCCGTCTGCGGGGGCCGATCGCCGCCGTTGCGGTGATCGCCGCACTGGCGCTGACAGCCGGCGCGGTCTCGAGCTGCAGTGATCAGGGTGTGACCTTCTGGCGAAAGGGCGACAGCGCCGCCGCCAACGCCTGTCCGCGTCCGCAGTCCGTCACGGGCTCGGAGTTCAACGCTCAGGAGGCGGGCCTTCGCCAGCTGCGTCGTGCGGCCTTCCGGGGCGACTTTTTCGCTCAGCTCGAGCTCGGCACCCGCTACGCCGCCCTTCGCGCGACCGACAAGAATATCGAAGACCCGATCGAGAGCGCGGCCTGGACCGGCCTCGCCCTGGCCAACGACGAAGGCTACGCGCCGATCAACCGGGCCGATCGCGGCGGCCTGTTCGGCGGCCTGCGCAACGTCTCGCGTTACGACGACTGTCGCGCCTGGGAGCGCCACGTCGCCTATCGCCGCCTCGACGACCAGCTGTCGCGCATGACGATGGAGGAGCAGTCCGAGGTCCGGAACCGGATCATCTACGTCCTCTCGACCCAGGACGCCGAGGGCTTCCGCGCCCTGGCCCGCCTGCACGACGCCCTCTACGGCCCGTTCGGCGAACCCCAGGACAACGCCCAGGCGCGCGAGGCCTGGGGCCGAAACGCGGGCGGCCAGCCCGACCGTCGCCGCGCAGGCTACTACGCGGCCGTCAGCCTGTTCCCCAGGAACGACGTCGACGCCTACCTCTACAACTACCTCGCGGTTCAGACCGGGGACGTCGGGGCCTACGTCCTGCTCAAGGATTTCGAGCGCTCCTCGCCCGGTCGATCGCGCTACGGCGCCTTCGTCGAGGCCAAGGCCCGCCAGTGGGTGCCGCCCTACGAATTCTATCCGAATGAGGCCCCGGCCTCCGGCGTGCCGTTCTCGGACGAGAGCCGCCCGCGCGGCGACGCCTATGAATATGCGTTGGGCCGGATGACCGAACTGCCCTTCGTCCACGTGGGCCGCGCCCTGCGTTATCTCGGCGTGACGGAGGACGTGAAGAACGCTCCCAACGACCTCTCGGCCCGTCAGATCCAGACGCTGGAGGCCATGCTCGGCCACAACATGGAATCGCGGCTGTCCTATCTGGAGATGGTCCGCGCGATCCAGCTGGCGGCGGTCAACGGCTCTTCGGAGGCCCAACTGGTCTTGGCGGTCATGTATTCCGAGGGCATCGGTGTCCCCGCCGACTACGCCCGCGCCTTCCACTGGTATTCGCAGGCCGACAAGCAGGGAAGCCCTGAGGCCAAGTTCGCCATCTCGACCTATTTCGCCCTCGGCGTCGCCGGGGTCGCGGATCAGGACAAGGCGGAGGCCGTCGCCGCCCGCATCGATTCGGCGCTGGCCGGCTTCGGCCCCTCCGCCTCTCGCCTGCAGGCGGTCCTCGCCCAGGTTTCCCGTTCGCAGCGCCGCTAAGGAGGGCTGGACCGATGAAGACGCTCACTCTCACCCAGGCTTCCCGGGCTTTGGCCGCCCTGGCCATCGCCGCGGGCCTGACGACCGCCGCACCCGAGGTTCAGGCCCAGACCGCCGCCCGCGTCGAAAGCCAGACGCGTCCGAACTTCGGCCTTCTGCTCGATCCGCCTGCGAGCGGCAGCCGACCCCAGCGTCAACCGCGTCGCTGGAACTACGGGACCCACCGTCCCGACTGGCGCCCGGGCTATCAGCCCCCCTATGGCGGCCCCATCCAGCCGGGGGGCGAGGAGATCGTCCTCGTCGACTGCGGCGGCAATCCCGGCACCGGCGCGGTCGAAAACGCGGTCCAGCGCGTCCGTCCCGGCGGCACCCTCGTCATTCGGGCCCGCGCCGGCGCCTGCGTTGGCTGGCTGAACGTCGACAAGCCCATGACCATCATCGGCGAGGGCGGCTTCGACCCGCGCCGCTGGAACGACACGACGCCCGCCGTGCTCCAGGCGCCGGACGGCATGCCCTGCATCACCGTCGCCTCCGGCGTCCGGCTCGAATTGCGCGACATCGTCCTGACCTCGCCGCGCGGCGGGGACGCGGCCTGCATCGTCAGCTACGGCGGCCAGGTCGTCGCCAATCGCCTCGGCATCCGACATGCGGGCGACGAGGCGGCCATCTATGCCGACGGCGGCGAGGTCGATCTGCGCGACACCGTGATCAACGCGCAGACCATAGCGCCGGCCATCTATGTCGAAGCCGCGACCCTGACGACGTGGGAAGTGGTGATCTCGGGTTCCCAATCGGGCATCGAGATCCTGACCGGAGGCTCGGGCCAGGCCTCTCGCATAGACGCCACCACCCTGACCGGTGCTGAGGCCACTCCCGGCTACGGCCCACGCTCGATCGGCCTGATGGTCCGCTCGCGTCGCGACCTGGCTCGGGTCGATGTGACCAACACCAAAATCTGCGGCTTCTCCGAAGGTGTCGCGGTCGAAGGCGCCGCCCTAACCGTCGCCAACTCCAAAATCTGCAAGGTTGATCGCGGCGCCGTTGTTTACAATGGCGAGCTGACCCTGACGGACAGCCGCATACGCGCCGAAGCCGTCGGCGTCGCCGTCTCCGGCCGGGCCACGGTGCGCAACAACACCTTCGTCGGGGTGCGCGAGGTCTTTCAGCGCGATTACCGTTCCAGCCTCGACGCCTCGGGCAACCGCGTCTGGTCCAACGACCTGTGCCGCCCGCGCTGGGAGCCCCGCTACCGCGACCGCCACGCCCCTCAATGGTACCAGCGTCCCGACCAGGGTTACGACTGCCAGTTCACCGCCTATCCGCGTGATTGGTGGGACGAGATGGATGGGGCCTACGGCGACCCATACAACTCGTATTCGTACATGCCGGACAACTACTGGCGCTTCCAGCAGGGCGACGGCTGGTACGATTCCAACGGTCGCTACATCGACGGCGGACGGATTCGCGGCGAGGATCGGTGGCGTCGATAGCGGCGGGTTGTCGCACCTGCGGCGAAATCGCGGCGTCGATGCGTCCTGATCCTGTCTGATCCGTAGTTGCCTTCGTCAGGCCCTCTCCGGCCGTTGAAGGAACTCATCGATGATCAAGACCCTCGTCGCCACGGCCAGCGTTGCCGCACTCACCATGGTCGCCATTCCGGCCGCTGCGCAGGACTGGTCAGGCCTCTACGTCGGCGGCCATGCCGGCTACACCAAGCCGAGCCAGGATCGTGACGAGACCATCCTGTTCGACACCAACCTGAACGGTGCCTTCGCCGACGCGGTGAACACCACCACCGGCGCGGACGCCTTCTCGCCAGGCTTCTGCGACGGCACGCCGAATGCCAACAACGCCGCTGCAGGCTGCTCCGCCGACGATGACGGCAATGGCGAATACGGCGTGCGCGCCGGTTACGACGTCCAGATGGGCGGCATGGTGTTCGGCGTCGTCGGCGAGTGGACCTCGACCGACCTTCAGGACACGGTCACCGGCTTCTCCACCACCCCGGCCAGCTACAGCTTCTCGCGCAATGTGGATTCCATCGCCGCCATCCGGGGCCGCGTCGGCTTCGACGCCGGAACCTGGCTGCCCTACGTCACCGCCGGCTATGCAGTGGCCCAGGTGGATCAGACCTACTTCACGTCCAACGGCGCCAACAGCTTCACCCCGACCAGCCGCGACAGCGATGCCGACGGCTGGCAGGCCGGTGCGGGCCTCGAGAAGCGCCTGACCGACAACGTCACCATCGGCGTGGAGTATCTCTATTCCGACCTCGACGTGAACGACCCCCTCGTCGTCCGCACGGGCCGTGGCACGGCGCCTGCGACCAATCCGTTCCTGCTCGTCAACGCGAACGGAACCGATCAGATTCGCTCCAACGACACGATCAAGCTGCACGCCTTCCGCGTGACGGCGGCCTACCGCTTCTAGCTTTCTCGAACCGGGCGCTCCTCCGTCCCCCACGCGTAGCGCCCGACGGCCCGGTCCCTCTCCTGAAGGGCCGGGCCGTTCTTCGTTTGGGAAGGGTGGTAGGCCCGGAGGGACTCGAACCCCCAACCAGACCGTTATGAGCGGTCGGCTCTAACCATTGAGCTACGGGCCCCCGAAGCCCGCGGCGCGTGCGCACGGGCGAGGGACGGGCCTAGCAGGCGCCGTGACGGCCCGTAAAGGGCCGCGCATCTGTCGGCGATTTCATCTCGATGAACGGTTTCTGCTGATGCGACCGTCTCTGCCGTTCAGGCGTTAAAGGCCAAGGTTCGGCCACGGCTCGCGCAGAGAACGAGGGCCGTCTCCGTTTCGCTTCTCGATGAGGACTTCCCATGACCCGCACCTTCAAGGGCCTGATGCCCGCCCTGATGACGGCCGCTGCCCTGACGGCCTTCGCCGCGCCCGCCGCCTTCGCCCAGTCTTCCCCCACCACGCCGATGCAGGTGCACGCCATGGCCGCCCAACCCGCCCTCAATCTGTCCGCCTATGGGGAGGTCAAGGTCGCGCCCGACATGGCCACCATCACCTTCGGCGTCCAGACTGAGGCCCCGACCGCCCAGGCCGCCATGGCTGACAACGCCCGTCGGATGCAGGAAGTGTTCGCCGCCCTCAGCCGCGCCGGCATCGCCGACCGCGACATCCAGACCTCGGGTCTGAACCTCTCGGCCCAGTACGACTACCAGAACGACCAACCGCCTCGCCTGCGCGGCTATCAGGCCTCCAACCAGGTCACGGTGGTCATCAATGACCTGACCAAGGTCGGCACGACCGCTGACGCCGTCGTCGGCGCCGGGGTCAATCAGATCAACGGCATCTCCTTCGGCCTGAAGGATCCCAAGGCCGCCGAGGATCAGGCCCGCGTTCTGGCCGTCCGCGCCCTGCAGGATAAGGCGCGCCTGTATGCCCAGGCTCTTGGCGTCGAACTGGGCGGGGTCCGTTCGCTGAACGAGGGCGGCGGCTACACGCCTCAGCCTCCGGTCATGTTCACCGGCGCTCGCATGGCCATGGCCGACAGCGCCTCGACCCCGGTCGCCGCCGGCGAGATGACAGTGCGGATCGACATCACCGGGACCTACGACCTGGGCAACTGATGCCTGACGCGAAGTCCCCTCCCTGTTCGCCGCTCGGCGAATGGGGAGGTGGCAGTGAGCTCTTCGCGAACTGACGGAGGGGTTCTTATCGACGCTCAGAACCCCTCCGTCTCCTCCGCTTCGCTATGGATCCACCTCCCCATCGCTGCGCGACAGGGAGGAGACAGCTTTTCCGACACTACAACTGTTGCAGTTCTCCTCCGCCCCCCTATGTTACCGTCCGAGCAACAGCGCTGCGGGACGTCCTGCGGCCGGAGAGACTACGATGATCGAGCGCAGACCGTTCGACAGCCTGGGTGGAGCGAACCACGGTTGGCTGAACGCCAAACACCATTTCTCCTTCGCCAACTACTATGATCCGAGCCGGATGAGGTGGGGCAATCTCCGCGTCTGGAACGACGACGAGATCGCGGCCGGTTCGGGTTTCCCGCCCCACCCGCACTCGGACATGGAGATCATCACCTATGTCCGCGAAGGGGCGATCACCCACGAGGACAGCCTGGGCAACAAGGGCCGCACCGAAGCCGGCGATGTCCAGGTCATGAGCGCCGGCACCGGCATCCGCCACGCCGAATACAATGCCGAGCCCATCCTGACCCGCATCTTCCAGATCTGGATCGAGCCGACGAACCGCGGCGAGGCTCCGGCCTGGGGCGCCAAGCCCTTTCCCAAGGGTGACCGCGCCGGTCAGTTCGTTGTGCTCGCCTCGGGCTTCGACGGAGACATCGAAGGCAGGGGTGGTGACGCCCTGCCGATCCGCACCGACGCCCGCATCGTCGGCGCCACCCTTAAGGCCGGCGAAAGCGCCACCTATCCGCTGGGGGCCACCCGTCGTGGCTATCTGGTCCCTGCGATCGGCGAGGTCGAGGTCAACGGCGTGCGCCTGAATGCCCGCGATGGCGCCGCCATCTCGAACGAGGCGACGATCACGGTCACTGCGGTCAACGACGCCGAGATCGTCCTGGTCGACGCCGCGTAACACCGCTTGCCAACCGGCCCGCACGGCTTAGCTTCGCCGTGCGGGCCGCATTCTCACGACGACCCGTTCAGACAAGGATGAAATCTATGAATGCGTTCAATGCCGCCGCACGCTGGCAACCCCAGGCGCTTGCGATCCTCCGCATCGTCACCGGCCTGCTTTTCCTGGGCCACGGCCTGGTCAAGCTCATCGGCTTCCCCGCCGGCGCCGAGCCGGGCCAGCAGGAGATCGCCACGCTTCTGGGCGTCGGCGCGATCCTGGAGACGGTCGGCGGCGTCCTGATCATCCTGGGCCTGTTCACCCGCCCGACCGCCTTCGTCATGTCGGGCATGATGGCCGTGGCCTACTGGATGTTCCACGCCCCCTCCAGCCCGTTCCCGATCGTGAACGGCGGCGACGGCTCCATCCTGTTCTGCTTCATCTTCCTGTATCTCGTGACCTCGGGCCCCGGTGCCTGGAGCCTGGACAAGCGCTGACGCCTCTTCCATCCCTCTCCCCCTGCGGGAGAGGGAGCTCGCGCACGACGGCTTCAGCCGTCGTGATTGCGCGATCGGGTGAGGGGTTATGCGGCAGTCGGAATAATTCGGGGCCACGACGGTCGGCGAAGTCAGCGTGACCCCTCATCCGACTTCGCTTCGCTCAGCCACCTTCTCCCGCAAGGGGAGAAGGACAGTTGTCAGGCCGCGGTCTTCATCGCATTGCCGTCATCGAGCAGCACCACGGTCGGCGCCCACTGGCGCGCTTCTTCCTGCGGCATCTGGCCATAGGTCACCACGATGACCTTGTCGTTCTTCTGCACCAGACGCGCCGCCGCGCCGTTGACGCCGATGACCTTCGACCCGCGCGGGGCCTCGATCGCATAGGTGGTGAAGCGCGCGCCATTGGTGATGTTCAGCACATCGACCTGCTCATTGGGAAAGATCCCGGCGGCATCCAGCAGATCGCCGTCGATGGCGATCGAGCCTTCGTAGTCCAGATCGGCCTGGGTCACCGTCGCGCGGTGCAGTTTGGCCTTCATCATCGTGACCAGCATGGGAGGTGCGGTCCAGTCGTTACGCGGGGCGATAGGCCCCCGCTCGCAGACGGCGGATATAGGGATTTCCTGCCCCGTCTTCAATCGCAATGCTGCGCGCGCGAGATGACCGGTCCTGGCGGGATTCCCCCGTTACACCCCATTCATTTGACCGCAACGCCCCGACCCTTATGTTCACGCTCGGGCCGCCCGTGGCCTCCGGACCGGACGCTCCCCCGCCCATGAAACAATTCTTCCTGACGGTGCTCGGTGTCTTCACCGGCCTGATCCTGTTCGTCGTCGTCCTGCCGATCGTGCTGATCATCGCGGCCGCCGCATCGTCCAGCGAGCCGGCGACCCCGGCCAACGCCGTCCTGGAACTGGACCTGCGCGAAGGCCTGACCGATCAGGTCTCCAACAATCCCTTCGCCGCCTTCGGCGGTTCCGGCCTGTCCGTCGTCGGCATCGTCGACACCCTGGCCCAGGCCGAGAAGGACACGCACATCAAGGTCCTGCTGGTCCGTCTGCCGGAAGCCGGTCTGGCCCCAGCCGCCGCCGACGAAATCCGTCAGGCCGTCCGCCGCTTCCGCGCCTCGGGCAAGCCGGTCATCGCCCACTCGCAGGGCTTCATGCCCGTCGGCACGGTGATCTCCAGCTATATGGTCGGAGCCTCGGCGTCCGAGCTTTGGATGCAGAACACCGCCAATTTCCAGGCGACGGGCTTCTCGGCCAACAGCATCTTCCTCGCCCGCGCCTTCGAACGCTACGGCGTCCGTCCCGAGTTCGAGCAGCGCTATGAGTACAAGAACGCCGTCAACGAGTTCACCCAGTCCGACTACACCGGCCCTCACCGCGAGGCGATGACCGCCTGGATGACGTCCATCTACGACTCGGCCCTCGCCAACGCCGCCTTCGATCGAAAGGTCGAGGCTCCCGCCCTCAAGACTACCATCGAGGCCGGTCCCTATTCCGCCGCCCAGGCCCTGCAGCTCAAGCTGATCGACAAGATTGGCCAGGTCGAGGAGGCCGAGGCCGAGGCCAAACGCCGGGCCGGAAACGGCGCCGACATCATCGAGTTCGGCGATTATGCTTCGTCACAGGGCGAACGCATGGGCTCCGGCCGCGACGCGATCGCCATCGTCGGCGGCGAGGGTGCCATCGTCACTGGAACGGGCGGCGGCGGCTTCGGCGGCGGCTCCTCCATCGCGTCGGACCCAACGGCCGAGGCTATCTACGACGCGATCGAGGACAAGTCGGTCAAGGCCATCGTCTTCCGCGTTTCCTCGCCCGGCGGTTCGCCGGAGGCGTCCGAACAGATCCTGGCCGCCGTGCGCGCGGCCAAGGCGGCCGGCAAGCCGGTCGTCGTCTCCATGGGCGACTATGCGGCCTCGGGCGGATACTGGATCAGCTCGGAAGCGAACTGGATCGTGGCCCAGCCCTCGACCCTGACCGGCTCCATCGGCGTGTTCGGCGGCAAGTTCGTGGTGTCCGAGGCGCTCGGACGTTTCGGCATCGACATGCGCGACCTGACGGTCGGCGGCCAGTACTCGGACGCCTTCAGCCCCTCGTCGAACTGGACCGAAGCCCAGCGCGCCGCCTTCTCCGCCTCGATGGACCGCACCTATGAGGAGTTCGTGCAGCGCGTCTCGACGGGCCGGCGCATCCCCATCGCCCGCGTGCGCGAGATCGCCCGAGGCCGCGTCTGGACGGGTGCCCAAGGCAAGACCCTCGGCCTGGTCGATCAACTCGGAGGCCTGACCGAGGCGATCGGCAAGGCCCGTGAACTGGCCGAGATACCCGCCGACCAGTCGGTTCGCTTCAAGCGCTTCCCCGAACCCCAGACGCCGTGGGAAGCCCTGTCGGCGGCCTTCGGTGTTCAATCCGAAGCGGCCCGGGCCCTTGTGACCCTCGGTGGCGTGATGGCCGATCCGCAGGCCCAGGCCATCCTGTCCCGCGTCGAGGCCGACCGTATGCGGGGGCAGGGGGCCTCCGTCCTCGCCGACCAGCCGCTTTAGATCGCTCCGGGTGCGGCGATTAACACTCGCCTGTGAAGCGGCCGGTCATTGACGGTTCACCTCTGTGGACCGACATTGGGGTTTCAGGCGTTGCCGGAGACTCTCCGAGCGCGCTCGACAAGGAAGACAGATGACGCAGGATCCGTTCGCCACCCTCGGTTTCCAGAATCGCCGCCGGCCCCAGGGCCTGCTCGCGCCGATCCTGTGGCTGGGCGGCGTGATCGCCACCGTGGCCGCCCTGGCGCTGGGCGCGGTTCTGGCGGTCTTCACCGCCGCCGCCGTCGCCGTGATCGCCCTGTTCGCCAGTGTGCTGATCTTCTTTGCCGGTCTCGCCATGCGCGCCCGTCGCCGCGTCGCCGTCCGCGCTCGCCGCAGCACCGATGACGTCATCGAGGCCCAGAAGGTCGGCGATACGTGGGTGGCCTACGGCTGGGAACGTCACGGCCGCTGAGCCCATGCTGACCATCGGCGACGCTCCCTCGCCCAACTTCGACCAGCGTCGCGGCCCGCCCGACATGGTCCTGCTCCACTACACCGGCATGCAGACCGCCGAGGCCTCGATCGCGCGCCTCCGCGATCCCAACGCCAAGGTCTCGGCCCACTATGTCGTCGATGAAGACGGCTCGGTGCTTCGCCTTGTTCCCGAGGAACGGCGCGCCTGGCATGCGGGCAAGAGCTGGTGGAAGGGCGAGACCGACATCAACGCCGTCTCCATCGGCATCGAGATCGTCAATCCGGGCCACGAGTTCGGCTATCGCGACTTCCCCGACGCCCAGGTCGCCTCGGTCATCACCCTCATCGACGAAATCCGGACCCGCTGGGCGATTGAGGACGCCCGCATCCTCGGCCACTCCGACGTCGCCCCGACCCGCAAACAGGACCCCGGCGAACGCTTCCCCTGGAAGACCCTGGCCGGCCACCGCCAGGGTCTGTGGTTCGAACCGGCCCAGGAACGCATCGCCGCCCTCGGCGTCCCGCTCGGCATCGGCGACGAGGGTCTCGGCGTCCATGTCCTTCAGGCCGGCCTGCACCGCCTCGGCTACGAACCCCTGCCGGACGCCAAGTACACCGAAGAGACCCGCATCACGGTCGAAGCCTTCCAACGCCACTGGCGACCCTCGAAGGTGGACGGCGTCGCCGATGGCGAGACGCGGGCGACGTTGATGGGGGTACTTCAACTGGCGACGGCCGAAAGCGTCACGGGCGTGCTGAATTAGAGGGTCGACCGGTCCTGGAAAGGCCCGAAGATGCGTATGATCCGGACCTGCTTCGCGCGCTCATCAATCCGGTAGATGATTGTATGGCCTTCGATGGGCCGCTGTCGCGCGCCCGAATGCTCGCCTACGGGCCATCGCCCTGGAGTGAACTGTAACTCCGATAGGGCGCGGGTAATGCGGGCGACCTTGAGGCGGGCCTTCAAGCCGGTACCCGGCTGGTTCAACCAACGTTGAATGGCATTGAGGTCGCGTCGCGATCTTGCAGAGAGAAAGATCGTGTAGTCGGCCATATCAGGCGATGGCCGGGTCTTCCAGATCCTCACCTGCTGCCCAGCGGTCCAGCCAGTCGAGCGCCTCGTCTCCACTGATGAACCGTCCCGCCGCAAAATCAGCGTCGCCCTCGGCGATGCGCGCGCGCTCCCAAGCCAAACGAGCGTCTTTCTGCTCTGAAGTCTCTTTCGACTGTTCCGGCGGGGAATGGGGAGCGGGCTGTGCCATGTGCCTCCCTACCACAAACACGCACCGCTCGCATCTCACGGTTGACCCTGCCTTCCCGAGCGCGCACTGAGACCCCGCCAGACGGCCGGACGGTCGCGGCGGGGCCAGAGCTTGCTTTGTCTCCCGTCGAGGAAAGTCCGGGCTCCACGGTGAAAAGGCGGCGGGTAACGCCCGCCCGGGGTGACCCGAGGGATAGCGCCACAGAAAGCAAACCTCCTGCGTTTCGGCGCGGGTAAGGGTGAAAGGGTGGGGTAAGAGCCCACCGCGTCTCTGGTAACAGCGACGGCATGGCAAGCCCCGCCTGGAGCAAGACCGAATAGGGACGTCGCGCGGCTTCGGTCGCAGGGTTCACCGCCCGAGGCGTCCGGGTAGGTCGCGAGAACCGTCCAGCGATGGGCGGTCCAGAGGAATGATCGTCACCATCTTCGGATGGACAGAACCCGGCTTACAGGCCGTCTGGCTTTATCCCCCGCTAACCCCTTTTCGCCACAATGCGACACGGTTCCTCGTGTCTGCACTGGGTTTTCGACGATCAATACTGCACATGTTCCGTGTATGTTCTGTTGAAACACTGCAACGGCTACAACTTTGGTTAAATCGTGCTAACCAATCCCATTGAGACCCATCTGATCCCATGCTATCCCATGATGGCTGTTGTGGGATTAGGCGGCGCCGGCTTTTCGGGCGCGGGGATGAACTCTTAGGGGCGAGCCGACAGGCTCGATTGGACGGGCGTGTTTCTCGGAACCAGTGAGAAGCAGTTGGACGGCAAGCGCCGTCTCCTGATCCCACAGGAATTCCGCACCTCCGCAAACGGCGCCGACCTGGGCGTCTTCTGTTTCTTCTCGGTCGAGTCCGATTGTCTCGAGGCCGGCGGCGACAAGCTGATGGCCGAATACGTCGCCATGATCGAAGCCCTGCCGTTCGGCGACGACTGGCGCACGGCGCTGGAAGAGACCGTCTACGGCGGCCAGAAACAGCTCGCCTACGACGGCGGCGGCCGCATCACCCTGCCCGAAAGCCTGTGCCAGGAAGCCGGCCTCGGCGAAGACGTCGTCATCGTCGGTCTCGGCCCGCGCTTCCAGATCTGGGACCGCGCCCGCTGGAACGCCCGCAAGGACGAGCGCCGCGTCCTGGCGCGCAAGGCTATGCGCGAACGTGGCGACACGGCACGCCGCCGCATGCCGGGCAACGACCAGTGAGCGGCCCCCATGCTCCCGTCCTGCTGGATGAAGTCATCGAGGCCCTGGCGCCCAGGGCCGGCGACGTCGTGATCGACGCCACCTTCGGCGCCGGCGGCTACACCCGCGCCATTCTCGCGACCGGCGCGACCGTCATCGCCCTCGACCGCGACCCGACGGTCCAGCCCCATGCCGACGCCGTCGCCAATGACTTCCCGGGCCGGTTCCAGCTGGTCCGCACCGCCTTCTCCGGCCTGTCCGACGCCTTCGCCGAGACTGGCCAGGCCAGGCTCGACGGCGCCGTCTTCGATATCGGCGTCTCCTCCATGCAGCTGGACGAGGCGGAGCGTGGCTTTTCCTTCATGCGTGACGGCCCTCTCGACATGCGGATGGCGCGTGACGGCGAGAGCGCGGCCGACATCGTCAACGGCTGGGACCACGGCCCCCTGGCCCACATCCTCAAACAGTATGGCGACGAGCGTCAGTCCGGCCGCATCGCGACCGCCATCCTGCGGCGCCGCATCACTCAGCCCTTCACCCGTACCCTCGACCTCGCAGACGTCGTCGAAAAGGCGCTGGGCGGCCGTCGCGGCGCCCCGACCCATCCGGCGACCCGCACCTTCCAGGCCCTGCGCATCGCCGTGAATGACGAACTGGGTGAGCTGACCAGGGGCCTCGAAGCCGCCGAACGCACCCTGGCTCCCGGCGGGCGTCTGGCCGTCGTCACCTTCCACTCGCTCGAAGACCGGATCGTGAAGGCCTTCCTGACCGAGCGCAGCGGCAATGCGCCGGGCGGCTCGCGCCACGCGCCCGTCGTCATCGAAACCCGGAAGCCCAGCTTCACCCTCCAGTTCAAAGGCGCACGCGAGGCCGGCGAGGCGGAACTGGCCGCCAATCCGCGCTCGCGCTCGGCCAAACTGCGCGCCGCCGTCCGCACCGACGCCCCCGTGTGGAGCGCCGCCGCATGATCGCTCAATCGGTCCAACGCCTGTTCAGCTGGAAGATCCGCGGCATCCGCTGGATCGAGATCATCGGCGTGGTCTGTGTCGCCGCCATGGTCTTCTCCGTCTATGTGGCCAAGGCCGCCGCTGCGCGCGAAAGCGCCGAGATCGGTCGGCTGGAGCGTGAAATCGCCGAGAACGGCCAGCGCGTTCGTCTGCTTCGCGCCGAGGCCGCACGCCTGGAACAGCCCGGTCGGCTGGAGGCCCTGTCGCGCGGCGCCGCTCTCGCGCCCGTGAAGGCGGAGCGTCAGGTCGAAGAGGGCGAACTGCCGGCGCTGAAGCCGGTCCCGATCCCGGCCGCGCCCGCTGCGCCGGCGCGTGAAGCCGCCGCGCCTACGCCTCCTGCAGCGCCGGCTGTCACCGATGCGGAGGCCGTGCGATGACCGTCCACGATCCCCGCGCCTTCCGCCCCGCGCCCGGAGCCGGCCGCCCTCTGACCTCGGCCGTGTCGCCCTGGCTTCGCTGGCTGGGCGAGGCTGTCTGGTTTGTGGAGCACGCCTTCGAACGCGCCCGCGCCGACGCGCGGCCGGAAGAGGACACCCGCGTCCGCATCTTCCTGATCCGCGGCTTCTTCGTCGTGGTCTTCTCGGCTCTGGCCCTCGGTGCCGCCCACGCGGCCCTGTTGGCCCCGCATGGCAGGCACGGCACCGCGTCCGTCGCCGGCGCCCTGCAACGCGCCGACCTGACCGACCGGAACGGCGCCCTGCTGGCGACCAACATCACCCACTACGGCCTCTACATCGATCCGTCCGAGGTCTGGGACAAGGAGGCGGCCTTCCGCCAGATCCGCCGCGCCCTGCCGGGCATCTCGGCCAAACGCCTGCGTCGCGTGCTCGACGGCGACCGTCGTCTGATCGCCCAGCCCGGCCTGACCCCGGCCGAGCGTCAGGCTGTCCACGCCCTGGCCCTGGGCGGCGTCTCGTTCGAGCCCGAGGATCGTCGCGTCTATCCGCTGAACAGCTCCGCCGCCCATCTGATCGGCACGGCCGACACCGGCGGGCAGGGCGTCTCCGGTGCCGAACTGGCCTTCAACGACGCCATCCGCGACGCCGGCTCAAAGGGCGAGGACTTCGCCCTTTCGATCGACCTGCGGGTCCAGGGCGTGCTGGAGAACGAGCTGGCCGCCATGGCCGCCGAGAGCCAGCCCAAGGGCGCCGTCGGCGTCATCGCCGACGCCAAGACCGGCGAAGTCCTCGCCATGGCCTCCTGGCCCACCTACGACGCCAACCGTCGCGGCCAGGCCTCGGACGACGCCGCCCTGAACCGCGTCACCTCGGGCCACTACGAGATGGGCTCGGTGTTCAAGACCTTCACCGTGGCCGCCGCCATCGACACCGGCCTGGCCGATCTCGACACCATGATCGACGCCTCCCAGGCCTATATGATCGGCAATCGCCGCATTCAGGACTTCCACGCCACCAACAAGATCCTGTCCCTGGAAGACGTCTATCTGCACTCGTCCAACATCGGCACCTCGCGCCTCGCGGTCGAGCTGGGCGAGAGCGCGATGCGCAGCTATTTCCGCAAGCTGGGCCTTCTGGACGCTGCCCCGTTCGAGTTGCGCGAAAGCGCGGCCCCCAGCGGCGGCCGTCGCTGGGACGACTCGGCGCGCGCCTCCATGTCCTTCGGCTACGGCGTCATGATCACCCCGTTGCAGATGACGGCGGCCACGGTCGCCCTGGTCAACGGCGGCATCTACCGGCCCCTGTCCCTGCGTCGCGGCGGTTCGGGCGCCGAAGGTCACCGCGTCGTCAGCCCCGAGACCTCGGCCGATATCCGCCAGCTGATGCGCGCCAACGTCCTGCGCGGTTCGGGCCGGGCGGCGAACGCGCCGGGCCTGCGCGTCGGCGGCAAGACCGGTTCGGCCAACAAGCTGGTCAACGGCCGCTACGACTTCTCGCGCGGCGTCGGCTCCTTCGCCAGCGTCTTCCCGGCGGATGGGCCCTCCGACGCCCAACGCTACGTCATCTTCGTCCTGGTCGATGATCCGGCCAACGGCTCGCGTCAGGGCGGCGGCGTGGCCGCGCCGGTCGTGGGTCGCACCATCGACCGCATCGCCGGCTTCCTGAACCTCCAGCGGCGCGACGATCCTCCCGCAGTCACGACGGTGCAGCCGTGAGCGCCGTCCGTCTGTCCGACCTCCTGCGGCGCGACGTTTCGACCGATCCGTTGATCACCGGCGTCACCTCCGACAGCCGCAAGGTCGCCCCCGGCTCGCTGTTCGTGGCGCTGCCGGGCAACGCCGCCGACGGCCGCGCCTTCATTCCCCAGGCCCTGTCCCAGGGGGCCGCCGCCGTCCTCGCCCCCCAGGACACGCCCGAGAATCTTGCCCCGCTTCTGGTCCGTTCCGGCGACGTCCGCCGCGCCTATGCGCTGGCCGCGCGCGGCTTCTACGGCGCCCAGCCGGCCACCTGCGTCGCCGTCACCGGCACCAACGGCAAGACCTCGGTCGCCGCCTTCTGCCGCCAGATCTGGGCCGCCATGGGCATCAAGGCCGCCTCGATGGGCACGCTCGGCGTCGTCGCCCAGTCCGGCACCAGGACCGAAGCCCTGACCCCGCCCGGCCTGACCAGTCCAGACGCCGGCGACGCCGCCCGTCTGCTGGCCACCCTGGCCGAGGGCGGCGTGACCCACCTCGCGCTCGAAGCCTCGTCCCACGGCATCGACCAGCGCCGCCTCGACGGCGTGACGCTGAAGGCCGCCGCCTTCACCAACCTGACCCAGGACCACCTCGACTACCACGGCGACATGGAGGCCTATCGGTCCGCCAAGCTGCGCCTGTTCGAGACCCTCCTCCCGCGCGGCCGCACCGCCGTGCTCAACGCCGACTCGGACGCCTACAACGCCTTCGCCGCGGCCTCGATCATGTCCGGCCTGGGCGTCATGGGCGTGGGCGAGCGGGGCAGGGACCTCAGCCTCATCGAACGCCGCGCCGTGCCCGAGGGCCAGCGCCTGATCCTCGACGTGCGCGGCGACCGCCACGACGTGCTCCTGCCGCTGGCCGGCGCCTTCCAGGCCTCCAACGCCCTGGTCGCGGCGGGTCTGTGCATCGCCGCCGGTGAGGACGCCGCCAGGGTCCTGCATGCCCTCGAAAAGATCACCGGCGCCGCCGGCCGCCTGCAACGCGTCTCGGGCGGCCCAGATAGCGTTAGAGGGGGCGAGGCCTATGTCGACTACGCCCACACCCCCGACGGCCTCGAAACCGTGCTCAAGGCCCTGCGTCCCCACGCCACCGGCCGCCTGATCGTCGTCTTCGGCGCCGGCGGTGACCGCGACAAGTGCAAGCGCCCTCTGATGGGCGAGATCGCCGGTCGTCTGGCCGATATCGCTATCGTCACCAACGACAATCCCCGCTCGGAAGACCCCGCCGTCATCCGCGCCGAGGTCCGCGCCGGCTGCCCGGACGCCCTGGAGATCGGCGACCGCCGCGCCGCCATCCGCGAGGCGACGGCCCTGATGCGCGACGGAGATGTGGTCGTCGTCGCCGGAAAAGGGCATGAACAGGGTCAGATCGTGGGCGGGACGACTCATCCCTTCGACGACGCCACCGAACTCGCCGAGGCTTTGCGTCTAGATGCCTGACACGATCCCGCGCCTCTGGACGGCCCACGACATCGCAGCGGCCACGGGCGGACGGATAGAAGGCGGCGACTTCACCGCCCACGGCCTCACCTACAACAGCCGCGAGATCGGCCCCGGCGACCTGTTCCTGGCGCTGAAGGGCGCGCGCGACGGCCACGACTTCGCTGACTCGGCCTTCGCCGCCGGGGCCACCGGCGCCCTCGTCGAACATCCGGTCAACGGCCCCTGCGTCATCGTCCCGGACACCCTGCACGGTCTGGAGGCCATGGGCGCCTTCGCCCGCGACCGAACCCCGGCCAAACGCGGCGCCGTCACCGGCAGCGTCGGCAAGACTAGCGTCACCCAGGCGATCAAGGCCGGCCTCGACCTCACAGGTCCGGCCCACGCCTCGATCAAGAGCTACAACAACCACATCGGCGTGCCCCTGACGCTCTCCCGCATGCCCCAGGCGACCGAACGCGCGGTCTTCGAGATCGGCATGAACGCGCCCGGCGAGATCGCGCCCCTGTCGAAACAGGTCCGCCCTCACGCCGCCTGCGTCACCACGGTCGGCCCCGTCCACATCGAGGGCTTCGCCGACGGCGAGGCCGGCGTCGCCCGCGAGAAGGCCTCCATCTTCCAGGGCCTGACGCCCGGCGGTCTGGCCGTCATCAACGGCGACATCCGCTGGGTCGACACGCTGAAAGCCGCCGCGACGGCCGTCGGCGCCGACATCGCCACCTTCGGCTCGGCTGCCGGTCACGAAGCCCGCCTGATCGATTTCGTCCCGTTCGAGGGCGGCGCCCGCGTCACCGCCGACCTGCGCGGTCGTGCGCTTGATTTCACCCTGAAGCAGTCCGGCTTCCACTGGGGCCTGAACAGCCTCGCCGTCATCCTGATGCTGGAGGCGCTCGACGTCCCCGTCGAGACCGCCCTCGCGGCCCTCGCCGACTTCCAGCCGCTGAAGGGCAGGGGAGAGACGCGCCGCATCGCCATACCCGGCGGCGCTTTCACCCTGATCGACGAGAGCTACAACGCCAATCCGCTGTCGATGACCGCCGGCTTCCGCTCTCTGGGCGCCAAGCCGATCGCGGCCGGCGGCCGCCGCATCGTCGTCCTGACCGATATGCTGGAGCTGGGCGACCAGTCCGAAGCCCTGCACGCAGGCCTCGCTCAACCGCTCGACGCCGCCGGTCTCGACATCGTCCACGCCGCCGGACCCGAGATGCGCCATCTCTACGACGCCCTGACGGCCGCCCGTCGCGGCGTCTGGGCCGAGACGGCCGCAGATCTCGCGGCCCAGGCCGCCGATCTCGTGCGCGCCGACGACATCATCATGGTGAAGGGCTCGAATGGGTCGAAGGCATCGCTTGTCGCCGCCGCGCTTGCGGGGTTAGAGCGCTAGACGACACTCGGGGGGTGCGCCCCTCAAGGGGAGGGGAGCGCCGCGCGCGACCCGATAGGGGCTAGGGGAAGTCATGTTTTATCTGCTGTATCTGTATTACGCCGATGTGGCGCAGGATTACCCCCTGCTGAACCTGGTCCAGTACCAGACCGTCCGCGTCGCCCTCGCCATGGCCACGGCCATGATCGTCGCCGTCGCCATGGGCAGCCGCTTCATCTCTTATATGCGCGTCAAACAGGGCAAGGGTCAGCCGATCCGCGCCGACGGCCCCGTCAGCCACCTGTCCAAGGTCGGCACCCCCACCATGGGCGGCCTGATGATCCTGGCCGGTATCGCGGTGGCCGTCTTCCTCTGGGGCGACCTGACCAACCCCTACATCTGGATCGTGTCCGGCGTGACGGCGGCCTTCGGCGTCCTCGGCTTCGTCGACGACTACGCCAAGGTCACGAAACAGACCTCCGCCGGCCTGACCTCCAAACAGAAGCTCCTGGCCCAGGTCATCGTCTCGGTGATCGCCGGCGTCCTCGTGGTCCTGTGGATGACGCAGTCGCCGACCTCGCCGGGGCTGGAGACCTCCATCGCCTTCCCCTTCTTCAAGAACGTGCTGCTGAACGTCGGCTGGTTCTACGTCGCCTTCGCCGCCTTCACCCTGGTCGGTTTCTCGAACGCGGTGAACCTGACCGACGGTCTCGACGGCCTCGCCATCGTGCCAGTCATGATGTCGGCGGCGGCCTTCGGCATCATCTCCTATCTCGTCGGCAACTTCATCTTCTCGGAATATCTGGGCGTCCACCACGTCCCGGGCTCGGGCGAGCTGGCCATCTTCTGCGCCGCCATCATCGGCGGGGGCGTCGGCTTCCTCTGGTACAATGCTCCGCCGGCCAAGATCTTCATGGGCGACACTGGCTCCCTGGCTCTCGGCGGCGCGCTCGGCGCCATCGCCGTCGCCACCAAGCACGAACTGGTCCTGGGCATCGTCGGCGGCCTGTTCGTCGTCGAGGCCGCCTCGGTCATGATCCAGGTCGGCTATTTCAAGATGACCAAGAAGCGCATCTTCCTCATGGCCCCGATCCACCACCATTTCGAGAAGATGGGCTGGCCGGAATCGACGGTCGTGATCCGCTTCTGGATCGTCGCCGCCATGCTGGCCCTGATCGGCCTGTCCACCCTCAAACTACGCTGACCCAATGACCCCGGTTCCCGGTTTCGAGGGCCAGCGCGTCGCCGTCTTCGGCCTCGGCCGCTCGGGCATCACCGCCGCCCGCGCGCTGCTTGCGGGCGGAGCCGAGCCGATCCTGTGGGACGACGGCGTCTCGGGCCGCATGCAGGCCGAAGCCGAAGGGTTCGAGCTCGAGGACCTGACGACCGCCGACTGGTCTTCGTTCGCGGCCCTGGTCCTGTCGCCCGGCGCCCCCCTGACCCACCCGAAGCCCCACTGGACCGTCGACAAGGCCAGGGCCGCGAACGTCCCCGTCATCGGCGATATCGAACTGTTCGCCCGCGCCATCGCCGCCACCCCCGCGTCGCTCCGGCCCAGCGTGATCGCCATCACCGGCACCAACGGCAAGTCCACGACCACGGCCCTGATCGGCTGGGTCCTGAAACAGGCCGGGCTGAAGGTCGCCGTCGGTGGCAATATCGGCATCGGCGTCCTCGCCCTCCCGGCCCCCACCGAGGTCCAGGCCTATGTCATCGAGGTCTCCAGCTACCAGCTCGACCTGACGACCTCCTTCGCCCCCGACGTCGCCATCCTGACCAACGTCAGCCCCGACCACCTCGACCGGCACGGCGGCATGGAGGGCTATGTCGCGGCCAAGGCGCGGCTGTTCCAGATCATGTCGCCCGATAAGGTCGCCCTGATCGGCGTCGATGACGACTGGGGCTGGAAGACCGTCAACGCCCTGAACGACCGCCGCTTGCGGGTCTCGACCATCACCACCCGGACCCCGCCGGAGCACATCGACCCGACCGGCGGCGTTCCCTTGGCCGATCTCGCCGCCCGCCTGCCGGACCAGGTCGCCGCCTTCGACGCCGGCCGCTTCATCATCGTCGACGCGACCAACGGCAAGTTGACCGCCGACGGTATCGCCATCGCCGACCTCGCCCCCGCCCGCTCGCTCCCGGGCCGCCACAACGCCCAGAACGCCGCCTTCGCCTACGCCGGCGCCCGCGCCATCGGAGTCTCGCAGGAGGCCGCCGTCGAAGGCCTGATGACCTTCCCCGGGCTCGCTCACCGCATGGAGACGGTCGGCCATCTCGGCCCCGTCCGCTTCGTCAACGACTCCAAAGCGACCAACGCAGACGCCGCGCGTCAGGCCCTGATGTCCTACCCGACCAGTTTCTGGATCGCCGGCGGCCGCGCCAAGGACGGCGGCATCGAGGACCTGCGCGACCTCTTCCCCCGCGTCGCCAAGGCCTACCTGATCGGCGAGGCCGCCGCCGACTTCGCCGCCACCCTCGGCGCCACGCCCCACGTCATCGCCAGGGACATGGCCACAGCCGTCGCCCTCGCCGCCGCCGACGCCGACGCCGCGACCGCCGGCGGCGACGCCGTCGTCCTCCTCAGCCCCGCCTGCGCCAGTTTCGATCAATTTCCCGACTTCGAGGCGCGCGGAGAGGCCTTCCGGGCCGCCGTTCTTAACCTGGGCGCTACCCCTTCCGTTCATGGTTGAGAAACCATGACCCAGGCGACCTACTCCCACCCCTTCTCGCGCAACGACCAGAGCCCGATCGCCCAGTGGTTCTGGACGGTGGATCGCGGCCTGCTCGGCGCCGCACTGGCCCTCATGGGCCTCGGCGTCATGCTGTCGTTCGCCTCGTCCCCCGCCGCCATCCTGGCCGACGAGTCGATCACCGACCCCTTCCACTATTCGTGGCGCATGATCGTCTGGGCCTCGGGCGGCGTCGGTCTGATGCTGATCACCTCCCTGCTGTCGCCCAGAGGCGTCCGCCGCATCGCGGTCCTGGGCCTGCTCGGCGCCATCGTCGTCATGGCCATGCTGCCCTTCATCGGCGACACGGTGAAGGGCGCGGCCCGCTGGGTGAACTTGGGCCCGTTCAGCCTCCAGCCGTCGGAGTTCGCCAAGCCCAGCCTGATCGTCTTCGCCGCCTGGATGTTCGCGGAAGGGCAAAAAGGCCAGGGCGTACCCGGCGTCTCCATCGCCTTCGGTTTCTACGTCGTGACCGTGGCCCTGCTGCTGATCCAGCCCGACATCGGCCAGACGCTTCTGATCACCACCACCTTCATGGCCGTCTTCTTCATGGCCGGGGTCCCCCTGCGCTGGGTCGCGGTCCTGGGCGGGATGTTCGTCGCCGGGATGACCGCCATCTATCTGCTCTTCCCCCACGTCCAGTCGCGCGTCGCCAAGTTCGTCTCCCCCGGCGTCGAGGACACCCACCAGATCGACCGCGCCTCCGAGGCCATCCGCGCCGGCGGCCTGGTCGGACGCGGGGTGGGCGAGGGGGTGATGAAGCGCTCGGTCCCCGACCTGCACACCGACTTCATCTATTCCGTCGGCGCCGAGGAGTTCGGCCTGGTCCTCAGCCTCGTCATGATCGGCCTCTACGCCTTCATCGTCTTCCGCGGCATGGGCCGGGCGATGAAGCTGAACGATCCCTTCGAACAGACCGCGGCGGCGGGCCTGTTCATGCTGATCGGCCTCCAGGCCTCGATCAATGTGGCGGTGAACCTGAACCTGATCCCGACCAAGGGGATGACCCTGCCCTTCATCAGCTACGGCGGCTCCTCGATGATGGCCATGGGCCTGACCATGGGGTTTGCGCTGGCGTTGACCCGCCGCCGCCCCGGTGCCTACGAACCCGGCGCGAGCCTGCAACGGCCCCGCCGCCTGTTGATGCCTTAAGTTTTCCCTTCTCCCCTTGGGGGAGAAGGTGGCCCGCAGGGCCGGATGAGGGGTATCTATCCGCCACGCGGTCGAATCTCGTTTGCGCCCGGCAGCCCGCTCATCCGTCAGGCTCCGCCTGCCACCTTCTCCCCCGAGGGGAGAAGGACGATCTCTGGAGACCGCGCCCTTGTCCAAACTCTGCGTCGTCGCCGCCGGCGGAACCGGCGGCCACATGTTCCCGGCCGAGGCCCTGGCCCGCGAGATGGCTTCGCGCGGCTGGCGCGTGGTCCTCGCCACCGACCATCGCGGCGAGCAATACGCCCACGCCTTCCCCGCCGAAGAACGCCTCGCCCTCGACGCCGCCACCGGCTCCGGCCCCATCGCCCTGGCCAAGGCTGGCGTAGCCATCGTGCGCGGCGTGCACCAGGCCCGCTCCGCCTTCGACCGTCTGGATGCCCAGGTCGTCGTCGGCTTCGGCGGCTATCCCTCCGCCCCCGCCCTGGTCGCCGCCATCCTGCAGAAGCGCCCGACCCTGATCCACGAACAGAACGCGGTCCTCGGCCGCACCAACCGCATCCTCGCCCCCCACGTCCGCGCCGTCGCCTCCTCCTTCCCGACCCTCGAACGCGCCAGCCCCGCCGTGAAATCGAGAGCGCAAGTCGTCGGCGCCCCCGTCCGCGCCGACATCCGCGCCCTGTTCGACCGCGCCTACGCCCCTCCGGGAGACGGCCCCATCCACATCCTCGTCACCGGCGGCTCCCAGGGTGCTCGCCTCCTGTCCGAGACCACGCCCCGCGCCCTCGCCGCCCTGCCGGACGTCCTCCGCCGCCGTCTCAGGGTCCAGCAGCAGTCCCGTCCCGAGACCCTGGAAACTTCCCGCCAGATCTATCTCGACGCCGGCATCGAGGCCGAGGTCGCCCCCTTCTTCCGCGACATGGCCACCCGCCTGTCTGCCGCCCATCTGGTCATCGGCCGCGCCGGCGCCTCGACCTGCGCCGAGCTGGCCGTCGCCGCCATGCCCTCGATTCTGATCCCGCTGAAGATCGCCACCGACGACCACCAGCGCCTCAACGCCAAGCTCCTGACCGACGTCTCCGCCGCCGAGGTGATCCTCGAGGACGACGTCACCGTCGCGGCCATGGCGGCCGCCGTCACGGGCGTCCTGGCCGACCCGCTGCGCCTCGCCGCCATGAGCGCCGCAGCCCGGTCCGTCGCCATCCCCGACGCCGCCCAGCGCCTCGCCGACCTGGCCGAGGCCACGGCCGGATGACCCTTCCGTTGGGAACGGAAGACGCCGCTGATACGCTATTTGCGTCTATGCCCCCCGAAATCACCGACCTGACTCACCAGATCCTGATGCTCTGGCGCCAGTTCTACTGGCTGCCGGAATGGCTGGTCGTGGCCATCGTCGTCGCCGTCTTCGTCGGCGCGGGCTGGATCGTGCACCGGCTCGTCTTCTCCATCCTGCGCCTGATCGTGAAGAAGCGGGACCTGTTCTGGCGCGGCGTGGTGGAGCGGGCGCGCAAGAAGCTGCGCATCCTCATCATCCTCATCGCCATCGGCATCTCGGTCACCGCCTCGCCGCTGGACCCTGCGCCCTCGGCGTCCGTCCGCTCGATCATCCTCATCCTGACTATCTTGGTGATGGGCTGGATCGTCGCCGGCGCCGTCGACATGTGGGCGGTCGTCTATCTGCGGAAGTTCAACATGGCGACCGAGGACAACCTCGTCGCCCGCAAGCACGTCACCCAGACCCGCATCCTCCAGCGGGCGGCCGTCATCGGCATAGGCATCGTCACGGTGGCCATGGCCCTGATGACCATCGGGGCGGTGCGTCAGTGGGGCGTGTCCCTGCTGGCCTCGGCCGGCGTCGTCGGCATCATCGCCGGTCTGGCGCTCCAGCCGGTGCTCAAGAACCTGTTCGCCGGCATCCAGATCGCCACGGCCCAGCCCGTCCGCATCGACGACGCCGTCATCGTCGAAGGCGAATGGGGCACGATCGAGGAGATCACCTCCACCTATGTGGTGGTCAAGCTGTGGGACTGGCGCCGCCTGATCCTGCCGCTGACCTATTTCATCGAAAAGCCCTTCCAGAACTGGACCCGCGAGACCTCCCGCCTGATCGGCACGGCCATGCTCTACGTCGACTACGAGGCCCCGATCGACCGCCTCCGCGCCGAGCTGGAACGCATCTGCAAGGCGTCTCCTCTGTGGGACGGCGACGTCGTCAACCTCCAGGTCACCGACATCACCGACCGCGTCGCCCAGGTCCGCTGCCTCGCCAGCGCCCGCTCGGCGCCCGTCGCCTTCGACCTCCGCTGCGAAATCCGGGAGAAGATGCTGGCCTTCATGCGGGATGAATGTCCCGAGGCCTTGCCTCAGGATCGTCTGAACATCGACCGCAACGCCACGTCCCTGACCCCTCTCCCGGTGGGAGAGGGCTTGAGGCCCGCAGAGCGATAGCGAGGCGTCTTGGCCGAAAGGGTGAGGGTCCTGCCATCACCGGCGAAGCCAACCCCTCACCCTTTCGCGCAAGTCTGAGCGCCTGACGGCTCTCAGGCGCTCAAGCCCTCTCCTGCTGGGAGAGGGATCAGTCCATCGCCGCGCGCCCGATCCTCACCGCATCCTCCACCGTCACCGCCACGACCTCCGGCTCCACCGTCCCACACGCCACGGCCAGCAACTCCGCCGCATCCCCGCCGGGCGCCGCCGCATAGGCCGGCTGCCTCTCCGGCGTGCTCGGCCCCTCGGCCCCGCCGACCGCCACCGAGGCGAAATCCAGCCGATCCGCCATCCCGGCCGCACAGTCGAACCGCCACCAGGACCACCCGCCCAGATACCGCGTCGTCCCGACCGTGAAGTCCTCCTCGACGACCTGCAGCGACCGCATCCGCACCCCGTCTGCCTCCCGCCGGATCGTCGCCGCATCGGCGAACACAACGAACCGCCCGACGCCCGTCAGCACCAGCGCATGCGCCTCTGGCGGAGAAACCGGAACGTCCTGCATCACGCGACCAGCTTCTCGGCCTGGGTCAGGTCCACGCTGACCAGCTGCGACACGCCGCGCTCGGGCATGGTCACCCCGTACAGCCGGTCCATCCGACTCATGGTCACCGGGTTGTGGGTGATGACGATGAACCGCGTGTCGGTCCGGTTCCGCATCTCGTTCAGCATCCGGCAGAAGCGATCGACATTGGCGTCGTCCAGCGGCGCGTCCACCTCGTCCAGCACGCAGACCGGCGCCGGATTGGCCAGGAAGACGGCGAAGATCAATGCCGCCGCCGTCAATGCCTGCTCCCCGCCCGACATCAACGACATGACCGACAGCCGCTTGCCCGGCGGACAGGCGAAGATCTCCAGCCCGGCCTCCAGTGGATCGTCGCTCTCGACCAGCTTCAGCTCCGCCTGACCGCCCCCGAACAGGGCTTCGAACAGGCTCTTGAAGTTGTCGTTGATGACGTCGAACGCCGCCACCAGCCGCTCGCGCCCCTCGGCGTTCAACTCGTCGATCCCGTCGCGCAGCTTTGCGATGGCGCCCGTCAGGTCCGACCGCTCCAGCCGCATGGTGTTCAGCCGCTCGCCGTACTCCCGCGCCTCTTCCTCGGCCAGCAGGTTCACCGCGCCCAACTGTTCCCGTTCCCGCTCCAGCCCGAACAGCAGGCTCTCGGCGCCGGCCGCATCGGGGGGCCGCGCGATGGCGTCGTCGATCAGCCTCTGGCCCAGTTCCTCGGGCGACATCTGCGCCGCCTCGCGGACGTTGTTGTGCGCGTCCAGCAGCCGCTCGGCCGCCCCCTCCGCCCGCGCCGCCAGCCCGGCCCGGGCCTCTCGCGCCGTCGAGGCCGCCGCATCCGCCGCCCGGCTGGCCCGGTCCGCGTCCGCGGCCTCGCCCTCGGCGACCGCCAGCCCATCCGCCGCCTGCTTCCGCCGCGTCTCGGCCGAGGTCAGCATGTCCATCAGCGACGACCGCTGCGAGGCCAAGGCCTCCGGCGCCCGCTCGGCCTGCAGCAACTGCGCCGCCGTCTTCGTCCCATCCCCCTCCAGCGCCTTGATCCGTCCGGCCGCATCCTTCGCCCGCCCGGTCCAGCCGTCCCGCTCCCGCGTCAACCCGGCCAGCCTCTGCTCGCGCCCGGCCCGCTCCCGCGCCTCCGCGTCCCGGTCCGCCCGCGCCCCCGCCGCCGCGCCGCGCGCGGCATCCGTCCCCGTCCGCGCCTCGGCCAGCTCGACCTTCAGCCCCTCCAGCGTCTCCGACGGCGCGTCGGTCGTCATCGCCTCGGCCAAGGCGCCTTGCGCCGCCTCATGCTCCACCGTCAGCCGCGCCAGGGTCTCGTCCAGCGCCGTCGCCCGCGCCTCGCGCCGCGCCTGTTCGTTGGCCAGACGCTGCACCGCGTCCCGCGCCGTCGTCACAGCCTTGTCCGCCGCGAAGGGCAGCAGCCGCGCCGCCTTCACCGCCTCTTCCGAAGCCCGGAACGCCTCGGTCGCCGCCTTCAATGCCCCTTGCGCCGCCTCCAGCGTCGGCTTGCCCTCGTCGATCTCGGCTTCCAGCTCGGCCAGTCGCGTCCGCTGCGCCAGCCGCACCGCCGCCGGCCTCGGCGCTTCGGCCCGGCTGACGAACCCGTCCCAGCGATAGAGGTCGCCCTCCTTCGTCACCACCCGCGCCCCGACCGGTAGCGTCTTCGCCAGCCCCGGCGCCTCGCTCTTGCCCGCGACCCCGCACAGGGCCAGCCGCGCCGCCAGCGCCTCGGGCGCCTTCACATGTTTCCCCAGCGGCTCGATCCCGGCGGGCCAGGCGGGGGAGGGGACATCCGCCCCGCCCCAATAGGCGGCCGCCTTCGCATCCAGCGCCGCGTCCAGATCGTCGCCCAGCGCCGCCGCCAGCGCCGCCTCGTATCCCTTGGCGGCACTGACCTGATCCAGCGCCGGCGGATGATCCCGCCGTCCCGAGACCAGCAGCGACGCCAGCCCCCGCGCCTCGGTCTGCAGCCGCCCCAGCCGATCCTCGGCCGCCCGCGCCGCCGTCCGCGCCTCCTGCTCGGCCCGCGCCCGGTCGCCGCGCGCCGCCTCCGCCGCCTCGACACCCGCCCGCGCCTCCGTCAGCGCCGCCGTCGCCGTCTCCAGCGCCTCGCGCGCGCTGGCCAGTTCCGGCGTCTCCAGCGGCCCCAGCGCCTCGCGCTCCCGCTTCGCGCCATCCAGAGCCGATACCGCCCGCGCCACCCGCGCCTCTGCGTCGCGTTTCCGCGCCGTCTCCGCATTGGCGCGCGCCTCGACCGCCGCCAGCGAGCCCGCCAGCCGTTCGACCTCCGCGTCCGCCGCCCGGCGACCCTCTTCCGCCGCTTCCAGCGCCCGCTCCAGTTCCGGCCCGCGCGCGGGCGCCGCCGCGATCTCGGCCGTCAGCACTTCCAGTTCCGCCGACAGCCGCGCCAGTTCGGCCTCGGCGTCACCCGACATGGCGATCTCGCGCTCGGTGTCGTTGGCGATCCGCTGGGCCTCGGCCGTCAGCCGGTCCACCTCGGCCCGCGCCTGCTGCTCGGCCATGTCCAGCCGGTCGCGCTCCAGCGAGGCCCGGTGCAGCAGGGCCGCCGCCACCGCATCCTCTTCCCGCGCCGGCTTCAGGCCTTCCTGCGCCGACAGGGCCGCTGTCTGTGCCTTGGCCGCGTTCGAGGTCGCCTCCGCCACCGCCCGATCCGCCGCGCTCAGCTCAGACGCCGCCGTCTCCGCCGCCAGCCGCGCATCGTTCCAGCGCACGAACAGCAGCGCCGACTGCAACGCCCGGATCTCGGCCGAGATCTTCTTGTACTTCTCCGCCTGCCGCGCCTCGCGCCTCAGCCGGACCAGGGCCGTATCCAGCTCCCGCCCGATGTCGTCCAGCCGCTCCAGATTGGCCTCGGCCGCCTTGAGCCTCAGCTCCGCCTCGTGCCTGCGCGTATGCAGCCCCGCCACCCCGCCGGCCTCCTCAAGGATGCGCCTACGGTTCTGCGGCTTGGCCGCGATCAGCTCGCTGATCTGCCCCTGACGCACCAGCGCCGGAGAGTTCGCCCCCGTCGAGGCGTCGGCGAACAGCAACTGCACATCCCGCGCCCGCACCTCCTTGCCGTTGATGCGATAGGTCGAGCCCTGGCCACGGTCGATCCGGCGCGACACCTCGATGATGGCGCTGTCGGTAAAGGGCTGGGGCGCGCGGCGTTGCGCATTGTCGATGGTCAGCTGGACTTCGGCGTGGTTGCGCGGCGGCCGGTTCGAGGCCCCGGCGAAGATCACGTCGTCCATGCCCTGGCCGCGCATGGCCTTGGCCGAGTTCGCGCCCATGACCCAGCGCATGGATTCCAGCACGTTCGACTTGCCACACCCGTTCGGCCCGACGATCCCCGTCAGGCCCGGCTCGATCTGCACTTCCGACGCATCGACGAACGACTTGAAGCCGACCAGACGGAGGCGCTGGAACTGCATCCCGTCGTCAGCTGTGGGGCAACAGAGGCCGGATCGCGGCCGAAAGGCCTTCCAGCGAGATGTCCGATACGGCGCGGCCGTTGACGAAGAAGCTCGGCGTGCTCTGGACCCCCGCGGCATTGGCGCCGGCGACCTCCGCCCGGATGCCGTTCAGCGTCGCCGGATCGGCCAGGCAGGCGTCGATCTCGGCCTGGGTCCGGCCGCTGGCGGCGACGCCGGTCGCATACCAATCGGCCAGCGGACCTCCGGCGATGATCGCCGCCTGACCCGTCATGAAGGAGGAGGCGACATCGAAGAAGCGGCTTGGAACCGCGCACCGGGCGATCCCCGCCGCCCGCGCCCCGACCTGCGCCGGATTGGTCGGCAGGTTGCGGAACACCAGCTTGACCTGGCCCGTATCGATGAACCGCGCCTTGAACGACGGCAGGACCGTGGTGTGCCAGTCGGCGCAGTGCGAGCAGACGAAGGAGGCGTATTCGACCACCGTCACCGGCGCATCGGCCCGTCCCAGCACCCGGTCGCTCGCCGACACGGCGGGCAGGCCGCTCGCCGTCTGGGCGGATGCCGAAAGCGGCGCGGCGACCAGCGCCAGCGTCAGGAACAGGGTGCGGATCATCGGGGTACTCACTTGGCCAGCTCGGCCTCGATGGCCGGGCCGAGGTCTGCCATGACCGCGCCCTCGCCGCCGATGGACGAAACCTGACGGCCGTTGACGAAGAAGGTCGGGGTGTTGATCACGCCCGCGTCCGTCGCCGCCTTCACGCGCGTTTCCAGTGCCGCGATGGCTTCCGGATTGGTGACGCAGCGGGTGAAGGCCGCCTCGTCCATGCCGTTCTCGCCGGCGATGCGGACCAGGCTGTCGCGCGGATTGCCGCCCGCCTGCCATTCCGCCTGGCTCTTCATGATCGCGTGGATCACGTCGAAATATTTGTCCGCTCCGGCGCAGCGCGCCATCAGGAAGCCGGCCGCCGCCACATCGGCCGGCGGCGTCGGCAGTTCGCGGAAGACGTAGCGGACCTTGTTCGTATCGACATAGGCCGCCTTGAACGCCGGCCAGGTGTTCTCCTGCCAGAGGGCGCAGTGCGGGCAGGTCGGCGAGGCATACTCGACCACGGTGACCTTGGCCCCCTCGGCGGCGCCCAGGGCCATGTCGCCGTCGACCACGGCCTTGGACCCGCCGCACGAGGCCAGCGTCAGGGCCGTCACGGCCAGGATCAGGTTGCGGAACAAGGCCATCGGATCAGCTCGCGGCCAGGGCGGCGTCGATGGCGGTCGACAGGCCCGCCATGGAGGTGTCCTTCACGGGTTCGCCGTTGACCATGAAATAGGGGGTGCCGGTCACGCCGGCGTCCCGCGCGGCCTTGATGCGGGCATCCATGGCCTGGATCGCATCGGCGTCGGTGACGCAGGCCTGGAACTGCTCTTCCGACAGACCCGCGCCGTTGGCGATGCGCAGCAGGAGGTTGCGCGGAGGCACGCCGCCGAAGATCTCGTCCTGACTGGCCATGATCTCGTGGATGACCGGGAAATACTTGTCCGGCCCGGCGCAGCGCGCGACCAGGAAGCCGGCGACCGCGACCGCTTCCGGCGCCGTCGGCAGTTCGCGGAAGACGTATCGGACCTGGTTGGTGTCCACGTACTTGGCCTTGAACTCGGGATAGACCTGCGCCTGCCAGGCGGCGCAGTGGCCGCAGGTGACCGAGGCGTATTCCACCACGGTGACCTTGGCGCCCTCGGGCGCGCCCTGCGCCATGTCGCCCTCGGCGACGGCAGTCGCGCCGCCACCCGAACAGGCGGCCAGCAGTGTCATGGCCGCAAGCGCGGAGCCGACAGCGGCCGCACGGCGGCTCATGGAGGCGTATTTGAACGGCATGGCGTCTTCCTTGCGAACTCAGGCCCGGGATAATCGCGCGATTCCCCGACGGCCGCGCGAATTCCATGGTTGTCGAGAACAGGTGCGGCGAATTTGAGCCGTCTCAGTCTCGACATGCCAATCAATGCACGACGGCCGAATGGTCAAGACCGGATTGAGGCGAGGCGGCCGAAAGCCGTCGTTGTGAGGGTCTGCTTGGGGTGGGAAGCGGACTCTAGCGAACGAGCGTGTCTAAGGGCGGGCGACGACGGTGATGTCGCCGTTGCGTTCAAGGGTGACGGACTGGACCTCATCAAGGTCCGCGTGCCCGGCCGAGCGCAGCGCCAAGTGAAGGTCGCGGTCTCCAATGCCCGCCCTCCGCATCGCGGCCTCGATGGGAGCGCCCTCGTTGACTAGCCGGACGGACCTGCCTTTCGTGATGAGGCTGACCCAGGACCATCGGGCCGATGCGCGTATTAGAAGATCGTGCAGAGCCAGCAGGACACAGGTCGCCACGAGGGTCGCGAGAAAGGGCGCGTTGCCGGTCATCGCCCTTCCGAGATTGGACCCGACCACGACCGCTAGAATGATGTCCAACGCGCTCCACTTTCCAAACGCGCGGGTGGAGGCGAAGCGGACGATCAGGACCCCGATGACGAAGACTAGGCAGGCCCGTATCGACATCTGCCACCAGCTGATGTCCTCTCCCTGCGTTCCGATCAGAGCATGCAGATGGTCCATCAGCGCCCCGTCATAATGGCGCTCAGAGTTCCGTCGGTCTCGAGGAATACGGCTCGGGCTTCCGACAGTGCTCCGCCGCCAGCCTGGCGGACCGCAGCCTCTAGCTCATCCAGCGTGATTCTCTGACGGCGCATCGCGTCGTGGAGCGCGTTCCCGTCCTTCAACAGGAGTGTTGGCTCTGCCTTCACGGCGTGATTGATCCAAGCCCAGCGAACCGACATGGCCGTGACCAGAAACTGGAGCACGACCAAAACCGCAAGGGCCGCGAGGCCTTCGACCAAAGCGAGCGATTTTGTCGTTATGACCGAAGCCAGAGTGGAGCCGATGGCGATGGTCACGATGAAGTCGAACGCATTCAGCTTCGACAATGTGCGTTTTCCCGACACACGCAGAATGATGACGAGCGCCGCATAGGCAGCCGGGGCGATGAACAGGATACGAAGGATCCCGTCCCATCCGCTGAAGATGGAGTCTGGCATTGTTGCCTCCCGTAGGCGCAACGCCTGTCGTATGGCAGGGTTGCCGTCCTGCCGGAACCGGCCTTCCCCTCTGCGTAGGTCGCTGACAGCGAACCGGACGCGTCTCTCGACCGCGCCGGAAAAGTAGGCGTTTAGATCAACTTGCTCTAGTCAGGTCTGGCCTAAGGTTTCGGTGCGTCGGTTCACCAGAATTGGCATGCCGTCTTCGCCACCCGACGAAATCGAAGTCCGCAGGAACTCCCGATGACTACAGATGTATCGCCGTCCGTCGTCTTGGTCGTCGAAGACGAGTTGATGCTGCGGATGCGCGCCGTGGACATCGTTCAGGACGCCGGTTTCGAATCCGTCGAGGCGATCAACGCCGACGAGGCCATCGCCATCCTGGAGGCCCGCGACGACATCTCCTGCCTGTTCACCGACATCCAGATGCCGGGCACGATGGACGGGCTCAAGCTCGCCCACCTGACCCATGCGCGCTGGCCCCATATCAAGATCGTCCTGGTCTCCGGACAGATCGCGGTGACCGAGGCCGACGCGCCTGAAGACAGCAAATTCTTCCCCAAGCCGCTCGAGATCGAACAGATGATCGTCGAGCTGCAGGACATGGTCGGCAAGGGCGCGCTGGAGGTGCTGCCCTCCCTGTCCGCCGAGAACGGCGCCCTGACCACCGAGAACCGCGAGCTCCGCTACCAGCTCCAGCAGGCGAGCGTCCACGCCAGGGCCCTGCGTCTGAAGACCGTCTCCCAAACGGACGCGCAACAGCTCGACGCCCTGACGACCGAGAACGACAGCCTCAAACTGGCGCTGGAACAGGCCGGGATCGACGCCAAGGCCCTGCTGGTCCAGGCCGGCATCGAGGCCGAGGAACGCGACGCCGCCGACAAGCTGCAGGACCTGATCCACGCCGAGCTGCACCACCGGATCAAGAACATGCTGGCCACCGTCGGCGCCATCACCGACCAGAGCCTGCGCACCGCGACCAGCATGACCCATGCCCGCTCGGCCATCGACGGCCGGTTCGCCGCCCTGGCCCGCGCCCACGACCTGCTGACCCGGTCGAGCTGGGAAAACGCCACCATCGACAGCACGGTCCGCAGCGCGATCGAGCCCTTCGACCCGGGCGACGGCCGCTTCGTCGTGTCCGGCGAGGACATCCGCATCACCTCCAGCTCGGTCATCGCCTTCGCCATGACCCTGAACGAGCTCTGCACCAACACGACCAAGTTCGGCGCCCTGTCCCAGCCCGGCGGCCAGGTCCACCTGTCCTGGCGCATCGACGGCGGCCGCATGCATCTGGACTGGATCGAGTCCGGCGGCCCGCCCGTCGAGGAGCCGACCCGCAAGGGCTTCGGCACCCGCATGATCACCTCCCTGGGCCAGCAGCTGCGCGGCCAGGTCACGCTCGCCTACACCCCGACCGGCTTCGCCTACACGCTCAACGTCCCGGTCGAGGCGCTGGTCGGGAAGTAGGGGCTGCGTCCAGGCGGCTCGGAGGCGACGGTGGTGTCGTAAGCGGACCCGGCGAAGGACGGCTGAGGGTGGCGAGCGGACGCAACAGCAGACCCACTTGCGTATCTAGCCCTTCCCTCCACTATCATCGAGTGAAGGATGATCAGCACCGTGCGAACCGACCTGCCCAGTTTCGCGGAAAGCCGGATATCGCCGGCATCGTGATGGGTATGAACGCGGCCGTTCGAAGCGCCCAACGGCTTCTTGCTGACGCTGAACTACTTCAGAAGGAAGGGCGTCACCCTTCAGCCGCTGCGCTCGCGATCCTTTCCATTGAGGAAAGCGGTAAGACCCGCGTCCTACGGCTCATGTCTATCGCTCCAAATGACAAAGCGATCAAAAGCGCATGGAAGGAGTATCGCAAGCACACGTCAAAAAATACGCATTGGATAGTGGGCAAACTTATTGAGGAGGGGGCTCGTCAACTTCTTGATTTCCAACCTGCCGTCGAAAGCGGGGACGACGCCGAGCTATTAGACGCGTTGAAACAACTTGCGTTCTATTCCGACTGCTACGGTGACGATGGTCATTGGTCGCAGCCTGAAGAGGCGATCAGCGCCGAGTTGACTGATCATATAGTTCAACAAGCGCGGATTGTTCTCCCGGCCCGGGAAGTGACCCAACGAGAGATGGAGCTTTGGGTGACGCACGTGGGCCCCACCTACGCGACGCCGGGAATGGGTGCCGCAGTGATCGCGTGGTATGCGGCGCTTCGAGCGGAAGGCCTGACTGACATCGAGCCAGATGCTGTTGCGCGCTTCATGGGCGATCTTGCGTAGCTTGGCTGTCCGAAAATTAGACCTTCCAAGGTCGCCGATGGGTGGGAAACGGACATTTGACCTAGGCACGCGCCTGTCGAACAATCAGCTGATGGCTCGCGCTGCTATTCTGTTTGGGCTTCTGGGATTGTGCTGGTTATCGGCGTCCGTAGCCGAAGCGTGCAGCTATGCGGTTCCGAGGAACTCGGGAGAAAGCGAAGCGCAAGCCTATGAGCGGCTCATGCGAGAAACCCAGGACCGCTACTGGGATGAGGCGGATACGATCTTCGTTGGCAGGGTCGTGGGACTGCGCCAGGGCGATGGTCGCCTCGAAGTGAACGTCCTGCCTAGATCATTCTTCAAGGGAGACGCGGGGACAGGCGTCATCACCTACGATCTGGACGGGCTTGAGGTGCAGTGCGACCGCGCTGCGTTTCCCGATTTCGACAAGGTCGGGGTCTTCTACGCCAACCACGAGAACGACCAGCTAATCGTCCGGGGAATGCTTGGCCCGAAGGACATTCGCGATGACGCGCTGAGAGCGCGTCTAATCGACCAGTTGGAACCCGGCGAGGTGACGACGTTGGCGATTGAGACACCAGCGCAAGATCAAAGGCCACTGATCGTCGCTTGTTTGGCGGCGCTTATTTCATTCCTAGTGGGGTTGGTGGTGGGGCGGCGCTGGCGGAAGGCTAGCTGAGGGTCGAGGGCGGTCATTGGCTGCACGCCGAAACGACCCTACGGCGTCTAGCCATGAACTATCCCGTCGCAAGCCAGAGCTCGACAGTCAGCGCACGCCCCTCATCCGAATAACCGGCCGTGAAACCACCGCGTCCACAGGCACCGCGTAACCTCACGGGCGTTGCCGCATTAAGGGAGCGCCGCCCTATCAACCGCCCCGGAACCTGATGCCCGATCCCTATATCCTGATGCTGTTCGTGGTGGGGGTTCTGGTCGCCATGGTGGCGTGGCTGCCGCTGGTGTTCCGCCGCGCTCCGCTGTCGCTGCCGATCGTCTGCGTGATCCTGGGGGCCGCGCTGTTCAGCCTGCCCCAGGTGCGGTTCGACCCTCTGCCCCAGGCCTATCCCGAGATCACCGAACGGCTGACCGAGTTCGTGGTCATCATCGCCCTCATGGGGGCCGGGCTGAAGATCGACCGGATCTTCAACCTCCGGCGCTGGGGCGTGACCTGGCGTCTGCTGGGCGTGACCATGATGCTGTCGATCCTGGCGATCGTGATGCTGGGCTGGACGGTGCTGGGGCTCGGGCTGGCCGGGGCGGTCCTGCTGGCTGGAAGCCTGGCGCCGACCGATCCGGTCCTGGCCTCTGATATCCAGGTGGGGGCGCCGCGTGAGGGGCGCGAGGACGAGGTCCGGTTCGGCCTGACGTCCGAGGCCGGTCTCAACGACGGGCTGGCCTTTCCCTTCGTCCATCTGGCCATCGCCCTGGCGCTGGTGGCGTCGGGCGAAAAGTCGGACTGGTTCGTCGAATGGCTCACCGTCAATGTCCTGTGGGAGATCGGGGCCGGTCTCGGCATCGGCTGGGCGATCGGCTGGCTGTTCGGCTGGCTGACCTTCACCATCCCGGTCAGCACCCGGCTGGCGGCGACGCGTGACGGCTTCATCGTCCTGGCGGCGACCTTCATCTCCTATTCGGTGACGGAGATGCTGCACTGCTACGGATTTCTGGCGGTCTTCATCACAGCGCTGGCGTTCCGGCACGCGGATCGCGACCACGAATTCCACGCCCAGATGCACGATTTCATCGAACAGATCGAACGCATGGCGATGATGGTGGTGCTGGTCCTGTTCGGCGGCGCCCTGGTCTCGGGCCTGCTGGCGCCGCTGAGGCCGCTGGACGTCGCGGTCGCCGTCGTGATCGTCCTGGTCGTCAGGCCGCTGTCAGGGATGATCGGCTTCATCGGCTGGAAGCGCCCCCTGCGCGAGAAGCTGATCATGGCCTTCTTCGGCATCCGTGGCGTGGGGTCGCTCTACTATCTGGCCTACGGCTTGAACGCCGCGCCGTTCGAGGGCGGCGACCGGCTCTGGGCCATCGTGGGCCTGATCTGCCTGATGTCGATCCTTCTGCATGGGATCACGGTCACGCCGATCATGCGGCGCTTCGACCGAAGCCAGGGTCGCGACCCGGACGCGGAGGCGGACGGCGCCGAGCCCGAAACCTCCGGCAGGGGCGCGTCGGCTTGAGAGGCCGCACGTCGCCTCGCGCGCCGTCCTAGCGCCGCCGCCCCTTCGCCTCATCCGACAGCACCGCCCGGCCCAGGTTCGCCAGCGCCGCCTTCAGCCCGTCCGGCGCGGCCTCGACCGACTTGGCCAGTTCCGCCTCCGCCGCCGCATCCAGCGGATCGATCCGCCGCCGCGCCCCCTTGGTCGAGGCGGCGATCTGGGCCAGGGGCTTCACCGGCCCTTGCGCGATCCTCAGCTTGTCGACCGCGCCCGGCCCGAGGAACAGGTTCACCCGCGCCAGGATGTCCGCCGACTGATGCTGGACCAGCAGGGCCGCCGGCCCCGCGACGCGCAGTTCCAGCGTCCCGCCGGATCCCGCCCGCCCCTTGGTCAGTTTCTGAGGCCGCGTCACCCGCGCCAGCTGGTCGCCGACGATCTCGCGCCAGCGGGGCTCCAGCGCGCCCGCGCCACGCCCGAACTTCTCGTCCAGTTCCCTGATGAAGGGCGCCAGCGACCGCCCGGCCGGCGGCGCCGGGCGCGGCATCGGCCGGGTCCGTCTCCGCGCCAGGATCTCGCGGGTCTCAGCATCGGTGGGCAGGTCGCGCGCCATGGGTGGTGTGTAGCCGATATTCGCGCCGACTTCTCCCTCCCCCTCGGGGGAGGGTGGTCGCGCAGCGACCGGGTGGGGACGGCAAGGCAAGCCACACGCAGCGGTATCCGTATCGCGCAGCGACCGGGTGGGGACGGCAAGGCAAGCCACACACAGCCGTATCCGTATCGCGCCGCCGTCCCCACCCGGTCTCCGCTTCGCTCCGACCACCCTCCCCCGAGGGGGAGGGAGAAGGCCGGTGCGCCCTGGAATACGACCGGCTATGGTTCACCCAATGCGCCCCGCCGACATCGCCACCCTGCGCGCCGCCCTGCTGGCCTGGTACGACGCCCATGCGCGCACCCTGCCGTGGCGCAGCCCGCCCGGCGCGGCCCGGCGCACCGACCCCTATCGCGTCTGGCTGTCGGAGGTGATGCTGCAACAGACCACCGTCCCCCACGCCACCCCCTATTTCGAGCGCTTCACCGCCCGCTGGCCCACGGTCGGCGACCTCGCCGCCGCGCCCGACGGCGATCTGATGGCCGCCTGGGCGGGCCTCGGCTACTACGCCCGCGCGCGAAACCTGCTGGCCTGCGCCCGCGCGGTGGCGAAGGATCACGGCGGCGTCTTCCCCGACACCGAGGCGGCGCTTCTGGCCCTGCCGGGCGTGGGCGCCTACACCGCCGCCGCCGTCGCCGCCATCGCCTTCGACCGCCCGGCCAATGTCGTGGACGGCAATGTCGAGCGCGTCGTCTCCCGCCTGTTCGCCGTCGAGACCCCGGTCCCCGCCGCCCGACCCGAGCTGAAGCGCCTCGCCGCCACCCTCGTCGCCGACGACCGGCCGGGCGATTGGGCCCAGGCCCTGATGGACCTCGGCTCAGGCATCTGCCGCCCCAAGTCGCCGCTCTGCCTGATGTGTCCGATCGCCCAGTGGTGCGCCGGCCGCGCCACGGGCGAGCCCGAACTCTATCCGCTCAAGACGAAAAAGGCCGCCCGCCCGCATCGTCGGGGCGTCGCCTGGGTCCTGCGCGACGGCCGGGGCGCGGTGGCGCTGGTTCGCCGCCCGGACAAGGGGCTTCTCGGCGGGATGGTGGGCCTGCCGACCGGCGACTGGTCCGATGGCGACCTCGAGGCTCGACCGCCGGTCGCCGCCGACTGGATGGAGGCGGGCGCCGTCGAGCACGTCTTCACCCACTTCTCCCTGACCTTGACGGTGCGGGTCGCGACGGGGCAGGGCGACTTCCTCTGGACGCCGGAGACCGAGGCCCTGGCGGCTCTGCCGACCGTGTTCCGAAAGGCGCTGGAACGCGCCCTTGCGATGTGATCGCTACTGCATCCCGGCGCGAACTTCGGAACGCAGGGCGTCGATCGACTTCAACCCCGTGTCCGTCCGGAAGCGCCAGTAGGTCCAGCCGTTGCAGGCCGGTGCGTTCTCGAACAACGCGCCCAGCTTGTGGATCGAGCCCGTCATCGCGCCCGACACCAGCGACCCATCGGCCCGCACCCGCGCCTCGCGCTCGCCCTTGGGGCAATACAGGGTGTCGCCGGGCGACAGCAGGCCCGCCTCGACCAGCGCCCCGAACGGTACCTTGACCTCGGCCCGCTTGGAGCCGGTGACGACCAGGTCTTCGGGTCGGGCGGCGATCACGGCCTTGATCCGCGTCTCGGCGACCTTGGCGTACTCCGGATCGCGCTCGATGCCGACGTAGTGGCGGCCCAGACGCTTGGCCGCTGCGCCCGTCGTGCCGGTGCCGAAGAAGGGATCCAGGATCACGTCGCCCGGCTTGGTCGCGGCCAGGATCACCCGGTGCAGCAGGGCCTCGGGCTTCTGGGTCGGATGCGCCTTCTTGCCGTCCTCGCCCTTGATCCGCTCCTCGCCCGTGCACAGGGCGAAGGTCCAGTCGGACCGCATCTGGGTGTCTTCGTTGAAGGCCTTCAGCGCGTCGTAGTTGAAGGTGTAGCGCTTCTGGTCCCGCGACTTGGCGGCCCAGATCAGGGTTTCGTGGGCGTTGGTGAACCGGGTGCCCTTGAAGTTCGGCATCGGGTTCGACTTGCGCCAGATGATGTCGTTCAGCACCCAGAACCCCAGGTCCTGGATCGCCGACCCCAGCCGGAAGACGTTGTGATAGGAGCCGATCACCCAGATCGAGCCCTCGTCCTTCAGCACCCGCCGGCATTCCTTCAGCCAGTCGCGGCAGAAGGCGTCATAGGCGGCGAAACTGTCGAACTTGTCCCAGTCGTCGTCGACCGCGTCGACCTTCGAATTGTCCGGCCGCAGCAGGTCGCCGCCCAGCTGCAGATTATAGGGCGGGTCGGCGAAGACCATGTCCACGGACTTGTCTGGCAGCGAGCGCAGGATCTCGATGCAGTCGCCGCGATGGATAATGTCGGTCTTCAGATCGGTCACGAACTCGGCCCCGGGGAGTGAGGGGGCAACCGTGAATCCTTGTGGTTAAGGTGGAGTTATCTGACGGGCAAAATCGCGGCGCGGGCGGGTGAGGAGTCACACCCGCTCTCTCTCTCTCTCTCTCTCTCTCTCCGTGCACCCCGGCGAAGGCCGGGGTCCAGATGGAGGTCACCAAAGGTTCAGGCAGCAGGCCGACGCCCCATCCCGGCCGCCTGGGCGCTTGATCTGGACCCCGGCCTTCGCCGGGGTGCACGGATAAAGACGTCCAAGTTTGCCCAAGGATCGCCCAAATCCCCCAACGATTCCAAAGCCGCGAACTTTTAAGACCCCTCCGAACCGGCGCCCCCTCGAACATGCCTTATGATGGGAGCCATCCCGTCGTCGGGGAAGGCGTCCTGGGCCCAGGACCCGGACGTGCGGCGGGACCGATCGTAGCGGGGTTGTTCGAGGGGCGTGAAACCTCGGAGCCCGGCGGGCCTGAGCCTGCCGCCCGTCGCGGGCCTATCGCCTAAGGGTCCAAAGGACCCGGGACTTGTGGCCGGTCTTCGCCGAGGCGGGGATGCAGGCCCCCCCGGGGTGTCCGTAAACCCGCTGGGCGACGCTCGCGGACCCGATCGGGGACGGAGCCTCGGCGCGAGCCGAAAACACAATCAAGCGGTCCCCGTAACGCGAAAGCAGGGGGCCACCTCGGTTCCGGGCGAACGCCCAGGCTCCGTCGACTTCCCCATACCCGTTCACAGCGGAAGGACGATGACGCGTGTCTCCGGATGAGGGGAGGGTGCAATCCGATTTCACCCTCGCTATGACGCTGGGATGATCGCTCGCCTTCGCCCCGTACCGTTCGACCTCGGTCCCGTTCATTTCGTCGGCATCGGCGGCATCGGCATGAGCGGCATCGCCGAGATCATGCTCAAGATCGGCTATTCGGTGCAGGGCTCGGACGCCAAATCGAGCGCCAACACCGAGCGGCTGGCGGCTCTCGGCGCGAAGATCTTCATCGGCCACGACGCGGCCCACATCGGCGAAGGCGTCTCGGCGGTGGTCTATTCGACGGCGGTCAAGCCCTCGAACCCCGAGATGATGACGGCCCGCGAACGCCGCATCCCCCTGGTCCGCCGCGCCGAGATGCTGGCCGAGCTGATGCGGCTGCAGTTCTCGATCGCCGTCGGCGGCACCCACGGCAAGACGACGACGACCTCGATGGTCGCGGCCCTGCTGGACGCCGCCGGGCTCGATCCGACGGTGGTCAACGGCGGCATCATCAACGCCTACGGCACCAACGCCAAGGTCGGCGACGGCGACTGGATCGTGGTCGAGGCGGACGAAAGCGACGGCAGCTTCCTGCGCCTGAAGTCGACGGTCGCCATCGTCACCAACATCGACCCGGAACACCTCGACCACTACGGCGACTTCGACGCCGTGCGGAAAGCCTTCTGCGACTTCGTCGAGAACATCCCCTTCTACGGCTTCGCCGCCGTCTGCCTCGACCATCCCGAGGTCCAGCGCCTGGTCGCCCAGATCGATAACCGCCGCATCGTCACCTACGGCATGAACCCCCAGGCCATGGTCCGCGCCGACAACTGCGAGATGAGCCCCGACGGCGCCCGCTTCGACGTCGTCATCCAGGGCCGCGGTCTGGCCGCGCTGGACGAGCCCGTCCGCATAACCGGCCTGCATCTGCCCATGGCCGGCTGGCACAATGTCGCCAATGCGCTCGCCGCCATCGCCGTGGCTCGCGAGCTCGACGTGTCGGACGACGCCATCCGCTCGGGCCTGGCCTCCTTCGCGGGGGTGAAGCGCCGCTTCACCACGACCGGCGTCGTGGGCGGCGTCCGCATCGTCGACGACTACGGCCACCACCCCGTCGAGATCGCCGCCGTCCTCAAGGCCGCCCGCCAGGTCGCCCATACGGCCGAAGGCGGTGGCCGCGTCATCGCCGTGGTCCAGCCGCACCGCTTCACCCGTCTGCGTGACCTGATGGACGAGTTCTCGACCAGCTTCTCCGACGCCGACAGCGTCATCGTCGCCGACGTCTACGCGGCGGGCGAGACCCCGATCGAGGGCGTGGACAAACAGGCTCTGGTCGACGGCATCCGCCGCTACGGCCACCTGCGAGTCTCTGCCCTCGAAAACGCCGCCGTCCTGCCCCGCGTGATCGCCGAGGAAGCGAAGCCCGGCGACGTCGTCGTCCTCCTCGGCGCCGGCGACATCACGGCCTGGGCCTACGCCCTTCCGGCGCAGCTGGAAGCGCTGAGCCAATAAAATCCGCTCATCCCCGCGAAAGCGGGGACCCAGTCCTTTCGTGAGGCGCTGTGTTGGACAAGCAGCGCAACACCCTCCTAGACCACCGTCCAAAGCACTGGGTCCCCGCTTTCGCGGGGATGAGCGGAAGAACCTATGACCTGGCGCAATTCTCTCCCTTCTGTTCGCGGCAAGCTGCTGCGCGACGAGCCCCTCGGCCCCTTCACCTGGTTCCGGGTCGGCGGCGCGGCCGAGGTCCTGTTCATCCCGGCCGATGCCGATGATCTCGCCGCCTTCCTCAAGGCCCTCGCCCCATCCGTGCCCGTCATGGTTCTCGGCGTCGGCTCCAACGTCATCGTCCGTGACGGCGGCGTCGAGGGCGTGGTCATCCGCCTCGCTGGCCGTCCGTTCGCCGGGATCACGACCGAGGGCGACACCATCACCGCCGGCGCCGGTGCTCTGGACGCCATGGTCGCCAAGGCCTCGGCCAGGGCGGGCCTCGCCGGTCTGGAATTCTACGCCGGCATCCCCGGCACCATCGGCGGCGCTTTGACCATGAACGCCGGCTGCTATGGGGCCGAGACTAAGGACATCCTCGTCTCCGCCTGGGGCCTGACCCCGACCGGGGAGCGTGTCGACTACGTCCTGTCCGACTTCGCCTACACCTACCGCCACTCCGAGGCGCCGGCCGACATCATCTGGATCGAGGCCGTCTATCGCGGAACCCCGGACGAATCCGAAGCCGTCGCCGCCCGCATTGCCGAGATCACCTCCCGCCGCGAACAGACCCAGCCGATCCGCGAAAAAACCGGCGGCTCGACCTTCAAGAACCCGCCCGGTCACTCGTCGTGGAAGCTGGTCGACGAGGCGGGCTGGCGCGGAAAACTGCACGCCGTCACCGGCGGCGGCGCGATGTTCTCCGAACTCCACTCCAATTTCATGATCAATCCCGGCGAGGCCACCGCTGCCGATATCGAAGGATTGGGAGAAACCGTCCGCGCCGACGTACAAAGTAAACTCGGCGTAAACCTTGAATGGGAGATCAAGAGGATCGGCCGCCCGTCATAACCCAGCGCTAGAAAAGCTCATGTCCCGTCCCCTGTCAGAGATGCACGTCGCCGTCCTGATGGGCGGATTGTCCTCCGAGCGGGACGTTTCCCTCTCCTCGGGCAAGGGCTGTGCTGACGCTCTCGAAGGTCAGGTGGCCAAGGTCAGCCGCATCGACGCCGGCCGCGACCTGGCCCAGGTGCTGGCCGCGCTGAAACCCGACGTCGTCCTGAACGCCCTGCACGGCGACTGGGGCGAGGACGGATGCGTCCAGGGCATCCTGGAAACCCTGCAGATCCCCTACACCCACTCCGGCGTTCTTCCCTCGGCCCTGACGATGGACAAGGACAAGACCAAGGCCGTGCTCGGCGCGGCGGGCATCAAGGTCCCCGGCGGCGGCCTGTTCGACCGTCACGAGGTCGCCCGCTGCCACGTCATCGAGCCGCCCTACATCATCAAGCCAAACGCCGAAGGATCCTCCGTCGGCGTCTATCTGGTCATGGCCGGCGCCAACGGTCCCCAGGCCGCCGTCGGCGCGGACGACTGGACCTACGGCGAACAGGTCATGGTCGAGCCCTACATCCCTGGCAAGGAACTGGCCGTCGCCGTGATCGGCGAGACGACCGGCCCTCGCGCCCTGACCGTCACCGACATCACCCCGGTCAAGGGCTTCTACGATTACGAGGCCAAATACGCGCCGGGCGGCTCTGTCCACAAACTTCCCGCCGACCTCCCGCCCCATGTTTTCGAGGCTGCGCTTCGGGAATCCGAGCAGGCGCATGCCGCCCTGGGCTGTCGGGGCATCTCGCGGTCCGACTTCCGTTATGACGATGTTAAGGACGAACTCGTCTTGCTGGAGGTCAACACTCAGCCGGGCATGACCCCGACCTCGCTCTTCCCCGAGCAGGCCGCCCATCTCGGCATGAGCTATCAAGATCTGGTCCGGTGGATGGTGGAGGACGCCTCATGCCCGCGGTAGTTCGCGGCGGTCGGCGCGCGAATGTTGCGTCTGCGCCCAAGCGAAGCGCTGCACCCAAGGGGCAGGGCGGTCGCTCACGCAATGCGCCCCGCAACGCCGGCGGCGTGCCCGGCAAGATGGCCGCGCTCGGCAAGCTTGACCTGACGCCTCGCGCCGTCGTCCTGTCGATCTGCGCCGGCGTCGGCGTGCTGGCTCTCGTACTGGCGACCGGCGCCCGCGCCGAACGCATCGGCCAGTCGGTCACCCATGGCATGGACCAGATCACAATCGGCATGGGTCTGAAGCTCCGCCGGGTGAACATCCAGGGCGCATCGGCCGAGGCGACGCCTTCGATCCAGCGCGCGCTGGATCTGGAAGCGGGCCAGCCGATCACGACCCTCGATCTCGACGCCCTTCAGGCCAGCGTCCAGGCCGTGGGCTGGGTCAAGGAAGCCCGTGTCGTCCGCCTCCTGCCCGACACCCTGATCGTCGAGATCAAGGAGCATGATAGGCTCGCCGTCTGGCAGATGCGCGGCCAGACCTATGTCATCGACGGCGAGGGCCGGGCCATTCCGGGCGCCGACCCCGGCCGCTATCCGGGCCTGCCGCTGGTCGTGGGCGCCGGCGCGGACAAGGCAGCGGGCGATATCCTGCCCCTGCTGGCCCAGCGTCCCCGCCTGATGGGCCGCGTCGACGCCCTCGTGCGCGTCGACGAGCGCCGCTGGGACCTGCGTCTGAAGGACGGCGGCATCATCCAACTGCCTGCGGTGAAGCAGGAAGCGGCCCTGATCCAGCTCGACGCCCTCGACCAGCGCGAGCGGCTGCTGGAACTGGGCTTCGCCCGCATCGACCTCCGGACCGAGGGCCAAGTGGCCGTGCGTCCCGGCGTCGGCGCCTGAGACATAAAGATACAAGAGTAGAGGGCGGCAAGCTTATGGCGGGCAAGAAGGCGGATACGACGACGGACGCGGGCCGGGCGGCCAATCGCGCCCCCGTGGTCGCGGCGCTGGACCTGGGTCAGTCCAAGGTCGCCTGCTTCATCATGAAGCCTGACGGCGTACGTCATGCCGACCGCACCATCCGTGTCGCCGGCGCTAGCCACGTCCAGTCCAAAGGCGTGCGCGGCGGGACCATCGTCAACATGGACGAGGCCGCACAGGCCATCGGCCACGCCGTGGAACGGGCCGAGCGAACGGCCGGCGCCCCGGTCTCGGGCGTCATCGTCACGACCGCGATCGGCCAGATGGCCAGTCACCGGGTCCAGGCCCGCGTCTCGCTCGGCGCCAACCCGGTCGGAGACGCCGATCTGGCCCGTGCCATCGGCATGGCCCTGGCCCAGATCCGCCTGCCGAACCGCCGTCCCATCCACGTCCTGCCGATCGGATGGTCAGTCGACGGCGCGCGCGGCGTCCATGATCCTCGTTCGATGCGTGGAGGCTCGCTTGGGCTCGACCTGCTGGTCGTTTCGATGGCGGAAAGCGCGTTCGCCTCGCTCAGCCACTGCCTCGAACTGGCTCACCTCGACCTTCAGGGCGTGGCCGCCGCGCCGGTCGTCTCTTCGCTCGCTTCCCTGGAAGAAGACGAGATGGATCTGGGCTGCGTCTGCATCGACATGGGCGGCGGCTCGACCTCCGCCGCCGTCTGGGGCGGCCGGTCGCTGCTGCACATCGAGTCGCTGAACGTCGGCGGCGATCACGTCACCTCCGACATCGCGCGCGGTCTTTCGACGTCCAAGGCGGGCGCCGAACGTCTGAAGACCCTGCATGGCTCGGCCATGGCCAGCGCCAACGAGGATCGTGAAATGCTGGAGGCCCCGCCGCGCGGCGAGGACGCCGACGCCGGACCGGTCATCGTCCCTCGCGCCATGCTGAAGACAGTAATCGCGCCGCGTGTCGAGGAAACGCTGGAGTTGTTACGCGATCGTCTTAGAAACGCCGGCGTGGGCCTGGAGCCGGGCGCGGGCCTAGTTCTGGTCGGCGGTGGAAGCCAGCTCAACGGTGTGCGCGAGCTCGCGGTCCGCGTCTTCGACCGACCGGTTCGCCTCGGTCGGCCACAAAGGGCGCCGCATTTGGCCGACTCGGCCGCTGGCCCCGCCTTCTGCTCGGCGGCGGGCGTTCTCCTGCGCGCCGCCTACGGCCCCAGAGAAGCCGTTTCCGCCAGGAAACTAATGTCGCGACAAATCAGCGCTGCCGATGCACCCAAGGTTCAGGGCGGAAATCTCGTGGCGCGGGCCGCAGGCTGGCTGCGCGACAACCTCTAGGATTCTGAACGCTGTTCTGCGCTGTGTCCGTGGTGTGTCCGAAGTGTAACAAATCCGAGTTCGGTTTGCCGCAGTCGCGCCGCAATGGTTGCTCCTTCCCCAATCTCTGACTAGCAACGGCTCGAACGTTCAGACTCGCAGAAGTCTGCCGTGCGTCATTCAGTCATCGGGGCCAAGCACAATGCTAACCACTCGCAAGTATCTCTTTGGAACGACCGTCCTCGCGGGCGTTCTGACTATGTCGGCTCCGGCCTTCGCCCAATCGACCCAGCCCGCTCAGGACGAAGAATCCACTCAGGTTGAAGAAATCGTCGTCACCGGTTCGCGTATCCGTCGTGACCCGACGACCGCCCCGACCCCGCTGATCCAGGTCACGCGCGAGACCCTGCTGACCTCGGGCCAGAACACGGTCATCGACTATCTGGCGACCATCCCGGCCCTGTCGAACTCGCAGGTTCCGTCGGACACCACCGGCTCCCTGAACGCCGGCGGCCTGTCGCTGCCGAACCTGCGCTCGCTGGGCGCCGGCCGCACCCTGACGCTGGTTGACGGTCGTCGCCACGTCGGTTCGCCGCAGGGTTCGCTGGCCGTCGACGTCGACACCATCCCCCGCCTGCTGATCGAGTCGGTCGAGATCGTCACGGGCGGCGCCTCGTCGGTCTACGGCGCCGACGCCGTCTCGGGCGTGCTGAACTTCGTCCTGCGCAAGGACTTCGAAGGCCTCGAAATCGACGGCCGCTGGGCTCAGCTCAACGACGGCGGCCAGGACTCGGGCCGTATCTCGGTTCTGGCCGGCAAGAACTTCTTCGACGACCGCCTGAACGTCTACGCCTTCGGTGAGTACGAGACCCTGGACGAAGTCCTGGCTCCCGACATCGACTGGCTGGCCGATGGCTGGGGCCTGGTCGGCCGGGACGCCGATCCCGCTGCCGCGCCGTTCGACGGTGTCGCCGACAGCCAGCTCTACCGCGACCGCCGCGGCCTGCAGCTGCTGCGTTGGGGTCAGGTCACCCTGGCCAACAACTACCAGCCGAGCGCCCTGGATAACCCGAACATCGTTCCGACCTCGCGCTGCACCGGCACGTCCATCACGACCGCAGGCTGCTTCGGGGTCGCTCCCGGCTCGACCTACGTCTTCGAAGGCACGACGGCTCGCACCGCCAACTTCGGCGACTGGGTCGCCCAGACGGGTACGAACCGTACCGTCAACGTCGGTGGCGACGGTGAAAACCCGAACACCATCTTCAACGTCGACTCGACCCTGCCGAAGTCCGAGAGCGCCCGCTTCCAGGTCGGCGCCAACTTCGCCATCACCGAGAACATCAACCTGTACGCCGAAGCCAAGTACGTCGACGAGACGACCGATCTGGCGACCGGCTACTCGTTCGGCGACATCTACATCTCCGACAGCCTGTCGGCGACCAACTCGTCGCAGATCCTGAGCACCTCGGCCTATACGACGCGGACCGACAACGCCTTCATGCCGGCCAACCTGGCCGCCGCGATCCGCGCCAACCGCGTCACCACCTACGGTAACGCCACGGCGACTTCGCCGGCCCCGATCACCGGTACCGCAGCCGCTCCGTTCGCTCGCTACACCGCCTGGCTGGTCGACCGTCCGCAGCACAACGAACGTCAGCTGCAACGCTACGTCATAGGCCTGAACGGCAACGCCGGCGACGTCTCGATCTTCAAGAACGTCGACTGGGACATCGGCTACACCTACGGCCGCGCCGACAACCACAACGAGGAGAACGGCCTCAACATCGCGCGCTTCTCCTACGCGATGGACGCCATCCGCAACGCCTCGGGCCAGATCGTCTGCCGCGTGCAGGCGCTGACTGCCAACGGCGGCACGGTCACCAACCGCAACCCCAACGTCGGCGGTACGCTCAACGCCGCTTCGCCGGACGTCGCTCAGTGCGTTCCGCTGAACGTCTTCGGCCTCGGCAACCAGTCGCAGGAGGCGCTGGACTACGTCCGCGCCGGCCTGGAGTTCGACCAGAAGAACGAGCAGCACGACGCCCTGGCGTCGGTCGCCGCTCAGCTGTGGGACTTCTGGGGCGCCGGCCCGATCGGTGTCGCTCTGGGCGCTGAATACCGCAAGGAATTGACCGAAGGCGGCGGTCGTTCGGCCTCGCTGGGCGACACCTACGCTCAGCTGAACGGCGGCGCCGACTTCGCGCCGGCCGAGTACGACGTCACGGAGTTCTTCGGCGAGCTTTCGCTGCCGCTGTTCCGCGACACCTGGCTGGGCGACTACGCCGAACTGTCGGGTTCGTACCGCACGTCGGACTTCTCGAACTTCGGCAAGAGCGACGTCTACGGCGTCAATCTGGTCTACCGTCCGACCGAAGAGCTGGCCTTCAAGACCAGCCTGAACACGTCGGTTCGCGCACCGAGCCTGGGCGAAGCCTATGCGCCGCAAACCCAGACCTTCCTGCTGTTCACCGACCCCTGCGCCACGGCGAACATCCAGGGCGTCGCCGACACCACGATCCGCAACAACCGCATCGCCAACTGTACCGCTCTGGCGGCTCAGTTCGGCCTGACGTACAACTTCACGGATCCGACGGCCGCCAACGCCTATCGTCCGGAATACGGTTCGAGCGTCGCCGGTCGTAACGGCGGCAACCCGCTGCTGCAGCCGGAAGAGTCGGAATCCTTCACCTTCTCGACCGTCCTGACGCCGAACTTTGCGCCGAACCTGTCGCTGGTCTTCGACTACTACGAGATCCAGATCGACAACGTCATCGCGGCCGTCACGGCCCAGGTCGCCGGCAACAACTGCGTCAGCGGCCCGACCCTGAACGCCGGCGCCTGCGCCACCCTGACCCGTACCGGCGTCGACGACCCCGTCACGCCGCGCGACGATCGCTTCCTGCTGGTCGACTTCATCCAGGGCTCGATCAACTACGCCAAGCGCAACGTCCGCGGTCTGGACTTCACGGCCAACTACCGCTTCGACACCGACGAGATGCTCGGCCGCGACTGGGGTGTCTTCAACTACGCCCTGAACGGTTCGTGGCTGATCGAACAGAAGAACTTCAACAACATCGACAACCCGGGCGACTTCACCGCCCTGGAAAGCACGCTCTTCTATCCGAAGGTTCGTCTGACCTCGCAGCTGAACTACCAGCCTAACGACGTTCTGACCCTCGGCTGGACCATGGACTGGCAGACGGCTCAGGACATCGTCCAGGCCCGTGACTTCGTCGCCAACGCCGACAGCCGCAACGTGGAGTACATGGACTCGGGCAACTTCGCCCGCCACGACTTCTCGGTCAGCTACAAGGTCCGCGACGACCTGACCGTTCGCGGCGCCGTGACCAACGCCTTCGACGCCGAACAGGCCCGTTGGTTGGGTTCGGCTCTCTACTCGAACTTCGACCCCTACGGCCGTCGCTTCTCGGTCAGCCTGAACTACCGTCCCTGGTAAGGGGTTCGGTTAGAACCAAGACGGAAAGGGCGGCCCTCGGGTCGCCCTTTCTTTTTATCCCCTGAACATGCCCAGTCGGCATTATTTGCCGCTACGCTTGGGGATTGGGGTCGTCAGCGGTCCGACTCACGCTATCCGGTAACCTTCCCTTAACGACGATGCGCGATCCTTAACGCGCTCATAACCAATGCGAATCTGCGGGGACTTCGCACTGGACGTTAAAGGGGCAGGGTCGGAACAAAGGTCGGTTTGGAAATGTCTCTCTCGCTCGTGCGGCCCTCGGCCACGGAATTGAAGCCCCGGATCGTCGTCTTCGGCGTCGGCGGCGCCGGCGGCAACGCCGTCAACAACATGATCGACGCCGGCCTCGAAGGGGTCGAGTTCGTCGTCGCCAACACCGACGCCCAGCACCTGTCGTTCGCCAAGACCGATCGCCGCATCCAATTGGGCGAGACGATCACCCAAGGCCTCGGCGCCGGCGCCCACCCCGAAGTCGGCATGAACGCCGCCGAGGAATCCGCCGACGAAATCCATGCGCACCTCGAAGGCGCGCACATGGTCTTCATCACCTGCGGCATGGGTGGCGGCACCGGCACGGGCGCGGCGCCCGTCATCGCCAAATGCGCCCGCGATCGCGGCATCCTGACCGTCGGCGTCGTGACCAAGCCCTTCACCTTCGAAGGCCGCCACCGCATGCGTCTGGCCGACGCCGGCGTCGCCGAGCTCCAACGCTACGTCGACACCCTGATCGTCATCCCGAACCAGAACCTGTTCCGCGTCGCCAACGAACGCACCACCTTCGCCGACGCCTTCGGCATGGCCGACCAGGTCCTGCACTCGGGCGTGCGTTCGATCACCGACCTCATGATCCTGCCCGGCCTGATCAACCTCGACTTCGCCGACGTGCGCTCGGTCATGTCCGAGATGGGCAAGGCCATGATGGGCACGGGCGAGGCCTCGGGCGACGACCGCGCCCTGCTGGCGGCCCAGAACGCCATCGCCAACCCGCTGCTGGACGAGACCTCGCTCAAGGGCGCCAAGGCCGTTCTGGTCAACATCACCGGCGGTCTGGACATGACCCTGCTGGAAGTCGACGAGGCCGCCAACGCCATCTCGGCCGAGGTGGACGGCGACGCCAACATCATCTTCGGCGCCGCCTTCGATCCCGCCCTGGACGGCAAGATCCGCGTCTCGGTCGTCGCCACCGGCATGGACGAGGTAGCCGCCGCCAAGATCGAGCCGGTCGCTCCGCGCCACGTTTCCCAGGGTTCGGCCGCTTTCCAGGATCCGCGTCGCGCCGCCCCGGTGGCCGAGGCCCCGCGCGCTTCGGAACCCGTGCGCCGCGAGGCTGTCCGCGCCGAGGCCGCCTATCGTGCGCCTGAGCCTGCCCCCGTCGTCCCGACCTTCCAGACGCCGGCTCCGGAACCCGTCCGCGCGCCGGAACCAGTTATTCACGTCTCTGAAGAGCGCAACCTGTCGCCCATCGTCGATCCCTGGGTCGAAGAGTTCGAATCCGATCACGGCCGTCAGCCGGCCGTGTCGGCTCGCCCGGACCAGGGCGACCTCTACATGGACCGCACGCCACCGGCACCGCCGGCTCACGCCGAATACGACGAACCGGTCTATGACGATCGCGACCATCGCAAGTCCGGCTGGAGCCTGTTCGGCAAGAAGCCGCGGGCCCAGACCGCCTATGCTCCGGCTCCCACCGCCTCGCGCGCCCAGCCACAGTTGCGCCAGACCGCCCAGCCCCAGCCGGAACAGGCTCCGGCCGTCGAGGACGATCTGGAAATCCCGTCGTTCCTGCGTCGCCTGGCGAACTGATCCGACGCATACCCGCTCGAGACGCTCTGGGGAAACCTGGGGCGTTTTTCGTTGCGGCCAAGGTTACCGAACCGGAAACAATTCGAAACCCGACTTTGGTTTTCGCTGGTCAAACGTCCCGCTAGGGATCGATCTTCCGCTCATGCGCGCCTCCCCGTGCGCCGGGCGTTCAGTGGATTTAGCCTTGCCGCCTCGCAACGATCATCGCGAACGGACCCTGGTCGCCCCTGCGATTTGCGCGGGCGTGGGCGTGCACACGGGTCAACGTGTGCGTCTGGCCATCCGTCCCGCGCCGACCGGGACAGGCATCGTCTTCGTCCGCACCGACATCACCGATCGCGACAACCGCATCCTGGTATCGGGTGACGCCGTGGTCGATGCCAGGCTGAACACCATGATCGAGAACGCGGCCGGGGTTCGCCTCTCCACCATCGAACACCTGATGGCCGCCTTCTGCGCCTTGGGCGTCTCGAACGTGATCGTCGAGGTCGACGGCCCCGAACTCCCCATCCTGGACGGTTCCGCCCTGCCGTTCGTGCGGCTGCTGGATCGCGCCGGCTTCCGCCGTCAACAGGCCCCGGTCCGCTACATCGAGATCCTGGAGCCGATCCACGTCACGGACGGCGACAAGCATGCGGCCCTCTATCCGTGCGACCGTTACGAGATGCGGTTCGAGATCGATTTCGACAACGCGGTGATCGGCAATCAGGTCGTCGATTTCGTGGTCGACGAACAAACCTTCCGCGACGAGATCATGTCCGCCCGCACCTTCGGCTTCGCCCATGAGGTCGAGGCCCTGCGTCAGGCCGGGCTGGCCCGGGGCGGGTCCCTGGAGAACGCCGTGGTGATCGACGGCGATGAAATCCTCAATCCCGGCGGCCTGCGCATGGAACGCGAGTTCGTGCGTCACAAGGCGCTGGACGCCATCGGCGACCTCTACGTCCTGGGCGCGCCCCTGCTGGGCCGCTACGAAGGCTACAAGGCCGGTCACGCGGTCAACAACCTTCTGGTCCGCGCCCTGTTGAACGCGCCTCACGCCTGGCGCGAGGTCGTCCTGGAGCCCCAACTGGCTCAGGTCGGCTAAGGCTTCCCTTCCCTTATTCCGAATTTATTCCTTTCGGTCGGTTGCGCGAACGACTGAGGCTCTCCAGTTTGAGCGCCTGGTCTTTGACACGTCGGATATCCGCCCATGCGGGTTCGTCGTCCGCTATCCACATAGCGGGGCATGCGGACAACGGTCACACTGCGCGACTCTGTCGAGTCTGCAACAGTCTATTTTGGAGTCGCACCGCACGCAGCAGAACGATCGCGGCGCGACTCTGTCGACCTTGCCACTCAGTTTCGGGGTCGAATCCGGTCTCCCTGGCGCGCTGGATTTCCAGGCTTCCACGTCGCTTGGCCGTTCGAAATCTGGCGAGGTGCTGAATCCTCTCTCGATCCAGGGGGAAAACCGCTCCCACTTTTCGGCGTCAGGCTCTAAGGCTCAGGTCCTCTCGTGATCTGGAGTTTCGGCATGTTCGTTTCCGTTCGTCGCTCGGCCCTGGCCGCCGTGTCCGTGCTGAGTTTGGCGACCGCTCTGGCCGCGCCCGCCATGGCCCAGGACGCCGCCACGATCCGTGCCGCCGAACAGGTTCGCGACGCCGCTCTGAACGACACCGTGGCCATGGACTACGTCACCCAGCTGACCACCCGTTTCGGCCCGCGCCCCGCCGGGTCCGCCTCCGAAACCGCCGCTGCCGAATGGGCCGCCGGCTACATGCGCGAACTGGGCTTCAAGAACGTTCACATCCAGCCCTTCCCCCTGGTCGGATGGGAGCGCGGCGAGGAAAGCGCCTCCATCGTGGGCGACAACCCCCAGCCTCTGGTCGTCGCGGCGCTCGGCCATTCCCCCGGCACGCCCGCAGGCGGCATCGAGGCTGAGGTTGCGCGCTTCGCATCCCTCGAAGACCTCCAGGCCGTTCCCGACGGCTCTCTGGCCGGCAAGATCGCCTACATCGACGCGGGCCAGTTGGTCTCCATGCAGTCCGGCGCCGGCTATGGGCCCTTGACCCGCATCCGGGGCGCCGGTCCAGCGGTCGCCGCCCAGAAAGGCGCCGCGGCCTTCATCATGCGCTCGGTCGGCTCCGACGAGCATCGCATGCCTCACACCGGGACGACCCGCTACGTCGACGGTGTCGTGCCTCTGCCTGGTTTCGCCCTCAGCGCGCCGGACGCCGACCAGCTCAGCCGACTGGTGTCCTACGGCGACCCGGTGAGGGTCCGCCTCTCCTCGACGGCCCATACCTATGAGACGACATCGCACAATGTCATCGGCGACATGCCGGGCCGTTCGCGCCCGGAAGAGGTGATCGTCCTCGGCTCGCACATGGACAGCTGGGACCTCGGCACCGGCGCCATCGACGACGGGGCAGGGGGCGCCATCACCATCGCCGCCGCCAAGGCCATCGCCGAACAGGGCCGCACGGCCCGAACCGTCCGCGTGATCCTGTATGGATCCGAAGAGGTCGCCCAGCCGACCGACACCGGCAACGGCGGCGGCGCCTATCTGCGCAGCCTCTCGCCCGAGGACATCGCCAACCACGTCTTCACCGGCGAAAGCGATTTCGGCGCCGACCGCGTCTACGCCCTGCAACTGCCCGTCGGCGCCCAGACCGGCGCCTTCGCCGACGCCGCCAACCGCGTCCTCTACCCCATCGGCGTCCTCCGCTCGAACGTGCCGGAGACCGAAGGCGGTGCCGACATCGGCCCGATCGTCCAGGCCGGCGTCCCGGTCTTCGGCCTGAAGCAGGACGGTCTGCGCTACTTCGACCTCCACCACACCGCCGACGACACGCTCGACAAGATCGACCCCGTCCAGCTCCGTCAGAACGTCGCCGCCTGGGCCGCCCTGGTTTGGCTGGTGGCGGATTCCGACGTTGACTTCAGGGCCGTGCGCCCGGCGGAGTGAGGTCGAAGCCGCGGGCGTGGCGAAACTGGTAGACGCAGCAGACTTAAAATCTGCCGACTTCGGTCATGCCGGTTCGAGCCCGGCCGCCCGCACCAACCGAAACGAGGCCGGCCGCCTCCGTACCTTGCCAGGCCAGCCAGTCTTCAGAACTCTGCAAGGACGTGGGCGGACGCGTTGGATCCGCCCGTGCGGTCAGGAATGCAGGAACGCCACGGGGCCGACTCATAGGTTCGGTACCAAATGAAACTGACCAACAGGGTTCCTTTTGGCAACCCTCTTGCCAAACCGCTGACCCAACGTCACCTTCGTCCTCATGGGAAGAACCGCTGACTATTCAAAACAGAGCTGTTCCATCGCCGCGACGCTCGAGGTGATCGGCGATCCGTGGACGCTTCTGGTCATTCGCGATGCGTTCCAGGGCGTGAAGCGCTTCGAACAGTGGCAGGAGCGGCTTGGCGTGGCGCGTAACGTGCTGGCCGCGCGGCTGAAGACCCTGGTGCAGCACGGGGTGCTGGAACCACAACTCTATTCCGAACGGCCGCCGCGGAACGAATACGTGCTGACGGCCAAGGGGCGGGCCCTGTCGGACGTGCTGATCGTCATGCACGGCTGGGGCTCCCAGCATCTGTACGGCGACGCGGATTCCGGCGTCAGCTTCACCCACAAGACGTGCGGTGCCGAGCTGAAACCGCGCGTGGCCTGTTCCTGCTGCGGCGAGATCGTGAAGCGGCGCGACACCGAGATCCATTTTCACGCCAACCGGCCGACCGTGGCCGATGTCCTGCCCAAGGATGCGGTGGTTGAGGACGCTGCCTAGCCTTTGAAGACGTCCGCGTGGCGGGTGATCAGGGGGACGACGATGTCCTCCTCGTCTTCTAGGTGGCGGCTTAGTGCGGGGGCGGCCGCTTCGAGCGCATCGGCGAGGCGCGAGGCGGCGTCGCCGGCTGTGGGGGTATTGCCGCTGACGCCCTGATGGAAGGCCAGCCCGGTCTGGAACAAGGTCTCCAGATGACCGTGGATGACGTCGTGGTCGCGGTCCAGAAGGTCGATGCCGGCGCCGATACGCGGCTCCACCTGACGCATGGTTGGGAAATAGTGGTGGGTCTCGATGTTGTGGTGGCCGTCCAGGTGCTGGAGGAACTGCTGCAGTGTGGGGATCAGGCGGCGGTGAAGGTCGGGCAGGGCGATGGTCCCCGCGCGCCATTGGGCGGTCAGGGCGTCCATACTGGCGACCTCGCGGCGGAAGCCGGAATGCATCTGGAGCCAGAAGCGGGCCATAGCGGCGACCTCATGGCCGTGCCAGCGGTCGCGGGGCAGGTCGGCGAGCAGGTAGCGGTAGTCCTCCGGCAAGCCGGACCGGGCGTGCAGGTCGTCAGACAACACAGGCCGTCGTGGTCGCGATGAAGCCGCCGCCCAGCAGACGGTCGGGGTCGGCGGGATCGTAGAGGGCGCAGGCCTGGCCGGGGGCGACGCCTTCTTCGCCGGTTTCGAAGACGATTGAGATCGCACCGTCCTTAAGTGTCATGCGGGCGGGCGAGGGCGGACGGGTCGAGCGGACGCGGGCGAGGACCGGAGCATTGGATTCGGCGGCGGCTTCGATGGAGGCTTCGTTGCCCAACCAGTTGGTTTCGTCCAGCGTCAGGGAGGCGGTCAGCAGGGCCTCGCGGGGACCGACGATGACGCGCCGGTTGTCGGGGTCGAGCTTCGTCACGAACAGGGGCTCGCCCACGGCGACGTTCAGGCCCCGGCGCTGGCCGATGGTGTAGTCGGTGATGCCGGCGTGATTGCCCAGCACCCGGCCGTCCATGTGCACGATCTCGCCGGCCTCGCGGCCCTGCGGGCGCAGGCGGTCGATCAGGGTGCGGTAGTCGCCCGACGGGACGAAGCAGATGTCCTGGCTGTCGGGCTTGGCGGCGATCTTCAGACCCAGCGAGGCAGCGACCCCACGCACGGCGGGCTTCTCCAGACCGGCCAAGGGGAAGCGCAGATAGTCGAGCTGGTCGCGCGTCGTGGCGAACAGGAAATAGGACTGGTCGCGCGAGGGATCGATGGCCTTGCGCATCTGGGCCCGGCCGTCGGCGGCGACGGCGCGACCGACGTAGTGGCCCGTCGCCATGGCGGCGGCGCCGAGGTCGCGGGCGACGTCGAGCAGGTCGCGGAATTTTACAGTCTGGTTGCAGCGGATGCAGGGGACCGGCGTCTGGCCCTTCAGATAGGAGTCGGCGAACTGGTCGATGACGGCGTCGCGGAAGCGGCTTTCGTAATCGAGGACATAGTGGGGGATGCCCAGCATCTCGGCGGCGAGGCGGGCGTCATGGATGTCCTGACCCGCGCAGCAGGCACCCTTCTTCTTCAGCGCCGCGCCATGGTCGTAGAGTTGGAGGGTGACGCCGACGACGTTATAGCCGGCCTTCGTCAGCAGGGCCGCGACGACGGTGGAGTCTACCCCGCCCGACATGGCCGCGACAACGCGCGAGCCGACGGGCAGCCCGACGGCCAGACGCGCGCTCTCGACCGCCTCGTCGATGTCGACGGGGGCGATAATCGGGATCGGGCAGACGTCTTCGACCAGGCTCATGGCGCGCATATAGAGGCTAAGGCGCGCGATTTCGAGGCCGGGCCTCCAAACGACAACGGCCGCACCCGTCGCCGGGTACGGCCGTCGTTCGTTCGGGGAGAGTAGGCTTAGGAGCGGTAGTTCTGGATCCGCGTCGTGCGCAGGCCCTGCATGCCCCATTTATCGATCGCCTTCTGCCAGGCGAGGAACTCCTCGGCCGTCAGACGATAGCGCAGAAGCGCATCATCCAGGCTGAGCAGCCCGCCGCGCACGGCGGCCACCACTTCCGCCTTGCGACGGATGACCCAGCGATCCGTATTCTCAGGCGGCAGGTCGCGCATCGTCAGGGGGGTGCCCGTCGGACCGACGACATATTGCTCGCCTTGCTTGTTCACGCGTCGCTCTTGCAACATGGGCTTTTGCCTCATTCACCACCACCAATTGATCGTGAATGTAGCCAAGGGCCGCTAAAGCCGGGTTTAGGGTCGTGGTGAAGGAATGGATAAAATCCACTCCGTCCACGAACGCCGTTTCGGCAGGTTGTTGAGTACTTGTTCATCCAGTTGAACGCCGTGTTACCTTAAGATCAGCGTTTGATGCTGATGAGTTCGGCCAACATCTCGTCCGCGGTGGTGATGATCTTGGATGAGGCAGAATAGGCGCGTTGGGTGGTGATCAGGCCGGTGAACTCCAGCGAAAGATCGACGGTGGAGGCTTCCAGTTGTGAGGCGCCAATGAGCCCAGCCCCGCCGGTGCCGGGAGCCTTGAGGTTATAGGTGCCGGACCCCTGACTGACGCGATAGGCGTTGGCATTGGCCGTCTGCAGGCTGTCGGCGCTTGTGAAAGTGGCCAGGGCGACCTGGGCGACGCGGCGGGTGACGCCATTGTCGAAGATGGCGGTGACGAAGCCTTCGTCGTCGATCTCGATGTTCGACAGGTTGCCGAAGGCGGTGCCGTTGGTGACGACGGCCTGGACGATCGAGTCTGAGTCATACTGGGTCAGGCCACCGGCCGAGGCCGACAGATCGAATGTGATCGTCTGGTCGTCGATGCCGAGCGAGTCTTTCCACTGAGGCGCTGTGGCCGTGCCCACGGTGGCCGGATCGGAGGCTCCAACCGTCAGAGCCGCGGCGGCGAAGTCGTTGAAGAGGTAGGGCGGCGTCGTGCCGGCCAAGATCGCTGCGTCGTTCGCCGTCTTCATATCGGTGATGTTCAGGCGGCCGTCCTGGGTAAACAGGACCAGGCCTGACTTCAGAATGCCGTTGGCCGGCGTCGAGCCGTTCTCGATATCCGTGGCCGGAATCACGTGGACTTCTGAGAGCCATTCGTTGGGGTTGGCGGTCTTGAGGAAGGAGTACGCGATCGTGCGCTGGCCGCCCTTGGAGTCCGACGCCGGGATCGTGATCTGGAAGTCCGGCTTGAAGCCCGTCCCCGCCTCGGCGTCGTAGACCGACATCGAGTTGGTCGCGACATTGTAGGTGGCGATGTCAGGCGAGACGACCTGGCTGGACTGCAGGTTGGCATTCAACTGGGCGCGGGTGGTTGGCTCGGCCGTTCCGCCGACCGAACCGACGTTGATCGACTTCAGCTTGCCGAGGTCGGAGGGATCGCGGGTGATGCCGCCTTCGGAGTCCACCGGCCAGCCCTGCAGATACAGACCCGCCGTATTCTTCAGGTAGCCGAACTCATCCACGCGGAAGGCCCCGGCGCGGGTGAACAGACGGGCGTCGCCGGCGTCCAGACCCTCGGCCTTCTCAGTGGTGACAAAGAAGCCCTGGCCCGCGATGCCGAGGTCGGTCGAAGAGGTCGTGCGTTGAAGCTGGCCGGCCTGCGAGATGTAGTTGCGGGTCTGGCCGAGAACGCCGCCGGCGGAATAGCCCGCGCCTTGGTTCTGTGCATTCACGACGGTCGAGAAATCGACGGCGGTCCGCTTGTAGCCGACCGTGTTCACGTTCGCGATGTTCTGCGAGATGGCGGCCAGGGCGGCGGAGTTGGCGGTCAGGCCGGAGACGCCGGCGAGAAGGGCAGAGTTGATGCTCACGACGTGGGCTCCTTAGGAAAGCAACTTGAGGGGGTTCATGGCGTCGGCGATGCGGGCGGCGAGGCTTTCGTCGTCGCTGTCGTCGGTCGGCGCTTCGGCCACGACGGACTCGTCCAGGCCGATGACGCTGGAAACGGGCACGATCGCGTTGCCGATGGTGAGGTAGGGGACGCCGTCATACATCTCGACGCCGGTCACACGGCCCTTGGTCAGGACCTGGGAGTCGACCGTGGCCGCGCCGTTCTTGGCCGCGACCTTGAGCGAGTAGATGCCGCCGTCGGGCAACTGGCCGCCTGCGGTGGTCTTGCCGTCCCAGACAAAATCGTGGGTTCCGGTGGTGCGGTCCGGCGCAGGTCCGGTCCAAACGACCGTGCCGGTCGAATCCAGCACCTGCAGCGTCGCCTCCGAAGCCGCGGCCCCGAGTTCATAGGACCAGGTCGCCTTGCCTTCATCCAGCTTGGTGACGGCCCAGGCGGCGGTGGCCTCCTTGCCAATGTAGTTGGTGGCGCCGTTCAGGCCGGCTCCCTGCTGGGCCGCGAGGAGACTAGTCAGTAGGTCATTGGTGAGGAGCTGTTGCTCCACGCCCGTCATCTGCGTCAGTTGCTCGGTGAACTGGTTCGAGTCCATCGGCGACAGCGGGTCCTGGTTCTTCAGCTGCGCGGTGAGCAGCGTCAGGAAGGTCTCGAAGTTCGAGACCAGGCTGGCGCGGCTGGTCTCCGTGCGGGTGGTCGCCTGGGTGGTGGTAACGGCATCGACCATCGGTTCAGACTTTCATGTCGACGCGGTCGGGCGTCAGGGTGAGAGGGATCCAGCGGGCGGCCTGAAGCCGGTCGGCGTCGGCTTCCAGACGCGAGGCGGCGCCGAAGGCACGAGCGTTGCGCGGGTCGGGACGGCGATCGAAGGCCGAGCCGCCTTGCTGGCCGGCGGAGGCGTCGCGCTCGGCGAAGGACAAGGCATCGTCAGCGACGGTGAAGCCCGACTCCTGGAGCTGGCGACGAAGCTCGTCGGCGCGGCCGCGCAGTTCCGTGGCGGCCAGCGGATTGTCGAAGGCCATCCTGGCGATGAGCTTGCCGTCGGCGTCGATGTCGAGGCTGACATCCACATTGCCGAGGCCTTCGGGCGTCAGGGCCATTTCGAAGCGGGTCGAGCGCGCATCCAGCTTGCGCACGATCTGGGCGGCGATCTTGGCTGTCGTCTCGATCGTCGCCTGGGAAAGGGTCGAAAGGGCCAGGGAGGCGGCGGCTTCGGTCTGTCGGGCTTCGGTGGTCGGTGCCTGTGCGGCAGGGGCCGTAACCGGGGCATCTTCCGCCGTGAGTGGGGTTGCCGCGAGTTCGGTGACGGCGGCGGAGGGAACGCCTGTCGTCGGAGCGGCCGTAGGGGCGGCAGGAGTCGAAACCCGGGGCGCGGTCGGCTGGGCGGACGCTTCGGTGTCAGCGGAGGCCGCGCTGTTGGAAGCGACATCGAGGCGGCCGGTCTGTGCGCGGTCGATCGCATAACGGGTGCGCGGCGCATCGACGGGAGCGGCGGGGGCTTCCGACAGAGTGCTGGCCTCGACGGTCGCAGTAGAGGCTGCATCCGGGGTGTCGGCGGCATCCTCGGGCGATTGGGGCGAGGCGTTGGTTTCAGCGGCGGGCTTGGCGGGACGTGCGGCCGGAGCAACCACGGCCGCAGCAGGGGGCGCGACCACGGCAGCGGAAGCGGGCGCTAGGGCCTTCGGTTGTTCCGGCTGCTCGGCTTGGACGGTGGGGAGATCCGGGAGATCGGCGGGAGCGGGCACCGGGGCCGGCTTGTCCGAAGCGGTCTCGGCAGCGGCGGCGGCCCCGGCCTTGGCTGCCTTGGCGGCGGTGTCGACGACCGTATCGATCGGGGGCACCTCGGCCGTGACCGTCGCGGGCGTTTCGGCCTTGGCGTCTGCGGTCGGCTCGACGACGGGCGCGGCAGAAGAGGCGGCCTCGGGCACCGGGGCTGTATCGAGCAGCGGCGAGGCCGAAACCTCGACAGGGAGAGAAGGCGCAGGCACCTCGCCCGTCGGAGCGGTTTCGACAACCGCCGGTGCGGCCGGGGTTGGCGTAGCGGCTAGGATGACGGGGGCGGGAACGATGACCTCGACTGCGACGACAGCCGCCTCGTCAGTGGGAACATTCGCGGCGTCGTCTGTCGGGACGTCCTCGGCGGGCGTGGCGTTCGCGTTGGTCTTGTTGGTCGCGGGGGCCGGCGCCTTGGAGGGCGCTTCAGCCGCTGCTGCGTCGTCCAGGACGGAGGCGAAGTCGGCGTCGGACGTCTCCGCACCGCGCTTCGGAGCGGCGGCATGGCCCATGAAGGGCGCGGCAGGAATGGCGAGGCTGGGCGCGGACATACGGCGGCAGGCAATTCACAACTGGAGGACGAGGGCGCCTGCTGCGCCGGAACATTCAGCTGGGCCGTCGCAAGCCTTGGGCCAAGTGCGGCTGGCCGCCTCAATGGCATGTATTTGTTGGGTAAAGGCCCGATCAGGGTCGAGGAGGTACCGGGCGCCGACGACGTTTCTTGCCGCGCAAAAGTCGCTTTTTGCCCGGCGCCTTTCCAAGACCTTTCCGGGTGCGGACCGTCTGCCCGGCTAGGTGGCCCGTCGTTTGCGACGCGAATCGCCATGAGCCAGTCGCGTCCAGTGATGTTCAAGAAAATCAAGGCGTTGCCAAACGCGTCTCTGCGCGTGGCTGGGCAAGACACGCAGCCTGCCGGGCAGGGCTTGCCGGGCGGAGGGTTAATCGGATGAGCCTGAGCACCATCCTGAACATCGCCAACTCGGGCTTGCAGACGGCCCAGACGCAGTTGCGCGTGGTTTCCGACAACGTCTCCAACGTCAACACGCCCGGATACGTCCGCAAGATCGCCGATCAGGTCTCCCTGACGACCCAGGGCGTGGGCACGGGCGTCGAGGTCGCGCGCGTTCGGATCGCCACCGACCGGTTCCTGCAGGCCGCCGCGCTGAACGCCGGCGCCGAGGCGAGCCGTCAGGGCGTGCGCTACGAACTGTACGATCGCATTCAGTCTCTGTTCGGCGATCCGGGCGGGGATACGGGCTTCTTCTCCCAGATAGACGACGTCTTCTCGTCCTTCGCCGTGGCGGCCGAGGATGCGGTGTCGGGACCGCGTCGTCAGGACGCCCTATTCAAGACCCAGGCGATCTTCGACGAAGCGGGTCGGATCTCGAACCAGATCCAGGCGGTGCGCGAGGATGCCGACGGCCGGATTCAGAGCGCCGTCGAGAAGGCGAACAGCCTGTTGCAGCAGATCGAGACGCTGAACGTCGATATCGCCAAGGCCACGGTGTTGAACGGCGACGCCTCGGGCGCGCAGACGCAGCAGGCCAAGCTGGTCGATGAACTGTCCAACCTGATGGACGTCCAGGTCACACAGCGGTCTGTGGGCGGTGTGTCGATCCGTACCGGCGCCGGTCTGTTGCTTGCGGGGGCGGGTGCCGCGAAGCTGGATTACAACCGCGCGGGCACGGTCAACGCGGAGACGGCCTTCAACGAAATCTGGGTCACCGAGCCCGGTGGGATCAAGCGACCCTTCGCCGACGGATTGAAGTCGGGCGAGATCAAGGGGCTGCTGGAGCTGCGCGACGTCGATGCGCCCCAGACGGCCGAGCGGCTGGCGGAACTGGTCACCCACGTCGCCGACGAGCTCAACCGCGCGCACAACGCCAACGCCGCCGTGCCCCCGCCCACCAGCTTGACCGGCAAGAATGTCGGTCAGAGCCTGGCTGGCGCCCTGACAGGCTTCACGGGCGAGACGACGATCGCGCTGGTCAATCCAACGACGGGCGTTATAGCGACGCGGGCGGACATCGTGTTCTCGGGTTCGATCCTGACCATCAACGGCGTGGCCTCGACCCCGGCCAACTTCCTGACCGATCTGAACACGGCTTTTGGAGGGGCGGCGACCGCCAGCTTCGTCGACGGCAAGCTCAGCATCACGTCCGCGAGCGCCAACGGTGTCGCGATCGCCGACAGCGCCACGACACCGAGTTCGAAGGCCGGACGCGGCTTCTCCCACTACTTCGGCATGAACGACCTGATCTCGACGGATCGTCCAGCGCTGTACGACACCGGCATGACGGCTGCATCGCCGCACGGCTTCACCGCCGGTGAGACACTGAGCTTCCGCTTCACAGGGGAAAGCGGCGCGAAGCTCCGCGATATCCAGGTGGCGATCCCGGCCGGCGGGACCGTAGGCGACCTTCTGACCGCGTTGAACAGCACGACGACCGGCGTCGGCCGCTATGGCTCTTTCGCCATCGACGCGACCGGCGAGATCAAGTTCACGGCCCTGGGTGATCCAGCGCCGCGCATGACCGTTCTGGAAGATACGACGACCCAGGTGCCGTCCGGCGTGTCGGCGACCGAGTTGTTCGGCCTGGGCGGCGGGGTTCGAGCCTCACGCGCCGATGGGTTCAAGGTACGGACCGACATCCAGCAAAGCCCGTCGAAACTGGCCTTGGCGCAGTTGAACCTCTCGGTTGCGGCGGGTGCCTCGGCGTTAAGTTCCGGCGACGGTCGCGGCGCGCTGGTGCTGGCTGACGCGGGCCAGAAGACGGTCCGGTTCTCGGCTGCCGGCGACAGTCCCGGCGGCAATCTTTCGGTGTCGCGTTACGCTTCGGAGCTGTCTGGCGAAATCGGCGGCAAGGCCCAGGCGGCCAAGACCCGCCAGCAGAGCGCACAAGCTCTGTCGACCGAGGCCGACGCCCGTCAGCAGAACCACGAGGGTGTGAACCTGGATGAGGAGCTGGTCTTGATGACCACCTATCAACAGGCCTTCAACGCCTCGGCCCGGATGATCCAGGCCGCCAAGGACATGTACGACACGCTTCTGGGGATGATCTGATGACCCGCGTTTCAACCAACGGAAACTACCAGTCTGCGCTGCTGAACCTGATGCAAGCGCAGCAGACCCAGAATGAGGCCGGAGAGCGGGTCCAGACGGGCAAGATCGCCACTGATTTGACTGGGTTCGGTCGAGGCTCCGAGACGCTGACGGCGCTGAAAGGCGCGGCGGCCCGGGTTCAGGGGTTTCTCGATACCGGAGAAGCCGTCGCCGCCCGGCTGGATGCACAGGATCTATCGCTTACGGTGGTTGTCGATGCCCTGAGCGGCGCACGCGAGGCGATCGGGAGCGCGCTGGCCTCGGACTCGACCTCGACATTGATGCTCGACCTCGAAGGTCAGTTTCAGTCGGCGGTGAACGGTCTGAACTATCGCCATCAAGGCGGCTATCTGTACTCGGGCGCGAACACGACCAAGGCGCCGGTCTCGGTCTCGACCTTGGCAGAACTGGCGGCGACGCCTGCCATCGCGGACGCCTTCACCAACGATCAGATCAAGCCGGTGTCGCGAATCGCGGAGAATACGTCTCTCGAGACCGGCTATCTGGCTGACGGCTTCAACTTCACCGACTCTGACGGAGTCACGCAAAGCCATATCTTCCAGATATTCAAGGATATCAAAGCCTACAACGACGATCCCGCCACTGGACCTCTGACAGGAAAGCCCACGGACACGCAAAAGGCTTTCCTGACTGCTCAGCTGAAGCGGCTCGACTCCGCATCGACCGTCGCCATCGATGCGGCGGCTCGCAACGGGTCTCTCGCCCAGCGGGTTGAGCAGGTGACGGTCAGCCATGAGGCCCAGCAACTTTCGTTGAACGAGCTGGTGTCCGGCCGGACGACTGCCGACCCGTTGAAGTCCGTCACGGAGCTGCAGTTATCCCAGGTGGCGGTGCAGGCGTCGGCGCAGGTCGTGGCGCAGCTCAAAGACGTCTCTCTCTTGAATTATCTGAGATAAGTCGGCCTCCAGACTCTTGAACGGCCACGCTGGACCTCGATCGTGAAATGGAACATACCATGAACGATGGCCCAGCTGGATCTCAGACGAAAGCTGGCGGTGCTTGCCGATGCGGCGAAGTACGATGCCTCCTGCTCGTCGTCGGGCACGTCCAAGCGCGATAGCCGCGGGGGCAAGGGGATCGGCTCCACCGAAGGCATGGGCATCTGTCACGCCTATACGCCGGACGGGCGGTGCGTGAGCCTGCTCAAGATCCTGCTGACCAACTTCTGCATCTACGACTGCGTCTACTGCATCAACCGCGTGTCCTCGAACGTGCAGCGGGCCCGGTTCAGCGTGGAAGAAGTCGTTGAACTGACGCTCAACTTCTATCGCCGGAACTATATCGAGGGTCTGTTCCTGTCGTCGGGCATCATCCAGTCCGGCGACTACACGATGGAACAGCTGGTGCTGGTGGCGAAAAAGCTGCGCGAAGAGCATGATTTTCGCGGCTACATCCACCTGAAGCTGATCCCCGAAGCCGATCCGAAGCTGGTCGAGGAGGCGGGGCTCTATGCAGACCGCCTTTCGGCCAATATCGAACTGCCGCGCGACGAGGCCATGGGCCGGCTGGCGCCGCAGAAGGACGTCGGCGTCATCAAAAAGGCGATGGCGAATGTCCGGCTCAAGGTCGAGGCGGCGAAACCGCAGAAGAAGGATCGAGCGCGGCCGCCGAAGTTCGCTCCGGGCGGGCAGTCGACGCAGTTGATCGTCGGCGCGGACGGGGCGCCGGATACCGAAATCCTGGATCGGTCGGCTTCGCTTTATGGCGGCTATGGCTTGCGGCGGGTTTACTATTCGGCCTTTTCGCCGATCCCGGATTCCAGTTCGGCGCTGCCGTTGTCGAAGCCGCCGCTGATGCGAGAGCACAGGCTTTATCAAGCCGACTGGCTCATGCGCTTTTACGGCTTCTCGGTGCCGGAAATCGGGGAGGCGTCGACCGGCGGAATGCTGGATCTGGCGATCGACCCGAAACTGGCCTGGGCGCTGAACCAGAGGGCGCAGTTCCCGGTCAATGTGAACACCGCGCCACGAGAGATTCTGCTGCGCGTGCCGGGGCTGGGGGTAAAGTCGGTGGACCGGATGATCTCTGTGCGCCGGTATCGGACATTGAGGCTGGAAGACATCGCGCGGCTTTGTCGGGGGATCGACAAGGTGCGGCCTTTCATCACCACCTTGGACTGGACGCCGGGCGGGCTGACCGATGCGGTGGACTTGCGAGAGCGGCTGGTGGGGCAACCGAAGGCCGAGCAGCTAAGCCTGTTCTGATGCCGACGGCGGAGCTGGCGAACGAGACCGATTTCGACGGGTGGCGAAAGGCCGCGCGGGCGTTCCGGCTCGCCGGGGTGGGCCCGGCGGACGCGCGGTTCGTGGTGGCGGGGGCGGAAGAGACGGGGTCCTTGTTCGACACCCCATCCGTGCACCCCGGCGAAGGCCGGAAGGGTGAAGCCCAGTTCACCGTGCCTCAGGCCTTCGTGGACATCGCACAGGAGGTGATCCTGCATCGGTCGGCCGATCGGTTCGACCTGATGTATCGGCTGCTGTGGCGGCTGAGAGACGAGCCGGACCTGATGAAGGTCGTGTCGGATCGCGACGTCGCCGACGCCATGGAGCGGGCGAAGAACGTCAGCCGCGCCTCGCACAAGATGAAGGCCTTCGTCCGTTTCCGCGCGGTTCCGGACGAGGAGGGAGAAACCTACGTCGCCTGGTTCGAGCCGGCCCATCGGGTGCTGGAGAAGACGTCCGGCTTCTTCGCGCGCCGATTCACGACCATGCGATGGACGATCCTGACGCCGGATGGATCGTGTTTCTGGAACGGTGAAGCTCTGACGTTCGGCCCGGCCGCCGACGCGTCGGATGCGCCGCAGGACGACGAGATCGAGGAGTTCTGGAAGACCTACTACGCCTCGACCTTCAATCCGGCGCGGCTGAAGGTTCAGACCATGCAGGGCGAGATGCCCAAGCGATACTGGAAGAACTTGCCGGAAGCGTCACTGATACCGGAACTGGTGGCCGCGTCGCACGCTCGGACGGAAGTCATGGTCGCCGCGCAGCACACAGAACCCAACGGCCGTTTGGCCAAGGCCATCGCTCGTTCGGTCCGCGACGGGTCGTGGGAGGAGGGATTCATCGCCTCCGATCTGGAAGAACTGCGCCACGGCGTGCAGGCCTGTCGCCGGTGCCCGCTTTATCAGGACGCGACCCAGGGGGTGTGCGGCGAGGGGCCCAGGGCGGCGAAACTGATGATCGTGGGCGAACAGCCGGGGGATCAGGAGGATCTGGCAGGTCGACCCTTCGTGGGACCGGCGGGGCAGGTGCTGGACGCCGCCCTGGACGAGGCGGGCATCGACCGGACCGATGTCTATGTCACCAACGCCGTCAAACATTTCAAGCACGAGCCGCGCGGTAAACGGCGGCTGCACAAGACACCGACGACCAGCGAAGTCTCGGCCTGTCGCTGGTGGCTCGACCAGGAACGACGGATCGTGCGGCCGAAGGTGACGCTGGCGCTGGGCGGGACAGCGTCTCTCGCCATGCTGAACCGCAAGGTGGCGGTGACGCAGGAGCGGGGGCGGGCCCTGGCGCTGTCGGATGGATCGAAGGCGATGATCACCGTCCACCCGTCCTATCTGCTGCGCATTCCGGACGCCGAGGCCAAGGTTCGCGAGCGGGCCGCCTTCGTGCGAGACCTGAAGGCGGTTCGCGATCTCTTGTAACGCTGCGCATAGCGGCTGTTGCCGAACGAAGACGGCCTGTCTTTCATGCGGTTTCGGCACGGCTTTCGGGCATGGGCGATTCGCCGTGGCTCGGCTAAGGGTGGTCGGATGAAAACGGCCGATTTCGAGATTGAGGACGCCAAGGGCGACGCGACCGTGCTCAAGCTCACGGGCGACTGGACGACCATGTCGCTCGGTCAGGCGGCGCTGCGGCTGGGCGACAAGCTGGAAGGCGTCAGCATCGAGCACGTCGATCTGTCGGAGCTGGGTCGGTTCGATACGGCGGGCGCCTTGGCCCTTGTCCAGGCGTCGAACTTCGCCATGCCGACCGACGCCTTTGAAAGCCGCCCCGAGGCGGGCCGCATCTATGCCATGGTCGAGACCCTGGAACGCCAGAGCGCCGAGCCGCCGAGACGGCCTTCGTCTTTCGTTCGCATCTTCTCCAAGATCGGCCACGGGGTGCATGACGCGGCGGCGGAGATGCTGCTGTCGATGGCTTTCCTGGGGCGACTGATGGGAGCGACCGGCTATGCGCTGAGGCATCCTGGCGCGATCCGCTGGCCGGCGTGGGTCAGCCAGGTCGAGCGGTCTGGTCTGGACGCGCTGCCGATCGTGGCCGTGACAAACTTCTTCATCGGCGCCGTCATCGCCTTCCTGGGCGCGAACCTTCTGACCCAGTTCGGGGCCGGGGTGTTCACGGTGCAACTGGTCGCCGTGGCGGTGTTGCGCGAACTGGCCGTGCTGATCACCGCCATCCTGTTGGCGGGCCGTTCGGCTTCGTCCTTCGCGGCCGAGATCGGCTCGATGCGGATGAATCAGGAGGTCGACGCCATGCAGGTCATGGGCGTCAATCCATTCCAGGCCCTGGTGATTCCAAGGCTGACGGCCATGCTGATCATGATGCCGCTGCTGACCTTCATCGGCATGGTGACCGGCTTCATCGGCGGCGGCATCGTGACCTGGAGCCAGCTGGACTACGGCCCGGCCTTCTTCATTCAGCGCATCAACGAAGACCCGATGATGGGCACCCATCTTATGGTCGGTCTGGTCAAGGCGCCGGTGTTCGCCGTGGTCATCGCCGCCATCGGCTGTCGGCAGGGGATGGCGGTGGCGGGCGACGTCGAGAGCCTGGGCCGGCGGGTGACTGCGGCTGTGGTGCAGGCGATCTTCGCAATCATCACCCTGGACGCCGTGTTCGCCCTGGTCTTCCTGGAGTTGAACCTGTGAGCGCGCCCATGAAGGACGCGCCGAAGCCGCGCGAAAATCTGATCGAAGTCCGGGGCCTGCTCAGCCAGTTCGGCGACCAGGTGATCCACCGTGACCTGGATCTGGACGTCCAGCGCGGCGAAGTGCTGGGCGTCGTCGGCGGGTCGGGCACGGGCAAGACGGTTCTGCTGAACTCCATCATCGGGCTGAAGGAACCCGAGGGTGGGACCGTCAGCATCTTCGGCCACGACGTGGGTGGAGCGACCGACGCCGAGCGTCAGGACATCGAACGGCGAACCGGCGTCCTGTTCCAGCAAGGGGCCCTGTTCAGTTCGTTGACTGTGCTGGAAAACGTCGCCTCGCCGATGGTCGAGCATACGAAGCTGCCCAAGAATACCATTCGCGAGCTCGCCGAGATGAAGATCGCCATGGTCGGCCTGAAGCCCGAGAGTCATCACCAGAAGCCGGCGGAACTGTCGGGCGGGATGAGGAAACGCGTCGGTCTGGCCCGCGCCTTGTCGTTGGATCCCGAGTTGATCTTCCTGGACGAACCGACGGCGGGGCTGGACCCGATCGGGGCGGCGGCCTTCGACGACCTGATCCGGAAGCTTTCCGACGACCTGGGTCTGACCGTCTTCATGATCACCCACGACCTCGATAGCCTCTATGCCATCTGCGACAAGGTGGCGGTGCTGGCGGACAAACAAGTGATCGAAAAGGCCACGGTGCAGGAACTGGAGAAATCCGACCACCCGTGGATCAAGGAATACTTCCTGGGGCCGCGCGGACGCGCGGTCACCAAGGCGGCTTAGGACGAGACGAAATGGAAAGAGACGCACATTACGCCGCAGTGGGCATAGCCACCGTCGCCCTGCTGGCGGCGCTGGCGGTGTTCGCCATCTGGCTGGCCCGGCTCCAGTTCAACGACGACTACGACATCTATGACATCGTCTTCTATGGACCGGTGCGCGGCTTGTCGGAAGGCGGCGAGGTCCACTTCAACGGCATCCGCGTCGGCGAGGTCACCGACCTGAACCTTGACCCCGAAAAGGGCGATCAGGTCATCGCGCGTGTGCGCCTGAACGGCACGACGCCGGTGCGGGTTACCTCGCGCGCCCAGTTGGAGCCGCAAGGCATCACGGGCCTGAACTATATCCAGATCACGGCCGGCACGGACGGCAGCGCCCTGCTGAAGACCCAGTATCCCGAAAACGTGGTTCCGGTGATCCAGTCCCAGCCGTCGCCGATCGCCGAACTGCTGTCGGGTTCGGGCACGGTGCTGGCCCAGACGGTGGATGCGCTGAACCGGATCAACCGCGTTCTGTCCGACGACAATATCCGCAGCTTCTCGACCAGCTTGAAGAACGTCGAGGCCCTGTCGACCGAGCTTGAGGCTCGCAAGGGCATGTTCGAAGACCTGGAGAAGGCGCTGGAGAACGCCAACGGAGCCATCGCCGAGTACCGCGCCCTGGGCGTCGACGCGCGCCGATTGGTCAACACCGACGGCCAGCAGGCGATCCAGAACATCAACGCCGCGACCGCCGACGCCCGCACCGCCATCGCTTCGATCAATCGGACGGCCAACGCCATCGAGGGACCGGCCGGCGAGTTCGCCACGACCGGCGTGCCGCAGCTGCTGGAGGCGATCCAGGGGCTACAGGAGGCGACGGAATCCTTGCAGGGCCTGGTGGACGATGTCCGATCCAGCCCGCGCGACTTCATCGGACGGGCGCCGTCCCAGGAACTGGAGGTCCAGCCGTGATCCGCACCCTCGCCCTCGCGGCCATCGCCGCCGTTTCGTTGTCAGGGTGCGCCCTGTTGTCGTCGCCGGACCCCGTACAGCTCTATCGCTTCGGCGATCCGACCGGGACGGCGACGACGGCCGTCGCATCGCCGGTGCAGGTCAAGCTGCGCTCGGTCGAAATGCCCCAGGCGTCACAAGGTGACCGTTTGCTGGGCGTGACGGGATCGGAAGCCGCCTATATCGGCGGCGCCCGTTGGGTGTCGCCGTCTCTGATGCTCTACAGCGACGCGCTGGAAGCGTCATTCGCCTCTCAGGCGCGGACGGTGCGGTTGATCGGGCGTCGTGAGCTGACGCCGACGACGCGTCTGCTGGACGTTGACGTGCGGGCGTTCGAAACGCGGTACGAATACGCCGGCGGAGCGCCGACCGTGGTCATCACGGCGCGGGCGCGGCTGCTGCGCTTCCCGGAGCGGACGGTGGTGTCGGAACAGACCTTCACGGTCAGCCAGCCGGCGGGCGAGAACCGCATCTCGGCCATCGTGGACGCCTATGATGTGGCCACGCGCGACCTGAATACGCAGATCGTGTCCTGGACGGATTCCAACGCGACGGGCAGCTAGGCGGCGAGGGTCATCGCTGCGGCCTGAGGCGGACAGGCGCGGGCGTCGAGTTCGGCGCGGCGGGCCTGTGCGGCGGAAAGCTCGCGGCCCGCGGCCTGAATGCGGTCATCGAGAGCGGTCGAAGCGTTCGCCAAACGGGCGCGGTCGGGGCGGGTCTTTTTCGGGCGTTTGCCCTTGAGACCCAGGGCGTCCCGCCAGTCCGCCCGCCAGGCTTCGACGCCGTCACAGACATCTTTCAGCAAGGCGGGGGCGCGGCAGTCGGCATTCTGCGCCGCGCGCAGCAGTGGCAGGCGGCCGATCGCCGTGGCCCGGACGCCCTCCAACGCCACCAGACGGATTTCCAGCGGATGGGGCAGCGCGGCGACCGGTGAAACTTCGGGTTCGGCGCTCGGCGAATTCTCGATCGCCTCGCCGGCGTCCGCGGTGACGCCAATGGTCTCGGGTGCGGCGGCTTGGACAGGCTCGACCACTTCCGTATGCGCCGCGGCGTCGGCCTGGGCTTCGCAGCGTTCGTGAGTGTCTTCGGGCGTCTTCGGCTCCGCCGCGACGGCATTGATCGAAGCGGTGGCCTGATCGACGGGCGAGGCGGCCTCGTTGACCAGCCAGCCTCGGGCGGCGGCGATGTGGGCGTCGAGCTCGGCAATCGCGTCGCGCGTCTCGGACCACAGGGTTTCCAGTGCGTTTCCCTTGCGGGCCAGGGCGCCGGCGCGGTCCCCGATGTCGGCGGCGGACTGGCCGACCGCCGAGGCGACCAAGGCGTAACCGGCGCGAAAATCCTTCAGCCGCTTGTTTCGGCTGTCGAAAAGTCCAGCGAAGCCTGATCTGGGTTGCAGACGCGCGGGGTCGAGACCGGCGACGCGATCACGAACATGGTCGAGCAGCAGGCGGCACTCGCCAAGATCGCCGCTGCGGGTCTCTGCCAGGGTCCGGTCGTTCAGCGACGCGAGATTGGCGCGAGCGACCTCGCCAAAGGCGGCACAGGTCTCCGGCTCGTCGATGATCGTGTAGCGGATAGCCGCCACGCGTGCGGGATCCGGCTTCGGTGCGCCGCCCGGCGGACTGATCGACCCCGCAACACCCATGTCACCCTCCGTCACCGGCCATTCTGGTGGGGCCTGATCTGCTCGGAAAACCGCGAACACTTTTCCGGATCAGGCCGTGCGGGCCGGTCGGAGAGAACTATGCCGCAGCTTTTAACGATAGGGAAACCGTGTAGGTCGCCTCGGTCTTTGCGGCGACCTCTTCCAAGGTCACGCCGTCGGCCAGTTCGATCAGTTCCAGGCCCGCGCCGCCGGGCTTGACGTCGAAGACGGCCAGGTCGGTGATGATGCGGCTGACAACCCCCGTGCCGGTCAGGGGCAGGGTGCAGGACTTCAGCACCTTGGACTGGCCGTGCTTGTTCGCGTGTTCCATGACGACCACGACGCGCTTCACGCCCGCGACCAGGTCCATGGCGCCGCCCATGCCTTTGACCAGCTTGCCCGGGATCATCCAGTTGGCGATGTCGCCGTTCTCGGCGACTTCCATGGCGCCCAGGATGGACAGGTTGATGTGGCCGCCGCGGATCATGGCGAAGCTGTCGGCCGAGCTGAAATAGGCGCTCTCCGGGATCTCGGTGATCGTCTGCTTGCCGGCGTTGATCAGGTCGGCGTCGACGTCCTCGTCATAGGGGAAGGGGCCCATGCCGAGCATGCCGTTCTCGGACTGGAGGGTGACCTCCATGCCGGCCGGAATGTAGTTGGCGACCAGGGTCGGAATGCCGATGCCCAGGTTCACATAGAAACCGTCCTGCAGTTCCTGGGCGGCGCGTTCGGCGAGCTGTTCGCGGGTGCGGGGCATCAGTTTTCTCCGGTATCGGGCAGGGGGCTGACGCCCCGTTCGGCGAAGACGCGTTTGGCGACGCGCAGGGCGTTGGTGGCGGCGGGGAAGCCCGCATAGATGGCGACCTGCATCAGGGCCTCGACGATTTCGGCGGGGGTGATCCCCACCGACAGGGCGCCGTTAATGTGGCCCTTCAACTGATCGACAGGATGGCCGAGGCCGGCGAGGATGCCGAGGGTCACGAACTGGCGGCTCTTCGGGTCGAGGCCGGGACGGCTCATCATCTCGCCGTAGCCGAACTCCACCATCATGTCGGCGAAGTCGGGGGCGATGGGGGCCATGCCCTTGCGCAGCGCCCCCTCCAGACCCGGATCCAGCGTCGCCATATAGGCCGCGCCGCGATCGGCGCGTTCGTTCGACACCTTAGGCCTCTGCGCGCTGGCGGATGGTGCGCTGTTCGATCCGCTTCTCGAACGTGCCGACGAACAGGCGGTCGACGTAGACGCCCGGCGTGTGGATGTTGTCCGGGTCGAGCGAGCCGACGGGGACGATCTCCTCCACCTCGACGACGGTGGTCTTGCCCGCTGTGGCCATCATCGGGTTGAAGTTGCGGGCGGTCTTGCGGAAGACGAGGTTGCCGCGCTCATCGGCCTTCCACGCCTTGACGATGGCCAGATCGGCGACGAGGCCGGTCTCCATGACGTAGTCGCGGCCGTCGAAGGTACGGACCTCCTTGCCCTCGGCGACCAGGGTGCCGACGCCGGTGGCGGTGAAGAAGGCCGGGATGCCGGCGCCGCCCGCGCGGATGCGTTCGGCCAGGGTGCCCTGCGGGTTGAACTCCAGCTGCAGCTCGCCGGCCAGGTACTGGCGTTCGAACTCCTTGTTCTCGCCGACGTAGGAGGAAATCATCTTGGCGATCTGACGCGTCTCCAGAAGCTGGCCGAGGCCGAAGCCGTCCACGCCCGCGTTGTTGGAGATGACGGTCAGCCCCTTAACGCCCGAGGCCTTCAACCCGGCGATCAGGTTCTCGGGGATGCCGCACAGACCGAATCCGCCGGACATGACGGTCATGCCGTCGAACGTCAGGCCCTCGAGCGCCGCAGTGGCGTCGGCGTAGATCTTGCGCATCGCTTCCTCGTTTATTTCACCGATGGATGAATATCGGTGGCTTTGACCGTCCATACGGCGGTCGGAACCTCTGGGCAAGGTAGCGAAGTGAGAGGCCGAGCGCCATTGATCCAGCGCCGCGACGCTTCCGTCGGTGTACCCCGACCCCCACCGTTCGAGAGAGCGATGGATATCACCACGAACTCCCAGCGAACGCCGACAGTAACCTTTATCCTCGTGCGTGGCGCGTGCGGCATGGCGGGGGCGAACCGCGCCGGTCTATAAGCGGCACAACAGTTTCCGGTCGGGGTGGGGCGTTTGCGCGCGGGCATCAATGCAGTGACGGCGGCCCTGGTCGTCGGGGTCCTGATCGGGCTGGCGCTGACGCCGGACGGACGAGGCTGGCTGCGTCGTCCGACCCTGATGCTGGGGGGCGTGGCCAGCGCCTCGGCCGGTCCCGAGCCCATCGCGCCCGCGCCGCTGCCGGTCGTGGCCGCGCCGCTTGCCCCCGTCCTGACCCCTCTGGCCGAGAGGGCCGCGCAAGGCCAGCTGAGGATCGGGGTGTTCGGGGACTCCATGGCCGACGGTCTGTGGACCGGCCTCTATCGCGAGATGCGCGGCCAACCCGGCGTGACGGTGACCAAGTTCAGCGAAGTCTCGACGGGGCTCAGCCGCTACGACTACGTCGACATCCAGGCCAAGACGGCGCGCCAGATCGCCGATCAGCCGGTCGATGTCGCGGTCATCCTGTTCGGCACCAACGACGCCCAGGGGATCAGCATCGACGGCGAGCTCCATGACTTCGGCACGGACGGCTGGAAGCTCGCCTACGCGAAACGGGTCGACGACCTGGTCGCGATGCTGCGGGGTCAGAACGTGGCGGTCTACTGGATCGGCTTGCCGACGATGAAGCGGGCGAGCTTCGACGCCAAGATGACCCTGATCAACGCGGTCGTGTCGGCGCGGATGCAGGCGCTGGGCGTGCCTTATCTCGAGACCGAGACGATCACCCGGAACGCCGAGGGCGAATACGACGCCTACCTGCCGGAGACAGGCACCGGGCGTCGGCGGCTGATGCGGGCCAATGACGGGATCCACATGTCGATGGCCGGATACCTGCGGATCACCGAGCCGGTGGCGGCGCGGTTGAAGCGGGACGCGGGGCTGGTCAGCCCGGTCGCAGAACCGGCGGCGTGATCCGGGCTCTGGCCGTTATCGCAGGACTGGCGCTGGCGGGATCGGCCGCGGCGCAGGAACGCCCCTATACGCCTCTGCCGTCACCGGTCAGCGCGACCTGTCCGGGTGGCCTGTGCCAGCCCGAGGCGTTGGACGCCTTCTTCCGCGCGCTGGCGGAACTCCGGCCGGTGCGCATCGTCCAGTTTGGGGACAGCCATACGGCAGGCGGCGACATCACCAACTCCCTGCTGTGGCGGCTGCAGTCGCGGTTCAGCCGCGCGCCGATCGAGCTGAACACCCACGGAGTGATCGGGGCGACGCTGAACGGCATGGCGGACAAAGAGCCCCTGTTCGACGGCGGTGAGACGGGCGCGGACCTGGTGGTCATCGCCTATGGCACCAACGAGGGGTTCGACGAACTGCTCGACCCACGCGCCTATGAAGCCCTGTTGCGGGCGCAGATCGAGCGGGTTCGCCGTGAGGCGCCAGGCACGGCCATACTGATCCTCGGTGCGCCCGAGGCGATGCGGGGTGACGGCGGCGGACGGTGTGCGGGCGACCTCGACCATCGCTGGAAGGCTCCGGACATGCTGTCGGTGGTGCGGGACGTGCAGCATCGCGTCGCGGCGTCGATGGGCGTCGCGTTCTGGGACTGGAGGGGCCGCATGGGGGGAGACTGTTCGGCCTTCGCCCTGGCGCAGGGGGATCAACCCCTGATGCGCGGCGACCATGTGCACTTCACCTTCGCGGGCGGCGACTGGATCGGGTCCCTGCTGGCCGCCGACATCATCGCCGCCTACGACCGGCGGGGAGGACGCTAGGTGCTGTTCCCGACGCTGGCCTTCGGCGTGTTCTTCCTGTTCGTCTATTTCACCGCCTGGTCGCTGGATCGTGAGAACGGGCGGCGAAAGCTGTTCCTGCTGCTGGCCAGTTGGTTCTTCTACGCCCAGTGGGACTGGCGGTTCGTCGCCCTGCTGATCGCCTCGGCTATCCTGAACTGGGGTGTGGCGGTCCTGATTGACCGCTCCAGCGAGAGCGGGCGACGCAAGTGGCTGGTGGGCCTCGGCGTCGCGGCCAACCTGGTGATCCTTGGCTTCTTCAAATACTACGGCTTCTTCGTCGAACAGGCGGGCGATCTGCTGGCCCGGTTCGGGTGGGAGCGGGACCTGCCGCTGTTGCAGATCGTGCTGCCGGTCGGGATCAGCTTCTTCACCTTCCAGGGCATCAGCTACGTCGTTGATGTGCATCGCGGTAAGACGCCGGTCGCGAAGTCGCTGCTCGACGTCATGCTGCTGATGAGCTTCTTCCCGCATCTGGTCGCCGGGCCGATCGTGCGGGCGTCGGATCTGCTGCCCCAGTTCGACCGCGCGCCGCGCCTGACGCGGGAGATGGCGACGCACGGCCTGCTGCTGATCTGCTGGGGGCTGTTCAAGAAGACGGTGATCGCATCGGAGCTGTCGGTGCGGCTGGTCGATCCGGTCTTCTTCGATCCGGCGTCCTACGGAACGCTGGACCTGATGGCGGCGGTCTATGGCTATGCGGTCCAGATCTACTGCGACTTCTCGGCCTATTCAGACATGGCGATCGGGATCGCGGCACTCTTGGGCTATTCCTTCCCGCGCAACTTCGATCAGCCGTATCGCGCCAGTTCGATGCAGGATTTCTGGCGGCGCTGGCACATCAGCCTGTCGAGCTGGCTGAGGGACTATCTCTACGTGCCGCTGGGGGGAGGCAAGAAGGGGCTGGTCCGGTCGTGCCTGAACGTCTTCATCACCATGTTGCTGGGCGGGCTGTGGCACGGGGCGGCGTGGACCTTCGTCGCCTGGGGCGCGCTGCACGGCGGGGTGCAGGTGGTGGAACGTCTGGGACGGTCGGTTCTGGGCGACCGCAAGGGACCGCCCGCGTGGCTGGGCGTGCTGGTGACCTTCCATATCGTCTGCCTGGGCTGGATCCTGTTCCGGGCCGAGACCTTCCCGATGGCGATGGAGGTGCTGACGGGTCTGGGACGGCTCGAGCCCGCGACCCTGGTGACGCCCTTCCTGGCCGTGCTGATCGTCGGCGGTCTGGCCATGCACTGGCTGCCGCCACGCGCGGCCGAGGGGATCGCGACCTGGCTGAAGCCGGCACCGTCCCTGACCATGGGCCTGTTGATCGGTGTGGCCATCCTGTTGGTCGAGGCGGTGCGGCCCGACGGCGTGGCCCCCTTCATCTATTTCCAGTTCTGAGGGGCATGAAATGAGCGACCGCCCCGACGATCCCGAAATCCCTCTGGCGCCTTTCCCGACGGCCTTGCCTGCCAACCCCTTCCCGCCATTGGAGGGGGAGACGGCCGAGCCCTATCTGGACGAACCGGTCGAAAACGCCGGACCGGATGCCACGGCAGAACCTTCGAGCGACTGGATCGAGACAGCGGACGCGCATGACCTGCCGACCGCGCCGGAGCCGGTCAATCCGCTGTTGGCGCTCGGCCGCTTCGCCTTCCCGCCGGGAGAACCGCCCGACGAGGAGGGTGTTGCCGCGCGCGACCGCCGCTGGACCAGCCGCGTCATCGTGGTGGCGACGGTCTTCCTGCTGATCTTCAACGCCGTGTCGATCCAGAACTGGTCGCGCCAGCAGGCGCCGGGCTGGGTGACGACGACCGTGCGTCGTCTCGCCGACGTCTGGGCCGAACAGATCGCTCAGCTGGGTGCCGACCAGCCGAGACAGGCCGTCCGCGACGGCTACCAGGCCGGGCGTGATGCCGGCTGGTCGGCGCGCCCTCGCGACTGAACCGGGTCTCGCCAAAGCTCTGACGGCTCCCTAAACAGGCGGGAAAGAGATTTGGGGAATTGTCACATGCTGATGCGTGTCGTGCTGAGCGCCGTTCTGGCGGCCTCCTTCGCCAATACCGGCTGGGCCCAGACCGCTGCGCCGGAACCGGCGATCGTGCCCGCCGCGCCGCTGGCCGAGGAGCCCGAGGCTCCGAAGTGGGATATACAGACCCCGCCGGGACCGGCTCACGACGCCGCGATCGACGTGACCGAAGGCACCTGGATGGCGCTGGACGTCAGCCCGGATGGTCAGGAGATTGTCTTCGACCTTCTGGGCGACATCTATGTCATGCCGATCGGGGGCGGCGAGGCGCGCGCCATCGCCTCGGGCGTCGCCTGGGACATGCAGCCGAAATACTCGCCGGACGGAACGAAGATCGCCTTCACCTCCGATCGCGACGGCGGCGACAACATCTGGGTCATGAACCGCGACGGGTCGAACCCGACTCAGGTGTCGGACGAGAGCTTCCGCCTGCTGAATTCTCCAGACTGGTCGCCGGACGGCGAGTTCATCGTGGGCCGCAAGCATTTCACCGGCACGCGCTCGCTGGGAGCCGGCGAGATGTGGATGTATCACCGCTCGGGCGGCGGCGGGGTGCAACTGACCACACGCCGGACGCAGCAGAAGGATTCGGGCGAACCCGCCTTCTCGCTGGACGGCCGATATCTCTACTTCTCGGATGACAACACGCCTGGCGATGTCTTCGAATACTCCAAGGATGTGAACGGCGAGATCTACGTCATCCAGCGGCTGGACCGCGAGACGGGCGAGGTCGATGAGTTCCTGGGCGGGCCGGGCGGTTCGATCCGGCCGACACCCTCGCCGGACGGCAAGAGCTTGGCCTTCATCCGTCGTGTTCGCTACCAGTCGACCCTCTACGTCATGGACATCGAGACCGGGCGCGAGACGGCCATCTATGCGGGCCTGGACCGCGACCTGCAGGAGACCTGGGCCATCCACGGCGTCTATCCGGCGATGAGCTGGACGCCCGACAACCGCTCGATCGTCTTCTGGGCCGGCGGCAAGATCAACCGCATTGATGTGGCCAGCCGCGAGGTGACGGAGATCCCGTTCCACGTCGCCGACATCCGCCGCATTCAGGAGGCTATCCGCTTCCCGGTCGAGGTCGCACCCGACACCTTCGACGTGAAGATGGTGCGCTGGGCCCGGACGTCGCCGGACGGATCGCGCGTGGTCTATGAGGCCCTGGGCAATCTGTGGATCAAGGATCTGCCGAACGGCGCGCCGCGTCGCCTGACGCGCCAGTCGGACCACTTCGAGCTCTATCCGAACTGGTCGCGCGACGGCCGCTCGATCGTCTACACGACCTGGGACGATCAGGATCTCGGCACGGTCCGCGTGATCCCGGCGGGCGGCGGCGAAGGCCGCGTCGTGACGACCAATCCCGGCCACTACATCGAGCCGACCTTCTCCCCCGACGGGCGGACCGTTGTCTTCCGCAAGGTGGCGGACGGCTTCCTGACCTCGGGCCTTTGGAGCCGCGAGCCGGGGATTTATCGCGTGCCGACCTCGGGCGGTGCGGCGACCTTCGTCACCGATGCCGGGCGCGAGCCCCAGTTCGGGGCTTCTGACGACCGCATCTATTTCACCGGCCGATCGGACGGCAAGGCGGCGCTGAAGTCGGTCGATCTGGGCGGGCATGACGAGCGGGTTCACCTGACCTCGGAATGGGCGGCGGACTTCGTACTGTCGCCGGACGAGCGCTGGGTCGCCTGGACCGAGCGGTTCAACGCCTTCGTGTCGCCGTTCACGCGAACCGGTCGCCCAGTCGCCCTGTCGGCGGATGGCAAGGCCCTGCCGCAGACCCGGTTCACGCGCGACGCGGGCGACTGGGTTCACTGGTCGGGAGACAGCAGTCGCCTGAGCTGGTCCCTGGGGCCGCAGTTGTTCAGCCGCGAGCTGAACCAGGGCTTCGCCTTCGTCGAGGGCGCTCCGGCCGAACTGCCCAAGCCACCGGAAACCGGCATCGACCTCGGCTTCCAGCAGGCCGCCGACCGCCCGGAAGGCCGTCTGGCCCTCACCGGCGCCCGGATCGTCACCATGAACGGGGACGCGGTCATCGAGGACGGGATCATCGTCACCAACGGCAACCGGATCGAAGCCGTCGGGCCGCGCGGCGAAGTCTCGGTTCCGGCCGGAGCGACCGTGGTCGACGTCAGCGGCAAGACCATTATCCCGGGTATCATCGACGCCCACTGGCACGGCTCCATGGGGTCGGACGAGATCATCCCGCAGCAGAGCTGGGTCAACTACGCCGCCCTGGCCTTCGGGGTCACCACGATCCACGATCCGTCCAACGACACCTCCGAAATCTTCGCCCATTCCGAACTCGCCCGCGCCGGCCGGGTCGTGGGGCCGCGCATCTTCTCGACGGGCACGATCCTGTACGGAGCGAACACGCCCTTCACGGCGGTGGTCAACGATCTGGACGACGCCCTGTCGACCCTGCGGCGGATGCAGGCCGTCGGAGCCTGGAGCGTCAAGAGCTACAACCAGCCGCGTCGCGAACAGCGCCAGCAGATCCTTGAGGCTGCGCGTCAGCTGGGCATGAACGTGGTGCCGGAGGGCGGGTCGCTCTACGAGCACAACATGACGATGATCGTGGACGGCCACACGACGATCGAGCATTCAATCCCGCTGGCCCGTCTCTACGACGATGTCCACGACCTGTGGCGTCAGTCGGATGTCGCCTACAACCCGACCCTGGTCGTGGCCTACGGCGGGGCCTTTGGCGAGAACTACTGGTACCAGGAGAGCGAGGTCTGGAACCATCCGATCCTGACCCAGTACGTCCCGCGCCGCATCCTCGACGCCCGCGCCCGTCGCCCGACGACCCAGCCCGCCGACGAGTGGAACCACATCCGGATCGCCGCACAGGCCAAGGCGCTGAACGATCTGGGCGTCGTCGTCGAGATCGGCGCTCACGGCCAGCGCGAAGGCCTGGGTGCCCACTGGGAGATGTGGATGCTGCAACAGGGCGGCTTCACGCCGATGGAGGCTTTGCGAGCCGGCACGCTGAACGGCGCTAGGGCGCTGGGTCTGGACCGCGACGTGGGTTCGCTGGAGGTCGGCAAGCTGGCCGATCTGGTGGTGCTGGATTCCAATCCCCTGGACAGCATCCGCAACACCACGGCGATCCGCTACACACTGGCCAACGGACGTCTCTACGATGATCGCATGAACGAAGTCGGGCTGCGTACGCGCGCCCGGGCGCCGTTCTGGTTCGAGAACGGGAACGATCAGGGCTTCGCGGTCGGGGCGGCTGATGCGGAGGGGCACGGCCACGACGGGCACTGACCGATGACCGGGTTCGCCATTGACGGCCGCTGATCCGCGAAACCCCTGGAACCTCCGTGGTGCCTTGGATCTTCTGCCCCTGCTGGTCAGCACGGCCGACGGAGACTGAAATGCCCCGCTATTTCTTTCGCTTGAGCAATGGTGACGTGATGAAGGATCACGAGGGCGAGGAACTCGCGGATCACGAGGCGGCCCGTGCGGTCGCCCTCGAAGTTTTCGCCGAGACAATTCCATCCAAGCGCGCGACCTTGGCGAGGGGCGGGCACTATGAGGTGATGGTGACCGATGAGGACGCTGCGCCCGTGTACAGCGTCACAGCCAATGGCCGTTGCTACTGATGATCACGTCTGACGAGGACCCGAACGAGAACCGGCTGTGGGCAGCCCTGTCCGCAGACGACAAAGCCGCGCTGCGCCCCTCCATGACGCTCCGGCACCTGCCTCAAGGCGATGTCGTGACCCGCGCCGGCCATGACGTGAAAGTGGTCTATCTGCCGATCACGGCGGATCTGGCCAATGTCATCCGGTTCGATGATGGGCGCGCGGGAATGGCGACCAATGTTGGACGCGAGGGCGTGACGGGCCTCGCCGCCTTCCTGGCGAATGAGGCGTGCGGCTGGGACGTCGAAGTGCAGATCGCTGGCGACGCGTGGGCCCTGCCTGCGGATATGCTCAGGGCGAGGGTGCTGGACAGTCCGCCGCTGCTGCGGCTTCTCATGCGTCTGACCCACAACAACCAGATCGAGGCGGCCCAGAATGCGGTTTGCAACTCAGTGCATACGGTGACGCCTCGTCTGGCGCGCTGGTTGTTGACGATTCAGGACCGGACCGGACGCGACGAGTTTTCCCTGACGCAGGAAGACCTCGCCAACACGATGAGCGTGCGACGGACGACTGTGAACGCGTCCTGGCAAGAACTCGGCCAGGCAGGAGGCATCCGCGCGCGACGAGGCGTGGTGAAGATCGTCAGCCGCGAGATTCTGGAGCACGCCGCCTGTGATTGCTACGACGCGATCCGAGAGCGGACTGCGACGCTCAAGTAGTCCCGGTGCCAAACGCCGCTAAAGGGGGGGCGACTATTCCGAACAGACGATGGTGGGTGATGTAGGTTTCTCCACTGGATACGACTATCAATAGGTCAGCTTCATGCTGAAGCCCATTTTTTATTAGGATTTTCGCAAGCTTTCACCGTCCGTAACGGCTACCAGTCTGCGCTGCACCATTTGAGTTCCTGGGTGAGCTGCACCGTTGTGCACAAACGCCCAAACAAAGCGGCGGCCCTGCCCAGACAAGCGACGCACCTTGGAGGGAGTTCGAAAGGCTTCTGCCGAAAGGTTGCTGAGGTCCGGGCCGCAAGCGCGGTTGTAGGAGGCGAGGCCCGCTGTGACGCCGCTGTCGCGAATGAATGCCAGGCCTCCACCGCTGCTTCGGAGGATCCATGCACGCCCTGCTTCTGTCTCTGCTCCTGTCGACCGGACCGATCGACCCGGCCGATTGCCGCCCCGAAGCGGCCGATGTGCAGGTCGCCGGCGGCGACGCCTGCGCCCGCGCCTGGATGGACCAGACTCTGCGACTCAACGACCTGCAGGCCGTCGGCACCCACAACAGCTACAAGCTGGCCATCCCCGCCGAAGAGCTGGCGGCCATGGTCGCGGCGGAGGGGGAGGGGGCGCTGGGCCTCGACTATGCCCACCGCCCGCTCGCCGAACAGTTGGACGCGGGTGCCCGCCAGCTTGAGCTGGACGTGCTGCACGACCCGGAAGGCGGCCGTTTCGCCCGGCCGCTGACGGTTCTGGGCGGCGGCGCCCCCGTCAGCGCGACCTTCACCGAGGCCATGGCGCGGCCGGGCTTCAAGACCCTGCACATGCCGGATGTCGATTTCCGCAGTTCGTGCCTGACCTTCGTCGCCTGTCTGGGCGAAGTCCGCGACTGGTCGGCGGCCCATCCGGACCATGCGCCGATCCTGATCATGCTCAACGCCAAGACCGGCCGGGCCTTAATGCCGGGCGGGACAACCCTGCTGGACTTCGATGCCGCAGCTTGGGACGCGCTGGACAAGGAGATCCGCTCGGTGTTCGACCCAGACCGGCTGATCACGCCGGACGCCATCCGTGGCGACCGCGCCTCCCTCAGGGAGGCCGTGCTCGCGGGCGGTTGGCCGACCTTGGCCCGGTCGCGCGGCAAGGTGTTCTTCGCGCTCGACGAGGGGCCTGCCAAGGTCGCCGCCTATGCCGACGGCCGACCGTCGCTGGAGGGCAGAGCGATGTTCGTCAACACCGACGAGGATTCGCCTGCCGCCGCCTATCTGACGCTCAACGATCCGGTGGCCGAACAGGACCGCATCCGCGCCGCAGTCGCCGCCGGCTTCGTCGTGCGCACCCGGGCGGATGCCGACACCCGCGAGGCCCGTCTGGCCGATCCGGAGCGGCGCAGCGCGGCGCTTGCCAGCGGGGCCCAGTATGTGTCCACCGACTATCTGTGGGCCGACCCGCGCTTTCCGACCTGGCAGGTGCGGCTGACCGGCGGCGCGGCGGCCACCTGCAATCCCGTGCGCGGCGCCGCGCGGTGCGACGACCTCGCCGTCGAGATGGTCGAGGGCGCCCCGATACGCGGCTATCTGGCCCAGGCGGACCGGCCGGACCTGACGACGGTGCTGGCGCCTCCGCCGGAGCCGGATTCCCCTCGCGACCGCGCCAACGCCGAGCTATTCCGCGAGGCCCGGGCGCTGAAAGGCTCGCCGCGCTGGACGCTGGCCGCCCACGACGTGACCGGCTCGATGTATGACCATTTCGCCGACGCCCTCGGCATGCGTTTGACCGAGGTCGAGGTTCCGGTTCTGACCGCGCTGCTGCACCGGTCGGGCAACGACCGGTCGGTGGTCGGGGAGGCCAAAACCCACTGGGGCACTCGGAGGCCCTGGGTTGGCTCCGACCTGCCGATCTGCGAGGCGAAGTCGGACCATCTGGCCGGCAATCCGGACTATCCCTCGGGCCATGCGGCCCATGGCATGCACGTGGCCATGATCCTGGCCGAACTGGCGACCTGGCGGGCCGATGCCCTGTATGCGCGAGGTCGCGAGTTCGCCGAAAGCCGCTACATCTGCGGCTCGCACAGCTACAGTGCCGCCGAGGCAGGGATCCTGGCCGGCGCGGTGATCTACGGCTCCGAGCAGGCCTCGGCGATCTTCCGCCGCGACATGGAAATGGCCCGCGCCGAGGTGGAGGCGGCACGGGCGCGGCGGTCGCCGCCGACGAACGCGACACCTCGGTGAAGATTGAATGAATTCCGCTGTCACACGCTGAGGGGCGTCTGGTGACGGTCGTTGATGCCTGCGGGGGCGAAGGCCGGCGATCCTCGCCGGCGGCCGCCGACGTCAACATCGACCCAGCGGGAATTCCAATGATGAAATCGATCAAAACCAGCGGCATGCGCCGCCGTCCCAACATGGCCCGGCTGATGGGCGGCTGCGCCCTCGCGGGCCTGATGAGCGCCGGAGTGGCCTCGGCCCAGGAGGCGCCTGCTCAGGCCGAGGACTCGGCCCAACTGGACGAGATCATCGTCACCGGCACCTACCAGCGCAGCCTTGAGCGGGCGATCGACATCAAGCGCGAGAACGTCGGCTTCTCGGACTCGATCGTCGCCACCGACGTCGCCAACTTCCCCGAACAGAACCTGGCCGAGGCGCTGCAGCGCATTCCCGGCGTCACCATCGAGCGCAACCGCGGTCTTGGCGGCCGCGTGAACGTACGGGGCCTGCCCAGCGAGTTCACCTTCGTCACCATCAACGACCTGGCCACGGCCTCGGGCGGCGGCGGCCGCGAGGTCGAACTGGACATCTTCGCCTCGGAGATCATCCAGCAGGTCACTGTGCAGAAGTCGCCGACGGCGGCGGACGAAGAAGGCGGCATCGCCGGCACGGTGAACATCACCACCGCCCGGCCGTTCGACTTCTCCGGCACCCGTGCCGTCGGTTCGGTCGAGGGCGCCTACAACTCCATCTCCGAAGAGATCGATCCCAAGGTCTCCTTCCTGGTTAGCGACACCTGGGGCGGCTGGGGCGCTCTGGCGTCCTTCTCGGCGGCACGCCGCACCAACCGGACCGACGCCAACTCGGGCATCAACTTCCGACCGGCCTTCCGCTTCCTGGAAGCTGGCGGCGTTCGCGAAGCGCAGGCGCTCGCCGTCCTGGCGCGCGACGCCGGCGTGGTCGTGTCGGATCCGAACGATCGCAACGAAACCGGCCGCATCATCTTCCAGGACAAGGTCGGCGACCGCGTCTATCTGAACACTCAGGACCAGTGGGGCGGCACCCTGTCGCTGCAGTATCGTCCGTCCTCGAATTTCGACCTGTCGTTCGACGCCATGCTAGGCGGCTATGATGCGACCGAGGACGAATACGACGCCGCCGCCTACTCGGCGTCCAGCCGCAGCACCTTCGAGACGATCCATGCCTTCGACGACACCACCCTGTCGGACTCGGGCATTGTGGTGCTGCGGGACGTCTCCTACACCGCAACCCAGCACGAGTTCCTGAGCAAGGAACGGATCAGCGAGACCGAATACGCCCAGTTTGGGAGCGAGCTGAACTGGCGCGGCGACGATTGGAGCCTGCACGCCCTGGCCGGCTATTCGGGCGCCGAGCGGACGATCGATTTCGCCAACCTGAAGCACGTCGCGTATGCGCCGTCGCGGACTCGCTGGACTGAGACAGGCGGCGAGACCATCCCGAGCGCCAACCCGGCGACGATCGACATGTACAATGCGCCGCAGCGGTATCTGTTCGAGGCCTACGAGACCAATCTCGAAAGCGTCAATGACGACAAATACGCTGCCCAGATCGACCTCACCAAAGACCTGTCGCTCGACTTCTTCCCGGCCCTAAGCCGCGTGCAGTTCGGCGCCCGCTACACGGACAAGACTAAGGACCGGCAATACGGCCAGCTGAACATCCAGGGCCCCGGACCGGGCGACGCCTCCTACGTCAATCGGCGGACCCTCGCCGACAGCCCGCTTACGTCCATCTCCGATCTGGTGCCCGGCGGCGCCTACAGCGCGCGGGAACTGACCTGGAGCCAGGTGTCGAATGAATACGCGCGTGAGACCTTCCGCTACGACGGGTTCGTCACGCCGTTCGATCCGGGTCAGTTCTACGAAGTGTCGGAAGAAGTCGTCAGCCTCAACGCCATGGCTGATCTGGACTTCGACCTGGGCCCGGTTCCGGTCGCGGTCAACGGCGGCGTCCGCTACGTCGACACCACCGTTGAGTCTGCGGGATTCTTCCAGATCCAAAACCCGAACGGCACCATCGGCTACACACCCGAGCCCGTGTCCAGCGAGGGGACCTATGACAAGGTCCTGCCGGCTATCAACTTCTCCGCCGATCTGACGGACAGTCTGGTGTTCCGCGGCGCCGCCTCCGAAACCCTGATCCGTCCGGCTCTGACCGATCTGGCCTACAAGCGCACCGCCAACTTCAACTCCTTCCGCTTCACCGACGGCAACCCGGGTCTGGAGCCGACCTACGCCAAGCAATGGGAACTGGGACTGGAGCATTACCTTCCGGAAGGCGGCCTGCTGGCCGTGTCCTATTTCTGGAAGGAGATCGAGGGCGTTGTCCGCAACGAACTGACCGGCACCGTGCCCAACGTCACCAAATACAACGCCAACGGCACGATCGACGGCGTGTATGAGTTCGACGTCTATCAGCCGGTGAACGCCGAAGGATCCTATGAGATCAGCGGCGTCGAACTGGTCGCCGTCGTTCCGTTTGGCCTGTTCTTCGCCCCGCTGGAGGGCTTTGGCATCAACGCCAACTACACAATCCTGGACAGTTCGCTGACCGGAGAGTCAGACCTCGACATCCCGACACCGCCGGTCGGACTGGCCGAGTCCACCTACAACGTCACCCTCTTCTATGAGAACGACCGCTTCCAGGCGCGCGCGTCCTACAACTTCAAGGACAAGTACGTCGAAGGCATCGGCTATGAAATGTATCCGATCTGGCGCGACGCCTATGGCCAGACTGACATCTCGCTCAGCTACAATCTCAACGACTCTATCCAGTTGAATGTCGAGGGCATCAACATCACCGACGAGGCGACCACCGGCTACACGATGGATCCGGCGTTCCCGACGACCTACGAACTGTCGGGCCGGCGCGTGTCCTTCGGTCTGCGGGCAAGCTTCTGATCCCCGCAAGTCCCGCCTGCATGGACGCCCCCTCCTCGCGAGGGGGCGTCTTCGCATGTCCGGCGCGGCGGAAAGGGTGCCATGTCGCCTGAAGCCGTCGTCGCCGATCTGCGCCGCGAACTGATCGTCTGGCTGACCCGCAAGGGCGGGGCGGCCGCCGACGTGGAGGATGTGGTGCAGGACGCCTTCCTGCGTTTCCACCGCGCCGGCCACCAGCTGGATACGCCGGACGCCCGGCCGCTGCTGTTCGTCATCGCTCGCAATCTGCAGAACGACCGCTGGAAGGCCGAGAGCCGCGACTCGCGCCGGCGCACGGACGACGACGTGCACGCGCTGGACGCCGGCCCCCGAGCCCTCGCCAGCGAGGCCAGTCCGGCCGACGACCGCCTGATCCAGCGTCAGAACCTGGCCGCCGCCGCGGCGGTCATCCGCGCCCTGCCGCCGCGTTGCCGCGACGCCTTCCTGTTGCACCGTTTCGAGGCCCTGACCTATCGCCAGATCGCCGCGCGGCTGGGGGTTTCGGTCAGTATGGTCGAGAAATACGTCGCAGAAGCGCTCCGCCAACTGAAAAAATCCCGGGAGCATTGAGGTGTTCACCCGCTGGATCGTTGTGCCTTGTGAAGGGAATCGCGGCGACCGTCCGGAAGCGCCTTCGATGAGGAGATGCGAGCGCCCATGATGGACCGCCTGACGGCCCTGTTCGACCGACGGCCGCAGACGGCCGAGGACTGGCTGGCGCGCATGAGCCGGCCGGACGTCGACGCGCGCGACCAGGTCGCCTTTATGGACTGGCTGGAGGCGGACCCCGCCCATCTCGCCCACTATGAGGCGGCCAAGGCCGACAGCCTCGCGCTGAAGCCGCTGCGCGGGGCCTTCGCCCGCGACCTCGCCGACATCAGACCGCAAGCCGGCCGCGCCCGCAGCGCCGCGGGCCGGTCGGCGTGGCCGGCCGTGGCCGGCGCGTTGGCGGCCGTCGTGACCGCCTTCGTCGCTACGGTCCTGATATTGCCGTCGTCGCCCCAGGGCCAGCTCTATCAGAGCCCGCCGACCGAGGTGCTCGACGTGGTGCTGGCCGACGGTTCCTCCGTGACCCTGGACGCCGACTCTGCGATCCGCGTCGCCCTGACCGACGACGTCCGAAGGGTCGATCTGGAACGTGGAGCGGCTTATTTCGAGGTGGCGCACTATGAGGACCTGCCCTTCCAGGTGACGGTGTCGGATCATAGGGTGATCGTCACCGGCACACGGTTCGTCACCGCGCTCACCGACGCGAGCGGCGAGGTCTCCCTGCTGGAGGGCCGGGTCTCGGTCGGCACGCGGGACGCCGCGGACAGGGACGCCCTAGCCGACGCCGTTGCCCTTCTGCCCGGGCAGAGACTGAGGCTGACGGCGGCCGGCCCCGGCCGCCCCGAACCGGTCGACGTCGAGACAATGACCGCGTGGCGCAAGCGGCGGCTTGTGTTCCGTGACGTCCCCCTGTCCGAGGTGGTGATCGCCGCCGGCCGTTACGCCGACCGGCCGCTGGTGGTCGACGATTCCCGCCTGGCCCGCTCCCGGGTGACCGCCGTCCTGCCGCTGTCGGGAGAGGGGACGCTGGTCGAGCGGATGGACCAGTTGTTGCCGATCACGGTCGAGAACACGCCGGACGGCCGGACCCTGATCCGCGCCGAATGAACAGAGGCTATCGCAGACCTGTCACGCCACGCCGCTAAGGGGGCGGCTGCTCCCGCCGCTGTCTTGACTGGGTATTGCTGCGTGAAACCGCTTGCACCATCGCTGCCGGTCGGCGTGGCGGCGGCGTTCGGCCTGGCGCTGGCCGCTTCGCCGGCTCCTGCCCAGATCGCGGAACTGCGCGACCTCGACATCCCTGCGCAGAACGCCTCCGTAGCGCTGGTTGAACTGTGTCTGGCCGCTGACTGCGAACTTGTGTTCCTCGGGCCGCGACCCGGGCTGCGCACGCGGGCTGTGCGGGGGCGGATGTCGTGGCGATCGGCGGTGGGGCGCATGCTGAACGGCTCGGATCTGCGTTACCGGTTTGTCGGAGCCCGCGGAGTGCGCGTCTGGGTTGATGCCCGGCCGACAGCGACCGCTCCGCCTCCCACGCCGGAAGCGGAAGCGACCGAGCTGGAGCCGGTGGTCGTGCTGGGGCGGTTGTCCGACCAGATCGACGAGTCGGTGCGCCGCAAGCGCGAGGCCGACGTGATCTCGGATGGGGTCTCGGCGGCCCGGATCGGCGAACTGCCTGCCGCCAACCTGGCCGAGGCCCTGCAACGCGTCCCCGGCGTGGCCATCGAGCGCGAGGTCGGGGAGGGGCAGTTCGTCAGCGTCCGGGGGCTGGGCCCTCTGTTCCAGTCGGTGACCTTGAACGGCGCCCCGGTGGCCTTCAACGAAAACATCCGCAACTCGACCCAGAGCGGTCGCCAGTTCCGTTTCCGGGCCCTGTCCGCCGACCTGCTGGCGGGGGCGCGGCTGACCAAGTCATCGACGCCGGACCTGGTCGATGGCGGCATCGGGGCCAATATCGACATCGAGACCGTGGGCGGGCTCGACGGCGATCCCTTCCTGACGCTGCGGACGGGTGCCGGCCTGGAACAGCGGACCCGCCGCATCGGCCCCGATGTGTCGCTCGCCGGCCGTCTAGTGTCGGCCGACGGCGACCGCGGCCTGGTCGCGGGCGTGGCGCAGGAGGAGCGGTCGGTGCTGTACGACCGGTTTCAGATCCAGCGCTATCGCGACCTCGTCGTCGATGGCCAGACCGTCGCCGTGCCGAACGATGTCCGCACGACGGTCGAGCGCGAGGACCGCCGGCGGCGCAGCGCCTTCCTCGGCGCCGACTGGCGGCTTTCGCCGGTCCTGTCGCTGGATCTCGACGCCCTCGCCTCGACCTTCGATAACGCCATCCGCGAGGACCGGCTGGTCTTCGGACTGGGCGAGCGGCTGCTGGCGCCGTGGGGCGCGATGACGGTTCGCGACGGCGCGGTGGTGGCCGGCGAGGTCACCGACGGCGAGATCGACAACAATACGGAGTTTTCGGATCAGTCGCATCTGAACCTGGCCGGCTCGGTCGGCGCCGTCTGGCGCCCGGGCGAATGGCGGATCACGCCGCGGCTGAGCGCCTCCATGGCGCTTTCGGTGCTGGACCGGCCTTTGCAGCGTATTTCGGCGCCGTCGCCGGACGGTGTCCCCTATGTCTTCGAACTCGGCGACGCCGCCGACAGCCGTCGGGCGGCCCGACTGTCCACCGCCATGGATCTGCTGGACCCGGCCGCGCTCGGACCGCCGCGACTTCATGTGAGGGCGGTGGAGTCCCGCGATGACGACTTGACGGCCAGGGTCGATGCACGGCGATCGTTGGAGGGACGCCGCGACATCCTCGGCTTGTCTGCGGTGAAGTTCGGCGTCCAGTTCAGCGACCGCAGCCGTGACTATCAGCGGCGCGATCGCGAGGCCTTCCTCCGCCCCGGGCTCGACATGGACGCCGACGCCTACGCACTGACCACGCCGGATGAGGTGTTCGCCGATCTGCTGGAAACGCCTCCCGGCCCTTGGGTGACTGCGGATTCCCGCTGGTTCGACTCCGCGTTCGTCATCCCCGGCGAGTTCGACGGGATCTCGCCGCGCCCGCGCGACCTGATCCCGACCGGAGCCGATCTGCAAAACTCCTATGGCGTGGGTGAGCGGGTCGCGGCGGCCTATGTCCGGTTCGATGTCGCCGGGGCTCTCGCCGGCCTGCCGGCGTTCGGCAATTTCGGAGTCCGGGGGGTCGAGACCCGGACCGAGGTCGACGGCTCCATCCTCGGCGTCAACCCCGCGGGGGCCATCGAGGTCCGGCGTCAAACCTATTCGGGGTCTCACAGGGTCTGGCTGCCCAGCGCAAATCTGGTGGTCGAGTTCGACGAGGACCGGCTGGTGCGACTGGCGGTGTCGCGCTCGATCACCCGGCCCTCCCTAGCGGACCTGCGCTCGGCCACTGTGCCGGCCAGCACCCTGGTGCGGTCCATCTTCGATCTCGGTCAGGCGGCGATCAATGATCCGGAGCCGGGCACGATCTTCACCGGGGTCGGCGGCAATCCGACGCTCAGGCCCTATCTGTCGACCAACTACGACCTGTCCTGGGAGTGGAGCTTCCCGCGCGGCGCACTGAGCGTGGCGGTGTTCCACAAGTCGATCGACGACTTCATCCTGACGGTCGAGGCGCAGGAGCGGCTGGTGTTCGAAACCCGGGCCGGCGGTCCGGTCGCCGCCGAGGTGATCATGTCGCGGCCCCGCAACGCTGGCCGGGCCCGGACAACCGGGCTGGAACTGGGTTTCAACCACCGCCTGCGGTCCGGCCTGGGCCTGTGGGCGAGCGCCACCTGGACCCGGGCGGAAGCCACCGAACGGGAAACCGGCCTGCGGCGCGACCTGGCCGGGGTGTCGGACTTCGCCTGGTCGTTCAATCCCTACTACGAGCGCAGGCCCCTGGGTCTGAACCTGTCCTGGTCCTGGCGTTCGGCCTTCGTCTCCGAGGCCGACATGCAGGGTGGTGGGATCAGTTCGTTCGTGGTGGCCCCCGCCGGCTATCTGGATGCTCAGGCGACCTGGGAGGTGGGGCCTGGGGCGCAACTGGTTCTGGGCGCGACCAACCTGACTGACACGACGGACTTGTCGTGGGAGGGCCGTGAGGGCCGACTGCTGCAACTGGGACGGGCTGGACGGAATTTCAGTCTGGCTCTTCGATGGCGCCTGTGATGGCGATCGGCCGCCTGTTGCCGGTGGCGAGTCCCGACGACACCTTCGACGCCCCGAAGCCTGGTTGGGACCGGTTTGTGTCCGCACCGCCCACTCGATCGTCTCCGCTCCAGAGATAAAGCGGTCGGCCGCGATAGGTCCATTGGCGCCCCCCCTCGCGCCTCCGGGCAAGCGATCGCCGTCGCCCCGGAGGTCCGACGGCAGGCCTGGTCCGCCTGGCGGAGGTGGTATCTGGGAACCGCGAACGGGCCCTGACATGCGAGGCGAACCGGCAACCAAGCACACAGTTAATCCCGCCGGCTCCTCAGGTCGTCGGTATTGTGCCGCCGTCGATCACGAATGTGCCGCCATGAATGGCGGACGCCCGATCAGACGCGAGGAAGGCGATAAGCTCGGCGACGTCTTGAGGTTGGGCCGGACGTCCCAGGGGAATACCCCCCAACCCGGCCAGCACGCTCTGTCGCGCCTCATCGAGGGTGCCGCCCGTGCTGGCCGCGATCCGCTCCATCAGGGCATCGGAGGCTTCCGTCTGGATCCAGCCGGGAGAGACCACATTGACCCGTACGCCCCTAGGCCCGACCTCCTTGGACAACGACTTGCTGTAGGTCTCGAGCGCCGCCTTCGCCGCCGCGTAGGCGGTGGTCGATTCCGGCAGCGGCAGCGTCGCCTGGATGGAAGAGACGTGGACGATCGCGCCTGATCCCCGCGCGATCATCTGCGGGATCAGCAGACGATCCAGCCGGATCGCCGGCATCAGATTCAGGTCCAGCTCCGCGCGCCAGTGATCATCCGTGAGGGTCGCGAAGCCGCCGCCGGGCGAAGAGGAACCGCCGACGACATGGGCCAGGACGTCAACGCCGCCGAGACGGCGGTCGGCGGCCTCGGCGAGGGTCGCGCACCCCTCGGCGGTCGTCAGGTCGGCCTTGACGAATTCCACGCCCTCCAGATCGTCCGGAGCCGCGCGGGCCGCAGTGATGATCCTTGCGCCACCCGCCAGGAACCGCTTCACGGTCGCACGGCCGGCCCCCTTGGTTCCGGCCGTGACGAGGACGCGCTTGCCCTCGAACTCCGTCGGGTCGGGAAGGGCGGTCACGCCGTGATCTCCAACGCCTGTATGGCGTCGTCGTCGAGCGTAAAGCGCATCGTGAAGCGGATCGGGCTCCCCTTGAAGTCTCCGTATGTCGGGCCTTCGACCACGACCCGGCCTTGCTCGTGACGCACGGCGTCAGGGGTGAAGACCGCCTTCGCAGCGATCGTCGCCTGCTCCAGCCAGAGCCTCAGCTCGGCATGACCGCTGTGACGTCCACCATCGTCTTCCACGACGGCATTGGCGGCGAAGGGTTCGAGCATGCCATCTACGTCGAGGCGGGCGTTAGCCTCCACATAGTCGGCGATGGGTTTGGGCAGTGAAGGCGTCATCGGTGTCTCCCGGGACAACAGTTGTGGTGTCGGAAAACTGGAAATAAGCTCCGCGAATGACAAGAACGGACAAAAAAGTCAGCAACACACCTGAAGGTAAGCGTGTCGACTATACGCCGCAGACAGCGGCGGGCAGCGCCCACAACGTCATCCGCATTCTGGAGGGCCGCTGGAAGCTGGTCATCCTGTTCCAGCTGTTCGGCTCGAATGTGCGACGGTTCTCGGAGCTTGAACGAGCCATTCCCGGCGTGTCCCAGAAGATGCTGATCCAGCAGCTGCGTCAACTGGAGACCGACGGAGTGGTCGCCCGCATCGTGTATCCGCAGGTCCCGCCCAAGGTGGAGTATTCCCTCACCGAATGGGGGCAGGCCTTGTGTCCAGTTCTGGACAGGCTCCTGACCTGGGCGGAGGAGGCTCCGGCCGAGGTGCGCGATCGTCTGATCGAACGCGACGCCGTCGCTTTGGAAAAGGCCTGAGACCGCCGTCTTGGCCAGGGCGGCTTGGTGCCGTCAGTGTTCAACGGCCCCATAGTCGCACCCCCGCCAGAGCGGCCATAGCAGCAAGATCGGGCCCGGATGTTGGCTCCCGCTGCGGGACAATGGGGCTGATTATCCGCGAAACTGGGACGCGCCATCCCGGTTAATCCCAGTTCTCGCGACAACGGCTGACCCGTACCTTGGGATCGTTGCAATGGTCGATCGGTCGGCTCCCGCCACCCTCCGCCCGCTGCGAACGACCAACCCAAAGGACGATCATCATGCAGTACTACCAAGTTTTCATCAGCGCGGAACAGACCTCACAGGCCTTCCGCATCATGGACGCCCTCATGGCGCGTCAGCTGATCTTCGGCGGCCCGGTCGTCGGCGGCCCCGCCAAGTTCCTGTGGAACTTCAAGGACAGCGACGCCCCGGAGAGCCTGCGCGAGCACAAGCTGTACACCCTCGAACAGGACTACAACTATATCATCACCTACACCCGCGAGGACCTCCGGGATGAGCTCATCGACGTCGCCGAGTCGGCGTCGCTGGAAGAGGTCTGCATGATCTCGATGCTGCCGATGGAGACCAATCGCTCTCTCCGCATCCTGCTCGACGCCTCTTTCGAGGGACGTGGCGTTGAACTGACGCCGGAGCCGGTGGACGCCGTCTCGGCCCTGAGGTTCGTGCCGGCCTCCGAGATCCCGTCGCGGACCAAGAGCTCCACGGGGCCTGAAGGCACGCGTCGCTGATCGGGTCGAGCTCCCTCAACGCGGCGGCTGACTGACACCAAAGATGAGATGTCTCGACCTGCAGGGCGTCTGGCGGCTCGCCGGACGCACGGGCACCGTCAGCTGCAGGAGCCACTCACCGACAAGGCCTGGAGGCAGAACATGACCACACAACACGACTCCGTACCTGCCACCACCCGGCGCCAACTGCTGGCGGTGAGCGGCGCAACCGGCGTCGCCCTGAGCCTGCCCGCTTCGGCGGTCGCAGCTCTCTTTCCAACCCCTGTCGACAACCCTGGAGCTTCGACAATGACCACGATCAAGACCCGCGACGGAACGGAAATCTTCTACAAGGACTGGGGCCCGAAGGACGCCCAGCCGATCGTCTTCCACCATGGCTGGCCGTTGTCCGCCGATGACTGGGACAGCCAGATGCTGTTCTTCCTGGGCGAGGGCTATCGCGTCATAGCCCATGACCGCCGCGGCCACGGCCGCTCGGCGCAGACAGATACCGGCAATGACATGGACCACTATGCGGCTGATGTCGCCGACCTGGCCGCCGCGCTCGACCTGCGATCGGCCATTCATGTCGGTCACTCGACCGGCGGGGGCGAGGTGGCGCGCTATGTCGCCCGACATGGAGGCGGCGGACGGGTCGCGAAGGCCGTGCTGATCGGCGCCGTCACGCCCGTCATGATCAAGACGGCGGGCAATCCCGGCGGTCTGCCGCTCGAACTCTTCGACGGTTTCCGCGAAACGCTGGCGGGCAACCGGGCCCAGCATTTCTGGGATCTGCCGAGCGGGCCCTTCTACGGCTTCAACCGCCCGGGCGTGACCCCGCAGCCGGGCATCATCGCCAACTGGTGGCGTCAAGGCATGCAAGGCGGCGCAAAGGCGCACTACGACTGCATCAAGGCCTTCTCGGAGACGGACTTCAGCGAAGATTTACGGGCCATTTCGGTACCGACGCTCGTCCTTCACGGTGACGACGATCAACTCGTGCCGGTCGAAACGTCGGCCCGGCTGGCGGCCCCCATGCTCCGCCAAGGCGAGCTCAAGATCTATCCGGGTCTCAGCCACGGCATGTGCACGATCAACCCGGAAATCGTGAATGCGGACCTGCTGGCCTTCTTCAGGAAGTGAACCATCGCGGGTTCGACGAGCCCGCCGGCAGGCCAGACCGGCGGTCAAGAAGCGAGCACAGCCTCTTGATGGCGGCTCCGGCGGCAAAACCGCCGGGGCCGCCTGAGGCACCTCACCCTTGGAGCCCGGCGGTCATCCCGCTACAGGGAGACCTCGACAGTCCGGAGACGGGATGATGCGCGGCACGACGCTCGGAGATCTGGACGCTGTCGCGGCCATCGTTCAGCGCGGGTCGTTCAGGGCGGCGGCGGCGGATCTGGGCATATCGGCGACCGCCCTCAGCAATGCGATCGGCAAGCTTGAGACCGGCCTGGGCGTGCGCCTCTTCAACCGGACGACCCGGAGCGTCTCCCTCACCGAGGCGGGACGGATCTTCGTCAGCCAGACCGGACCGGCGCTGGAAGAAATCCACGCCGCCATGGACATTGCGCGATCCCGGCAAGCCGTTCCCTCCGGCACCCTGCGCATCAACGCCTTCGCCACCGCGGCCCGCTACATCCTGCCTGACCTGATTTTGCCGTTCGTGCGTGAGAACCCCCAGGTCCACATCGACCTCGTCACCGAAGGGCGACTGGCCGACATCGTCGCGGACGGGTTCGATCTCGGCGTCCGGGTGGTCGGCCTCGTCCCGACCGACATGATCGCCGTTCCCGTCGGACCGCGGATGGCCTTCGCCGTGGTCGCAACCCCGGCCTATTTCGAGCAGCACTCCAAGCCGCTTTCGCCCGCTGACCTGCCCGCGCACCGATGTCTGCGGGTCAGGCTGCCCAAGGGGGCGATCTACAAATGGCAGTTCGAGAAGGACGGCCAGCCCCTCGAGGTGGACGTTGAAGGGCCCATGACGCTCGACGAGCCCTATCTGGTTCACACCGCGCTCCTCGGCGGCGCCGGCCTGGGTTTCATGATAGAGGCTGACGTTCGCGATGACATCGCCGCCGGGCGGCTCGTCCGCGTGCTCGAGGACTGGACGCCGCCCCGCCTCGCCATCTGCGTCTACTATCCGAGCCGACGAAACCAGACTGCCGCCCTGAAGGCCTTTATAGCCGCGGCCCGGGCCCTGAGCGTGTCGTCGATCGACTGATGCAGGAGATGAGGATCGTCAAACCGATGGGTGGGATCAAACAGAAGCCTTTGCTCGCGGTGGCGGTCCTGGCGTTGCTCGCCCTGACCGGGGTCGATCATGCCGGGGCCCAGAGCGATACACAGCACGCACCCGGGAGGAGCGCCAGCGCCGACCCAGCCGCAATGTTGCGGGAGCGGATCACGCCGCCATCTGACGAGACGATCGCAGCCTATCGGCAGGCGGGCGCGGTGAACGCCCAGGCGCACCGACTGACCGGGCGCGAATGGGCGCTGGTCGAACGCGCGATCGCGGACCTGCCGCCTCTGCATCTGCAGGTCCTGGAGCGCCGCCTGGGCCGTCTCAGCTTCATCGCCGCCCCTTCCAGCACAGGCACAGCGCTGACCCGAGCCTACGACGGGCCTAATGGAAAGGTCCTGTTCGAGATCACCCTGCGCGCGGACGTGCTCGACAAGACCCTGAGCGAGTTTCTGACCCAGAAGGAGGCGGTGCTCTTCACCGAGGATGGCTCCGGCTACAGCGTTCACGTCCTGGCGGGCGCCACGCCTGCGCTTCCCTATCTGCTGCTGCACGAAGCGGCCCATGTGGTCGACCAGGAATTCGGAATCTCGACGAACCTTGTCCCTTTCGGTGCGCTGTGGACCGGCTATCGGGATCTGGCGGAGACCTATGCTGCTGGACCAATAGGAACGTCCGTCTATCGGCGGGGACCGCCAATACCGACGTCGCAAAGCCCGGCCCTCTACCGAGCGCTGTCGGCTTCACCCTTTGTCTCCCTCTACGCCACAGCCACCGCCGGCGAGGACCTCGCCGAATTGTCGGCCTGGAGCACGCTTTCCACCCGGTTCGGGATCCCTCTGACGATTGAGGTCCGGGACGCAGCAGGCCTGCCTGTCGTCACCGTCGAGCCCCTCGCTTCACCGGCCGTCCAAAACCGTTTCGCGGCCCTCGAGGCGCTTCTCACCCGAGTTGGATCGGAGCCGGACCGGAGATTTGTCGGCCAGCCGCGGGAATAAAGGGCCGTCTCGCAACGTCCATTGATCAACTCCACCTTCCGATCAGAGGCCGCGATCAATGTCGATCATCTCCTGCCGCAAGTCCGTGAGCCGGTTCGCCGCGTGCGCCGTGTTCGGCCTGTTCACGCCCCTGGCGGCGAGTACGCCTTCAGAGCAGTTCCTGGCCGAGAACGAGGCGGCCATGGCGCGAATGCACGCCGCCATGGAGATCCAGCCGACGGGCGACATCGACAGGGACTTCGCAGCCATGATGATCCCGCACCATCAGGGCGGAATCGACATGGCCGTGGCGGTGCTTCGCCACAGCAAGAACGAACAGATCCGTCGCCTCGCCCAGGAGATCATCGTCGAGCAGCAGCAGGAAATCGCCGCCCTGCGCCTGGCCGTCGGCGACCCGCCGCCCGCGTCCTACCCCGCGCCGACTCATCCGCCTGCCATTTCCGCCGACGGGCGATCCGCACATCATCACGGAGGCTGATCCAATGCCGCGCCAAACCCTCGTCGCGACCGGCCTGTCGACCGTCCTGCTCGCGGCCTCCGCTCACGCCCAGACCGTCCCGACGGTCCCGATCTCCGACGCCGACCGCGTCTATGCGGCGGAGCAGTTTTCAAACACCGTCTCCGTCACCGATCCGTCCACCAACCGTCTGGTGGGGCTGATAAGCCTGGGCGATCCGGCGCCCGGCAATCTCAGCCCGTTGTACAGGGGTCAGTTGCTGGTCCACGGCCTGGGCTTCTCCCCTGACGGCCGGACCCTGGCCGTGGTGTCGATCGGCTCCAATTCGGTCAGTTTCATCGACACCGCCACGAACGCCGTGAAGCATGTGACCTATATCGGTCGATCGCCGCACGAGGCCTTCTTCACGCCTGACGGCGAGGAGCTGTGGGTTACGGTTCGCGGCGAGGACTATATCTCGGTGATCGACCCGGTCAGCTATGCGGAAATCCGTCGCATCACGACGCCCGGCGGGCCGGGCATGACCATCTTCTCGCCGGACGGCCGCTACGGCTACATCTGCTCGTCCTTCAACCCCACGACCGTGGTGGTCGACACCGCCAGGCATGAGGTCGTGGGCGAGGTGACCCAGCCCAGCGCCTTCTGCCCCAATATCGCCGCCGCTCCGGACGGGTCACAGGTGTGGTTCACCCTGAAGGACATCGGCAAGACGGTGGCGTTCAACGCCCGTCCTCCGTTCGACGTGCTCACCACACTGGATACCGGGCCCCTAACCAATCACGTCAACTTCGCCCGAACCGAGCACGGCCAGTTCGCCTATGTGACGGTGGGCGGAGAAAACACCGTCAAGGTTTTCCGCACCGATGACTTCAGCCCCATCGCGACGATTCCCGTGGGCGCCCTGCCGCACGGTTTGTGGGCCTCGCCGGACGGATCGCGCGTCTATGTCGGTCTGGAGAACGCAGGGGAGTTGGCGGTGATCGACACCGCCTCCAACACGGTCGTGACCAATATCGGCATCGGCCAGGCCCCACAGGCCGTCGTCTATGTACCCGGCGCGGTTCCCGCAGGTCCCGGCGACGGTAACCTTCAGCCCCGGTCGGGCGCGGGTCCGGTACTTGTCCACCTCCGCGCCGGCGACGGCGCGGAGGTCGGCACCACCATCAGTCTGTACGACCAGGGCCTGATCCAGGTGCTTCAGGGATCGGTGTCGGGATTGACGCCGCGGTCCCCCTATGTGCTCGCCTTGGCGGACGCAGCAGACGGGTCCGGCCCTCTGGAGCCCATCGCCGCTTTTACGACCAATCCGGCCGGCGCCGCCATCGTCAATGCGCTGGGGCCGATCCGCCAGCAGGTTCGCGCCGATCAGGGCGCATCCCGTCGCTATCTGGTCATCGCGCCCGGCGCGGCGGCCATGCCTGGCGCCCCGGTTCAGATCCAGGTTCCGGCGCCCTAGGATAAGCGCATGACGGATATGGGACGGTTGATCGAGCCGGTGATCCCGGGGCTGCGGCGATACGCCAACGCCCTGGTCCACAATGCGTCCGAGGCCGATGACCTGGTCCAGGATTGCCTGGAGCGCGCGGTCGCCCGCTGGGGGCAGCGCCGCGCCGATGGCGATACGCGCAGCTGGCTTTACTCCATACTGCATAACCTGGCGGTGGATCGCTGGCGTTCCCTTCGCCGAAGGGGGACGATGGCACCCATCGAGACGGTGGATCCGGCGTTTCTGTCCGTGGCACCCGCCCAGGAGTATGGCCTCGCACGCTCTGACGTTCTGCGGGCGCTGGACCAATTGCCGGACGAATATCGAGCGGTGATCCTGCTGGTGACGGTTGAAGGTCTGTCCTATGCGGAGACGGCCCGCATTCTCGGCGTACCGCCAGGAACCGTCATGTCGCGGCTCTCGCGCGGACGCGCTCGGTTGGCCAGTGCGATGACCACCGACACGCCCGTCAAATCCCATCTAAGGAGGGTCAAATGACCGGGGACCGCCCGATTAGCGAAGACGACCTCCATGCATTTCTCGATGGAGTGCTGGAGGAGAGCCGGCGCGATGCGGTGCTCCGCTATCTGGACACCCACCCCGAGGCACAGGGCAGGTTCGCGGCCTACGGCGAACAGGGCGAGGCGCTGCGTGACGCGCTGGCCCCGTTCGCGGATCAACCTCTGCCCGCGGAACTCAGCCTGAGAGCCATTGTAGAGCGCCGGCGGAAGACGCTGGCCGGAAGACGTCAGATCGCGGCCGCCGCGGCTATTCTCTTCATCGGCGGCTTGTCGGGTTGGGTGGGGCGGGAGGCTGTTTCACCACCCGCGCGGGGAATTCAGGCCCTCGGCCGGGAGGCCGCAGACAACTATGTGGTCTATGCCTCCGACACGCTTCGCCCGGTTGAACTGGCCTCCGACCAGCGCACGACCTTGACCCGCTGGGTGTCCGAACGTCTCGACACGCCGGTGCAGCCGCCGGACCTGCAGAGCGCCGGTTATCGCTTCCTCGGCGGCCGGCTGGTAACCACCCCCAATGGTCCCGCCGCCCTGTTCATCTATGAAGGCGCCGCGGGCGGTCGGCTGGCCGTGATGATGCGACCGATGCAGGTCGAGAAGAACCGGTCCATGTCCGAACAATCTTACGGCGCGCTGGACGGTGTGACGTGGTCGCGCGACGGCCTCGGCTTCAGCGTCGTGGCGCCCCACGCGTCGCCGGGTCTGCTTCCCGTGGCTGAGGACGTTCGACGGCAGGCCTCGTTCACCTGATCCCCGTTTCAGATCGGATCGGCTTGCCCGGGGGCGGCTCTTCAGCCCCCGGGGTCGGGCATGTCTGATGGGCGATCGAGGGTCGGTCCGGGCGCTTCACGTCACTGATGACGGCCGAAGTCACCGAGGCCACCTTGCGATACGCACCTGGATTCAGGAGACGTCAGCCAATGGGACGGTGCTTGCCCCGGACACCGTCTGCTGATGCAGGGCAGCCACGATCCCCTCGTATCAGGTCGGGGTGAGGACCTAGCCGCCCGGCGTCTTCCGCCCGCCGAGGCTCTCGTAGATGGCGTCCCGGAGACCCTTCATTTGTCCGTTGATCTCGCCCAGTTCAGCCGGCGTCGCCCCCGAATGTTCGAGCAGGGCCTCGGCTAGGCACCCCGCCTTCTTTTTCAGAGCGCGGCCTTCATCGGTCACCGTGATGACGACCTGGCGTTCATTGCCCGGGTTACGCATCCGGCTTACCAGGCCAGAAGCCTCCAGCCTTTTTAGCAGCGGGGTCATGGTGCTCGGCTCCAGCGCCAGCTCCTCGGCGATGTCGCCAACCGTTCGGCCGTCCTCGCGCCACAGCACGTTCATGACGAGGTACTGGGGGTAGGTCACGCCCAGGGCGTCGAGCAGGGGCTTGTAGGCTCGCTGGATCGCCATGCTCGTCGAATAGACGGTGAAACAGAGCTGGTCCTCCATCGGGATGGGTCCGGTCTGTCGGGTCATCAAAACACTCCAGGACGCGACGTTTCGCGAGAAAAAACATATCGCGATAATTTTCTGTTTGACAAGGCGCGACCTCTCCGCGATATCAAACTTATCGCGATAATAGTTCGCGGCGTAACATTCTCAATCGGGCAGGCCGAGGCCTGCCATTTCCAAGGAAAGGACCACCCCATGATCAAGTTCCGCAACATCCTTCTCGCCGCCGTCGGCGCCGCCAGCATCGGCGGGGCCGCCCAGGCCCAGACGACCTCGACCCTGCCGGCCGACCAGTCGGTCCGCAACGTCGTGCTGGTGCACGGCGCCTTCGCCGACGGCTCGGGCTGGCGCGGGGTCTATGACGACCTGACAGCCCGCGGCTACCGGGTGACGATCGTGCAGAACCCCCTGACCTCGCTCGCCGACGACGTCGCCGCCACCCGCCGCGCTCTCGCCCGCCAGGACGGCGGCACGATCCTCGTCGGTCACTCCTGGGGCGGGGTGGTGATCACCGAGGCTGGCGTCGACGACAAGGTCAAGGGCCTGGTCTATGTGTCGGCCCTGACTGCGGATGTGGGCGAAACGGCCGGCGACCAATACGCAGGCTTCGGCATTCCCTCGACCTTCGTCATTGACGAACAGCCTGACGGTTTTGGCTTCCTCAACCTCGAGCGCTTCAAGGAAGGCTTCGCCGCCGACCTGAGCGACGCAGAGGCCGCCTTCATGCGCGATTCCCAGGTGCCGATCGCCCTGTCGGCCTTCGCCACGCCGGTGACCCAGGCCGCCTGGAGGACGCGCCCCAGCTGGTTCATCGTCGCCACCGAGGACGCCGCCATCAGCCCGGCCATGCTGAACCAGCAGGCCGAAAAGATCGGCGCGACCAAGGTCGAGATCCCGGCCAGCCACGTGCCCATGGTCTCGCAGCCGCACGCCGTCGCCGACGTGATCGACCAGGCGGCCAGGGCGGTCTCGGCCCAAGGGCAATGATGCTCGCCTGATCCCGCCCGCAGCGCTGGCGAGGTCCCGCGACCTCGCCAGCGTTCCGCTGTACTTACCAGAACCGCTCTCCCGCAGGCTGATCCCATGTTCCGTCTACCGCCCCTGCCGTGCTGGTCATCCGCCCTCATCGCCGCCTTCGTCGGTTTCGGCGGCACGATTGCCCTGGTGGTGCAGGCCTTGGGCGCCATGGGGGCATCGGTCGAACAGACCGGGTCAGCGGTGACGGCGCTCTGTCTCGGAATCGCGGTAGCCGGAGCGGCACTGTCGTTTCGCTATAAGATGCCGGTGGTCCTCGCGTGGTCGACCCCCGGCGCTGCCCTGCTCGCCGCTGCTCCTGCAGGACTCTCCTGGTCAGTCGCGGCGGCCGTGTTCGCGGCCGCCGCCGTGATGATGATTGTGGCCGGGATCACCCCGGCCCTGGGTCGCCTGATCGAGCGCATCCCGGCGTCGATCGCATCCGCCATGCTGGCCAGCGTGCTCCTCCCCTTCTGTCTGACCTTGTTCCGGTTGGGCGCAACCGACCCTCTGATGATCGGGGCTCTCGTCTGCGTCTTCCTGGCGGCCCGGCGCCGCGTCCCGCTCTACGCGCTGATCCTCGTCCTGTTCACGGCGATCGCTTTCACACTTGCCAGGGACGACGTGGCCCCGCTGGCCGCCGGCCGAACATTCGGAACCCTGTTGCCTGTCGTGCCCACACTCGACCCGGTCGCCATTGCCAGCCTTGCTTTGCCGCTGTTCGTGGTGACACTCGTGTCCCAGAATCTGCCCGGTCTGGTCGTGCTTCGCTCGGCCGGCTACCAGCCGCCCGCAGGGTCCCTCATCACGACCACCGGCCTCGTCAGCCTGGTCGGCGCCCCATTCGGTGCGCACGGCGTCAACCTCGCGGCTATCACTGCGGCGATCTGCACCGGGCCTCACGCCCATCCCGATCCCACCCGGCGCTGGCAGGCCGGGGTGATCTACGCCGGTTTCTATCTCGCGCTGGCCGCCTTCGCGCCGGCCCTGGTCCGCGCCTTCCTTGCCCTGCCTCCAGAGGTGATCGCCTCGGTAACCGGGCTCGCGCTCATACCGGCGCTGGTCGGTGCGGTTGAAGGGATGATGACCGACCCGCGCGACCGCGATCCCGCCATCGTGACCTTCCTCGCCACAGGGTCCGGTCTGATCCTGTGGGGGCTGGGCTCCGCCTTCTGGGGACTCGTCGCCGGCTTCGTCGCCCTCGCCTTCAAACGTTACCTGGAGAAGCCGGCGTCGACCCAGGCGTCCTCAGGCTAATCAGGCTTTCTCGCCCGTCGTCAGCGATATGGCCCTGTGGCCTGCGACCAGCGCGCGCCGACAGTCAGATGAACGTCATGCCGCCTCCGGTCTCAATGACCAGAGTGGATCAGTCCCTGAAGTCCGTGGCAACTGCCGACTTTTTTTAACAGTATCAGCCAGTAGCGGCGTTTCAAAAAATAAAGGTTCAGTCGCAGCCGAACGGCTCGACGAGGGATCGGGGTGGTCGACGCTAGTTGGCGCAGCTAAGCTGACGGCACTGGCGGGCCAGACGCTGATCGCCTTGCCCGCCGCCGTCAGTCTCAGAACCGACGGATATAGCTGATTGACCAAGTGTCCGCCTCGCCGCCGTCGTCCTGGAACTCCCGACGGGTCCAGTCAGCGCGCACCCCATTCCAGCCGTCGAAGAAGGCGCTGGCACCGACGCCGTAGTTGAAGCTCTCGCCGTCGCCGCGCACGCTCACGGCGGCGACCGAGGGCTCGATGCTGGTCGTGCCGTAGCCGATGCGGGCATGGGCTTCGAAGTGATCGCCCAACGGCAGGAAGGCGACCGCATAGGCGGCCACGTCGTGCTTCAGTTCGATCACGCCCGAGCCGTCAATCGAGACGTCGAAGCTCTCGTCCTCGATACCGACGCCGGCTTCAAGTTCGGCGCCGACCCAAGGTAGGACCTTGTAGCCGAAGCGGCCGGTGACGGCGCCCAGCTCGGCCTGATCGGTGTCGACGGCCGTGTAGCCGAGCGTGGCGTAGGTCCGGGATTCGCCCGGAGTCCGAGCTTGCGCCAGGGCGGCGGCGGGCATGAGGGCGCATGCGGCCGCGAGGGCCGTGAGGGTGGTCTTCATCATGGGGGAGGGGCTCCGGGTTCTGTTCGGGGCGTCGTGCACATCCGCATCGCCGCCATGAACCAAGGACGCCGTCCGGCCGCGGGGGCCTTACGGTCGAGCCCAGATTTCTTCAGAATGCGGCTTCGAACGCCAGCCGAACGGTCAGCGGCCGCACCGGCACGGCCTGGGGCGAGGCCAGCTGATAGGGCGAGCCGATCCCATAGCGGACGCCGTCCTGATTCAGAGGATTGGAGATGCGCAGGGTCGCCGCGCGCCGCTCGTCGCCAAGACGCGCGGTCAGTTCGGAACGGACATAACCGCCCTGGGGCACGTCGAGAGCGGGGCCGACGCCGATCCGCGACTGGCCGATGTAGCGCAGGTCGGCGCCGAGCCTCAGCGGCAGGTTCCCCAGCGATCCGGCGTTGTAGTCGACACTCAACTGTGCGCCGATCGGTGCGACGTTGGGGATGTCGGTCGTTCCGCCGCCTATGACGCTGAACCGCGTCTGCGTCAGTTCGCTGTCGTTCACGAACACGCCGCCCGAGATGTCCAGCATCGGCACCGGCGTCCACGAACCCTTGACCGAGACGAAGCGGATCACCCCGTCGCCGACGTTGTCGGTGACCAGATCGCCGCCCTGGGTGACGACGTCCGCCTGGACGTCGCGCCAGTCGACCCAGCCGACGGAAATCTCGCCCGACAGGTCGTCGCGCCACCGGCCCGAGCGGGCGCCGAGCTCGACCAGGGTGACGCGGTCGCCGTTGTAGCGCTGAAAGGCGCCGTTTGCCTCGTTCACGCCCGCCGGACGCACCGCCTGCTCCGCCCGTGCGAACAGGGTGACGGCGGGGGCGGCGTCCCAGCGCGCGGTCAGGCTGGGGGTGACTCGCACGGCGAAGCCGTCGATCGTCGGGCCCGCCCGAAGCGAGCTCAGTTCGACAATGTCGACGTCGCTGTCGATCTTCACGGCGGACAGCCGCGCCCCCACCGCGATGCGCCAGTCGGAGGCAGGAGACATCGAGGCCTCCCCGAAGGCCGTCGCCTCGGTGAAGCTCCGCGTCAGGTCGGCGCCATAGGTCGGGCGCGGCGTCGGCGACAGGTCGCGGCGGCGACGCTCGACCAGGGTCTCGCCGACCGCGAGGGCCGCGCCGCCGGACCAGGTCCAGCCGGCGATCGGGTCTGTGTCGATGCGCAGCTCGGTGGAGGTGGTCGTCGCGGTCTGCCGGCGATCGACCAGAGCGGGGAAGGGCTCGTTGACCTGGCTGGCGTCGAACCGCTCGTTCAACTGCTGGCGCGAGATGCTGGTCGCCGAGGTCAGCAGCGCGGAGCCCAGGCGCCGCCGGGCGGTGACCCCGGCCAGAACGATGGTGCTCTGATACGGCTCCAGCACGCGGCCCGCCTTGGCGAAGCGGGTCTCGCCCACGGCCACGGTCTGGGCGTCGTCCGCCGACACCCGCTGGCCGACCCCGACGACATCCACGGTCCAGGTCCCGTCGGTCCAGCGCACAGAGGCCCGGCCCCCGACGGTGTCGACGGTGTCGGCCTCGCGCACCCCTTGCGTCCGATTGTCGAGGAAACCGCCCTCACGCCGGGAATAGGCGACGATCCGGCCGGCGGTGCGATCATCCAGCGACCGGTTCAGCACCAGGGAGGCCTCGCCGCTTTCCGCACCGCCCGAGGTGACGCCGGCGCCCGCCACGACGCGACCGCTCGTCTCGCTGAAGGCCGGCGTCTCGGGCTGCAGGCGCAGGACGCCGCCTATCGATCCGGCCCCGAACCGCGTCCCCTGCGGCCCCTCGAACACCTCGATGCGCCGCACGTCGATCAGGGCCAGATCCGGGTCCGGCGACCCGTAGTTCAGACGCAGGTCGCCGAGGTACTGACCCACGGTCGCCTGCAGCGGGCCGTTCATGGCCGAGTCCGCGAGGCCGCGAATGAACAGCTTGTTGCGACCGGTGCCCTGACGGGTCGACTCTACCGTGGCGGACAGGTCGGAGACGGCATCGCTGGCCGCTGCTCCCTCGACCCGCTCAAGCGCGCCGGTATCCACCGCGTTTCGCCCCGAGACTCCGCTCAGCCCGACCGGCGGCATGGCGGTGACCACCACCTCGCTGAGCAGGGTCGGCGCGTGCTCTGCCGGAGGTGGCGAGGGACGAACGGCCGGACGGCGCGGCGCAGCGGGAGCCGCCTCGACCCGGTACATGCCGTCGCCGATCCGCACCGCCCGGGCACCGAGGGGACGCAGCATCCGCTCCAGCGCCGCCTCCGGCGACATGCGCCCGCGCAGATCCAGCGTGCGTCTGCCGCTCAGGTTGGTCGTGACGACGATGTCGATGCCAGCCTGGGCCGCCAGCCGGTTGACGGACTGGGCGGCAGGACCGGCGCGGACGTCGAACGCCTGCGGCGTCCCGGCCTGAAGCGCAATCAGTCCGGCCGCCAGTAGGGCCACCGTCACGGCTCCAGCCGCCAGCCTTCGCCGTTCTCGACCACGGACACGCCCAGCAGCCGCGCCAGCCGCGCCCTCAGGCTAGCGGCATCGGTCGTGGTGGTCAGGCTGCCGCTAAATCGCCGGTTCCCGACGGAGGGGCTGACTGTGATCGGCCGGTTCAGCGCCCGTGACAGATCCTCAGCCACGACGTCGAGGGTCTCGCCCGTGTAGGACAACCGCCCTTCGCGCCAGCTCGCGACGTCTTCCGGCGACACCGAACGGCTCTCCAGCCCGTTCGGTGTCGCCACCACGCCGTCCCCGGCGTTCAGGGTCGCCGTGGTGTTCTGGGTGTCGACCCGGACGATGCCTTCCGACACAGCCACCCGGGTGCCGTCGGAAAGCCGGGTCACGTCGAAGGTCGTGCCGAGGTCGGTCAGGGTGGTATCGCCGACCTCGACCACGAACGGATGCGCCTCGTCATGCGTCACTTTGAACAGAGCGCGGCCCGCCTCCAGATTCACATCACGCGGGCGTCTGCGGTCGAGCGTAAGCCGCGTCGCTCCGGCAAGAGACACCTCGGACCCGTCGCTCAGGGTAACCGTGCGCTGCTCTCCCGGTGCCGTTTCGATGGTCCACGGCTGCGGCCGTCCGTCCCAGACGAACCAGACCCCGCCCAGAGCCACGAGCGCGAAGGCTGCGGCCATGGCGGAGCGGGGCAGGGCGAAGGCGCGGCGCGGCATCACTTGCCGCACGCCCGGCACCGGCGCGGATTTGAGCGCCTCGACGGCCTCGCCCTCGACCTCGGCCAGCCGCCAGTAGGCTTCGGCATTGCGCGCATCGGCGGCCATCCAGGCGTCCCAGTCCGCCCACCCCTCGAAGGCGGGATCGTTGACGCGGACCAGCCAGTCCAGCGCCTCACGATCGATCTCTGTCCCGAACGCGCTCATCCCCATGACTCCAGGACGCCGCCCGTCACGATGTGCCTCACGATTGTTCCCCCTGAAGGTCCAGAAGGACGGCGTAGGCCCGCCGCAGATGCTTCTCGACGGTGCTCAGCCCCATGTCGAACTCCTCTGCCAGCTTCTTCTGTGTCACCCCGTCGATGCGGTGACGGCGGAAGATGGCCGCCGCGGGATCGCCCAGCGCGATCAGTCGCGCCTCGACCGCCTGAAGCGTCTGCACTGCGATCAGCCGGCGCTCGGCATCGGCCGGTTCGACCGCGTCCTCGGGCAGGTTGGCGGGGGTGGACCAGGCCAAGTCGCGCGCGGCGGCCCGCCTCGCCCCCCGACGTCGATCCAGCACGGCGGTGTAGACCATGCGCAGCAGATAGGCGTGGGGGCTGGCCACCGGGGCATCGACCGCCCGCAGCTTCAGCCAGACGTCCTGCACCACGTCCTCGGCGTCGCCCGCCGCGCCCATGGCGACGGCGCGGCGAACCAGCGCCGGACGCATCTCGGCGAAGATCGCTTCAAGGCCGGCGGCCTGATTTTCGGGCGATGCTTCCATGCCCGCGCCCCTTAGCGCCTCGCCGATCCGGCTGGCAACCGGGGTCGAAAATCATCCGTCGCGACCGTAAGGCTCCGACGTTGCGGCGGCGTCTTCCCTCTGATCAGCAGAAGAGGAGACGCCATGACCACCAGCGGCCCGGAACTGCAGGGGCGATCCAGGATCCTCCAGACCGCCCACCTGGTGCTCGCCGCCTTCGCCGCGATCGTCATCGCCGTGGCGGCCCAGGGCTGGCCGGTCTCCGAACCGCGCTGCGACGGCGGGACGACCTGCGACGGGGGCTGAGCCGATGACGAGCACGGTCTATCGCGACTGGCTGGCGCGCAATCCGGCGGTGCCGTCGATGGTAGGCCCGTCGATCTTGCGGGAGGGTGACGCCGTTTTCGGCTGCGCCGTCGGCTGCGATCTGGCGGGGATCGCGCCTTTCGTGCGGTCCCTGCGGGCCGTGTTTGCGGGTCAGGTGATTCTCGTGGTCGACCGCGAGCCGACCCTGACGGCATGGCTGTCCACCCATGGTGTCGAGACAGTGATCGCCGCCGATCGTGTGCCGCACTGGAAGTCGCACGCAATGGTGGCCCGCCTCGCAGTCTACGCGCAACTCCTTGAGGAACGGCTGGAAATACGGAACGTCATTTTGGCGGGCGTGCGCGACGTCGTCTTCCAGTCAGATCCCTTCAGCGCCGCTCCCGACCATCTGCAGTTTTTTGCAGGCGTAGGCGCTTCGCTGCCTGCCACGTCCTGGGCCCGGATCCCGCGGGCATTGGTGGGAGCCGAACTCGCGCGCGATCTGGGACAACGGACCCGGATCGGCGAACTCGTCGCTGGACCGAGCGAAGTTGTCAGCCGGTTTTGCCGTACCCTCCTGCAGCTTCGCGTGCAGCGGCGTGCCGCTTGCGGCATACTAACCGACCGAGAAGCTCGTCATATCGTCGCGCATCTCGATCTTGCAGGCGGTGAAATCCGCGCAATCTCACAGCGGGTCGCCTCCGCATCTTGCGACATGCGCGTCGAGGGCGGCCGAATCCTAAATTCAGACAATAGTATAAGCCCGATTGTCCTCGGCTACCGACGCTGCAGCGAACTTGCGCGTCATATCGACCAGCGCTGGGGCGTGCCGCTGCTTCCCACGCTTCGGACAAGTCTCATGAGAAGCATACGGTCGCTACGAGGGTCGTTCCAGGCTACGACCTTCCGCTTCGGTGAGGCAAATGGCTTGTTTCTCCAGCCCTGAGTAGCCTTCGTAAGGCGACAGGCCAACAGTCTCAGTCGTCTTCCGCTGTCGCGCCAAACCGTGCGCGGCCCCTCACTGATTTGATCGGGTCGAAGCCCGGCCGACATCCGAAACCGGTCGGTCGCCTTTCTTATTCGGCCTTCGACCGTCCTCGCGAGGCAAGAACTTGGAAGAAACATGCGCCAATCTGGCGTGCGCACCCGCTGGACTGATATTTTCCTGCGTCAGGACGAAACCAGACAGACTCGCCGCTCTGGGGACCAAGTGCATGAATCGACCGCCGGCCGTCACGCGAACGTCACCGCCTGAACGAGACCGGATTTTACCGTCCTAATAACCGGCCTAGACGCCGTTCAAATCAAACACAACGCCCTCTGCTATCGGCGGTATTTATATTTTCTAAAAGAATTCAAAGAGACGATGGTGGGTGATGTAGGGTTCGAACCTACGACCCGCTGATTAAGAGTCAGCTGCTCTACCAACTGAGCTAATCACCCGTACCATCCGTCCAGTGAGACCCGAGGGGGCTGGACCCGCTTCGCCTGCATCTGGGGACGTCCGGCGAAGGGAGCGGGAGATAGAGACATCGAGGCGGGGATGCAAGGCTTTTCCGCCCGGTGTTTCGGATCGCCGCAGGGCGGTCTAGGGTCTGGGCGGAATCGGCCCGCCAAGGGTCAGCGGGGAGTATGCGAATGGCCTTCTGGAACCGGCGCAAGTCGATCGATGCGATGCATCAGCCCTCGGACGGGCCGCGCCTGAAGGCGACGCTGAGCTGGCCGCACCTTCTGGCGCTGGGGGTTGGCGCGATCGTGGGCACCGGCATCCTGACCCTGATCGGCGTGGGGGCGGGTCTGGCGGGGCCGGCGGTGATGATCAGCTTCGGCCTGGCCGGTCTGGTCTGCGCCTGCGCGGCCCTCGCCTATGCCGAGCTGTCGACCATGATGCCTCAGGCGGGCAGCGCCTATACCTATTCCTACGCGGTGCTGGGCGAGTTGATCGCCTGGATCGTGGGGTGGAGCCTGATCCTCGAATATTCGCTGGTCGTGTCGGCGGTGGCCGTGGGCTGGTCGGGCTATGCGGTCGGTTTCCTGACGGGGCTGGGCATCGATCTGCCCACAGCCCTTACGGTTGGGCCTCATGTCGAGGGCGGCCTGATCAACCTGCCGGCCGTGGCGATCATCGGCCTGGTGACGGGCCTGCTGCTGCTGGGCACGAAGGAGAGCGCGACGCTGAACGCGGTACTGGTGGTCATCAAGGTTCTGGCCCTGGTCGTGTTCGTGGTCATCGCCCTGCCCGCGTTCGACGCGGCGAACTTCACGCCCTTCATGCCCAACGGGTTCGGCGCGCCGACCCTGCCGTTCCAGGAAGTGCTGACCGGCCAGCCGGTGGTGCAGACGGGCGTCATGGCGGCGGCGGCGATCATCTTCTTCGCCTTCTACGGCTTCGACGCCATCTCGACGGCGGCGGAAGAGACCAAGAAGCCCGAGCGCGACCTGGCGATCGGCATCGTCGGGTCGATGGTGATCTGCACGGTCCTGTATCTGGTGGTTGCGGCTGCGGCGATCGGCGCGCGTCCTGTCGAGAGCTTTGCAGAAAGCCCTGAACCGCTGGCGCTGATCCTGCGTGAGATGGGGCAGGGGACGGCGGCGCAGTGGATCGCCGCGAGCGCCGTCATCGCGCTTCCGACCGTGCTTCTGGCCTTCCTGTTCGGTCAAAGCCGGATCTTCCTCGGCATGGCGCGGGACGGCCTGTTGCCGACCTCGCTGGCCAAGATTTCGTCGCGCGGCGTGCCGGCGGTGGTGACGGTCTTTACCGCCATCGTGGTGGCGGCCCTGGCGGGTGTCATGCGTCTGGACGAACTGGCGTCGCTGGCCAACGCCGGTACTCTGGCGGCCTTCGCGGCGGTGGGTGTCAGCCTGATCGTGCTGCGTCTGCGCGATCCGAACCGGGTGCGGACGTTCCGGGCGCCGCTGTGGTGGCTGGTCGGGGCGATCACGATCATCGGCTGCGTCGTCTTCTTCTTCAGCCTACAGCCCCGGACCCAGCTGTATTTCCTCTACTGGAACCTGGGCGGTCTGGTGGTCTACTTCCTGTGGTCGGCGCGGAATGCGCGTCTGGCCAAGAACCCGGACCAGGCGGCCTGATGTCCCGCCGCGACCTGTCGGGTGCCGTCGACTTCGCCGTGCTGGACGCGGTGACCGGCGGCGACGACGGGGTCGCGGAGGAGATCCTGGGGCTGTTCGTGCAGCAGGCCGAGATGTGGTCGCAGATGCTGGACGCCCGGATCGAGGGTTGGCGCGACGCCGTGCACACGATCCGGGGCGCGGCGGCGGGGATCGGGGCGGGGGCGTTGGCCAGCGCCTGTGCCGAGGCGGAGGCTTCGGACAAGGAGGTGGCCCCGGCCAGGCTGGATCGCGTCAGGGATGCTTTGAACGCGGCGCTGGGCGATGTCGCGGCGTGGCGGCACGAGCTGATGCTGAGGTCGCTCAAGGGGTGAGGTCGCCGTGAATGCCCTGTCGCGCGAACGTGAACTTGCCATTTCTCGATTTCGCGCTCAGGTTGGATGGTCAACAGCCAAACGAGGTGTCGTCATGCGTGCCGTACTGTCTGTCCTCGCCCTTCTCGCCGTGGCTCTCCCGGCTTTTGCCCAGCAAGCTGCGGACAACCCTGATCCGATCGCCAGCCAGACGCGTTCGACCCTCACCTTCTATACCCAGCAGGGTCTTCAGGGGGACGCGACGCTGTTCACGCGCGACCATAGCCACGTTTCGGGCGGCGAGCGTGCGGCGAGCCTTGAGACCAAGGGCGGCGCCTGGGAGGTCTGCGACGGCGTCAGCTTCACCGGCGAATGCCGGGTGACGCAAGGCTGGACGATGAACGTCAGGCGCGATCTGGGCCTCCAGCGCGTCCGTTCGATCCGCCCGGTCGTGCAGACCGAATCCTAGGGCTAGACGCCGTCCACGACGTAGACGCGCGAGGTGGACGCCGCCTCGCGGATGGGGAGGACGGCCCCATACTCGCTCGAGTGGCGCCAGGCGAGAGCGGCCTGACGGCTTGGGAACTCCAGGATGACGATACGGGCCGCGGGCGGTTCGCCGACGATGGCCTCGCCGTTCCCGCCGCGCACGATGTAGCGGCCGCCGAAGGCCTCCACTGTCGGCTTGGCCAGGCGGGCATATTCCGCATAGCTGTCAGGGTCCGAGACGACGATCTCGTTAATAACATAGGCTTTGGCGGTCGGGGCATCGGTCATGACAGGATTCCGGATCAGCTGCGGGTGCGGTCGTAGGTCGAGAACTCGTGGGCGATGCAGCGGTCGATCAGCAGGCGCCAGACGGGCTCGGCGATGTCGGGCGACAGGTGATGGGCCTCGGCGCTGATCAGGACCTTGGAGACGACGTCCTCGATACGGGCCTGGTCGTGGACGGCGTCGCGGTTCGGCTTGATGCGGGCGGCGGCGTCCATGTAGCGCTGGCGTTCGGCGAGGAGGGCGACCAGGGCGCGGTCCAGGGCGTCGACGCCCTGGCGGACCTCGCCCATCGACTGGCATTCGCTCGGGTCCACGCGGGGATCGACGGCGACCAGGGCAGGCTTGTGCATCGTCACAGGGTCAACCGACAAAGGCGCGCTCCAGAACGTAGTCGCCGGGCTCTGCGTTCGAGCCCTCCTTCATGCCGAAGCCGTCGAGCAGCGCGGCCGTTTCCTTGATCATGGCCATTGAGCCGCACAGCATGACCCGGTCGCGCTCGGGCGAGAAGCCCAGCGGCAGGCCGAGGTCGTCGAAGACGGCGCCGGAGGTGATGCGGTCGGTGATGCGGCCGGGTGTTTCGAAATCCTCGCGGGTGACGGTCGGATAATAGGTCAGCTGGGCCCTGGCTTCGTCGCCGATCAGGGGATCGTCGTGGATGCCCGAGGTCAGGAAGTCGCGGTAGCTGAGGTCGGCGGCGTTCCGCACCGTGTGGCAGACGATGACGCGGCCGAAACGGCTGTAGGTGTCGGGGTCGCGGGCGACGCTGAGCCAGGGCGCCAGGCCGGTGCCGGTCCCGATCAGCCACAAGGTCTGGCCACCGGTCAGGGCGTCGAGCACCAGGGTGCCGGTCGGCTTCTTGCCCATCAAGACGGTATCGCCCGGCTGGATGTTGACGAGGCGCGACGTCAGGGGGCCGTCGGGCACGGCGATGGAGAGGAACTCCAGTTCCTCGTCCCAGGACGGGCTGGCGATGGAATAGGCCCGCAGCGTGGGCTTGGCACCGTCTTCGCCGGGCAGGCCGATCATCACGAACTCGCCGGAGCGGAAGCGGAAATCCTCGGGGCGGGCGACGCGGAAGCTGAACAGCTGGTCGGTCCAGCGATGGACCCACCGGACTTCCAGCTCGTGGAAGGCCGAGGGCTTGGGCGCCGGGGGGGGCGGCGACGGGGAAAGGGCGGCGTCGGTCATTGCGGGTCTTCTAGGCGGACGGGCCGCCGGGCGAAAGGTCGTCGGGGTCGCGGCCGAATCGACTCCGGAAATTGGAGTCCAAGTCGTCCACAGAGTCCCATGCACCAGACTTCGGAAATTGGAGTCCAAGTCGTCCACTGAGTGTCGTTCGCCGCATCGGACACCCTGTGAACGGAAGGATCAGCCGGACAGGCCAAGATAGGCGCCAGCCCTTCGGATGGAAGGGGATGACGCGGTCGATTTCTGCGACTAGCGTCCGTTCCCATGCGCACATTTCTTCTGGCTTCCGTCTTCGCCCTGACGGCCGGTTCGGCCTTCGCTCAATCCTCGAACCCCGCCGTCCTGACGCCGGAGCGGGTGTTCGCCAACCCCAGCCTGAACGGCCCGGTGGCCCAGGGGGTCAGCCTGTCGCCCGACGGCGAGCTGGTCGCCTTCCTGCGGGCCCGCGAGGACGACGTCTCGGTGCTGGACCTGTGGGCGGCCCCGACCGGAGCGGGCGAGCCGTTCAAGCTGATCGACGCGCGGGCTCTGGTCCCCGACGCCGGCGAACTGTCCGAGGCCGAGAAGGCGCGGCGCGAGCGGATGCGAATCTCTCAGCGGGGCGTGGTCGAGTACTCGTGGGATGAACAGGGTCGATACATCCTGGCGCCGCTGGAGGGCGACATCTTCCTGGCCAGCCGGGAAGGGGGCGATATCCGTCGCCTGACCGAGACCGAAGCCGACGAGATCGACGCCAAGGTTTCGCCGGAAGGCAACTACGTCAGCTTCGTGCGCGATCAGGACCTGGTGGTGCTGAACCTGGCGTCGGGCGACGAGACCGAGGTGACGACGGACGGCGAGGGCCTGATCACCTGGGCCACGGCCGAGTTCATCGCCCAGGAGGAGATGGATCGCGACACCGGCTACTGGTGGAGCCCGAACGAGAAATTCATCGCCCTGCAGCGGACCGATGAATCGACCGTCGACATCATCCCGCGCCTGGACATCACCGGTGGCGGCGCCAGCGTGATCGAGCAGCGCTATCCCCGCGCAGGGCGGCCCAATGCCGTGGTCGAACTGTATGTGCAGGACGTGGCCGCCAACCGCCGCGTCAAGGTCGACCTGGGCACCAACACCGACATCTATCTGGCGCGGGTGAACTGGTCGGCCGATGGCGGGACGCTCTACGTCCAGCGCCAGTCGCGGGATCAGAAGAGGCTGGACCTCTTGGCCGTCGATCCGGCCACCGGCGCGTCGCGCGTGATCTCGACGCAGACCTCGGACGCCTGGGTCTCGCTGAACAACGACTTCAAGGCGCTGGCCGATGGGACCTTCATCTGGTCTTCGCAGGAGAGCGGCTGGCGTCACCTGTATCTGTACGGCGCCGATGGGCGTCAGATCCGCCCGATCACCCAGGGCGACTATGCGATCAAGAGCCTGAACGGGATCAACGCCCAGACCGGCGACGTCTTCTTCACCGCCTCAATGCGCGATGAGGAAGAGTATCCGATCGAACAACAGATGTTCCGCGCCAGCCTGCGCGACACCGTCAAGCCGGTTCCGGTGACGCCGCAGGGCGGATGGTGGTCGGCCAGCCTGAACCGGACGGGCACGGCCTATGTCGGCAACTATACCGACCTGACGACGCCGGCGCGGTCGGGCCTCTACGAGGCCGACGGGACCTTCGTGCGCTGGATCGAAGAGAACGCCCTGGATGCGGACCATCCGTTCGCGCCGTTCGTCTCGCGCCGCCCGGTGATGGAATTCGGCACGCTGGAAAGCCATGGCGAGACCCTGGTCTGGCAGATGGCCAAGCCGGTCGATTTCGATCCGTCGAAAACCTATCCGGTGGTGATGCAGGTCTATGGCGGACCGTCGGGCGGCGGGGTCAGGCGCGGCTGGCAGCCGGCGACCACGCAGCTGTTGACCGAGGCGGGATACATCGTCTTCCGCCTGGACAACCGGGGCGAGGGCGACCGGTCCACGGCGTTCAAGGAGGCCCTGTATCTGAAGATGGGTCAGCCTGAGATCGAGGACCAGGTTCTGGGCGCCGACTATCTGAGGTCGCTGCCCTATGTCGACGATGCCCGGATCGCCATGATGGGCTGGTCCTATGGCGGGTTCATGAGCCTGATGGCCATTACCGAGCCGGAGATGGGGCTGGCCTCGGCCATGGTCGGGGCGCCGCCGACGGAGTGGGGCCTTTACGACACCCACTATACCGAGCGGTTCATGTCGACGCCGGAGGCGAACCCGGAAGGATACGCCGCGTCGGATGCCATTCCGCGCCTGGACAACCTGACGGGCCGGATGCTGCTGATGCACGGCATGGCGGACGACAACGTCATCCTCGAAAACTCGACGCGGGTCATCGACGCGCTTCAGGCCAAATCCATTCCGTTCGAACTGATGCTCTATCCGGGGCAGCGGCATGGCGTTCGGGGCAACGAAAGGCAGCTGCAACAATGGCGTACCTATCTCGACTTCCTCGATCGCACGATCGGATCGCGGGCGCCCTCGGGGGGCTGATTCTCGCGGGGCTGTCGGCGCCGGCGTTCGCACAGGACACGGCGCCGATGCTGGCCGAGCAGGCTGCGGCGGCTGAGGCGCACTGCGCCTACCTGGCTCCGGCGACGCCGCCGGAGCCTAACTCCGGTGGAGAAGCGATCGACGGGTCGCTGTGTCGGCTGGACGCGAGCCGGTCTCATGCGGTCATTCGCTGGGCGCAACCGACGGCAGGACGGCCCGTCGGCGAAGGGCTCGCCATCCTGTTGAAGGACAACATAGAGACTGCGGACATGCCGACCACGGCCGGTTCGCTGGCGCTCGCGAACAATGCGCCGGGCCGTGACGCGCCGCTGGTGACGCGCCTGCGCGACGCGGGCTTCCTGATCCTCGGCAAGACCAATCTGTCGGAGTGGGCCAACATCCGCTCGACCCGGTCGATCAGCGGCTGGAGCGCCGTCGGCGGCCTGACGCCCAACCCCTATGACACGACGCGGACATCCTGCGGATCGTCGTCGGGCAGCGCGGCGGCGGTGGCGGTGGGGCTGGCGCCTGTCGCCATCGGGACGGAGACGAACGGCTCCATCGTCTGTCCGGCCTCGGTCAACGGCGTGGTCGGGTTCAAGCCGACCGTGGGACTGGTCAGCCGCACTCACATCGTGCCGATCAGCCATTCCCAGGACACCGCCGGTCCGATCGCCGATACGGTCGAGCATGCAGCGATGGTGATGAACGCCATCGCCGGATCGGACGCCGCCGATGCCGCGACGGCCGAGGCCGATGCGAAGAAGGTCGACTATGTCGCCGCACTGGATGCCAACGCCCTGCGTGGCGCGCGGATCGGGGTCATGCGGTTCATGGCGAACGGCTTCTCCGACGACACCAAGGCCGCGTTCGAAATCTCGCTGCAGGCCATGCGCGACGCCGGCGCCGAGCTGGTCGAGATCACCGAGGGACCGGACATGCGGGCCATCGGCGGGGCGCAGCTGACCGTCCTGCTGACCGAGCTGAAGGTCGATTTGAACGCCTATCTGGCCTCGACGGACCCCACCCAGGTGCCGACGCGGACCCTGGCCGACGTCATCGCCTTCAACGCCGCCGAGCCGCGCGAGACCGTGTTGTTCGGACAGGAGCTGTTCGAGCGGGCCGAGGCGACCGGGGGACTGGAAGACCAGGCCTATGTCACGGCGCGCGAGACCTCGCTGCGGCTGTCGGGCGTCGAGGGGATCGACAGGATGATGGCGGACAATCGGGTCGTGGCCCTGGTGTCGCCGACGACCTCGCGCGCCTGGACCAACGACCGCGACGACGATGACGACGGCCAGGGCTCGGCCAGCACGCTCGCCGCCGTGGCGGGCTATCCGCACCTGACCGTGCCGATGGGCATGGATCGGGGCATGCCGGTCGGCCTCAGCTTCATCGCCGGCAAGTGGCAGGACGCGACCGTGCTGTCGCTGGGCTATGCGTTCGAGCAGAAGACGATGGCGCGGGTGGCGCCGCCGACCGCGCACTGATCGACAGGGCGGCTCAGACGACGGTCCAGAGCAGGATCGCGCCCATGGCCCAGGACAGGGGCGCGATCAGGCGGACTGCTCCGACGGGGATGTGGCACGACCACCATGTCGAATAGGCGGCGTGCCAGCGTCGGGGCAGGATCAGCAGGACGAGGGCTGATGCGATCAGGAAGCCGCCGATCACGGTGACGGCGAGCGGAAATCGGGATCCTGGGGCGGCGCCGATCAGCGCGAGGCCGATCAGGATCCGCAGCGCCATTTCGCCGAAATGGATGCGCGTCGAGCCGCCCATCCGAGCGAGCGCCGCCAGGGCACCGCGCGGCTGGACCAGCATGTAGGCGCCCAAGGCGATCAGCCAGAGACCGGCGACGACGGCGATCCATTGAGACGCGGTGACGATCATGGGAATCCCGAGGTTGAACATTGTCGGCGACCCGACCTAGGAACCTGACCCCAAGCGGAGCAGTTTGTCGCGCATGGAAAAGCTGTTCGTCCGGTTCGCCACCCTTACGGCCAAGATCGCAGGCAAGCCGTGGACCTTCATCGCCTGTCTGGGCGTCGTCGTCCTGTGGGCGGTGTCGGGGCCGATCTTCAAGTTCAGCGAGACCTGGCAGCTAGTGATCAACACCGGCACGACCATCATCACCTTCCTGATGGTGTTCCTGATCCAGAACACCCAGAACCGCGACGGGGCGGCGATGCAGGCCAAGCTGGACGAGCTGATCTATGCCCAGAAGCGGGCCGACGCGCGGTTCATCGGCATCGAGCACCTGACCGAAGCCGAACTGGACGCGATTCTAGAGGAGGTCGAGAAGCGTGGCCTGGCGGTGCATGCGGGCAAGCCGGCCGGCCCGATCAAGGGTGCGCCCGGCAAGCGGGCGGAGGACGTGGCGGCGGCTCAGCCGAAGACGGCGTCGCCCTCGCGGACGCGGGCCAAGGCGTGAGCGACCTGATTGCCAACGGCTTCGGCACGGCGGCGGCGGCCTGTTCGATCGTCAGTTTCGCGCCGCAGATGATCAAGATCTGGAAGGAACGCGACGCGTCGTCCGTGTCGCTGCGCACCTATGCCCTGACCGTGACCTGTTTCGGTCTGTGGGTGGTCTATGGCGTGTTGACCCAGGCCTGGCCGGTAACGATCGCAAACTCTGCCGCCCTGGTGATGGCCAGCGGCGTGCTGATCATGAAATGGCGGTTCCGGGACGGGGAGCCGGGCTAGGGCGTCCGGCGCTCCAGCCTCAGCCGGGAGCTGTGGCCGGAATGACAGTCTTGAGACACCCTTGAACGAGACGGGTTGCAAGACCGGTCTTCATTGGGTTAGCTTCTCATTGATACCGGTGTCAGGACCAAGCTTCGGCTGCAAATGATACCGGTGTCAATCGGCTACGGGGAAGGCTCCGGGTCGGCGATAATAGAGCGGCGAAAAGCCGGCGAAATGACATTCCTTGGGAGGAGGCACTATGTATCAGTATCGCAAGGGGCGCCCGTGCGCGCTCCGCAGTGGGCTCGTCGCCGGCGTATCCGGCCTGGCTATCGCCCTGACGATGGGGGCCGCAGCCGCCTCCGCACAAGCCGCAGAGACCGCACCGGCGCAGGACGATCAGGCGACCCAGGTCGATGAGATCGTCGTCACCGGTTTCCGGGCGAGCCTTGCCAACGCGCTCAGCGTCAAACGCAACTCGGCCGGCGTCGTCGACGCCATCAGCGCCGAAGACATCGCCGACTTCCCCGACACCAACCTGGCCGAGTCGATCCAGCGTATCCCCGGCGTGTCGATCGACCGCGATGCTGGCGAAGGTCGCAGCATCACGGTTCGCGGCCTGAGCTCCGAGTTCACACGGACGCGGATCAACGGCATCGAAGCTCAGGCGACCACCAGTGCGACCGATTCCTCGGGCGGCGTGAACCGCGGGCGGGGCTTCGACTTCAATGTCTTCGCCTCGGAGCTGTTCAACAACATCACGGTGCGCAAGACCGCCTCGGCCGAGGTCGAAGAGGGTTCCCTGGGCGCGACGGTCGATCTGAACACCAGCCGCCCCTTCGATCGGGAGGGTTTCAACGCGGCGCTGTCGGCCCAGTACGGTTACAACGACCTGTCCGAGAGCCTGAGCCCGCGCTTCGCTGGGCTGATCTCGAACACCTGGATGGACGGGCAACTGGGCGCGCTGTTCTCGCTGGCCTACAGCGAGAAGGACAGCCTCGAAGAGGGCTTCAGCTCGGTGCGCTGGGGTCCGGCCAACGGGGACAACGGGTTCGCCAACCCGGCGGCGCTTCCGGGCGGCGCAGCGGCTGCGGGCGGTCTGTTCCACCCGCGCATCCCGCGCTACGGCCGGCTCGAGCACAGCCAGGAGCGTCTGGGCGCGACCCTTTCGCTGCAGGCGCGGCCGGGCAACGGTGCGACCCTGTTCGGCCTCGACGTCCTGTATTCGAAGCTGGACTCGACCCGGAACGAGAACTTCCTGCAGGCCTGGTCGCTGAGCCGGAACGCCAGCCAGGGCGGCAAGCCTCAGGTGATCATCCGCGGCGCCGAGGCCGACCCGGAGACCGGCGAGCTGGTCTATCTGATGCTCGACGATATCGACATCCGGTCCGAGAACCGCTTCGACATTCTGGAGACCGAGTTCCTCCAGTACACCTTCAGCGTGAAGCACGAGTTCAGCGACCGTCTGCGCGTCAATGCGCTGGCCGGACAGGCTCGTTCGGACTTCGGCAACCCGACCCAGGTCAGTGCGATCATCGATCGCCAGAATACCGACGGCTACAGCATCGACTTCCGCCAGAGCCGCGACACCCCGCTGATCAACTACGGCTTCGACGTCACCAATCCGGCGAACTGGACCATCACCGGTCCGGCGGGCGCTCAGCCACTGTCGGAACTGCGTTCGTCGTCGAACTTCCAAGAAAACGCCTACACCACCGCCGAGGGGAACTTCGAGTTCGACATCAGTGACGTCTTCACCCTGAAGGCCGGGGTGGCCTACAAGGAGTTCACCTCCAGCAGCTCCGCCTACCAGCGCCGTAGCAACACGGCTCCGGCCTTGCCCGCGGGCACGAGCATCGCGCAGATCAGCAACCTGCTGACCGGCTTCGGTCGCAATCTGGACCTGCCGTCCGGATCGGCCACGTCGTGGGTTCGTCCCGATCTCGCGGCCCTGGATGCGGCCTTCAACTACAGCTGCAACTGCGACACGGGCGTGCCGGGCGGAGACTTCCGTCTTGTGGGGCTGGAAAACACGTCGACCTTGGGCTCCTGGCGTGAAGTGACGGAGACCGACACCGGCGCCTTCGTCCAGGTCGATTGGGACACCACGGTCTGGAACATGCCGTTCCGCGGCAATGTCGGCGTTCGCCAGGTCAAGACCGAGATCGATGCCCTGGGCTATTCGGCGATCGCCGGCGTCGCGACCCAGATCACCGGCGAGAACGAATATGACGACACTCTGCCGTCGCTGAACATCTCGCTGGAGCCCATCGAAGACGTCATCGTGCGGTTCGGGGCAGCCAAGGTCATGGCTCGCCCCCCCGTGGGAAGCCTGGTTCCGGTCTTCTCTCTCAGCGCCCTGAACGCGGCCAACAACACCGCCTCGCTCGGCAATGTGGAACTGGAGCCCTACCGTGCCAAGACCTACGACCTGTCGCTGGAGTGGTATTTCGCGCCCGAGTCCCTTCTGTCCTTCGCCTATTTCTACAAGGACATCTCGACCTATGTGCAGACGACGCAGCAGAGGCTGACCTATGCCGACCTGACGGCGCTGAATGCGGTGGCCTTCCCGGCCGGCGGCGGTCGCGATCCGGCCCTGGAGTATGTCTTCAGCACCCCGACCAACACGCCGGGCGGGCCGCTGAAAGGGTTCGAGATCAGCTATCAGCAGCCGTTCCGCTTCCTGCCGGGTCCGCTGTCGAACCTGGGTACCCAGCTCAACTACACCCACGTCGAGTCCGAGATCGACTACTGCACCAACTCGACCTGCAACGTCTTCGTCACGGCCGATCTGGTGAACCTGTCGCCGAACGCATGGAACGCGACGCTCTATTATGATGACGGGCGGTTCAACGCGCGCATCTCCGCCGCCTATCGCGACACCTACTTCCAGTCGGTTCCGGGATCCAACGGCGGCACGCGCGGCATTCCGTTCCAGGGCAAGACGGAGACGACGACGATCGACGCTTCGGCCTCCTACAACGTCACCGACAACTTCTCGGTCTCCATCGAGGGCATCAACCTGACCGACGAGGAAAACCGCCAGAACCACGGCGATCTGAACGGGCCGCGCGACAGCACCTACGTCTATCACCACACCGGTCGCCAGGTGTTCGCGGGCGTCCGTTACCGCTTCTAGAAATCGTTCACTCCTGAACGCAACTTGGGCCGGGGAAGGGAAACCTTCTCCGGCCTTTTCTTGTCAGGAAGCGACGTCTTGTCAGGAAGCGTTGGGGGCTGCTCAGCCGGCGGTGCGGCGGCGGCCCGTGACCACGACATCGACGGTGCGGTCGCGGCGGATGCGGGCGATGCTGCTGTCCAGGGCCTGGGTCACATCGCCGACGGTGACGGTGGTGACGACCCGGTAGTGGTTCGAGGTGAAGCCTGTTCCGGGCAGGCTCGGCGCCCCCTCGCTGGCGAGGTCTGCCGGGATCAGGAAGCCGCGACGCGTGCGGGCCGCCAGCAGCTTGCCTGCGACGTCGGCGTCCTGTGTCATCAGGGTCAGGAGCGGCAGGCCCACGGTGTTGAGGTTAGTCATCGCGTCCTCGGGCAGGATGACGACATAGGGGGCCAGCTTGTCGAGGTCGGAGCGGGGCACGCCCGCTGCAACGGTCAGGCCGTCGTCGGTCAGGGGGCCGGCCACGCGGACGACGGTGGCGATGCGGATCAGGGAGGCGGGATCGACATTCAGTTCTGCGCCGATGGCCTGGAACAGGGCGATGGGAGCGGCCTCGCCGGAGTGCAGGCTGTTCAGGTTGAAGCGGGACTGGGCGTCCTCGATGGCCAGGGCGAAATGGCCGCCGGGGACGGCGATGTCCTGCTGGCCGAGTTGGGCCCAGGGTTCGGACAGGTTGTCGGTCCCGGCGGCGACGAGGGCGTCGCGGCGCAGGGTGGTGACGGCCGACAGCTCTCCGGCGCGGGCGTAGGCGCTGGCCTGGGCCGCATCGCGCAGGCGGGTGGAGCGCTGAACCTCCATGTCCTGGGTCGAGACCATGATCAGCACCGCGACGCTGGCCACGGCCAGGACCAGCAGGACGTTGAGCAGGATCATGCCCTCGCGGCGGGTCGGCTTGATCCTCATGACTGGGATCCCGGCGGCGCGGCGACGGTGGGCGGCGGGGCCATCAGGGGGATCGAGGCGACGCGACGCAGGGTGGCGGTCGGCCGGCCGTCGAGGCCGGTCAGGGTGATGTCGAGGGCGACGGCGGTGACGCCCTCGTCCGGGCCTGGGCCCGTGGGAAGGGGCTGGCCATCGGGGCCGATGCCGGGCGGCAGGGCGGGTTGTGGCGGCTGGGGCCAGGCGTCGAGCCAGTCACCTCGGCGGCGGTGGAAGGTCCAGCGCAGGGACGAAACCTGGCTCAGCAGGGTCTGGACCCGCTCGCCGCCCGCACCCGTGACCGTTCGGGTCAGGGCGTCGCCGTTGAGGTCGTAGCGGATGTTGACGATGCCGCCGGCGATATCGGCCTTCTGCAGCGACAGGCTGGTCGCGCCGCCGCCGAGCGAGCCGGTGATCTGGTCAAGGTCGGAGGAGATGACCAGCATGGCGCGCTGGATCTCCGCCATTCGGCCGAGGCGGGTGTCGGTCGCGTCCTGGGTGCGCAGGACGCTGTTCAACAGGGTGAAGCCGGCGACGCCGATCAGGGCGAACAGGCCCAGGGCGATCAGCACCTCGATCAGGGTGAAACCTTTGCGACGGCGCTTCGCTGAACCCGTGCGCGTGGTATCGACGGGCGAACGGAGAAACGCCGATGCTGAAGGTCTGGAGAACGCGCGAGGGCGAAGGCGGTCGGGCCGGAGGCGCATTTCAGTTCGAGCGCCTGACGGTCAAGGTGACCCGCTGGCGCGTGGTGCTGGGCGGGGTCGCGGTCGGGGCGTACGCGCTGGCCCTGATCGCCATGGCGCCGTCCGAGATCATCGTGGCAAAGTCGTCGAATGGGGAGCGGCAGGCGGTCGGGACGGTGTGGGCCGGAGAGCGGGCCATGCCGGGCGGGTTCGGGGCGCGCTGGGCGGTCATGCCGTTCTCTTCGATCCTGCATTTGTCGGGCGCGTTGCGGCTGGGTCTGCGCGGGCCGGACACGGCGGCGACGGGACAGGTTCTGGCGCGGCCGGGACGGATGCTGGTGCGCGATCTGGGAGGCACGGGCTCGATGCGGCTGATCAATGCGGCGGCGCCGGGCCTGCCGTTCGCCTGTTCGTCGGTGATGCGGTTCGACGTGGCGCGGTTGTCGATCAAAGGGCCGCCCGAAAGTGTGGGCTCCATCGCCGTCTCGCCGGGCGACTGTGCGCCGACGACCGGCGGACCGGCGACGCCGCTGCCTGCCTTGAACGGGACGGTGCGGTCCGACGAGGCGGCCTCGACGGTGGCCTTCGCGCGCGTGGACACAAACGCCGAGGTGATGAAGGCGCGGTTGCAGGCGGACGGCGGACTGACCGCCTCGGTTGAGCCGGGCGGCGTCGGCCTGTTGCCGGGCGTCGGGGCGCCAGTATCGATCGAGACCACGCTGTAGTCTTTCAAGCTCTGCTCATCCCGGCGAAAGCCGGGACCCAGACCTTTCGTGAAGCACGGTGCGCTGGAGTGGGGCTTGCGTTCATATTCAGCCGATGAGCGCCCAAACCACTGGGTCCCGGCTTTCGCCGGGATGAGCGGGGAGGTTTGGGGTAGCTTGCTCACAGCCCGGCGAGGTTGTTGAGGTTCACGATCGGCATGAGGATGGCGAGCACCATCAGCAGCACGATGCCGCCCATCACCAGAAGCACGCCGGGCTCGACCAGGGAGACGAGGGCCTGGACCAGCGAATCCAGCTCCTGCTCCAGGTCCTGGGCGGCGCGTTCGAGGCCGTGGCCGAGCTTGCCCGACTGTTCGCCGGCGGCGACGATGGCCAGCAGCAGGGGCGGGAAGACGTCGGCGTCGGCCATGGCGCGACGAAGGGACGAACCCTCGCGCACCCGGGCGGCGACGAGGAAGGCCCGCTCGCGAGCGAAACGGTTGGGGGTGACGGCGGCGGACGCCTGAAGCGCCTCGACCAGGGGCACATCGGAGCGGACGAGGGTGGCCAGGGAGCCGGCGAACCGTGCGGCGTTCAGGTGGGTGGTGAAGCCGGCGAAGGGCGGGGTCTTCAGCAGGAATTCGGCGAAGCGGCGCGCATTGGCGGGCACGGCCAGCCAGCGGTTCCAGGCGACGCCTGCGATGACCAGCGCGATCACGACATAGACGCCGAAGGTCTGGACGAAGGCCGACAGGGCGATCAGGGCGCGGGTCAGGAAAGGCAGTTCGGCGCCGCGCGAGACGAAGACCTTCACAATGTCCGGCACGACATAGATCATCATCAGGGTGATCATCAGCAGCGACACGCCCGCGAGCAAAGCCGGATAGAGCAGGGCCAGCTGGACCTTGCGGCGGGCCTTCTCCTGATTGCCGACGAAGTCCGTCAGGTGGGACAGGACGGTGGTCAGCTTGCCCGACTGTTCGCCCGCCGCGATCGAGGCGCGATAGAATTCGGGGAAGACCTTGGGGTGGCGGGCGAGCGCCGAGGCGAAGCTGCGGCCCTCCAGAATGGCGGAACGGACGTCGGTCAGGACGACGCCGATGGGCTGGCCCTCGGTCTGCTGGGCGGCGATGCGCAGCGCCTCCTCGATGCGGATGTCGGAGCCGATCAGGGTCGAGAGCTGGCGGGTGACGGCCGACAGGGTCTTGGAGCTGATCCCCTTCTGGAAGATCACGATGCCCTTGGACAGGTCGGTCTTGCGACGCTCGCCGGCCAGGGCGACGGCGGTGGGCAGCAGGCCTCGGTCGCGGACCAGCTGGCGCGCGCCGACGTCCGAGGCGGCCTCGATCGTCCCCTTGTGCGGCCTGCCCTCAGCGTCGACGGCCTGGAAGGCGAAGACGGGCATCAGGCGTCCTCGCGGACCACGCGGGCGACTTCCTGGACGGAGGTCTCGCCGGCCAGGGCCTTGGCGGCGCCGTCCTCCAGAAGACCCGGACCGCGCTGGCGGGCGAGGCGGATCAGGTCGGCCTCGGCGACGCCGTCATGGATGGCCTGCTGCATTTCGCCGTCGATCTCGATGACCTCGTAGACGCCGAGACGGCCCTTGTAGCCCTCGCCCCTACACTCGGGGCAGCCGACGGGGCGGAAGAGCGGTGCGCCGACCGGGACCACGCCGCCGGTCATCTCCGAGTCGGCCTGTGTTGCCTGATCGGCAGATTTGCAGTGGGGGCAGAGGCGGCGGACCAGACGCTGGGCGATCAGGCCGGACAGCATGGGGGCCAGCAGATAGCGTTCCACGCCCACGTCGATCAGCCGGGTCACGCTGCCGACCGCCGTATTGGTGTGCAGGGTCGACAGCATCAGGTGGCCGGTCATGGAGGCGCGGACGGCGACCTCGGCGGTCTCGTGGTCGCGGATTTCGCCGACCATGATGACGTCGGGGTCCTGACGCAGGATGGCGCGAAGACCCCGGGCGAAGGTCAGGTCGATACGGGCGTTGACCTGCATCTGGCCGATGCCGTCCAGCGCATATTCGATCGGGTCCTCGACCGTCATGATGTTGCGGCGGCGGTCGTTCAGCCGGGTCAGGGCCGAATAGAGGGTGGTGGTCTTGCCCGAGCCCGTCGGGCCGGTGACCAGGATGACGCCGTGCGGACGGGTGATCATCCGCTCGAAGGTCTCGAGGTCGCGATCACTCATGCCCAGCTGGGCGAGGTCGAGCGAGGTCGAGCCCCGGTCGAGCAGGCGCAGGACGACCCGCTCGCCGTGCTGGGACGGGATGGTGGAGACGCGGACGTCGACGTCGAGGCCGCCGATGCGCAGGGTTACGCGGCCGTCGTGGGGGACGCGCTTTTCGGCGATGTCGAGGCGGGCCATGACCTTGATGCGGCTGACCAGCAGGGGCGCGAGGGCGCGAGCGGGCTCCAGCACCTCGCGCAGGACGCCGTCGATGCGGAAGCGGACGACGAGGCGTTTCTCCTCGGCCTCGATATGGATGTCGGAGGCGCCGTCGCGGATGGCCTGGAGCAGCAGGGCGTTGATCAGGCGCACAACCGGGGCGTCGTCGCGGCTGTCCAACAGGTCGTCGACGGCGGCGGCGTCCTCGGCCAGGGCGGCGAGGTCGTCCTCGGACGCGGCGTAGTCGGCGGCGGGCGCGGCCTCGCTGCCGGTCTGTTCGCGCAGAAGGGCGTCGAAACGGTCGTCGTCCACGGCCTCGAAGGCGATGTCGGCGCCGTTGATGCGGCGGACCTCGATCAGGGTCTCCAGGGTCGCACTGCGGCGGTGCAGGCAGACCGGGGCGCCGTCGCCGCGCAGGATCATGGCGCCGCGCCGGCGGGCGAACCCGTAGGCGAGGGATGCGGTGGGGGCGGTGTCTTCGGCGAGGCTCATGGTTGAAGTACGCGGAGAGTGACGTCGACGATGCCGTCGGACGCGCCGCGTTTGATGTTTACGCTGGACAGGGTGGCGCCGGAGGCTTCCAGCGAGGCCAGCCAGGGGATGACGGCGTCGTAGCGGGCGCCGGTCACGCTGACCTCGGCGGAGCCGTCATCGCCGGAGACCGTGGGCGTGATGCCGAAGGTGGCGGCCTGGGTCGGGATGGCGGTCTGGAGCGGGCCGGACAGGGCGGCGGTCGGGGCGGTGACCACGCCGCCTGCGGTGCGAACGTCGACCATGACCTGTTCGTAGGCGGCGATGCGGCCGATGGCGGTCTGGCGGACGTCCAGCAGGGGGCGAAGGATCAGCAGCCAGACGACGGCGATCAGGACGAGGCCGCCGAGGAAGGCGAGCATCGCCTGTTCGCGGCGAGAGCGCGAGGCCATCCATGCGGCGGCGCTGTCGAGGGCGGGGGACCTCATCCTGCGCCTCCGGGCTTGACCGCTATGGTAGCGTTGAGACCGTTGGTGGCCTGGGTCGCATCGACGGCGGCGGGAGCGCCGGTCGCCGTCAGGCCCGAGGCGTTCAAGGCGGCGACGGCGCGGTCCAGGGTCGCAGCGTCGGAGACGGCGACGCCCAGGTCCAGCGAACCGGGCGCGTAGACGGCGGTGTTGAAGGCCACGGCGCCCGCGCCCGGCATGGCGCCCGACGTTTGGGCCAAGAGGCGGGTGAAGGGTCGGACTGCGCCGCCCGCACTCGGCAGGATACGGTCGGCGGCGGCGATCAGATCGTCCTCGGCCGCGATCTGGGGCGCGACGGACTGCAGCAGGGCGCGAGCCTCGGTCTCTTTCTTCTCTGCCATGTTGTGGAGCAGCAGGGTGTCGATGCCGAGAATGCCGATGTGGGCCAGGATGCCGATGCCGGCGACGAGGGCGATGGTCTTGGCCGCGTTCGGCGCGCCGACGCGGGTGGCCGCATAGACGCCTTGGCGCAGGTCGAGCGGGGGCAGGACGGCGACCGTCTCACCCATCGCGCCGAGCAGGGCGGTCTCGGCCTCGACCCCATCGGCCAGGGCTTCGGGCAGGGGATCGCCCACGGTCTGGATGCGCGGCTTCCCGGCGGCGGCCCAGGCGGTGTCCAGCATGGCGGTGGGAGCCGCGAATCCCGCGCCGTTGTCGGTGCGGACCAGGGCGCGGGGCCCCTCCGCCTTCACCACCCAGGCTCCCGGCGAGGGCATCGGCAGGGTCAGGGCGTCGGGCAGCAAGATGGATGCTTCGAGGTCGGCCTTGGCCAGGAGCGCGATCCAGGACTGCATCCGGGTGTGGCGCACGACCCCGGCGACGTGGCGGCGCGGGGCGACCTCCATGCCCAGCGCGAAATGCAGGGTGGCGAGCGGTTCGCCGACGGCGTCTTCCAGCGCGTAGGCGAGATTGGCGACGCGTGCGGCGCGGGTCGGGAAGGGCAGGTCGACCGTCAGTGTCAGGACGTCTTCGGACGGGACCAGAACCGTCGTCGGACCCGCATAGGACCGATCGACTGCTATGATTCTGTCATCGACGATGCGCCATAAGCCTCGGCTCGGAAGGTTCGAACGGGCGGGTCGACCGAGCATTGGCGAAACTCAAGAGAAGGGCGTGGTCGGAGGCGATGACCCGGTCTATAGCAGCCAAAACAAGCCTGTCGCCACTGCCCATGCCGTCGAGAAAAAGTGTCATGATTACTTTGTCCCAGCGTCACAAGCTTAGCCGTCGTCTTGACACGCGGCGCGCCGGCCTGACTCTGGTGGAGATGATCGTGGTTCTTGCGATCATTGCGGTCGTGGCCGTCCTGATCGTGCCCAATGTCATCGGCCGCCCTGACGAAGCGCGCGTGACCGTGGCCAAGACCGACCTGAAGACCATCGCCACGGCCCTGCGCATGTATCGCCTCGACAACGGTGACTATCCGACCACGGAGCAAGGCCTTTCCGCCCTGGTCGAAAGGCCGACGGCGGCGCCCGAGCCGCGCGCCTATCCGGGCGAACCCTATCTGACCGAGCTGCCGACCGATCCGTGGGGGAAGCCTTACGTCTATCGCAGTCCGGGCACGGGCGGTGCCTATGACCTGTTGTCCTACGGCAAGGACGGCGAGGAGGGCGGCGAGAAGCTGGACGCCGACCTGAACGAACGAACGCGCTGATGACCCGTGTCGGGGGACACAGTCTGAAGCGGCGGTCCGGCATGACGCTGGTCGAGATTCTCGTGGTGCTGATGATCGTCGGCGTGATGTCGGCGGTCGTCACCCTGGGTTTCGGCGCGGCCGATCGCGGCATGGGCGTCGAGACCGAGGCGAACCGTCTGGCCGACCGGCTCCGCCTGGCCGCCGACGACGTCCTGGTGACCCGGCGTCCGCTGAGCCTGGCCTTCGACGGCGAGGGCTATGTCTTCGTGCGCGGCGATGGGGCCGCGACCGGCGTGGTCGATGCCCTCGCCGACGGGCACGCGTTTCCGGCCGGCGTCCGGATGGTCGGGCTGGGCGTAGCTTCGCCCGTGACGATCGATCCCGACGGCGCGGCCCCGGTCGCAGTCTTCGGCCTGGCCAAGGGGGACCAGCGCTGGCGTGTGACCTTCGACGGACTGAACGCCGTGGCCGAGCCGGTGACCGAAGAGGTCCCGGCATGAGACGTGACGGCTATTCCCTGATGGAGGCGCTGGTCGCCCTGTTCATCCTGGCCATCGCCACGGTCGGGCTGACGCGCGCGACCCAGGCCCATGTCGATGGGGTTCGCGGGCTGGAACAGCGGGTCGTGGCCCAGTGGGTGGCCGAGAACCGACTGGTCGAATTGAACCTGGAAGGTCCCGTGCAGACGCCGGACGTGTCGGTGGTCCGCATGATGGACCGGGATTGGGACGTTCGGGTCCAGCGCCGCAATACCGAAGACCCGGACCTGGTCGCCGTGGACGTCGCCGTCTCGCCGACCGGCGGTCGCGAGGCGGTGCGTCTGTCGGGCTTCGTCGACCGGGGAGCGGCGGCATGACCCCGGATCGCAGGGACGAGATCGCTCTGAGGGTCGTCAGCGTCGTGGTGGTGGGGTCTCTGGCCCTGGCCCTGGCCGGACTGACCTGGCGGCTGACCGGCTGGGACGACGGACGTGATGAAGTCGCTGTGGCCGAGGCCCTCGCACCCCTTGGCGGGGCCGCTGCGCCCGGCGGCGATGCGGACGTCGCGCGGATCGTGTCGCTGGCGCCCTTCGGCGGAGCGACGGCGTCCGGCGGCGTGCCGGCCTCGACCCTGGGTCTGGTGCTCAAGGGCGTAATCATGGCCTATCCGGCCAGCGCCTCGACCGCGTTGATCTCTGTCGGCGAGGGCCCGGCCACCATCTATGGCGTGGGCCAGACCCCGGTCGGCGACGCCGTGATCGAACAGATCGAGGTGGACCACGTCATCCTGACCTCCGGCGGAACGCGGCAACGGCTGGACTTCCCCGAGCCCGTGGCGGGCGCCCTGGCAGCGGCGCCCTCGACCCCCGGCGCCGGCATCAGCGTCGTTCCCGCCGGGCCTCCGCCCCCGTCGTCAGAGGCTGCGGCGGCTCTCGCCCTGTCATCGCCCATCGCCAGCGCAGCGGCGGCGGCTGCGGCCCAGCCGGCGCCGCGACCGGCCGATACGGGCGCGACGCCCAATATCGCGGCCGCTGCGGGTGCGGCGGGCGTGACCGCGACCTCGTCCGGCTATCGCGTCGGCCCAAACCCCTCTCCTGAACTGCGTCGTTTCGGCCTGCAGCCCGGCGACGTGATCGAGAGCCTGAACGGCCAGGCGGTCGGCGACGCGGGCCTGGATCAATCCCTCATCGAACGCGCCCGGTCCGCCGGACAGGCGCGCGTCGTCATTCTTCGGTCGGGCCGTCGCCTGACCGTCAACCTTCCCATTCGCTAGGAGCCCGGCGTGACGAAGTTTCTCCGCCTGACCACGACGAGCATGCTGGCGCTGAGCCTGGCCGCCGGCCCCGTCGGCTCGGCCTCGTTCGCGCAGACGGTCGCACCCGCACCGGTCGCGACCCAGGACGTCGTCATCAACATGCGCGGCGCCGACATCAAGGACGTGGCCGAACAGGTCAGCCGCATCACCGGCCGCACCCTGGTGTTGGACCCGCAGATCCAGGGCGTGGTCAACGTGGTCTCGGCCGAGCCGCTGAGCCGCAATGGGGTGTGGGAGCTGTTCCTGTCCGTGCTGCGGACCTCCGGCTTCGCGGCGGTGCGCAGCGGTAATGTCTGGCGTGTGGTGCCTCAGGCGACGGTGGTCCAGAGCGGGGCGTCGGAGACGGGCGCCGCAAGTTCAAACCAGCAGATCGTGACGCGTCTTGTCCGCCTGCGGAACCTGCCGTCGGATCAGGCCGTGCGCGCATTGCGTCCGCTGGTGTCGTCGTTCGGCGCCATCGAGGCCCTGACCGAGCCGAACGCCGTGGTCGTCACCGACTACGCCGAGAACATCCGCCGGGTGCAGCAACTGGCCGCCAGCCTGGATCAGGGCGGGGGCACGTCGTTCGACAGCATCGCCCTGCGTCACGCCTCGGCGACCGAGGTGGCGGCGTCGGTCAGCGCCTTGCTTGGATCGGACGCGGGCGGACCGCGCGTATCGGCGGACGAGCGGTCGAACGTGCTCCTCATTCGCGGCGACGCGGCCGATCTGGCCCAGGCGCGGTCGATCGTGGCTGCGCTGGACACGCCGGGCGGGGCGACGCCGGTGACGCGGGTCGTGCGCCTGCGGAACTCCGACGCCGAGTCCATCACCGACATCGTGCGCGGCCTGCTGGGCGGTGAACCGTCGGCGACCAACCCCGTGGCCCGCTCGCTGCGCAGCACGACCGGCCTGGCCAGCCTCAGCGCGTCCAACCGCGACACGGCGGCCTTGGCGGCCGGCGCCCTGACGTCGGGCGGCGGAGCGACATCGGCGGCTCTGCCCGAATCCGGAGCCGCGGCGCGGCCCGAGGGCTTCACGGCCGATGGCGTGACGGTCCAGGCCTCGCCCGAGCTCAATGCCGTGGTCATGCGCGGCCCGCCGGCGACGGTCGCCATGCTGGAGGACGTCATCACCCAGCTCGACCTGCGTCGGGCCCAGGTCAAGATCGAGGTCGCCATCGTCGAGATCACCGGTGAGCTGGGCGAACAGATCGGGGTCCAGCTGGGCCTCGGCGGTGCGGTCCCGGCCGATGGCGTCGTCGGCGGTACGGGCTTCTCCAACGCGGGGACCGATCTCGGCACCGTGTTGACGGCGCTGGGTTATCCGGCGGGGCGTCTGCTTGGGGCGGGCCTGTCTCTGGCGGCGGGGTCGGAGGGCGACTTCGGCCTGCTGCTTCAGGCGGTGGGCACCAACTCGGCGGCCAACCTGCTGTCCTCGCCCAGCATCACGGTGCTGGACAACGAACCGGCTGAGATCGTGGTCGGCCAGAACGTGCCGTTCCGGACCGGCAGCTTCGCCACCGACGGCAACTCGACCAACCCCTTCACCACCATCAGCCGCGAGGACGTCGGCCTGACCCTGCGCGTCGTGCCGCGGGTGCACGAAGGCGGCGTGGTGCGGCTGGAGGTGGCCCAGGAGATTTCATCCCTGGTGCCGACGGCCGTGATCGGCGCCGCCGACCTGATCACCAATCGCCGCAGTCTGCAGACCTCGGCCCTGGCGGATGACGGCGAGACTATCGTCCTGGGCGGGCTGGTCACCGACGACCGCAACAGCACCAACAGCCGCGTGCCGGGCCTCGGTAGCCTTCCCCTGGTCGGGGCCGCCTTCCGCTCGCGTCGCGACAGCCAGACACGCCGGACCCTGTTCATCTTCCTCAAGCCGACGATCCTGCGCGACAGCGCGGCGACCGCGGCCGACGCCCAGGCCACCTATGACCGGCTGCGGCTCTCGGAGCCCGCCCGGTTCGACCCGACCCGGCCCGAGGCCATCGCCCGCGATCCCCGACTGCAGCCCGAGGTGGATGAGGTCTTCTAGGGCTCCACGGACCCGGGCCTAGGGGCGTCGCTCTTCGAAGCGGGGAATGACCAATCCGGGATCGGCCTCGGCGCCCTCGGGCGGCCGGGCGAGCGGACGGCGCTGGTCGGTGATCTGCAGCAGGGGGGCCGCGATCCGGCCCCGTTCTTCGGCGCGGCGATAGACGGTCTGGCCGCCGAACAGGGCCACGGCGCCAGCCAGAGCCCCGCCGAAGAAGATCAGCAGGGCGGCGAAGGCCCCGTCCCACCAGCGGTCCCGGCCATAGACGGCGGCGGGGGCGGCTACGGTTGCGACAGGGACCGGCGGACGCGCCGTGGTCGGCTCGGCCAGCGTCAACAAAGTCCCGCCGCGCGCCAGCATCATCGGCACGTTGGCGCGGGGAACGACGGAATAGGCGCCCGCACCCGAGCGCAACAGGGCGACATCCTGGTCCAGCAGGGCGGCGCCGAAATCCTTCAGCAGGGCGTCCGAGGAATACCAGCCGTCGGCGCGGAAGGTGACGATGACGCCCTCCACCGCAGGGTCGACGGTCAGATCGTAGCCCAGGGCGCCGCCGACCACGTCCTGCGCCGCCTCGGCGATGGGGGTGTCGGTGAAGCTGAAGACATAGAACTGCAAAGGCTCGGCGGCGGCCGGGATCGGCGCGGTCGCGGGCGCTTGAGCCGCCACGGGCGAGGCCAGCAGGGCGAGCGTGATCAGGGCGGGCCGGAGAAGAGGCATCTGAAATCTGGATATCACGTCGCCCTCTTGGGGACCTATGACGACAGGACGATGAAATCGCCGCCTGTGTCGGCTAGGGTGCTCAGGCCCGGCGGCGCGACCGCCCGATTCAGGAGACCGATGTGGTCCAGGTTCCCGGCGCCGCCCGACGCGCCGCCGCTTTCCGACGCATGCGCGACGCCCGCTCCAGCGAGGTGGCGGAAGACTATGTCGAGCTGGTCGGCGACCTGATCGCCGAGGTGGGGTCGGCTCGGCTGACGGATCTGGCCGATTGCCTCGGCGTCGCTCCGGCCACGGCGGCCAAGGCTCTGCAGCGGTTGCAGCGGGACGGGCTGATCGAAACCCGGCCCTATCGATCGATCACCCTGACGCCGGCGGGCGAGGCGATGGCCGAGGCCTCGCGTGAGCGACACCGGATCGTGCACGAGTTCCTGACCGCGCTCGGCGTGTCCGGCGAGACGGCCGAAGCCGATGCCGAGGGCATCGAGCACCACGTCAGTCCCGAGACCCTGACCCTGTTCGAAGCCATGACCAAACGGCTCGCCAAGGGCGGCTGAGACCCCGCTGGCCTATGTCTTCGTGAGCCAGAAGGACGCGCCGTAGAGGTTCAGCGTCTGTAGCGGGCCTGCCTGCAGCCTGGCCTTCGCCTGTGCCGATAGGGCCGGGTCGCGGTGGGCGAACCAGCTGGGGAAAAGGACCTGGAAGCGGTCGCCGTACAGAAGGGCCGTGGCCAGCAGATACTGCTCGTTCCACATGCGGTGGACGTGGCCCGAGATGTAGTCGTCGGGCAGGTAGATGTCGTGAATGTGGATCAGGACGCCTGGCTTAACCTTCGGCAGGATGTCCATGAAGAAGACTGTGACGTCCGATCCCTGGAAGCTGCGGTGCGAGCTGTCGAGGAACAGGATATCGCCAGGCTCCAGCGCCTCGAAGAGGGCGGGGTCGGCGTCCTCCAGCGGCTGGCGGATGACCTGGTCGCACAGGCTGTCGATCTGGTTGCGCGGCTGCGGATCGATGGAGGTCAGGTGGGTGCGCAGGCCGTAGAGCTCGACCGCGCGACGGGCGAACTTCGTCGAGACGCCTGAGCCGATCTCTATGAACCGCGCCGGGTTTCCCTGTCGCAGGAAATGGGTCAGGACCATGCCGTCCAGCGGCGGAAACCACCCGTTGAGCCAGAACGGCTCACGCAATTCGTAGGTCCCGCCCATGGCGATCTGCTGGAAGTCCGAAGCCATTTCGCCCAAGGCGTCGACGACGGCCTCGTATCCGTCGCGCGCCGCCTCGATGATGGCGGTCAGTTCCGGGTGAGACGGGCGACCGGCGCCGTAGCGGACGGTCGAGCGATAGGGATAGTCCACGACACGGAACGATCGCTCGGCGTGGTCGGTCGAGTAGACGGCGTGGATCGGGGCCTCGCTCGACGCCGCGGCGAGGTCCGATCGGATGCCTTCGTCGTCCGGCTCGGCCGCCGCAGCGGCGCCAAGCATTTCCAGAGCCTCGTCGACGCGACCCTGTTTGGCCAGGGCGATGCCGATGTGACGCTGGGTCTGGGCGTGGCCCGGTGCGTCGCGAAGGACGCGCTTCAGGCTGAGCTCGGCGTGGTTGAGAAGGTGATCCCGGATCCAGGCGACCCCCTGATCGAAAGTCTTCTGAAGAGGTTCTGGAAGGGGCGCGGCCATTCCCGACTTAAGGCGGACGGGCCCCTTCAAGACAAGGGCGAACCCGCCTCTCTAATAGACGTCCCGCCGATAGCGGCCGGCTTCGACCAGGTCGCGCAGGGCATCGGCGCCGAGCACGGTCTCCAGCGCGGCGTTCACGCCGCCGGCCATGCCCTCCAGACTGCCGCAGACGTAGAGGACGGCGCCGCGCGCGATCCAGTCGCGGACAGCGGCGGCCTCCGCCTCGATCACGGCCTGGACGTAGCGGCCGTCGCCGGCGTCGCGCGAGAAGGTGCGGTCGAGGCGGGTCAGGATGCCGTTCGCCAGCCAGGCTCGCAGTTCGTCGTCGTGGAGGCTGTCGTGGGCGGCGGTGCGCTCGCCGAACATCAACCAGGCGCCGGCGGTGGAGCCCTGGGCGGCCCGGCTCTTCAGGTGCGACCGAAGCCCGGCCATGCCGGTGCCGTTGCCGATCAGGATCATCGGCGTCGTGGCGTCAGGGCCATGGAAGGCGCGGTTGGCGCGGATGCGCATCGGGGCGACATCGCCGACCTCCAACGTCTCGATCAGCCAGCCGGAGGCCAGTCCCGGCGTTCCGTCGGGGCGCAGCATCAGCCGGATCAGGAACTCGGCCCGACCGTCCGAAGGCAGGGAGGCGACGGAGTATTCGCGATGGGCCAGGCCCCCCTCGGGGGCTGGGACGCCGACCTCGGCGATATCGCCCGCGACCCATTGCAGGACGCCGTCGACCGGCTCGAACGCCAGATGCCATGCGCCTTCGCCGGGGCTGCCGTGGTTCAGCAGGCAACGCTCGACCAGACGCCAGTCGGCATAGGCCGGGGGCGCCCAGTCGGGGGCGGCGATGCTGCCGGTCAGGCGGCTGAGCTCGCCCTGCCAGTGGCGGATGGCGGCGGCGTCGCCGTTGTCGACCTCAACCGCATCAAACAGGGCCGTCGCGCCCGCCGACTTGAGCCAGCCGTCCAGCCCGCGGCCGAAGCCGCAGTATTCGGCATAGGTCCGGTCGCCGAGGGACAGCAGGCCATAGCGGACGCCGGAGAGATCGGCCGGGCCGGTCATGACCTTGCGGAGGAAGCCGGAGGCGCTGTCGGGGGCGTCGCCCTCGCCGGTGGTGGAGGCGATGAAGAGGACGCGGGCGGCGGCGGTCAGGTCGGCGGGCGCAATCTCGGCGAAGGATTTGATCTGGGCGGGCCGGCCGGCGTCGGTGAAGGCTTTCGCGGTCATCGCGGCCAGTTCGTCGCCGAAGCCGGTCTGGCTGGCGACCGCGATCAAGGTGGAGCCGGGCTGGGCGACGGCGGCGGGCGTCTTGCGGGATCGCCACATCGCCCAGCCGGTGACGACCATCCAGACGACGACGGTCAGGGCCGCCCACAGCCAGCGTACGGGGTCGTCGATCACCCCGCGTCGTCCTCGTCCATCATGGCGACGAAGGCGGGGGTCAGGTGTTCGATGACGCCGTCGGCGGTGCGAACCACCATCTGGGCGGCAAGATCATAGGCCTCGGCGGTCGCCGGGCCTGCCTCCGGGCCGAGCACGGTCAAGGCGCTGGCCCAGGCGTCGGCGGTCATGGCGCTGGCGTGGAAGACGGTGACGGAGGCGACGCCGTTCTCGATCGGCCAGCCGGTGCTGCCGTCGATCGTGTGCGGATAGACGCGACCCTCGTGCTCGAAGGCGCGGCGCCAGTCGCCGGAGGTGGCGACTGCGATGTCGACCAGCGCGGCGACCGTTCGAGAGGAGGGGGCGCCCGGAGGCTGCTCCAGACCGATCCACCACGGCTGACCGTCGGGCTTGACGCCCCGACCGCGCATCTCGCCGCCGATCTCGACGAGGTGGGAGGTCGCGCCGAGGCGGCTCAGGGTCTCGGAGACCCGGTCCACCGCGTGGCCCTTGGCGATGCCGGAGAAGTCCAGCTTCATTCCCCCGGGCTGAAAGGCCCCGCGCGCATCACGGTCGAGGCGCAGTCTGCGCCAGCCGCTAACGGCCAGGGCGGCGGCGATCTCTTCATCCAGGGGGACGGGTGAGCCGATGCGTGGTCCGGGCGGGCCGAACCCCCACAGATCGACCAGGGCGCCCAGCGTCGGATCGACCGCACCGTCGGTGTCGTCAGCAATGTCCATCGACGCGTCGAGCACGGACCAGAAGGCCTCGGACAGGGCGAAGACACCCTCGGGCGCGGCGTTGAAGCGGCTGATCTCGCTGGTCGGCTCCCACGGGCTGAAGACGGCGACGACGGCGTCGAGCTCAACCTGGACGGCGGCCAGCAGGTCAGCCTCCGTCACCCCCGGAGGAGCGACGGCGCCGACCGACCAGGTCGTCCCCATCGTCTCGCCACCAAGACGCAGGACGTCATCGCCGGGCGGCTTTGACGGCGGCGCGTCCATGGGTGGAATCAGGACGCGGGTCGCCGACCGCTCGTCCGCCTGGCGCAGATCGAGCGGCGGCGGTCCGCCGCGCGAGCCGCGAGGGGTCAGGGCAGGACCTGCAGGACGGCGGTGTACTGAGCCGAAGCGACCGGCGGGCCGTTGCGGCCGCCGCCGGCCGGCGCCGACGGGTCGCGCCACGAGGTGTTGACCCAATACATGCCGGCTTCCGGCCAGGTGATGGAGGCCTTACCCTCGGCATCGGTCGTCACGGTCTGTTCTTCGGGGTTGTCGCGATACTGCAGGCCGTCCCGCACCACGACAATCTGGGCCTCGGCATAGGGCTGGCCGTCCTTCAGGAACTGGAAGACGCCGGCCTCGCCCGCGACCAGGTCGTTCGGGTGGGTGACGGGGACCATCTCGATGCCGACGCCGGTCGGGACGAAGACGGTCTCGGTCGGGTTACCCAGGGTGACGAAGGTCTCCATCCGGTTGGCGCTGAAGGCCGAGACGACGTCGGTCGCGCCGGCCGGAATGTTGGCGGCCATCTCCGCCTGCGGACCGCGCCAGCGACCCTGTTCGCCGTTCAGCATCCAGGTCGCGCTCATGCCTGCCGAGGCGTTGGCGATCTTCCAGGTGCCGGGCTTGTTGACCTCGACGTCGAAGGTCGTGCGATAGGCGGCCTGCATCAGGTTGGCGGCGGCGCCGACCGAACCGTCGGGCGCTGTGATGACCAGCGACTGGGGCGACAGGCGGAGAGGGGCGTGGTCGGCGATGAAGACGCCGTTCGAGGCGCCGGCGTCGAACGACACCCAGAAGCTGTCGCCCGACAGGACGGTGTGCGACGGCTTCAGCCAGCCGCGGTGGGCGCTGGCCTGCATCGGGGCGGCGACGGCGGCGAGGACCGCCAAGGCAGGAAGGATGTACTTTTTCATGTGCGGCGATCCTTAGCGGGTGACCGAGACGCTGACGGCGCCCAGTTCGGAGGTTCCGGAGGCGGAGGCGGTGTTGGCGGCGCCGCCCCAGGTGAAGGGGACGCGGACCAGTTCGCGGCCGCCCTGTTCGCGGGCCGCCTCGACGACGACGACATACTGTCCGGCGGGCAGGGCGTTCATGCGGGCGGCGGGGGCGGTGATGGTGTGGCGGCCCGGCGCGCGGGTCGGTCCGGTCGCGCCCGAGATCGGCAAGGTCGTCGCGCGACCGCCTTTGCGCCACCAGCTGCGGATGTCCTTCAGATACTGCTCGCCGTCACCCTCTCCGCGGGCTGTGGCGCCGGCCTCGTACCAGAGGGCGATGGTGTGCATCGGCACCTGATCGGCGGCACGCTCGATCCAGGCCGCGACATAGGGACGGTGATAGGCCGCCGTCGAGATGGTGGGCACGTTGATCGTCACGTTCAGGTCGGAGGCCACGGCCGGAGCGGCGGCCGAGACGGCGCCGGCGGCGAGGATCAGGGCGGTGGAACGCATGGTGCGGAACTCGTCAGTGGATGAAGATGAGGGCGATGATGACGGGGATGGCGATCCCCAGACCGACCAGGGGCCAGGTCGAGGCGCGGGTCCGGGCGTGCAGCCACAGCAGGGTCAGGCCGGTGACCGTGAAGACGATGCAGGCCACCGCGAAGACGTCGATGAACCAGTACCAGACCGGCCCGGTGTCGCGACCCTTGTGCAGATCGTTGACGTAGGCGACCCAGCCTCGGGTCGTCGTCTCGTGAACGGCGTCGCCGGAAGTGCGGTCGATGGTCAGCCAGCCGTCCTTGCCGGGGCCTTTCAGGGCCACATAGATCTCGTCGGCTGCGGTCTCGGTCGGCTTGCCGGCGACGGAGACGTCCAGTTCGGAGGTCGCCCAGCGCGCGATGGCGTCGGGGACGGGATCGGTGGTCTCGTCGGGGAAGTCCGAAAGCCGGTCCAGCAGGGGGGCGGGCAGGGTGGCCCTGGTCTCGACCGTGACCGGTTCGGCCGGGATCTGGCCCGCGTGATTCAGGGTGATGCCGGTGATGGCGAACAACAGCATCCCGGCCAGCGACAACCCCGCCGAAATCCAGTGCCAGCGGTGCAGTTCCTTGAGCCAGAAGGCGCGCGCGCCGTTCATCGAACGCGCCTTGGCGGCGGGCTTGTCGACAGGTTTTGCGGCGGCGTCGGTCACGAACGGGCTGTGCCATGAACTGCGAATGATTTGCAAGTGCCGTAGATCTCGTTGGCACAAGTGTCGCGGCTTGGGCGACAGGGCGAATCCCGGCTGATAGGGTCCTGTCGTTCAGGGCTCAGGAGCATTCGGATGCGGCGTATCGGTCTGGCGGCGGTGATGGCGGTCTGTATGGCTGGCCCAGGGTGGGCTCAGGCGTCGGATCCGGTCGAGGCCGTGGACGTCTTCATCGGCACGGCGGGCAAGGGCCACACCTTCCCCGGGGCGGTCGCGCCCTTCGGCATGGTGCAGCTGAGCCCCGACACCGACTATCGCTATTTCCGTCAGTCCTACGACTGGGCCTCGGGCTATCGCCACGACGACCCGACCATCATGGGCTTCTCGCACACCCATTTCTCAGGCACCGGCCACTCGGACCTGGGCGACGTCCTGATCACGCCGCAGACGGGCGAGACGATCCGCTGGGACGTGGGCGACGTCGCCACGCCGGGATCGGGCTATCGCTCGCGCTACGACAAGGCCTCGGAGACCGCCGAGCCCGGCTACTATTCGGTCCAGCTGACCGATACCCCCGTCCGCGCCGAGTTGACGACGGGGGTCCGTACCGGACTGCACCGCTACACCTTCGCCGAAGGAGAGCGGGCGCGGGTGCTGCTGGATCTGAGGAACTCCATCTACGACTATCCGGGCAAGGTCCTGTGGTCGCGCATCCGCCTGCATCCGGACGGCACGGTCACGGGCTTCCGCGAGATGCGCGGCTGGGCGCCGGGGCGTCAGCTCTATTTCGCCATGCGGTTCTCCGCACCCATGGTCGGTCACGAGATCCAGAACCGTGAGACCGACGTCCCCTACAACGGCTTCCGCCAGCCGGGCCGGGCGCTGGATGATCGTCAGCAGGTCCAGGGCCGCGCCCTCGAAGCCGCCTTCGATTTCGGACAGATCAGCGGCCCTCTGCTGGTCAAGGTCGCCATCTCCTCGGTCGACGAGACCGGCGCCATCGCCAATCTGGAATCCGAAGGGGAGGGTTTCGACTTCGACGCCCAGCGCGCGACGACGCGTGCGGCGTGGGGCAAGGCGCTCGGCGTCGTCGACATCGAGGCCGAGTCGGAGCTGCGGACGACCCTCTACACGGCGCTGTATCACGCCCTGATCGCGCCTTCGGTCCACTCCGACGCCGACGGCCGCTGGCGGGGGCCGGACAATGCGGTGCACCATGCCGATTTCACCGTCCACTCGACCTTCAGCCTGTGGGACACCTTCCGGGCCGAGCACCCGTTGCTGACCCTTCTGGCGCCGGCCGAGCGCAACACCGACATCGTCAACTCGCTGATCGCCGCCCAGCAGGTCAGCCCCTACGGCATCCTGCCGGTCTGGTCGTTCCACGGTCAGGAGACCTGGACCATGATCGGCTATCACGCCGTGCCGGTCATCGCCGACGCCTACCTGAAGGGCATCCCCGGCATCGACGGCAATGCGGCGCTGGACGCGATGATCGCTTCTGCGACCTACCGTCCGTACGGCGGACTGGGCGACTATATGGACCTGGGCTATGTGCCGATCGACCGGGAGCCGGAGGCGGCGTCCAAGACGGTCGAATACGCCTATGACGACTGGACCATCGCCCGCATGGCCGAACGTCTGGGCCGCACCGACGTCGAGACCGAGTTCGACCGCCGCGCCGGCTTCTGGCGCAACACCTGGGATCAGGAGACCCGGTTCGTCCGCGCTCGTCTGGCGGACGGCAGTTTCCGCGAACCCTTCGACCCGGTCGCGATCAACTACGGCTCCGACTACACCGAGGGCAACGCCTGGCAGTATTCCTGGTTCGTGCCCCAGGACATGGCCGCCCTGGTCGACGTTATGGGCGGCGAGGCGGCGACGGTCGCCAAGCTGGACGCCATGTTCGACTACGACAACACGGGTCTCGACTACTCCCACGCCGAGGACATCGCCGGCCTGATCGGCCAGTACATCCACGGCAACGAACCCAGCCACCACTCGGCCTACGCCTATGTCTATGCGGGCCAGCCGTGGCGAACTCAGGAGCGGCTCAAGCAGATCGTCGAGAGCCAGTACCATTCCCGCCCCGACGGCCTGGCCGGAAACGATGACGTGGGCCAGATGTCGGCCTGGCTGATGTTCACGGCCATGGGCTTCTATCCGGTCACGCCGGGCTCGGGTCAGTACGTCATCGGCCGCCCGTTCACGGAGCGCACGACGTTGAACCTGCCGAACGGCCGGAAGTTCGTGATCTCGGCGGCGGGTCTGGCGGACGCCAACCGCTACATCCAGTCAGTCACCCTGAACGGCCGCTCGCTGGACCGCGCCTGGATCGGCCATGACGAGATCACCGCCGGCGGCGAACTCCATTTCGTCATGGGGGCGCAGCCGAACCGGACCTGGGGGGCGGGCGAGGCGGCGCGGCCGTATTCGATGAGCGGACGCTGATTGAAGCGTCACCTCCCTATTCGCGAAGGCGAATGGGGAGGACAGGTCGCGTCAGCGACCAGGAGGGGGCGACGCGGTCTCACCGATCACCGCGTCGCTCCCTGACAACCGTCAGAATGAAACTGAGAACGCCGTCCAACTCATCGCGCACATCCGATGCTCGAAGCCGGATGACACGAACGCCTTGCACGCCCAGCCAGGCGGTCCGCCTCTTGTCATGCGCTATCTGATCGGCCTGCTCGTGAACGGCCCCATCGACCTCGATCGCCAGCTTTGCCTCGGCGCAGTAGAAATCGAGGATGTAGGGGCCGACCGGATGTTGGCGTCGGAACTTCAGGCCGCGCAAACGACCGGCGCGAAGGCAGTTCCAAAGACGCGCTTCGGGCGGCGTCATCTGGCGTCGGAAGCCTTTCGCGCGGATATAGCTCAGGCTGTCAGGCATCGTGTCGCCCCCTCCTGACCGCTTCGCGGTCTGTCCTCCCCATTCGCCTTCGCGAATGGGGAGGTGAACGTTTTTAGTCCTTCACGAACCCCCGCAGCACGTTCGCCTCAGTGCTCAGCACCAACCGGTCGATGTCGATCCGCTTCGGCTCGGCGAACATGATGAAGTAGTATTTCATCTGCTCGGACCACCAGTAGCCGGGACAGTTGTCGCCCTGGGTCATCGGGCGGGTCGAGATGTCCCGCAGCGAAGTGTAACCATAGGCCGCCTTCGAGCTCGACTTCATGTTGCGATAGTGGGTCGCGACGATGGCGCGGTAGCGGTCGTCGCGGTCATGCTGCCACAGGTTCAGGGCCGCGTCAGCCACTTCGGGGCGCAGGCCGGTGCGCAGGGTGCGCGGGCGGGCGGTGGTGACGTCGGTCGACTCTGGGACGATCAGATAGCGGTCCTGCATCGTCTCATAGGTCTTCAGGAAGTCGTCGCCCTCGGCCTTGAACCCCGCCTGCCCGAACAGGCCGGCCAGATAGGCGCCCAGGACGGTCTGGGAGGTGTTGGTGACCTCGCCGGTCTCGAAATCGACCATGGGGAACCACAGCAGGCCGTCGTAGCGCTTGCCCTGATGGTCGATCATGGCCTTGAGGCACTGCTCGGCCGCCGTCTTCAGCTCCTCGTCGCCGAACAGCTCCCAGGCGTCCCAGAGGTATTCGTAGAAACTGTCGGCATAGACGTCGATCGAGGCGTTGCGGCTGATGAACCGGCCCGTCTCGGCGTGGATGTTGGCCGCCATCAGGCCGATCGGCGAGCGCATGTTGAGGGCATGCATCATCGCCCGTTTGGCGGCGGCGTGATATTTCGGCTCGCCCGTCAGCTGGCTCAGGACGCCGAACTCGGTGATGTAGGTGCCGATCTCGGCCAGGTTGGTCTCGGGATCGCGAACGGCTCCGGTCCTCAGGTTCACATAGCGATAAGGCAGGCCGTGCGGGGAGGCGTCGAAGGCCTTCAGCAGCCGGTCGGCCAGGTCTTTCGCCTTGGCCAGCAGGACCGGATCGCCGCAGGCCAGGTGCGCCGACAGCAGGCCGCCGACCAGGCGGATATTGGTCTCGAACACCTGGGCGTAGCCGTCGATGTCGAAGTCCAGGTTCGCCTTGACCCAATCGACCCCGGCCTGGAACTCTTCGTCCAGCTCCATGATCCACAGGGTGTCCAGCGCCTCGACCAGCGACAGGCCCAGGTCATGGCCCTCGATGAAGAAGGACTGGGACGTGCCGGAGACCGGATTGATCTCGTCCTTGCCCCAGGCCTTCTCGACATAGTGATCCCAGGCCCATTTGAACTCGGCCTTCACGTCGGTGCCGAGCGCGACCCAGTCTTCGGTTCGGGCGAGGACAGGCAGGGGAAGGAGACCCGCCGTCAGACCGCCTCCGGCCAGAGCCAATGCCGAACGACGGTGCAGAGACAGGCTTCTCATGGCGGGGGCTCCGATTCAGATTGGCCGCCATCCTGCCGTCGGGCGCGCGCCTCTGACAATGGTCGCCGACAAGCCGTGCCGGTTCCTGGCACGCAGCATCAGAGGAGACGGCTGGGCCCAGGCTCGGAGAGCGAGAATCCGGCTTGGTGACCCGGCCCGGCCTGCGTAGAGGTTCGGCTCGGTCGCGGGTGGGTTTGCGTTTCGTCGATTAACCCTATTGGTTGTGCGTGGGGGATGGATCGATGGCCGGCCTGGACAGGCTCACGACGCGCGAACGACAGTGTCTGGTGGGTGTCGCACAGCACCGCCAGTCCAAGGAGATCGCGCGCGATCTCGGCATCTCCTCCAAGACCGTCGACAAACATATCGAGACCGCCTGCAAGAAGCTGGGCGTCGCCTCGCGTCGCGACGCGGCCCTGATGCTGATCGACAACGGACTACGGAATGAACCCGTAGGGGAGCCGTCCCGAGTAGCCCAACCGCCCGTCGGCGCCGCCTTGTTCCCAGCGAAAGGAGGCCCTGATGCCCTCTACGATGCTGAACTGGAACTGGGACTATCTCGAGACGGTCTTCGAGGACCTGGCGCAAACCCCGGCCGAGAAATCGGCGGTGCTGCACCTGCTCACGGTGACCAAAGAGATGAGCCCATATCTCTCGAAGCTCGATCTGCTGCGCGAGATTATCTGCATCGGGCTCGTACTGTTGCCCGAACACGATCGGCCGCCGAACGCGGAACACCTGAAGCCGTCGACTATCGCCGCATCGGGCGGGACTTGCTGATGGTGATCGTCCTGACCTGCGGCATAGCCTTTCTGCTGGCTGGAGCCGTCGGGGCGACCCTGACGATCCAGAGGCTTCTGCAAACGTCCGACCAGGCCCAGCAGACCCGCTGACCCGCCTTCCACAATCAACGCCTGCCATAACCCCCGCCCAGCGGGAGAAGGAGACCCCATGCAACGTCGCGAGTACGGTCAGAAGCTGGCCACCGCCCTGTTCGAAACAGAAGACGCCATCGACGCCGCCCTGGAAAAGGCCGCGCATCTGATCGCCGCCATGTCCTCGGTCCGTCGCGAGAACGGTCTGTCCGCCGTGCTCGGCAGTGACGCCATGACCGGTGTCACAGGTTCGGTCCGCGCCTTGGGCGAGGCCCGTGACCGGATCGTCGCCGCCCACAACGCCCTGTCATGCGCCGCCCCGCAGGTCGGCCTCGGCCATGTCGTCATGCAAGGCACCGGCGTCGGCAAGCCGGAAGAAGACATGCCGCGCCCGACGGGACTCAAGGTTGCCGCCTGATGCTATGCTCGCGGTGCGCCGAACCGGCGCGCCGCGAGCGGTTGCATGTTCAACGACGACGTCCTGTTCCTGGCCACGGCCGCGCAGATCGGCGGGGTGGTGCTGAACATCCTGGTGTGCGGCGCCGCCATCTGGAAAGGCGCGCGCACCGAGCGAATCGCCGCCATCTCCATTGTGATCGCCGCCATCCTGTCGCCACTGGTTCAGAACTGGGACGATTGGACTTCGCCTCAGTGGAAGATTCTGATGGTCGACGCCGCGAACCTCGCGGTCTTCCTCTATCTGCTGGTCAGGACGCACCGGGTCTGGCTGCTGTTCGGATGCGCATTCCAGCTTCTGGCGGTTCTCAGCCACGTCGGGATGATGATCGATCCGGTCATCATGGCGCGGGCCTATATCTCGACCCTGTACCTGATGTTCTACGGTCTGATGATCGCGCTCGCGCTCGGAATCTGGGAAGGCATATCGCGTGAAAGGCGAGCGCGAGTTGCGTCGGCCGATGGGAATATTATAGCGTCGCCTTATGACATCCCCCACGCCTAACCCGATCGACATCGCCGTTGGTCAACGAATCCGTGCCGTTCGTGAGCTTCGCGGTCTGACCCAGACCGACCTGGCCAAGGCCACCGGCGTCACCTTCCAGCAGATCCAGAAATACGAACGTGGCACCAACCGCGTCTCGGCTTCGCGTTTGATGCTGATCTCCAACGCCCTCGGCCAGCCCGTCAGCGCCTTCTTCGACGCCGAAGAGCCGGGCGGCGACGGTCTGGACCTGTTCTCGGTGAGCGGATCGAAGGCGCTGCTCGAAGCCTACGGTCGCATCGAGACCTCGGACCAGCGCCGCATCGTCGTCGCTCTGGCGCGTTCGCTCGCCGGCGAAACGCCCAGCTGATCCGACTCCGGCCGAGCCTTGGGGCTCGCCGCTGGTCGCCTGTCTCGCCGGACCCGCGCCAAAGCCATTTTGCAGCGCGCCGATCCCGTCGGCGCGCTTCGACCCGTTCTGGCCAGATCGGGCGGACGGAAGGCCGCCCTCCACAAGTCAGTTGAGCGATCGGCTGGATCGCCCGCCGGGAGCCCTGGTCGCGGGCCCGGCGACGTGTTGACCGTCCTGCCAGGGCCTCGAGCTTCGTCTTCCGGGTCGATGACGCCGCCCTGATTGAGAGCGTTCACAATTTCGGTGACAATCTCAGCTTGAGCTGCACATACTCGGCGATCCTGATCAAAGAGCCGCCGGCAGAGCGGCGCACGGGAACTCAAAAGGGCGAGGAAAATCCATGCGAAATCTACTGTCATCGACGGCGGTTCTGGCCGTCCTGCTCGCAGCGCCCATCGGAGCGACAGCGCAGGATCTGAGCGTGCCACCGGCCGCGACCGCCGATCCGCAGGTCTGGCCACGCGCCGCCTCTCCCGACGCGATGAGCGACGCCGAAACCGAGGCCTTCGTCACCGAGCTGATGAGCCGGATGACGGTGGAGGAGAAGGTCGGACAGACGATTCAGGCCGACATCGGCGCGATCACGCCGGCCGATCTGGCGCAGTATCCGCTCGGCTCGATCCTTGCGGGCGGCAGCTCCGGCCCAGGCGGCGACGACAAGGCGCCGGCCCAGGCCTGGGTCGATCTGGCGCGAGCGTTCCGCGCCGCCGCCGCAGCGCGGCCGGGCGCGCGCATTCCGTTGATCTACGGCATCGACGCCGTGCACGGGCACAACAATGTGCCGGGCGCGACCATCTTCCCGCACAACATCGGCCTGGGCGCGGCGCGCGATCCCGATCTGATCCACCGCATCGGCGTCGCCACGGCCATGGAGGTCGCGGTCACCGGCGCGGACTGGACGTTCGGACCGACGCTGGCCGTGCCGCGCGACGACCGCTGGGGTCGGGCCTATGAAGGCTATGCCGAAGACCCCGAGGTGCAGCGCGCCTATGCCGGGCCGATGACGCTGGGGCTTCAGGGAGAGCTGTCGGCAGATCGGCCCCTGGCGCCCGGCCGCATCGCGGGGTCGGCGAAACACTATCTGGCGGACGGCGGCACGTTCGAGGGCGAGGATCAGGGCGACTTTCGGGGATCGGAACGGGAGCTGATCGACATCCATCTGGGCGGCTATCCGGCCGCGATCGACGCGGGCGTTCTGTCGGTCATGGCCAGCTTCTCCGGCTGGAACGGGGTCAAGCACACAGGCAACCACAGCCTGCTGACCGACGTGCTGCGCGGGCCGCTGGGCTTTGACGGCTTCGTGGTGTCGGACTGGAACGCGCACGGGCAACTGCCGGGATGCAGCAACGACAGCTGCGCCCTGGCCATCAACGCCGGCGTCGACCTGCTGATGGCGCCCGATACCTGGAAGCCTCTCTACGAGAGCACGCTGGAGCATGTTCGGGCCGGCAGGATTTCCGAAGAACGGCTGGACGAGGCGGTGCGTCGCATCCTGCGCGCCAAGGTCAAGGCGGGGGTGTTCCGGGCGGAGCGGCCGGTCGAAGGCGACTTCAGCCAGTTGGCTTCGCCCGAGCATCGCGCCCTGGCGCGCGAGGCGGTGCGCAAGTCGCTCGTCCTGCTCAAGAACGAGGCGGGCGTTCTGCCGATCCGGGCCGGGGCGCGTGTGCTGGTGGCCGGACCGGCGGCCGACGACATCGGTCAGGCGTCGGGCGGCTGGACCCTGGCCTGGCAGGGGACGGGCAACACCAATGCCGACTTCCCGCAAGGCCAGTCGATCTGGGGCGGGATCGAGGAAGCGGTCGAGGCTGCAGGCGGGACGGCGATGCTGAGCGCCGACGGCGCCTTCACCGACACGCCGGATGTGGCCATCGTCGTTTTCGGCGAGATGCCGTACGCCGAGTTCCAGGGCGATGTGGACACGCTGGACTTCGTGCCGGACGCACCGCTGGAGACGCTGCGTCGGCTCAAGGCGGCGGGGGTGCCGACCGTGTCGGTCTTCCTGTCGGGGCGGCCGATGTGGATCAATCCGGAACTCAACGCCTCGGACGCCTTCGTCGCCGCCTGGCTGCCGGGCACGGAAGGTGGGGGCGTGGCCGATGTCCTGATCGGCGACGCCGATGGACGGCCGCGCAACGACTTCCACGGGACGCTGTCGTTCAGCTGGCCCAAGGATGCGACCGGGACGCCTTTGAACCGGGGCGAGCCGGGATATGATCCGCAGTTCGCCTATGGCTATGGCCTGACCTACGACAGGCCGGGCGAGGTCGGCATGATGTCCGAAGAGAGCGGCGTCGAGAGCGTGGCCTCCAGCATCGACAGCTATTTCGTCGACGGCCGCTACGTCGCACCCTGGGGCCTGATGCTGCGGGACGCCGGGGGGCAGAACAAGCCCGGCACGGTCAAGGCGGCCTCCAGTCCGCGCGACGGCGTGCGCGTCCGGCCGATCGACGACCTGGCGCAGGAAAGCGGCCAGCAGTTCGCCTTCTCGGGCTCGGGATCGGCCGATGCCTATATCGAGGGCGTGCCGATCGACCTGTCTCGTCAGGCCAACGGCGAGCTGGCGATCAGCTTCCGCTACCGGGTGGATGCCGCGCCGCAAGGCGACGTAGGGCTGATGTTCGGCCGTGGTCGGACCGATGTGACCGACCTGTTCCAGGGTGCGCCGCTGAACGCGTGGCGGACGATGAAGGTGCGGCTGTCCTGCCTGGGCGGAGAGGGCGTGGACATGGCGGCGATCGACGTGCCGTTCGGCCTGACGACCGCCTCGGCCTTCACGGTCTCGGTCTCCGAGATCCGGCTGGCGCCGAACAACAACGACACCGTCTGTCCGGCGAGCCAGACCGGCCCGTGATCGTCACCGGAAGTCCGGCGCTGAGGGTTGAGGCACCGTTCGAAGTCCGCGACTTTCGGGCCACGCCGACGTCCTGATCGCCAGGCCGGGAGCGAAAAACGCCGGTATCTCGCCTCGGCCGGCTTGGATGGGCGCGGCGTTTGGCTTGTGGTCGGGCGCACTGACCTGACAGAATGGCGCATGCGGCGAACCTTCGGAGCCAGACCCTGACCTCCGCCGACGCGGTATCGCCGGTCCAGCCGCGCGGACTGGGCTTCCTGGCGCTCTACGCCCTGGCCTGGGGCGGAGGCGTCATCGCCTATGTGCCGCTGCTGACCCTGATCCTGCCGATTAAGGTCGAGGCCATCGCGCCTGACGACAAGGTCGCCCTGTTGAGTCTGGCCACCCTGATCGGGGCGGTCGTGGCCAGCGTGGTCAACATCCTGGTCGGGATGGTCAGCGACAGGACGGTGCTGCGGCCCCGCGGACGACGTCCCTGGGTGGCGCTGGGTCTGGTCCTGACACTGGCGTCCTTCGCGGTCCTGCACGCGGTCTCGACCCGGGCTGGCCTCATCGTCGGCATCGTCTTGTTCCAGGGGGCGCTCAACCTGATGCTGGCGCCGCTCAGCGCCATTGCGGCCGACGAAATCCCGGATCAGCAGAAGGGTCTGACAGGAGGCTTGATGGGGGCGGCCTACACCCTGGGCGCTCTCGCGGGGATGGCGGTCACGGCGTCGGCGGACTGGACCGAAGCCACGCAGCTGGCGATCGTCGGCGGTCTGGTGACGGCCTGCGTGGCGCCCTTTCTTCTCATCAGTCGCAGGCGCGGGGCGATCGTGCCCGCCTCGGTTCCCGTCAACCAGGCGGGAGCAGGGCGCAGACGCAATCTGGCGCGCATCTGGACGGCTCGCCTGCTGATCCAGATCGCAGGCAGCATCCTGTTCGCCTATCTCGTCTTCTACTTCGAGACGGTGGACCGGGCGGGACCCCCGGCGTCGCCGTCACAAATCGCACGTGAGGTGGCCTGGCTGGCCGGATCAGTGACCATCCTCCTGGTTCCCCTGTCCATCGCACTGGGGCGGCTGTCGGACGCGGTGCGGCTGAGGAAACCCTTCCTCCTGATCACGGCTACGATGATGACGGCCGGGTTGGCCCTGATGGCGTTGCTGCCGCAATGGGGTCCGGCGGCTTCCGGCTATGTGCTGTTCGCGACCGGGGTGGGCCTCTTCCTGGCGCTTCAGGGCGCCTATGCGATGCAGCTTCTGATCACGCCCGAGCATCGGGGGCGGGACATGGGGCTGTTGAACCTGACGAACACCATCCCCGCTCTGATCGCGCCGTCCCTGGCGTTCGCCATGGCGGGGGAGGGGGATTTCCAGCCTCTTCTGCTCGTGCTGACGGCCTTGGCCGGTGTGGCCCTGATCCTGTTGTTCCAGATCCGCGAACAGTCCGTCTAAGCGCTTCGCGGACGCCGAAGGCCCGCAACTGTTACGCTAAAGTCGCTCCGGCCGGGCTGTAACCATTTGTGGCCGGTTTGTGATTGTGAACGCTCTCAACTCGTGCTCTACCAACATGTGAGAGGGCGTAGACCCTCCAAGGGACGGAAAATCGAGTCGATCACTCGTACAGATGACTGAAGTCGAAGTGCTGGACGTCCGCCGCCGATCAAGTTCGGGGACGAAACCGGGGCGATGACTTCCAGTGTCCGCGACGGCGCGACACGGTCCGCGGATCGTGTCTGTTTCGAGTGGGCGTGTGAAATGGCGTAGCCGTCATTTCGCGGACCGGTCGCTGTGCGTGCGCTGTGGGATCGTTCGGCCAGAAATCCCTTGCCTGGACTTGGAGGGATCATGAGAACGGCATCGAGATTGAGAGCGTGGCGGAACCTGTCGGTGGCCGCCGTGGCCCTGATGGCCGTGCAGACGCCGGTCGCCGCCGCCTGGGCCTTCGAACAGGTCGCGCCCGGGTCCTCGGCGACGGTCGGCGACGCAGCGGCCCGCGCGTCGGCCCTGGTCGCCCAACTGACCCGGGAAGAAAAGCTACAGCTGGTTCACGGCTATTTCCCGCCGATGGCGGACCGCACGCCGGGCGCGCCGCTGGATCAGATGATCCCGTCGGCAGGCTATGTGCCGGGCGTGCCGCGTCTGGGCATACCGGCCCTGCGGGAAAGCGACGCCAGCCTGGGCGTCGCCAACCAGGTCGAGCAACGCCGCAGGGACGTGGCCACGGCCCTACCGTCCAGCCTTGCCACCGCCGCCAGCTTCGACACCGACATCGCCCATGCGGGCGGCGTCATGATCGGGTCCGAGGCGCGGGCGAAGACGTTCAACGTCCTGCTGGCCGGCGGCGTGAACCTGACGCGGGATCCCTGGGCCGGGCGAAACTTCGAGTATCTGGGCGAGGATCCGCTGCTGGCCGGGGTCATGGCGGGCGAGCACATCCGCGGCGTCCAGTCGAACAACATCGTATCCACGGTCAAGCATTTCGCCTTCAACAGCCAGGAGACGGGGCGCATGATCATGGACGCGCGCCTCGACGAGGCGGCGTTGCGTGAAAGCGACCTGCTGGCCTTCCAGATCGCCATCGAGCGCGGGCGTCCGGGCTCGGTCATGTGCGCCTACAACCGCGTCAACGGCGACTATGCCTGCGAGAGCGACTTCCTGTTGAACCAGGTGCTGAAGCGCGACTGGGGCTATCCGGCCTGGGTCATGTCGGACTGGGGTGCGGTGCACTCGACCGAGAAGGCCGCCAACAGCGGACTGGACCAGGAGTCAGGTCAGGAACTGGATCGCCAGATCTATTTCGGCGCGCCCCTGGCCGAGGCGGTCGAGGCGGGGCGGGTGACCGAGGCGCGGCTGGACGACATGGTGCGCCGAATCCTGATCGGGATGATCGAGACGGGCGCGATGGACACGCCGGTCCCCGCGACGGCCCAGACGATCGACTACGCCGCCAACGCCGAGGTGGCCCAGCGTGCGGCCGAGGCGGGGATCGTCCTGTTGCGGAACGAAGGCGGGGCGCTGCCGCTGCGCGCCACCGCGCGACGGATCGTGTTGATCGGCGGTCATGCCGACGTCGGAGTCCTGTCCGGGGGTGGTTCGTCCCAGGTGCGTTCCGTCGGCGGGGCGCCGATCGAGATCCCGCTGACGTCGGGCGCGGCGGCCTCGTTCGCGCGGCTGACCTATCACGCGTCGTCGCCGCTGAATGCCATCCGGGCCGTCGCGCCGGACGCCGAGGTCGAGTTCGTCGCGGGCGATGACGCGGCCGCCGCAGCGCGGGCCGCCCAGGGCGCGGACGCGGTCGTCGTCTTCGCGACCCAGTGGACGACCGAGGCGCAGGATGTCGAAACCCTCTCCCTGCCGGACGATCAGGACGTCCTGATCGCCGCTGTCGCCGCCGCCAACCCGAACACGACCGTCGTGCTGGAGACCGGCGGGCCCGTGCTGATGCCGTGGCTGGAGGACGTCGCGGCCGTGGTCCAGGCCTGGTATCCCGGCCAGCGCGGCGGCGAAGCGATCGCGCGCATCCTGTTCGGCCAGGTGAACCCATCGGGGCGTCTGCCGATCACCTTCCCGCGCAGCGCCGACCAGGCGCCGCGACCGACCGTCCCCGGCCTTGTGGAACTGAAGGCGTCGGATGCCGCCTCCAACGCCGGGTCAGGCGCCGCCGTCGGCTTCGAGCCCTTCCCGGTCGAGTACCCCGAAGGTTCGGACGTCGGCTATCGCTGGTACGAGCGCGAGAGCCATGCGCCGCTGTTCCCGTTCGGCCACGGGCTGAGCTACACGCAGTTCCAATACAGCGACCTCAAGATCGAGGACGGCGACCGGCTGCGGGTCACCTTCCGGGTTGCCAATGTGGGCGACCGCGAGGGCGCCGACCTGCCCCAGCTCTATGTCGCCCATGGCGACGGCGCCCGCCGGCTGGCCGGTTGGTCGCGCCTGTCGCTGAGGCCCGGCGAAAGCCGCGAGGTGGTCATCACCGCCGAGCCCCGCATCCTGGCCGAATACGACACGGCCGCACCCGGCTGGCGGATCGCGGCCGGACCCTATCGCGTCCAGATCGGACGAGACGCGCTCGACAACACTCTTGGGGGAGAGGCGCAGCTGTCGACGCAAACCCTGAAGCCCTGAATACGCACACATTGGACAAAGCCGCACCCAGAGGCGGCGACCACGGAGGAGGAAACATCATGAGACTGCACAAGAGATCCATTCTGACGGCCCTTATGGCCGGCACCGCGCTGGCCTCGCCGGCCTTTGGACAGACCGCGCCGATCCAGACCGCGCCGCTCGACCAGGACGAGACCGTCGTCGACGAGATCATCGTCACCGGCATTCGCGCCTCCCAGGCCCAGTCGATCGACATCAAGCGCAACAGTACCGGGATCGTCGATGCGATCTCGGCCGAGGACATCGGCAAGCTGCCGGACGTCACCGTCGCCGACGCCCTGCAACGCATCAGCGGCATCCAGATCCAGCGGAGCGCCGGGGAGGGCGCGACGGTGAACATTCGCGGCCTGCCGCAGGTCGTGACCCTGCTGAACGGCGAACAGTATCTGGCGCCCGGCAACCTCGGCAGCGCGCAGCCGAACCTGAACGACGTGCCCGCCCAGCTGATGAACTCGATCGTCGTGTTCAAGTCGATGGACGTGCGCAACGCCATCTCCGGCATCTCGGGCACGATCGATCTGCGCACCCAGCGCCCGTTCAACTTCGACGAGGGGCTGACGGTCGCCAAGGCCGCCGAGTACGCGACCGGCCAGGACACGCGCGAGCACGACTATCTGTTCAACGGCCTGCTGAACTGGCGCAACGACCGCTTCGGCGTGATGCTGTCGGGCGTCTATAGCGAGAGCAACCTGGGCAACAACTACTCCGGCGTTTCCGGCGGGGTGTTCGGCAACAACGACTGGGGCGGCTCGGACGCCAACTGGATCGCGCCGCACGGCTATGACAGCTTCGCCCGCGTGGTGGAGCGCACGCGCACCGGCCTGAACGGCGCCTTCACCTGGCAGATCGACGACGGCTTCACCCTGACCGGCGAAGTTTTCTACACCAAGCTGGAGGAGCATGACCGCGCCGCCGGCCTGAACATCTCGAACCGCTGGAACGGCCTGACCTGGACGACGCCGACGGCCTCGACGACGACCGGCGTGAACGGCGACAACGGCAACCCCTGGCTGGACGTCACCGAGTACGATCTCGACGTCTGGTGGATGAACTCGTTCACCGTGAACCGCACCAAGAACAACGAGTCGACCAACTTCAATCTGGAGCTGGATTACGACCGGGGCGGCCCCTTCACCTTCTCGGCCCGCGCCCTGCATGGCGAGGCCTCGCTTCTAAGCATGAACGGTCAGGTTCAGGGCGATCTGTCGGACTGGCAGTACGCGCCCGACCGCGCCTTCACCCTGTTCCGCGATCCGCTGGACCGGACCCGCGGACCCTTCTACTCGGCGGCGATCGCGGCCCAGTATCCGGCGTCGCAGTACTCGAACGGCGTCATCGGTTCGGCTGGCGGGCGCTACATCAATCCGAACCCGCTCGGCATCGGCAACGACCCGCAACTGCATCTGAACATCGGCGGCGGGCAGACGGTCTGGAGCGGCTTCGACCGGCCGATCGTCGGCGGTCTGGGGACGCGTCCGCTGACCGACTACATGTCGAACCAGGACAGCTATGCCGTCGCGGCCTATTCGTCGGAAGGCAACCAGCGCAACGAGTCCGAGCTGACGGTCCTGCGGATGGACGGCAGCTATGAGTTCCAGGGCGAGAGCGCGCTGGGCTTCATCACCAAGGTCGACGTGGGCCTGCGTCACTCCGCGCGCGAGGTGGAGATCACGAGCTTCCACCTGTTCTCGGACGTCAACGGCTGTTCGGTTCAGTGGAAGGCGATCGACGTCGTCATGAACCAGAACCAGTGCTCGGCCGGGGAACAGGTGGCCAATCCCGGCTTCAACCCGGCTCTGCCGGTCAGCGCGACCAACCCCCGGACCATCTTCCAGGGCTATACGGTCAACCGTCCGACCCGCCTGAACGCGAACAACAACACCTTCTTCCTAGATGATTACGGGTCGATAACCCGGGGTCTGCCGGGGGTCTGGGTCGTCGATCCGCGCGACTTCGACGACGTGGTCGGCTTCCAGCAGCGGGTGTTCGGCAGCGCCTACGAGGTCATCATCCCGGGCAACAGCTATGACGTCGACCTCTATGAGGACAGCGCCTATGCCAACGCCTCCATCGCCCTGGGCAACCTGACCGGCGACATCGGGTTGAAGGCGATCCGGACCGAACTGCGCGTGCGCCAGAACCAGACCGGCGACACCCGCAACTACGGCGACACCAACCTCGACGTCGGCGACACGGTCTCGTCGCGCAGCTACACCGACTATCTGCCGTCCGTGAACCTGACCTACGACTTTAACGACCGACTGAAGCTGCGTGCCGCTTACAACAAGACCATGATCCCCCTGGATCTTGGCAACTACGGCGGCGGAGTCACCGTCTCGACGGCCGATTCGGCCGGTCCGACGCCTGACGATCCCACGGCGCCGCCGGTCGGCATCCGCCGGGTGACCGGGGCCAGTTTCGCGGGCAGCCCGGAGCTGAATCCCTGGCGGTCGAACAACTACGACCTCAGCCTGGAGTACTATCTGGGTCAGGCGACCATGTTCAACATCGCCCTGTTCAAGCTGGAGATCGAAAGCTTCGTCACCCGCGCCACGGTCAACGACGGCCGCTTCGCCGACGGGGACGGCATCATTCGCCGCACCGTGCCGGTCAACCGTCCGGTCCAGGGTGAAGGCGGCTCGCTGCAAGGCGTGGAAGTCGGGGCCAAGCTCGCGCTCAGCGACTATCTGGATGAAGGCAGCTTCCTGCGCGACTTCGGTTTCGACGGCAGCTACACCTTCTCCGACAGCTCGCAGAACGCCCAGAACCTGTCGGGCGAAGACCTGCCGTTCCCGGACAACTCCGAACAGCAGATCAACGCCGCCTTCTGGTATCAGGGCGAGCGGCTGCAGACGAGGATCGCGTGGAACTACCGCACGCCTCGCCTGGCCAGCACCTTCGGGGCCATCCCGATCTACCAGGACACGGCCCAGTATGTGGACGTCAACATCACCTATGACGTGACAGACGACATCACCATCTACGCCAACGGGTCCAACGTCTTTGGCGAGATCGAGGAATACTATCTCGAATTCGAAAAGGGGGCGGAACAGTTCCACTCCCGCAACGAGTTCGAACCGCGCTGGTTCGTGGGCGTTCGCGCCCGGTTCTAGATCTCCTGAAGCCTCGGCCGGCGGCGACCTTCGCGTTGTCGCCGGCCAATCTTTTCGAGTATCCAGATTACCCGCCGAGGACCCGCCATGGACACTGCGTCCGATACCGCCATTCGCGACGTCGTCATCGTCGGCGGCGGCACCGCCGGATGGATGGCGGCCGCGGCACTGGCCCGACATCTGCGACACAGCCCGGTGACCATCACGGTCGTCGAGTCCTCCGAGATCGGCACGATCGGCGTCGGCGAGGCGACCATTCCCACGATCCGCCGCTTCTACGCCCAGCTCGGGATGACCGACGCCGAGGTGATGGGTGCGACCGAAGCCAGCTGCAAGCTGGGCATCCGCTTCGTCGGCTGGGGCGGCGCGGGATCCGATTTCATCCACCCCTTCGGCCTGTATGGACAGGACCTGGGCGGGGTGGGGTTCCATAACTACTGGATGAAGCAACGGCAGGCGGGAGATCGCACGCCGCTGGCCGCCTATTCGCTGGGCGCGTCTCTGGCCGAGGCCGGGAAGTTCGTCGAGCCCTCGCCGAACCCGCCGTCGTCCCTCTCGGTGTTCGACTGGGCCCTGCACCTCGACGCGTCGCTCTTTGCCAAACATCTGCGGGCCTATGCCGAAAGGTCAGGCGTCCGCCGGATCGACGCGCGTATCGCCAGCGTCGACCTGCGACCTGCGGACGGCTTCATCGAGGCCCTGACGCTGGACGATGGGCGAAAGGTCGGGGGTGATCTGTTCGTCGACTGCTCCGGCTTCCGGGCCCTGCTGATCGGCGAGGCCCTGGGTTCGGCCTACGAGGATTGGGGGCGCTGGCTCGACTGCGACGCCGCCTTCGCCGTTCAGAGCGAGAATGCGCCGGACGTCGACCCCGCGCCCTATACCCGCGTCACCGCCCATGCGGCCGGGTGGCAGTGGGGCATTCCGCTGCGCCATCGCGCCGGCAATGGACTGGTCTTCTCCAGCCGCCACATGACGGATCAGCAGGCCCTGGATGCCCTGATGCCCAACCTGATGGGCAGGCCGATCACCGAGCCGCGCCGCATCGGATTCCGTCCCGGTCGTCGCGACCGCACCTGGGTCAAGAACTGCGTCGCCCTGGGCCTGTCCGCCGGCTTCCTTGAGCCGCTGGAAAGCACCAGCATCGCCCTGATCGAGAACGGGATCGAGCGGCTGAAGTCGTTGTTCCCCGACAAGACCTTCGCCCCCGCCGTCATCGACGAGTTCAACGACCAGTCGGCACGCGAGATGGAACGGACCCGCGACTTCATCATCCTGCACTACTGGCTGAACGGCCGCGACGAACCTTTCTGGCGCGAGCGTCGCGAGGCTGAAATCCCCGACACCCTGGCCCGCAAGGTCGAGCTGTGGAAGGCGAGGGGACAGTTCGTCCGCTATCGCTGGGAGATGTTCCATCCGTCCAGCTGGCTGGCCATCTACGACGGGTTCGATCGCATGCCGGACCGCATCGATCCCGCCGTCGAGGGCGTCAACGCGCAGGACCTCGCGGCCAGCATGATGCAGATGAAGACGGCCATCGCCGACGTCGTCGCCCGCACCCCCAGTCACGGGGCCTTCCTGTCTCAATTCCCCTCGCCAAAAGCCGCCTGATGGAGGGCTCAATGGACGCCGATCCCAACCGCCCGATCCGCAAGATCTGCATCGTCGGAGGCGGCACCGCCGGCTGGATGGCCGCCGCCCTGATGGCCGAACATTTCAAGGGCGCGATGGGCCGGATCGAACTGGTCGAGTCCGACGATATCGGCACCATCGGCGTCGGCGAGTCCACCGTCCCGCCCTTCCTGCAACTGCTGGCCAAGCTGGGGGTCGACGAACAGGTCTTCATCCGCGAGGTCCAGGCCAGTTTCAAGCTGGGCATCGAATTCCAGGACTGGAAGACGAAGGGTGAGCGGTATTTCCATCCCTTCGGGACCATCGGCGCGCCGGTCGATCTGGCCGATTTCTACCAGCTGTGGCTGAAGGCCAGGGCGAACGGATACACGGGCGCATTACAGGACTTCGCCCCGGCCACCGCGATGGCGAAGGCCGGGAAGTTCACCCTGCCGTTCAAGGCGGCGCGCACGCCGGTCGGGGGCGCCAGTTATGCCCTGCACGTCGATGCCAAACGCGTGGCCCGCTTCCTGCGCACCTATGCCGAGGCGCGGGGGGTGACGCGGACCGAGGGCATCGTCGACGATGTGGCTGTTCGCCCTGACGGCTTCGTCGAGAAACTGATCCTGAAGGACGGACGCACGGTGGAGGCGGACTTCTTCATCGACTGCTCGGGCTTCCGCAGCCTTCTGATCGGCAAGGCCCTGGGCGTCGGCTACGAGGACTGGTCCCACTGGCTGCTGTGCGATCGGGCCATCGCCGTCCAGACCGAGAATGTCGGGCCGCCCACGCCTTATACGATGGCCCAGGCGCAGGATTTCGGCTGGCGCTGGCGCATCCCGCTGCAGCACCGTACCGGCAACGGCTACGTCTTCTGCAACAAATACCTGAGCGACGACGAGGCGACCGCCACCCTGATGAGCCAGGTCGAGGGGGCGCCGGTGGTCAAGCCGATGGTGGTGCCGTTCAAGACGGGGGTCCGCGACCGGCTGTGGGACAAGAACGTCCTGGCCCTGGGGCTGGCCGGAGGCTTCATCGAACCGCTGGAATCGACAGCGATCCACCTGATCTACCGAGGCATGGACTTCTTCTTCCGCCTCCTGCCGGACCGCGACTGCGACCCAGCTCTGGCCGCAGAATACAATCGCCGCATGCGGACGGACTATGAGGAGATCCGCGACTTCATCGTCCTGCACTACTGCACGACCGAACGGGAAGACACGGCCTTCTGGCGCGAATGCCGCGACATGGAACTGCCGCCGGGGCTCAAGCGCAAGATCGACCTGTTCCGTGTCAACGGCAGCCTGGCCGAGGGGCTGGACGAGCTGTTCCGTGCGGTCAGCTGGCAGTCGGTGATGGAGGGGATGGGGGTGCGGCCGCGCGGCTATCATCCGCTGGTCGATCGCATTCCGTTCGACGGCATGCCGGGACAGCTGGACCATGCGGCCGAACTGCTGAAGCGGGTCGTCGACGACCTGCCGACCCATGCTCAGTTCATCGCCCAGCACTGCGCGGCCGAAATGCCCCAGAAAGCCGCCTGATCTTTACGCGACGGCAGAGACGGGATCGGCTAGCGTGACCTTATGAGCAGATCGGTCCCACAGTCGTGGATGGGAGCAGCGTGCGCCGCTCCGTAACCATCAAGCACGTCGCGGCCGAGGCCGGCGTGTCCCTCCAGACCGTCTCGCGGGTCATCAACAACGGGCCGAACGTTCGTCCCGAGGTGCGCGACCGCGTCAATGCGGCGGTCGAGAAGCTGGGCTATGTGCCGAGTCTCGCAGCCCAGCGCATGGGGGGCTCCCGCTCCTATCTTCTGCTGGCGCTGAACGATCGCGACCGGACCATCGAGGGATGGCGGTTGGGCGAGGGCACCGACTGGGTCGACAAGATGCTGCTGGGCGGCATGCTGGAATGCGCCGAGCACGGCTACCGCATGATCTTCGAGCTGGTGGACACCCATTCGTCCCACGTCGAGCGGGAGGTTGGCGCGGCCATCGCGGCCCTGCACCCCGATGGCGTCATCCTGACGCCGCCGCATTCGGACAACATGCTCATCATCGACCTTCTGGTCCAGATGGGACTGCCATTCGCCCGGATCGGTTCGGTGGACGACGGGCTCGGCTTCGCCATCTCGATGGATGATCGAGCGGCAGGCAAGGCTGCGACCGCCCATCTGCTGGACCTGGGTCACACGCGCGTCGGTTTCATCACCGGCAGCGATGAATGGACGATAAGCGGAGAGCGCCTGGAAGGCTATCGGCAGGCGCTGGCCGAACGGGGTCTGGAGGTCGATGAGGCGCTGATCGAGCGAGGCGATTTTTCGTTCGCATCGGGGACCGCCGCCATGGAGGCCTTCTGCACCCTCGAGGATCGTCCGACCGCCCTGGTGGCCTCGAACGACCAGATGGGCCTCGCGGCCCTGCGGGTCGCGACCGCTTCCGGGCTGAACGTGCCCGAAGACCTGGCCATCGTCAGTTTCGACGACACCCCGATCGTGAAGTTCAGTAACCCGCCCCTGACGGCCATCGCCCAGCCTATCGCGGCCATGACGGCCGAAGCGGCGCGTCTGTTGATCCGGGCCAAGGCCGGTGACGATGACCTGCCGGCCGGCGTCGTCATTCCCTTCGATCTCGTGGTCCGCCGGTCCACCCAGCCTGTCGAGACCTCCGACGATACGTCGACCGGTTGAGCGTTCGGGTCCGGGCCGCGCCGGCGTCTCTCGTCCGGTGTCGCTCGGGTCGCTCAAGCGCGGCGCGGTGGGCTGTTCGGTCACACGATCGCGTGCCGCGTCATCGGCCGTAGCGCTCCTCGACCGGGGCATAGCGGTCCCAGACACGACGATCCGCCAGCGATCGCAGCAGCTTGATATATTCGGCATGGCTCCAGGCCAGGGGGGTCGCCGAGTCGGTGCCTGCGCCGATCTGATAGCCGCCCGGTGTCGCGCCGACGCCGTCCCAGACCTGTTCTGACAGCATCAGCCCCTGGTTCGCGAACCGCTCCATGCCGCGCACATAGGTCCGGCGGATGCGGTCGATCGCGGCGGGATCCGGCGTGCCGTCTTCCAGCAGGCGGGCCAATTCGTAGTGACCGCGCTCTCCGGTGAAGATGGGCCAGACCCGGCCGCGCTGGCCGGGCGTGTTGCCGCCGACGCCGTAGTTGCCCGCAGTCTGGGTGTTCTCGCCGTAGCCGTCGTTGCCGTAGCGCCGCCAGCCGGGGACGCCGTTCAGGTCGTAGCGGACGCGCAGCCGGTCCTCGCGCCGCTGGTCGTCGTATTCGGGCAGGGTGGCCAGGATCGAGGGCGCATCGGCCGCGCGCACGCCGTAGCGCACCAGTTCCAGGAAGCCGCCGTCGATGATCTGGTCTTCCGGCAGGGCGGGCTGGCCGTTGTTCTCGCCCAGAGGCAGCCGGTCGTTGGGATCCTCGTTGCGGCTCAGGCGCAGAAAATAGTCGCCGTCGCCCAGCGTCCCTTCCGTGGTGAACATCCGCGCTTCGACCTTCGAGGCATAGTCGTCGGCGGTCGCTTGGTAGCGGTCCGCCGAGGCGGCGTCGCCGGACGCGCGCGCGATCTCTGACGCGACCGTCAGGCCGGTGATCACGGCGGCGGTGGTCGAGGGGGAATAGCCTTCCTGCTCCTCCCAGCGCTCCTGCTGCGACCAGGGCGGGGTGACGGTGCGGTCGTTCCAGTCCAGCGCGATCGTTCCGCCGGTGACCAGGAAGTCGGCGGCCGGCTTGATCATCCGGCGGTACATCTCGGCGATCTCCGCGTCGGAGACCTCGCTCGCCTTCCACAGCTTCCAGCCCAGCATGATCGGCATGGCGGTCTGGTCCAGCTGGACCCCGACCCATTCGATCTGGCCGTCGACATGGGTCTTCTGCAGGAACCAGCCCGTCGCTCCGGTATTGCCGGGCGTCCGGGCCGTCACCTGGACCTGGGGCAGGTAGCGGAAGGCGGCGGCGGGGGTTTCGGTGTCGCCCAGGGCCATCAGGGCCATGGCCACCTGATAGAAGTCGCGCGGCCAGACGGCCTTGTAGCCGGTCGAGGACTGGGTGGCGTCGACCGTATCCCCCCACGGATTGGACAGAGAGGCGATCAGGGCGCCGGCGTGGGTCCGGTCTTCCTGCACCTTCAGCATCAGCGCCGAGGCGTAGGCGAGCTTGCCCTCGTCGGTGGACTGTTGTGCGAGGCGGGGCAGTTCGGTGAGCGTGGCCAGCCAGTCTTCCCAACCCACGGCGTCGCCCTGACCGTTATAGTTGGCCAGGACGTTGTCGAAGCCGGTGCGATAGCTGGCGATAGCCGCATCCGACGCCGCCTGTTCGCTCGCGCCGAAGCCGATGGCGAAGGTGTGGAAGCCGGCTTCTCCCTCCGCGATCGTGGGCAGGGCGCCGGTCAGCATGATGTTGCCGGTCGCATCGCCCGTACTGCGCCAGGCGTGGTCCATCCGGCCGTCTGCGAGGTCGGTCAGGCCATCTGACGTGCCGACGAAGCCGACGCTGGCGGCCGTGAACGGCTCATAGGTCACGGCCGCCAGATGGACGTTGCCCTCCGACGCGCGCAGCACCCCATAGGGACCGGTCGCATCGTCGTAGCGCGGCGCGTCCAGCGTACCGACCGACCCTTTGTCGCCGACGCCGGTGTTGGCCATGTGCGGTTCCAGCAGTGCGTAGGGGGTGATGCTGCCCTTCAGCGCGCGGACCTCGGCGCGGACGATCAGCGTCTGGCTGTCGGGGTCGGTGTAGATGGTCTTGGTGATCTCATAGCGATCCTGCCTGTCGCGCATGACGATCCGGTAGGAGGGGGCCAGCGGCCTGCCGGCCTCGTCGGTATGGGCGTATTCGATGCGCGAGGTGGTGTCGGTCCCTTCGACGGAGAGACCGGTCTCGGTCATCACGGCGAAGCGCATCTGCTTGATCTGGGCCTCATGGATCAGGCCGTACATGGTCTCGGTCAGGATGCCGTCGGCGATCGAGAACCAGACGCGCGAGACGGCGCCGGTCGGGCCGCCGTCACGATACTGGCCGTCGACATAGGCCTCGTAGGACGAACCGACACCCTGTTTGACCGCGCTGACCCAGGTGGGGGCCGCGCCGGGTGCGCCGGGAGCGGGCGTATCGCTGAGGGTTGGAACGAAGGCGGGTTCCGACGGCGCGGGCTGGCTCATGGTGGCGCAGGCGGCCAGGGGGCTCAGGGCGACGCCGAGCAGCAGGGCCGGGATCAGTCTGGACATCGGGATCACTCTCACGCGGGCGGAAGAAGGGAAGAAGGGCTGGATCTCGGCTCCTTGACGAACAGGGCGCAGATCGCGGCGATGAAGAAGGAGACCCCGCCGATCACGAGCGCCCAGACGGCCTCGCCTGCGAACAGGTGCTTGAGGATCAGGCCGAGGATGGTCGCGGCGACCAGCTGCGGTACGACGATGAAGATGTTGAAGATGCCCATGTAGACGCCCATCTTGCGCCCCGGCACCGCGCCCGACAGGATGGCGTAGGGCATCGACAGGATCGACGCCCAGGCGAACCCGACCCCTATCATCGGCAGCCACAACAGGCCCGGATCGCGGATCAGGAAGATGCCGATCAGGCCGAACCCGCCGAGCACCAGATTGATCGCATGGGCTCCCGGACGGCCGGTCTTCTTCGCCAGTACCGGAATGGCGAAGGCCGCCAGAGCCGCGACGCCGTTGTAGACGCCGAACAGGACCCCGACCCAGTCGGCGCCCGCGTTGTAGGCCGCCGAGGTCGTGTCGGTCGCGCCGTAATGGACGGCGGTGACGGCGGCGGTGGTGTAGATCCACATGGCGAACAGGGCGAACCAGCTGAAGAACTGGACCACGGCCAGACCGCGCATGGCCTCCGGCATGCGGAAGATGTCGTCGACGATCTCGGTCATGCCGTTGGCGGCCTTGGCCGCGTGAAGGGCGCCGACGGCGATCTGGAGCAGGCCGAAGGCGGTGATGCCGCCGGCGGCGATGTAGAGCTCCTTCTCGAGCCCGCTGACGGCCACGCCGATGATCGCGGCCGCCCCGACGACAGCCCAGATCATGCCGCCGAGTATGTAGGATTTCGCCGACCGTGCTGGGGCCTCCTCGCCGGCGGAATGGCCGGGCAGGGGGCGCGCGGCGTCGAAGGCTGCGACCTGCTCGGGACTGTATTCCCGGGTCGAAATCACGGTCCAGAGCACGGCCGAGAACAGGCAGGCGGCGCCGATATAATAGGCCCAGCGAACGCTGTCGGGCGTGACGCCCTCGGGTGCAACCGAGGAGACGCCGAGGCTGGACAGGATCCAGGGCAGGCAGGAGGCGAACACCGCCCCCGTGCCGATGAAGAAGCTCTGCATCGCGTAGCCGGCGGTGCGTTGCTCATCCGGCAACAGGTCGCCGACGAAGGCGCGGAACGGCTCCATGGTGATGTTGATCGAGGCGTCCATGATCCACAGCATGGCGGCCGCGAACCACAGGGTCGGGCTGTTCGGCATGGCGATCAGGGCCAGGGACGTCAGCACCGCGCCCGCCAGGAAATAGGGTCGGCGACGCCCCAGCGGCGTCCAGGTGCGGTCGCTGAAATGGCCGATGATTGGCTGAACCAGCAGACCCGTCAGCGGTGCGGCGATCCACAGGATGGCGAGGCTGTCGACCTCGGCGCCCAGGGTCTGGAAGATCCGGCTGGTGTTGGCGTTCTGCAGGCCGAAGCCGATCTGGATACCGAAGAAGCCGACGCACATGTTCATGATCGCCAGCGGGTTCAGCCGCGGGCGGATCGTCAGGAGGGGCGAACTCATTGCCCTTCTCCCCTCGAGGGAGAAGGTGGCAGGCGAAGCCTGACGGATGAGGGGGCACGCGGGCGATGACGGAAAGCGTGTCGAAGCCAAACGGACAGGTCGGCGTGACCCCTCATCCGCCCTCCGGGTACCTTCTCCCGCAAGGGGAGAAGGATCAGAGCGGCGCTCACCGGCCGCGTCCGAGCGGCACGAAGCGGATCGCCTGACCGCCGCCGGGGGCGAGTTGCAGGGTCAGGGTCTCGGCCGAGGTGACCTCGCGCTGCTCGATGACGATGTCGGTGCGGCTGCGGCCGTTTCCGTCGCGCCAATCGGCGTTCGGGCCGTCGCGGTAGATCTCGGCGCGATAGCGGACGCCGGGCTCCAGGAAGCTCAGCGACGCCGATAGGACGCGCGGATTCTCGTCGGTGATGGAGCCCAGGAACCACTCGCGGCTGCCGCGTTCCTTGCGCGCGATGGTGACGAAGTCGCCGACCTCGCCGTTCAGGACACGGGTGTCGTCCCAGTCGACGGCGACGTCCTTAATGAACTGGAACGGGCCGGGATTGGCCTCGTAGTTCTCCAGCAGATCGGCGGCCATCTGGATCGGGCTGTAGATGGTCACGTATAGCGCCAGCTGCTTGGCCCAGGTCGTGGCGACGCCGTCTGGCGAACGCGTGTTCATGCCGAAGATGCCTGGCGTGAAGTCCATCGGTCCGGCCAGCAGCCGGGTGAAGACCAGGTTGACCTCGTGCTCGGGCGGATTGCCCGGCTGGCCCCAGGCGCTGAACTCCATGCCCCGCGCGCCTTCGCGGGAGATCATGTTGGGATAGGTGCGGCGCAGCCCCGTGTCCTTGAAAGGTTCGTGGGCGTTGATGGCGACCTGATGCGCTGCCGCGGCCTGGACGACGGCCAGATGGTGGCGGCTCATGGCCTGACTTTCATGCCAGGTGAAGGTCGATCGGCCGTCCGGTCCGGCGACCTGGGCGCCGCCGGCGTCGGCGACGTAGCCGGTCTTCACCGAATGCATGCCCAGACGCTGGTTCAGGGCGAAGGCGTCCTGCATCTGCTGTTCGTAATGGAAGGCGTTGCCGCCGGTCTCGTGGTGGCCGATCAGCTCGACGCCGCGCTCACGGCCGTAGGCGGTCACCGCCTCGATGTCGAAATCGGGGTAGGCCTGGGTGAAGGAGAAGTCCGAGCCGTTGCCGAACCACTGGCCGTCCCAGCCGACATTCCAGCCCTCGACAAGCACCCCGCCAAAGCCGTTCTCGGCTGCGAAATCCATGAAGCGTTTGGCGTAGTCGGTGGTGGCGCCGTGCTTGGGACCGGAGTTCCAGCTGCGCGTCTCCAGGTGCATGTCCCACCAGATGCCGACGTATTTCATCGGCTTGAACCAGCTGACGTCGCCGATGGCGTTCGGCTCGTTGAGGTTCAGGATCAGGGCGGATTCGACCAGGCCGCCGGCGGTGTCGGTGATCTGCAGCGTGCGCCAGGGGGTGTTGAACGGCCCCTCGCGCTCGACCGCCGCATTGGTGAAGCCGGGCGTCAGGTCGGCGACGAAGCGACGGCCCTCGGCGCGGCGCAGGTTCATGCCCGCATAGTCGATCAGGGCCGCCTCGTGGATCGAGACATGGAGGCCCGAGTCCAGTCGCATCGTCATCGGCGTCTGGGTGTTGGACGCCTCTTCGATCGAGGTGCGATGATACAGATATTCCTCGCGGTTCCACTCGTGCGAGGGGATCCACCAGGCCTCGCCGTCCTCGGCGATGTTGAACTCGGTCAGCTCCGAGCCGATGCGGACGGTCTGAAGCGCGTCCTGCTGCGGGAACTCGTAACGGAAGCCGAGGCCGTCGTCATAGACGCGGAAGACGACGTCGAAGACCCGCGCCAGGGCGGTCGTCTCGCGCAGATGGACGCGAAGTTCGCGGTAGTGGTTGCGGATGAACCGGCGCTCGCCCCAGGGCTGCTCCCAGGTGTCGTCGTGATCGGTGGCGGGCTGTGCGGTGGCAGCCAGGCCGCGCTCCAGCTTGGGCGCATCGGTCAGGATGAAGCCGAGACGCGAGGCATCCACAACCGGGCGGCCGAGGCGGCTGACGCTGTAGCTGGGACGGCCGTCGCCGTCGGTGGTGACGGCCACGGTCAGGGCCCCGTTGGGCGAGGAGACGGTGATAGGCGCGGGCGCCGCGTTCTGGGCCAGAGCCGGCGAACACAGGGCACCCAGCGCCAGAACGAGCAACGGAATACGCATCGGCTTCACTCCTTTTCGGCTTCTAGATCGAAGCTCTTGCCAAGCGCCGTGCACGATGTGCAGATGACGCAATGACGTGGTTTGCAGCAAAATTTGCAGTGTTGGGGGCGGTCGCTTGAGCAAGCGATCGACCCGTCTGGAAGACCTCGCGGCCCTTGCCGGGGTGTCGATCTCGACCGCCTCGCGGGCGCTGAACGACAGTCCTGCGGTCAACGCCCGCACCAAGCAGACGATCTGGAAGCTGGCGAAGGAGCATGACTATCCGTTCCGCCGCTATATGCCCGCCGGTCCCATCGGCGCGTCCGGCACCATCGCCCTGGTGACCCCGCGACCGCAGGGACGGGAAGGGCGACTGAGCGATCCCTTCTTCCTGGAACTTCTGGCCGGGGTGGGGGAGGCGGCGCGCGAGCGCGGCTGCGATCTGGTCATGAGCCACGTTTCGCCCGCGAACATCGACGACCTGAACGCCGCCATGACGACAAGCCGCGCGGACGGCGTGATCTTCCTGGGTCAATCCACCCTGCACTCGGCGTTCAACCGGATGGCGGAGACGGACGGCCGGTTCGTGGTCTGGGGCGCCGAATTGCCGGACCAGAACTACTGCTCGATCGGGTCGGACAACATCAACGGCGGGCGACGGGCGACGGCCCATCTGGCGCGGCTGGGGCGCAGGCGCATCGTCTTCCTCGGCGACCTCGATCCGCCCGAGGCCATGCAGCGTCAGCGCGGCTATCAGGAGGCCATCGAGGCGGCGGGTCTGGGCGTCGATCCCGACCTGATCGTGCCGGCCCATTTCGAGGTCGAGAGCGCGGAAGCCTCGGTCGATTCCATGATCCGGCGCGGGCTGGATTTCGACGGCATCGTCGCGGCGTCCGACCTGATCGCCCTTGGCGCCGTGCGGGCGTTGCTGCATGCGGGCAGGCGGGTGCCCGAGGATGTCTCGGTCATCGGCTTCGACAATGTGCCGTTCAGTCGCTACTCGCGACCGGCCCTGTCGACCATCGCCCAGGACACGATGAAGGCCGGCCGGCTGATGGTCTCCAAACTGCTGGACCACGCCGGAGAGGGTGGCGGGCGCTCCGAGCGCATCCCCACCGACCTGATCGTGCGCGAGACCTGCGGCGGCTGACCTCATCCGGTCGGCCCGGACAGGATCAGTCCCGCCATCGGCACCAGCGAGCCGGAGAAGGCGTCCGTCTGGTTCACCGCCTCGACCACGGACCAGCCGGCGGGCGGCGTCCAGGCGACGGAATCGTGCCCCAGGTTGAAGGCGCAGAGCAGGGTCTCGCCATCGCCCTCGCGGCGGAACAGCAGAAGGTCTCCGGTCCGCTCCAGCATGGTCATCGAGCCGATGCGCAGGGCCGGGTGGCTGTGGCGCAGGGCGATCAGGCGACGGGCCAGGTGCAGGGTCGAGTTCGGGTCGCGTTCCTGCGCATCGGCGGCCAGAGCGCGGTGGCGCGGATCGACCGGCAACCAGGGCTCGTGCTCGGAGAATCCGGCGAACCCGTTGTCGGTCTTCCACGGCATGGGGGTGCGGGCGCCGTCGCGGCCGAGGGTGTCGGGCCAGTTGGCGATGGCTTCGGGATCGACCAGCCGCTCGAACGGCACATCGGCCTGGGGCAGGCCCAGCTCTTCGCCCTGATAGATGAAGACGTTTCCGCGCAGGCACATGAGCAGCAGCAGCGCCATCTCGGCGAAGGCCTTGGGGTCGCGCCCCTCGGCCCAGCGCGACACCGCGCGCGGCGCATCATGGTTGGAGAAGGTCCAAGACGGCCAACCCTCGCCCTCGGTGCCCGGCCACATGGCGGGTCCGCGATCGACCAGATCCGTCGTCAGCTTGTCGGCGTAGAGATAGAGGAAGCCGTAGGCCGAATGCAGGCGATCGGCGCCCTCGGTGTAGAGGTGCATCTCCTCGTTGGCCTTCTCGCCCCCGACCTCGGCGACCAGGAAGCGATCGCCCGGATAGGCGTCGGTGGTTCCGCGCAGGCGGGTCAGGAACTTCAGGATGTCGGGGTGCGACTGGTTGTGATCGTGGTGCTGGAAGTCGAACGGGCGAGTCCGCTTGCCGGGCGTCAGGACCGGCGGATTGTCGGTCAGGGCCGGGTCGTGCATCGAGAAGTTCAGCGCGTCGCAGCGGAAGCCGTCCACGCCCCGGTCCAGCCAGAAGCGGGCGACGGCCAGCAGCGCCTCCTGCACCTGCGGGTTCCTCACGTTCAGCTGCGGCTGCTCCTTGAGGAAGTTGTGCATGTAGTACTGGTGCCGGCGCGCATCCCAGGTCCAGGCCGGACCGCCGAAGACGGACATCCAGTTCGAGGGCGGCGAGCCTTCCGGTTTGGCATCGGCCCAGACGTACCAGTCGGCCTTGGGATTGGTCTGGTCCTGACGGCTCTCCTGGAACCAGGCGTGTTCGTCGGAGGTGTGGGAATAGACCTGGTCGATGATGATCTTGAGACCCAGCGCACGGGCCTTCTCTACCAGCCGGTCGAAGTCCGCCATCGTGCCGAAGATCGGATCGATGCCGACATAGTCCGAGACGTCGTAGCCGAAGTCCTTCATCGGCGAGGTAAAGAAGGGCGAAAGCCAGATGCCGTCGACGCCCAGGGACGCGATGTGCTCCAGGTGTGCGGTGATCCCCCGCAGGTCGCCGACGCCGTCTGCGTTGGTGTCGGCGAAGCTGCGCGGATAGACCTGATAGATGACGGCGCCGCGCCACCATTCCCGCGCAGGCGCGACGCCGCCCGAGGCGAGGGGGTGCAGGTCTTGGCTCAGGGGTTCAGCGGTCAACGCACACCTTCGGAAGAACAGATTACGTAATCGAGCGCAGGCACGGTGACCCGGACGCTGGCGGGGGCGGTCGCCGCCTCGGGGCAGGCACCGTGCGAAGAGGACCAGTCGGCGGAGGCGGCGTCCACCTCGATGTTGGCGGTGATGGGAGTCGTCGAGGTGTTGTAGACGATCAGGGTCTCTCCGGCTGCGTCCGGGATCCGGCGCGAGACTGCGAACAGGCCCGGTTCCTCGGCCGCGAAGCGCACGGTCTGAAGCCCCCGCCGCAGCCGGACGTCGGCCTGTCTGATGCGGGCCATATCGGCGATGGCGCGGTACAGCGGTGCTTCGGTCGAGAAGGGTTGCTGCGCCCCGCCGACGATGCGGTCGTCGCGATAGGAGGCGACCCTGGTCTCGAACATGTCCTGTCGCGCGCCGCCGTATCCGCCGTCGCCGGTGAAGCCCTGCTCATCGCCGTAGTAGATGGTCGGGGCGCCGCGACTGAACATCATCATCGCGTGGGCCAGGGTCTGGCGCGACAGCAGTTCGGCGTCGGAGATGTCGGGCTTGGCCTTGGTGATGAAGCCGCCGATCCGGCCCATGTCGTGGTTGCCGAGGAAGGTCGGCAGGCCCATCGCCCCGACCTCGCCGCCTTCGTAGAGGGCGTCCGACGCGAAAACCTTGGCCAAGCGGTCGGGCGGGACGTCGCGGGCGACGATGTCGGTCACCGTGTACTGGAAGCCGAAGTCCAGCACCGCCGGATAGCCGTCGACGCGAGTGAAGCGCGCCGTCACCGCCGGATCGACGTCATAGACCTCGCCGAAGATGTGGAAGTTGGGGATGCCGTTGGCCTCGGCGCGCGCCAGCATGGCGGGGACGAAGGCCCGCCAGAACTCCGGGTTCACATGCCGGGCCGTATCGATGCGGAAGCCGTCGACCTGATAGCGATCGATCCAGTCGCCATAGATCTCGATCATCCCTTCGACCACGCGCGGGTGTTCGGTCATCAGGTCGTCGAGCCCGGCGAAGTCGCCGTCGAGCGAGCTCTCGCCACGGAAGGTCGTGTCGCCCCGGTTGTGATAGAAGGCCGGGTCGTTCAGCCAGGCCGGAACCTTGACCGTCTCCTCGCCCGCCGGGACGTAGGGCGTGTAGGCGTAGTCGTCACGCGTCAGCCGATCGAAATTCCAGCCGGTGAAACCGTCGTTGATGGCCTCGCCATCCACGCCGCCGCGCCGGGTGTAGGGATAGTCCGCACGGCTGCGGTAGGCGCAGTCGTTGGCCGGGCACTCCCGGTATCGGATCACGTCGGCCGTGTGGTTGGCGACGATGTCCATATAGACCTTCATGCCGCGCGCATGGGCCGCCTCGACCAGGGCGCGCATGGCCGCCTCGTCGCCGAAGTGGGGATCGACGCGGGTGAAGTCGGTGATCCAGTAGCCGTGCGATCCGGCGAACTCACGCCCCGGTTCGCCCTGCACCGCCTTGTTCTTGAAGATGGGGGCCATCCAGATCGCGGTCGCGCCCAGCCCCTGGATATAGTCCAGACGCCGCTCGATCCCGGCCAGATCGCCGCCGTGATAGAAGCCCTCGTGGGCGGGGTCGAAGCCGTGGTCAAGACGACCGCCGGGAATATCCCCTGTGTCGTTGGCGGCGTCACCGTTGTCGAACCGGTCGGGCAACAGGAAATAGATCACCTCATCCTGCGGCAGGCGCGCGCGATACTCTGCCTGCGGCGCGGCGATCTGGGCGACCGCGGTGCTCGAAAGCAGGGCGGCGACGACGCCCAGGGCCATGCTGCGGGCCCGGCCGAGTCCGCGACGGGATGATGGGGTCATCGCTTCGTTCCTCCTTGATGCCGCCGAATGCAAAGCCCGGCAGTCCTCTTTGCAAGATTTTGCAGGCCTGCCGTCCCCTGTCAATGCGGCAACGGCAACGCCAGATCGTCGCACCTGTGGGCATGTTGCACCGCAATATCGGGCTTGCCGGCTGGATTTGTGCCTGGTCTCAATTCAGCCGGCTGCATTACAGGCTTGCAACATCGCGCAGAGTTTGCATATTTTTGCGCAACTGGTCCGCATCGCTTCACAAGAATCGCGAGACGACCGCAGGGAGGATGACGATGATCAACCGCTTCAACACGCGTGCGCGTCTGATGGCCGGAGGCGCTGCGGGCGTTCTCAGCCTCTTGGCTTTCGCCGGGGTCGCTCAGGCCCAGACCACGCCGCAGGACGACGATTCGACCCAGGTCGAAGAGATCATCGTCACCGGCATTCGCGGCTCGATCGCATCCTCGATCGCCGCCAAGGCGCGCAACACCTCCATCGTCGAGGTCATCACGGCCGAGGACATAGGCAAGCTGCCCGACGTCTCCATCGCCGAATCCCTCGCCCGCCTGCCGGGCCTGACCGTCCAGCGCCTGGACGGTCGTGGTCAGTTGATCTCCATCCGGGGCCTCGGTCCCGACTTCACCACCGCCCTGTTGAACGGCCGCGAGCAGGTCACCACCGGCGACAACCGCGGTGTCGAGTTCGACCAGTATCCGTCGGAACTGCTGAGCGGCGTGACCATCTACAAGACCCCGGACGCCCAGCTGATCGGTCAGGGCCTGGCCGGCACGGTCGACCTGCAGACCATCCGTCCGCTGGCCTATGGCCGTCGCGCCATCGCCGCCAACGTCCGCTACGAGCAGAACGACATCGGCGCCCTGAACTCGGGCACCAGCGACAACGGCGTCCGCTACAGCGTCTCCTATATCGACCAGTTCGCCGACGACACGATCGGCATCGCCCTGGGCTACGCCCACATCGAGAGCCCGTACCAGTCCGAGCGCTACAACAGCTGGGGCTATCCGACGACTGCGGCCGGCGACTTCCTGCTGGGCGGCTCCAAGCCCTACGTCATGTCGTCGGAGCTGGAACGCGACGGCTTCATGGGGACGGTCGAGTTCCGTCCCAACGACCGCTTCCACACGACGATCGACGGCTTCTATTCGGAGTTCCAGAACACGCAGATCCTTCGCGGGATCGAGCTGCCGCTGGCGTGGGGCGGTTCCTCCGGCAACTGCCCGACCCAGGTCCAGACCGCGACCTGCCGTCCTGGCCCGGCCCTGCGCGCCGGCGCCACCGTCACCGATGGTTTCGTCACCGCCGGGACGTTCGACAATGTGAAGGGTGTCATCCGCAACGACGTCAACACTCGCGAGAGCACGATCACCTCGCTGGGCTGGAACACCGTGTTCGACGCCACGGACGACTGGTCGTTCATGGCCGACCTCAGCTACTCCAAGGTCGAGCGCAACGATGTGGTGCTGGAGACCTATGCCGGCACCGGTCGTGACATCGCGGGCGCCCTGGACACCATCGGCTATCGTCTGACGGAGGACAATTCCGCCGTCTTCACCCACACGCTGAACTATGCCGATCCGAACCTGATCCGACTGACCAGCCCGCAAGGCTGGGGCGGGGACATCATCCCCGGCGGCCAGGACGGCTATCTGAACACCCCCACGGTCGAGGACGAGTTGAAGGCCCTGCGCCTCGAAGCCCGTCACGAGATCAGCGACGGCGGTCCCTTCTCTTCGATCAAGTTCGGCGTGAATATTTCCGAGCGCGAGAAGAGCTTCGTCAACGACCAGTTCTTCCTGGGCGTTCCAAACGGGGCCTCGGCCGTCGTGCCGACGGCCTTCCTTCTGCCCTCGACCCAACTGACCTATCTGGGTCTGGGTCCGGTCATCAGCTACGACGCTCTGGGACTGGTGAACTCGGGCTTCTACAACCGGGTCCGGAACCCGAACGCGGACGTCCGCTCAGGCAACTGGGAAGTCACCGAGAAGGTGGATATCGGCTACGTCCAGCTGAACATCGACCATATGCTGGGCTCGCTCCCGCTGACCGGCAACCTTGGCCTGCAGTACGTCGCCACCGACCAGAGCTCGAACGGCTTTGCCGCCTCCGGCACGGGCGCGACCACCGTTTCGACCGCCGTCACCGGCGGCGCTGAATACCAGGAGTTCCTGCCCGCCGCGAACTTCATCCTGCAGCTGCAGGAGGACATGTACCTGCGCTTCGCCGTGGCTCGCACCCTGGCCCGGTCGCGCATGGACGACATGCGCGCCTCGCGGAACTTCGGGTTCAACGTGACCTTCAACACCCCGGCCGCGCGTCCCGACGTGAACTCGCCGTGGAGCGGCTCGGGCGGCAATCCGGAACTGCGTCCGACCATCGCCAACGTCTATGACGTCTCGTTCGAGAAATACTTCGCCGACCGTCAGGGCTATTTCTCCATCGCCGGCTTCTACAAGGATCTGGAAAGCTTCGTTTTTTCCAGCAATCAGATCTTCGACTTCACCGGCTATCCGTCGGGCGGCGTTACGCCGGTGATCAATCAAGGCGTGGTGTCCGCGCCTGACAACGGAGAGGGTGGCTATATCTCCGGCGTCGAGTTCGCCCTGTCGGCGCCGTTCTCGATCCTCCACCCGGCGCTGGAAGGCTTCGGCATGCAGGCTTCGGTCTCGCAGACCTCGTCGGAGATCAAGCCTGACGGAAATGCCGCCACCCCGCTTCCGGGTCTGTCTGAAACTGTCGCCAACCTGACCCTCTATTACGAGGCGAACGGCTTCCAGGCGCGGGTTTCGAACCGCTACCGTTCCGACTTCCTCGGTGAAGTCGCAGGCTTCGGCAACGGCCGCACCCTGCGCACCGTCGCGGCCGAGAACGTCGTCGACGCCCAGCTCGGCTACGAGTTCCAGTCGGGCCCGCTGGAAGGCGCCTCGGTCCTGTTCCAAGTCAACAACCTGACGGACGAGCCCTTCCAGACCTTCCAGAACGGCGATGAGCGTCAGGTCATCGACTATCAGACCTATGGCCGGACGTTCCTGATCGGCCTGAACTACCGCTACTGATCCCAACCTCGACCGTCCCGGCGCCCCGCCGGGACGGACCTCCTCCCTGAGGCAAACTGGCCGTGCGGGCGACCGCGCGGCCTTTTCTCGTTCGGACCGTCCGGGGCGGGCGTCGGTCCAGGTTCGGGGCGTCCGATTGACAGCACTGTTGAATCACCCCGTTCTCGGATCGCGTGCGGTGAGAGCGCCGGATCGATAGGCAGTCACAGAGCCTTGCGTCAGGGATGCCGATTTTCGCAGCACCAGCTTGAGGCATCCGAGACCGCCATGTTCGACGACAAATCGGTTCTAATCACCGGCGGTTCTGGGTCGTTCGGGCGCATGTACGTCCGCACAATCCTTGAGCGCTACAACCCCAAGCGGGTGATCGTCTATTCGCGCGACGAGCTGAAGCAGTTCGAGATGCAGCACGAGTTTTCGGACCCGCGCATGCGCTTCTTCCTCGGCGACGTGCGTGACAAGGAGCGGCTGATCCAGGCCACGCGGGGCGTCGATTTCATCATCCACGCGGCGGCGATGAAACAGGTCCCGGCCTCCGAATACAATCCGACCGAATGTATCCGCACCAACATCAACGGCGCGGAGAATGTCATCGCGGCGGCCCTGGCCAACGACGTCGAGCGCGTGATCGCCCTGTCGACGGACAAGGCGGCCAGTCCGATCAACCTCTACGGGGCGACCAAGCTGGTGTCGGACAAGCTGTTCGTCGCCGCTAACAACATGTCGGGCAGTCACCGCACCCGCTTCTCGGTGGTGCGCTACGGCAACGTGGTCGGATCGCGGGGGTCGGTCCTGCCGCTTTTCGAAAAACTGATCGCCGAGGGCGTGGAGTCCCTGCCGATCACCGACCCGCGCATGACCCGGTTCTGGATTTCACTGCGCCAGGGCGTGGAGTTCGTCCTGACCAATTTCCAGCGGATGCACGGCGGCGAAATCTTCATCCCGAAGATCCCATCCGTCCGCATCACCGACCTGGCTGAGGCCTTGGCCCCGGGAATGCCCACCCATGTCGTCGGCGTGCGGCCGGGCGAGAAGCTGCATGAAATCATGTGCCCGACCGACGACTCGCACCTGACCTATGTGTTCGACGACCACTATGTGATCGCGCCCACGATTCGCTTCCACAACGGCGACGCGGACTTCGGGCATAACCGGCTGGGCGAGATCGGCGAGCGTGTCACGCCCGGTTTCCAGTACGATTCCGCGACCAACCCCCACTTCCTGACCGTCGAGGAAACGCGAGCCTTCAACGCCCAGGCGGCCTACTGAGCCGATCGGGCCAGCATCTTCAGTTCGGCCAGTCGCCAGTCGCTCAGGGTGTCGATATCCTGGGCCTCCATGGCGTCGATCACGAAACTGCCCGCATGCCCGGCGAAGACCGGCTGTCTGGTCACGCAGACCTCGCGCGTCATCCAGAAGAACTGAGCCGCGTCGTGATAGGCGGGCTCCAGGTCCTGAGACCGGCTGGCGTAATGTTCCGGCTGTCGCATCTCCGTCCGGCCTGACGCGTCGCGCCGCAGGGCGCGCTGGATCGGATAGCCGAAGGCGACAACGGGAAAGACGGTGTCGAAGCCCTCGGCGTCCATCAGATCGGCAGCATGCTTCAGCGTCGAGGCGCGGAGCAGGGGCGCGGTCGCCAGGATGCAACACAGGCGATCGAACCGCTGGCCGGCCGCCTCGTAGCGCTCGAGCACTTCGGCTGTCACGTCGAGGATGATCGCATGGTCGTCGGCGGTTTTCGCGCTGCGCAGGAAGGGGACGTTCGCCCCCGCCGCACGCGCCACCTCGGCGATCTCCTCGCTGTCGGTCGACACCATCACCGTGTCGAACAGTCCGCTTTCGAGCGCCGCCTCGACCGACCAGGCCAGCATGGGCTTTCCGCAGAAGTCACGGATGTTCTTGCCCGGCAGCCGTTTGGAGCCGCCGCGCGCGGGAATGACGGCCAGCGACTTCACGCCGCTCCCTCGCGCGCCAGACTGTGGACCGCAGAGATGACGCGTTCCACCTCTTCGTCCGTCATGGCGGAGAACAGGGGCAGGCTGAGCGCCCTATCATAGTAGCGATCGGCGGCGGGGAAGGGGGCCGGCTCGCCGTAGGTCTGGCGGTACCAGGGCTGTCGCGGGACGGGGATGTAATGCACCTGAGAGCCCACACCCTGGGCGGCCAGGGCGGCCATCGCCTCGGGCCGGGACAGGCCGATGCGCTCGAAGTCGATCTGGACGACGAACAGGTGATAGCCGATGCGGCTTGTATCGCGAGGGAGCGGCGGACGAAGCCAGTCCAGCCCCGCGAACGCGGCCTGATAGCGATCGATGATCGCAAGCCGGCGATCGATGAAGCGGTCCAGCTTCTTCAACTGGCTCGAGCCCAGGGCCGCCTGGATCTCGGTCATTCGATAGTTGAAACCCAGCATCTGCTGTTCGTACCACCAGTGGCCGGGGCTGTCGGACAGGCGCGCGGGATCGCGGGTGATGCCGTGGGACCGCAGCATCATGAGGCGTTCGTACAGGTCCGGGTCGTTGGTCGTGACGGCGCCGCCTTCGCCGGTCGTCATCGTCTTGACGGGATGAAACGAAAACACGGTCGCGTCGGAGTGTCGGCAGTCGCCCACCTTGCCGTCCGCATGTTCGGTGCCGATCGCGTGGGCGGCGTCCTCGACGACGCGGGCCCCGGTCTCTTCGGCCAGTTCTCGGAAAGCGGCCACGTCGGCGGGCCAGCCGGCGAAATGCACCGGCGCGATGACGCGCGTCCGTTCCGTCATCGCCGCCCGCGTGGCTACGGGCGACAGGTTCAGGGTCTCGGCGTCTATATCGGCGAACACCGGCGTCAATCCCACATAGGCCATGGCGTTGGCCGTCGCGACGAACGTGATCGGAGAGGTGATCCCCTCGCCGGGGCCGAGATCCAGAGCCGCCATGGTCAGATGCAGGCCAGCCGTGGCGTTGCTGACGGCGACCGCGAACCGGGCGCCGACATAGGCCGCCAGCTCGGTCTCGAACCGGCCTGTCGCGGGGCCCTGGGTCAGAAAATCGGATCGCAAGGTCAATAGGACGGCACGCTCATCGTCCGCGTCGATCCATTGGCGACCGTAGGGGATCAAGGGTTCGGAACCCATCGTCAGCGTCTCCGCGTCCGTCGCATCAGACCGCGATCCTCGCGCCTTGGCTCTCCGGCCCGAGTTCCTCCTGCAGGACGTCGGCCATCTGCTGGATGACCGGCTCCCATTGATCGAAATGCTGGGCATGGAAGACGCGGACGGACGGATAGCTGGGCTGTTGATCGGTGCCGAACCCGGTCCACGAGCCTGGACCGGCGCTGAGCCAGACACGCGCGCCCACTGCGGCCGCGAGGTTCGTCGTCGCGGTCGAAGGCCCCATGACCGCGTCCAGCGCGGAACAGAGCGCGGCCAGATCATCGAGGTCCTGCTTCAGGTCGATACCCGGCGGGGTCCAGATATCGAAGCCCTGCGCCTTGGCCGCAGCCAGGTCTTCTTCGGCGTTGGCGTACTGGAGGTTCACGAAGCGGACGCCCGGCGTTTCGAAAACGGGGTTCCACAGCGCCAGGGGCGAATAGTGGCGATGGCGTCCGCCGGTCATCTTCATGCTCTTCCAGAGCACGCCGACATAGGGGCCCGGTCCAGCGTCCTCGAGCACCTCGCGCCAATGGGCGACGCGCTGCGGATCGGGCACGAGGAAGCCACGATCGCGGGGGAAGGCGGCGAGGGTGGTGCGGAAGCGGCGGAAGAGGCTGGCCAGCGGGGTCCACAGGTCGACCGGCGGCTGGGGCTCGCGCAGATCGACGGTGCGGTAGAAGACGCCCATGTGGCTGACGCTCCGGTGCGCGAAGACCTCCGCGCGGGGGAAGCTTCGCTGGAACAGCGTCACCAGTCTCTGCTCGACGGCGATCAGCAGACGGCCATCGGCGCCGAGGGCCTCCAGCGTATCGTTCACGACATTGGCGAACAGGACCTCGTCACCCAGCCCCTGTTCGCCGTAGATCAGCAGGGTCTTGCCGTTTAGGTCGTCTTCCGGCGCCCAGCGTTTGCCGTAGGCCGTGAATCGAACCGAGCCTTCCAGCGCCGGATCGAAGCGCGCTTCGTAGGTCTCGAAGCCACCGGCCAAGTCACCGACGAGCAGTTGGGTCAGCGCCTTGGCCATGCCGATGGTGGCGACCTCGTTGGGATCGGTCAGGCCCTGGACGGCGATGTCCATATCCTCGATGGCCCTCTGGGGTTCACCGAGAGAGACCAGGCAGTTGGCGCGGTTGTAGCGCGCCTTGTAGAAGCCCGGATCCAGCCGAAGCGCCTCGTCGTAGAACACCATCGACCCGGCCGTGTCACCGCTCTCGCTCAGGACGGTGCCCAGGGTGTTCCACAGAACGGGACGTTCGGGATAGATGCCGAGCGCGTCGCGCAGCACGGTGATGGCTTCGCCATACCGGCTCTGGTCGCGCAGGACGCAGGCCAGGTTGTTGGTCGCTTCTTCGTTGCCTGGGTTGGTCGCCAGGAAGCGTTGCAGCAGCTTCTCGGCGATCTCGTACTGACCGAGCCGGTGCGCCAGGCGGCCGATGTCGTTGGCCACCGCGACGTCGTCGGGAGCCAGTCGAACGGCGGCTTCATAGGCGGTGAAGGCCTTGGTGAGTTCGCCCTGTTTTTCGAGCGCGATGGCCAGCATGTGCCACGCCAGGACGTTGTGCTCATCCAGTTCGAGGGCCTTCAGGAGCGTCTCGGAGGCGGCGACGTAATCCAGTGCGGCCAGGGACTGCAGGCCGGTCTTCAGCAGGCCCAGCATCTTGCGCTGTCTGGCCTGCGCCTTCGACGACAGGGTCACCGTCCCGCGAGTTTTGCGTTCGTTGGCCTGCTTCAGACGCGCGAGCGCTTCGGCCGAAGCCGAATCGCCCATCAGCCCCTCGAGCGCTGGTCTCGGCGGCGCCGTAAAATCCTTCAGCTGGGTCATCAAACACCTCGTCGAGCGGCGCACAGTCGCGAAACAGGGTTAACGTCGCCTTTCGTGACCCTGCACCGATTCCGCCCGTCGCGCCGGTTGCCCCGGCCGGGACCGGATCCCGCCGCCGGTCCGCTCGGCCGATGGTCGTGTTCGCGAGCCGGAAAAAAGCTGCCGGAAACGCCGAATTGGGTGATCTTGCTAACAACCGGCGGGGTATCGTCGCGTCGTGATTCAGGAATCCAGTGATGCCTAGGGCTCAGACGATATCCATTGCGGGGCGGGCCATCGGGCCGGACCATCCTCCCTATGTCGTCGCCGAAATGTCCGGCAATCACAACGGGGACATCCAGCGGGCCTTCCGCATCCTGGACGCAGCCAAGGCGGCCGGCGCCGATGCGGTCAAGATCCAGACCTATCGCGCCGACACCATCACCATAGACCATTCCGGCCCCGGCTTCGTCGTCGAGGGCGGGCTGTGGGACGGTCGGCGGCTGTTCGAGCTCTACGAAGAGGCCCACACGCCCTGGGACTGGCATGGTCCCATTTTCGATTATGGCCGCGAGATCGGGATCACAGTCTTCTCGTCGCCCTTCGACGCGACCGCCGTGGATCTTCTGGAGACCCTGGACGCGCCGGCCTACAAGATCGCGTCGCCGGAACTGATCGATCTGGCCCTGATCCGCACCGTCGCGCGGACCGGGAAGCCGATCATGATGTCGACCGGCATGGCGACGCTGGAGGAGATCGGCGAGGCCGTGGAAGCGGCGCGGGGCGCCGGCGCGACCGAGATCGTGGTCCTGCATTGCACGGCCGCCTACCCGGCGCCGCCCGAGGAGGCCAACCTGACGACCATCGTCGAGATCGCGCGTCGCTTCGACGTGGTCGCCGGTCTGTCCGATCACACCATGGGCACGGTCGTGCCGGGCATCGCCATCGCCCTCGGCGCCGACGTGATCGAGAAGCATTTCACGCTCGACCGTGCAGAGGGCGGCGTCGACAGCGCCTTCTCGCTCGAGCCCGCGGAACTGGCCGAACTGGTGCGCAACGCCCGGATCGCGCGGCAGACGGTCGGGTCGCCCGCCTTCGCGCCCACCGCGTCGGAAGCGACCGTCCTCAAGAACCGGCGATCCCTCTATGTCGTGGCGCCGGTCGCCAAGGGCGAGGTCTTCACGCTCGAGAACCTGCGCTCGATCCGGCCCGGCCTCGGCATGAAGCCCAAACATCTCGACGCGGTGCTCGGCCGTCGCGCGGCCCGCGACCTCGCCTTCGGGGAGGCCCTGGCCGCTTCGATGATCGAAGGCGGGTTCGAGGCGTGAAGACCGAATGCGCAGCGAGGGACATCTGCGGATGACCGACCCGCGCCTCCGACCAAAGGCCGAACAGGAAGACCAGACATGACGGACGATCGCGCCATTCACACCCTGGTTGGATCGACGCAAGGCGAGACCGAGCGCAAGCGGGCGATGGTCGACAGGCTGCGCACGTCGCGTGTGCCGGACGGCGAACTGCTCGACAACCTCGGGCTCTACCTGACCCGCCAGACCCTCTCGCGGATCAACTTCATGCAGCAGCTCTACGCCATGATCCTTCCCGTGCACGGGGTCATCATGGAGTTCGGCGTGCGCTGGGGTCAGAACATGGCCCTGATGTCCAACCTGCGGGGCATCCACGAGCCCTATAACTACAATCGCAAACTGATCGGCTTCGACACCTTCGAGGGCTTTCCCTCGGTCGCGCCGGAGGACGGCGGCGGGGTGAAGCCCGGCGACTATGGCGTCGCGGAAAACTGGAGGGAGGAGCTGGAGGACATTCTGGCCTTCCACACCCAGAACGCGCCCATCCCGCACAAGATCAAGCACGAGCTGGTTCAGGGCGACGCTACCCTGACCCTGCCGGCCTATCTCGAGCGGCATCCCGAGACGGTCATCGCCATGGCCTATTTCGACTTCGATCTCTACACGCCGACCCGCGACTGCCTCCAGGCGATCCTGCCGCACCTGACCAAGGGCAGCGTGCTGGCCTTCGACGAGCTGAACATGCCCGAGTTCCCCGGCGAGACCCTGGCCCTGAAAGAGGTGCTGGGCCTGTCCCGCTATGCGATCCGACGCGATCCCTCCAATCCGCTCGCCTCGTGGCTGGTCGTGGAATGACCGACGGGCGCGGTCCCTATCGCGTCATGCGTCAAAGGCCCGTCCTGGGTGACGGATCGATCCTCGTCCGGGCGATCGAGCCCGAGCATATCGAGCTGATCCGATGCTGGCGCAACGCGCAGATCGACGTGCTGAGACAGACGCGGCCCATCACCACCGAGGAACAAATCGCCTATTTCGAGCGGGCGATCTGGCCCGACAAGGAGGTCGATCAACCGGCCAACATCCTGCTCGGCCTGTTCCGGAATGACCGGCTCATCGGCTACGGCGGGCTCGTCCACATCGCTTGGGACTATGCCCGAGCAGAGGTCTCCTTCCTGCTGGATTCAGAAATCGCGGGAGACGACGAAGGGGTCTCGATCCTGTTCGCGGCATGGCTTCGCCAGATGCAAAGCCTCGCCTTCGACGATCTGGGTCTCTCCCGGCTGACGACCGAGACCTATGCGATGAGGACCCTGCATCTGCGCGTCCTAGGCGAGGCCGGCTTCCGACAGGAGGGCCTGTTGCGGCAGCATGTCCGGGTGGGCGGGCGTCCGATGGATGCCGTGGTCCACGGCTGCCTCGCTTCCGACATTGAGCGTGCCGGATGACGGGCCTGCTGGGATCCGTCCTCATGACCAGCGCGGGAAACAAGATTCCCTGCCTGCGAGCCATGCGCGAAGCGGCCCGGCGCATCGATCCGAAGGCGACCATCGTAGCCGCCGATATCGATCCCGACGTCGCCAGCCGCCATCTCGCCGACGATTTCTGGCTCATGCCGAAGCTTCAGACGCTCGATCTTGAAACAATCGTGTCCGAGTGCCGGCACCGCGACGTCCGCACCATCCTGCCCACCCGGGACGGGGAACTGCCATTCTGGGCGGGCCTCGGACCGGCGCTGCTGGCCGCGGGCATTTCCGTGATCGTGTCTCGACCCGAGAGCGTCGCCCTGTGTCTGGATAAGCTGGCCTTCGCGGAATGGGGGGCGGTCGAAGGTCTGCCCGTGATCCCAGCCTCGCGAGACCCGGACCACTACCCTGGCCGATCCCTGGTGGTGAAGGAGCGCTTCGGTGCGGGCTCACGATCGATCGGCATCGACCTGACGCCTGCCGAGGCCCGACGACATGCGACCGATCTCGCCGACCCGCTGTTTCAGCCTCTGATCCCAGGCTTTGAGATCAGCATAGACGCCTGGCTGACATCGACTGGAGCCCTGCATGGACTGGTCCTTCGCAGACGCGACCGTGTCGTGAACGGAGAAAGCCAGACGACGACGACCTTCCGCGACGCCGGGCTGGAGACGCAGGCTGCGGCCGTCCTCGAACGGCTCGGCCTGTCGGGCCCTGTGGTGATGCAGGCCATCGTCACGGACGCTGGCCTCGCCGTCATCGAGGTGAACGCCCGTTTCGGCGGCGCTTCCACAGCCTCCCTCTCGGTGGGGCTGGACCTGCTTTACTGGTCATTGTTCGAGCGCGTCTGGCCGGACGCGCCCTTGCCCGACTTCGATCGACGACAGGGCGAGATCCGACAGATCCGCGTCTCAGAGGATATCGTGATCCGTGATCCTGATCTTTGATCTCGACGACACCCTTTACGACGAAAGCCGGTTCGTCGACGGAGGCCTGGCCGCCGTCGCACGGTACGGCCAGGACCGTTGGGGGTGGGATACCGGCCGGTCGCTAGACACCCTGCGCGAGATTCTCGCTCGGGAGGGGCGAGGCAAGGTCTTCGATCGATGGCTCGAAGAGCATGACGCCTGGTCGCGCGGTCGGGCGCGCGATTGCGTCCAGGCCTACCGGTACCACCGACCTGAAATCGAGTTGTTCCCAGCCGGGCGGCGCATGATCGACAGGTACCGCCCAAGCGGTCCGCTCTACCTGGTCACGGACGGGAACAAGATCGTCCAGCGCAACAAGGTGGACGCGCTCGATCTGTGGTCGGACTTCAAGAGGGTCTTCATCACCCACCGCTTCGGCGTCGCCGCCTCCAAGCCGTCCACCCACTGTTTCGAGCGTATCAAGGCCGAGACCGGCTGCGCCTGGCGCGACATGATCTACATCGGGGACAATCCGGCCAAGGATTTCGTCAACCTGAACCCGCTCGGCGTGACGACCATCAGGGTCCTGACCGGCATCCATAGAGGGGTGGCGGCGTCCGCCGGTCACGACGCCCTGTTCACCATCCCGGACCTGGACGCCTTGCCGGACGTGCTGGCCCGACGCTTTCCCTAGTCGGCGAGGGGTCTGGCGGAGACGGAGGGATTCGAACCCTCGATACCCCTTACAGGGTATGACGATTTAGCAAACCGTTGCCTTCAGCCACTCGGCCACGTCTCCGGCAGGCAGGCCAGATAGCGGAGGCCGCGACCCGGCGCAATGCGCTGAGAGGCAATGTTTTCGGATTGGTCGATGCGACCCGTCGTCTGCTTTCCCTGACGTGATCTTGTGACGTCGGCTGCGGAGGGATAGGCATTCGCTTCCACCGTCCTAGGGAGACGACATCATGGCCGATCTGGCTCAAGTCACCGAACACATCCGCGGCGCCGTCGGCGACAACTCCGGTCTGGGCAAGACCGTGAAGATCGACCTGGGCGACCAAGGTAAGATCTTCATCGACGGCGCGTCCGTGCCCAACACCGTCACCAACGACGACAAGCCGGCCGACGCCACCGTCTCGATCACCTGGGACGACTTCATGGCCCTGTCGGAAGGCAAGCTCGACCCCATGATGGCCTTCATGCAGGGCAAGCTGAAGATCGCCGGCGACATGATGATCGCCCAGAAGCTGGCTCCGCTGCTGAAGCGCTGATGGCTCGCTGACAAACAAGAAGACTGAAACGGCGCGGTCCATGCGGATCGCGCCGTTCGCATATCGGGAAGGAAAACGACCATGGACTTCAGGCATTCGGACAAGGCCCTGCACTGGCAGGAGCGGGTCAATCGCTTCCTCGACGATAAGGTGGCGCCGCGCGCCGCCGACTACTGGGCTGATATTCACCGCGACCACACGGTCCAGTCCCCGACCATGGAGGCCCTCAAGGCCGAAGCGCGCGACGCCGGCCTGTGGAACATGTTCTTGCCGGGCGATCACGGCGCGGGTCTGACCAACCTGGAATACGCCCCGCTGGCCGAGGCCATGGGCCGCGCGGGTCTGTGGACCCCGGAGGTATTCAACTGCAACGCGCCCGACACCGGTAATATGGAGGTGCTCCATATGTACGGGAACGAGGCCCAGCAGGCGCGCTGGCTGAAGCCCCTCATGGCGGGGACCCTGCGCTCGGCCTTCCTGATGACCGAGCCGGCGGTGGCGTCCTCGGACGCGACCAACATCCAGACCTCGATCGTCCGTCAGGGCGACGAGTATGTGATCAACGGCCGCAAATGGTGGTCGACCAACATGGGCCATCCCAACGTCGGCATCGCCATCGTCATGGGCAAGACCGACACCGGTGCCGCAACCCACCAGCAGCAGTCGCAGGTGCTGGTGCCCACAGACACGCCCGGCTTCCGCGTCGAGCGGATGCTGACGGTGTTCGGCTATGACGAGCGCCCCATCGGCCATGCCGAGGTCGTGCTGGACAACGTCCGGGTGCCGATCGAGAACCTGATCGCGGGCGAGGGCAGGGGCTTCGAGATTGCTCAAGGGCGCCTCGGGCCGGGCCGCATCCACCACTGCATGCGCGTGATCGGCGCGGCCGAAAAGGCGCTGGAACTGATGTGCGAGCGGTTGCTGAACCGCACCGCCTTCCGCAAACAACTGGCCGAGCATTCGGTGTGGGAACAGCGGGTCGGCGAGGCGCGCACCAATATCGAGATGTGCCGCCTGATGGTGCTGAAGGCCGCCTGGATGATCGATCAGGCCGGGGCCAAGAACGCCAAGTCCGAGATCGCCCAGATCAAGGTGGCGGCACCGCGGATGGCGCTACAGATCATCGACGACGCCATCCAGGCGTTCGGCGGGGCGGGCGTTTCCGGCGATACGCCCCTGGCCGAGATGTACGCCACGGTGCGGACCCTGCGTCTCGCCGACGGCCCGGACGAGGTGCACAACCGCACCATCGCGCGCCTGGAATACGCCAAGCACGGCGGCAAGCCCGTCCGCTGATCCTGAGCTTTCCTCGACCGGACCAAGGCGCTCGACCCTTGACCTCGGCCTGCTGCCACTTTGTGTCAGCAGGCCGACACAGCCGGCCTTGAAGGCAACGAAACCGGAACAGATGTGTTAGCCCGACGCGGGCGACCAAGGGGGCTGTCCCGCGCAGCTGGAGCGTGTCCGATGAAAGCCTTTGCGCACGTTGCGTCGCCTGAAGCCGATCATCTGGCCCGGTATCGCGACGTTCGGGCCGCCATGCCCGCCTTGGCCGAGGGGCTGTCTGCCGAGGATCTGGCCGCCCAGTCCATGCCGGACGCCAGCCCCGGCAAATGGCATCTGGCCCACACGAGCTGGTTCTTCGAAGCGATGATCCTGGCGGTCGAGCCGGGCTATCGTCCGGTCGATCCCCGCCTCCAGCAGATGTTCAACTCCTATTATGAAAGCCTCGGTCGTCGGGTTGAACGGCATGAGCGCGGGCTGATGACGCGGCCGTCGCTGGATGAGGTCCTGGCCTATCGCGCCGAGATCGACCGGCGCATGGCCAAGCGGATCGAGCAGGGCTTCGACGGTCTCGAGGACTATCTGTTCGTCCTCGGCCTGCATCACGATCAGCAGCATCAGGAGCTCTTCCTGATGGATCTGCTGAACCTAATGTCGAAATCGCCGCTGGACCCGGCCGCCTATGACGCCGGACCGCGTCCCGCCGGGCCGCTTCAGGCGGGCAGGGGCGGTGCGACGCGCTTCGAGGGTGGTCTGGTCGACATCGGCCACGACGGCGCCGGCTTCGCCTTCGACAACGAGGGGCCGCGCCATCGGACGTGGCTCGAACCCTTCCTGCTGGACCACGACCTGGTCACCAATGGCCAGTGGCTCAAGTTCATGGCTGACGGCGGCTACGCCCGGCCGGAGCTGTGGCTCGCCGACGGCTGGGCGGTGGTGAAGGCCGAGGGATGGAACGCGCCCCTTTACTGGCGCGAAGATGACGGCCAATGGACCGTGCTGGGCCTGACCGGTCGGGCATCGGTCGATCCGGACGCGCCGGTGCGCCACATCAGCGCCTACGAAGCCGACGCCTACGCTCACTGGGCCGGCAAGCGCCTGCCGACCGAGGCGGAGTGGGAGAGCGCGGTGGCCACCGCCCCCGACGTCTTCTCCAACCTGTTCGGCGAGGTGTGGCAGCACACCTCCAGCGCCTACTCCCCCTATCCCGGCTTCAAGCCGACCGAGGGGACGGCGTCGGAATACAACGGGAAATTCATGGCCAACCAGCGGGTCCTGCGCGGGGGCTCGTTCGCCACGCCGCCGGGACATACGCGGTCGACCTACCGCAACTTCTTTTATCCTCATCAAAGGTGGGCCTTCATGGGTTTGCGACTGGCGTCCGACGCCCCGGCGGGCGAACGCGCGCGCGTCGAAGATCTCGAGACCGCGCGATTCCGCGCCGAACTGGTCGCAGGCCTCTCGCGGCCGCAGAAGGCCGTGTCGCCCAAATGGTTCTATGACGCCGCCGGCTCGGACCTGTTCGAGGACATCACCCGACTGCCGGAATACTATCCGACGCGTCAGGAGGCCGGTCTTCTGCGGACCATGGCGCCCGGCCTGACCGAGCATTTCGGTGATGACGCCGTCCTGGTGGAGTTCGGCTCCGGGGCCAGCGAGAAGACCCGCATCCTCCTCGACTCCGCCCCCACGCTTCAGGCCTATGTGCCGATCGACATCAGCCCGGACGCGCTGAATGCGGCCGCCGCCAGCATCGCCAAGGCCTATCCTCAGATGGAGGTGGCCCCGATGGTGGGTGACTTCCTCAACCTGGCGCCTCTGCCCGAACTGGGTCGCGGCCGTCGGGTCGGCTTCTTCCCGGGATCCACAATCGGCAATCTGGAGGCCGATCAGGCCGTGGCCTTCCTGGCCAATGCGCGGGAGCGGCTCGGATCGTCGTCCCTGTTCATTCTCGGCGTCGATCTGGTCAAAGATCCGGCCGTTCTCGTGGCCGCCTACGACGATGCCCAGGGGGTGACGGCCGCCTTCAACAAGAACCTGTTGGTGCGCGCCAATCGTGAGCTGGGGGCCGACTTCGATCTGGACGCCTTCGACCATCTCGCCGTCTGGAATGCCGAGCAGTCGCGGATGGAGATGCACCTGCGCGCCACCAGGCCGATGCAGGTGCGGATCGGGTCCTTGGTGATTCCGTTCGAGGCCGCCGAGACGATCCATACGGAGAGCTCACGCAAGTTCACCCAGGCCTCGGTCACCGCCCTGTCCGAGGCGGCCGGCTGGCGCGTGGTGTCATTCCAGCAAAGCCCCGACCCATCCGTTGCCCTGGTGCTGCTTTCGGCTTGACGGTTTGCGGGGTTCGCCCCTTCGCTCCCGGCCGTCGCTTGGACGAGGGGGAGCCGACCCTTACGCCCTTGTCTTTTTCGTCCGTTTCGTCCGCATTTTTTCGTCCGGACGATCGGACCCACGCAAAGAAAAAGGGGCGGCCCGGAATGTTCTGGCCGCCCCTCTATTCACTCAATCGTCCGAAGCCTATTCGGCCTGGCCCTCGACGTCGTCGGGGCGGCGCGAACCGTGAGACGCCTCACCGCCCTTCCGACCGGCTTGAGCGGCCAGGCTGCGATCTTGCGAGAAGCTGCGCTTCTCGCTCGGGACGCTGGCGCCGCCCTTGCGCGCGATCTCTCGCTGGCGTTCCGGGTCCATCGAGGCGAAGCCTCGTTTGGAGACTCCTGAGGGACGGGTGGGCTGACCTTGGGCCATGCGAGGCTCCCTTTCGACTTGTATGCTGGCGGTTGCAGAAAGAACCCCGAAGCTTCGTGGCGGTTCCAAAGCCGCATGATTTCAACCGTGTGCGAATCAGTCAGCGCCTGGCCTGTCGACCTCTCCGTCATTATCGCCAGGCTGGGGCGGCACTTCGTCGGGCGTGCCTGCGGGATCGATTTCAGGTTGCGGCGACGGCGTCAGCGGCGGGGTGATCTCGGGCTGGGGGGTGGGGTCGGTCATGGTGCGCTCATTCCTCTGTGAAGGGTGTCGCAGATCGGAACCGTCGCGGGCCGCCCGGGTTCAATCGAACTGATCACAAGCCCGGCAGGAGCCCCTCAAATGACTGACATCAACCCGACCAATCTCAGCGCCGAAGACATCCTCGACGACGCCGACGACCGGCGCGCCCGCCTGGATCGCGAAGGCGACCTGTGGATGGCCGATGCGGAAGGCCGCAGCTTCGCCCGCGACCAGGGCCTGCGTCAGGCCGTGAAGTCGGATATCGGGACGGGCCGCGACTGGGCGCGCGAACGCGCCTACCTCGCCCGCACCCGGATCGAGGAAAAGCCCTTGAAGGCCACCGTCTACGCCTTGGGCGTCGGCGTCATGATCGGTCTTCTGCTGCGCCGTTAAGCCGGCCCGGTCGGCTCACGAGACACGGGCGCTCGCGCCACGGCCGCATCCGACACGAAGGGGTTGGTTCTCCGCTCCTCGCCGAAGGTCGAGATGCCGCCGTGGCCGGGCACGAAGGTCACGTCGTCGCCCAGCGGCCACAGCTTGGTCACCACCGACCGGGTCAGGGCCTCGGGGTCGCTACGCGGAAAGTCCGTGCGCCCGACCGAGCCCTTGAAGAGGACATCACCCACCTGGGCGAACCGGGCGGCGCGGTTGAAGAAGATGACGTGACCCGGCGTGTGGCCGGGGCAGTGGGCCACCTCCCAGGTCGTCTCCCCCAGCGTCACGGTGTCGCCGTCGTCCAGCCAACGGGTCGGAACGAAGGTGCGCGCATCGGGGATGCCCCAGCGCTGGCCATGCTCCGGCAGGTCGGCGATCCAGAACTGGTCCTCCGGATGCGGGCCGATGATCGGCGCACCCGACTTCTCGGCCATCTCTGCCGCGCCCGCCGCATGATCGAGGTGGCCGTGGGTGATCCAGATCTGCTCCAGCGTCAGGCCGCGTCGCGCGACCTCGGCGATGATCTGGTCGACCGACCCGCCCGGATCGATCACGGCGGCCTTCATCGTCGCCGTGCACCAGACCGTGGTGCAGTTCTGCTGCAGCGGGGTGACCGGCGTCACGAAGACGCCGACGGGGGAGGGGCTTTGGGTCATGCCACCGACATAGCGAGCCTGGGCGTCAGGCGAAACCGCCTCCGCGTTGACCTTTTGGGCCCATCTCATCATAAGGGCGGGCTTCGAGGCGCCGCTCCGGATGGGGCGGCCCTTTCTGCTTTCACCATCTTCGCGCGCGTCAACGACCAGACGCCGCCTCAGAGCGTCAGAACCGTCCCATGCAAGTCGTCCAAAACACCACCGAAGGCCTGAGCCGCGTCATCACCGTGACCGTCCCGGTCGCCGAACTGAACGCCAAGCTGGACGCCAAGCTGGCCGAGATGGCCCCGAAGATGAACCTGAAGGGCTTCCGTCCCGGCAAGGTGCCCGTCGCCCACGTCAAGAAGACCTTCGGCCGCGACATGATGGGCGAGATCGTCAACGACACGATCAACGAAACCAGCCAGGCCGCCCTCGACGAGATCAAGGTCCGCCCCGCAGCCCCGGCCGACATGAAGCTGACTTCGGACATGGACAAGGTCCTGGCCGGCTCGGACGACCTCGCTTACGAAATGTCGCTGGAAGTCATGCCCGACTTCACCCCGGTCGATCCCAAGACCCTGAAGTTGGACCGCCCGGTCTACGAGGCCTCGGACGAGGATCTGGACGAGGCGCTGAAGGAACTTGCCGGTCAGGCCAAGTCCTATGAGGACAAGAAGGGCAAGACCGTGAAGGCCGCCGACGGCGACCAGGTCACGATCGACTACCTCGGCAAGCTGGACGGCGTCGCCTTCGACGGCGGCACGGCCGAAGACGCCGACCTGGTGATCGGTTCGAACCGCTTCATCCCCGGCTTCGAAGAGCAGCTGAAGGGCGCCAAGGTCGGCGACGAGAAGACCATCGAGGTCACCTTCCCCGAGCAATACCAGGCCGCCAACCTTGCCGGTAAGCTGGCGACCTTCGACATCAAGGTGAAGGCGATCAAGGCCGAGGCCGAATCCGTCGTCGACGAAGAGTTCGCCAAGCGCATCGGCCTGGAGTCGCTGGACAAGCTGAAGGACCTGCTGCGTCAGAACCTGAACCAGCAATACGCTGGCGCCGCCCGCTTCAAGCTGAAGCGCGCCCTGCTGGACCAGCTGGACACCGCCCACTCCTTCGACCTGCCGCCCAAGATGGTGGAAGCCGAGTTCGACGGCATCTGGCAACAGGTCGAGGCCGACAAGACCGCCGGCAACCTGACGGAAGACGACGCCAAGAAGTCGGACGACGAGCTGAAGGCCGAGTATCGCAAGATCGCCGAGCGCCGCGTGCGCCTGGGCCTGGTCCTGGCCGAGATCGGACGCGCCAACAACGTCGGCGTCACCGATCAGGAACTGAACAACGCCATCATGGCCGAAGCCCGCAACTATCCGGGCCAGGAGCGCATGGTGCTGGACTTCTACCGCCAGAACCCGAACGCCGCCGCCCAGATGCGCGCCCCGATCTACGAAGAGAAGGTCGTCGACCTGATCGTCGAGCTGGCCACGGTCACCGACACCAAGATCAGCAAGGAAGAGCTGCTCAAGGACGAAGACGAGGCCTAACCCCCTTGTCGGCCGACTGACCCGCCGCTAGCTTCCGCTTCTTGTTTGAGTTGTGGGGTTTCGCGTGCTGGTTTCGGCTTTATCGATCGCGCTGATGCTGGCAGGGGCGCAGACCGCCCCGCCGGCATCGACTCCCCAGGCCCAAGATCAGGACCAGGCGACGACCCTGTCCACCATCAAGGTCGAAGGCCAGCGGCGCACGGCCTATAACGCCGCCCGCACCTTCGCCAACGAGATCCTGATCACCCCGCCCCGGCGCGGTATCGCCCGCTGGCAGACCAGCGAACCGATCTGCCCGGGCGTCGTGAACATGCAGCGCGATGTGGCCCAGGCTCTGGCGGATCGGATCGTGGATCGGGTGCTCGAATTTGGACTTCAGGCGGGCGAGCCCGGCTGCAAGGCCAATGTCATCATCATCGGTGCCGATGACGGGGCCGCCATGGCCAGCAGCCTGATCGAGGATCGGCCGACCGCCTACATGACCGGCGTCGCCGGAACCTCGCTGACCTATCGCGCCCTGAACATCTTCCGCACCTCCGATGCACCGGTGCGCTGGTGGATGCTGACCCTGCCGCTCGATGCGAGGACGGGTGAGCTTACCGTTCGCTCACGCAACGGGGGCGACGCGCCGACGCGCCGGATCGACGGCGCCAGCCGCCTCAGCAGCCAGGACATCAACGCCATCTTCCAGGTCATGGTCGTCATCGATGTGAACCGCATCGGGACGGTCGATGTGGGACAGCTCGGCGACTACATCGCCATGGTTTCCCTGGCCCAGGTCGACGCCGAGGCCGAGGTGGCCGGTTTCGAGACCGTGCTGAACCTGTTCGATGATCCCACGAATTTGTCCGGCCTCACCGACTGGGATCTGACCTATCTGCGCCAGCTCTACGCTGCGGATTTGAACGTCCTGCGCAGCTCGGCTCAGGTCGGCCGCATCGCCGGTGCCATGGCCCGCGCCGAGGAAGCAGCCGCAGAGACCGAAGACTGATCGGCATTTGCGCGCGGTTCGGCTTGTATCGCTTGCGCCGGACCGCAATATGAGCACGGAACCGCGACCGACCTGAGTCGCGGGCCCTGCATCAGCGAGATCCCATGCGCGACCCGATCGACTACATCTCCAACAACCTCGTTCCCATGGTGGTGGAGCAATCCAGCCGCGGCGAACGGGCGTTCGACATCTTCTCGCGCCTGCTGCGCGAGCGCATCATCTTCCTGACCGGCCCGTTCGAGGACGGCATGGCCAGCCTGATCTGCGCCCAGCTGCTGTTCCTGGAATCGGAGAACCCGAAGAAGGAAATCAGCATGTATATCAACAGCCCCGGCGGTCAGGTGACCTCGGCGCTCGCGATCTACGACACCATGCAGTACATCAAGTCGCCGGTGTCGACGGTGGTCATGGGCATGGCGGCCTCCGCCGGCTCCCTGATCCTGACGGCGGGTGAGGCGGGCCAGCGTATCGCCCTGCCGAACGCGCGCGTCATGGTCCACCAGCCTTCGGGCGGTTTCCGCGGCACGGCCTCGGACATCGAGCGTCACGCCGAGGACATCATCGCCACCAAGCGTCGCCTGAACGAAATCTACGTCCACCACACGGGCCGGACCTATGAAGAAGTCGAGCGCACCCTGGACCGCGACCACTTCATGACCGCCGAGGAAGCCAAGGCCTGGGGCATCGTCGACCACGTCTACGACAAGCGCACCGAGGCCGAAGCCGACGGCATCAAGACCGTCTGATCCGGTCCGTCCAATGACAAGGGAAGGGCGCGCCATGATCGGCGCGCCCTTTTCGTTTGTGCTATCAGGCCGCCATGCAACACACGCGCGATCTCAAAGGCGTCGTCCAGGTCGACGGCGAAGACTACGAATGGGAGGTCCGTCGCCAGCCCCAGCGGACGACCGGCAACAACTGGGACGGCATCGGCCTCGCGCTGAAGCTGGTGACGGGCCAGCGTGAGGCGATCGTCCTGTTCCCGATGGTGATGCGCGCCAACGGCTCGCCCAATTTCGAGCGCCAGCGGATCAACATCGAGAGCGTGAAGAACGCCGTCCGATCCGCCATGGCCGCAGGCTGGGATCCGACCTCGCGGGGCAAGGTCGTCGTGTTCGACGTGGACGCCGACGGTAATTAGCGCCGCCGAATCCGGCCGAAAAGACTTTATTCCTCGCGCGCTCTTGCGGCTTCGGCCTCGTCGCCCATATCCCGCGCGGGTCTTTGAAACCGTCTGATGACGCCGCTCCGGGGCCATCCCACGGCCTGCGTGGGCGCCGGAGTCGCAAGGGTCGAACCGGTAAGCGATTGAAATCATGCAGGTCGGATGCGACTCTGTCGACTCTGCCACAATTATTTTGGAGTCGCGGTGGATGCGCCTGCCGGCTGCGGTCGTCGCTCGGCCGGCGCCCCGGCTCAGCCGCGCGAAGGACGGCCCGTGAACACCCGGAAACCCGGCTGGTCTGCGATGGCCAGCATCTCGGTGTCACCCGATGTGTCGCCATAGGCGGCGATCAGCTTGAGGTCCTTGCCGAACGCCTCATGCAGACGGCGCACCTTCTCCTCTCCCCGGCAGTTGGGGCCGGAGAAAGCGCCTGTGACCCTGTCTTCGGCGCCGAAGGTCAGATCGGTGCCCAAAAGGGTCTCGGCCCCCAGCCTTCGTGCAAACGGCGCCACCGTGATCTCTGGCGATGCGGTCACGATCACGCGATGAGCGCCCTTGCGACCCCAGTCCTCCCAGGCCGCGAGGGCATCCGGTCGCATGAATTTGTCCCAGACGTGATCGGCGAACCGGTCGGCGTCGGCCTCCAGTTCGGCCCGGGTGACGCCCTTCAGAAACACCTTTACCGAGGCGGCCTTGATCGCCCCCCGATCACGGTCTCGCGCATAGGCCGCCGTCGCCTTGGCCATCTTGATCAGGCCCAGAGCCCAGCCGCCGGGGCCAGCCCGCCAGCGCAGGAACTGGGTGAAGCTGTCGCGGACGGTCAGCGTGCCGTCGAAATCGAACGCGACGATCGGCCGCGTGGGATCGGTGGGCTGGCGAAAGGCCTGTCCGGCACCCATCTCAGTCATTCGCCGTGATCTCCATCTCGCCAGAAATGTCCACGCCAGTCACGACTTCCCCGGCTCGGGCGGGGTTGTGGCGGACGTTCGGATGGGTGATTGTCATTTTTTGAATATCTTCGCGTCCATAGTGGTGGAATCAACGCGGGAAAAGCGCGTCCGTCCCATTGAACGGCGCGAGAGTGAGAAGGGTCTATGACCAAAGCAGCCGGCACAGACGCCAAGTCGACGCTCTATTGCAGCTTCTGCGGCAAGAGCCAGCACGAGGTGCGCAAGCTCATCGCCGGACCGACGGTGTTCATCTGCGATGAATGCGTCGAACTGTGCATGGACATCATCCGCGAAGAGCACAAGATCGGCTTCGTGAAGTCCAAGGACGGGGTTCCGACTCCGAAGGAAATCCGCGAAGTCCTGGACGATTACGTCATCGGCCAGAACCACGCCAAGAAGGTCCTCTCGGTCGCGGTCCACAACCACTACAAGCGCCTGAACCACGCGACGAAGAACAACGACGTCGAGCTGGCGAAGTCCAACATCATGCTGATCGGGCCCACGGGCTCGGGCAAGACGCTGCTGGCCCAGACGCTGGCCCGCATCATCGACGTGCCCTTCACCATGGCCGATGCCACCACCCTGACCGAAGCCGGTTATGTGGGTGAGGATGTCGAGAACATCATCCTGAAGCTGCTCCAGGCGTCCGACTACAACGTCGAGCGCGCCCAGCGCGGCATCGTCTACATCGATGAAATCGACAAGATCTCGCGGAAGTCCGACAACCCCTCGATCACCCGCGACGTCTCGGGCGAGGGCGTGCAGCAGGCCCTCTTGAAGATCATGGAAGGCACCGTCGCCTCCGTGCCCCCTCAGGGCGGCCGCAAGCATCCGCAGCAGGAGTTCCTGCAGGTCGACACCGCCAACATCCTGTTCATCGTCGGCGGTGCCTTCGCCGGCCTGGAGAAGGTGATCTCGGCGCGCGGAGCAGGGGCCTCGATCGGCTTCGGCGCCAAGGTGTCGAACGTCGACGAACGCCGCACCGGCGACATCCTGAAGGGCGTCGAGCCCGACGACCTGATGCGTTTCGGTCTGATCCCCGAGTTCATCGGCCGTCTGCCCGTTCTGGCGACGCTGGAGGACCTGGACGAAGCGGCCCTGGTCACCATCCTGACCGAGCCGAAGAACGCCCTGGTCAAGCAGTACAAGCGCCTGTTCGAGATGGAGAACGTCAACCTGACCTTCACCGACGACGCGCTCAACGCTGTCGCCAAGAAGGCCATCACGCGCAAGACCGGCGCTCGCGGCCTGCGTTCCATTCTGGAAGGCATCCTGCTGGAGACGATGTTCGAACTGCCCACCTTCGAGGGCGTCGAGGAAGTCGTCGTCAACGCCGAGGTCATCGACGGCAAGGCCCAGCCTTTGCTGATCTATGCCGAGAAGAAAAAGGCCGCCGACGGCGCCGCCTGACCACCGGGCTTTCGGCCCAAGGAACCGGGGCGGGACCATCGCGGTCCCGCCCTTTTTCTTTGCAGACCGGCGGAGTTGTGCATCGTCCCGCCGCAGCGCTTGAACCTCGGGGCCAAGGGGCCACATACTCACCCTAACGCCGTCGGAATCGACGGGCCTGTCCAGGGTGTCGCTGCATAATGCGGGGCGTCCGGTCAGGCGGACCGGAGATGATCGAAGGTCCAGGAGCGCATTATGACTGAGAGTAAAATTCTGCCCGTCCTGCCTTTGCGGGACATCGTCGTCTTCCCCCACATGGTCGTGCCGCTCTTCGTAGGGCGCGAGAAATCCGTGCGGGCCCTCGACGAGATCATGAAGGGTGAGAAGCAGATCCTGCTGGCCACCCAGAAGAACAGCGTCGACGACGATCCGTCGCCGGACGCTATCTATCCGATCGGCGTGCTGGCCACCGTGCTGCAGCTGCTGAAACTGCCCGACGGCACCGTGAAGGTCCTGGTCGAAGGCAAGGGCCGCGCCCGCCTGACCCGCTTCACCGACCGCGAGGAGTATTTCGAGGCCGAGGCCGTCGAGATCGAGGACGACCTGGGCGAACCGTCCCAGGCCGAGGCCCTGCTGCGCGCCGTGGTCGAGCAGTTCGAATCCTATGTGAAGCTCAACAAGAAGGTCCCGCCCGAGGCCCTCAGCTCCATCCCCCAGATCACCGATGCGTCGAAGCTGGCCGACAGCGTAGCCGCCCACCTGTCGGTCAAGATCGCCGACAAGCAGGCACTGCTTGAGACCATCGCCGTCCCCGCGCGTCTGGAGAAGGTCTACGGCCTGATGGAGGGCGAGATTTCCGTCCTGCAGGTCGAAAAGAAGATCCGCTCGCGCGTGAAGCGCCAGATGGAGAAGACCCAGCGTGAATATTATCTCAACGAGCAGATGAAGGCGATTCAGCGCGAGCTGGGCGAGACCGACGACGCTCGCGACGAGATCATGGAGCTGGAAAAGCGCATCCGTAAGACGCGCCTGTCCAAGGAAGCTCGCACCAAGGCCGAGGCCGAGGTCAAGAAACTGCGCAACATGAGCCCGATGTCGGCCGAGTCGACCGTGGTCCGGAACTACCTCGACTGGCTGCTGTCGATCCCGTGGGGCAAGTCCAAGCAGAAGCCGATCGACCTCGACAAGGCCGAGGAGATTCTTGAGGAAGACCACTACGGCCTGGAAAAGGTCAAGGAACGGATCATCGAGTATCTGGCGGTGCAGGCGCGCACCAACAGCCTCAAGGGACCGATCCTGTGCCTCGTCGGCCCTCCGGGCGTCGGCAAGACCTCGCTGGCCAAGTCGATCGCCAAGGCCACCGGGCGTGAGTACGTCCGCATGTCCCTGGGCGGCATGCGCGACGAGGCCGAGATCCGCGGTCACCGCCGGACCTACATCGGCTCGATGCCCGGCAAGATCATCCAGTCCATGAAGAAGGTGAAGACGACGAACGCCTTCATCCTGCTGGACGAGATCGACAAGCTGGGCGCCGACTGGCGCGGGGATCCGTCCTCGGCCCTGCTGGAGGTGCTGGATCCGGCGCAGAACAATGCGTTCGGCGACCACTATCTGGAGGTCGACTACGACCTGTCGAACATCATGTTCGTCACCACGGCCAACAGCCTGGACATGCCTCAGCCCCTGATGGACCGGATGGAGATCATCCGGGTCTCCGGCTACACCGAGGACGAGAAGGTCGAGATCGCCAAGCGTCACGTCCTGCCCAAGGTCACCAAGGACAATGGCCTGACGCCGGCCGAGTTCGTGGTGCCTGACGACATGATCCGCGACCTGATCCGCTACTACACCCGCGAAGCCGGGGTGCGGTCGCTGGAGCGGGCGCTGGGCGGTCTGGCCCGCAAGGCGGTGCGTGAAATGTCCAAGCAGAACACGCTGTCGATCACCATCGACGCGGCCAAGCTGGCCGAATACGCGGGCATTCGTAAGTTCCGCTATGGCGAGACCGACGAGGAGGATCAGGTCGGCATCGTCACCGGCCTGGCCTGGACCCAGTTCGGCGGGGACATCCTGACCATCGAGGCGATCAAGATGCCGGGCCGCGGTCGCATGACCGTCACCGGCAACCTGAAGGACGTGATGAAGGAATCGATCTCGGCGGCGGCCTCCTACGTCCGCAGCCGGTCGCTGGCCTTCGGCGTCAAGCCGCCGGTGTTCGAGAAGACCGACATCCACGTCCACGTACCGGACGGCGCCACGCCCAAGGACGGTCCGTCCGCCGGCGTCGCCATGACCGTGGCCATGGTCTCGGTCCTGACCGGTGTCCCCATCCGCAAGGACATCGCCATGACCGGCGAGATCACTCTGCGCGGTCGCGTGACGGCGATCGGCGGCCTGAAGGAGAAGTTGCTCGCAGCGCTGCGCTCGGGCGTGAAGACGGTGCTGATCCCGCAGGAAAACGAGAAGGACCTCGCCGACGTGCCGGACAATGTGAAGGGCGCGCTGGAGATCGTCCCGATCTCGACGGCCGACGAGGCGCTCAAGTGGGCCCTGACCGGCTCCCTGACGCCTGTGGAATGGGACGAGGTGGCCGAGCCGCTGAACCCGGCTCCGCAGGCTCCTCCGGCCCCCGACGGATCGACAGTCGTCAGCCACTGAGACCAGAAAGGCCGCCGGAGCGATCCGGCGGCCTTTTTCTCGGGTGTGGTAGGCGGCGACGGGTTCGAACCGCCGACCCTCTCGGTGTAAACGAGATGCTCTGACCAGCTGAGCTAGCCGCCCATTCCACGGCGTCTAACTGCCCGGCCAACGCTCCGGGTTCAACCGCCAAGCACAAAAAAGGCCGCCGGAGCGATCCGGCGGCCTCTGTTTTGCATCGTCAAACCGACCAGGTCTGACGACCAAATCGATCAAGTCGATCAGAACCGGAAGCTGGCCCGCAGCAGAAGGGTGTAGCGGACATAGTCCTCGATCATCTCGGCATCGGCGCTGATCGAGATCTTGCCCAGGTCGTTGCCGACGCTGAGGTGGAAGCCCGCGATCGGTCCGCCGCCCTCGATCGATTCCGGCGTCAGGGTGAACGGCGAGCCGCCCGAGGCGAAGCGGGCGATGGTCTCGCCCGGATCGACCGAGAAGTTCTGGCGCCAGCCCAGGCGAACCTCTGGACGGATCCAGCCGTTCTCGCCGAACCCGTAGCCGATGTTCACCGCGGCCGTGCCGGTGAACATGTGACCGTCGCGGTCCTCGATATCGAGGTTGAAGCCAGGCTCCAGACCCTGTTCGGTGTGGGCGTCCTCGCTGAGCGAGAAATACTCGGCGTAGACTTCCGGCCGGATGCTGAGGCGACCGAAATTCTTCTCGTATGCCGCCCCGCCGCCCAGCGACAGGGTGAAGCCGTTCCAGCTGGAGGTGTTGATCAGGTTGATGTTCTCGGTCACCAGCTGGCGGGTCGAATCGAAGGTCGCATAACCGCCCGCGGCCCGCGCCCAGGTGCTCCAGGCCTGGCCCTGGGCCCGCCAGTAGAGGCCCAGCTCGACCAGGTTGGCCGACAGGATTTCCTCGGCCTCGGCCTCGGGATCCTCGATGTCCGACGAGGTGAAGGCGATGGACACACCCAGGGCACCCAGGCCCGTCCCGCGTTCGAGGCCGCCCGCGACGCCGAAGCCTTCCGACCGGAAGCCGTAGGTGTCGGTCTTGTCCTTGTCGGCGTAGAAGTTGATTTCCTGCAGCCAGGCTGAGGTCTGGCCCGGCTCCACCGTGGCGTTGCGGCCGCTAAGCGCGCGAGTCACCGCATCGACACCGGACGCGAGCGACAGCAGGGGACCGCCCGAGTGGTCGGGCAGCAGTTGCTCGTAGAGGTCGATGAAGCCGTCACGGCCCGTCTCGGACAGGAAGGCGTCGCGCAGGACGGCGCTGGAGCTGAGCGCGCCATAGAAGCCGTCGAACGCCTGGGCCTCGACCGGGATCAGATCGGCTTCGGCGGCCGTGCGGCGACGCGCGTCGATATAGACGTCACCGGCGGCCACATCGGCGCCCGCGCTGACGACGTAGAGATAGGGCGAGTTCGCCTGCACCGCCGCCTGGTCGATCGTACCGATGCTGAGGCTATTGCCGTCGATGACCGTGAACCGTTGGGCGACGGTCAGCAGAGAGTTGAAGCGGACGCCGAGGTCGGCCCCGTTCGCCATGTTCACCGCGCCGTTGACGCGGAAGCCGGAGGTGTTGCCGGCCGCGGGATCGACGGTGACGATCAGGTTTCCGGTCGCGCCGACGGTCAGGCTGGTCAGGTTGGTGCGGGTGGTCTGACGGGCGTCGAGGGTGCCGTTGGCGACATTAATGTCCAGCAGGCCGTCGGTGTCCGTGATCGCGCCGGTCAGGACGCCGCCGCCGGTGATGTTCAGCCGGTCCGCCCCGGCGCCGAACGAGACGGCTCCGGCCATCGCGCCGTTCTCGAGGCTCAGGAGGTCGGCACCGGAGCCGAACTTGATCGCGCCGATCAGCACCGGCTCGTTGGAATCGGTCACACCGTCGCCGTCGGTGTCGGTATCTGTGGCTGTCGGCGTGCTGGTCTCGCCGAACTGGCGCAGGGTCACGCCCGTCGTATTGGCGGAAACGTCGATCGCGGTGACCGTGCCGGTAAGCGGATCGCCGGCCTCGTTGGCGACCAGCGAGCCCTGGATCACGCCGGCGTTCTGGATCGAGGTCAGGGTGCCGGACAGGTCGCGGATGGCGTTGACGTTCGAGATGCCGCCGCCGGCGGTGGCCAGGATGGTGCCGTTGTTGAACAGGCTCGGCAGGTTGGCGCCCGCCGCGATGTTGATCCCGGTGGCGTCCGAGTTGGTCTTGGTGCTGGAAACGCCGGCGGTGATGGTGCCGATGTTGTCGAACCGGGGCGTGGTGACGCCGGCGCCGATCGAGACGGCCGTGCCGCCGCCGTTGCGCCCGATGGCGCTGATGCCGCCCTCGTTGCGGACACCGCCGGCGATGCTGACCGTCTGGCCGCCCGTGACGCCCAGCTGCATGCCGAGGCCGGCGATGTTGTCGTAGACGCCGTCGCCGTTGATGTTGCCCTTGTTGATCAGGCCGTAGTTGGTGGTCGCCGTGGTTCCGGCCGCGCCCAGGGTGATGCCGCGCGTCGCCGAGCCGACCGTCAGGGCCGCGGCCCCGCCGTAGCTGTTGATGATCAGATTGCCTTCGGAGGCGTCGGCGATGCCGTCGCCGTCCTCGTCCGTTGTGCTGGGCGTGGTGGCGACGTCGGTGATCAGATCGGCCGGACGCGCATCCAGGACCAGACCGCCGCCCACGTTCCCGCCGATCACGACGGCCGAGCCGCCCTGCAGCAGGTCGTCGGCGTCCAGCAGGGCCAGGGCCGCGTCACTGGGACGGGTGGTGTAGCGATAGCCGGTCGCGGCCATGTCGCCTTGCAGCGTCAGGCGGCCGCCGATGTCACCCTGGACGTTGACGGCGTTGACGCCGGCGCCTTGGGCCGTGACGGGGCCGCCCAGATTGACCGCGCCGGAGACGTTGCCGGTCTGGGAGTAGGCGATGGCGTTGTCGCCGACGGCGCGCAGCGAGCCGAAGGTGGTCACGTTGCCGGTCAGACCGCGCTCGATCGAGATGGCGCGAGCATTGGCGCCCTCGGCCAGGATCGCCCCGCCGCTCTCGACGAGAATATTGCCGGTCAGGGCGGTCGGGCCCGTCAGACGCAGGCCATAGCGGTTGGCGCCGGCCGCGATCGGGCCGTCCAGATCGCCGTCGTTGTCGCTGTCGGCATAGGTGTCGATGCTGTCGGTGACCGTGATCGTGCTGCCGATGGTGATATTGGCGGCGGTGGCGTTCGGCCCGACCAGGATCGCGGTCGATCCATCGGCCGAGTTGGCCATGGTGATGTTGGAGCCGGCGTCCAGATCGACGCTGTTGTTCGAATCGACCGTGATGGCCGCGCCGGTGTTCACGGCGATCGAACCGCCGGTGGCCAGGCGGATATCGTCGCGCGCCGTACCTGTCGCGGTCGAGGTGACGATGGGCGTCGTCCGAGCGGTCGAGATGACGACCTCTGCATGCGCCCCTGCGGCCGCCATGAGAGGGGCAAGCGCCACCGCGGTCGCAAACAGTCTACGCATTCGAGAAATCACCCCAAGTGGACACGCGCACGGGCGCCGCGCGCCTTCTAACAGCGGCATCGCGACCTGTCTCAAGTTTCGCGAATTTGAGGCGAATGCAAGGCCGAACCTATGGATCCGGGCGACCGGAGGTCACTGAAAGCGTTGCTGTGTCCTTTGAAGAGTGATATCACTTTTATATCGAAATGGAGGGCGAAATGACCGATCAACGCACAATCTCGAAGGAGCGGCCCGCGCAGACGGCTAACGGCATACTGATGCTGCTGGTCGGCATTGGGCTGATCATTCTGGGGCCCGTGGCCGTGGTCCAGGGGCCGGATGTGGCGCTGTATGTCGTCGGCGGCATCGTTCTGGCCGTGGTCGGATTGTTCCTGCTGTGCGGCCTCTATGCCCTGCAGCCCAACGAGGGCGCGGCGATTCTGCTGTTCGGATCCTACCGCGGCACGGATCGAACCACCGGTCTGCGCTGGGTCCTGCCTTGGTACACGAGGAAGAAGATTTCCTTCCGCGCCCGGAACATCACCTCCGACAAGCTGAAGGTGAATGACAAGCGCGGCAGCCCGGTCGAGATCGCCGCCAACGTGGTCTGGCGCGTCGAGGATTCGGCCCAGGCCTTGTTCGACGTCGACGACTATCAGGCCTTCGTGAACATCCAGATCGACACGGGCCTGCGCGATATCGCCTCCCACTACGCCTACGACCATGGCGAGGAAGAGGAGGGCGTCCAGCAGGAGCTGACCCTGCGCGCCGACGCCGAGGATGTCGCCGGTCGCCTGCGCGACGAACTGGCCAACCGGGTGCGCGTGGCGGGCGTCGCCGTCGACGAGGCGCGTCTGGCCCACCTGGCCTATGCGCCCGAGATCGCCGGGGCCATGCTGCGTCGTCAGCAGGCCGAGGCCATCCTGTCGGCACGCCGCCTGATCGTGCGCGGCGCCGTCGGCATGGTCGAAAGCGCGCTGAAGGATCTGGGCGAGCGCGGCGTCGTGGAACTGGACGAGGACCGCAAGGCCGCCATGGTCTCCAACCTGCTGGTGGTGCTGTGCGCCGACCGCGAGGCCCAGCCCGTGGTCAACACCGGCACCCTCTACGGCTAGGCCGTGGCCAAGGTCCGCAAGCCCTTCCTGATGCGCGCCTCGACCGGGGTGATGACGGCGGTCGAGCGGCTGGCGGCGGCGGAACTGCGGTCTGTGAATGCGCAGGTGGAGATTCTTTTGCGGGAATCCCTGACCCGGCGGGGGATCGTCATCCCCCCGCCGGGTGAGACCGACGATCAGGCTTGAGCTTCGCCAAGCTCAGGCGTAGGGGCGATTTATGGCCCGGCCCAAATCGTCCGCACGCATCCAATCTCGACGGACGCGCGTTCAGCCGCCGACCGCCCCGGAGCACGACCCCATGAGCATGACCGACCTCGACGTTCACGAAGGAGAGCTGCGGCTCATTCCGGGCTGGGACGAGGAAGTCGCCGAAACGCTCAGGGTGCTGAGGGCTTCTACCCAGGACGCTCGGCCGCGCATGGTCGACACGACCATGCTGTACGCGCCGCGCTCAGGCGGGGTGAAACGCTACCTGCTGTCGAAGAAGGCCTGGATCGAGGCGAATCGTCCGGGCGTGGCCCACTCTCTGGTCGTGCCTGGCGCTCGTCATCAGGCAGGCTCGGACGGCATCATCAAGCTGCACGCCACCAAGCTGCCGTTCGGCGACGGCTATCGCTGGCCCTCGTCGGTCAAACGCTGGGGCGCCTGGGTCGCCTCCATGAAGCCCTCGCTGATCGAGGCGGGCGACCCCTATACGCCGGGGCAGGGTGCCCTGGAGGCAGGCCAGCGCGCCGGTTGCCCGGTCGTCGGCTTCTGCCACTCCGATCCGGCGGGTCTGGCCGCGCTCCACTTCGGCGAATGGGCCAAGAAGCCCGTCGAGAAACGCTGGGCCCGCCTGTTCGGCCAGTTCGACCGCGTCATCTCGCCCAGCCGCTTCATCGCCCGCCGCCTGGAAGAGGCCGGCATCCAGGACATCGTCATCCGCCCGCTGGGCGTCGAGATCGACACCTTCCGCCCGGATCGGGGCGATCGGAACTGGCTACTGAAGAAGCTGGGCCTGCCCGCCAGCGCGCGCCTGCTGTGCTTCGCAGGCCGTCCGGCGCGCGAGAAGAATATCGATGTCCTGATCGAGGCGGTCCAGAAGCTGGGCGCCCCCTATCACCTCGTCCTGGTCGGGGCGGGGCAGGGGATGCCCGCCGAGGACCGCGTCATCGCCCTGCCTTACGAGCGCGATCCCAAGGCCGTGGCCCGCATCATCGCCAGCTGCGACGCCTTCGTCCACGCCAACGACAAGGAGCCCTTCGGCCTGATCGTGCTGGAGGCCATGGCCTGCGGTCGCCCGGTCGTCGGCGTCAACGCCGGCGGCGTTGCCGAGACGGTCAACGACAGCGTGGGCCAGCTCTCTCGCAGCGCCGACCCCTCGGACTATGCCGCGGCCATCGAGGCCCTGTTCGAACGCGACATCGAAGCCATCGGCGCCGCAGCGCGGGTGCACACGGTCGAGACCTTCGCCTGGAACCGCGTCTTCGAGGACCTCTGCATGACCTACGGCGAGGTCAGCGGCCGGCCGGAGTTCGTGACGCCGGGTGAGGAACTGGCGGTTCACTGAGCGTCTTGCCGCACAACCGGGGCTTGACTTGATCTCCAACTGCCCGCGTCCTGTGCGCTGATCAGTTGGGAGCTTTTCATGGGGTTCGGGATCGTGGCGCTGGCCGTCGCCGCTGTATTGAGCGGTGCGACCGCCACTGAGCAGGCGAGCCGGCCGCTCGCCGGCAGCCAGGATGAGACGCCAGTCGACGACATCGTCGTGCTTGGCCGCCCATTGCGTGAAGCGACGGTCGCGTTCGTCGATGAGGTGGCGGCGCCCGTGGTGGGCAGCGGCGCGGCGTCCTGGCGGCAAACGCTTTGCATCGGTGTCGGCAATCTGCAGCGCGACGCGGCCGAACAGATCATCGAGCGGATTTCAGCGACGGCCGAAGGTCTCGGCGTCCGTTTGGGCGGGCCGGGCTGCGAACCGCGGGTCTTTATCACCTTCACGGTCGACGCCAACGAAACGACCCGGGCGATGGTCGCCTCGCGGCGCCGTGAGTTCAGGCTGAACATGTCCGGCTCCAATCGGGGCTCGCGAGCCCTGGCGCGGTTCCAGAACACCGACGCGGCGGTGCGCTGGTGGCACGTCAGCATTCCGGTGGATCGCGATACGGGAATCGCGGCGAACCGGGCTCCGGGAGATGAGCCGTTTGCGCCGTCGGGGGATCTCACGAGCCCGAACGACTTCGGCGATAACCGGAGGATCGTGACCGCCTCGCTTCTGCGAAACGATCTTCGGGACGACCTGGCCCAGGTCATCATCGTGGTCGATGTGGACAGAATCGGCGGGGTTACGACCGATCAGCTGGCCGCCTATCTGACCATGATCGCGCTGGTTCAGGTCGACCCGGAGGCGCAACCTCGCGGCTACGATACGATCCTGAATCTGTTCGAGGATACTGCACGCGCGCCAGCGACCCTGACCAATTGGGACCTGGCCTTTCTCAGTGGCGTCTATGGCGCGGAACAGAGCCAGATTTCCGGTCAGGGAAGGCTAGGTGCGGTCGCCTCCGCCATGGCGCATTCGGTCCGCGTGCAGATGCGGACGGCGCCCGGAGAATAGGCGCGGTCTCTGCGCGATTCGCACGTCGCGTTTGCAGCGTTGGCGGTTCTCGACGCGTTGGATTTGCAGTCGTCGACCAGCGCAAGGACGGCTGTCTGGTCTTGAAGATCAAATGGGGGCGGGGCGCGCGCCACTTTCTGCAATCACAGAAAGTGGCGCGAGTGACGGGACTCGAACCCGCGACCTCCGGCGTGACAGGCCGGCACTCTAACCAACTGAGCTACACCCGCGTTTCCCGCTGCGTCGTTTCCTCGGCGGCGAGGGGCGTCGTTTAGGCGGGGGGGCTGTTCCCTGTCAACGACCTTTTGGACGATTTCGACAGATTTCCGAGTTGTCCGAAAACCGGTCCGCGTACCCGCGAAAACCTCGAATTTCTGCGAACCGTTCGCAAGAAAAATCCTTTCGCCGCTTGGGTTTGAACCGTCGCCGGGTTGGGTCTAGAAAGCGCCGAATCCGCCGCCCTCCCACGCGGCATGGACCCAATTCTATGAACGCATTTCTCCTTCAGTATCTGCCGATCGTGATCTTCGTCGTGATCGCCGTCGTGATCGGTGTCGGCTTCATGGTCGCCTCGTGGTCCATGGCGCCGTCCAGCCCCGACTCGGAAAAGCTTTCGGCCTACGAGTGCGGCTTCAATGCCTTCGATGACGCGCGGATGAAGTTCGACGTGCGGTTCTATCTCGTGTCGATCCTGTTCATCATCTTCGACCTGGAAGTGGCCTTCCTGTTCCCCTGGGCCGTGTCGATGTTCGACCTGACCCGTGGCGGCATGATCTTCGCCTTCTGGTCGATGATGGCCTTCCTGGGCGTCCTGACGGTCGGCTTCATCTACGAATGGAAGAAGGGCGCGCTGGAATGGCAGTGATCTCTCCCCCCCTTACGGGTGTGACCGGCGGCGTGATCGCCCCGTCCTCGCCCCTGCCGACTGCCTATGGTCAGGGCGGGCGTTCGACGGTCGAAGGCTATGACCCCAAGATTCACGACAAGTTCTTCGAGGCGGTCAACACCGAGGTTACCGAGCAGGGCTTCCTGACGGCCTCGCTGGACGACGTCATCAACTGGGCCCGCACGGGCTCCTTGATGTGGATGACCTTCGGTCTGGCCTGCTGCGCCGTGGAGATGATCCAGGCGTCGATGCCGCGCTATGATCTGGAGCGGTTCGGCATGGCCCCGCGCGCCAGCCCGCGTCAGTCGGACCTGATGATCGTCGCCGGCACCCTGACCAACAAGATGGCTCCGGCCCTGCGCAAGGTCTACGACCAGATGCCGGACCCCCGCTACGTCCTGTCCATGGGTTCCTGCGCCAACGGCGGCGGCTACTACCACTACAGCTACAGTGTCGTGCGCGGTTGCGACCGGATCGTTCCGGTGGACGTCTACGTCCCCGGCTGTCCGCCGACGGCGGAGGCGCTGGTCTATGGCCTGCTGCAGCTGCAGAAGAAGATCCGTCGCACCGGGACCATCGAACGATGAGCGGTCATCTCGCCGCCGTTGCGCGGAACGCCGAGATCCTGACCCCGCTGGGCCAGGAGATGGTCGCAGAGCTGCAGGTCGATGCGACCGTGGCCTGGGGCGAGCTGACGATCGTCTGCCACCGCGACCGGATCGTCGAGGTCCTGACCTCGCTGCGTGACCGTTTCGGCTTCCAGCAGCTGCTGGACGTCTGCGGCGTCGACTATCCGGATCGCGCCGAGCGGTTCGAGGTGGTCTACCATTTGTTGTCGCTGACGCGGAACGCCCGCATCCGGGTCAAGGTCACGACCGACGAGATCCAGCCCGTCCCCAGCGTGATCGAAGTCTACCCCTCGGCCAACTGGTTCGAGCGCGAGGCGTTCGACATGTACGGGATGCTGTTCTCGAACCACCCGGACCTTCGCCGGCTCCTGACCGACTACGGCTTCCAGGGGCATCCCCTGCGCAAGGACTTCCCGATGACGGGCTATGTCGAGGTCCGCTACGACGAAGAGCAGAAGCGGGTGGTCTATGAGCCCGTCAAGCTGACCCAGGAATATCGGAACTTCGACTTCCTCTCCCCGTGGGAAGGCGCCGAGTATCCTGCGCCGGTCCTGCCGGGCGACGAGAAGGCCGTCGGCTCGGCCGGCACGCCTTCGGGAGGCAAGGCCTGATGGCTGACGACATGAAGATCGCCAACGCGACCCCTGACCGCGCTTCGCTGGACGTGGTTGCCGACGACCTGGGTCACATCTCGCACGACGTGGACGCCTTCGCGGACTACCGCACCGACCACGCCAAGGAGATGGACGACCGCAAGTTCACCATCAACTTCGGCCCGCAACACCCGGCCGCGCACGGCGTGCTGCGTCTGGTGCTGGAGCTGGACGGCGAGGTCGTCGAACGCGTCGATCCGCACATCGGCCTGCTCCACCGCGGCACCGAAAAGCTGATGGAGTCGCGCACCTACCTCCAGAACATCCCCTACTTCGACCGGCTGGACTACGTCTCGCCGATGAACCAGGAGCACGCCTTCTGCCTGGCCATCGAGCGGCTGCTGGGCATCGAGGTTCCGTACCGCGCTCAGCTGATCCGGGTGCTCTATTCGGAGATCGGCCGCCTTCTGTCGCACCTGCTGAACGTGACGACCCAGGCGCTCGACGTCGGGGCCCTCACGCCGCCTCTGTGGGGCTTCGAGCCGCGCGAGAAGCTGATGGTCTTCTACGAGCGGGCCTGCGGCGCGCGCCTGCACGCCAACTATTTCCGTCCCGGCGGCGTTCATCAGGACCTGCCGATGGACCTGATCGACGACATCGCGCGATTCATCGTCGACTTCCCCAAGGACCTCGACGACATCGAGAGCCTGGTCACCGAGAACCGCATCTACAAGCAGCGCAACGTCGACATCGGCGTGGTGTCCAAGGAACAGGCCCTGCAATGGGGCTTCTCCGGTGTCATGCTGCGCGGCTCCGACATCGCCTGGGATCTGCGCAAGTCGCAGCCCTACGAATGCTATGCCGAGATGGAGTTCGACATCGTCGTCGGCAAGAACGGCGACTGCTGGGACCGTTACCTCTGCCGCGTCGAAGAGATGAAGCAGTCGCTCCACATCATGGAGCAGTGCATTCACAAGCTGCGCAACTGCCCGGGCGATCCGGTCATGGTGGAGGACAACAAGATCGTCCCGCCCAAGCGTGGTGAGATGAAGCGGTCGATGGAAGCCCTGATCCACCACTTCAAGCTCTACACCGAAGGCTTCCACACGCCGGAAGGTGAGGTCTACGCCGCCGTCGAGGCGCCCAAGGGCGAGTTCGGCGTCTATCTGGTCAGTGACGGCACCAACAAGCCGTACCGCTGCAAGATCTCCGCCCCCGGCTTCCGCCACCTTCAGGCGATGGACTGGATGAACCGCGGCCACATGCTGGCCGACGTCTCCGCCATCCTGGGCTCGCTCGACATCGTCTTCGGCGAGGTCGACCGCTAGTGACCGAGCTGTTCGCCGACATCACCCTGGGCACTGTCATCGTCGCCGGTCTGGTCATGATCGGCGGTGTGATCTTCGTCGCCAACATGCACGATCCCCGGAATGCCATGCATCCGGGCGGCCGCATGGGTCGGTTGCGCGACGAACTGCTCGTGGCCGGCACAGTCGCGCCGTTTCTGGTGATGATCGTTGTCGGATGGAACTTCCCGACGCTGCGTGAGCAGGTCTGGTGGCTGCCGGCGCTGCTTGTCCTGTGCGTCGTCTGCGTCTTGGCCCGCTTCTTGATCCCTGGCGTCCGTCGCGCTCAGGCGCGTGTTGTGTCTCTGAAGAAGCAGGCCTTCTCATGAGCGCCTTCATCGTCGATCCCGTCTTCACCCCGCCGCAGGTCATCGCCTTCGTCGGCTTCCTGCTGTCCGGCGTGCTAGTGCAGTTCTTCTTCTCGCCGCGCCGTCGCGAGATCATGGGTTCGGCGAAGTTCGCCCTGGCCTCCGCCGTCATCGCCACGCCGGGCATCGCGGGCGTGACCCTCGTGCGCGGGGCGTATCGTGCCGGCTATCTGGCCGAGGGCAGGGGCTTTCTGGAGGCCAACCTGCGCTCGATCGTCTGGATGAGCGGCTTCATTTTTCTCAGCCAGCTGGCCGTGCGGTTCGTGCCGCCGATGTCCTGGCTTTCCCGCGACCTCGCGAACGCCGGCAAGGCGGTCTGGGGCGCGCGCCTGAATCGTTGGATGGGTAGAGCATGAGCGTTCGTCGTCTCGCCAAGGAACAGCCGGCCTCGTTCGCCTTCTCGAAGGAGACGATGAAGAAGGCCGAGTGGTGGATCGCCAAATACCCGGCCGATCGTCGCCAGTCGGCGGTGATCCCGATCCTTTGGCTGGTCCAGAAGCAGGAGGGCTGGGTCTCCGAGCCGTCCTTGCGCGCCATCGCCGAGCTGCTGGGCATGGCCTACATCCGGGTGCTGGAGGTCGCGACCTTCTACACCATGTTCATGCTGGAGCCGGTCGGCTCGGCCGCCCTGATTCAGGTCTGCGGCACCACGCCCTGCATGCTGCGCGGCGCCGGTGAGCTGATGAAGGTCTGCAAGAGCCGGATCGGCGAGAAACAGACCCTATCCGCCGACGGCAAGTTCTACTGGGAAGAGGTCGAGTGCCTGGGCGCCTGCGTCAACGCGCCGATGGCCATGATCAACGACTACTATTTCGAGGACCTGACGGCCTCGGACATGAACCAGATCATCGACGACTTCGCCGCCGGCAAGACGCCTAAGCCCGGCCCGCGCGTCGACCGCGTCAACTCGGCGCCGGAGGGCGGGGCCCTGACCCTGACCGATCCCAAGCTCTATGACGGCTCGGCGGCCAAGCCGATCACCAAGCTGCCGAACTCCGACCCCGCGCCGGTTCCAGCGTGACCGCCCCCGATCCCCAGGCCGACGCCAAGGTCGCAGCCTATCGCGCCGAGCTGCGCACCGTGGGGCGCATGCCGCGTCTCGTCGGCTTCGGACTGGTGCTGCTCGGTGCCGTCCTGGTCTGGTCCGCAGAGCGCGCGGGTGGCCTCGGTCCCACGGTTCAGCTGGCCGGCTATGTCGCGCTCGGCGGCGGCTGGGCCATGATGCTGGCCGCCATCTTTCTTCGCACCCGCTATCACCGCCGCCGTCTGGCCGAGCTCGACGGAGCCGCCCGATGAGCGTCCTGGTTCTCGCCCACGGCGAACCGTCGCGTGATTGTCCGACGGTGCGTGCACACTCCATGATCTCAAGACGTTCGGGGGACCGTCGTGACATCGAAACATCCGAAGCGCGGCGTCGCCGGCCTGTTCATGGCCAATATGATGGGCGCCAGCGCTCTGCCCTTGGGTGGAGCCTCCGCACAGCCCGTTTCGCCGACGCCAACCGCGCCGTCCCCTCCGTCTTCTCCCGCCGGTTCCCCGAATGCGCCTGATCAGACACCCTCGAATTCAGGCGGCCAGCGTCCGCCTCCGCCAGCCGAGCGCCAGACCGGCGATCGTCGCAGCGAACTCTCGCGCCCGCGCGGCAAGGGCGTTGGCGGTTCAGGCCGTGGAGGGCCTCCGCTGATGGCCGGTCTGCTGCAAGACAAGGATCGTATCTTCACCAACCTGTACGGGCTCCAGGACTGGGGCCTGGAAGGGGCGAAGAACCGCGGCTGCTGGAACGCGACCAGGGACATGCTGGACATGGGCCGCGACTGGCTCATCACCAACGTCAAGAACTCCGGCCTGCGCGGCCGTGGCGGCGCGGGCTTCTCCACCGGCCTGAAGTGGTCCTTCATGCCCAAGGAGGTGAAGGATCGTCCTCACTACCTCGTCGTCAACGCCGACGAGTCCGAGCCCGGCACCTGCAAGGACCGGGAGATCATGCGTCATGATCCCCACCTGCTGATCGAAGGCTGCCTGATCGCCTCCTTCGCGATGCAGGCCCACGCCTGCTACATCTATCTGCGCGGCGAATATGTGCTCGAGCGCGAGCGCATGGAGGCGGCGGTCAAGCAGGCTTATGAAGCCAAGCTGATCGGCAAGAACAACGTTCACGGCTGGGACTTCGACGTCTACATCCACCACGGCGCGGGCGCCTACATCTGCGGCGAAGAGACCGCCCTGCTGGAATCGCTGGAAGGCAAGAAGGGCCAGCCGCGCCTGAAGCCGCCGTTCCCGGCCGGCGCCGGCCTCTACGGCTGCCCGACCACGGTGAACAACGTCGAATCGATCGCCGTCGTCGGCACGATCCTTCGTCGCGGCGCCGAATGGTTCGCCGGCTTCGGTCGCGCCAACAACACCGGCACCAAGCTGATGTCGATCTCGGGCCACGTGAACCGCCCGTGCAATGTCGAAGAGGCCATGTCGATCCCGCTGCGTCAGCTGCTGGAAGAGCATTGCGGCGGCGTTCGCGGCGGCTGGGGCAACCTGAAGGCCGTGATCCCGGGCGGCGTCTCCGTGCCGCTTATCACGCGCGAGATGTCCGAGACGGCGCTGATGGACTTCGACAGCCTGCGCGAGATGAAGTCGGGCCTCGGCACCGCCGCCGTCATCGTCATGGACAACGACACCGACCTGGTGAAGGCGATCGCCCGCATCAGCTATTTCTACAAGCATGAGAGCTGTGGCCAGTGCACGCCGTGCCGCGAGGGTACGGGCTGGATGTGGCGCGTGCTGGAACGCATGGCCGTGGGCGAGGCCGATCCGTCGGAGATCGACCTGCTGCTCGACGTCGCCGGTCAGGTCGAGGGTCACACCATCTGCGCCCTTGGCGACGCCGCCGCCTGGCCGGTCCAGGGCCTGATCCGTCACTTCCGCCACGAGATCGAAGATCGCATCTCGGCCTACCGCTCACGCCGCGCGAACTTCGCCGGCCACGCCATCGCGGCGGAGTAGGGGATGCGGACTGCGCTTATCCTGACCGTGGCCGTGGCCGCTCTGGCCGCCTGCAACCAGGCGCCGGAGAAGGCCGAGCCGACGCCGACGGAGATCGTCGCCGCCGACGCGCCCGTGTCCGACGCCGTGGCCCAGACGCCCGCCGTGCTGACGGCCGTCGACCTGCGCCGCGTGTGCAAGGCCGGTCTCGCTGCCATCCACGGCCAGGAGATCGCCGCCATCGAACTGACCGGCATCGAGGGCGATGTCGTCAACGCCCAGTGGCGCGCGCCGGTCGACGGCGGGGTCATGAAGGCCCAATGCCGCGCCGCCGACGGTCTGGTCGTGTGGAAGCCGCTTGAACTGCCCGACCCCGCCGCCGTGCGGTGGATGAATGAATCCGGCGATCCGGTCGTCCGCTACGCCATCCGTGGCGACGAGATCGAGATCACCCAGACGTTGCCTGATGGCACGACGCAGACGGCCACCGAGGTCGTCCGCGCTGAAGAAGAGGTCCGCTGATGCCCGTCGCCCAGGTCAACGGCGTCGAAGTCGAGTTCGAGCCCGGCATGACCGTGCTCCAGGTCGCCGAGCGCGCCGGGCACGAGATCCCGCGCTTCTGCTATCACGAGCGACTGTCGATCGCCGGCAACTGCCGCATGTGTCTTGTCGAGGTGAAGCCCGGACCGCCCAAGCCCCAGGCTTCGTGCGCCCTTCCGGCCGCCGAAGGCCAGATGATCTTCACCGACACGCCGATGGTGAAGAAGGCGCGCGAAGGGGTGATGGAGTTCCTGCTCATCAACCACCCGCTCGACTGCCCCATCTGCGACCAGGGCGGCGAGTGCGACCTGCAGGATCAGGCCATGGGCTATGGCCGCGACGGTTCCCGCTATGCGGAGAACAAGCGCGCGGTCGAAGAAAAGCACATGGGTCCGACCATCAAGACCTTCATGACGCGGTGCATCCAGTGCACCCGTTGCGTGCGCTTCATCAGTGAAGTGGCGGGCGTGCCGGACATCGGCATGATCTCGCGCGGCGAGGACGCCGAGATCACGACCTATCTCGAACAGGCGGTGAACTCCGAGCTGTCGGGCAACGTCAACGACCTGTGCCCCGTCGGCGCCCTGACCCACCGTCCGTGGCAGTTCCACTATCGTCCGTGGGAACTGAAGAAGACCGAGACCATCGACGTCATGGACGCCCTGGGCTCCAACATCTCGGCCCAGTCCAAGGGCGCCGAGGTCATGCGCATCCTGCCGCGCGTGCACGAGGGCATCAACGAAGAGTGGCTGTCGGACAAGAGCCGCTACGTCGTCGACGGCCTGCAGGCGCGTCGCCTGGACCGCCCCTATGTCCGTGAAAACGGCAAGCTGCGCGCCGCCTCTTGGGACGAGGCGCTGAACGTCGTCGCGTCGAAGCTGACGGCCGCCTCGGCCGACAGGATCGGCGTCATCGCCGGCGACCTGCAGGACGCGGAATCGATGAAGGCGGCGCTGGACCTGTTCCGTGCGCTGGGATCGTCGAACACCGACTGCCGCCAGGACGGTTCGGTCCTGGGCTATGGCCCGCGCGAGGGCTGGCTGTTCAACACGGGCCTGCAAGGGCTGGAAGAGGCCGACTCCATCCTGCTGGTGGGCGTCAATCCGCGCACCGAGGCGCCGCTGCTCAACCAGCGGATTCGCAAGAGCTGGTTGGCCGGCAAGACCCGCGTCGGCGTCATCGGCGACAGCGCCGACCTGACCTACGACTATGATGTCGTCGGCCGTGGCACGAAGACGCTGGCCAAGCTGCCGAAGGCCGCCGCCGACGCGCTTTCGAACGCCGAACGCCCCGCCATCGTGGTCGGCGCCGGCGCCCTGTCGGGGCCGGACGGCGCCAAGGTTCTGAACGCGCTCGGCAAGCTGGCGGCCAAGCTCGGCGTCGTGAAGGACGGCTGGAATGGCTTCAATATCCTGCACCACGCCGCCGCACGCGTCGGCGGACTGGACATGGGCTTCGTGCCCGCGACTGGTGGTCTGACGGCCCACGACATGGTCCAGCCGGGCGCGCTCGACGTGCTCTTCCTGCTCGGCGCCGACGAGATCGAGACCGGTCCGTCGAAGGCCTTCAAGATCTACCTGGGCAGCCACGGCGACCGGGGCGCTCACACCGCCGACGTCATCCTGCCGGCCGCCGCCTGGACCGAGAAGTCGGGCCTCTACGTCAACACCGAAGGTCGGGTTCAGATGGGCGAACGCGCCGTCTTCCCCAAGGGCGACGCCAAGGAAGACTGGGCCATCATCCGCGCCCTGTCGGAACGCGTCGGCCACACCCTGCCGTACGACACGCTTGATCAGGTTCGTCAAAAGTTGATGACGGACCACCCGACCTTTGGTCGAATTGACTACCTGGCTCCGGCCGGGTCGTTCGACGTGGCTGGCCTGGGCGCCAAGGGCGAACTGGGCGATGTCGCCTTCACCTCGGCCGTGGTCGACCCCTATCTGAACAACCCGATTGCGCGCGCCAGCGCGACGATGGCCGAGCTCAGCGCCCAGCGCATGGCTCCGGCCCTGCTGGCGGCGGAGTAGACGCATGGAACCGAATTTCTGGACCACGCCGCTCGGCTGGACCCTCGCCACGACGGGCGCGGTGCTGCTGGTCACCGTCGGCGTCCTGATCGCCGTGGCCTTCCTGCTTCTGGCCGACCGCAAGATCTGGGCCGGCGTGCAGATGCGCAAGGGCCCCAACGTGGTCGGCCCCTTCGGCCTGCTTCAGTCCTTCGCGGACATGATAAAGTTCGTCCTGAAGGAGATCGTCGTTCCCGCCGGCGCGGACAAGATCGTCTTCCTTCTGGCGCCGGTGATCACCGTGCTGACGGCCTTCATCGTCTGGGCGGTCATTCCTTTCGCGCCGGGCTGGGTCATCTCCGACCTCAACGTCGGCATCCTCTACGTCTTCGCCATCTCCTCGATGGGCGTCTACGGCATCATCATGGGTGGCTGGGCTTCGAACTCGAAGTATCCGTTCCTCGGCTCGCTGCGATCCGCCGCACAGATGGTGTCCTATGAGGTCTCCATCGGCCTGATCATCATCAACGTCATCCTGCTGGCCGGGACGATGAACCTGTCAGACATCGTCTCCTCGCAGGACGGCTGGATCTGGAACTGGTACGTCTTCGGCGGCGGCGCGGGCACCTGGCCGCTGATCGTCGTCATGATCCCGATGATGATCATGTTCTTCGTTTCGGCCCTGGCGGAAACCAACCGTCCCCCGTTCGACCTGCCCGAGGCCGAGTCCGAACTCGTGGCCGGCTATCAGGTCGAGTATTCGTCCACGCCCTATCTGCTGTTCATGATGGGCGAGTACGTGAACATCATCTTCATGTGCGCGATGATCTCGATCCTGTTCTTCGGCGGCTGGAACCCCGGCTTCCCGATCGACTTCACCGCCGAGTGGCCGCCGTTCCTGGTCAACCTTCTGTTGTTCCTGGTGTTCTTCGCCAAGATCGTCTTCTGGTTCTTCATGATCTCGCTGGTGAAGGCCTTCGTGCCCCGCTACCGCTACGACCAGCTGATGCGCCTGGGCTGGAAGATCTTCCTGCCGACGTCCCTGGTGGCCGTGGTCATCGTTTCGGCCTGGCGCGTCTTCGCGGTGGGGGCATGATCCGCATGACCTTCATCGCCGTCACCGCCGCCACCCTGGCCGGCTGCGCCTTCCCGGCACCCTACGAGGACCTGCCCAACTCGCCCTACCAGTGGCAGCGCCGCCAGGACGGCATCGAACGCCGCGAGGCCGAACGCGTCCGCCTGTGCGCCATCATGAACAAGGACACGGATCGCTACAAACGCGATTGCACGCGTCCGGGAGACCCCGTCCGATGATCACGCGTATCGCCCAGGCCGCCAAGGGCGCGATGATGCTGGACCTGTTCGGCGCCATCGGCCTGTCGCTGAAGTACATGGCCAAGCCCAAGTACACGGTGAACTATCCGTTCGAGCGTAACCCCCAGTCGCCGCGCTTTCGGGGCGAACACGCGCTCCGTCGCTATGCGAACGGCGAGGAACGCTGCATCGCCTGCAAGCTGTGCGAAGCCATCTGTCCGGCCCAGGCCATCACGATCGAGTCGGAACCCCGGTCGGACGGCAGCCGCCGCACGACCCGCTACGACATCGACATGGTCAAATGCATCTACTGCGGCCTGTGCCAGGAGGCCTGCCCGGTGGACGCGATCGTCGAGGGACCGAACTCCGAGTTCGCGACCGAGACCCGCGAAGAACTCTACTACGACAAGGCCCGACTGCTGGATAACGGCGACCGCTGGGAACGGCAGATCGCGAAGAATCTGGAACTCGACGCCCCCTATCGCTAAACGAAGCGCGCGAATCCCTGTGGGTTCGCCGCCCAACCGACTGAAAGGGGCATCGTCCCTCCCATGCTGCAAGGCATAGCGTTCTATCTGATGGCGGCCACCGCCGTTGTGTCCGGCCTTCTGGTCGTCACAGCGCGCAACCCCGTGCACTCGGTCCTGTGGCTGATCCTGGCCTTCTTCTCGTCAGCGGGGCTGTTCGTCCTCCTTGGGGCGGAGTTCCTCGCGATGCTTCTGGTCGTCGTCTACGTCGGCGCCGTCGCGGTGCTGTTCCTGTTCGTGGTCATGATGCTGGACGTCGACTTCGTCCGCCTGCGCGAGGGGTACGCCACCTATCTGCCGCTGGCCGCGATCGTCGCGGGCATCCTGCTGGCCGAGATGATCATGATCTCGATCGTGGTGGTGCAGGGCGGGGCGGCGTCGGACGCCGTGGCACCGGCCGTGGCCACTGCGGACGCCTCGAACATCGAGACGATCGGGCGGGTGCTCTACACCGACTACGTCTACTTCTTCCAGGCGGCCGGGATCGTGCTGCTGATCGCCATGATCGGCGCCATCGTCCTGACCCTGCGCAAGCGGACCTCGGTCCGCCGCCAGGATCCGGGCGCCCAGTCGAACCGCGACCGCAAGACGGCGATCGAAATCAAGGGCGTCGTCACCGGCGTCGGCGTCACCGGCGAGGAACTGCGCTGATGGAAGTCGGGCTTCAACATTATCTGGCGGTGGCGGCGATGCTGTTCACCATCGGGGTCTTCGGCATCTTCGTGAACCGCAAGAACGTCATCATCATCCTGATGTCGGTCGAGCTGATCCTATTGGCCGTGAACATCAACTTCGTCGCCTTCTCGGCCTATCTGAACGACGTGTCGGGGCAGATCATGGCCATGTTCGTCCTGACGGTCGCCGCGGCCGAGGCCGCTGTCGGCCTCGCCATCCTGGTGACCTTCTTCCGCAACCGCGGCGATATCGCGGTTGACGACGCCAGCGTGATGAAGGGCTGATCGTGTCTCTCGAACTGCTCGTCACCCTGGGCGTCTTCGCCCCGCTGCTCGGCGCCGCCGTCGCCGGCTTCTTCGGCCGCCGTATCGGCGACATTCCTTCGCAGGCCATCACGACCGGCCTGCTGTTCTTCTCGTGCTTCGTCGCCTGGACGGTCTTCGGCCAGTGGACCTGGGCTCACCTGGAGCCGTTCACGGTCGTCGTCTCGCCCTTCATTACCGTCGGCGATTTCCAGTCGAACTGGTCGATCCGCATCGACGCCCTGTCCGCGACCATGCTGGTCGTCGTCACCAGCGTCTCGTCGCTCGTGCACCTCTATTCCTGGGGGTACATGGCCGAGGACGATTCCAAGCCGCGCTTCTTCGCCTACCTGTCGCTCTTCACCTTCGCCATGCTGGCGCTCGTCACCGCTGCGGACTTCATGCAGCTGTTCTTCGGCTGGGAAGGGGTGGGGCTGGCCTCTTATCTGCTGATCGGTTTCTGGTTCAAGAAACCCACGGCCAGCGCCGCCGCCATCAAGGCCTTCGTGGTCAACCGCGTCGGCGACTTCGGCTTCGCCCTCGGCATCATCACCATCTTCTGGATGTTCGGCACGATCCAGTTCGCCGAGCTCTTCCCGATGATCGCGTCCAAGGCCGGCACGGGCTGGGAGTTCCTGGGCCACACCTGGTCGGCGCTCGACCTGGCCGGCTTCCTCCTGTTCATCGGTGCCATGGGCAAGTCTGCGCAGTTCTTCCTGCACACCTGGCTGCCGGACGCCATGGAAGGCCCGACGCCGGTTTCCGCCCTGATCCACGCGGCGACCATGGTCACCGCCGGCGTCTACATGGTCTGCCTGCTGAGCCCGATCTACGAATACGCCCCGACCGCGTCGCTGATCATCGCCGTCACCGGCGCGATCACGGCCCTCTTCGCCGCGACGGTCGGTCTGATGCAGAACGACATCAAGCGGGTCATCGCCTATTCAACCTGTTCGCAGCTCGGCTACATGTTCTTCGCGGCGGGCGTCGGCGTCTACGAATCCGCCATGTTCCACCTGTTCACCCACGCCTTCTTCAAGGCCCTGCTGTTCCTCGGCGCCGGCTCCGTGATCCACGGCATGCATCACGAACAGGACATGCGGAAGATGGGCGGACTGTGGAAGCTGCTGCCCGTCACCTATGGCGTGATGATGATCGGCACGATCGCCATCACCGGCCTGGGCCTGCCCGGCGTCGGCGGCTTCGCCGGCTTCTATTCCAAGGATTCGATCATCGAGAGTGCCTATGCGGCGGCGACCACCGGTCACTCGGCGGCCGGCTATTTCGCCTTCGCCGTAGGCATCCTGGCCGCGGCCCTGACCAGCTACTACTCGTGGCGGCTGATCTTCATGACCTTCCACAACAAGCCGCAGTGGACGGAAGAGGCGATGGCCGCGCACGCGCACGACGACCACGCTCATGCGCACGACGACCACGCCTCGCATGCTCAGCTCGAGACCCACTCCGAGCCGGACGGTCACGACGATCATGCGCACGACGATCACCACCACGGTCCCTTGCATCCGCACGAGAGCCCGCCGGTCATGCTGGTTCCGCTGATCCTGCTGTCGATCGGCGCGGTGTTCGCCGGCTTCGTCTTCGCCCCGCATTTCATCGGCCATCACGAAGGCGAGTTCTGGCGCGGAGCCATCTTCTCCGGCGCGAGCAACCACGTCCTGCACGACAGCCACGAGGTCCCGACTTGGGTGAAGTGGTCGCCGCTGATCGTCACCCTGCTGGGCGCCTTCATCGCCTTCTACTACTACGTCCTGCGCGAAGGCCTGGCGAAGCGGATGGCGGCCAACGAGGGTCCGCTGTGGAGCTTCCTCTACAACAAGTGGTACTTCGACGAGCTCTACGACCTCCTCTTCGTCAAGGGCGCGAAGGCGCTGGGCGACCTGTTCTGGAAGGTCGGCGACGTGAAGATCATCGACGGGCTGGGGCCGAACGGCGCCGCCTGGGCCTCGCTGAAATCCGCCGCGCGACTGGCCAAGATCCAGTCCGGCTATGTCTATCACTATGCGTTCGTGATGCTGCTCGGCGTGGCCGGTCTGCTCGCCTTCGCCATCTACGCCTGGGGCGCATAAGATGGGTGCGATCCCCAATATCCTGAGCGTGGTCACCTTCCTGCCGCTGGTCGGCGCGTTGCTGATCGTGCTGGCCAAGTTCATGGCCAAGTCCAACGAAGACGGCATCGCCCGCTGGGTGGCCCTGATCACGACGCTCGTGGTGCTGGCCGTCTCGACGGTGCTGGTGCTCCAGTTCGACAGCGCCAACCCGGCCTATCAGTTCGTCGAGAACTACGTCTGGTTCGCGGGCGCCGGCTATCATCTGGGCGTCGATGGGATTTCGATCCTGTTCGTCCTGCTCACCGCCTTCCTGATGCCGATCTGCATCCTGGCCAGCTGGAAGTCGGTCGAGAAACGCGTCGGCGACTACATGATCGCCTTCCTGGTGCTCGAGACCCTGGTCATCGGCGTCTTCACCTCGCTGGACCTGTTCCTCTTCTACATCTTCTTCGAGGGCACCCTGGTTCCGATGTTCATCATCATCGGGGTGTGGGGCGGGGCCAACCGGATCTACGCCGCCTACAAGTTCTTCCTCTACACCCTGCTCGGGTCCGTCCTGATGCTGCTGGCCATGCTGTGGATGGCCAACGAGGCCGGCACGACCTCGATCCCGGCGCTGAAGGACTACGCCTTCGGACCGCAGGCCCAGTCGATCCTGTGGCTGGCCTTCTTCGCCTCCTTCGCGGTCAAGATGCCGATGTGGCCGGTCCACACCTGGCTGCCCGACGCCCACGTCCAGGCTCCCACGGCGGGCTCGGTCATCCTGGCCGGCATCCTGCTGAAGCTCGGCGGCTACGGCTTCATCCTGTTCAACGTGCCGATGTTCCCGGACGCGTCCATCCAGTACCAGCCGCTGGTCTTCACCCTGTCGGTGATCGCCATCGCCTACACCTCGCTGGTCGCCTTCCGTCAGACCGACATCAAGAAGCTGATCGCCTATTCGTCGGTGGCCCACATGGGCTTCGTGACCATGGGCATCTTCGCCGGCAACGAACAGGGCATGCAGGGCGCCGTCTTCCAGATGCTGAGCCACGGCCTGATCTCGGGCGCGCTCTTCCTCTGCGTCGGCGTGGTCTACGACCGGATGCACACGCGTGAGATCGCCTTCTACGGCGGCCTGACGAACCGGATGCCCTGGTACGCCGCCATCTTCCTGATGTTCACCATGGCCAACGTCGGCCTGCCGGGGACGTCGGGCTTCATCGGGGAAATCCTGACGATGACCGGCGTCTATCAGGCCTCGACCTGGGCCGCATTCGTGGCCGCGACGGGCGTCATCCTGTCGGCCGTCTATGCCCTGACCCTGTATCGCAACGTCATGTTCGGCGAGATCACCAACCCGGCCCTGGCCACGATCAAGGACATCGACCTGCGCGAGCTGGTCCTGTTCGTCCCCCTGATCGTCGGCACCATCTGGCTGGGCGTGCAGCCGGATCTGGTCCTGAACTACACCGCAGCCTCCGTCGACGCCGTCGTCAACGGCTGGCAGCTCGCGACCGGCGGGTGAGAAGATAAATGCCTGATCTGTCCTACGCCCTGAACCTCGCCGCCTCGGAGCTGACGCTCGCGATCGGCGCCCTTGTCCTGCTGCTGCTCGGCGCCTTCATCGGCGAGAAGTCGGCGCGGCTGATATCCATCCTGTCGGTGGCCCTCTTGGTCGCCGCCTCGGCCGTGGCCGCCACCGGCCCGCTCGGTCAGGCCTTCAACGGCGCCTATGTCGCCGACCCCCTGGCCATCTACGCCAAGGTCGCGATCTACATCGCCTCGGCGGTCGCCGTGATCCTGGGCGGCGGCTGGATGCAGCGGATGAACATCGCCCGCTTCGAGTTCCCGATCCTGATCGTCCTGGCCGCTGTCGGCATGGGGATGATGGTGTCCTCGGGCGACCTGATCTCGCTCTATGTCGGAGTCGAGCTGCATTCGCTGGCCCTGTACGTCCTCGCCGCCTACCACCGCGACGACCTCAAGGCGTCGGAAGCGGGCCTGAAGTATTTCGTCCTCGGCGCCCTGTCGTCGGGCCTGCTGCTCTACGGCTCCAGCCTGATCTACGGTTTCGCCGGTTCGATGCGGTTCGAGGACATCGCCGCCTATGCGACCGCCAACCCCGGCCCGGGCCTGATCTTCGGTCTGGTCTTCCTGATCTGCGGACTGGCCTTCAAGGTTTCGGCCGCGCCCTTCCACATGTGGACGCCCGACGTCTACGAAGGCGCCCCGACGCCAGTCGTGGCCCTGTTCGCCACCGCGCCGAAGATGGCCGCCATGGTCCTGTTCGCCCGCGCCCTGTCGGAAGGCTTCCTCGGCGCCCACGACCAGTGGGCCCAGGTCCTGATCCTGATCTGTCTGGCCAGCTTCGTGGTCGGCGCCTGGGGCGGTCTGGCGCAGAAGGACATTCAGCGTCTGCTCGCCTATTCGTCGATCGCCAACATCGGCTACGCCCTGCTGGGCATCGCGGCCGGCACCGAACAGGGCCTGCAGGCCATGGTGACCTTCATGACCCTGTACATGATCGACACCATCGGCTTCTTCGCCATCCTGCTGTCGCTAAGCCGCTCGGGTCGTCCGATCCGGAAGATTTCCGATCTGGCCGGCCTGAAGAAGGATCGTCCGCTGACGACCATCGCCATCACCGTCCTGTCGCTGTCGGTCCTGGGCATGCCGCCGTTCTCGGGCTTCTGGGGCAAGTATTACGTCTTCGGCGCCGCCGCCTCGGCCGGCTACTGGATGGTCGCCGCCGCCGGTCTGGTGGCCTCGGTCGTGGCCGCCTTCTACTACCTGCGCATCATCAAGCTGATGTGGTTCGACGAGGCCCCCGAGGGCGTCGCCAAGACCGACAAGGCGCCGGTCGAGGCCCAGTGGATCGGCTGGGCCTGCGCGGCCTTCTCCTTCCCGCTGGTCATCGTCGGCCTGACCTGGCTGGAGCCCCTGACCCGTATCGCGGCGACCGGTTTCGGAGCGGGGTAGGGCGGTGACCCCGCCCATCCATCTCCTCGACGAGATCGATTCCACCAATGCCGAGGCCCGTCGCCGGGCCGAGAGCGGCGACGCGTCCAGCCAGTGGATCGTCGCCCGCCGTCAGTCCGCCGGGCGCGGTCGGCGCGGCCGGGAATGGAACAGCGACACGGGCAACCTGTTCGCGACGCTGCTGACCCTGACGGACAAGCCTCCCGCTGAGGCCGCTCAGGTGACCTTCGTCGCGGCCCTCGCCGTCGCCGACCTGCTGGACGCCTTCGCCGTTCCCGGCGTGGTCAGCATCAAATGGCCCAACGACGTGATGCTATCGGGCGACAAGGCCTCGGGCATCCTGATCGAGTCCGGCGTCCATGCATCGGGCCAGTTGTGGCTGGCCGTCGGCATCGGCGTGAACCTGGCCCATGCGCCCGAGGGGACCGAGCGACCCGCGACCAGTCTCGCAGCCCACCTGCGCTCCGACATCGCCTATCCGCCCGCCATCGACGCCGCCGCGACCGTGCTCGCTGAGGCCTTCACCGTCTGGCAGGGGCGCTGGGAGAGCCTGGGCTTCCAGCCCATCCTCGACGCCTGGACCGCCCGCACGCACGGCCTTGACGGCCCCTGCGTCGCCCGGCTGGGGCATGAGACGGTCGAAGGCACGGCCGAGGGCGTCGCCCCCGACGGCGCGCTTCGGCTGCGCACCGCCGACGGGAGCCTGCGCCTCATCTCGGCGGGGGATGTCTTCTTCGGTTCGGACGCGCACGGAAGGGCCGCCTGATGCTTCTCGCCATCGAACAGGGCAACACCAACACGCTGTTCGCGGTCCATGACGGCGACAACTGGATCGCCCAATGGCGCACCGCCACCGAGGCCAGTCGCACGGCCGACGAATACGCCGTCTGGCTGACCCAGCTTCTCGCCATGCGGAAGATCGATCTGGCCTCCCTGACCGGCTGCATCATCTCCAGCGTCGTGCCGCAGTCGATCTTCAACCTCAGGAACCTGTCGCGCCGTTATCTGTCGGTCGAGCCCCTGGTCATCGGCGACAATGTCGAGCTCGGCATCCCCGTGCGGATCAAGAAGCCGTCCGAGGCGGGCGCCGACCGGCTGGTCAACGCCATCGGCGCACACCTGGTCTATCCCGGCGACCTGATCGTCATCGACTCGGGCACCGCGACGACCTTCGACATCATCGCCGCCGATGGGGCGTTCGAGGGCGGGGCCATCGCGCCCGGCATCAACCTTTCCCTCCAGGCCCTGCACGAGGCGGCGGCCATGCTGCCGCGCATCGCGATCCAGAAACCCGACACCGTGATCGGCAAGGACACCGTGTCCAACATGCAGTCCGGCGTCTTCTGGGGCTATGTCGGCCTCATCGAGGGCATGGTCTCGCGCATCAAGGCGGAATGGGGCGCACCCATGACCGTCGTCGGAACCGGAGGCGTCGCCTCCCTGTTCGAGGGGGCGACCCCAGCCATCGACCGGTTCGATCCGGACCTGACCATCCGCGGCCTTCTCGAAATCTGGCGCCGCAATACCCATCTGACGGACACATGACCAAGAAAACCAAGGCTACGGCCCACGACGAACTCGTCTTCCTGCCCCTCGGCGGCTCGGGCGAGGTCGGTATGAACCTGAACTGCTACGGCTACGGCCCTGAAGACGATCGCCAGTGGATGATCGTCGACGTCGGCGTGACCTTCGGCGATCTGTCCACGCCGGGCGTGGACATCATCGTCCCGGACCCGTCCTTCCTCGAGGGCGAGAACATCCGCGGCATCGTCCTGACCCACGCGCACGAGGACCATATCGGTGCGCTGCCCTGGCTGTGGAGCCGGATGAAGGCGCCGCTGTACGCCACGCCCTTCACCGCCTTCCTGATCCGCGAAAAGCTGCGGGACAACGGCGTGCACGACGTCAAGATCATAGAGGTGCCGCTGGGCGGCCAGGTCGACCTCGGCCCGTTCCAGGTCGATTTCGTCACCATGACCCACTCGATCGCCGAGCCGAACGGCCTGAAGATCACCACCCCCCTGGGCACGGTCTTCCACACCGGCGATTGGAAGCTGGATCCCAACCCCGTCATCGGCAAGCCGACCGACATTCCGGCTATCACCCGGATGGGCGCCGAGGGCCTGCTGGCCATGGTCTGCGATTCCACCAACGTCTTCGTGGATGGCGAGGCCGGTTCGGAGCTGGAGGCCCAGGACGGCCTGATCGAGCTGATCGGCTCGCTGAAGACCGGCAAGATCGCGGTCGGCTGTTTCGCCTCCAACGTCGCCCGCATGGTCAGCGTCATCAAGGCGGCGGACAAGGCCGGGCGTCGCGTCGCCCTGGCCGGTCGCTCGATGCACCGGATCACCGCCGCCGCGCGTCACGTCGGCCTGTTCAATGACAGCCAGCGCATCCTGACCGAGGACGAAGCCCGTCACTGGCCGGCCGACCAGATCCTGTATCTCTGCACCGGCAGCCAGGGCGAGGATCGCGCGGCCCTGTCGCGCGTCGCCGACGGTTCGCACCCCTTCATCAAACTGGGTCTGGGCGACCACTGCATCTTCTCGTCGCGGGTCATCCCCGGCAACGAACTGGCCATCGCCAACCTGCAGGACCGCATGGCCGATCGCGGGGTCCGCCTCTACACCGAGAAGGATCACCCCGGCATCCACGTCTCCGGCCACCCCTGCCGCGACGAGATCAAGCAGATGTACGCCTGGGCTCGCCCGCGCATCTCGATCCCGACCCACGGCATGCGTCGCCACCTGATGGAGCACGCCGCCTTCGCCCGCGATCTGGGCGTCGAGGAGACGGTGACCCCGCGCAATGGGGACCTGGTTCGCCTGGCCCCCGGCAAGGCCGCGATCATCGACGAGGTCCCGAACGGCCGCCTCTATGTCGACGGCGGCATGGTGGTGACCGAGAAGGGCGAGGCCCTGCGCGAGCGTCGCCACGCCTCGACCAACGGCGTCCTGGTGGTCAGCTTCGCCATGGACAAGCGCGGTCGGATCGTCTCGGATATCGACGTCCGTGCCATCGGCCTTCCGGGCGACGAGGTCACGCCGCTGGGCGATGCCCTCGACAATCTTGCGGAGCGGGTCGAGCAGACGGTCGGTTCGCTGAAAGGCGAGGCCCGCGATGACGACACCGTGGTCGAACAGGCCGTGGCGCGGGTGCTGAAGAAGGCCTCGCAACAGATCTGGGACCGCCGTCCCATCGTCGAGACGGTCATCCTGAGGCTCTGAACCGATGCGGCGCCCTTCGTTCGAAACCGTTCGAGACAGGGGGCGCCGCCTCAAGCACCGCGTCCGCAACGCGCGCCATCCGCTGACCGGGTGGCGCAAGTGGGCGGTGATCACGGGACAGGGTCTGGCGGGGTTCGTCGTCCTGTTCCTCGCCTGCAATCTGGTGCTCAGCCTGTCGACCTTCCGGGGCGACGATCCGGTGGCGCGGACGGCGCACGAGATCGGCGTTCTGTGGTTCTCGACCGCCGACGACAGCCCGACCTCGGACAAGGCCTTCGACGCCATCTATGGCCGGGAGATGGGCGACGCCCCGACCGCCGCCGACATCCGCGCCCATTTCGAACGGGCGTCGGAGGGCGGCACCTTCCTGCTGGATCAGGTCATGATCGACCGCATGCAGGCCATCAACGGCCGCATCGACAGTCGCGTCCTGCCGCCCGGCGTCTATGTCGGGGCCCATGCCTTGGGGCCGGACCGCGCCCCGGCCGTCTGGGTGACGAAGTGGATGGCGCAGTACCTGCTGTTCCCACGCCACGCCTACATTCTCGTAGTGCCGCAGGAGGGGCCGGCCATCTCCTTCTCGGCCAGCCAGGAGGGTAAGTTCGAGGACGGGGAGGGCCCGGGCGACCGCCTCTCGGCCCGCCTCTTCCAGTACGACGACCGCGCCTACGACTTCCCGAGTTCGGGCGAGAGCCTGCACGAGATGACCATCGTCAGCCGCGACCCGGCCGTGGTCGCCGCCGCTCCTGGGGAACTGGCCCGCGCCCGTGACGAACTGGAGGCGATGGACGAGACCTATGGCCTGCTGGCGCCCAACTCAAACACCGTGGTCGGCTGTATCCTGGAGGGGGCGGACCTGATGTCGGCCGAGGTGCGACGATCCACCCTGCTGGCTCTGCGGGCTCCCGGCATGGGGGCGGCTTGCCCACGACCGGATCAACGCCCATAGCCACCCCATGATCGGCAGACTGAATCACATCGGCGTCGCCACGCCCTCCATCGAGGCCAGTGTCGCCCTCTACCGCGACATGCTCGGCGCGACCTCGGCCAGCGAACCCTTCGACCTGCCGGCGCAAGGCGTGCGGGTCTGTTTCATCGACCTGCCCAACTCGCAGATCGAACTGATCGAGCCGCTGGGCGACGACAGCCCGATCCACGGCTTCCTGGCCAAAAACCCCAAGGGCGGTCAGCACCACGTCTGTTTCGAGGTCGAGGACATCCTGGCCGCCCGCGACGCGATGCGGGCCAAGGGGGCGACCCTGCTCGGCACCGGCGAACCCCGCATCGGCGCCCACGGCACCCCCATCCTGTTCCTGCACCCCAAGGACATGGGCGGGGTCCTGGTCGAACTGATGGAAACCCCGCCCCACTCTGCTGAAAAGGGAGCGCACTGACATGCCGATCGGCCCGATCACCATGTTCGCCATCTACATCGTCGTCTGGTGGGTGGTGCTGTTCGCCGTCCTGCCGCTCGGCACCTCCGCCGAACGCCACGAGGCGCCGCCGACCGACGGCTCGCAGTGGGGCGCGCCCAAGACGCCGGATCTGAAGCGCAAGTTCATCACCACGACCTGGGTGGCCTTCCTGCTGTGGCTGTTCGTGATGTGGCTGGTCTTCATCGGCTGGATGCCTCTGCCGGACATGGCGCCTCCAGTGCCCTGAGCCCGGCTGACCGCCTAGCTTTTGCCCCTCTGTCCCGGCTAAAGCTGACCACCCCTGACGCCTTCCGAATCCGAGACGCCCCATGCGCCTGTCGCGCTACTTCCTGCCCACGCTGAAAGAGGCGCCTTCGGACGCCCAGATCGTCTCGCACCAGCTGATGCTGCGCGCCGGCATGATCAAACAGGAGGCCGCCGGCATCTATGCCTGGCTGCCGCTGGGCCTGCGCGTCCTGAACCGCATCGAGCAGATCGTGCGCGAGGAGCAAGAGCGGGCCGGGGCCGTCGAACTTCTGATGCCGACCCTCCAGTTGGCCGACCTGTGGCGCGAGAGCGGCCGCTACGACGCCTACGGCCCGGAGATGCTGCGCATCACCGACCGGCACGAGCGCGAGCTGCTGTACGGCCCCACCAACGAGGAGATGGTCACCGACATCTTCCGCAGCTTCGTCAAATCCTACAAATCCCTGCCGCTGAACCTCTTCCACATCCAGTGGAAGTTCCGCGACGAGCGCCGTCCGCGCTTCGGCGTGATGCGCGGCCGCGAGTTCCTGATGAAGGACGCCTATTCCTTCGATCTGGACGAGGCCTCGGCCCGCACCGCCTACAACCGGATGTTCGTCGCCTATCTGAACACCTTCGCCCGCCTGGGTCTGAAGGCCGTGCCGATGCGCGCTGACACCGGCCCGATCGGCGGCGACCTGAGCCACGAGTTTATCGTCCTGGCCGAGACCGGCGAGAGCGAGGTCTTCTGCGACAGGAAGCTGGTCGAGATGGCGCCTCCCGGGCATGACTTCGGCGCCGAGGCCGTGCAGGCCGTCTTCGACGAGCGCACGTCCCTCTACGCCGCGACCGAGGAAATGCACGACGCGGCCCAGTTCGAGACCCAGACCGCCGAGGCCGACCGTCTGTCGGCGCGCGGCATCGAGGTCGGCCACATCTTCTACTTCGGCACCAAATACTCCGAGCCGATGAAGGCCAAGGTGGCGGGGCCGGACGGGGTCGACACCAACGTCCACATGGGCTCCTACGGCGTCGGGGTGTCGCGTCTGCTGGGCGCGATCATCGAGGCCAGCCATGACGATGCCGGCATCATCTGGCCCGACGCCGTGGCCCCGTTCGACGTCGTCGTCATCAACCTGCGCGTCAACGACCCCGACGTCTGCCAGGCCTGCGAGGCGGCGGTCGATGCTCTGGAAGCGGCGGGCAAGTCCGTCCTCTATGACGACACCGACGAGCGTCCGGGCGGCAAGTTCGCCACCGCCGACCTGATCGGCATTCCGTGGCAACTGGTCATCGGTCCCAAGGGCGTGGCCGAGGGCGTCGTCGAGCTCAAGCGCCGCGCAACCGGCGAGAAGTCGACCGTGGCGCTCGACGCTGCTCTGGAGGCCATCCGTTGACGACGACGTCTGTGACGCCCCCGCCCAAGCCCGCCGGCGCCTTCTCCGCCTGGGAGATCGGCCTCGCGCTTCGCTACCTGCGCGCCAAGCGCAAGGAGGGCGGCGTCGCCCTGATCGCCATCATCTCCTTCGTCGGCATCGCACTGGCGGTCATGGCCCTGATCGTGGTGCTCAGCATCATGGCCGGGTTCCGGAACGAGCTGCTGGGCCGGATGCTCAGCTTCAACGGCCACATGTATGTGCAGGGCGAGGTGCTGAACGCGCCGAACCGCGACGCCGTCGTCGACCGTCTCCGGGGCGTCGAGGGTGTGATCAGCGTCACCCCCCTGACCGAGTCCCAGGCCATCATCCGCGCAGGGGGCCAGACGACCGGCGCCTATGTGCGCGGCATCGCGCCCGACGATCTCGACACGATGAATTTCGTCTATGAAAGCCTGTCGGAACAGGCGCGGACCAGCTTCGGCCAGGGCGCCTACGGCGGCGACAACATCCTGATCGGCCAGGCTCTGGCCGACAGCCTGAGCCTGCGTGTCGGCGATCCGATCGAGATCTATTCCCCGACCGGCGCGGACTCGGCCTTCGGCAATCTGGGCGGTCTGAACAAGACCTACCGCATCGGCGGCACCTATTCCTCGGGCACCGCCGACTACGACCGCGCCTTCATCTTCATGCCGCAGGAACAGGCCCAGCTCTTCTTCGGCAAGGAGGGCGTCTGGGACGTCATCGAGATCAAGGTCGATGAGCCCGACCGCGTCGGCGACTATCTGGTCCCCGTTCGCGAAGCGGCGGGCCCAGGCGGTTTCGTCGTCGACTGGCGCGACAAGCTGGCCGCCTTCTGGGGCGCGCTGAAGGTCGAGCGGGTCGCCATGTCGATCATCCTCGGCATGGTCGTGGCCATAGCGGCGCTCAATATCATCTCCGGCATCGTCATGCTGGTGAAGAACAAGACCCGCGACATCGCCATCCTCAGGACCATCGGCGCCAGCCCATCGTCGATCCTGCGCATCTTCTTCATGGCCGGCGCCTCGATCGGCGTTGCGGGCACGATCACGGGCCTGGTGCTCGGCCTGCTGTTCTGTCTGAATATCGGCGCGATCCAGCACTTCCTCGAGTTCGTCTTCCAGACGCAGCTGTTCAACGCCGACGTCTACATGCTGGATTCCATCCCGGCCGAGGTGGACCCGGCGGACGTCTTCTGGATCACCGTCTGGGCCTTCTTCATGTCCTGCGTGGCCAGCCTGATCCCGTCGTGGAATGCGACCAAGATCGACCCGGTGGAGGCCCTGCGTTTTGAGTAGTCCCGTCTTCTCCGCCCGCGCCCTGACCCGGACCTATGTCACGGGCAACGGCGAGCTGACCGTCCTCCGGGGCGTCGACCTGGACATCTTCCCCGGTGAACTGGTCGGACTGATCGGGCCCTCCGGCTCGGGCAAGTCGTCCCTGCTGCATGCCGCCGGCCTGCTTGAGCGTCCGACCTCCGGCCAGGTCTTCATCGACGGCGAGGATGTCGGCGCTCTGGACGAGCGGGCGCGGACGCGCATCCGCCTGAACCGGGTCGGCTTCGTCTATCAGTTCCACCATCTGCTGCCGGAGTTCGACGCGCGCGACAACGTCGCCTTGCCGATGCGAATCGCGGGCTACCCCGAAGCCGTCGCCCGGTCCCGTGCCGAGGAAACCCTGACCGCCCTGGGCCTCGGCGAACGCCTGACGCACCAGCCGGCCCAGCTGTCAGGCGGGGAACAGCAACGCGTGGCCATCGGCCGCGCCCTGGCCAACAAACCGCGCCTGCTTCTGGCCGACGAGCCGACCGGCAACCTCGACCCGACCACCAGCCAGTCGGTGTTCGAATCCCTGCGCGAACTGACCAAGACCACCGGCGTCGCCGCCCTGATCGCCACCCACAACATGGAGCTGGCCGGCCACATGGACCGCGTCTTCGCCCTGAAGGACGGCCATCTGGAAGAGCGCCAGGCCGAAAGCCGGGAATACTAGACTTTTCTTCCGTGCACCCCGGCGAAGGCCGGGGTCCAGATCACAGACACCGTCGGCTGGAATCACCGACCGAGCCTCCAGCGTTGACCATCGCCTTCGCGATCTGGACCCCGGCCTTCGCCGGGGTGCACGGTGATTGATAAGGTTCGTTCTTCACGAGCGGCGACGGGTGTCCTAGATGCAGGACATGAACACCCAAGACGTCCTGAACGAGTTCCGCGCCGCCGGCGCCCTGCGCGAGGGCCATTTCGTGCTGTCGTCCGGCCTGCACAGCCCGGTCTTCCTGCAGAAGAATCTGGTCTTCATGGACGGCGCGCGCTGCGAGCGCTTGTGCAAGGCGCTGGCCGAGAAGATCGTCGCCCTGGTCGGGCCGGTCGATGTCGCCATCTCCCCGGCCGTCGGCGGCATCATCCCCGGCTACGAGACCGCCAAACACCTGAACGTCCGCTCCATGTACGTCGAGCGCGAGGGCGGTGAGTTCAAGCTGCGTCGTGGTTTCCATGTCGAACCGGGCGAGAAGGTCGTCATGGTCGAGGACATCGTCACCACAGGCCTGTCGAGCCGCGAATGCATCGCCGCCATCCAGGCCGCAGGCGGCACCGTCGTCGCCGCTGCCTGCATCGTCGACCGCTCGGGGGGCAAGGCCGATGTCGGCGTGCCTCTCGTGGCCCTCGCCTCGCTGGACGTCCCCGCATACCCCGCCGACGCCCTGCCGCCCGAACTGGCGGCCCTCCCGGTCGAGGATCCGGGCAGCCGGCGGCTATCCAAGTGACCGGCACGCGCGTGCGCCTCGGGGTCAATATCGACCACGTCGCGACGGTGCGGAATGCGCGCGGCGGCCAATCTCCCGATCCCGTCAGGGCGGCCGAGGAGGCGCTCGCCGCCGGCGCCGACGGCATCACCGCTCACCTGCGTGAAGATCGTCGGCATATCTCCGACGCCGATATCGACCATCTGTCAGCCCTGCTGAATACCGAGGACCGGCCGCTGAACCTCGAGATGGCAGTCACGCAGGAGATGCTGGCCATCGCCCTGCATCACCGACCCCACGCCGTCTGCCTCGTTCCCGAAAAGCGTGAGGAACGGACGACCGAAGGTGGGCTAGACGTCGTCGGCGGTCACAACTGGATCACCCCCGTCGTGGGCAGGTTGAAAGAGGCCGGTTCGCGCGTCTCTCTGTTCATCGGCGCGGACCCGGCGCAGATCGAGGCGGCGTTCCGAACCGGCGCGGCCGTGGTCGAACTGCACACCGGGGCCTATTGCGACGCCGTGCGCGAGGGGCGGACGGTCGAGGCCGAGGCCGAGCTGGCGTCCCTGACTGCCGGAGCAGCCCAGGCCCATGCCCTGGGGCTGGAGGTTCATGCGGGTCACGGCATTGACTACGACACCGTGGCGGCCGTGGCGGCCATCCCGGAGATCATGGAACTGAACATCGGCCATTTCCTGATCGGAGAGGCCATCTTCGTGGGTCTGGGTCCCGCGATCCGGCGGATGCGCGACCTCATGGACGAGGCGCGCGGGCTGGAGGCGCCGGCTTCGGAGAGGGGCCGGTGATCATCGGCATCGGCGCGGACCTGTCGGACATCCGACGCATTCAGGCGTCGATCGACCGCTTCGGCGACCGCTTCAAGACCCGCTGCTTCACCGAGATCGAACGCACCCGCTCGGACCGTAAACCCGACGCCGCCTGGAGCTACGCCAAGCGGTTCGCGGCCAAGGAGGCCTGCGCCAAGGCGTTGGGCACCGGCATGCGCCGTGACGTCTACTGGAAGGACATGGGGGTGGTGAACCTGAGGTCCGGCCAGCCGACCCTGGCCCTGACCGGACCGGCCGCCGAGCACCTGAAACGGCTGACGCCTGTGGGCCACACGCCGCATATTCATCTGACGCTTTCGGACGAACACCCCTATGCACTCGCCTTCGTGGTGATCGAAGCCTTGCCGGTGGCGTAATCGGGCTATACTCGCCCACGCATGCGTGTCGCGTTCGGCGACCGGGGACGACTTCATACGATGAGCGACAACAAGCCCACCGACGACGACAAGGCCATCACGGACACCACCGATGCGGAATCGTCCGCCGTGGTGACCCATGACGTCTCGCCCGACGACGTCGAGGTCACGCCCGAAGCCGAGTTCGCCGCATCCGAAAGCGATCGGACGGTCACCTCCGATCCCGTGGTCACCTCCGCGACCCGTCGCCCGATCTGGAGCGACGCGGGCGACGCGCCGTTCGACGACTCAGGCAAGAAGGAAAAGATCCCCTCGGCCGCCAAGGTTCACGTCCGCGACGACGACAAGGACGACGACGGCCCTTCGGCCGCCTCCGAGACGGTCGAGATCGTCAAGACGGTGGTCGTGGCCCTGGCCATCGCCTTCGTCCTGCGCGTCCTCCTGTTCCAGCCCTTCACCATCCCTTCGGCCTCGATGGAGCCCAATCTCTACGAGGGCGACTATATCGTCGTGTCCAAGTGGGCCTACGGCTATTCCAAGTTCTCGTCGGGCCTGCCGATCAACCTGCCGCTGGGCGACGACCGCGTCTTCGGCCGCGCGCCGAACCGGGGCGACGTCGTGGTCTTCAAACTGCCGCGCGACGACAAGACCGACTACATCAAGCGCGTGATCGGCCTGCCCGGCGACACGATCCAGATGATCGAGAACAAGCTCTACATCAACGGCCAGCCGGTTCAGGACGCCGTCGTCAGCGCCGGTGAGGTCAACGACATTTTCGGTCCGCGCCCCGTCACCCAGGTTCGCGAGACCCTGCCGGGCGGCCGCACCTTCATGACCCAGGACTTCGGCCCCGGCGGCGACCTGGACGACACGCCCGTCTACGAAGTCCCGGCCGGCCACTACTTCATGATGGGCGACAACCGCGACAACTCGATCGACAGCCGCGTGGAACAGTCGGCCGGCGTCGGTCTCGTCCCGGACGAGAACCTGGTCGGCAAGGCCGAGATCATCATGTTCTCGTGGGAACCGGGCGCCTCGCTGTTCAACCCGGTCAGCTGGTTCGCCAACGTCCGGCCCAGCCGCTTCTTCCGCGTCCTCGACTGATGGCCAATACCCGGCATGAGGCGGTGGCCGCGCTGGTCGACCGTCTCGGCCATGCCTTTAAGGATCCCGCTCTGCTTGAGCGGGCCCTGACCCATTCCAGCGTGGGGGAGGGGGCCGATAAGGCCGCCGGCAAGCCCGCGCGCCACAACGAACGGCTCGAGTTCCTGGGCGACCGCGTCCTCGGCCTTCTGGTCGCCGAGCGTCTGCACAACGACTTCCCGTCCGCCGACGAAGGCGAGCTCTCGTCCCGCCTGCATGCGCTCGTCGACAAGCACGCCTGCGGCCGTGTCGGCGAACGGCTGAAGGTCGGCGAGGCTCTGCGCCTGTCGCCCGGCGAGACCAAGTCCGGCGGCCGTCGCAAGGAAGGCGTCGTCGCCGACGCCGTGGAGGCCCTGCTGGCCGCCGTCTTCCTCGACGGAGGCTTGGATGCCGCCCGCGCCATGTTCGATCGCGCCTGGGCCGAGGAACTGGCCACGCCCGCGCCGCGCGCCCTGAACAATCCCAAGTCCGCTCTGCAGGAGTGGTCCCAAGGCCAGGGCCGTCCCCTGCCGTCCTATCGCGTCGTGGGCCAGACCGGCTCCGACCACGCCCCGACCTTCACGGTCGAGGTTTCCATCGCAGGGGTCGAACCCTTGACCGCGCCCGGACGTTCGCGTCAGGACGCGGAGAAAGCGGCCGCCATGGCCATGCTCCAACGTGAAGGCGTGATTTGACCGATACCAACCCCCAGCAGAACCGCGCAGGCTTCGCCGCCATCATCGGCGCGCCGAACGCCGGCAAGTCGACGCTGGTGAACCGTCTGACGGGGTCAAAGGTCTCCATCGTCACCCAGAAGGTCCAGACGACCCGCTTTCCCGTGCGCGGCATCGCCATAGAGGGCGACGCCCAGATCGTGCTCGTCGACACCCCCGGCATCTTCACGCCCAAGCGCCGGCTGGACCGCGCCATGGTCGCCTCGGCATGGGGCGGGGCGTCCGACGCCGACGTCGTCGTCCACCTGATCGACGCGGCCTCCCACATCGCTTCGGAAGGCAAGGACGGCACGGGCGCCGACCGCAAGTCCGCCGAGGACACCGAGACCATCATCGCCAACCTCAAGGCGACGAACACCCAGGTCATCCTGGTGCTCAACAAGATCGACGGCATGCGCCGCGACACGCTCCTGGCCCTGTCGCACGGCCTGTTCGAGCACGGCGTCTATTCCGAGGTCTATATGATCTCGGCCCTGTCAGGTGACGGCGTCGACGACCTGAAACAGCGTCTGGCCCGCGACATGCCGGAGGGCCCCTGGCTCTATCCGGAAGACCAGTCCGCCGACGTGCCGATCCGCGTACTCGCCGCCGAAATCACGCGCGAGAAGGTCTATCTGCGCGTCCACGAAGAGCTGCCCTATTCGGCCGCCGTCGAAACCACCGCCTTCGATGAAAAGGCCGACGGCTCGGCCCGCATCGAACAGACCATCTATGTCGAGCGCGAAAGCCAGCGACCCATCGTGCTGGGCAAGGGCGGCCAGACCCTGAAATGGATCGGCCAGAAGTCGCGCGAGGAACTGACCGAACTGCTGGACCGCCCGGTCCACCTGTTCATCACGGTCAAGGTCGATCCGAAATGGCAGGACAGCCGCGCGCTCTACGCCCAGTTCGGCCTGGACTTCAACGCCTAGGGTTTCCACCAGCAAGCGTCGGCAGCAGGCTGACGCAGACAACCAAGGCTCCGCAGAGCGGACGTTCCGCAGGTCTGAGAGGGGTGGAAAGGGGATTCACCCTAGCGGCCTGGAAGCAGATGTCCTCCTCTTAGACGGCTCACGTTCGTGCTGGGCACTTACCCACACTATTCATCAAAAGTTGTGCCATCCAACCTTCTGGCGAATGATCTGCCGTGCAACTCCTTCGGCGTTAACCATTTTGAAGGAGTGAAGCCCATGAAAATCACAAGCATCCTGGCGTCGGCTGCGCTGCTCGTCGGCTCTTTGGCCGTCCCCACGATGGCACCCGCCCAAGTGGTCGATGCGCCCCCGAACGAGGGCGAGGTCTGCGACTACGTCTACTCGCCGCAGTGTGTCGTAAACGCAGACGGATCCTTCCAGTGCAAGTACGTCCTCGTCTCGCGCGTCTGTCACCCCCTCTGACAACTCGCCACGGTCATGACTGGCAGGAAATAGCTACCGAACTCCTGCCAGTCAGCCTTTCGGTCGTCGTTAAGGTCGATGCCTTCGAGCCAAAGGGCAGTGCTGGCCTCTTCGTCGTGTGGCCGGCCAGCGAAGCCCCGTGTTCCAATCGGGATTTCCCGATCAGAGATGAAGCCGTCACTATTCTCGTCCATCAATGCGAAGCTGTTTCGTAGGCGCTCCTCACGCTCTGCGGCGGTCCCTTGGCTGAAATATGGGGAGACGACGACGCTGACAGCCTTCGGATGACGGGCCGTAAACTCGGGTGACATGCAGGTAGCTGCAGCGAATGCGAGCGCGATAATCATTTTGAGCTCCAATCGCGGATTGCGACAGGGCCTTTGATGACGCCAGCGGAGTTAAACAATCGTTGATTGCAAAGATTGGCCTTGGTCGCCCAAGTGCCGAGCCGCGCTTCATCGTAGATTAGGATGCGGACGGTTCCAGGTGTGAGCAAGCCTTGGCGACCTGAACGTAACGGCCATCCGCCGCCTCCTTTATTCAGTGCTCCGTGGCATACGCCCCTCCCCTGATCTTTAGCCGACGTCAGGTTAAAGTCACCTAAGGGGCGTTTGCGGAAATCGACGCCCTGCCCCGAAGCGGCACGTCAGACGAGCGCGAGACTCCCGTCCGCCATCGCCGCCTTACCGCCATGGCGGCGGCCCCTGATCAAATCGGAAGATGACGCAAACGGGATCGGCCGATGGGGTGACGAATCGTCCGGACCCGTTACCAAGCCTCGATGTTTGACGTTCCGCGTACCGCCGGGAACCACCCTCGGCTCTTCCTCGGTCTTATCGCCGCCGTCGTCCTGATCGGCGGCGCCGGTCTGGTCGCCGGCCTGACCTCCCAGCCTCTGCCGTCCGCCGCCTCACGTCTGGCTCCGACGCCCGCGCGTCCGCCGCTTGAGGTCGTCGAAGCTCTCCCGCAACTGACCGCCCGCCTGCAGCGCGAGGCCGAGGCCGGCCGCTTTATGGGTGCGGTCCTGGTTGCGCGCGGCGATGAAATCCTGTTCCGCCAGGCCTATGGGACCGCCGATGTCGCCACAGGCCGACCTCTCGGCATCGGCGACCGCTTTCGCCTGGCCTCGATCTCCAAACAGTTCACCGCCGCCGCGATCCTGAAGCTCCAGGACGACGGCAAGCTGACGATCGGAGATCCGGTCTGCCAGTGGATCCAGCCATGCCCCGCGGCCTGGGCACCGCTGAGGATTCATCACCTGATTTCTCACACCTCGGGCATCCCCGACCTGATGGCCCGTCCCGGCTGGGGCGCCCGCCGCACCACCCCGGCGACGCTCGACGAACTGACCGAGGACTCCAAGGCCTTCCGCCTGTCGTTCGAGCCGGGGACCAAGGTCCGCTACAACAACGCCGGGTTCAACCTGGCGGCCGCCATTGTGGAGAAGGCCAGCGGCCAGACCTTCCCCGACTATCTGCAAACAGCCTTCTTCGAGCCCCTGGGCATGAGGGACACCGGCTTCGATGACGATAGCGACCTCGGCATCGTCACCGGACACGCCAACTTCCCGGCCGGGCTGACCGCCCAGCGCAATCCGAACGTCTCGATCGTCTACGGCGCGGGCGCCCTCTATTCGACGCTGGACGATCTGCTGGTGTGGGTGCGGGCGCTCAACACCGGCCATGTGCTGAGCGCGTACAGCTACGCACAGATGATCATGGACCATTCTCCGGCGGACCAGCCGAACGAGCGGGGCGGGCGACCCCATCGCGCCTGGGGCTATGGCGTCATGTCCAACCGGCTGGGCACGCGGGTGACGCCGGCCTTCCAGGACTGGGAAATCTACCATACCGGCAGCTGGTCGGGCTTCCGCAACATCGAGGTCTGGCAGCCGGATCAGCGGGTGGCGGTCATCGTCCTGTCGAACAACTACCACCAGCAGCAACAGGTCCTGCTGATTTCGCAGCAGGGCATGGCCGAGGCCCTGGGGCATGAATTCCCCCAGGCCTTGGCTGACTGAGGCTCAACCTCTGTCGCAGGAAGACCTCAGGACGAGGGCTCGCCCGGCCGCCAATCGGCGCCTGGGGCGACATTGACCATCCACGGAATGCCGAACCGGTCGGTCAGGGTGCCGAAACCCGGGGTCCAGAAGGTCTCGCCGAAGGCCATGGCGACCGTGCCACCTTCCGACAGGGCGTCGAACACGCGGCGACCTTCATCGACGCTGTCGAAATGGAGGCTGACGTCGAAGCCGTTCTTGGGCTCGTTGATCTTCGTCGCCCATGCGGAATGCATGTCCGACCCCATCAGCGCCTGATCGCTGATCTCCAGCCAGCAGTGCATCAGCCAGTCCTTCATTTCCGGCGGCACCGGCATCTCCGGCGGCGCATCGCCGTAGGGCAGGGCGAAGGTGATCTTGCCGCCCAGGACCCGCGCATAGAACTCGAAGGCCTCGCGGCAATTGCCGGCGAAACTCAGGCTGGTCACGATCTTCATCGTCTTCTCCTTCAGTCAGGGTTGGCTGCCAGCCAGGCTTCGAGCCGGTCGGCCGTGGAGGTCCAGCCGTGTTTGTGGCCGGTCAGGCTCTGTTCGGACTTCAGCCCCTCGTGGGTGAAGTCCATTCGCGTCTTGCCGTCGTCGGTCTCGGACAGACGGACGGTGACCAGGGTGTCGACCGGCGGCCCGTCCTCGTGGCTCTCGTCCCACTTGAAGGTGAAGACGATCCGTTCGGGCGCGACGATCTCGCGATAGACCCCGCCCTGCCACAGGTCTTCGCCGGTGGTCGGCGAGCGCAGGCAGATGCGCCACGCGCCGCCGACCCGGAAGTCAGCCGTGGCGCTGACGGCCGGCCATTCGACCGGCCCCATCCACAGGACCAGGATCTCCGGGTTGGACCAGGCACGCCAGACCAGTTCGCGCGGCGCATCGAAGACGCGCTGCATGTTCAGGGTCGGGCGATTTGGAGCCTCGGCGACCACGGTGCTCATCGGATCAGAAGGTCTTCACGATTTCGGCCAGCTGGTCGGCGACCGTGCCCCACCCTTCGTGGAAGCCCATCTGCTCGTGCTGCTTCATCGCCTCTTCGTTCCAATGGCGGGCGACGGCGGTGTATTTCGTCTTGCCGTCGGGGGTCGGCTCCATGTCGACCTGGGCCACCATGAAGGGCTGACCGGCCGGCTTCCACTCGGCGGTGAAGGCGTCGGTGGTGATGATCCGGCGGTTCGGGATGACCTCCAGGAAGACGCCCGAGTTCGGGAAGACCTCGCCGTCCGGCCCATGCATGGTGAAGTTGAAGCGGCCGCCCACGCGCGGCTCGATGATCGGATCAACGATCTTCCACGGCTTGGGCGCGAACCACTGGGCCAGGATTTGCGGGTCGGTATAGGCCCTGAACACCTTCTCCGGCGACGCGTCGATGATCCGTTCAAGCGTCAGGTCGAAGGCGTGTGCGGCACCGTCGGTGTCGCAGGGGTTGGTCTCAGTTTCGTTGGCCATCGTCGTTTCCTTTCTGAATCTTGCGAAGATAATCTTCCAGGCGGTCGAAGCTCTGATCCCAGTATCGGCGGTAGTGTTCCAGCCACTCGGCCATGCCCTTCATGCCCATCGGTTCCAGTCGGGCAGGGCGCCATTGGGCCTCCTTGCCGCGAGAGATCAGACCGGCCTTCTCCAGCACCTTCAGATGTTTGGAGACGGCCGGCAAACTCATGTCGAACGGTTCCGCCAGGTCACTGACCGAACACTCGCCCTCGGTCAGCCGCGCCAGGATGGCCCGACGGGTCGGGTCGGCCAGGGCGGCGAACTTTGCGGAGAGAGGATCGGTCTGCATGGCGCTTTCGTGTGTAACTGATCGGTTAAATGCGCCCACCCGATCGCGTTGTCAACCGTTCGGTTAAATGCCTTCCTTCACTCTCGTCATCCTCCGGCAAGCCGCCGCTTGGCGGCGCAGACCGGGGGACGCAGCGGCGCCGAAGGCGATCTGTTCAGCCCCGATGTCGGAAGCGGGCGTGTGTGTGGCAGGTTCGCGCTCCCGCGCGCCGCTGCGTCCCCCGGTCTTCGCTTCGCTTCGCCGGAGGATGACGAAAGGGAGTGAAGGAACAGGCTCGATCACCGTCCGTTCTCTCGACCCAAACCGGAGATCCCCATGCGCGCCGTCGTCCTGAACTGCACCCTCAAGCCCTCGCCGGCGACATCCTCCACCGAGGCCCTAGCCAAGGTCGTCATCGCCGAACTGGAGAAGGGCGGCGCCGAGGTCGAACTGATCCGTCTCGTCGATCTCGACATCAAACCCGGCGTCAGCGGCGACGAGGGCGACGGCGACCAGTGGCCCGATGTCGACAAGACGCTGAAGGCCGCCGACATCGTCGTCTTCGCCACCCCGACCTGGCTCGGCCAGATGTCCAGCGTCGCCCTGCGCGCGCTCGAACGCATGGACGCCTGGTTCGGCGAAATCGACGACACGGGCCGTCCCGTCGCCTTCGGCAAGGTCGCCGGCATCGTCGTCACCGGCAACGAGGACGGCGCCCACAACATCGTGGCGACGATCTCGCAGGGTCTGATCGACATGGGCTTCACCATCCCGGCTCAGAGCTGGACCTACTGGCACCTCGGCCCGGGGCCCGGCCCCGACTATGTCGAAACCGATCAGGGCCACGACTATTCCGACCGCGTGGGCCGCAACGCCGCCCGCAACCTGATCGGCTTGGCCAAGGTGCTGAAGCCGTCGACCTATCCGGTTCCGGAAAGCGGCGAGTAGGTCTAGGCTTCGGTCTCACCCGCAAGGAGGCCCCGCCATGTTCGCAGCCATCGCCATGGCGCTCGCCGTCCAGGCCACGCCGGAAGCCGCCCCCGAGGCCCAGGTCGCGGCCGTCCTGGACCAGTTGAACGCAGCCTCGGCCGCCGCCGACGCCGACGCCTATTTCGCTCTCTACACGCCCGACGCCCGCTTCGTCGGCACCGACGCGGGCGAGCACTGGAGCGTCGAACAGTTCCGCGCCTACGCCACGCCGCACTTCGATCGCGGCAACGGCTGGTCCTATCCGGCCACGAACCGGACCATCACCATCGCCCAGATCGCGTGCCGATGCATCGCCTGGTTCGAGGAAGAACTGACCAACGAATCCTACGGCCGCACGCGCGGTTCGGGCGTCATGCGGCTGACCGACGACGGCTGGAAGATCGAGCAGTACGTCCTCAGCCTCGCCGTCCCCAACGACTTGGCCAGCCCCATCGCCCGGATCATCGGCGCCTATGAAGCGGCAAAAGAGACGACGACCCCCTGATGGAATTCCACGAAGAGGCCTTCGTCCTGTCGGCGCGAGCTCATGGCGACACCGGGGTGGTCGTCGACCTGCTGACCGAGACCCACGGCCGTCACGCCGCCTTCGTCGCCGGCGGGGCGTCGCGGCGCATGAAGCCCTTCCTGCAGCCCGGCGCCCGGGTCATCGCCGACTACCGCGCGCGGACCTCAGACCACCTCGGCTCGGCCCGTCTGGAGCCGGTGGGGGAGGGGCCCAGCGCCCTGTTCGATGACGGTCTGGCCCTGACCGGCCTCGCCGCCGCCGCCGCCGTGGCGCAGGGCGCGCTTCCTGAACGCGAGCCCCACCCCGGCGCCTTCTTGGCCTTCGAGGCCCTGATGGCGGCGTTCCAGATCCCGTCCGTCTGGCCCGCCATCTTCGTCCGCTTCGAGGCGGGTCTGCTGGAAGATCTCGGCTTCGGCCTGGACCTCTCCCGCTGCGCCGTCACCGGCACGATGGACGACCTGATATGGGTCAGTCCCCGCACCGGCCGCGCCGTCTCCCGCGAGGCCGGTGCCCCCTATGCCGACAAGCTGCTGAAACTGCCCCCCTTCATGCTGGGCGCCCAGGCGGGCCTCGGCGAGGGCGACGTCCGCTCAGGCCTCGACCTGACCGGACATTTCCTCGAACAGTTCGTGTTCCACCCCCAGAACAAGCCCATCCCTCAGGCCCGCGTCTGGATGGTCGACAAGCTGGCGGAGCAGAGGCGGCTCTAGATACGGGGAACGGTCGTCGGGCCCGTCGGAGGCGTCGGCGTAACGGGGGCTTGGCGACCACCGGTGTCTTGCGGCCGGACGGACTGTTCGACAGCCCGCTGGGCAGTGGTGAGACCGGACACCACATTGCATCGGCCATGGTAGCGGATGACGTCGGCGATCGCGAGTTCGACCGGCCATTGCGGATAGGGCTTCTGCATGTTGGCGACGATCTCCGCCCGGATCGGCTCCCGACCCGCGCGAACGCCCGACACCAGGATTTCCGACGCCATGCCGCCCATCAGGTTTTCGTCCAGCTTGCCCTGGGCACCACTGGCTGCGCCCGTCAGGCCGCTCAGCAATCGGGCGGTGTCCGCGCCCGTCACGATCGCCCCTGCGGCGCCCAGGCCGACACCCGCCAGACTGAAGGCGGTTCGCCAGGCGGATTGATAGCCCCGTAGATTCTCCAGGTAGATGTCGCAGTTGCGATCGGACGCCAGCAGCAGCGCACCTGCCACCCGGTTTCGTTCGGCTTCGCGGCCGGAGAATTTCATGATCGCCGTTTCGAGGCGGGTGTCTTGAGGCGAGCCCAGCAACACGGCGACGTCGAACTGCACCTGCTGCTCGATGTCCATCGGCGGCGACGCGTAGGTCGGGGCTCCTCGATAGAGTGTCGAACACCCGCCGAGCGCCAGGCCCGATATCAAGATCACAACTGCCTTCAAACGCATTCGCCCCTCCCTCTTCTGGAGACCAACGTTATTCAAATATCTGCGTAGGGCAACCTCGAAGTTGCATCCCTATCGACCGGCAACTCTGGAGCATGCCTCCCGCTAGCCTGCCTTGCTCCTCGGCGTCCCGGCTTCTAAGCCTCGTCTTCGACACGGAGACCGCCCCCATGAAAGCCATCCTCGACCAGCTCGAAGCCCGCCGCGAAGCCGCGCGCCAAGGCGGCGGCCCCGCCCGCATCGCGTCCCAGCACGCCAAGGGCAAGCTGACCGCCCGCGAGCGGATCGAGGTGCTGCTGGACGAGGGCTCGTTCGAAGAGACCGACATGTTCGTGGAGCACCGCTCGCACCAGTTCGGCATGGAGACCCAGCGCGTCCCCGGCGACGGCGTGGTCACCGGACGTGGCACGATCGGCGGCCGTCTGGTCTATGTCTTCTCCAAGGATTTCACCGTCTTCGGCGGCTCGCTCAGCGGCGCGCACGCGGCCAAGATCGTCAAGCTCCAGACCATGGCCCTGACCAACGGCGCCCCGATCATCGGCCTGTTCGACGCCGGCGGCGCCCGCATCCAGGAGGGGGTCGAGAGCCTGGCCGGCTATGCCGACATCTTCCTCCAGAACACGCTCGCCAGCGGCGTCATCCCCCAGATCAGCGTCATCATGGGCCCCTGCGCCGGCGGCGACGTCTATTCGCCGGCCATCACCGACTTCATCTTCATGGTGAAGGACACGAGCTACATGTACGTGACTGGCCCCGACGTGGTCCGCACCGTCACCAACGAGGTCGTCACCCACGAGGACCTGGGCGGCGCCCGCGTCCACTCGCAGAAGTCCGGCGTCGCCGACGGCGCCTTCGAGAACGATCTGGAGGCCCTGTCGGAGGTCCGCCGCCTGATCGGCTTCCTGCCCCTGTCGAACCGCGAGAAGCCGCCGGTCCGCGACTCCTACGACGACCCCGACCGCGACGAGGCCTCGCTCGACACCCTGGTCCCGGCCAATCCGAACCAGCCCTATGACATCAAGGAGCTGATCCTGAAGACGGTGGACGAGGCCGACTTCTTCGAGATCGGCGCGGACTTCGCCAAGAACATCGTCTGCGGCTTCGGCCGCCTGGACGGCCAGCCGATCGGCATCGTCGCCAACCAGCCCCAGGTCCTGGCCGGGGTTCTGGACATCGATTCCAGCCGCAAGGCCGCCCGCTTCGTCCGCTTCTGCGACGCCTTCGACATCCCCCTGGTGACCTTCGTCGACGTCCCCGGCTTCATGCCCGGCACGCGCCAGGAGTACGGCGGCCTGATCAAGCACGGCGCCAAGCTGCTGTTCGCCTATGCCGAGGCCACGGTGCCAAAGCTGACCGTCATCACGCGCAAGGCCTATGGCGGCGCCTATGACGTGATGAGCTCCAAACACCTGCGCGGCGACGTCAACTACGCCTGGCCCTCGGCCGAGATCGCCGTCATGGGCGCCAAGGGCGCGGTCGAGATCATCTTCCGCAAGGAAGCCGGCGACCCGGAGGCCCTCGCCGCGCGCGAGGCCGAGTACAAGGAACGGTTCGCGAACCCGTTCGTGGCGGCGGGACTGGGCTATATCGACGACGTGATCATGCCGCATGGGACGCGGCGGAGGTTGATCCGGGCGCTACGGACGCTGAAGAACAAGCAGCAGACGAACCCGTGGAAAAAACACGATAATATTCCGCTTTAGTGCCGTCAGGATATCGAAGCGCTCAAATAGTTGACGAGAAGACCGACAGCTATCGCAAGTACGATACCTAACCAAAATATGCTGTGCATAGTCCGCCTCTGATTTACAATGCTGACCATTCCACCCGTATAAAATACGTAAGACTTAAATATTTTATTTATATTTCCATGACTTAGGGCAACCGAAATCGGCATTAGGGCCATAAGGGGTAGGATCCATTTCATTGAGGAAATTCCGGATCTGGATGACATATTCTTAGCTGATTCTTGCTGCCACTCTGCGTAAGCTAATATTGCAGAGGCTGCATCTTCCTTTCCAGAAAGGGAAGACTTAAGGGCATCAATATTACCAGTTGGGATATTCTCAACGTTAGCAAATAGAGAATACATAAGTGCTATCATTGCGACCATAACAAGTAGCGGTATTATCATGCGTGCGAGCGATAGAGTCTTTGCTATGTTTGGTCTAGATATGCCGGAAACAAAATCGTCTATGTCAATCTGAGTGGATCGAACCCATTCTCGCTCTTTACCTTCTATAGAATATGAGACCGTTGGATCTTTCGATTTTTCCGGTTCTCCGATGACGATGTAGATTGAGCAGGGAGACGACTTATCTGATGTCGAAGACTGGAACTCGATCGTCCGAATTTCTTTCCTGCCAACGTTCTGCAGGGCCGTTACTGCGGCGACGTTCGGCAAAGTCTGAGAGCTTCCATCTTTTAGCTCGACTTTAAAGTTTGACGTAACTTGCCCATCTCCCACTTTAGCAAGATGTTGTGTGGTAGTAGCAAACATGCCTGCAAGGGCGGTTCCATCAACTTGAAACCCCTTTCGAAATTGCCGCTTAGCCTCCTCCATTAGTCCCCCCTCGGCCGCCATCAGGATTCTTTGTAACTTGGTGTTGCAGCGCCCCGTTCGATTAAATCAACGGTTCTGGCAGAAAGTCTAGGCTTGCGGCATTAAGTTGAGCGTTTTTTGAGCGCTAAGCTCCTCCACGAGCATTGTCCGGAAGCTGTTCAATTAGCATCGTCGTTGACCAATCTCCTCTTCCTCTGCTTCCGCAACCGCATCCGCTCGCCGACGGCCGAGCCGTTGTTCGCCGCCTGGCCGGGGTGGAGACGGCGTCGGCCGGGCCTTCCCTCTCCCGGAGGGAGAGGGCTTGAGCGCCCGGGAGCCGTCAGGCGATCGGACTTGCGCGAAAGGGTGAGGGGTAATGTCGCCAACCGGTGAGGGCACAACCCCTCACCCTTTCGGCTGAAGACGCATCGCTCCGCTCTGCGAGCCTCAAGCCCTCTCCCTCCGGGAGAGGGAAGACTAGGGGCGCGCCAGTTTCGCGTGATCGCGGATCGCGTCCAGCACATCGGCGAGCCGCGCCATCACCTCCACATTCGGAAACCGCAGCACCGACCAGCCGAGGGTTTCGAGATGCTGCTGTCTGAGGTGATCCTTCAGAACCTGCTCGTCATCGTCATGCACCCCGCCGTCCAGTTCGATGACAAGCATCAGGGCCTCGCAGGCGAAATCGGCGAAGTAAGGTCCGATGGCGTGCTGACGGCGGAACTTGCAACCGTCGAGGCGGCCTGAACGCAGCGCCTTCCAGAGTTTGGCCTCGGCGGGTGTCTGCGTCTGTCGCAGCGCGCGGGCGAAGTCGGTCGGTGTCTGACGCGTCATGGACCGTAACTCCTCACCTTTTCGCACCAGAACGACGGCTTCGCCGCCGTGCGCTAAAGCCCTCTCCCTTTGGGAGAGAGAAGGTCAACCGATCACTGCCCCAATCCCGATCACCGCCCCCGTGGACGCCGCGAAGGCCGCCACCGACCACCCGAAGGCCGCCGCCCTGCCGACGCCCTCGATCCGCGCCAGCCAGCGTGTCTGCACCCACAGGAACCACACCACCGTGACCAGGATCAGCGCCAGCCCCGCCAGGGTCGCGACATCGCTGGGATAGCGAATGCCGGTCGTCCCCACGCTGGTCAGGATCGCCAGGGAGCCGGACAGGAAGCACTGGGCGAAGAAGGGCGCACGCACGGTCTCGCGGTCGATCCGCTTCTTGCTCAACACCAGGAACAGGGTCGCATAGGCGACGGTGTAGAGGCTGAACGCCAGCGCACGCACCGACAACAGGGTCTGGTCGTTCGAGGTTATCATCCGGCCCAAGGCCGTGCGGCTCTGATCCAGGTGCAGCCCGGCCGCCAGCTCGATCCCGTGGGCCAGCAGGATGCTGAGCACCAGGAACAGCGGCGGGCTGAGGGTGTCCAGATACTGCTGATCCGGCTTGTCGTGCTGCTCGCGGTCCGAATAGGCCAGGGTCCGCAACGGCCGGCTCAGCGTCATCCACAGCGTCTTCGGATAGAAGACCAGCCACGAGACCACCTCGTACAGCAGCTCCTCGACGGACCTCAGCAGCGTCAGCGCGTTCATGAGGCGAGGTTAGCGGGCGCAAAGCGCAGGGAGAAGCTTCACCTGTCCCTTCTCCCGCAGGGGGAGAAGGAAGGCGCTGAAGTTGGCAAAGGATCGCCGGATTTCCCCAACGATTCCAACGTCCCGAACTTTTAAGACCCCTCCGAACCGGCGCCCCCTCGAACATGCCTTATGATGGGAGCCATCCCGTCGTTGGGGAAGGCGTCCTGGGCCCAGGACCCGGACGTGCGGCGGGGCCGATCGTAGCGGGATTGTCCGGGGGGCGTGAAACCTCGGAGCCCGGCGGGCCTGAGCCTGCCGCCCGTCGCGGGCCTATCGCCTAAGGGTCCAAAGGACCCGGGATTCGTGGCCGGTCTCCGCCAAGGCGGGGATGCAGGCCCCCCCGGGGTGTCCGTAAACCCGCTGGGCGACGCTCGCGGACCCGGTCGGGGACGGAGCCTCGGCGCGAGCCGAAAACACAATCAATCGGTCCCCGTAACGCGAAAGCAGGGGGCCACCTCGGTTCCGGGCGAACGCCCAGGCTCCGTCGACTTCCCCACACCCGTTCACAGCGGAAGGACGATGACCCGTGTCTGGCGAAATTCTTCTCCCTCCCCCCGCGGGGGAGGGTGGCCGAGCGAAGCGAGGTCGGGTGGGGACGGCAAGGCAAGCCACACAGGCCTACCACCCGCATCACAGCGCCGCCTCAGCGAAGCGAGGTCGGGTGGGGCGGGCAAGGCAAGCCACACACGGTTGCATCCGCATCACCCGCGTATGACGAACCCGTGAGGCCGCCCCGACCGGGTTGAAATCACGGCCCCGCTTGCCCACCTCTATTCGATCCTGAACCCTTTCCCTCGTCCGCCGACGCGTTCTCGCGCCGGTGTGCGAACTCTATTCGGAGAGGCCCTTCAGGACCCGACAACCCTGAAGGAGACGTCTTGTTCGCTCAACGCAAAGCCCCGTTCACCCCCCGCTCCAACCCCGGTTCGCGCTACGGCTATCGCCCGGCGCCCATTCGCGCCCGCGTCGGTCTGGCCATGCGTCGCGCCATGAATTTCGGCGACATGCCGGAAGCCGAGACCGTTCTGCGCTCCAACGGCCTGTCTCTGGCGCCCATGTCGGTCGGTGAGGCCGGACTGAATGTCGGCGGGACCAGCGTCCTGGCCACCGCCGATGTCTCCGACATCGACAGCGGTGCGCTCAAGGCCCTGGTCGTGCCCGCCGGGTCCGGCGACAGCGAGACCCGCGCCGCCCTCGATGACGCCATCACCCGCGCCTGGAACAAGGGCGCGCCCGTCTTCGCCTTCGGTGAGGGCGTCGTCGCGACCCTGACCGCGCTCGGCAAGGCCAGCGCCCCCTATGCCGATGCGCCTGCCGTCCTCGTGACCGGCGATACCGTCGAACCCCTGACCGATCTGGACGCCGTCGCGGTCGCGGCCGGTCGGGTGGGATAGGGCCGGCCGGCTCTCCGACCGAGGGTCAGTCCTCGGTCGGAGCCTTCTTGGCCGAAGCCTTCTTCGGTGCGGCCTTCTTCGCGGCCGGTTTCTTGGCGGCGGGCTTCTTCGCCGCCGCCGGTTTCTTGGCCGCTGCCGCCTTCGGAGCCGCCGCCTTCTTGGCCGGGGCCTTCTTGGACTTGGGCGCGACCAGGGCGCGGGCGGCCAGCAGGGGGACGGCGACCTCCATCGTCATGTCCTCGGGCGCGGTGCCCTTGGGGATGGTCGCGTTGATCTTGCCGGACTTCACATACGGCCCGAAACGGCCGGCCATGACGTGGACCGGCTCGCCGGTCTCCGGGTGGGCGCCCAGATCCTTCAGCGGGGCGACGGCCGCGCCGCGTCCCTTGAACCCGCCGGCCCGCTTCTCGGCCAGCAGGACCACGGCGCGGTTCAGGCCGATCTCGAACACCTCGTCGATGTCCGCGACATTGGCATAGGTGCCCGCGTGCAGGATGAACGGTCCGTACCGCCCCAAGCCCGCCGTGATCGGCTTGCCGTCCTCGGGGTGGTCGCCCACCGGACGCGGCAGGGCCAAAAGGCGCACCGCCTGTTCCAGGGTCAGGGTCGCCGGGCTCCAGCCCTTGGGCAGGGACGACCGTTTAGGCTTCTCTTCGCCGGGATTGGCGGTTTCGACATAGGGGCCGAAACGCCCGATCTTGAGCGCCACCGGCAGGCCGGTCTCGGGATCGACGCCCAGGTCGCGGTCGCCGCCGGCCTCCTCGCCCGCGTTCTCGCCGGCGCCGAAGCCTCGCGTATAGCGGCACTCGGGATAGTTGGAGCAGCCGATGAAGGACGACCGCATCTTGAAGCTGGCCTTCAGATGCAGCCGCCCGGTCTTGCACAGCGGGCACAGACGCGCGTCCGAACCATCTTCCTTGGGCGGGAACAGGAAGGGGCCGATCGCCTCGTCCAGCTCGTCGATGACGCCCTGACGCTCCAGAACGGCAGCCGTCGCGGGCTTCAGTTTGGACCAGAACTCGCGCAGCAGCGCCTTCCAGTCGGCCTGACCGGCGGAGACCTCGTCCAGCTGGTTCTCCAGCGCGGCGGTGAAATCGTACTCGACCCACTGACCGAAGAACTGCTCCAGGAAGGCGGTGACCAGGCGGCCGTTGTCCTCGGGGATGAAGCGGTTCTTGTCCATGCGGACATATTCGCGATCGCGCAGGGTCGTCAGGATCGAGGCATAGGTCGAGGGGCGACCGATGCCGAGCTCTTCCAGCTTCTTGACCAGGGTGGCCTCGGAGAACCGCGGCGGCGGCTCGGTGAAATGCTGGTCGGTGCGGACGGCTTCGACCTTGGCCTTGGCGCCTTCTTTGAGCGCGGGCAGCCGTGCGGTGTCGTCGTCCTCTTCGGTCTCGGCGCCCTTCTGCTTCTCGTCTCGGCCTTCCTCGTAGACGGCCAGGAAGCCGTCGAAGGTCACCACCTGGCCGGTGGCGCGCAGGCCGGTCTGGCCGTCGGGCGTCTCGACGTCGATTGTGGTCCGGTCCAGGCGTGCGGCCTCCATCTGGGAGGCGACCATCCGTTTCCAGATCAGCTCGTAGAGCCGCTGCAGGTCGCTCTCGAGACGCAGGCTGTCGGGGCGACGCGCGATGTTCGTCGGGCGGATCGCCTCGTGCGCTTCTTGCGCATTCTTGGCCTTGGTCTTGTACTGGCGGCCCTCGGCCGGGACGAAGGCGGGACCGAAGGTGTCGGCGATGACCTCGCGGGCCTGGGCGATGCCCTCGGGCGTCGTCTGGACGCCATCGGTCCGCATATAGGTGATCAGGCCGCCGGTCTCGTCGACGCCTTCGTACAGCTTCTGGGCCGCGCGCATGGTGCGCTGGGCGTCGAAGCCGAGCTTGCGCGACGCCTCCTGCTGAAGCGTGGAGGTGGTGAACGGCGGGGAGGGGAATCGGCGGACCGGCTTCTTCTCGATCGATTTGATGGTGAAGTCGCCGGCCTTGATGGCGTCACGCGCGGCGAAGGCGACGGCCTCCGACGGGATGTCCAGGCGCTGGATCCGCTTGCCTTCGTGCTTGACCAGACGCGTCGTGAACGGCGGACTGTCGGCGGCCAGATCGGCCTCGATCGACCAGTATTCCTGGGCCTTGAACCGCTCGATCTCCATCTCGCGGTCGACGACGATGCGCAGGGCCACCGACTGCACCCGGCCTGCCGACCGGGCGCCCGGGAGCTTCCGCCACAGCACCGGGGACAGGGTGAAGCCCACCAGATAGTCCAGCGCGCGGCGGGCCAGGTAGGCCTCGACCAGTTCCATGTCGAGCTGGCGCGGATTGGCCATGGCCTCCAGCACCGCCGACTTGGTGATGGCGTTGAAGGTGACCCGTTCGACCTGGGTGTCCTTCAGCGCCTTCTTCTTGGTCAGGATGTCGAGCACATGCCAGCTGATCGCCTCGCCCTCGCGGTCGGGGTCGGTCGCCAGGATGACGCGGTCGGCACGCTTGGCGGCCTCTGCGATCTCGGACATGCGCTTGGACGCCCTGGCGTCGACCTCCCATTCCATGGCGAAGTCTTCGTCAGGCTTCACCGACCCGTCCTTGGACGGAAGGTCGCGAACGTGCCCGTAGGACGCCAGAACCTCGAAGTCCGAGCCGAGGTACTTATTGATGGTCTTGGCCTTTGCGGGGCTCTCGACGATGACGAGATTCATTACGGCTCAGTCTGGGAGGAGGGGGGTGGAACGTGGTCAGGGATGCGAACCCTGTCAACCAGGCGAAACTTGTGGAACGGTCTTCTCGTTAAGGTTGCGAATATACCCAAAGTTGTATCCTATGGCGGTGCTGGGCTTAGGAAAGGCGATCAACATGGCGACGGCGATGCAAGGCGGGAGCGAAACGGCAAGGGTGGCCGCCACCGAAGCGGCTCTGGAAGAGGCCCCGGCGGAGTTCCCCGTGCGGGAATACATCGGCGCGATGGCGCTGGAACTGGCTCAGATGGCGCGCTGGGACGGCGACGAAGCTCTGGCCCGGATTCTGGAAAGCGCGGCCAGTCTGGCGGGTGAGGCGATGAAGCGGACCGTTGTCGCCCAACCGGCCGGCCCGCGCGCAGTCTAAACCGAGGCCGATCCCCCGGGCAGGAGCGTCGCCCGCCCGGCGAGACTGAGCTCCAGCAGGGCGGCGGCGACTTCGCCGATCGGCGCGTTCAGGGCCCGTGCGATCTCGTCTCGGGGCGTCGGCGTCGGCGACAGCAGATCAGCCACTCTGTCGAGGAAGGCCGCGTCGATCTCGTCAGGGACGTCGTCGAAAGGATGATGGCTCGGCGGCTCACGGAGCGTCCGCAGGGTCTCGAAGGCGCGGCGGATGTCGTCGATCCCTTCGCAGAGGATCGCCCCCTGGCGCAGCAGTTCGTTGGGCCCCTTTGATCGCGGATCCAGCGGCGAGCCTGGCACGGCAAAGACGTCGCGGCCCTGTTCGCCGGCCAGGCGGGCGGTGATCAGGGAGCCGGACCTCAGTTCCGCCTCCACGACGATGACTCCGCGCGACAGGCCGGAGATGATGCGGTTGCGCCGGGGGAAGTCGCGGGCCTGGGCCCTGGCACCGATCGGGCTTTCGGAGACGACGCAGCCCTGTTCCACAATCTGGTCGTAGAGGCCTGCATTTTCGGACGGATAGACGTCGTCCACGCCGCCGCCCAGTACCGCGACCGTGCCGGTCTCCAGCGATCCGGCGTGCGCGGCGGCGTCGATCCCTCGCGCGAGGCCGGAGACGACGACGAACCCAGCCTCACCCAACTGAGTTGCAAGGCCACGGGCGATCCTTTGTCCGCCGGCCGAGGCAATACGGGCGCCGACCACGCCGACGGCTTCACCGGACAGCAGGCCGACATCGCCCCGTGTCCAAAGCAGCGGCGGTGGCGGATCGACGGCGGCGAGCGGGGGCGGGTAGGCGGTGTCGCCGAGGACAAGCAGGACGGCGCCGATTCTATCGCCGGCTGCCAGTTCCTGCTCGATCCGCTCTATGGGCGGGATCGCATACCCGTGACCGCCGCCCTTGCGGACGATATCCGGTACGGCGTCGAGCGCGCTTTGGGCGCTGCCGAAGCGCTCCAGCAGCTGGCGGAAGGAAACCGGGCCGACCCGCTCGCAGCGCGCGAGGCGCAGGCGGGCGAAGCGTTCGGCTTCCGACAGGCTCACGTCTTGGCGGCGCCGATGCGGGGCTCGGCTCCCTTGAGCAGGCGGCTGATGTTCTCGTGATGCCGGATATAGATCAGGATCGCCGTGACGATGGCCAGGACGAAGATCGGCTGGGCCGCAGGCAGGCCCAGCGCAGGGAGGGGGAGCAGGGCGTAGAGCGGCGCGGCGGCGGCGGCCACCAGAGCGGCCAGCGACGAATAGCGCAGGCCGAAGGCGACGATCAGCCAGGTCGCTCCGGCCATCAACCCAAGCGGCCAGCAGGCGGCGATCAGCAGGCCGAAGAAGGTCGCGACCCCCTTGCCGCCCTTGAAGCCCAACCAGACGGGGAACAGGTGGCCGAGAAAAGCGGCGCCTCCGGCGATGGCGCCGACCAGTTCCGAGCCGAACAGGTGGCGGGCGATCAGCAAGGCGGCCGCGCCCTTGCCTGCGTCGAGCAACAGGGTGGCCAACGCCAGATCCTTGCGGCCGGTGCGGAGCACATTGGTCGCGCCGATGTTGCCGGACCCGATGTTGCGGACGTCGCCGGCGCCGGCGGCGCGGGTGATCAGGACACCGAACGGGACCGAGCCCAGCAGGTAGCCGCCGACGGCCACCGCCGCGAGCGTACCGATCGCTGGCCCGACAAGATCCTGCACCTGATTCTCTCCCGATGGTCGCTCGAGCCGAACATGCGTCGGCACGGTCGGCGCGACAAGGGTTCGGTCCGTCTTACGCCCGTCGATTCTGGAGGCTATGAGGGCGCTTCGTTAGTTCAGGCCTTGATCATGACCCGTTTCGTCGTCCCTGCTTTGTTGACCGGCCTTCTGGCCTCGGCCTGCGCGGCCACGCCGATGCGGGGAGACGCCGATGCGCCGGCCCTGGCCGCCTATTTCGACTGCGTCCGGGGAAGCGGCGGTGTCGCGATCTCGGCGCATCGCGCCCAATCGGCGAACGATCATCCGGAGAACTCGATCGCCGCCATTGAGGCCACGGGCCGGGCGATCCCGGGCGCGATTCTGGAGATCGACGCCGCCCTGACCCGCGACGGTAGGCTGGTGCTGATGCACGACGAGACGCTGGAGCGGACTTCGACCGGTGCCGGCAAGGTCGCCGACCTGACCTTCGCCGAGGTGCGGGCAGCGCGGCTGGAGGCGACGAACGGCACGGTGACCGATGCCCCGCCGCCGACCCTTCGCGAGGCGCTGGACGCTGCCGGGCGGGTGGGGGCGATCGCGAGCATCGACCTGAAGCCTGCAGACGAGGCTTCGACCCTGACACTGGCACGGGCCGTGATCGCAGAGGTCCGGTCGGCGGGGGCGCAGGATCGGGTGATCCTGATCACCTATTCGCCGGAGACGGCGCGGGCGGTGGCGGCCCTGGCGCCGGAGATGATGATCTCGGCTGGGCTGAGCGATGTGGCGGGGCTGGACGGGTTGAACGCGGCGCAGATCCTGGCCTGGACCGGGACGCGGGAGGTGCGGCCTGCGCTCTGGCAGGCGTTGGCCGAGCGGGGCGTGGAGGCGCAGTTCGGGACCCTGGGCGCGCCGGGACGACGGCTGGACGATCAGTACGCCGCCGACGGAAATCCGTCCGAGTACCGTGAGCTGTTCGATCAGGGCGCGGTGGTGATCGCCACGGATACGCCTTTGGCCGTGAAGGCCGTTCTGGCGACCCAGGTGGCGACGGCGGCGCGTTGCGAACGCTGAAGACCAGGGCGCTCGTTTCCTAAACGAGGCGTTCAGCGGCAGTTCATGTCGCGGCGACGAGACTGTTCCTCAAGGTCGGGCAAGGCGCGCTCATCCCGCGCCGTCCATTCAAAGGAGCAGTGCAATGAAGAAGACAAACCTGTTCGTCATCGGCGCGGTGGCCCTGGCCACGCTCGCCGCCCCCGTCGCCGCCTCGGCCCAGCAGTGGCGCGGCGGAGATCGCGATCGCGACGGCCGCTACGAGCGCTGGGAGCGTCGTGCGGACCATAATCGCTGGGACGGCAGGCGCTACACCAACCGCGAACGCTACAACGACTACCGTCGCGGCCAGCGCGATCAGTACCGCGATCACCGCCGCTACTATCGCGGCGCGACCCTGCCATATCAGTACCGCAGCAACTGGTATGTCCGCGACTACAACCGCTACGGCTATGCGCCTCCGCCGCGCGGCTACGGCTACTACCGGACCGATACCGGTGACGTGGTGCTCGCGGCCCTGGCGACGGGCGTGATCGTTTCGCTGCTCTCCAACTAGAGAGCGGCGTGGGCGTGAAGGGCCCGCCCGGAGTGATCCGGGCGGGCCTTTTTCATGTCAAAGACCGAGTTTGGACTTCAGGATCTCGTTGACAGAGGCCGGGTTGGCCTTGCCGCCGGTGGCCTTCATGACCTGGCCGACGAACCAGCCGAGGGCCTGGGGCTTCTCGGCGACGGCGGCGGCCTTGTCGGGGTTGGCGGCGATCAGCTCGTCGACGGCCTTCTCGATGGCGCCGGTGTCGTTGACCTGGACCAGGCCGCGCGCCTCGACGACGGCGCGGGGCGAACCCTCGCCGTTCCAGACGTGGTCGAAGACCTCCTTGGCGATCTTGGAGGAGATGACGCCCTCCTCGATCAGGGCGACCAACTCGGCGACGTAGGAGGCGGGCAGGGGGCTGGCGTCGAACTCGAGATTCGCGGCGGCGAGGCGAGCCGACAGTTCGTTGGTGACCCAGTTGGAGACCAGCTTGGCGTCACGGCCTTTGGCGGCTTCCTCGAAATAGTCGGCCTTGGCCTGGTCCGAGATCAGGACGACGGCGTCGTATTGCGACAGGCCGTACTCGGCCATAAGCCGGCGGCGCTTGGCGTCCGGCAGCTCGGGCAGATGGGCCTTGATCTCATCGATCCAGGCCTGTTCCAGTTCCAGCGGCAAGAGGTCGGGGTCGGGGAAGTAGCGGTAGTCGTTGGCCTCTTCCTTGGACCGCATCGAACGGGTCTCGCCGGCCGTGGGATCGTACAGGCGGGTCTCCTGGTTGATCTTGCCGCCGTCTTCGAGAATCTCGACCTGGCGACGCGCTTCGTAGTTGATGGCCTGGGAGATGAAGCGGAACGAGTTGACGTTCTTGATCTCGCAGCGCGTGCCGAGGAACTTGAAGTCGCCGGTTTCCTTGAACTTCGCATAGTTGCCGGCGCGGCAGACGGAGACGTTCACGTCGGCCCGAAGATTGCCCTTCTCCATGTCGCCGTCGCAGGTGCCGAGGTAGATCAGGATGGTGCGGATCTTCTTGACGTAGGCGACGGCCTCTTCCGGCGAGCGGATGTCGGGGCGTGAAACGATCTCCATCAGGGCGGTGCCCGCGCGGTTCAGGTCGACGTAGCTCTCGGTCGGCGACAGGTCGTGGATCAGTTTGCCCGCGTCCTGTTCCAGGTGCAGGCGCTCGATGCCGACGTTGAAGAAGGAGCCGTCCTCGGCCTCGACCTCGACGACGCCCTCGCCGACGATCGGATAATAGAGCTGCGAGATCTGATAGCCGGTCGGCAGGTCGGGGTAGAAATAGTTCTTCCGGTCGAACTGGCTCTTCCTGTTGATCGCGGCGTTGAGGCCCAGGCCCGTCTTCACGGCCTGTTCGACGCAGTGCTTGTTCAGCGTCGGCAGCATGCCGGGGAAGCCCGCGTCGACCAGCGACACCTGCTCGTTGGGGCCCGCGCCGAAGCCCACGGCGGCGCCGGAGAAGAGCTTGGCCTTGGACGCCACCTGGGCGTGGATTTCCAGGCCCATGACGATTTCCCAGTCGCCGGTGCGGCCCTGGATCAGTTTCGAGGAGGAGAGGGTGTCGGTCATAGGCCCTGATTAGCGCCGAGTGCGGCGCAGCGAAAGTTCCTGTCTTGAGGCTGTCGCGATTTGAGCGTCATCTGTGCGTCTCACCTTCGGAGCTGTTCCCATGATCAAGACCGTTTTCGCCGCCGTGGCCCTCGCCGCCGTGGCCACCGCCGCCTCCGCCCAGACCACCTCGGCTCCGGCCCAGAACCATGCTCCCCACGCCGGCCACGAGGCCCATGCCGCCGCCCGCCCGACCATCGAAAGCTCGATCAAGGACCTGCTGGCCAACCCCGAGACGGCGGCCGTGGTCGAGAAACACCTGCCGGGCGTTTCGCAACACCCGGCCCTGCCGCAGTTCCAGGACATGACCCTGGCCCAGGTCGCCCCCATGTCGGGGGGCCAGGTCACGTCGGAGACCATCGCCGCCATCGACACCGACCTGAAAGCCCTGCCTGCCGCCCACTGAACGGGTCGCGATCTTTTCCCTCCCACTCGGGGGAGGGAGATAAGTCAGACACGCCTCATCGTCCTTCCGCTGCGAACGGGTGTGGGGAAGTCGACGGAGCCTGGGCGTTCGCCCGGAACCGGAGTGGCCCCCTGCTTTCGCGTTACGGGGACCCTGTGATTGTTGTTTTCGGCTCGCGCCGAAGGCTCCGTCCCCGACCGGGTCCGCGAGCGTCACCCAGCGGGTTTACGGACACCCCGGGGGGGCCTGCATCCCCGCCTCGGCGAAGACCGGCCACGAATCCCGAGTCCTTTGGACCCTCAGGCGATAGGCCCGCGACGGGCGGCAGGCTCAGGCCCGCCGGGCTCCGAGGTTTCATGCCCCTCGAACAATCCCGCTACGATCGGTCCCGCCGCACGTCCGGGTCCTGGGCCCAGGACGCCTTCCCCAACGACGGGATGGCTCCCATCATAAGGCATGTTCGAGGGGGCGCCGGTTCGGAGGGGTCTTAAAAGTTCGCGGCTTTGGAATCGTTGGGGGATTTGGGCGATCCTTGGGCAAACTTGGACGTCTTTATCCGTGCACCCCGGCGAAGGCCGGGGTCCAGATCAAGCGCCCAGGCGGCCGGGATGGGGCGTCGGTGTGCTGCCTGAACCTTTGGTGACCTCCATCTGGACCCCGGCCTTCGCCGGGGTGCACGGTGAGAGAAAGCGGGTGAGGGGGGGCACGGGAGAGGGGGCCGATCCACTTGCGGGGGGCGTTCTAGACAGATGATTAACCACGGCTGTTTAGCCTGTGTCAGTCACCGACGGGCTATCTCGAAGGCTCGCGGGCGCTAAGGAGGCGCACCCCATGCCGTTGAAGCTGTCCTTGAAGCCGGGGGAGAAGTTCGTCCTGAACGGCGCCGTCGTCCAGAACGGCGACCGCCGCGGCGTCCTGATCCTGCAGAACAAGGCTTCGGTGCTGCGCGAGAAGGACATCATGCAGCTGGAGGAGGTCACCACCCCCGCCAAGCGCATCTATTTCCCGGTCATGATGATGTATCTGGACGAGACCGCCGTGCCCAAGGTGTACGACGAGTTCGTCACCCGCCTGACCGAGTTCATGGGCGCGACCCGCAATCCCGAAATCATGGCCGAGTGCGTCCAGACGTCGAAGCACGTCATGACGCGCGAGTATTACAAGGCCCTGATGAGCGCCCGGAAGATCGTGGACTACGAGGAAAGCCTGACCTGATGCTGAAGGCCTATTCGCAGACGTCGAACCGGACCGAGACGCCGCGTGAGATGGAGTACCGGTTGTTCGGCCAGGTCACCCGCGCCCTGATGCACGCGGCGAGCGTCGACAAGTCGGATGTTAAGACCCGGATCGACGCCCTGGACTGGAACCGGCGTCTCTGGTCGGTGCTGGCCACGGACTGCTCCGACAGCGACAATCAGTTGAACAATCCGCTGAAGGCCCAGATCATCTCCATCAGCCTGTTCGTCGGACGTCACTCCTCGGCCGTCATGCGCGGCGAGGAGGATTTCGAGCCGCTGATCGACATCAACCGGTCGATCATGCAGGGCCTCGCGCCCCAGGGTCAGCAGGCGGCCTGAAGCGCCTGCAGGTGGGCAAAGTGCGGCGCTGACCGGCGAGAAATTGCCGAGCGCCGACGACCCTCCGAAACTTTCCCAATCCTTTCAAACTGATCGGTCCGGCCTGGTCCTTGCGAGACCGCGCGCAGGACCAGAACCGGTTCAACGGCCAGAAGGCCGCTCCCCCGACCAGAATGGAAGGACTTCATCATGGCCAACTCGGTCAACACCAACCTGGGCGCGCTCGTCGCGCTGCAAAATCTGAACGCCACCAACTCCGAGCTGGCGACCACCCAGACCCGCATCAACACCGGGAAGAAGGTGGCCAACGCCAAGGACAACGGGGCCATCTGGGCAATCGCCCAAGGCCAACGTGCCGACATCGGAGCCCTGGGGGCGGTCAAAACCTCGCTCGACCGCGGCAGTTCAGCGGTGGATGTGAGCCTGGCGGCCGGCGAGAGCATCTCGGATCTCTTGCTGCAATTGAAGGAGAAGGCACTGGCGGCGACCGACGTGTCGCTGTCGACGGCATCGAGGGGCGCTCTGAACGAGGACTTCAAGGCCATCCGCGACCAGATCAACACGGTTGCCGCAAACGCCGACTTCAACGGGATCAACCTTTTGAAGACCGGCGCGACCGGCTTCCAGGCTCTGGCCAACGCGGCGGGCACGGCGACCCTGACGGTCACCCCCGAGGTGCTGTCGCTGGGGTCGACGAACGTCACCGTGACGACGACCACGACCATCGGGACCTCGACCCAGGCCACTGCGGCCCTGGGTCTGGTGAACGCCTCCATCGACCTGGTCTCGGGCGCCCTGGCGCGTCTGGGCACCAAGGCGAAGGCTCTGGACACGCATCGCACCTTCGTCGGGAAACTGACGGACGCGCTGGAATCCGGAGTGGGCAATCTGGTGGACGCCGATCTGGCGAAGGAAAGCGCCAAGCTCCAGTCGCTGCAGACGAAGCAGCAACTGGGTGTGCAGGCTCTGGGCATCGCCAACCAGTCGCCGCAGATCCTTCTGTCGCTGTTCCAGTAAGCGTAAGGACGACGCCGGGGAGCCCAAGCTCTCCGGCGTTTTTCTTTGTTCGAGGGCGCGATCGGGCGGGACACCGTCGCTTTCGGCCGGGGCGCGGCGCGTTAACCTTGCCTCAACTGAATCCGCGAATTCTGGGCATCCTCAACCAGGAGATGTTTGATGCTCAGCGCTATCGCCGCCCTCTTCGTTCTCGCCGCCGGTCCCATTCAGGCCGACGGGACGCCGGGTCGTTATCTGCTGGAACTGACGGTGATCCATCAGGGTGTGCAGACGGTGGGCGCCCGGACGGTCCTGGTGGAAGACGGGTCGGCGAACGTCACCGTGCAGGACGCGGGCGGCCTGTTCGAAATGAACGCGCAGCTGTCTCCGGTCCAGGGTGACGGAGACGACGATTCGCTGGCTCTCTCGATCTCCATCATCGACGGCGACGCCCAGCCCGTGGAGCCCGACCTGATCATCCGCCGCGGCGGAGACGCCAGCATCGTGATCGGCCAGGAAGGCCCCGACGGCGTCATGTTCGAGGGACTGAAGGTGACGGTGTCGCCGATCGTCGGAAGCGATTGACGAACGCTCGAACGCACCCCAACTTGAAGGTCCTGTTCAACAGTCGAAAGGAGGTGATCAAGTGATCTCATTGTCCCAAACCCGTACGGTGACCGAAGCTTGGTCCTCCCACGAGGTCCGGGCCTGATCCTTTCAGGCTGCTAAAGGTCAGACCGTAAGCGGTCAGACAATGGGGCCCGCCGGAGCAATCCGGCGGGCCTTTTTGTTGGGCGCTACCGCTCGCGCGGCGTCTCGCCGCTTGAGCGCGGCCGGTGCGGTGGAGCTAGGAGAACAGACCCTGGACCCAGTCGCCGGCGTGAATGAACCAGCCGGCGCTGGCGAGGAACAGTCGGGAGATCAGCTCCCACGCGGCCCAGACGAAGACGCAGAAGCCGGCGACGCCCAGCCATGCTGCGCCGATCAGGAATCCGTCGCGTTGCATCAGGCCGAAGCCGAACAGGGCGACGAACAGGGACGGGAACAGGTTGCCGCCGAAGATCGGCAGCATGACGATGACGGTCAGCAGACTGGTGACGATACCGATGAGCACCTCGGACACCTCGCTGCTCATGATGCTGAACCGTGGCTTGGACAGCCTTTCGACGAACTGGAGCGGCTTGCGGACCTTGCCGATCGTGGTGCGATAACTCTCGCGGGGCAGGCTGGATTTCAGGGCCCAGGCCGGCATCCAGAGCTGATCACGCCGGATGACCAGTTGAAGGCAGATCAGCAGCAAGGGTGCGCCCAGGACCGTGGTCGACCCCGGGATCGGCGAGGCGATGGCGTTGAGCAGGCCGAAAAAGACCATCAGGGCACCGAAGCCGCGCTCTCCGAACGCATTCACGAGCTCGCCGAGATAGAGCTTGGGATCGTCCTTGGCGCCGATGTCGTCGAGCACCTGGGAAAACGGCCGGGTGTCGCTCTGAAAGTCGTAGTCGGGCATCAGATGGAGCTCGGCGAGGGGTGGGGACGATCTAGGCACGCTGGCGACTGACCGCCACTTAACATTCCGACAGAACTAGAAGATCCGGCTAACCCATTCGCCGATCAGGGGCGTGCCGCCGGGCGGCCAGGGCAGCATGTTGATGATGGCGAACAGCAGCATGACCGCCATGGGCACCCAGCCGCTCCAGCGTTTCGGAGAAGCGGCGGGGGCGGCCGGTCGAGGTCTCCGTCAGGCTCATGGAGCGAGCCTAGAGGGCGAACGCGACGGTTTCGAGCGGTTCAATCGCCGCGCTCAGTCGTCGACGTGTTCGGGTTTGCCCTTGCGTCTGGTGTGGGCGAACTCTTCGAGCTGTTTCTCGGTCATGGATTCTTCCATCGACTTCGAAGCGCCCTTGAGCTCGGACTTGGGCGTATCGCCGCGTTTGGCCGACAGGGCGGCGCCGGCGGCCTTTTGCTGGGCCGCGGATTTGGCTGGCATGGGGTGGCTCCTTCCGCAGAGAAACCGACCGAGTGAACCGAAGTTCCGGCTTAACGGATCTGGTGGATTTCGACGTCCATAGTCACGCGATCCCAGTTTCGATCCGCGGTGAGAACGGGCAGGGCCGAGGTTTCGGCCTGTGCCAAACAGGCTCGATCGCCGAGCGACAGACCCGCCGCCCGTGTCTTGTCCCGCAGACGACCAGCCCGGACGGCCGTCTGGGCGTCGAACGGAACGACAGTCAGCCCCAAGGCCTCGACCATCGAGAGGGCTTGGCGGTCCGAGAAGTCCAGGTCGAGTAGTCGGGATAGAACTTCCGTCAGGTTGACCGAACTGATCAGCCGACCGGCGCGCAAGTCCTCCAGCCGCTCGCCGCCCGGTTCGCCTTTCAGGGCCGCCAGAACGACCGAGGCGTCGATGACAGCCCTATTCACGCGCGGCTTCAGCGCGTCGATCGGCGATGAAGTCGCTTACCACATCCATGTCGGCGGGCACGCGCTGGGCGAACATCCTGCGAGCGCGGGCAATGGCGTCGGAGGTGGATGTGACGGTCACCGACCCCGCCGTTCGCGCAAAAACGAGCTGATCACCGGGTGAGAAGCCGAGCGCATCGACCATTTGCGGCGGCAGCACGACCGATCCATCCGGGCCGATATTCGCGGCCCAGCGACCGTCCCCGAGGTCATGGGCGGCAAGCTGGTGATCGAAGGATGAGGCGGTCTCCGACAGCCCCAGCAGTTCGCTAGCCACGACCTTGCCGTTCGTCGCCGCCTCTATCCGCTGGGCCAACTCGGGAGATGGTCGCGATTTGCCCGATGCAACGCGCGATATCTGTCCTTGCGAGACGCCGACCTCGCGCGCTAGCGCGCTGGTTTGACCGCGCTGAGCATGTACATACTTCGCGAGCGTATTCATGAATGCAATGTACGGTTTTATCCGCACTCATGCAACTTACGACCCCAGAAGTTCCCGCCCGATCAGGAACCGCCGGATCTCGTTCGTCCCCGCGCCGATGTCGTAGAGCTTGGCGTCGCGGACGAGGCGCTCGACGGGCCATTCCTTGGTGTAGCCGGCGCCGCCCAGAGCCTGGACGGCTTCGAGCGACACCTTCACCGCGTTCTCGGAGGCCAGGAGGATGGCGCCTGCCGCGTCGTAGCGTGTGGTCTTGCCGGCGTCGCAGGCCTTGGCGACCGCGTAGACGTAGGTGCGGGCCGAGTTCAAGGCGACATACATGTCGGCGACCTTGGCCTGCATCAGTTGGAAGGAGCCGATGGCCTTGCCGAACTGCTTGCGCTCGCGGACGTAGGGCAGGACGACGTCGAGCGCGGCCTGCATAATGCCCAGCGGGCCGCCGGACAGGACGGTGCGCTCGTAGTCGAGGCCGGACATCAGGACGCCGGCGCCGCCGCCGACGGGGCCCATGACGTTCTCTTCGGGGACTTCGCAGTCCTCGAACACCAGTTCGGCGGTGTCGGAGCCGCGCATGCCCATCTTGTCGAGCTTCTTTGAGACGCTGAAGCCCTTCATCCCCTTCTCGATCAGGAAGGTGGTGACGCCGCCGTTGCCTTCGCCGGTGCGGGCATAGACGACCAGGGTGTCGGCGGTGGGGGAGTTGGTGATCCAGAATTTCGTGCCGTTCAGGACGTAGCGGTCGCCCTTCTTCTCGGCGCGGGTGCGCATGGACATGACGTCGGAGCCGGAGCCGGCCTCGGACATGGCCAGCGAGCCCAGGTGTTCGCCGGAGATCAGTTTGGGCAGATATTTCGCCTTCTGCTCGGCATTGCCCCAGCGGCTGATCTGATTGACGCACAGGTTGGAGTGGGCGCCGTAGCTGAGGCCGATCGAGGCGGAGGCGCGGGAGACCTCTTCCATCGCCACGACGTGCTCGAGGTAGCCCATGCCGAGGCCGCCGTCCTCTTCTGGGACGGTGATGCCGTGCAGGCCCAGCTCGCCCATCTCGGGCCAGAGGTCGCGGGCGAAGGTGTTGGTCTCGTCGATCTCGGCGGCGCGCGGCGCCAGCTTGTCGGAGGCCCAACGGGCGGTGGTCTCGCGGATCATGTCGGCGTTCTCGCCGAGGCCGAATTCCATCGATTGGGGTGCGTTCGGAATGCTCATGCCAGCGGGTTAGCACGATCCCCGCCCGCGTGGGGAGAGGGGGTCAGTCCCCGCCGGGCAGTCCGAACTTGCGGTACAGGTTGACCGAGGAGACGCCGACGCAGGCCAGACCGATCAGGGCCAGGACCCAGCCGATGATGGTCAGTTCGGAGCCGCCCGACTGTTCCGCCGCGCGACGGAAGGCCGCCATGGAGGCGCCGAAGGACACCAGGCCCACGCCGCCCATGAAGATGAAGGGACCGGTCTCGCTCCAGTCGAACTTGGCCGGGGCTTCCATCTCGATCTCGTGGCGCATGATCGAGCCGCCGCCCATGGTCAGGGTCAGGTCTTCGCCGAAGAGATTGGTCTCCGAACCGTCGGGGGCGTCGCGCTCTTCCGCCGTCCAGAGCGGGCGGATGACGGCGGGCTCGGGCGTTTCCTCCAGCGGCGTCAGGACCAGTTCGGTGACGGGCGCGGGATCGGCCGGTGCGACATAGGCCATCGGCTCAACCGGGGTCACCTCGGCTTGGACGGCGGGCTCCGCTTCAGCCGGGACAGGGTCGGGCTCGACCACGGCGGCTTCTGCTGAAGCCGGGACGGGCTCCGCCTCGACGACGAGCTCGGACGGGATCGGTTCGGCGGGTTCGAGCTCGGCGACGCTTTCCTGCGCCTGATCGGGCTCAGAGGCCGGCGTGACGTCGACGACGGGCTGGTCCACGGCGGCTTCGGTCGTCGTCGGCTCGTCGCGCGGTTCGGCCCGCGTCAGGAAGGGCAGGGGGCCGACCATGGCCATGCCGTAGGGAGCGTAGCGGGTGGCGGCCCAGCCGAGAGCGGGATTCGCTGACGCGCTCGGGTCGGGCTCAGACTCCACGGCGGTTTCGGACGCCGGCTGTTCGTCAGCATCCACAGGAGCTTCGGCGATCGGTCGGGTTTCTTCGGTCGGCTCGATCGAGACGTCGGAGGTTGCGGGTTGTTCGATGGTCTCGGGCGCGACTTCGGTGCCGTCGTCGGAATCAGAGCCGGGCTCGACGGACGGAGCGACGTCTTCCGCGATCTCGGCAGGTGGGTTGTCGTTGGCGACCGGGGCCTCGTCGAAGGCTTCCGGTGTGTCCTCCTGGACGATGCGGGCAGGCGGTTCGCCGAGCAGGGCGGCGACGGCGGCGCCGCGCGGGTCGATCTCTGCCGGCGCTTCGGGCTCCGGGGGCGGGGTGAGTTCGGCCTTCGCAGGGACTGAGGCGGGCGTCTCGACCGGTGGAGTCTGGAACGGCACGACCACGGGCGGCGGAGGCAGGGGCGCGCCGAGCAGGTCGGAGAGGGCGACGGGAGCGTCGGGATTGGCGACGAACAGGGCGCGCTCGGCGGCGCGACGACGCAGGGCCGTTTCGGGCAGGACCGGCTCGGGCCAGCCCATAATGGCATCGGCGGCCTCACCCGGCGCACCGGCGGCCAGACGCTGGCGCACATCGGAGCCGGCGAAGCGGTCGACGCCGACCGAGAAGGCGAAGCTGACCAGGGCGTCGAACTGGTGCTGGTTCAGGGTCGCCGGGACGACGTCATTGACCGATTTTTCGACCGGCAGCAGGTCGTAGCGCAGCAGCAACTCGGCGTCGGCTTCCGACACCGTCGCGCCTTCGCGGGCGGACAGGGTATGGCCGTAGCCGATGATCCAGCCGCCCTCGGCGCGCTGGATGGCTCGGGGGCGGAATCCCTCGAAACTCTTGATCAGCACGATCCCCTCGCGGGAGACCTTCAGGTTTTGTCTGGCTGCGTCGGACAACGGTAATGACCCAAATCGAGACAGGGCGCGGTCGCCCTGCAGGGGAGCCAGCAAGGGTCGCGCCGCCCGGAACCGTTCCTACAGAAGGACGAGGGTCGCAAGACCGAGGAAGATCAGGAAGCCGAAGAAATCCGTCGTCGCGGTCACGAAGACGGCGGAAGAGACGGCCGGGTCGAACTTCAGCTTGGACAGGGTCAGGGGCGTCAGCACCCCGATGGTGGCCGCCACGATCAGGTTGAGCACCATGGCCGTGCCGATCACGAGGCCGATCTTCCAGTCCTCGTCGCGGAACCACAGGGCCGTGGCCAAACCGATGATCGGCGCGAGGATCAGACCGTTGGCCATGCCGACGACCAGCTCGCGCATGAAGGTGCGGGGCGCGTTGGAGCTGTTCAACTCGCGCGTCGCGAGGGCGCGGACGGTGACGGTGAGGGCCTGGGTCCCGGCGTTCCCGCCGATGGCCGAGACGATGGGCATCAGGATGGCCAGGGCGACGATCTGCTGGATCGTGCCTTCGAACCAGCCGATGACACTGGCGCCGATGACGGCGGTGAACAGGTTGATGGCGAGCCAGGGCACCCGGCCGCGCACGATCTCGGTGACTGAGGAACCGCGATCCTCGTCCTGAACACCGGCGAGGCGCAGGATGTCCTCGCGGTTTTCTTCCTGGATGATGTTGACGATGTCATCGACCGTGATCTGGCCGACCAGGCGTCCGGCGGCATCCACGACCGGCGCCGAGATCAGGTGGTATTTCTCGAAGACGTAGGCGACCTCTTCCTGATCGGTGTCGGCGGCGATCTCGTTCACCGGCTCCATCAGGTCCGACAGTTTCACGGTTCGGGCGGCGCGGAGAAGGCCGCTGATCGGAATGCCGCCGACCGGCTTGTTGTGCGGATCGACGATGTAGATGTCGAAGAAGAGCTCGGGCAGGTCCTCGCCCTGGGCGCGGACGTGGTCGATGGTGTCGCCGACGGTCCAGAACAGGGGCGCGGCCATGACCTCGCGCTGCATCAGGCGGCCGGCGGTGTCCTCGGCATAGCCCAGCGAGCTTTCGATGGCGGCGCGGTCGGTCGCCGGCATGGCGGCCAGGACCTTCTCACGCTGTTCGTCCTCCAGGTCCTCCACGACGGCGGCGGCGTCGTCAGAGTCCAGTTCCTGCAGCGCCTCGGCCAGGGTGGCGTTGGGGACGCGCTCCAGCACCTCCTCGCGGATGCCGTCGTCCAGTTCGGGCAGGGTCTCGGCCAGAAGCTCGGGCGGGAGCCACAGGACCACGACGGCGCGATGCTCGGTCGTCAGGAAGCCCATCAGGTCGGCGACGTCGGCGGGATGGAGATCTTCGAGCAGGGACCGAAGGCGAAGGCCCTCGCCGTCGTCGGCGGCGTCGACCACCTTCTCGACGAAGGAAGCCGTCAGGACGTAGTCCTCGTCGAGCGCTTCGTGGTCTTCGTTGACGTCGGGATCGAGAGCAGCGGTGCGTTCGCGCATGGAGCTTCCTCCCTCTCTCGATGTGAATCAGCCGATCGCGCCGATTGTATCCCTTGTTCGAGATCGGTCAGGCCCGATCTCGCGTTTTGTTTTCACGCACCGGACGGCAAAGCCGGTAGTGCTCTGCCTGGTGCGTGAACGATGGTGCGGTCGAGAAGACTCGAACTTCCACGGGTTGCCCCACAGCGACCTCAACGCTGCGCGTCTACCAATTCCGCCACGACCGCTCGCATCGGAGGCGCGCTGATAGCGGAGAGTGGAGAGGAAGGGAAGGGGCTTTGAAGAGAGGCAGTAGGCAGTAGGCAGTAGGCAGTAGAAGGCGGGTTTATGGGGTGGTGTGCTGCTCCAACCGCACGATGAGGGCGCGGAGCATCCGGCCGAGTTCGTCCGCCTCCGTCAGAATGGGGGTCGTGGCCGCTTCGGGGCAGATAGCGACGCGCGCGGAGAGGATCAGGTGGGTCTCGACTTCCTTCAGCGACCCCTGAGAGATGCGCAGGAAGTTCAGATATGAGGCCTTGCTCGAACGTCCATAGCCCTCGGCAATGTTCGCCGCGATCGAGACTGCGGCGCGCCTAGCCTGGGAAGTCAGACCAAACTGCTCCTCTTTCGGGAAGGTCCGCGTCAGTTCGTAGACGAGAACGGCCACATCCATGGCCCGCTGCCAAACCTTGAGGTCGCGATAGCTGTTGACGTGTCCATCGCCCGCCATCCTCGCTACTGCCTACTGCCTACTGCCTACTGCCTACTGCCTACTGCCTACTGCCTACTGCCTACTGCCTACTGCCTACTGCCTACTGCCTACTGCCTCGCCTTCAGGCCGCTCCAGCCATGAAATCATAGACATCGGCCGGACGCGTCACCGTGATGGCGATGCGGTCGTCGCGGATCTCGATCTGGCCGCGGGCGACGGGGTGGTTGTTGGCGAGGATCCAGACCTCGTCGTTTTCGGACGCGTCCAGGGGGATCACGGCACCGCGACCCATCTTCAGAAGCTGGGACATGGGCAGCACGGAGCGACCCAGGACGACCGACAGTTCGACGTCTACGGCTTCGATCTGGCTCAAGGTCTCTCCGGGTAAGCTGGAGGGTACTGGCGGCAGGTCTTGCATTGGCGGCCCTCAGGGGCACATTGGGACGATCATGCTTGCCGACCCGTTAAGCGCCGCCATTTCCCCGTTGATTCGTCCCGACGGCCGTCCGGTCGAATGGGTCGTTGCGCCCGGCTATGTCCCCTACGACGAAGCAGTCGCCGAAATGGAGGCGCGGGTCGCCCTGATTTCCGCTGGAGAGGCGGCCGAGCGGGTCTGGTTGCTGGAACATCCACCGCTGTATACCGCCGGGGTCTCGGCCAGGGACGAGGACCTGATTGATGCCGGTCGGTTTCCGGTTCACCGGACCGGACGAGGCGGGCAGTTCACCTATCACGGGCCGGGTCAGCGGGTGGCCTATGTGATGCTGGACCTGACGCGGCGCGGCAAGGACGTGCGCGGTTTCGTGCGCGGGCTGGAGCAGTGGATCATCGGCGCGCTGGACGAGTTCGGGGTCGAGGCGGATGTGCGCGAGGGCCGGGTGGGGGTCTGGGTCGAGCGCAAAGGTCCTGGCTGGTCGCGCGAAGACAAGATCGCGGCCATCGGCGTCAAGGTGCGGAAATGGGTCAGTTTTCACGGCATCAGCCTGAACGTCGAACCGGACCTAGACCATTTCGGCGGCATCGTGCCGTGCGGCATCGCCGAGCACGGGGTCACCAGTCTGCTGGACCTGGGCGTGACCGCGTCGATGGATGAGGCCGATGCGGCATTGAAGGCCAGCTTCGTGCGCGTTTTTGGCGCAGTCGGAAAATCCCCGTTGGATGAAACACGGGCTTAACAGCTCGCTGGTACGGTAACGGACCAACGGTTGAGTCGGATGAGCCTCATGGACGGAGCGACGGCGACTAGAGTGAGCGATCGATCGATCGATCTGTCCGACCTCACCGATCTTGCCACCTTCTTCGACGTCTCGCTGGACATGCTGATCATCCGCCAGCTGGACGGGCGGATCGCGCGCGTCAGTCGGTCGTGGGAGACTCATCTCGGCTGGCGGCCGGACGAGCTGGAAGGGCGGATGCTGCTGGATTTCGTCCATCCGGACGATGTGCCCGAGACGCGTCGCAGCGCCGTCGAGGTCGAGACGCGCAAGGCCGATGCGCCGGTTTACGGGCACGTCAATCGCTATCGCCACAAGGATGGCGGGTATCGCACCGTGGAATGGCGCGCGCACCGGTACGACGACCGGATCTATGGCGTGGCGCGCGACGTCACCGAGCGCGTCGCGGCGGACGCGGCCCTGATCGAGGCGAAGGCGGCGGCCGAGACCGCAAGCCGGGCCAAGACCGACTTCCTGGCCAATATGAGCCACGAGATCCGCACGCCGTTGAACGGGGTGATCGGCATCGTGGACGCCCTGCGTCGCACCGAGCTCACGCCCGAACAGCGAGAGATGGTCGATCTGATCCAGATGTCGGGGGTGACGCTGGAACGGCTGGTGTCCGACATTCTCGACGTATCCAAGATCGAGGCCGGACAGCTGGATTTCGAGTCCCGGGCGTTCGATCTCGGCGAAGCCCTCGCCGGGATCATCGACGTGTCTCACAACCGAGCGGCCGAGAAGGGGCTGGATTTCGAGGAGCGTCAGGGTGCCGGGGCGCGCGGCGTCTTCATGGGCGACAGCACCCGGATCGGCCAGATCGTCGGCAACCTGTTGTCCAACGCGGTCAAGTTCACGGCGACCGGCAAGGTGACGGTGGACTGGGACGTGAAGGGCGACGAGGCGGGCGAGGGTATGTTCACCTTCGTCGTCTCGGACACCGGCGTGGGCTTCGACGCCGCGACCGGCGCGACCCTATTCCAGCGCTTCAACCAGGCGGATTCGTCGATCACGCGCCGGTTCGGCGGCACGGGGCTGGGGCTGTCGATCTGCCGTTCGCTGGCCGAGATGATGGGCGGGGTGGTCGAGGCGCGGTCTTGTCCAGGCGAAGGTTCGACCTTCACCCTGACCTTGCCGCTGCCACGCGTCGTGGCGCTGGACGAGTACGACGGGCTGGGCGCGCCCAATGAGGTGGGACCGGCGCCGATCTTCCTGCCCGAACGGCCGTTGCGCATCCTGCTGGCCGAAGACCATCCGACCAATCAGCGCGTGGTTCAACTGATCCTGGCCTCGGTCGGCGCGGAGGTGGTCACGGTCGAGAACGGCGCCCTGGCGGTCGAGGCGGTCGGGCGGTCGGGTTTCGATGTCATCCTGATGGATATGCAGATGCCGGTCATGGATGGTCTGACCGCCACCCGAGCGATCCGTGCGGCCGAACGGGGCCGTCCGCGGACACCGATCATCATGCTGAGCGCCAATGCGATGGCGGAGCACCGCTACGAGGCGCTGGCGGCAGGGGCGGATCTGCACGTCGCCAAACCGGTGACGGCGGCGAGCCTGCTCGCCGGAATCGCTCAGGCGGTGCCTGAGTAGGAAGCCCCAGTCTCCCTAGGCGATCATTTGCACCACGCCGACGAAGGTCAGCAGCATCGTGCTGGTGACGGCGAGGCGGTTGTGGCGATGCAGCCAGGCGAGCATTTCTCCGAACACAGGCTTCTCCTTTTCGGGAGAACGACGATGCCTGACAGGTCTGAAGATCGGGTTAGGCGGATAGGGTTGGCTGGCGGCGACGGCCGGGTCAGACTTGAACCATGCCCGCACCCGACGCCGCCGTTCGCGCCAAGCGCAAGCTGACCAACCGCCTGATCGCAGCGCATGATGCGGCGCGGTTGAGGCCGCATCTGACCGAGGATGTCGTGGTGATCGTGGGCGACGGCGGTCTGATCCAAGGTGTGGAGGCGGTGGTTTCGGCCTTCGCCGCCCAGTTCTCCGATCCGGCCTTCGTCGCCTATGTGCGGACGACCGAGACGGTCGAGGTCGCGGCGGACGGACAGCGTGCGGCCGAGGCGGGTCGCTGGCTCGGAACCTGGCAGGGCGGGGTCGAGATGAGCGGGACCTATATGGCCGCCTGGCGGGCGCGGCACGGGCAGTGGCTGCTGGAGCGGGAGCTCTATGTCACGCTGAGCGAGTGATGCAGGCGATGCTGAAGGCGCCGGCGCATCGTCGCCCCGGGTTCGGAGGGCAAGGCCTCGTCAGACGCGGCGGATGTCACCGGGATATGAGGCGATCTTGCTGTCGGTCGTCAGAAGGGTAAGGCCCTCGCTGGCGGCCTGAGCGATCAGGAGACGGTCGAACGGATCGCGGTGGATGGGAGGCAGACCTTCGACGGCCAGCGCATGTTCTCCGCAGACGGGGAGTTCGACATAGTTTTCGCTGATGAACCATCGGCGGATGACGCGCGGGTCATACTGGAAATCCGGTCGGCCCAGTCCGCGTTTGATCGCGATTTCCCACAGGTTGATGACGCTGAACGCGACCTCGTTCGCGTTGTCGAGAACCATGTCCCTGCATTCAGCCGAAAGTCTTTCGGGCTGAATGGAGAGGAAGAGGACCAGCTGGGTATCGAGGAGCAGCCTCAATCCTCGGGCTCGCCGTAGAACATGGCCTCGATGTCGTCACGACCGATTGCCTTGATGTCGAAATCTTCGGGGAGATCGTAGACGTCCTTCAGAAAACCAATCCGGCGCTTTGGCGGCGAGTCGGCTTCTGGCTCCAGCGGCGTAAGCTTGGCGACCGGCTTTCCGGCCCGGGCGATGATGATGGTCTCGCCCTGCTCAGCACGCTCGACGAGACCCGAGAAGTGGGTCTTGGCGGCGTGGATGTTGAGGGTTTCCATACCCGAACTTTAGTGGACTAGGGCAGGTTAGTCCAGTGCGGCGAAGCCTAGCCGAACTCGACCAGCACATCATCCGCCGCGACCGGATCGCCGGCCTTGGCGCCGACCGCTTTGACGATGCCGTCGCGTTCGGCCTTGAGGATGTTCTGCATCTTCATGGCTTCGATGACGGCGACGGTTTCGCCGGCCTTGACCTCCTGGCCGACAGTCACGGCGATGGAGACGACGAGGCCGGGCATGGGGGACTGGATCAGCTTGGAGGTGTCGGCGGCCTGTTTCTCAGGCAGGCGGGCGAAGAGCTCGGCCATGCGGGGGGTGAGGACGCGGACGCGGGCGCGGGTGGCCCCGGTGCGGATGTTGAAGCCGTCGGCGATGCGGGCGACCTCGGCGGTGAAGGGGGTGTCGTCGAGCACGGCGCGGAACTGCGCCAGGCCTGGGCGCCAGTCGATCTCGGAGAGTTGGAGCGCGCGATCCTCGCCGGCGAGGTCCAGCGTCAGAGCCTCGTCCTCGTCGTAGCCGAGGGACACGCCATGCGCATCGCGGTCGATGAGGACGATCCAGTCGGTGCGGTCGGACGGGTCGCCAGACTGCTCCGCCAGAATCTCGTTCATCGCGGCGGCCGTGGCGATCAGGATGTCGGTGCGGCGACGATCTGGCGTGGCGCCTTTGAAGCCCTCGGGGAACTCGTCCTTGATGTAGGAGGTCGAGAGCTGGCCGGAGCGGAACCGCTCCTGATCCATGACGGCCGCCAGGAAGGGCACGTTGTGGCCGACGCCCTGGAGATGGGTGTCTTCGAGCGCGCGGGCCATGCCTTCGACAGCCTCGATCCGGGTCGGGGCCCAGGTGTTCAGCTTGGCGATCATGGGATCGTAGAACATGGAGATCTCGTCGCCCTCGCGGACGCCGGAATCGTTGCGCACCGTGTAGCCGTCCTGTTCGCCCTCTTCCGGCTGGTCGTAGCGGACCAGGCGACCGATGGACGGCAGGAAGCCGCGATAGGGGTCCTCGGCGTAGATGCGGCTCTCGATGGCCCAGCCGTTGATCTTCAGGTCGTCCTGACCGAAGGCCATGCGTTCGCCTGCGGCCGAGCGGATCATCTGTTCGACCAGATCGACGCCGGTGATCAGTTCGGTGACCGGGTGTTCGACCTGGAGCCGGGTGTTCATCTCCAGGAAGAAGAAGCTGCGGTCCTGACCGGCGACGAACTCCACCGTGCCGGCCGAGTCGTAGTTCACCGCGCGGGCCAGGGCGACGGCCTGTTCCGACATGGCCTTGCGGGTGGCGTCGTCGAGCAGGGGGGAGGGCGCCTCCTCGATGACCTTCTGGTTGCGACGCTGGATCGAGCATTCGCGGTCGAACAGGGAGACGATGTTGCCGTGCTTGTCGCCCAGCACCTGGATCTCGATGTGGCGCGGGTCGATGATGAATTTCTCGAGGAAGACGCGGTCGTCGCCGAAGGCGGTCAGGGCCTCGGCCTTCACGGCGGAGAAGCCCTCGGCCATGTCGGCGTCGGAGTGGGCGACGCGGATGCCCTTGCCGCCGCCGCCGGCGCTCGCCTTGATCATGACCGGATAGCCGATCTCGTTGGCGATCTGGATGGCGTGTTCGTCGGATTCGATCAGCCCCATGTAGCCGGGGACCGTCGAGACGCCGGCCTGGGCCGCAAACTTCTTGGAGGTGATCTTGTCGCCCATGGCCTCGATGGCGTGGGGATTGGGGCCGATGAAGGCGATGCCCTCGGCCTCCAGACGGCGGGCGAAGACGGGGTTCTCCGACAGGAAGCCGAAGCCGGGGTGGACGGCCTCGGCGCCCGAGCGGCGCACCGCCTCGACGATCTTGTCCTGGACCAGATAGGATTCGGCGGCAGGGGACGGGCCGATGTGAATGGCCTCATCGGCCATCTCGACGGCCATGGAGCCGGCGTCGGCGTCGGAGTGGACCACGACGGTCTGGATGCCCATGCGGCGGGCCGTCTTGATGATCCGGACGGCGATCTCGCCCCGGTTCGCGATCAGGATCTTTGAGAACATGGGTGACGGATAGGCGGGCGTCGCGGGCGTGTAAACGGGCGTCGGTTTCGGCATGCGCGGGGGGCGAACCGTCACACGCGTGCCGTTGAGGGTTGGCAAGGTCCGGTCGGATCGGCTTTAACTCGCCCCCGAACCATTCGCATCCCCGGCCTGGAGTTCGTTCATGACCCGCTTTCTGACCGCCGTTTCGGCGGCCGCCCTCCTGTTCGTCGCAGGGACCGCCAATGCGCAGGACTTCCGCGCCCTGGCCCGGACGGACCTTCAGGCGGCGCATGACGCGCTGCAGGCCAACCACCCCGCCGCCGCCATCCCGGGCGCCGCGGGCGACACCTTCCGCAGCTGGATCGACGCCGGTCTGGCCGACGCCAACGGCCGTGTCGGTCAGGTCAACTCGGGCGACGCCCATGCCTATCTGATGCGCTACTACGCCGGCGGCTTCCGCGATTCGAACATCGCCATCACGCCTTCGTTCGAAGGCCTCGGCCCCTACTTCGGCATCAGCTGGCCCGGCATCACCACCGGCTGGCGCAACGGCCGGTACGAGGTCACCTATGTCAAACAGGGCGTCCGCAATGCCCCGCGCATCGGCGACGTCGTGGTCAGCTGCAACCTGACGCCGATCGAGGAATACGCCCGCGGCAAGCTCGACAAGTGGGAGGGCAACCTCGAGACCGAGGCCGGTCGCGTCACGTCCGCCCCCTATCTGCTGTGGAACCGCAACAACCCGTTCGCGGCCGGCACGCCGTCGACCTGTGAGTTCCAGCGTGGCGAGCGCGGTCGTCCGCGCGCGGTCGAACTGCGCCCCGTGCCGCTGGTCGCCGGTGATCTGGAAGCCGCCTATCGCGCCACCGTCTACATGCCGCCGGCAACGCCGCTGAGCGTCGAGACGGTCGATGGTCGCCCGTGGGTCCACGTCCACTCGTTCGCCGACGGCACCGCCTGGGATGCGTTCAACGCGCAGGTCGAGGCCCAGGCCACCGCCATCCGCGGACCGCAGGGCTTCGTGCTGGACCTGCGTGCCGCGCGGGGTTCGTCCGCCTATACGTCGACGGCACGGGGCTATGGCCTGGCCAACCGCATCTGGACGCCGGAATTCACCGTCAGCCGCCAGCCGGCCGCCGGCGAGATCACCTATCGCGCCACCGCCGGGAACCGTCAGTGGTACGCCGACACCCTGGGCCGCATGCAGGGCGACCCGCGCTTCGTGCAGGAATCGGCCCCGGTGATCGAACAGACCCAGGCGATCGTGGCCGCCTTCGACGCCGCCATCGCCGCGGGCCAGCCGACCTTCACCCTGGCGGGTCGCCCCGCCGTCGCCGACACGGGCGCCGCAAACCCGGTCCAAGGCCCGGTGGTCGTGCTGGTCGACGCCGGTTGCTCGGGCGGCTGCCTGGACACGCTGGACCTGCTGACCAAGCTGCCGAACGTGCGCATCGCGGGTTCGACCACGGCCACCGACTCGATCTTCATCGAGCCGACCGTGCAGCGTCTGCCCTCGAACTATTCGGACCTGAGCTACGGCCACAAGGCCTGGACCAGCCGTCAGCGCGGCAACAACCAGCCGTTCACTCCGGCGCAGGGCCTGGTCTACACGGGCAATCCGGCGGACGAGACTGCCGTGCGGACCTGGGTCGGGACGCTGTTCGGCGGCTGAGCGGTCGCCCGCTGCTTGAGCGCGGACTGATCGAGATAGGGTCGGGCGGGGGAGACCCCGCCCGACTTTTTTCGTTTAGCGCGCGCGGTTCTCCCTCCCACTCGGGGGAGGGTGGTCGCGAAGCGACCGGGTGGGGAGGCGAGGGCGATCTCGTACAGTTTTGTAGTCTTGTGGATTTTTGCCTTGCCGTCCCCACCCGACCTCGCTGCGCTCGGCCACCCTCCCCCGAGTGGGAGGGGGAAGGCCATGTCCCCTTGGAACCGTCGGTGACGGCCCCCATTTCCCGTCCATGACCGACATCACCGACACCCGCCCGAACCTGTCCGCCGCCGGATATGATCTGACATCGCCCTCCGAGGGTCAGCGCGTGGCGCTGGAGGCCGATCTGAACGCGGAAGAGAAGCGTGTGCTGCTGAGCCATGGCACCGAGGCGCCTTTCTGTGGGGTGCTGCTGGGCGAGAAGCGGGCGGGGGTCTTCTGCTGTCGCGAATGCGGTCTGCCGCTGTTCAAGGCCACGACGAAATTCGAGAGCGGCACCGGCTGGCCCAGTTTCACCCAGCCTGTCAGCGACGACCATGTGACGGCCATCGAGGATCGCGCCTATGGCATGGTCCGGACCGAGACGACCTGTGCGCGTTGTGGAAGCCATCAGGGGCATGTCTTCCCAGACGGCCCGCCGCCGACCGGACTGCGCTACTGCATAAACTCCGTCGCACTTCAGTTCGTGGAGGAGGGCAGGCCCTTGCCCGATCCGCTCGGGCGCGGCGACGGGGTGGCGTGACGTCCGTGCTGGAAGTGGGGCCGAAACTTCACCATCACGGTCCGGCCTCAATCCGGGTTAGGATGAACCTCAGTCCGGAGTATCGCCCATGCTGATCGTCCTCGCCCTGGCCGCCGTCCTCTCTCCCGTGGATCCGGACGGCGTGGTGACGACCGCCCCGCGCGGCGCCGGGGCTGTGGTCGTCGGGGCCGAGGCGCCGACCACGGATGCCCGGCCCGATGCGTCCCAGGTGGTCACGGCGACGCCGCACAATCTGACGACCCAGGAACAGATCGACCGCTGGGTTTCGGCGCGCGCCACCGATGCGACGCCGTTCGCCGCCGAACGCGGGCCCCAGGACGACCGCGAAATGCATGGCTTCGTCAGCGGCTCGATCGGGACCAACGACTACAGCTCGGTCTCGGTCGGCGTCTCCATGCCGGTCGGTGAGAACGGACGGCTGGACCTCGCCTATACCCAGACCAAGAACGGCTACGGCTATCCCGGATACGGATATGGCGCCTATGGCGATCCAGGTGGGTACGGCTACGGCAGCGCCGCCTATGGCGCGCGAGTGAGACCGTTCAGCGGGTATGATTCGTTCTACGGCGCGTCGGGGCGGTCGCGGTCGTTGTCGCTGGGCTTCAGCTGGGACGAGGACAAGGGCCGGCGGGAGCGCGGAATCGCCGAGGACTGAGGAAGCGCCTAAACGCGCGAGGCAGCGGCGTTCTCATCGAACGGATACGAAAAAGGCCCGGTCTCGCGACCGGGCCTTATCGCTTCGGAATGGTGCCGCCGGGGGGAATCGAACCCACGACCTCAGCCTTACCAAGGATGCGCTCTACCACTGAGCTACGGCGGCCTGTTCCGAGGAAGCGGCCGTATAGCCACTGAACCGCCGGGGGGGAAGCCCATTTTCCCTTGCCCCGAAACTTTTCCCGAGGCTGAGTGAAAAGATGACCGAACCGACCGACGTTCCACCGTCCGAAACTTCCAAGACGGCGGCCGTCGCGTCCCGCACCCCCGGCGAAATCGATCGGGCCGAGCGTACCGTGCGGCTGGCCAAGGCGCTGAGGGAGAATCTGAGACGGCGGAAGGCAGTCCCGCCGAAGCGCGACAAGCCGGGCAACTGAAAGTCATCGCCAGGACGCCGCGCGGCCCTTTCGCGACACCCGGCTCCCGCGCTAGATAGCCGGCTCGCCGGGACAGTCGATCCTCGCGGCCTCAAGGACGACATGGACAGCATCACGGTTCACGGCAACGGCCCGCTTCACGGATCGATTCCGGTTAGCGGCGCCAAGAACTCGGCCATCAAGCTGATGGCGGCGTCGATCCTGACGGATCAGACGCTGCGGCTGACCAACATGCCCCGTCTGGCGGACACCAAATTCCTGGGTCGGTTGCTGCAGCAGTTCGGCATCACCGTGGACGAGCGCGACGGCCATGACGGCCAGGAGACGCTGTTCGACGCCAAGGAAATCACATCGACCTTCGCCCCCTATGATCTGGTTCGCCAGATGCGGGCGAGCTTCAACGTTCTGGGGCCGCTGCTGGCGCGCACCGGGCATGCCAAGGTCTCACTGCCGGGCGGTTGCACGATCGGGGCGCGGCCGGTCGATCTGCATATCGACGCCTTGACGCGTCTGGGCGCGATCATCGAGCTGGAGGAGGGCTATGTCTCCGCCACGGCCCCAAAGGGTCTGGTCGGGGCCGAGATCGAGTTTCCGTTCGTCTCGGTCGGTGCCACCGAGCACACATTGATGGCGGCTGTCCTCGCCAAGGGGACGACGGTGCTGAAACGCGCCGCGCGCGAGCCGGAGATCGGCGACCTGGCGCGCTGTCTGGTCATGATGGGTGCCAAGATCGAGGGGATCGACACCGACACCCTGGTGATCGAGGGGGTCACGTCGCTGAGCGGCGGCGAATGGTCGGTGATTCCCGATCGGATCGAGATGGGATCCTATGCCTGCGCCGCCGCGATGGCGGGGGGCGAGGTGAGGCTGACGAAGGGCCGGGCCGAGTTGATTACGGCGCTCAGCGACAAGATGACCGAGGCGGGCGTGGAGATCATCCCGACCGAGGACGGGGTGATCGTCAAACGCGATCCGTCGCAGCGTCTGAAGGCCGTGAACGTGGCGACCGAAGTCTATCCGGGCTTTGCCACGGACCTGCAGGCCCAGTTCATGACGCTGATGACCACGGCGGAGGGCGTCAGCGTGATCCACGAGAACATCTTCGAGAACCGCTTCATGCATGCGCCGGAGTTGGCGCGGCTGGGGGCCGAGATCTCGGTTCACGCCGGTGAGGCCCATGTCACGGGCGTCGAGAAGCTGAAAGGCGCCCCGGTCATGGCGACCGACCTTCGGGCGTCTGTCAGCCTGGTCATCGCCGGTCTGGTTGCCGAGGGCGACACCAATATCGGTCGGGTCTATCATCTGGATCGCGGGTTCGAGCGTTTGGAAGAAAAGCTCGGCGCCTGCGGGGCCGATATCCGGCGGATCAAGGGTCCGCCCGTCGAGGGACCGGGTGATGACCACTGAGGCGCTTGATCGCGAGGAGCAGGACGCCATCCGCGCGGTGAGCGGCGGCGGGGCGAATGAGCCCCTGCGCCTGCTGGCCGAGGACGGAGAGGATCTGGCGATCATCTCGGCCGCGCTACAGGATGCGATCCTGAGGCCCGCAGACATCGTGTGGGAAAAGGCGGCGCGTCGGCTGACCATCCAACTGAGCCGGTTCTGCTGGGAGTGCGGCGGGACGCGCGTGCGCGCCGCGATGCAGTTCGGCGACGTCCTGGCGGTCAAGAGCCGGGGTCTGCCGCGCTTGCCGGACACGCCGCTGGAGCTGCTGGCGATCCACTTCTTCGAGGGCGAGGCGCCGGGCGGGCGGGCCATTCTGATGTTCGCGGGCGGCGGGGACCTAAGGGTCGACGTCGAGTGCCTGGACGCGGTGGTGACCGATCTGTCGGAACGCTGGCCCGCGCGGGTGGCACCGACCCATCTCGACACTTCGCCTGAGGGGGCGAAATCGTGAGCGATCATCGCCTGGCGTCCGTCGATCTGGACGAAGCGACCCTACCGTCCGGCACGGCCGAGATCGAGCACGAGCGGCGGGTGGCGATCTTCGACCTGATCGAGAAGAACGTCTTCGAGCCGGAGGGCGCGGAGGGCGGGCCATATGGGCTGAAGCTCTCGTTGCAGGACAACCGGCTGGTCTTCGACATCACCGGCGTGGACTACAGCCGGACCTATGCCCTCAGCCTGACGCCGATGAAGAGCGTGCTGAAGGACTATCTGATGATCTGCGACAGCTACTACGAGGCGCTGCGTGGATCATCGGCCAGCCAGATCGAGGCCGTCGATATGGGGCGGCGAGGGCTGCACAACGAAGGCGCCGAACTGCTGAAGGCACGGTTGGACGGCAAGGTGGTGATCGACCATGAGACGGCGCGGCGGCTGTTTACATTGGTGTGCGCGCTCTATCGACGCGGCTGAACTCGACTTTCTCCCTCATCTGGTGCATTAGCGCCGACTTCTTACGGCTCGCGCTTTCGTCCGGCGCGGGCCTTGATTCGTATTCAAGGGCGCGAGAGGCCGCATGGCTAAGGAAGAACTGCTCGAGTTTCCCGGCACCGTCAGCGAACTGCTGCCGAACGCCACGTTCCGCGTGACGCTCGAAAACGACCACGAAATCATCGCCCACACCGCCGGCAAGATGCGCAAGAACCGCATCCGCGTGCTGGCCGGGGACAAGGTGCTGGTCGAGATGACCCCCTATGACCTGACCAAGGGTCGCATCACCTATCGCTTCAAGTAAGGGCAGGGGTGAGCCCCAAGCCTGAACTCGTGCTGGCCTCGGCCAGCCCGCGCCGCATCGAACTGCTGGCGCTGATCGGGATCAAACCCGATCGTATCGATCCCGCCGATATCGATGAGACCCCGCTGAAGGATGAGACGCCTTCGCGGCTGGCCGTGCGGCTGGCGCGTACCAAGGCCCAGACGACGGCGGCGCGGTCGCCGGGTGCCGTCGTCCTGGCCGCCGATACGGTCGTGGCCGTGGGACGTCGATTGCTGGAGAAGCCCGCAGACGTGGCAGAGGCGGAGAAATTCCTGCGTCTGCTGTCGGGGCGGAATCACCGGGTCTTTACCGGTGTCGCCGTGGCGGTCGGGGAACGGGTGACGCATCGGGTTGTGGACACCCGCGTCTCCATCAAACGCCTGTCGGAGGCCGAGATCGCCGACTACATCGCCGGTGGCGACTGGCGAGGCAAGGCGGGCGGATATGGCATCCAGGGACCGGCGGCCGCCTTCGTGCTGCGCATCATCGGCAGCCATCCCGCTGTGATGGGTCTGCCGTTGCCCGAGACCGTCAACCTGCTGGCGGGCGCCGGCTGGCGGACATGAGCGAGGTCGAGGTTTTCCTGGACGACACGCCCGGCGAGATCCGGGGCATTGTGTCGCGGGACGGCCGCTTTGAACGCCTGATCATCCAGAGAGACGATGTGCCGCCGCAGAATCGGCTGGGCGCGCGGAGCGTGGGGCGGGTGATCGAGCCGGCCGGCGCCTTCAAGGCGGCCTTCGTCGAGTTGGGCGGGGACAAGGCCGGCTTTCTGCCCTTGGGCAAGGGGGAGGCGATCCGGACGGGCGACATCATCGAGGTCGAAGTGACGGCGGAGCCGCGCGAGACCAAGGGGCCCGTGCTGAAACGGATTGGAGCCGGGGAGGGCAGGCCTCGCCTGATCTCGACCGGCCCCGATGTGATCCAGAGACTGCGACACTTCGCGCCGGGCGTGACACCGATCACTGGCGTCGAGGCGATCCAGGCGAGCTGGGATGCCGAGGATGAAGCGTTGGCCGCCGGCGGCGTCTTTCCCCAATGGGCGCTGGACGTGGCGGTGCAGCGGACACGGGCCCTGATTGCCGTCGATATAGACTATATGCATCTCCCCGGTCGGGATCCCCGCAAGGGGCGGACGCAGGCGAACCGGGAGGGGCTGAAGCAGGCGGCACGGATGATCCGTCTGAGCGGCTGGGGCGGTCTGTTGGCCGTGGACCTAGTCGGAACGGCGCTGGATCCCGGGCAGATCACGGAGATGGCGAAGGCGGCCTTCGCGGGCGACGACGCGTCATTCGGGCCGGTGAGCCGGTTCGGCCTTCTCCAACTGGCCCTGCCGTGGCGGACGACGCCGGTGGAAGAGATACTGAATACGGGCGGTCGGCGCTCGGCGACGACCCGCGCCATCGATATCGTGCGGCGGTTGAGACACTCCATGCTCAGCGACACCACGAGCCCCCGCTTCGTCGCGCGCTGCTCGCCGGAAGAGGCGGCGGTTGCAGCGCCCCTGGCGGCGGGTCTGGGACCCAGAGCCAGTGTCGTCGCGGACCCGCAGGTTCCGGTCGGGCGTTTCGTCATCGATGAGGGTTGAGCCATGACGACTGCGAACGACGCCGGCGGCGCGAACTGCCCGATCTGTCGGAAACATCCCAAGGTCGAAGCCTACAAGCCCTTCTGCTCCAAGCGCTGTGCGGACCTTGATCTGCAGCGCTGGCTGGTCGGGTCCTATGTCCTGCCTGAGACCGACGAGCCGCTGCCCGACAACGATCCCGAAAACGACGATTGAACGGCTGGACACCCCGTTTCGGCTCGCTTATAGACCCGCCTCTCGCGCTTCGGCGCGGCGCCTGGATAGCTCAGCTGGTAGAGCAATGGATTGAAAATCCATGTGTCGGTGGTTCGAACCCGCCTCCAGGCACCACTCCTTTTTCCCTCAGTCTCAATCGCCTGCGATCGAACCGATCGCGCAGGCCGTGGCCGCACGCTGCAGGGTGCGTCACTGTCTCGCATTCCTGCGCGGACGACGCTCGGTTTCGCCTCTGCGAACGCCCGTTCCCCAACGTCAGCCCGGGAAGTCCGTTCGGCATCGGCGGGGTCGATTAACCTAACGCTGAAATGCAGCAGCGGTAAGACATTGCACGTTTCGGACGCCGCGCTCGCTCAGGGGGCGAAAAGCACCTCGGAAGCCTTGACGCTCTGTTATCGGTTCGCCAAAGGAGCTTGACCGCTTTCTTTGCGTGAGCGGCCGGAGCCTGTGTGACACCCGTGTCATCGGGCCTCGACCAACCCGCCGATGGACGCCTTTCAAGGCAACCGGGTGCGACAGAAGGCGTTCCGCCGTAGGGCCATCCCGGCCGGCCGGTGGGACAACCGATTTTTCATAGAGGGCGGGGCGCCCTGACGCGCCTCGATCCTTTGGTTCCACGAGTCAGACGAAAAAGCAGGAACTGGCGACACATGATTAAGACCAACACCCTTCTCGCCCTGGCCGGCGCCGCCGTCCTGATGGCGGGCTCGCCGGCTCTGGCTCAGGCCCCGGCAGCCCCTGACGCAGCCGCTCCGGCCGCTGCCGCTCCGACCACTGCAGCCCCGGCCGCTCCCGCAGCTGCCGCCCCCGCCGAAGCCGATCCGGAATCGGTCGGCGACGCCGTCGGTGGCTCGGGCCACGGCGACATCACGCCGATCTCCATGTTCATGGAAGCCGGCATCGTCGTTAAGATCGTCATGATCGGCCTGCTGCTGGCCTCGATCTTCTCCTGGACCCTGCTGCTCATCAAACTGCTCGAGTTCGGCGGCCTGAACCGCAAGACCGACCAGTTCCTGGAAGCCTTCCGCAGCACCCGTACGATCGCTGACATGCGCCGCGTGGCCACGTCGGACGAGTTCGACGGCAACCCGCTGGCTGACATGGCCGCCGCCGCCACCGACGAAATCGAACTGTCGCGCCAAGCCGGCCTGAACGTTCATGGCGATCACGCCGACTCGGCCCTGCTGCGCGCTCAGCAAGCCGTCTCGGCCGTGCAAGCCGGTCTCGCCGCCCGCCTTTCGGGTGGCCAACAGTTCCTGGCTTCGACCGGTTCGACCGGCCCGTTCGTGGGTCTGTTCGGTACTGTTTACGGCATCATGAACTCCTTCATCGGTATCGCCCAGTCGAACACGACCAACCTGGCCGTCGTTGCTCCGGGTATCGCTGAAGCCCTGCTCGCCACCGGTATCGGCCTGTTCGCCGCTATCCCGGCCGTTATCTTCTACAACTACTTCAACACGCGCATCTCGGCTTACGGCACCCGTTCGGACGGCTTCAACGCTGAGCTGATCAACGCCATCTCGCGTCAACTCGACAAGGGAGCGTAAGACGGATGGCCGCCAAACTTTCAGGCGGCGGCGGCGGTAAGTATAACGTCGAGCAGAACAGCGACATCAACGTCACGCCTTTCGTTGATATCATGCTGGTTCTCCTCATCATCTTCATGGTGGCGGCACCGCTCGCCACCGTGTCGATCGAGGTGAAGCTGCCGACGGCCGTGGCCCCGCCCCAGGAGAATCCGCCAAAGCCGGTGTTCATCTCCATCCAGAACGATGGCGACGTCTTCCTCGGCGACTTCCGGACCAGCCCGGAGGCCTTGGGCGAAGATCTGCGCACCACGATCCGGACACGTAATCCGGAAGAGGAGCGTATCTTCATCCGTGGCGACCAGCAGACCCGCTACGGTGACTTCATGCAGGTCATGAACGCTTTGCAGGACAACGGCTTCTACTCCGTCGCCCTGGTCGGCGAAGACAACGCGCCGCAGTAGGGGAAGTCACAGATGACAGACACACCCGTTGAGTATCACCGCAGTCGCTATGACGCCCCTCGCAAGAAGGGCTTCATGGGGGTCTCGCCCGGCATCTGGCTGATCGCCCTCGGCACCGTCACCGTGCTGTTCGCGATCATGATCTTCTACCTCCAGAAGACTAGGTTCGAGCTGCGCCTTCAGGAGTATTCGGACGACGCCGTGGACGTCGAGATCGTAGAACCGATCCCGCCGCCCCCGCCGCCCCCGCCGCCTCCGCCTCCGCCGGACACCCCGCCGCCGCCCAAGCTGCAGGTCCGTCCGCCGGTCATCAACACCCAGGCGCCTCCGCCGCCGATCACGCTTCCGATCGAGCCGACGAAGAAGGAAGACCGGGTCGAATATACGGGTCCGCCCGTGATCGTCCCCGGACCTCCGCCGCCTCCGGCCCCGCCTGCTCCGGTTCGCCCGCCTGTGATCACGAACCCGAGCTGGGCGCGTCAGCCTTCGCCGACCTACCCGGATCGCGCACTCGAGCGTGGCCTCTCGGGCAGCGCGGATCTGAGCTGCACCGTCAACGCGAACGGCAGCGTCTCCGGATGCTCGGTCGTCTCGGAAACCCCGTCGGGCGCCGGCTTCGGTCGTGCCGCTCTGTCGGCTGCCCGCAGTGCTCGCCTGTCGCCCCGTTCGGTCGACGGCGTGGCTACCGGGGGTACGGTTCGCTTCACCGTCAGGTTCAACCTGCCGGACTAAGCATCGGCCCGGAAACAGACCAAGGAATGCGCCCCGAGGGAAACCTCGGGGCGTTTTTCGTTCAGCGATCCAGATGGAGCGTCAGCGGCCTGAGAGCCCGCTCGCGAATGACGGTGTTTTTCTTTTCCTGAAACGCGAGAGGGGCCACACTGGTCTTGATCGTCGCACGCGGCGCCGCTAGAGAACGCGGCTCGCGTCGCCCTTCGCCGGTTCGGTCCTGGACCTGTCGGCATTTTAGGAACGTTGCGCCACCTTAGCTCAGTTGGTTAGAGCGCCGGTTTGTGGAACCGGAGGTCCTCAGTTCAAGCCTGAGAGGTGGTACCATTCCTTCCCCACAGTAGAGATCGTGATCGGCGCGTTGGCTGTGGGGCTGAGGCGTGCTGGGATCGAATGTTGCCTGCAGTCTGTGTGCCTTGGCCACTGCCCGGGGGCTGGATGGCGCAATCGGTTGGCAGGATCCGAGCCCCCCGGCCTGTATTCGTTATCTGGACCCCGGCCTTCGCCGGGGTGCACGGATGGGATGGGCGCGATCCTTTCGGGAAAATCAGGCGGCGTCGGTCTCGGCGTCTGCCTCGCCCTGGTCCAGGGGGGAGGCGGTGACGTCGGGGCGCTGGCGCAGGGTCTCGATGGGGCCGTCCAGCCCCGACAGGGCCGCGATCGCCGCCGCGTGGCCGGCCTCGACGACGGGCTCATAGACCTTCCAGTCGCGGATGTCGGATCCCTCTGGCTCGGGCAGGATCAGCAGGTCCGCCTCGGCGCGTGAGGCTTCCATGTCGGCGTCCGTGGTGATGGTGGCGGAGCGCATGAGGACCGAGACGATCGGCGGCCCCTTCTTCCAGGCCCCGGAGACGATCCAGCGCCACCAGGACGGCGGATTGGCGAGGGTCGCCGGATCTACGCCGCGCGTCTGGGACATGTCGATGCCGACGATCGGACCGGCGTTCATCGATCGCATCACGTCGGTCGGGAAGTTCTTGATGACCGCACCGTCGACCAGGACCTGGCCGTCGATGACGACCGGCGGCATGACTCCGGGAATGGAGATGGAGGCCCGCATGGCCCGGCGCAGAAGGCCACGACGGTGTACCTCGATCCGGCCGCTCGTCAGGTTCGACGAACAGGCGAAGAAGGGCAGGGGCATGTCGGCGATGTCGATCTCGCCATAGGCGTCCTGCAACAGGCCCGCGACCTTGCCGGCGCGGGTCATGGCGATGATGGGGAAGGCGAGGTCCGACAAGGGATCCGAGCGGACGAAGGCGGTGCGGATGCGGGCGTCCAGTTCGTCGTCGGTCCAGCCCAGGGCCGGACCGGCCGCGACGACGGCGCCCATGGAGGAGCCGCCGAGGAAGTCGAACCGCACCCCGGCTTCGTGCAGGGCGCGGATGGCACCGATGTGGGCATAGGCGCGGGCACCGCCGCCGGACAGAACCAGGCCGATGGCCGTGCCGGTGACGATGCGGGCGATGCGAGCCGCGTCGGCGGCGTCGCCCTCCACCGCGTGGAACCAGCGGCCGGGGTTGATGGCGTCGAGCCAGACCGAGGTATTGGCCGGCCGGCGCATGCGCGGATCCCGCAGCAGGATCAGGTCGGTGAACTGCTGCAGGCCGTGGGCGGTGCGAATGGGGATGTTCGACGGCGGGACCGTCAGGGCGTCTCCGACCAGGAACAGACGATCGACCTGACGGGCGCAGAGATTGGCCCAGGAAGGCTCGTCCAGCTCGGCGACATAGAGGACGAAGTCGTGGGTGTCCTCCATGCGTGAGAACCATTCGGAGACCGAGGACAGGGCCGAATGGTCGATGACCTGGCAGGTGCGGCCTTGCGCCTCCACGGCGGCGGCGACGCGGTCGACGAAGGGGCGGATGGGGCGGCCGCGAACCGAGATGAAACCGAAGACGCTTGGCTCGGTGACGCCGGGCGAGCGCTCCCTGGCCCGGTGCAGCATCAGGCGCGACAGCTCGATCATGACGTCGGGCTGGGTGCGGACGGCGTCGAAGAAGACTTCGCGCGGCAGGGCGAGGATCTCGGAATCGCGCAGCGCCACGACGCTGGCGGAATGGGGCGTGCCGGCGATCAGGGCCATCTCGCCGACGGGTTCGCCGGGCTTGATGACGCCGAGGAACTGGGGCGGCTGGTCCTCGTCCTGGCGGAAGACGCCGAGGCGGCCCGAGCGGACCAGATAGAGGCTGTCTGGCTCGTCGCCCGCCGAGAACAGCAACTCGCCGCCGGTCAGGGCGAACCAGCTGGCCTTGGTGTTCCGATCCTCGAAGACCCGCGCCAGAGCCGCTTCGAGATTGTCGTGGCGGGTGTGGCTCATGCGGGATGTGTCGCCGGGATCTGCGGCCGGACCAAGCCGGTCGATGGGACTGGATTAACGGTCTCGCCGGGGCGAGGGAAGGCGTGATTCATCGCTTCCTCGCCCGGGGGCGGGAAGGTGTGGGGAAGTCGACGGAGCCTGGGCGGTCGCCCGGAACCGAGGTGGCCCCCTGCTTTCGCGTTACGGGGACCGATTGATTGTGTTTTCGGCTCGCGCCGAGGCTCCGTCCCCGACCGGGTCCGCGAGCGTCGCCCAGCGGGTTTACGGACACCCCGGGGGGGCCTGCATCCCCGCCTCGGCGAAGACCGGCCACGAATCCCGGGTCCTTTGGACCCTTAGGCGATAGGCCCGCGACGGGCGGCAGGCTCAGGCCCGCCGGGCTCCGAGGTTTCACGCCCCTCGAACAATCCCGCTACGATCGGTCCCGCCGCACGTCCGGGTCCTGGGCCCAGGACGCCTTCCCCAACGACGGGATGGCTCCCATCATAAGGCATGTTCGAGGGGGCGCCGGTTCGGAGGGCTCTTAAAAGTTCGGGGCGTTGGAATCGTTGGGGGATTCGGGGCGTGTTTGGCCAAACTTGGACGCCCTTATCCGCACCCCGGCGAAGGCCGGGGTCCAGATCAAGCGCCCAGGCAGCCGGGATGAGGTGTCGGCGTGCTGCCTGAACCTTTGGTGACCTCCATCTGGACCCCGGCCTTCGCCGGGGTGCACGGTGAGAGAGAGCGGGGAGGACGGCAAGCCGTTGTGCGCTCAAGCCCTCTCCCGCCGGGAGAGGGAAGGATCAGCGCCTTCTCGCCGTGAACAGGTCGCCCAGGCGGTCCGGCGTGCCTTCGATCCGTTCGAGGTGCGGGTATTTCAGGCCGTCGTGGTAGTCGAAGACGACCGTGCGGTAGCGGGCTCCGTCGCGGACGATGAGTTCGATCTTTTCGGCCGTGCCCTTGGCGGCGGTGACGGCGGCGCGGAGGTTGGCGGCCGATGCGGCGTCGCCGTTGACGGCGATGATCTGCATGCCGATGGCCAGTTCCTGTTCGAAGGCCGGGCTATTCCACTGGACGCTGGAGATGGTGTTGTCGCCGCCGGTCATGAAACCGAGCGAGTAGATGAAGTCGTTGCGGCCGTACTCGGCCCAAAGCGTCTTCTGATAGTCGCTCATGGTGTCGGTGTAGACGAGGCGGTAGCCGCCGCGCGTCAGGCCGTCCAGCGGCGCTCCCGGGCCGTGGCCGTCCAGGCGGGTGCGCAGGAAGGTCGCCCAGTCGTGCTCCATGACGCCGTTGAGCGTCTCGACGACCGTCTCGAAGGTGTAGGGGTTCGCGCTGTAATCGCCTTCCTGCACACCGAAGAAGGCGCGGGCGAAGTCGTCGAGCGACTTCCTGCCATTGGTCTGCTCGCGGATCAGGGTGTCGGCGTCGAGCCAGATCAGCTGGCCCTCGACATAGTAGTCCTCGCTGCGCTGCCACGAGCGCCAGCCGATGGGACGGCGCTGGGAGATGATCGGGTCGTTGACCGTATCCTGCAGCGCCCGCCATTCGCGACCGACGGTCGTGTCATAGGTCGCGGCGTCCATCGCCAGGGCGTCGAGCGCCTGTTGTCGGCTGTGCAGGCCCGACCGTGCGGCGAGCACCTTGCCCCAGAACTGGGTCTGGCCCTCGTAGACCCAGAGAAGCTCGTTCTGCATGGGAAGGTTGAAGTTGGCGACGTCCTGTCCGGCCGGACGACGGTATTTGCCGTCCCAGGAGTGGGTGTATTCGTGGCTGAGCAGGTCGCGGTCGCCCAGCTTGGACGCCCAGTCGGTGAAGAAGCCGGGGTCGACGCTGTTCTCGGAACTGCGGTGATGCTCCAGGCCGATGCCGCCCAGGCGGTCGGTCATGGCGACCAGGAAGTCGTAGTGGTCATACTGACGCGTGCCGAACAGGCGGTCCGCCTGGACGACCAGGGAGCGCAGGATGCCGATCTGTTCGTCCGTCGGGGCGATGTTGGCCTCGGTGTCGGCGACGATGTTCAGCAGGACCGGGGACCGGCCGCCCGGGTCGAGATCGATCTGGCGATAGTGTTCGCCGGCGAACATCGGGCTGTCGACCAAGACGTCGAGCGGGACCGCCTGGAAGGTGGTGGTGGCGCCGGTGGTGGTGTCGGGACGCAGCGCCGTGCCGTAGTCCCAACCCTCGGGCAGGGTGACGCTGGCCTGCATGGTGATGTTCCGGTGCGAGCGGCCGGCGGGGTAGAGCAGCATCTTCTCCCACTGGATGTTCAGCATCTCGGCCGTCATCGTGATCCGGCCCTGGGCGCCCGTCGTGGGCGACAGGTGCTGGAACTCGGCCACCAGCTCGGTCGCGCCGGCCGGCACGACGATGTGGTAGGCATAGGGGCTGAGGGCGTCGCGCACCCACTCCACCCGCTGGCCGTTCGCCGTGAACATCAGGCCCGCCAGCTGGGTGACCGGTCCGACGGGGCCGTGGTTGCCGGGCAGCCATTGGGGGAAGAACAGGGTCATCGGACCGGCGCGCTCGACCGGGATGGTCTCGCGCACCTGATAGATGCGGCGGTTCAGGTCGGTGGCGTCGACCTCAAGCCGGACGACTCCGGGCCAGGCCTGGTCGACGACGGCGGGAATGGGCTGGGGCGTCGGCGGGGTCTGGAGCGCGGTCTGGGCGAAGGCCGGGGCGGCGGCGAGGAGGAGGGTCGCGAGACAGGCGGAGACGGCGAGACGCTTCATGGGTGGGGATCCGGCGCTGAACAGGCGGGCAGATCGCTCCCAGGTGCGACATGTTGTCAAGCGTGAGTGTTGATCCTTCTCCGGTTGGGAGAGGGCTTGAGCGTCCAACAGCGCAGCGATTGGAAGCGTGAAATGGTGAGGGATTGGCTTCGCCGGTGAAGGCTGCCCCTCACCCTTTCGGCCAAGACGCATCGCTACGCTCTGCGGGCCTCAATCCCTCTCCCGCCGGGAGAGGGATTCCTACTTCACCTCCAGCAACTCGACCTTGAACAGGAGGGTCGAGTTGGGCGGGATTTCGTCGCCGCCGACCCAGCGGGCGCCGTAGGCGAGGTCGGCGGGGATGGCGAAGTGGAAGGTCTCGCCGACGCGCATAAGGGCGACGCCCTCGGTCCAGCCCTTGATGACGCGGTTCAGCGGGAACTCGGCCGGCTCGCCTCGGTCATAGGACGAATCGAACTTGCGGCCGTCGATGAAGGTCCCCTCGTAGTGGACGCTGACGGTCGAGGTCGCGGTGGGTTGAGCGCCCTCGGGATGGGCCCGGCCTTCGCGGCGATACTGGAGGCCCGAGGGCGTGGTGGTCCAGCCGCGGCGGGCGCCGTTCCAGGCGAGATAGGCGGCCTGGCCGGCGTTGTATTCCTCAGGGGTGGAGTGGACGCGCGGGTCGTTGCTGGTGACGATGACCTCGTCTGGCGCGGTGGCGCAGGCGGAGAGGGCGGCCGCTCCAAGGGTGCAGGCGACGAAGATGGGGATGATTTTCATGCCCGGACGCTAGCCGAAGAAAAACCGCTTGCGAAGTCGGCGGAAATCGTATGCGGGCCTTTATTTCGCCTGAGAAGCGCGTATATGTCCGCTCTCCGCAACAGCTCACATGAGTCTGCGCGAAAGCGCCGAGGCCCGGTCCGTCGCCCTCCGACCGAGCGAAGGCGTGGCTCCTTACCCAGGGAGCTCTTCAGATTTCAGGCCTCCTGACGCCCCGGCGTCGAGGGTGGAGGCCGAAACCGATTGTCACGGCACGGGCCCTTTCCGGCAAGGATTGGCGCGTCGCCGTGCTGCTGCATTCACGCGCGCCTTCCCCCAGGTGCGTCATGGGAAACATTGAATGACTGACGTCCTGAACGGTCTCACCATCAACGGTCAGATCGCATCGGCCACGACCTTCACCGGCAAGAAGCGCATCCGCAAATCATTCGGGCGTATCCCCGAAGCGGTGGCGATGCCGAACCTGATCGAGGTTCAGCGCGCGTCCTACGAGCAGTTCCTGCAGCGCGAGGTCCGTCCGGGCGTCCGCCGGGACCAGGGCATCGAGGCGGTCTTCAAGTCGGTCTTCCCGATCAAGGACTTCAACGAACGCGCCGTGCTGGAATACGTGTCCTACGAGTTTGAGGACCCCAAGTACGACGTCGAGGAATGCATCCAGCGCGACATGACCTATGCCGCGCCACTGAAGGTCAAGCTGCGCCTGATCGTCTTCGAGGCTGACGAGGAAACCGGCGCGCGCTCGGTCAAGGACATCAAGGAACAGGACGTCTACATGGGGGACATCCCCCTGATGACGGACAAGGGGACCTTCATCGTCAACGGCACCGAGCGGGTGATCGTTTCGCAGATGCACCGTTCGCCGGGGGTCTTCTTCGACCACGATAAGGGCAAGACCCACTCGTCGGGCAAGCTGCTGTTCGCCGCTCGCGTGATCCCGTACCGCGGCTCGTGGCTCGACTTCGAGTTCGACGCCAAGGACATCGTGTTCGTCCGCATCGACCGTCGCCGCAAGCTGCCGGCCTCGACCTTCCTCTATGCCCTGGGCATGGACGGCGAGGAGATCCTGCGCACCTTCTACGAGACCGTCCCCTACGAGAAGCGCGGCGAAGGCTGGGTCACGCCCTACAAGCCGGAACGCTGGCGCGGGGTGAAGCCGGAGTTCGACCTGGTCGACGCCGACACCGGTGAAGTCGTCGCCTCGGCCGGCCAGAAGATCTCGGCACGCGCCGCCAAGAAGCTGGGCGACACGACCAAGTCGCTGTCGCTGGCCGCCGACGCCCTGGTGACCCGCTACCTGGCCGCCGACGCCGTCAACTACGAGACCGGCGAGATCTATGTGGAGGCCGGCGACGAGCTGGACGCCGCCTCGATCGCCCTGCTCGAAGAAAAGGGCTTCACAACCATCGACGTGCTGGACATCGACCACGTCACGGTCGGCGCCTACATGCGCAACACCCTGCGCGTCGACAAGTCGGCCAGCCGTGAAGACGCGCTGTTCGACGTCTATCGCGTCATGCGTCCGGGCGAGCCGCCGACCCCGGAAGCCGCCGAAGCGATGTTCAACTCGCTGTTCTTCGACAGCGAGCGCTACGACCTGTCGGCCGTGGGCAGGGTCAAGATGAACATGCGTCTGGAGACCCCCGAGGTTTCCGACGAGATCCGCGTCCTGCGCAAGGAAGACGTGCTGAAGGTTCTGCAGATCCTGGTGGGTCTGAAGGACGGCCGTGGCGAGATCGACGACATCGACAACCTGGGCAACCGCCGGGTCCGTTCGGTCGGCGAGCTGCTGGAAAACCAGTACCGCGTGGGCCTGCTGCGCATGGAGCGCGCGATCAAGGAGCGCATGTCGTCGGTCGATATCGACACGGTGATGCCGCACGACCTGATCAACGCCAAGCCGGCCGCCGCGTCGGTTCGTGAGTTCTTCGGCTCGTCGCAGCTGTCGCAGTTCATGGACCAGACGAACCCGCTGTCCGAGATCACCCACAAGCGTCGCCTTTCGGCGCTTGGCCCGGGCGGTCTGACGCGCGAGCGCGCGGGCTTCGAAGTCCGCGACGTTCACCCGACCCACTACGGCCGCATCTGCCCGATCGAAACGCCGGAAGGCCCGAACATCGGCCTGATCAACTCGCTGGCCACCCACGCGCGGGTCAACAAGTACGGCTTCATCGAGAGCCCCTACCGTCGCGTGAAGGACGGCAAGGCCCAGGACGAGGTGGTCTACATCTCGGCCATGGAGGAATCGAAATACACGATCGCCCAGGCGAACATTCAGCTGAACAACGGCGAGATCGTCGATGACTTGGTCCCCGGCCGGATCAACGGTGAATCCCAGCTGCTGATCAAGGCCGACGTCGACATGATGGACGTGTCGCCGAAACAGGTGGTTTCGGTCGCTGCGGCCCTGATCCCGTTCCTGGAAAACGACGATGCCAACCGCGCACTGATGGGCGCGAACATGCAGCGTCAGGCCGTGCCCCTGGTCCAGTCCGACGCGCCGCTGGTCGGCACGGGCATGGAAGCCGTGGTCGCCCGTGACTCGGGCGCCGTGGTCGTGGCTCGCCGCGACGGCGTGGTCGAGCAGATCGACGGCACCCGCATCGTGGTTCGCGCCACGAACGAGCAGGACGCCGGCCGTTCGGGCGTCGACATCTATCGCCTGTCGAAGTTCCAGCGTTCCAACCAGTCGACCTGCATCAACCAGCGCCCGATCGTGCGCGTGGGCGATGAAGTGAAGGTCGGCGACGTGATCGCCGACGGCCCGTCGACGGACCTGGGCGAACTGGCCCTGGGCCGGAACGCGCTCGTCGCCTTCATGCCTTGGAACGGCTACAACTTCGAGGACTCCATCCTGATCTCGGAGCGCATCGTGCGCGACGACGTCTTCACCTCCATCCACCTCGAAGAGTTCGAAGTGATGGCGCGTGACACCAAGCTCGGGCCGGAAGAAATCACCCGCGACATCCCGAACGTCGGCGAGGAAGCCCTGCGCAACCTCGACGAGGCCGGCATCGTGGCCATCGGCGCCGAAGTGCAACCGGGCGACATCCTGGTCGGCAAGGTGACGCCGAAGGGCGAGAGCCCGATGACCCCGGAAGAGAAGCTGCTGCGCGCCATCTTCGGCGAGAAGGCTTCCGATGTTCGCGACACCTCCCTGCGCCTGCCGCCCGGCGTCGCCGGCACCATCGTCGACGTGCGCGTGTTCAACCGCCACGGCGTCGACAAGGACGAGCGCGCCATGTCGATCGAGCGCGACGAGATCGAACGCCTGGGCAAGGACCGCGACGACGAACTCGCGATCCTGGAACGCAACGTCTACGGCCGCCTGCGTCCGCTGCTGACCGGCAAGAACGCCGTCTCGGGTCCGAAGGGTCTGGGTCGCGGTGAAGTCACCGAAGCCAAGCTGGGCGAGCTGTCGCGCGGCCTGTGGTGGCAGATCGCTCTCGACGACGAGAAGGCCATGGGTGAGCTCGAGGCCATGAAGAAGGCCTTCGAGGATTCGCGGAAGGCTCTGGACCGTCGCTTCGAAGACAAGGTCGAGAAGCTGCAACGCGGCGACGAACTGCCGCCCGGCGTGATGAAGATGGTCAAGGTCTTCGTGGCCGTGAAGCGCAAGCTTCAGCCCGGCGACAAGATGGCCGGCCGTCACGGCAACAAGGGCGTCATCTCCAAGATCCTGCCGATCGAGGACATGCCGCACCTGGAAGACGGGACCTCGGTCGACGTCGTTCTGAACCCGCTGGGCGTGCCCTCGCGCATGAACATCGGCCAGATCTTCGAAACCCACCTGGGTTGGGCCTCCGCGGGCCTGGGTCGTCAGATCCAGGGTCTGCTGGAAGCCTGGCAGGGCGGCGGCCAGAAGCAGGCGCTGATCGATCACCTGACCGGCATCTACGGCGAGGACACCCCTCTGCCGCAGGACGAGCATGAGCTGGTCGAGCTGGCGCAGAACCTGTCCAAGGGCGTTCCGTTCGCCACCCCGGTGTTCGACGGCGCGCACATCTCGGACATCGAGGACCTGCTGGAGAAGGCAGGCCTGGAGCGCTCCGGTCAGTCGATCGTCTATGACGGTCAGACCGGCGAGCAGTTCAAGCGTCCGGTCACGGTCGGCTACATCTACATGCTGAAGCTGCACCACCTGGTCGACGACAAGATCCACGCCCGCTCCATCGGTCCGTACTCGCTGGTCACCCAGCAACCGCTGGGCGGCAAGGCGCAGTTCGGCGGTCAGCGCTTCGGGGAGATGGAGGTGTGGGCTCTGGAAGCCTACGGCGCCGCCTACACCCTGCAGGAGATGCTGACGGTGAAGTCCGACGACGTGGCCGGCCGGACCAAGGTCTACGAGGCTATCGTCCGCGGCGACGACAGCTTCGAGGCCGGCATTCCCGAGAGCTTCAACGTTCTCATCAAGGAAATGCGTTCGCTGGGTCTGAACGTGGAGCTGGAGAACAGCTGACCGACCGAATGAACCCTCCCCGCGCAAGCGGGGAGGGACGGTCCTCGCTCTCTCCATCTGTATAAATTTCGCGGTTATCCCGCAGAAGGAAAACAAGATGAACCAGGAAGTCCTGAACATCTTCAACGCGGTCCCGGTCACTCCGACCTTCGACCAGATCAAGATCGCTCTCGCGTCTCCCGAAAAGATCCGCTCGTGGTCGTTCGGCGAGATCAAGAAGCCCGAGACCATCAACTACCGGACGTTCAAGCCCGAGCGTGACGGCCTGTTCTGCGCCCGTATCTTTGGCCCGACCAAGGACTACGAATGCCTGTGCGGCAAGTACAAGCGCATGAAGTACAAGGGCATCATCTGCGAGAAGTGCGGCGTGGAGGTCACCCTGGCCCGCGTTCGGCGCGAGCGGATGGGCCACATCGAACTGGCCAGCCCGGTCGCCCACATCTGGTTCCTGAAGTCGCTGCCGTCGCGCATCTCGCTGATGCTGGACATGGCGCTGAAGGACGTGGAGCGCGTGCTCTACTTCGAGAACTACATCGTCACCGAGCCGGGCCTGACCCCGCTGAAGCAGAACCAGCTGCTGACGGAAGACGAGTTCTATCGCTATCAGGACGAGTTCGGCGATGACGGCTTCACCGCCGAAATCGGCGCCGAGGCCGTGCGCAACCTGCTGATGGGCATCGACCTGCACTCGGAGGCCGAGCGCCACCGTGGCGAGCTGGCCGACAGCCCTTCGGAAATGAAGGCCAAGAAGGCCTCCAAGCGCCTGAAGCTGATCGAGGCGTTCCTCGAGAGCGGCAACAAGCCCGAGTGGATGATCCTGACGGTCGTGCCGGTCATCCCGCCGGAATTGCGTCCGCTGGTGCCGCTGGACGGCGGTCGTTTCGCGACCTCCGACCTGAACGACCTGTATCGCCGGGTCATCAACCGGAACAACCGCCTGAAGCGCCTGATCGAGCTGCGCGCGCCGGACATCATCATCCGCAACGAAAAGCGGATGCTGCAGGAATCCGTCGACGCCCTGTTCGACAACGGCCGTCGTGGTCGCGTGATCACGGGCGCCAACAAGCGTCCGCTGAAGTCGCTGGCCGACATGCTGAAGGGCAAGCAGGGCCGCTTCCGCCAGAACCTTCTGGGCAAGCGCGTCGACTATTCGGGTCGTTCGGTCATCGTCGTGGGTCCCGACCTTAAGCTGCACGAGTGCGGCCTGCCCAAGAAGATGGCGCTCGAGCTGTTCAAGCCGTTCATCTATGCGCGCCTGGACGCCAAGGGCCTGTCGGGCACCGTCAAGCAATCCAAGCGCATGGTCGAGCGCGAGCAACCTCAGGTGTGGGACATCCTCGAAGAGGTGATCCGCGAGCACCCGGTCATGCTGAACCGCGCGCCGACGCTTCACCGTCTGGGCATCCAGGCGTTCGAGCCCAAGCTGATCGAGGGCAAGGCCATCCAGCTGCACCCGCTGGTCTGCGCCGCCTTCAACGCCGACTTCGACGGCGACCAGATGGCTGTCCACGTGCCGCTGTCGCTGGAGGCGCAACTGGAAGCGCGCGTCCTGATGATGTCGACCAACAACATCCTGTCGCCCGCCAACGGCAAGCCGATCATCGTGCCGTCGCAGGACATCGTCCTGGGCCTGTACTACCTGTCGCTGGTCAAGGACGGTGAGCCGGGCGAAGGCAAGCTGTTCGCCAACATCGGCGAGATCGACGCAGCGCTCGACGCCGCCGTCGTCACCTTGCACACCCGCATCAAGGCGCGCTGGACCGAACAGGACGCCGAAGGCAACGAGGTGACTAAGGTCATCGATACGACGCCTGGCCGGATGAAGCTGGGCGCCCTGCTGCCGAAGAACCCGAACGTGGGTTACCGCCTGCTCGAGAAGAACCTGACCAAGAAGGAAATCGGCAACCTGATCGACGTGGTCTATCGCCACTGCGGTCAGAAGGCGACGGTGATCTTCGCCGACCAGATGATGGGTCTGGGCTTCAAGGAAGCGGCCAAGGCCGGCATCTCCTTCGGCAAGGACGACATCGTGATCCCGGCCAAGAAGGTCGAGATCGTCGCCGCCACCCGTACCCTGGTCGAAGAGTACGAGCAGCAGTACGCCGACGGCCTGATCACCAAGGGCGAGAAGTACAACAAGGTCGTCGACGCCTGGGCCAAGGCCACGGACCGGGTCGCCGACGAGATGATGGGCGAGATCGCGCAACCGCGCGTGCTGGCTTCGGGTCGTACAGCCGAGATCAACTCGGTCTACATGATGGCCAACTCCGGCGCCCGTGGTTCGCAGGCCCAGATGAAGCAGCTCGGCGGGATGCGCGGCCTGATGGCCAAGCCGTCCGGCGAGATCATCGAGACCCCGATCGTCTCGAACTTCAAGGAAGGCCTGACCGTCCTCGAATACTTCAACTCCACCCACGGCGCCCGTAAGGGTCTGGCCGACACCGCGCTGAAGACCGCCAACTCGGGTTACCTGACCCGTCGTCTGGTGGACGTGGCGCAGGACTCGATCGTCACCGAGGACGACTGCGGTTCCACGCGGGGCATCACCCTGCGCGCCGTGGTCGAGGGCGGCGACGTGCTGGTCTCGCTGGGTCAGCGGGTCCTTGGCCGCTACAACGCCGAGGACATCAAGGCTCCGGGCACCGACACTGTGCTGTTCCCGGCCGACACCTATCTAGTGGAGGACGTGGTCGAGGTCATCGACCGCGAGGGCGTCCAGTCGGTCAAGGTCCGTTCGGCCCTGACCTGTGAAGCCGAAGCCGGCATCTGCGGCATGTGCTATGGCCGTGACCTGGCGCGCGGCACCAACGTCAACATCGGCGAAGCGGTCGGCGTCATCGCCGCCCAGTCGATCGGCGAGCCGGGCACCCAGCTGACGATGCGGACCTTCCACATCGGCGGTACGGCCCAGGTAGCGGAAACCTCGTTCTACGAGGCGACCAACGCCGGTACGGTCAAGATCGTCGGTCCGACCGTCACGGCCGCGCACGGCGACCTGGTCTCCATGAGCCGCAACGTCGTCCTGACCGTCATGGTCGATGGCAAGGATCGCGAGTCGTACAAGATCCCGTACGGCGGCCGTCTGCGCGTCAAGGAAGGCGATACGGTCACCAAGAACCAGCGTCTGGCCGAGTGGGACCCCTACACCACCCCGATCATCACCGAAGTGGGCGGCACCGTCCGCTTCGAGGACCTGACCGAGGGCCTGTCGTTCCGCGAGGAAACCGACGAAGCGACGGGCATCGCCCAGCGCGTCGTCATCGACTGGCGCGCGTCGCCGCGTGGCTCGGACCTGCGTCCGGCCATGGGCGTCACCAAGGGCGATGAATACGCCAAGCTGGCCTCGGGCTCCGACGCCCGTTACCTGCTGCCCGTCGGCGCCATCCTGTCGGTCGCCAACGGCGACGAGGTGAAGCCCGGCGAGATCCTGGCCCGTATCCCGACCGAAGGCGCCAAGACGCGCGACATCACCGGCGGTCTGCCGCGTGTTGCCGAGCTGTTCGAAGCCCGTCGTCCCAAGGACTGCGCGGTCATCGCCGAGATGGACGGTCGCGTCGAATTCGGTCGCGACTACAAGAACAAGCGCCGCATCAAGATCACGCCGGAGCCCAACGCCGACGGCGAACAGGGCGAACCCGTCGAGTTCCTGATCCCGAAAGGCAAGCATATCTCCGTCCACGACGGCGATCTGATCCAGAAGGGCGACTACATCATCGACGGCAACCCGGATCCGCACGACCTGCTGCGCATCCAGGGCGTCGAGGCGCTGGCCGAGTACTTGGTGAACGAAGTGCAGGAGGTCTATCGACTGCAGGGCGTGCCGATCAACGACAAGCACATCGAGGTGATCGTTCGCCAGATGCTGCAGAAGGTCGAGATCCTCGACTCGGGTGAGACGACCCTGATCCGTGGCGACACAGTCGAGGTCGCGGAAGCCGTGCTCGAGAACGAGAAGGTCGAGAAGCGTGGGGGCCGGATCGCCACCACCCAGCCCGTCCTGCTCGGCATCACCAAGGCGTCGCTGCAGACCCGCAGCTTCATCTCGGCGGCGTCCTTCCAGGAGACCACCCGCGTCCTCACCGACGCTTCGGTCAACGGCAAGAAGGATACGCTGGAAGGCCTGAAGGAAAACGTCATCGTCGGCCGCCTGATCCCGGCCGGTACGGGCGCCTACCTGCGGTCCCTGCAGAAGATCGCCAACGAGCGTGACGCTGTCCTGACCAACAACCGCGAAGCGGCGGTCGAGCCCCTGCCGGCCGATCTGCAGCTGGAGCTGGCCGAGAGCGAGTGATCGCCGTCCCGGCTCAAGGCCGGGATGACAAGGCTGAAGACTGAAAAGGGCCCGGAGCAATCCGGGCCCTTTTTGTTTGTCTCCTCCCTGCGCCGCAGGCGCGCGGACAGCGACGTGTGCGATTGACGCCCGGTGGTCCGCGCATGACGCCTTCTGCCCGGATCATGGCTGGGCCGTCGCCCGAGCCTGATCGCGTCTATTCCTGCCCCCGGATGGGGCGCATCGCGTCCTGACGTTGCTCGCGCAGGCCGGGGTTGCCGACGGTCGTGGCGCCCTGGCGGATGGCGGGATCCAGGTGCGCGCCCGCGCAGCCTGCGCCCAGGTTCGAGCCCGGGCAGTCGCCGGGCCCGATGACGCCCACGCCGCCGGCGAGACCTCGACGACGCGCCTCGTATTGGGCCAGGGCGGCAGCGCCGTCGCGGGCGAACTGGGCCTCGCGACGCTGTTCGGACGGCGTCAGGGTGCGGGGGCCGAGCGGGCCGGCGCGGCCGGCGGCCTCGTTGAACCGGTCGTCGCAGAGGCGCTGTTCGGAGGCGGAAAGGAGGCCGTCCATCATGCGACACCCCGCGGCGCCGAGGCGCATGGATCGGCCGACGGCGGCGGGCAGGCTTTCGGGCTGGACCTGCCAGGGATCGGTCGAGGTGGGCGGAGGACCGACCAGCGGGTGACCGACACGCGGGACGGGGACGTCAGGGCGGTCATCCTCCTCGTCATCCAGACGCCTGTCGCGGGCGATCGAGGGGACTGTTTCGCTGAGGGCCGGGGCGGTCTCGCGAGCGGCGGACGCAGCCAGGGTCGGTTCGTGGGCGGTCTCGCCATCGAGCAGGGGGCGGGGCTCCATCTCGACGAAGACCGGCAGGTCGGGGGCGTCGGTGAAGATGGGCCGAGGTCCCGTGAACAGGCCGATGGCCAAGGGCGTCAGGACGGCGGCATGCAGGACCACCGAGCCCGCCACCAAGGCGGCGCGGCGACGGGCGGCGGGCGAGCGCCAGGACGCGATACTCGAAACCTTCGACACAGAACCCCCGTCGGCAAGGTCAAGCTGGGGGCCGACCACGGCCGAAACAGGGCGGGCGCAAATCTATTTCGGGCCCGAGCCGCCGCCGAATGGGGCTTCTTCGGCGTGCTGGTACTGGGGCCCAAGATGGGCGCCGGCGCAGGTGCCCCGCAGATTGCCGCCGACGCACTCGGGGCTGGACATGACGATGCCCACGCCGGGGCGTCCTCCGCGAAGGGAGTCGTGCGCCGCCAGGGCGGCGGCGCCGTCGCGGGCGAACTGGGCGTCGCGACGCTGTTCGGACGGCGTCAGGGTGCGGGGACCGAGCGGACCGGCCCGCCCGGCGCGTTGGTTGAACCGCTCGTCGCAGAGCTGTTGTTCGGAGGCGGACAGGCGGCCGTCCATAGTGCGACACCCCCCGGCGCCGAGACGCATGGAGCGGCCGACGGCGGCGGCCAGACCTTCCGGGCGGACCTGCCAGGGATCGGAGGGTGCGGGCGGCGCGTCGACCAAGGGATGGCCCATGCGCGGGTTCGGCTGGGTGGGGCGGTCTTCCTCATCTTCGGGCCGGGTGCGATCGCGGGTGGCGGAGGGGACGGTTTCGCGAAGGGCCGTGGTGGCTTCCCGGGCGGCGGTGGCGGCGAGCGTGGGTTCGCGGGCGGTCTCGCCGTCGAGCAGGGGGCGGGGCTCCATCTCGACGAAGACCGGCAGGTCGGGGGCGTCGGTGAAGATCGGCCGCTGGCCGGTGAACAGGCCGATCGCGAGCGGCGTCAGGACGGCGGCATGAAGCAGGAGGGAGCCGGCCAGAAGCGCGGCGCGGCGCGAGGACGATCGTCGGGCGGCAGGCCAGCGCCATGACGCGAAACTCGACCCGTTCGACACACAACCTCCCCGCCAGCCCGGTGAGGCTGAAGGGCGACCATGGCGGGAACAGGGCGTCCAGGACAGGCGCGTCGGACCTTCCGGGATAACAGGTTCAGGCGACGGCGGTCCAAGGCGTCAGGGGGCGGACTGTGGCGCAGGCGGGCGTGCCGTCCCTGCCGCGACCGGGCAGGGTGGTCGCAATGACGGCGCCGGGCTTCAGCAGGTCGGCGGGGATGTCGTGGACGTCGATCTTGGCGCGGCGGCTTATGACGGGCAGGCCCTCCATCGCGCCGCCGATGGCGATGTAGACGAAACGCCGCTCCTTACCTTCGCGGCGGACCCAGGTCCCGCCCAGCTTGCCGTCCGGACGCAGATCGACCGGCATGTCGAAGGTCAGGGGCGCCTCAGTCGACAGGCGGATGTCGTGGGGCGCGTTCTTCGCGTCCTGCCGCCAGTAATGCAGGCCGGGCACCGGATCGGCGATCGTCAGTCGCAGGGTGACGGTCTCAGTCATGGCTGACCAGATGCTTGCCGCGCACCATGCGGACGAAGGGAAGGGGGCGGTGGGTCCCGGCTCGTCGCTGCGCGCCGTCCGGGATGACAAGTCGTTCCGCGACCTCGCCGAGGACGAAGCGGGTGATGGAGGGCAGGTCGAGGGCGCGGGCGTCATCCAGTGGGAGCCAGGCGATCTCGTCCAATTCGCCGGAGCCGGCGGTGGGCTCGGGCGACAGCAGGGCGGCGGCGTCGGCCATGAAGAAGCGGGCGTCGAAACGGCGGGTGCGGCCGGGCGGGGTGATGGCGCGGGCGACATAGGTCAGGGCGGCGAGGTCGGGCAGGGCGCCGGCCTGACGGAACTCCCGCCACGGTCCGGCGACCGAGGCAGGCGGGGCGGTGCGGCCGAGGATCAGGCCGGTCTCCTCGAAGGTCTCGCGCACGGCGGTCAAGCAGAGGGCGCGGGCGCGGTGGGGCGGGAGTTCGGCCTCAAGCCGGGCGCGGGTGGCTGGGTCCGGATCGGTGCCGGCGGCAGCGGAGAAGTCGGCGCGGTCGATCTTGCCGCCCGGGAAGACCCATTTGGACGCCATGAAGACATGGCCGGGCGCGCGGCGGCCCATGAGGACTTCGAGCGCCTTGCCACGCCGGACGAGGATCAGGGTGGCGGCGTCCTTGGGGCGCTGGCGAGGCCCGGAGGCGCGGGGGGCGTCACGGAGATCCTGGGCGGCGTCGAAGGGCTGATGAGGGGGTGTCGGCACGGCGCGAGACTAACACCGCGCCGTGCCGGAGGGAGGACGAATAATCGGGGAAGGTCAGTCCGCGCGACGCCAATAGGCGGCGAATACGACCATGGCCGCGGCCTCGTTCCCCGTGTCGCCCTTTGCTGTCGAGTGGAAGCTGTTGACGACGTTATCCAGTTTGAGGGCCAGGGCGGCTTCATTCGTCTCGCGGCTCTGGACCGCGTCGGTGAGGGCCGCGATCTCGGCGCCGGCGAGGTGGTCGCGGCTGACGCCGATGACTTCGCAAAGCGTGGCGTTGCAGGCGACATCCAGCGAGGCAAGGGCACGGGTCGGCTCGGTCGCCTGTTGGTAGATGCGCGAAAGGGAGGCTTGGGTGGCGCGGGACCATTCCGGATCGACGTGGCCGCCGACGATCTCCGCGCGAAGGGCGACCAGGTCCGGCGAAGGCTCCGGAGGGACGAACATCGCTGCCGCTGCCGGGGGGAGCTGGCGTTCTGGCGGCGTAGCGGTTTGCTGGGCGAGAATGACGCTAGCGATCAGGACGGCTGTGGCGGACATGGGAAGGCTCCATCGTCTGAGGGGCGACGCACGGCGGAGCGCGTCTGGACGAGGAAGGGGTGCAACCCTAGCGGCCGGTTCGGCCACTGCGATAATGTCGTCACGATTTTCTTGGGCGACCAGAAGGCGGGCGACCTCGCGACTGGAGCCGATGCCGGTCTTGCGACGGGCGGAGCGGAAGCGCTCATTGACGGCGAGTTCAGAGAGGTCCTTGAGGACGGCGATGGACTTGGCGGTGTGGCCTTGCCCCAGCAGCAGGAGGAGTTCTCGCTCGGGGGCGTTGAGGCGGTCGAGCGCGGAATTCGTTGCGGGGTCGGTCATCGCGCCCATGCTGGCGGGATCGAAAAGCCGGAGCAAGTCCGCGCCTCGCCTCAAAGTTGTCGTGATGGCCCTTCCAACTATCGTTCCGAAATGCGGAGGGGCGAATGCGGGCGTCGAGAGCGGTAGGGCTGGCCGCTCTGGCTTCCGCCGCAGCGCACGTCTTTGCCTTGGCATTGTTCCTGTCGGATGCGCTCGACCTGGTGGTGGTTGCAGCGCAGCCTCCGGTCTTGAACGTGCAGATCGAGCCGAGGGCGGGTCGCATCGGCGTGCCCAAGAAGGCGGAAAGCGCCTCGGCGTCCGCAGTCGCGCCGACCATTCACGCAAGCCCGACGCTCGTCAGTATACGACCGACCGACGCTGTCCCCGGCCAGCCTGAAGCAGCGGGGCCTGCCAGCGCCGTCGCCTCGACCGGCGAGCGAGGCGAGGACGGACGCGGCTTCGATTCCCGCTGGCGGGTGGCACCACGCGGGCGCGCCCCGGCGCCACCGTCCGCGCTGAGGCCCGACTGTTCGATCTCGAACTCGGACTATGTCTGGCCCGGCCGGGAGCGGTTCTGCGGTCCAGAGCCCAAGAGCGAGACCTGACTACCGCCGCTTGCCCTTGCGGACGCCCTTGGGCGTGCCGCCTCGCGGGGGCTTGGGACCGCCGGGGCGGCCGGCGCCGCGTTTGGGCGGGCCGTTGCCGCCGCCGCCCGGACCGCGTCCGCGCATGCCGAGGCGGGGGGCGGGGGCGTTGGGGTCGCGGGGCTCGGCGTCGGACAGCATCTCAAACAGGAGGCCGCCGGTGATGGGGGTGGCTTCCTTGAGCTTGACCTCGACGGTCCGGCCCAGGGTGTAGCGCTGGCCGCTGCGTTCGCCGACGAGGGCGTGGGCGCGGTCGTCGTGGGTGAAATACTCGTTGCCCAGAGAGCCGACGGGGACGAGGCCGTCGGCGCCGGTTTCGTCCAGGCGGACAAACAGGCCGAAGCGGGTGACGCCGGTGATGCGGCCGGTGAATGTCGCGCCGACGCGATCCGACAGGAAGGCGGCGATGTAGCGGTCCATGGCGTCACGCTCGGCGGCCATGGAGCGACGCTCGGTCTGTGTCACCTGGTCGGCGATGGCGGGCAGTTCGGCGATCTCGCGATCGGTCAGGCCGTCCTTGCCGAGGCCCAGCGCGCGGATCAGGCCCCGGTGCACGATCAGGTCGGAGTAGCGCCGGATCGGCGAGGTGAAGTGGGCGTAGCGGTCCAGGTTCAGGCCGAAGTGACCGACGTTTTCAGGCGAGTAGATGGCCTGCATCTGGGAGCGCAGGACGACTTCGTTGACCACCTCGGCGTGGGGACCGTCGCGGGTTTCGTCGAGCAGTTTGTTGAACCGCTTGGTGGTCGGGGCCTCGCCCTTGTTCCAGGGCTTGCCGATCGTCGACAGGAAGTCGGCGAGGTTGAAGACCTTCTCCTGGCTCGGCGTATCGTGGACGCGGAAGATGAGCGGGGTCTTCTTCTGCTCCAGGGTCTCGGCGGCGCAGACGTTGGCCTGGACCATCATCTCCTCGATGAGGCGGTGGGCTTCGAGGGAGACGCGTTTCTCGATCGAGGCGATGCCGCCGTCGGGCGACATGCGGATGCGGCGTTCGGCGCTGTCGATCTGCAGGGGCGCGCGCTTGAGCCGGCCCTTCAGCATGGTGTGGTAGGCGTTCCACAGCGGATACAGGATCGTGTCCATGATCGGACCGGTCGCGTCGTCCGTGCCGCCGCCCTTCTCCACCCCGTCAATGGCTGATTGCGCCTGTTCATAAGAGAGCTTGGCGTGGCTGCGCATCAGGCCGCGATGGAACCTGTGGCCGAGTTTGCGGCCGTCCTTGTCGAAGACCATGCGGACCGCGAGGGTGGCGCGGTTCTCGCCTTCCTTCAGACTGCACAGGCCGTTCGACAGCCGCTCGGGCAGCATCGGTTCGACGCGGTCGGGGAAGTAGGTGGAGTTGCCCTTGGCCCGGGCCTCGCGGTCGAGGCTGGTGTTGGGGCGGACGTAGGCGGCGACGTCGGCGATGGCGACCCAGACGATCCAGCCGCCCTCGTTCTTCGGATCGTCGTCGCGCTGGGCATAGACGGCATCGTCGTGATCGCGGGCGTCGGCCGGGTCGATGGTGATGAAGGGGATGTCGCGCAGGTCATCGCGGCCCTTCAGCGTCGGCAGGTCCTGGTTCTCGGCCTCCTGCTCGACGGCCTCCGAGAAGCCCATCGGCACGTTGTGAGTGTGGATAGCGATCAGGGAGGCGGCGCGAGGATCGTCCTCCTTGCCGATGGTCTCCAGGATCTTGCCGCGCTTTTGGCCGTAGCGGTGGTCGCCCTTCTCCATGGCGGCCAGCACAAGGTCGCCGTCACGCAGGTCGCCGGCGAGAATCTGGGGGATGACCAGCACGTCCTTGGAGCGCCGGTCGACGGGCTCGACGCGGGTCTCCTTGTTCGATTTGCGGATAACGCCGAGGACACGGTTGTGGTCGGTGTCGAGCTTCTTGATCAGCCGGGCTTCCCAGCCGTTCGGGCCGTGCTCGAACTTGGCCAGCACCCGGTCGCCGAGGCCGGGGGCGGCCTTCGACTTGTCGGGGACCAGGAGGGCGCGCGGGGCGTCGGCCGAGGCTTCGACCATGCGGACGTAGAGTTCGCCGTCATTGTCCTTCTCGACCACGTCGGCGACGCCGACGGGGGGCAGGGCGCCGGCTTCGGTGAAGCCCTTCTTGCCGCGCTTGCCCGAGGCCTCGAGCCCGCGGATCATTTCGCGCAGGCGGCGGCGGTCTTCGCCCTTGAGGCCGAAGTGGCGGGCAATGTCGCCCTTTTCGGCGCTGCCGGCCTCGCGCAGGAAGGCCAGCAGAGTGGCCTCGTCCGGCAGTCCGGCGGCGGGTTTGGGTGTCTTTGTCATTCAGTCTTTCGGTTCGCCGGGCGCTTCGGCCTCGGCGGGATTGAGATAGGGTACGCCCAATGCGGCGGCGGCGCTCGCCATGCCGTGATCGAGCGTGAGAAGGGTGGCACCGAGCCGATGGGCAGCGGCGATGTGGATGGCGTCCGGCGCGCGAAGGGCCAGGTCATGACGACGGACATCGCTGGCTGAGCGTTCGATATCTTCGGACAGGATCGTCGTCCGGTCGCCGGCTGCCAGGGCCCACTGGTCGAGGTGGGCGTAATAAACGTCGATGCGATCAGCCGGAAGCACGCGCATTCGCATCCGTTTAGCGAGCGCTGACGACGCTTCGGCCCTGCAAAAATCACTGATGATAGGGGGGCGGTCCTGCGACCGTATCGCGTCGAAAACCCTCTGGCTTAGCGGCTCGTCGGCAATGATCGCCACTAGCGCGCTGGCGTCCATATACAGGCTCACTCAGGATCGCCGTCACGCATGCTTCGTACGAGATCGGCGGCCGACATGCCCAGCGGCGGGAGATTTTTGCGCCGCTCGTTCAACTCATCCATCAGGGCCCAGCGCTGTTCAATCGTCAGCTTCGGCGTTGGCGACAGCTCGGCGATGGGCTTGCCATGTTTCGTGATTGTGATGCTTTCGCCTTCCTGAACGCGGTCCAGAAGGTGGGTGAAGTTGTTCTTGGCTTCGGCGACGCCGTAGGTGGCCATGGTCGGTCTCCAGGATTATGGCCATAAATATAGCCATAAATGGCTTGAACGGCAACGGCCTGGACGGGTTGTCCCTGTGCCTGGGCACGCCTAGCTTCCGGCCTCGAATCCGGAGCTTTGCCAATGTCCCTATCCGAACACCCGACCCTGAGTGCGCCGACCGGCTCGCTGCTGGACCTGATCGGCAAGACGCCGATGGTGGAGGTGACGAAGATCGACACCGGGCTTTGCCGGCTGTTCCTGAAGCTCGAGGCGCAGAACCCGGGCGGGTCGATCAAGGACCGGATCGCGCTGTCGATGATCGCAGCGGCGGAGGCGGAAGGGTGGTTGAAGCCCGGCGGCACCATCGTCGAGGCGACGGCAGGCAACACGGGCCTGGCGCTGACGCTGGTCGGTCAGGCCAAGGGATATAAGGTGTTGCTGGTCATCCCGGACAAGATGTCCAAGGAAAAAATCCAGCATCTGCGGGCCATGGGGGCCGATGTGCGTCTGACGCGATCGGACGTCGGCCACGGCCATCCCGAATACTATACCGACATGGCCGAGCGGCTGGCCCAGCAGATCCCGGGCGGGTTCTTCGTCAACCAGTTCAACAACCGGGCGAACTCCGAAGCCCATGTGAAGACGACCGGGCCGGAAATTTGGGAACAGATGGGCCACGACATCGACGCCTTCGTGGCCGGGATCGGCTCGGGCGGGACCATCACGGGGATCGCCCAGTTCCTGAAGAGCCAGGGGTCGGCGGCCAAGATCATCCTGGCCGATCCGGTCGGATCGGTGCTGGCGGGCATCGTCAACGAGGGCGTGCCGGGCCCGGACGGCAGCTACACGGTCGAGGGGATCGGTCAGAGCTTCGTGCCGGAGACGGCCGACATGAGCCTGATCGACAAGGCCTATTCGATCCCGGATGCCGAGGCGATCGGCACGGTGCGCGAGCTGTTGCTGAAGGAAGGTATTCTGGCGGGGTCGTCGTCGGGCACGTTGATCGCGGCCGCCCTGCGCTGGTGCCGGGAGCAGACCGAGCCGAAGCGGGTCGTGACCTTCGTCTGCGACACCGGGGCCAAGTATCTTTCCAAGGTCTACAACGACGCCTGGCTGGCCGATCAGGGGCTGGGGGAGCGCACGCTGCACGGCGACCTTTCGGACCTGATCACGCGCAAATACGAGAAGGGCGACGTCGTCACGGCGGGGCCCGACGACACTCTGGACACCGCCTTCAAGCGGATGCGCGGCGCCGATGTGTCTCAGCTGCCGATCATTCAGGACGGCCGTCTAGTCGGCATTCTGGACGAGAGCGACCTGGTCCAGGTGATGAACACCGACGAGATCACCCGCAAGGAGCGGTTCGCCAAGCCGGTGTCCTCGGCCATGACGCGCGATCTGGACACGGTGCAGGTGTCGGAGCCGCTGGACGCCCTGATCCCCCTGTTCGACCGCGACCGGGTGGCCATCGTGCTGGACGGCGAAAAGTTCGTCGGCCTGATCGCCCGCGTCGATCTGATCAACCACCTCAGCCTGAACCGGTAGGACCATGGCCGATCTGAAGAACAGCCAGGGTTTTTCGACCCGCGCCATCCATGCCGGCCAGCGACCCGATCCGACCACGGGTGCGGTCATGACGCCGATCTATGCGACCTCGACCTATGCCCAGGAAAGCCCGGGGGTGAACAAGGGCTATGAGTATGCGCGGGGCAAGAACCCGACGCGCGAGGCGTTCGAGGCCTGCATCAACGATCTGGAAGGCGGGGTTCAGGCCTTCGGCTTCGGATCGGGCATGGCGGCGACGTCGACAGCGCTGGAGCTGCTGGATGCGGGGTCGCACATCGTCACCGGCGACGATCTGTACGGCGGATCGTGGCGGCTGTTCGAGCGGGTGCGCAGGCGGTCGATGGGGCTGGATTTCAGCTATGTGGACCTGACCAATCTCGCCAAGGTCGAGGCGTCGATCACGCCAAAGACTCGAATGCTCTGGGTCGAGACGCCGACGAATCCGCTGATGAAGCTGGCGGACATCGCGGCGTTGTCAGCCATCGCCAAGAAGCATGGCCTGCTGCTGGTGGTGGACAACACCTTCGCCACGCCGTGGAGCCAGCGGCCCCTGTCGCTCGGCGCCGATGTGGTCATGCATTCGGCGACGAAGTATCTGAACGGCCACTCCGACATCATCGGCGGGGTCCTGGTGGCGGGGTCGGAAGAGATCGCGAAGGAGCTGAAGTTCCTTCAGAATTCCATCGGCGGGGTGATGGGGCCGTTCGACGCCTTCCTGGCCAACCGGGGTCTGAAGACGCTGGGCCTGCGCATGAAGGCGCACAACGAGAATGCGCTGGCGATCGCGCGCTGGCTGGAAGACCGGATCGGCAAGCCGGGCGGCGGGGTGGCCAAGGTCATCTATCCGGGCCTGATCAGCCATCCGCAGCACGAGCTGGCGACGCATCAGATGAACGGTCGCTACGGCGGCATGGTCACGGTGATCATTGACGGCGATCTGGCACGCACGAAACAGGTGCTGGAGCGGGTGCAGGTCTTCACCCTGGCGGAGTCGCTCGGCGGCGTCGAAAGCCTGGTCAACCACCCGGCGATCATGACCCACGCCTCGGTGCCGAAAGAGGTGCGCGAGGCGGGCGGTGTGACCGAGAACCTGATCCGCCTGTCGGTCGGGGTCGAGGACCTGGACGACCTGATCGCCGATCTGGAACAGGCCCTGGGCTGAGACGAAAACGGCGGAGGGGAGAACCCTCCGCCGATTCCATTTACTGCGGCATGGAGACTGCGTCCGTGACGTGGATGATGCCGTTCGATTGCATCAGGTCCGCCTGGGTCACAGTGGCGACGCCACCCTTTTCGTCCGTCAGAATGACGGAGCCGTCTCGCAACGAGGCGGTCAGGGTATCGCCGGAGACGGTGGTGATGGCTGCCGAGCCGCCGCCGGCTTCGATCAGGGCGATGACGTCGGCCGCGGCCACGCGACCGGCGACGACGTGGTAGGTGAGGATCTTGGTCAGGGTGGCCTTGTTCTCGGGCAGGACCAAGGTGTCCACCGTGCCGGCGGGTAAGGCGGCGAAGGCTTCATCCGTCGGGGCGAAGACGGTGAAGGGGCCTGGGCCCGAGAGGGTCTCGACCAGACCGGCGGCTGTGACGGCGGCGACCAGGGTGGTGTGGGCCGGCGATGCGACGGCGGCCTGGACGACGGTCTGCTGGGTCTGGGCGGGCTTGGCGTGACCGCCGCCGTGGTGATCGGCGAAGGCGGCAGGAGCGGCGAGAAGGGCGGCGGCCGATACGGCGCCGGCGAGGAGGGTGAGCTTCATCGGTTGTCTTCCTGAGAGCATCGCATCGAGGCGACGCAATCAGGAACGGCCTACCGTGCGCGCCGGATGCTTGACGAACGGTCGCGCGGCAAGGCGCCACAGGCACCGGATCGGGCGCTCACTGTGTGTCTAGAAGGCGATCAGGACGCTCGCGACCAGGGCGTCTTCGTACTGCTCGCCCTCTTCCTCGATGTCGGTGCCGTGCCAGCGCAGGTCGAGGCTGGTCGTGTCGGTGACGGCCCAGGCGACGCCCGCGTTCCAGCCCGTGTAGTCCGGCGAGTTGTCCTGTTCACGGCGGCCCAGGGTGGCGCTGGCCTTCAGGCTGTCGGTCAGGGGGAAACGGACGCGGCCCTCGACCCAGGTCCAGGCCTCGGTCGATCCGAGGCCGTCGGGGGAGTGTTCGACACGGAATCGGGTGTCGACGTCGCCGAAATCCTTGATGACGTCGAACTGGTATTCCCAGGCCGCGTCGTCCTGGCCCGGGTTGGCGTCCAGCCGCCACTTGTGCGAGGCGGAGGTGTCGAAGTCTAAACCGAAGGCCGAATACTGCCAGCCCGCCTCCGCCTCGGTCTCCACCGTGGAGCCGGAAGAGTCGATCGTCTCGAACTCGAGGTCGGCGTAGAAGCCGTTGGAGGCGTTCCACTGAACCTCGCCGAAGACGTAGGCGTCGTTTCCACTCTTGGACGCGCCCTTGGAACGGTTGTCGGTCCCGCCCCCCAGCTCGAACGAGAAATGGCCCGGGGTGTCGCCGCTGTAGCGGGCGTTGTCGCGGTCCTGGGCGGAGGCGACGGTCGGCAGAACAAGGAGGGCGAGGGCGGGCAGGGCGCCCTTCAGAAAGATTTCGCGGATCATCCGCAGTCTATTAGGCGACGCCGATCTTCTTGGCGAACTGATCCGTGGCCTGCGCATATTCGTCGCGGAGACGCTGGACTAGCTCGGCGGCCGGGATGACGTCATGGACCGCCCCCGCCCCCTGGCCGGCGGACCAGACGGTCTTCCAGGCCTTGGCCTCGTCGCCCATGTCCAGCTTGTGCTCGGGCAGGGTCTTGGGGTCGATGCCGTTGTCCTGCAGCGACTTGGTCATGAAGTTGGCCGGGATGCCCGAGACGGCGGGCGTATGCACGATGTCGGTCGCGCCCGAATCGATGATCATCGCCTTGTAGGCGTCGGGGGCCATGGCCTCGGTCGTGTTGATGAATCGGGTGCCCATATAGGCGAAATCGGCCCCCATCATCAGGGCGGCGGCGACGTCCTGGCCGGTCGAGAGACAGCCCGACAGGATGATGGTGCCGTCGAAGAACTCGCGCACCTCATTGACCAGGGCGAAGGGGTTGATGATGCCCGCGTGGCCGCCGGCGCCGTTGGCGACCAGGATCAGGCCGTCGACGCCGCTCTCGGCCGCCTTGCGGGCGTGGCGGACGTTGGCGATGTCGTGGAAGACCTGACCGCCATAGCCGTGGACCGCGTCGACGACGTCGCGCACGGCGCCCAGCGAGGTGATGATCAGGGGCACCTGATGCTCGACCGAGACCATCATGTCGGCCATCAGGCGCGGGTTGGTCGGATGGACGATGTGGTTGACGCCGAAGGCCGCCGCGTCGGGGTTGAGGCGGGATTTGATCTCGACCAGCCAGTTCCGATAGCCCTCGGTGGTGCGGGCGTTCAGCGAGGGGAAGGTGCCGATCACCCCGTTGTTGCAGCACTCGACGACCAGGTCGGGGCCGGAGACGAGGAACATCGGCGCCTCGATGACCGGCAGTTTCAGACCCTTCTGGAGGGAGGCGGGGATGGCCATGGCGTTTCCTGTGCGTCCTGTTTCGCTACGCTTAGCGGGCTGTCGCGGGGGAAGGCAAATCCCGGCGGCGACCGGGGCGATCCGTCGGGAATTTGGACTCGGAGAGTATCGGGTGCAAGAGTCCAAATCGGGGAGGAAGTTCACATAAGTGACGGAATAAAAAACGTTATGTTTGAGATTAAGTTTTGCACTCCGAGTGCAGCGCGATGCCTAGAGTCCGGTCAGGCGCGGGACTGAAGGCGCGGGGAGGAAGAATCGGATGTCGCCGCCGCCGGATGTTCCAGCCGCGTCACCCTGCCCATGCGGATCGCGGGGAGGAGACAGGAGGGCGGCGCCGCGTTAAATCCCGCCGCATGACCACCGACACCTCCGGCCTGAGCCAGCTCGGCCAGCATATCGTCCAGCCCACGTCGCCCGAAGAGGCGGTGCTGGAGCGTGTGCCCAATCCGCATTCCGACACCCTGTACCTGGCCCGGTTCACCGCGCCGGAGTTCACGTCGCTGTGCCCCGTGACGGGCCAGCCGGACTTCGCCCACATCGTCATCGACTATGCGCCGGGCGACTGGCTGGTCGAGTCGAAGTCGCTGAAGATGTATCTGACCGCCTTCCGCAACCACGGCGCCTTCCACGAGGACTGCACCGTGGCCATCGGCAAGCGGATCGCCGACCTGCTGGCCCCGAAATGGCTGAGGATCGGCGGCTACTGGTATCCGCGCGGCGGCATCCCGATCGATGTCTTCTGGCAGACCGGAACCCCGCCCGAGGGCCTGTGGCTGCCCGACCAGGGCGTGCCGACCTATCGCGGGCGGGGCTGAGGCCTCATCCGCCGAAGCGGATACGGATGCCGGCGTTGGCGACGAACCCTTCCAGCGGTCGCCAGGCGTCGACGGTCCAGCGGCCGTCGGGCGCGCGTGACGGGCGGACAAGCGGGCTTTCGCGCGTCTGGCGCACGTCCAGCAGGTTCTCCAGGTTGAGGAAGACGCGGTAGCGTTCCGCGATCACGACCTCGCCGAGCAGGCCCAGTTCCCAATAGGGACCGCCCGTGGTGCGATACGGGTCGTCCTCAAGCGGCTGGGACCCCGTGTAGTAGGCCTCGAAGCCGATGCGGCCCCGATCGTGTTCCTCCCACATGGCGACGACGCCGGCCGAGTGCCGGGGCGTCAGCGGCACGTCACGGCGGCCCGCGCCGGTCGCCTCTGGCTCGCTGGCGTCGACGTAGAGATAGCTGCCCGTGACGACGAAGGGCGCCATCCGCCAGCGTGCGAGCGCTTCGAGGCCGCGAGTGCGCGTGACGCCGGGGATATTGTCCAGCCGCACGCGCTCGGGGGCCACGGTGATCAGGCCGACCGCATCCTGAATGTCCGAGCCGAACAGGGTCAGGTTGGTCTCCCACGGACCCGAGGCGTAGCCGAAATCGAGCGAGGCGGTCGAGGCGGTCTCGGCTTCGAGGTCGCCCAGCGGCTCAAGCCGCGACAGGCCGGCGGCCTCGGTCTCTTCCACGAAGGGGGTGGGGGCGTAGAAGCCCTGACCCACCGAGGCGCGGACGGTCCAGGGACCGGGTTTGTAGAGCAGGGAAACGCGCGGGCTGAATTGTCCGCCGTAGCGGCTGTGATCGTCGTAGCGCGCGCTGGCGGCCAGGGTGATATCCGGGCCGAAATCGCGTTCGACCTGGGCGAAGATCGCCGGAGCCTCGTAGCGGTAGTCGAAGGCCGCGAAGGCGTCGGAGTCGTATTCGTCCGTCTGGATGGCGACGCCGCCGAGCCAGGACGCGCCCCAGGCGTCGGCCGAGATCGAGGCCTCCGCCGACCAGGTGTGGTGGCTGTCCTTCTCGACCAGGGTGCCGAAGACATGGCGGTGGTCGAGGTCCACGCCCGAGGCTCGGAACTGGGCGAAGCCCCAGTCGCCGAGCGGCTTGTCGTAGACCAGGCCGCCGTCCAGGCGACGCGTGTCCTGATTGACCGGGAAAGGGCGGCCCTCGGGGGCGAGGCGACCGTCCAGCGTGCCGCCGCGCCGATCCTCGATCATGCCGCCGATGGTGACGAAGGCGGTCGAGCCGTCCTGTCCGGCCCAGAACAGGCGCGGGCGCGCCGACCATCGCTCATAGCCGGGCATGTCGATCCAACCGTCGTCGTCGAGGTCGTGGGTGCTCTGGCGGTTCGCGGTGGTCAGGAGCGAGGCGCTCCAGCCGCCGGACAGGGGCGTCGCGCCATAGGCCGAGAGGTCCTGACCGTTGCGCGTCGTCGCGTTCAGGATCAGTTCGCCGGTCGGCGCATCGCCGGGACGGCGCGAGACGAGATTGATCACCCCGCCGAGCGCCTGGCCGCCATAGAGGGCGGACGCGGCCCCCTTGATGACCTCGACGCGGCCGAGGTCGCTGGGCGGAATCTGCAGCAGGCCGAGCGAGGAGGACTGGCCGCCGTAAAGCGGCAGGCCGTCGGCCAGCAACTGTGTGTAGCGTCCCCGCATGCCCTGGACCCGGATGTTGGCGGCGCCGAGGCTGGGGGAGGTGACCTGGACCCGCATCCCGCCGGTCTCGGCCAGGATCATCGAGATATTGCCGGGGCGCATGAGGAGTTTCTCCTCGATCTCCTCCTGGCCGATGATCTCGACGCGGACGGGTTCGTCCTGGACGCGGCGGCGACTGCGTGTGGCCTGGACGATGATGTCCTCGACCTGATCGGTTTCCTCATGGCCGATCTCTTCGGGGTGGTCGTCGGGAACCTCCTGCGCCATGACGACGCACGGAGTGAGAAGGGAGAAGGCGGCGCCGGCCAGCAGGCGGCGTAGGGCGGTTTGCATGGTGATCCTCGTCCGGCGCGCGGCCGGTCCAAACGTCGGGACCCGCCGGCGTGAAGTCCGGCGGGCTGTGCGGCGGGAACCGGGCGACAGGCCCGGCGAGGATCAGTTGCGCGGGGGGCGCTCGGGTCCGGCGGGTCGAACGCGCGGCGGCTGAGCCGCCTGCGTCCAGACGGCGGGGGCGGCGATGCCGATGGGGGCGGACGGCTGGCCGAGCTCCGACGCCGCGGCCGGATGCGGGGCATGACAGCAACCGTTCGCGCAGGCCGGGCCGCAGTCGGGGCAGCCGTCGCCCGCGTCCGACGCCGTCGCGAAGGCCGTCTCGCTCGCGGGGGCGCAGCTCGGGTCGGTGCAGGAATGCGACGCGAACGCCGGAGCGGCGAAGGCCAGGGACAGCACCACGGCACCGGCCAGACCCATGCGGCCCATCATCTTGCGCAGGAAGCGAAGCATCGCTGCGCACTACCATGGTTTGCGGCACGGTCCATGCGGGACTGGGCAGGCGAATGGACGCACGCGCGGCGATTTCGCAGAACCCTCGGATTTCACGCATGCGCGGCGCGGCGGCACGTCCTAGGCTGGGATCATGGTCCGGTCGTCACGTCTTCCACTCGAAGCTTGGGGGCGTCGCGCGCTGGCGGCGGCGGAGGCCTGGGCCGCGCCGTCGGCCTGGCGGCGGGGCTTGCTCGAGTTTCTGTGGTTCGGGCTGAAGCAGGCCTACGCCTGCCTGTTCGGCGGGGCAATGCTGGGGCTGATCCTGGTGACCTTCCTGTTCTGGCCCGAGGACAGTCCGTTGTCGCGGTACGACTTCCTGGTGGTCGGGGCGGTGCTGATCCAGGCGGCCATGCTGGGGCTGAAGCTGGAGACCTGGGCCGAGGCGCGGGTGATCCTGCTGTTCCATATCGCCGGGACGATCATGGAGCTGTTCAAGACGGCGCACGGATCGTGGGTCTATCCGGAGGACTCGGTGCTGAGGATCGGTGCCGTGCCGCTGTTCTCAGGCTTCATGTACGCGGCGGTGGGGTCCTACATCGCGCGGGTGCAGCGGATCTTCCACATCCGGGTGCGGGGCTATCCGCCGGTGTGGACGACCTGGGTGCTGGCGGCGGCGATCTACGTCAACTTCTTCGCCCATCACTGGCTGCCTGATGTGCGGCTGGCCCTGTTCGCGGCGACGGCGCTGCTGTTCTGGCGCGGGTGGTTCTGGTTCACGGCGGACCGGATGCGATTGAAGATGCCGTTGTTGCTCGGATACTTCCTGGTCGCCCTGTTCATCTGGTTCGCGGAGAACCTCGGCACCCTCGGCCGGGCCTGGGCCTATCCGGGGCAGGAGGCGGGGTGGGTGATGGTGTCGCTGGCCAAGCTGGGCAGCTGGTATCTGCTGATGATCATCTCGGTGGTGATGGTGTCGCTGGTCCACCGACCGGAGGATGAGCCTAGGGAAGGGTCGTCGTGATCGCCGCGACATCGGGACGATCGCGTTCCAGCAGCGGCTCGGTCGCCGTGCCGAGGTGGATGAAGCCGGCGACCTTTTCGCCGTCGCGCACGCCGAACAGGGCCACCGCCTCGGCGTCGTAGCTGTACCAGTCGGTGATCCAGCTGGAGGCGAAGCCGAAGGCGGAGGCGGCGTGCTCCAGGTTCATGCAGACGGCGCCGGCGGAAAGCTCCTGTTCCCAGACCGGCTTGGAGGCGGGGGCCGCCGTGGAGATCACAAGGACGGTGGTCGGGGCGGCCGTCAGCTTGGCGAGGACGGCGGTGGCCTTGGACGGCAGGCCTTTCGCCACGGCCATGACGGCGAGCCTTTCGGCGATCCCGGCACGGCTGACGGGGCCGAGGACGATGAAGCGCCAGGGAGTCAGTTTTCCGTGGTCCGGGCTGCGGGCGGCGAGCGTCAGGATGTCGGTGATCTGGTCCGCGTCGGGGCCTGGTGCGGACAAGGCCTGGGCCGGGGCGGAGCGGCGGACGGCCAGCCGCGTCAGCAGTTCCTGGGACGGCGTGGGCGCGGGCAGGGGGGCGCCGAGGGGGACGGGCGAGGGCAGGGTCATACGCGCTAGCTAGGCGTTCGACCCGTGCGGCGCCATATGCCGCCGATGACTGATTCACGCGACGCCTTCGACACCAACCGCCCGGTCCCACTCTGGGATCAGGATCCGCCCGCGAGACCGGCGTGGAAGAGCGACGGGGACGAGACGGTGTTCGAGAACCCCTGGATGCGGATCAGCTCGCATCCGGCCACCGCGCCGACGGGAGCGGCGGCGAACTATGTGGTCATGCGGCCGAAGAACCTGGCGGCGGGCGTGCTGCCGATCCACGCCGACGGGACGGTGACCCTGGTCGGACAGGCGCGGTTCGCGCTCGACAACTATTCCTGGGAGATGCCGGAGGGCGGAGCGCCCTTTGACGAGGACCCGCTGGAGGGCGCCAAGCGCGAGCTGGCCGAGGAGGCCGGGCTGGCGGCCAAGACCTGGCGCGAGGTGCTGCGGATGGAGCTGTCCAACTCGGTCACCGACGAGCGGGCGATCTGCTGGCTGGCGTGGGAGTTATCGGAGGTCGACAAGGACCCGGATCCGACCGAGGTCATCGCCCTGGCCCGCGTGCCCTTCATGACCCTGATCCGCGAGATCGACAGGGGCGCGATCCGCGACGCCATGACGGTGGCGACGGCCCTGCGCGCCTATCATATGGCCAGGGAGTCGCTGATCCCGGGCTGGCTGGCGCATGCCATGCTGACGCGGGTATGATGCGTCATGGAGCCGGTCATGCCCAAGCTTGAAGTCGTCGCGTCGAAAGACGGTGTGTGGAGCCAGCTGAGAGCGTCCGCCGAGGACGCGGCGCGGAGCGAGCCGCATCTGGGGTCGCTGATGAACGCGACCATCCTGTCCCACCTCGACCTGGCCAATGCGCTGAGCTTCCAGATCGCGAGGAAGATCGGCGACGCCGAACTGGCCCCGATGAGCGTGCGGGAGGTCTGCGCCTTCGCCTACTGGTCGGACCCGACCATCGTGGCGGCGGCGGAAGCGGACCTGCAGGCCGTGGCCGAGCGCGATCCGGCGATCAAGACGCTGTTGCAGCCGTTCCTCTACTTCAAGGGCTTCCAGGCGCTGCAGGCGTCGCGGGTGGCCCACTGGCTGTGGACGCAGGGGCGCGAGACCCTGGCCTTCCACTTCCAGAGCCGCATCTCGGAGCTGTTCCAGATCGACATCCATCCGGGCGCGAAGCTGGGCTCGGGTCTGTTTCTCGACCACGGCACGGGCATCGTCATCGGCGAGACGGCGGTGGTCGGCGACGAGGTGTCGATGTTGCACGGCGTGACCCTGGGCGGGACGGGCGCCGAGCGCGGCGATCGTCATCCGAAGATCGGCAAGGGCGTGCTGCTGGGTGCGGGCGCCAAGGTGCTGGGGAATATCGTGGTCGGCGACTACGCCAAGGTGGCGTCGGGCTCCGTGGTGCTGAAGCCGGTGCCGGCCGGCTGCACCGTGGCGGGGGTTCCGGCGCGCGTGGTCAACTGTCCGACGGACGCCACGCCGGCTCGGACGATGGACCATACGCTGGCCGACATCGTCTATGACTTCGTGATCTGAGGGTTTCCATGCCGATCCGGCTTCTCTAGGGTCCGCGCCTTCAATCCAGACCACCGAGGCCCCGCCGTGAACACCGCAGATATGAAGCGCATCGAAGCGCACCTGAAGCGCACCTTCAACACCGGCGGCATCGTGGTCAAACCGCGTCCCAAGGTCACGGACTCGGCCGAGGTTTATGTCGGCGACGAGTTCATCGGCGTCGTCTTCGATGACGAGGACGAGGACGGCAGCTTCATGTTCGAAATGGCGATCCTGGCGGAAGACCTGCCGGCCGACTGACTTCGGCGACGAACACCAGACATGAAAACGCCGGGCGGTGCGAACCGCCCGGCGTTTGTCGTTTCAGGTCTCAGCCTAGCGCTTGCCGAAGATCGCGTCGGCCAGCTTGTCGAAGAAGCCCTTCTTGGCCGCAGGCGCGGCAGGCTTCGGGGCCGGAGCAGCGGCGGCGGGAGCCACGGCGGGCTTGGGAGCCGGGGCCGGAGCGGCGGCGACGGGCTTGGGAGCCGGGGTCGGAGCCACGGCGGGCTTGGCGGCCGGAGCCTTCGGTGCAACCTTGGCGGCGGGCTTGGCAGCGGCCTTGACCGGAGCCTTGACGGCAGCGGGCTTGGCGGCGGGTTTGGCCGGAGCTTTCGCCTCGGTCTTCGGCGTGGGGGCCTTCACCGTGGTCTTGGGCGCAGCGGCCTTGGCGGCGGGAGCCTTCGCGGCCGGAGCCTTCGGTGCAGCCTTTGCGGCGGGTTTCGCAGCGGGCTTCGCAGCGGCCTTGACCGGCGCCTTGGCGGCCGGAGCAGCCTTTACGGCAGCGGGCTTGGCAGCGACGGCCGGCTTGGCCTCGGCGGGCTTCGCCGTTTTCGCAGTCGACTTCACGGCTGCTTTAGGCTTGGAAGCGGGCGCAGGCGATTTAGGCGCTTTAGGCGACGCAGTAGACGGTGACTTGGCCATGTATTCCCCGACCCCTCGGTTGGAACGATCGCGACCGATGCGGGAGAGCACGGGCGCAAACTCAATAGTATCGATTCGCAATGATACCGGTGTTTGAATAAATGTCCCATAATCCCGTCCAGATAATCGCTCGAGGCTCTCGCGCCGCCGCCGAAGCGGCCGCAGAGGCCATCGATTCCGATGTCCTGCTCGAGGGCGCGACCTACTCCATTCTGGAAGAAGACGAGGATCGCGACATCTGGCGCATCGACGCCTTCCCGACGTCGGAGGAGGAGGTCGAGGCCCTGACCGCGCGGCTGGCCGAGCATCCCGGCGTGACGGTGAAGGTCGAACCGCTGGCGGACGCGGACTGGCTGGCCATGTCACTGTCGGGCCTGCCGCCGGTGCGCGCGGGGCGGTTCTTCGTCTACGGTGCCCACGATCAGGGACGGGTGCCGCCAAACGCGGTCAACCTGAAGATCGACGCGGGCGCCGCCTTCGGCACCGGCCACCACGGCACGACCGTCGGCTGCCTGGTGGCCTATGACGAGCTGCTGAAGCGCGAGCGGTTCGAGAAGGTGCTGGACGTCGGTTGCGGCACGGGGGTGCTGGCCATTGCGGCGGCGCGGACCGGGGCGGCGCTGGCCGTCGGCACCGACATCGATGCGCCCTCGGTGCGGATCGCCAACGAGAACGCCAAGCTGAACCAGGCCAATGCGCGGTTCGTGCATGCGTCGGGCCTGAACGACATGAAGGTGCGGGCAGGGGCTCCCTATGATCTGGTGTTCGCCAACATCCTGGCCCCGCCGCTGGTCGCCCTGTCGCAGGACATCAAGATGTCCTTGAGGATCGGCGGGGTGGCGATCCTGTCGGGCCTGTTGCGGACGCAGGAGCGGCGGGTGTCGGCGGCCTATCTGTCGCGTGGCTTCCGTCTGGAGCGGCGCATCCACCGTGATGCCTGGAGTGCGCTGGTCCTGCGGCGGATGGCGTAAGCGGAACCGGGGGCAAGCGGGGCCGTTGCTCAAGCTCAAGTGGAGGCATTTCCAGTGAGCTACGATCCGAACGACCCCAACGCCACCGTCGAACGGGTGGTCGTGACCGAGCCCGTCTATACCGAGACCGTGATCGTGCGACGTGAATCCAGCACCGGCTGGTGGATCGCGGGCGGGCTGGCCGCTGCGGTCCTGGTGGCCGTGCTGTGGATACTGGCCTCCGGCGGACACGACGACGAGACCGAGGCGCAGCTTGCTCAGGCTCAGGCGGACGTCATCGCGGCTCAGGCTCAAGCCGATCAGGCTGTGCTGCAAGGTCAGATCGCCGGCGCCCAGCAGAGCGTCGACATGGCTCGGATGGATGCGGCTCGCGCCCAGGCCGATGCGGCCCGGGCCACCAGCGAGGCCCGTGCGGAGGTCGCCCGTGCGGCGGCCAACACTCCCCCGCCGGTGGTGATCACCGTGCCCGCAGCGCCTGAGCCGGCGCCATCGACCGGTTCGGCGACGATCACGAGCACCACGCCCCAGAACTGAACCGCCTGATCCGCGCGTTCGCCCCTTCCCCAAAAGCGGGAGGGGGCGCTATGCGTGCGGCATGCGCCAGTCCTTCGACGAAACCACCTCGCCGGCCTTCGGGGCCAAACACCTTCCGCTCGTGCGCGCCGCCATGGCCAAGCAGGGTCTGGATGGCTTTCTCGTCCCGCACGAGGACGAGCATCAGAACGAATATCTGCCCGCCGCCAACGACCGGCTGGCCTGGCTGACCGGCTTCACCGGTTCGGCGGGCGCGGGCGTGGTGATGAACGACAAGGCCGCCGTCTTCGCAGACGGCCGATATACGGTGCAGGTGCGGGCCCAGGTCGATGCGGAACAGTTCGAGATCCTCGACCTGGTTGAAGGCGGGGTCCCGGCCTATCTGGAGAAGGCCCCGAGCGGCGCGGTGATCGGCTACGATCCGCGCCTGCACAGCCCCGATGCGCTGGCGACACTGAAGCGCGCAGCCGGCAAGGCGGGGGCCAGTCTGAGGGCCGTAGAGGCCAACCCCGTGGACGCCGCCTGGGCCGAACGCCCGGCCCAGCCGAGCGCCCCGGTCGTGCCGCACGAGGATCGCTATGCGGGCGAGAGCAGCGCCGCCAAACGCAAGCGGATCGGCGAGGCCGTGTCCGCCGCCGGAGCCGATGCCGTCGTCCTCACCGCGCCTTCGTCGATCGCCTGGCTGTTCAACATCCGCGGCGGCGACGTGATCCGCACGCCCCTGCCGCTGGCCCAGGCCATCCTGGCGGCGAACGGGACGGCGATGCTGTTCCTGGACCCGGCCAAGGTGACGAACGAACTACCGGGTTGGCTCGGCGACGACGTGACCCTGATGGCCCCCGGTGAGCTGGGTCAGGCGCTGGAGGGGATGAAGGGCTTCAGGGTCCTGATCGATCCGGCCCAGTCCTCGGCCTGGTACTTCGATCGGCTGGACCTGGTCGGCGCGACGGTGGTTCGCGGCATGGACCCGTGCGCCCTGCCGCGCGCGGCCAAGAACCCGGTCGAGATCGAAGGCTCGCGTCAGGCGCATATCCGCGACGGCGCGGCGCTGTCGCGGTTCCTGCACTGGGTCGATACGGTGGCCCAGGTCGAACTGCCCGACGAGCGCGGCGTGGTCGAGGCGCTGGAGCGGTTCCGCGAGGAGACCGGCGCGCTCAAGGACCTGAGCTTCGACACCATCGCCGGGGTCGGGCCAAACGCCGCGCTTCCCCACTACAAGCCGGTGACCCGCACGATCCGCAGGATGGAGCCGGGCTCGCTGCTGTTGGTCGATGGCGGAGGCCAGTATCTGGACGGCACGACCGACGTGACTCGGACGATGGCCATCGGCGAGCCTTCGGGCGACCAGCGCCGCATGTTCACCCTGGTCCTGAAGGCCCATATCGCCATGGCCGTGATCCGCTTCCCGGTCGGGACCAGCGGGCATCAGCTGGACGCCCTGGCCCGTGCGCCGATGTGGATGGCGGGCCATGACTATGATCACGGCACCGGCCACGGCGTGGGGTCTTATCTCGGCGTCCACGAAGGGCCGCAGCGGATCGCCAAGGCGGTGAACACACAGCCGCTTCTGACCGGCATGATCCTGTCGAACGAGCCGGGCTATTACCGCGAGGGTCACTGGGGCATCCGTATCGAGACGCTTCAGGTCGTGACAGCGCCCGAGCCAATCCCCGGCGGCGAGCGGCCGATGCACGGGTTCGAGCAACTGACCTTCGCCCCGCTGGATCGGAAACTGATCGACGTCGCCCTGCTGACAGCCGATGAGCGGGGCTATGTCGATGCGTACCATGCCGAGACGCTGGCCAAGATCGGGCCGTTGCTGGATGGCGAGGCCAAGATCTGGCTCGAAGCCCAGTGCGCGCCGCTTTGAGGGGGTGACGGCGTGTAGTAGAAGGCTTTCTACCATGCTGAACATCAAGAACCCTCGCGCGCATCAACTCGCCGTCGAAGTGGCCGAGGCCGCCGGCGAGACGCTGACCGATGCGGTGATCCATTCGCTGGAGGAACGGCGCGATCGGCTGAAGCCGCGTCCGAAGGAACTCGACATGGACCGTATTCAAGCCCTGCTGGCTGACATCAGAGCCCGGCTGCCGGACTCGTTTCTCAGTGACCCGGACCCGACGGCCGATCTGTATGACGAGGAAACCGGGGAGCCGATTTGATCGTCGACACTTCGGCCTTGGTCGCCATCCTGGTGGATGAGCCCGAGGCGGGCGCGTATCTCGAGCGGTTTCGTCATGCGAGCCGGGTGGGGGAGAGGGCGTCCATCACCGCGGCCAATCTGTTTGAGCTCATGCTCGTCATCGACGGTCGGAAGGACGACCAGTTGTCTGCCGCTGTCGACGCCCTTCTCTCGGCCCTCAATCTGGTCGTTGTCGCGGTGGACGCCGACCTGGCGGCGCGGGCCCGGGCGGCCAACCGCAGCTTTGGCAGGCGTTTCCACCCCGCCCGACTGAACTTCGGCGACTGCTTCGCCTACGCCCTGGCCAAGCAGACCGGCGAGCCGCTCCTGTTCAAGGGCGATGACTTCTCCCAAACGGATATCGTTTCGGCAGTCTGACCTTGCGGATCGGTCGGGCGGCGCCGACGTTCCGATCTCAGACACCCGCAGGAGATTGCCCCATGAAGACCCGTCGTCTCGGACCGAACGGTCCTGAAGTTTCGGCCATCGGCCTGGGGTGCATGGGAATGGCGGCCTTCTACGGCACGCCGTCGGACGAAGGCCAGGCGACGGCGGTAATCCACCGTGCGCTGGAACTGGGCGTCACCTTCTTCGACACGGCCGAGATGTATGGCCCGCACACCAACGAGATCCAGGTCGGCAAGGCGCTGGCGGATCGGCGCGACAGGGCCTTCGTCGCGACCAAGTTCGGCATCGGCTACAATGCGGACCGCACGGCCCTGAAGGTCGATGGGTCACCGGCCAATGTGCGCCGCGCCATCGAGGGCAGCCTGACGCGGCTCGGCATGGACCATGTCGATCTCTACTACCTGCACCGGGTCGATCCGGACACGCCGATCGAGGAGACGGTGGGTGCGATGGCCGAGCTGGTGACCGAGGGCAAGGTCCGGTTCCTGGGCCTGTCAGAGGCGGCCCCGGAGACGATCCGCAAGGCCCATGCGACCCATCCGATCACGGCCCTGCAGACCGAATATTCGCTGTGGTCGCGCGAGCCGGAGGACGAGATCCTGGCGACCGTGCGCGAGCTGGGGATCGGGTTCGTGCCCTATAGCCCCCTCGGACGCGGCTTCCTGTCGGGTGACATCAAGACGATCGAGGATCTGGACGAGGGCGACTTCCGCCGGAGCAATCCGCGCTTCATGGGCGAGAATTTTCAGAAGAATCTGAACCTGGTCGAGGCGGTGAAGGCCATCGCCCACGACCGGGGCGTGACGGCGGCGCAGCTGGCTCTGGCCTGGGTGCTGGCGCAGGGCGACCACATGGTCCCGATCCCGGGCACGCGCCGGATCGCGACGCTGGAGGACAATGCGGCGGCGGCCCAGATCGTCCTGACCCCCGAGGACCTGGAAGACATCGAGGCCGTGTTCCCGAAGAACGCCGCCTCGGGCCACCGCTATGCCGAGGCGGCCCGGAGCGCGCTCAACCGCTGATGACGCCGGACCCAGGTCCCGTGCGCCGAGCCTGCCTCAGCGCACGCGGGTCCAGGTCTGGTTGCGGCACAGGGGCGCGACGACGCAGCCGCGCAGGTTCAGGGTGTTGGCGTTCGTCATCGTGATCGTGCCGCGATAGGTGCGGCCGTCTGCGGGATTGTAGACCGACCCGCCGCGCCACTCGCTCGGGCCGCCGGTGAAGCCGGTCAGCATGGGCAGGTTGCGCAGGGTGCGGGTGCGCAGGGCCCGGTTGGAGTTGTTCTCGTCCAGGGCGTTCGGATTGGACCGGATGTGGCTGGAGGACACCAGGGTCCCGCACAGGGCCTGACCACAGCGGGCGATGCGGACCTGTCCGCCATTGGTCGGGGTCTGCCACAGGCCGGTCGGGTCGGCGGTCTGGGCCGAGGCGGGGGCGGCCAGCGCCGTGACAGCGAGGACGGCGAGGGCGAGGGTGCGGATCATGGGATGCTTACTCCGTGAGGGTCTGGCTTGGTGAACGCGGATCAGGCGCTTTTCGTGGCGCCGGTCAGCCGCCGATGAGGGCCAGCCATTCGTCTTCGGTCAGGACGGCGACGCCGTGCTTCTGGGCGTCGGCCAGCTTGGAACCGGCGCCGGGGCCGGCGACGAGGTAGTCGGTCTTCTTCGACACCGAGCCGGAGACCTTGGCGCCGAGGCTTTCGGCCCGCGCCTTGGCCTCGTCGCGGGTGAAGCGTTCCAGCGAGCCGGTGAAGACGACGGTCTTGCCGGCGACGGGGGTGTCGGCCTTGGGACGTTCGGCATCCTCGATGGTGGTGAGTTCGGCGACCAGGGCGTCGACGACCTCGCGATTGTGCGGTTCGTGGAAGAACTCTGCGACCGCGCGGGCGGCCACGGGGCCGACGCCGGCGATGCCAGCGATTTCGCCCAGCGTCATCGACGGGCCGTCCTCGCGCGCGATGCGGGCCAGCGCGACGATGCTGGACCAGTCCGTGGTCAGTTCGGCGAGGGCGCGGCGCGCGGGCGTGGCGACGCCGGGGAAGGCAAGGGCCAGCTTCTGGTCCAGCGGGGCCTCGGGCCAGGGATCGACGGGCGACAGCTGGGCTGAAGCCATGACCGACAGAGTGCGGGCGGAGACGCCATGACCCTCGGCCAACTGGGTCCATTCGGGCGAGGGAATGCCGGAGGCGGCCTCGAGAGCGGCGGCGTGGAAGCTCTTCCAGTCGCCGAAATGGCGGGCCAGCAGCAGGGAGGTCTGGTCGCCGATGTCGCGGATGCCGAGACCGAACAGCAGTCGCTCCAGGGTGATGGTGCGCCGCGCGTCGATGCCGGCGACCAAGTTCTTGACGCTGGTCTCGCCGTAGCCGTCCTCGGCGCGCAGGGCATCGAGCTTCCCGGCGTCGCGGGCGAGGCGGAAGATGTCGGCGGGCTCGTGGATCCAGCCGCGTTCGTGGAAGGCGATCAGCTGTTTCTCGCCCAGACCCTCGATGTCGAAGGCGCGGCGACTGACGAAATGCTTGAGCCGTTCGACCAGCTGGGCGGCGCAGATCAGGCCGCCGGTGCAGCGCCGTCGGACCTCGCCCTCGGGCCTCACGGCCTCGGAGCCGCAGACGGGGCAGTGGGTCGGGAAGACGTAGGGGACGGCGTCGGCGGGACGCTTTTCGGGGACCACCGAGACGATCTGGGGGATGACGTCGCCGGCGCGTTGCAGGACGACGGTGTCGCCGATGCGGACGTCCTTCCTCGCGATCTCGTCCTCGTTGTGCAGGGTGGCGTTTCGCACCACGACGCCGCCGACGGTGACGGGGGCGAGACGGGCGACGGGGGTCAGGGAGCCGGTGCGGCCGACCTGGATGTCGATGCCTTCGAGCACCGTCGTCGCCTGTTGCGCCGGGAATTTGTGGGCGATGGCCCAGCGAGGGCTGCGTGAGACGAAGCCGAGGCGGTTCTGCCAGTCCAGGCGATCGACCTTGTAGACCACGCCGTCGATGTCGTAGCCGAGGCCGGCGCGATCGGTTTCGAGGCCGTGGTAGATGCCGATCAGCCCCTCGGCGCCCTCGACGCGTGTGGAGCGCGGATTGACCGGGAAGCCCCAGCTTTCGAACTTTTCAAGCGCTTCGGCCTGCGTCTCCGCGAACGGCTCCGAGGTCTCGCCCCAGGCGTAGGCGAAGAAGCGCAGCGGCCGCTGGGCGGTCACCGTCGGGTCGATCTGGCGCAGTGAGCCGGCGGCGAAGTTGCGGGGGTTGGCGTAGGTGCGGCGACCGGCGGCCTCGGCCTCGGCATTGAAGGCGGCGAAGGCGTCGTTGGGGGCATAGACCTCGCCGCGCACCTCGATCCGGGCGGGCCAGCCCGAGCCTTTCAGTCTTTGCGGGATGTCGGCCAGGGTCTTCAGATTGGCGGTGATGTCTTCGCCCGCGCGGCCGTCGCCGCGTGTCGCCCCCTGGACCAGGACGCCGTTCTCGTAGCGGAGATTGGCGCTGAGGCCGTCGATCTTGGGCTCGGCGACGAAGGCGATGACCTCGTCGGCGGGCAGGTTCAGGAAGCGGCGGATGCGGGCGACGAAGTCTGTGACGTCGCCGTCGTCGAAGGCGTTGTCGAGCGACAGCATGGGCACGCCGTGGCGCACCTCGGCGAACTGACTGGAGATCGGGGCACCGACCTTCCGCGACGGCGAATCCGCGCGGACCAGGGCGGGGAAGCGGGTCTCGATGGCGAGGTTGCGGACATGCAGGGCGTCGTAGTCGGCGTCGCTGATCTCGGGCGCGGCCTCGGCGTAGAGGGCGTCGTGGCGGGCCATTTGGGCGGCCAGTCGGGACAGTTCGGCCTCGGCTTCGGTTTCGCTCAGGGATTCGACGGAGGGTTCGGCCATGGGGTCTGTGTGACGATCCGCGTGGAGACTTCAACCCTCACCGTGCACCCCGGCGCAGGCCGGGGTCCAGATGGGAATCACCGTCGAGAACGTTCGGATCCGAGGCGGGGTCCCAGCGATCGAGTCCGTGATCTGGACCCCGGCCTTCGCCGGGGTGCACGGAGGTTTGCATGACACGAATTTAAGCGGACGCGCGGGGCGCGGACAGTTATGCCGAACTAACCCAATTCGAGAGTCTTCATGTCCCGCACCCTTCGCGCCGCGTCCCTGGCTTCAGTCGCCCTTCTGGTCCTCGCCGGCTGCGCGGGCATGAATGAGACACCGCCGACAGCCGAGGCACCCGCTGAGGTCGCCGCCGCGGTCAGCTACGACCAACTGATGGCCGATGTCCGCATCTTGTCGGCGGACGACATGGAAGGGCGCGACACCGGCGCGCCGGGCGGCGAGCGGGCACGGGCCTATATCGTGTCGCGGCTGGAGGCCATCGGCGTCGGCGCGCCGCCGGTCGGGCGGCTGCAGCCGTTCGAGGCCCAGGGCCGCACGCGCGAGGGCGCCAAGACTTTCAACGGCGTCAATGTGCTGGGTCTGATCGAGGGCACGCGCGTGCCTGACCGCTACATTGTCGTGACCGCCCACTACGACCACGTCGGCGTCAACGGCGGACAGGTCTTCAACGGGGCCGACGACAACGCCTCGGGCGTGGCGACCATGCTGGAGATCGCGGCCCGCCTGATGGCCGCCAAGCCCGAGCACAGTGTGATCTTCGTCGCCTTCGACGGCGAGGAGAGGGGACTGCTGGGCGCCAAGCATTTCGTGCAGGCGCCGCCCGTGCCGCTGGCGTCCATCGCCATGAACCTGAACTTCGACATGATCGCGCGGGCCGAGACGGACGGGAAGCTGTGGGTCACCGGCACCTATCAGAACCCGACCTTCCGTCCGCTGCTGGAGCCCATTCCGGCCAACGGCGCGGTGTCCCTGGCCTTCGGCAAGGATACGCCCCAGGACACGGGCGCGGACAACTGGGTCGAGGCCTCGGACCAGGGGCCGTTCTTCCGCGCGAACGTTCCGTTCCTGTATCTGGGGGTGAACTACCACCCCGACTATCACCGGGCGACGGACGACTTCGAGCGGATCACACCGTCGGTATTCCAGAGCGCGGTCGAGCTGTCCTGGTCGTCGTTCCAGGCGTTGGATCGAGGCCTGGACCGTTGATAGCAGCCGACTTTCAGTCGCAAAGATAGTCCTTGCACTGACCGGGATATCGGCGCTTCGTCGCGGATCACCGAGGGGGCTTGGAACAACGATGACGACGGCAGGGACGGACGCGTTCGACCTTCAACGCATCCAGAAGATTCGCAAATGGGCCATCGGGGTGTCGCTGCTGGCGGTCGTCATCCTGGCGATGTTCAGCGCGACCTGGTGGGGGCAGGGCCCGACACATGAAGCCGTCGAGTCCTTCGGCCTGGGCGCCATCGTCCTGAGCATCGTCGGTCGCGCCTGGTGCTCGCTCTACATCGGCGGTCGCAAGAAGGCCGAGGTGGTCTCGACCGGCCCCTATTCGATCAGCCGCAACCCGCTTTATCTGTTCAGCTATGCCGGGGCGTTCGGCATCGGCGCCCAGACCGGAAGCATGGCGATCGCCTGCCTGTTCGTTCTGATCGCCGTGGTGGTCTTCCATTTCACGATCGCCAAGGAAGAGGCCTGGCTGTCGGCGGAGTTCGGAGCGGCCTACCGTGAGTACATGGCGCGCACGCCGCGTTGCGGTCCCGATTTTTCGAAATGGCGCGACGAAGAGACCCTCAACATCCGGCCGCGTTTCTTCCTGACCACGATCCGGGACGGGCTGGTCTTCCTGCTGGCCATCCCGATCTTCGAAAGCGTCGACATGGCTCAGGCTGTGGGCTGGCTGCCTGTTCTTCTGCGTCTGCCCTGAATCACGAGATGTCGATGCGCACGATCCTATTGCTGACCGCGGCGGCGCTGGCGCTGGCCGGTTGCGACCTCGTCAGCGCCCCGTCGAAGCCGGCTGAGCCGGGCGGTGGTCCGTCTGCGACCGCTCCTGACGGTGGCGGGGCCTTCGCTCACAGCCAGAGCGAGGACCTGTCCGGCTACTATCAGGCGGGCGAGGCCCAGATCGGGCCGAGCGATTTCTCGCTGACGTATCTGTTCGTCGGGCAGGCGCAGGAGTTCGCCGACTGGGAGGCGGGCAAGCGCATGACGACCTTCGCGCCCGTGATGCTTGAGTTCCTGGTTCCAGGCGAGACCACCGAGCGGGTGCTGCCCGACAGCTATTCCGTCAGCGACGGGCGGGTGCGGATGACGGGCGTCAGCGCGAACGGCGACCGCGTGACCTTCGACGGTCAGTTGAACGCCGGGACCCTGGCCACCGCGCGGCGCAATCTGGGCGGGGTCGAGGAGCCGGCGATCACGGCCACGCTGCGGGTCGGGGACCAGACCTGGTCCGGCGTGAAGCTGAACTGGTACGGCGGCGACTGATCGCCCAAGAAAAAGGGCGGCCCGCGAAGGCCGCCCTGTTCCGTTCTAGTTGACCGTCGCCTTGACGATCTTGCCCGGCGCGCGCGGCGGCTCGCCCTTGGGCAGGGCGTCGACATGTTCCATGCCTTCGGTCACCTGACCCCAGACGGTGTACTGGCCGTCCAGGAAGGTGGCGTCGTCGAAGACGATGAAGAACTGCGAGTTGGCGGTGTCGGGCTGGTTGGTGCGAGCCATCGAGCAGACGCCGCGGACATGCGGCTCCTTCGAGAACTCGGCCTTCAGGTTGGGCTTCTTGGAGCCCGAGGTGCCGGTGCCGGTCGGGTCGCCGCCCTGGGCCATGAAGCCGGGGATCACGCGGTGGAAGACGACGCCGTCGTAGAAGCCTTCCGATGCCAGTTCGGTGATGCGCGCAACGTGGCCGGGCGCCAGATCGGGGCGCAGCTTGATGACGACGTCACCGGTGTCGAGGGTCAGGGTCAGGGTCTGGTCGGCCATTTGGCGCTCCATTTTCGGATGATTGGCGGGGGTCATAGCCGCTGAGGGCCGTCGGCGCTATGTGAGAGCGATGAGTGACGACGACAAGCCCGAACCCGCCCCTTCCGAACCGGCGCGCCGCAAGATGGTCCGCCCCCCGACCGGCGGCACCGCCGCAGGCCGGGGCATGGGGACCCAGATCAAGACGGCCGACAAGAAGTCGATGTCGTCCATCCAGTGGATCAAGCGCCAGCTGGCCGATCCCTGGTCGGAAAAAGCGCGCGCCGAAGGATGGCGCAGCCGTGCGGCGTTCAAATTCTCCGAGATCGACGACCGCTTTCACCTGGTGAAGAAGGGCTCGCGGGTCATCGACCTGGGCGCGGCGCCGGGCGGGTGGGTTCAGGTCTGCGTCAATCGCGGCGCGGCGGCGGTGGTGGGCGTGGACCTGCTGCCGATCGAACCGATTCCGGGATCGATCCTGATCCAGGCCGATTTCACCGAGGCCGGCGTGGACCAGCAGTTGCTCGAGGCCCTGGGCGGGGCCCCGGACCTGGTGCTGTCGGACATGGCCCACAACACGGTCGGCCATCGCCAGACGGACCACCTGAAGATCATCGCCCTGATCGAGATCGCGGCGGACTTCGCGATCAAGACCCTGCGGCCCGGCGGGCATTTCGTGACGAAGAACTTCCAGGGCGGGGATGCCGGCCATGTGCTGGCCGACCTGCGGGCCAACTTCCAGGACGTGAAATACGTCAAGCCGGCCGCCAGCCGGAAGGGCTCGTCGGAGGTCTATCTGGTGGCGTTGAACAAGCGGTAGGGACCGGCTCAGGCCGGCTGTGCGGCCCGCTTTGCCTCGCGGGCGGTCCAGATGCGGTCGTGCAGGGCGAAGAACACCATCTGGACCAGGGGTTCGATCACGCCGACGGCCAAGGCCGTGCGGATGTCCTGGGTGATGGCGAAGGCGACCGTGACCGCCACCGTGAAGTGCATGAGACCGTAGGTCAGGGTCTTCAGCGCGATCTTCTTGAGCGACGGAAGACTGTGGCTGTGGCCGTGATGGGCGCGGGTGCGGGCCTGTTCCTCGGCGTCCATGACGTTCAGACGGGCCGTGACGGCCTCGGCCGTCTCCTCGATGCCGGTGCCGCGGCGGCGACGCTCGATCCGGTGCCAGATCCGGTCATGGAACGAATAGGCGATGGTCTGGAAGAAGGGTTCGACCGCCCCGATGGCTAGGGCCATGCGCCAGTCTCGGGTGATGGCGAAGGCCACCAGCATGGCGACGATCAGGTGCATCACGCCGTAGGAGGCGATCTTGAGCGCGAGGCTCCGCACGGATCGGGCGAGTTCGACGACCATATCAGGTCCTTAAATGTTAGCTCGGGCTGAAAGTTTCAAGCTCTGCTGAAAAAAGTTACGAATGGGGCCGGCGGTCGGATGCGCGGCACAGCGGTTGACTTCGCATCCGCGAAAGCGGATAGGCGGCCCGCAAAACGGAGACTCCCATGGAGATTCGCGAAGGCCTTACCTTCGACGATGTTTTGCTCGAACCCGGCCCGTCCGAGATCATGCCCGCCGACGCGGACGTCTCGACCCGCCTGACGCGCGAAATCAAGCTGAACATCCCGCTGCTGTCGTCCGCCATGGACACGGTGACGGAAAGCCGCCTGGCCATCGCCATGGCCCAGGCCGGCGGTCTGGGCGTGCTTCACCGCAACATGACGGTGCAGGAACAGGCCGATCAGGTCCGCGAGGTGAAGCGGTTCGAGAGCGGCATGGTCATCAATCCGGTGACGATCCGCCCCGAGACGACGCTCGGTGAGGTCCGTGCGATCGTGGCGGCCCGCAAGATCAGCGGCTTCCCCGTGGTGGACGCGAGCGGCAAGCTGCTCGGCATCCTGACAAACCGCGACATGCGGTTCGACACCGATCCGAACCGCAAGGCCGCCGATCTGATGACGGCAGCCGACCTGGTCACCGTCCGTGAAGGCGCTGGCAAGGAGGAGGCGCGCGAACTTCTGCGCACCCGCAAGATCGAGCGCGTCATCGTCGTCGACGAGGACTACCGCGCCACCGGCCTGATCACGATGAAGGACATCGAGAAGGCCCAGGCCCATCCCCACGCCGCCAAGGACGAACAGGGTCGCCTGCTGGTCGGGGCTGCCTCGACCGTCGGCGATTCCGGTTACGAGCGTGCGATGGCCCTGGCCGATGCAGGCTGCGACGTGGTCGTCATCGACACCGCCCACGGTCACTCGGCCCAGGTCGCCCGGGTCGTCGAGCGCATCAAGCGCGAGAACAACCGGCTTCAGATCATCGCCGGCAACATCGCCACCTATGACGCCGCACGCGCCCTGATCGACGCGGGCGCCGATGCGGTGAAGGTCGGCATCGGCCCGGGTTCGATCTGCACCACCCGCATCGTCGCGGGCGTGGGCGTGCCTCAGCTGACCGCCGTCATGGAAGCGGGCCGCGCGGCCCGCGACAGCGGCGCCCCGGTCATCGCCGACGGCGGCATCAAATATTCGGGCGATCTGGCCAAGGCCATCGCCGCCGGCGCCTCGGTCGCCATGATGGGCTCGATGTTCGCAGGCACGGACGAGAGCCCCGGCGAGGTCTTCCTGTACCAGGGCCGCAGCTACAAGTCGTACCGCGGCATGGGCTCGGTCGGGGCGATGGGGGCCGGTTCGGCCGACCGATACTTCCAGAAGGAAGTCGAGACCCAGAAGCTGGTGCCCGAGGGCATCGAGGGCCAGACGCCGTACAAGGGTCCGATCGCTCCGGTTCTGCACCAGATGGTCGGGGGGCTGCGCGCCGCCATGGGCTATGTGGGCGCGGGCACGATCGCCGAGCTTCAGGAACGCGCCCGTTTCGTCCGGATCACGGGCGCTGGCCTGCGCGAAAGCCATGTCCACGACGTGATGATCACGCGCGAGGCGCCGAACTATCGGCAGGGGTAGGGGATGTTCAACATGACGCCCGAGCTGACCTATGCGGCCCTGACCATCCTGCTGGCGGTGGTGCAGATCTTTCTGCCCGCCACCGGCCGGACGCTTCAGTACGGCACCAAGTGGAACGCCGGGCCCCGCGACACGCCGATGGACCCGCCGGGCGCCGTCACCGGCCGTCTGGAGCGAGCGCAGGCCAATCTCTACGAGACCCTGCCGCTGTTCCTCGGCGCCGTGTTGATCGCCCATGTCGCGGGCGAGGGCGGATTTCTGACCTACTGGGGCGCTACGCTCTATTTCTGGGCTAGGGTCGTCTATGTCCCGCTTTACGCATTCGGCGTGACGGGCGTTCGCAGCCTGGCCTTCCTCGCATCGCTCGCCGGTCTGTTGATGATCGTCGCGGCGCTTTTCATCTGAAAGCTTAAGTGACCCCTTCCGCACGCCTCGCCGCCGCCGCCTCCGTCCTCGACTCGATCGCCCAGGGACGCCAGCCGGCCGAGACCGTCCTCAAGGCCTGGGGAACCGCCAACCGCTACGCCGGGTCCAAGGACCGCCGCGCCATCGCCGATCAGGTCTACAAGATCCTGCGCGCGCGCGGCCGTCTGGTCTGGGCCATGGGCGGGCGTGAGGATGGGCGGGCGCTGGTGATCGGCTCGCTGAGCCTGATCGACGGCCTGTCGATCGAAGAGATCGAGGCGCTGCACACGGGCGACGGATATGGTCCCAAGCCCCTGTCGAAACAGGAGCGCGCGCGCATCAGCCTGACCGACGAGGAGGTGCCGGGCTGGGTGGCCGCCGGCCTGCCCGAGTTCGTGATGGATGATTTCAAGGCGACCTTCGGCGACCGCTGGGCCGAGGAAGCCGCCGGCCTGATGCTGCCGCGCGCCCCGATCGACCTGCGCGTCAACCTGGCCAAGGCCACCGTCGCCGAAGTCGAGGCCGAGCTGCGCGAGGCCGGTTTGTCGCCTAAACGCACGCCGTGGTCCGCCACCGGCCTTCGCCTGCAATCAGAGCCTCCGCCGAACGTCCAGGCGCTCGAAGCCTTCAAGGACGGTCATTTCGAAATCCAGGACGAGGGCAGCCAGATCACCTGCTGGCTGGCGGGCGTGAAGCCCGGCATGACCGTCGTCGACTATTGCGCCGGGGGCGGGGGCAAGACTCTTGGCCTAGCGATGCAGGGGCTGGCTGCCGGGGCCTCGCGCGTCGAGGCCGCGCCCGTCGAGCCCGAAAAAGTCTGGACCCCGACCGGCTGGGTCGAGGCACCGAAGGCCAAGGCCAAACCCAGGTCGGTCGCCAAGGCCGAGGGCCGGCTGATCGCCTGCGACGTGGTCCAGAAGCGGCTCGACAACATCCGGCCCCGGTTGGCGCGCGCGGGCGTCGAGGCGGAGCTGATCCACCTCGGTCCGAACGGCGGGGGTATCGAGGACATCGTCGGCACGGCCGATGTCGTCTTCGTCGACGCCCCGTGCACCGGCTCCGGCACCTGGCGGAGGAAGCCCGAAGACGCCTGGCGCCTGAGCGTCGAGGACGTGGACCGGATGCATACGCTGCAGAAGGCGATCATGGCCCGCGCCGCCAAGCTAGTGAAGCCGGGCGGGCGTCTTGTGTATGTCACCTGCTCGATGCTGCGGGTGGAAAACGAGGCCACCCTGGACGCCTTCGAAGAAGATCACGGCGAGTTCCAGCCTGTCGCCATCCAGGACGCCCTGTCGTCGTCGGCCTTCGCCGACGCGGGTCGCAACAAACTGGTCGAACTGGCCGAGGGCGGTCACCGCCTGCGCCTGTCCCCGGCCACGTCCGGCACCGACGGCTTCTTCGCCGCCGTGTATGAGCGGCGGGCGTGACCCGGACGTTCGAACTCTCTCAGTTCGGGCCTCTGACGGCCCTGTGCGTCATGGCCGCCGAGGCGGAATATGGCCCGGCCCTGAAGGCGCGGATCAAACCCCTGATCACGGGCGTCGGCCCGGTCGAGGCGGCGGTCGGGACGACCGAGGCCTTGGCGATGCTCGAGCGGGAAGGGGGCTTGCCCGACCTGATCCTGTCGCTCGGTTCGGCGGGATCACAGACACTGGATCACGGCCGCGTCTACTGGGTCGACGAAGTCAGCTATCGCGACATGGACGCCTCGGCGATCGGCTTCGCCAAGGGGGTGACCCCCTTCCTGGACGAAGAGGCCGTTCTGACCCTCGCCAGCGGTCCGGCGGGTCAGCCCTATGGGCGTCTGGCCACCGGCGCCAGCGTCGTCTCGGGCGAGGCCTATGACGACATCGACGCCGACATGGTCGACATGGAGACCTATGCCGTCGTCCGCGCCGCCGCGAAGTTCGGCGTTCCCGTCATGGGCCTGCGCGGCATCAGTGACGGGAAGGCCGATCTGACCGGCCTGTCCGACTGGACCGACACGCTCGCGGTGATCGACGAAGGGTTGGCCGAGGCGCTGGACCTGCTGAAGGCCGAGTTCGAACGCCTGACCGCCGAAGTGGTCCCGGAGACCGCATGATCGCCCTGTTGCTCGCCGCCCTGACGCCCCTCCAGGCGGATCCAGAGATCCAGGCTCGGATGTCGCGGACCCATATCCAGTGCATGGCGACGGCCGCCAATCAGGAACGTCGGCTGGCCTGTCTGATGGACGAGACCTGGCGTCAGGATGACCAGCTCAACGCCACCTATCAACGGATGCGGACGCAGACGCCGGCCGATCGCTGGACCAATATGCGCGACACCCAGCGGTCGTGGATCCGGGTGCGCGACGACTACTGCGCCACCGCGCGCCGCACGGCCGGGGGCGGCATCCGCGCCTCTCTGGCCTTTGCCGACTGCTATCTGACCGAGACCGTCGAGCGACGCATCTGGCTCGAAAATCAGGAGAACCGCCAATGACCTCGACCGATCACCAGAAGGTTCTGATCGTCGATTTCGGCAGTCAGGTGACCCAGCTGATCGCGCGCCGCCTCCGCGAGGCCAGCGTCTATTGCGAGATCCATCCGTTCCAGAAGGCCGAGGCGGCGCTGGCCGCGATGAGCCCGGCGGCGATCATCCTGTCGGGCGGGCCTGAGAGCGTCCACGAAGAGGGCAGCCCCCGCGCGCCCCAGGCCGTATTCGAGGCCGGGGTGCCGGTGCTGGGCATCTGCTACGGCGAGATGACCATGTGCGAACAGCTGGGCGGCAAGGTCGAGGGCGGCCACACCCGCGAGTTCGGCCGCGCCGAGATCACCGTCGCCAAGACCTCGCCCCTGCTGGCCGACCTGGCGCGCGTCGGCGAGGACGAGACCGTCTGGATGAGCCACGGCGACAAGATCGTCGCCATTCCCGACGGCTTCGACGTCGTCGCGACCTCGGCCGGTTCGCCCTATGCCGTCATCGCCGACGAGACCCGCCGCTTCTATGGGGTGCAGTTCCACCCCGAGGTGATGCACACACCGCGCGGCGCGACCATGCTGAAGAACTTCACCCACGGCATTGCCGGGCTGAAGGGCGACTGGACCATGGCCGCCTATCGCGACGAGAAGATCGCCCAGATCCGCGAACAGGTCGGCTCGGCCAAGGTCATCTGCGGCCTGTCCGGCGGCGTCGATTCCTCGGTCGCGGCCGTGCTGATCCACGAGGCCATCGGTGACCAGTTGACCTGCGTCTTCGTCGACACCGGACTGCTGCGCAAGGACGAGGCGACACAGGTCACCACCCTGTTCCGCGAGCACTACAACATCCCCCTGATCCACGTGGATGCGTCAGGCGATTTCCTCGGCGCGCTGGCCGGTCAGTCGGACCCGGAGACCAAGCGCAAGACCATCGGCCGCGTCTTCATCGAGATCTTCGACCGCGAGGCCAACAAGATCGAAGGCGCCGAATTCCTGGCCCAGGGCACACTCTATCCCGACGTGATCGAGAGCGTGTCCTCGTCGTCAGGCAAGGCCCACGTCATCAAGAGCCACCATAACGTCGGCGGCCTGCCCGACTACATGAAGCTGAAACTGGTCGAGCCCCTGCGCGAGCTGTTCAAGGACGAGGTCCGGGCCCTCGGCCGCGAACTGGGCCTGACCGACGCCTTCGTGGGCCGCCATCCTTTCCCCGGACCGGGCCTGGCCATCCGCATCCCCGGCGAAATCACGCCCGAGGCCGTCGAGACCCTGCAACAGGCCGACGCCATCTATCTCGACGAGATCCGCAAGGCCGGCCTCTACGACAAGATCTGGCAGGCCTTCGCGGTCCTGCTGCCGGTCAAGACCGTCGGCGTCATGGGCGACGCGCGGACCTATGAAAAGGTGCTGGCCCTGCGCGCCGTGTCCTCCACCGACGGCATGACCGCCGACTTCTTCGAGTTCCCCTGGGATGTGCTGGGCAAGTGCGCCACCCGGATCGTCAACGAAGTCCGGGGGGTGAACCGGGTGGTGTACGACGTGACGTCGAAGCCCCCGGGCACGATCGAGTGGGAATGATTCACAGCCTTCTGAATCTTTCCAGAGCGCTTTGGATTACCGCTCTAAATCACTGACTTATAAGATAAATGCTTTCGCAGCCTCTCGGTACCATTCGAGGGGCTGCTTTCGTCTGCGTCGGTCCCTCTGACGGTCCCGCAGCCATTGCCCGTCCGGACTCCGCTCCATACCGTCAGAGGGCCGAGAGCGTCCTGACGGTCTTTTTTTGAAGCAAGCTGATGACTCGTATCAAGAAAATGATCCCGAAAGGCCTCGAAAGCGCCTGACGGTCTTTTGGAGTCAAAACGGCATGCTTACCGACGCCGCATTGCGAAATATTCGCCCGAAATCAAAGTCTTACAAAATGACCGACAGGGACGGTCTTTACCTCCTGATCTCGCCCAAGGGCGGCATCGCCTTCAAGTACGATTATCGCTTCAACGGGCGGCGGGAATCCGTGACGCTGGGCGCCTACGGCCCGGCGGGCCTGTCGCTCGCCAAGGCCCGCGAGAAGGTCATCGACGCCAAGCGGATGATCGCCGAAGGCGTCTCGCCTGCTCTGGAGAAGCAGCGGGCCAAACGGCGCCTGCAGCAGGCCCGCAGTTTCGAGCATGTGGCCCAGCGCTGGATGGATCATGCGCCCATGGCGGACAGCACTCGCAACATGCGGCGGTCCATCTTCAACCGGGAAATCCTGCCGCAATGGCGCAACCGGTTGCTGAACGAGATCACGCCCAATGACCTTCGCGCCCACTGCAAGACCATTGTCGAGCGGGGCGCGCCGGCGACGGCCGTCCACGTTCGGGACATCGTCAAACAAATCTACGCCTACGCCATCCTGCACGGCGAGAAGATCGACAATCCCGCAGACGGGGTGGGGCCGGCCTCCATCGCCACCTTCCGGCCGCGTGACCGGTCGCTTTCGCCGACGGAGATCCGGATCGCGCTGAACCTGTTGGGGGAGGTGGCGACCCTTCCGACAATCCGCCTCGGCCTGAAGTTCATCCTGCTGAGCATGGTCCGGAAGAGCGAGCTCCAGGACGGGGTCTGGGACGAGGTTGATTTCGCCAACGCGGTCTGGTCCATCCCCAAGGAGCGGATGAAGCGGTCGCGGCCGCACAACGTCTACCTCTCGACCCAGATGCTCGACATCCTGATTGCGCTGAAGACCTGCGCCGGAAACTCCCGCTACATCCTGCCCTCCCGCTATGACGCCGACGCGCCGATGTCGCGGGCGACCTTCAACCGGGTGACCACGGCGATCGCCGAGCGGGCGCGGGAGCGGGACCTGCCGCTGGAGCCGTTCACGGTCCACGACCTGCGGCGGACGGCCTCGACGCTGTTGCACGAGATGGGCTTCAACTCGGACTGGATCGAGAAATGTCTCGCCCACGAAGAGCGGTCGTCCCGCGGCGTCTATAACAAGGCCGAGTTCGAGGCCCAGCGCCGGCACATGGCCCAAGAGTGGTCGAACGCCGTGGACGCCTGGGAGGCCGGACGAGCTTTCACGCCCGTACTGGTCATCCCGGAAACGGCCGGTCCTCGCTTCGATCCGCGGCTCTGACCGGCCGGCTGATCCGTTTGCGGACATCGGGCGGCGGCGCCCGACGGATGGGCTTGGCCCGGCGAAGGGCCAGCCAAGCCTCCACCTCGGCGAGGTCCCAGACGACGCAACGCGGCGTCAACAGGAACCGCCTGGGAAATTGGCCGCGCTGCTCCATCTCCCAGATGGTGCTGTCGGCCAGCGGCACCATCTGGCGCAACTGGGGCTTCTTGATCGTGCGCCTTAGCGGCGGGTCGGCCTGGGCCATGTCGAACTCCCGTGTCTGCCCCCGGGGAATCGAACGCGAAAGCAGGCGACAGGTGAAGCCGCAGGCTTACGCCCGCTCGTCTACGGTCGGGATCACCCCGCTTGCGCGTTCAGGCCGCCTCGGCGGCGGTTATGGGTGAGTTCTTCGAGCAGCGTGGACGGCGCTTGCGGCTGCAAGGAAAAGGCCTGAGACGTTCGGCTGTCGGCGACCACAGTCGGAACGCCGCAGGGCCGGTATCTCGAATGAACACGTCTGATCTTCGCGACGCGCTGGAAGCGAGACAGGTCTGGATCTACTTCGCCGCCGTGCTCGTCGCGGCCGTCGTCGGCCTCCTGATCCCGGGCACGGCGGTGCTGGAAGGGGCGATCAATCCGGCGCTGGCCCTGATGCTGTTCGTCACCTTCCTGCAGGTGCCGGTCGCGGCGCTCGGTCGGGCGCTTCGGGAACTGCGGTTCATGGGTACCTTGCTGGCGGTGAACTTCATCGCTGTGCCCCTGCTGGTCCTCGGCCTGGTACAATTCCTCCCGGCTGATCCACTGATCCGCCTGGGCGTGCTCATGGTGCTGCTCTGCCCTTGCATTGACTATGTCGTGACCTTCGCCCACCTGGGAAAAGCGGACGCCCGGTTGCTGCTCGCCTCGACGCCGGTCCTGCTGATCGCGCAGATGGCGCTATTGCCGCTCTATCTGCGCCTGTTCCTCGGCTCCGAGGCGGCGGCCTATGTTCAGCCGGGCCCGTTCATCCACGCCTTCGTCTGGCTGATCGCCGTCCCGTTCGTTCTGGCGGCCGTGGTCCAGGCCTCGGCCGCGCGTAGCGCGACCGGCGAACGGGTCTCGTCTTGGCTAGGATTGGCCCCGGCGCCCGCGACGGCCCTGGTGCTGATCATTGTCGTCGCTGCGGTCGTGCCGCAGCTTGGCCAGACCCTGGATCGGACCTTGAGCGTCATTCCGATCTATGCGGCGTTCACCGTGCTGGCTCCGATGATCGGCTGGGTGGGGTCGCGCTTGGCGGGCCTTGCGCCCGATGCGGGTCGCGCCATCGCCTTTAGCGCCGGCACCCGCAACTCTTTGGTCGTTCTGCCGCTGGCCCTTGTCGTGCCGGGCGCCATTCCACTGGTCCCAGCGGTCATCGTCACCCAGACGCTGATCGAACTGCTCAGCGAACTCGCTTACGTCAGGCTCCTGTCCAGGCTGGGCGGCCCGACGTCCGTCAGATCGGCCTAGCTAGGCGTGCGATCCATCGCCACCGTCGGCGTGAGACCGACGGCCTAGAGCGCCGTCCTGAGGGAGGCGTCGATGGATTTTCGCCAGTCCTCGCCGACGTGGGCGGCGTCGGCGAACTCGGGCCAACGTGCCACGGCGTCGCGGATCTCCTGGACGATCGCGCGGGCGCGACGGGCGTTGATCGACGCGACGCGGGCGCTGGCGTCGAAGTCGTCCAGGGTGAAGCCGTCGCGTTTGCCGTTCATCGACATCTGGTGGCGCGCCGTCCACAGCCCGGTCGGATTGTAGCTCCAGGTGATGTCGTAGGCCGGCGACAGCGACCAGGCGCCGGTCCGGTCCATCAGGAAGGCGATGTTCTTGACGTGGTCGTCCTGGTTGCGGGCGATGATGTTGAAGACCATGCGCCGGAACTGCTCCTCGATCGCCGCCATCGGCAGGCCGAGTTGGCGGATGACCAGGAAGGCCTGTTCGTAGGCGTAGGCGTTCGGGTCGCAGAAGTCGTAGTGGGCCAGCGCCGCCAGGGACTGCATGTGCAGCTTGCCCCCGCCGGGCAGGCGGTCGAACCGCCTGGTCATGAAATGGCGCCGTCCGCCTTCTTCGAGCAGACGGCATTCGGCCACCTGGACCCCGGCGGCGGCGGCCATCTGGGCATAGGCATACTCGACCGCGCCATAGCCTTCGGGATCGGCCAGTTCGCGGTCCTTGTTGTTCTTCACCCCGTCGAACTTGAGCAGCCAGTAGTCGAAGCCGTCGCCGGCCTCGACCTGACCCGAACGGACCTCGTTGGTGGCGGCGTTCCAGGCGATGACGGCCTTGGCCCGCGCGCCGCCCGCCGAGGTGCCGACCCGCAGGATCTCGCGCAGGGCGTCGGCCTTGCTGGCGTCGGCGAAGGAGGCCTGCAGGTCGTTGCGATGGCTGAGCACCTCGGACGCCAGTTCGACCAAGGCGTCGATCTGGATTTTGGCGGCCTTGCGCGGGCGCGGGCCGAGGGCGGGCGTGAACTCGACGGCGCCCATGCCGCGGGAGCCCGTGTAGCAGAGGCGTTCGACTGCGTTGAAACTCTCGGGCGTGCGGCCCTGGGTGGCCAGCCAGGCGTCGATCAGGGTGTTTCCGTAGCGGTCGGGCAAGGCGTCCGCCAGCAGGCCCGGAAGGCCGTGGAAGCTCTCGCGATTGAGGCTCGGGAAGGTGAAGACCTGCGGGCCCAGGGGCATCATCAGCGGCGCCGGCTGAATGCCGCTGGTGAGGAAGGCGGGGTCGTAGGCGAAGGCGGCGACGTCGGCGCCGTCCTCCAGGGACACGGCGCCGATGCGCCGGCCCCACAGACGAACCTCGGCGACGCTCGTCATTGTTCGTCGCCCCAGGTCCAGGGCGCGGCCGGTTCCTGGGCGTCGGTCGGTCGGGCGCGTTGACGCGTCTTGCCCTGCCGCTCGAGCAGGGCGATGGGATTGGGCGGGGTCTCGGGCAGCAGCCGGTCAAGCCCGTCGAGCGTGTCCAGGGCGCGAAGACAGCGGACCAGATTGCCGGACTGGGTCGAGGCCCCGTCCTCGAGCCGTTCGATGGTGCGTTTGGAAACGCCTGCGGCCTGGGCGAACTGGGCCTGGGTCATCTGTCGCGCGAGACGGGCGTCGGCGATCCTGCGGCCGAACTCGGCGAGGGCGGCGTCATCGGTAGTAAGGTTGGTGATCTTCATAATTCGTCACTTTCGACGAGTTATATAGGCCTTTGTGGGTTAAGTCGTCAATAATGGCGACTTAGAAATATGTCCTAGAAGCCGTGTAATTCGTCATTTGTGGCGAGATATTCCGCGTCTGAGGCGATAAGTCGCCAAAAGTGGCGATTTATTTGAGCCAAAGATGTCTCAGGCGGAGCTCAGGCTCAAGCCCGGAAGTCTGCGCCCGTAAACGCCCGGTGCTCGCCCGCCGCGCACAGGTCGTGATCGTGCAGCACCTCGATCACCTTGCAGGCCGAGACGCGGCCGCCGGCGCATTCCGCCGACATCCGGGACAGTTCGGTCCGTAGGGCCTGAAGCTGGGCGATCTTTTCCGTGACGTCGGACAGATGACGTTCGGCGATCGCATTGGCCTCGCCGCAAGGCCGGTCGGGATGGTCTGACAGGTCGAGCAGGGAGCGGATGGCGTCGAGATCGAACCCCAGCTGCCGCGCATGACGGATGAAGGACAGCCGACGCAGGGCGGCGTCGTCATAGAGACGACGGTCGCTGGCCGTGCGGGGCGGCGGCGCCAGAAGGCCGATCTGCTCATAGAAGCGGATGGTCGGGACCTTCACGCCCGTGGCCGCAGCCAGCTTGCCGATGGATCGAAGAGGCGAGGGGACGGAAGAAGCCATGGCGTGAGAATAAGCGCTTGATCCTCTAGCTGCTAGAGCATGCATAGGTCGTCCAACGCCGAGTTGGAGCCCCGATGACCGATCCGCTGATCCAGGACAGACCCGCCGCGAGCTGTTGCGGCGCGACCGTCAAATTCGATGGCGCCTCGCCGGCCTATCGTCGGATCCTCCTGGCCGTGATCGCCATCAACGCAGTCGCCTTCGTGGCCGTGGCGGGCGGCGCCCTGGCCCAGGGATCGGCGTCTCTCGGCGCCAATGCGCTGGACTTCCTGGCCGACAGCGCGACCTACGCCATCAGCCTGTGGGCGATCGGCAAGTCCGTGCAGGTCCGTTCCGGCGCCGCCCTGCTCAAGGGCGCCAGCCTGGGCTTCCTCGCCGTGTTCATCCTCGGCTTCGCCATCTGGCGGGCCGTGTCGGGCGCGCCGCCCGAAGGGACGGTGATCACCGGCCTGGGTCTGTTCGGCTTCCTCGCCAACGCGGTCGCCGCCCTGCTACTCGTGCGTCACCGCGACGGCGACGCCAACGTCCGCTCCGTCTGGCTCTGCACCCGCAACGACCTGATCGAGAGCTTGGTGGTGGCCGCCGCCGGGGGCCTGGTCTGGCTGACCGCTTCGCGCTGGCCCGATCTGATCGCTGGGGCCGTCCTCGCCCTCATCTTCCTGCAGTCGGCCTGGTCGATCATCCGTCAGTCGCAGCAGGAACTGCGGGCCGCCGGGTGAGGCCCGCCCGGTTGATCGGGGCAGGCAGGCGCATAGATCCTGCGACGATGGCGCGATTGCAGTCGCGGCGGACCATGTTATGGGACGCCATGGGATTCTCCTCGGTCAGGCACGGTTGGATGGCGGCGCTGCTTGCGTCGTTGCTTGCCCTGTTTGTCCTGGTCTCCGCCGTCGAGGCCGCCACCTGCGCGCCTGAAGCCGCGACCGCCCATGCTTCGGAGATCATAGCCGACGTCCCCTCCGACTCCAGTGACACTGATCGGCCGGATCAGCACGCAATCTGCTCTCACGGCCATTGCCACCACGGCGGCGTCGCCGTGCCGCAGTCGCCGGACGCACCGGCCGTGACCCACGCCGGAGCCGACCTCGACGCCCTTCCGCTGGCGGACGGCTTGCCGTCCCGCATGCCCGCCGGACCAGACCGCCCTCCCAGAGGCTGACGGGACTGCGCGCGACCGCGCGCCTTCCACGTCAACCATCCGGGAAACAGGACCTATGCCATCCCCTAAACGCCGTCCGCCGCACCCCGCGGCCGGCGGAGCCGCGATCGCCCTTGCGGCGATGCTGGCCATGCTGGCCTCAGGGTCAGCCTTCGCCGACCCCGTCACCCTGGCCGAAGCGCTGTCGCGCGCCTCTGCCTCCTCCCCGACTCTCGCCGCCGCTGAGGCGGATGTCGCCGCCGCGATCGGTCGCGCGCAACAGGCGGGGTTCCGGCCCAACCCCGAACTCGGCATCGAGGTCGAGAATTTCGCCGGCACCGGCGGATTCTCCGGCGTCGATGACGCCGAAAGCACCCTGAGCGTCGGACAGCGGTTCGAACTCGGCGGCAAGCGGCCCGCCCGCGAGCGCGCCGCCCAGGCCGAGGTGGACGCCGCCCGGCTACGCCTCGCGGTCGCGCGGGCGGACCTGGAACAGCAGGTGCGCGACGCCTACGCCGAGGCCTATGCGGACAGCCGCCGGGTCGAACTGGCCCGCGATCAGTTCATGCGCGCCGATAACCTTCAGACCATCGCCACCGAACTGGTGGACGCCGGCCGCGAACCGCCGTTGCGGGCTCTGCGGGCGCGGACCGCCGCTCTGGAAGCCGTCGGACGGGTTCGTGCCGCCGAGGCTGAATACGCTGAAGCCCAGCGGGCGCTCGCCGCCCTGTGGGGCGGCGGCGAAGACCTGCCCGAACCGACCGCAGCTGAAACCCCGGCGGCGCCCGGCGCCGTCATCGACCCGGCCAGCGCGCTCGATGTGCGCCTTGCCGAAGCCGAGGTGGCGACCTCCATCGCCGTCGTCGAGCGGGAACGGACCCTGTCCCGTCCCGATGTGACCGTCAGCGTCGGCGCCCGCCAGTTCCGGGGCACGGACGACACGGCTCTGGTGTTCGGCGCCTCCATGCCGATCGGTCTGTTCGACCGGAACCAGGGCAATATCGCCGCCGCCAACGCGGAGCGCACCGGAGCCGAGGCCCGCCGCAACGCCGCTCTCGCCGGCGCGATCCGGCGGACGCGCGACGCCCAGGCCGCGCTGCGCACGGCCGAGGCCCAATTGGCCTTCCTCGAAACCCAGGCCGAACCCGAAGCGATCGAGGCCGTGCGCATCGCGCGTGAAGGCTTCTCGGCCGGCCGCTTCACCCTGCTGGACGTGCTGGACGCCGAAGAGGCGCTCAACACAGTTCAGGCCGACATGATCACCGCCGAGCTGGAGCGGGCGCAAGCCGTCGCCGCCCTGACTCGCGCCACCGAAACCGAAGGATCCGCCCAATGAAGAGATTGACCAACCAGCAACGCCTCCTCGGCGGCGCGGCGGCGGCCGTGATCGTCTTCGGCGGCGGGTTCGCCGTGTGGAGCATGACCCGGGGTCCGGAAGCCCCGGCGGAAGCCGCTGCAGAAGCCGAAGAAGAACACGGCGCCGGCGAGGCCCTGGAGATGGACGCCGCCCGCATCCAGGCGGCCGGCATCATCCTCGCGCCCGCGGGCAGCGGCTCGCTTAGCGCCGAGATCGTGGCCCAAGGCACCGTCGTAGGCACGCCCCAGGGCGAGGCCGTGCTCGCAGCCCGCGCCGACGGCGTGATCAGCCGGGTTTCTCTGCGCCTCGGCGACAGCGTTCGCGCCGGCCAGACAGTCGCCCTGATCGAAAGCCGCGAGGCCTCCTCGATCGCCGCCGAGCGATCGACCGCCCAGGCCCGGCTGACCGCAGCCCGCCAGGCGCTCGCCCGCGAGCAACGTCTATTCGACGCCCAGATCACGGCGCGTCAGGATCTCGAGGCGGCCCAGACCGTCCTGGCCGAGGCCGAGGCGGAATCACGCCGCACCTCATCCGCCGCCGCTGCCGCCAGGGTCTCTGGCGACGGTCGCAGCACGGGGGTCGTCAGTCCCATCAGCGGGCAGGTTACGGCCGCGGATGCGACGCTCGGCGCCTTCGTCACCGCCGGAACCGAACTGTTCCGGGTCGCCAACGCCAGCCAGATCGAGGTCCAGGCCTCGGTCTCCGCCGACGACGCGGGCCGGATCGCTCCGGGCGATCGGGCCAGCATCACCCTGCCCGAAGGTGAGGTCCAGGCCACGGTGCGGTCGATCACTCCAGGGGTGGATGAGGAAAGCCGCGCCGCCACCGTCCTGCTCACCGTCTCCGGTGTGGGGGGCTTGCGTCCCGGCCAGGCCATCGCCGTGCGGATCTACACCCGCGACGCTCAGACCTCCGCCGGCGTTTCGGTGCCCGAGGAAGCCATCCAGACGGTCGAAGGCCGCGAAGTGGTGTTCGTCAGGACGGCGACGGGCTTCAACCCCGTGCCGGTCATCGTCGGCCAGCGCAGCGCCGGCCGGGCCCAGATCACCTCCGGCCTGACGGCGGGGCAGACCGTGGCCACCCGTAACGCCTTCCTTCTGAAGGCCGCGCTCGGCGCCGGCGAAGTGGAGCACTAGCCCATGATCGCCAACCTCATGGCCCTGTCGGTGCGGGCGCGATGGATGATCATCGCGCTGGTGCTGCTCGTCTCCACCTACGGCGCCTGGCAGCTGACCCAGCTGCCCATCGACGCCGTGCCCGACATCACCAACAACCAGGTGCAGATCAACACCTCCGACGCCTCGCTCTCGCCCGTCGAGATCGAGAAGCGCGTCACCTTCCCGGTCGAGACCGCCATGGCCGGCATCCCCGGCCTGCAGTCCACCCGGTCCCTGTCGCGCAACGGCTTCTCGCAGGTCACGGTGATCTTCGAGGAGAACGTCGACCTCTATTTCGCGCGCCAGCAGGTCAGCGAACGCCTCGTCCAGGCCCAGGAAAGCCTGCCCGAGGGCGTCCAGCCCCAGATCGGACCGGTCACCACCGGTCTGGGCGAAGTATTCATGTACGCCATCGACTTCACCAACCCGGGCGGGCGGGGCGCGACCGTGCGAAACGGCCAGCCGGGCTGGCAGTCCGACGGGTCCTTCCTCACCCCTGAAGGCGATCGCCTGACCGACGACATCTCCCGCGCGGCCTATCTCCGGACTGTGCAGGACTGGATCATCGCGCCGCAGCTGCGGTCGGTGAACGGCGTCGCCGGCGTCGACACCATCGGCGGCTTCGAGAAACAGTATGTCGTCGAACCCGACCCGATCCGCCTGGCCCAGTACGGCGTCTCCTTCAGCGAACTGGCCGCCGGTCTGGAATCCGCCAACCTCTCGGTCGGCGCCAATTTCGTCGAGCGGGGCGGGGAAGCCTATCTGGTGCGGGCCGACGCCCGCATCCGCAGCCTGAGCCAGATCGAGGAAGCCATCGTCGCCACCCGCGGCGGCGTCCCGGTCGCCGTCCGCGATGTCGCAACCGTCCGCCTCGGCGGCGATCTGCGCACCGGCGGGGCGACGATGAACGGCCACGAGGTCGTCATCGGCACGACCCTGATGCTGATCGGCGAGAACAGCCGCACGGTCGCCCGCGCGGTCGGCGAACAGCTCGACACGACCGTTCGGTCGCTGCCGCCGGGGATCAAGGTCACCCCGGTTCTCGACCGCTCCAAGCTCGTCAACGCCACCATCTCGACCGTCCAGCGCAACCTGATCGAGGGCGCCATACTGGTCGCCGTCGCCCTGTTCCTGCTGCTGGGCAACGTCCGCGCCGCCCTGATCGCGGTCGCGATCATCCCGATCTCCTTCTTCATGACCGCCATCGGCATGAACTTCATGGGGGTGTCGGGCAATCTGATGAGCTTGGGGGCGCTCGACTTCGGCCTCATCGTCGACGGCTCGGTGATCATCATCGAGAACTGCTTGAGACGACTATCGGAGCGGCAGCATCACGAAGGCCGCCTGCTCACCCTGCGAGAGCGGCTCGAGGAAACCACCATCGCCACCCAGGAGATGATCAAGCCGACCGTCTACGGCCAGGCCATCATCCTGCTGGTCTTCGCGCCGCTGCTGACCTTCCAGGGCGTCGAGGGCAAGACCTTCTCGCCCATGGCCATCACCCTGATGCTGGCCCTGGTCGCGGCCTTCATCCTGTCCATCACCTTCATCCCGGCGATGGTCGCCCTGGTGATGCGCAACAAGGTCTCCGAGAAGGACGTCTTCGTCATTCGCTGGATCAAGGCGAAATACGAGCCGGTGCTGCGTCAGGCCGTAGCCCGGCCCTGGCCCTTCGTCGGCGGCGGTCTGGCCCTGTTCGCCGTGGCCGGCGTGATCTTCACCATGCTCGGTCAGGAATTCATTCCCACCCTGGACGAACGCAACCTCGCCATGGCTTCCCAACGGGTGCCGTCCACGGCGGTGGAGCAGTCGATCCGCATGCAGCGGGGCGTGGAGAGCGCGATCATCGCCTTACCCGAAGTCGAGTTGATGTTCTCCAAGACCGGCACGGCCGAAGTGGCCACCGATCCCATGCCGCCCAACATCTCGGACGGGTTCATCATCCTCAAGCCGCAGGATCAGTGGCCTAACGGGGTGAACACCAAGGAAGACGTGATCGAACGGATCGAGGCAGCGGCGGCGGGCCAGGTCGGCAACGGCTATGAGCTCAGCCAGCCGATCGAGTTGCGGTTCAACGAACTGATCGCCGGCGTCCGCGGCGACGTCGCCATCAAGATCTATGGCGACGATCTCGACAAGCTGACTGCCACGGCCAACCAGATCGCGGCCCAGCTCAACGCCACGCCGGGCGCCGCCGACGTCAAGGTCGAACAGACCGACGGCGCGCCGTCTCTGGACGTGACCTTCGACCGGGCCGCCATCGCGCGGTTCGGCCTGACCGTGGAGGAGGTGGCCGACACGGTCGCCGCCGCCATGGGCGGGCGCGAGGCCGGGCAGCTGTTCGAGGGCGACCGCCGCTTCGACGTGGTGGTCCGCGTGCCTAACGCCAGCCGTCACGATCTCGACGCCCTCGGCGCCATCCCCGTGATGCTGCCGGAGCAGGAGGGCCGCACCCGGGCCTCCGTACCCCTGCGGCAGGTGGCGTCCTTCCGCTTCGCCGAGGGGCTGAACCAGATCAGCCGCGAGAATGGCAAGCGCCGCGTCGTCGTCCAGGCCAACGTCCGCGGTCGCGACGTCGGCTCGTTCGTCACCGAGGCCATGCCCAAGGTCGCGACCGTCGCCCTGCCGGCCGGCTCCTGGATCGAGTGGGGCGGCCAGTTCCAGAACCTCAAGGCGGCCTCGGATCGTCTCGCCCTCGTCGTGCCGATCTGCTTCCTGGCCATCTTCGCGGTGCTCTTCCTCGCCGTGGGGACGTTCGGCCGGGCGGTGGCGGTCTTCCTGACCGTGCCGCTCGGCTTGGCGGGCGGGGTCTTCGCCCTGGCGCTGACCGGCATCTCCTTCTCGGTGTCGGCGGCGGTGGGCTTCATCTGCCTGGCCGGCGTGGCGGTGCTGAACGGCTTGGTCGTGATGTCCTCGATCCGGCAACGGCTTGACGATGGAATGGAGCTGTCCCGCTCCATCATAGAAGGCTGCATGGAGCGGGTGCGCCCGGTCATCATGACCGGCCTGGTCCCGGCCATCGGCTTCGTGCCTATGGCCCTGGCCCACGGCACCGGCGCCGAGGTGCAGAAGCCCCTGGCCATGGTCGTCATCGGCGGCCTGGTCACCGCGACCCTGCTGACGCTGCTTGTCCTGCCCGCCATGAGCCGGCTGGTCCTCGGCCTGACCGAGGGTCGGCGTCCCAAGCCCACCGACGCGCCGGCCGCAGAACCCGTTCCGGCGGAATAGTCCCGGTCCCCGCCGTCTGAACGGCGGCGGGGACCTCCCTTCAGGAGGCGATCATGTCCGACCCCATCAAACTGATGCGCATCTACACCGACGAGGCCGCCTATTTCGGCGACCGCAAGGTCTTCGAAATCCTGGCCGAGCGCGCTCGGTCCGCCGGTCTGGCGGGCGCGACCGTGCTGCAGGCCGTCGTCGGCTTCGGCCACACCCCGCACCTGCATCGCCGTCACGTCCTCGACGACGACCAGTCCCTCATCGTGGAGGTGCTCGACCATGAGTCCAAGCTGAGGGGTTTCCTTGAGACCCTCTCCGACCTCGAACACCTCGGTCCGGTCACGCTTGAGGCGGTCGAGGTCCTGCGTTGGCCAAACCCCGCTCCGGCGGACGCCGGTTAGGAGAGCGACGCATGACATCGACATATTCGCCCGAAGAGCAGCCCAAGGCCGTAGACCACGGTCCCGGTGACGGCCACGATCATGGCCATGGCGGCATCCTCGGTCCCAACACCGAGGTGATCTTCGCGCTCTCGTCGGGCGCTGCCTTGGGTGTGGGGTTCGCGCTGGAGAAGGTCGCGCCCGGCGTCCCGACCTGGATCCCGCTCGCGCTCTACCTTGTCGCCTACGCGTTCGGCGGCTTCTTCACCGTCCGCGAGGGCGTCCAGAACCTCCTGCAGAAGCGGTTCGAGATCGACACCCTGATGCTCGTCGCCGCCGCGGGCGCGGCGGCGCTCGGCGCCTGGGCCGAAGGCGCGCTTCTGCTGTTTCTGTTCAGCATCGGCCATGCCCTTGAGCACTACGCCATGGGGCGGGCCAAACGGGCGATCGAGGCCCTGGCGGATCTGGCGCCCCGGACCGCCCATGTGCGGCGTGACGGGCAGCTCGTCGAACTGCCGGTCGAGGATCTGCTGGTCGGCGACACCGTGGTGGTGCGCCCGAACGAGCGCCTTCCGGCCGACGGCTTCGTCGTGGTGGGCACGACAAGCATCAATCAGGCCCCGGTGACCGGCGAGAGCATGCCGGTGGACAAGCAGCCGGTCCCGGACGCCGCCGCGGCGCGCGAGCGGCCGGCCCAGGTCGGATCGGCGTCCCTCGTCTTCGCGGGCACCATCAACGGCGCGGGTGCGATCGAGATCGAGACCACCCGCAAATCGAGCGACACAACCCTGGCCAAGGTGGTCCGGATGGTCAGCGAGGCCGAGACCCAGAAGTCGCCGACCCAGCGCTTCACGGACAGGTTCGAGCGCATCTTCGTACCCGTCGTCCTGGGCTTGGCCTTCGTGTTGTTGTTCGCCTGGGTGGTGGTCGATGAGCCGTTCCGTGACAGCTTCTATCGCGCCATGGCCGTCTTGGTCGCCGCCAGCCCTTGCGCGCTCGCCATCGCCACCCCGAGCGCGGTCCTGTCGGGCGTCGCCCGTGCGGCGCGCGCAGGGGTTCTGATCAAGGGCGGCGCGCCGTTGGAGAATCTCGGCTCGCTCAACGCCATCGCCTTCGACAAGACCGGGACCCTGACCGAGGGTCGGCCCCGGATCACCGACGTCATGCCGGTGCGCGGGACGACGGAAGCCGACCTTCTAGCGATCGCGGTCGCCGTCGAGCGGCTCAGCGACCATCCGCTCGCGGAAGCGATCGCCCGCGACGGCTCCGAACGGCTGGGCGATACCGCGCTAGTGGCCGCAACCGAGCTCAAGAGCCTGACCGGCAAGGGGGTGACGGCCCAACTCGGCGGCGAGACGATCTGGATCGGCAAGCCCGAGATGTTCGGGGCCGATGGCGTCGCGGGCCTCGACGACGAGATGACGGCCGTCGTCTCCAAACTACGCGACCAGGGGCGGACCCTGATGGTGGTGCGGCGCGGGACGCGAGACCTCGGTGTCATCGGCCTGCTCGACACGCCCCGGGCTGCGGCCGGGCCGGCGCTCGCGGCGCTGCGGGCCCTCGGCGTCCAGCGCATGATCATGATCTCGGGCGATCACCAGAAGGCCGCGCAGGCCATCGCGGAGCAGGTCGGGCTGACCGAGGCGTGGGGCGATCTCATGCCGGAGGACAAGGTCGACGCCATCAAGAAGCTCCGCGCGGACGGCAAGATCGCCATGGTGGGCGACGGCGTGAACGACGCCCCTGCCATGGCCACGGCCACGGTCGGCATCGCCATGGGCGCGGCCGGGTCCGATGTCGCTCTCGAGACCGCGGATGTCGCCCTGATGTCCGACGATCTGGCGCAGCTGCCGTTCACGGTCGGCCTTAGCCGGCAGACCCGCCGGATCATCCTCCAGAACCTGTACGTCAGCCTCGGCGTCGTCGCCTTCCTGGTGCCGGCGACCATTCTCGGCCTTGGCATCGGCCCCGCAGTGGCGCTCCACGAAGGCTCGACCCTGCTGGTGGTGTTCAACGCCCTTCGGCTGCTGGCCTACCGCGATCCAGCCCGGACGGCCGTCTCAACCGCGATCCCGGCGGGCCCTGCGGCCTCACCGGCGCTCTCGAGGACATCGACATGAAACGGATTGGATGGGTCTCCGTCATCGCCGTCTTTCTCGCCCTGTCAGCCTTCGCCTTCGGCATGATCTCGCGGCAGGCCCGCGACGTCCCTGAAAGGGGCCCGGCCGTAGACGCCCGTCCGATCGACACCGGGGCGAGCCACGTCGGAGGAGCGACCGACAGCCCCTCGACGGCGGCTTATCGTGAGGCGAGCGCCCAGATGCACGCGGCCATGAGCATCGATTACACGGGCGATCCCGACATCGACTTCCTGCGCGGCATGATCGCTCACCATGAAGGCGCCCTCGCCATGGCGAAGATCGCCGTCGAGCACGGGGAGGCCCAGGACGTCCGCAATCTCGCCGAGGAGATCATCGCCGCGCAGGACGCCGAAATCGTCCGGATGAAGGTAATGCTCGCCCGCCACGAGGACGCCCCGGTCGCCGCCGGAAGGCCCTGAGTCAGTGGCTGGGAAGCGCTTCACCGTCCGGAGTCGCGACATTCGTTGGAAGGAGGGCCGCGCCAAGATCAGGCGGTCGCGGCCCAAGCCCCCACCAACGCCGAACTTGACCCTGGATCTGGTCGTCGCCGGGGTCGCAAGCCTCATGGCGGCCGGCGTCGTCTTCTGCCTCGCATTCATCTTGTTCGGGTCTCACGGCGTCCCCCTGTATCTCGGCTATGCCGTGATCCTGGGCGGCGTCGGCGTGGCCTGTCTGACCCTTGGACCTCAAGACCGCGGAGGACGGCTGATCGCCGCCGCGATCGGCGTGCTCTGGCTGATCGGCTCGGCCGGTCTGTTCGCCGCGCGAGCCGATATCGTTATACCCCCTCATCGGCAGGCGACCGTCGCCCAGCCGGTCGTGATTGACAAGGCGGAGGGCTGACGGTCCCGTCGGCCCGGGGGGACCTGCTGCTAACCTTTCCTTGCCCGCTCCAGGACTAGGGTCCGGCATGTCTCGCGCCGACCACGAGCCGATGAAGTCTCTTCCGCCGCGCATCGCCCGGGGCGGCTGGCTGGACGCGCTCCGCTTCATCGTCGGAGCGCTGATCATCCTCTACCATTTCCGCGAGGCCTCGCCGGTCCCGCTGCCGCAGCTGCATCCCGTGTTCGAGCGCGGCTATCTGCTCACCGACTTCTTCATCATCGACTCCGGTTATGTCCTGGCCCGCATCTACGGCGACCGGCTCGCGTCCGGCCAAGCCTCGCTGCGCGCCTATGCGCGCCAGCGCCTGCTACGCGTCATCCCCGCCCATCTGGTCGTCAGCTTCATCCTCGTGGCGATCGTCGGCGGCGCCGCCCTGGCCGGCGTCACGCCCAGCAATCCGCGCTGGTTCGACTGGTCCCAGCTGCCGGCCCAGGTGCTGCTGGTCCAGGCCTATGGCGTGCCGGGCGGACAGGGGTGGAACGCCCCGACCTGGACGCTCTCGGCCTTGATCGGCTGCTACCTTCTCCTGCCGTGGATCTGCCGCGCCCTTTGGCGCTGGCCGCCGGTTGTCGTGGTGATCGGCGCGGCCGTCCTCGTCGTCGTCGCCGATGTCGCGGCCTCGCTCTGGCTCGGCGATCCGATCTACCGCCTGCCGATGCGCTACGGCATCCTGCGCGCCCTGCCGCTCTTCCTGCTCGGGGTCGCAGCGGCCTTCTACGGCGCGCGAGTCTATGTCGCGCCCCGCCGGGCCGGGGCTGTCGGCGTTGGAGCCGCCGTCGCCCTCGTCGTGCTTCAGGGCTTCGGCGACTTCAGCCTGCTGTCGCTGGGCCTGATGACCGCGATCATCTGGGCCGCCGGCGCCGTCCCGGTTCTCAAGCCCTCGCGCCTGATCGAACATCTGGCCCTGATGTCGTTCTCGATGTTCCTGACCAATGAGGTGAGCCGCATCGTCTGGTTCGGCCTGCTCGACGCCCTGGGCCAGGACGCCCTGTCGTCAGGTCCTCGTTGGGCGCTGTGGTCGATCGGCTTCGCCGGCGCCTTCGTGGCGGCGGCGGTGTTCCGCTACGGCTTCGACCGCCCCGTCCAGACCTGGCTCAATCCCCCGAGCGCGCGCCGGGCCGCAGGAGAGGCGGCGGGTCCTGCGTCCGCGTCAGGCGCCGTTGTGTCGGCCGAACACGCGGGTTGAACCGTCGTTGAGGATCAGGACGGTCGTATAGGGTTCGCGCCCGGCGGCCTCCATGCCCGGCGAGCCCGCGGGCATGCCGGGCGCGGTCAGCGCCCGGGCGGCGGGGCGTTCGCTAAGCAGCCGGTCCACGTCACCGGCCGGAACATGACCCTCGATGGCGTAGGCGCCAACCACCGCCGTGTGGCAGGAGGCCAGCCGGTCGGGTATCCCGTGCTCGGCCCGGATCGGCGCGAGGTCTTCGCGCTCGACGACCTCGACGGTCCAGCCGGCCTGGCGCATGTGGGCGATCCAGCCGCCGCAACAGCCGCACCAAGGGGTCTTGTAGGCGATCATCCGCTTCGGAGGCGCGGCGAGGGCAGGGCCCGCCACGGCGCTCAGGGAGAGGCCGATCAGAAGTGCGCGACGGGACGTCGAGGGTTGGCTCATGTCCTGAGTTCCGATCAACTATGAGGGCTGGCACCATGGACGAAGACGCCCGACTTGGCGACCGTCAGGGTGTCGCGCATCCGGTTGGGTGAGGTCCCTACACGGGTCTGAGGCGGACGATCTTGGGGTCATCCATCGACGGCTCCGGTTCCGGGAAACTGGAGCCCGTGATCAACTCGAGCATGGCGGGAGTCAGGCCGATCTCACGGCCGATAGCCCCGGCGCCACCGGCGACGGCATCGTTGAGCGCGGCGATCGCCGACGGCAGCAACTCCGGCTCTTCGATCGGCAAGGTCCCGTCTGCGTCATACGTTTCGACCTTGGCCTGACCCGTTTTGACCAGGTGAATATTGGCGGTGCGGTATTGAGCTGGGGTCAACAGGCCCAGGTCGTAACCGCGCCTTACAAGCGCGCGAACGGACATCTTCCATCTAAGCTTCAGCTCAAAAAGGGCGCGCCAATTGATTGATCGTCCGCGAGGATATTCCCGAAGGACGGCTCCGCGCGGGAACAGGAAGGCGCTCGCGAAACGGTGAGCCTGATCTTCGGTGAGCCGATCTCCCGTTTGCAGGCCCCGATGCATGATCAGATGGCCGCACTCGTGGGCGAAGTCGAACCGTTGCCGGCACAGGCTCTCTTTGAGCGAACTGCGCACGATGATGGGCCTGCGGCGATCCATGGAGAAGGCGTCCACCCGATCAGACAGGTCGCCGAAATAGGTGACAATGGCGCCGGCGTTTTCGACGACCCGCATCATGCTCGTGATCGGGCCGGTGGTCCCCAGCCCCCAATGCCGACGTGCGTCTTCGGCCGCGTTTTCGATCTCTTCCGCTGTCGTCGCCGGCAGATCGGGGAAGGTGACCTGTGGAAGATCAAGGTGGTCCTCGACGGCCGCGACGAACTTGTCGAGCAGCGTGCCACGGGCGAGCACCTGGCTGGTGATCGAGGCCGGCCGGGTGATGTGCCCACGAAAATGGCACTGTTCCGGACGAACTGTTGATGGGATCGGCTGAGCCAGAAAGGCCGGCGTGACGCCCAGCACGTCGGCCAGCGCGTCCACTACCTCGTCCGACGGCGACCTGGAGCCAGTTTCGAGTTGATGGATAAACTGACGGGTCGCGCCGATGAGGTCGCCGACCTCCTCAAGCGAATAACCATGGGCCAGCCGGGCGAGCCTTAGCTGCTCGCCCGCAATTTTCGCGTTCGCTTCCATGACTGGCCGGTCTAGCGACCGTCCCCCACCCAGATCCGTACAGGTCGTCCGATCATTCGGTCGTCCCGTCCTTTTGTTTCCTTGCCGCGATTCCGACGGCGGGGGAGGGGAGATCGACGCCGTCGCTGCCGGCGACCCAGAGCGGCGACACCTTGGTGACCGGTTCGTCCAGCGGAACCTGCCAGGTCAGGACCGGCGTATCGCCCGCCAGCACCACGAAGGTCACGGCGGTGATCGCGCCGTCGAGATCGGTTTCGATCGCGAAGCGGTACAGCGGCTCGGAAGTCAGCTTGACCAGTTCATCGGCCCCGAACAGGCTGAGTTGCTGAAGTTCGGAAAAGGTCTGCTTGAGGGTCCGGGCGTTCGGGTCGTCCGGCTCGCCACGGTAGAAGCGGATCGGCACGCCGCCGACGCTGAACACGAACTGCATCGTCGGGTTCAGGATCTCGAGCCACTCAACATCGGGCGCCGCCGCCTCGATCTGATGCTTCTGGAACGCAAAGGCCTCGCAGCCGAGGGTCCATCCTGTACAGCCCACGCTCGCGTCAAAGCGATCAAGGGCGTCGTTCCGGCCGCGCTGTATCAGCTTCCCGATCGTGATCAGACGATCCCGGGTAAGGGCGGTGTGATGTTCCCAAGGGGTCATGCGGAGCTCCGAGCTAGGACTGCCATAATGGGCAAAAATATGATTCTGTCAACTGACCTGACGAAAGTAAGCTGGGGCCCTGTTTGTAAACAGTGGCAACGCTAAGGGCTCCGCCCTCGCGCGGGACAGGGTCCGCGGCTTCGCCGCCGGACCGGCCGGTCTCCCCGGCCTTCCGCGCCGACGATGATGGTCAACGATGTCATGGCGACAGGCTTGTGCAGGTCGGGCGATCCCCCTCCGGCCGGTCCGCCCTGGCCCTTGCTACCCCGGTCTCGCCGACGGGCAGGGTTTCAGGCGCGCAGTTCGCGTGCCTGCAACCCATGACCAAAGGAGGCAGACATGACTGCTCAATCCATCCAAACCGTCGCGACGGAGCCGCAGCACGGCGACGAGATCACCGTGCCGCTCAACCGGCTCAAGGCCTCGCCGAAGAATGCGAGGAAGACCCCGCACGCGCCAGCGACTATCGAGGCCTTCGCGGCCTCCATCAAGGCCAAGGGGGTGTTGCAGCCGCCCGTGGTCGAGATCGAGCGGGACGGGGAGGGCATTCCTACCGGGAACTACCTCGTCACCATCGGCGAGGGGCGTCGTCAGGGCCTGCGGCTGCTGGCCAAGCGCAAGCAGATCAAGCGCACCCATCCGGTACGGGTCATCGTGGACGCGGAGAACGACGCCCATGAGATCAGCCTCGACGAGAACATCACCCGCGAGGCCATGCACCCCGCCGACCAGTTCGAGGCCTTCCAGCGGCTTGCCGTGGAGAAGGACTATGGACCGGAAGAGATCGGCGCCCGGTTCGGGGTTTCGGCTCAGGTGGTGCGTCAACGGCTTCGGTTGGGGGCGGCGGCGCCGGAGCTGATGGCTGCCTATCGGGAAGGGGCGATGGCGCTCGACCAGTTGATGGCCTTCTGCGTCAGCGAGGATCAGGACCGGCAGCGGCAGGTATTCGAGCAGATCGGCCCCCACACCCCGGCCTACGCCATCCGGCGCGCCATGACCGAGGCCAAGGTCCGGGTCGATGACCGGCGCGTCCGCTTCGTCGGCGTCGAGGCCTACGCCGAGGCGGGCGGCGGGGTGCTTCGGGACCTGTTCACCGAGGACGGCGGCGGCTGGCTGGAGGACGTGGTTCTGCTGGACCGGCTGGTCGGCGAGAAGCTGTCCGGGCTGGCGGACGAGGCGCGCGAGCGCGAGGGCTGGAAATGGGCCGAGGCCAGCCTCGACTATCCCGACGTGTCGGCGTTCGGGCGGGTCTATCCGGCGGCGGTCGAACGGTCGGAGGCGGACGCCGCCGAGATCGTGGTCCTGTCCGAGGAGTACGATGGGATCGTCTCCGGAGCGGGCGTTGATGGTCTGTCGCCCGAGGCGGATGCGCGGCTGGAGGAGATCGACAAGGCCTTGCAGGCCTTCGGCCCGGACTTCGCCTACGCCGACGAGTCCAGGGCGCGGGCCGGGGTCGTGGTGACGCTGGGTCACGACGGGCTCGCCCGGTTCGAGCGCGGACTGGTCCGCGTTGAAGACGTGCCCGCCGATCCGCCATCGCCGTGGCAAGAGGACGCGGCCGGGGACGATGGGACGGACGACCGGCCGGGAGCGGAGGCCGACGCGTCCGAGGACGAGGCACCGTCGGCCTTGTCGGATCGTCTGCTGATCGACCTGACCGCTCACAAGACCATGGGGCTGCGCGACGCGGTGCAGGCCGATGTGAATGCGGCGCTGGCGACCGTGGTCCACGCCCTCGCCTTGCAAGTCTTCTATCCGGGTTATGGCGTCTGGACGCCGTTGCAGCTTCGGCTGACGATGACCGGGCTGGAGCGGCTGGCGCCGGGGGTGGACGACGGCCCCGCCGGACGCCGGGTCAGCGACCGGTGCGAGGCGTGGGGCGCGCGCCTGCCCGAGCGCCCGGAAGACCTCTGGGGCGTGGTGGCCGCGTTGCCGCCTTCGGAGCAGCTGGACCTGATGGCCTGCTGCGCCGGGGTCGGCCTCTACGCCGTGCGCGATCCGCACGACCGGCGACCCGGCGCCTTGGCGCAGGCCGAGACGCTGGCGACGGCGGTCGGGCTCGACATGGCCGGGACGTGGACGGCGACGGCGGCCAGCTACTTCACTCGCGTGTCCAAGGCGCGGGTGCTGGAGGCGGTGACCGAGGCCGTGAATCCGGAGGAAGCGGGCCGGATCGCCGGTTTCAAGAAGGCGGACATGGCCGAGGCCGCCGAGCGGCTGGTGGAAGGGAAGGGGTGGCTGCCCGTTCCGCTGCGAACGGTGTCGGATGCGGCGGAGCCGGAGGATCAGGGCGCGGACGAACCGCGTGACGACGTCGCCTATTCGTTCGCCGCTGAATAGCGCTCGGTCATCAAAAACTCGCCGCGCGCCCTTTGGGGGCGCGCGGCTTTTTTCATGGATTGAATGCCGGATCCTGACTCTTAGCGGCGGTTTGGAATGTCTGCTTAGCGGCGGCGGGCGACACAATTCGCTAAGATCAACCGACCTCGGTTTCAATCGAGACGGCCCCAACGAGCATGCGGTGGATCGGGCATCGGTCGGCGATTTCAAGAAGTCGGTCGCGCTGCTCCTGTGGGAGGTCTGCCGGCAGGCTGATGGTCCGCACGAAGTGGTCGGAGGGCGTCGCTTCCGGCTGTCGGACCAGAACAACCTCGACGGACAAGGGGCCTATCGCCCAGCCATTGCGGTTCGCGTAGAGGCGCAGGGTCTGGGCGGTGCAGGAGGCTAGAGCGGCCTGCACCAGTTCATGCGGGGTCGGCCCGAGATCCAGCCCACCCAGTTCGACAGGCTCATCGACGACGAAGCTGGCAGGGCCGGCGCGGACCACGAGTTGCAGGCCGCCGTGGCCCGCATCGTCGGCGAAGGAAGATCGGGGTGTGGAAGCCGTCATGGGGCGCCTTGCTGAATGAGTAGGGGTTGTTCGGTGATTGTCGCGCGATCGACGCGCCTCAGGTGGAGACGATCGAAAGCGCAGCGTCGCGTTCGCCGATGAGTTCCTGAACCGACGCCGCCAGACCGGCGCGGGCGAAGGCGTCGAGGTCCAGACTGTTCACAGGCGCATAGCGCCCATCGCGGCAGACCGCCGGTACGCCGCAGACCAAGCCTGCGGGAATACCGTATTCTCCTGTGGCGGGGATGCCCATCGACACCCAGCGACCGTCCGAGCCCTGGACCCAGTCACGCATGTGATCGACGGCAGCATTGGCGGCGGAAGCGGCGGACGATGCGCCGCGGGCCTCCAGGACCGCCGTACCGCGCCGCGCCACCTCCGGGATCAGGGTGTCGCGATACCAGCCGTCATCGCCGATGCGCGCGGCCAGTCGTTCGCCGCTCACCGAGGCGTGGCTCCAATCGGTGAACATGGTGGGCGAGTGATTGCCCCAGACCGCGAGGTGATCGATCGCATCGACCGACACGCCTGCCTTTCGCGCCAATTGCGCGGCGGCGCGATTGTGATCCAGCCGGATCATGGAGGTGATGGCGCCCTCGGGCAGGTTCGGCGCGGACTGGATCGCCACCCAGGCGTTCGTGTTGGCGGGATTGCCCACCACGAGGACCTTCACGCTCCGCTTGGCGACGGCGTCGAGCGCGGCGCCTTGGGTCTTGAAGATGGCGGCATTGGCGGCCAGCAGGTCACGGCGCTCCATGCCCTTGGATCGGGGACGCGAGCCAACCAGGAAGGCGGCGTCGATGTCGTCGAACGCGACCCTCGGATCGTCCGTCGTCCGGATCGTGGTCAGGAGCGGGAAGGCGCAGTCGTCCAACTCCATCGTCACGCCCTTGAGGGCCGACAGAGCTTGGGGAAGATCGAGCAGGCGAAGGTCGATCGGCGTCTCGGGGCCGAAGACGTCGCCTTGCGCTAGACGGAACAGCAGGGCGTAGGCGATCTGGCCGGCCGCACCGGACACGGCGACCTTGATGGGAGTATTGGGCATTGTGGACCTCAGGGCTTGGAAGATTGGGAAAGAGCTGTGTCGATAGCGATGACCACGCTGTCGAGAGTCAGCGGGCCATCCACCCGGCGGCCCTGAACGAATAGAGTCGGCGTGCCGGTGACGCCCGCATCCTGCGCCCGGCGAACACGCCGTTCCAACGCGGCCATGGCGTCAGGGTCGGCGATGCAGGCTTTCAGTCGGGCCTCGTCGATCCCGAAACGACCCGCGACCCGCACCAGATGAGCCCGCGGGCTCTGTCCACCGGTCCATTCAGACTGGCCGTGCATCAGGGCGTCAATCACCTCGAAATACCGCTGAGACCCCGCACAGCGCGCCAGAAGAACGCCGGCGGCGGAAAGATTCGCAGGGCCGGTAATGAACTCCCGATAGATCAGCTTGACCTGGCCGGTATCCATATAGCGACGGCGCAGTTCGGGCAGCACCTCGATCGCGAACCGGGCGCAGGGGCCGCAGGTGCTCGAAGCGTATTCGATCAGGGTTACCGGGGCGTCCTGACGGCCCAGAACCATGTCATCGGCTTCCGCCGCTTGGGGCGCGCATGCCGTGATCAGGGCGCCGGCTCCCACAGCGATGATCGAGCGACGAGTGGGAAGAAGGATATCGGGATTCATGAGGCCTCCGGGCAGGAAACTGACGAGCGACTCAGCGCGCGCAGGGAATGTCGCGCTTGGCCGCGTCCGTAAGGCAGGGGGCGACGAACAGGTCTCCGCGCCAAGCGCCGCGGATCGTGCGGGCGCCGACGATGAGCCAGAGGATTGCAAGGCCGGCGATCAGGGCCACGCCGAAGATGTTGAAGGCTGGGATCGGCAGCAAGGTCCCCAGCTTCAGGGTCGCGACCGAGAAGACGCCGATCGGGAAGGTGTAGCCCCACCAGCCGAGGTTGAAGGGCAGGCCCTGACGAAGGTAACGCAGAGTGATCAATGCAGCCATGGCTGCCCACCAAAGGCCATAGGCCCACAGCAAAAGGCCGCCGATCAGTCCGATGCCTCCTGCCGCGTCACCGTATTGACCCAGCCCGGAGGCGGTGAAGATCGCCGGCGCGGCCTGACCCAGCACCAGCATCCCCAGAGCGCCGGTCCCGATCGGACCCAGCGACAGCCAGCTGGACGCCGCCATGCCGGCGTGCGGCAGTTTGTGGATCGCCATGCGCAGAACCAGGATGACGAGGATGCTTAGCGCCAGAGGCACCGACAGCGCCCAAAGAGAGTAGCTGACCACCAGCACGGATAAGGCCGCGTTCGGGTCGGTCAGGTGGGGCGCGATCAGCCCGCCGGTGACGGCCGCGACCTCCGCGGCCACGACGGGCAACAGCCAGACCGCCGTCATCTGGTCGATGGAATGCTCCTGGCGTGTGAACATCATGAAGGGGATGCCGACGCCGCAGGCGACCGCCATCGCCACGTCGATCCACCACAGTGTCTCGGCGAGAGGGACGATGCCGTCGCCCCACCGCGCCAGGCCGAAGGCCATCAGGCCGTTGATGATCGTCGCCAGTCCCATCGGTATGCAGCCGAAGAACATCGAGACGACCGAATGGCCGAAGATGCGGCGCGCGCCGTCGAAGAAGAAGATCCACCGCGCGGCGTAGAGGACGGTGAACAGGGCGAAGAGGCCGATGTTGAAAACCCACAGACCTTCGGCGACCAGCTTCACGCCAGGGATGTCGATCGGAATCTGGTTCAGGGCGATGGCCAGGATGCCTGTGCCCATGGTGGCGGCGAACCAGTTCGGGGTGAACTGGCGAACGACCTCGCTGGGCCGCTGGAGTTTGGCCAGAGGCCGCAGGCCGAAGGCGACGTCGCGAAGGTGAAGGTCATGCGCCATCTGAAGTGTCCTGAACAATGCTGGAATGAAACTAATGGGCGTTGAGGCGACAGATCACGCCCAGCACGACGGCCGTCACGACCAGAAGAGCCGACAGGGTAAGGATTTGAAGTGTGGCCTCGCGTCCCGTGATCCAGCCGGTGTAGGTCACGACGCGACCATTCAGGAACTGGCTGAAGCTGCGTACACCATTACCCGCGTCTGGCGTATCCGACACCAGGGTGCCACCGGTCAGCAGGCCGAAATACATCGCACCGAGCAGGCTGATAAAGCCGAGTGCGAGGGTGGCCTCACCCCGCCCGAAAGTGATCCAGAACACCAGGACCATGCTGGCATAAAGGCCGGCGACGGCCTTGATAATGATCGGGTGGATACCGGTCTGACCGACATCAAGCTGGATGCGGTGAAGCGTCTTGCCGTCGCCGACATCGGGGATGTGGGCCGTCTCGGATTCGACGGCGGTCACCATAGTGGGTGGTAGAGGTTTTACCGGCACCCGCAGGTCACGAACGGCTCGACGGGGTTGTGGCTGGACGATGCGTGCCGGTGTATCGAACGTGCAGGCGGGGGTCATGATCGGTCTCCTTTAATGGAGTGGAGGCCGACAGTCGGCGCGCTCCTCGACGCCGATATTGATCGCAAGGATTCGTTCCATCCAACGCAATGATGCGAACTATTTAATCGATTGAGGCGAATGAAATGCTGATCAGCCCGTCGCGCCGTCGCCCTCGTTCACAGCCAGTCCCGCAGCAGCGCCCGCAGGTGTCGCCTGGCTCGGCATGGCCCTGAGATAATCGACGATGGCGTCGATGTCGCCGACCGCGATCGGGGCGCCATAGGTTTCCCGCATCTTGACGACGGTAGAATGCCACTGGGCCTCAGTCAGCCGGGGCTGGGTCAGGGCCATGCTAGCCGAATGACAGGATGTGCAGTTGGCATTGACGACATCGGCGCCAGGGCCGTCGGGGAATGACGAGGCCTCGTCCGGCAGTTCGATACTGGCCGAGGTCAGGGTGAAGCCGCTTGCCGACACGAACGACGGCGGCGGCGCGACCGGGGCCGCAGGGACCACAGGAGGTACGACCATCTTCCGTCCCCGGGGCTCATTGCCGCCCGCGATGGCTCCGATCAGGATCACGCTCGTAAGCCCGCCGGCCAGCAGGATCGACATCCCGGTCGACAACGGTGTTCTGGACTTGCTCATCCGAAAGTCACCGTGGTGGTCTCGACACATCCACGCATGAAGCCGCCCGGATTCCAGTTCGGCGTCATCGGCTGAACGACGCCCGCAGTGCTGGTGCAGCGCGTCATTAGGGGAATGGCCCCTCGGCCACGGATCGGCACCACCCCGTCGAAGCGTCGAAAACTGTAGGGGCCCTGGTCCGGTCCCAGCTGCGCGGGTCGCCAGGTTCGCCCGCCGTCGGACGACAGGTCCACCCTCGACACTCCGGTGTCCCCGCCCATGGCGATGCCGCCGATCGGCAGGGTGGGCTGCCAGGCCACGGGGTGATCGCCCGCGATGCTCGTGATCCACGACCGAGGGACCATCCGGTTGATCGGCACGGTGGGATAGTCCTTGTCGGTCGGGGAGACATTGGCCATCGGGGTGTCGGGAATCTTGTAGGCCTTTGCCATCCAGTACCCGTCGTCGGGTTTGTCCAGCACCTCGATATCGTTCAACATCTTGACCCAGTAGGTCGAGAACCAGCCCGGCACGATCAACCTGACGGGAAATCCATTCAGCAGAGGCAGTTGTTCGCCGTTCATGGCGAAGGCCACCATCACCTCGCCGTCGCGCGCATGATCCAGGGCCAGCGACTTTGAGAAGTCCGGCGCACCCGCCACGACGGGCTGGTCCAGCGCGCCGAAGCGGACGGCCAGGGCTCCGGGTCTGACCCCTGCGACATCCAGAAGGTGCCTCAGACTGACGCCCATCCACATGGCATTGCCCATCGCCCCATGCGCCCATTGCGCGCCCGGCACGCGGGGCTGGAACAGGCCGCGCGAGTTTCCGGAACACTGGTTCACCGCTGCCATCTGCACGCGCGGCATGGCCAGAAGCTCGGTCAGCGACACCGACAACGGGCGCACCACATGGCCGTGCACATTGATCCGGAAGGTCGTGGCATCGACCGAGGTCGGGATATCGGCCCAGTGCCAGCGCACGAAGAACTGGTCGTTGGGTGTGAAGACGCTCTGGTCGAACACCGACATCGGCGTCTCAAGCAGCGGCGGTCGGCTGCGTTGCAGGATCATCGATCCCTTGCCCGGAAAGCTGGAGGTCAGTGGGCGCGACGAGGGTCCACCCGGTAGAGCCAGGTCCACCGCCTGTTGCCCCCAGGCGGGGGCCGACCAGGCGGCTGCCGCCACACCCCCTCCAATAACGAAGCGGCGTCCAACGGCGTGAGATATGGGGTCGTTGGCTGAAGCCATGTCGATATCCTTAACCGTCGCACACATCAGGCGATGTTTCAGCTCTATTGGCAAGCGGGTTGTCCCGAGGATCGCAGTTCCGGGGTGCCAGTCTCCTGGTGTTGATCTCCGCCCAATGCACGGCTGTCGGAGATCACGCGCCGTGCGGTTCGGATTTTCCGGCGAGCCCGAAGGGACCTGAACGGGTCCAGGTCCAGGCTTCTCCAAAAGGATCAGAGCCTCCGTCCTTTCCCCATCGTTCAGAGGATTGAAACGGCGTTGCTGCATACGCGGTTTTGACCGCGCGGACCAATGCAACTCCCTCCCTGAACAGCGGCGAACGGATGTCAGAAGCAGGCCGGGCGCGACTGACTCCGACGGCCAGATCCGAAAGAGAACCTGGGCCGCCGCGACCATATTGCCTATCAGTGGGCATGAGGCGGATTGACCTGCCAGATTTCATCAACCAGCAGACCCGCCCGATACAAGAGGACATAGCGGACCGGGATCGCTTGCTTGCCCTCGAAGGTCACATCGACGGTGACGGTCGCGCCGGCCGGGTTTTCGGCGATCGTCATGGCGGCGATGTTGGCGCTGAGCGGACCCAGGCCGGCGAATCGTGACCAGACGTCGCGCAGTTCGACCGGGTCGTCATAATGCCCGTCTAGCGGTCCGCCAACCCACTGCAAGTCGGCGTCTGGTGCATAGGCCGACAGAACCGTATTGACCGACCCTGCGGCGATCGCTGCGATCCGGGTTCGGGCCAGAGCCTCGTGGGACTGGGCGAAGGCGGGAGCCCCCGTCATCAGCACGGCTGACGTCAGGACGAAGGCCGAAAGAGCATGAAGTCGCATCGCGATATCCTTGAAAGATCAATCCGGGCTGGATCGTTGCTCATCTTCAAGGATCGACGCCCAGAAGGTCCAATGCGATGTATCGAACTGATCATTCGGTTGAACCGATCATCCGAGCAGATGTCCGTCTTCGTTGATGGTTTTTCCGTCAAGCCATCGGAGACCTTGACGCAAGCAGGCTGACAAATGCGTCCCCAGCCTTTGACCGATATCGCTGTTTGTGACGCAGCAGCCAGAACGGTCGGGCCGGAAGGTCGAATGGCAGGGTCGTAAGGATACCGGCCTTCAGACGCGCGGCGACGACGTTTCGCGAGACGACGGCGGCCCCAGCCCCCGCCTCGACCGCACCCGCCACCGCCTCATTGCCCGGCAGGCTCATCGCCACATCCAGATCGTTGACGCTCAGACTGTGTGCCGCCAGCGCGGCCTCGAAGGCTGAGCGCGTGCCGGAGCCGGGCTCGCGCAAGACCCAGGTCATGGCCTTCAGGTCCGGTCGGGCCGCCCCGTCCTGGGCCTGCGGATGTCCTGCAGCGACGACCAGCACCAATTCGTCGTGATCCAGCACCGTGCGGCTGAGGACGGGCTCGTCCAATTCGCCCTCGACCAGACCCACTTCGGCCTCGCCCTCGATCACAGCTCGGGCCACGTCTCGGGTGTTGCCGATGGTGACATCGATCTGGATGCCAGCGTGGCAGGCATGAAACGCCGCCAGACGAGACGGTAGCCACCATCCTGCGATCGTCTGGCTGGCTTGGATCGACAACCTGCCGCGCTTCAGGTCACCGAGGTCATTGAGTGCCTCCTGTGCCGCCGCCGCGCGAGCCAGGACGGCGCGGGCCTCGATCAGGAACACCTGTCCAGCCGCATTCAGCACGATGCTTCGCCCCACACGATCGAACAGCGCAACACCGTGACGTGCCTCCAGCGTGGTGACCGCAGAACTGACGGCAGACTGGGTCAGGTTCAGGGCCTCGGCAGCACGTGTGACGTGCTCACGCTCGGCGACGGCGACGAAGATGCGGAGTTGATCCAGGGTCATGGGCGCAACCTAGCCCGCTCGCGCCGGAAAAACAGATGGATCGTTCGGCGGTCGCGAACGTTCTCAGCAACAATCTCCGTTGGATGGTCGATTGTCCAACCGTCAGGATGGCGATGAACCGAAAGTCCCGATGATGACCTCCTCCTTGAAACTGACCGGCCTGTTGGCTGTCGCCGCCCTCTTTGGCGCAGGACTTATGGCCTTCGCCCAGACGCCACGCTCCCCCTTCGATACGGAAATGGCCGAGGCCATGTCGCGCATGCACACCGCCATGACGATCGCGCCGACCGGCGATCCTGACCGCGACTTCGCCGCCATGATGATCCCTCACCATCAGGGCGCGGTCGACATGGCGCGGATCGAACTCGCCTACGGCAAGGACGAGCCGATGCGCCGTCTGGCCCAGGGGATCATCGTCGAACAGACCCAGGAGATCGCCTTGATGCAAGCCTTCCTCGACCGCTCGGCCACCCGCCCGACGTCCAACGCGCCCGCCGCACCTCATACCGGACACTGACCCATGACTTTCGTTTCGAAGACGCCCTTCGTCCTGGCGCTTGCCCTGATGGCATCCCCGGTCTTGGCCGATCAGGTTCCCGGCGCGGCGGCGGCGCCCGCCATCCCGATCAGCGGCCAGGATCGGTTCTATTCGGCCGACCAGTTCTCCAACACCGTCTCGGTGGTCGATCCCTCGACCAACAGCCTTCTGGGCGTGATCTCCCTCGGCGAGCCGACCCCGGCCAACCTCAGCCCGCTCTACAGGGGTCAGCTGCTGGTCCACGGCATCGGCGCGGCGCCGGACGGCAAGACGATCGCCGTGGTCTCGATCGGGTCGAACTCGGTCAGCTTCATCGACACGGCCACCAACGTCGTCAAACACACCACCTATGTCGGACGCTCTCCGCACGAGGCCTTCTTCACGCCTGACGGCAAAGAGGTCTGGGTCACGGTGCGGGGCGAGGCCTATATTTCGGTGCTGGACGCCGCGACCTATCAGGAAACCGCCCGGGTCGAGACGCCCAACGGGCCAGGCATGACCATCTTCTCGCCGGACGGCCGTTACGCCTACATCTGCTCCAGCTTCAGCCCCGAGACAGTCGTGGTCGAGACCGCGACCCGTCAGATCGTCGGTCGGGTGGCCCAGGCCAGTCCGTTCTGCCCAGACATCGCCGCCACGCCCGATGGGAACCAGGTCTGGATGACGCTGAAGGACGTGGGCAAGACGATGGTGTTCGACGCCCGTCCGCCGTTCGCCGTGCTTCAGACGCTCGACACCGGCCCGCTGACCAATCACGTCAACATCGTGCGAAATCGGGATGGTCAGTTCGCCTATGTCACGGTGGGGACCGAGAACGTTGTCAAGGTTTTCCGCACCGACACCTTCGACCCCGTGACCGCGATCGCGGTGGGGTCCCTGCCGCACGGTCTGTGGCCCTCCGGCGACGGCTCGCGGATCTACGTCGGACTGGAGAATGGCGACGGCGTGGCGGTCATCGACACCCTGGCCAATCGCGTGATCGCCACCGTGCCGGTAGGTCAGGGACCGCAGGGCGTCACCTATGTGCCGCGTGCGGTCACCGAGGGTGACGGCAGGGCCAACCTCATGCCCCTGGGCACCGCTCGCGCCTCGCATCAACTCGTTCTGACAGGCGAGGACGACGCCCGGTCGCAGGCGACCCTGTTCGAGCAGGGGCAGGTGCAGATGCTGCAGATCGCCGCCGCAGGCCTCGAACCCGGCAAGCCCTATGTCCTCGCCTTCGCCGAGACGGCGGACGGATCGGGGACGCTGCAGCCTCTGGCGAAGTTTATGACCAATCCGGCCGGGTCCGCGGTCGTCAATGCCGTGGGCCCGATCCGTCAGGTGGTCGCCGCCGACGCCGGCGCACCCCGCCGTTGGCTGGTCATCGCCTCGGGAACGCCCGAGGCGATCGGCCCGGTCGTCCAGAGACAGTCGGAATAGGACCGGCCGCCATGCGTATCGACAAGTTCGTGCATAGCTGCCTGCGCCTGACGATCGGCCAGGAGCGACTGCTCTTCGATCCGGGCAAGTTCTCGTTCGTCGACGGACGGGTCGATCCCGCTGTCTTTTCGGACGTCTCGACGATCGTCCTGACGCACGGCCATCCGGATCACATCGACCCTGATGCGTTGGGCAGGATCGTGCATGCGAGTGGCGCAACGCTCGTCGGCAACGGCGAGGTCGCCAACAAGCTCAGCGAGAAGGGCCTGTCGGTCACGGTCTTCGAAGAGGGTGAACGGATCTTCGGCGCGTTCCGACTGCAGGCTCAGGCGGTCGCGCATGAGCCCATCCTGTCGGACGAGAGCACGCAACTGACCGCCTTCCTTGTCAACGACGTTTTCCTCAACCCGGGCGACAGTTTCGACAGCCGTCTGGATCGATTCGTCGGCGTGGAGGTGCTGGCCCTTCCGGTGATGGCGCCCTTTCTGACCGAGCTCACCGCCCATGCCTTCGCCAAGCGGATGAAGCCGAAATCTGTCGTGCCGGTCCATGACGGCTACGCGCGCGACTATTTCCTCAAGCAGCGTTACGACGTCTACGAGCCCTATCTGGACAAAGTCGGGATTAAGCTGCACCGGCCGATGACGCCCGGAGACGGGTTTGAGGTCGCCGACCAATGACGATTGACGCAGCCTGAGTCTCCATCGGCTTCGCCTGACCACGCAGATTTATCTTGGTCAGTTGCACATGGGATGTCGCCTTCCTGGCGCGAGTTCAACTTCCGCTTCTGGCGCGTCTGCGACAGCGGCCCTGGAATCCAATCGGAGTTCGAGGGGCGGTCGCAAACTGAGGCTTCGCGCCTTGCCCCGATGCACGCCTTGGGCGAGACTCGCCCGATGAAGACTTCGATCGATCATCTGCCGCCGCGCAAGCAGGTGGAACTGCGCCGGGTGGTCGAGGTGATCCAGGAGTCGTTCGCCGAGGCCATCTCCACCCGCCGGGCCGAGCGGCTGAAGAACGGCAAGATCCTCAAGGTCATCTTATACGGATCGTATGCGCGCGGCGACTGGGTCCATGATCCGGTCGGGCGCTACTTCTCCGACTTTGATCTGCTGATCGTCGTCGATCATGAAGACCTGGCAGACGGCGAATTCTGGCATGACGCCGAGAACAGGCTGATGCCCGGCGAGACCCTGATCCGCACGCCGGTCAGCCTGATCGTTCACAGCCTCGACGACGTGAACGAACAGCTGGATCGCGGGCGCTACTTCTGGGCGGACATCGTGCGCGAGGGGATCGTCCTCTTCGATACTCCGGGCGCGAAGCTGCACAAGCCCGCGGACTTGAAGGCGAAGGTTGCTCTTGAAGAAGCCGAGCAGCACTTCGAAAAGTGGATGTCCAGCGCCACCGGTGCCCAAGACATCGCGCGGCTTTCCATTGAGACGAACCAGCCCAATTGGGCTGCTTTCATGCTCCATCAAACCGCCGAACACCTCTACCACTCGGTACTGCTGGTGGTGACGCTCTACAGCGGCAAGGCCCACAACCTCGCCTTCCTGCGCAAGAAGTGCGAGGCCATAGACGCCCGGCTGGCCGAGGCGTGGCCGCGCGAGACCAAGTTCGAGCGCCGCTGTTTCGAGCTATTGCGCGAAGCCTATGTGAAGGCGCGCTACTCCAAGCACTACAAAATCAGCGCCGAGGAACTGGCCTGGCTGACCCAGCGGGTCGAGGTGCTGCGCAAACTGGCTGTCACGGTTTGCGAAGAACGGCTGGCGCAACTGCGCGAGGCGGCGAACCATGACCCTTCCGCGTGATCTGATCCCACCTAACCTCGCCGCGACGTTGGACGCGGCGAGGCGTCTGGCCGATCCCTTCGAGGACATCCGGCGACGGGACGATATGTTGCGCGCGAGCGGAGTGCTTGGTCTGGCCGACCGCATGAAGCTGGACACCCCGCTCGCCTACGCGGCGATGGGTCGGAATCCGCTTCTGGAGCGGATGCAGGGTGTCGGCGCCATCATGAAGGCCCAAGCGGACGCGGACCGCGTTTATCGCGCCGCGTTTCCGAACGGCCTGATCGAACAGGCCGAGAGGATCGCTCAACTGTCGGCGGGGTTCGCCTTGCCCGATGTCCTTGAGCGCTTCCGGACGCCGACGGACAGTTTTGTTGATCGCATCCTTCGGCTGTCGGACGGCGGTCTTGGCGCCAGCGCCTTGGCGATCACGCGGCCGGCCCAGATCGAGGCCTTCGCGCGGGCGTCGGCGATGGCAGACATGTTCGCCGAGAGCGAGCGGCTGACCCGCGGTGTGCGAGAGGCCGTCGGCGTCTTCTCGATCACGGACATGCCGCAGTTCGCCAACCTGTCCTGCTATCGCCATTTCCTTGACGCCGCCGGCCTGCGGCTGTCGCATTGGCCGCGGCGGCGTCTTCTGACCATGGCCGAGAAGCGGCGTCGCCTGAAGGCGCGCCTCCAGGCCAACTCCGCCCCGCCGCATGTGAAGCGCGCCAAGACGCTCGTTCACCGCTACGAACTGACTCTGCGCGAAATTCTCGATGCGGTGATGGCCGAGACCTACGGCGAGGATTGGCCGAATGAGCGTCTGCCGCTGTGTGAGTGCAAGGATTTGCTCGGGAAGTGGCAGAACCGGGGAGGCGAGGTTCTCGACCACGCCGACTACACCCACTACGCCCGGATCATGAGCCATCCGGAGCATTTCCAGGCGATCTTTGAGGCCGGCTTCGACGACCCAGAAGCGGTGTTCGATCTTCTGAAACAGGCCGGAAAATTGCGGGCTGCATCGCACCACGCGCACCTGTTCACGCCCGACGATCTCAAGGCGCTTCGCCTGACGTGGAACCAGATCGAGACAGGACTGCTCGCGCTCACGCCTGACTTTGATCTCGATTGGGCTGGCTAAAAGCCCACGAAGGGATCGTCGATTGGCGGTAGCCTTCAGTGCAGCACTTCACCGCCGACCGGATCGACCTGACGCAGCTGACCGGCCGCGTCCTGGACGAAGACTTCGACCCGCTCTCCCTTGTCGATCAGCGTCGCCGCTTTCACGAGCGCGGACTCGATCGCGTCGATGCTGAAATCGAAATGCCCGGAATTCCGGCCGTCACGAAAAACGCGCCAGTCGCCGTCGCCGCGGATGACCGTGAACTGGATTGTGTCGGGATGCATCGCCAAGGGATCACTCCTTCCCTCTCCGCCCGTGCCGCGCGCGGTCGTCCTCAACCTACAGGGCTTCTCAGGGCAAGTTCAACATGACCCTGATCCAGCCGATGTGCTGGAAATGCTCGACGCCTTCGAACAGCGGAAAGGCGATCAGCATGACCAGACCGTCCCAGAGGGTCGTCAGGAAAAACCGGGGGCGAACCTCGATCACCTCCCGGTCGCGCCATTTGGTGAAGTCGGGCCAGAAGCGCGGCGTGCGCGCGACATAGGCGGCATAGGTCGGCCCGAACGCCTCCGACAGCCAGGCCTCTTCTCGCTTCACCGTCGCGGCGAACACCACCACGGCGATGAGGACGAACAGGGCGGCGATCGTCACGCTGCCGGTCTGCGCTCCCATGCCGAAGGCGCCGATGAAGCTGAAGACATAGAGGGGATTGCGGCTGACGGAGTAGGGGCCGCGATCGACGATCTCGGCCTTCTTGCGGCCGCCGATGTAAAGGGAACACCAGGCGCGGCCGACGATGCAGACGACGATCGCGGCGATGCCGAAGGTTTCAAGGCCTTCGTGGAGTTCCGTCTCGCCGCCGAGCGACTGGCTGATCGCCGCGAGCGCGATCACCGCCAGGATGGCGATCAGCAGGACCGCCTTGCGGATCAGTTGAACGCGTCGAAGATCGAGAGACTGGGTGGTCGACATAAGGACTCCGTCGAGACCGGATGAGAAAAAGGCGTCGGAGCGTTTAGGCGGGTGCGGTCGTCCTGCGGCCGGTCCGCCAACTGGTGAAGGCGATCAACGCGATGAGAACAGCCAGAAGCACCGCTGTCGAGCCGATGGTGCCGAACCCCAGCCCGCCCTTGTCCGGCGTCTTCGTCAGCAGGTCGCCCATGGTCGCGCCGAACGGCCGGGTCAGGACGAAGGCGATCCAGAACAGCACCGTGCGCGAAACCCGCGTGAAGAAATAGGCCAGGATCGTTAGTCCGATCCCGGCCGCGATCAGCAGATTGCTGAGTCCGTAGCCGAGGCCGGAGCTGTCGGCGAGGAAGTCCCCCAGCGCCGTGCCCAGGGTGTTCGAGACCAGAATGGCGATCCAGTAGAAGGTCTCGATCTTGGGATCACGGATATGATCGACCGCGATCGACCCCATCGTCAGTCGCCATGTCGCGAGGACGGCCAACAGGGTGACGCCGATGATCGTCGCTCCCGTCGCATAGCCGAGGCCCAGGCTGCGATCCATGAAGTCGGAGATTGTCGTCCCGGCCGTGCTCGTGGCCAGGATGACCGCCCAGTAGAGGAAGGGGTGGAAGCGTTTGGCGCGCAGTTGCAGCACCAGGGTGGCGATGAAGAAGGTCAACAGCACCACCGAGCTGGCCGCATACCCGATCTTCAGCGTCATCGACAGGAGGTCGCCGCCGGTCTCGCCCACTGTGGTGGCGCAGATCTTCATGATCCAGAAGGCCAATGTGACCGTCGCGACCTTGTTGGCCTCGGTCATGGTCTCGGTTGTCGCCACGGTATGGTCTCCGGCGGCGGCGTTCCGGTTCGGCCGTCGAAGCGTGACCGTGATCCTCGATTGCGGCGAAATCGGCGCGGGCTGGGGCGCAGCTTTGGTTCGCAGGTCAGAAGGCCGAGCCGGAGGAGGCCGTCCGGTGGGAGGTGGCGTCGAGGCGGGGTGGTGGTCTCTCGCCGGCGCGCCAGCCGGCGCGGCCTCTCGAAGGGCTTGATCTGACCGAAAGCCGGCCGTCTTCCGCAACCGGGCGGGGCGAGTTTCTTCCCCGGCCTGACGGCCTCCTCGCGCGAGCCAAGAAACACGCCCCGCCCGGTCCTTCGCATGCGCTGCGGGGTCTCTCACGCCTGCGGCGCTCCGACCTGCGGGCCGTCCGTCTCCCGGTCCGTCGATCGCCATCGAGGCTGCGGCAGGCGTGGCCCGAGATCAGCAAGGAGAGACGACCATGGCCACCATCGGCACCTTCACCCAGCAAGCGGACGGCAGCTACAGCGGTTCGATCAAGACCCTGACCCTCAACGTCAAGGCGGCCCAGCTCCGGGCCAACGAGAAGACCGACGACAAGGCGCCCGACTTCCGCATCTTCTCCGGTCAGACCGAGTTCGGCGCCGCCTGGAAGAAGACGAGCCAGCAGAACCGCGACTACCTGTCGGTCAAGCTCGACGATCCCAGCTTCCCGGCTCCGATCTACGCCTCCCTGGTCGAGATCGACGGCGGACACAGCCTGATCTGGTCCCGCTGACCGGGCCGCGGCGGCGCTGACGACAGCGCCGCCGCCCCTTCCTTCAAAATCCCATCCTCAGGAGGTCGCCATGTCGCGCCCCAACGAACCCTCACGTCCCGATCTCTACAGCCGCATCACCGACCAGATCGTCGCCCAGCTCGAAGCCGGCGTCCGTCCCTGGACCCAGCCCTGGGCGGCCTCCCAGAGCGTCAGCAAACCCCTTCGACATGACGGCACGCCCTATCAGGGCATCAACGTCGTCCTGTTGTGGGGAGAGGCCGCGGCGCGCGGTTTCCAGTCCTCCACCTGGATGACCTTTCGTCAATCGCTGGCGCTGGACGCTCACGTCCGCAAGGGCGAACGGGGCTCCACGGTTGTCTACGCCAACAAGCTGGTCCGCTCGGACACTGATGACGCAGGCGAGGAGACGACCCAACGGATCCCGTTTCTGAAGGCCTACACCGTCTTCAATGTCGAGCAGATTGACGGTCTCCCCGCTTTGTATGCCCCGCCGCCCGCACCAGTCTTGAATATCGGCGAACGGATAGCCCGGGCCGAGGCGTTCTTCGCCGCGACGGGCGCCGATGTCCGTCACGGCGGCGGCTGCGCCTTCTATGCGCCGGGGCCGGACTTCGTACAGATGCCCGTGTTCGAGAGCTTCCGTGATTCTGAAGCCTATTACGCCACCCTCGGCCACGAACTGACGCACTGGACTCGACACCCCAGCCGGCTCGACCGCGACTTCGGACGCCGTCGTCGCGGCGACGAAGGCTACGCCCGAGAAGAACTCGTGGCGGAACTCGGAGCCGCGTTCCTGTGCGCCGACCTCGGGCTGGCTCTGGAGCCCCGCGAGGATCACGCCGCCTATCTCGCCGCCTGGCTCGAAGTACTGCGCGACGACAAGAGGTTCGTCTTCTCCGCCGCGGCCCACGCCCAACGCGCCGCGGACTTTCTTCACCGTGCCGGCGAGGGCTCCTGATTTGCGAACCGTAGTGATAAGGGGCGTGCGTCCGTGGCCGCTGGCGCACGCCTCGACCTGGCTGTAACCTCTAGCCTTCGCGGGACGAACTCGACTCTATGATCGGACGTCAGAAAACCTCGGCCTGGGCGCCGGCCATCCTGGCCGTGTTCTCGCTGTTGTTCGCATCGAGTCCCGTCGCGGCTTGGCAAACGCCGACACAAACCGTGGCTATGGCCATGACGCCCGCCGACGAGTCCGGTTCGGACGCTCCCTGCGATCCCGTGAAGATGACCTGCGCCCGACTTTGCGCCGTGCTCTGCCACGGACTCGTCCCGATGCCGGCCAGTGTCGTTCCGGTAACGCTGCCCGCCGACGTCCACCAAAGCCTCCCGACCGATCCTCTTGTCGGGGTGGATCCTGAATCGGAAGACCCGCCCCCTCGAGCCTGATCTCCACCGACGATCCTTTTTCTAAAACCGATCCATGGAGATCAACGATGAAACGTGCCTTTTCGCTCGCGGCCCTCGTGCTGCTGACCTCGGCCTCGGCTGCTTTTGCGGCCGCGCCCGACTCGGTGGTCAAGGCCGCCGCCTCGTGCTGCGAGCTGCTCGCGGCCTGCTGCAACGGCGGACCCTGCTGCTGATCCGTTGACGGAGGACGCCCGCGCGAAAGCGCGGGCGTCTGCCTCCGGAAACCCGCCTCCCTCATTGTGATCCGTCAGGCTGGGGCGTCCGACAGGACGGCGGGCGAGCGGCCGTGAAGCGGACGCCGAGGGGAGGGCGGGCAGCACCGGAGGCCTACGGGGCGAGGGTGTTGACGGTCTAGGGCAGGATAGGCTTTGCGCCGGCAATGTCTGACAGACCCGCTTTCCGATGGACCGCCTCACCCTCCGCCTCTCGCCCGATCTGATCCGCCGGTTCGACGCCGCGGCGGTCGGTCAGGGTGGACGGTCGCGACTCCTGCGACGGCTCATGGAAAGCGCGGCCCAAGCGCCCCTGACGACGCCGGAGGAAGGGCCGACCACGGCCAGGTCGGGCAAGCTGACCCTGCGTCTGGGCGAAGCCGACTTGCGCCTCCTGGAGGTCGAGGCGGCTGCGAGGGGCCTGTCGCGAACCCAGTGGAGCGTGGCGCTCATCCGTCGCCGCCTGCATGATCGGCCGCAGTTCAGCCGACCCGAGGCTCTGGCGCTGATCGAAGTGCGGCGCGAGCTCAGGCGGATCGGCGTTAACGTCAACCAGATCGCCCGCGCGCTCAACACCGCCGTGATGGAGGGCGCGGTGCTGGATGTGGAGGTCAAGCAACTAGGGGCGTTCCAGACTGAGATCGCGGCCTGGGTCGATGCGATCGGCGAGGCCTTCGATGGCAACCTGGCCTACTGGGGCTCGGCGACATGACGGATTTTCGGGCATCGCGCGGGTTCGAGGAGGCGCTGCGTCCGCCCGTCGATATCCGGCGCGCCCGGATCACGACCGCAGTGCTGCGGCCGCCTCGCCTCGGCGGCGAAGATCCGGCCGCCCGGTTCACGCGGGTGGCGCGCCGCGCGCCGGAGGTGATGGTGAAAATCACCGGCCGAACCCGGGACGGCGCGCATCTGAAGGCTCACCTCGAGTACATCAGCCGCAACGGCGCCCTGGCGCTGGAAGGGCCGGACGGGGAACGTCTGGAAGGACGTGGGCAGGTGCGGGACCTGGCGCACGACTGGGCTGAGGAGTTTGCGCTCGAACCGGGACGCAGACGGGACGCCTCGATCACCCTGTCGATCGTGTTGAGCATGCCGGCCGGAACCGACGCTGTCCGTCTTCATGACGCGGCGCGGGCCTTTGCGGCCGAGACGTTCGGCGAAAGTTATCCCTATGTCTTCGCCCTACACGACGAGGGACGACACCCGCATGTCCATCTGGCGGTGCGAAGGCTCGGGCGGGACGGCGAGCGTCTGAACCCGCGCAAGGCGGACCTGCAGGCCTGGCGGGAAGGGTTCGCCCACGCCCTTCGGGATCGGTTCATCGATGCCGAAGCGACGCCTCGCCGCACGCGCGGCGTGACCCACAAGGCCGAACGCATCCCGGTACGCAAAATGCGGGAGCGGTTCGTAGCGGGGGAAGGCCCGTTACCCGAGGTGCTCGCCGGCGCCTATCGGGCGGTGCTCGCAGGGGGCGGACGCGAAGCGCCCTGGCTGGACGCCATCCGAACGCGAGAGTTGGCCGTCCGGCGCGCCTTGGTCGCCGAGGCCCTGCGTCTGTCGCGATCGGAGCGGCCCGGAGATCGCGCCCTTGCCGCGCTGGTGGAGCGGTTCGTGCGGGAACGACCGACGCCAATGACCCGGGATCAGGCGTTGCGGCAGAGAGGGGAGACGCAGCGCGACCCCGCCCGGACCCGTGAGCGATAGGCGTTGGCCCTCGTCGGCGTAGCCCACGTCGAATTTGCGAAGTGTCAGAAAGACCGCGCGCCGAGGAGATACGTAGGCCCCAAGCGGCGGCTGCTGCTTGGGTGGAGGGCGAGATTTGCCCAATGCTCGAGCGGGCATGGCCGCGGACGCCCTCTCATTCCACGCGGCAGAGGCAATACATGAACTGTTGGGCCGCCCCCCAAGGCGTCTCGTGCAACTCCGTGACGCTATCCAACAAGCGAAACCTCGGTCCGAACTCGCCGTGCAGGTTCTCGGGGTCGTAGCGAACGACTTCCAGTCCGCTGCACTTCTCCGGACCATCTGGCCCAAAGGTCGCGACAATGACGTGACCGCCAAGCTTAACCGAGCGGGTGACCTGACGCACGTATGCGGCTCTGTCGTCCGCACTCGTCAGGAAATGGAACACGGCCCGATCATGCCAAACATCGTAACGAGCCGCTTCCAACTCCACCGCGGTGATGTCGCCGATGATCCAGTGAACCGAAGCAGCAGACGACCCCAGTCGGCGTTTCGCCACCTCAATCGCGGCCGGAGAGATGTCCAGCACGGTCACGTCACCGTAGCCGCGGGCGACCAGATCATCAACCAAGGTCGCTTCTCCGCCACCGACATCAACGATCGCGTCGCCGCTGTTCGACGTGGCGCGTTCGATGAGTTTCAGTGAAACCTCCAGGTGAGGCCGATACCAGCTTACTTCATCTACCGCTTTCGTCTGATAGACGCCGTCCCAATGGGCCCTGGTGGTCATCGCCGCTGCTCCCAAACCTGATCTGGAAGCTGGGGCTCCGGCTGGGTGAATGCCAGAGGGGCACGTCCGAATGTCTGCGGTCGGTGAGAGCCGACTGGCACGATCGGCGACGTTGTTCTTCGGCGTTTGCAGCCGTTACCGCTGCCGGTCGCGCCCGCGCGCCGGTTCGCGCTCCATCGGGCGGGTTCGGCCCGCGCGCGCCCAGGCGGCCTCGAGCAGGCGCGTCTGGATCGCAGCATCGGGGACCAGGCGCGCCACCACGACGGCTGCCCGCGCCAAACGCTCAGCGAGCGCGTTCTGCGCCTTCGAGGGTTCAGCGTCTCGCCGGGGCGATGGACGATCGAGGCCGGCGGCCTGCCGATCGCGCTCGCGCGGTCGATGGCCCCGCACCTCCATCCCCAGGGCCCTAGCCTGGATCCAGACCTCGCGCCGGAAGGCCGGATCGCCGGACACCCGAACCTGGTCCCAGCCGCGATGGCGGGCGATCTTGAGCATGTCGATGACGGCGTCGGGATAGGCCTGGTTGGAGACGAGCGAGCCGCCGCGGTCGCGGAACATCGGCTCGGCCGCGCGATGATCGCGAAAGAAGCGTTCCGGCCGGCCGCGCAGGTCGCGCTCGACCAGATAGCGGTCCAGCACCGCCTCGGGCACGTCGCCCTTGGTGGTGGAGCGGCGCGACCCGGCAGGGCCCGGCGCGGGGCCGAGGCGGTTGGACGGCGGGGCTGTGTCAGGCGTCTTCACGCTTCGCGCTCCAGCACGGCCGTATCGACGACCCGATCCAGCCAGGCGCCGACGGCGTCTTCATCCGCCCCGGCCTCAGGCGGCGGCAGGCCTTCGGCGGCGAAGGCGCGCGCGATGACGTCGAAATCCATGGGATCCTCCTCCACGACGGGGGGCGATGCCGGCGCGGCGACCGGCGCCAGATCGGGGGCGGGCCGCAGTCGACTCTGGAAAGCGCGCTCCCGGAAATAGGCGATCTTCCGGCCCCGGACCGGGGGCAGGCCGGCCTTGAGCACGATCAGGGCCGTCTGCGGCAGTTGCATCAGCTCCTGAGGCAGCATCAGCGCCCGGCGCTGGTCGGAGACCGTCGTGCTGCGCCGACCCGGGCTGAGCCCGGTCGGCCGACTGCGGCTGCGGCCTTCGGTCGTATAGGCGCCGAGCCGATCGCTGAGCTCCTGGGCGATCTTGAGCTCCTTGGGCGCGAAGACGATCTCGACCCCGCAGTTGGTCATGACCTCCTCGGCGACGTCCGGACCATAGATCGCCCTCAGCTGCGAGGGGCTTTGAAGCACCGCCAGCAGCCGCAGGCCGTAGCCGGCGACCCAGGCGAAGGCATGGGCCAGGACCGGCGCCGGCCCGAGACGGGCGAATTCGTCGAGGACGATCAGGGCGGGACGGTCGGCGGGACCGGGCAGGGCGCGGCTGTTCAGATCCACCAGCTGCTGAAAGAGCAGGGCGTAGAGCGGCTGGATCCGCAGCATGTTGTCCGGCGTGGCGCCCAGATAGAGGGAGAGCCGGCCGCCGCGCAGGTCGCGCAGGTCGAAGTCCGACGCGGCGGTGGCGGCGTCGACCCGCGGGTTGAGCCACAGCCCCATCCGGGTGGTGATCGACTGGCGCACGGAGGCGAAGGTGTTCTCGCTGGCGCTGGTGAAGTCGGTGAGCGCGGCCACGACCGGTCCGGGGAGGGGGCGACCCTCCTGTTCCCGGGCCGCGAGGATCCGGGGCAGCCGCGCGCGGGCGTCGCCGGCGGTGAGCTGGCGGAAGATCTCGCCGAGGGTGAAGGGGCGTTCGGCGGTGGCCGCGACGTAGCCGCCGACGCCGATAAAGCCGGTTCGCGACGCCTCGGCCCAGAAGGGATCGGCGCGTTCGTGGACCGGGAAGAGCATCGCCGCCATGCGCTGAAGCTCGTCGAGCACCGCGATGGGGTCGGTGCGATCGACATGGCCCAGCGGGTTGAAGCGCGCCGTGCGACCGTCCCGCGCCAGGGGGTCGAACAGATGCACGGTCTGGCCGGCCTCGGCGCGATAGCCGGCCGTGGCGAGGAAGTTCTCGCGCTTGATGTCCAGCACGACCACGGAGTCCGGCCAGGCCAGGAGGTTGGGAATGACCACGCCGACGCCCTTGCCGGTGCGGGTGGGGGCGTAGAGCATGACGTGCTCTGGATCGTCGGCGATGAGGAAGCCGCCGTCCCCCCGACCCAGGACGATGCCGCGGTGCGCCCGCAGCCCCGCGCGCCGCTGTTCCGACCCCGAGGCCCAGCGGGCGGCGCCGTGCAGGGGGCGGCGCCGGGCAAGCAGGACGGCCGCGACGAGGACCGCGCCGACCAAGGCTGAAACCGAGACGCCGACGGTCAGCCAGCGGCGCACCTCGGGGTCCTGGCGGTAGTACCAAAGCCAGGCCGGGACCCGGGCCGGGTCGATGGCGTCTGAGAACTGGCCCAGACCGACCAGGGCGATGAGGATTGCGAAGACGGCCAGGAGGCTCAAGGCGGCCAGGCCGCCGAGGGCGACCGCCGCCGCCCTAGCCCCCGGGCTGGCGCTTGCGAACCGGGTCATGCCAGACCTCCGTCACGCGGAAGCGCCCGTCGACCTTCTTCATCTGGATGACGACGTCGACGAGCAGATGCAGCAGGGCGCGGATGTCCTCGCGCGGCAAGTCGCGTCCGCCTTCGGATTCCCGCACCAGCAGGGTGAGCTGCTCGAAGGCCAGGGCGGCGGAATCCGCATGCACCGTGGTGATCGACCCGGGATGGCCCGAGTTGACGTTGCGCAGATAGAAGAAGGCCGTGCCGTCGCGGAGTTCCTGCAGGAGGATGCGGTCCGGCCGCATGCGCAGGGCGCTTTCCAGAAGCTGCTTCGGTCCGATCCTGGCCAACCCCTGACCGTCCTTGGAATAGACCAGATGGACGACGTTGCGGTGCGGCACGACGAACTCGCGGGTGTCCTCGATGGTCAGCAGGCGCTCGTGGTCCGGGATGAGTTCGATCAGCCCCTTGGCCAGGGTCGTCTTGCCCGAGCCGGTCGCGCCGGAGATCAGGATGTTGCGCCGGGCGGTGACCGCCAGCGTGAGGAAGGCCGGCCAGTCGCCGTCCTGCCGCAGACGGATCAGTTCGGCGTCGACGAGGTCCGTGGCGTCCGCCTGGGCGTCGGCGACCTGGTCGAACAGGCCGGCCGCCGCGAACTCCATCAGGCCGAGACGGCGCCGCGACGGCTTTCTCAGGGTCAGGGAGAGCCCGCCGTCCGCCGCCACCGGGGGCAGGACGATCTGGCAGCGCACGTCGCCGGGCAGGGTGGTCGAGCAGATCGGCTGTTCGGGGCCGACGTCCTGACGGGTATAGGCCGCGGCCGCCACCGCTAGGGTGCGCAGCCAGGCCTCGGTCAGTTCGGGCGCCTCCGTCCAGCGCCAGGCCCCGTCCGCCTCGACCCCGACCTCGCCGGGCCGATTGATGACGACCTCGGTCACCGCCGCCGGCTCGAGGAAGGGACGGAGCGGCGCGAGGTAGTGATCCAGGACCGACGTGTCGTCCATCACCGGGGCCGCAGCTGATAGACCCCGGCGAAATCCAGGTCCTGGGCCACGAAGATCGACACCTCGGCCCCCTGACCCTTGCGAAGCGTCGGCGGGATGTCGACCGAGCCCTGCAGGGCCACGCCCGCAGCGTCGGATGGCAGACGCGCCGTGGCGGAGCCGCCGTCACCCTGGCCCACGGCGGCGTAGACGCTGTCGTCGACGATGGAGAGCAACAGGGCGCCGCCGAACCGGTCCCAGAAATGGGTGTCGACGACGCCGTCGAACCCCGACCGGCCCAGGGCGTCGGCGGCCGGCGAGGCCAGGGTGACGGCGACCCCGGTCGGCGTCACCGCCCGGGTCCAGAGGACGAACAGCCGACGCCGGCCCTGTTGAAGGCCGCCGCGATACTCGCCCAGAACCCGGGTGCCGCGCTCCATCAGGACCACGGCGCCGTTGTCGGACCAGACGTCACGCGGCAGGACGCAGGTCACATAGCCGGGCGTGGTGCTGTCCAGGGCCGTCTGCAGGACACAGGGCACGTTGGTCCCCGCCGTGACCAGCAGGTTGCGGTCCGGCAGGCGGCCGGCGCGCGTCTGGCCCACGGGCGTGAGCTGACGCAACTGATCGAGCGACGTCGGTTCGCCTGGAGGCGTCGGCGTCGTCAAGATGGGCGGCGTCCCCGGCTGGCCGCCCCCCGCCCGGCTATAGGCGAGCACGGGCGCGCGCCGGGCGCTTTCGGCCAGGGCGCGCCGCTGTTCCGCCGGACTGGTGCCGGATCGGGGTGTCGCGCCATCCCGGGGCGCGGCTTCGAGTGGCGGGATGGCCTCTTCGCCGGTCAGGGTCGGCGCGTCGGGATCGACGACGGCGTCGCTCAGCAAGGGCGGCGCCTCGCGACGGGCGGGCTCGAACGGCGTCGTCTGCCGGGCGGGCTCATCGCGACGGGCCGGTTCGGCGTCGCTGGCGTCGCCGCGATCCCAGCTGGCGATCAGGAAGACGCCGCATCCGACGGCCAGGGCGGCCAGGGTGATAATCTTGCCCTGCCGACCGCCGAGGCGTCCGGCGATCGGCGAGACGCCGCGATCGGTAGGCGCGGAGGGCGGGCGAGGCGCGTCGGCCGGCGGCGTTGGGTCGGGCGCGCTCATGACCGGCCTCCGAGCGGCGCGCGATCGACGACCGGCGAGGCCGTTCCGGTTCCCACGCCGACTCCGCGGCGGTCATAGGCGTCGTTGAACAGGCACAGGACCGACTGGCCCCGCCTCAGCCGCAGACCCCGCGTCACGCCGTGGATCACCACGAACTCGCCGCGGACGTCGTAGGGGATCAGGCGCTCCGATCCGTCCTCCCCGACCTCGAACACGGCCGGTAGCGCCTGGACGCCGGGGAAGCGCAACACGGTGAATCGGCCGTTGTCGCTGACCTCGCTCGGCTGCAGGGCGGCGTCGCCCTGGGCGGACCAGGCCAGATTGCGGGTCCCCTCGACGACCCCGCGCTCCAGCTCCAGTCCGATGAGGCGTTGCTCCACGGCCTCGGCCTGGAGGGCCAATGCGCGGGCCGCCTGGGCCTGTTCGTCGGCCGGGTAGCGGAACCGGACCTGATAGGCGATCGCCGTCCGGTCGCCGGCCTCGCGGGCGAGCAGCTCGAAGGCGTAGTGCCGGACCGCGCCCTCGCGCTCTGTGACGACCAGAAGATTGGTCGCCTGATGACGTTCCCGAGGCTTGAGGAAGAGCACCGAGCCTTCGGCGGCCACCTCCCAGGCGACGCTGTCGCCGATGGCCGCATGGCGGATGGTCTCCTCCGGCGAGAAGACAATCTGGGTCGCCGTGCGGAACGCCCCGGCGATCCGGTAGACGGCCGACGGATCATAGGTGAGCTCGCGAATACGCGGATCCAGCGGGGCCTGCGCCGCGACCGGAGACGCGAGGGCGAGGGCGGCGACCAGGGGCAGGAGGAAAATGGGGCGTCTCATCGGATGACCTCCGGATCGGCGCGGTAGGACGTCACCTGGAAGCCGAGGGGATTCCTCAGACGATCGGGCTCGGACATCGGCGCGCGGGTGTAGGTGAAGGCGATGGTGGCGATCCAGTCGCTCTCCACGGTCTGCTGGGCCTGGCGGATTGTGCGGTGGAAGCGGACGTTGGCGACGCCGTCGTTGATGAAGCCGATGGCGCGGATCGAGATGATGGCCTCGCCGTCGCGGCCGTAGAGGTTCTGCGGACTGGCGGGATTGGAGCCGCGGAACAGATCGGCCCAGCGCCGCTGTTCGGCCGGCGCCGACAGGATGGAGACGAGCCGGAAGGCGTCCTCGGCGGCCGGATCGAGGTAGCCCTCGCGCTGGCGCACATACTGGCCGAGGAAATATTTGCTGACGGCCTCGTCGTAGCGGACCGGCCCATCTTCGGCCGAGAGGCCGCGCATGACGTCGACCGCGCCGGTCGTCTGGTCTACCCGGATGACGAAGGGCTCGGTGGACTTCAGCGGGGTCAGCATCGCCACCGCGCCGGTCGCGATGACCGCCAGACCCGTGGCCAGGGCGGCGGCCGACCAGGCCAGGCGGCGCGACCGGATCGCCGAGGCCAGTCGGTCCTGATCCCAGCGTCGCGCCTCGGTGAAGTAGCGCTTCAGTTCAGGGGAGGGGACGCCGCTCATGCGCAGCCTCCCGTGTCCGAGGTTACGGCCTCGGGGACCGATGGGGCTTCGGTTTGGGGCGCGAGCACCGATCCATGGGGATTGGCGGGCCGCCGGGCCCAGCCGTCGCAAGTCGGCAACGCCGGATCGCTCCGGTGGGCGCAGGCGCCCAGCAGGATCAGGCCGGCGAGCAGGAGTGAGCGATAGGTCATGTCAGGCGCCTCTCGGTCGAATGGTGCCGCCGCCCCTGGGCGGCTGGCGGCTGGCTTCTTGCGGACCCTGGCTGCGGCCGGAGCCGCTCCCGCCCAGGGCCGCCGCGTTGGCGAAGTCGGCGAGGCCGGCGCTGGCGCCGCCCGCTATGCCGGCGGCGATGGCCGGGGTCTGCAGAAAGAAGATCGCCCCGAGCAGACACAGGGCGATGAAGATCAGCCCGCCGATCATCGGGTCGGACCCCTGGATCGCGCCCCACTGGTCGCGGACGAGCGACAGGACGAGCTGGAAGATGACGATGATCAGGGCGAACAGGACGAGATAGTTCACGGCCTGGCTGAGCCAACCGAAGAAGAAGCGGCGAGTGGCGTCGAACAGGGCGCAGGCGATGAAGATGGGGCCGAGGGTGACGAGCAGGGCCAGGGCCAGCTTGGCCACCAGCACCACGCCGAAGCCGAGGGCCGCGGCCAGGGCGCCGATGATGAAGACGGCCGCCGACACCACCCAGGGGCCGGGATTGAAGGCCGAGCCCTCGCGCGAGATGTCCTCGCCCAGCCAGGCGGCATAGGCGAAGAACTGGTCGAAGGCCGCGCCGACGCTGGGCGTGTCCGCGCCGCTGACGGCCCGGGTCAGGGCGTTGGGCAGGCCGGTGAACAGCGGCTCGGTGACGAAGGTCGAATAGGCGGCCGTGGTCGCCAGCAGATACAGGAAGGCCAGCTTCAGCGACCGGACCGCGAAATCCATCACCGGCTCGCTGATCGCGCCCCTCAGGATGGCGACGCCGTAGAGCACGACGTAGAGGACCAGGGCGATGCGCAGCGGCCCCTCGACCTCGGCGATCACCGACGACAGGCGGTCGCCGAGGAAAACGTTGAGCCGTTCGTCGATGAAGTCGTAGCTGGGCTCGAAGACGCGAAAGCTCATCGTCGGACTCCTCAGAAGGCCCGCTCATAGGCGCGCATCCGCGCCTCGCGGCGCGCCTCGGCAAGCCCCCGCCGCGCCGCCTCGCATTCGCCATCGACCTCGCGTCCGGCGTCGCAGGCCGCCACGATCGCCTCGGCCGCATCGGGATCGGCGGCGAAGTCTTCAGCGGTCCGGTCGGCCGCCCCGCAGCCGACGAGGCCGAGAGCGACGAGCAGCGCGGACCGTTTCACCGGAACGCCCTTTGATAGACGTCCATGCGGGCTGCCCGGGCGGCCTCGGCCCGTTCCCGGGCGCGCTGCTCCTCAAGGCGCGCCTCGGCCGCCTGGGTCAGGGCAAGACCCTGCAGCCGGACCTGCTCGTTCTGGATCAGGGCCTGTTCGGCCGCGAGGCGGGCTTCGAGGTCCATGACGGCGCGGGCGTTGGGCGCGGTGTCGAGGGCGGAACGGAGCGTCTCCAGACCCTGCAGGCGCCGGTCCGCCGCGCCGCCGATGGCCTCGCCGATGGCGAGATCCCGTGCGGTCCGCGCGCCGGCCCGTTCGAGGCTGTCGCGATAGTAGGCGTCCGCCGAGCCCGGATCACCCGCCGGCGGCGTGTAGAGCCGCGTGTCGCGGCGGATGGCGTCGGCGCGATCGGCCAGGTCGCCGAGCGCGGACAGGTCGCCGCTGGCCGCCACGCGCAGTGCGCGCATATCGGGCAGCGGGTTGCGCACCGTCGGCAGGCCGAGCTCGCCGGCCAGGGCGTTGACGTCAGACAGATTGTTCAGGCTGTCGAAAAGCTGCTGGCCCTGCTCGACCTGGGTCTGCAGCGCCCTCAGCTGCTCCAGGGTGGTGCGGGCCTCCTCGATCATCTGGGCGAAGGCCCTCGGATCGTGGACAACCTGCTGCGCGTGGACGGCCGGCGCGCAGGCGAGGACGAGGGCGGCGGCCGCCGCGGCGAAGGGGATGCGGGCTCTCACAGGAACCTCCTCTGGTCATGGAAGGGATCGCGCCACAGCGTGTAGTCGTCGCCGACCTCGGCGCGGAGGCGGTCGAGCAGGGCAGTGGTTTCGGTGCGGCCGGACAGGACCGACAGGGCGTCGTCCATGCCGCTCAGGTCCAGTTCGACGACCACGCTGTCGTGGCCCTGCTTGACCAGGAAGCGGCGCGACTCCGGGGTCAGGACCTCGCGCACCAGTCGGAATTCCTCCTGGGTGAGGCCGAAGCCGTCGATGTATTCGCGGGCTTGGCCGTGGCCGTTGGGCAGGAAGATCTTGGTCGCGCACTGTTCGAGGATGGCGTGGGCGATCGGGGAGCGCAGGGCGTCGGCGGGGGACTGGGTGCCGAACACCATCAGGGCGTTCTGCTTGCGCCAGGTCTTCAGTCCGTCCTGGGCCAGTTCCGTGAAGGCCGGGTCGCCCAGCACCTTCCAGAACTCGTCGATGTCGAGGACCAGACGGCGGCCGTCGACCCGTTCGGCGATGCGGTGGAACAGATACAACATCGCTGGCGTGCGGACCTCGTCGTGGTCGAGCACCTGGGTGATGTCGAAGCCGGCGAAGCGGGCCTCCAGGCTGAGGGCGTCCTCATCATTGTCGAGAACCCAGCCGAGGGGACCGCCCCTTTGCCAACGCTCCAGCCGCGCGCCCACGCCGCCGGCGTCGCCCTGGCCGAGGAGGCTGCGCAGGGCGGCGATGGACCGCCGCTCGCGCGGCAGGGCCTCCAGCGCGGCCACGCCCTGATCGATGGCGCGGGCCTGGGGCACCGTCAGGGTTTCGTCCGGCCGGGCGACGAGGGTCCGGACCAGGCGCACGAGGAAGGCGCGGTTGGCGGGACTGGGGGCGAGGGCCTTGAACGGCGCGAAGCCGGTCGGTTCGCCGTTGCGCAGGGCGAGATAGGTCCCGCCGCAGGCGCGCACGAAGATCTCGGCGCCCCGGTCCTTGTCGATGAACAGCTGCTGGGCGTCGAAGCGCTCCAGCTGCGCCAGCATGAAGTTCTGGACCACGGTCTTGCCCGACCCGGACGGCCCGCAGATGAAGGTGTGGCCCAAGTCGCCGACGTGGAAGTTGAACCAGAAGGGCGACCCGGCCGTGGTGCGCAGCACGGCGATGGCGTCGCCCCAGTGGTTGCCGCGCGCCTTGCCCACCGGATGGGCGTGGAAGGGCGCCAGGGCCGCGAAATTGCGCGAGGTGATCGCGGCCGGCCGGGTGCGGCGGGCGAAGGCCCCGGGGAACTGGGACCAGAAGGCCGCTTCCAGGCCGAGATCCTCGCGCGCCACGACGAGGCCGGAGTCCGCGAGGATGGCGCGGGCCTTGGACAGGTGGTCGGCCAATGCGTTCGGAGTGTCGCCGTGGACGAGGATCGAGGCTTGGTGCTCGCCCATGACGAAGCGGTTGCTGACGAGGTCGTCGAGCGCGTCCGACAGGCCGGTGATCTGCGAGGCCGCGCGGTCCCGCGCCGAGACCATCTGATTCTGCTTGCGCTCCATCACCGCGCGGGCCGAGGCCTTGGAGAGAAAGGCGAAGGACTGGCTGATCACAAAGCCGAACCGGACGCTCAGCAGCTCGTCCCACAGGCCGGGTCGGGTCGTGGCCGGGTATTCCTTGACGGCCAGGACGCCAGCGTAGCGCGCCTCGGCGGCGTCCCGCAGCTCGAGGGTCTCGCGCCCGAAGATGGCGCGCACGGTGTAGACCGCCGCGCCGAGGTGGCCGAACACGATCGGGACCGACGACCGGCGCCCGGTGAGGACGAGCCGCATGACCTCCATCGGCTCGGAGAACCACAGGCCGCCGCGTTCATAGAGGCCGAGCCGACGCGGCGCATAGCGGCCGAGGTACTGGACCAGGTCCCGCCCGGCCTCCTCGATGCGCTGGATATGGGCCAACTCGACCTCGGCGTCGTTGCGGCGCGCCGCCTTCAGACGTTTGGCGAGCGCCGCAGCGCGGTCGCCGGCGTCCCGACCGGGATGCAGGACGAGGGTGACGAACAGCTCATTGATCCAGAGCCGCCGTCCGGCGACACGGTCGTCGTAGAGGGCGCCGAGCTCACCGGCGAAAGCTGAGCGGAAGCCGGCCGACCGCTCCAGCTCGACCGGGCGTCGCACCACATGGTGCCAGACCGCCAGACGATCGTCGGCGAGATTGCGCCAGGCCTGGTTGAGCTTGACGTGCCAGTCGTTGAGGTCCCGGGCGTCGGCGGTCTCGAAGCTGGCCCCGTCGACCTGAAACACCATCATCAGGGCGCCGCTGTCGAGCGCGACCACATGGTCCGAGACGTGACGGGCGTAGGGCAGGTGCGGCCGGGCGTCGCCCTCGCGCCGCAGCCGCGCCGGAGGAATGCCGCCCTCAGCCACGGGACAGCTCCGCCAGGCGATAGCGGCGAACGAGGGGGAGAGGCGTCGCCGAGCTCCCGCCCCAGAGCGCCGCGTTGCGTGACCGGCCCTTGGTGTCGACATAGACGAAGAGCAGTCGGAAGGCGTTGTGGTCGGCCCGGCAGACCGCCCGGAACACCAGGTGCAGGGCCGGCGCCACGAGGAGGTAGAGCAGGCTGCCGCCGACGAGGAAGACGATGCCCGACACGATGACGTTGACGCCCATCGCCTCCATGGGCACGCCGAGGATCATCGCCGGACGCGTGCAGGCCAGGAACAGCGGATCCTCGGTCAGACGTTCGTCAGCCATTGGGCCCTCCCGCCGACAGGCGCGCCAAGGCCAGGCCGATCGCCAGGCCCGAGCCGAGACCGGCGAGGATCTGGGCGAACCGCTTGGGCGAGATCAGCTTCAGGCCGAGCATCAGACACAGGGCGAGAAAGGCCGACGCCGACCCGATCCACAGCCAGGGCGCGGCGGCGGTCATCAGGCGCCGCCCGTGATCAGATTGACGATCTCGGCCGCGCCGAAGACCACGACGATGCCGAGCACGACGATCGCCGCCCGGCGCAGGTCGAACAGGCCGAACATCCATAGGATGCCTACGATCACCACCGCCAGCACGGCCAGCAGGCGGGCCGTATTGCCGGTGAGCATGTCGACGACGTTCTGCAGCAGGCCTTCGACATTGGCCGAGGCGAGCGCGGGCTGCGCCGAGAGACAGGTCGCCGCCAGCGCGATGCAGGCCGCAGCGCCGGCCTGACGCGGAAAGGACGAAAGGGTCAGGGAACGAAACATCAGTGGCTCCGGTCGACGGAAGTGGAAAAGGCGACCCGCACGGGCCCGCGCGCGAACACGTCCCAGGCCGCAGGCAGGGCGTTCGGGGTCGGCGGTTCGGGAAGGCGCGTGTCGGACGGTTCGAGGACGCTCGCTAGAAGCGGCGCGGCCAGGTCCAAGGCGACCGCCGCCTGCTCGACCCTGGCGACGTAGCCGTTGCGGAATCCCCGCCGGGCGTCGCCGGTGTTGTAGCGGGACAGGGCGACGCGCAGGGCGGACTGTCGATGCGCCGGGGTCTCGCCGACGGGTCGGTAGCCCGCGCGAAGGACCGTCGCCGCGGCCCGCAGGTTGAGGCAGGGATCGAAGGTGTCTTCGACCGTCAGGCCCAGCCAGCCGAGGTTGTCGCTGTTGATCTGGGCCAGCCCGAGATCGAGGTTGGCGCCGCCGCTCAGGAGACGACGAGCCGTCGTCGCGGCCTCCGTCGCATTGCGCGCCCGAGCGGGTCGGGCGCCGTTGCGATTGACGCCGATCGCCAGGGGATCGAACCGGCTTTCGACGTGCGCGATCGCCGCAAGGGTCTGGGGCGCCACCGAAGGCGCGCAGCTTTGCGAGAGGGCGAGGACGAACGCGAGGTCGAGCATGAGGGCCTCCAGGAACCGCCGCCATCCCATCGGATCAGGCCGGCGGCGGCGACCCGCGAGCGCCCCGTGGGAGATCTACGGTAGGAAGCTGCGGGGTTCGTCGGCGCGTCGGGCGGCCACCGCCAGGCAGGCGACGGCCTGGACGCGTGTCCGCACGCCGAGGACGCTGCAGGCCGTCATCAGATGCTCATCGATGGTCCTGGGGGAGAGTCCGAGCCGTTCGCCGATGCCGGATGAGGTCAAGCCCATGGCGGCGAGTTGCAGGCATTCGCGCTGCCGGTCGGTCAGGGCCTCGAGCCCCGGGGTGGATGACGCAGCGGGAAGGGAGGGGTGCGCTTTCATCACCGAATCCAGCCGGGAAATCACGGCCGCGCGCCAGTCCGGGACCTTCCCACCGGGACTCTACGACCGGGGCGGGGCGCCGGCGGGCGGTCTCAGCCGCCGGTGTTGGTCCCGCCGTCCTCCCGATCGGGCGCCAACAGTCTGCTCCGCCGTTGCTCGAGCCAGGCGTCTGCCTCGGTGTCGCGCTTGACGGACTGATCCGCGAGATCCCTGAACATCCTGGTGAAGGTGTTTATGATCGGCCGGGCGTCGAGATCAGCGATGGCGTCCCCGGCTTCCTCGTCGAATTCCTGCAGCGCCACGGCGAGGATGGTCGCCAGTTTGTTGTCGGCGCACCGCAAGGCGAAGGCGGGGGAGCCGAGGGCGAGGGCCGCGAGAATCCCGTGCGGATCGCTGTTCGTCACCTCGGCGAAGCGATGAATGCGTTCGATGTTGATTCGCCCCGCACCGGACTCGAAATGCTCGTAGGACCGAAGCGCCATGTTCATGGCCTGGGCGACGTCGATCGACCGCATGCGCCGGTGAGAGCGGATCAGGCGCAGGCTCGAGGAGAGCACCGCATTCGTCGACTGGGTGTGCCGGGCGTCCATCTCTCGGTTTACTCCCTCGCCGTGGGCATCACGCGTTACGAACTCAGGTTCACCCCTACAGGTTGAAAAATGACTCAGCCATGCGTCAAATGAAAGTCGATAAAGATCAACAGCATGAAAGCTGCGGCTATGACGCAAGTTTCTTGCGGACGACAGTATAGACGCCGTCCCGCAGCCGGGCTTCCCCGGTGTGTCGCGACCGCTGGCCTACAGATCGCCCATGGCCCGTGTGGGAGAGGCCGGTGAGACAGCGCGATCCATTCGGAACGGCGCTCGCCAGCCTGCGAACGGCGATCGAGGATGGGCTGGCGCCCGGCCAGCACTTGTCGGTGGCCGATATCGCCGCATCGCTGAACCTCAGCACCAGCCCGGTCCGTGAAGCCCTGTCCCGGCTTTGCGGCGAGGGATTGATCGAGGAGCATCGTGGTCTCGGCTATTTCACGCGGGCGACGCCTCTGGAAGACATCCTCGGCCTGCTGGATCTCGAGGCCGCGCATATTCGCCTCGCGGCGCGCGGCGCCGGTTACGCCAGTCCGGCCGACGCCTCGGATGAGGCCGTCGATGCCTGGATCAGCGAACTGATCGAGGTTTGTGAAAATCAGCCGCTGCTGGAGAGTCTCGCGCGGGTCCGTCGTCGCCTCGCCCCGCTCAGGAGCCTGACCGCTTCGACAGAGGCGCCGGCCGGTTCGCACGAGGGAGACAGTATCGACGCCTACTACGCCCGTTGGCGGATCACCGCCGGAACAATCGCTTCGCGCGCGCGGCGGATCGATCCCGAACAGTCAAAGTATACGCGCAATATAGTTTGAATCGATTTGCTTTGAGGCGCTGATAGTCCGTCGTCGACCTTTTGTCGACTTTTCAACGAGGAGACGACCATGACCACCCACCGCACCCCGCGCCTCGTGCGCCTCGGCGCCGCCCGCGACCTCACGCGCGCGGTCGACGAAGGCGACTACGCCGAGCTGAACACCTCCAAGCTCTACACGATCCCGCCGGGCGCCTGAGCGCGACGTGCCGTCCTGCGGGGCGGCACGGACGCCCGGTCCGGCCTCGCCCGGTGCGTCCAGATCAGAGGCCGTCATCGAAAAAGGGAGTCTGGCCATGAAGGTCCAGAACAAGAGCCGCATCTTTCGGCTGGGCGGCGCTCGCCGCCTGACGCGCGCCGTCGACGAAGGCGACTTCGCCGAGCTCAACTCGCATTTCCGCTGGGAAATGCCGCCCGAATGAGCGGCCGGGGTCGTCTTTCGGGGCGACCCCGATCGGCTCCCTTTGGAGGAAAAGTTCATGCTGATACGAAAGACTGCATGCCTGCTGATCCTTGGGTCGGCGCGACGGCTGACCCGCGGCAAGGGCGGCGAGTTCGTCGAGCTGCAGGTGACCCACCGCTACGAGCTTGCGCTCGAATGAGCGAGGAAGGGCAACTGGCGCAGGGCGTCCACGCCGTGCCGATCGGAGGCGATCTGATCCTGCTGGATCTGGCGGCGGACGACTATCTGCTTTTCCCGAACTGCGGCGACGTCGCGGTCGATGGCGAACGCCTGCGCGGACCGATGGACGCCCTGCTGGAGCTGGCGTCCGCAGAGCTGCTGCATTCCGGTCCTGCACGCCCCGCCGGCGTCGCGCCGCCCCCGCTTCCCCTGCGCCGCCTGCCCGAGGTTGCCGGTTCCCAGCTGCGCCTGGGAGAGATCGCGACGTTCAGCGCGATCTGGACCGATCGCGCCTGGCGTCGTCCGACGCTGGCCGGGCTGGCGACGGCCTATGCGGACCGAACCGGGCGGCGCGATGACCTGGAGGCGATCTCGGCGCGCGCGGAGACCTTCTTCCAGCTTCTGCCCTTTGCGCCCCGAACCGGAGCATGCCTGTTCCAGGCCGAGCTGTTGTTGCGCTTCCTCAACGCCAAGGGCCTGGACGCCGACTGGGTGTTCGGCGTCCGCGCCTGGCCGTTTCTGGCCCATTGTTGGCTGCAGGTCGATGACGTCTGCGTCAGCCAGTCCGCGGAAACGCTCAGCCATTTCCATCCCATTCTGGTGATCTGAGGATGGGCGCCGACTCCTTCGTGGCGCTCATGGGCGACACGGCCGCCGCGCTCGAGGCGCTCGCGGCCCCGATGCGCCGACGGCTCGCCGGCGCTGGATGGTCGCGCCGGGTCTCGCACCCTTTCGTTGAGGTTTATGCGCCGTCAGACCGCCTTGCGGTCACAGCGGGGCTGGACGGCCATGGCGTCCTGATCGGCGAGATGTTCGACAACACGGGTCGGGCGGCCTCGGCCTCGGAGCGTGGGACCTTGGCCTGCCGGCCCCTGGATGCCGCTTCCGCCCGGCGGTTGGTGGCGGAGCATTGGGGCCGCTACGTACTGATCCGACGCACCCGGGGCGACGCTGCGATCCTGCGCGATCCGTCCGGTGCGATCGAGGCTGTCTGCTGGCACAGGTCCGGCGTCACCCTCGTCGCCTCAAGCGCGGCCCCCGTTCTCGACGCCCTGCTGCCCGAGGATCTGGCGTTGAACTGGGAGGCCGTGGCCCGGCTGGTCGGTCGCGGCGGCGAGTATCGTCACGATCTCGCCCTGGACGGACTGACGCCCATCGCGGCCGGAGAACTCCGCACGCTCGGCGCAGGCGACTCTCACGGCGTGCAGGTGTGGCGGCCGGCGGACGTCTATCGTCGCGGGCGCGGCCGCCCGCCCGAACTTCGGTCGGCCGTGCAGACGGCGGTGCGCAGTCTGGCCGGTGATCGCACATGGATCGCCGAGGTCAGCGGCGGCCTCGACTCGGCGATCGTCGCGGCATCCCTTGAGACCTCGCAGCGGGATCGCGTCTCGGCCTGGGTGAACCACTACGTCGAACAACCCGAAGGCGACGAGCGGGCGTATGCGAGGGCGGTGGTGGCGCCCCAGGGGCATGTGCTGACCGAAGTGCGGCGCGAAGGGCTGAGCCTGTCGGCCGAGCGTCTGGCGCGCACGGCGGACGCGTTCCGGCCCGCCACCAACGACATCGATACGGACTACAACGACGATATCGCCGCCCGCATTCGGGAGGGTGGGGCCTGGGGATCGCTGACGGGACAGGGCGGCGACGCGGTCTTCTTCCAGATGCCGAGCCCGCTGATCGCCTTCGACGAGCTTCAGGAGCGCGGCGTCAGGGCGCGGCCGGCGGCCGTGCACCGGATCGCGCGCTGGACCCGCCGGTCGCTCTGGCCCTCGGCCTGGGTCCGGGCGTTGCAGGAACATCGGCGCAGCCGCGCCGATTGGGATCATCCCTGGCTCGACGACCTGCGCGGCGTTCCGCCCGCCAAGGCGCTGCAGATTTCCATCCTCGCCTTCTGCCAGACCTTCCAGGGGCAGGCGGCGCGGAGCCGGCACGGGGTCTGCGTGAACCCGCTGTTGAGCCAGCCCGTAATGGAGGCAGGCCTGTCCTGGTCGACCGTCGATCTGACCTGGGGTGGCCGGGACCGGGCTGCGGCCAGAAACGCGTTTCGGGACGTCCTGCCTCCGTCGATCTATGCCCGCCGTTCAAAGGGCGAACTCGGCGCCTTCTACGGCGAGGCTGTCGCGAGCCATCTGCCCTTCCTGCGGGACTATCTGCTGGGCGGGGCCCTCGCCCAGGCGGGGTTGCTGAACGACCTGGAGGCGGACCTTTCCCGGGAGGCGCTGCTTTGGCGCGGCGGCTTCTCCCGCCTGCTCACCCTGGCGCTGACGGAGGCCTGGGTTCGACGGTGGACGGCGCGGCTGGAAGCGCGTTCGCGGTGAGATAGCGATCGAACCAGCCGATGACCTGCTCGTAGTAGATGCGGGCATTGCCGGGATTATGAAGGCTGTGGTCCTCGCCGATCAGATGGAGCAGGGCGGCCGGGCGCTGGAGGCGTCTGAGAGCGGCGTACATGCCCTCGGCCTCGCCCGTCGCATGGTCCATTTCGCCCTGCACCAGCAGAACCGCGGCCGTGATCCGGTCGGCCTGTTCAAAGGCGCTGCCGCGTCGGTAGCGCTCCGGATCGGACCAGTAAGACGCGTGCATCCCGACCTGACCGGATTCCAGCCACCGCGCGGTTCCCATGATCGCGGCGTCGTTCTCGCCCGCCAGACGTGCATGGTTCGACAGCCTGCCGACCGATCCGGCCAGGTCATAGGATCCGTTCAGGGCGACGACGGCCTTGAACCGGGGGGATTGGGTCGCGCTCAGCACGACGGCCCAGGCGCCGAAGCTGTGCCCCCAAAGGCCGATCCGGTCGCCATTGACGAGGCCGTCGGCGGCGGCGGCGTCGACCACGGCGAGGATCTTGTCCGCCAAGCCGACGGACGGCTCGGGGCCGACGGGCAAGTCCGGGTAGAGGACGGCGTAGCCGGCGGCGACCAGCAGTTGGCCGTTGAGCGTCAGATTGCCGGCCTCGGGGCGCATCGTTGGCGGCGGCGTCGCATAGAGGCGGTCGGGATAGGGGATGACGATCACCGGAGGCGGGCTTTCGCCGGTAGCGGGGGCATACAGCCACCCAGCGGCGCCGCCGGGACCTTGGACCCGCCGGGCGGCGGTAAGGTCTACATCGTCAAGCTCGGGATTGAGGCTCCAGATCGTCTCGGTCGACGATCCGCGTGTCACGGTGAGGCGATTGACGGCCCGACCCTCGGCGCCACGCGCGACGGCCACACCTTGAGGCCAGCTCACCGCCGCGCCGGACGGACCCGTGACGCAGACGACGGGTCCCGGGTCGGCCGGGGTCCGGCACAGTCGTCCCGTCGGCTCCGACACTACGGCGCTGTCTTGTTTCAAGGGTCCCGCCAAGGCCCGCTGACCGAGCGGCCCATCCGGCCGAACGCCGGAGGCGAGCGCACCCAGGTCTTCGGACACTCCGTCGGAGATCAAGCGGACGACACGTCCGCGACTGGCGAATAGAACTCCACGGCCTCCCTGGGCGATGAGGCGGGCGTCCGGCGCCAAGCCCGCGCGCCTCGCTGCGCGGTCCTCGCCGCTGAGAAACCAACCCTCTTCGCCGCGATGACGGCCGTGCACGGCGATCGTGTCACCGATCCAACCGGCCTCGGCGGTCGGCAATCCGTGGAAGTCGAGCGGGACGACCGGGGTGACGCCCAGCGGAGTGACGTCCCGCGCCGCGCCGGTCGGGCCGACGGCGATCAGGCGAGGACGATCGCCGTCGATCGCGGCGACCAGCAGGGCGTCGGACGCCGGCGACCAGGTCAGCAGGCTTGTGGAGACGTCCCGGGCTTCGGGCGGGTCCCGCGTCTCGCCGGAGCGACTGTCGACCAGCTGCAGGGCGCGAACGCGTCGAAACTCCGTCGCAGCGCCCGGAGAGGGCAGGGGCTGGAGGGCGCCGTCGACGATCAGGGCGATATGGCGACCGTCCGGAGACGCCTCCAGGTCAAGGAAAGGACCACTTGCGAGACGCGTCGCGGCACCGGTCCGGGCGTCGATCCGCCAGAGGTCGCGTTGCGGCCGCTCCGGTTCGGGCCCAAGCCCGACCGAAACGAAGGCCGCCTCCCCATGCGCCGCTCGGTCCCAGAGCGGGGGCAGTTCTCTCTGGGTCCGGTTGGTGTCGGCCAGACGCTGCGGCAACCCGCCGTCGGGCATGCCGAGCGTCACGAAGACGTCCTTGGACAGCCATTCCACGGACCGGCCCCAGGCGCCCGTCTCCGGGGAGATATCGGTCCAGACAGCCGCGCCGCTGTCCAGATCGACGACCCCGATACGGAATTCCAGGGCGCGCAGGCGGAAGACGACGAGCCTGCCGCCATCGGGGGAGAAGGGGCCGACGGTGTAGCCGGCGTCCTCCTCCATCGGCAGAAGCGGCCCGACACGGGTTGGGGTCTCGACATCGGCCCGATAGAGGCGGGCGTAGCGGAGGGCGCCTTCGGGCTGCAGGTCGTAGCGTGGCAGATCGTCCCGCGCGCGCCGTTCCTCGAACACGATCACTTCACCGGACGGATCGACGGCGATCCGCCCGAAGCTCTCAAGCCCGAGCAGGGTGTCGAGGGTTAGGGGCTCAGACGCGCCCGTCGTTGGGCAGCCCAGAGCCAGCGCGGCCAGCGCGCCGGACAGACGTTTGCGCATGGCGCTTCACCAGCGCTTGACGAGTTGCAGCGAGATCTGACGGCCAAGTGCATTGGTGTTGGCCGCGTCATAGCCGATCCCGCGCGAGGCGTCGTAGAACGGCGGCTCCGAGTTCGCGAGATTGAGCACGTTCAGGGAGAGGGAAAGGCCCTCACCCCAGTCCCGGAAGTCGTAGCGGACCTGACCGTCGAAGGTCGCCCAGTCATCAATGCTTCGACCGCCGACCGGGTCTCGACCCCCGCTGACATAGTTGGCGATCAGGCCGAGCGTCAGAGGGCCGCTGAGCCACTGACCGCCGATCCGGCCGCGCCAGCGTGCGGGAAAGTGCGGGTCTCCCAGCAGGTCTTCGTTCGGGGAGGCGTCGGTGATCTGGCGATCGTTGGTCAGGAGATGGGTGATCGATCCGTCGATCGACATCTGACCGGCGCCCAGGTCGAAGCGATATCGCGCCGACAGGTCCAGCCCCTCGACCTCGACGGCGGCGGCGTTGACGAAGCGGTTGTCGACGACCACGCCATAGGCGGTGACGGGCATGACGGTCGGGTTGAAGTTGCCGGGGTGGTCCAGCAACGACTGGACGAGGGCGCGATCTTCCGTGTTCGTGGCCGGGCTCACGAAACGGACGAAGGGGGACAGGGCAGGGTCGTTGAGAACATTCGTCAGGTTCTCAAGAACCGGGTTGCCGATGCGATCCTCGAACCGGGTCCGGAACCACCCGCCTTCCAGCCGGAAGCCGCTCAGGGCCGCCGGCGTCCAGACGAAGCCCGCCGTGGTCGAGGCGGCCGTTTCCGGGCGCAGATCTGGATTGCCGCCGTACTGGACGACCGCGAGGACATTGACGCCGCCACGGTTGAGGAAGGTCGGGCCCAGGGCGTAGGCCGTGAACAGCTCCCGGAGCGCCGGCGCCCGGAATGATGTCCCATGGCTCGCGCGCAGCAGCAGGTCGGGCGTTGGGCTGTAGAGCAGACCGACCTTGGGGTTGGTGGATTGCCCGACACCCTCATGGTCTTCGATCCGCGCCGCCAGGGAGAACTCCAGACGTTCCAGTCCGGGGCGGGCGTTGGCGGCGCTCACGAACGGCGCGCGGAACTCGACGAAGGCCGCCGAGACGTCGCGTTCATAGACGAGCGGGGCGACGATGCGCGGCGCCACGCCGGAGAGGAAATTCTCGCCTTCGGTCTCGAACCGCTCGCGGCGAAGATCGACGCCGACAGCCATGCGCAGCGGCCCGCCGGCGAGCTCCAGGAGCGATCCGTCGGCCTTGAGGTTCGCCGACGCCACTGTGGTCGTATGGTCGGTCCAGGAATAGCCCGAGCCGATATGCGCCCGCATGGCCGCGCTGGTGTTGGTCGGATCGCCGTAGGGATTGAAGAAGCCGTCGACCGCCGTTCTGAAGACCGTCGTCGGTATGTCCGCCCGTGACCCGAGAGCCTCCTGAAGGAAGGTCGTCTGCACGCGATTGGACAGCGTGCGGCTGCTGAACTCCCGACCGCCGCTGACGTAGGCCGACAGGTTCCAGTCCCGGATCGCGCCGTTGACACCAAAGGCCCCGCTGACGCTGCGCGTGCGGCCTTCCGAGAGCGCCGGGCCCAGCTCGTCGATCCAGGAATAGGCGATGTCGTGGCGGGTTGCGCCCACCGGAGACACGAAATGAGGATTGGCGGAGGTGATCGCCACGATGCCGGTGTCGGCCGGCGTCTGAAGCGTGTGGTTCCGTTCCGTGTAGCGGATGTCGCCGTCGAGGCTGAAACCGAAGGGAAGGTTCTGCCGCACCGCGGCGAAGAGGCTGTGCCGACGCTGGTGCGGCAGGAACCACTGACCCTGGTTCTGGTTCGTGAGGTTGACCTCATTGGCCCGGAAGTCGCCCGGGGTCAGCCCAGTGCCGTCCTGATCGCGAGGAATGGCGAAGATGGGCCGATAGGAGCCCGTGACAGGATCCTGCGCCATGAGGTTGCCGGGCGCGCTGTAGACCAGCCGCCAGTCAGAGCCGCCCAAGGGGCGCAGGTCGGCGCTGGAGGTCACCCGTCGATCTTCGGATCGAAGCTCTCCGCGATCGTGAAACTCATAGGCCGCGACAAGGCTTCCGCTCGCCCAGTTGAACCCGCCGACATGGGACACCAGAACTTCCTCGGCGCCGCCGTCGCTCGTACCGCCCACCCGCAAGCGGCTCTCCGCCTGATCGAACTGGGACTTCAAGATGATGTTGACGACTCCGCCGACCGCGTCCGCGCCGTAGAGCGCTGAAGCCCCGTCCAGCAGGACGTCCACCCTCGCGATCGCACTGGACGGAATGTTGGAGATGTCGGCGAAGTCGCCGGAGAGGCCGGTGCCGGCGATCCGCCGGCCGTTGACGAGGACGAGGGTCGCGTCCGCGCCGAGCCCGCGCAGGTTCAGGCCGGTCGCCGCGCCGCTGTTCCGGGCCGAGCGATCCGCGCCGGTGTTCGCGGAGCCCTCATAGGCGGCGCCGGTGAAATTCTGGGGGAGGGCGGCGAGGGTCTCGGCCACCGTCGCGCGTCCTTGCCGCGCCACATCGTCCTGGGTCAGCACCGTGACAGGCGAGGGGCTGTCGACACCCCGGAAATAGCTGCCCGTGACCACGACCTCTTCGAGCTGGGTGGCTTCGGCTTCCGCCTCCGCGCGGGCCGACGGATCGACCAGCACGAAGACGGTCGGCCGGCTCTGCCGATAGGTGAGGCCTGTCCCGCGCAGCAACTGGGCGAGCGCCGCTTCCGCCGTGAAATCACCGGTGACGGCCGGGGACTGGCGTCCGGCGACGAGCGCGCTGGGATAGAGGATCTGCAGGCCGCTCTGCTGGGCGAAGACCGGCAGGCTTCGCTCAAGGGGGCCGGCCCCGATGCTGAACGCGCGCACGGCGTCGACCGACTGCGCCGCTACCGGCGTCGTAACACCCATCATCAGCGCGGCGAACGCGGTTGAAGTGAACCTGTGACTCATGATCTCCCCCGATTTTCTACCCGCAGTTTTGCGGGTCGGGGAAGGAGACGTCGGGTCGCGGACCATCCCCTAAGTCAGGGGTCAAATTATTTTCAGGCGGGACCCGTCAGGACGAGATGGCCGTCCGGCGCCCGGGTCGCTTCGAGCGCGTAAAGGTCCCTCAGCGCCGCGACGAAGCCGTCGACATCGCCGGCATCAAACACGCCGCTGACACGGATGCTGGAGATTCGATCGTCCCGCAGTTCGACCGGCGAAGGGCTGTAGCGATTGACCTCCGCCACCGCGACGGCGATCGGGGTGTTCTCAAATGTCAGGCGGCCGGTCGTCCAACTCGTCGCCGCCGGCACGTTCACCGCGACGACCGCGGGGCGTTGGACCGAAGTCGTGACCTGTTGTCCCGGTGCGAGGGTCCAGGCCGACCGCGACGCCGCCTCCTGCCGGACCGCAACCTTTCCCTCGACCAGAACGACCTGGGCGCCGGCGCCGGCCCTGCGGACATCGAAGCGGGTGCCGATCGCGGTCACCTCGGTGTCGCCGGCCTTCACCAGGAAGGGGCGAGCCGCATCCCCCTGTACCTCGAACATGGCGCGTCCGGAGGCCAGGGTCACCAGCCGCTCGGAACCACTGAACCGGACCGTAACGTGGGAGTCCGTGTCCAGAATGATGCGTGAGCCGTCCTCGAGCCGGACCGTCCGCTGCTCCCCGATGGCGGTGTCATAAGCGTCCGGCCGTTGGGCGGACCACCACGACCAGCTTCCCACCGCGAGCGCCAAGGCTACCGCGCCCGCTGCACCGAGCGGGATCAGGCGGCCGGAAGGACTTCTGCGCCGGCTGGGCGTGGCCTGGCGGGCCCGGTTCGTCGCGTCTTCCGTGAGCCCCGCCATCCCAGGGGTCTTTGCGAGCGTTCCGGCCGCATCCCACATCGCTTCAAGGCGACTGAAGGCGCGGGCGTTCTCAGGATCCCGCCGCCAGTCGCTGAAGTCCTTGATGTCGGCAGTCGTGACCTGGCGCTGGTTCAACTTGCTGAACCATTCCGCTGCTTCCGTGCGCCTGATTTCGGCTTCAGCCTCGATCGTCATCCGTCTTGCCTACAAGTCCAGCCGAGACGCGCAGTACTCGAGCGCCCTGGACATTCGCCATTCCACCGTTTTTACGCTGATCCCGAACGACTGAGCGATCTCCGGATAAGTCATACCGCCAAAGCGGCTCAAGACGAAGACGTCGCGGTAGAGTTGCGGCATGGACCGGATCACCTGCTCGAGCAGAACCTGATCGAACTGGGAGGCGGCCTCGGCTCCGGCCGGCCTCTGAAACTCCCGATCCCGTCGCCGACGTCCTTCTTTCCGGCTCTCATCGCGGACCAGGTTCAGGGCGATCTTGAGCAGAAACGCCTTCGGGTGGCGAATGTCGTCCAGCGCATAAGGCGCGGCGCGAATGTAGGTCTCCTGGACGACATCGGCCGCCGCATCGGCGTCAATGTGGGCTCGTAAGCGCCGATCCAGCCAGGCGGCATAGCGCCGATAGAGACGGTTGATACCGTCCTGCGCCTCCGCCCCAAGCTGCTTCGTATCGGTCACCACAGTTCTCCGGCCTCTCGACGAGAGGGTCCGGAACCCAGACGCGTCCACACGGCCCGGGACAGGCGCGCAGGCGCGCGCCGTCAGGCGTTGGGAACGGGCATCCGCGCGGATGCGCGACGCCGTCGATGATTTGATATCGCACAGGGGATTCCAGGCCCCACCAACGCAAGCGTCGGCCACGCCAGCATGAATCAAACGAAATCCCGGTGCAAGCCGGAGGGGTCGGGCGTTGGAATCCTCTGCGATCGTGAGGCCCGCTGCTTCGGTTCAAAGCGGCGCCCCTGTGGCTTTGACAGGCCCCGGCTCAAGCTGTGCGCCTATCTCACGGCGCCCGACCGGGGCGGTCTAGAAGGGCGTCCAACTGAGGGCAAGCGCGTCAATTCGCCCTACGGGGCAGGCGGTCCCAACCGCAAAAAACTGGCGGACGCCCCGCAATTCACTGTCGTTGCCCGGCTGATGATTCCCGCCCACCGTGCATCGAGATCAATTGAAGCGGAGCCGATCATGGAGCCCAGTCGTCACGCGGAACGCCGTCCCATCATGCTGCTGAGCGGCCGCGAAGCCGAATGTCTGCTCTGGGTCAGTCGCGGGAAAAGCTCAGCGGACATCGGCCAGATCGTTGGGCTCTCCCCGCGAACCGTCGACAGCTACCTCGAGAAGGCCTGCGCCAAACTGGGTGTGCGAACCCGGATCGAGGCGGTCGCGGTCGGGGTGCGCACCGGCATCATCGACCCCGAAGGCGGCTGAGCCGGCGCGGCCCCGTCCGGTGCGCTGCGGGAGGAGGGGGCGGGCCTGGAACTTCTGTACAGAAGCCCGGAGGTTTCGGCCCTGATCGCCGCCGACGCATTGCGTCCCCTGGCTCAAGACCAGCGCCTGTCCGTTCCGGAACCCGCCGCCCTCATCTTGTCGGCCGCCGTCGCGATTGTCGATCCATCCGAGCATGCGGTCTCGGGCGACACCTCACAGGTATTTGGTGATGTCTTTGAACTCGGCGAGGGCCTTGCGGGCCTCGTCCGGATCGCCCTCGGCCGCATGGGCCAGGCAGTGGTCGATGTGATCGTGGATCAGCGTCTTCTTGGCGGCCGCGACCGCCTTCTCGATGGCGTGAAGCTGCTGCGCCAGATCCTGGCAGGGCCGGCCGCTCTCGATCATCTGGATGACCGTATGCAGATGGCCGTCGGCGCGGCGAAGGCGTTTGACGATCTCGGGATGGGAGGCGTGGGAGACGTGGGCCATGCCGCCGCATATCCTCCCCAGGAGGACATTGCAACTATCCTCCCCGGGGGGATAAGGTCCGCCTGGCGCGCGCTCGCGTCGGACCTCGGAGTCGCTCGTGTTCTCTCCCCTGCGTCACCGCGCCTACCGGCATCTGTTCATCGCCCAGGTCGGGGCTCTGCTGGGGACGGGGATGGCGACCGTCGCGCTCGGTCTGCTGGCCCACGACCTGGCGGGCGCCAACGCCGGCGAGATCCTGGGCGCCGCGCTGGCGATCAAGATGATCGCCTATATCGGCGTCGCGCCCTTCGCGAGCGCCCTGGCGGCGAAGCTGCCGAGGAAGACCCTTCTGGTGTCGCTCGACGTGGTCCGCGCGGGCGTCGCGGCCGCCCTGCCGTTCGTCGGCGAGGCCTGGCAGGTCTATGCCCTGATGACGGTTCTCTACGTCGCCTCGGCGGCCTTCACTCCGGCCTTTCAGGCCATGATTCCCGACCTCCTTCCGGACGAGGGCGAATACACCAAGGCCCTGTCGCTCTCGCGGCTGGCGGCCGATCTGGAGAGCGTGGCCAGCCCGGTTCTGGCCGCCTTGCTGCTGGCGGTGATGAGCTACAACAATCTGTTCGTCGGAACGGCGCTCGGTTTCGTCGTCTCGGCCCTCTTCGTGGTCAGCGCGGTCCTGCCCACCCTGTCCCGGGCGCAGCCGCTGCCCTTCATGCAGCGGCTGACGGGCGGCCTGCGTCTGTTCGCCCTGACGCCGCGCCTGCGCGGATTGATGGCGATCAGCCTCGCCGAGGCTGCTGGTGGGGCGATGGTGTTCGTCAACACCGTCGTCCTGGTTCAATCCCGCTTCGGCCTCTCGGGCCAGCACACCGCCTGGGCCCTGGCGGCCTTCGGCATCGGCTCCATGAGCTCTGCCGTCGCCTTGCCGCGTCTGCTCACGCGCGTCTCCGATCGCATCGCCATGCTCTGGGGGACGGTCATCATGACGGGCGTTCTGCTCGCAGGATCGGTCCTGGCCACGAGCTATGTCGTGCTTCTCGGGCTGTGGGCCGTGATGGGCATGGGCTACTCCCTGACGCTGACCCCGGCAGGTCGGGCGTTGCGGCGGTCTTCCAACACCCAGGACCGGCCGGCTCTGTTCGCGGCCCAGTTCGCCCTGTCGCACGCCGCCTGGCTGATCGCCTATCCAGTGGCCGGCCTGGTCAGCGCCGCCGTCGATCCGAGCGCCGCCTTCCTCGTGCTGGCTGGCCTAAGCGCGGTCGGGACCGTGCTGGGATTTGTGATCTGGCCGGCTCACGACCCTGCGGACCTCCCGCACGTCCACGATAATCTGAGTGCGGGGGATGCGCACTTGGCCGACGCGGAGGTGACCGAGGCCGGTGCTGCGCATGCGCATCCGGTCGTCATCGACGATAGCCATCCGCGGTGGCCGAAGCGTCCGGACTGACGATACGCTCGCCGTAGTTGGTCATGACTCCACCGGGTCGATAGCGACCCGGCAGCCGCGCGTCGTGGCGCACGGTCAGAGCCGCAGGAGCACGGCTCCAGTCCCGCGGCCGCCAGCATGACTGGCGGTGGTGGCCGTGTTCGAGAAGGCTCATCCCGTGTTGGCGCCGGGATCGGGCCGACGCGGTAAGCTGTGACAGCCGGAATTGCGAAGCCCGGCTCCGACGATGACTATTCGACGAACTCGACCCGTTCGTAGGCACCGCTCGTGACCAGGGTGATCGTTACCGGCCCATCGCCTCGGTTGCGCCAGAACCAACCATGATGGCCGTCAAACGCGGCCACCAGCACGCCCTGAACGCGGCTGTCCGTGCCCTTGCCGTAGCCATGGTAGGAGATTCCGCGCCCGTCGCCGTGGGTGTCGTAGTTCACCGCTCCGCCGTCAGCGGACCAGGTGAACTCGGCGCGATCGCCTTCCTTCATGGTCAGCTTGATCTCGCCGCCCTCGTCGGGTTCGAGGGTCAGGCTCGTGCGGTCCGAACGAACCGGCGTGCCCGGCGCCGTCGCGGCGGCGACGGGCGCTGGGATAGCGGCTGCGCCGGGCGCGGTCGCAGGTGGAGCGACAGAAGGTACAGCCGTGTCTGGCTGCGACCCAGCCGTCGGAGCTTCCGTCGGCGCCGTCAGCGGCGTGGTGGCCACCGTGACCGTTTGCGGCGCGGCCCCGGCCTCTTCAGCCTCCGCCTCGGCGGCGAGCTGGCGCTTGATCCGGCCCATCTCGGTCAGGCCGAGCAGGGAGCCGACCCGCGTAGGATCGATCCCGTACTCGGCGGGCAAGACGACGGTGGCGAGCAGGGCCGAGGCGACGACGACGGCGATGCCGGTGGACTTCAGCAGTTTGGCGGTCGACGGCAGTTCGGAGGCGTCGGGTTTGTTGGCGTTGTACATTTGAGGTCTCCGGTCAGGCGACGAAGAAGCCGACGAGCTGATAGCCCGCCAGGATGAAACCGAGGGTCATGAGGATGACGTTGGCGGCGTAGGCGTGCCGCCAGAAGCCGGTCGTCTTCCTCCAGAAGCCCATGACGATGAGGATGGCGCCCAGGGCGAGGAGCTGGCCGACCTCGACGCCGATGTTGAAGGCGATGAGATTGCCGATCAGGCCGTCGGGCGAGAGGTTGAAGTCCTGAAGCTTGGTGGCCAGGCCGAAGCCGTGGACCAGGCCGAAGATCAGGGTCGCCGCCCTGGTGGAGGGTTGGAAGCCGAACCAGCGCTGGAAGGCGCCCATGTTGTCGAGCGCCTTGTAGGCGACCGACAGGCCGATGGCGGCGTCCACCAGATAGCTGGAGACGCTGATATTGGTCAGAACGCCCAACAGCAGGGTGGTGGAGTGGCCGATCGCGAACAGGGTCACATAGAGGCTGATGTCCTTCATCCGATAGAGGAAGAAGATCACCCCCAGCAGGAACAGCAGGTGGTCGTAGCCGGTGACCATATGCTTGGCCCCGAGGTAGACGAAGGGCCAGAACAGGAAGCCCGACGTCTCCTGGATGTAGCCCTTGTCGCCTTCGGCGACGCCGTGGGCGAGGGCGACGGTCAGGCAGCCGTTGAGCAACAGGATGAACAGCCCCAGCAGGAGGACGCCCGCAGGCGTCCTCAGCCAGGCCGTCCACCGATGAATCGCGGCGGTCATGCGTTGCTCCGAGTGAAGGGAAGACGGGGAAGCCAGCGCCGCGGCGCGCCGTCCGCGTGGGACGGCCGACCGTGGACGAGGCTGTAGAGGGCGGGAAGGATCAGCAGGGTCAGGATCGTCGAGGAGATGATCCCGCCGATCACGACCGTCGCCAGCGGGCGTTGGACCTCGGCGCCGGCCCCCACGTTCAGGGCCATCGGCACGAAGCCGAGGCTGGCGACCAGGGCGGTCATCAGCACCGGCCGCAACCGGGTCAGGGCGCCTTCGCGGATCGCTTCCCCAAGGGGTTTGCCTTCAGCGATCAAGGTGCGGATGAAACTGACCATGACGACGCCGTTCAGCACCGCCACCCCGGACAGGGCGATGAAGCCGACCGCCGCCGAGATCGAGAGCGGCAGTCCGCGCATCGCCAGGGCGGCGACCCCGCCGGTCAGGGCCAACGGTACGCCCGAGAAGACGATGGCGCTGTCCTTGACCGACCGGAAGAGGGCGAACAGCAGGCCGAAGATCAGCAGCAGCACCACCGGCACCACCAACTGCAGCCGCTTGGCTGCCGAGATCAGCTGTTCGAACGTGCCGCCGTAACTGATCCAGGACCCGGCCGGGACCTCGACTTCGGCTCCGACCTTTTCCTGGACCTCGGCGATGAAGGACCCCAGGTCGCGGCCCCGCACATTGGCGGTGACCACAACCCGGCGCTTGCCGTCCTCGCGGCTGATCTGGTTTGGGCCCTTCTCGACGACGATGGTCGCGATCTCCTCCAGCGGCACGAAAGCCGTGCCGCCCGAGCCGGGCACGGGAATGCGCAGCCGGCCGATGGCTTCGGTGTCCTGGCGCAGCGTCTCGGGCAGGCGCACGACCACATCGAAGCGCCGGTCGCCCTCGAACACCTGGCCTGCGACCACGCCGCCGATCGAGGTCGCGACGACCTGCTGGACATCATCCATGCTGATCCCCAGTCGCGACAGGGCGGCGCGGTCGGGCCTGATCTGCAAGACCGGCAGGCCGGTGACCTGTTCGACCGAGACATCCTCGGCGCCCTCGATGCCGCCGACCACGCTTTCGACGGCGTTGCCGACCTCAAGAAGGGCGTCGAGATCGTCGCCGAACACCTTGATGGCGACGTCGGCGCGAACGCCCGAGAGGAGTTCGTTGAAGCGCATCTGGATCGGCTGGGTGAACTCGTAGTTGTTGCCCGGGATCTGGGCCACGGCCGCCTGGAGTTCGGCCAGGAGTTCGGCCCGGGGTTTGCGCGGATCGGGCCAGTCCTTCCTATCCTTCAGCATGATGAAGGTGTCGGCGACCGAGGGCGGCATGGGATCGGTGGCCACCTCGGCGGTGCCGATCTTGGCCACGACCCGCTCGACCTCGGGGAACTGGGCGATCCGCCGCTCCAGGGCCGTCTGCATCTGCACGGCCTGGCTGAGGGAGGTGCCGGGGATGCGAAGCGCGTGCATGGCGATGTCGCCCTCGTCGAGGTTCGGGATGAACTCCGACCCCATGCGGCTGGCGCCCAGGGCCGCGATCGCCACCAGGGCCACGGCCACGGCCACGAAGGCCACCCGCATGCGCAGGGCGAGGTCCAGCGCCGGCTGATAGAAGCGCCGGGCGCCGCGCATGACGAAGCTGTCCTTCTCCTGAACCTTGCCGGTGACGAACATGGCCACGGCGGCCGGGACGAAGGTCAGCGACAGGACCAGCGCGCAGGTCAGGGCGATGACGACGGTGATCGCCATCGGATGGAACATCTTCCCCTCGACGCCGGTGAGGGCGAAGATCGGCACATAGACGAGAGTGATGATCAGCACCCCGAACAGGGACGGTCGGATGACCTCCCCGGAGGCCGAAGCCGCCAGCTCGAACCGCTCCTCGCGTGTGAGCAGGCGGCCCAGGCGATGCTGGGTCTCGCCGAAACGGCGCAGGCAATTCTCGACGATGATGACCGCGCCATCGACGATGAGGCCGAAATCCAGCGCGCCCAGGCTCATCAGATTGCCCGAGGTGTCTGTCCGCACCATGCCGGTGATGGTCATCAGCATGGTGACGGGGATGACCGCCGCCGTGATCAAAGCCGCCCGGATGTTCCCGAGCAGCAGGAACAGCACGACGATGACCAGCAACGCCCCTTCGACCAGATTCTTCTCGACCGTGTGGATCGCCCGGTCGACCAGATCGGTCCGGTCATAGACGGGCACGGCCCGGACGCCGGAGGGCAGAGCCCTGGATGCTTCGCCCAGACGGGCGGCGACCGCCTGGGCCACGGTTCGGCTGTTTTCGCCGACGAGCATGAACACCGTGCCGAGCACCACCTCGCGGCCGTCCTCCGTAGCGGCGCCCGTTCGCAGTTCTTCCCCCATCACCAGGTCAGAGACATCGGCCACCCGGACCGGCACGCCGTTGCGGTTGGCGACGATGATGGCGCCGAGATCCTCGAGCGTCTCCGCCTGGCCGGGAACCCGGACCAGGTATTGCTCGCCGTAGCGTTCGACATAGCCGGCGCCGACATTGGCGTTGTTGCGATTCAGCGCCTCGACGACCTCAGCCATGGTCACGCCATAGGCGACGAGACGATCCGGCCAGGGCGTGACGTGATACTGCCGCTCGAAGCCGCCGATGGTGTTGACCTCGGTGACGCCGGGCGTGTTGCGCAGCTGGGGCCGGATGACCCAGTCCTGCAGGGTTCGCAGGTCCTCGGGCGTGTAGAGTTCGCCGTCAGGACGGCGCGCGCCCTGTTCGGCCTCGATCGTGTACATGAAGATCTCGCCCAGGCCCGTGGCGATGGGACCGAGTTCGGGCGTCAGCCCTTCCGGCAGCTGACCCCGCGCCGCCTGCAGCCGTTCATTGACCAGCTGACGCGCGAAATAGATGTCGGTGCCGTCCTCGAAGACGACGGTGACCTGGCTCAGCCCGTAGCGCGAAACCGAGCGCGTGTACTGCAGGCCCGGCACGCCGGCGATGGCGGTTTCGACCGGGAAGGTGATCCTCTGTTCGGATTCCAGCGGCGAGAAGCCGGGGGCCTCGGTGTTGATCTGGACCTGGACGTTGGTGATGTCCGGCGTGGCGTCGATCGGCAGGCGCTGGAAACTCCAGACGCCGACCGCGCAGGCCAGGATGACGAGCGCCATGACGATCCAGCGGAAGCGGATCGACAGCGCGATGATGCGTTCGAGCATGACGGTTCGAGCCCCTAGTGATCGTGGCTCGCGCCGGACTTCTCGACGTCCGCGCGGATGAGGAAGGCGCCGTCCACGACGTATTCGACGCCGGGCTCTATGCCGCTCAGGACCTCCGTCCATTCCGGCGTGCGGCGGCCCAGTTCCAGCATCCGCACCTCATAGGTCGTGCCGAAGCGGGCATAGACCACGGTGAAGTCGCGGAACGGCTGAAGCGCCTTGGTGCGGACCGCCAATGGAACCTGACCGGCGCCGACCTGAACCGTGCCCGACACCCCCAGACCCGGCCGCCAGACGCCGCCCTGATAGGGCAGGTCGACATGGGCGATGAGCACCTGGCTGGTCAGATCCGTCGAGGGCAACACCGCCTCGATTCGGCCGTTGAAGGTGTAGTCGCCCGCCAGGCTTTGCACCGTGACCGGCTGGCCCGCGCGCACCCGTTCGGCGTCGCGCGGATAGAGCAGGAACTCGGCGTGCAGCCGGGTCGGATCGCCGATCATGAGCATCGGCTCGCCGGCGCCCGTAATCGAACCGACATTGACGTTCTTGGCGACGATCATCCCCGAGATGGGCGCGGTGACCGAATAGGTTTGCAGGCTCTCGCTGGACTCGACCCGGGCGATGACCTGGCCGCGCGAGACGCGCGTGCCCAGTTGAACGTTCAGGCTCATCACCCGTCCTGGATAGCGGGCATGGACCTCGGCCTGGCCCTCAGGCGTGATCTCGACACGGCCAGTCAGCGGCAGGGTCTCGCCGAGCACCGCCGGCCCGACGCGCTCGACCGTGACGCCGCCGGCTCGGGCTGCATCGGCCGAAATGGTCGTGCGGCCTTCATAGGAGGCGTAGGTCCACCGGTGGCGTTTGCTGGCTTGCGCGGCCGTCACCACGACGTCGAAGGAGTGGGGTTCGAAGACTGGCGCGGGCGAGGTCAGATAGTCGTTTTCCGCAGCGAAGACGAACTGGTGGGTCTTGGGGCCGAGGCGGTTGAGGGTGATGGCGGCCTGAACCTGACGGGGATCGACCGGCTTGTCGTTGACGTAGGGATACAGCCGGAAGAGCGGTTCGGGCCCTTCCTCGTAGAGAGTGATCTCAAGCGCGAAGTCGCCGTCACGGAGCATGCGGCCCCGGTGCGGACCGCGTTCGTAGTCCGCCGCGGCGGCTTCGCCTTCCGCCTTCTCGGCGGGCGCGCCCTGGCCGCAGGCCGAGACGCCGACGGCGAGCGCCATCAGGGACACGGCGATCAGACGCCGCGAAACGGGGGGAGGGGTCATGGTTGGGTCTCCAGGCCGAGCAGGCCGGCATGCGCGCCGGTCAGCCGGTCGAGGCGGGCGCGGTCGATGTGGAATTGTTGGAGCACCGCGACGCGGCGCGCCCGGGTTTCGAGCAGGGCCGAATGGGCGCTCATGACGTCGTTGTAGGTGAAGCCGCCGCGCGCGAAGCCCTCGCGCACGAGCGACACCGCCCGTTCGGCCTGCGGCAGGATTTCCTCGCGGATCCTGCGCGCCTCGCTGGCCCGGGCCAGGAGTTGGACCTGCAGGCGGGCGATCTCACGCTCTCGATCGATGCGATAGGCTTCGAGATCAGCCTGGGCCGCCGTACCTTCTGCGCGAGCCCGGTCGATGGCGCCGAGGTTGCGGTCGTAGCGCTGGAGCGGGATGGAGCCGCCGAACACCAGGGAGAGATCATTATCCCAGATGTGCCGCAGGCCGACACTGACGGTCGGGTCCGGAACGGCGCGGGCTTCCTCGACGCGCACCTGGGCGTCGGCGATCCCCCGCTGGGCGAGGAAGATATCCAGATCGAACTGGGCGACGTCGCCTGCCGTGATGCGCGAGGCGCTGGTGTCCTCGAAGGCGGCGGCACCGACCCCGAAGTCCGCCGAACCGTCCCAGAACTTGGCGAGGGTGACGCGCGCCACCCGGAGGGTGATCTCGGCCTGATCGAAATCGATCTGGGCCTGGGCCAGTTCAGCCTCTGCGCGGGCGCCTGCGAACAGCGGATCCCGGGCGGCGTCGACGCGACGCTGCACCTGGACCTGGAACTGCTCCGCGAGCTCCAGTCGCTCGCGGGCGATCTCAAGTTGAGCTTCGGCCGTCAGGACATCCGTCCAGTCACGTTGCACCGTTTCGAGCCGATCGAGCTGCCGCACACGGGCGTTGGCGGCGACGAGAGCCCCTTCGCTACGGGCCAGATCAACCCGGGCCGGTCTGTCGCCGCCCCGCTCGATCCGCTGTTCGTAGCTGATCGTCGTCTCGGTGCGGCCGAGCAGGTCGCCACTGCCGACGGTCGGCAAGTTCTCCACCATCAGGCCCAGTGTGGGGTTTGGACGGATGTCCGCTTGGCGGATGCCGGCGTCGGCAGCGCGAGCGCGGGCCTCCAGGCCGGCGCGGGCCGGGTCGGCGGCGGCGGCGCGACGCAACGCCTCTTCCAGAGGCAGCGAACGCGCCGGGGCGTTCGCGGGCGACGGGGGCGTTATCGCCTGGGCGAACGCGTCCGTGGGCGGCAAAGCAACCGCAAGGGTGAGCGCGAGGGCCGAAACGGCTCCACATCGCGCCCACGATCCGGTCGAGCCGGACAGGGGATGTCTCAAGGTGGTCTCCAAAAACAGGGCGCGCACGGCCGTTCGGCCGCGCAGGATCAGACGATCAGGCGCTGCTGTTTAGGAGGGTGGGAAGGACCGTCACCTCGGAGTCCGGGCGGCGCGAGGTCTGGCGTTGGTCCCAGATCAGCGGACGCCATGATCACGGATTCGATCGGATGTGCGGGCGTCGCCAAGGCGACCTGAACGTCACCGCCACCGTGGTGGTGATGTTTGATCGGGCCGTCCGCAGGCGTCTCGGCGATCTCGAACGCCGAGGCGTCGTCGGTCGGTGAAGGCTCCGGCTGCTCGTGCTCGTGCTCGTGTCCGTGACCTTGATCGCGTTCGTGATCGTGGTCGATCATGGCCGCTTCCGCATAGGACACACCAGGGAACTGCAGGCCGTGTTCGATGCGATGCTGGGTGTTGATCACGCCATGCGCCTGCAGCGCGACCACGATGGTCACGCCGAGACAGACGCAGAAGAGGCGGAGCAGTTGCGGCAAGATAGAAGTCCCCGATTTTTGTCGGTTAGGGGGAATCGCCCTGCCGCGCAACGGCGGGATCGTCGCAGCACCGCAGTCGTCGGATCGCCGACCGGTTTCGATCAGGCCTCGGCGAACCGGGGCGATCGCGAGGTGACTCACGGTCGGGGGAGGGGGCGGGCCAGGAACTTCTGTGAGGAAGCCCGGCGTTTCGCCGCCGATCGCCGCCGACGCTGACGCGTCCCCTGGCTCTCGATCGACGCCTATCGTTCCCGGAACCCGCCGACGATGAGCCTACACTGCTCACGGCGGGTTGCGAAAGTCGGGCTTGACCGAAGGCGGCGAGGGAGGAAAACACGCCGATGGCCAAATACGCGCCCCTCGCAACCTTCCTTCGGCGCCAGAAGCGGGCGGAAGTGGATCTGACGTTCCGGGACATCGAACGGATTGTCGGCGGCATCCTGCCGAAAGCCGCGACCACGGACGGATGGTGGCGAGGGGACCCATCGGCCCCCCAGATGCCTCAGCACGTCGCTTTTGCGGACGCCGGCTTCGTCGCCGAACCACAAACGCGCGCCGAAACCGTCCGTTTCGTCCGGATGGATGCTGACCAGCACGGCTCCAGGCTGGAGCAGGTCGACGAACGGAATAGAACAGTCTGACGCCGGCGCGCCCCGGCGTCCCTGAACGGGCGTCGGTCGGGAGCGAGCCGGGTCGGACCGATCAGTTGTGGGCGGCGTGCCCCTGGGGCGCCGGCGCGTCCGTCGGAGCCGGGGCTCGCGGCGCCGGTTCGGCGGGGGCAGGCTCGGTCTTCATCTCGTCGCAGCACGTCATGGCGGCGTCGGCAGCCATGTCCTTGCAGCAGTCGCAGCCCTCCGCGGCCAGAGCCGCCCCGGCGCTCAGGGTCAGTATCGCACCGGCGGCGGCCAGCAGGTTGGAAACTTTCATCGTCGTTCTCCTAGTGAACCATGAAGCTGACGGAGCCGGACATCTTGTGGCCGTCCGGACCTTCGGCGGCCCAGGCGGCAGCATAGGTTCCCGGTGCGAGACGCGGCAAGGCCACGCTCACGGTCGCGGCCGATGGCGCATCTGGAGCGGTGACGACAATCGGCGCCTGGCCTTCGGCGGTGAGGGTCACGGTCTTCAGCATCATCGGGTGAGGGAAGGTCGCGCTGAACCGTTCGGGCGAACCGGATGTCATGGCGCCGTCGGCCGGGGTGGTGACGATGCCGGATGCGGCCGGAGCCTGGTGCTGCATTCCGGCGTGGCCGGCGTGCGGGTCCTGGGCGGCGGCGGTGCCGGCGAAGGCCAGAGCGGCGGTGAGGGTGAGGACGCGGATCATGGGGTCGTCTCCTTCGGTTAGAACCAGGCCTTGAGGCCGACGACGACGCGGGTGTCTTCTGCCTCGCCGCCTCGGGCGTCGATGTAGTCGGCGGTGTTTCCGAGCGCGCGGCTCCACTCGACGCCGACATAGGGGGCGAACTCCTTGCGGAATTCGTAGCGCAGTCTCAGGCCCGCCTCGATCGAAGAGAGGCCCGAGCCGATCTCCAGTTCTGGAATATCGCTGGCCGAGGCGTCGATTTCGAGGCGCGGCTGAAGGATCAGGCGCTGGGTGAGGCGCTGATCGTATTCGGCTTCGACGCGAGCGGTCAGGTCGCCCTTCGTGGACAGGAAGGCGGCCGCGTCGATTTCGAACCAATAGGGGGCCAGTCCCTGGAGACCTAGGACCAGATGGGTGGTGTCGTCGCCGTCAGGACGGAAGTCCTGGCGCACGCCGGCCTGCACGTCCCAGAACGGCGTGACGGCGCGGCTGTAGAGGGCCTGGAGTTCGGCCTCCTCCAGAGCGCCGCCGAACTCGCCTTCGCCCTCTGACTTCCACCAAAAGCGGTTGATGTCGCCGCCGCTCCAGCCCTGAACGTCCCACAGGTAGGTGTCCCCGCCATCGCCGAAGCGCGCTTCGAGGCGGTCGATGATGAGGGCGGTGGTGCGCACGGCGCCGTTCTCGGCGATCAGCGTCTGGCGCGATGCGTCCATCGCCTCTGCGCCGAAGACCCCGTCGGCGGCGTGCGTCGGACCGCTCAGGGCGGCGGCCGGAACCGGCGCCTCTGGAGGTCTGTCGGGATCGTCCGCGCTGGTCGGGACATCCGGCGGACCCATGCTCATTGCAGACATATCGTGTCCGGCGTGAGGGTCCGCCTCGGCGGGTTGCATCGTGGACATGTCGTGGCCGGCGTGCGGATCAGCCTGCGCTGGCGCCATGGTCGACATGTCGCGACCCGCATGAGGATCGACCGCGGGCGGCGTCTGCGCAGGCGGCATGACATGACCGGCATGCGGATCCTGCGCTGCCGGCGGAGCGGGCGTTTGAGGCGTGGCGACCGGCGCAGGCGCAGGGCGCGGCGCCGGGGTCGCCGGCATGACATGGCCCGCGTGAGGGTCCTGGGCCTGGGTGCTCAAGGCGCTGGCGGCGAGGATCAAGGGGGCGAGTGCGAGGGCGAGCCGGTTCATCAGGCCGCTCCGTCCATCGGCCGCACCGTCACGACATTGAACATGCCGGCGTGCATGTGCATCAGCATGTGGCAGTGGAAGGCCCAGTCTCCGGGGGCGTCGGCGGTCAAATCGAAGGTCACTTTCGATCCCGGCGCGACATTCACCGTGTGCTTCAGCGGCTGGTGGCCTTCGGGGCCGCCGGTCACCAGTTCGAAGAAATGGCCGTGCAGATGGATCGGGTGACCCATCATGGTGTCGTTCACCAGGGTTACGCGGACCCGTTCATTTCGTTCGAAGCGGATCGGCTCGACCAACTCCGAGAACTTCCGCCCGTCGAAACCCCACATGAACCGTTCCATGTTGCCGGTGAGATGGATTTCCATCGTTCGGGACGGCGGACGGCGATCCTTGTTCGGCTGGAGCGACACCAGATCGGTATAGACCAGCACGCGGTGATCGACGGATTCCAGGCCGAGAGGTCGGTCGCCCAACCGGTTGGCCGGCGCCATGGCGATCATGTCGACGCCCACGCCCACCGCCATGTCGGCCGACGCATTTTCGGGGTCCCGCATATTCATCCCGCCCATGCCCGCCATATCGGCCACGGGAGCGGCGGGTGGGGTCTGCCCCATGGCGGTGTGATCCATTCCGGACATCGCGCCGCCATCCATTCCGGCCATGCCGCCATGGTCCATGCCCGCCATCCCGCCGTGATCCATCCCGCCCATGCCCATGTCGCGCATGGTCAGGGTTGGAACCTCGCGAAGCGGCGGAACCTCGGCCGTCATGCCCAGGCGCGGGGCGAGCGTGGCGCGGCCCATGCCCGAGCGATCGATCGCCTCGGACACGATGGTGTAGGCGCGGTCTTCGGTGGGCTGGACGATGACGTCATAGGTCTCGGCCACCGAGATCTGGAACTCGTCCACCTCGACAGGCCGGACATGGTCGCCGTCCGCCTGGACCACGGTCATCGGCAAGCCGGGGATCCGCACATTGAAGATCGACATCGCCGAGGCGTTGATGACGCGCAGGCGCACGCGTTCGCCGGGACGAAACAGGCCGGTCCAGTTCTCTTCCGGGCCATGGCCGTTGACCAGGAAGGTGTAGGTCGTCCCGTTCACGTCGGAGATGTCACGCGGATCCATGCGCATCTGCCCCCACATGCGCCGCTCCTCGAGGCTCATGCCGTCCGCGCCTGAGAGCAGGCCGGACAGGGTCGTCCGCTGGCGGTTGAAGTAGCCGGGGCTCTTCTTCAGCTTCGCCAAGATCTCGTGGGGATGCATGAAGCTCCAGTCCGACAGGACCAGGACATGCTCACGGTCATAGGCGACGGGATCGGCGCTGGCCGGGTCGATGACGATCGGTCCGTAGTGGCCCATCGCCTCCTGGAGCCCGGAGTGGCTGTGATACCAATAGGTGCCCGACTGCTTGACCGGAAACTCATAGACGAAGGTCTCGCGCGGCCGGATGCCCGGGAAGCTGATGCCCGGCACGCCGTCCATCTGGAACGGCAGCAACACGCCGTGCCAGTGGATCGAGGTATCCTCGTCCAGGGTGTTGGTCACCGAAAGGCGGGCGTTCTGACCTTCGCGAAGGCGCAGCAGCGGCGCCGGCAGCAGGCCGTTGACCGTCACGGCGTGTCCGGTTCGCCCACCGACCGAGAACGGCGAGTGGCCGACCGTGAGGTCGATGTTCGGGCCGACGAGGGACGGCAACTCCGACCGAAGACCCGCTGAACCGGTCTGGGCCCAAGCGGGCAGAAGGCCTTGCAGACCGAGCAGGCCGCCTCCCGCCGCGGCGCTGCGTAGAAGGGTGCGTCGGTCCAGTCGCATGATCGACATCTAGGCTCGGTCCTCGCTCAGGCTGTCTCGACCTCTTCATCCCGGGCGGGAGAACGGACGGTCCTACTGCCAATACGCATGAACGCGCCGATCCCCTTGCGTCGAACCGCCTCAGGCGTCGACGACGACATCAGAGTCGCCGGAGCGCCTCGGCGAGCTTGGCGCGCGCCCTGGCGACACGGGTCTCGACCGCCTTGGGCGTGGCGCCCACGATAAGCGCGACCTCGGCGTGGGACCGACCCTCCAGGGCGGTCAGAAGCAGCGGCGCCTTCAGGGCGTCCGGCAGATCGGCGATGGCGCGGTCCAGCGCCGCCCGACGCCGTCCGTCATCCAGATGGTCTTCGGGGGTCGTCGCTCCATCCCCGACCGCCAGGGCTTCGGGCGCGTCCAGGCCCATCACGCCGCGAACCATCCGGCGGACCGTGCGCTTGCGGCCCCAGTCGCGGCATTTGTTGACGGCGATCGAGCGGAGCCAGGTGGGGAAGCTGCGGCCCGGGTCATACCGGCGAATGGCGAGCCAGGCGGACGCATACGTCTCCTGGACGACATCGTAGGCCTCTTCGTCGTCGCCGATATATCGACGAACGAAGCGATGCAGGTCGCCTTTGGTCGCGGTCATCAACGCGCTGAAGGCGGCCCGGTCGCCCTTCGCCGCCCGTGCTTCGAGTGGAACCCCCGAATCCACGCTGGCTCTACCCTGCGTCTTGCAGGAGAGCTCCGACGACCTGACGGTCGAACACCTGAGCCTGCTGGGGCGTCAGGACCGACCGCATCTCGAACACATGGGCGATGGTCGCCTTCTGGAGATCGCCCATGGCGACGTGGAAATGATCGACCGCCGCCTGGACCTGAGGACTGTCGCCTTCGCTGACCGCGATCGCGTCCGCCAGCTCGCGATTGGCGGTGCGGACCTCGGCTTCAAGCGCGCCCCGGCGCGAGGCGAAGCGGGCCTCGATCGCTTCCAGACGGGTTTCCTGCGCCGTCGTCAGGTCCAGTCGATGATGAACGATGCTGTGCAGGCTGGGCGCTTCCTGCCGCTTCATCAGCCAAGCCGTGCTGGCCCAGGTCCCGGCGCCGCTGGCGAGCGCGGCCAGCGCCGCCGTGATCGCGATGGATCGCCAGCCCGCTTTCATTCGCCCGCTCCCAGGATCGCGATCGGGGACAGGCCCCCCGACACGCTGAACACCTGCATCTCCGATGGCTCGGCCCTTGCGGACAGGGCGAACACGCCCCCGTTGGCGACACCTACCACGAGCGCCATCGCCAGAGCGGCGACGCGGACCTGACCCATCCGCCGCTCGCCGACCCGATTCTCGATGCGGCGCCACACATCGGAGTCCAGCCCTGACAGCGAGACGTGGCTCGCCGGTCGGGCGGTAGCGATCAGGCGATCGATGTCCTCAGTCATGTTCCACCTCTGCGGCCCCCGTAGTCCCATACGCCGGGTACAGCCAAATCCCTCGGTCGCGGCCTGGCGTCGTCATAGCAGCGAGGCCGGCGGCGCGAGCGTCCCCATGACTGAGACGATCGTCAGAACGGCGAAGGAGAGCGCGAATTCCACCACCAAGCTTCGCTGCAGGTGACCAAGCACCGGACTAGAATCCGCACTAGAGGCCTCGAAGGCGGGAGTCAGACGAAAACGATTGAAGGCGGCCAGGCTCAACATGAGACCGAACAGGACGATCTTGAGGATAAGCCAGCGACCATAGGCTGTAGCGGTCAACGTCCAGAGCCCGCCCCATCCGACCAGGAAGGCGCTGTTCACCAGACCGGTCAGCAGAAGAACAGCGACGGCGAAGGTGCCGACGCCGGCGAAGCCAGCCAAGGCGCGCGCCAGAGCCAGATCCTGCGCGGACGGCTCCTTGGGCCGCCACATAACAAGGGCGGCAAAGGCGGCCAGAGCGCCGACCCAAAGCGACGCCGAAAGGGCGTGCAAAATATCGGACGCCAGATGGATCTCGTGTCCGGACCCTTCCGTGGCCGCGCCATGACCGGTCCAGGCGAAGCTGGCCGAAACGACAAGGCCGAGCGAGGCGCAAAGCCACCACAGCCGGGGTCCGGGTTTGGCCATCGCGATCACCGCCACGGCCAGAAGGGCGGTGGCGGACCGCACCGCCAACGCCATGCCGAGACCCATGCCGGTGACCATCATGCCCAGCGAAGCGGGCTTGATCGCTTCACTCAAGGATCCCGCCATCATCGCGGTCTGGGCGACGAGGGCGGCCGGAGCCGCCAAAGCCAGGGCCAGGGCCGCCCAGAACAGGGCGGGCCGCGGCCAGCCCAGGGGGAGGAGCCTTGTCGCCCCCGCGCTGTAGATCAGGAAGGCGGGGAGACCGAACAGCAGGGCGGCGGCGACGTATTGGACCGCCCTCAGGCCAATGACCCAGGCCTCGATCACGTCAACGAACGGTGAAGGCGTAGGAGCCGGTCATGCGGTGGCCGTCGCTCGAGGCGATCTGCCAGTTGACGGTATAGCCTCCGGTGGCGAGCGGTCGGGCGAGCGCGCCCGTGATCGACCGGCCGTCCTCGCTGACGGTCGTGCTCACGGCGGCCTTCGCGCCGGCCGCGTTGACCACTTCAAGCGTCGAGAAGGCCGGGACCATCCGCTCGCTGAAGGTGAGGGCGATGGAACGGGGCGGGGCCACGGTCGCGTTGGCCGCGGGCGTCGAACTCACCAGACGCGCATGAGCGCTGACCGCGCCGGCGGTCATGACCACGGCCGCGGCCACGGCGAAGGCGGGAACGAAACGATTGAAACGCATGTCGTGACTCCACTGACATCCAGACGATGTCTCAGAAATACGCGGCGGTCGCCTCTTTCCCTCGCCGGCCTAGAGTTTCACCGCGCGCAGCCTCAGCGCATTGCCGATGACGCTGACCGAAGAGAGCGCCATGGCGAGCGCCGCCAGGGCCGGCGAGAGAAGCCAGCCGAACACGGGATAGAGCAGGCCGGCCGCCACGGGGATGCCGAGGGCGTTGTAGCCGAAGGCAAACACCAGGTTTTGCCGGATGTTGCCCATTACCGCACGGGACAGGCGCCGTGTGCGCACGATGCCCTGCAGATCGCCGCCCAGCAGGGTGACCCCGGCGCTCTCGATGGCGACGTCCGAACCCGCCCCCATGGCGACCCCGACATCGGCGGCGGCGAGGGCAGGGGCATCGTTGACGCCATCCCCCGCCATGGCGACGATCCGACCCTGCGAACGAAGCTGTTGAACCACCGACGCCTTGTCCTGCGGCAGGACTTCCGCCTGGACTTCGTCGATGCCGAGGCGACGCGCGACCGCTTCAGCCGTTGTCCGGTTGTCTCCGGTCATCATGACCAGCCGCAGACCGGCCGCCTTCAGCGCGAGGATCGCCCCCGGCGTGGTGGCCTTGATGGGATCAGCGATGCCGATGACCCCGGCCGCCTTTCCGTCGATCGCCACGAAAATGGCGGTGGCGCCGTCGTGGCGGAGCGCGTCCGCCTTCGACTCCAGCGCGGAGACGTCGATTGAAAGCTCGCCGAGATAACGGGTGTTGCCCAGGGCGACCTGGCGACCCTCGATCGTCCCGCGGACGCCGCGGCCGACCGGGCTGTCGAAGTCCACGGCCTCGGAAAGGGGGATGTCCCGGTCCCCAGCGGCCCGGACGATCGCGTCGGCCAACGGATGTTCGCTGCCGCGCTCGAGGCTGGCCGAGAGACGCAAGATGTCCACTTCGGCGAAGCCCTCGGCGGGCAGGATCGCCGTTACCGACGGACGTCCCTCTGTCAGGGTGCCGGTCTTGTCCAGAACCAGGGTGTCGACTTTCTCGAAGCGTTCGAGCGCCTCGGCGTTCTTGATCAGGACGCCGGCGTGCGCGCCACGTCCCACCCCGACCATGATCGAGATCGGCGTCGCCAGGCCCAATGCACAGGGACAGGCGATGATGAGCACCGAAACGGCGGCGACCAGGGCGTAGGCCAGGCGGGGTTCGGGGCCGACCAAACCCCAGACGACAGCGGCGAGCATGGCGATCGCGATGACCGTGGGGACGAACCAGCCGGAGACCGTATCGGCCAGCCGCTGGATCGGGGCGCGACTGCGCTGGGCCTGGGCCACCATCTGGACGATCTGCGCCAGCAGGGTGTCTGCGCCGACCTTGTCGGCGCGCATGATGAAGGATCCGGTCTTGTTGAGCGCGCCGGCCACGACCCGGTCGCCGACGGCCTTGGTCACCGGCATGGACTCGCCGGTCACCATGGATTCATCGACAGCGACCCGGCCATCCAGGAGTTCGCCGTCCACCGGAATCTTCTCGCCGGGCCGGACCCGCAGGCGGTCGCCGACGGTGATCTGGTCAAGCGAAACATCTTCATCGACACCGTCGGCCCGGATCCGGCGCGCGGTCTTGGGCGTGAGGTCCAGCAGGGCGCGGATCGCGCCCGAGGTCTGTTCGCGGGCGCGCAGTTCCAGAATCTGGCCGACGAGGACCAGGACGGTGATGACCGCCGCCGCCTCGAAATACACCGGCGCGCTTCCATCGGCCTTCAGGAAGGCGGGCGGGAACAGGGTTGGCGCGACGACGGCCACGACGCTGTAGAGCCACGCGACGCCGACCCCCATGGCGATCAGGGTGAACATATTCAGCCGGCGGGTGCGCAGCGATGTCCAGCCGCGCTCAAAGAAGGGCCAGCCGCACCACAGGACGACGGGGGTCGCCAGCGCGAACTGGGTCCAGTTCGACATCTGGCCCGGAATGAACATGTGCAGATTGGTCAGGTGCCCCCCCATCTCGAGAGCGAAGACCGGCAGGGTCAGGGCCAGACCGACCCAGAAGCGGCGAGTGAAGTCGATCAGTTCGTGGTTCGGCGGTGCCTCCGCCGTGACCGTTTCCGGTTCGAGCGCCATGCCGCAGATCGGGCAGGAGCCTGGGCCTTCCTGCCGGATCTCGGGGTGCATCGGGCAGGTGTAGATGGCGCCGGGAATGGCTGGCTCTGTCTCCACGCGAGGATTCAGGTAACGCGCCGGATCCCCGACGAACTTGGTCCGACATCCCGCTGAGCAGAAGAAATAGTCCTGACCGTCATGACTGGCACGGTGAGCGGTGGTCGTCGGATCGACTGACATGCCGCAGACCGGATCCTTGACCCCAGCCGCGCCGTCCGAGGCCTTCGCCGCGCAGCAGGCGTGACCCGGGGCATGATTGTGAGGATGCGTGGACATGTCGCTGTCTCCGGTTGGCCGAAGCGCTCACATATACCCGTAGGGGGTATATCGCAAGATACCCTCATGGGGTATATGTGGGTTCTGGAAGGCGAGGTCAGATGCAAACCGATACGAAACCCAAGGTCCTCAACAGGTTGAGCCGGATTGAAGGCCAGGTGCGGGGAATCGCGCGCATGGTCGAAGACGACCGATATTGCGTCGACCTGCTGACCCAGTTGCAGGCTGTTCGAGCCGCACTTCATCGCGTGGAGACCGAAGTGCTGCGGGATCACCTTGATCATTGCGTCATGGGCGCCATGACTGGCGACGATCCCGAGGATCGAAAGGCCAAGGCCTGCGAACTGATCGAACTCCTGGCGCGGGCCGGACGGTAGACGGAACGAACGAGGCCTCCTGATCGCTACCGTCGGGATCTCAAGGAGCCGTCATGAAACGCATCAGCCTCGTCCTTGCCGCCTGCGCCCTGTCCGCGGCCTGTTCTCCGCAAGCCGAAGAGCCCGCAGGGGCCGCGCCGGAAGCCGCCGCAACAGCGGGCGCCCATGGCGCGATGGAGGGCGGCATGGCTGCGGCGGCTCCCGGCGACTCCGTCGCCACCCAGGGCTACAAGGCCTCGATGAACACCATGATGGAGGCGATGCCGGCCTTCACCGGAGACGCGGATATCGACTTCATGAAGCAGATGCGTGGGCACCACGTCGCCGCCGTCTCGATGGCGCGTGTGGAACTTGTGCAGGGCAAGGACGCCGAGGCGCGGAACCTGGCCCAGGAGGTGATTACGGCGCAAGAGCGCGAAATCACACTGATTGACGCCTGGCTCGCCCGGAAGGGCGCGTCTGCGGCTCCCGCCGCCTGATCGCGAGATCAGCGCGCCGCGTGCGAAGACCAATGGATGTGCGTGATCCGCCAACCGTCGGCCTCGTGGCGCAAGACCATGGTCTCGACCGAGAGGCTGTCGATCGGGCGGCCGTTGAACTCGCCTGTCGTTCGGCTTTCGCTTGCGACCCACGCGCTGTCGGCGCCGGCTCGCGCTGTGCGGCGGGACCTGACGCTGGGCACAGCGGCTGAGAACGCAGCGTCGGCCGCCAGGTGGTGTTCGGCGTACTCGGCCTTCGACCGTTCAGCCCCGCCGCCCTCGAAAATCAGGACGTCGTCGGCAAGGAGGACCAGTGCAGCGTGTGTGTCTCCATGTTCGAGCGCGGCATGAAAGGCATCGACGACACTCGCCGCCGCGGCCGCCTGGGCCTGGACATCATCGACCGAGGCCGCGGCAGTCTGGACCGGTTCATGAGCGAACGCGGGGCCGACTGATGTGATCGACAGGGAGATGGCGAGGGCGAGGAGAGGTTTGGCGACCGACATGGATTTTCCCCGAGGCGATGAACTGGTTCCGATGCTAGATGCCATTTGCAACATAGGCGACCCCGGCGGTTCGCCATGCCGAAGCCACCCTCAGCGTTGCCGACGAGTTTGCTGGATCAAGTCGGGTTCGACGACCAGCCCGCAGATGGTATAAAGTGTACGTTCAAGTGACGGTCGAAGGTCGCCGAGGGAATCAAGTTGGCTGCATCGCATTTCGGGGTCTCAGTAGGTCAATAGACCGCGAAAGATGACGAATTCACGCAAATGTTATTGCTTGGAAATTCCCGAATGTTTTCAGAATACTTCCTACTTGTCGGTTCTCCAATCGGTTCGGTGTTTGTTGAGTGAAGAAAAACCCAAGACAATCATTGTCTTGGGCTTCTTTGTGTAATCGAGTGGGAGTGATTCAAGGCCCTGGATCGGCCAACCTTGACCAGACGGTATACCCTGGCGTTCGAGGCGCGAAGCAAGGCGGACATGGAGGCCAACCCGGAACGCGGCAATGTCGGGGCCTGGCTGAGGCATCGCTCGACCCGGCCAGGGCGCCCGGAGGACGCTTCGGACGTCTATCTGGTCCAGATCGATAAAGGGCCTAGGCTCCCTTTATAGGGGGGCCGCCAGACCTTCGGCCCGAGGCTTGAAGGATCGGTTCCACGATCACCTCCATGGCCAGCTCCATGATCGCCTTGGTGACGCACAGCACCAGGATCGTCCAGGTCGGGGCCGACAGCTCGCTCATCCCCCAGACCCCCAGCAACACCGTGGTGTGCTGCACCATGATGCGGCCGTAGGGGCGAAACATCTCTCCGGTGGGGGTCGCCGTCCGCCACCGGCCCGCCATGACCCATTCGCGCACGAAGGCGATGGTGTGCAGCACGGCCATGGCCAGGAGCGCCCAGAGAAGGCCCGTGCCGCCGCCGCTGTCCGGATCGCCGGCCTCTGCGGGCGAGACCTCGCCCAGCAGCACCAGGGTGAAGATCCCGTGGCCGAGGCAGAACAGGCCGTAGTGAAGAACAAAGAAACAGCCGGTCCCGAGCGCGCCGGAGCCGTTGAGGCCGCCCCCTTGTTTACCGCCCTTCGCCGACAGAATGCGCGGCAGGGTCAGGATGCCGATGATGATGTTCTCGAACCAGTAGAGGACGACGATCTGGCCGACGTCCCAGCCCAGAACGATCACACCGGCGACGGGGACCAGGTTGGAGAATACCAGAGCGAGGTATCGCGCCGCCGTGGTCATTGGCAGATTCTCCAGTCCGCCTTCTGAAATAAAGGGGATTTAAGGCCGGTGGCTACGGCGAAGAGGCTGTTCACCCGGATGACCGAGGGACTGTCATCGCCTTACAGGGCCGGCTTGAGCTCAAGCCCGTTCACGACGACCAGAAAGTGGAACCTGAGACCAAATGCGAGAGCGAAACAGCAGTCGGTTGAAGGCGAGCGTGAGCGATCCACTTCGAACCAAACTCAATCTCAGCTTCCCATGATGTGGGTCTCCATCATGGCGATCCAGGCGCTTGGGAAATAATTGGTTCCAGACTGGGGCGTCGAGTCGGGGTCGCAGGCGGCCGTCACCAAAAGATCGGCTGGAGTGCCTGGGGTGGCGGGCTGGGCCGATGCGGTTTGAGGGGCAGACAAAATCGATCGCGGCATATCATCCCCGAACTCCCACCAAAAAGCTTGCACGTGCAAACTCTGGCTTGTCCGGCTGCGGCAGTTTATTCGGAAAGACTGAGCGATGATGTTGTGTTTGCCATCACCGCCATCAGCTGCCCGGGTCCCCACGCCGCGAGGCTGGCGCAGATAGATCCACATCCAGATTGTAGGATTATTCGGCTGGGATTGCTGGGGGCGGCCAGCAAATATCCGGGTCTCGCCGGAGTTTGCGAGAAAGGACACGGGTTGGACCCACGGGGCCGGACCCGGATAGTCCTGAGGATCGCTGTTGGAATTATTCAAAGGCTGCGGGGCAACGGCAGCCTCCGCTGACTGCGGCTTTGTTGAGGACTGCGCGACTTCCGAAACACTCAGCGTGTAGCGACCGGTCATGCCTTCCGACAGGCTGTTAGCCCGCAGGGTCAGCACGCCGCCGTCCCCCTGGACCTCCAGCCGGGCATTGAGGCCGCCGCCGCTGTCGTCGTCGCTGACCAGATTGCTCAGGGCGCCGGCGCAGGTCCCGGCGCCGGCCTGGAGGTAGCTGTCGAAGGCGTCAGAGGCCTGGTCGATCTGCAGGGTCTGGCCTCGTCGGGTCTGGATGGTGAAGCAATCGAAATAGCTGCCATCCCCCAGGGTGGAGTCCGATGTCGTCAGCTCGCCCTGAACGGTCTGGCCGGGACGGAGTGAAGTCTGGGCGGCGGCCGGACAGGCGACCACGGCCATCACGGCGACAAGGGCTGGCCAACGCAGCATGAGACAACTCCTTCGGGGAGGGACAAATCTAGGCAAGTCAGGGCTGTCCGGGAGGACATCTGTTGAATATCGACAGCCCGTTGGTGGCGACCTGTATTGATCAGGGAACATGAGATCGAAGCGCCGGGCTTGCATCTGACAAACATCGACAGGTTTCATCCGGGGCAGGAGACCTGCCCGTCGCGCTAGCGGCAGACCGGCGAGTTGCGGGGCGAGCTGGCCATCTCGCAGTGGGCGGTCCGGTATCGGTCGCGGGTCTGCGCGGCCGCGTCGCCTGCGCCGAACACCGGCGGGGCCGGAGTTGACGACGCCTGGGGTCGATAGCTGCTGTAGGCGCTGGCGTCCCCGCCGTTGGCCGCGCGCCAGCGGGCCTCGGCCATGCCGGGCTGGTTGGTGCCCGTCCCGAACGTGCCTTCCAGGCCCGTCCCCCGGCGACGAAGTTCCGCGGAGACGGCGCCGGCGACCGCGCCGTCCCGGAACCAGCTGGCGAGGACATACAGCGTTTGGGTGTTCAACGAGCCCATGGCGTTCCGGCGAACCGCGGATTCGACGACCTCACGCGCCATCGGGCCGGATCGGAGCTCATAGACGGCATAGTCGGCCGCGCCGGCGGTATTCCCGGCCTGGATCATCCGGTTCAGCTCGGCCCGCTCGGCGGCGCGTTCCGCGTGCCAGGCCCGGCGTCGCGCCAGGTCCCCTGCCAGTTGCCGGGAATAGGCGCACTGGGCCTCCTCACCCAGACGGCAGGCCTTGTCATAGGCTGCGCTGGACGCCTCCCAGTTCTCCCGACCGGCCTCGGTGTAGCCCAACAGGGCGCAGGCGCTGCCAAGGTCGGCGGCGCAGGTCCGTTCCAGCAGCGGCAAGGCTTCCGAAATCCGGCCTAGTCGGTGCAGGACCTGCGCCTGCAGTTGGCAATATTCCAGGGTGTTGTCGCTGCAGGCGCGGGCATAGGCCGGCAGGGCGAGCGCGTAGTCCCCCGCGAGGTCATAGAACCGGCCCAGGTTACCGCATCCGCCAACGAGGATATTTCCGTCGCACGCACGCTCATAATAGACCGCCGCCTGGGCGAGGTCGGCCGGGCCGGCGTCGCCCGTCTCCAGGCTTACGCCCACCCAGCTGCAGGAATTCATGTGTCCGCCGTCACAGGCGCGGAGGATGAGCGGTCGCGCGACCGTCATGTCGGCTTCGACGCCGTCTCCCAGGGTGTAGGCCCGACCGGCCCGGACGCAGTCCGCCTGGCTACCGGCGAGACAGGCCTGAACAGACCCATCGAGGGTGGAGGCCGTCGCGACGGGCTGTGACTGGGGCCGAGCCGCCGCGCGTTGTCTTGCCGTCGCCGCGTTATCGCAACCTTCAGAACTGCCGAGACGACAGGCGGCATCGAACAGGGCGATCCCGAGCTCCGGGTCCGCCGTAACGCCCCGACCCGTCATATAGAGCACAGCCAAGTTGCTGCAGGCGTTGGTGGCCCCGTCGTCGCAGGATTGCTGGAACAGCACCGCTGCACGGGGAAAGTCGCCCCGGTCGTAGGCGTCGAGCCCTTGTTCGAACACCGCGTTCGCCGTCTGCGCGTTCGCGGGCTGCGACAGGGTGAAAGCCGCAATAGCAGTCCAAAGAACCAGGCCCAGCGAGCCGAACGCCTTCCGGACGGACGTGGGCGCGGTTCGGACGCGGGTCTCGTTCGCCCACGCTGTCGACGGCACAGTCGCCGGCCCGACGGGCAGGAGTGTCGAGGCGACGGCGGCTGAAAGCAGCTGACGGCGATCCATACGACCGATGCGGTTCATGTCGGGCTCTCAGGGTTCTGAAGGTCAGGTCTCACGGTCATGACTATGAGAACGAGCACCCGGGGCTGCATCTGACAAACACGGACAGGTTTGATCGACGCGGGAGGAGGGCTGTCAGGTGAAGGCCGGGGTCGGGACAGGCAGCCAAGCGAGCGCGGTGGCGACTACGGCGTCGCGCAAGACGGGTGGATCCCGGTCCTCATCTGACAAACATCGAAAGGTTTTATCGGCGAGAATGAAGAGCGATCGCAGAAGGGTTAAGTCCGACCCTCAGCCCGGAGAGGGCTCACTCCTCCGCGCTGCGACCCACAACTGAGTGAACATCCAGCGGCGCCGGTTCAGCCGGTCGCGTTTCGACGCCGGCAAGCCTGTAGACATCGCTCCAGCTCTCGCGCCGATTTCCCGCGGGGCACATAGGGCGGCAAGCGGCGGAGCGCGTCCTGCGCCGTGCCCTTGTTCGCGACATTGGCGGTGAAGGTGAAGGCGGCGTCTCTGAACACGAAATTGAGGTTCACAGTGCCTGGGGCCGTCCGTACCTCCACAGACTGGATCGCGGCGAAGGAAACACTGCGACTCCGCAGGACACGGTATTCCATCCCTCCGGATCCGAGGCGAAGCGAGGGACTGAGACTGTTGGTGACCAGCGCGATCCAGGGGGGCAACCACCGGAGGCCGATGAATGTCGCGATGACGGGGATCGCCACAAGGGCCTCTGCGCCGACATCCCCCGCATCAAGCGCTGCAGACCGATCTTCCAAACGCCGGTTCCCCGTACGATCAACAAGCACCCGGCCAGCACGGCAATCGTGTCGGGTATTCGCCTCACCGTAACGAAGGCTCGAGACTCCTGCATCTGACAATGACCGACAGGTACGATCGAGAGGGATGGATCACAGAATGACGGCCGTCGACGTCGCTGCGCTCAATCCGCAGGAGCAGGCGTGATCTTTGCGTCGATCAGTGTGAGCCGGTCATCGATGACGTCGAATTCCATCTCGACTGTACCGCCGGTCCCGCAGCACCCCCCCTCTCCTGGTCGCCAGAGCGGCGAGGAGGCCACCAAGCGCGGGAAGGCCCAGCGTGGCTGATGCCAGACCTCCATGCCTCCGAGCTGATCGCCGACGCGGCCCTGCCAATCCATATCCACCGGACGCCACCGGCCCTCGCGCCACAGCATCATGACGGTCATGTCGCCGCTGCCGGTGCCACGCGAGATTCCGGGAACGATCAGCACCCACTGCCCGTCGCCGTGACGCTCCAGTGAGGGCGTTTCGTACTGCGCGCCCTCGAACGTCCACAGGACAGGCCTGAGCGCTCCGTCCTCACGCTCTTCAAACACTACAACGCCCCCGCCGACGCCATCCTCTTCCGTGAAACCATCCTGAATCTGCCACCACAGCCGACCCTGGTCGCTGGCCGAAAGAAAGCCGGCACTGGTGACCGTGCAGCCCCGCAGCACCACGTCCACGCAGATGTCCAGGGCTTCGCGCGTTGTGCGAACGGCCCCCGCTTTCCGGTCCTGACGGATGCGGGCGTGAAGGTCCTCGAGGTAGGTCTCCTCGCTGTCTTTGATGTCCCCGGACGCGGTGGTCCAGAACTGATGAGCGTTCTCGACCTCGTAGGGCAGGGGGCTCAGGCCCAGCGCCTGCCGATAGGTCTCTTCCAGAGTCCCGGCCACGGGCGGCGGCGGCGCCTCAGCGGGGGTCTGGGCGTTGCACCCCGACGCCTGCATGGCCAGGGCCAGAACCATCAACCCGATCTTGCGCATGTCGTGCTCCATGTGGATCAGACTGCCTCAGAGATCTGGGTTGCGCTACCGACCCGCCTCTGCCTGACTAAGGAGCATCAAAAGACAATGGGTCTCATGTCGGTATCGCTCTATCGGTATGTGAGCCGCTCTGAGACCGAACTCGAGAATGCTGCGCGGACTCCAGAGGGGTTGAGCCTGTCGATAGAGAGTGACATCACTCGAGTTTTATTGGGGCCGAATTCCTCAATGTTTTCATAATTCTGACTTCGGTGGCGGCAATGCTGGCGGAGCGCCAGCGCAATGCCCCAGCGGAGCACAGCGAAGCCGGTCATGCCATCTCCCGTCCTTCAACCCCGAGAGGAAGAGGTAGCCCGCGAGCCCCAGGCCGAGCGCGAGATAGTCGTAGAGGTGGAACAGGTCGTAGTTGGCCAGGGCGACCACCCAAAGGCCGAGGATCATGACGGCCGCCAGGGGTCGGGTGCGTCGCCAGATCAGCAGGATGCCGATCAAAAGCTGCGCCCATGGCAGCAGCTCGGAGTCCGTCTTCAGATCGGGCGTCAGATAGGTGCCGCCGACCGCGAACAGCGCGATGAAGAAGGCCGCCATGATGGCGATCATGAAGGCGTCGGCGTTGTCGCGCAGTAATCGGGTGCCTCGGTCCAGGATACAGGTCGCGGCCTGACCGGCCGCCCGGCGCTCAAGAACGGTGGTGGCCAGGAACAACACCGTCACGAGCACGATCCCGAACCAGAAGGCCGGCAGCGCCAGGGTTGTCGTGATGGGCACAGGGTCGGCCGCGACCTCGTACTTCTCGAACCATTTGACGTGCGCACAGGCCGCAGTCGCAACGGTTGAAATGCCGAGTGCCAAAAGGGGAGTGCGCGAGCCTTGAGCGGTCTCGGGCATGATGGTCACCATTCAAAGTGGCGCATTGATCAGCACTCTCAGCTTCGACATTACCACAGCAGAGGCGGCACCTTATCAAACTGAAGGGGTACGAACGCTTATGCGCGCCAACCCTAAATCGTCATTGCGACGTCGGCAGAGGTTTCAAGACGGCGTCTCTCGTCCTTGGACAAGGCTCTCGGGAGGCCAGCCGTCCAGGAAATCCGGCTCGAATACCGCGAGCGGACGACCGACCCGCACGGTGTCAGCTCAATGGCCCTGCGAATGCACTCATCACGTCATAGCCCAAGGCTCCGACGCCAGCGATGTATGATGGGGAATCAGCGTTCAGCGTGTAGTTCGTGGTGCTTGAGTTGCGCCCATTTCCGCCAAGGAGCGGATTTGAAAGCACATTCCCGAGGCCTTGAAGCGCCCGTGATCCGGCAGAGGTCGAATCTACGAGGGTGCCGATGCCTCCCCTGACCCCGATTTCCCTCTGGACCGAGACCTGACCTGGACGGCCCGATTTTGGATAGACATCCAGCCAGGTCTTGTACGGGTTCGACGAAAGCCCGGTTTCCGTACTGATCGAGGTGTTCCGTACCAGGCCGCCGTTGCCGAAAACATCGGGTACGCGCCAGTCGGTATTCTGGTCCGCCGTCATTCTGACGGGGTTTACCGTGAGGAGAAGGCCGATGACGGCGGTGTCATTTTCACGCGCTTGCGCCCTGAGATGTTCGGTCGCCGTCAAACCAGCCCGCAGCGCTCCCATGTTGGCGAGGCCCGAGAACCCGCCCCCGGTCGTCACCCAGCCGTCCAGAGGGTAGAATCCGCCGAAGGCTGAGGGGCCATAGCGTACCATTTCGACCGATGATCCGCCGCCTTCACTGAACTGGTCTGACCCACCATTCGGTTGGGGAGCCAGTCTGTTGCGAAGGGACGCCAGGAGCGCGGTATTGTCGGCGACCTCGATCCCCCTGGCACCCAAGGCCTCGATCGCAGCGGCGTAGGCCGCGTCGGCAGCGGCGATGTAGTCTTCCGGCGTCAACCCCGTGAGGTTTGTTTGCACGTTCACATTCGACTGGGTGAATCTCGCGCGAAAGCCGCCGCCGCTTGACTGACTGGCCTTGCGCTCGGTTACGAAGTTCACACCGAAGCTGCCGATCATGACGCGTCCGATGCCCGCAATCGCGCGTCCATTGTTGACGCGCATGGGCAAGTCTGTGGCGGCAGCCAAGGCTGGATTCGTGCGAAGAGCCAAAGGCACGACTGTCGAAGCGGCAGCGGCAGCGATCAAAGCGCGCCGATCGATGAGGTCATTACGGCTCATGGGAGCTCCTTTTGATCGAGATTGTTGGTCGTCGCGATCTTCGCCGAAGCACTCGCAATCGCGGCGTCGCCGTCGCAAAGCGGACTGTGAGCATCGCCGCGGCGACCTGCACCTGACAAATGCCGACAGGTTCGACCGCGCTGCTGTAGCCTGTCCGCCGGTGCTCAATTCCGCGGATGCCGCCTCGCAAACCCATGACCGGGATCGGACGGCGCATTGTCAGATGTCCACCTCCAGGACCACCTCGTCAGTCTGCCGCTCGGGGGGCTGACCGGCTGTCGCGAGGCGACTCCCTTGGCCACAGCCCTCTTCAGCGACATGGCCCTCCCTCGAAAACGGCATCGCGCCCAGAGCCTCCTCCAACCGCCACCCGGATCACCGGGGTCATCGACGGTCACGCCTGCCTGGAACGTATTCGGGCCACGCAGGGCAAACAAACTCATCGGCCGGTTCAACTGTCTACGGCACGGGCTTCGAGTCCAAGGTCAGGACCGGCAGTACGACAGCGCGCAGGTCATCTGCGATGAGGCTTCCCCTCATGGCTCCCTGGGCGACAGCGCGCAGATCCCTCGGGGTCCGACCTCTCGCTGGAACCCACAGGAGCACGATGGCCTCCTCGCCCGAGGCCAGGCGACGGCCCTCCGGATCGCGTGTCACGATACGGACCGCGGCGTGGTGTGTTTGGCCGGGTTCGAGCCGCGGACTGTTGTCCGGGCCCAGGGTCAGCGGAGTCGGTACGCCTCGGGCATTGACGAAGAACAGGGCTGTATCGAGCGCGGCGTCGTTGTCGTTGCGGAGCTGGAGATGAACCACGTCACAATGCGAAAGCTCAGGGCGCGCGGTGAAGTCGATAACCCTCAGAGGTGACGCCGAGGGGTCTGGCGGTCCCGCTGAACCGCATCCCCCCGACTGGACATGACCGGATATCCGGATGGGCCGGTCTGACGCAGCCGATGCAAGGTGGGGCCCGATCATGGCGAGAAACGGCGCGCCCGGACCAACGTGCAGGCCCCGGGCGCGCCTCGCGCCGTTCGCCGGGGCGGCCAGGCGCGCGCTGAACGCATTGCTGGCGCTGACGGTCGTCTGGCCCAGAACCCGCCCGTCGAGATCGACCAGTTCCACCCTCTCTCCAGGCAAGAACCCCTCGATCTGGCCTGCGGTGATGATGCCCATGCCGCCCTGGTCGTACGTCCGGAACAATCGTGGTCGGTCCGGATCAAGGCCCGCCGGCACCGCGTCCAGGCGGCCCTCGAAGACAGGAACGGGCCCGGGCCCTGCTTCCACGCTCGCGTCGCGCACACCGTCCTGCAGATCCCTCCAACTACGATGGCGGCCGTCGCGGATCGCCTGTGAGAGTGCAAAGGTAAAGGCCGATGCAGGCTGCGCACCCGCCTCGCCCAAAGGCAGGTGTCGCTCGACCGCGAGCCGTCCGGGCGAGGCCGCGAAGATGCCCGTAAAATCTCCGCGCACCGGTTGTGCATCGGGCGGGAGCCGGCTTCGCAGAGGGAGACTCTCCGGCATTCCGAGCGCGATGCCGGTCATCCCCTTGACCCGGCCCGTGATCTCCCCCGACCGGGTCACGCCTGCGGCATGGCAGGCGTCGGCGATCAGGACGACATCGGCCCCGGCCTCCCGGATCCGCGCGATCACGGCCTCCAGCTCAAAATCGGCGATGGTTCCTGGCGCGCTGCCGGTGGAGCGGTCCGCCGGGGCGGCGTCCGCCATCAGATAGAGTTCTTCCAGCCCGTCGACTTCCCGGTCCGGGTGACGCGCGGCGGCCTGGGCCCCGTGCCCGGAGAAATAGATCAGGATCTCCTGCCCCGGTTGGGCCCCGGTCGCGAGGGCCTCCAGCGCCTCCAAGACATTGGCGCGGGTCGGGGAGCGCGCCCCATCCTCGGTCATTGTCGCGATGCGGTGAGCCGGATATCCCGCCGCGGTCAGGGACTCGCGCAGCCGCGCCACATCGGCCATCGGCGCTTCTAGGCCCTGGCCAGGGGCAAGGCCGGCATAGCGTCCGACGCCGATCAAAAGGGCATGGGGTTCGGGGGACTGCGAAAAGGCGGGGGCCGCCCCGACCAATGCGGCCACGGCGCACAGGGTGGCGAGGCAGGATCGGCCCACGGCCAGGACGCCCGGCCTAGTTGGTTGCCAGACTGTAGACATTGTCGACCATACCGTCGTTGCGTACCTCGACGGTATGGCCGCCGACGCGGTCGGGCGTCCAGACGCACATCTTGAGGTCGCCTGGGTCGTCCTGGGCGCAGACGATGGTTCCGTCGGCTTTGCGCACCACGAGTTCGAGCGTCGTATCGCCATCGCCCTCAACATAGACCACGGCGATTCTCGCCGGATCAAAGGGCTCAATATAACGGTTGCTTTGCTGTGCCCTGACCCGGCCAAGCGAGACCCGGGGTCCACCGCGTCGCCCCTTGAAGCCGGTCTCCCTAACCTCGTCGACCAAGGCAGTGACGCGAGGATCGCCCCCGGCGAGGGCCTCCGCCGCCGCCAGCCAGCGTTCGACTGGATCGTGTGCGTCGACCTCGCCCCGATCGCCCCGATCGATCAGCACCCGGTCCGTGGCCTGTCGCAGACGCGCGGCGGTCGCCAGGGCAAAGGGATCGTCATTGGCCAGACCCCAACGCGCCAGCCGCGCCGCCAGCATCATGTCATCAAACGGCGCGCGCGCAGCGTCCGCGTCTGCTGACTGTGCGTGCGAAGGCACCGAATCTCCGCATATTCCAAGCGCCAGCAAGCTGATCAGACCCCATTTCATCGTAGGTATTTGCCTCTTCAGCAGCGCCGTCGCATCTTACGATTATTGTCAGAAGCGCCCGGAGTGGGAAACAGGTGATGTCCGGTCCCATGACGCCCGACATGCAACACGCAATGCCTCTCCGCATCCTTCTTCTCGAAGACGACCCGGACGCTGCGGACCGCGTCGCTCAGGTCTTTACCGGGGAACAGGCCATCATCGACCATTTCGTGACGGGCGAAGAAGCCCTGAGAGCCGCTGCCGCCACACAGTACGACGTGCTGGTGCTGGACCGGATGGTCCCGGGTATGGACGGGTTGACCGTCCTCGGCCATTTGCGCCGTATCGACGTGCGGACACCCGCCCTGATCCTTTCAAATCTGGGTCAGACGCGATCCCGCGTGGAGGGGCTGGACGGTGGAGCGGATGACTATCTGGCCAAGCCCTTCGACGGCGAGGAACTGGCGGCCCGGGTGCGATCCCTGGCGCGACGGGGGGCAGAGACCGCCCACCCCGACGTCATCCTGCTGGGCATGCTGGAGGTGCGGATAAAGGCACGCACCGTTCACTGGAGGACGGTACATGTCGATCTGTCGCCCAAGGAGTTCGACATCCTGGCCTACCTGGCGCGCAATGCCGGAGACATCGTTTCGCGCCAGATGATCTGGAATGCCGTCTGGCCGGAATACCGCATCCCCCCGCAGATCAATGTGATCGATGTGAACCTGTCCCGGTTGCGGGCCAAGCTGGACGGCGTCGCAGGTCGGTCCATGATCGAAACGGTTCGAACCCAAGGATTCGTCCTTCGTGCGGCTTAAGGGCCGGAGAGGCCGTCGGTCCGCGATCTGGCGGTTGATAGGGGTCTTCGCCCTGTCGTTCGCGTTCGCCGCCGTCATGTTTGCGGCCGGTGCATATGAACTTATTCAGTACAAGAACGATCAGCGCCTTACTGCGTTGATCGAGGCGGATCTGGAGGCCGTGCTCGACAAGATTGCGGATGATGATCCGCAACGACTGCAGGCCAAGGCCACCGCTCTTGTGCTGGCGCGCAACGCACGCCCGGAAGACCCCCGCGTCTATGTTCTGCTTCGCGACGGCCAGCCGCTCGCGGGAAGTTCCGGTGCCACCACGGCCGGGGCGCAGGATCGCATCCTCGCTCCCGGTCTGGTCCTGGTGGCCGACTGGCAGGATGACGGCCTTTCCATCGGCCGGGAAATGATGGCGGTCGCCGCGCTGGCCCTCGCCTTCGCGGCCTTTGGTGCCTTTGTGGTCGGGCCCCTCGCAAGCCGCGGTCTGCTGGCCCGGGTTGATGCGATCAATCGGGCCTGTGATCAGGTACGGGGCGGAGACCTGTCCACACGGGCTCCGGGGGCGGCCGTCGACGATGAGTTCGGTGCGCTGTCGCGACACGTCAACGGGATGCTCGAGCGGATCGACGAGTTGATGATCGGTCTGCGCGACCTCTCCAACCGGGTCGCGCACGATCTTCGCACGCCGATGGCCCGGCTGAAGTCTGACCTTGAACGCGCCGCGCGAGCGGAGACCCTGGACGAGGCCCGCGAGCGCGCGGCGCTGGCTGTCTTCGAGACCGATGAAATCCTGCAGACCTTCGAGGCCCTGCTCGACATCGTCGAGGCCGAAGCGGGGTCGGACGCCGGCTTTGTGCCGCTGGATCTGGGCGACGCCGTACAGGCGGCCACCGACCTCTATAGCGCCGTGGCAGAGGATCGGGGCGTGCTCCTGCGCCTGTCCCGTGAACCGGCGACGATCCTGGCCGAACGGGTTCTGCTGGTCCGGCTGGCCGCCAATCTGATCGATAATGCCATCAAATTCTCGCCGGAAGGCGGTGAGGTCACGGTCACCGTTCAAACATCGGGACAGCAAGCCGTATTGACCGTCGAGGATCAGGGGCCAGGGGTCCCCGCCGACGAACGGGAAGCGGTCTTGCGACGCTTCGTGCGTGGCGCGGACGCTCAGCCCGCCGCCGGATATGGGCTCGGGCTGGCGCTGGTGGCTGCCGTGGTCAAACGCCATGGTGCAAGCCTGGACCTTGGCGACCGCGCACCGGGTCTGTGCCTCCGGGTGACCTTTCAGACCTTCGGCCCGGTGCGTTGACATATCGACGGTTGTCTTGATGACTGTCGATCGCATCGTTTCTGACCGGCCCGCAGACACCTGCAGTTTCCGGCGACGCGCTGTTCATTCCCGCTGCGCTGCCGAGTTGTTGTTCCCATGTCCGATTCGCACCCCCGTCGCGCCTGTCCGGACACTTCCCCCGCCTGGTCCAGGCCGCTGATCGTGCGCATAGGTGCGGGCGTGATCGCCCTCCTGCTGGCCGGGTCGGCGGCCCAGGCCGGCCCGTCCCAGGAACCGGCCGACAGGACGGTCAACGCTGGGGAGGGGGCAGGGCCTCCGCGCGCACTGCCCCAGGAGGCCATGACGGGGGCGGAACTCGACGCCGCTTTCGCAGCGGCCCACGAACTGACCGTCTCGCAGGTGCCTGCGGAGGCTGAAGCGGAATGGCGTCGCTTGCAGGCCGTGTTGCAGGCCACGAGCGATCAGCCCACGGGTCGGCTAGGGGAGGCCCAGCGCTGGCGCTCCGCCGCGCTGTATCATGGCGAGGACATCGACGCCGCGAGGGTCGAGGCCGACGCCGCCATCTCGACTCTGGAGGCCGCGCCGGACGCGACCGCCCTGGCCCTGGCGGACGCCCTCGAGTGGAGGGCCCGGATCGACCTCCACACCGGGCGGCTCAACGACGCCCGCGAACGATTCGAACAGGCGCGGGCACTGCTCGCTCCGACGCTGCCACCGGCCGACCCCCAACTTTTCCGACTTGACGCGGCCATTGCCAGTGTGGACCGCCGCGCCGGCCGATATGAGGATCTGGTGCAGCGTCTGCGACCGGCGCTCGCCGCCGTCGAGGGAACCCTGCCGATCGCAGACGCGGGGGTGATGTCGGCCCGCTTGCAGTTGGCGACAGCCCTCGCGGAAACGGGTGCCAGGACCGAGGCTCTTGCACAGTATCGCCGCGCCTATGCGGATAGTCGCGCCCAACGGGGGCTGTCTGACACCTACACCGTCCTCGCCGCCGAATCGCTCGGCATGTTCGAACTCGCCCAGGGCAATGAGATCGAGGCCGCGGCCACGTTTGAACAGGCCCTGGCGCAACGCCAGGCCGGCGTCGGCCTGCCGTTCGAGCTGGCCGCGTCCTGGGGCATGAACGGCCTGGCCGCGCTTGCGCTCGATCGGCCCGAGTCGGCCGAGGCAGCGTTCCTCAGGTCCATCGAGGGCTTTGAGGCCGCAGCTGGCCCCCAATCCCGACCGGTGATGATCAGCCTGAGGCACGCCGCCTCGGCCGCCGCCGCCCGGGGTGAATTCGGCCGGGCGATTGAGTATCGCGAGCGCGCCCTCGCGGCGGCTGCCGTTCTGGATGCGGACCCGCTGATCGTCGGCCAGATCAAGCTCGGTCTCGCTGAGGACCAATCCGCCCTCAAGCTGCCGCAGGCGACCACGACCGTGCAGGAGGCCCTGACGGCCCTGGGCGCAGTCCGACCGGCCTCGGATTTCGAGATGATCCGGGCCGAGGTCGCAAAGGCCTGGATATTTGCGAGGGCCGGCGACGTCGAGCCCGGCGTGCGCGCCACTCGCGCAAGCCTTCCCGACCTGGAAGCCGATCTGGCGGCCAGACTGGCGGTGGGCGGGGCTCCCGCACCGCCTCGTGACCTGCGCACGGCTTTTGGCCAGGTTCTTGAGACGGCCTATCTGGCCGACGACATCGAGACCGGATTTCGGGCGGCCCAGACCCTCATCGAGACCGACACGGCCCGGGCGGCGGCGGCGGCGGGCGCACGGCTGGGCAGCCGCTCGGACGCACTGGCCGAGGCCCTGAGGGCGCATCAGGACAATGCGTTCAGGCGTCAGCGGTTGGATCGTGCCTATTCGGCAGCCGTTCCGTCAGGAGATGAAACCGCCATTGCCGCGGCGCGGGCGGCCGTGGCCGAGGCGCAGGCGGCCTATCGGGCGTCCGGAGAACGTCTGCGTCTGGATTTCCCCGAGGCTGGAGCCGTTTTGGGAGCGGAGATACTTTCCGTCGCCGAGGCCCAGGGCCGACTGGAGCCCGGACAGGCGCTCATCCTGCCGCTTCTGACGCGCGACAGTCTCTATGTGTTCGCCTTGACCGCGACATCGGCCTCCTGGTCGCGGACAGAGGTCGAGCCGGGCGAGATCGCAGGCCTCGTGTCCCGCCTCCGTCCGGGCGACGCCCCGGGACCGGGCCTGCGACGCGATGGTGTCGACGCCCTGACACCCGGCCCGCCCGGGCCTGTCTTTGACCGTGATGCGGCGCATGCCCTCTACCGAGCCATCTTCACGCCAACGATTGCGCAGACGGTCTGCGGCCAGGACACGCTCATCTTCGCCACGGGTAAGGATTTCGCACCTGTTTCCTGGGCGGCCTTGATCACGGAACCGGCGGCGGAGGGACAGACCGCCTGGCTGATCCGCTCTGTCGCGGTCCAGGTTGCGCCGTCGATCAGCGCCCTGCGCCGCGGGGATGCCGGGGCCCGGACGTCGAACACCCTGTTCGCGGCCGGTGCGGCCATCTTTGACTCTGCAGGAGAGGGATCGACCCTGAAATCGCTGGTGGATCTGCCCCATGCCCGACGTGAACTTGACGCGCTCGAGGTCGCCTTCCCGGCGTCCCGGGTGCTTCGAGGTCTCGACGCGACCGAGAGTGCGGTCCGTTCCGCCGCCATGAGGGATGCCGATGTGGTGGTGTTCGCCACCCATGGCCTCATGGCCGGGGAGGTTCCGGGGCTTGCCGAGCCCGCCCTGGCGTTTACCCCGCCGGCCGTTGCGTCTGCCGACGATGATGGCCTGCTGACTGCCTCGGAGGCTGCGCTCTTGGATCTCGACGCGGACTGGGTGGTCCTGTCGGCCTGCAACACGGCCGCCGGGGATCGGCCGGGTGCAGCCGGCTTCACGGGTCTGGCGCGCGCCTTTCTGTTTGCGGGAGGGCGCAACATCCTGGTCTCGCACTGGCCCGTGAGGGACGATGCGGCGGCCCGGCTGACCGTCGCGACCATCCAGGCCTCGGCCGCTGGTCAAAGCTCCGCCCAGGCCCTTCGGACCGCGATGCTGGCCTTGATGGACGATCCGTCCGTGCTCAATGGATCGGATCCGGAGGTCTGGGCACCCTTCGCGGTCGTCGGCTCCTGAGGTCCGGGAAGCGCGGTAAACACAGGTCGGCGAAACCTGTCGGCCTTTGTCAGATGCACCATCGGGCGACGGTTCTCATAGTCACCCAGCTTTGATCCGCTGGAGGACAAGAGGTGACCGTTCGACCGGACCGACGCCTGCGACCGCCGCGGGCACCGCACGCTCTGCTCACCACGTCTCGTGTCGACGACGGACCTTTCGGAAGGGTGATTGCCAGCACCAGGCTGTCGTCCGTCCTCACCCTCGCCGGCCTGCTTCTGTCGGCACCGATGGCCGTGGCGGGGGAGCAGGAGCAGCTGCAGCTCATCTATTCCGGTCCGATCGCCATGGTCTTCATGCCGAAGGAGGCCGCAGGCGCCCGGTCAATCCCGACAGAGCCGGTCGAGGTCACCCACTGGACCTTTTTCAACCCGGCCGATCGCCTGACATCGGCGTGGGGCTGGAACACGCGGGTCTCGCGCTCCCGGATCGACTGTCAGGCGGGGCGATCAGCGTCCCTCAACCACCGGGTCTATCAGGACGACGCCTTGGTCGAGGAAAGCACGCCGCCGTTCCGGATGCGCACGCCGACCGGCGAGGACCACCAAGCCATTCTGGCCCACATCTGCAGCCCGGATGACCTGCCGCCCGAGGTCGTCGTCGAAGACATGGCCGCAGCCCGCGCCTGGGCCGACGCCGCCTACCGGACCCAGGCGGACGAAGCGCCGTGACGAACCGGTCCGGACTCGCCGAACACATCACACTGCAGGAACGAAATCGATGACCCGTCCCGAAACCCCTGACCGCCGATCAAGCGGCAATCCGAACAGGACCAGGGGCCTTTCAAGCCTGGGGCTCGTCGTCCTTGCGGCCGTGGTCGCCACGGCGGCGGGCCCGGCGGCCGCCCAGTATTCCATTCGACCGGGCCAGAAGATCACCGGCCTCCTCGCATCGTCCGACCCCAAGCTGGACGACGGCAGCCACTACGACTGTTTCCTGCTGCAGACCCGGCGAGGGCAGACGATCCAGATCGATCAGACCTCGCAAGCGTTCGACAGTTTTCTCCAAGTCGGAACAGGAGGGTGTGACGCTTTCCAGTCGCGGCAAGGCGATGACGACAGCGGCGGAGGCCTCAACGCCCGTATTGTCGTCGAGGGTGACGGCAACCTGTTGCCGATCCGGGTCAACACGCTCCTGGCGGATCAGACGGGTCTCTATCAACTCGGTGTCTCATTGATCGGTGCGTCGGCGGAAACCGTTAGCCCGTCGATCAGGGATCCATTCAATGCACCCGCGATATTTCTCGCTTCTGCGGGACGCGATGTTTTCTTTGGTCTGCCGATCGAAGAGCAAATAAATGGAATCAGAATATTCCCAGTCCTGACCATGTTCAAGGAAGGCAAGCCATACTCAAAAGATGAGAATGGAAATGATATTGTTGTGACTGCACAGCTATCTGACTACAGCGTCGACTGTCGTCAAGGAACGTATTTTGCGTCCAATGGTACAGGTTACTCTGATGAGGGGGTGGTATTCTCTGTCGCTACGGAGGGTGGATACGGCGCTCCAGCGCAGGGAACGCTCCCGTCTGAAGTCGTTCGTATTGCCTGTAACCCGGCTGGGCACGACTGGGGGCGAGCCTATACGACGCATGAAGCCAAGCTCGCCCGACTTCGCTCCGGAAGCTGAAGAGCCTATCCGTCGCCTCCATGAGCCGGTCAGCGGCGAGACTGGTCCCGGATTTTGCAGGGTCTCTGGTCAAGAATCGCGCGGTTGATTCGCCCTGTCTGGCTGAATGCGCGCCGCCCCGCATTACCGGCCCCTCACCGATACGGAAATTGTCTGATGATACGCACGTACACCCTGCTTCTGGCGGCGATCTTGGTTGCGAGCCCTGCCGCCGCTCAGACGCCCGTTCGTCCCGGACAGACGATCGAAGGGCAGCTTTCGGCGTCGGATCCGGTTCTCGAGGACGGCAGCCACTATGATTGCTTCACCCTGCAGACCCGGCGAGGTCAAACCATCCAGATCGACCAGATTTCGGAAGCTTTCGACAGCTATCTGCAGGTCGGAACGGGCGAGTGCCGCAGCATGGCCCTGCTCCAGAGCGACGACGACGGTGGTGAAGGGCAGAATGCGCGGCTGACGCTAGAAGGTGACGGCACAATGCTGACCATTCGCGCCAACAGCCTGAGCGGCGGTCAGACCGGAGCCTACGGCCTGAGGGTGTTCGAGGTCGGGGCGCAAGCGGGAGGTTCCGCCGGTCGGCCGGCGAACCCGGGTGGGCGGGCATCACAAGGGTCCTACCATTCGTTGTTGCGGCGAGACTCCGAGCTGCTGTTCATGGATCTCGGCTCGATCCAGCGCATCGGCCCCATCGCCCATGTCACGCTCTTCCAAGCCCTGGATGCGGAAGGATTGGCCGAGAATCTGATCTCGCATCTCGATCTGGCCTACGAGTTCAACTCCGAGTCAGAGACGTCCCGCGCTTTCTCCAGCCGATTCTATCGTCCGAACGGCGCTGTGGTGGACGAGTCCCCGCGCACGGTGACCTGGGGCCCGATCGCCCCGAACAGCCCGAGCGCGCAGATGTTCAACGTGGCCTGCCGAGGGCAGGCGCCGACCGGCGAGGTTCTCGGCGGTTCGCCGGAGACGATCGCGAACGACTTCCGTCAATCGGCCGTGGCGCGCTGAAACGACACGAGCCGTATCAACCCTCTCAACCTTGGTGAATCACAGTGCAGACGCCCGCTCTCCGCCCGGTCCAAATGGTTCGCTCTGCCCTCGGCCTATGCGCGGTCGCGGCCGTGATCTCCTTCAGCGCCAGTTAGGCGGCGGCACAGACGCCCGTCCGCGCCGGACAGACGATCGAGGGTGAGCTTTCGGCGTCGGATCCCACGCTCGACGACAACAGCCACTACGATTGCTTCACCCTGCAGACCCGGCGAGGTCAAACGATCCAGATCGACCAGACGTCGGAGGCTTTCCACAGCTATCTGTCGATCGGAACGGGTGAGTGCGGCAGCATGACGTTGCACCAGAGCAATGTAGCCAGTGGCGGCGGAAACCGTGCGAGGCTGACGGTCGATGGCGACGGCGTAACGCGGACGATCCGCGTCAACAGCCTGCTCGCCCGTCAAACCGGCGCCTACAGCGTCAGGGTGTCCGAGGTCGGCTCGCGCCAGCAGACTGCCCCGCGCCCATCACAAGGGAACGTTTCCGCCGGGGGCGTCGAGAGCCCGGGCCTGCCGACGCCACAGGGTCGTTACACCTTGCTGTCGAGGCCCGGGTCGGACCTCCTGTTCATGGAGCACGGCTCCATCCGTCGCGTCGGCGATATCGCCCATGTCACCAGCATCCTCGCTCAGGACGCCGAAGCCCTCGCCGAGACACAGGTTTCGCATATGGTGGTTGCCCATGAGTTCAACTGCGCCTCCGGGACGTTCCGGGCCGGCTCGGGCAAGGGCTATGACGCGACCGGACGTTTCATGGGCGAGATACCTGGCGGGGGAAGCTGGGGGCCGATCCCTCCGGGCAGTCCGAGCGCGGAGATGTTCAACGTCGGCTGCCGGGGGCAGGTGCCGACCGGCGAGGTTCTGGGCCGTTCGCCGGAAGCGATCGCGAATGATTTCCGCCGACCCGACGCGGTGCGCTGAAGCGAAACGGAACAGCGCCACAGGCTCTCAACACGGACAAACAAGATGACGATTTCCAACCCCGATCAGGCCCCTTGGGTTCGGTCCCTGTTCGGCGCATGCGGCGTCTTCGCCGCCGCGATCGCGCTCGGCGCCGGTGCGACGGTGGCGGCGCCCCGCGCGGATCCTGAGGGCGACGCCTGGCTGACGGACACCTTCACGAGATGGAGCGGCGGCAGCCGGAGTTGTCCGCGATCGAAAGCCACCGGGTCGACCTGGCCGAGGGGCGCCGATCCCGCTTTACCTTCAACGCCCGCGCAGGGGCTGTGTACATCGTCGTGGGGCTTTGCGCGGAAAATTGTACAAATCTGGATATCGAGGTGTTTTCCGGTTCCTCCTCAATCGGGTCCGACGTCCTGCCCGACCAGCTTCCGACATTTGGATTCGTCGCCACGACTTCAGGCCCCCATACGGTGGAAGTCGCGATGACGGCCTGCACCGCAGCCGCATGCCGCGCGGGCGCCAAGGTCTACGTCCGCTGATCCAGGTCGCGGCTCCGGTGCAAAGACGGATGCTGGTGCGGTATCTGCTCGCTGGATTGCTCCTCGGCTTTCCGGGCTTGGCCGGGGCGCAGTCCCGAACCGAAGAGAACTTTGGTCGCTGGACCCTGTCCCGGATCGTCGATACGGCGGAAGGGCCGACCCGCGTCGTTCTCGACACCCGCCAGAATCAGACCGGGGGTAAGGGTTGGCAGGCGAGCCTCACCTTTCGGTGTCAGAGCGATGAGGTCGACAGGCTGGAGGGGCTCTTTCGTGTTTCCGGTCGGAGCCTTTCGTTCAGACCAACACCCCTTCTGACGTTCGCCTTCCGAGAGGGGGCCTCCCTGACGCAGTCCTGGTCCAGCAACGGTGGCGACGGCAGAGTCGTTGAAGGCACCGCCTACAGTTGGTCGATGGTCGATCTCTCCGCCCTGTTGCGGCGGCTCGTTGAAGCCAGGGCATTGCAGGTCAGGGCCTCCAGCTTTGACGGACAAATCGTGGGCGCGAACTTCGTCTTCCTCCCCGAAGACACGACCGCCGCGGTCGTGGCCACGATGGAGGCCTGCTTCGGCGCCGCCAATTGACCATGGGTACGGCGCTGTCAGGTGAACGCCATGTTTCATTCCGGCCAAAATTGAAGCAACACGCTGCACCCGCCCTCGCCAGCGACGCCCTTGGCAACGGCCAGGCGTCGGTGTGGTTTTTGAACACTGCGAGGAACTGGCGATCATGAGCTCAGGGATCCTGATCAGAGTCATTGTGCTCACCTGGACGGCCGCAGCCTGCGCCGAGACGCCTTCCCGCACAGAAACCCAGCTCCGCCACGCCCTCGACCTTTGCGCGCACTTCGTCAGACAACAACTGGACGACAGCATCCAGTATCACGGCGATCAGCTTGGCTTTCTCGTCACAGATGACTTCAGGGTCCAGCGATGGACGGACCCCACAAATCCGGCGGCATGGATTGAGGTGGAGGCCGACGGCGGATTGATGCAGTGCGATGTGCGAGCATCCAGACCAGTCATGCCGTTGACGTCTGCCCTGTTCGAAACCGTATCCGGTCACCTGTATCCACAGAGTTACTCTTACGGCGAGCATCAAGCCGGGACGGTCACTACGTCCTGGGCACCCGGGCAGGCCGGCAGATTTGTCACCCTGGCTTCGACGCCCGACGGCCATTCGATCGCTTTCCGCGTTCAGCCCGAGCCGTGATGAATGCGGTTACCTGCAGTCGGTGGGATGCGAACCGCCTGCTATCACCACCAATGTGGATTTCGGCGCTAAACCTCGATCTGGGCCCGCCACCCGGCCATCCGCCGTGCGCTGGTTCTGTCGGAGGAGCTTCAACCGCGCTGAAGCCCGTATGTTTGACGATATGGAGATTCTGCTGTCAGTGCCGCTGACGGCAATGGAGGCGATCGAATAATAGGCGCCAAGCCTTGGTCCGCCGGCACTGACCGGACCCCCAAAACGTTTCTCCCGATGACGATGGCCGCCAAAGGATTGAGTCTCCTTAAACCGACCCGGTTTCGCGGGTCGGAGCCTCCACGGTCATGAGGGCCGACAACATCTCCATCGCGTCCGCGAGGGCTTGCTTCTCGTCCAGGGGTAGAGCGGACCAGCGCGAAAGCGCGTCGGCGCGGAGCAGGCCGGGCGCGGTCGTCAATGCCTCGCGTCCCTGATCGGTCAAGCGGGCATGAACGATCCGACGATCCGTCATCGATCGATAGCGGACGACCATGCCGTGCGCCTCCAGCCTGTCCAGCACGGCGACCACCGTGGGCGGTGACATTGAGACGTCGCGGGAGATGGCGCTGGTGCTGACTTCGCCCAGGCCGCGGATCGACTGCAGGACCAGGAGCTGGGGCAGGGTGAGACCCGTCAGGCGCGCGATCTCGCGAGACCGCACATCGATCGCCTGTGCGATCCGCCGAACCGATCGCACAAGGGAATCCGTTGGATTCGGGTTCGGCGCCGGACAAATATCAGTCATTGGGTTGAACTCTTTCGTACACTAACCATTTGTACACGCTGCTTCTACAAATCAAGGAGGGCCCATGTGCGGTCTGAGCGGCGAGATCAACTTCGACGGACGACCGGCCGATGCCGGGGCTGTTCAACGCATGACGGATGCGCTCTCGCCTCGGGGACCGGATGGGTCGGGCATCGTGATGCGGGGGCCAGTCGGACTAGGCCATAGACGGCTGAAGATCATCGACCTTTCCGAGGCCGCGCAGCAGCCGATGGTGGATGCCGACCTGGGCGTGACCCTGGCCTTCAACGGCTGCATCTACAACTATCCTGAACTGCGCGAAGAGCTGCAGGGGATGGGGTTCCGCTTCTTCTCGCACGGCGACACCGAGGTCATCATCAAGGCCTGGAAGGCCTGGGGCGAGGCCTGCGTCGAGCGGTTCAAGGGCATGTTCGCCTTCGTTCTGCATGAACGCGACACCGGCCGCACCGTGATCGCCCGCGACCGGTTCGGCATCAAGCCGCTGTATCTGGCCGAACAGGGCAAGCGCCTGCGTTTCGCCTCGACCCTGCCGGCCCTGCTGGCGGCGGGCGATGTGGACAAGACCATCGATCCGGTCGGCCTGCACCACTATATGACCTTCCACGCCGTGGTGCCGCCGCCGCACACCATCCTCAAGGGCGTGAAGAAGTTCCCGCCGGCGACCATTCGGGTGATCGAGGCGGACGGCACGGCGAAGGACACGCTCTACTGGCAGCCCGACATGACGCGCCATGCCGAAGATGCGGGCCTGAGCGCTGAGGACTGGCGCGACCGGGTTCTGGACAGTCTGCGTGAAGCGGTGAAGCGCCGCATGGTCGCCGACGTGCCGGTCGGCGTCCTTCTGTCGGGCGGTGTGGATTCCAGCCTGATCGTCGGCCTATTGGCCGAACTGGGTCAGAAGGATCTGATGACCTTCTCCGTCGGCTTCGAGGAGGCCAACGGCGAGAAGGGCGACGAGTTCGTCTATTCGGATCTGATCGCCAAACATTATGGGACCAAACACCACCAGATTTTCGTGCCGCACCAGCGGCTGATGGAGGCCCTGCCGGGCACCATCGGCGCGATGTCGGAGCCGATGGTCAGCTATGACAATGTCGGCTTCTATCTGCTGAGCCAGGAAGTCTCGAAGCACATCAAGGTGGTCCAGTCGGGCCAGGGCGCCGACGAGGTGTTCGCCGGCTACCATTGGTATCCGCCGATGCTGGGCGCGACCGATCCTGTTGAGACCTACGCCAAGGCCTTCTTCGACCGCAGCCACGCGACGTTGAAGACCCAGTTGAACGGTGCCTACATGGCCGACACCGACGTCAGTCGCGCCCTGGTCGAGGCCCATTTCGCGCAAGGGCGCGCCGCGACCCCTGTCGATCAGGCCCTCCGCCTCGACAGCCAGGTGATGCTGGTCGACGATCCCGTAAAGCGCGTGGACAACATGACCATGGCCTGGGGTCTGGAGGCGCGCGTGCCCTTCCTCGACCACGAACTGGTTGAACTGGCCGGCCGTATCCCGCCCGAGCACAAGCTATCCCAAGGCGGCAAGGGCGTTCTGAAGGAGGCCGCCCGCCTGGTGGTCCCGTCCGAAGTGATCGACCGCAAGAAGGGATACTTCCCCGTGCCCGCCCTGAAATACATCCAGGGACCGTATCTGGAAATGGTGCGCGAGGCCCTGACCAATCAGGCGGCGCGCGATCGCGGCCTGTTCGACAAGACCTATCTGGACACCCTGTTCGCCAATCCGACCGAGCACATCACGCCGCTGCGCGGCTCCGAGCTCTGGCAGGTCGCCGTCCTCGAGATGTGGATGCAGAACCATGGCGTCTGACATCCGGCCCGAACGGTCGAAGGCCCATCGGCTCAAACGCTTGCGCCATGAAGGGCTGAAGCCGCCGGTCCAGGGGCAGGACGGCGGTGGTCCGACGCCGGACGCGGTGCTGGACTGTGGCTGGGGCCGGCTGCTGTTCGCCCAGACGTTCGACACGCCCGAGCCGCTGGTCGAAGCCCTGCGCGCGGAGGGACCCGACCGGCGCGACATCGCCTTCTATGTGCGCAAGCCGCACGTCCTGCTGGCTTCGGCGCCCCAGGAACTGTTTCTGGATCCGTCGGACACCTTCCGGCTGGAGCTGGCGACCTATCGCGCCAGTCGCCGCCAGCCGCGCGGCTTCACCGTGCGCCGCCTGACCTCGGAGATGGACGCCCAGGCTGTCAACGACATCTACGCCAAACGCAAGATGGTGCCGGTTCCGCCTGAGTTCTTCTGGTCGCGTCGCGACGACCGTACCCTGACCTATTTCGTGGCGGAGGACACGGCGACGGGTCGGGTCATCGGCACCGTCACCGGCGTCAATCATCTGCGCGCCTTCGCCGACCCCGAGTGCGGCTCGTCCCTCTGGTGCCTCGCCGTCGATCCTCAGGCGACCCAGCCGGGGGTTGGCGAAGCCCTGGTCCGTCGCCTGGCGGAGCATTTCAAGACCCAGGGCCTCGCCCACATGGATCTGTCGGTCATGCACGACAACGAACAGGCCATCGCCCTGTACGAAAAGCTCGGCTTCCGCCGGGTCTCGTTCTTCGGGGTGAAACGCAAGAACCCGATCAACGAGGCGCTGTTCGTCGGGCCGACCGACGATCACGACCTGAATCCCTATGCCCGTATCATCGTCAACGAAGCGCGCCGCCGGGGCATCCATACCGAGATCGTCGACGCGGAAGGTGGGCTGTTCCGGCTGAACTGGGGCGGCCGCACCGTGCGGTGTCGTGAAAGCCTGTCGGAACTGACGTCCGCCGTGGCCCTGAGCATCTGCGACGACAAGCGGATGACCCGCCGTATCGTCGAGGCGGCCGGCGTTCGTGTGCCCGCGCGTTTCGACCCGGACGAGCCGTCCTCGATCGACGCGGGGCTGGAGGCCCACGGCAGCCTCGTCGTCAAGCCCGCTCGTGGCGAGCAGGGCCAGGGTGTCGCAGTCGGGCTGAAGACCATGAGCGAGGTGCAGACCGCCCTGAACCGGGCCCGCCGAATCTGTCCCGAGGTGCTGATCGAGGAACAGGTTCAGGGCGAGGATCTGCGGCTGGTCGTGATCGACTACAAGGTCGTCGCCTGCGCCCTGCGGCGTCCGCCGCGCGTCGTCGGCGATGGCCGTTCGACCTTGCGCGCGCTGATCGAGCATCAGAGCCGTCGTCGGGCCGCCGCCACCGATGGTGAATCGACCATCCCCATCGACGCCGAGACGGAACGGACTCTGGCCGAGGCTGGATACAAGCTGGAAGACGTAGCTCCAGACGGGGCGGAGATTCTGGTGCGCAAGGCCGCCAACCTCCACTTGGGAGGCACGATTCACGACGTCACTGAGGAGGTGCATCCGACGCTGATCCGCGCCGCCATCGCCGCCGCCCGGGCCATCGATATTCCGGTGACCGGCATCGATCTGATGGTCCGGTCTCCGCGTGAAGCCGAGTACGCCTTCATCGAAGCCAACGAGCGTCCGGGCCTGGCCAACCACGAACCTCAACCGACGGCGGAGCGTTTTGTCGATCTGCTGTTCCCCTTGTCGGCGCCGACCGCCGCGCGTTCCGTCCCGCGCTCCTAAGCCTGAAGGAGGCCCCTTGGCCCGCCCCACGATCGATCTCGACTATCTGAAGGCCCGTCTGGCCGACCTGCTGAACACGCCCAGCCCCACCGGCTACACCGACGAGGCCGTCTGGATGCTGTGCCGCGAACTGGATCGGCTGGGCATGGACTATGAGCTGACCCGACGGGGCGCCATCCGTGCCCGGCTGCCGGGCCGAGCGCCCAAGCCGGCCCGCGCCATCGTCGCCCACGTCGATACGCTGGGCGCGCAGGTGAAGGCGGTCAAGGACACCGGACGGCTCGAACTCGTCCCCATCGGCAACTGGTCCTCGCGCTTCGCGGAAGGGGCGCGAGCGACGATCTTCTCCGAAGGCGGAACCTGGCGCGGGACGATCCTGCCTCTGAAGGCCTCGGGCCACACCTTCAATGAAGAGGTGGACACCCAGCCGGTGAACTGGCGTCAGGTCGAACTTCGGATCGATGCGGTGACTCACGACCGGGACGCCACCCTGGCCCTCGGCGTCGACGTCGGCGACATCGTCGCCATCGACCCCCAGCCGGAGTTTATGGAGACAGGGTTCATCGTCTCGCGCCATCTGGACGACAAGGCGGGTGTCGCTGCCTTGCTGGCCGCGCTGGAGTGCATGATCCGGGAAGAACGCATGCCGACGGTCGATACCTGGTGGCTGTTCACCATCGCCGAGGAGGTCGGCCTGGGGGCTTCTTCCGTGCTCATCCCGGACGTGGCGGCCATGGTCACGGTGGACAACGGAACGACTGCGCCGGGGCAGAATTCGTCGGAGTTCGGCGTCACCATCGCCATGGCCGATCAGACCGGTCCGTTCGACTGGCACCTGTCGCGCAAGCTGGTCCAACTGGCCCGCGACCACGACATCCCGCACCAGAAGGACGTGTTCCGCTACTATCGCTCCGACTCGGCCTCGGCGCTCGAATCGGGCGCAGATATCCGCACCGCCCTGGTCACCTTCGGGATCGACGCCAGCCACGGCTATGAGCGGATCCACGAAAGCGCACTGGTCGATGTCGCGCGGATGCTGGTCGCCTATGCCGAGAGCGATGTCGAAATCGGCCGCGACGCCCAGGCGGTCGGCGGCCTGCGCGGTTTCACGCACCAGCCCTCGATCGATCTGTCCGATGGAAAGGCTTCGACGGGCTGAAACCAGAACTTGCCGGTGATCGGTGTCAGAAGGGGAAGAAGACCGGAATGGCGATGACCCCGGCGATCCAGGTGACCAGGTTCAACGGCACGCCGACGCGGACGAAATCCATGTACTTGTACTTGCCCACTTGGAACACGAGCACATTGGTCTGATATCCGAACGGCGTCGCGAAGGCGGCGGAGGCCGCCATCATGACCGCGATCAGGAACGGCCGGGGATCGACGCCCAGACTTTCCGCCAGGGCCACCGCGACGGGGGTGATCAGGACCGCGACGGCAGCGTTCGACAGGAACTCGGTCGCGAACAGGGTGACGCCGTAGAGGATGGCGAGAGCGACGAGCGGACCGAACGGCCGAATGAAGTCGATCAGCAGTGCCGTTCCCGAGGCCGCCAGTCCGGTCACCTCGATCGCAAGGCCGACCACGACCATGCCGGCGATCAGCAGGAGCACCTCGGGTCGCAATCCCGCATAGGCCTCTTCCGGACTGATGACCCGCAAGAGGATGAGGATGACCGCGCCGGCGAAGGCCGAAGCGGCGATGGGCGCTATTCCCAGGGCGGCGGCGGCGATCACGCCCGTGAAGACGACGAGAGAGATCGAGGCCCGGCGCAGGTCGAAGGCGCGGTCGACTGCGAACAGTTCGACATCGCCCATCAGGCCATCGCCCGTCTGCTCATGCGGACCATGAAGGGTCGTCTCTTCGTCCTTCTGACCCGCCAGCAGACGACCGCCGATCAGGAAAAGATAGAGCCCGCCGACGGCCGCGACGATCAGGGCCACGGGCGTGATCTCGAACATGCCGAAAACCGGCTGGCCGGCGTTTCGCGCCATGTCGTTGACCAGCAGATTGGTCGAGGTGCCGATCAGCGTGCAGGCGCCGCCCATGATGGTGATGTAGCTGAGCGGGATCAAAAACCGTTTGGGCGACAGGTTCAGCGAGGTGGCGACGTCCTTCACGACCGGGGCCGCCAAGACCACGATCGGCGTGTTGTTGAGAAAAGCGGAAGCGCCGCCACAAAGGACGATGACGAACCAAAGCCCGAAGGCGCCGAGGCGTGCGCAAAGCGCCGTCGCCTGCCGGATCAAGAGACCCAGCAGACCTGAAAGCTCGATGGCGTAGGCGATGACGAACAGACAGGCGAGGGCGATGACCGCAGGGCTGGCGAAGGCACCTTGCACTTCTACCGGTCGGATGACGCCCATCAAGAGAAGAGCCGCCGCCGCAGACAGAGCCGCGACGTCCGATCGGACCTTCCCGTGAATCAGGACGCCGACTACGGCGACCAGGACGACCAGAGCCGCGATCTGATTGAATTCCATCTCCCTTGCTGACGCCGCCAACGGCGCCGGGTCAAGCCTTGCCGCATCAAAGTCGCGTTCGCGGGCTTTCTCGTGCTAGAGTCTTCAGATGTCACGTCACGCTCCGATGTCGCGTCGCCGGTCGATCCTGGCGGCGGCTCTCGTGTCCGCAGCCGCCTTGCCGCTCGTGCAGTGCGACCGAGCGACGGACGCGCCGCCCGCGCCCGTACCCGCCGATCCACCCGTTGTCGCGGCGGAGAAGACCAATCCAGCCGCGCCCCAACCTCAGACGGCGCTCAGTCGCGGCGATCTGATCAACGCAGCCGCACGGGCGGCGTCTGCCTATGCGGAGGGCGCGACTGCGGTGACGACGGATCCCCTGATCGGGCGGAGCTTCACCGTTCGTATGCCGTTCGGATGTTCCGGGCCGTCGATAGCAGGCGGGCCCGATGCGGAGCAGGGCATCGCCCGCTGGTCCTGGGGGGACGACAACAAAACCATCCAACTCAGCCTGAGCCCGGGCGACTGGACGGACTCGGCTCTCATCGCCGCTCCGCTCGGTACGCGCGCGGCGGCGACATGGGAGGCTGTCGAAGGTTTCTGGGTCCCACGACCCTGGATGACGGCCGAGGCTTGTCCTTCTGCGCCGACAGATCCGCTCCTGACCGTGGGAGCGACAGCCTCGCCTCAGACCTTGGGCATCGCTGCGGTGTTCGAAGCGGACGGCTCGCGAGTGGGAAGGCGAAACGGGCGCGCCTACGCCTTCTCCGTCCGTCCAGAGGCTGGCCAGACCCTGGTTGCGCCCGTCGACGGCTACCGGCTTGTGCTCGAAGGCCGGGTCGTCGGTTTTCCAGGAGGCCGCGCGATCCGCTGCAAAGCGTCGGGTCCGGATCAGCGTCCGGTCTGTGTCGCGGCCGCGCGGATGGATCGGGTGGCCTTCGAAGATGCCAGTGGCACCGTGCTCACGGAATGGCGGGCGGGCTGACGATCCAGTCGTTGCGGTCTGAAAAGCGACGCCTGGCCCGTCATCAGTCAGGAGCAGAGATTCCCACGCTGAAAGCCCTCCACAGCACCGGGGCTTTCAGTTGGGTCTGGAAGGATCCCCGGGTTGCCGGCCGGTGGAGGTGCACCCAGTCATCTGACAAATCGTCTCCAGTTATGATCGCTAAGTTGCTGCAAAAAAATGCTTTTGTAGCTCATGTTTTGTAATGTTTTAGCGTGGAAACGTCGCCGCCTCAGACCACAGGGAGGGTCGGATGTCGGCGGCTGACAACGAGCTTCAAGCGTTCCTGGCTAGTCTTGAGAAGATGCCGCTGACGGCCCTGCGCGACGAGTGGCGAGAGCGATGGGAATCTCCGCCCAAGCTCAGATCAGTCCGCCTCGTACGCCATCTCATCGCTTGGAGGGTGCAGGCTGCGGTCTACGGCGATCTCACTCGGGACGACCGGTCCCGGCTCAAGGCGACCTCCCTTCCGAACCTTCAAACCCTGAAGGAGGGCATGGTCTACAGGCTTCGCTCGTTGAGCTTGCGTCGTATCCAGCGCTCCGCCAAGTCGGGCCAGTCTGATTCGGAGCCTTTGAGGTCGCGAACAGCGAAGCCGTGGCAAGCCTTGCCGAAAATATGGGTGTCGAGATCGAGGCCCAGATCTCGGCCAGCAGCGATCGCGTTCAAGGCGTGGTCGACCGGCACTGACTGGTCATGGAGCGCGTAGGCGAGGAAAGTCGGACAGCTCGGAACGCCGCGAGGCTCGCTCGCGATGAACACAGGCCAAGCGTCGTAGAAAGCCTGCTTCTCCCGTGGCGGATAGTCGGGCTTGCCGGCAGGTGCCTTGTAGCTCCGGTGGTTGGCGTTGATCGGACCGTAGGCAATGAGCAACCCCCGAGGTCGCTGTTTTGCGTTGCAGGCGACGGCCCCGGCGAGGTGCCCGCCGGACGACAGTCCGAGGACGAAATATGGTCGATCAAGACCCAGATGCGCCAAGGCTTCAATCGCGTCGTCCAGAGGGACTGACGAGGCTCTTACCGTCCCGTCATCCGAGCGCGTGCCGGGCAATCGGTGGATCAGGACATAGGCATTAAACCCTGCAGCGTTGAGCCACCGTGCGACGTCCACGCCTTCCTTGTCGTAGAAGAGCCGTGTGTATCCCCCACCGCAGCAGACGAGGATGTCCGCGAGGGCGTCTGCAACCTCGAACACATGAAGCTCAGCCCGTGAGATTGTGTCAAACACGCGATCGGGGCAAACGCCCGTCGCAACATTCGGCTCGCCTTGGCTAAGGAGAATGATCCTCGGCAAGACAGGATCATCGCTAGAGTGACGAGGCAGTTGAAGTCTCCCGCTGGGCGTGGAGTTCGTGAACTCGGTGGTGGTCGAGTATCAAATATAGGTTCGCATAAACTCGGTGAGCGCGACGACAGCCAGGGCTTGGCCGTAGGGCATCGAGGTGACCGGGATATCTTTGTAGAACTGCATGTCGTGTCCCATCGCCGTGCCAAAGCTCACCTGCTGGAGCTCTCCCGAGGGCGCGATGTTGTCGAGCACCGCCTGGACGGCCTTGAGGCCGACGGCCTCGTACTTGCGCGGCAGATAGCCCTTTCGCACCGACTTCAGGATGCCGTAGGCGAAGCCGGCGGTCGCGGAGGCTTCCAGATAGCTAGAAGGATCCAGCAGCAGGGTGTGCCACAGGCCGCTGTCATCCTGATGCTTCGCCAGGGTGGCGACCTGCTGTTCGAGCGCGTCGATCAGGAAGGTCCGAAGCGCATCGCCAGGCTGCAAATCCAGCATCTCGATGAACTCGGGGATTGCGATGGTGACCCAGCAGTTGCCGCGCGCCCACAGGGCTCCGGCGAAGTGGTGGCGGCCGTCGAAGGTCCAGCCGTGATACCAGAGCCCCGTCTGGCGGTCGGTCAGGTATTTGATGTGCAACAGGTACTGGCGTTTGGCCTCCTCGACGTAGTGCGCACGGTCGAGCAGAAGGCCGATCTTTGCCAGGGGCAGGACCGACATCATCAGGGTGTCGTCCCACAGCTGCTGATAGTTCACCGTGTCATAGGTGATGTGTTGAAAGCCGCCTTCCTCCGTCTTCGGCAGACCATCGTTAGCCACCAAATACTCGGCCCAAGCTTCCAGATAGGGCCGATACGACGGTTTGCCCGTTTCCTCGTAGAGGTAGGCCAGGGCCAGCATCGGCGACATGGTGTTGATGTTCTTGGTCGGTGTGCCGACCGCGAACCTGTCGGCGAACCACTGGGTGATGACCCGGAACGCCTCGGCGTCGCCGGTCTGCTCATACAGCCGCCACAGGCCGAACAGGCCTACGCCGTGGGTCCATTCCCAGTCGTTCCAGCCCTTGGTGTCGATGACGCGGCCGTCCTCGAGCGTCATCAGGAACTCGCCGGTCTCGTCCGTGATATTGATCAGGTTGTCGATCAGCCGGGCGATGGCGTCGGTAACCTGGGCGCGCGGAACGAGGTGGGTGAGAGCGGCCATGGGGTACTCCTGAACAGGGCGGGCGGTCAGCGGCGGGCGACGGGGTTGTTGCCCCACAGGCGGTCGTATTTCCATCCCGACAGGTCCTCGACGATGCGCTGGTGTTCCGGGTCGGAAGGGGTGCGTTCGCCGGAGCGGAAGCGTTCGATCTCTTCCAGCAGGATGCCGTGGTTGACGGGGTTGAGCCTGAACCGGGTCGAAACCAGGACGCCGAGGATCAGGACGACCAGAGTGCCGATGCCGAGGACGGCGACGATAGCGAAGATGGCCTGGGGACTCTGGATGTCGGCGCCCGAGACGAAGCCGGCGGCCTCCATGACCTGACCGACTAGGATGACGGCGCCGGCCTGGCTCATTTTACGGACGAAGGTCATGACGCCGGCGAAGGCCCCCTCACGGCGGCGACCGGTGACGATCTCGTCCACGTCGGCCATGTAGTTGTAGGTGGCCCACGGCACGTAATAGAGGGCACCGCGACCTAGGCCCGCCACTACGACCGGCAGCCACAGCAGGACCGAGGCGGCGTTGTAGCCGGCGAGATACATGCTGATGAAGATCACCACGCCGAGGCCAAAGCTGAGGGCCGCGAAGCGATAGGCTGCGGCCGGCGACAGACGGATGGCGAAGTTGATCGCGATGATCACCGAGACCAGTTGCACCAGAGAGGTGACGCCGACCAGGCCGGCCACGATGGCTGCCGATCCGCTCAGGGCGAAGACGACGAAATAGGTGAAGGCGGCGTTGTAGATGTCCTGGCTGATATAGCCGCCGAGATACATGCCGAGGTGCAGTCGGAAGGCCCGGATACGCAGGGTCGAGAACAGGTTGCGGTACAGCGAGCCCATGTGGCTGAGCAGGCTCGGACGGGCGCGCAACTCGGCCTCCTCCAGCTCGGGCGGGCGCCGGCGCTCCCAGCTGAAAGCGTAGAGCAGGCCGGCGACGACCATGAACAGGCCGGCGAAGACGATGCCCATGTAGAGGTAGGTGTTGGGATCGTCCGGCCCCAGCTGGGTGATCAGCCAGCCCGGCAGGAAGGCGGCGCCGGCGGAGGCCAGCTGGCCGCACAGGATTCGTGCTCCGGCCATCTGGGCCTTGGTCTTGTAATCAGTGGCCATTTCCGAGGCGAGGGTCTCGTACGGGATGATCTCCATCGCGTAGACCAGCTCGAACAGGACGTAGGTGATCAGGTAGTACCAGAAGGTCTGGCCAGGCACCCACATGAAGGCAAAGGACGGCAGCAGCGGGATCGCCGCCAGGATGAAGAAGCGCCGCCGCCCGAAGGTGCGCGCCAGCCAGCCTCGGCCCATGCTGTCCGACAGGTGGCCGATGACAGGGCTGGCGACAGCGTCGAGGATGCGTGCCACGCCGAAGATCAGCGTCGCCTGGGCGACCGAGAGGCCGCAGAAGGTGGTGTAGAAGAACAGGATCCATGTGCCGATGACGGTCATCGACCCGCCGCCCAGGATGTCGTTCAGACCGTAGGCGGCCATGTTGTACCAGCGCACTGGGCGGGTCGGATGCGTGGGCATCGCAGGCGTAGCGGCGATGGGGTCGGTCACTGGCGGTCCTCCTGCTGCCCCAGTCGTTGCCGGGGAAGTCGTTCTTGGCTTGCGCGGCGATCTCGCGTGCCGCGCGTCACGCTCAGCTCATGGTCGGGATCACGAAGGCGTCGGCTGCGGCGCCCTGGACCATGCCGTCCGGCCAGCGCTGGGTCACGGTCTTCATGCGCGTCCAGAATCGGACGCCTTCCATTCCGTGCTGGTTGTGATCGCCGAAGCCGGACCGCTTCCACCCGCCGAAGGAGTGGTAGGCGACGGGCACGGGGATGGGCACGTTGATGCCGACCATCCCGACCTGGACGCGGGCGGCGAACTCGCGCGCCGCATGGCCGTTGCGGGTGAAGATGGCGACGCCGTTGCCGTACTGATGGTCGTCGGCGAGGGCGAGGGCGCTTTCGAAGTCGGGTGCCCGGACGATCTGGAGCACGGGGCCGAAGATCTCTTCCTTGTAGGATTCCATGGTCGGGGTAACGTGGTCGAACAGCGAGGGGCCGACGAAGAAGCCGTTCTCGTGGCCCTGAAGCGTGAAGTCGCGGCCGTCGATGACCAGTTCGGCACCCTCGTCAACGCCCGTCTGGATCCAGCTCTCGATGCGCTTCTTGTGGACGGCGGTGACGACGGGCCCATAGTGGGCGTCCGTATCGTGGGAGACGCCGACGCTCAGGGCCTCGATGGCCGGGATCAGCTTGGCGCGCAGGGCTTCTGCCGTCTGCTGGCCGACCGGCACGACGACAGGCAGGGCCATGCAGCGCTCGCCGGCCGAGCCGAAGGCTGCACCGCAGAGGTCGGACACGACCTGATCCAGATCGGCGTCGGGCATGACGATGCCGTGGTTCTTGGCCCCGCCCATGGCCTGGACGCGCTTCCCGGCGGCGGCGCCCCGGGCATAGACATATTGGGCGATGTCGGAGGAGCCGACGAAGCTGATCGCGCCGATGGCCGGGTGATCCAGGATGGCGTCGACCATCTCCTTGTCGCCATGCACGACCTGGAGGATGCCTTCGGGCAGGCCGGCCTCCAGCATCAGTTCGCACAGGCGGTTTGGCACCGACGGATCACGCTCGGAGGGCTTGAGGATGAAGGCGTTGCCGCAGGCGATGGCCGGACCGAACATCCACATGGGGATCATGGCCGGGAAGTTGAAAGGCGTAATGCCGGCGCCGATGCCGACCGGCTGACGCATCGAATAGACGTCGATGCCGGGGCCGGCACCCTGCGTGTATTCGCCCTTCAGCGCGTGGGGGATGCCGCAGGAGAATTCGATGACCTCGAGGCCGCGCTGGATGTCGCCCTTGGCGTCGGCGACGACCTTGCCGTGTTCCGACGACAGCAGTTCGGCCAGCGACTGCATGTTCGCCTCGATCAGCTCTTTGAAGCGGAACATGACGCGGGCGCGGCGTTGCGGATTGGTGCGGGCCCAGCCGGGCTGGGCGGCCCTTGCGGCGGCGACGGCGCGCTCCAGATCGGCGGCGGCACCCAGGCTGACGCGAGCCTGGACCTCGCCGAGGCTGGGGTTGAAGACCTCGCCGTGGCGCGAGGCGGAGCCGGCGGCGTCGCCGGCGATGATATGGTGAACCTGTCTCATGGGAATGCCTATCGCCTCACGATCCAGTCGTGGGCGGGATCGTTGTGGAAGATCCATTTGCGGACCGGGCCGGCCATGACGTTGAGATAGTAGAGGTCGTAGCCGTGCGGGGCGCCGACCGGGTGGTAGCCGCGCGGGACCAGGACGACATCGCCGTCCTGCACCGCCATGGTCTCGTCGAGGTCGCGAGCGTCGGTGTAGACGCGCTGGAAGGCGAAGCCCTGGGGCGGGGAGAGCCGGTGGTAGTAGGTCTCTTCAAGCAGGGTCTCTTCCGGGACAGCGTCGCGATCGTGCTTGTGCGGCGGATAGCTGGACCAGTTGCCGCCAGGAGTGACCACCTCGACCACCAGAAGGCTCTCGGCGACATCGTCGGCTTCGGACAGGATGTTGCGAACGTGGCGGGTGTTGGTCCCCTGACCACGCACCTCGACGGCGTCGGAATGCAGGACGCGCACAGCGCCCGCGCCTGTGCCGGGGGCGGTGCAGACGGCGATCTCGGCGTCGCTCTCGGCCGTGATCGCATAGGGCAGGTCGGCGGGCAGATAGACGGAGGTCGCCGGGCCATCGAAGACGTCGCGGCGTGCGCCCAGATCGGCATGGACCTCGCTGCCCGCCTCGACCGAGACCTTGCCGGAGAGGATGACGAGGCAGGCTTCGCGGCCGGCCTCGGCGCCGCTGTAGGACTGGCGGGGGGCCAGCTTCACGACGCGGAAGCCGACGTAGGTCCAGCCGGCGCTCTCAGGGGTCACGTCGGTAACGACGCCTTGCGCATCCGGCGTCTGGGGGCGAACCAGAAGCGACATCAGATCAGCCCGGCTTCGGCGGCGAGACGCTTCAGGGTGTCGAGGCCGGCCTGATTGTAGGTGCGGGGATCAGCGATGGCCGGGTCTTGTTCGGCCTCGATGACGATCCAGCCGGAGTAGTCCATGCCCTTCAGTGCGCGCATCAGCGGGGCGAAGTCGTAGTCGCCGTCGCCGGGCGTGGTGAACATGCCGCCGACGACCCCATTCAGGAAGCTGTGGCCGCCGGCGTAGAATTCGCTGTGGCGGCTGGTACGGACGTCCTTGCAATGGACGTGGTTCACGCGCTCGGGGTGGGTCTCTACGACCTCGACCGGGTCGATGCCGCCATAGGTCGCGTGGCCGCTGTCCAGCACCAGACCAACATGGTCGCCGGTGACCGAGAAGAACCGTTCCAGTTCGGCCTTGGTCTCCACCGCCGTGCCGAGGTGGTGGTGATAGGCGAAGCGCAGGCCCTGTTCGTTGACGTAGGCCGCCACCGCGTTCAGCCGCTCGCCGAAGAGGGCCCACTGGTCGTCGGTCAGGATCGGGTGTGTGTCGAGCCGACCGCCGTCACGATCGCCGTGGGTGGCGTTGGAAGTTTCGGCCAGGACGAAGACTGTCGAGCCCATGGCCTTCAGCAGCGTCATGTGACCGGCCATGGCGGCTATCTCCGCCTCGGCGTCGCGAACCAGCAGGTTCGAGGAATACCAGCCGCCGATGATATCGACGCCGTAGCTCTCCATGATCGGCTTCAGGGTCGCGGCGTTGCGCGGAAACTTGTTGCCCAGTTCGACGCCTTCGAAGCCGATCTCCTTCACGTCGGTGAGAAGGGCGTCCAGAGTCGTGTCGCCGCCCAGTTCGGGCATGTCGTCATTGGCCCAGGCAATGGGGCTGACCCCCCAGCGGATAGTCATCGGTCGTCTCCGGTAAGCTTGAACTCGTATTCGCGGCGGGCGGCCTGGACCTCGGCGCGGTACGAGACCTCGGGGACGGCGACGTCCCACCAGCAGCCGCCCTCGGGCGTGGTGATCGTCGGATCGGTGTCGATCACGATGACGTAGGATTTGTCGCTGGCGGCGGCGCGGGCCAGCGCCTGTTTCAGCCCGGCGACGCCCGTGACCTTCTCGGCCGAGGCGCCCAGGCTGCGGGCATGGGCGGCGAAGTCGATGTCGGGCATCACGTCGTGGCGAGCGTCGTCCAGAAGATTGTTGAATGGCCGTCCGCCGGTCGCCTGTTGCAGGCGGTTGATGCAGCCGTAGCCCCGGTTGTCGAGCAGGACGACGGTGATCTTGGCGCCCAGCATGACGGAGGTCGCCAGCTCGGAGTTCAGCATCAGATAGCTGCCGTCGCCGACCATGACGAAGACGTCGCGCGAAGGATCGGCCATCTTGACGCCCAGCCCGCCCGCGACCTCGTAGCCCATGCAGGAGAAGCCGTATTCGACGTGGTAGCCGCCGGGGCGATGTGAGCGCCACAGCTTGTGCAGCTCTCCGGGCAGGCCGCCCGCTGCACAGACGACGACGGCATCCTCCGAGGCCTGACGCCAGACGGCGCCGATGACCTGGGCGTCTGAAGGCAGGGCGTCGGACGGAGCGGTGGCACGGTCCCAGGCGGCGCTCCATTCGGTGACGCCAGAGAAACAAGCGTCACGCCATGCGGTGGGGACTGTCCAGTCGCCAAGCGCCTCGGACAACTCTTCCATCACCGCGCGGGCGTCGCCGAGGACGGGGTGCGCGTCATGCTTGCCGGCGTCGTGGAGGGCGACGTTGATCTGGAACAGGCGCTTGCCCGCGAACAGGGTGCGTGAACCGGTGGTGAAGTCCTGAAGCCGCGTGCCGATGGCGACGATCAGGTCGGCGGCCTCGGCGGCCGCATTGGCGGCGCTGGTTCCCGTTACGCCGATGGAGCCGAGTGACTGGGGATGGTCCCAGACGAGGGCGCCCTTGCCGGCTTGCGTCTCCGCAACCGGTACGCCGGTGTAGGCGGCGAAGTCGGCGAGGACAGCCTCGGCCTCGGAGTAGAGGACGCCGCCGCCGGCGACGATCAGCGGGGCTCTGGCGGTCTTCAGGGCGTCGGCGAGGTCGGCGAGTTCCTGCTGGTCAGGGCGGAGGCGGCGCGTGCGCCAGACGCGGGGTTCGAAGAAGCTCTCCGGATAATCGAAGGCCTCGGCCTGGACGTCCTGGCACAGGGCCAGGGTCGCCGGACCACAGGTGGCCGGATCGGTCATCACCGCCATGGCGCGGGGCAGGGCGTCGAGGATCTGCTCCGGCCGCGTGATGCGATCGAAATAGCGGGAAACCGGGCGGAAGCAGTCGTTGGCGCTGACGGTCGCGTCGGCGAAATCCTCGAGCTGTTGCAGGACCGGGTCGGGACGGCGGGATGCGTAGATGTCGCCGGGCAGGAACAGGACCGGCAGGCGGTTGACGTGGGCCAGGGCGGCGGCGGTGACCAGGTTGGTCGCGCCGGGACCGATCGAGGTGGTGCAGGCCATGGCGCGGCGACGGCGCGACTGTTTGGCGAAGGCGATGGCGGCGTGGGCCATGCCCTGTTCGTTATGGGCGCGGAAGGTCGGGAGACTGTCCTCCATGGCGGCGAGGGCCTCGCCCATGCCGGCGACATTGCCGTGGCCGAAGATGGCCCAGACGCCCGCGAAGTATGGAACGATCGTTCCATCGACCTCGACGCCCTGGACGCTCATCCAACGGGCCAGGGCCTGGGCCATGGTCAGGCGGACCGTGCGGTTCATGCGGCGGCCCTGGCGTCACGAGCGGCGCGCCAGCCTTCGGCGAGGACGCTGAGGTTGGCGGTCAATTGACCGACCGCGCCGTCGTCGTCGATCTCCTTGCGCAGCCAGCGCGCAGCGACGTCCTGAAAGATGGTGCGGCCTACCGCGAAACCCTTGACTAGCGGGAAGGGGGCGGCGGCGGCGATGCCGGCCAGGATCTCTTCCTGCGGCGCGGACAGTCCGAGAAGGACGATGCCCCGGCAGCGTGGATCGTGACGCAGGACGGCGGCCTGGCTGGCGGCCCAAGCCTGTGGGTCGCTGGTGGGTTCGAGCTTCCACCAGTCGGGATAGATGCCCAGGTCGTACACATGATCGATCACGCGCGCGATCGTATCACTGTCCACCGGCCCATGCTTGGAGGCGATGATCTCCAGCAGGAACTCGTGGCGGGTCGCGCGGCAGGCATCGAACAGGCGCAGGATCTGGCGGTCCTGACGCGCGCGCATCTCGGCGTCGTCGTCCGGGTGATAGAAGACCAGGCATTTGACGACGTGATTGATCGGCCATTCCCGAAGGGTGGCGGCGACATCTGGGGAGCCTTCGAAGGCGATCGGACGCGAGCCGGGCTCCTCGATCGGGCGGCCGATCCAGTAGGGCAGGTCGGCGGCGGCCTCGAGCGCTCGGGCGCCGAAGCGGCCGTCTAGCAGAAGGCCATAGCGGCGGTCGCCCTGGGCCATGCGGTCGACGGCCTTGAGAGCAAGGTTCTTGAAATGGGCGACGGCCTTCGCATCGCCGACGCCGAGTTCGGCGATCAGGTCCTCGAACTGGCTGCGGTGGTCGATGGCGAGAACGGTCAGGTCGTCATGGTCGAGATGGCGGTTGGACGACCAGTGCAACTGTTCCAGCTCTGCGCTGTCGCGCAGGCGGTGGGGCCAGGTTCCGGCTAGGAAGACCTGAAGCTCATCCCAGGATGCCATGGCCGGGGCGCAGCCGTGGCGCGACACCACGAGCGCTCCGCAGGCATTGGCGAACTCGCAGCAGGTCTCCAGAGGCAGGTCGCGCAGCCAGCCGCGCAGGAAGCCGGCCATGAAAGCGTCGCCGGCGCCCAGTACATTGAACACCTCGATCGGAAAGCCGCGGCCGACCACGCCGTCGTCCAGGGAATCGGGAACATCCCCCGGGAAAGCGACGCAGCCGTCCGCGCCGCGCTTGCAGACCAGCAGGGCCTTGGTCCGGGCGCGGATGGCGCGGAGAGCGGCGACCGTGTCGGTCGTGCCGCCCAGAATGTGGATCTCCTCCTCGGTGCCGACGATCAGGTCGCATAGGGGCAGGATGCGCTGGAGTTCCTCGGTCACACGGGCGCTGGCGACGAACCGGTCCTCGCCGTTGGCCTTCGAGGCGAGGCCCCAGAGGACCGGGCGATAGTCGATGTCGAACACGACCCGGCCGCCTTGGGCCTTCATCAGTTCGGCCGCCTTGAGGCTAGCGGCGAAGACGCCGGGCTGGGACAGGTGGGTGCCGTTGACGAGCAGGGCGCCGGCGCGGGCGATCAGGGCCGGATCGACGTCGTCGGCAGTCAGCGCCATGTCGGCGCAGTTCTCGCGGAAGAAGATCAGGGGGAAGGTGTCGGGATCGCGGATGCCGAGAACGGCGAGCGCCGTCAGCCGATCCGGGTCGACGATCATGCCGCTGGTGTCGACGCCTTCGCGCGCCAGCTCCTCGATCAAAAAGCGACCGAAATGGTCATGACCCACGCGGGTGACGAGGGCGGTTCTCAGGCCCAGACGGGCGCCGCCGACGGCCGTGTTGGTGGGGCTGCCACCCACGTATTTGGCGAAACTCGCCATCTCTTCCAGCCGTCCGCCGATCTGCTCGCCATAGAGGTCGATGCCGGCGCGGCCGAGTGTGATCAGGTCCAGGCTCCGCTGGCTTTCCGATCGGCTGATATGTTCGGCCATGTGTTCTGGACCACTCCCCGTCGTCCAAAACAACTATTCCATTCGTTCTGGTATCGCAATAGCTGTTTCAGAACGTGCTGCTGCGGAAGGTTAGTTCCATTCCGTATTTCAGGTCTTCGGCGTGCGCTTGCGAGGGCTTTTTTCCTTGGACGCCTCGAACGCGAAATTGATCACGAGGGCCTGAGCGAGACACATGGACGCGGACAGGGAGCGGAATTTCCGCACCTCTGATTCCCGGGTTTGGAGGACGAGGTCGGCGGGCTTGGCGACCGGGCTGACCAAGCTGTCGCTGATGGCCAGAACCTTGGCTCCGTTCTCGCGAGCGGCCTCGACGACGGCGACGGTCTCGGCGGCGTAGGGGTGATAGCTGACGGCTATCAGCAGGTCCTGGGGGCTGATGGCCTGAACCTGCGCCATGGCTAGACCCGCCACGCCATCAATGAAAACAGCACGCTTGCCAGCCTGCAGCAGGGAGTAGACAAGGTAGGAGGCCACGGGGAACGAGCGTCGGAAGCCGACGACATGGACCGTATGGGCCTTGGCGATCAAATCCACGGCGGCGCGAATCTCGGCTCGGCTAACGGTCTGGAGCAGATTCTGGAGTGCGAGAATATTGCCTTCGACGAACTCGGCCAGAAGGTCGGCGGGCTTGGCTGTGGCCTTGCTTGTGGTCTCGTTCAGCTGGCGAACCCGCTCCGAGTAGCCCAGCGCCATATTGTTGCTGAGCAGGCCGTCCCGGAACAGCCGCTGCATCTGGCTGGCGCCTTCGAAGCCGAAGCTCTTGGCGAACCGCACGATGGTCGACGGCTGGACGTCGCAGCGTGACGCAATGACCGCCAGGGTTTCCAACGCGATGTCGTTCGGCTCGTCGAGAATATAGCGCGCGATCTGCTTGAGCCGTTTGCTCAGGCTCTCGTACCGCAGGACGATTTCCGCGCACAGTTCGTCGGCTGTGGCGGGCGCTGGAGGCGCTTTCGGCATGCGGTCACCTCATGAGATCAGAAAACGGAATATCCGTTCGATTTTTGGAACGCAACTATCGCGCATCCCGGCGGAGGCCGTTATGGTGTCGATGTTCCAGCCAAGGGGCATAAAGAATTTTCGTTACAAGGAATGGACATGCACGGGATCGCTTTGATCGGGGCCGGGCGGATCGGACGGATCCACGCAGCCAACGTCGCCTCTAACTCTCGGTTGAAACTGGTCAGCGTCGTCGATCCGACGGGCGCTGCGGCGGAGCTGGCGGGCCAGTACGGGGCCGCGGTCGCGACGATGGATCAGGTGCTGGCGGACCCGGCCATCCATGGCGTGGTCATCGCCAGCTCGACCGATACTCATCTGGACTACAGTCTGGCGGCCGCTGAGGCGGGTAAAGTCGTCTTCTGCGAAAAGCCTTTGGATCAGGATCTGGAGCGCGCGCGAGTCGCTGGCACCTCACTGGCCGCGATCGGTGCCCAAGTCTTCCTCGCCTTCAACCGGCGTTTCGACACAAACTTCGCCGCCCTCCAGACCAGGCTGGCAGCGGGGGAGGTGGGGTCGTTGGAGACCCTGCACATCATCAGCCACGACCCGGCGCCACCGCCGGCGACCTACGTCGCGACCTCGGGCGGCATATTCAAGGACATGGTGATCCATGACTTCGACATGGCGCGCTGGCTGCTGGCTGAACCAGTGACCGAAGTCTTTTCGACCGCCTCCGTCCTGATCGATCCGGCGATCGGCGAAGCGGGAGACGTCGATACGGCCAAGACCATCCTGAAGACGGCGTCGGGCAAGATCTGCGTCATCTCCTCCAGCCGCCGCAGCGGCTACGGCTATGACCAGCGGATCGAGGCCTACGGGTCCAAAGGTATGATCCGCGCCCAGAACCAGCTGGAAAGCACGGTCGAGACCTGGGGTGAGGGCGGCGCGTCGGCCGATCGGTTCCAGAACTTCTTCCTCGATCGGTATTCCGTCGCCTATGTGCGCGAGATCGCCCACTTCGCCGACATGCTCGACGGCGCGTCGCCCCTGATCGACCAGACCGATGGAATCGCGGCCCTCGAACTGGCCGAAGCCGCCCAGAAGTCCGCACGCGAGGGCGTCCTCGTTCGTCTGTAGCCGTTCTATTCAGGGTGCTGAAAGGCCGTGCCGAGCCCCCGGCGCGGCCTTTCGAAATTGGAATTCGATCTTTGCGTCGTTCTAAAAAATGAAATGGAAACGGCACGATTGACACAATATGAAAAACCCATTCTAACTTCCTCAACAAGAAGTCACGCTCGGAACAGGGCGGATGGGGAGGTTTATCGATATGGCTATTCGTCCGCACAATCGCGTTTTGATGTCTGTTTTGCTGGGCGCGACGGCCCTGGCGGGCACGCCGGTCTGGGCTCAGACCGCGCCGTTGCAGGATCCCGCGCCGGCTTCTGATGACACGACCCAGGTCGATGAAATCGTCGTCACCGGTTTCCGTCGTGCGCAGGCCAACGCCATTGCCGCCAAGCGGGATGAGGTGGCGATCACCGACGGGATTTCGTCCGATGGCCTCGGGCGCTTCCCCGATCTCAACGTCGGCGAAGCGCTGCAGAGGGTTCCCGGCGTCCAGCTCAATCGCGAAGCCGAGGGACGGAACGCGACGATCAACCTGCGGGGCCTGCCGGGCGAATATTCGCGCCTGACGTTGAACGGCGTCGCCTTCGCCGAACCAATCCTGCGCGAGTCGGCGCCCCTGGGTGCCTTCAACTCCGACATCTTCACCGGCATCATCGTCAACAAGTCGCCGCTCGCTGACGCACAGAGCGGCGGCCTTTCCGGGAATGTGGATCTGCAGATCGGTGGCGCCTTGGCTCGCACAGACGGCGGCTCCAGCAAGGTCGCCTACGAGTACAACGAGTTGGGCGAGACCGGATCGCCGGCGGCGACCGTCAGCTACAACCATCACTTCAGCGACGACTTCGCTGTCTTCGGCGTCCTGGCCTATCGCGAGGAAAACTTCCGTCGCGATTCGATTCTCTTCAACAGCTACGCCGCCTTCACGCCTGCCCAGGCCCAGGCGAACGCCGGCATGCTGGGGTCCTTCTACGCACCGTCGGCCGCTTGCCCGTCCTGCACCGGCACGACCTCGACCGCCGGCGTGCTCTACGATGCCCAGCATCGCCAATACGTGCGTCTGAACGAGGGTGAGCTGATCACCGGTGCGGCCGGAGCTGAATGGCGGATCAGCGACGAGGCCAAGATCGGCCTGACCGGCTTCTATTCCGACCGCAACCTGCCCAATACGGCACAGCATCTGCTAATCACCTCGAACAACCTGACCAGCCGGCTGACGGCCAACACCGCGCCGACGCGGATGGATGATGGCCGTTATGTCGTCGAGGATTTCAGCTTCTCGAACCCCGACATGACATCGTCGAGCCGGGCATTCAGCCAGCATCAGCAGGTCTACGGCGTCAATCTGACCGGCGACTGGGAGAATGACGACTGGCGCATCCACGGGATCGCCGCCCTGTCGAAGGCCCAGAACGACTCGGTCGAGACCAGCGTCGATTTCCAGACGCTGCAGACCGCGGCCGGCAACGGCGTTACGGGCCGACTGGTCACCGGCGGTGACGACATCGGCGGCCACATCCAGACTCTGACGCCGAACCCGGTCTTCACCACGGCGGGGATCAGCACCGGCGTCTGGGGCGGCATCGCGACGTCCGGAGCCTGGTTCGACAACGCCAACACAGCGCTTCGCCGCAACCGCTTCAACTTCCAGGGCACGCAGACGTTCGGCACCAACGAACTGTTCGCAACCCGGGTGGATGTCGAGCGCATGCTGGACATTGGCATCATCAGCGCACTGCAGGGTGGCGTCGGCTATGAGACCAGCGAGTTCACGGCCGAGGGCTACCGGATTATGGCCTTCGGTATTCCGATCGGGAACGTAACGCCGGACTTCCTGATCACCGCGCCGTTCGCGACAGACTTCATGGGCGGGCACGGCGGCGCGCCGACGCAGAACTGGCAGATCATCGACCTACCCCGCGCAATCTCGGCCCTGCGTCCGGTGACGGTCTATCCGGGCGGAGCCCTGTCGCCCTCGGGCTACAACATCAACTACGCCAACAACGCCTATCAGCTGGACAACTTCACTAACCGGACCGACATCCTCTCGGCCTATGGCCAGGTGAAATACGACTTTGATCTGGGCAATATCCGACTGCGCGGCAACGCCGGGCTACGCTATGAACAGGCGACCAACGAGATCGACGCCCTGACGCGCGTGTCCCTGACCGGCGTGATCGGCTCGCCGAACGACTTCCAGGAGCGGACCTACAGACAGGACTACGACAAATGGCTGCCTTCCTTCATCCTGCTGGCCGACATCACCGAGGACGTCGTCGTCCGCGCCGCGGCCTACAAGAGCTACGTCCGGCCCCAGCCATTGCAGTTCTCGCCGAGCACGGTCGTCAGCGCGCCCAACAACGGCGTCTATTCCGTCACTCTCGGCAACCCGAGCCTGCAGCCCTATGAGGCCGACTCGTTTGACATCTCGGCCGAATGGTACAACCGCACCGATAGCATTATTTCCCTGGCCGGCTTCCAGAAGGAGATCACCGGCCTGATCGCCACCATCACAGATCCGCGTCGACTGTGCCCGGCGGACGGCGGGGGACTGGGAATTGGAACCCTGCGCATCAACGGCGACCGCTGCGAAAGCAGCCTGACCTACACCGACGTCGGCGGAGTGGTTCAACCCTTCCTCGTCAACGCCTCCGGCTTCACAAACCAGCCCAACCCGATCACTGTGCGCGGGCTCGAGCTGAACTTGCAGCAGTCGCTGGACTTTCTGCCGGGGATCTGGAGCCATTTCGGCGGCGGATTCAACTATGCCTACACCACCATCAGCGGGAAGACCCTGGCGGGCGCCGAAGCCACCCTGCCGGGCGTGTCCAAGCACAATGTCAATCTGATCGGGTTCTACGAGACCGACCAGTTCGGCATCCGGATGGTCTACAATTGGCGCAACGCCTATGATCTTGCCTCGACCGCCAGCTTCACCGGCGCGGCCCGTCAGGTGCGGTCGCGGGGGCAACTTGACCTGTCGGCGTCCTACAACATCAACGACTGGGCCACGATCGGCTTCGACGCCTACAACCTGACCAACTCGATCCGCGTGGAATACGAGAACCAGCTGAACCTGCCGCGCAAGGCCGACTATGACGGTCGGACCTATACGGTCACGCTGCGCACCGCTTTCTGATCGTTCCTCCCCGGGCAACCCCGGCCGGCGTCCGTACTCCATGCGGCGCCGGCCGGAACCTGGGGAGCAAAGACAGTTTGCCCGACCCGGTCGGGCCGAGGAGTTCACTATGCTTCGACGCACCTTCCTGACCGGCACGACGGCCGCCCTTGCAGTCGGTTCCGGTGGAGTGATTCCGGCGCTAGCCGCCCAGGCGGGGACCAAGGACACGGCGACGCTGGCTTTGCTGACCCCAGCCGCTGATGGATTGGTAGAAGCGGCACTCGCCTCATCGGGTGGACCAGGCTACGGCGGCGCGCGCGGCACGTTGCGCCAGATGCGCCGTCTGGTGACGCCCTTCATCTGGCCGGACTCACGCTATTTCGAGGATGAGACGCTGATAGCGCCGATCCAGACCTTGCTGGCGCGGGTCGAAGCGGCCCAGCATGACGACGGCACCTTCAGCGGCGGGAACCGCCACTCGCCGCCGGATTCCGCCTTCCTGATCGAGGACATGGCCACCGTGCTGGGCGCGCTCAAGACCAGCCGTCACGCCCTCAGTCTCGACGTCTCTGAGCGTCTCGTCGCCATGATGCGCAAGGCGGGTCCGGCTCTGCGCACGGGGGGCATCCACACCCCGAACCACCGCTGGGAACTGTCGGCGGCGCTGTACAAGATCGACAAGGTCGATCCACACCCCTCCTACCGCGCCCGCGTCGAAGAGTGGCTGGCCGAGGGCATCGATATAAACGCCGAAGGCTTCTACTCGGAGCAGAGTTCCAACTACGCCCAGGCCGTCAGCAATCCGTCCCTGCTGCGTCTGGCGCATATGCCTGGACATGAAGGTCTGCGCGCCCTGGTCCGTCGCAATCTGCAAGCCACCATCGACCTCTCCGAGCCCTTCTACGGCGACGTTGAAACGATCCTGTCGCGACGTCAGGACCAGGCCCAGACCACGCAGACCTTGCATCCCTACTACCTCCAGTTCCGCGAGTTGGCGCAGAGGGATAACGACGCCCGCTTCGCGGGTGTGGCGCGCTGGATCGAGCAGAATGACAGCAGCCAGCTCGGCGACGCCCTGACCAACATCATCGACGAGCCAGAACTCGCCCGCCCACTGCCGACGCCTGTGTCGCCGTTCGTCGATCTGCAGCGGCACTTCGAGACGGTGAACCTGGTGCGGGAACGCAGAGGGGAGATGACCGCCAGCTTCTTCGCCGGCAGCGACTGGTTCGCGGATGGCGAACCCTCGCCCTTCTACAACATGATCGGTTCCGGTCTGGCCACGAACCCGACCATCGCGCGGTTGTGGAAGGGCGGTCTGGTGATTGATGCGATCCGGATGACGCCGAATTTCTTCAGCATGGGACAGTGGCGGCCCTCAGCCGTCGCCGTGGAAGACAACGGCGTAGTACGGCTGACTGGCGAGATGCGGGTGCCATACTATTTGCCAATGCCTGCCCAGCGCCGCGATGCAGACGGTGCCTACGCCCTGAGCCGGTCGGTTGACGGCCGCTTCAACAGCTCACTCGATTTCAGCCATCGGCCCGCACAGTTCCGCGTGCTCAGGCTGAGCATGACGGCCACACCCGAAGCAACTGGCTACGGACTCCGGTTCGAGGCCGATGGCGAAGACGAGGTCGAGGTGTCGATCGAGATCACGCTGCGCGATGGCGGCCAACTCGAGGGAGGGACACCGCTCCCCGACGGCGGTGTGCACCTTGTCGAGGGGCAGGCGACCTACGTCGTGGGAGATGATCGACTGAACGTCGGTCCGGGGAATGGAGACACGCCCGTCATAATATCCTCGGGCGAACAATATTCTTGGGCGCGTGGGCAACTGACCCTTCCCGGCAAGCGGCTTTATGTCACCGGCCGGACTCCTTTGATCTACGACATGGTCCTGGCTTTCAGCTGATCCCGGCGTAGGCATCTGTTGGCGGGAGCATTTCAATCCCTCCCTGAAATTACAGCTTCAAAAGCCCGCTTCGCTTATCGCGGCGGCAGGCCGGTGGCGGTGCACCCAGTCATCTGACAAATCGTCTCCAGTTTTGATCGCTACGTTGCTGAGGTCTCGCCAGACACCTCCATATCGACTTAACTCACTTTCATAGTGAGATGAACTGAGTGGTGGTGACTATGGCGGCTCGCACTTTAAGGCCCCCTGGCGGTGCGGTGATGACGCCGCATCCGTTGGGCGACCTTCTCGACATCCAGGCGGCGCGGGATCCGGACCGGCCCGCGCTGACTTGTGATGGCGTAACGCTCTCTCGGCGAGAACTGGCGGAGCGGGTGAACCGCCGTGCCAGGATGCTCGCAGGGCTGGGCGTGCGTCAGGGCGACTTCATCGCGATCGTCTTACCTAACGGCGCGGCATTTCTTGAGATCGCCTACGCTGTCTGGGTTTTGGGCGCCACGCCTGCGCCGCTGTCCCACAAGTTGGCGGACGCAGAACTTGAGGCGATTCTGGACCTGCTCGAACCGCGTATCGTGGTGATTGAGGACGCGACCCGTTTGACGGCATGGCCAAACGTCAGCGCCGACTCCACCTATGATCCCGAGTGCGACCCGTCGCCCCTTCCGAGCGTCACTTCTCCCTGCCTCAAGGCCATCGCCAGCGGCGGCAGTACGGGGCGGCCCAAGGTGATTGTGGACAGCGCTCCAGCTTTGAACGACCCGGACATGCCGGTTCTGGCCATGCTGCCGGGCGACGTCGTCCTCAACCCTGGACCGCTCTATCACTCGGCACCGTTCGGCGTGAACGTGATGGCGCTGGGGTGGGGGATGCACGTCGTGATGACGCCCCGGTTCGATCCGGTCGAGACGTTGAGTCTCATCGAACGCCATCGCGTGACCTGGCTGTTTCAGGTGCCGACGATGATGCACCGGATCTGGACCTCGCCACAGCGGGAGAAGTTCGACATCTCGTCGCTACAGGCCGTTCTGCACATCGCGGCGCCCTGTCCGGCATGGCTGAAGCGGGCATGGATCGACTGGGTCGGTGTCGAGACAATCTGGGAGATCTACACCGGCACCGAATCCATGGGCGGGACGGCGATCAACGGTGCCGACTGGCTGGAGCGACCGGGATCGGTAGGGCGGGTCCTGCCGGGCTACAGCATGAAGGTGCTTGACGAGGAAGGGACAGAGTGTGCGCCGGGCCAGATCGGCGAGGTCTATTTCCTGCCGGACCGGGGGCAGGGAGCGACCTATCGCTACATCGGGGCCGAGGCCAGGACTTCTGGGCCCTGGGAGACGTTCGGCGACATGGGCTATGTCGATGAGGACGGGTTCTTGTTCCTGGCGGATCGGCGAGTAGACCTGATCGTTTCGGGCGGGGCGAACATCTATCCGGCCGAGGTGGAGGCGGCGATCGACGCCTTCCCCGGCGTCTTGTGCAGCGTCGTGATCGGCCTACCGGACGCAGACCTGGGCCAGCGGGCCCATGCTATCGTGCAAACCGACGCGGACTTGGACCAGGCGGCGCTGAACGCCTTCCTCGCAGAGCGTTTGGCACCGTTCAAGCGACCGCGGTCGTTGGAGGCGACGACTGAAATCCTTCGCGACGACGCCGGGAAGGTGCGCCGCCGTGCACTGCGCGAAGCTCGATTGGAGGCTCACTTGCGTAACGAGACTTAATCGCTAGCCAAGGCGTATCAGGATGGTATCGTAACGAAACGCACCGAGGCGAAAGCCTGTCGATTTGTCTGGAGGATGCCATGGGCATCGAACGCACCGGCGCAGGCCGAGCCGCCTTCAAGGTCAGCTTGACGACCGAGGACCACCCCTACATGTCCGGGGCCTGGACGCCCCAGCATCAGGAGCATGACGCCGAGGACATGCCGGTGATCGGCACGATCCCGAGCGACATTGACGGCGTCTATGTCCGCAACACCGAGAACCCGTTGCACGAGCCGATCGGCCGCTATCACCCGTTCGACGGCGACGGCATGCTGCACGTCATGGCGCTGCGCGACGGCAAGGCGACCTATCGCAACCGCTTCGTCCGCACCAAGGGGTTCGAGGCCGAACAGGAAGCCGGGCGCGCCTTGTGGGCCGGGCTGGCGGAGAATCCAGCCAAGTCCGAACGGCCGGGCTGGGGCGCGCACGGCGGCTTGAAGGACTCCTCGTCCACGGACGTGATCATCCATGCCGGTGCCATCCTGTCGACCTTCTACCAATGCGGGGAGGCTTACCGGATGGATCCCTACACGCTGGAGGCCCTGGGCACCGACGACTGGTGTCCGCCGGAGGGCATCTCGGCCCACCCCAAGGTGGACGAGAAGACCGGAGAGCTGATGTTCTTCAACTACTCCAAGACACCGCCCTACATGCACTACGGCGTTGTCGGGGCGGACAATGTGCTGAAGCATCTGACGCCCGTGACCCTGCCCGGGCCGCGTCTGCCGCACGACATGGCGTTCACGACGAACTATTCGATCCTGAACGACTTCCCGCTGTTCTGGGACCCGAACCTGCTGGAGCGGGGCGTGCATGTGTCGCGGTTCTATCCGGAGATGAAGACACGGTTCGGGATCATCCCGCGCTTCGGGACCGACGCCGAGGTGCGCTGGTTCGAGGCCGAGCCGACCTACGTTCTGCACTTCCTCAATGCCTGGGAGGACGGCGAGGCCATCGTCATGGACGGCTATTTCCAGCACGACCCGGTGCCGGAAACGAGCCCCGATGCCTGGCCTGGCCACGAGCGTTTGATGACTTTCCTGGATCAGGCGATGATCAAGCCCCGGCTGCACCGGTGGCGCTTTGATCTCGCGACCGGGGAGACGACCGAGACCCAGCTGGACGACCGGATTCTGGAGTTCGGCATCATCAACAACCAGTTCGCGGGCGTGAAGTATCGCTACGCCTACTCGGCCGTGTCCAAGCCCGGCTGGTTCCTGTTCACCGGCCTGGTCAAGCACGACATGGACACCGGCGAGAGCTGGACGATCGACTTCGGGCCTGAGCGCTACGGGTCCGAGCCCGGCTTCGCGCCGCGCGTCGGGGCGACCGAGGAGGACGACGGCTATCTCATCACATTCATCAGCGACCTGATCGAGGATCGATCGGAATGCGTGATCTATGACGCGCGCAAGCTGGCGGACGGGCCGGTATGCCGCATCATTCTGCCCGGCCGGATGTCCAGCGGGACCCATGCGACCTGGTCACAGGGCGAGACCATCCGCGCGTCTCAGGCGGAGCTGGGCCGGTGACCTATATCCTCGGCGGCTGGCAGTCGGACTTCTCGAAGAACTGGGCTCGCGAGGGGATGGAGATCGCCGACGGCTTCTCTGAGGCGCTGGACGAGGGTCTGGCCTCGGTCGCTCTTGAGCCGGGCGATATCGACGTCGGGCACGTGGGCAACTTCGTCGGCGACCTGTTCGCGGGCCAGGGACTGCTGGGCGGCTTCTTCGCCCAGTCGAACGCCGGGTTCGACGGTATGCCGACGTCGCGACACGAGGCGGCCTGTGCGTCGGGCAGCATCGCCATCCTCGCGGCCTGCGCGGACATCGAGTCCGGTCGGTACGGGACGGCAGCCGTCCTGGGGCTGGAGATGATGCGCAACGTTCCCGGTGTGGAGGCGGCCCGGCATCTGGGTGCGGCGGCCTGGACGGGGCATGAGTTCGAGGACGCGACCTATGTTTGGCCGCGCGCCTTCTCTGACCTGACGGACGAGTACGACGCCCGCTACGGCATTGACGAGCGACATTTGCGCCGGATTTCCGAGATCAATTTCAGCAACGCCAAGACTAATCCGAACGCCCAGACGCGGAGCTGGGGCTTCACCAACCTGAGCTTCACCGACGACGACGAGGCCAATCCGGTGGTCGAAGGGAGGGTGCGCAAGACCGACTGCGGCCAAGTCACGGACGGGTCGGCGATGATCGTTCTGGCCTCGCCGGAGCGGGCGGCTGAGTACGCGAAACGCCGGGGCGTGCCTCTGGAAAGCCTGCCGCGCATCAAGGGCTGGGGTCACCGTTCGGCGCCGATCCGCTATCGCACCAAGGTCGAGGCCAGTGCGTCGGACGCCTACGTCTTCCCGCAGGTGAAACGGGCCATCGACGATGCCCGCACTCGCGCGGGCGTCGATCTGGGCGGCATCGACGCGGTGGAGACGCACGATTGTTTCTCCATGACCGAATACATGGCCATCGACCATCTGGGGCTGACGGCTCCGGGCGAGAGCTGGAAGGCCATCGAGGCGGGCGACATCGAGATCGGCGGGAAACTGCCCATCAATCCGTCGGGAGGCCTGATCGGCTGCGGCCACCCCGTCGGGGCGACCGGGGTGCGGATGGCGCTGGACGCCTTCCGACAGACCACGGGCACGGCGGCCGACAATCAGGTCGAAGCGGCGAAGACCGTCCAGACGCTGAACATCGGCGGATCCACGACCACGACCGTCAGCCTGGTGATCGGAGTCTAGCCCAGACGTTCGACCACCATGGCGGCGCCAACGCCCTGCGCGCCCGCCGCGACGACGAGGCCGTAGCGGCCCTTGCAGGCGTCCAGCGCGTCGAGCAGGGACGACAGCAGGATGGCACCGGTCGCGCCCATCGGATGTCCCTTGGCCAGGTGACCGCCGCCGACGTTGACGCGGTCGGGCGTCACGTCACGCGTCTTGAGGAACAGGGCGATGGTGACGGCGAAGGCTTCCATGAACTCGATCCGGTCCATGTCGGCGAGCGCCAGTCCCGCTTGGGCCAAAGCCTTGTCCATGGCGGTGAAGCCGGCCGTCAGGGAGGCCTCGGGATCGCCGCCGGCCTCGACATAGGCAACGATTCTGGCGCGGGCTCCGTCAGCCTTGGCCGAGATGAGGGCGAGCCCTGCGCCGTCACTCATCGGCGGGACGTGGGCGACGGTGTGACGGTGGTCGAGGGCGCGGCCACCCAGAGCATCGGCATACTGTGCAGCCAGTGGTCCAAAAGCAGCCGGGACAGCGGAGAGGGATTCAGCGGTCGTGGAGGCTCGAGCGGCCTCGTCGGTCGTGAGCCCGTTCAGCGAAATGCGGGAGGCGGTAAGGGCGGTGCCCTCAGCTGCCGCCGTGCGCTGCTGCGAGGTCAGGGCGGCGGCGTCCATCTCCTCGCGCGTTATGTCCAGGTCTTCGGCCAGCCGGTCGGCGGCCACGGCCACGGGGATGTAGCGGATGCGGTTCGGGAAGCTGGCGTCCTCGTAGTAGTCGGCCTTGTCCGCCATGAAAGGCACGCGCGACATCATCTCGACCCCGCCCGCAAGCGCCGAAGCGACCGTGCCCGTCTCGACCATCCGCGCCGCCTGTCCGATCGCGGTCAGACCCGAGACGCAAAAGTTGTTCAGGCTGAAGGCGAAGGCCTCATCGGGCAGCCCCGCGTGCATCTTGGCGACCAAGGCGACGTTGGCACCTTGGGCTCCGACCTGTCCCACGGCGCCGAGGATCAGTCCCTCGGCTTGGCGTGCGGTGCCGTCGTTGCGGTCGTCGAGCGCGTCGATTAGCCCGGCCACCAACTCATGCGGCTTCATCGAGGCCAAGCCGCCGTCGGGGCGGGCCTTGCCACGCGGGGAGCGGACGGCGTCCTGGATATAGGCGGGCATGGCGGTTCCGATCAGGCGGTGGTGGCGACGACGCCGGGCGGGACGGGCGTCTCGTACAGACGGTCCACATCGGCAGAGCGGCGATCGAGGACGGCGCGGCGATTGATGCTGCCCTTGTCGGAGACTTCGTGGGCGTTCGGGTCGGGCGGGGTCAACAACAGGGACAGGCGCTCGATCCGGCGGCTGGTGCCCGAGACGCTGCGATTGTACGCGTCCAGGCGCGCCTGCAGGGCCTCAGCGAGGGCACCGGACTCAAGAGTCTCGGCGAGCGGCAGGCCCAGCTCGGACTTTACGCCATCGGGCGATGGCCAGGCGAGGACGCAGAGACAGGGGCGGTTGTCGTCGGCCAGAACCAGCTCGGTCACCAGCGGCGACAGGGCGCGCAGAGCAGTCTCGCGCATCTCTCCACCGGAGACCCATGCGCCGGTTGCGAGCTTGAATTCTTCCGCGAGACGCCCGGCGAAGGCGAGGCCGCGATCGGGATCCTGAGGGTCGATGAAACGGGCCAGGTCGCCGGTGCGGTAGAAGCCTTCCTCGTCGAAGGCGGCGGCGCTGCGTTCGGGGTCGTCGTGATATCCGGAGGTGATCGTCGCACCCTTGACCCGCAGCTCATAGCGTTCGCCGTTGGGCGCCAGCTTGATGGTCGGGCCAGGCAGGGGCAGGCCGAGGCCCACGGTCTCTGTGTAGTCGTAGATGGCCATGAAACCGGACGTGGTCTCGGTTGCGCCATAGCCGGAAATCATCAGGATGCGGTGGCCGGTGTGCTCGATGGCCATCTTCTGCAGCCGGTCAGACAGGGCCTGGGACAGGGCCGCGCCACCGTAGAGCATCAGCCGCAACTCGGAGAAGAACATCGTCTGGAAGGCCGGATCGGCCTCCAGCGCATCGACCAGCAGGGCGAACCCCATGGGGACGTTGACGTAGTAGCGGACCGGCCGCTCCTTCAGGTTTCGCACCGACAGATCGAACAGGCCGGGGATCGGCTTGCCGTCGTCAAGATACATGTGGCCGCCGGTGAGCAGGACAGCGCGCAGGATCCCGGCGCCCGCCGCATGGTGCCACGGCATCCAGTTCAGCACCTCCTCGGTCCAGGCCAGACTGGTCAGCTGTAGATTGGCGGCGTTGTTGGCGGCGATGTTGGCGAGCGACGTCGGCACCGCCTTGGGCAGGCCGGTCGAGCCGGAAGTCAGCAGGAACTGGACCGTGCCGGCCGAGGTCAGGCCTTCGATCCGTTCGGCGACGGCGGGCGTGGTCGGGGTGGCGAGGACCTCGGCCAGCGGGATCGACGGATAGGTCAGGGCCTCGGGCGTGCCGGTGATGATCGTGACCCCGGACATGTCCAGAGCGTTCAGCCCGGTGGCCAACAAACGGGCGTCCTCGACGAACAGGACCGTTGGCTTCAATAGCTTCAGCACGTGCTTCAGCCGCGCCAGGTCGCCCCCCATCAAGGCCAGTTGGGGACTGACCGGGGCGCTGGGGACGCCGACCGCCATCGTGCCGAAGATGAATGCGGCCATGGCGACCGAATTGGCCCCCATCATGAGCACGGGGCCGGACGTCGGGTGGTCGATCAACCACTGGGAGACCGCGTCGCATTGCCGCTTCAGCTCACCATGGCTGGCGGTGCGCCAGTCGCCCGTGCCGCCATCGCGCCGTGACAGGGCCGGCATGTCAGGCTGGGCCGCCGCCACCTCGGCGAGGCGGCGGGGCAGATTCCAGTCGTGGTCGGCCAGGGGCACGCGCGACGTGATCAGGATTGTGCCGTCATCTCGCCGTTCCACCTCCAGGTCGATCGGCAGCAGTTGCGCGTCGCGATAGGGGGCTTCGGCGATCCGGTCGGTCATGAGGCTCAGTGCTCCGCGATCCGCTTGGGCGGCATCGGAACGAAGCCGCTGGTGCGCGCAATGTAGGCTTCATAATCGGGGCGTGTCTTGCGCATGCGGTTCTCGGTCGTCGGCGCGCCCGACCACTTCATCAAGGTCCACGTCAGCAGGGCCGGTCCGACGACGGCGAACAGGCCGGGCGTCGTCTCGGCGGCGATCAGCCACAGGCCCCACCAGGCGCAGGCATCGCCGAAATAGTTGGGGTGACGGGTGTAGCGCCACAGGCCGGTGTCCAGCACCTGTCCGGCCTTGGACGGATCCTTGCGGAAGCGGGTCAGCTGCCAGTCGCCGATGCTCTCGAAGGTGACGCCGAAGACGGTCAGGGCCGCGCCGATCCAGGAGACGACGCCGACTGGCGGCTGGCCGGCGATCTGGCCCAACTGGACCGGCAGACAGACGATGAACAGCAGCGGCGCCTGGGTCAGGAAGACCATGGTCAGGGAGGCGCGGGCGAAGCTTAGGCCCTGTTTCGCCTCGGCCCGGCCGAGCAGGGACTTGTAGCGGCGATCCGGCCCGTGGTCTGCCCAGCGCCACAGCATGTAGCCGCCCAGCCTTACGCCCCACAGAGCGCAGAGACCGACCAGAAGCGCCTTGCGTGTCGGATCCCCGTCGGGAGTCGTGAACCAGGTGGCGATGGCCACGATGACCATGTTCAGCGCCCAGAAGGCGTCGACATAGGTCACGTCGCGGATCTTCAGACCGACAAGCCACAGGGCGATCATTAGGGCGAAGACGACGACCGCATTGGTCGCCAGCAGGATCAGAATGTCTTGTAGCATGGTGCTCCCCTCAGCGGCCGGTCGAGATGGTGGTGGCGGTCAGTTGTCGCGCCATGGCGCGTTCCAGCGCCTTGGGGTCGCGGGCCATGGCGGCGCGGACCTCAACCGACATGCGGTCGGTATCAACCTCGTCCTGACCTCTGCGAATGGCGGTCAGGCCGACGGCGGCGATGTCCGACGGCTTCTCCTTGGCGCCCGCGACATGGGCCGACATCCGGGTCTCGACCGAGCCGACGATCAGGGCCGATACGCTGGTGCCCTGACCCGCTAGTTCGGCGCGCATGTTGGTGCTGGCGGCGCGGGCGGCGAATTTCGACGGGCTATATCCGCCCATGACCGGGGCCGCGAGAATGCCGCCCGTGGACAGGACATTGACGATGGCCGAGCGGCCGTCGCGACCGTTGACCTTCAGGATCGGCGCGAAGGCGCGGCACAGACCGACGACGCCGAAATAGTTGACCTCCATCTCCTCGCGCATCGAGGCCATGTCGGGCGCCGTCATCAGCGTCAGGCCGTTGAAGGCGCCGGCGTTGTTGATCAGGATCGACACGTCGCCGCAGGTCTGCGAGGCCGCCTTGATCTGTTCGGGTTTTGAGACGTCCAAGGCTACGGCCACGGCGCGGCCGGGGTAGGCTGCCTCCAGATGGGCGGCGGCCGAAGCATCGCGCGAGCCGACCCAGACCTTGGCGGCACCGGCTTCCAGCAGGGCGATGACGAAGGCCTCGCCGATGCCACGGTTGCCGCCGGTCACCAGGGCGACAGCGCCCTCGATGATCATGCCGCTCATGCGGTCACCTGATAGAGGATGTCGTCGGGCTTCTTGGCACCGCGCACCAGGCTGGACGGGTCGGCGGTGATCAGGCCGCGCGCCCAGGTCTCGCGCATTGGCATCTCGTGATGCCATTCCCAGGTCAGGCGCCGGGCTGCAATCTTCCATTCGCCGTCGCGCTTCTCGAAATTGTCGATGGCCCGGGCGAGGGTGAGGGTGTCGAACTCCTCTCCGTCCTTCTTCATGCGCACGAAGGTCAGGAGATAGCTTTCGACCAGAGCCTTGTCGGAGCCTTGCAACTCGATCAGCAGGTTGGTGCCGCAGTGGGTCATGATGCCGGAGCGAGGCAGGATCTTGCGCAGGCCGGCGACGTAGTCTGCCGCTGTGCCCCTGAATGTGCCGCCATGATCCTCGGTCGCGTCGTCATGATAGGCGGCGGCGATCAGGTCGGCGTCGCCACGGTCGGCCCCGCGCGTGTAGCGGGTCAGGACCTCGGCGATGGCCTGTTTGTCCAGCAGGGCCTGTATCTCGGGGGGATGAGCCATGGTGTGTGTCCTCGGATCGGCGGCGGTCAGCCGGCCAGGATGACGTCGGTGTCGGGGGTGTCGGAGTAGAGCCTGTCCAGATCGGCGGCGCGGCGGTCGACGATGGTGCGGCGGTTGAGGGTGCCCTTGTCGGAAATCTCGTGGGCGTTGGGGTCGGCGGGCGTCTTCATCAGCAGGGCGCGCTGGACGCGGCCGCTCGAGCCGCCCTGAGACCTGTTGAAATGGCCCAGAGCCTCGGCGAGGGCGGCATTCAACACTGCGGCATCGGTCTCGCGCGCCCTGGCGGAGGGCCAGACGAGGGCGGTCAGGAAGGGGCGGTCGTCGTCGCACAGGACGAGGTCGGTTACCCAAGGCGACAGGGCCTTTAGCAGGCCCTCGCGCAAGGCACCGCCGTGGACGAAAACGCCGCTCGCCAGCTTGAACTCGTCCGCCGTCCGGCCGGCGAAGACCAGGCCGCGCTCCGGCGTCTCCGGATCGTGGAACCGTGCCATGTCGCCCATGCTGTAGAAGCCTTCGTCGTCGAAGACCTCAGCGGTGCGGGTAGGGTTCTTGTGATAGCCGCGCGCCACGTTCGGGCCCTTGGCGCGCACCTCGTACCGACCATCGCCACAGGGGACCAGTTTCACAGTCGCGCCGGGAGAGGGCAGGCCGATGCCGACCTCGTCGGTGTCGAAATGGATCAGCATGAAGGCCGAGACCGTCTCGGTGGAGCCATAGCCGGTGGTCAGGCGGATGCGGTGGCCAGTCTCGGCGACGGCCATGGCCTGAAGCCGGTCGTATACGGGCTGGGACAGGCCCGCACCGCCGTAAAGCATGACGCGCAGTTTCGAGAAAAAGGTCTTGCGCAGGGCCGGATCGACTTCCAGCGCATCGGCCAGCAGGGCATAGCCGAGCGGGACGTTGTTGAAGAAGCTGACGGGGATCTCGCGCAGGTTCTTGAGGGTCTCGTCGAATAGGCCGGGTGCAGGCTTGCCGTCGTCGATGTAGAGGACGCCGCCCTTCAGTAGGGTGGTACGGAGCACAAATGCGCCCGCCGCGTGGTGCCAGGGCAGCCAGTCCAGCATGGCCTCGCGCCAGCCCGCCTCGCGTCCGATGGCCTGGAAGCACTGGGCGGAGTTGGAGGCCAGGTTGTCGAGGGTGATGCCGACGACCTTGGGCATGCCTGTCGAGCCGGAGGTCAGCATCATGGCCGCGACCGCATCAGTGTCCAGCTGCGCGATGGAGCGGGCGACGGCCTCGGTCGGCTGAGTTGAAAGAACGGTATCGAGAGAGGTTGCGGGGATCGTCAGCAGGGCAGGATCGGCTGTGATGATGCGGGCGTCGGCCCAGTCCAGCGTCTCGAGCGCGGCCCTGAGCAGGAGGGTATCCTCGGCCACGACGATGGCCGGCTCGGTCAGGTCCACGACATGCTTCAGGCGCCCGAAGTCGCCGCCGAGAGCACCGTACTGGACGCTGACCGGGCAGACGGGAACGCCTGCCGCATAGGAGGCGAACAGCGCCACGGCGAAGGTCGGGGTGTTGGCCGCCAGCAGCATGACCGACCGCCCAGCCGGGATATTCTGGTCCAGAAGCCACTGGGCGAAGGAGTCGATGCGGCCCTTCAGTTCGTCATACTCGATCGTCGTCCACTGGCGGTCCGGACCCTCCCGGAAGCGCAGGGCGGGCTGATCGGCTTTCATCGCCGCGACCTCGGCGAAGGCGGCGGGGATGTTTGATTCATACGCGTCCAGCGGCCGGCGCGACCGCATGAGGATGACGCCGTCAGGGCGGCGCTCGATGTCCAGATCGACATCGAGAAACCCTGCGGGACGGAACGGAGCCCGCGCCCTGTCTGGATGCAGCCGGTCGTCGGCCATGTTGTCCTCCCGGGCGCATCATTAGCGCGCGCCTTGATAGTCTCGTTATGAAAGTAACTGGATCGCGGCGCGATGCAAGGGGTGTCTTGCTTAGTGAGACGGACTTGTCAGGCTCGAAAAAGCGAGTATCGTCAGTCTCACTATAAAAGTGACACTAAGTCACACATAGGGATGGGAAACACATGAGGAAGTCAGCCTTGGCGCGCAGTTGCGCCGTAATCGCGCTTACCATCGGGGCACTCCAGTCCGGCACCGCCATGGCCCAGACGGCTCCAGCCCAGACGCCGGCCGCAGAGCAGGACCGGACCGACCGGATCGACGACATCGTGGTCACGGCGCAGCGTCGCGACCAGGGCCTGTCCGAGGTGCCGATCTCGATCACCGCGCTGGACGGCGAAGGCCTTGAACGCCAGGGCATCACCAAGATCGACAGCCTGTTCGCCGTCACCCCGGCTCTCAGCTACCAGGGCTCCCAGTCCTCGGCCGGCTCCGGTCTTCGGGTGCGGGGCGTGGGCTCAGCCGCCTTCAACGCCGGGACCGAGCAGAGCGTCTCGACCATCATCGACGGGGTCGTGACTGGGCCTGCCGCATCGGGTTTGTCGGACCTGTTCGACGTCCAGCGCGTCGAGGTCCTGCGCGGGCCGCAAGGCACCCTGTTCGGTAAGAACGCGTCGGCCGGTGCCATCAACGTCGTCAGCAATGCCCCAGAGGACGTGTTCGGCGGCTATGGCATCGTCCGCTACGGCGAGGCGATGGAGGAAATCCGCGTCGAGGGTGCCGTGACCGGGCCGATCGGTGAGAACACCTCGGTTCGTCTGGCGGGCTTTTATTTGGACCAGAACGAAGGCTGGACCACCAACGCCATCCGCGGCGGAACCGAAGACGTTCGCAACCGCTGGGGCGCCCGCTTCCACGTCAATAATGAAAGTGGTCCGCTGACGACCGACTTCATCTACACCTACGAACAACGCGACGACGACTGCTGCACCCGCACCTTCTCTGGGCTGGAAGCGGTCCGCGGCGGGCTGACGAACACCTTCCTGATCCCGCGCCTGACAGCCAACGGCCTGACGCCCAGCCCGGACAACCGGGTCTCGATCTCCGAACAGGGCGTCGAGGAGAAGATGCGCAGCGACTACGCCGTCCTGACCCTGGCCTACCAGCTCAGCGGCGGTCAGACGATCAAGTCGATCACCGGCGCTCGCAAATGGGAGCAGTACGAGTTCAACGACGGCGACCGCATCGACATCGACGTCGGTAGCTTCGCGATCCAGCGCCGCGACCTGGATCTGTTCACCCAGGAACTGCAGCTGCTATCGGCGCCCGAGTCGCGCCTGCAGTATGTTCTCGGCCTGTATTTCTACGACCAGGACCTGCATGAGTTCACCTCCACCAAGGGCGGCAGCAATACGCCGTTCGGACTGGGCGAGACGACGGTGCCTTTGGACGTCGCGGTCCGAAATATGGCTGTCTACGCGGACGCCACCTATGACCTGACCGACCAGTGGCAGGTGTTCGGCGGAGCGCGTCTTCTGAAGGAGGAAGTTGAGGCGTCAGGCACGCGGTCAGGTAACTTCTTCGCCTTCCCCGGCACATTCCGGTCGTCCGTCTCGGACGACGACACCAACTGGGTGGGGCGGTTCGGTGCTCGCTACATCCTGAACGATGCCATGTCATTCTACGGATCGGTGTCACGCGGCTACAAGGGCAAGGCGGTGGATGTGTCCATCAGCTCGCCCTTCTTCCTCAGCACGAACCCGCAGTCGGCGGTGCTTCGTCCAGAGACGGTGCTGAACTTCGAGCTCGGCGCGAGGACGCGGTTCAACGACGGGCGGTTCGTCCTGAACGGCACCCTGTTCCACAGCGACTTCACGGACTTCCAGGCCAGTCAGTTCGATGGCACCACCGCCGCCTTCATCCTGCGCAACGCCGGCAAGGTCAGGACGCAGGGACTCGAAGTCGACTTCAAATCTATCCCGTGGGACGGCGGCACCCTGATGGGAGGGTTCTCGTTCGTCGACGCCGTGTTCGACGAGTACAAGGGGGCACCCTGTACCGTGCCCTCGACGCTCGCGCGGACCTGTCTGCCGACCGTGGGGCAGGACCTGTCGGGCAAGCAGGTCAATGCCTCGCCCCGCTATCAGTTCAACGTCTCGTACCGGCATGATTTCGACTTCGGTCAGAACGACACCTTCTACGTCCAGGGCGAGTATTCCTGGCGTGATGACGTGACGTTCGGCGGCGACCTTAACCCCGCCACGATGCAGCCCGCCTATGGCGTCGCAAACTTCCGCGCCGGGGTCCGTCTGGACGACCGGTACGAACTGGTGGCCTTCGCCGAGAACGCGTTCGACGAGACCTACGCCTTCCGCATCATCGATGCGGTTCTGTGGTCCGGGGCCTACCAGACCTATCTGGCACCGGGCCGCACCGTCGGCATCGAGCTTCGCGCCGACTTCTGAAGGAGGGGCCGAAAGGCCTCCCCAGCCTGCATTCCTGACAACTGAAAGCCCCCGCGATCTGATCGCGGGGGCTCTTTTGTGTAGAAGACGCCGCGACCGAAACCGCAGGCCGGTCTCAAGCCGGAAGTGTCCTCAGGTAACTGCGGCTGCCCAGGTGCATCAGGAAAGCCGAGACCGGGGCAGCGATCAGCCCGACCACGGCGATGGACCAGCCCACGGCAGCAGGGTCGCCGAACAGCCTGTCCGTCAACAGAGCTACAGAGATCGGACCGACGCTGAGCCCGATGATGCTGACGACCAGATAGTAGGTGGCCGACGCGCGACCGCGCAGGGCGGCGGGCGTGGCATCCTGAAGCGCGGCCAAGACCACGCCGCCGGGCAGGGAGAAGGACACCAGCGCCACCGAGAAGACCGTCAGTGAGAGGCCAGCGCTCGGCATGGCCACGGCCGCCAGCAGCAAAGGCGCGGTTAGTATCATGCCTGCGACCGCGACGCGGAAGTTGGCCAGCTTCATGCCGCCGCGCGACAGCTTGCCGGCGATCAGGCCGCCGACGATGGGCCCCGCACCCGCGAAGACGAGCACGACCAGGCCGTACTGCAGGCCCACCTCCGCTGGGGTCATCCCATACTTACGCATGAAGAAGGCCGGAGCCCAGGACAGCACGCCGTAGACCAACGCAGTGTAGATGGCGCAGGCGGCGTAGTGGGGCAGATAGAAGCCGCGTTGCTCCTTCAGCCGGGTCAGAAAGGGCTGCTCAGCGATGCCGGTAGCCGCGACGGCCGCCTTGCTCGCGTCCAGCCCTCGACGACCGGGCTCGTGGATGGTGAACATCAGGACCGCCAGGATCAATCCGGGAAGGCCGACCAGAACGAAGGCGGCCTGCCAGGGGCGCAAGGCGCCGAAGACGGGCAGGGTGATAGTCTCGGCCGTAGCGACGAGGGCGATCACTGCCCCGCCGATGACCAGGGCCAGACCGGCGCCGACGGCAGAGGCTGCCGAATAGACCGCGATCGGCAGGGCGCGCTTCTCGGGCGGGAACAGGTCGCTGATCAAGGACAGGGCGGCGGGCGACAGGGCCGCTTCACCGACACCCACGCCCATCCGCGCCAAGAACAGCTGCCAGAAATTCTGGGCAAGGCCGCACAGAGCTGTCGCCGCGCACCAGAAGGTGATCCCCGCCGCGATCAGAGACCGGCGCGGCACCCGGTCAGCTGCCCAGCCGAGGGGCAGGCCCATGATGGCGTAGAAGATGCCGAATGCGAGGCCCTGCAACAGGGAAATCTCGGTGTCACTGAGATTCAAATCCGACTTGATGGGGTCGATCAGCAGGCTGATGATCGTCCGGTCCACGAACGAGACCGTATAGGCCAAGGTCAGGATGGTGACGGCCCACCATCCGAGCGCCGGCCACGCCCACGGCTTCAGGTCCGCGCGGCTGGGGGCCGCGCCGGTGTCAGCGGACTCGCTCATGCGATCCAGTCCTTCGATTTGAGGAAAAAGGGGAGGATTCAGACCGCCGGGCGGGCGATCAGAGCCTCGACGTAGTCAGGCGCCGCCTCGGCGGCCTTCATCCGCTTCACCAGTCCCATGTCGAAATAGTCGCGCCAGGCGCAGACCTTTCCGTCCCGGAATTCCAACACGCCGGCATAGGGTGCGGCGACGCGCACGCCGTCGTTGCCGACGTATTCGTCGACCCCCTCGAGGAAGAGAAGGGGGCCTGACTCGGCGTGGTGAAAGATGCGCCAAGTGACCTCGCCCATCGTTCCACGGAATTTGGTCAGGAACTCCACCGACGCCGTCTTGCCGATCAGCGGCGGTGCGATCGCGGTAGCGTAGTGCCAGACGATATCGTCGGTCATCAGGCTGGCGACCGCCTCGATATCCGCCTGTTTCCAAGCTTCGATCAGCGTCTTCAGTATCTCGTAGTGTCCGGCCATGCCTCGGTCCCTTCACGCGGCTGGGCAGCGGCGGGAACGCCGTCTCGCCCGTGTTTCGTTGGTCGTTCCGATCCCGGCGGCTCTGCGGCCGCCTTGTCAGTTTCACTATACAAGTTACTATGGAGACGGCAACAGCGCCGGAGACGAACGTGTCTCGGCCGCGCTTGACCTCGAGGGCGCTGGGTCGCACACCTGAAACAATGCTACATGGAAACGCCGCCGCGGCGGCTGCAACGCCCGGTACATCCCAGTTGGTCCGCGTCAGTTCGGCGGCGCGCGCGCTGAACATCGTCGGCGATCGCTGGAGCCTGCTGATTCTCTACGCCGCCTTCTCCGGCGAAACGCGATTCGACGGGCTGCAAAGGCTGACCGGCATGGCGCGCAGCATTCTCGCGGACCGCCTGAAGCGGCTCGAAGAGTCGAAGGTGCTTCACCGACGCAAATATCAGGACCGGCCCGCACGGTACGAATATGTGCTGACCCGCGCCGGTGTCGGTCTGTATCCCACAGCCCTGGCGGTGCTGGGCTGGGAGAAGCGCTGGCACTACGACAGCGAACTCAAGTCGCATCGGCTGGTCCATTCGACGTGCGGCAAGACGTTCACGCCGACCCTGGTGTGTGGAGCCTGTCGCGAGCCGGTGACCGCTCGCGGCGTCAGTCTGATCGATGGTCCTGGCGCGGGTCTCGAGCCTGCCCCCAAAGCCCGCTTGCAGCGCCGTTCGACTCTGGCCGCAGCGCCCATGCCCGAGGATAGCGCTCTACAGCTTCATCCAATGATCGAACGCTCGATCGACATCCTTGGCGACCGCTGGACCACCCACACTTTGGCGGCCGCCTTCTATGGCTGTCGGCGCTTCACGGAGTTTCAGAGCGCCCTGAAAGCAGGCACCAATATCCTTGCCGATCGTCTGGCGCTTCTGGTTGCCAGGGGGGTCCTAGTGAAAATTCAGTATCAGGTCCGCCCGGCACGATCCGAATACCGGCTGACACCTGAGGGCCTGGACCTGTTCCCCATCATCGCCACACTGATGTCATGGGGCGACGAGTGGTTGAGCGACGATCAGGGCGCGCCTGAGATTCTTCTGCACGGAGCTTGCGGTCAGAAAATGAAGCCGCTGATGGTATGCGATCAATGCCTCGACCCTGTCTATGCCGCCACCACCCGGTTGCCGGACGATGGTTGACCATCTTACCGGGACCCGCTGAACCGTCGGTCAGGGCGTCGGTCAGGGCGTCGGTCCGTTCTAGGCTCAGGCCCCATTGATGTGATGCGCTCGATCTTCTTCAGGCTCTGCAAGGAGACTGAATAAGAGCGCCCCTGATTGGCTGACGACGAGCAGATGGAGCGGCTCAGGCCGCACTTTCCCAAGAGCCACGGCAGGCCAGAATGGGCGATCGCCCAATGCTGAGCGGGATCATCTCCGTCATCGCAACGGGCTTCGACGACATGACGCGCCGGCGGCCTATGGCCCACACAAGACGCTGTAGAATTGCGGGAAGCGGCGCAGGGGGGCATCCGGATGATGCAGGGCCTGTCCGGTGGCAGGACTGAGCGCCGAAAGGTTCCACCAAAGCCGCACCGTCTCGTAGCAGATATCGATGCCCCGCTCGGCCAGCAGGTCAGCCACCTTTCGGAGCGACAGCGGGGACTTAACATACGTCATGTCCACGGTCCGGACTACCTCAGGCGAGTTGTCGAAGTAGCGGAAAGGGTTGGTCGATTTCGGCAGGCCGGCACCACTAAGTGGGTTCCCTTACCGTCGAGCTAAGTTTGGCCTGATAGGGTCTGTGGTCTCTATCCCGAGAAAGTGCATTGCTCGGGCATTGCTGCTTGGCGCTGCCGATTGGTCGATCGAGATACTTGAAAGCTCAGCGTGCCGATCTCCTATTCGTGTGCGCCCACGATTGGTCCTTTAAATTGGTATGCAAATAACAGGCTCTTTGGATGTCGATATAGGTTGACAGATATGCCTCGCCAATCCAGCCTCCTAGCTAACAATAAAGTTGGATTGGGAGGTCCATAATTATGCGTATCAAGGGACGGGTGAAGTTCGGCCGGCGGCTGATACCGACGCTTTTGGCCAGTACGTCGCTGATGGTCGCGGGAACAGCTTTCGCCCAGGACGGCCAGACCCGCGAAGAGACGGCGGATCAGGTGGATGAGATTATCGTCACCGGCATCCGGGCCTCGCTGCAGAACGCGCTGACGGAGAAGCGGAACGCCGACAATCTGGTGGAGGTGATCCAGGCCGAGGACATCGGCAAGCTGCCCGATCAGAACCTCGCAGAGGTGCTGGAGAACGTCACCGGCATCCAGATCACGCGCGAGGCCGGAGTCGGCCGGGGCGTGCAGATCCGGGGTACGGACGCCAACCGCGTGGAGATCAACGGCGTCTCGACCGTGGGGTCGGGCTCGGGCCGGTCAGGCATCAGCTTCGACGACCTTGCCGCCTCGATGATCTCGTCGGTCGAAGTGATCAAGGTTTCGGAGGCCGCGACCATCGAAGGGTCGGTCGGCGGCACCATCAACCTGCGCACCATCCGTCCGCTGGACCTGACCGAACCCCTGTTCGCCGTGCGCGCACAGTCGGAATACAGCGACCTGTCCGACACGGCGACGCCGCGCTACTCCGGCACCGTCGGCCGTCGCTGGGATACCGGCATCGGCGAAATCGGCCTGGTGGGAAGCTTCAGCTACGCCGAACAGGACGTGGCCGCCTTCCGTCCGCGGGTCGACCGCGACGCCGTGGTGACCCCGACCTCGGGCCGTGCCAGCGCCGAGGCGTTTCCGTTCCTGCGCATCCAGTTCTTCAACCAGGACTATGATAATTTCGAGTATGAAACTCAGAACTTCGCGGGTTCTGCGGAGTGGAAGCCGACCGACAATCTGAAGTTCTATTTCGACGCCGTTCTGAACGATCAGCAGCGGGCGGAGCAGAGTTCGACGGTGCAGATCTCGACCGTGTCCGACAACGGCGTGGTCGACAATACCGACAACACCGCGTTCGAGACGGTCAATCTGGGCACGGCCCAGGGGCCGAACGGCGACATCAATCTGGGCACCGTTCAGGCGGCCGTCGCCGGCATCATCCAGCCGCGCCTGAACGGCAACCTCGCGCCCTATCTGCGGACCACCAGCGACACTGGATCGCGGATTACAGAAAGCCGTGTCTGGTCGACGGGCTTCGAATGGACCGGCGAACGGCTGACCCTGAGCGGTCAGGCGGCGCTGTCGACGTCGGATTCCTTCCTGCCCAGCTTCAACACCACGCTGGAGTTCGTAAACCCCAACTCGCCGCGTCCGGTTCGGGGGCTGAGCCTAGCCAATGGGGTGCCGATCGAGTTCGATCTGAGGAACGATACGCTGCAATTCGGCATCGCCCAGGGTTTGGCGTCCACGCCCACCCCCGCCATGCTGCGCGACCCGGCCAACTATCGCCTGCACCAGGTGGCACAATCACGGAACCTGCGTGAGAACGAAGAGAAGGCGCTGCGCTTCGACGCCTCCTACGACACGTTCGACATGCTGCCGCTGATCACTTCGATCGACGCCGGCCTGCGCTGGAACCAGACGAGCGCGGTGAACGACAACGTCACCGGCACGACGGGTTTCACAAACCTGACCAACTCGTTCTTCCGGCCTAGCGGCAATCTGTTCGCGGGTCTGCTGACCCCTGGCCCGGACAACTTCAACGCCGCGGACGACCGGCGGCTTTACTTCCCCGACTTCCTGATCGTCGATGGCCAGCGCGCCTTCGGCGATCCTGAGGGAACCCTGGCCGCGCTGAACGCCGCCATCGTCGCCAGCAATGCGGCTAACGGATCGAACATCGCCGAAATCCGGGTGCCGACGTCACAGGCGAGCGCCTTCTTCGAGATCACCGAAGACACGACTGCCGCCTATGTGCAGGCCAACTACGAGACGGAAGCCCTCGGCTTTCCGGTGCGCGGAAACCTGGGTCTGCGCTACATCACCACAGATCTGGAATCCGTAGGCAACACCGTCGCTACCGGCGGTACGACGGTGCAGGCGCAGAACGCCTCGTCCTACGAGTTCTGGCTGCCGCGCTTCAACATCGTGGCCGAACCGGCGGAGGACGTCATCATCCGGGGCGGCATCGCCCGCGATATCCGCAGGCCGGACTTCAATGATCTGTCTTCCTCGGTGACCTTCGTCACCAGCGAGACCAGCGCCGTTGTTCGTGGAAATCCGGAGCTTCAGCCCGAGGCGGTTCTGTCGTTCGATCTGGCCGCGGAGTGGTATTTCGCCCCCGCCAGCCTGATCAGCGTGGGGGTGTTCCACAAGGTGCGTGACAACCTGTTCGCCAGCGTAACCGAAAGCCCGCCGGACAATGCCGTGGGCGGCGTCGCAAATCGCAGCCGCGATCAGGCTTGCCCAGGGGGCGGGGTTTACAACCCCATCGCCATCATCAACCAGAACAATCCCGCTCGTGGCGAAGTCGGCATCTGCGTTCCCCTGACCTCGACCTTCAACGTCGATGGCGAGACAACCCAGACCGGCGTCGAGGTGGCTTTGCAGTACGACCTGTCGCAGTTCGAAGATCGCCTGGGCTGGGCCTCCGGCTTCGGCTTCATCGGCAACTTCACCTACCAGGAAACCGGGGGAGATGTTCAGAACTACCGGACCATCGGCCTGTCGCGCAACACCACGCGCGACCTGGGTTTCAGCCCCCTGCCGCAGGATCTGATCGAGCTCGAGAACCTGTCGAAATACTCGTACAACACGACCATCTTCTATGAGCGGGACGGGTTGAGCGCGCGGGTTCGCTATACGTGGCGGTCGGACTTCATCAACACCGAGGCCTTCACCTCGGCGTTCGACGTGCCGCGGGTCAGCGATGACCGTGGGCAGCTGAACGCCAGCGTCAACTACGACCTGACCAGCTGGGCGAGCGTCGGCATCGAGGCGATCAATCTGACGCGCGAAGACGCCAACGAGTTCTGCATCAATGACGACGCGCTGCTCTGCTACAACGGCCTGACGGATCGTCGGATCACGGCGGGTCTGAGCCTGCGCTTCTAGATTTCTCCCCGACCGGAGGGGGCGTCCTGACGGGCGTCCCCCAAGGGTTGTGAAGATGGTGGCGTAACGGTGTAGAGAAGGGCTGAGGAGCCTCAAGAGTCGCCGATGTCAGAACAACGCCTTTACCAGTCGGTCGCCAAACAGATCCGCGACGCGATCGAAAGCGGGGAGTTTCCCGTGGGCGCGCGCCTGCCTGGCGAGCGCGAGTTGGCGGAGCGGTTCAACGTCAGCCGGGTCACGATCCGTGAGGCGGAGATCGCGCTGGAGGCGCTGGGCTGGATCTCTATCAAGACCGGATCGGGCGTCTATGTCCTGTCGCGCGACGCCCATGTCGCCGGGCGTCTGCCCGACGTCACGGCCTTCGACCTGACGGCCGCGCGAGCGGTGATCGAGGCGGAGGCGGCCGCCCTGGCGGCGGCCCATATCGACGAGGCGGGTCTGGCCGAGCTGGACGCCCTGATCGCCGTCATGTCGGACCCCAAGGCCACGGATGCCCAGTCGAGCGCGGCGGACCAGAGGTTCCACGAGACCATCGCCAGGATCTCAGGCAACCCGGTGGTCGAGCACTGCATCAAGCTGATCTGGCGGATGCGGACCGAGCTGCCGAAGGTGGTTCAGGTCTACAAGAGCGTCTGTCATCACGACTGGGATTCCCGGACGGACGAGCATGCCGCCATCGTGGAGGCCCTGCGCAGCCGGGATCCGCAGGCGTCGCGGGCGGCGATGCGGGATCACTTCCACCGCCTGTTCGAGGCCATGCTGGAGTCCGAGGAGGCCGAGGCCCTGGCCGAGGTCCGCAGGAAGACCCAGCTGGACCGGGACCGGTTCATGGCGACCATGTCCGCACGGGTCTGAGGCCCGCCGCGTCCGTTTTGCAGTCGAGCCCCCAAGTGGCGATTTCGACCAGGCAATGACCGCAGATCGCCGACGATTTCGGTGATTTCGACAATGCAAAGACCGCCGCCATTCGTCGAGTTCGACGAGGATGGCTATGCAGATTTGTGCAAAGGCCGCAGCAGGGACTATTCACTGGTCCGGCAACTGGTTTGCACAACGGTCCTGGAATTGGTCCGTAAAGTCGGTTGACGGCTGCAGTTCCAGTTTCTAGCTTCGGTCCGGTAGAGATCGCCAAGATCCGCCGGGAGGAACGATGCCGACGCTGGGGCTCAAGACGCCACTTCTCGCGATCACGGTCGCGGTCGCCGCGATCGGCGCGCCGTCGACGACGTCGGCCGAGTCGGCCCTGGTTCGAAACCCGCAGGAGTTCGCGACGGCGGTCGGTCGTCTGCAGCCCGGCGACACCCTGACCCTGGCGGATGGCGAGTGGAGGGATTTCGAGATCCTGTTCGCCGGGCGCGGGACCGAGGATCGGCCCATCACCCTGACGGCCCAGACGCCCGGCGGGGTGAGGATCACCGGCCGGTCCAACCTGCGCCTGTCGGGCGAGCATCTGGTGGTGTCGAACCTGGTGTTCCGCGACGGCTTCTCGCCGACGGGCGAGGTGCTGGCCTTTCGCGCGTCACTGACCGAGCGGGCCAACTACAGCCGGATCACCAGTGTGGTGGTGGACGGCTTTTCCAAGCCCGACCGCGCCGAATCGGACAACTGGGTCGCCCTGTATGGCGAGCACAATCGCTTCGACCACAACCAACTGACCGGCAAGACAAACGCCGGAACGACCCTGGTCGTGATCCGCGATCCCGAACAGGGGCTGGTGAACCGGCACCGGATCGACCACAATTATTTCGGCGACCGGCCCGTGCTGGGCTCGAACGGCGGCGAGACGATCCGCGTCGGGACCAGCCATGAATCGGCCTCCGACAGCTTCACGACGGTCGAGAACAACTGGTTCGAGCACGTGAACGGCGAGGTCGAGATCGTCTCGAACAAGTCGGGCGGCAACACCTATCGCGGCAACGTCTTCTTCGAGAGCCAGGGGGCTATGGTGCTGCGCCACGGCGACGGCAACGTCATCGAGGACAACGTCTTCCTCGGCAACGGCGTGGCGAACTCCGGCGGGGTCCGGGTGATCAACCGGCGCAACACCGTGCGCAACAACTACATGGAGGGGCTGAGCGGGTCGAACTTCGGCAGCGCCCTGACCATCATGTACGGCGTGCCGAACTCGCCGCTGCACCGCTATGTCCAGGTCGACGGCGCGGTGATCGAAAACAACACCGTCATCGACGCGCGCGAGATGCTGCTGGGCGCCGGGATGGACGCCGAGCGGTCGGCCGCGCCGATCAACAGCCGCTTCGCCGACAACCTGATCGTCAATCGCGACGGCCGTGACCCTGTGCGCGTGATGGGCGACATGTCGGGCATCGCCTTCGCGGGCAATGTGCAGTCGCCGACGGCGGGCGATCTGCCGGACGTGTCAGGGCGCGAGATCGTACTGGAGCGAGGTCCGAACGGGTTGCTGGCGCCCGTGGGTGTGGACGGCGTGGGGGCGCGGCGCGACCTGGCCTATCTTCCGCGCGAGGCGACCGGCGTCAGCTGGTATCCCAAGACGAGGACCGTGGCGGCACTGGACAGCGGGGCCGTTCATGAGGTCGCGCCCGGCGAGGATACCCTGACCCGCGCAATCGCCCAGGCGGCGGCCGGCGACCGGATCACGCTTACGCCCGGCGTCTATGTCGTCAACCAGACCCTCGCCGTCAGCCGCGCCGTGACCGTCGAGGGGCCGGCCGAGGGGCGGGCGGAAATCCGGTTCTCGCGTCCGGCCCTGTTCGAGATCGTGCGCGGCGGATCGCTGAGGCTTTCGCGTGTCGCCGTGTCCGGCGTTCTGGCACCCGACATCGCGGGAGCGGCGGTGATCCGGGCGGGGCAGGGGGCGGCGGGCTATTCCCTGATCGTCGAGGACTCGTCGTTCGAGGACCTGACGGTCAATCGCGGTTTCAACGTCTTCGCCGCAGGGCCGGGCTCGCTGGCCGATCGCATCCGCCTGGAGCGGGTGACGGTCGATAAGGCGACGGGGGCGGTACTGGCCGCCCATACCGAGACGGCGGACCTGGGCACCTATAACGCCGAGGTGGTGGAGGTGGTGGACAGCGTGTTCCGCGACGTGATGGGGCCTGTGCTGGACCTCTATCGCGGCGGGACGGACGAAAGCACCTTCGGGCCTCGGCTGACGCTGACCGGATCGCGGTTCGAGCGCGTCGGGCGGGGCGAGGACGCCGGGGCGATCAAGCTGCACGGGGTGCAGCGGACCGAGGTGCGGGGCAACCGTTTCGTCGATTCCGGCGCGCCTAGCTTCGTTCGACGCGTGGGCGATCCGGTCCTGATCTGGAGTGACAACCGGCTGGAGAACACGCCGGACCTGACCACCAATGTTGCGCCGCTGGAGATCGCGCCATGAACCGTTCGGTCCTGATGGCGGTGCTGGCCGTCCTGTCGGCGGGGGCGCCCGCGAGCGTCTTGGCTCAAGGCGTTCCGGCCGCGACGGTGCGCGCGGACGAAACCGGGCCGGTGCTGGTCTCGCCGGATCAGTGGCGGGCGATGGCCGAGGCGGGCGACCGCTATCCGATGTTCGCCGCCGAGCGCGCGCGGGTCGAGCGCGAGGTCCGTGCGGCGATGGCCGCCGGGATCAACGTGCCGCAGCCGAGGGATCTGGGCGGCGGTGTCACGCACGAACAGCACAAGGCCAACTACAAGGCCCTGGCCGGAGCGGGGGCCCTGTACCGGATGACGGGCGACCGGGCCTATGCCGATTTCGCGCGCGACATGCTGCTGGAATACGCGCGGCTGTATCCGACGCTGAGCGACTTCTCGGGCGGCGCGGCCTCGGTGAAGGGACGGCTGTTCTGGCAGGCGCTGAACGACTCGGTCTGGCTGGTCTATGCGGCGCAAGGCTATGACGCGATCCGCGAGACCCTGACGCCCGAGCAGCGCACGACGATCGACGACGACGTCTTCAGGCGCATGGCGCGGTTCCTGTCCGAAGAGAACGCGACCTATTTCGACCGCATCCACAATCATGCGACCTGGGCCACGGCCGGGGTGGGGATGACCGGCTATGTGCTGCGCGATCCGGACCTGGTGGACCGCGCGCTGAACGGCACGGCGGGCGACGGGCGCGCCGGGTTCCTGCGGCAGGTGGACGAGCTGTTCTCGCCGGACGGCTATTACGCCGAGGGTCCGTACTACCAGCGCTACGCCCTGGCGCCCTTCATCATCTTCGCCCGCGCGATCCAGCAGAACGAGCCGGATCGGGCCATCTTCGCGCGGCGTGACGGGGTGCTGCTGAAGGCCGTCGATGGGGTGATCCAGTCGTCCTATGACGGCCTGCTGTTCCCGATCAACGACGCCATGCCCGACAAGGGGCTGATGTCGGAAGAGATCGTCACCGGCGTGGCCGTCGCCTATTCCCAGACCCAGGACCCGAGCCTGTTGTCGATCGCCGAGGGGCAGGGGCGGACGCTGCTCTCGCCCGACGGTCTGGCGGTGGCGCGGGGCGTGGCCGAGGGGCTGGCCCAGCCGTTCGACTTTCGCTCGATGCAGCTTCGCGACGGGCCGGACGGGGACCTGGGCAACCTGGTCTTCCTGAGGCACGGCGGTGAGACCGGCCAGGCGCTGGTGATGAAGAACACTCAGCAGGGGCAGGGCCACGGCCATTTCGACCGGCTGGGCATGCTGTTCTACGACAATGGAAATCCGGTGGTGCGCGACTACGGCGCCGCGCGGTTCCTGAACATCGAGGCCAAGGCTGGCGGTCATTACCTGGACGAGAACCACAGCTGGGCCATGCAGACGGTGGCGCACAATACGCTGGTCGTCGGCGGAGCGAGCCAGTTCGGCGCGGTCTGGCAGACCGGCGAGGAACATCCGACCACGCCCTTGTTCTTCGAGGTCGAGGACGGTTTGCAGATCGCTTCGGCCCGGCTGGAGCAAGGCTATGACGGCGTGGTCCTGACCCGGACCCTGGCGATGGTGGAGCATCCGGACCTGCAGTTCCCGATCGTGATCGACCTGTTCCGCGCGGACGGGGAGGCGGCGACCGACTACGATCTGCCGCTGCATTTCAACGGTCACATCATCTCGGCCTTCGAGGCGGAGCACTCGGTGCGCGAGCGGCCGGTGCTGGGCGAGGCGAACGGATACCAGCACCTGTGGGTCGATGCGGTGGCCGCGCCGACGAGCGAAAGCCGCAGCCTGACCTGGCTGCTGGACGGGCGCTTCTACACCTATCGTTTCGCGGCCTCGTCGCCGATCAGCGCCCTGCTGGTCGAGAGCGGCGCCAATGATCCGAACTTCAACCTGCGACGCGAACAGGCGCTGATCCAGCGGATGTCGGGGCAGGCGGACGCCAGCTTCTTCTCCGTGCTGGAGCCTCACGGCCTGTCGGACGGCACGGCCGAGATCGTGTCGGGGGCGACGAGCCAGGTTCGCGACATCTCCCGCCTGCGCGGCGAGGGGGCGGATGTGATCGTGCTGACGCTGGTCTCCGGCAAGACCCTGGCGCTGGGCGTCGCCGACGACGTCGCGGCCGGTGCGCGGCATCGCGTTCAGGCGGACGGCCAGACCTATGAATGGACCGGGCCCTACGCCCGGTTCGATCGCTGAGGAGCGGGACGATGAAGTCCAACATGAGATGGGTCATCATCGGCCTGATCGCGATCGCCACGGTGGTCAACTACATCGACCGAAACGCCCTGGCGGTGATGTGGCCGGAGATTGCGCCCGAGATCGGCGCGACCAAGGAGGACTACGCCCTCCTGGTCACCGTCTTCATGCTGTTCTACGCCCTGGGTCAGTTCGTGTTCGGCAAGCTGTTCGACGCGATCGGGACGCGGCTGGGCTTCGCCCTGTCGATCGGGGTGTGGTCCATCTCGATCGCTCTGCACGCAGTGGCCAGCTCGATCACCTCGTTCAGCATCTTCCGCGCCATGCTGGGGATCAGCGAGGCGGGCGCCTGGCCGGGTGCGGTCAAGGCGAATGCGGAGTGGTTTCCGGCGAGGGAGCGGGCCTTCGCCCAAGGCATCTTCAACGCCGGCGCCTCCATCGGAGCCATCGTGTCGGCGCCGCTGATCGCCCTGATGTTTCTCTACATGGGCTGGAAGGGAACCTTCCTGGTGATCGGCGTGCTCGGGTTCGTCTGGCTGCTGCCTTGGCTGGTCATCTATCGCGCCGGGCCGGACAAGCATCCCTGGGTCAGCGAGGCCGAGCGCGCCCTGATCCTGGATAAGGCCGAGGTCCAGAACCCGGAGGCACCCCTGGCTCCCGCCTATGTGCCGACGGTCAAGCAACTGCTGAGCCACCGCGAAAGCTGGGGCATCATCCTGTCGCGCTTCTTCCTCGACCCGATCTGGTGGCTGTTCGTGTCCTGGCTGCCGATCTATCTGGCCGAGACGTTCGACTTCGACATCAAGCAGATCGGCATCTTCGCCTGGGTGCCCTTCGTCGGCGCCATGATCGGCAGCCTGCTGGGCGGCTGGCTGTCCGGCCAGCTCATCAAGTCGGGCCGAGAGCCGGGAATCGCGCGCAAGATCGTGGTCACCCTGGGCGGCGCGATCATGGTGCCCTGCCTGATCGCGGCGCCGTTGATGATCGATCCCACTGCGGCCGTCCTGGTCATCGCGGGCGTGCTGTTCGGCTTCCAGATCGCCATCGGCAATATCCAGACCATCCCCGGCGACCTGTTCGACGGGCGTTCGGTCGGATCCCTGGCCGGCATCGGCGGCATGGCGGCGGTGGCCGGCACCCTGATCACCACCTGGCTGGTACCCGTCATGACCAAGGTCTCCTACGGCCCGATCTTCATTCTGGTCGCCGCCCTGGTTCCACTTTCCCTCCTCTCCCTGTGGTTCGTCACCGGTCGCATCGCGCCCGTCCAGCCGGCCACCCCCAACGCTCTGAAGGATTCCTAATGCGCCTCAAGAACAAGGTCGCCATCGTCACCGGCGGCGGACGCGACATCGGTCGCGACGTGTCGCGGGTTCTCGCCCGCGAAGGCGCGAAGGTCGTCATCAACTTCGCCAACGACGAGGCGAGCGCCAATGAGACGCTGGAGAGCGTCAAGGCTGCGGGCGGCGAGGCGATCATCTGCCGCGCCGATGTCACCACCCAGGCGGGCGTCGACGCCCTGGTCGCCGCGAGCAAGGCGGCCTTCGGCGAGGCCGTGCACGTCCTGGTCAACCTGGCCGGCGGCATGGTCGAGCGGCGTCCGCTGGCGGACATCGACGAGGCCTTCTTCGACAAGGTCATGACCCTGAACCTCAAGTCGGCCTATCTGATGACGCGAGCGGTCGCGCCCTTGATGCCCGCCGGTTCGGCCATCGTGAACTTCTCGTCCCAGGCCGGCCGTGACGGCGGCGGCCCCGGCGCCGCCATCTATGCGACGTCCAAGGGCGCGCTGATGACCTTCACCCGGTCGATGGCCAAGGAACTGGGTCCCAAGGGCGTGCGAGTGAACAGCCTGTGTCCCGGTATGATCGCGACCAGCTTCCACGACACCTTCACCAAGCCGGAGGTTCGCACGATGGTCGAAGGCAGTACGCCCCTTCGTCGCCAGGGTCGGGCCAGCGAGGTCGCCGAGACGGTGCTGTATCTGGCCTCGGACGACGCGGCCTTCGTCACGGGAGCCAACATCGACATCAACGGCGGGATGTATTTCTCGTGATCCGGCTAGGGCGGGTCGCGATCGCGCTGTCGCTGGCGCTGGCGGGGTCGCCGGCGCTGGCCCAGCAGGCATCGGTGTGGCTACCCGCCTGGACGGCCGCGCCGGCGCCGCCCCGGTTCGACGGCCCGCCAGAGGCTCCGCTCGGCTATCTGGACCAGACCATCCGTCAGGACATCCGGGTCGGCGTCTCGGCCGAGGCTGTGCGTCTGCGGATCAGCAACGAGGTCGGTCTGGAGCCGCTGACACTGACGCGCGTCACCGCCACGGGACCTGACGGACGGGTGTCGCCCGTGACCTTCAGCGGGCTTTCCGACATCACCCTGCCGGTCGGGGTTGCGTTGTTGAGCGATCCCCTTTCGATCGCGCTGGAGCGGTCGGAGATTCTGAGCGTCAGCCTGCATGCGCCCGGGCCGACGCGCGGCGTGGTGCGGCGGGTGGCGGTGCGGCTGGGCGCGGGCGATGCGCCGGTTCCGACCGAGGCCCCGCTGGAGCGCCGTCAGAGTTTCGTCTCGGCCGTCTACGCCCTGACCGACGAGCCTTCGGCGGTGGTGGTGGCGTTCGGGGATTCCATCACCGAAGGCGGCAGCTCGACCCTGGGTGCGGAAGCCGACTGGCCGGCTGTGCTGAACCGACGACTGGAGGTCGCCTGTCCGGGGGCCTTCGTGGTCGTCAATGCCGGCATCAGCGGCAACCAGATGGTCCGCGACGGACGCAGCGCCAATGCACGCGCTCGACTGGATCGCGACGTGCTGTCTCACAGCGGCGTGACCCATGTCATCCTGATCGAGGGGATCAACGATATCCGCCACGACGGCAATCCGGCCAATGTCGGCCGGTCGCCGGAGGAGGTGATCGCCGCCTATCGTCAGGTGATCGCTCGCCTGCACCTGCGCGGCATCAAGGTCATCGGCGGCACCATGACGGCGTTCGGCGGCTCCGAGCGGTTCGACGAGCGGTCCGAAAGCGCGCGTCAGATGATCAATGCCTTCATTCGTGACAGCGGAGAGTTCGACGCCGTCGCCGATTTTGATCTCGCCACCCGGAATCCGGATGAGCCGCTGGCCCTCCGGGCAGATCTGGTCGGAAACGACCGGCTCCATCCCAATGACGCCGGCTACCAGGCGATGGCGAATGCTATCGATCTGTCGGGCTTCGCTGGGGCCGATGGTGTCTGCGAGTTGCCTCAGGGGTAGTCAGTCGGTCGGTGGTGGGGTGCAGTCAGCAATCTCACTCGCAGAGCGATCTCGCGGAATGGCGCTTAGGCCCAACGCGGGGCAGGGAGGCTGATTAGCCAGCTGACATCGACACGGTATTTGAAGTCAGACGTTCGCGACCACGGCTGTTCGGGAAAGCGACTCGCTTACCAAACGCTGCGCGGAGTGCCGGAGGGGCGCTACGGCGGAATAGACAGAGTCGCGACGATAAAGGCGGTCGCTGTGGCCAGCGTGCTGGAGCCGATCAGCAGCCAAGATACACGACCGCTTTTGTCGCATTCGTTGTCGCAGCGCTAACCGCCAACCCTTTGTCAAACAACTAGTTTTTTAGTCGCGACAGGTTGTGGGCCGGTGGCGGAGAGGGTGGGACTGTCACCGCTCCTGCCACGCACATTGAAACTAAACGAGTTTTTACGATACGAATGTAACGGTTGGAGCTCGCAGCTGTAACAGCTCGCCGCCGATTACCCAATGGGTTCGACATCGATTTATGAAGGGCCGGGGGAGACTGACGGTCCCCGCTAACCCGCGTTATCCCACTAGATCAGATGCGCAGCTGGAAAATGCGCCGGTTGCCGGTCCCGTATCTAGGCAACTTAGAAGCAACACCACAACCCGCCTGAGTAAAATCCACGACCGATTAGAGAGGGCAGGGGGTGCCGACCGCCTTCATTGTATCAGCTTGAAAATAACGATTATCCAACCAGCTCTGCAACGCCTAACGTTGAAGAAGGTGGCAGCGACCCTCTCAAAACGCCCCAGCCACGTGAAGTTGGCAATTCCGGCACGCGGCTGCCATGACGGAACGGTAATCCCATGCCACCCTTTGATGTGCACTCTAGCGATGATCACTTAGGTCAGAAGCGGGGATTGACGGACTAGTTACCCTTGTTCCGCCAAGCTCCGCAGTCTCGTTGCCTTGTTCATCCAGACAGACGTGATCAGGCGACGTGGTGGGAAAACCACTCTTCCGCGTTCGCTGTCAACGAAACTTGGGTCGGCTCATAAAAGTCTGTAACTCGCTGGTTCGCTGCATTCACGACGAAAAGTGGGTAACATTCTGGCTCTGCAAGAATACGAACCCATAGATTGCGGTTCATCTTAGACGTGTCCGCGGATCCATTCGTTAGAGCGTTCGGATATGACATGGCCCCAACTGCGTATGCCGAGCTCATTATGGAAAGTCTATCGTCGTCTGTCAGATCCAGTCCCGGATCCAGGGCGAACGATGCTCGGACCTCGTGAATTTTTACATCGGGGCCGCTATAGTTTGCCAAACGGCTTGAGAATGCCCGTACGCCGTCTGGATGACTTGCTAGAGAGGCATACAGCGCAGCCGTTCGGAAGCTTGCCTGACTAAAATCTAAGTCTCGCTCCGGAGCATCTAAGAGGGCCGAGAACTCCTTAACTAGAGAGCAGGCCATATCGAACTCGTCTGCGTCAAGACGGGCGACAATGTCATCTATATAATCAATCAATTCGATCGATTGATCACGTCCTGCCAAGAGCACGCAAAGTGCACATCCGACCAGCGTCTTCGGTCCCACAGCAGAGTGTAGCACGCTCTGCCAGAAATCCGTCTGTGGTGAGTTGAACGCCATTGCGACGGTCTTTAGTGGGCCGTCAGCTCCCTTTTGCAAATCGGCCTTCAGATCGCTGCTTCCTAAAGAGCAAGCGATCATCGCCAGACGGTAGAAAAGAAGCCGTTCACCCCAAACAGCAACCCCGCCGTTAACGACGTCCCTCCAAGGCTCCGCCTTAGTCAGCCAATCGTCTCTTTGCGCGTAAAGATGATCTATAAGGCCCCGCGTCCATGTGGCTACCTCAGGTGCCAATTGGCTGTCGTCGGCCTCAACGTCAGGCCTCTGGGGGGAGAGGGCTACTGGCAGATAAGATATAAGTGGCCTATCACCTACATGATGTTGTAGCGCTGACGGTAACTCATCATCAGTAATAGCTGTAAGTACAGTAAGCAGGAGCTGCCGCCCGGTCGAGGGTGGATCAAAATAGAAGTTGTGAACAACCCCGCTTAGCATCGCGCTTAAGGCGTTCGAAAATAGGTCGTCGTCTAATACTAGCTCGTCCGCGTAGCTTTCGTTCCCATAAACGTCAGACAGGTCTATCAGTCCAGAGGCAACCTGCTCTCGAACTAGTTGGTAAGGCAGTCCTTTGTCTTGAAAAACGTCCAAGGAGTGACCGACAGACGCTCTAAGAGCGACTTCCGTTTCAGAGAAAGCAGACAACCATAGGGCAGTACGATCAGCTCGGCCAAGATTTGATTTGATAATCATTGAGAAGCCGTATCTAGCGTCCCACGTACGAGAAGATAACAGTCCTTCCACAGCCGCATCTACGATATCGCCGCGCCCCTGCCGCTCTGGTAAGGAAAGCGAATTGCGCGAGCGTGGAGAATAAACCTTGCTGGATAGTACGCGGAAGGTGCGCGGGTTACATACACGTTTCAGGATAGCCGTCTTAGACGGTATTGACTGATTGAAGACCCAGTCAGAAAGTAGGGTGACGGCAAGTGTGGCAGGCTCGCTGGTCAGTCCGTAGTCCGGAGTGTCGAACAGTTCGTCTAACCCCTCGCGAAGCCCCGGGAGCTCGCCTTTGTCGTAACACCCAGCGAAGAACCGAGTGACATTTCCCCAGTAAATATTCTTAGAAAGTGCCGAGAAACGATCCCCGCGCGTTCCTTTCTTCTCACTACCGGTCGGGGAATATGGCGACGTTACGTAAAGATGTTGGCCTGCAAAGTATTCGCGAAGTGGTTGAACCTCAAACTCATATGTACCCTCCACGCGAGACACGATTGCCACAACTCGCTGCCGCATCGCGGTAAATAGTTTGCCAGCGAGGTCGTCATCGTACTCTTCCGCTTTCAAGTATGTGCCCACAGCGGCTAGAAGTTCGGCCTCCGTCATGCGTCCGTCGCTCTTTTCGGTCTCGACCTTGCACTGAAGAAGCCAGGCTATATGGCCGTGCAGCTCGAGTACAACCTCTCGAAAGTCTCTGACGACTTCGTCCTTCTCGGCTTCCCTGTTCAAGAAAAGTTCGACATAACTTCTGTAGAGAGCGGTCCTCTTATCGGGCAGGCTTTCTCCCATTTGCCACATGAGCGCTAGGAGGATGGCGAGCTGCATTGGATTTTTAGCGAGCTCCGCTATGTGCTCTTCTTCCATGCGTCGAAGCACGCGTCTCGTGAAGGTCTCCACCTCGGAGCTTTTAATGCTCTTGGCCTTCACCCACCTCCCGAGGTACTCTGCAACCTGTTCCTTCTCTAGGGCACTCAAGTCCACATGCTGCCAGGTCGAAGTATCAAATGACGGTGCGTTAACGAAGGCGGTCGGACGGCTCGTTACGATCAGCTGGTAGTTAAGAGATAGGCCCTTGAAGCGCATTGCTGAATAGGTGGCTTGCTCGATAATGAGGGTGCGGAGTTTGACATCAGCAACCTCATCAAAACCATCCAAGATAATTACCGTGGAGCTGTTGCTGAGCAATTCGTGTAGGTCGGACACGTCAAATGGGATGCCGCCGGAATGGGTGGCAATTTCGCTCGCTATATACATTTCGAACGAAAGGTTCGCCTCATCTCCCTGCGCTTTCAGGCACCGCTTTGCCCAGACCGTATAGTCGCGTAGATCGACCTTGAGCGGCAGTTTGACGGGGCCGCTCTTGTATTGCGAGTGAAGGCCAGAGAGATCGGCTTCGCGCCCCAGCAGGCGGGCGCGGAAGACTTGCGCCATGAATTGCGAGATGGTCGATTTACCCTGACCCGGTCCGCCCTCGAGGATAATATTGCGATAGCTAGCGGATACACTCCCAAGGCTGAAAAGTGCAGATGCACTGACCCGTTGATACGAGCGGTCAACAAGTGAAGCTGTTAGGCCGCTCTCGATAAGTTCTGAGGCTACTGAGTGGGCCAAGCTCCGGTTAAGGCGCTCTCCCTCTATAGAGCGGCCGTCTACTGGGGCGCTTGGCTTGATGTAGACAAACAAGTCCGTGAACAGGTTAAATATGTTGTTTTCAAGATCAACCTGTTTGAACTTGAGGTCACGCTCTGCCTCATAATAGTGTGCTAGGTATGCGGATGTAGCGTTCTTCCGTCGGCGGTGGTTATCGCCCAAATCACTCTGCATCAGAATGGCTAGCGCGTCGGCACCCGATAAAATCTCGGGATATGCCCAACGCAAGGTCGAGCCATCAAGTCTCGCCTGTAAATCTTCCCGCCACCAGCAGGTTGCTTCGATACCTAGAAGGCCGGTAAGGATCGTGTCTAAACGGTCCACTGTCCCCGCGTCCTTGTGCGCGGTTCCAGAGACATTGCTGATCAAATAGTATCGTTTTAGGCCTTCGGCCTTTAGCTGTTGGACTTTCTGATATTCGAGCTTGGCGAGTGCAATCAGCTCTTCACGTGCTTCCTTGCTTGTTGGGCTTCTGGAGAATTTGACTTGGAAGACTACCTCGTTTGACCCGTCTGGCCCGCGGATGAAAGCATCACGTCCACCGTCAGGCTGTCCGACAGCCAGAGCGCGAGCGTTAGGCCAATCCGCGATAACCAAGCTCTGACAGAGCTTCTGGAAACGCTCAGCGCCAAGGCACTCGAAATTGTAGTCCATCAAATTCTCCCCCTGCACAACCTGTAGGGTGATTTTCCGCGTTGGCAAAACCGTTCGGCAGGAATGAAAATTTCTGCGATCATGCGAGACACCACCTCCTACTATGGCGGCACGGCAATCCCCCCGGAGCCCCTTGGCCGGTCCGCTGTCTTTTTTAGCTATACCGCTGCGAGGCGTCTCACGAACGCCGCTTAGTGCCGACATTGCGCGTCTCACAATATGTCTTGCAATAAGCCCGATCCAGGTCTAGACCTTTCGAGACAAGGCGCTATGGGCGTCGGTGGTTGGAAGCAGCGAGATGGCACTGGTTGGGTATGCGCGGGTCTCATCAACGGGCCAGTCTCTAGAGGTCCAATTAGAGAAGCTCACTGTGGCGGGCTGCGAGGAAATCTTCTCAGAGAAGCGATCCGGTACGACTAGGGCTGACCGCGTCGAACTAGATGCCGCTTTGCGGTTTGTGCGAAAGGGCGATGTCCTGTTGGTATCGAAACTCGACAGGCTGGCTAGGTCCGTGAATGACCTCTCTTCCATCGTCGCTGACCTCGACAAGCGCGGTGTGGGCTTCAGGGTTTTGGATCAGACAATCGACACCACCACGTCCAACGGGCGGCTGATGCTCAACATGCTCGCAGCGTTCGCGGAGTTTGAGACGGACCTAAGGGCAGAGCGCCAGCGGGACGGGATCGAGAAGGCGAAAGCCGAAGGGCGGTACACGGGACGCCCTGCCACCATCAAAGCGGATGCCGTGAACTCTCTTAGAGCTGAGGGTGTTGGGGCCAGCGAGATTGCCAAGCGCCTTGGGATCGGGCGGGCTTCAGTCTATCGCCTTCTCGAAACGGCCGACTGACGCCGTGCGGTCGAGCCTCCCCAGGACAGCCGCTTTCCCGGCTGCTGAGGACGAGAAAAGCAAAGGGCACCGGTGGCTTATCTTTCCTTGGAAATCGGCTGTGCGGATCCCGGACCTCACGACCGGAAAGGATTTTTCTCGGCTTGGGATTGGCCCGTTCTCGTTCAGTGCCAACATGGGCGCTCACCGAAATCCGATGTGCGACCTCGACGATGCTCCACTTTGGTCGAATAAGCAGTGCCTCTCGTCTAGAAGCGAGACGGGCAATGAGGACCGCGCATGACCGGACTAGTCGAAGAGTTGCAGCGCGAAGCCCTCGATCCAACTGTTCCAGTCACACAGCTACTGCGCCGCGCCAAGGTTGTGGCCGTGAAGCTGAAACTGGACATGGTGAGTGATTGGCTTGATGCCGAGCTGAACGGTTATGAAACCGATGCGGTCTTGCCGGAGTACCGCGTACAGCGCGGACAGCCTAAATGGTTCAACCCCGTCCATGGTTGGCTCCCGATCCAAGGCCCGTCATCAATCATGGAGCTGCTGACCCAGCGGCGGGTCCGGCTGCCCATCAGCAGCCTTGAGGACTACGTGCGTCGGCCTGATGGGGAGTGGCACCTTCCGTTCTCACAGGAGATGATCACGCAGCTATTCCCAAACCAGCGCTACATCAACCAAGCTAGCTTGTTCTTGGACATTTCCCGTTTCGTAGAGATTGTGGACCGTGTTCGCGGGAAGGTGTTGGATTGGGCGCTAGACCTCGAACGAGCTGGCATCACTGGCGAGGGTCTCAGTTTTTCTCAAGCTGAACGGCAGAAGGCATCTCACGTGACCATCAAGATCGAACAAATGCACGGTAACCTATTGTCTGGTGACGTGTCCGGTCCCAACGCACGCGCCAATTTGGGCTCAACTGATCGATCCACCAATCAGATTGTTCAAGGCGACGTCTTCGGCGACCTAAAATCCGCGATAGAGGGGGGTGTCTCCGGCGACGACCAGATCCGGCTCTTGGAGGCTTTGGACGATATGAGGTCCAAGCGTGGCGGCTCCGACTTCGCGGACGCCTACCAGAAGTTCGTCACAGCAGCAGCTAATCATATTCAGGTAGTGGCCCCGTTTCTCCCCGCTCTGACCGCATTACTGGTGGGCGCGCCGATAGCGAGCTGAATAGCGGGCTGACCGCAGCGGCCACGTACTAGCCGAGGCCGAAGATCGTCGGACCGGGATTAAGAGGGCAGCTTCTGTGATCTGCCGCCTAGCTCTCTCTTTGCGGGGACCCTGGGATTTCTCGTCTCAATCGTATTGATACCCTAACGCACATAGGCGCCACCGCTGTCTGTGTCGTCCGCATTGCGGGGGCCTACGTAACGGTCATGATCGCGAGACGGAGCAATCCTGAGGGAGCTCGGCAATAGCCGGGTCGCGATCACCGGGTACACTCACCAGACGCGCGATCTTCTCAAGGTCAGATTTCTAGGGGTGTCCGGCTCAGTCCTGCATCTATTTCCGAGGAGATAGGAAGCAGGGAGCCGGGCAGCCTACCGACAACACATCAAACTCAGGTCAGGTATGGGTAGTGGGGGGCGTGGAAGGAGCGGAGGGGAGCGACTGAGACCGAGAGGCGGTGGGGTATGAGGTGCACCCGGCAAAGTCCAGGGCTAGCCCATAGGTATAAGAAGCGGTCCTAGCCAAACGTGGCCAACTCCTCTGGAGCCAAGAGCCCTTTCTCATGCCCTTTAGACATGTAGAGCGAGGCTCCAGCCTCAATGAGAAATGCGTCCGCCTCATTCAAGGCTGCCGCTTTGGCTGCCTGCGGTGTGTGCAAAAGACTGCCGAGAGCGAGGAACACTGCGTCTTCCGCTTCCGAGCCCGGCTCAGTCCGATGAAGGCCGTTCGTCATGGCTCCGATTGCCAACGCGAAGTTGGACGGCTTCGGTCCCTTCCTGCCTGCAATCAAGTCGGGAATGGCTTCCCAGAGCTTGGCAACGAACATGTTTGCTATCTTCGCCGCGTCACGGTTCCGTCCTGAAATGGCAGACGTTTCCAAGGCATTCTGAACGATCACCGCGACTGCGCTTCGACGGAAAAACATAAGGCTACCTAGTCACGGACGGGCTGACGATTACAGCCTACAGGACTAAAGCAGCCTTATCTTGGGTCGTAAATGCCGTGGCCGCAAAGGCCGCATCCTCGGACACCTTCGTCCATGTCGAGGGTCTCCGGAGCGAGTGACGAAAGCGGAGCGCTACAGCGTCTTGGGTCCCTCATTCGCGAATGTCGCCGGGAACTAGATCTGTCTCAAGAAGCGCTGGCGGATGCCGCTGGGATCGACCGTTCGCACATGGGCAAGATCGAACGCGGGGAGCGCAACGTTACCCTGCTCAACCTTGTCAGGATCGCAGCCGCACTCGGGCGGCCGCCCTCAGACCTCTTGGCTCGGGCCGGTCTTTAACTTTCCGGGACCTCATGAGGGGGGCGGAATTTCCCGCTGTGGGGCCTCGTCTCCCGCGGCTGCGCTCCCGCTGTTCCCAAGTCTAATTGATCAGCCTGACGCGCCGGGAAATCGATCCCCATGGCGGATCCGTAGGGCTAGCCAACGAAGGTGTGCGTCTGCCGATGTCGCCAGCGTACCTTAGACTTCAAAGCGAGGGATTTTCTCAAGCTCCCCGGAGAGGTAGGGCATCTCGCGATCGCCGTAGTTTCGGCCCTCGCTCGCGTTCGCATGGCCGGGGAACGCGTCCCTAGCTTCTTCCTCCATGCCGTGGTTACGCCCGAGGGTTTTGAAGAGGTGACGCCAACCGTGGTTCGGTTGAACGTTCGGATCACTCACACCTAGCTCCCTGACCCATGCCGCGAGCCGTTCGCCAACCTTCTTGTACTGGGGGTTGCCAGACGCCCCCCCTCTGGAGAGTTGAGGATCATAAAATATCGGGGAGCTACCAGCAGCAACCGCAACCTCTGGAAAACCCTGTGCGACCAGATGCGAATGGAGAGGAACCATTCGCGCCTTGTTATTTTTCTGCCCTCCCGCCTCAGGTGTAATTCGAAGCGTCCAAATCCCTGCGGTGAGCGTGACGTCAGTGCCTCGAAGTTGCGTGATCTCGTTCACCCGAGCGCCACTGTATGCGCAAAGCCAAGGAACCCAGCGCCGAGCTAGGGCGTGGCGGGGCGAGAGCTTCTCACTCTGCGGAACAAGTGTTGCGCTCAGGATCGTTCGTACCTCAGAGATGGTGAGGCTTTTGCCTCTTAGTTCCGGCTCCTTTTTCAGCCGGACTTTCACTCCGGAAACTGGGTTTGTCTCAACACGGCGTTCCTCGACAGCCCAGCTAAAGGTTGCCTTCACCGCCGCCAAGTATACGTCCCGGATCGTTATCGGGCGCAAAGCTCCATTCTTTCGAGTGTCACTCGAAAGGGCATCTCTCCACCCTCGAACGTCGCTCTCACGCACTTTGGCAGCGTTGTCGTGGCCCAGATAGTTGATGAAGCTCTCAATAACCGCCTTCCAACGTTTGACGGTGGCTGGCTGTAAGGCCGCTGCCTTCGAGTAGCCGTCGAACAGGTCGCTTATGGTTGGGAAGGTAGGACGTCCTGCAAGCAGGGCTTTAATCTGAGGCAGGCCGTCGACTGCACCTTGATCCCAGCTCAGCTTTCGGTCCCTTTCCGCACGCTCTTTGTCAGCGGGGCTGTCAAACTCGTGATCTGGGATGAGGTCTCGCATCGCAGCTTGCGCGGGGGAGAGCTGGCTTCTAGGGCCCCGCAGCTGATCTAGAATGATCGCAGCATCATCCTTCCTTGCTTCAAGCTCACGGTCCTCAGCGAAGCTCTCCGCTTCGCGCCATCTCATGGCCTCCTGATCGTAGAGGAACTGCTGTTCTTCGCGCTGCCGGTCCGCCTGTGAGGGCTGCGCAATAGGCTGGACGCCAGCGTCAAACATGACCTGCGCTTCTTTGATCCACCCATCGGTTTCAACAGCCTTCAAATGGCATCGTCGCTTGGCTTCAGCTCGATCTTTAGTGTGTAGCGAGACGCGCCATTCGGTTCGCTTCTTTCCGCTTGGCGTAAGGAAATAAGGCCGCAGATGCTCGGGTACAGAGCGCCGGAACGCGTACACGGCTCGGTCAAAGTTCAGGTAGCTGCACATGAGAGCCTCGACTGTTACGACTGTAACACCCGCTCGTCAAAAGTCGCTGTTTTCGCAGACTTTCTAAGGCGGTTCAGCACCTTAGAGGCCGATGGCGGAGAGGGTGGGATTCGAACCCACGGTACCCGTAAAGGCACGCCGCATTTCGAGTGCGGTACATTCGACCACTCTGCCACCTCTCCGCGGGGCCGTAGTGCGCTTGGTCGACAGCGAGCGGCTTCTCTAATGGGGTCGAGGTTGCGCCGCAAGCGGGTGCGGACGATTTTCCGCGCTGATTTCGTTCACCGCAGTGCGGGCAGGGCGAGGCCGAGGGCCTGGCCGTCGCGGGGGCCGGCGCCGGTGAAGCGGAACAGCTCCGCCGGGCGGCCCCCCGTGCCGGTCGACAGGCGGCCGGTGGGCTCCACCAGGCCGGTGCGTTCGACGCCGCGACGGAAGTTCTGCTTGTGAAGGTTCAGGCCCACGACGGCTTCGGCGGCGGCCTGGAGTGCGGAGAGGGTGAAGGTCTCGGGCGTCAGCTCGAACAGCACCGGACGGTAGCGGAGCTTGCTGCGGAGCCGGCCGAGGCCGGTCGCGAGGATGCGGCGGTGGTCCGAGGCCATGGGGCGGTCGTGGAGGTCCAGCGGGGCGGCGTCGTCACGGTCACGACCGGCCTCGGCGACAAGGCCGGCCTCGTAGAGCAGTTCATAGCGTTCCAGGACGCGGGTCTCGTCCCAGCGCGCGGAGGGCGACGGCGCGAAGAGGGCTTCGATCCGGTCCATGCGGGCGGGATCGCCGGCGGCCCAGGTCGTCAAATGGTCGAAGATTTCATTGGCGGGTTTGGTCGGGGCGGCGCGACGGTCTTCCCAAGGGAAAATCTCCAGCGCGGGGGTCCAGCGGGCGCCGGGCGGGGCCATGTCGACGGCGTCGGCGGTCAGGGCGAGATAGCCGATGGAGACCTCGCGCTGGCGGTCGGGGCCGGGGGTGGGGCGTGGGGCGGCGCGGCCGGCGTCGCCGAAGGTGTAGAGCTGTTCGACGAAGCCGAGGCCGAAGCCGGTCTGGGCCGTCACGAAGGCCCGGAGGGCGCGTTCGAAGGTGCGGTCCCCGGCCGGGTCGAAGGGGCCGAAGGGCAGGGCCAGTTCTCCCTCGGACGTCTCTGTGGTCAGGACGCAGAGGCGGCCCGAGCGGAGCGCCATGACGACGGCGGACAGGCCGATGCGGACCCCGTGCTCACCGCCCCAGCTCACGCCGCTATTCCGTATGCCAGGCGTCGGCGGCGGGCAGGATGCCCACGGCTTCGGCGAGGACGCGGTAGCGCTCCAGATAGCGCTGCTGGGCGATCGGGGCGGGCAGGGGGTCGATGACGAGGTCGTAGCCCGGCGGGGGCGAACCGAAGAAGCCGAGCGACTCGGTTTCGTTGAAGCCGGCCAGCTGGGTCGCTTCGAAGAAGGCGCAGGCCCGGTCCGCGCTCTTGATGAGCTTCTTGATGGGCAGGGGCGTCTTGGGCGGAAGTCCGAAGCGGACGTGGATGGCGTCTTCCAGGCGGGCCTCGAAGGATTTGTAGCTGACACCAAGCGCCGCCTTGAACGGCGAGATCATGTCGCCGATCACGTATTCGGAAGCGTCGTGGAGCAGGGCGGCCAGGCGCCATTTCGGCTCAAGGCCCGGCTTCAAATGGGCGGCGATTTCTTCGACGACGCAGGAGTGCTGGGCGACGGAGAAGGCGTGTTCGCCGATGGTCTGGCCGTTCCAGCGGGCGACGCGGGCCAGGCCGTGGGCGATGTCCTCGATCTCGATGTCGAACGGCGAGGGGTCCAGCAGGTCGAGGCGGCGGCCCGACAGCATCCGCTGCCAGGCGCGGGGGGCTGGCGTCCGGGAAGCGCGAGGGGAGGGAGCAGAGGCCAAGGCGGAGATCCAGACGGCGAACGGCAGGTCAGGTGACCCATCCGCGTCGCCGGATCAAGCGCAAGCGGCCTATTCGCCCACGTTCAGAGTGACCAGGTCCTTGGCGGAATCGAAGACGCCGTCCGAATCGCGGTCCTTGGCGCGGACGGTGGCGATGACGATCGGGCCGCCGACGGGACCGCGCGCCTCGAAGCCGACCAGACGCCAGCCCTGATCGGCGGGGCGGCTGTCGGTCAGCAGATAGGTGCGTCGGGTGGCGTCGCCCGGGGCGTTGGTGCGGATTTCGGCGGCGTCGTCGTGGGCCTGGACGCTGACGCTTTCGTCGGACGAGCTGATTTCGGCAGTACCGGCGCTGTCGTCGGCGTTGATCGAGAAGCCGCCGAAGCGGACGCTGGCCCTGTCGCCGTCGGCATCGACGCTCATGCCGGGCAGGCGGACACTGGCGCGGTCGCCCTCGGCTTCGATGGCCATGCCTGGGGCGTGGACGCTGGCTCGGTCACCGGCGGCGACGGCCTCCCTGGCTGCGGCTTCCGCTTCGGCGCCGGCGATGTCGGCCTGGACTTGGGCGGAATCGGCGGCCGTCTGGGCGCGGGCCGCCGCGTCAGCGGAGGCCTGGAGCTCGGCGGTCGTGTGCGGCATGTCGGCGGCGAGCGCGGTCTCGAAGCGTTGGAGGACGGCGTCGGCGTTACCGTCGCTGAGCGTGACCAGTTGCAGCGAGACTTCGGCGCCGCGCGGGCCGGAATAGAGGCAGGTGGTGCCGGCGCCGTGGGCGGTGCCCTTGCGGGTCAGGACGCCGATGGTTTCGGGGCATTGCAGGGTGTCGACGACCTTCAGGACGCCCTTGGCGCCGGTGTCGGTCGTGGTCGAGGTGATCCGCACGGAGTCGCCGTCGCAAGCTGCCGTCATCAGGCAAGCTGTGCAGATGGTGGCGAGAAGCAGTCGCATCTAGAAGTTCCTCTTCAGGCCTTCATCTTGAACAGTCGTCGACTCTATTCCAGTGAAATCGCGGTAACCGATCTGACGATATCTGTCCGTCGGGTGTCAGGAATGCGCCGTTTCTCAAACGCCGGGACGTGAGCCCTCTCGGCGGTTCAGGAAGGCCAGCCGTTCGAACAGGTGGACGTCCTGTTCATTCTTCAGCAGGGCACCGTGGAGGGGCGGGATCAGCTTGTTAGGGCTGGTTTCACGCAGGGTCTCGGGCTGGACGTCGTCAACCATGAGCAGTTTCAGCCAGTCGAGCAGCTCGGACGTCGAGGGCTTCTTCTTCAGGCCGGGCGTGTCGCGGATTTCGTAGAAGGTCTTCAAGGCCTCCGAAACGAGGCGAGGTTTGATGCCGGGGAAATGGACCTCGATGATCGCCTTCATCGTCTCGTCGTCGGGGAAGCGGATGTAGTGGAAGAAGCAGCGGCGCAAGAAGGCGTCGGGCAGCTCCTTTTCGTTGTTCGAGGTGATGACCACGATCGGGCGGACCTCGGCGCGGATGGTCTCGCTTGTCTCGTGGACGTAGAATTCCATGCGGTCGAGCTCCTGGAGGAGGTCGTTGGGAAACTCGATATCGGCCTTGTCGATCTCGTCGATCAGCAGGATGGGGCGGACGGGCGAGGTGAAGGCCTCCCACAGCTTGCCGGGCTTCAGGTAGTTGCGGACGTCCTTGACCCGCTCTTCGCCCAGCTGGCTGTCACGCAGGCGGCTGACGGCGTCGTATTCGTAGAGACCGTTATGGGCCTTGGTCGTGGACTTGATGTGCCAGGTGATGAGAGGGGCATTCAGCGCCTTGGCCATTTCGTAGGCGAGGACCGTCTTGCCGGTGCCGGGTTCGCCCTTGATCAGCAGGGGACGCTCCAGGGCGACGGCGGCGTTGACCGCGATCTTCAGGTCCTGGGTGGCGATATAGTTCGAGGTGCCCTCGAACCGGTCTTGCGGCCGCGACATCGGATGCTCCGGTGGTTGTCGAACCACGACTACCGATGGCGCGGCCGGTTAACAACGATCAGTTTCAGGTGATGCGCTTGGCCGAGACGGGGTCCGAGGCCGGGAAGGTCTCTTCCACACCCTCGTCGATCAGGGCTTCCTGGCGATCCTCGGCCTTCTCGTGCGTCTCGTTAAGCTGATCGGGTTTGCCGTGCAGACGCTCGGCTTTGCGGGCGTGGGGCGTGTCGACGTCATGGTCCGGACCGCGGTCTTTCGGATCGGCGGTGCTCATTTTTCTTCTCCTTCGGGGCCGTAGCCCAGGTCTTCGATGTCGTCGTCGGACAGGGTCTTGGCTTCCCAGTGGGCGGCGCTGGCCTGGGCACCGCGCGCATCCTCCATGAGGCCGGAGTAGACCAGTTCCACCTCGCCCTCGCCGGGCGCGTCGGCGCCCAGGTCCGTCTCGTTGATGCGGGTGCCGTCTGAACCGTACTGGGCGTCCGCCTCGGGTTCGACGCCGTCGGCCCCGAGATCGTCGTCGAGATCCTGATCATCCTCGTCGAAGTCTTCTTCGTCATCGTCGCCCTCGGCGGTGGTTACGTCGAGAACCTCGGGCATTTCCTCGAAGGTCTTGTACTCGTTCGTGATGCCGCCGGTTTCGGAAGCGTCAGAGTTGTCTTCGTCAAAAGCTTCCGACTGGTCGATATCGGGCATGGTCGCCTCCCTGTTGTGAACAGCTCAACGCCGTGGCTTTGCCGGGTGTTCCGCCTGTCGGGCAGCGGTCATCGTCCTTCCGCTGCGAACGGGTGTGGGGAAGTCGACGGAGCCTGGGCGTTCGCCCGGAACCGAGGTGGCCCCCTGCTTTCGCGTTACGGGGACCGATTGATTGTGTTTTCGGCTCGCGCCGAGGCTCCGTCCCCGACCGGGTCCGCGAGCGTCGCCCAGCGGGTGTACGGATACCCCGGGGGGGCCTGCATCCCCGCCTCGGCGAAGACCGGCCACGAATCCCGGGTCCTTTGGACCCTTAGGCGATAGGCCCGCGACGGGCGGCAGGCTCAGGCCCGCCGGGCTCCGAGGTTTCACGCCCCCCGGACAATCCCGCTACGATCGGTCCCGCCGCACGTCCGGGTCCTGGGCCCAGGACGCCTTCCCCAACGACGGGATGGCTCCATCATAAGGGATGTTCGAGGGGGCGCCGGTTCGGAGGGGTCTTAAAAGTTCGGGGTATTGGATTCGTTGGGGGAATCCGGCGATGCTTGGCCAAACTTGGACGCCCCTATCCGTGCACCCCGGCGAAGGCCGGGGTCCAGATCACGCTCCCAGGCGGCCGGGATGAGGTGTCGGTGTGCTGCCTGAACCCTTGGTGACCTCCATCTGGACCCCGGCCTTCGCCGGGGTGCACGGTGAGAGAGGGCGGGTGTGACCCCTCGCCCGCCCGCAAGGGGGAGAGGGGACGGCACCCGGGGGACGGCCTGATCGATCAGCCGCCGGGGCGGACGACCATGCAGGTGACGCGGCGTTCGTCGAGGGCTTCGCAGGCGGCGCGGGCGGCGGCCTCGGTCATTCCGGTGAAGCGCGACCGGTGCCAGCCGGCGACCGTGACGACATTGCGTTCGGCGCTGTTGAAGCTGGAGCGGAAGCGGCGGTTGACCTCAGTCAGCCAGTCGCGGGCCACGGTCTGGTCGCGGAAGGCGCCGACCTGGACGGCCCACCGATCGGCGGGCGGCGTTGTGGCACGGGCAGGGGCGGTGGCGGCCGGGCGAGGCGGATTGGCGACCGCGCTCCGGTTCAGGCTCGAGGTCGAGCCGGCGGGCGGAGCGATACCGCCGTTGAGGCTTGCCGTCAGATTGCCGGGCGCTGCGGTCGTGCGAGCCGGGGCCACGACCTCGGCCCGGCGCACCGGTGCAGGCGCGGCCGCCGGCGGGATCGGCGTCGCGCGCGTGTAGTTGGCGGGCGGGGCGCTCGGCATGGAAGCGGCGACCGTGGTCGGAGCCGGCGCCGTAGCGGCCAATGCGGTATAGGCGACGCTGGAGGATCCCTGTCCCTCCTCGCGCTCGGTCGGCGCCCCGTTGAGGGCGGCATAGGCGACGGGGCCGCCGGTGTCGGGGCCGCCGATGCCGAAGCCGCGCGCCTCGAAGAAGGCCTGGGCCAGCTGGATGCGCTCTCCGGCGGCGCGGCGGCGCTCGACCTCGAAGCCGGTGTCCATGAGGGAGGCGACGTGGGCGTTGCGGGTCGCGCTGGAACGACCGCCCAGAACGATGGTGATGACGCGCTTGCCGTCGCGAACGGCCGAGGCGGCGAGGTTGTAGCCCGAAGCGTTGGTGAAGCCGGTCTTGATGCCGTCATAGCCGTTGCCGCCCAGCAGCAGGCCGTTGGTGTTGCGATAGCTGCGGCCCTGGTAGTTCCAGTCGTGAAGGCCGAAGTAGCTGTAGTACTGAGGATAATCGCGCATGATGGCGCGGGCCAGTATGGCCAGGTCGCGGGCCGAGGTGAGCTGGCGGCTGTCGGGGAGGCCGTTCGGGTTGGCGTAGCGGGTCTGGGTCATGCCCAGTTCCTCGGCCTTCAGCGTCGCCATGGAGGCAAATCGGGCCTGGGATCCGCCGATGTGTTCGGCGAGCGCCATGGCCATGTCGTTGGCGGACCGGACGGTCGTGGCGCGCATGGCGTCATCCAGGCGGATGGTCTGGCCGGCGGCGAGACCCAGTTTGGACGGCGGCTGGGAGGCGGCGAGGGGAGAGATGGTGAGGACGTCGTCCAGATCGGCCGAGCCCTTCTCCAGCGCTTCGAACACCAGGTAGAGGGTCATCATCTTGGTGACCGAGGCCGGATAGCGGCGGCTGTCGGCGTGGCGGGCGAACAGGACCTCGCCGGTGCCCGCATCGACGACGATGGCGGCGTAGCGGCTGTTCTCGCCCGTCTGGGCGTGAACACGGGTCAGGCCGAAGCCGGCCAGGCCGACCAGCATGGCGAGGGCGCAAAAGCCTGCGATCAGGCGGCGCGCGGGGCTTTGTCGGTTAAGCATCATCGCCAAGCGAAGCCTCTTCCATCCATGACGCGGCGACGGCCCCCCGGCGCGACGCAAGTAATGAGCCTAGCATGAGGGCGTCGGGTTTCACGGTGGTTAACCAGAGATCAACGCGGATTTGAACGGGCTGAACCTGACGCGCGAATCCCGTGACCGGTGATCGACGTTCACATGTTGCAGTGCACAATAAGTCTTGACCCTTGTTCGCACTTGCACCATATCAGCCACGTCGAACCGGGACTCGCCCGGGGAGAGAAACATTCAGCGGTCTGTCGAAGTAACGGCCGTGATCACTGGTTCAGGAGACTATCATGACTGACACCGTCACCAACGCGAAGAAGACCGTCGAACAAGCCGCCACCGCCACGATCGAAGCCCAGAAGGCCCAGACCGAGCAGTTCAAGGCCGGCGCCGAGAAGTTCCAGGCCACGAGCACGCAAGCCCTGCGCGACGGCATGGAAAAGACCACCGCCTCGATGGCTGAACTGTCGGCCCAGTCGAAGCAGAACCTCGAAGCCCTGACCGCTTCGGCCACCGCCGCCCAGAAGGGCGCCGAGGCCCTGTCGGCCCAGGCCCTGTCTTACGGCAAGACCAGCTGGGAAAACGGCGTCGCCGCCGCCCAGACGATCTCGCAGGCCCGTTCGATCCAAGAGCTGATCGAGCTGCAGACCAACTTCGCCAAGTCGGCGATGGAAACCTATCTCTCGGAAGTCACCAAGATGACCGAGACCCTGACCGGTTCGGTCAAGGACAGCTTCAAGCCGATCAACGAGCGCGTCACCGCCTCGGTCGAGAAGTTCCAGGCCGCCCGCTAAGGCGACCTGTTCCTAGTGTAGCTTAGGCTGAGGCCCTCCGGAGCGATCCGGAGGGCCTTTTGCTTGTCCGGCGCTCAGACCGGACCCAGCAGACCGTCCATGGCGCGGGCGACGTTCTCGACCGTGTAGGGCTTCTGCACCACGGGACGGCCGCGGTGCTCGGTGGGCAGGTTGGCCTGTTCGCCGTAGCCGGTCGCGAACAGGAAGGGGACGCGCAGCTCCGCCAGCCGGTCGGCGATCGGATAGGAGTTGCGGTCGCCCAGGTTGATGTCGAGCATCGCGACGGTCGGCTTGTGGGCCTCGATCTGATCGAGCGCGCCCATCACCGTCGCCGCAGTGGTGACGCTCTCGGCGCCGAGACGCTGGGCGATGTCCTCGGCGTCCAGAGCGATGATCAGACTGTCCTCGACCAGCAGGATGTCGTGGCCCTTGAGGATGGCGGCCGGCATGGCCTGGGGGTGGCCGACGGCGGGGCGGGGATAGCGGACCGTAGCGCCGGTCGGAATCTGGCGCGGCTCGGACAGGTGGCGGGCCGGGATGCAGAAGGTGGCGTGCACGCCCTTGGGGTCGTAGGCGATGCTGGCCTTGCCGCCGAGGTCGTAGGGGACCGAGCGGTCGATGATGGTGGTGCCGAACCCCTTGCGCGTCGGGGGCGTGACCTCGGGGCCGCCGGTCTCGCGCCATTCCAGGATCAGGTCGCCCTTGCCGTGGCGATGCCAGCCGAGCGTGACCTTGCCGCCCTCGACCGAGAGGCTGCCGTATTTGTTGGAGTTGGTGACCAGTTCGTGGACCACTAGCGCCAGGGTCGAATAGGCGTTCGGGTTGAGGAAGATGGCCTCGCCTTGCGTGACGATGCGGTCGTGGTCGTCGACGAAGGCGGCTGCCTCGGCGTCGATCAGGGCCTGCATGGGGGCGGGGCCCCAGTGGTCGTCGGTGATCTGATTGTGGGCACGGGCCAGGGCGTGGATGCGGCCGTCGACCACGGCGGCGAAGTCCTCGACGCTGCCGCCGTCGGTGCTGGACTGGCGGATCAGGCCGCGGATGAGGCCCAGGATGTTGCGGACGCGGTGATTCAGCTCGGCGATCAGCAGTTCCTGGCGGGCGCTGGACTGCTGGCGTTCGGCGGAGGCCTCGTCGGCGAGGCGAAGGACGACCTCGATCAGGGTGGCGCGCAGGGTCTCGGCGACGCGGACTTCGGAAGAGGTGAAGGGCTGGGAGTGGCCCTCCACCAGCTGCTTCCACTCGGCGAAGCTTTCGCGGGGCGACAGGCGCGGGCCGTTGGGACCGTATTCGACGGGCTTGTGCGGGTCACCGGCCCAGCGGACGGAGTGGATCAGTTCCTTGCGGAACAGGACGACGTAATCGCGCGGGCTGCGCGAGATGGGGATGGCCAGGAGGCCGGCCGCTTCCGAGGCGAAACTTTCGGCGTCCGGCAACAGAGAGCCGATGTGGTCGGTGGCGAAGACCTTGCCGGCGGCGGTGCCGTTCAGGGCGCGGACGATGCGGCGGAAGTCCTCGATCGGCGGGGTGGTCCCCGAGAAGGCGTGGGCGCCGCCCAGCCAGACGCCGACGCCGTCGGCCGGGATGGCGTGGGTCAGGATGTCGCCCAGCCAGTCGGGGTCCTTGAGCAGGGTCTCGTCGGAGGCGACGGCGCCGAGCAACTGGTCGGAGATGTCGCGGGCGCGGCGCTCGTACTCGACCGTCTGCTGACGCTCGCGGCTTTCCAGACGCATCGAGAACATCTGGGCGAACAGCTCGGACACCGAGCGGCGCTCGAACGTCGGGCAGCGGGGCGAATAATGGTGGCAGGCGAACAGGCCCCACAGCTTGCCGTCGACGATGATCGAGATCGACAGGGACGCCTGGACGCCCATGTTCTTCAGATACTCGATGTGGATCGGCGAGACGGCGCGCAGGACGGACAGGGACAGGTCGAGCGGCTGGCCCGACTGGTCACGCTGAGGGAGGATGGGCACCGGCGTGGCGTTCACGTCGGTGATCATCCGCAGCATGTTGCGGCGATAGAGCTCGCGCGCCTGGGCCGGGATGTCGGAGGCCGGATAGCGCAGGCCCATGAACTGGCCGATGCCGGCCTTGACCGCCTCGGCCACGACCTCGCCCGAGCCGTCGGCGGCGAACCGGTAGACCATGACGCGGTCGAAGCCGATCAGGGCGCGGACCTGGCGTGCGCCTTCGCGGAAGAAGGCCGGGAAGTCGGCGGTCTGATCCAGGCGGGTGATCATGGACCGGACCATGCCCGAGGCGTCGCCATGCTCGCCGGACGCCGGTTCGGCCTCGATGACGACCTGACCGCCTGAGAAGTGGATGGCGATGTCGAACAGGGTATCGGGTGAGACGAGGGCGCAGTCGAACAGCCGCTCGACGGCGTCCGGGCCGCGCAGAATGGCCGAACGGTTGCGCAGGTCGTGGACGGCCTTGGGCGAGAAGACCTGATCGAGCGGCAGGCCGAACAGGTCCGAGGGCTCGCGGCCGATGAACTGGCCGATGTTGGCCGAGGCGCGGGCGACCAGCCAGTCGGCGGTCAGGGCGATCAGGAAGCCGACGGGCTGGATCGCGCCGAGGATGTGGATCGGCTCGCGGTCGCAGTTGGTCAGATCGACCGACAGATTGTCGGGGTAGCCGTCAGTCACGTCCTGTCGTCTCCAAGAATATTTGACGCGGAGGACTCAAAGGCTTCGAAGACCGAGGACGCCGCCGCGGTGGCGACGGCGAGATCGGTCGATGAGCTTAGCCGTTCATCCAGAACCTTGACCAATGCGCGCCATAACAACGAGTTCCCGCTTGTCAGGAAGCTGCGGGGCCATGTGACGGGGACCGCGCGAACCAGCATGGCGCCGCCGAGCCGGGATCCCTCCAGCACATAGAGGGCGCCGAGGATGGCGGCTTCGGAGATGAGGGCGGGGACCGGGACGGGGACCGGTTCGGGAAGGTCGAGGGCCGTCAGATCGGCGCGCAGCGCGGCGGAACGGCGACGTTCGGGCCAGTCGGCGATGACGGCTTCGGCGCCCGCCGCGTCGAGGGCGTCCTCCATGGGGAAGAATGCGCCGGCCTGGGCGCGCAGAAAGGCTGCGTAGTCGACGGGGTGGGCGAGGTCGAAGGTGGAGAAGCGGGCGTCGAGCCGTTCGTGCGCGTGCGAGGTCGCGGCCCTCAAGGCGAAGCGGGCGCTCATGCGGGCGTGGGCGACTGGATCATAGGCGTTATTTAGGGGCCGGTTCCGCGAGAGGCCAGCGGCTTGGGCGCTCGGTGCGGTCGCGGACACGAGGCTCTGGGCGCCTGGAGCAGGGAGGCAGGGAGGCAGGGAGGCAGGGGTGGGTTGCGTTACATCCCCTCAGAGGGCATCAGCGGCGTCTCAACTCGGACTGAGCCCGTCAGCGGGATCAGTGGCTATCCCGTCCGCCTATCCGTCGGGAAACCGGGCGCGCAACAGCGCCCAGCTGAATGAAATCTCACATGTCCATCCTCGCCTCGGCGCGCCAGCAATGGTTCGCCAGTCCGCGCCGCGACTTGCTGGCTGGTACCGTGGTGGCCCTGGCCCTGATCCCGGAAGCCATCGCCTTTTCCATCATCGCCGGCGTCGATCCGGCGGTGGGCCTCTACGCCAGCGTGGTGATCGCCGTGACCATCGCCTTCGTCGGCGGGCGGCCCGCGATGATCTCGGCGGCGACGGGGGCGATGGCGCTCCTGATGGTAGGGCTGGTTCGCGATCACGGGCTGCAATACCTGTTCGCGGCATCGCTGCTGTGCGGTGTGATCCAGATCGTCGTCGGCCTGCTACGGCTGGGGCGGTACATCAAGTTCGTCAGTCGCAGCGTGATGACCGGCTTCGTCAACTCGCTGGCCATCCTGATCTTCCTGGCGCAGATGCCCGAGCTGATCGGCATGGGGTGGATGACCTATGTGCTCGTCGCCGCAGCCCTGGTGATCATCTACGGCCTGCCCCGTCTGACCAAGGCCGTGCCGTCGCCGCTGGTGGCCATCGTGGTCATCAGCGCGGTCGTGATCCTGATGAAGCTGGATGTGCGCACCGTGGGCGACATGGGGCAGATGCCCTCGACCCTGCCGTGGTTCCAGCTACCGTCCGTGCCCCTGACCTGGGAGACCCTGGCCATCATCGCGCCGGTGTCCTTCACCCTGGCCTTCGTGGGCCTGCTGGAAAGCCTGCTGACGGCGAACCTGATCGACGACATCACCGATACGCCGTCGGACAAGGACCGCGAGACGCGAGGGCAGGGCATCGCCAACATCCTGTCGCCCCTGTTCGGCGGGATGGCCGGTTGCGCCATGATCGGCCAGTCTATGATCAATGTGTCGTCGGGCGCGCGAGGGCGGCTGTCGACCCTGTGGGCCGGGCTGTTCCTGCTGATCCTGATGCTGACGCTGAGGGACTGGGTGTCACAGATCCCGATGGCGGCCCTGGTCGCCGTCATGATCATGGTGTCGGTCGGGACCTTCGACTGGGGCTCGGTGCTGAAGCTTAGGTCCACGCCGATCCAGTCGTCGATCGTCATGGTGGCGACGACCGCGACGGTGGTGGCGACCCACGACCTGTCCAAAGGGGTGGTGCTGGGCGTCGTGCTGTCGGCGATCTTCTTCATGCGCAAGGTCGGCAAGACCATCGTGGTCCGGGAGATCGAGACGGTGGAGGAGGGCGTGCTGCGCTATCGCGTCTCGGGTCAGTTGTTCTTCGCCTCGGCCGATGTCTTTGCCGCCAGCTTCGAGCATCATGGCCATCCGACGCGCGTCGAGATCGACATGAGCGAGGCCCATCTGTGGGACCTGAGCGGGGTCGCCGCGCTGGACAAGGTCGTGTTCCGCTATCGAAGGCAGGGGGCGGAGGTCGTGGTCACGGGCGTGAACGAGGCCGGGCGCACGCTGATCGGGCGGGTCGGCAAGAGCGACAAGGGCGGCCCGATACCGGCGGGCGCGCACTAAGTCCTTTCCCACCGTGCACCCCGGTATAGGTCGGGGGCCAGATTACAGACGGGATGGCTGGATTTTGCACCGGGCTGTCCGCTCGAACGCCCGTCTTCGCCATCTGGACCCCGGCCTTCGCCGGGGTGCACGGAGGTGGGGAGGCGGGGGTGCAGGGGGTTTGAGGACAGCCGTTCACGACAGCCGTGACTGGACATCCCTACAAAACCGGCTGACGCTCCCTACATAGCGTTTCGACTCCCCCGAAATGACGGACCACGGATGCCAACCAAACGGCCAGGTGAAGGACAGGATCAGGGCTTCGGCTCCGGCACCATCACCGAGACGAAACCGAAGCTTCAGAAGCCCTCGCTCTATCGGGTGCTGATCCTGAACGACGACTACACGCCGATGGAATTCGTCGTCTATGTGCTGGAGCGGTTCTTCCAGAAGAGCCGCGAGGACGCGACCCGCATCATGCTGCATGTGCACCAGCATGGCGTCGGGGTCTGCGGCGTCTTCACCTACGAAGTGGCCGAAACCAAGGTCGCCCAGGTGGTCGAGACGGCGCGCCGTCACCAGCACCCGCTGCAATGCACTATGGAAAAAGACTGAGAGGATCTCCCCATGCCCTCGTTTTCACGTCCTCTCGAAGAGACCCTGCACCGCGCGGTGTCCTACGCGAATGAACGCCGCCACGAATATGCGACGCTCGAACATCTGCTGCTGGCCCTGATCGACGATCCCGACGCCTCGGGCGTGATGAAGGCCTGCAACGTCGAACTGGTCGCGTTGAAGACGGCGTTGACCCTTTACGTCGACACCGACCTGGCCGCGCTTGCGACCTCGGACGGCGAGGACGCCAAGCCGACCGCAGGCTTCCAGCGCGTGATCCAGCGCGCGGTGATCCACGTCCAGTCCTCGGGCCGCGAGGAAGTGTCCGGCGCCAATGTGCTGGTCGCCATCTTCAGTGAGCGCGAGAGTCATGCCGCCTATTTCCTGCAGGAGCAGGACATGACGCGCTACGACGCCGTCAACTACATCGCCCACGGCATCGCCAAGAAGGCGGGGCAGGGCGGCGACGTGCGTCCTGCCAAGACCGGTGGCCAGTCGCCGGAGGAGGCCGAGGACGCCGCCGCCGTGAAGTCGGGCGGGGAGGCGCTGGAAGCCTACTGCGTCGACCTCAACGAGAAGTCCAAGAGCGGCAAGATCGACCCGCTGATCGGCCGTCACGCCGAGGTGGACCGGGCGATCCAGATCCTGTGCCGCCGGACCAAGAACAACCCGCTGCTGGTCGGCGAACCCGGCGTCGGCAAGACGGCCATCGCCGAAGGTCTGGCGCTGAAGATCGTCAAGGGCGAGGTGCCGGACGTGCTGAAGGGCGCGACCATCTACTCGCTCGACATGGGCGCCCTGCTGGCTGGGACGCGGTATCGCGGCGACTTCGAGGAACGGCTGAAGCAGGTCGTGAAGGAGCTGGAGAACCACGAGGACGCGATCCTGTTCATCGACGAGATCCACACGGTGATCGGCGCGGGCGCGACCTCTGGCGGGGCGATGGATGCGTCCAACCTGCTGAAGCCGGCCCTGGCTTCGGGCTCGCTGCGCTGCATGGGGTCGACGACCTACAAGGAGTACCGCCAGCATTTCGAGAAGGACCGCGCCCTGGTGCGGCGCTTCCAGAAGATCGACGTCAACGAGCCGACGGTCGAGGACACGGTGAAGATCCTGAAGGGGCTGAAGACCGCCTACGAGGGCCACCACAAGCTGCGCTACACCGACGGGGCGATCCGTTCGGCCGTGGAGTTGTCGGCCCGCTACATGACCGACCGCAAACTGCCCGATAAGGCGATCGATGTGATCGACGAGGCGGGGGCGTCGCAGATGCTGCTGCCCGAGAACAAGCGCAAGAAGGTCATCGGCCAGAAGGAGGTCGAGGCCGTCGTCGCCAAGATGGCCCGCATCCCGCCGAAGTCGGTCTCCAAGTCCGACACCGAAGGCCTGCGCGAGCTGGAGAAGGACCTGAACCGGGCCGTCTTCGGTCAGGACGCGGCGATCGAACAGGTGGCCTCGGCCATGAAGCTGGCCCGCGCCGGCCTTCGCGATCCGCAGAAGCCGATCGGATCCTTTCTGTTCGCCGGCCCGACGGGCGTCGGCAAGACGGAGGTGGCCAAGCAACTGGCGTCCACCCTGGGCATCGAGATGCTCCGTTTCGACATGTCGGAATATATGGAGCGGCACACGGTCAGCCGTCTGATCGGGGCCCCTCCGGGCTATGTCGGGCATGACCAGGGCGGGCTTCTGACCGACGCCGTGGATCAGCATCCGCACGCCGTGGTCCTGCTGGACGAGATCGAGAAGGCTCACCCGGACGTCTACAACATCCTGCTCCAGGTCATGGACAACGGGATGCTGACGGACGCGGTCGGCAAGAAGGTCGATTTCAGGAACGTCGTCCTGATCATGACCACCAACGCCGGCGCCGCCGACAACGCCCGCGCCTCCATCGGCTTCGGCCGCGGCAAGGTGGAGGGCGAGGACGAGAAGGCCATCCAGCGTCTGTTCGCGCCGGAGTTCAGGAACCGTCTGGACGCGGTGGTCAGCTTCAAGGCCCTGCAGCCGGAGGTTATCCGTCAGGTGGTGACCAAGTTCGTGCTGCAGCTGGAAGCCCAGTTGGCGGACCGGAACATCACGATCGAACTGACCGACGACGCCGCCGACTGGCTGGCCAAGAACGGCTTCGACGAACTGTATGGCGCGCGCCCCCTGGGCCGGGTCATCCAGGAAAACATCAAGAAGCCGCTGGCCGACGACATCCTGTTCGGACGCCTGACGCGCGGCGGCCATGTGAAGGTCGAGCTGAAGGACGGCAAGATCGTCTTCGACATCAAGGCCGCCTCGGGCGGTCCGGTGAAGGAAACGGTCGACGGGGAGACGGTGTAACAACCGCCGCCTCCGCTCAAAGCAAAAGGCCCGGGAGCGATCCCGGGCCTTTCGTTTGTCTGGTAGCTGAAGCCTAGTAGCGGCGGCGGCCCGAGCCGGCCATCAGGAAGGCGATGCCGGCCAGGATGCCGGTGGTCAGCAGGGGCTTGCGACGGGCGAAGTCGAGGCCGCTCTTGACCGGGCCGCGCAGGTCTTCGGGGGCGCGGTCGGACAGGGTGTCCAGCTTGTCGATGGCGCGGCCGTAGTAGTCGAGCGCCTTGCCCTTCACTTCGTCGAACTTGCCTTCGACCTGCAGCTTGGTGTCGCCGGTCAGGTTGCCGAGGCCGCTCTTGATCTTGCCGCTGACGCCGTTGGCGGCGCCTTCGATACGTTGGTCGGTCATGGGATCGTCCTTCAGATGGGGTGTGCCGGGGAGGCGTGTCGCAATAGCGCGCGTGAACCGCCCCGGTTCCTCCAACATTGAAGGTTGCGAGGCGGTCGGTGCGGACCGATATGAAGCGTTGCAATAATGGCGAAACCGGGAGCGAGACGACCATGTTGAGGTTCATCCTGCAGGCGGTGGTGACGGCCCTGGGGCTGTGGCTGGCGGCCTACCTCGTGCCGGGGGTGGAGTTCCTCTCCACCGGATCCCTGATCGCGGCGGCGGTGCTGCTGGGGCTGGTCAATGCGATCGTGCGGCCGATCCTGGTGTTCGTCACCTTCCCGCTGACGGTGATCACCTTCGGCCTGTTCCTGCTGGTCGTGAACGCGGCGACCATCGGTCTGGTGGCCATGTTCCTCGGCGGGTTCGTGGTCGAGGGCCTGTGGGCGGGCGTCGGCGCGGCGATCGTGACCGGGGTGGTCAGCTGGATCGCCGGATCGATCATCCCGGACGAGCGTCGGGTCCGCGCGGACTAACCCACCATGCGCATCGGCGGCGTGGCGGCCTGCGCGATGAGGGCGTGCAGCGCCGCGACGTCGAAGGGCTTTCCGAGCACGCCGTCGGCGCCGGCCGCAAGATAGCGGGCCACGTCGTCCTCGAACACGTTCGCGGTCAGCATGTGGACCGGGACCCGGTTGCCGGCGGCGCGGATGGCCTGGAGCGCGGCGACGCCGTCCATGACCGGCATCATCACGTCCATCAGGATCAGGTCGTAGGCGGTGGCCGAAGCGGCGGCGACGGCCTCGGCTCCGTTCTCGACCAGGGTCAGTTCGAGGTCGAGACCCTCCAGCAGCATGGCCAGGAGCTTGCGGTTGGCGGGGTGATCCTCGGCGGCGAGGACGGACAGGACGCCGGTCTGCCCGTGCGAGGCCGGGGCGGTTGCGGTCGGGGCATCCGAGCGTTCGGCGGTGATCCGGACCCAGAAGACCGCGCCTCCGCCCTCGGCGGAGCGGACGCCGATCTGTCCGCCCATCGCCTCGACGCTGGAGCGACAGATGGCGAGGCCGAGACCGGCGCCGCCCGCCGCGCGGCCGGCCTCCAGCTGTTCGAACGGCTCGAAGATGCGGGCGCGTTGATCCTCCGGTACGCCGGGACCCTGATCATGGACCTCGATGTCCAGGGTCGTCGCGCCGTCGTTGGTCGGGCGGGCGCGCACATGCAGGCGCACCTGGCCCGCAGGCGTCATCTTCAGGGCGTTGGAGATGAGGTTGATCACCACCTGTTCAATGCGCCCCTCGTCGGCCAGGACGCGGAAGTCCTCGGCATCGCCCTCGCAGTCCACGACCAGGCTCAGGCCCAGTTCGTCGGCGCGATGGCGCCAGACACGGGCCACGCTCTCCAGGGCCTCGCGGACATCCACGGGGGCGGGGCGGACCTCGATCTGGCCGGATTCGATCTTCGACAGGTCCAGCGCGCCGTTCAGCAGGCGCAGCAGCATGGAGCCCGCGTCGCCCATGTCGGCGACCAGTTCGGCCTCCGCCTTCGGACGCTTCCTGCGCTTCAGCACCGCCACCACGCCCATGATGATGTTCAGCGGGGTGCGGACGTCGTGGCTGATCATGGCGAGGAAGCGGGACTTGGCCTGGTTGGCGCGCTCGGCCTGGGCGCGGTCGGCCTCGGCCTCGATCAGGGCGGTCTCCAGGGCGGCGGTGCGTGCGGTCAGATCGACCTGAAGCTGGACGGTCTGGCGGTCCGTCTGCATCTGGCGCCAGGCCGCGCCGATGATGCCGATGACGAACATGGCGACGCAGATCATCAGGGCGACATCGTCGCCCGACCGCCGCCAGACCAGGAAGCCGAACGCCATGGAGGCCGGTACGACGGCGAAGGCGAAGCTGAGCCGGCTGATATGCACCTGAAGCGCGCCGACCATCAGATTGCCGATGATCAGCAGAACGGCGTGCCGCTGGTAGGCGGGCTGAGTGGCGGCCAGCATCAGCACGAAGGCGGCGGTGTGCAGGGCGAGGCCCAGGGTGACCGCCTCGGTCCAGCGCTTCAGGGTCTGAAATGCGCTGGGAGCCTCGGGATGGCGCAGCGCCCGGTCGACCCGGGTCCACAGGACGGCATAAAGGCCCAGCTGGAAGACGGCGAAGTTCAGCGCCCAAGTCCAGTCCAGAAGCCAGAGGGCGACCAGGACGATGCCGACGATGGAGGCGATCCGCACCGGGAACATGTCGCCATAGCGACCGGCGTAGGCCCGTACGTACTCGTTGTTCCGGACCATCAGCTCACCGATACGCTTCGACTGCGGCCAAGCTTATCGGGTCGGGTTTAAGGAGGGGTCAAGAACCGAGACTGTGACGAAATCCAGGTTTCGTCCGGGCGATATTGACTCCATCTGTTTCGTCCGGGTAAATCCTGGCGACCCTATTGGAGACCCGCCCATGGCCGCCGCCGACGTGAAATCATGCACCGCCTTCGCCGGCCATCGGCGGATAGCCTCGGGCGCGCCGCGCGAGGTCGTGGCCGCGGTGAAGGCGGCGGTCGAGGCGGGCGAAAGCGTGCTGGTTTTCGACGACGCCGACGCCCGGCCGGTCGAGTTCGACCTGCGCGGCGACCTGGAGGCTGTGCTGGCGCGGCTGGCGCTGCCGGTGGAGGAGAAGAGGGGGCCGGGCCGGCCGAAGCTGGGGGTGACGGCGCGCGAGGTCACCCTGTTGCCGCGCCACTGGGACTGGCTGGCGTCCCAGCCCGGCGGGGCGTCGGTGGCGCTGAGGAAGCTGGTCGAGGGGGCGCTGCGCGAGGCCGAGGGGCCGGACCGGGTGCGCAAGGGCCGGGAGGCGGCCTACCGCTTCATGACCGCCGTGGCGGGGGACCTGCCGGGGTATGAGGAGGCGACGCGGATGCTGTTCGCGGGGGATGAGCCGGGGTTTGAGGCGGCGGTGGCGGGGTGGCCGGAGGGGGTGCGGGGTTATGCGGCGGGGTTAGCCGGTGTCAAAGATATTTGAACAGACTACGTGAACCACTTAGCTTTGTCGCATCCGCAGATGAAATGGAGCTTGACTCCATTTTTTTCCAGTTCAGCCTTGTCGTTTAACCAATCGGTGTCAGTAGCGTTGGCAACGGCGCAGTTGGCTTTGCATGAAAGCGCAACAAACTTACGATCGCTCATGTCGAATTTCTTTAGAGTTGAAACATTAGGAAAATCGACAAAGCTGCCATCTTTTGCTTTCTCCAACGTAATTCGCTCTAGACGGTTTGAGGCGGATCCGATGAAATGCTGAAAAAACAGATTTCCAACGCCAGGCTGGCCCAAATCTATGTTTTTTCTATATTCCTCCTCCACCAGCCCTGCGTCATCGATTATCAGCCGGCCATTTTTTATCAAGTCAGCAAGAAAATCTACAGTTGCTAAGCGACAACCCGGCGAAGCGTTTGAATCGCGACCATTTGCGACGATTAATACGTTGGTGTCTACAGCACAGCGCACTTATGTGCTCGTCTGGAGGCGTTTGATGCGAGCACGCTCAGCGGCGAGTGTTTCTCCGAATGCATCTCCCATGAAGTGATCAGGCCAGTTCTCTATCTGGCCGAGATCATCCACACGGAGCTCCTCAAGCTCTGACTCCCCTGCGTCCGACCGACAGAAGTATAGCTTAACATTTTCTGGATCTTCTTCTTCTTCGGCTATCCGGCGTTGCATGCGCAACAACAAATGCTCAGAATGGCTTTCGAATATCACTTGCAAGCCGCGGTTCTTGGTCACGTTTATGATCAAGTCAGCTAAGTTAGCTTGTGCCAAAGGGTGCAAATGGATCTCTGGTTGCTCTAGAATTACGGTTGATCCGCGCGGGACATAATATAGTAACGCGATAATCGGTAGCACTTGAGATATGCCAAACCCAACGTCGGTCAATAGTGCAGGCGGCCCACCTTTTTGCGTTGTAACCAATGCCTGCCAGTAGTTCGATCCCTTTGCGAGTTCTTTGACAGAAAAACTCTGAATAAGACCCATTTCAGAGAGCCAATGGGCAACCATCTCTTGGAAGCTCTTTAGGTGTCCTTTTGGCTTTAAGTTGTGACGCTCACCCGCCGCTGTGGCGGCTAATATGGCGTCAATAACTTTCTCTCCCCGCACGCCAACGTCTCGTGGTCGTGTGCGGGCCCAAGTGTAATCTCTCTTCGGATATTCGCGAAGAGGGCCAAGGTAGTAAATTTTGTCTATCTCGTTTTCGTAAACTGTTTCCAAGTCGGCAAGGAACGAAGCATTCTGATAATATGTGCGCGCCTGATCAGGGAAAGCATATGATTTAATTGGGCCAGGAAGCTGCCATGCTCGGCCAGGTGTCCTTATAAAGCGGAAGTCATCTCCGGTTGCCTTTAGATCAAAAGCAGTTTCCTCGCTCTTCTTGGGAGAAAGGGTGAACTGTAAACTTCCGACTTCGTAGCTTAGATATCTAGAAATCGGTCCCAATGAGCTGGACCTCACTTCTCCAGCCACTGAAACTGAAGTCGATCGAACGAGAGCCTTGGTCCGCTTCGAAGAAGGATCGCTGACGGAAAATTCATGGTCTAGTGCAAACGAAAGGCACCACGACAGATTCAATGACTCATTATGCCGATGGATTACGTCGGAGAACGTTCCAAGATCAGTATATATACCACGCAGATCAAGAGATATAGCTCGGTCAGTAGCTTCCTTCGTTTGCTTGAGCATCAGCAAAAACTGAATGAGACTGGACTTGCCCGATGAATTTGTACCAAAAAGGCCAGTTATGCTGCCGAACTGGAGCTCCGCCTTCTTCCAGGTTTTGAAGTTTTCGAACTTTAGCTTGGTTAGCATCTAGTCGTTCCGCTTGTTTTTGGCTCCGCGTTGCGCGACCAATTCGGCTAAGTAGCTAACCCACCTTTACCCGCGTCGCCGCCTCCGGCAAGTCCTCCCCGAACGCCCGCTGGTAGAACTCCGCGATCGTCGGCCGTTCCAGCTCGTCGCACTTGTTGAGGAACGTCAGCCGGAAGCTCAGCCCGAGGTCGCCGCCGAAGATGGTCGCGTTCTGGGCCCAGGTGATCACCGTCCTCGGCGACATGACCGTCGAGATGTCGCCGTTCATGAAGGCGTTGCGGGTCATGTCGGCGACGCGGACCATGGCGGCGATGGCGCGCTTGCCGTCGGCGGTGTTCCACTCGGGGGCCTTGGCGGCGACGATCTCGGCTTCGACGTCGTGGTCGAGGTAGTTCAGGGTGGTTACGATCGACCAGCGGTCCATCTGGCCCTGATTGATCTGCTGGGTGCCGTGATACAGGCCCGAGGTGTCGCCCAGACCGATGGTGTTGGTCGTGGCGAAGAGGCGGAAGTACCTGTTGGGGCGGATGACGCGGTTCTGGTCCAGCAGGGTCAGGCGGCCTTGAGCCTCCAGCACGCGCTGGATGACGAACATCACGTCGGGGCGGCCGGCGTCGTATTCGTCGAACACCAGGGCGATCGGGCGTTGCAGGGCCCAGGGCAGCATGCCCTCGCGGAACTCGGTGATCTGCTTGCCGTCCTTCAGGACGATGGCGTCCTTGCCGACCAGGTCGATCCGGCTGACGTGGCTGTCCAGGTTCACGCGAACCAGGGGCCAGTTCAGCTTGGCGGCGACCTGTTCGATATGGGTCGACTTGCCCGTGCCGTGGTAGCCCTGAACCATGACGCGGCGGTCGTGGGCGAAGCCGGCGCAGATGGCCAGGGTCGTCTGGGGATCGAACTTGTAGGCCGGGTCGACCTCGGGGACGTGACTGTCGACCGTGTCGAACATCGGCACGATCATGTCGGAATCGATGCCGAAGGCCTCACGCACGGTGACCTTGCGGTGGGGTTCGAACGTCAGCAGCGGGTCGGGAGTCGCGTCGAGGAGAGGAGCCATGAGCCTCATCTAGAGGCGCCGCGCGCGCGGCTCAACACGCGCGCGGCCCGGAAGGTCAGTTATTGCGCGCTGACACGGACATCGACGCCACCGCGGGTGGCGTTGGAGTAGGGGCAGACCTCATGCGCCCGCTCGACCAGCTTCTGAGCGGTGGCTGCGTCGAGGCCGGTGTTCGAGACCTTGAGCTCGACATCCAGGTTGAAGCCGTCGCCCTTGGTGTTCTTGCCGAAGCCGACAGAGGCGTCGACCTGGGTGTCAGGGCCGACGGGTGTGCCGGCGTCCTTGGACACCAGACGCAGCGCGCCGAGGAAGCAGGCGGCATAGCCGGTGGCAAACAGCTGTTCCGGGTTGGTCCCGGCGCCGTCGTCGCCGCCCATGGCCTTGGGCACGGACAGGTTGACGTCGACCTTGCCGTCGTCGGTGCGGCTGCGGCCGTCGCGCCCGCCGCCGGTGGCCGAGGCATGTGCGGTATAAAGAACGTCCATGGAAAATCTCCTGAGCGCCGTCGCTGCGGCGAGAAGTTATCGCGATAAGCAACCCTAATCGCCAACCATCCTGTTGTCGAGAGAAAAGTTGTTGCGATAATCAATTCCTGCTAAAGAGCTCTCATGGACAAGAGCCCAGTGCCGACCCCGCGCGATCTGCCTTTGGACGATCACCTGTGTTTCGCGCTGTATGCCGCCTCGATGGCGGTGACCCGGCTGTACAAGCCCATGCTGGATGCGATGGGGCTGACCTATCCCCAGTATCTGGCGCTGAAGGCGCTGGGTGAGGCCGGGACGCTGACGATCGGCGGCGTGGCGCAACGTCTGGCCCTGGAGCCCAGTACGATCACGCCTCTGATCAAGCGGCTGGAAGCGGCCGGGTTCGTCAGTCGGACCAGGGGCGCGAAGGACGAGCGCGTCGTCGAGGTCGGGCTGACAGACAGGGGACGGGCCACGGTGGCCGACAGCGCCTGTCTGGGCGAGGCCCTGATGACGCAATCGGCGATGACGCCGGGCGAGCTGATGGCGTTGAAAAGCCGGCTGGCGGCGTTCCGCGAACGGCTCGCCGCCTGACGGCCTAAGCCGCCAGTCCGGCCTTCTTCAGCGTCTTGTAGGCCTTGATGACGCGTTGCAGCTTGGCCTCGGCGCCGCGATCACCCTGATTCAGGTCGGGGTGGAAGCGTTTCAGCAGCTCGTGATAGCGCGCCTTGATGCCCGCCTTGTCGGTGCGGAAATCCAGGTCCAAGTCGGTCAGGGCCTGCTGCTCCAGCTTGCCCAGACGCAGGCTGTCTTCCGGCTTGGAGGCCTGTTCGTTCACCCGACGCCCGAACAGGCCGAAGCTGTCGTTCATCGAGCCGGTGGATGCGCCCGGGGCCTTGCCCATCTTGGCGGCGAAGGCGGCGGCTTCCCGGCTGTTCTTGGAGGCCTTCATGTCCCAGGTGGGACGGCCGCCGGTCATGGCCTCGTTTTCCTTGGCCGCGCGGACCTGGGCCTCGTTCATGCCGGCGTAGAAGTTCCAGCCCTTGTTGTATTCGCCGGCGTGCGCCTGACAGAATTCATAGAAGCTGTTGAGCTGCTCGCGCGACTTCGGCGCACGGGCCGTGGCGGCCTTGGTGCAGTCGGGCCATTCGCACGGCTTCTCGCCGGGCTTGAGGCGCAGGACATCGGCCTCGGCTTCGGCAGCTTCGCCGGCCTTGGGCGGTTTGATCCGCATGTCCTTGAAACGGGGCTTGTACTCGAATGACGCAGGCATTGGACGCAGTGTAAGGTCGATTTGGTCACCATCAAGGAAGCTGACATGTCTGAAGGCCCGATTGCGTCGATTATGCGGGAAAAACTGACGTCCGCGCTCCAACCGACCCGTCTGGAGCTCGAAGACGACAGCTGGCGTCACGCCGGTCACCATCATGAAGGCGGGATGGACGCCCAGCCGGGCGGTGAAAGCCACTTCAACCTGACCATCGTTTCCGCCGCGTTTTCCGGTCTCGGGCGGGTCCAGAGGCAGAGAACGGTGAACGCGGTCCTGGCCGAGGAGCTGGCCGGACCCGTCCACGCCCTGTCCATAAAGGCCCAGACGCCGGATGAAGCCGGGAGTTGAGAGAAAAATCAGCGTTCACTTCGTCTTAGAAACTTCGCCCTAGCGTCACGCCGGCAAGCATTTTGGGACGTTGGGGGACGCATGGTCGGATCCGAGGATATCGGCAAAAGTCTCGAATCGGCCCGGTCCGGAGCCATGAGCGCCAGCGAGGCGGCTCAGGCGCTGACGGCGATCCTGCAAACCCAGTATCTGCGCTACGTCATCATCGGCAGCTGGGCCATCGGCCTTCTGGGCACGGTCGGCTGGGTCGAGGCGATCGTCTGGTTCGTCGGCACGATCGGCGCCGGCGCCGTGCGCGGCAAGTTCGAAAAGAGCATGGCCGGCCGGGTCGATGCGGGCTGGGGCCTGCTGTTCCCCGCCGTCGCCACCGTGACCACCGCCGCCTGGGCCGCCGCGCCCCTCATGGCATGGTTCTCCGGTCATCCCTTTGGACAGATCCTGGCCGTCGCCCTGTTGATCAGCGGCTATGTGCTCGTGTTCGCTCAGCTTAGAAGCTCGCCGAAACAGGCTCTGGTGATTTCGTCCCCCTATACGGCGGTGGCCATCGCCATCGCCGTCAGCCTCTGGGGCGGGCCGTCGTTCTGGGCCTTCCTGGCCATCATGCCCTTCACCGCCGCCGGCATGTTCGTGCTGGTGACCATGACCATGCTGCGCGAGGAACGGATCCGCGCGTTCCAGGAGCATCAGGCGCATCTGATCGAGGAGCTGCAGACCGCCCGCGACAAGGCCGACGCCGCCAACCAGGCCAAGTCGAACTTCCTCGGCGTCATCTCGCACGAACTGCGCACGCCGATGAACGGCGTCCTCGGCGCGGCCCAGCTTCTGGGCGCGACGCGTCTGGAGCCGACGCAGCGGGAATATCTGTCGATCATCCGCAACTCGGGCGACAACCTGTTGAGCCTGCTCAACGACATCCTCGACATGACCAAGATCGAGGCCGGCAAGATGACCTTCGAGGTCATCGACATCCAGCTGGACGACCTGCATCGCCGCGTCGTCGGGCCGTTCGTCGCCCAGGCCGAGGCCAAGGGCCTGGAGTTCCGATCCACCCTGGTCGGCGAGACCCCGGCCGTGGTGCGCGGCGATCCGCTGCGCGTCTGCCAGGTCATCCAGAACCTGTTGTCGAACGCGGTGAAGTTCACCGACGAAGGCTTGATCGATTACCGGATCGAATCGACCCGCATCAACGACCGCCGCGTCGCCTTCGCCTTCTCGGTGACCGACAGCGGCTCGGGGATCGCCGAGGCTGACCTGGAGCGACTGTTCCAGCCCTTCACCCAGGCCGATGCCTCCTCGACCCGTCGATTCGGCGGCACGGGCCTGGGCCTGACCATCGCCCGGCGCATGGCCAACATCATGGGCGGCGACATCACCGTGACCTCGACCGTCGGTCAGGGCTCGACCTTCACCCTGATCGTCGAGGCCGAGGTGGTCGAGTGGTCGGCGGTGAGCGAGGTCGAAGCCATCGACGCGGAAATCGGCGACGGCGAATGCCTGAACGTCCTGGTGGTCGAGGATCACCCGGTCAACCGCATGATCCTGGAAGCCTGGCTCGGCTCGGCCGGTCACAGCACCGCGACCGCCGAGAACGGCCAGATCGCCGTCGACATCGCCAGCCAGCAGCGATTCGACCTGATCATCATGGACGTCAACATGCCGGTCATGGACGGCCTCAGTGCCACCCGACTGATCCGCGCACGGGGCGTGAACGCCGAGACCCCGATCGCCGTCCTGTCCGCCTCGGCCCGCAGCGAGGACCATGCGGCGGGTCTGGAAGCGGGCGCCGACGCCTATCTGAACAAGCCGATCGACTTCGCCGCCCTGGCCCAACTGATGCAGACGGTGCGTGGCGGCCGGATCAGCCTGCGAGCGGCGGCGGAAATGGGCGAGACTGCGGCGGCCGCCTGAACGAGACCTGATCGACGCCGTTCAGACACGGCTCAACCGCGTGATCCTAGTGTGGGGGCAAGTCGGAGCCCCCCGACATCTAGGAGTATGTGATGAACAAGTTTGCCACCGCCGCCCTGGCCGCCGTGATCGCCACGGGTTCCATCGGCATCGCCTCGGCCGCCGACGCCCAGTCGCGCCCCGAGCAGCGCCAGGATCGCCGCGAAGACCGTCGTGACGACCGTCGTGACGACCGCAACGACCGCCGTGAATGGCGCCAGGACAACCGCGAAGACCGTCGCGAGTACCGTCAGGATCGTCGCGACGACCGTCAGGACTATCGCCAGCAGGCCCGGGCCTATGATCGCTGGCAGCGGTCGGAACGTCGCTACAATGCCGGCCGCTATTCCCCGCCGCGCGGCTATCAGGTCCGCCAGTGGAGCTATGGCCAGCGGATCCCAAGCTACTATTCGCGCGGCTACGTCGTGAACAACTACTCGTCCTACGGTCTGCGCGCGCCGCCCCGCGGCTACCACTATGTCCGTTCGGGCAATGACGTGGTTCTGGCTGCGGTCGCCGGTGGTCTGATCACCGCCGTCATCGCTGGTCTGTTCAACTAAAAACCGATCAGTGTCGAAAGCTTCGCCCCGGAGGGAGACCTCCGGGGCGTTGTCGTGTCTCACATCACCGTGCACCCCGGCCCCCGGGTCCGGCTTCGCCGGCCCGAGGATGAACCAAGGGCCGGGGTCCAGATAGCGGACACATTTCTGGGTTCGTGAGCAGCGATCAGTGACCAATCATCTCTTTCGGAGTTTGCATCTGGACCCCGGCCTTCGCCGGGGTGCACGGATAGGGAAGAATGCGCGCCTTCGCTGAACTGCTCGACCGCCTGGCGCTGACCGGGTCGCGGAACGCCAAGCTGGTGTTGCTGCGGGACTATCTGCGCAGCACCCCCGATCCCGACAGAGGCTGGGCGCTGGCGGCGCTGACGAGCGAGCTGGTGTTCAATGACGCCAAGCCTGCGATGATCAGGAAGGCCGTGGAGGTGAGGGTCGATCCGGTGCTGTTCGGCTGGTCCTACGACTATGTCGGCGACCTGGCGGAGACGGCGGCCCTGATCTGGCCCACGGACCCCGCCTATCGGCCCAACCGCGAACCGGAGCTGGGCGAGGTCGTCGATGCGCTCGCCGCCGCAAAACGGGGTGAGGTCCAGGGGCTGATCGAGGGTTGGCTGGATGCGCTGGCGCCCAAGGGCCGATGGGCGTTGCTGAAGCTAGTGACCGGCGGGATGCGGGTTGGGCTGTCTGCTCAGCTGGCGCGGACGGCCGTGGCGATGATGCGGCCCGAGAGCGTGACCGATGCGCCGGACCCGGACGGCGGTGAGGCGACGACGACGCTGGAGCCCCTGACCGCCGCCGACATCGTCGAGGTCTGGCACGCGGTGAAGCCGCCCTATGCCGAACTGTTTGCCTGGGTCGAGGGCCGGGCGGAGCGACCCGACACCGAGGCGCCGGGCCGGTTCCGGCAGGTCATGCTGGCCGTGGCAATCGACGAGGCGGTGGATTTCAACAAGCTCGACCCCGCCGACTATGCCGCCGAATGGAAATGGGACGGCATCCGGGTGCAGGCCGTGCGCGAGAACGGCGTGGCGCGGCTCTATTCCCGCCACGGCGACGAGGTGACGGGCACCTTCCCCGATCTGATGAACGCCCTGACCTTCGAAGGCGCGATCGACGGCGAGCTGCTGGTCATGCGGGACGGGGCCGTCGCGCCGTTCGGCGACCTGCAACAGCGGCTGAACCGCAAGACCGTGGATGCGAAGCTGATGACCGCCTATCCGGCGTCGCTCTATGCCTATGATCTGCTGGGGGAGGCGGGCGAGGATTTGCGCGGGTTGCCATTGAAGGAACGGCGGGCGCGGCTGGAGGCGGTAGTGGCCGGCCACACCGGAGAGCGGCTGCATCTGTCGCCGGTGGTGGAGTTCGACAGCTGGGAGGGTCTCGGCGTCCTGCGGGCCGATCCGCCCGTGGGAGCGGCGGCCGAGGGCCTGATGCTGAAGCGCTGGGACAGCCCCTACATCGCCGGACGGCCCAAGGGGCCGTGGTTCAAGTGGAAGCGCGATCCGCATGTCGTCGATTGCGTGATGATGTACGCCCAGCGCGGGCACGGAAAACGGTCGAGCTTCTATTCCGACTACACCTTCGGCGTCTGGACGCCGGAGGGGACGCTGACCCCCGTGGGCAAGGCCTATTTCGGCTTCACCGACGAGGAGCTGAAGCAGCTTGACAAGTTCGTGCGCGATCACACCATCGAGCGGTTCGGTCCGGTGCGGTCGGTCCGGGCAGAGCGGGATTTCGGCCTGGTGCTGGAGATCGCCTTCGAAGGCCTGCAACGGTCGCCTCGACACAAGTCGGGGGTGGCCATGCGGTTTCCGCGCGTCAGCCGCATCCGCTGGGACAAGCCGGCGCGGGAGGCGAATACGCTGGGCGACGTGATGGACCTGTTGGACGCGCTGGAGAGCGGCGGCGGACGGGTCGCGAAGGTCTAGGCGCTCTTGCGACGCGTGCGCCACGCCTTGTCGTTCTGGTCGGTGACGCCGCAGAGCTGCAGGAAGGTGACCACCGCCACGGGGGCGGCGACGGTCGCTACGGCCAGCAGGGCGAACCCGGCGGGGAGGGGCGCCGTCGCCTCGATCATCAGAGGGATCAGGCCCCAGCGGACCGGGAAAGGCTGGACGTCGATAGCCGGCTCGGCGCGCAGGTGCGGGCAATGCTTCAAGGACAGGTCCGAGCATCTGCGGTGCAGAGGCGCGATGGCCCCCGCATCCACGATCACCTGTTCGTCGGTGATGGTCGGAGGCAGATCGGCCCGGCCCGAGGCGCGCAGCCTGCCGGCGGCGACGCGGCGAGCGACCTGGGTCACGCGATCACCTGGCGCGGTGGGCTGGCCGCACATCGGACAGAGCATGCGGGTCATGCTGAGGCGCTGACGCAGAAGGTGGTTCTTCGAATACTCGGGTTTGCCGAAACCCGGCTGTTCGGTCTGGACCAATGCCAGTTGGCCGCCGACCGAGGGGCAGGGGCGGACGCCTTCGATCGGTTCGGCTGTCCAGCTGGTGACCCACGGCACATCGACGCCGACGACGAGTGATGATTGCCGCAAGACCTTGCTCCCCCTCAGGAAAGTTCATCCTGCGCTCACCATGCGACTGCGTCGAGAGGCCTTAAAAGTGAAGCTGTCGGGTTCCAAATCGGGCCTGAGGCGTTAGACCCCGCTCATGACTTCCAGAGCCGACCCGCTAGACACCCTCATCGCCACCGGACAACAGGCGGTCGCCGTCGATACGGTGATGCTGGCCAAGCTGACCCAGATTGCAGGCGACTTCGCGGTCAATCTGGCCATCGCCCTGATCATACTGGCCGCGACCGTGTTCGCCGCGAAATGGGCGTCCCGAGCCACGCGCAAGGCGCTGGGTCGCGTGCGGGGCTTCCGGCACGATCCGACGGTGCTCAGCTTCGCCGTGCAGGTGGTCCGCGTGCTGGTCTTCCTGATCGGTTTCATCGCGGTGCTGCAGCGGCTGGGGGTTCAGACCACCTCGATCATCGCGGTGCTGGGCGCGGCCTCCCTGGCGGTCGGCTTAGCGCTTCAGGGGACGCTCTCTAACGTGGCGGCGGGCGTGATGCTGCTGGTCCTGAGGCCCTATCGGGTCGGCGACCTGGTCAACATCGGCGGAAACATCGGCAAGGTGCAGCGGCTGGACCTGTTCTTCACCCAGTTGTCCGACGCCAACAACGTGAAGATCATGGCGCCCAATGGAAAGGTGTTCGACGACATCATCCTGAACCTGTCCGGCCAGCAGACGCGTCGCATCGAACTGAAGATCGGGGTGGGCTACGGCGAGAACCTGTCCCGGACACGGGAGGTCCTGACGACCGCCGCGGCCGGCGTGGACGCCGTCATGGCCGATCCTGCGCCCTGGGCAGGGGTCACTAATATGCTGGACAGCGCCATGGAGGTCACCCTGACCGCCTGGGTGTCGTCGGCCGACTACTGGCAGACCCGGGCCGATGTGTTCCAGGCGGCCAAGGAGGCGCTGGATGCGGCCGATATCGAGATCCCGTTCCCCCACCAGGTGGCCGTGCCTTATGGCGACGACGATCTGGTGATGCCGGTCGTCGCCGAAGGGGCGGTGGTGCGCAAGGGTAAGGCCGATCCGCGCAGCGCGGGCTTCGACAGCCGACCGGACGAAGACGTCGAGAACGAGGGCTGAGGCCATGCGCTACGATTTTGGATCTGACAACACCGCAGGGATGGCGCCGGCCGCGCTACAGGCCCTGATCGCGGCCAATGACGGCTATGCCCGGGCCTATGGCGCCGACGACGTCACCGCGCGGGCGGCCGATCAGATTCGGCGGAGGCTGGATGCGGACGCCGAGATCCGGTTCGTGTTTTCGGGCACGGCGGCCAACGCCATCGCCCTGTCGATGCTGGCCTATCCGCACGAGGCCGTGCTGGCCCACCACGCGGCCCACGTCTGTACCGACGAAACCGGAGCGCCCGGCTTCTTCGGTCAGGGCGTCGGTTTGATCGGCCTGCCGGGCCTGTCGGGCAAGATCGATCAGAAGGCGCTCGAAGCCGCGCTGGAGGAGCCGGAGGTCGGTCATCGCCAGCCGCCCGCCGCCCTGTCGCTGACCCAGTCCACCGAATACGGCACGGTCTACACCGAGGAAGAGCTGCGCCACCTGATCGAGCCGGTGAAGACGCGCGGGTACGGCGTCCATCTGGACGGCGCGCGGCTGGCCAATGCGGCGGCGGCGGGCTTCGACCTGACCCAGATCGCGCGGCTGGGCGTCGATGTCCTGGTGTTCGGCGGGGCCAAGGCCGGCGGCCTGTGCACCGAGGCCATCGTCATGTTCGACAAGACCCTGGCGCGCCGGGTCGACAACCGGCTGAAGCAGGCGGGCCAGACCGCGTCCAAGGGCCGGTTCCTGGCGGCGCCCCTTTTGGGGATGCTGGAGTCGAACGCCTGGGAGGACGGTGCCGCCCACGCCAACCTGATGGCCCTGCGACTGGCCGAGGGGATTGCGCTGCGCTCGCCCTTCGTGCTCGCCCATCCGGTGGAGGCCAATGCGGTCTTCGTTCGCATGCCCGTCGCCGCGCATGCCCGGCTGAACGAGATGGGCTGGGCCTGTTACCGGTTCGACGACGGCTCGGTGCGGTTCGTCTGTTCCTGGGCGACGGACCCGGCAGTGGTCGATGAAGTCATCGAGGCGATCGCCGGACTTTCGTGACGCCCCGACGCAGTCCATATCGGTCCCATGGTGCGAGGTGAACGATCTGGGATGCGGGGCGGCGGAGGCGGCATAGAGGCCAAGGCGCAGCGCGCGGGGGCCGAGGCCGAAGCGCCGGTCGATCCTAAGACGATCCCTGCGCTGATGGATCTGGTCCGGCTGGTCGGACGATCGGGCGCGCCGCAACTGCGGCTGAGGCTGGCGGCGTCGATTCTTCTGACCATGGCGGGCAAGGCGCTGGGCGTTCTGGGTCCGCTGGTGCTGGGCGCGGCGGTCAACCATCTGGCGGCCGATCAGCCTGCCGGCGTGGCGATCGGTCTGGGGTTCGCGGGCTTCGCGGTCGGCTGGGCCATCGTGCGGTTCCTGTCGTCGGCGGCGCCGCAGCTTTCCGACGTGGTGTTCGCCCCGGTGCGTCAGGCCGCCCAGAAGACGGCGGCGACCGAGACCTTCGCCCATGCGCTGAGCCTGTCGCTGGACTTTCACCAGACCAAACGCTCCGGCGCCCTGTCTCGGACCGTGGACCGAGGCTCCCGCTCGGTCGATTTCCTGCTGAGGATCCTGGCGTTCAACCTGGTGCCGACCGGACTGGAGCTGGTGCTGGCGGCGGGGGTGCTTGCGGGCAAGTACGACTGGCGCTTCGGCGCCGTCGCGGTCGTGGTGGTGGCGGTCTATGCGGTCCTGACCCTGTCGATCTCCAACTGGCGGATCGAGCATCGGCGCACGATGAATACGGCCGATACCGAGGCGGCCGGTCAGGTCGTCGATGCCCTGATCAACTACGAGACTGTCAAGTCCTTCGGGGCCGAGAGCCGGGCGGCCCTGGGTTACGACCGCGCGCTGGGGGCCTACAACGCCGCCGCCCTGAAGGCGAACAGTTCGCTGGCGCTGCTGAACGCGGTCCAGGCCCTGATCATGAACATCGGCCTGGGCGTCATGGCCGTCATGGCCGGCTTCGAGGCGGCGGCCGGGCGGATGGGGCCGGGCGACGTGACGGCGGCGGTGCTGATCCTGATCTCGCTGTATGCGCCGCTAAACATCCTGGGCTTCGCCTATCGGGAGATCCGCCAGTCCTTCATCGACATGGAGGAGATGCTGAAAGTCACGCGCCAGACGCCGCAGGTCGCCGATGCGCCTGGCGCCGCCGATCTGGTGCGGCCGGAAGGCCAGAGGGGCGGGGCGCTGGCGTTCGAGGCGGTCTCTTTCCGCCACGACGCGCGGGCCAACGGGCTGGAGGACGTGTCCTTCACGGTGACGCCGGGCACGACGACAGCCCTGGTCGGGGCGTCCGGCTCGGGCAAGTCGACCATCGTCAAGCTGGCGCTGCGCCTGCTGGATCCGCAGGTGGGGCGGGTCGTCATCGACGGGGCGGACGTGCGGGACGTGACCCAGGCGTCTCTGCGCCGCGCGGTCGCCCTGGTGCCCCAGGACGTGGCCCTGTTCAACGACACCCTGGCGGTGAACATCGCCTTCGCCCGGCCCGAGGCGACCGAGGAAGACATCTGGGCGGCGGCCGAGGCGGCGGAACTGGCCGAGTTCATCCGCAGCCTTCCCGACGGGATGCAGACCAAGGTCGGCGAGCGCGGCCTGAAACTGTCGGGCGGAGAGCGTCAGCGCGTCGGGATCGCCCGCGCCCTGCTGGCCGATCCCTGCATCCTCATCCTCGATGAGGCGACCAGCGCGCTGGACAGTCGGACCGAGGCGGCCATCCAGAAGACGCTGAGGAAGGCCAAGGCCGGGCGGACCACCCTCGTCGTGGCGCACCGTCTGTCGACCATCGCCGACGCCGAACAGATCCTGGTGCTCAAGGCCGGGCGGATCGTCGAGCGCGGCGCCCACCACGAACTGGTGGCGCGCGTCGGCGGCGAGTACGCGGCGCTGTGGAAGAAGCAGACGCGCGGCGCGCGGATAGGCCTCGACGAGCGTCAGTCGGCGGGCTGATCCGACATCGGGATCTTCCGCCTGACCAACTGGTCCAGGTTGCTCAATATCTCGGCGCGCGCGGCTTCGGCGTCTGCGGGCAGCCCGAGGATCAGCTGCAGCGCCTGGGCGTGGACGGTGACCATGCGCCAGTCGAACGGCTTGCCCGGCTCGGCCGCGTCGATCAGATCGCACAGGCCGGCGGCGGCCCGGCACAGGTCGTCGCGATCGAACGGACCGGCGGCGTCGATGACCGCGCTGCCGATCTCATAGGCCTCGTTCAGTTGCAGGATCGGATCGCCGCCATCGGCGGGCGGGCGCAGGGCGGCGAGGCGGGCGATACGCTCGGCGACGATCTTTTCGCCCTCGACCTTCAGGTCTTCGAGGTTGGCCCTGGCCTGCGCCATCGCCACGCCGACGCTGAGGCCGCCGGGGGTGTCGATGATCGTCGACAGGCGCGAGGTGCGCGTCTTCCACATCACGACGCTCATGAGCGGGTGTCCTCGGTGTTGGCGGCGGCCTGGTCGGCGAGGCTGGCGATCAGCCGGATCATGTCCGCGCGCCGCTCTCCGGTCTTGCGCGGCGTCGCTGCGGCGAAGCGGCGGTCCGGGCCTGAATAGTCGCCCGCCTCCAGGAAGGGGCGGCTGTCGCGGGCGACCCAGATGATCCGTTCCAGCACCACGGCGGCGCTGAACGGCTTGGTGACGAGGAAGTTGGCGCCGCAGTCGCGGACGTCGGCGACCTTGGACCGTCGAACGTGGCTGGCCGTCATGATTACGGGGACGAAGGCGTTCGGCTCCAGTCCCGAGCGACGCAGCCAACGAACCAGCGCATGCCCGTTGGAGCCCTCCATCTCGCAATCCACGAACAGCAGGTCGATCGGGTGGAGCTTCAGAAGCTCCTTGGCGTGTTCGAGGTTGCGGGGCAGGTGTCTGACCCGGATGCCGAAGCCCTGGAGCGCCTGGATGGTCACCTCCAGGCTGAACGGCGAATCGTCCACGACCATGACCATGGCGCCGGTCAGGTTGAAGACGGCGCTCTCGCGAAGGGGTTCGTCGGCGGCGCTCATCGCCGAACGGTGGACGCTATCGAAGAGGGCATGGCGGCGGCCTGGATCACTGACGGCCGAAAATGGCCATCTCGCCTCTACGCGAGGTTAACGGCCTAGCTGGCCTGACCGATGGCGTAAAAGCGATCCGAACGGTGTTTGCGAAGCTGGGCCGGCGACAGCGGAAGCAGCTTTTGCAGTTCGTCCCAGACGGCGTCGCCAACGGCCGCTATCGCGGCCTCTCGGTCGGAGTGAGCACCGCCGACGGGCTCTGGGATGATCCGGTCGACGATCTTCAGGGCCAAGAGGTCGGGGCCGGTGATCTTCATCGCGTTGGCCGCGTCCTTGGCCCGCGCGCCGTCGCGCCACAGAATGCCGGCCGCGCCCTCCGGCGAGATGACCGAATAGATCGAGTGTTCGAGGATCAGCACGCGGTTCGCGGCGGCCAGGGCGATGGCGCCGCCCGATCCGCCTTCGCCGGTGACCGTGGCGATCATCGGCGTGCCCAGGATCAGGCCGCGTTCGGTCGAGCGGGCGATGGCCTCGGCCTGACCGCGCTCCTCGGCGCCCAGACCCGGATAGGCGCCGGCCGTGTCGACGAAAGTCAGCACCGGCAGGCCGAAGCGGTCGGCCATGTCCATCAGGCGCACGGCCTTGCGGTAGCCCTCGGGTCGCGCCATGCCGAAATTGTGGGTCAGGCGGGTGGCGGTGTCGTGGCCCTTCTCGTGGCCCATGACGACGACGGCCTGGCCGCGGAAGCGGGCGAGACCGCCCAGGATGGCCTGGTCGTCGCCGAACTGGCGGTCGCCGCGCAGCTCGACATAGTCGGTGAACAGGGCGTCGAGGTAGTCGATGAAGTGGGGCCGCTGTGGGTGGCGGGCGACCTGGGTCTTCTTCCACGGGTCCAGCTCGGCATAGGTCTTCTTGCGCAGCTGCGCGGCCTTCTTGCGCAGGCCGTCGATCTCGGTCTCGAACGAGCCGGAGGTGGCCGAAAGCAGACCGAGTTCCTCGATCTTGGCCTCCAGCTCGGCGATCGGCTTTTCGAATTCGAGATAGTGCGTGGCCATGAGGCGTCCGGATGGGGCGGGCAAAACGGCCCAGTCGCAAGGCGGCGGAACCTAGAGAGGTCAACGCATCGGAGCAAGCGGGGGTTCAGACGAACCGAGTTCGATGCGCTGGTCAATGCCGATCGCGTCCAGGAAGGCCTCGTCGTGGCTGACGACCAGGAGGGCGCCGTCATAGGCGCGCAGGCCCGCTTCGACCGCCTCGATCGAATCGATGTCGAGGTGATTGGTCGGCTCGTCCAGAATCAGGAAGGGCGGCGGCGTCGGGCCGCCAAGGACGCAGGCGAGGCCCGCCCGCAGGCGTTGACCGCCGGACAGATCGCCGACGATCTGAAGCGCGGCGTCCGCGCGGAACATGAACCGGGCGAGGGCCGCGCGGCAGGCGTTCTCGTCGACGTCGGGATGCAGACGCCGGAAATTGTCGCGGATCGAGACTTCTGGATCGAGCACGGCGACCTGCTGATCCATCATGGCGAACGGGACGGACCGGCGGATCGAGCCCGAGGTCGGGGCGAGAGCGCCGGTGATCATGGCGAGCAGCGTCGTCTTGCCGGAGCCGTTGGGCCCGGTGACGGCGATGCGTTCGGGCCCGGCGATGCGCAGGCTGAGGTCGGTCAGCACCGGCTGGCCGGGAACGTATCCGGCCGTGACGTGGTCGAGAACCAGCACCTCGCGTCCGGTGGGCAGGCCGGTCGAGGGCAGTGCGACAGTCAGGGGCTGGAGCACCTCGATCCGTTCGCGGGCGGCGATGGCCGCGCCCTCGGCCTGTTCTCGGCGACGTTCGGCGAGGCGGGATTGCTCGCCGCCGGTGTCCTCGGCGCGGTCCTTCCTCATGCCGAGCAGGATTTTCGGCTGGTCGCCGCGCGCAGCTGCGGCACGCCCGGTCTTGTCGGAGCGGGCCTTGCGCTCGGCGGTCTGCTGGGCCGTGCGAGCGAGATCGGTCAGTCGCTTGTCGGCGTCGGCGAGGTCGCGCTGGACCGCCTGAAGCTCCAACGCCTTGCGGGCCCGATACGCCGACCAGTTGCCGCCGTATCGGGTCGCGCCGAGAGTGGTCAGTTCGACGATGGCGTCCATCGTCTCCAGCAGTTCCCGGTCGTGGCTGACGACGATGGCCCCGGATCGCCATTCGGCCAGCAGGTCGATGACGGCCTGTCGTCCCTCGCGGTCCAGGTTGTTGGTCGGCTCGTCCAGGATCAGCCAGTCGGGCTCGGCGAACAGCAGGGCCGCAAGGCCCGCGCGGGTGCGCTGACCGCCAGACAAGGCGGCGAGGCGGGTGTCAGGCGTCGCATCGAGATTCAGCCGCCCCAGCGCCGAGGCGATGCGCGTGTCCAGTGTCCAGTCGGCGCGGGACAGGTCGTCGGAATCGGCCTCTCCCGCCTCGGCGCGGGCGAGGACGGCGAGGGCGTCGCGGGCTTCGAACAGGTCGGCGACGGTCTCATCCGCTTCGACCTGAACGGTCTGGCGCAGGACGGCGACGCGGCCGTTGACGTTGACGCTGCCCGCCTGGGGCGTCAGGCGGCCGTCGATCAGGCGCAGCAGAGTGGTCTTGCCCACGCCGTTGCGCCCCACCAGCCCCGATCGCTCGGGGCCGAAGGTCAGGTTGAGGTCGGAGAAGAGAGGCGATCCGCCGGGCGGCGCCCAGGCGAGATCGTGCAGAACGATGAAGGCGGACATGGCTTTCCCGATGCAAGGCTTTTGAGGGGCGGTTGCGGTCGGGAGGGGATCACATGGTCGGCGCAGGCCTTCGTTCGGGTAGAGATCAGAGGCTAGGGGAGGGGCTTGGCAGGATCAAGGCGAGGTTCGTCGGCCGGCCAATCCCTCACTCCGTGCACCCCGGCGAAGGCCGGGGTCCAGAGGGCGAACCCGGTCATCCGGACGGAAGACAGGTGCCCGATACCTACCATCACTGCCTGTGATCTGGACCCCGGCCTTCGCCGGGGTGCACGGTGAAATGAGCTGCCGCACGCTGCGTCACCAAGGCGTTCTTGAACGGAGCCGACGGCGCGCGCATCATGGCCTTGGACGTCCCGCGTCCCAACCGCCCCGGCAGCCATGCGCGGGGCTTAGCCGCACTTGGACACCAGGTGAGGCGGAAAGTGGAAACCCCGAAAACGAAGCGTGCTCGTCGACGCAGAGATCTCGCGCGCAAACGCGATGAGGCGCGGCGCATCTATCCGCATGATCCGAAAGGGCGTGCGGCTGAGTATTTGAAGGTCTGCTCATGTTGGATGTGCGGCAACCGCCGTCGACAAGGCGCGCCTGATGCGCTGACGGTTCAGGAACGACGAGTCTCACTGGCAGAGCGCGAGTTCATGGCCGAGCCTCTTACTCCTCCCGCGCCAAGGGATGGTGCCGATTGACCACCTGCGTCAGCCGGTCCGTCGCGACGTGGGTGTAGATCTGGGTCGTGGCGATGTCGGCGTGGCCCAGAAGCGCCTGCACCACCCTGAGGTCGGCGCCGCCTTCCAGCAAATGCGTCGCGAAGGCGTGGCGCAGGACGTGGGGGCTGACGCGGGCGGGGTCGATGTTCGCGTCGAGCGCCGCCTGATCCAGCATCTGGGCGAAGCGGCGGGGCGTCAGGTGGCTGGCGGTCGTGCCGGACGGGAACAGCCACGGGCTGTCGGGCGCTGTCTCGGGCCGCGCGGCATCGCGGACGATCAGCCAGGCCTTCACCGCCTCGCGCGCCGAGCCGTTCAGCGGCGCCAGCCGTTCCTTGCCGCCCTTGCCGCGCACGATGAGGTAGGCGGGATCGCGACGCACGGCCTCGACCCGCAGGGCCAGCAGTTCCGACACCCGCAATCCCGAGGCATAGGCCAACTCGACCAGGGCGATCATGCGGAGGCCGGAAGCGCCGTCGCGGGCAGCCGAGGCAGCCAGCAGCCGCTCCACCTCGTCCCGCGTCAGGGTGCGGGGCAGGGACCGACCCTGTTTCGGGGCGTCGAGGCGGCGGGACGGGTCATCCGTGCGCCAGCCCTCGCCCATGGCGAACCGGTAGAACTGGCGCACGGCCGAGCGGCGCCGTGCGGCCGTTGCTGCGGACAGGCCTCGCGTGGACAGGCCCGCATACCAGGCCTCGATGGCGGTTTCGTCGGCGCCCATCAGACCCGAGGCGCCCAGCGACGCCTCCGCATCCGCTAAGTCGCGGGCGTAGGCCGACAATGTGTGGGGCGAGGCGTCGCGCTCCACCGCCATCATCTCCAGAAAGGCTTCGACCTGGGGCGAGCTCATCTGGCGGATGCGTTCGGCAAGCGGTGGCGAGCGGCGGCGCTTGGTGTAGAGACTGGTGCGACCATGGCCTGCCGTTATTCCTTCCGCCGAGACCGACCGTGACCGCCGCCGCCTCGACAGAGACGGCTCTGGCCGCGATTCCCGCCCCGACCCGCATCATAGCGCTGGTGGGCCTGATGGGCGTGGGCAAATCGACCGTGGGCCGCCGGCTGGCCAACCGGCTGGGTCTTCCCTTCGTCGACGGCGACGATGCGATCGAATCCGCCGCGCGGATGACCGTGTCCGACATCTTCGCCCAGCTGGGCGAGGCAGAGTTCCGCGCCGGTGAGGCGCGGGTCATGCGCCGGCTGCTGGAAGGGCCTCCGATCGTGCTGGCGACCGGCGGTGGCGCCGTCCTGAACCCCGAGACGCGCGACCTGATGAAGGCACACGCGACCTCCGTCTGGCTGAGGGCCGACCTGAAGGTGGTGGCCCAGCGCGTACAGCGGCGCGACACCCGGCCCCTGTTGCGCGGCAAGGATCCGCTGGCGGCCCTGAGCGCCATGGCCGAGGTCCGCTACCCCGTCTACGCGGCGACGGCCGATGTCACGGTCGATGTCGGGGCGGGCGCGCACGGGCAGGCTGTGGAAGCCATCGTCGTGGCGCTGAGAGACTACTGGGCGAGCGGAGCGACGGCATGAGGGTGATCCCGGTCTCCGGCGGCGCATTCGCCGCCTATGACGTCGTCGTGGGGCGCGGCCTGCTGGCCGAGGCGGGGGCGCGGATCGCGCCGCTCGCGCGCGGCCGGACGGTGATCATCTCCGACGAGACGGTGGCGGCGATCCACGGACCGGCCCTGCAGGCCTCGCTGGCGGCGGCCGGTGTGACGTCCGAGATCGTGGCGGTGCCGGCGGGCGAGGCGTCCAAATCTTTCGCCGAGCTGGAGCGGCTGATGGACCGGCTGCTGGCGGCGGGCCTGGATCGCAAGGATGTGGTCGTGGCCCTGGGCGGCGGGGTGGTCGGTGATCTCGCCGGGCTGGCGGCGGCCCTCTACATGCGCGGCATCGACTTCGTGCAGGTTCCCACGACCCTGCTGGCCCAGGTGGACTCCTCCGTCGGCGGCAAGACCGCCATCGACACCCCGCGCGGCAAGAACCTGGTCGGCGCCTTCCACCAGCCCCGGCTGGTCCTGGCCGATATCGACGTTTTGGCCACCCTGCCACCCGTTCAGATGCGGTCCGGCTGGGGCGAGGTGCTGAAGCACGGCCTGATCTGCGACGCGGCCTATTTCGACTGGCTGGCCGGGGAGGGCGCGACGGGCGTGACCGGCGATCCGGCCGCGCTGGAGCGGGCCGTGATCCGGTCCATCGAAATCAAGTCGGACATCGTCGGCGAGGACGAGAAGGAGGCGGGCCGGCGTGCCCTCTTGAACCTCGGCCACACCTTCGGCCACGCCATCGAGGCGGAACTGGGCTTCGAAGAGGCGGCGCTGGCGCATGGCGAGGCCGTGGCGCTCGGCTGCTGCATGGCCTTCCGGTTCTCCGTGCGTCAGGGCCTGTGCGCGGCGGCGGATGCGGAACGGGTCGAGGCGGTGATCACCGCCGCAGGCCTGCCGACGCGGCTGGCGCAGGCCGGCGCCTTCTCGGCCGAGGCCCTGCTGGCCCGGATGGCGGGGGACAAGAAGGCCGAGGCCGGCGGGCTGACCCTGATCCTCGCGCGCCGCATCGGTGACGCCTTCACGCAGAGGTTCGCCGACCCTACGCCGATCCTCGACTTCCTGCGGGAAGAGGGCGCGAACTAGTCGATCGCGCGGCAGTCCGTCGGCTGGCGGCCGTCCGCTGTCCACGTCGCCAGGATCCCCTTGCCGCGCAGCTCATAGGCGCTGGCCTTGTACCAGATGCCGTCGGCGGCCCGTTCCTGATACAGATCAACGGCTTCGCCGTTGGAGTTGCGAACGGTCGCCATGGCGCGCGGGTTGTCGAAATCGACCGACAGGCGCTCGCCGTTGTCGCACAGATAGACGGTGCGGATGACGCGGTTGAGGGCGCGGTCCTGAAGCTCGGCGCCCGTGCGACGGCGCGCGGTCTGGGCGTCGACGGCGCGCTGGCGAACGGCTTCTCCGTCGGTGGGCGCCTTTGCCGGCTCCTGGCCTCCGCAGGCGGACAGGGCGGATGCCGCGGCGGCGATCAGAATCAGGTGGCGCATCAGTCTCACTACCGCGTTACGGTCAGGCTTGGCTAACGGGCTGCTCGGCCCGGCGTTCCAGCCCGTCTGGCCCGAAAGAAGTCCCGCAGAAGCGCCGCCGCCTCCTCGGCCAGAAGCCCGCCCCCGGTCGTCGGCCGCGAATGCAGCGTCGGCTGCTCGAACAGGCGGGGACCGTGGATGACCGCGCCGCCCTTGGGATCGTCGGCGCCCCAGACGACGCGGCCGATTCGCGCATGGCTGATGGCCCCGGCGCACATGGCGCAGGGCTCCAGCGTCACATAGAGGGTCAGGCCGGTCAGCCGATAGTTCCCGGTCGCCGCCGCCGCCGCACGCAGGGCGACGATTTCGGCGTGGGCGGTGGGATCATGCGCCGCCACGGGCCCGTTCGCGCCGGTCGAGACGACTTCACCTGTGGCTTCATCGACCACGACGGCGCCCACAGGCACCTCTCCGGCGTCCGCCGCCGCTTGCGCCAGGGCCAAGGCCATGCGCATGAACCGCTCATCATGGCCCGCCATCCCGAAGACAACGACAAGAAGCGCAGCACCAGTCAAGAGCTGCGCGCCCACAAGCCCGGCGATCGCCCCAAGAGCGGGGCCGCGCGCCCCGGCTCTGCGTCCGCCGCCAGCTTCGAAACCACCAAGAAGTCGCTCGAGGGCGGCCGCGGCTCGACCGGTCGCGCCTATGCGCCCGACAAGGGCGCGCGGCCTGAGAAGCCGATCAAGGGCAAACGCTATTCCGACGACTCCAAGGGCGCAGGCGCCAAGGCCGGCGGCAAGCCCGGCGGCAAACCGGGCGCCAAGGACGCAGCCCCCGCCGAGCCGAAACGCAGCGAGCGGATCGCCAAGGCCATGGCGCGCGCCGGCATCGCCTCGCGACGCGAGGTCGAGCGGCTGATCGGTCTGGGCAAGGTGGCGGTCAACGGCCGCATTCTGGATACGCCCGCGACCCTGGTGACGCGCGACGACGTCATCACCGTGAACGGCAAGCCGATCGCGGCGGCCCAGGCCACGCGCGTCTGGCGCTACAACAAGCCGGTCGGCCTGCTGACCTCGCACAACGACCCCCAGGGACGGGCCACGGTCTTCGACGCCCTGCCCAGCGGCCTGCCGCGAGTCATCTCGGTCGGGCGCCTCGACATCAATACCGAAGGCCTCCTGCTGCTGACCAACGACGGCGAGCTTTCGCGGGCGCTGGAACTGCCGGACACGGCCCTGGTGCGTCAGTACCGGGCGAGGGCGCGGGGACGCGTCACCCAGTCCGATCTCGACAAGCTGAAGGACGGTGTCACCGTCGACGGCGTCCGCTACGGCCCGGTCCTGGCCCACATCGACAAGGCGACGACCAAGGAGGACGGCTCCCAGGCCGCCAACCTGTGGATCAGCGTCCAGATCACCGAGGGCAAGAACCGCGAAGTCCGCAAGGTGCTGGAGTCCATCGGCCTGACCGTCAACCGCCTGATCCGCCTCGCCTATGGCCCGTTCCAGCTCGGGACTCTGGCGACCGGTTCGGTCGAGGAAATCGGGCCGCGCGTGATCCGCGAGCTGTTGGGCGAACATATCCGTCCGGACAATCTGCCCGAGGGCAATACGGTCGAAACCCCCGCGCCCATCCCGGGCCGCCGGTCGGCCGCGCCCAAGCTGGCCGGCGTTTCCGGCTCGGCCATGTCCGACCCGTCGCGCAAGCCCAGCCGCGTCCGCGCCGCAGAGGATGCCCATGTGGCGGGCGTCGAACGCGCCAACCGTCCTCCGAAGAAGGCGGGTTGGGCCAAGGCCGCGCCCCCCAATCCGCGCGGTCCCTCGACCAAGAAGGCCTGGGTTCCTCGCGAAGGCGCCGCCGAGGGCGAACGCCCCGCACGGGTGTTCAAGCCGCGTGACGAACAGATGATCGGTCCGAAGTCCGCGACCTGGGCCCGCGACGGAGATAAGCCGAAGCGCGACTTCAAACCGCGTGACGGAGCCGGCGCGCCTCGGTCCAGCGCACCCCGTTCCAGCGGCCCGCGCTCCGGCCCCGGCGGCCCGCGCCCTACGGGCGGAAAGCCCGGCGGATCACGCGGTCCCTCGCGGGGCTAACTGCGCCGGAAGCCAGTCGCGGGGACCTGCGGCCAGGCGTTCGATGATGATCAGCATGACGACGGCGACGAAGACCTCGGGCGCCAGTTCGATCCAGCGCGAGTCGCGTCCGACCTCGGCCGCTTCGGACATCGGCGCGCCGAACAGACAGATCATCAGGTTGTTGGCCAGATGGGCGCCGACCGCGAACTCCAGCCCGCCCAACCGAATCGCCGCCCAGGTCCAGATCGCGCCGGACAGGGCGCGGGCGACGAAGGCGACCGGATCGGGATCCAGGTGAAACGCCGAGAACAGCAGGCCGTTGATCACGCACAGCAGAACCGGATGCCGGCTGATCTGGCTGGTCAGGCGCAACAGGACGCCTCGGAAGACGATCTCCTCGCCCGCCGCCGCGATCAGCAGGCCGACCACCCCGGCCATGAGATAGAGCGGCCGCGTCCAATCCGCGTATAGCGGGTTCAGGATCGGCGGCGACCACTCGGCCCCCATCCACAGATAGACCGGGAACAGAATCGCGACGACACAGACCATCGCCAGGAAGCCGACGCCCAGGTCCCAGGCGTTGAACCGGCGACCGGGCCACAGGAACTCCGTCAGTCGGCGACGATAGGTGACAGCCGCCGCCCCCAGGATCGCCAGGGCCAGGGTCCCGAGTATGAGCGCCAGCATCATCATGTAGGCGCTTTCGTCGACCAGCCGCATCGGCGTGTCGGGCAGAACCTCGGAAAACTGCAGGTCGGCGGCGGGGCCCGGAATCAACTGAACGAGGATGGTCAGGACCAGTGTCGCGCCGAACATGAACAGGACCGACAGGGCGATGAAGCCGCCGAGCTTCAGCCACGGCCGATCCGGCTTGAAGCCGGTGATCATGGGCGAACGGCGCGCGAGCGGGACGGCGGCGACCAGGCGTTCATACGGAGACATCCCCGACCGTTGCATTGCGTCGCGGTTTCGGTCCAGAGGCAGGCCATGAGGATCGTCGCCGGAAAGCTCAAAGGTCGCGCCATAGTGGCGCCGGAGGGACAGGGCACACGCCCGACGTCGGACCGGGCGCGTCAGGCCGTCTTCAACGTCCTGGAACATGCCGCCTGGGCCGTGCCGCTGCACGGCGCGCGGGTCATGGACCTGTTCGCCGGATCGGGCGCCCTGGGCTTCGAAGCCATGAGCCGGGGCGCGGTCTTCGCCCTGTTCGTGGAGATCGATGAAGCCGCGCGCGGCGCGATCCGCGAGAACGCCGACGCCTACGGCGTGATGGGGGCGACGCGGGTTCATCGCCGCAGCGCCACCGACCTGGGGGTTCGGCCCGGCTCGGACGGCGAGGCCTTCGACATCGCCTTCCTCGACCCACCCTATGGCAAGGGCATGGGCGAACAGGCGCTGTTGCGTCTTCTGGAAGGCAACTGGCTGAAGCCCGAGGCCCTGGTGATCTTCGAACGCGGCTCGGACGAACCGGAGATCGACACCCCGGGCTACGAGCGGCTGGATGCGCGCGACTACGGCGCCGCACGCGTGCTGTTCCTGAGGCGCGCGCGGGTCTAGCCTCCGGCCATGACCCAGATCGACCGCCGCAGCCTGCTCGCCGCCGCCGGAGCCGCCGTGCTCGCCCCCGCCGCGCCCGCCTTCGCCCGCGACACCGCCTGGACCGCACGCGCCGCCATGCCCTGGCCGGCGCAGGAGATATACGCCGCCGTCCACGCTGGCGCGATCTGGACGGCGGGCGGGCTGGTCTCGCGGGGCCGCCAGCCCCTGCACATCGAAGATCGCGTCGCACGGTACGACCCTGCGACAGGTCTGTGGGCGGAAGGCCCCGAACTCCCGGCGGCGCGCCACCATCCGATGCTGATCGCCGGCGACGCCGACCTCTATGCCATCGGCGGCTACGCCCGGTCCGACGCCGGGGAATGGACCAATACGACCACGGCCTGGGTGCTGGCCGAGGGCGCTCGCTGGACCGAGATCGCGCCGCTGCCGTCGCCTCAGGCCGAAGCCGTGGGCGTGGGCGTGGGCCTGGGCGAGACCCTGCACCTGATCACCGGCCGAACGCCGGGCGGGGCGGCGAACGGCGCCTGGAACGACCAGGTCGATACGGACCGGCATCTGATCTACCGCATCGGTGACGACCGGTGGGATGTCGGGCGGCCCTGTCCTATGGCGCGAAACAGCGCGGCGGCGGCGGTGCTGGACGGCGCCGTCTGGGTGGCCGGCGGACGCACGGTCGGCGGCGGCGGGACCGGGCGGCTGGATCGCTACACCCCTGCCGAGGATCGCTGGGACACCCTCGCGCCCATTCCGCGCTCCTATGCGGCGAACAATCAGGTCGGCGGCGGCCTGGCCATGGTGGCTCTGGCCGGCAAGCTGGTCGCGTTCGGCGGCGAATGGTTCCGCCAGGGCGGGGGCGGCGGGGTCTTCGCCGAGACCTGGATTTACGACCCCACGGCCGATCGCTGGGAGCGCGGCCCCGACATGACGACACCGCGTCACGGTCTGGCCGCAGCGGTCGTCGGCGATACGATCTATGCCATCGCCGGCGGGTCCGTCGTCTCGGGCGGTAATGCCACGGGAACGCTCGAGGCTTTTTCGTTCGCTGTCTGACCATCGCGCCACGGAAAGGCTCTTAGCCCTCCCGACACGCTCAGTGGCGCTGAAACTGACCCAAAATTAGAGCAAAACGCAATTAATTCAGTATATTATCAGCCGTTGGACTCGCATTTCGATGGCCGTCTCCAGACTTTCGTCCAAGTCCCTGACTAAACGAGCATTTCGTCGTTTGGACTCTGTGCACCCGGTCATCCAGAGTCCAAATCGCGGCCGCGCCGCCGTCCCGACCTACCGCCGCCCGAACAGCTTTTCGAGGTCGTTCAGCTTCAGCTCCACATAGGTCGGCCGCCCGTGGTTGCACTGGCCGGAGTGGGGTGTGGCCTCCATCTGGCGCAGCAGGGCGTTCATCTCGGGTGCTGACAGCACCCGTCCCGCGCGGACCGAGCCGTGACAGGCCATGGTCCCGCAGACCTCCCCGAGCCTCTCCGACAGCGCCAGCGCCGCGCCGTGCTCGGCCAGGTCGTCGGCGATGTCGCGGATCAAGCCCTGGACGTCGGTGTCGCCGAGCAGGGCCGGCGTCTCGCGCACCAGCACCGCCCCGCCGCCGAACGGCTCGACGATCAGGCCCAGCTCCGCCAGCTCGCCCGCCCGCGCCACGACGCGCTCGGCCTCCGCTGGATCCAGCTCGACCACCTCGGGCGTCAGAAGCGCCTGACGGGTGACGGATCCCGCGGCCATCTGGGTCTTCATCCGCTCGTAGACCAGGCGCTCGTGCGCCGCATGCTGATCGACGACGACGATGCCGTCGCGGGTCTGGGCCACGATATAGGTGCCGTGGACCTGGGCCCGGGCCGCCCCCAGGGGCTGGTCGATCGGATCGGCCGGATGGGGCGCGCCCGATTGTTCCGGCCAGGCCGAGAAGCCGGAGGGCGGGGCTTCGACCCGGACCGACATCTCCGACAGGCCGGGGATGTCCTGGTTGGCTGCGGCCGGTCGGTCCCAGCCGGTCCAGCCGCTGTAGCCGGGCGCCGCGAAGCTCTGGGCTGTCGGCGAGGTCGGGCTGAAGGCGGGACCCGCATGGGCCGTGAACCCGGCCAGCACATTGTCGGCCACCGTGGTCGAGGCCCGGTGACCGGCGGCATGCAGGGCGTGTCTCAGAGCGCCCACGATCAGGCCCCGCACCATGGCAGGATCGCGGAACCGGACCTCCGCCTTGGCCGGGTGGACGTTCACATCGACGAACAGCGGATCGATATCGAGGAACAGCACCGCCGCCGGATGGCGGTCCCGCGCCAGGAAATCGGCATAGGCCCCTCGCAGGGCGCCTTGCAGCAGGCGGTCGCGGACCGGGCGGCCGTTGACGAACAGATACTGGTGCCCGCCGTTGCCCCGCGAATAGGTGGGCAGGCCCGCATAGCCCGACAGGCGGATGCCCTCGCGTTGCTGGTCGATCAGCAGGGCATTCGCCTCGAAGTCGCGACCCAGCAACGCGGCCAGCCGCTTCAGCCGGCCCTCGTCGCCGGGGTGCTCGGCGGGCAGGCGCAGCGTCGTCTTGCCGTCGAGGTCGAGGGTGAAGGCGACACTCTCGTGCGCCATGGCCTGGCGCTTGATCTCCTCGGAGATGGCCATGGCCTCTGACCGTTCCGACTTCATAAACTTGAGCCGGGCGGGCGTGGCGTAGAACAGGTCGCGGACCTCGACGCGGGCGCCGTGGGGCCCCGGGAAGCCGGCGGGGGCGACCGGGCGCTGATCGCCGCCCTCGACGGTGATCTGGTGGGCGTCGCCGTCCCGGGCGCGGCTGGTGATCGTCAGGCGGGCGACCGAGCCGATGGAGGGCAGGGCCTCGCCCCGGAAGCCCAGGGTGTGGATGCGCAGCAGGTCCACGTCGCCGGCGTCGTCGGGCTCCAGCTTGGAGGTCGCGTGGCGCTCGACGGCCAGGGCCAGTTGGTCCGGGGCCATGCCGTGACCGTCGTCGGCGATCAGGATGCGCGACAGGCCGCCGCCGTCGGCCTGGATCTCGATCCGGGTGGCGCCGGCATCCAGGGCGTTCTCGACCAGCTCCTTGATGGCGCTGGACGGCCGTTCGACCACCTCGCCGGCGGCGATGCGGTTGACGGTCTCGGGCGGGAGGCGGCGGATGGGCATGGGATTCGTGATCCTAGCCCGTTCCGCCGCCCGGGTCTCGCCGCCGGATCACTCCACCGGCAGGTATTCGAACGGATCGCTCGGCGTCGGCTGGGTCGGCGTCGGCATACGCGGCAGGGGCTGGTCGCGGTTGGCGGCGTTCAGCAGGAAGCTGGCCAGGATGACGGCCGCCTGGCGCATGTCGTCCGGCTTGAGGTGATCGTAGCTGTCGATGGAGGTGTGGTGGATGCGGGCACCGTAATCCAGAGGGTCCTGGATGAACTGATAGCCCGGGATGCCCACGGCCTGCATGTAGACGTGGTCGGTGCCGCCGGACGGCCGCAGCGAGACGGTCGAGGCGCCCAGGCTGGAGAAGGGCGCCAGCCACTCCTGGAAGATCGGAGCGGCGGCGACATTGCCCTCGGCGTTGATGCCCCGGATGCGGCCGGAGCCGTTATCCAGGTTGAAGTAGGCGGTCAGGTCGCCGTAGCCCTCGCGGGGCTGGATCGGCCAGCGGTGACGCCAGGTGCGGCTGTTGGGCAGGGCGGCGAGGGCCGGATCGGTCAGGGGCGCACGGGTCGCGACGTGCCGATCGATGTAGGCCAGCGAGCCCAGCAGACCCTGTTCCTCGCCGTTCCACAGGGCGAAGCGGATGGTGCGCTTGGGCCGGACGCCCAGCTCCATCAGGATGCGTGCGGCTTCCATGACCACGGCGGTGCCGGCGGCGTTGTCCTGAGCGCCGTCCGAGGCGACCCAGCTGTCGAAGTGGGCGCCGGCCATGACGTATTCACCGGACCGATCCGTGCCCGGAATATCGGCCAGGACGTTGTAGGCGTTGACGTCCTCGTCGTGGAACCGGACCTCGCTCATCAGTTCGAGCTTCGGCGGGGTGTCGGTCTTGGCGAGGCGGGCCAGGCGACGATAGTCCTCGGCGGCCAGTTCCATCCCGGGCAACTGCGGCGTTGCTCCCACGCGGAACAGGTAGCCGGTCCCGTGCAGGAGCCCGGCATCACGCTGGGACATCCGCACCCAGGCGATCGCGCCTTCCTGGGCCAGGAAACCGTCCATGGCGGTGGCGAAGTCGGCGGTCGACAGCTGGCGCTCGATGGCGGCTGGCGAATACTGGGGCTGGGTGTATCCGTTACGGCCCCGCAGCTCCTCGTCGGTCCAGCGCCGGAAGGGCGCTTCCGCAGGCTCCGATCCGGTGTCCGGCTGGGTCACCATGACGATCTTGCCGCGCAACTGCCCGCGATAGCGTTCGAAGTCTGCGACCTTGGTCATGGGGGCGACCACGACATCGGCGTTGAGCGTCCCGTTCGTGCCGGGCGTCCAGGCGATGGGGATTGCGCGCAGATCGATGGCGCGGGGCTCGGTCATCCGGGCGCTGGAGCGGACGATCGACCAGCCGCGACCGAACTCGAAGCCCTCGGCGCGGACGTTTGACAGGCCCCAGTCGCGGAACTGCTGCTGGGTCCAGCTCTCGGCCTCGCGCATCGCGGGGGAGTTGGTCAGGCGACCGCCGATGGTGTCGGTCAGATGGGCGGCCGTCTGCATGACCTGCGAGTGGTTCAGGCCCTCGTCCAGGATGCCGTTGATGGCGACGCGATCGACGGACTGGGCCGAGGCCGGCGCGGCGGCGAGCGGCGCGGCGAGGGCGGCCGAGGCGAGGAGGATCAGCAGACGTGACATTAGGACTCCGGGGCGAAAATCGTTGTTTCGGGATAAGGCGCTGCGCCGCGACGCTTTGCAATCAGGCGGATCGGTAGGGGGACAGTTCCTCGGTCATGGCGGCGATCCCGGCTTCCACTTCGGCGCGTTCGTGCGTCAGGTACTGGGCCACGGGGCCGCGCAGGGCGGGGTCGGCGATGTAGTGGGCGGAGTAGACGGGGGAGGGCAGGTAGCCGCGCGCGATCTTGTGCTCGCCCTGCGCGCCCGCCTCGACGCGGGACAGGCCGTGCTGAATCGCGAACTCGATGGCCTGGTAGTAGCAGAGCTCGAAATGGAGGAAGGGGACCTCCTCCAGCGCGCCCCACTGGCGGCCGTAGAGGGCGTCGCGGCCGATGAAGTTCAGGGCGCCGGCGATGGGCTCGTCGTCACGGAAGGCCATGACCAGGGCGATGCGGTCGGCCATCGTCTGACCGACCAGGCTGAAGAACTCCCGCGTCAGATAGGGGCGGCCCCATTTGCGTTCGCCGGTGTCCTGGTAGAAGGCGAAAAAGGCGTCCCAGTGGGCCTCGGTTATGTCGCTGCCGGTGAGGACGCGGATGTCGAGATCGGCCTGGGCGTCGCGGCGTTCGCGGCGGATGGTCTTCCTGCGGTTGGAGGACAGGGCCCCCAGGAAGTCGTCGAAGGTCCGGTAGCCCTGGTTGCGCCAGATGAACTGCATGTCCTGGCGACGCAGCATCTTCGCCTCGCCCATCGCGGTCCATTCGGGCTCGGTCGGGAAGTTCACGTGCAGGGAGGAGACGCCAAGGCGCTCTGTCAGGGTGATCGCTCCCTGGATCAGGGCGGCGCGGACTGTGGCTTCGTCCGTGCCCGGAGCGTGCAGGAAGCGCGGGCCGGTGGCGGGGGTGAAGGGGACGGCGCCGAGGAGCTTCGGGTAATAGCGGCCGCCCGCCCGCTGATAGGCGTCGGCCCAGGAGTGGTCGAAGACGTATTCGCCCTGGCTGTGGCCCTTCAGATAGAGGGGCATGCAGCCGAGGACGGCGTCGTCGGGGCCGCGAAGGGTCAGGTGGCGCGGGCCCCAGCCTTCGCGGGCGACCGCGCTGCCGGAGGCCTCGCAGGCGTTGAGGAAGTCGAAGCTGACGAAGGGATCGCCGGTGGGGGCGGCGCAGGCGTCCCAGGCCTCGCGACCGATGGCCGCGAGGGTGTCATGGACCTGGAGGGTGAAGTCGGGCTCGGAGGTCACCGCACCTCGACGATGGCGTCCACCTCGACGGCGAAGCCGAGGGGGAGCTGGTAGACGCCGACGGCGGAGCGAGCGTGGCGGCCGGCGTCGCCGAAGACCTCGACCATCAGGTCCGAGCAGCCGTTGATGACGGCCGGGATGGCGGTGAAGCCGGGGCCGGCCTGGACGAAGCCGCCCAGTTTGACGACGCGGACGACGCGGTCGAGGTCGCCATCGAGCGCGGCGTTGAGCTGGGCCAGGAGGTTGATGCCGCACAGGCGGGCGCCGGCGTTGGCCTGTTTCGGGGTGACATCCTCGCCGACCGTGCCCTTGAGGCCGCCCGAGGCGTCGTTCGACAGCTGGCCCGAGATGTGGACCAGATTGCCCGTCTTCACGAACGGGACGTAGTTGGCGACGGCCGCGGCGGGGGCGGGCAGGTCGATGCCGAGTTCGGTCAGGCGGGCGGCGATGCTCATCTTGGGCTCCATATAGGTGTTGCGGGCGGTTTAGCGCGGGGGCGAGGCGCGTCGCCAGCCTTTAAGTCTTCGCCAACCGGCGTGTGCCAGTATCCGGGCATGGAAACGCTGAGCCTGACCCAGATCGAGGCCTTCAAGGCCGTTCGCAATCGCCTGACCGCCGACGAGCGGACGCGGGTCGATATCGCCTCGGTGGAGGCCGTGGATCCGGCGGTCGCGTCGGCGTCGCACTGGAATTTCGACCTTCCGGCCCATGCCGCCGACATTGCACTCAAGGATGGGGCGATGGGCGAGGACGCGACCGATGCGATGCGCCGGGCGCTGGTCGCCACATGGGCGCTGGAGCTGCCCGGAAGGGCGAAGCAGGCGGCGCTGCCGGGCGAGGTGATGGAGCTCTATCCCTACTGGATGGACAAGATGGCCGAGTTCCTGACGGGGGCCGGCGAAACAGATGCTCCGTATGACCCGGACCACTGGGCCAAGGACGTGCGGATGGCGCTGGTGCTTAGCGTACCCGGCGCCCTGACCCAGACCATCGACCTGTCGTCGCCCATGGGGCCGGGGCAGGTGGTGCGGAACGGGCGCGAGGGGCATGGCTGGTCGCAGCTGGTGGCCTATGCGCGGGCTCAAGGGTGGAAGAAGCCCTGGCTGGAGGTCCACACCGAAAGCCGCCAGCTGGCCGATTTCAACGAGGCCGGCTGGGACCGGGCCTGGGCGACGGCGGCGGCGATCTGCAAGACGCGGCCGGAGCTGGCCGGGATGATCGGGTCGAGCTGGTTCTATGACCCGCCGCTGGAGACGATCAGCCCGCGTCTGGCCTATCTGCGGCTGAACCCGCTGAAGGGCGGGGCCTTCATCATCCACCAGGGACCGGCGCCGATTCATTCGGAGCGGGCCAGCGCGTCCTCGCCGACGCGCAAGGCCATGATCGAGAGCGGCGAATACACGCCGAGCTCGTGGCTGGTCGCCTGGCCGAAGTCGACGCTGATCCCGTGGGCGGAACAGCGCAAGGCGGCCCTGGAGCTGGCCGAGGCCGCCTGAAGGCGGCGCGATTCCAAATTCAGAGTCCAAGTCGTCCACTGAGTCCCAAGGCACAGCCGGCGGCTCGATATGGACGCCAAAACACCGTCCGAAGCGTCCGATGCGTTCGGGTCGTGGCGCTGCGTGGGAACGATGTGAAAGACCGGGCGACAGTGTCTCACGGTTTCAAGCGGGGTCTGGAATAAGGCGTCTCAAAAGATCGAGGTGTTGAAATCCCTGGGCGATTTCGGCGGTCTTTTGCCAACTGGCATCCTCGCGTTTCGGTCCTGCATCGATCCGACCGGGGAAAAGGGAGGTTTGCGGTGGTCAGCGACGCCCGCTAGGACAGCCGCCTCACCGATGACCACCCAAAAGACCGCGCCATGCACGATATCCGAGCCATTCGAGACAACCCCGGCCACTTCGTCGCCGGCTGGTCGTCGCGCGGCGTGGAGGATGCGCAAGGCCTGGTCGACCAGATCCTGAGCCTCGACACCGAACTGCGCGCCGCTCAGACGGCGGGGCAGGAGGCGCTGGCCAAGCGCAATGCGGCGTCCAAGCTGATCGGCGCCGCGATGGGGCGCAAGGACATGGAGGAGGCCGATCGGCTGAAGGCCGAGGTCGAGACGCTGAAGAATGCGATCGGTGCCGAGTCGCTGGTGGAGGCGGCCAAGAGTTGGACATTGCGCAACCTGCTGGCGGCGCAGAAGAACCTCGCAGCCGACGATGTGCCGAACGGCGAGAACGAAGACGGCAATGTCGAGACCTCGCGATGGGGGACGCCCAAGGCGGGCGCTCCGGCCAAGGATCACGCCGACCTCGGCGAGGCCATGGGCCTGCTGGACTTCGAGGCGGCGGCGAAGATGTCGGGCTCGCGGTTTGCGGTGCTGACGGGCGGGCTGGCGCGGCTGGAACGGGCCGTCGGCCAGTTCATGCTCGACGTGCAGACGACCGAGCACGGCTATCTGGAGGTCAATCCGCCCTATCTGGTGCGGGAAGAGGCGATGTTCGGGACGGGGCAGCTGCCTAAGTTCGAGCCAGACCTCTTCAGCGTAAAAAACTATGATTGGGAGGCGCTGAGTGATGAGGCCTATCGGTTAGCAGGACCGGCGCGAGACGCGGCCCTCACCGAACTCTACCAATTGACACTGGAAATCGATCCGAGTTCGACTGAGGAAGAACGCCGACTGATCATTGAGGGGGCTCAAGGGCAACTGTTCGAGAACCACAGTAAGGCCATTGGAGATATTCTCACCGGCTTGGTGCAAAAGGGCAGGTATCAAGAAGCTCGCTACCTCATCCCCACCGCCGAAGTTTCCCTGACCAACCTCGTGCGCGAGATGATCACGCCGGAGGAGGAGCTGCCGCTGCGGCTCACGGCCCTGACGCCCTGCTTCCGGGCTGAGGCGGGGTCGGCGGGGCGGGATACGCGCGGGCTGATCCGCCAGCACCAGTTCCACAAGGTCGAACTGGTCTCCATCACCACGCCGGACAAGTCCGACGAGGAGCACGAGCGCATGGTGACCTGCGCCGAGGCGGTGCTGCAGAAGCTGGAGCTGCCCTATCGCCGGATGCTGCTGTGCAAGGGCGACATGGGTTTCTCGGCGCGGAAGACCTTCGACCTGGAGGTCTGGCTGCCGTCGCAGGACACCTATCGCGAGATCAGCTCGGTCTCGAACTGCGGGGACTTCCAGGCGCGGCGGATGGATGCGCGGTTCAAGCGGAAAGAGGGCAAGCCGGAGTTCGTGCACACGCTGAACGGCTCTGGCCTGGCGGTCGGGCGGACGCTGGTGGCGATCATGGAGAACTATCAGGACGAGGGCGGGCGGATCGCCGTGCCGGCGGCCCTGCTGCCCTATATGGGCGGGGCGACGCACGTCGGTTGAGATTGCTCCGTGCACCCCGGCGAAGGCCGGGGTCCAGATCACGGATCCGGTCTCGCCCGGGTCGGCATCGGCATACAATGGTCTAGATTTGCGTTTGCAATCTAGATCCCGGCCTTCGCCGGGATGCACGGAAAAAGGGAGTCCCGAGATGAAGACGATGCTTGCAGCCCTCGCCCTGGCATTGGCCACCCCGGCCATGGCCCAGGATCGACCGGCCCCGCCGACGACGTTCGAAGGCTGGATCAACTTCTCCGGCGAGGAATTCCAGCTGGTGGACAACCAGAACCGCTATGTCGCCGGCACGCGCCGTCCCTGCATCTCGGGCGCCCTGCCGCGTGACGAACAGCGGATGTCGGCGCGGACGATCGGCCGCCAGAAGGTGCGGGTCACCGGCACGACCATGCCATGGTCCGAGGATCTGCCGGGCGATCGGTACGACTACGAAGGCTCGAACATCCGCAATGAGTGCGAGGGCGCCTTCGTGATCCTGGGGACGGACATCGCCGTCATTCAGTGACTTTCCCTCCGTGCACCCCGGCCTTCGCCGGGTCTGGTTGGAGGAGAGGGTGCGGAAGAGAGCGGGCGTCTGTCGATCCAGACTTTCGCATGCGTGATCTGGACCCCGGCCTTCGCCGGGGTGCACGGAGGAAGGGGATGGGGTATTGCGTCCCGACTCATTCGAAAGATCCGATTTGCGCATCCTGCTGACCAACGACGACGGCATCGAAGCCGAGGGCCTGGCCTGTCTGGAGAGGATCGCGCGGACCCTGTCGGACGATGTCTGGATCGTCGCCCCGCACGAGGAACAGTCGGGCAAGGGGCGGGGGATCACCCTGACCGAGCCGCTGCGGGTCAACCGGTTTTCTGACAAGCGGTTCTCGGTCACCGGGACGCCGACGGATTGCGTGGTGCTGGCGGTCAACGACCTGTTGGACGTGAAGCCGGACCTGGTGCTGTCGGGCGTCAATCGCGGGCACAATGTCGGGGAGGACTGCTCCTATTCCGGCACGGTGGCGGGGGCGTTGCAGGGGATGGCGTTCGGCATCCGCTCGATCGCCCTGTCGCAGTCGCTCGAGCGGTTCCACGACGAGGTCACGGCCCACTGGGAGACGGCCGAGGCCTTTGCCCCACCGATCATCAGCCGCCTGCTGGCCGAGACCTGGCAGGACGGGGTGGTGATGAACCTGAACTTCCCCGCGCGCGCGCCCGAGGCGGTGAAGGAGGTCGAGGTGACGGTGCAGGGCTTCCGTCAGGCCGGAGAGATGCATGCGGTCAAGCGCACCGATCTGCGGGGCCGCGACTACTACTGGATGAGCTTCCGCGGGTCGAAGCAGGACCATGCGCCGGGCACCGATCTGCGCGCCATGGACGACGGCAAGATCTCGGTCACGCCGCTGCATATCGACCTGACGCACAAGGCCAGCGTCCATGAGCTGAAGGGCGTGCTGGGCGGGGCGCCGCCGAAGGCTCTGGTCGCCGGATGAATCTGAAGGACGATCGGGCGGGGCGGCTGATCCTGTCGCTGCGGCAACAGGGGGTCACCGATCCCAAGGTGCTCGCGGCGATGGAATCGATCGACCGCGCCGTGTTCGTGCACGAGAAATTCCTCGATCAGGCGTGGGAGGATCAGGCCCTGCCGATCGATTGCGCCCAGACGATCAGCCAGCCCTATATCGTCGGCCTGATGACCCAGGCCCTGCAGGTCGAGCCGCGCCACCGGGTGCTCGAGATCGGGACCGGCAGCGGGTATCAATGCGCGGTGCTCAGCCGCCTGGCGCGCTACGTCTATTCGGTCGAGCGGTATCGCAGCCTGATGGTCGAGGCCGAGGCCAAGCTGAGGCGTCTGGAGATCGACAATGTCATCACCCGCCATTCCGACGGCGGTCTGGGCTGGCCGGACCAGGCGCCCTTCGACCGAATCATGGTGACGGCGGCGTCGCCGACAGAGCCGACCGAATTGCTGAAACAGCTGAAGCCCGGCGGGGTTCTGGTCTGTCCTGTGGGACGGACCTCGGTGCAGATGCTGCATCGCTATACGGGCCAGGAAGACGGCTCGTTCCGGCGCGAAAGCCTGTGCGAGGTCCGGTTCGTGCCCCTGGTCGAGGGGACGGCCAAGGAGGGGTGACTCCGGGTTGTTTCCTGGCGTAGCCTTCACCTGTCCGTGTGCAGGGGGAGGCGGTCGTGAGGTTTGCAGCTCTGGACGCCTGGCGCGGGCTGGCCGCGCTGATGGTCGCCCTGTGTCATCTCAGCGCGGCGGGGTGGTTCTACGAGGTGCCGGCCGTGCGGAACGGGGGCGTGGCCGTGCCGCTGTTCTTCGTCCTCAGCGGCTTCGTGATCCACCACGCCTATGGCGAACGCCTGGGAGACGCGGCGGCGGTTCGGCGGTTCGTGGTGCGCCGGTTCGGTCGGCTCTATCCGCTGCACCTGTTCACCCTGGGGCTGATGCTGGGGCTGGAGGTCGTCAAGCTGATCCTGACCGGGGTCGGCGTCTCGGCCGGGCAGGCGCCGTTCACCGGGACCAACAGCCTGGACAATCTGGCGGCGCAGCTGGTGCTGCTGCAGGCGGTGGTTCCGTTCGGCTACTATGGCTGGAACGGGCCGAGCTGGTCGATCAGCGTGGAGTGGGCGGCCTATCTGGTGTTCGCGGGCGTGGCCGTCGTGAGCGGGGCCGGGGGTAGGCGGGCGACCTGGGGGCTCGCGGCCCTGGCTGGTGGTTTGCTGATCGCGATCGAGGTGTTTCTGCCGTCGCTCGGGACGATGGAGGGCAAGGGGCTGGTGCTGGCCGTCTTCGGCTTCTTCACCGGCGGCCTGGTCCATCAGGCTCATGGTCTGCTGCGGGCGCGCGGCTGGAGGGGCGGGGGCGGGGCGGAGGCGCTGGGTCTGGGTCTGCTGTTCGCCCCGTTCTGGTTCGGCCCGTCGAGCCAGACCCTGCAGATCGTGGGCTTCGCCGTCGTGATCCTGATCTTCGCCTTCGAGGGCGGGTTCGCGTCACGCCGGCTGAAGGGCGCAGTGTTCCAGTTTCTGGGGCGGATCTCCTATTCGATCTACCTGGTGCATTTCGTCCTGCTGTCCCTGCTGGGCGGCCTCCTGCGGGCGGCGCAGGGCGTGACCGGGACGCCCTTGATCCAGGGGGCGATGATCGACTTCGGCCCGCCGGGGGCGATGGACGTCCTGGCGGTGGTCTATCTGGGCGTTGTGATCCTGTGCGCCTGGGCGACCTATGTCTGGGTCGAGGTTCCGGGTCGGACCTTCTTCAACGCCCTGTCGGACCGCAGGCCGGTGGGGCATGCGTGGCGCGCGGCGCTGGCGGATGTGCGGTTCGCGCCCGCCCGTTAACCTGTTCGCCCCACTTTCGCGCGCTTTGGCGGGTTGGCTTATGGGCTTCGACGGGGCATGTCGGACAGGGTGAACGGGGAGCCGCGAATGCGTATTTCGAACTGGGTCAAGGCTGCGACCATCGCCTTTGCCGGGATGGCGGCGAGCGCCTGTTCCACCTATCCGTCCGAGCCGATGTATTCGACCCGGCCGATGCCGGGTTACGGAACCGGTATCGCGCCCGCCCAGCCGGGCTATCCGGCGCCGCCCGCCTACACGCCGCCGGTCTACGAATCACCGCCGCCGATGACCGCGCCGACCGAACGGATCGAGGGAGGCGCCCTGCCGCCGCCGTCGTCGGGGACGCCGTCGAACAACTATCCGCCCCCGGCCTACAATCCGCCCGCCTACACGCCGCCCGCAGCATCCTCGCCGTCCTATGTCACGCCCAGCGCACCGATGTCGGTCAGCGCGGGCGCGGCCTATGTCATTCAGCCGGGCGATACGATCTCGGGTGTCGGGCGCCGATTCCAGACGCCGGTGCAGAACCTGATCGACCTGAACGGCCTGGGTCCGCGCGGGGCGATCACCGTGGGTCAGTCGATCATCCTGCCCGACAGCGCGCTGGACACCGGGTCCGATCCCTATGCGACCGGCCCTGCGCCGATCGGCGTGATGGTGCCCGAGAACGGCGTGATTCCGCCGCCGCCGCCGCCGCCTTCGGGCAATCCGGCTGCGCCCCTGCCGGCGCGTCAGCCTGCCGCCACTGGATCGACCGGCGTGGCACCGGCCGGCTCGACCAGCCTGCAATGGCCGGTGCGGGGCGAGATCCTGCGACGCTTCGGCCCGGTCGGCATGGGAGAGCGCAACAACGGCATCAATATCGGAGCCGCCGCGGGCGAGCCCGTGAACGCCGCCGCCGGAGGCCGGGTGGCCTATGTCGGCGACGACATCGTGGGCCAGGGCCTGACGGTGCTGGTCGTGCACCGTGACGGGTGGCGCACGGTCTATGGTCATCTGGGTTCGGCGACGGTGCAGGACGGCGCCGATGTGCGCGCCGGCCAGCAGATCGGCACCGTGGGCCTGACCGCCGGCGACGGCCGTCCCTCGATCCACTTCGAGACCCGGCGGATGCAGGGCGACGAGCCGGTGGCGATCGACCCCCTGACCGTTTTGCCACGCTAGCGGCTCCGAACCATCACGCCGCGTTGCAATCGGGGGAGGTCAGCCCTAGGTTCCGCGCCTTGTTTTAAACGGGCGCCCGCAAGCGGCTGCCTCATCCCCCGGGGACCGACGAAATGACTCCTACCGCAGACGGCGGCATCGTGGCCGCGATCGTGCAATTCCTGCCGTTCGTCGCAATCTTCGTCTTGTTCTACTTCCTGCTGATCCGTCCGCAGCAGAAGCGCGCCAAGGAACATGCGAACCTGATCGCCGCCGTGAAGCGCGGCGACGTCGTCGTCCTGTCGTCGGGCATGATCGGCAAGGTCACCCGCGTCGAAGACGCCGAGGTCAACGTCGAGATCGCGCCGAGCGTCAACGTGCGCGTGGTCAAGGGCATGATCGCCGAGGTGCGCAACCGCACCGCCATCGCCGCCAACGACTCCAAGGCCTGAGCCTCGGCTCTCTGAACCGGAAGCTCCGTCCATGATTCAGCTGTCGCGCTGGAAAGTCATCCTCGTCGTCCTGGCCTTCGTGTTCGGATCGCTGCTGGCGCTTCCGAACCTGCTGTCCGAAAGCCAGCGTGCGGCCCTGCCGGGCTTCATGCCCAAGAGCGCGCTGAACCTGGGTCTCGACCTTCAGGGCGGATCCTATCTGCTGCTGGAAGTCGACGTGGCCGCGATGCGCACCAAGCGCGTCGACAACCTGATCGAGGACGTCCGCGTCTCGCTGCGCGAGGCGGGCATCGCCACCAACCAGATCGTCCGCGAAGAGGGCGGTGCGGTCGCCGTCCTGGCCGATCCGACCCGTGTCGATGCGGCCGTCACGGCACTGCAGCAGTTGATCGGTCCAGCGGGCGCCGCAGGCGCCGCTGAGCGCCAGGTTCAGCGCGTCGGCAATGACCGCGTGCGCCTGGCCTTCACCCAGGCGACCCTGGATTCCATGGGGTCGACAGCGGTGGACCAGTCCATCGAAGTCGTGCGCCGCCGGATCGACAGCCTCGGCACTCGCGAACCCTCCATCACCCGCCAGGGCGCCGAGCGTATCGTCGTCCAGGCGCCGGGCGAGAGCGACCCGGCCGCCCTGGAGCGGGTCATCGGCCAGACGGCCCAGCTGACCTTCCAGATGGTGGACACCGAGAACTCGATTCAAGACGCCGTCGCCGGTCGCGTGCCGCCGGACGCCGAACTGCTTCAAGACGAACTGGGCACGCCCTATCTGGTCAAACGCCGCGTGCTGGTCTCGGGCGAGAACCTGACGCGGGCCGGCGTCGGTGCCGACCAGTCGGGTCGTCCCGCGATCGACTTCCGCTTCGACGGCCAGGGCGCGCGTCGCTTCGGCGAGACGACCGCCGCCAACATCGGCAAGCCGTTCGCCATCATCCTGGACGGCAAGGTCATCTCGGCCCCGACGATCCAGGGCGCCATCACCGGCGGCACCGGCCAGATCACCGGCCAGTTCTCGATCCAGGAGGCGTCCGAGCTGGTGAACCTGCTGAACGGCGGCGCCCTTCCGGCCCCGCTGACGGTCGAGGAGCGCCGGACCGTGACCGCCGAACTCGGCGCCGACGCCGTCAAGGCGGGCGCCCTGTCCACCCTGATCGGCTTCATCATCATCGTGCTGTTCATGATCCTCGCCTACGGCTTCCTGTTCGGGGGCATCTCGGTGATCGGGCTGGTGCTGAACGGCATCCTGATCGTGGCGGCCATGTCGCTGACGCAGGCGACCCTGACCCTGCCGGGCATCGCGGGTCTGATCCTGACCTTCGCGGTGGCCGTGGACGCCAACGTGCTGATCTATGAGCGGATGCGGGACGAGGCGCGGGCCGGACGGTCGGTCATCGCGTCCATGGACGCCGGCTTCAACAAGGCCTGGGGCACCATCCTGGACGCCAACATCACGACCCTGGTGGCGGCAGGCATCATGTTCATCTTCGGCGCCGGCCCCGTTCGCGGCTTCGCCTGGACGCTTTCGATCGGGGTGTTCACCTCGGTCTTCTCGTCCGTCCTGGTCGCCCAGGTCCTGCTCGCCTACTGGCTGAAGACGGCCAAACCCAAGAAACTCCCGATCGCGGATCAAGCCAAATGACCTGGTGGCCCCTTATCAAGGTCCTGCCGCAGAAGACGAACTTCCAGTTCGTCAAATACGCGCGGCCGGCCGCAGCCCTGTCGATCGTTCTGTGCCTGGCGTCGATCGTCGCCTGTTTCTATCCCGGCCTGAACATGGGCATCGACTTCCGGGGCGGCGCCTCGATGGAAGTGTCCAAGCCTGCCGGCCAGACGATCGACCTGGAGGCCGTCCGCAGCTCGGTCGGTGAACTGGACCTGGGCGACGTCGGGGTGCAGGGCATCGCCCGCCGCGACACCAATGTCGAAGACGGTTCGACCGCCGTCCTGCGCTTCCAGATCCCCGAAGGCGAAGACCAGACGGCCGTCGTGAACCGCGTCGAAGCGGCTATCACCGACACGGTCGGCGATGTCACCTATTCGGGCGTCAGCGTCGTCGGCTCCAAGGTGTCGGGCGAACTGTTCACCTCGGGCCTTCTGGCCCTGGGCTCGGCCATCGTCTTGATGTTCGCCTACATCTGGTTCCGGTTCGAGCCGCAGTTCGGCTTCGGCGCCGTTGCGGGCCTGTTGCACGACGTCGTGCTGACGTTCGGCCTGATCGTACTGTTCAAGCTGGAGTTCAGCCTGAACATGGTGGCCGCCATCCTGACCGTCATCGGCTATTCGATGAACGACACGGTCGTGGTGTTCGACCGCCTTCGCGAGAACCTGCGCAAGTACAAGACCATGCCCTTGCGTGACGTGATCGACCTGTCGTTGAACGAGACCCTATCGCGGACGATCATCACCGGCGTCACCGCCGTCATGGTGCTGGGCGCCCTGGCCGTCTTCGGTGGGGAGGCTCTGTTCGGCTTCTCGATCGCCCTGATGTTCGGCATCATCATCGGCACCTATTCCTCGATCTACGTCGGCGCGCCGATCATCCTGCTGTGGGGCGTGAAGCGTGGCGAGTTCGCCGAGGACGCCAAGCCGATCAAGCTGGGCGCGGCGTCGCGTCCCTAAGGTCGCAGGCGATTGGCTGATCCCGCGAACAGCCTCGACGATCAGGTCCGCGCGGCCGATCCCGATCGCTGGCTGTCCAGCCGGTTCGTGGGGGACGCCCAGGCGCGCGCGGACCTGATCGCCCTCTACGCCTTCGAGGCGGAGCTGATGAGCATCCCTACGCGGGTGACCCAGCCTCTGCTGGCCGAGATGCGCTACGTCTGGTGGCGCGATCAGATGGACGGGGTGTTCTCGGGCGCGGCTCGCAAGGGGCATCCGGTGCTGGAGGCCTTGACCGATCTGGTGGCGCGGCGCGGGGTGGATCGCGCGCCGTTCGACGCCCTGATCGAAGCCCACATCGACCGGGTGCATGGAGAGCCGCACGACCTGAACGCCTTCTATCTGGGGCCGATGCAGGTCGCGGTGCGGATCCTGGCCGGGGTCGGGCACGAGGCGAAGGTCGTCGAGGCCGGGCGGGTCTGGGGCCTGATCCAGGTCGGGCGTGGCGATGAGGCCGAGGCGCTGAGGGCGAACGCCAACCTTCAGCTGTCATCCCTGCCTGCAGACGCCTTTCCCGCCGTGGCGCATGCCTCGCTGAAAGCCGACACCCCGGAACCGGCAAGGCGGTTGAAGCTGGTCTGGGCGACGGCGCGAGGGCGCATCTGATGGCGGTCAGCCAGACCGACGTCGTCATCCTGGGCGGAGGCCACAACGGTCTGGTCTGTGCCTTCTACCTGGCGCGGGCGGGGCTGAAGGTCACGGTCCTTGAGCGGCGCGGCGTCGTCGGTGGGGCGGCGGTGACGGAGGAATTCCATCCCGGTTTTCACAACTCGACCGCCAGCTACACCGTCAGCCTGCTGAACCCGAAGATCATCGCCGATCTGGAACTGGCGCGGCACGGGCTGATGGTCGTCGAGCGGCGGATGTCGAACTTCCTGCCTCTCGACGGCGACGCCTTCTGCGCGGGCGAGGGGCGGACGCAGGGCGAGGTCGCGCGGTTCTCGGCCAGGGACGCCGAGCGGCTGCCTGAGTACGAGGCGCGGCTGGAGACCGTGGCGGCAGTCCTGAGGGCGCTGGTGCTGGAGACCCCGCCGAACCTGCCTGCGGGCGGGTGGATGCGGGCGCTGCCTGAGATGTTGAAGTCGGCCTCGGTGGCGCGGCGGCTGGGCGGGTTGGGCCTGACGGGACGGCGCGACGTGCTCGATCTTTTCGCCAAGTCGGCGGGAGACTGGCTGGACGGCTGGTTTGAGAGCGATCCGATTAAGGCCCTGTTCGGCTTCGACAGCGTGGTCGGAAACTATGCGTCGCCCTATACGCCGGGCTCGGCCTACGTCCTGCTGCACCATGTCTTCGGCGAGGTGAATGGGCGAAAGGGCGTCTGGGGTCACGCCGTCGGCGGGATGGGCGCGATCACCCAGGCGATGGCGGCGGCCTGCGTCGAACAGGGCGTCGACATCCGGCTGGACGCCGAAGTGGCCGAGGTCGTGACCGAAAAGGGCAGGGCGGTCGGGGCGGTGACGACGGCGGGCGATACGGTGCGAGGCCGGGCCGTGGTGTCGAACCTGCATCCGCGCCTGCTGTTCGATCGGCTGGTCGACCCGGCGGTCGTGCCGGCCGATTTCAGCGAGCGGATGGGCCGGTACGCCTCGGGCTCGGGCACCTTCCGCATGAACGTAGCCCTGTCGGAGCTGCCGCGGTTCACCGTGCGGCCAGAGCCGGGGGATCACCACACCGCAGGCATCATCATCGCACCGAGCCTGGCTTACATGGACCGGGCCCATGCGGAGGCGCGGCTGAACGGATGGTCGTCGAAGCCGATCGTGGAGATGCTGATCCCCTCCACCCTGGACGACAGCCTCGCGCCGCCGGGACAGCATGTGGCCAGCCTGTTCTGCCAGCATGTCGATCCGACGTTGGGCGACGAACATCGCGACACGGTGGCGGACCTGATGATCGAGACGGTCGACGCCCATGCGCCCGGCTTCAAGGCCTCGGTGCTGGGAAGGCTGGCGCTGGGGCCGCGCGATCTGGAGCGTCGGTTCGGCCTGGTCGGCGGGGACATCTTCCATGGACGGCTGACGCTCGACCAACTGTTCAGCGCCCGGCCGGTGCTGGGCCATGCCGATCACCGGATGCCCGTGCCGGGCCTCTATCTGTGCGGCTCGGGCGCGCATCCGGGCGGCGGGGTGACCGGCGCGCCGGGACACAATGCGGCGAAGGCGATCCTGAAGGACCTTTAGGCCTCGGCGACGCCCAGGGCCCTGTAGAGGGCGGACTTCACGGCGTCCTCGGTGAAGGGCTTCTGGATGGTCGACTGGCCGCGCCAGTGGTCGGGCAGTCCGCCTTCGCCATAGCCGGTCGAGAAGACGAACGGGATGCCCTTGGCCTTCAGCGCCTCGGCGACGGGGAAGACCTCCTTGCCGGCGACGTTCACGTCCAGCAGGGCGGCGTCGAGCAGGGAATCGGTCGCCACGACCTCCAGCGCCTCGTCCACGGTGGAGATCGCGCCGACGGGGGTGGCTCCCATGTCTTCGAGGATGGTTTCGAGCAGCATCGCCACCAGAGACTCGTCCTCGACCACGAGGATGCGACGACCCGTAAGACCCTCAGCCATGCTGTTGATAATCCCTATCAAGCGGAACTGACAATTCCGCTAAAAAACCGTCGCTTGCGTAGCTTAGTTTGGCCACGCCCGCCAGATCGTGACGCACGTTCCGTTCGATCAGGCGACTGCCGAAGCCCTTCCGCGTCGGAGGGCTGACCGCCGGGCCGCCGACTTCGCGCCAGACGACGCTCAGGATGCGGCTCGACTGGTTGGCGACGGTCCAGTCGACGAACACCCGACCGTCCGGAACCGACAGGGCGCCGTACTTGGCCGCATTGGTCGCCAGTTCGTGGAAGATCATCCCGAAAGACAAGGCCGCCGCCGGGCCGAGCGCCAGTGCAGGACCGTTCAAGACGATGCGGCCCGGGCCGTGGGCCGCCGTTTCATGCTCGAGCACGTCGCGCAGGTCGGCGCCCTCCCAGTGGCTGCGGGTCAGCAGGTCGTGGGTGTGCGACAGGCTCAACAGCCTGGCCTGGAAGCTTTCGGCGAAGCTCCTGGGGTCGTCGTGGGAACGGGCGGTCTGCATGGCGATCGACTGGACCGTGGCCAGGGTGTTCTTCACGCGGTGATTCAGCTCGTCGATCATCAGGCGCTGGCGCTGGGCCGCCCGGACGGTGTCGGTGACGTCGTGACCCTGGACGAATATGCCCACGACCTTGCCGTCGTTGTCGCGAACCGGTTGGTAGATGAAATCGACGTTGCGGCTGATCTCGTGCCGGCCCCCCTCGGGCTTGAAGGTGACGAGGGCGCCCTTGCCCTCATAGGGCTCACCGGTCGCCAGCACGGAATCCAGCAGTTCGTAGTAGCCTTGGCCCGCCAGTTCGGGCAGGGCGTCGCGGATGGATCGACCCACGACATCGGCCCGACCGATGATCCGTGCATAGGCGTCGTTGTGCATCTGGAAGACGTGGTCGGGGCCGGACAGGATGGCGACGAAGCCGGGTGCCGACATGAACATCTCGACCAGCCGATTTCGCTCGGTCTCCAGCCGTCGATTGTCTTCCTGAACGGCGCGAGCACGGTTCATGACCCCGCCGCCGAGGATCATGTCCAGCGCGCTCATCGCGGGGCCGTCGTCGCGTGCGCGCCGTAGCACCTCGAGCTCGGTGATGTCCGAGGTGTGCTGTAGGATCAGAACGATCCGTCCGTCGGCGTCGTGCAGCGGCGTGTGGGTGGCGCTCCAGTAGCGGTCCTCGAGCGTGGTCTGGCCCTCGGCGTCGGTCGTCGGAATGGCGAAGTGGATGAGCGCCAGGTGATCACGCTGACCCGTCGTCAGGACCTTATCGAAGGAGGCCTTGAGCTGACGGGCGTTCTCGGCGCCTTCCTCGGTGTCCCCGCCGGTGAAGATGTCGAAGATAGGCTTGCCGATCAGTTGATCCCGAGACATGCCGACGACCGCGAGATAGGCGGCGTTCATGCCGGCGTAACGCAGGTCCGGCGTCAGCAGCATGTAGGGGTTTGTCGAGGCCTCGAAAGCCGCAGCCAAGTCTATCGCCTGATCAAGTGCCCGCACGCGTACCGTCTCCCCCGATCCGGGCGAGCGCGCGACCGGCGAAAAGGTTCCGGCACTTCCGAGATTGTTTCGACACGCTGCGCCGCTAGGATCGCGCCATGTCCCTTAAAAGTCTCGTTCTGGCCGCTCTGATGATCGCCACCCCCGCTTTGGCCGACGATCCGCTGACCCAGGTGGCGCAGGGGAGGCTGATCGGACGTAGCGTCGACGGCGTCGATTCCTTCAAGGGCGTGCCGTTCGCCGCCCCGCCGGTCGGACCGCTACGCTGGCGTCCGCCGGAGCCACCGATCGGCTGGACGGGCGAACGCGATGCGGGCGACGTGGGCGCGATCTGCATCCAGGCACCGGCGAACGGCGACCCCGGCGTGGGGCCGGGGACCCCCAGCGAGGATTGCCTGACGCTGAACGTCTGGACGCCGTCGCAACGTACGGGACCGTTGCCGGTCATGGTCTGGATCCATGGCGGCGGATACAACAACGGCTCGGGCACGCCCGCGCTGTATGACGGAACGAACCTGGCGCGGCGGAACACGGTCGTGGTGACGATCAACTACCGGCTGGGAAGGCTGGGCTTCTTCGATCATCCGGCCCTGGCGTTCGAGCGGCCGCCCGAGCAGCCGGCGGGAAACTATGGCGTCATGGATCAGATCGCGGCCCTGGAATGGGTGCGCGACAACATCGCGACCTTCGGCGGCGATCCGGGCCAGGTGACGATCTTCGGCGAATCGGCTGGCGGCGCCGCGGTGACGCAGTTGATGGTCGCGCGCGCCGCGCGGGGCCTGTTCCACCGGGCTGTCGTCCAGTCCGGTCTGGGGCGGCAGAGGTCGTCTCTGCTGGCTGAAGACCGGCCGGGACGACCCTCGGCGCAGTCGCTGGGCGAGGCCTTTGCGCGATCGGCGGGACTGGGGTCGGCGGCCACGGCCGATGCCCTGCGCGCCCTGCCGGCTGAGCGGCTGCTCGTCCCGATGCCGTCCTTCTACAGCGACAACCTGTTGGTTGACGGGACGGTCGTGCCCGAGGATGTGGTCGAGGCCTTCGCGGCCGGACGACAGGCCCCGGTGCCGCTGATGATCGGAACCAACAGCGCCGAGTTCTGGTGGATACGTCCGACCGACGCGGGCCCCTATGGCCGTACCGACGATGCGATGACCGACGGCGAGTACGACGCCCTGGTCACGGCATACGAAGGGCAGGCGGGCTATGACGCCCATGTCGTCTCAGACCTGATCTTCAACGAGCCCGCGAGGCATCTGGCGCGGCTGCATGCGGCGGCCGGCAATGCGACCTACCTTTATCGCTTCGACGTCGTGCCAGAATCGAATCCGGAACCGAGCGGCGGGGCGACCCATGCCTCGGAGCGTCCCTATGTCTTCGACAACCTGCACACGGTCGGACGACCGATGGGAGAGAGGGACGCCCTGGCGGCGACCGCCATGGCCGATTACTGGACCACGTTCGCGCGGGCGGGCGATCCCAACGGCGTCGGACACCCGGCATGGCCGGAGTTCCGGGCCGCGTCCGACCCGCTGCTGGAGTTCACCAACGACGGCCCGGTCGCCAAGCCCGTACCGAACGCCGCGCGGCTCGATCTGATCGAAGACTTCTACGGCCGCATCCGGCCCTGAACTTCGGCGTGGCCCAGGGGGCGGCGGGAAGGTCGCGAGGCCCGACGCAGGGTGAAACCGTGACCGGGGCGCATCCTTAGCCCGAAAAATCGCGTGTGGCGAAACTGGGGCCCTTGCGGGGCGCATCCGCTGTGTGCGATGTAACCGCTTACAAGATCATTATCGACGGACCTTCGACAAGTGGGCCGGCACGATATGGGATGCTTCAGGACAGACCGCGTGAACCGCAAACCTACCCACAGCCCTGACGGCCGTGCGCCGATCGGATGCGCGGCATGAAGCCGGCGACGATCCGCGATGTGGCCGAGCGTGCGCAGGTCTCCGTGGCCTCGGTCTCACGTGTCCTGACCGGCGCCGGCCCGGTCACCGAACCCACCCGGCTGAAGGTGATGGAGGCGGTCGAGGCGCTGTCCTACGTGCCTCATTCGGGTGCCCGCAGCCTGTCGACCAGCCGCACCGACACCGTCGGGGTCATTCTGCCGGACCTTTTCGGGGAATTCTTCTCGGAGTTGATCCGGGGCATGGACGTCGCGGCGCGCGCCAACGGCCTGCATCTGATCGTGTCCAGCTCGCATGATGACGCGTCCGACGCGGCTGCCGCGATCCGGTCCATGCGCGGCCGGGTGGACGGACTGATCGTGCTGTCGCCCCATCTGGATTCGGCGCATCTGGCGCAAAGTCTGGCGGGTCGCCTGCCCGTGCTGCTGATGAACGGCGGCGCCAATGACGCAGGCCGCCCCTCGATCGTGGTCGACAACATCGGCGGCGCGGTCGCAGCGGTCGAACACCTGCTGGCCGAGGGCCGGGAGCGGGTCGTCCACATCGGCGGCCCCTCGGGCAACCTCGAGGCCCGCGAACGCCAGGCCGGCTACGTCCAGGCCATGACCGCTGCGGGACGCCAACCGACGGTCGTCGCAGGGGCCTTCACCCAGGCCTCGGGTCACGACGCGACTACGGCCCTGCTGGCCGAGGGCGTTCGGCCGGACGCGATTTTCGCCGCCAACGACATGATGGCGGTCGGCGCTTTGCTGGCGCTTCAGGAGGCCGGCGTTCGGTGCCCGGAAGACATCGCCGTCGTCGGCTTCGACGATGTGCCGATCGCCGCCCTGGTGCGGCCCGCCCTGACAACCCTGCGAATCGAGATCGCCGAGACGGGCCGCCGGGCCATGGACCGGCTCGTCGCCCTGATCGCGGCCTCCACCGACCCGGAGGCGACGCCCGACGCCGCCTGCGAAATCGTCAAACCTCAACTCGTCGTCCGCCAATCGAGCGGCCGCGCCCAGACCCTCAACGGAGAGACCCAATGACCCGCATGACCCTGCGCACCCGCGCGTTGGGCGCCGTTTCGGCGCTCGCTGTCGCGACCCTGATGACCGCCGGAGCCGCCTCGGCTCAGTCGACGACGTCGACGCTGCGCGGCACCGTTTATGAGGGGCAGGCGATCGAGCCGGGCGGTTCCATCGTCCTGCGCGACGTGGCCAGCGGCTTCACGACGCGCGGCCAGATTTCCAGCAGCGGAACCTATGTCCTCAACGGACTGCGCCCCGCGACCTACGAGATCACCGTCACCAGCGGCGATGGCCAGACGGCGACCGACGTCGTCACCCTGTCCGTAGGCCAGGTCGCCACTCTGGACCTTGATGTGACGAGCACGACCTCCACCGTCGCGGCGGGAGAGGGCACGGATCTCGGCGACATCGTCGTCACCGGCCGTCGCATCTTCGAGGTCCGCACCTCGGAGGTCGCCACCAACGTCAGCCAGCAGCAGATCAACAACCTGCCTCAGGTCGACCGCAACTTCCTCAATTTCGCGGCCCTGGCTCCCGGCGTCGTCGTCAGCCAGGACCCCTCGGAACGCACGATCTATGCCGGCGCTCAATCGGCCAATGCGATCAACGTCTTCATCGACGGCCAGAGCCAGAAGTCCAACATTCTGGACGGCGGCTTCGCCGGTCAGGACGACAGCCGCGGCAATCCCTTCCCGCAGGGCGCGGTGCAGGAGTTCCGGGTCCTGACCCAGAACTTCAAGGCTGAGTACGAACAGGCGTCCTCGGCCATCATCACGGCCGTGACGCGCTCGGGCACCAACGAGTTCCATGGCGGGGCCTTCGTCACCTATCAAGATTCCGACTGGCGCTCGCAGGACGTCTTCTCCGAACGTCGCGGTCAGGCCAAACCCCAGCTCGACCGGATGGAGTACGGCTTCGACCTGTCCGGCCCGATCATTCAGGACCGTCTGCACTTCCTGCTCAGCTATGAGCGCAAGGACGAGACGCGGTCGAACGCGGTCTTCCTCAACCAGACCCAGTACACTCCGCTGTTCGAGAACGAGCTCGGCGTGTTCGAAGCGCCGTTCGAGCAGGACCTCTATTTCGGCAAGCTGTCCTGGCAGATCGACGACCGTCAGATTGTCGATCTGTCGGTCACCTATCGCACCGAACAGGACATTCGCGACTTCGGCAACGGCGGCAGCGCCTTCTCGCGCGCCAATGCGGTGAACGTCGAGGATCGCAAGGTCGTGCTGCGTCACCAGTTCCAGGGCGACACCTTCCTCAACGAGTTCGCGGTCGATTATCGCGAGAACACCTACAATCCGCAGGCCCTGAACTTCGACACGCCCGGTACCCGGTTCATCGCCTATCGCGACGCCAGCACGACGACGCCCGGCTTCCAGTTCGACTATAATCAGGGCGACCAGATCTTCACGGGCGGTGGCGGCACCAACAACCAGAACATCCGCGACGAGGTCATCACGGTCAAAAACGACCTGACCTTCAATGCTCTGGAATTCTACGGCTCGCACACGATCAAGATGGGCGTGCGCTACGCCATGCACGACTACTATGTGCAGAAGTTCTTCAACCGGAACCCGCAGTTCACCTACGACGTGACCGGCACCATCCTGGGCAGCACCACCATCCCGACGCGGGTCAGCCTGAACCTGCCGACGGATCCGGCGGACGTGTCCAACAACACCCTCGGCCTCTACATCCAGGATGACTGGCAGATCACCGACCGGCTGGAATTGAACCTCGGCCTGCGCTGGGATTACGAGGACAACGCCGTCAACAATGACTGGGTCACCCCCACGGCGATCCGGCAGGTTCTGGCAAACTTCCAGGCGACTCCCGGCTTCGTTTCACCGGTCGACATCAACAACTACATCTCCGACGGCGATCGCGAGCCCTTCAAGGAGGCCTTCCAGCCGCGCATCGGCTTCTCGTACGACATCTTCGGTGACGAGCAGTCGGTTCTGTTCGGCGGCGCCGGCCGCTACTACGACCGGATCGGCTTCAACTTCGCCTTCTCGGAGCGGTTCTCGCCGTTCAACCGCAGTCGCGAGATCTTCTTCTCGCCGAACGGCGGGACGTTCGGCGGACGCACGGACACCGTCGCCTTCCGGCCCGAGTACAATACAACAGCGGGTCTGGACGCCTTGTTGGGCGGCACACCGAGCCGTGGCGAAATCTTCCTGGTCCGCAACGACGCCCCGGTTCCCTACACCGATCAGTTCAACCTGGGCCTTCGTCAGAAGTTCGGAGACATCCAGACGGCCGTCACCTTCTCCTACGCCAAGACCAAGAACGAGTTCGGCTGGTACCGGATCAACGTGAACGCGGCGAACAGCGTTGTCGTCACTCCAAGGCAGTTTACCGATCCGGCGACGGGCCAGCCGTTCGCCTTCAACGACGGCGTCTTCTATTCCGACCACGGCAGGGAGCGGACCTACAAGGCGATGTATGTGACGATCGACCGTCCCTACACTCAGGACAGCGGTTACGGCTTCAACATCGCCTATACCTTGGCTGACGGCGAGCAGAACGGCAGCCGCGATCAGGGCCTGTCGTCCTTCGATTTCGACTATCCGAACATCGCCGCCAGCCCGTTCTTCAACACGCCGGGCGTCGAGCGTCACCGTATCGTGGCCTCGGGCACCCTGGCGCTGCCGTGGGACTTCCGCCTGTCGTCGGTGATCACCCTGGGGTCGGGTCGTCCGTTCACGATCAACAATGTGGGCGGGGGCGCCAAGCCGGACTGGTTCGCCGGCTATCCCGACCGCCGGGCCTTCCTGCCGGGCCTGAACTTCGCCACCCGTCAGGTGGACCTGCGCCTGAGCAAGGAGTTCACCGTCTTCGGCGGACAGACCGTCGAGGCGATGGTGGACGCCATCAACGTCTTCGATTTCCGCAACTACAACGGCTACAACACCAGCCTGCGGTTGAACAACAACACGCCCCTGGCCGCGTTCAACCCGCTGTATGGCGCGCCGACATCACAGGCCCTGCCGACCCGGACGATCCAGGTGGGTCTGCGTTACCGCTTCTGATCGACTTCTCCTGAGACTGGCCGCCCCTGTGACACAGGGGCGGCCATCCTTTTTTGGGGCGACGCGGGGGCGTTGACGTAGGATGAGTGAGTATGGACCGTCGTCGATTTCTGCTCGGAACCACCCTGGCCGGTCTGGCCGCCGGGTTCGCAGCGCCGGCCTGGGCCCAGACGGGTCGGGCAGGGCGAGTGACGGCCGTGGACCCGGAAATCAACGAACTTCAGCGGCGGACCTTCGACTGGTTCGTGCATGTCACGGACCGCGAGACCGGCCTGACACCCGATCGTTGGCCGACCGAGAGCTTCTGTTCGGTGGCGGCCGTGGGCTTCGCCCTGACCTGCTGGCCCGTCGGGGTCGAGCGGGGCTGGATGACGCGGGCCGAGGCGCGCGAGCGGACCCTGATCACCCTGCGCTATTTCGCGGCCCTGCCTCAGGGGGCGGAGGCGACGGGCGTGGGCGGGTACAAGGGCTTCTTCTACCACTTCCTCAATATGGACACCGGCCACCGGTTCGGCACGACCGAGCTGTCGACCGTGGATACGGCCCTGCTGCTGGGCGGCATGCTGTTCGCGGCGCGGTTCTTCGACGGTCGTCATGCCGAAGAGGTCGAGATCCGCGAGATCGCGCAGGCTCTGTACGAGCGGGTCGAGTGGGACTGGGCCGTCGTCCGGCCGAACCGCATCACCATGGGCTGGCACCCGGAGACAGGCTTCATCCCGTCCGACTGGAATGTCTACAACGAGGGCATGATCGTCCTGCTGCTCGCCATCGGCAGCCCGACGCATCCGGTCTCTCCGGGCGTCTGGGACGAGTGGGTCCATGTCTATGAGCGGAGCTGGACCGACCGCTGGGGCGAGTGGCACCTGCAGTTCGCGCCGATCTTCGGACACCAGTACAGCCACATGTTCATCGACTTCCGCGGCATCCGCGACGCCTGGATGCGCGGCCAGTCGGCTATGACCGGCGAGGCGCTCGACTATTTCGAGAACAGCCGCCGCGCCGTCCATGCGCAGCGCAAATACGCCGTCGACAATCCCGGCGGCTGGGACGGCTATTGCGCCGACATCTGGGGTCTGACGGCCTGCGACGGGCCGGGCGACTTCAAACAGGTCATCGATGCGAGGGAACGCGAGTTCTTCAGCTATTCCGCGCGCGGTCCGGGCGAGCGGGACGACGGCACCCTGGCTCCGACCGCGGCCATGGGCAGCTATCCGTTCGCGCCGGCAGAGGTCACCGCCACCCTGAAGGCGATGAAGGCGCGCTATGCGCCGGTCTACACCCAGTGGGGCTTCCTCGATTCCTTCAACCCGACCCTGACGGAGCGGGAGGGCCGATTGCAGCATGGTTCGATCGTGCCCGGCGTGGGCTGGGTCGACGGCGACTACCTCGGCATCGATCAGGGGCCGATCGTGGTCATGATCGAGAACGGCCGGTCCGAGCTGGTCTGGCGCCACATGCACGGCGAACCGAACCTGAAGCGCGGTTTGCAGCGGGCCGGGTTCACCGGCGGATGGCTGGACGCATGATCGACCGGCGCGCCGCGCTGGGGCTGATGGCCGGGGCGGGCGCGTCTCTGGCGGGGTGCGGCCGGAACGACGGGATCACCCGGCTGACCTTCTGGGCCATGGGCAATGAGGGGACGCACGTCCCGTCGATCCTGCCGGCGTTCGAGGCGGCCAATCCGGGTATCCAGGTGATCGTCCAGCCCCAGCCGTGGACGGCGGCGCACCAGAAGCTTTTGACCGCCTATGCCGGGGCGTCGCTGCCGGACGTCAGTCAGATCGGCAACACCTGGGTGGCGGAGCTGGCGGCGATCGGCGCCCTGTCGCCGACCCCGGCGGCGGCGGCCGACCTGCTGACCGACCAGTTCCCGGCGGTGCTGGAGACCAACGCTATCGCCGGCCGCGCCATGGCCACGCCCTGGTATGTGGACACGCGTCTGATCTTCCTGCGCACGGACATCCTGGCTCGCGCCGGGTTCGACGCCATGCCGACCGACTGGGCCGAATGGAAGCGGTCCATGCATGCCGTCAAGCGTGTGGCGGGCGAGGGGAACTTCGCGATCCTGTTGCCGGTCAATGAGTTCGAGCAGCTTCTGACGTTCGGACTTCAGGGCGATCAACCCTTGCTGCGGGATCAGGATACGCGCGGCAACTTCTCCAGTCCGTCCTTCCTGGCGGCGCTGGCCTTCTACAAGAGCCTGTTCGACGAAGGCCTCGCGCCGCTGGCGTCTGCGGCCCAGATCTCGAACGTCTGGAACGAGTTCGCCAAGGGTTATTTCAGCTTCTACTTCTCCGGTCCCTGGACCATCGGCGACATGAAGAGCCGACTGCCGGCGGAGATCCAGCCGCACTGGACCACGGCTGGCGTGCCCGGTCCGACAGGTCCCGGAGCCTCGGCGCCCGGCGGGTCGTCGCTGGCCGTGTTCCGGTCCTCCCCGCATCAGGAGGCGGCCTGGAAGCTGGTGCGTTACCTGTCCGATCCGAAGGTGCAGGCCGAGTTCAACGTCATCAGCGGCGACCTGCCCGCGCGCCGATCCGCCTGGGCCGCGCCGAGGGTGGCGTCCGACCCCTATGTCGCCGCCTTCAACGGGCAGCTGGCGCGCGCCAAGGCCGTGCCCAAGGTGCCGGAGTGGGAGCGGATCGTCACCGAGATGCAGATCGTCGCCGAACGCATGGTGCGCGGCGAGTTCACCGTTCAACAGGCGGGGGCCGAGATCGACCGTCGCGCCGACCGCCTGCTCGAAAAGCGCCGCTGGATGATCGAACAGGGGCGAGCGGCATGATCTCTCGCCGGGAACGCGCCGCCTGGGGGTTCGTCGCCCCGTCGCTGATCGCCATCGCGGTCTTTTTCGTCATTCCCGTCGTGTCGTCGCTGCTGCTCAGCCTGACCGACTTCGACATCTATGCTCTGGCCGATCTCGGCAATATGCGGTTCGTGGGACTGCAGAACTACGAGCGTCTGCTGACCAATCCGCTGTTCTGGCAGGCGATGAAGAACACCGTTTGGTTCGGCGTGCTGGGCGTGCCGCTTTCCATCGGCGCGTCTCTTCTGGCGGCCGTGATCCTGAATGCTCGGACGGTCAAGTGGCGGCCTGTGTGGCGCGTCATGTTCTTCGCCCCCTATGTCACCACCCTCGTCGCCACGGCGGTGCTGTGGAACTATCTGCTGCACACCCGATACGGCGTGATCAACTGGGTCCTGACCTCCTTCGGCCTGCCTGCGGTGGACTGGCTGGGGGATCCGAACACCTCGATCCCGGCGATCCTCATCTTCGTCGTGTGGAAGACGTTCGGCTACAACATGCTGATCTTCCTGGCGGTGCTTCAGACGGTGCCTGACGACCTCTATGAAGCCGCGCGCATCGACGGGGCAGGGCCCTGGGCGCGGTTCACGAACGTCACCCTGCCGGCCATCGCTCCGACCCTGTTGCTGGTCTCGATCATCTCGGTCGCGGGCTTCTTCCAGCTGTTCGCCGAGCCCTATGTGATGACGCAAGGGGGGCCCGCGCAGTCGACCGTGACGGTGCTCTACTTCATGTACGAAGAGGGCTTCAAATGGTGGAACCTGGGCTCGGCCAGCGCCGTCGCCTTCGTGCTGTTCCTGTGCATCTTCGCGGTGACCCTGGTGCAACTGGCCGTGTCGCGCAGGCTGGGCGGAGATCACACATGAAGCTCCGGACCCTGCTGCTGAACATCGGCGTAGCCGTGATCGGCCTGATCGTCCTGTTCCCCCTGCTGTGGATGCTGTCGGTCAGCTTCATGGCGACGGGAGAGGCGGCGGTCTTCCCGCCGCCGCTCTTGCCCAGCGCCCCGACGCTCGAGCACTACCGCGACCTGTTCGTGAACCAGGGCATGGGCCGCTATATGTGGAACAGCTTCGCCCTGGCCACCCTGGCGACCGCGCTGGCCCTCGCGTTCACGGTCCCGGCCGGCTACGCCTTCGCCAAACTGACCTTCAAGGGGCGGGAGCGACTGTTCCAGCTGTTGATCGGCGCCCTCGTCATTCCGGCCCAGATCGGCACCCTGCCGCTGTTTCTGATGCTGAAGTCGATGGGGCTGGTGAACACCTATGCCGGGGCGCTGGTCCCGTGGCTGGCCTCGATCTTCGGCCTGTTCCTGGTGCGCCAGTACGCCCTGTCCATCCCCGACGAGATTCTGGAGGCCGCGCGGGTCGACGGCGCGACCGAGGGTCAGATCTTCCGCCGCATCGTCCTGCCGACCCTGACGCCGATCCTGGTGACCTTGGGATTGTTCGTGTTTCTAGGCAGTTGGAATGACTTCCTGTGGCCGCTCATCATCCTGACGGATCAGTCGAACTATACCTTGCCGGTGGCCCTTGCGGCCCTGTCGCGCGAGCATGTGCAGGACGTGGAGCTGATGATGGCGGGCGCGGTCATCACCGTGGCGCCGGTGCTGATCCTGTTCCTGGCGCTGCAACGATTCTACATCCGCGGCATGCTGGCGGGGAGCGTAAAGGGTTGAGTATGCGTCTGTTCCTCGGGGTCTTGGTCGCGTTGCTGATCGCCGCGCCCGCTCAGGCCCAATCCACGCGAACCCTCGATACGTTCGAGGACTTGGCGCCCTGGACCGCCGACGCCTCCACCGACGTGACCTCGACGCTGTCGTCGGTTCGGGGGCATCGCGGTGACGCGCTTCGTCTGGACTACGATTTCAACGGCCGGTCCGGCTATGCCTTTGCCGCGCGAGACCTGTCGTTCGAGGCCCCCGAGAACTACGAGATCCGCTTCTGGGTGCGGGGCGAGGGGCCGAGCAATACCTTCGAGGTCAAGTTCACGGACGCCTCGTCCGAAAACGTCCACTGGCGTCAGGTGACCCGCTACGACTTCCCCGGCGGCTGGACCCAGTTCGTCATCAAGAAGCGTCAGGTCATCTGGGCCTGGGGGCCGAACCCCGACCGTACCTTCCGCGGGGCCGAACGGATCGAGTTCGTGGTCACCGCCGGAGAGGGCGGCCGGGGCTTCATCGAAGTCGACGACCTGACGATCCGCACCCTCGCGCCCGAGCCCTCCGTGCCGCCGCGTCCGGTCGCCGAGGCCGGAAGCGAGGACGGCCTGTCCATCGCGTCTCTTGCTGTGGACGACGATCCCGCCACCGCCTGGCGCACCGTCGGGGCGAGCGAGCAGAGCCTGACGCTCGACCTGGGTTACGAGCGGGAGTTCGGCGGCCTGACCCTGCGCTGGCTCGAGGGGCGGGCGGCGTCGGCCTATCGCGTCATGGCGTCGAACGATCGCCGTCAGTGGTCTGAGATCGCGCGCGTCGGCGCCGGCGACGGCGGAACGGACTGGCTGCGGACGCCGGAGGCCTCGGCCCGCTGGCTGAGGCTGGACCTGATCGCGCCGCAGACGGTGACCGGCTCCGGCCAGATGGGTGCCGGCTTCGGCGGCACCCAGGCGGCCCAACCGTTTTACGGCTTGGCGGACCTGCGCATAGAACCCTTGGCTTTCGGGGCGAACGAGACCGCCTTCCTGACCGCCATCGCGGGCCAGAGCCGGCGCGGCCTCTATCCGCGCGGCTTCGCAGGAGAGCAGCCCTACTGGACCCTGGTCGGGGTCGACGGCGGCGGCGAGAGCGGTCTGATCTCCGAGGACGGCGCCATCGAGCTGAAGCGCGGCGGGCCGTCGATCGAACCCTTCGTCCTCGATAACGGACGGCTGGTGACCTGGGCCGATGCGCGGATCGAACAGGCTCTCGTCGAGGACGACCTGCCGATCCCGACGGTGACCTGGACCCACGACGACTGGACGCTGACCGTCACGGCCATGGCGGAGGGCTCGCCCGATGCGGCGGCGCTCTACGGTCGCTACGACCTGACCAATACCTCGCCGCGCGCGCGGACCCTGACCCTGGCCCTGACGGCGCGGCCGATGCAGGTCAACGGCCCGGTCCAGTTCCTGGCCGTGCCGGGCGGGGCGAGCCCGATCCGCCAGATGCAATGGCATGGCGGCGAGCTGGTGCTGGACGACGCCCTGCGGGTCCACCCGCTGAACGCGCCGGACAGTGTGCGCACCTCCATCTTCGACGCCGGAGCCGATCCGCAGAGCCTGCTGGCGCGGACCGCCGATCCTCTCGGCGAGGGGGCGGTCGCGAACGATGCGACCGGTCTGATGGCGGGGGCCATGCTCTACACCGTGACCCTGCGGCCCGGCGAGACGCGGACGTTCGGCTGGGTCTCCGCGCTGGCCGGGTCGCGTCCCGCGCTTCCGGTTAAGGCTTCGGTCGAGGCGGCGCTGGACACGATCCAGGCCCGCGTCGCCGCCGGCTGGCGCGGGAAGCTCGATCGCTTCGACCTGATCACCCCGCCCGAGGGTCAGCGGATCGAGGACACGATGAAGACCTCGCTGGCGCATATGCTGATGTCGCGCCAAGGCCCGGCGCTGCAGCCGGGCACGCGCAGCTACAACCGCTCCTGGATCCGGGACGGGGCCATGATGGCCGAGGGCCTGAACCGGCTGGGCCACGCTTCGCTGTCGCAGGACTATCTGCGCTGGTACGCGCCCTATGTCTTCAGCGACGGCAAGGTCCCGTGCTGCGTCGACAGCCGGGGCGCCGATCCGGTGCCGGAGAACGACAGCCACGGGGAGTTCGTCTTCCTGGCCGCCGAGACCTATCGCTACACCGGGGACCTGACACAGCTGCGCGCCGTCTGGCCCCAGGTGCAGGCCGCCATCGGCTACATGGACGCCCTGCGCGCCTCGACCCGCGTCGAAGCCAACCGGACGCCCGAGACACGCCACTTCTACGGGCTCCTGCCGCCGTCGATCAGCCACGAGGGCTATTCCGACCGGGCGGCCTGGTCCTACTGGGATGATTTCTGGGGGCTGCTGGGCTATCGCGACGCCGTCCAGATCGCCGAGGTGCTGGGCGAGACCGCCGCCGCCGCCCGCATCGAGGCGGCCCGGCAGGAGTTCCTGCTCGACGTCACGACCTCGATCAGCGGCACGGCGATCCGTCATCGGATCGACTGGATCGCGGGCGCAGCGGATCGGGGGGATTTCGACGCCACCTCGACCACGATCGGCCTGTCGCCAGGCGGCCTTCAGGCCGATCTGCCGCAGGGCCTGATGATCCGCACCTTCGAGAAATACTGGGAGAACTTCACGGCCCGTCAGGCGAACCGGACGGCGTGGAAGGACTACACCCCCTATGAGCTGAGGAACGTCGGCGCCTTCGTGCGGCTGGGTCAGCGCGAGCGGGCGATGACGGCTCTGGACTTCTTCTTCGCCGACCGCAGGCCCCAGGCCTGGAACGGCTGGGCCGAGGTGGTGGGCCGCGACCTGCGCGAGCCGCGCTTCATCGGCGACATGCCGCACGCCTGGATCAGTTCGGACTATATCCGCTCGGCGCTGGACCTGTTCGTCTATGAGCGGGACGCCGATCATGCGCTGGTGCTGGCGGCCGGCCTGCCGATGAGCTGGATCGATAGCGCGACGGGTGTGGGCGTGCGGGAGGTGCGGACGCCGTACGGTCCGCTGACCTACGCCCTGCGGCGTCGGGTGGGGGTGACGACCCTGACGCTGTCGCCGGGCGTGACGCCGCCTGGCGGGTTCGTCCTGCAATGGCCGGAGGGACAGGACCTGCCCGCGCGCATCCGCATCGACGGTCGAGCGGGCGAGTGGAAGGGCCGCGAACTGATCATCCCGGCGGGCGCGCGACGGGTCGAACTGCGCTGACGCTTTTCGGAGAGACGGGGAGGGGATAGATCGGATCCATGACCCAGATCCTCCGCCGTCTCCTCGACCTGCCCGGCGTCGCCGACCTTGAAGCCAAGGCGCTGATGAAGCCCGGCTATGCCGACCCTTCGCGTCGGGACGAGTTTCTCGAGGTGGATGTGGTGCTGGTCGCCATCTTCGGCCTGACGGCGGAACAGGCCGAGGATGCGGCGCGGCCCGAGGACTGGGACGGCATTGAACGCCTGTCGCCGCAGGATCAGGCAGACCTGTTTGAGGCCGAGGGCTGGGACGTTCGGGACGCGAAGCGCAAGCCGCTGCGCATGCTGGCCGTGATGGCCGAGCCGCTGGCATTGGCCATGCGCGGGGTGGCGGGGACGCTGCCGGAAGCCGCCTTCGTGCCCGAGCCGGCCGAAGAGAAAAGCGACTGGGGTTCGGGGCTGGCCGCCGAGGCGGCGCGGTTCAGGAAGCGCTGAGCCGCTTGAACGCCGCCCCGTCTGCGTCGAACAGATGCGCGCGCGCCGGATCGACGTGCAGGGTCAACGCCTCGCCGACCGTCGGGCGGACGTCACCGGGAAGCTGCACCGTCAGGGTCTCGCTCGAGCCGCCGACGGTGACATAGGCGTAGGTCGCGTTGCCCAGGGTCTCGACGAAGGCGGCCTTGGCCTGGATCGCGTCGCCGGGGCCGGTGAGGGTCAGGTGTTCGGGCCGGACGCCCAGCATGACCGACTGGCCCGGCTTGGCCGATGCTGCATTGACGCTGACGTGCACGGTCTCGCCCGCAGCCGTCTTCACCGTCGCGCCCGACCCGGACGCCTCGACCACTTTGGCCGAGACGAGGTTCATCTTCGGGCTGCCGATGAACTCGGCGACGAAGCGGGTCCGGGGGTGTTCGTAGAGCTCCATCGGCGCGCCGACCTGTTCGATCACGCCGCCGTTCAGGACCACGATCCGGTCGGCCAGGGTCATGGCCTCGACCTGGTCGTGGGTGACGTAGATCATGGTCGTCTTCAGCCGCTCGTGCAGCGAGGCGAACTCGTAACGCATGCGGACCCGCAGCGCGGCGTCGAGGTTCGACAGGGGCTCGTCGAACAGAAAAACCTCGGGCTCGCGTACGATGGCGCGGCCGATGGCGACGCGCTGGCGCTGGCCGCCGGACAGGGCCTTGGGCTTGCGGTCGAGGTAGTCGACGATGTTGAGGGTCTCGGCGGCGGCCATGACGCGGCGCTCGATCTCGGCCTTGTCCGTCTTCGCCAGCGTCAGGCCGAAGGCCATGTTCTGGCGCACGCTCATGTGTGGATAGAGAGCGTAGGACTGGAAGACCATGGCGATGCCCCGGTCGGATGGGCTCAGCGCATTGACGACGCGTCCGCCGATGGAGACCTCGCCCGCGTCGGCCTCTTCCAGACCGGCGATGACGCGCAGCAGGGTGGACTTGCCGCAGCCCGACGGACCCACGAAGATCACGAACTCGCCGTCGGCGATGGTCAGATCGACACCCTTCAGAACCTCGGTCGTGCCGAAGCTCTTGCGAATGGCGCTTAAGCGCACGTCGGCCATCGTGTATCCTGTCCCTGGTGGTCTTTTGTGGGGATTGTAAGCGGTTACAGGTTCGGGGCAAGCAAGACGGCTGACCCTCTCCCAGAGGGAGAGGGCTTGAGGCTCGCAGAGCGTAGCGATGCGCCAAGCCGAAAGGGTGAGGGGTTATGCCCTCACCGGTTAACGACGAAACCCCTCACCCTTTCGCGCAAGGACGCCGGCTAGCCGCCGTGCGCTCAAGCCCTCTCCCTCTGGGAGAGGGAGGCTTATCCGTTTGGCTTCTTCTTGCCCTTGAACGGCTTCTTCTCGCCGGTCGGTTTGCCGTGGGCGTCCTTGGCGGCCCAGGGACGGTCGCCGCCCTTGGGCTTGCCCTTCCAGGGCTTGTCGCCAGTGGCGGCCGGAGCGGCGTCGGAGGCCGGGGCCCAGGCGGGCTTGGTCCCGGCATAGGGCTTCTTCACCCAGGGTTTCTTGCCCTCCGGCGTCGGGGCGTCGGAAGTGCGCTTGACCCATTTGGGCTTGGCTTCGACCGAGGCAGGCGCGGCGTCGTCGCGCTTGACCCAGGGCTTCTTCTCGCCCGCGGGCTTGTCCTCGCGGGATTTCCACGCCGGCTTGTCGCCGTCCTCGCGCGGTTTCCAGGCGGGCTTGTCGCCACGCGGCGCACGGTCGCCCTCGGTCTTGTTGGCCCAGGGCTTGCGCTCCGGACGGTCGCCGCCGTCTTCACGAGGCTTCTTGTCCCAGCGGCTGGCGGGACGCTCCTTCGGTCCCGGAGCCACGGCGTCGGAGACGGTCACCCCGTCTTCCAGACCGTTCGCGATGGCGGCGCGGAACTTGGCCTCGGCGGCCTGAGTGATCTCGAACTTGGTCTCGCGGTCGAAGATCTTGATCGAGCCGATGTCGCCCTTGGTCACGTGACCCAGACGGCACAGCGTCGGCAGCAGCCATTTCGGATCGGCGTTCTTGTCGCGGCCGATGTTGATGCGGAACCAGACCATGTCCACGTCGCGGGCGAAGTCGCGCAGAGGGCCATCGGCCTGACCACGATCGTTCACGCCGCTGACCTGGGCGCGCTTCATGCGCTCGTCGTCATAGACCTCTTCCGGTGCCGGAAGCTTCTGGCGGTAGAGGCGGATCAGCGAGGCGGCGACCTGTTCGGGCGTGGTCCGCTGCAGCAGCAGGCGGCCCAGCTCCAGCGCCTCCTCGTCCTCGACCGGAGCGGTCAGGGCGGGATCGGCCAGCAGGCGCTCGCGGTCCTTCTCCAGGATCATCTCGGCGCTCGGGGGGCCGGACCACTCGGCCGTGATCGAGGCCGATTGCAGCATCAGCTCGACCTTGCGGCGGCGCGTATAGCTGACCAGCAGGACGGAAACGCCCTTCTTGCCCGCGCGGCCGGTGCGGCCCGAACGGTGCAGCAGGCCGGCCTTATTGACCGGAATTTCGGCATGGATGACCAGGCCCAGGTCAGGCAGGTCGAGACCGCGCGCGGCGACGTCGGTGGCGACGCAGACGCGGGCGTGGCCGTCGCGCAGGGCTTGCAGCGCTTCGGAGCGCTGGCTCTGGGTCAGTTCGCCCGACAGGCCGACGACGGAGAAGCCGCGTTCCCGCAGCGACGCGGTCAGGTGCTTCACCCGCTCGCGCGTGTTCGCGAAGACCAGGGCGCCGGGAGACTCGAAATAGCGCAGCACATTGACGACGCCGAGCTCGACTTCGTTCGGGGCGACGCGGATGGCCTTGTACTCGATGTCGGCGTGCGACTTGTTGCCGGCGACGGTGTCGATGCGGAGCGCATCGCGCTGATAGGTCTTGGCCAGCTGGACGATGTCGCGGGCAAGGGTCGCCGAGAACAGCAAGGTGCGACGCTCGGCCGGGGCCGCGTCCAGCATGAAGGTCAGGTCTTCCTGGAAGCCCATGTCCAGCATTTCGTCGGCTTCATCCAGCACGATGGCCTTGGCTTCCGACAGGTCGAGCGCGCCGCGCTCCAGGTGGTCGCGCAGACGACCGGGGGTGCCGACGACGATATGGGCGCCGCGTTCCAGCGCCCGGCGCTCGGTCTTCGGATCCATGCCGCCGACGCAGGAGACGATGCGGGCGTTGGTGTGGGCGTAAAGCCAGGTCAGTTCGTTGGAGACCTGAAGCGCCAGTTCGCGGGTCGGGGCGATGACCAGGGCCAGCGGGTTGCCGAAGTCGGTGAACTTCTCAGCATCGCCCAGCAGGGTCGGCGCGAGCGCCAGGCCGAAGGCGACGGTCTTGCCCGAACCGGTCTGGGCCGAGACCAGAAGGTCGCGACCGGTTCCGTCATCGGCGAGCGAGGCCTCCAGCACAGCGGCCTGGACGGGCGTCGGTTCGGCATAGCCGCGTTCGGAAAGGGCGCGGTCGAGCGCGGGGTGACTGGCGGGGAAGGGCATACTGGATCCGTGAGCGGCGCCGGGCCCGGATTGGCGAGCGGCGCGAGGTCGTCTGGGGAGGTCGCGGCTTTCGCGAGGGCGCGGCTCCTACGCCGCGATCAAGGCCGAATGAGGGTGATGGGGCAAGAAGGTGTCGAAATCTGACCCCTGTTCCGCGAACCCGTGACATCAAGAGTGAGCGGGAGCAATGTCCGCCCGTCTTCTGGGGGAAGAATCGCATGCGCAACGTTCTGTTTTCAACGGCTCTTTCCTTGTCGCTTGCGACGACGCCGCTTCTGACGGGACCGGCCTTGGCCCAGCAGCGGCTGCAGCCGAACGGGTCGGTGCAGGGGACGCTCGCGCGCGGCGACGACCAGCTCGATTCGGGCGAGTTCATCGACGTCTATGAAGTGCAGGGCCGGGCGGGCCAGTCGTTGTCGGTGGTCATGCGCTCGGACGATTTCGACGCCTACCTGATGATGCGCGGGCCGGGCGATTTCGAGGAAGACAACGACGATTCGGGCGACGACGGCACCAATGCGGGCCTCGATGTCCGTCTGCCTGCTGACGGGACCTATCGGATCACCGCCACCAGCTATGAGGCCGGCGAAGGCGGTCGCTACACCCTGTCGACGAACGGGGGCCAGGGCGGCGGTCGTGGGGCGGTCGCCTCGAACATGGGCGGCGGACGCGGCGCACAGAACGCTGGCGGAGGCATGCTGCAGCCGGGTCGCGGCGCCTCGGGCGCCCTGGCTCAGGGTGATCGCAGACTGGACGCCGGCGAGTTCGCCGACGATTGGGAACTGCAGGTGCGGCGCGGCGAGACCTACACGGTCAGCCTCGATGCCGGAGACTTCGACGCCTATCTGATGGTGCGCGGTCCGGGCGGCCTGTCGGAAGACAATGACGACGATCCCGGTCAACGCGGTGGTCGCAACAGCCGCCTGACTTTCACCGCGACGGCGGACGGGGTCGCGACCATCGCCGCCACCAGCTTCGGCTCGAACGAGACCGGTCGCTACCAGATCCTGGCCGAGCAGGGCGGTCGCGCCGCCTATGCCGGCAGCAGGCGTCCGCCTCAGCCCACCTATCAGCCGCCTGCGCGTCAGGCCGACGGCGCGATCCAGCTAGGCCAGACGGTCAACGGCGCCCTGGGTCAGGGCGACCGACAGCTGACCAGCGGAGAGTACGTCAACACCTACAGCCTTCGCGGGCGTCGCGGTCAGCAACTGGACCTGCGCATGTCCTCGTCCGCCTTCGACCCCTATCTGATGATCGAGGGCCCCGGTCTGACCGAGGCCAACGACGACGACCCGGACGGCGACGGCGGCCGCGACAGCCGCCTTCTGGTCACCCTGCCGCAGGACGGCGAATATCGGATCACCGCCACCAGCTACGAGCCGGGCGAACAGGGCTCCTATCGTCTCGCCGCCCTGACGTCCGACGGCCGCGCGCCGCAGGGGCGTCCGCGTCAGGACTCCTACGTCGAAAGCCGAGGCCAGCGTCAGGACGTGCGCGGCGGCAGTATCTCGATCGGCGCGACGGTGGGCGGTGCGCTCCAGGCGGGCGACGAACAGCTGGACAGCGGCGAATACGTCGACACCTTCACCTTCACCGGCCGACGCGGCGAGCGGATCTCGGCGGAGCTGACCTCCTCGGCCTTTGACGCCTATCTGATCCTGACCACGCCGTCGGGTGAGCAACTGGACAATGACGACGGCGAGGACGGCACCAACAGCCGCCTGGATGCGGTGCTGCAGGAGGATGGCGAGTATTCGGTGGGCGTCACATCCTTCGCCACGGGCGAGACGGGGTCCTATCGCTTTGCGGTCAGTCCCAGCCAGGGATCGGCGCGCCAGGCCTCGGTTCAGGGCGGCCAGCGGGTGTTCGCCATCATGGTCGGCATCTCGGAATACGGCGATGTCGCGAGCGATCTTCCGTATACAGACGAAGACGCCGAGAAGCTGGCCGAGACCCTGCAGAGGGGCGGGGTGCTCAACCCGTCGAGCGTGGTCCTGACCAATGCCGAGGCGACCGTCGGCGGGGTGCGCCGGGCCTTCCAGCAGGTCGCCCGCGAGGCCGGGCCCGACGACATGTTCCTGTTCTTCTTCTCCGGTCACGGCAGCCAGGAAGACGCCCAGACAAACGCCCAGGAACCGGATGGCCGCACGGAATCCATCGTCCTGACCGACGGAGAGATCACCGATCAGGAAATGGCCCAGCTGTTCAACGGGCTCGACACCCGCCTGTCCCTGCTGGTGCTCGACAGCTGCTTCTCCGGCGGCTTCGCGCGCAACGTCGTGGATCGTCCGGGCGTGATGGGGTTGTTCTCGTCCGAGGAGGACCTGACCAGCGCCGTGGCCGACAAGTTCGAGGCCGGCGGTTACCTGTCCCACTTCCTGCGCGCGGGTCTGGCCGGAGCCGGCGACGTGGACGGCGACGGCATGGTCACGGCGGGCGAGCTGGCCACCTATCTGCGTCGCCAGTTCGTGGCCGAGGTCGAGAACGTCGAGGCCGAGACCATGGAAGGCCAGCGCAACTATCAGAATCTGGTCATCGACCGGGGCGGGGTGCAGGTGGACGACGTCGTCCTGCGTCTGGCGTCGAGCGGTTACAATGCGGGCTCGCACTGAGCCCTGTCGCGTTTGTGGAGTAGAAACATGATCATCCGTTCGGTCGCCGTGGCCGCCGCCGTCCTGGCGCTCGCCGCCTGCCAGCAGCAGGAGGCCCAGGCGCCCGCAGCCCCGCCCGCGTCCGTCGCCCCCGTCGTGGCCACCGCCACCGGCGTCGATCAGGCCGTGGCCTGCATGGCCTATCTGGCGCTGAAACAAGGGGCGCTGGAGGCGCAGACCCCGTCCGGCGACGTCACGGCCGTGCGCGCGGCGTTGAACGACTGGGAAGGCCTGGCGCTGGCGTCCATGACCCCGGACGAGGTCAACCAGTACTACGCCAGCTCGGTCGCCGTGGAGGACGACGCCTCGCCCGAGACCATCGACGTGACCTCGGCCTGGTGCGTGGCCAACAAGCCCGCAGCGTCCTGACCTGCCGGAAGGGCCTCGCCTCGCGGGGCCCGTCTGGTGCATGAGGTCGGTATGAGCGGCGACGACGGCTACTATTCCGACCTGGAGTACACCTCCGGCTATTTCCACGAGCTGGGCCCGGCCCATCTGAGGTTCTGCGGCCTGATCGCCGGGATCGACGTCGTCGTGCCCGAGGCGCCGACCTGTCTCGAACTCGGGATGGGGCAGGGGGTGTCGCTGTCGGTCCACGCCGCCGCCAACGACGGCGACTTCTGGGGCGTCGATCTGGGTTCCGCCCATGTCACCCACGCCCGCGCCCTGGTCGCGGCCTTCGACGGCGCCGCGCATCTGCTTCAGGAGAGCTTCGAAGCCTTCGCGGCGCGGGACGATCTTCCACGCTTCGACGCGATCACCCTGCATGGCGTGTGGAGCTGGGTGTCGGACGCCAATCGCCGGATCATCGTCGATCTGATCCGGGACCGGCTGAAGCCGGGCGGCGCGGTCTATCTGAGCTACAACTGCCAGCCCGGCTGGGCCTCGCGGTCGCCGGTGCGGCACCTGCTGAAACTGGGCTACGAGGCGCGACCCACAGCCGATCCGGCGGGGCGGATCGAGGCGGCCATGGAGTTCATGGAGGACGTGGCCGCCGCCGACAGCCGCTTCTTCGCCGAGAACCGGCCGGCCGCCAGCCATGCCGCCTCCCTGCGCAAGGTCGGTCGCCAGTACCTGGCCCACGAGTACATGAACGATAACTGGCACATTCCGTACTTCTCCGACGTGGCGGGCCCCCTGGCGGGAGCGGACCTGTCCTTCGTCGCCTCGGCGCGGCTGCTGGACCGGGTGAACGCCATCCATTTCCAGCCCGCCGGACAGGTCCTGCTGGATCGCCAGAAGAGCCCGGTCCTGCGCGAGTCGGTGCGGGATTTTCTGGTGAACCAGCAGTTCCGTCTCGACGTCTTCGCCAGAGACGCACGACCGCTGTCAGCGTCCGAACAGGCCGCCCGACTGGACGCCCAGGCCTTCGTCCTGATCTGCGGTCTGGACGAGATCGACTTCCAACTGACCGGAACCCAGGGCGAGGTCATGCTGCCGGAAGCGACCTACGGTCCCCTGGCGCTCGCGCTGGCCGGCGACGACTTCCGCCCGAAGACAACCGCCGAACTTATGAAAATGCCGGGCGTCTCCGCCCTCCGTCGCAGCGACGTGATCGCCGCCCTGATCACCCTCGTCGGCATGGGGGTCCTACGCCCGGCCCAGACTTTCGAACCGGAGGTCCGCACGCGGTGCGAGGGCTACAATCGCCTCGTGCTCGACCGCGCCGTCACCGGGCCGCATCTGAAGCACATGGCCTCGCCGGCGGCCGGAGGCGGCATCCTGACCCCGCGGTCGGCCCAGCTGTTCCTGCGCGCCTGGCTGGCCGGAGCGCGGACGACGGAAGAGATCGCCCTGTCCGTCTGGGCGGTGTTCGAAGCCACGAACGAACGCGCCGTCCGCAACGGCGAGGATGCGGTGACCCGTGAGGACAATCTCGCGGCGCTCGGCGACATGGCGCGCCGCTTCATCGACCAGACCGTGCCGCTCTATCGCGCGCTCGCGATCCTCTAATCCCAGGACCCCGTCGGAGGGGCATAGGCGTCCATCGATTGGAGCAGGGTCGAGATGAGTAGCCGCTCCTGCTCGTCCAGTTCCGGTCGCCAGACGTCGAAGATCAGGATGATCCGCGTCACGTCGCTGCGGTTCCAGGCCTCGTGCTCGATCGAGTCGTTGAACAGCCAGGCCTTGCCCTTTTCCCAGGTGCGGGTCGTGTTGCCGACGCGGAAATCGCAGTGCGGCGGCACGATCAGCGGCAGGTGGCACAGCAGTCGGGTGTTCACGACCCCCGTATGCGGCGTGATGTGCGCCCCGGCCTTGAGCTGGGAATACATGATCAGGGGCGAGCGGCCGTTGACGTCGCACAGGGGCGCGGCATTCATCACGGCCATGGTGTCGGGACAGCGGGCGACGTTGTCGGTCTCCTTGCCGTCCTTCCACAGATAGAAGGAGCTCCAGTCCAGGCTGTCGGTCAGCTTCGACGGCGCACGGCGCACCATGTCGTCCTTGGACTGGACATAGGGGGCAAAGGCCTTGTCCTCGTCGATGACGTTCAGGACCTCGGCGGCGATGGCGTCGGTCGCGGCCTCGACCTGGTCGAGCCAGGGCGACATCTCGCGCGGATAGAACTCCACCGTCGGCAGGTCCGGGTAATAGAAGAAGCGCGGCTGCTGGACATAGAGCGTCCGGCGGCCGGTCAGGACCTCCAGAGCGTGAGTGAACCGATCCGGCGCCTGGCCTTCGCGATAGCCGACGCCGGCCAGTTCCGAGCGGACGAAGCCCTCCAGATCGGTCTTCAGCTTCTCACGGCGCGCGCGGGCTCGGGCGACGCCGTCGGCCAGATCGGGGGCGAGGCGGGGATGATCGGCCGCGACCTGCTCGACCAGCCCATAGTGCAGGTTCGCCTCGCGCCGCTCGTTCTTGGCGGCCATGACGTCGGCCTTGACCAGGAGGGCGCGCAGCTGACGGGGGTCGTCCTGAAGCGCCCGGTTGGCGGCGGCCAGGGCGGCGTCGCCGTCGCCCAACCGCTCGCAGGCCGTGGCCAGAAGCGCCCAAGCGCCGGGATCGGCACGGCCCGTCGCCGTCGCCTCCTCCAGCCGCGCCCTGGCGGTGCGCCAGTCGGACGATCGGAACGCGGCCATGGCGGCCTCGAGTATGGGACGGTCTGAAGGAAGCCACTGCATGCCCGTTCCTAGCCCGCGTCCGCCCGCGCCTCAATCACCGTCGGAGGTGACAGCGGGCGCAGGTCGGGGCAGGGTCATCTTCCCCGCTTCAGTGAATGAGCCGCCCGTGTCCCGTGTCAGCCTCGCCGTCCTCGCCACCTGTCTCGCAGCCGCCTCCGGTGCCGTGGCCCAAGAGGGCCGGGTCGATCCCGACCGGCTGAACGCCGCCGTCGCCGTCCTGGCCGGCGACGATTTCGAAGGTCGCGCCCCGACGACGCCGGGCGAAGAAAGGTCTGTCAGATGGATCGCCGAACAGTTCCGGGCCCTGGGCCTCGAACCGGCCGGCGACGACGGCACATACTTCCAGACGGTGCCGATCAACCGCTTCGTCCAGGACGGACCGGCGGTGATCACCGCCAACGCGGGCGGCGAGACGATCACGCTCCAGCGCGGGACTGACATCATCTCCAACAGCCACAGGCCCCAGACCCGCATCACCATCACCGACGCCCCGGTGGTCTTCGTCGGTTATGGCGTGAACGCGCCCGAACGCGGCTGGGACGATTTCAAGGGCGTCGATGTGCGCGGCAAGGTCGTGCTGATGCTGGTCAACGACCCGGATTTCGAGGTCGCGTCCGACAGCCCGACGGCCGACCGTTTCGACGGCCTCGGCATGACCTGGTACGGGCGCTGGGTCTACAAGTTCGAGGAGGCGGCGCGGCGCGGGGCGGCGGCGGTCTTCGTGATCCATGAGACGGCGGCGGCCGGCTATCCGTGGAACACGCTGCAGAACTCATCGACCGCGCCCGGCCTCGACGTCGTCCGCGCCGATCCGGAGCGCGAGCGGGTGCAGGCCCAAGGCTGGATCCAGCAGGCGCAGGCCGCGCGACTGATGACGGCGGCCGGCCTCGACTACGCGACGCTGAAGACGGCGGCGCAAGGCTCCGATTTCCGTCCGGTCGAGCTGAACGGCGTGACCCTGTCGCTCGACTTCGGTCAGACCTTCGAGCGGCTGACGACCCGCAACGTCGCCGCACGCCTGCCGGGGACCACCCGCCCGGACGAGACGATCATGTACGGCGCCCACTGGGACGCCTACGGCCGTGCCGTGGCCAATGCGGCAGGCGACGACATCTATAATGGCGCTGTGGACAACGCGACGGGCGTGGCGGCCATCCTGGAACTGGCCCGCCTCTACGCCGAGGCGCCGCGCACCGATCGCTCGGTCCTCTTCGTCTCCTGGGCGGCGGAGGAGGCGGGGCTGCTGGGTGCCTACCACTATGCGACGCACCCGCTGGCTCCGCTGGAGACCACGGTGGTGAACATCAACCTGGACAGCCTGCTGCCCGGCCCGGCGGCGCCCGAGATCGTCGTCATCGGCTACGGCAAGACCGACGCCCAGGACCGGCTGGCCGATCTGGCCACGGCGGAGGGCCGGTCGCTGATTCCCGACCCCGCGCCCCAGGTCGGCGCCTTCTATCGCTCCGACCACTTCCCTCTGGCCAAGATGGGCGTCCCGGCCCTGTTCGCCGCCGCCGGCTTCACCGGCGCCTCGGACGCCAGCCGCGCCTATGTCCGCGACCGTTATCACCAGCCGACCGACGAATGGGCCTCCGACTGGTCGATGGAGGGCGCGGCCCAGGACGTGCAACTGCTCTATCGCGTCGGCCACGACCTGGCGGAAAGCACGGACTGGCCCGCGTGGACGGCCGGCAACGAGTTCGAGGCCGTGCGTCAGGCCTCGGCGTCAACTCGGGAGTAAGGGGAGAATGGTGGATGCTGCAGGGATTGAACCTGCGACCCCCTCGGTGTGAACGAGGTGCTCTCCCGCTGAGCTAAGCATCCATCTCGGGCCCGCCAGAAGCGGGGAGGCGCGGACATAGCCCGCTCCTTTGCGAAGGGCAAGCCTCAGATGCCGGCCGCGCGCACGCCTTCGGGCGTCTCCGCCTCCGGGTCGCCGGGCAGCCAGGCGACATGGCCGTCATAGATGCCCTGGTTGAGGATGCCCTCTTCCTTGGCCACCAGCACGGGGACCAGCATCTGTCCCGTGACGTTGGTGGCGGTGCGCATCATGTCGATGATCCGGTCGATGGCGACGATATAGCCGATCCCCTCCAGCGGCAGACCCGCCGTCGACAGGGTCAGGGTCAGCATGACGATCGAGGTCCCGGGAACGCCCGCCGTCCCCAGCGACCCCAGCACCGCCGTCAGACCGATCAGGATGTACTGGGTCAGGCTGAGCTCGATCTGGAAATACTGGGCGATGAAGATGGCCGCGATGGCAGGGTAGATGGCGCCGCAGCCGTCCATCTTGACGTTGGCGCCCAGGGGCACGGCGAAGGCGGCATAGGCCTGGGGCACGCCGAGGCGCTCCACCGTCTGGCGTAGGGTGATCGGCAAGGTGCCCAGCGACGACGAGGTGGCGAAGGCCGTCTGCTGAGCCGCGAACGCGCCGCGGAAGAAGGCCGTCGCCTTCAGCCCATGCAGCTTCAACAGGCCCGAATAGACGATCAGGATGTGGAACAGGCAGGCCGCATAGATGGCGAGAATGAACTTGCCGAGCGGCAGCAGCGCCTCCCATCCATAGCCGCCGACGACCGAGCCGATCAGGCCGAACACGCCAAAGGGCGTCAGCTGGATCACCCAGCGGGTGATGCGGAAGATGATGGCCGCGCCCTCGTCGACGAACCGCCGCGCCGTCTGGGCCCGGTCGCCGAGCGCCACCAGGGCCGCGCCCACCAGCGCCGAGAAGAAGATGATCTGCAACACCTTGCCCTCGGCCAGGGCGGCGAAGGGGTTGGTCGGGACGATGCCGATCAGCACCTCCAGCGGCGTCGGGATCTCCCGCTCGCGCACCTCGCCCAGCGGCAGGTTGGCCAGCCCCAGGCCCGGATTGATCAGATGCCCGAAGGCGAACCCGACCAGCACGGCCAGCAACGACGTAATGGCGAACCACATTATGGTCCGCGCCCCCAGCCGGATCGCGCCTGCGCCTTCGCCCAGCTTGGCGATCGAACTGGCGATGGTGAACAGCACCAGCGGCGCCACCACCATCCGGATCAGGTTCAGGTAGATGTCGCCGATGGGCTGAAGCCAGACCGTCGCCTGTTCCCGAAGGATCAGGCCGGCGACGATGCCGAGGGCGAACCCTGCGGCGGTGCGTTGCCACAGGGGAATGGCGAAAAATCTGGCAAACATTCAGGCGGCTTTCCGGGGAGGTGCCTCGCAACATGTTCGTCGCCGACCTGCGCCGCAACGACGCGACGGCGCAGGAATTCTAAGAAGACGATTAGAAAAACTCTTTCGTCATCCCCGGTCTCCGCTTCGCTTCGCCGCAGGATGACGAAAGAAGGGGATCAGTGCGCCCCGTTCAGCATCCCATACACCGACGCATAGTCCCCGCGCCGTTCCGCCTCGCTCAGGAACCTGACGCGTTGCACCTGCACCTCATCCACACCCGCCTCGAATAGCGCCAGGCTCTCTGCCGTGAACTCGTCCAGCGGCATGGACCGAGGATCCGCCGCATGGCCCGGCATCAGGTCGGTCGCCACGGCGGGCGGGGCCCATTCCACGACCTTGACCGAGGTCCCGGCCAACTGAGTCCTCAGCGCCTGGGTCCAGGAATGGATCGCCGCCTTGGTCGCCGAATAGGTCGGCGTCGCCGCCAGCGGCACGAAGGCCAGGCCGGACGACACCGTGACGAAGGTCGCCGACGGCTTGGTCAGGAGATGCGGCAGCACCGCCGCCGCCAGCCGGATCGTGCCCAACAGGTTGATTGCGACGGTGTCGTCCACCACGCCCATGTCGAAGGTCCCGGCCGACAGGGTCTCGGCCTTCATGATCCCGGCGTTGGAGATGACGGCGTTCAGATCGGGATGGGCGGCGATGACCTTTGCGGCGAAGGCGGCGATCGACCCGGCGTCGGCGACGTCCACGGTCTCGAACGCCATGCCCGGATTGGCGGCGCAGACCTCTTGCAGCACCTCGGCGCGGCGGCCGGCGATGATGACCTTGGCGCCCTTGGCGTGCAGGGCCTCGGCGAAGGCGCGGCCGATGCCCGTGCCGCCGCCGGTGATCAGGACGGTGTCTTTGGCGGTATTCATGAGGTGTCTCCGTGGGGTGCGAACCGATGGACGGTCAGCTATACCCGACACTCTCCAACGGGAAGTAGGCACCCGAAGGTTCTGTACGCACCCAAGGGTAAGAAATGACCACCGCTGCCGTCCGCCCGCCCATTTTCGATCATCCGCCCGTCGATCCGCGCGTGGAGGCCCTGGTCACCGAGGTCATCGGCCGGGTCGCCGACAAGTGGACGATGATCGTTCTGGAGGTGCTGGTCGAACACGGCGAGCTGCGTTTCACCCGCCTGGCCGAACTGTCCGAAGGCATCAGCCAGAAGATGCTGACCCAGACCCTGCGCGCCATGGAACGCGACGGCCTGGTCATCCGCACGGTCCACCCGGTCATCCCGCCCAAGGTCGAATACCGCCTGACCGACCTCGGCTTCAGCCTGGCCGAGGCGTTCTGCGGCGTGTGGATGTGGGCGGAGAAGAATCTGGAGCGGATTGAGGGCTCGCGGGCAGCGTTCGACGAGGCGAAGGCGAGGTAAGTTCTCAACCTTTGGTATTGACACCTCCAAGTGGTGTGGAAACATTGCACCCAATGCGGCAAATCGATCGGCTGAATCTCTCGTCGTCTTGAAACGACCGAGAATACGGGGTGGCAAAATCGAAATCCTGCCGATCCACTTTGATGTGCCCGGGCATCAGCTTCCGCTATCAACATTCGTCCAGACGTCTGAGCAGACCGAAGCGGTTTTGCGCAGCCTGAACAGGGAGTTGTTCGACGGGAAGCTCAGGTTTGAGCTCGTCGTTTTGCCGCCGGAGGAAGGCAGTTTTCTAACCCGCTTGGGCATCGTCGTCGCCGCAGGTTGGGCCATTGTCTGGTCATTTGTAGAAAGCGACGTTGGTAAGGCCTTCATAAAAGGTTTGACCGATCATGAGCCGGCTTACTGGTCAGAAAATCTCGGCAAGGCTGCAAAGGCTGCTGTCGCGGCTGGCAAACAGGCCGAAGATTTAGATGCGGAAGAGGAAAACGACGTCGCGGCGTCGATAGCGGTCGCCGCGACGACCTCCTTTTTGCAGATGTCGACGGAAGAGTTGGAGCGCGTTGGCGTCAGCCGCCAGCGCTTTAGAGATGCTTACGAGGCCAAAAACACTTTCTATGAGGCGTGTGCAGCGACGCCCGGTTTACGAGGAGTAGGCTTTAGCGAAGCGCCCGAGTTTCCAGTGTCCCGAGACGACTTTGTGCGTCTCCAAGTGATGCTTCCTCCAAAGAAAGATGAGCCCGAAGTTCCTTGGTTTGTTGCCACTTCGCTGCTCAACGTCAGTTCACCGAACTGGGATCGATCTGATCGATCTCGCCAATGGAAGGCGAGGGACGTGAATGGGCGCGACAGGTATTTCCGTATTGAGGATGATGATTTTTGGGGCTGCGTTTCCGCAGGCACTATCAGCGCTCACATCATCGATACGATGAAGGTCCAATGGGCGTACCAGGGAAGGCCTGACCAACCCAAAAACTGTCGTGTGCTGAGAGTCTTGGAATTCAATGACGTCGCACTCGCAAGCCCACTGAGCGATGAAGCCTTGATGGGTCAGCTTACGCTGATTGCGGACCTTGATGATGACCAAGGCGACTTGTTCCGAGGTGCTTAGCTCAGACTTGAGCAAAGCTGATCAGAATCTCAACCCCCCGTCAGTGCCCGCGTCACATAGTGCTCCACCACGATCATATCGACGGCCTCCTCGATGTCCTCGAAGGCGTCGACGATGATGTCGGGCTCCAGGTCCTCCATCGGGATCGGGGTGTAGCCGAACGTGACCCCGATGACGGGCAGGCCGGCGTCGCGGGCGCAGCCGATGTCCGGCGCCGCGTCACCCACCATGATGGCGCGCTCTGGGTCGCCGCCGACCGACTTGACCGCCTCGACCAGATGCTTGCCCGAGGGCTTGCGCTCGCTGACGCGGTCCGGGCCGACGATTGCGGCGAAATGTTTCGTCAGATCGATCTTGCCCAGCAGCAGTTCCGACAGGTCCGACCGCTTGTTGGTCACGACGACCAGGGTCGCGCCGCGTTCGGCCAGGGTCTCCAGCGTCTCGACCACCCCCTCGAACGGGACGGAATGGTCGGCGATGTGCTCGATGTAGTCGGCGATGAAGGCGTCGAACAGTTGTGTGGAGGCGGCGCGCTCGGCCGAGGCTCCGGCCAACTCGAACCCGTGCTTCAGCAGCGCTCGCGCCCCGCCGCCGATCAGTTCGCGCGCGCTCTCCATCGGCGCGGGCGGCAGGCCTTCGAGAACCAGCATCCGGTTCAGGGTGCCGACCAGATCCTCGTGCGTCTCGACCAGGGTGCCGTCCAGGTCGAAGGCTATGGTCCAGCCTTCAAGGTCGCGTTCGATCATGGTTCGTCTCCCGTCAGGCCCGCCGATGGGTTAGACCTCGCGCCGTGACTAGCCGCCGGACCGATTCATGACCACCACTTCCGCCAGAGCCGCCATCATCCTCGCCGCCGGCCAGGGAACGCGGATGAAGTCGCCCCTGCCCAAGGTGCTGCACCCCGTGGGTCACCGCGCCATGCTCGACCACGCCATCGACGCGGCCGAGGCCCTGGGCTGCGAGCGGATCGTCGTCGTCGTCGGCTCGCACTCGCCGGAGGTCCGCGACCATGTCGTCGCGCGTCTCGGCGAAGACGCCATCGCGGTTCAGGACTCGCCGATGGGCACCGGCCACGCCGTCCGCGCGGCGGAAGGTCTGCTGGGCGACTTCATCGGCCAGGTGGTGGTCACATACGGCGACGTGCCCTTGCTCCGAGCGCCCGACATCGAGGCGGTGTTCGAGAAGCACGACGGCGTCACCGTCATCGGCTTCGAGGCCGCCGACCCCGGCGCCTATGGTCGCCTCGTCATGGACGGCGAAACCCTGACCGCCATCACCGAGGCGAAGGAGGCGTCGCCTGAGGTTCTGGCCATAACCACCTGTAATTCGGGCGTCATGGCCGCGCCTGTAGGCCTGCTGTTCTCGCTGCTGGCCGAGGTCACCAACGCCAACGCCAAGGGCGAATACTACCTGACCGACGTGGTCGAACTGGCCCGCAAACGCGGCGAACCGACCCGGGTGACCATGGCGTCCGAAGATGCGGTCATGGGCGTCAACGCCCAGAGCGAGCTGGCCCAGGCCGAGGCCCTGTTCCAGAAGGTCCAGCGCGACACCTTCCTCGCCGCCGGGGTCACGATGGCGGCGCCCGACACCGTCCACTTCGCCTGGGACACGGAGATCGGCGCTGGATCAATCATTGAGCCCTTCGTCGTCTTCGGCCCCGGCGCCAAGATCGCCGAGCGCGCCCGCATCCGCAGCTTCAGCCATATCGAAGGCGCGACCGTCGCCACCGGCGCCGAGGTCGGTCCCTATGCCCGGCTGCGTCCCGGCGCCGATCTGGGCGAGGACGTGAAGGTCGGAAACTTCGTCGAGGTGAAGAACGTCCGCATGGAGCCGGGCGCCAAGGCCAACCACCTGTCCTATCTCGGCGACGGCTCGGTCGGGGCGGGCGCCAACATTGGCGCGGGCACGATCTTCTGCAATTACGACGGGTACAACAAGGCGAAGACCGTGGTGGGAGAGGGGGCCTTCGTGGGCTCCAACTCCTCGCTGGTCGCGCCCGTGACCATCGGCGCCGGCGCCATCGTCGGCTCGGGTTCGGTGATCGTCGAGGACGTGCCGGCCGACGCCCTGGCCCTGGCGCGCGGACGTCAGGTCAACAAGGACGGGGCCGGCGCGGCCTTCCGCGACAAGGCCAAGGCGAAGAAGGCGGCGAAATCTAAATGAGCGACCACCAGAAACAGATCGCCGGCGAAGCGGCAGCGGAACGCGTCGAGGCCGGCATGATCGTCGGGCTCGGCACCGGCTCCACCGCCGCCTGGTTCGTCAAGGCGCTGGCCGCCCGCAACCTGACCGGCCTGCGCTGCGTCCCGACGTCCGAGAACACCGCCGACCTGGCCCGCGAGCTGGGCCTGCCTCTGGTCTCGCTGGAGGATGTGTCGAAGATCGACCTGACCGTCGACGGCGCCGACGAGGTCGGGCCGGGTCTGGCCCTGATCAAGGGCGGCGGCGCGGCCTTGCTTCGCGAAAAACTGGTGTGGGAGGCCTCGGCCCGCTGCATCGTCATCGCCGATGCGGCCAAGGTCGTGCCGGTGCTGGGCGCCTTCCCCCTCCCGATCGAGGTCGTCGCCTTCGGACACAAGACGACGGGCAACCGCATCGCCGACGTCCTGATCGACCACGACATCCAGATGCCCGCCCGCCTGCGTCAGGCCGATCGCGGCGTGGTCCGCACAGATGGTGGCAACCTGATCTACGACGCGAAATGCCAGGCGATCCATGACCCTGTCCGCCTCGCCGACGACCTCAAGCTGATCACCGGCGTGGTCGAGCACGGCCTCTTCCTCGACCTCGCCGACGAGGCGATCATCGGCACGGACGCGGGCGTGGAGATCAGGCTGCCCTGACCGCCACGCCGCGAGGAGCCTATTGCTCGACTTCGTTCAGCCGGGCGTGGGCGCGATGGATCGAGCTGGCGATCTCGCGATTGGCCGCCCGCGTACTGCGCAGGGTGCGTTGCGCCTGGTAGAGGCCTTCCAGGTAGGCGAGGTCCCACTGGGTCAGGCTGTCGGCCGTTTCCGGCGCGTCGAACACGTTGAGCACCGAGGCGTAGGCGCTGGTGTCCGCTTCCGGATCGATCTGGGCGAAGACGACCATCGATACGTAGTCGGCCAGTTGCTGGGCCGAGACGTTCGCCACCTGGTCCACGTCCAGCACCACGACAGTCTGGATGATCTCATCGACGACCTGGGTGGTCAGGTTCGAGGCCCGGCGGGTCGTCACGATGGGGGCGTAGGTGTGTGACCGGTCGCATTCGTTGCGGCAGTCGCCGGGCAGACGCACGGCGCGGAGGCCCGTGTCGGCATCGACGGGCATGCTGACGGTCCACCAGCGGACGGGCGCATCAGATGCCTTGAACGCGTCATAGGCCGTGAAGCCCCGGTCCATGCCGCTGCCGCCCATCAGGAAGCGCGAACGCCGCTCGGTCAGTTCCTCGGTCGCGGCGTCCGAATCTGCCGCAGCGACAATCATGACGTTCGGCTGGCAGCCCGGGCGACCCGTCTCCAGACCCAGATCCTGGGCCACCGTCTGGACGCGATCAACGATGTACTGGCCGACGTCGTTGCGCAGGTTGGCGACGCCGACGCACACGCGGTTGTCCCATCGTGCCAGACCCCGGTTCCGGGCAGGGGCGGCGACCTCGTCGACGAAGTTCAGGATCATGGTGTCCAGCGGACGGCCCGTGACTTCGATGTCCTCCAGCCGGACTGGCTCGCCGGTCTGGGCGGCCTGTGGTGCGGCCTGGATCGGTCGGATCGACGCATTGGCGTCACCCTCGATCGACAGGGTGACCATGACGGCCAGGGCGGCGAACGTAAGCATGACGATGTCTCTCCTGAACAGGCTCCGGCGACGACGCTAGCACCGATCTTGGGTTGTTCAACTGAGACGGATTCAACGCAGTCACCGTGTCTGCAGAGCGACGGTGGAAGTATCCCGCGTGGAAGCCGGCGCAGGCCTCCCGGTCTCGCACCCTCGTTTGGCGCTGCGGCAGCTTGTTCCGACTGGCTGCGGCGCCTAAATCCATCCGCCGACGTGGCCGGCGACACCGGCCTCTCCGAACGCTTCGGACGCTTCGGACGCTTCGGACTGTATTTTTCGACTACATCGAGACCCAAATGGCCGACTACGACTACGACCTCTTCGTCATCGGCGCCGGCTCCGGCGGGGTGCGCGCTGCGCGCCTGACGGCGCTGGGTGGCAAGCGGGTCGCGGTGGCCGAGGAGTTTCGCGTCGGCGGCACCTGCGTCATCCGCGGCTGCGTGCCCAAGAAATTCATGGTCATGGCCTCGGACTTCGCCCACCAGTTCGAGACGGCGGAGGGTTATGGCTGGACCGTCGAGGCCAGCTTCGACTGGCCGAAGTTCATCGAGGCCAAGGACGTCGAGATCGCACGCCTGTCGGGCATCTATGCGGCCAACCTGGGCAAGGCGGGTGTCGATCTGGTCCACGGGCGCGCCGTTCTGAAGGACCGGCACACGGTGGAGGTCACGCACCGAGACGGCGGCGAGACCCGCACCATCACCGCCGAAAAGATCCTGATCGTCACCGGCGGCCGGCCTTGGATGCCGGAGACACTGACGGGCATCGAGCATGCCATCAGCTCGGAGGAGGCCTTCCACCTGCCGGAACTGCCCAAGCGCATCCTGATCGCGGGCGGCGGCTATATCGCGGTGGAGTTCGCGGGCATCTTCGCCGGGCTGGGCGTGGAGACGACCCTGATCTATCGCGGGCCCAACATTCTGCGCGGCTTCGACGACGACGTGCGCGCCCATCTGGCCGGAGAGATCGAGAAGCGCGGCATCAAGGTCATCCTCGGCTGCCAGCACTCGGAAATCAGAAAGACCGCAACCGGCCTGGTCAACGTGCTGGAGAACGGCATGGAGCTGGAAACAGACGTCGTCATGTTCGCCACCGGCCGTGTCCCGCACGTCGTGGACCTGGGCCTGGAGGCCGCCGGCGTCGAGCTGAACGACAAGGGCGCGATCAAGGTCGACACCCTGTCGAAGACCACCGCCGACAACATCTGGGCCATCGGCGACGTCACCGACCGGATGAACCTGACCCCCGTCGCCATCCGCGAGGCGGTCGCCTTCCACGAGACCGTCTACAACGACAACCCCCAGCATTTCGACTACGAGGCCGTCGCCACCGCGGTCTTCTCACAGCCGCCGGTCGGCGTCGTAGGCCTGACCGAGAGCGAAGCGCGTCACACCTGTGCCAAGGGCGTCGACGTCTACGTCACCCGCTTCCGGCCGATGAAATACGCCTTCACCGGCTCGGACGAGCGGGTGCTGATGAAGCTGGTGGTGGACGCCGACACCGACCGCGTCGTCGGCGTCCATATCGTCGGCCCGGAAGCGCCCGAGATGATCCAGCTGGCCGCCATCGCCGTGAAGGCCGGCCTGACCAAGGCCCAGTGGGACGCCACCTGCGCCGTCCACCCGACCATGGCCGAGGAACTGGTGACGCTGAAGGTCAAGCAGTCTCAGGACGTCAGCGCGGGTTAGCGGACCTCGACGACTGTGGTGTCTTCGTTGAACTGGTTCAGCACCCTGAGCCAGTTTGTCCGCATCCTCTCCATCAGCCGCGACTTGCGGATGTTTCCGGTGCGTATCCAGATCAGAGGTGGTGCGGGAGAACGGGTCGCCGACCAGTTGGCGAAGTCACCGTCCTGGGTGATGACGACCGCCGACCGGCTGGTCGCTTCGCGCCAGATCCAGTCGTCAGATGCGCCGACCTCATGCAGTTCGTTCACGTGCCAGGCCTCATGCCCGAGTGAGCGCAGCCAGACCGAGACCTCGTCGGGCAGGTTGGCATCGATGATGAACTTCACTCGGCGACGATGGCCGTGCGGCTGGTCACCGCATAGGCCCAGGCTAGGCAGGCCCGGATATCGTCAGGTTCGAGGTAGGAATAGCCCTCGAGGATGTCCTCGGCAGTATCCCCCGCCGACAGCATGCCCAGGACGTCCTCGACGCGAATCCGCATGCCCCGGATGCTCGGCTTTCCGAAGTTTTGGTCGGGGTTGATGGTGATGCGCTTCAAAAGGGGGTCCATGCCGACATCTTACCACGTCGCGGATACCGACGCACATTTGTTGTCTCGCAGGCGCGAGACGCCTATCTTGCGGACATGACCAAGCGCTGGACCCCTGAATCCTGGAGAAACAAGCCCGTCGTGCACATGCCGATGGACTATCCGGACGCGCGCGCACTGACCGCCGTCGAAGACGAACTGCGCGCCCTGCCGCCGCTCGTGTTCGCGGGCGAGGCGCGCAGCCTGACCGCCAAACTGGCCCAGGTGGAGGCGGGCGACGCCTTCCTGCTTCAGGGCGGGGACTGCGCCGAGAGCTTCAAGGAGTTCTCGACCGACAACATTCGCGACACCTTCCGCCTGATCCTTCAGATGGCCGTGGTCCTGACCTTCGCCGGTCGCAAGCCTGTGGTGAAGGTCGGTCGCATCGCCGGCCAGTTCGCCAAGCCGCGCTCCTCGCCGCTGGAAGAGATCGACGGCGTCGAACTGCCGTCCTACCGCGGTGACAACATCAACGGCTCGGCCTTCACGCCCGAGGAACGGATCCCCGATCCCCAGCGGCTGCTGAAGGCCTACAACCAGTCGGCCTCGACCCTGAACCTTCTGCGCGCCTTCGCAGGCGGCGGCTATGCCGACCTGTACAACATCCATCGCTGGACCCAGGGCTTCGCCGACGGCGGCGTCGGTGCCCAGTACCGCGAACTGGCCGAGAAGATCGCCGAGGCCTTGGCCTTCATGGAGGCGGTCGGCGTTACGCCCGAGACCCATCCGGACTTGAGCCGCGTCGAGGTCTTCACCTCGCACGAGGCCCTACTGCTGAACGTCGAGAGTGCCCTGACGCGTCTCGATGGCGGTTCGGGCGAGTGGTTCGACACCTCGGCACACATGCTGTGGATCGGTGAGCGCACGCGTCAGCTGGACGGCGCCCACGTCGAGTTCATGCGCGGGATCAAGAACCCGATCGGCGTGAAGTGCGGCCCGACGATGGAGCCGGACGACCTGCTGCCCCTGATCGACGCCCTGAACCCGGACAATATCCCCGGCCGCCTGACCCTGATCGGCCGCTTCGGCCACGACAAGGTCCATGGCCGTCTGCCGAAACTCATGTCGGCGGTGAAGGCCCATGGCAAGCGCGTCATCTGGTCGATCGACCCGATGCACGGCAATACGCTGAAGGCCTCGAACGGCTACAAGACCCGTCCGTTCGACCGCATTCTCAGCGAGGTGAAGGGCTTCATTGAAGTCGCCGAGCACGAGGGCGTCCATCCCGGCGGCGTCCACCTGGAAATGACCGGCCAGAACGTCACCGAATGCATCGGCGGGGCCACGGCTGTCTCGGAGGACGACCTGTCGAGCCGCTACCACACCCACTGCGACCCCCGCCTCAACGCCGACCAGGCGCTGGAGCTGGCCTTCCTGGTGGCTGAGCGTCTCAAGACCGGCCGCCTGAACAGGTCGAAGGCCGCATGACCACCGGCGACGTGGGCAGGCCTGATCACGACGACCGGGGAGGGCGCACCGCCTTCCAGGGTGCCCCGGGCGCATTCAGCCACGAAGCCTGCCTCGACCTGCGTCCCTGGGACCAGCATGTGCCGTTCGAAACCTTCGCCGAGGCCATCCAGGCGGTGCAATCGGGCGACTGCGATTGCGCCTTGATACCGATCGAGAACTCCACGATCGGCGTCGTCGAGCCCGCTGCGACCCTGGTCGCCGCAGCCGGCCTGCCGATCGTCGGCGACGCCTGGCGCCCGATTCGCATGGCCCTGATGGCCATCGACGGCGTCGAGATCGGTCAGATCCGCAGCGTGGCCAGTCACCCCGTCGCCCTGCGCCAGTGTGCCGGCAAGCTGGCGGCCCTGAACGTGGAGATCATCGAGGCCTTCGACACTGCCGGCGCCGCGCGCGAGGTGTCCGAAAGCGGCGATAGCACTCGCGCCGCCATCGCTCCGGTCGCCGCAGCCGAGGTCTATGGTCTGTCGGTTCTGCGCAACGACCTTCAGGATTCCGACGACAACCGCACGCGATTTGTTCTTCTGGCCCGCGAACCGGGTTGACGTCGCACGATCGTTGCGTGTCTTAAGGACCGACGGATCGCCCACGATCCGAACAACCGGTTCGACCCATGTCCCCGCTGCGCGCTTCGCTTTCGACCCTTTCGCTCCGCTCGCGCGCGGCTGCCTCCTATTTTGGCGGCTATTTCTACGGCTTTCGATACGCCGGCTGAGGCCTCGAGCGACCCCCGCTCCTGACAGCCTCGCCGGCGACCGCCCTTCACCAGGGCGGCGGCGCACCCATTCGCCCTTCATCGAAATGCATCCCGTGAAAGCCCAAGTCCCATGCCGAATTCGAACCTCCAGCAAGTCTGGCCCGACATGAATCCCGAAGAGATGTCGCCCGAACAGATGGCTCTGGCCGCCCTGCGTCACGAGATCGACCTCGTCGACGACGAGATCCTGGCCCTGTTCCAGCGCCGCCTCGCCATCGCCGCCAAGGTCGGCCTCGCCAAGGACGCCCCGCACGGCCCCCACACCAAGCTGCGCCCCGACCGCGAACAGACCGTCCTCAGCCGCGTCATGGCCAAGGCTGAGCCAGAGAACGCCACGGCCGTCGAAGGCCTGTGGCGCGAGATCGTCGGGTGGGGGCTGGCGCGTCAGGGTCAGCTTCAGGTCCAGGTCTGGGCTCCGACCGATCCGACCCGCGCCTTCGACGGCGCCCGCCACCGCTTCGGCACGGCCGCCTCGATCCGCATGGTTCGCGACCCTCAGGCCGCCCTGGCCTTCGCCGCCGAGGGCAAGGGCGTCGCCGTTCTGGCCGTCAACACCGACGATTCCTGGTGGGTCGGTCTGCGCCGCGACTGGTCGAGCCTGAGCGTCTTCGACGGCTTCGGTTCGGCGGGCGGACAGCCGACCTCCCTGGCGGTGGGCAAGATCGATCCGGCCGCCCTGCCCAAGGGCCGTCGCGTCGTGGTCTCTGCGGGCGGTGACGCCGGCGACGGCGGCGGCGCGCGTCGCTGGGGCCTGAACACCCACCACGGCTGGACCCTGGCCCTGACCGAGGCGGACCTGACCCCCGGCGACGCCGAGGGCTGCGTCGGAGCGATCGGCTGAGGTCTTAGACGGTTGGCGTCGGCGGTGTTGCGCCTGGCGGCAGCGGGGCCGGCGAAGGCTGGCCCGGATCGCCCGGCAGCGACTTGATGTAGCGATAAATGTTGCGTTTGTCGGCCTCCGACAGGGCGCGAACGCTGGGCCACGGCATGGGCGGAAGGCTGCTGCCCGTCGCCAGAAGGTTCACCCACTCGTCCTCCGAATGACCGGCGACGGTCAGGCGCAGGTTCTTGCCGTAGCTCGTTCCCCACGGTCCCGAGTGGGGTTCGCTGGATCCCTTCAGCCACTCGGCCTCGGCCGGTTCTGCACCGCCGGTCATGGCATAGCGTGGCGTGTGGCAGTCGTTGCAGCCTCCGACCACCACCGCATAGCGGCCCGCCAAGATATCGGTCGCGGCGACGATGGTCGGGCCTTTGGTCACATCGACTTCAGCGGTCACCGTGCTTTCAACCGGCGAGCAGGCAGCCAGAAGCCCGGCTGCGCCGAGGCAGGCCGCGATGGTCGTTCTGTTCATTTGAAATTCCCCCGTTCGCCGAAGGAAGCTCCAACCTGGGTCTAACGTCAACTCACGACGGTGTCAGGCCGCCGGGACGGCCATGTTGTCGATCAGCCGCGTCTTGCCCAGCCAGGCTGCAACCAGAATCCGTGCCGGTCCATCGACGACACCGTTCGGGAAAGCGGCCAGATCGTCCGCCCGACGCACGGCGACATAGTCCACCCGTTGGAAACCCGCCTTGAGGATTTCGGCATAGGCCTCGCGCTCGATCGCCGCCAAAGGCCGCCTGTCCGCCGCCTTCATCCCGGCCTCGGCGATGATCCCGTTGAGCCGCCGGGCGATCTCCAGCTCCGCCTCCGACAGATAGGCGTTCCGCGACGACAGGGCCAAACCGTGCCCGTCCCGCTCGGTCGGCGACCCGACGATCTGCGTCGGGATATCCAGATCGCGCGCCATCCGCGTCACGACCATCAGTTGCTGATAGTCCTTCTCGCCGAACACGGCGACGTCGGCCTGAACCTGGTTCAGCAGCTTGGCGACCACGACCGCGACCCCGCCGAAGAAGTGCGGTCGGAAATCCGTCTCCAGCCCCTGCGACGGCCCGCCGACGCTGACACCTGTGACGAAACCTTCCGGGTACATCTGATCCACCGTCGGTGCGAACAACAGGTCGCATCCCGCGCCATCGAGCAGCTCCGCATCCTGCGCCTCTCGGCGGGGATAGGTGCCCAGGTCCTCGTGCGCGGCGAACTGGGTCGGGTTGACGAAGACGCTGGCCACCACCTTGTCCGCCCGCCGCCCAGCCTCGCGCACCAGGGTCAGATGTCCTTCGTGGAGCGCGCCCATCGTCGGCACAAATCCCACGGTGAACCCCTGACGTCGCCACTCGCGCACGGTCTGACGCAACGCTTCGACGGTTCGCGCGATGGGTAGGGGAGGAGGGGTGTGGCTCATGCTTACCGGGTTAACCGTTCGACTTAAGGCTGTTCGTGCACGGGGCGGAAAAACCTGCCGGGCTATGAGGGCCTTATGACGCCCAGCAGAATGCTTCGTCCAGTGCTCCTCGGTCTCGCCGGCCTCGCGACCTCGTCGTGCAGCCTGGTGGAGGGCGATGCGAACCGCTTTGAGGCCATGGCCCAGGTCGTGGCCGACATCCCGCTGGATGGCCAGGCCAGGCCCGCCCGCACGGCGGCCGAGAGCGGTCTGCGGCCCGCAGTCGTGACCCCTGAACAGGTCGCCAATCCTGGTGACCTCCGCGTCGAGGTGATGACCCCCTATGATCTCTGGGACGCCCGCGACGCCGGCTTGCGCGGTGCGGTCGAGGCCGCCGCTCCGGCCCTCATCCAGGCCGCTGCCCCGGCCGTCGCCGAGGCCGTGGTCAAGCGCGTGTCCGCCGAGATGCCGACCCTGCGCCTTGAGCCTGCGCGTGAGACCGCCCGTGCCACCCTCCAGCTCGGTGCCTTCGCCAGCCCCGCCGCCGCCCAGCGCGCCTGGGGCCGTGTCGCAGACGCCGGTCACGACGTGGGCGAGCTGACGCCGGTGTTCGAGGCGGTCGAGGTCGACGGTCGCAGTCTGACCCGCCTCAAGGTCTCCGCCCCTGTCGACGCCGCCCGCGCCGTCTGTCGCGCCGCCGATGCGGCAAGGCTGGGATGTCTGCGCCGGGGCTGATCCACAGGCCTGCGACCACCGCCGCTTAACCTTTCGTTGACGAATGGAGTGTGGGCCTAGATTCTGGCGAACCATGGCGGCCGGCATGTGAGTCGGTCGTCGCCAGCTATCGGAACTCTCCATGACGCAGCCTCAGGTCATCGTCGTCGGCAATGAAAAAGGCGGGGCGGGCAAGTCCACCCTGGCCATCCACATCGTCTGCGGCCTGCTGCACGCGGGTCGCCGCGTCGCCATCCTCGATCTGGACCTGCGCCAGCGGTCGATGAGCCACTTCTTCGCCCACCGCGCGGCCTGGACCTCGGCCAAGGGGGTGGTCCTGCCCATGCCGATCGAACCCGACCTGGGCGACGGCAAGGCCCTGGCCAAGGCCGAAGAGGCCGATCAGATCGCCATCTTCGAGCGCGCCTTCGCCGAGGCGCAGGACGCTGACGTGATCCTGATCGACACCCCCGGCGGCGACACGCCCTTGGCCCGTGCCGCCCACGCCAAGGCCGATCAGATCGTCACCCCGATGAACGACAGCTTCGTCGATTTCGACATGCTGGGCACGGTCGATCCGGTCACGCTCGACCTGCTCAAGCCCTCGACCTATTCCGAGAGCGTCTGGGAGGCCCGCAAGCATCGCGCGATCACCGAAGGCCGCCACGCCGCCATCGACTGGGTCGTGATCACCAACCGCCTCGCGGTCGCCGAGGCGCGCAACCGCAAGCGGCTCGAAGAGCGGATGCTGAAGCTGGCCAAGCGCGTCGGCTTCCGCGTCGGCCCGGGCCTGCGCGACCGGGTCATCTATCGCGAGCTCTTCCCCTTTGGCCTGACCGTCGCCGACCTGTCGAGCGAGGTCCGGCCCGTGGCCGTCTCCCTGGCCCACGTCGCTGCGCGCCAGGAGATGCGCAACCTGATGCAGTCCCTGGGGCTGGACGCCGCGGCTCTTCCGGCCCTGGACGCGGCGGCCTGACCCAGGCTCACCCATGGGCCTGATCTGGCTCGTTCTCGCCGGGATCGTGGTCTGGGCCCTGATCCGCCTCGGTCGTCAGACCGAAGGACCGCGACGCGGACAGTGGCGCGTGGCGGCGACCCTGATCTCCGCCGCCCTCATCGCCGGGGGCGCGCTGGCTCTGGCCAAGGGCACGTGGATCCTGGGCGGAGGACTGGTCGGGGCCGGATTGTGGATGGTCCTGTCGTCGCGAATCCGGACGGTCCCCGTTAGACGCGAAGCGATGGGCGACGCTGAGGCCCGCTCCATCCTTGGCCTCGGCGAGGACGCGACGCCGGAAGCCATCCACTCCGCCTGGCGCCGCCTGATGGGCCGCGCTCACCCGGATCACGGCGGCACCGAGGGATTGGCCGCTCGGCTGAATGCAGCGAGGGATCGGTTGATCAGAAAGTAACCCTCTCCCAGGGGGAGAGGGCTTGAGCGCACGGCGGCGACAGCCGTCGTCCTTGCGCGAAAGGGTGAGGGGCGTGCCCTCACCGGTTCATGTGAACCCCTCACCCTTTCGCCTGAGCCGCATCGCTACGCTCTGCGAGCCTCAAGCCCTCTCCCGCTGGGAGAGGGTTTCCGCATCGGTGAAACCCCCCTAAACCTCGCCCCATGCCGAAGCTGACATCCGCCATCGACCCGCAATCGCCGAGCTTCAAGGCGCTGCACGCCCACAACACCGCGCTGAATGCCGACTTGCGCGAACGCGTCGCCAAGGCAGGGCGCGGCGGCTCCGACGCCAGCCGCGACCGCCACGTCTCGCGCGGCAAGCTTCTCCCCCGCGACCGCGTCGAACGCCTGCTCGATCCCGGTTCGCCCTTCCTGGAGGTAGGCCAGCTCGCCGCCACCGGCATGTACAATGACGAGGCACCCGGTGCCGGCATGATCTGCGGCGTCGGTCGCGTCTCGGGCCGCGAGGTCATGATCGTCGCCAACGACCCGACGGTGAAGGGCGGCGCCTATTTCCCGATTACGGTCAAGAAACACCTCCGCGCCCAGGAGATCGCCGAACAGAACAACCTGCCCTGCGTCTATCTGGTCGATTCCGGCGGGGCCAACCTGCCGCACCAGGCCGAGGTCTTCCCCGACCGCGACCACTTCGGCCGCATCTTCTTCAACCAGGCCAATATGTCGGCCAAGGGCATCCCCCAGATCGCCTGCGTCATGGGCTCCTGCACCGCAGGCGGCGCCTATGTGCCGGCCATGTCGGACGAGACGGTGATCGTCCGCAACCAGGGCACCATCTTCCTGGCCGGCCCACCTTTGGTGAAGGCCGCGACCGGCGAGATCATCTCGGCCGAGGAGCTGGGCGGGGCCGAGACCCACGGCCGCAAGTCCGGCGTCGTCGACTATGTCGCCGAGAACGACGAGCATGCCCTGGAGATCGTCCGCGACATCGTGGGCCACCTCAACAGCGTCAAGCGTGTGGACATGGACGTCCGGGAGCCGAAGGAGCCTGTCCTCGATCCGGCCGAACTCTACGGCCTGATCCCCGACGACGTCCGCGCCCCCTATGACGTGCGCGAGGTCATCGCCCGCATCGTCGACGGCTCGGAGTTCGAGGAGTTCAAATCCCTCTACGGCACGACACTGGTCTGCGGCTTCGCCCGGATCTGGGGCTATCCCGTCGCCATCCTGGCCAACAACGGTGTGCTGTTCTCGGAAAGCGCGCTGAAGGGCGCCCACTTCATCGAACTGGCCTGCAAGCGCAAGATCCCGCTGGTCTTCCTGCAGAACATCTCCGGCTTCATGGTCGGCGGAAAGTACGAGGCCGGCGGCATCGCCAAGGACGGCGCCAAACTGGTCACCGCCGTCGCCAGCGCTAGCGTGCCCAAGTTCACCATCCTGATCGGCGGCAGCTTCGGCGCCGGCAACTACGGCATGTGCGGCCGCGCCTTCGGCCCGCGCTTCCTGTTCACCTGGCCCAACAGCCGGATCAGCGTCATGGGCGGCGAACAGGCGGCCAGCGTCCTCGCCACCGTCCACCGCGACGCCGAGACCTGGACCCCCGAACAGGCCGAAGCCTTCAAGGCGCCGGTCCGCCAGAAATACGAGGACGAGGGCAATCCCTACTACGCCACCGCCCGCCTGTGGGACGACGGCGTCATCGACCCGACCCAGACCCGCGACGTCCTGGGCCTGGCGATCTCGGCCAGTTTGAACGCACCGATACCGGACACGACCTTTGGCGTGTTCAGAATGTGATGGAGGGCGAACTGAAACCTTGCCTGAGCATCCTTCCGCCGCCCCAGCAGCGGTTCTGGCCTGAGTTGGCGGCTCTGCCTGGCTCGTTCACCCTCTATGGCGGGACCGCGATCGCCTTGAGGCTGGGTCATCGAGAGTCGGTCGATTTCGATTTCTTCGCACCTCATCCGATCGACCCCCGGGCGCTCCTTGCCGACCTGCCGCTGTTGTCCGGGGCCACCATTCTGCAGATGGAGCCGAACACCCTGACAGTCGGACTTGATCGGGACGGGCCGATCAAGGTGTCCTTCTTCGGACTGCCGAAACTGGGTCGCATCCGGCCGCCGGACCGGACCATCGACATAGGGCTTTCTGTCGCGTCGTCCCTTGATCTGGGCGGGACCAAGGTCTCGGTCGTGCAGGTGAGAGCGGAGGCAAAGGACTATATCGATGTCCATTCTCTTATCGCCTCCGGACTTGATCTCGCTTCCATGTTGGGAGCGGGATCAGCGATTTACGGCGGCACGTTTTCACCTCAGGCGGCGCTCAAGGCCCTGGTCTACTTCGATGATCCCGATTTGGCCGACCTCTCGCCGATCGTTCGGTCGGGCTTGCGCGAGGCTGTGCGAGGTGTCGATCTGGATAGCGTCCCCAGCTTCGAAGCGATGCCGCCTTGGATGGATCCAGCGTGAGACCGCTTCCGGCGAATCCGGAGATTCTGGAGATCGCTCGCCGAGTGGTCTGGTTCGAACCGCCTGAGGTCGCCCTGTCGAACCCGGTCCGCTTCATGGCCTACGCCTTCCGTTACGCCAGCCATCCGGACATGCGATCGCTAAGGGCCTATGTTTCCGACGCCGAGTTGTCCGAAGCCTTGGAGGCTGCGCCGCCCGGCATCATGGACGACCGTTCCTGGGTCTACTGGCGATTAATGCTCGACCTGCCCCCGCGTCGCCCACCCGTGCGTTCTCTCGCCTGAAAGGCCATTCCATGACCGACAAACCCACCGAATCCGACCTGAACGCGCTGGACATCACCGATGCTGAGGCCGCCGAGATCAACTCCATCTCCCAGCCGCTGGTGCCCGATCCTGCGCCCGACGCGAACGACGACCTGATCCAGGTCGACGGCACCTCCGACGGCGTGGTCTTCGTCACCATCAACCGCCCGCACAAGAAGAACGCCTTCGACGCCGCCACCGTCGCGGCCCTGTACGAGACGTTCGAAACCCTGAACGGGGCCGACAATGTCCGCATCGTCTTCATCCGGGGCGCGGGCGGCACCTTCAGCGCCGGCGCTGACCTGTCTTGGATGCGCGACGCCATCGACTGGTCCGAGAGCGACAATCGCGACGACGCCATGATGCTGGCCAAGATGCTGAAGGCCCTGCACGACATTCCCGCCCTGACGGTCGCCCTGGTCGAGGGCGCGGCCATGGGCGGCGGTGCGGGCATCGTCTGCGCCTGCGACATGGCCGTGGCCATCGAGGGCAGCCGTTTCGCCTTCTCTGAGGTCAAGTTGGGCCTGATCCCCGGCACGATCGCCCCCTATGTGATCGAGGCCGTCGGCGCGCGCCGCGCCAAACAGCTGTTCCTGACCGCCAACATCTTCGACGCCGACTACGCCGCCCACGCCGGGATTATCGACATGGTCCTGCCCGAGGGATCGATGGACGAGTTCGTCTCCATGCTGACCGACAGCCTCAGCCAGAACGCCCCCGGCGCCATGGGCGAGGCCAAGCGCCTGGTCCGCGACGTCGCCGGTCGTCACATCGACCACGGCTTGATGGAAGAGACCGCCAAACGGATCGCCCGCGCGCGGGTCTCCGAAGAAGGCCAGGAAGGCGTCCGCGCCTTCCTCGACAAACGCGCGCCTCGCTGGGCGGAGTAGGGGGCGTCGCTCTCCCCCTGCGGATCGGCGAAGGCCCGCAGGGGGAGACGGAATGCGACGCGAGCTGGCGTCGTCCGCTCGATATTCGTCAACGATTTCAAAGAAAAATCCGACGCCGAGGCTTTATTCTTAACAGTCTCGAAAACCGTGAGACACTGTCTCCCGGTCTTTGACACAGCCAGTCCGGTGCCCTCGCGACGTAGACTCTGTCGAGTCTGTAGACTCTATTTTTGGAGTCGCGCCTCTCTGGCGAGGGCCCGCCGGCCGAAGCTGGATACTGTTTCTCTGACGCGCCTTCAGAGAGGGGTCAGTTTCCGCGCATCAACTCGTCCGCCAGTGCGGCGGTCAGATAGCCGTCGGGCACGCGTCCATTCGCGACCTGCCACTGTTTCAGAGCGCGACGCGTCCCCGACCCGACCACGCCGTCGATGACGCCGGGGTCAAAGCCGGCGCGGGCCAGAGCCGATTGAGCTCCGAACCTCTGATCGCGGGAGATCGGGCCGTCGTCCGGCCAGGTCCCGACCAGACCGGGACGTCCGGTGGCGCCGTCCGCCGTCAGGCCGATCGCCAGCGCATAGCTGACCGAGTTGTTGTAGCGGCGGATGATGTAGTGGTTGGGTAGGGCCAGGAAGGCCGGGCCGCGCGCACCCTGGGGCAACAGGATGACGCCGTTCTCGGTCGCCTCATCCGATGTCGGGGCGCCGCCCCGTGCGAGGCTGACGCCGCGCTGGGCCCAGTAGCTCCACGGACGACCATCGGCCTCGGCCTGTGCGTAGTCGAAGTTGGCGGGGAGGGTGATCTCATAGCCCCAGCGCTGGCCGCGCTTCCATCCGGCCTGAGCCAGAAGGTTGGCCGCGGAGGCGAGGGCGTCGGCCTCGGAGCCCCAGATGTCGACCTTTCCGTCGCCGTTCTGGTCGACGCCCAGACGCAGGTAGTTGTCGGGCATGAACTGAGTCTGGCCCATGGCTCCGGCCCAGCTGCCGAGCAGGCCCGACCGGTCGCGGCGACCGTCGATGACGATGTCGAGCGCGTTCTTCAGCTGGCCCTCGGCCCAGTCGCGACGGCGCCCGTCGAAGGCGAGGGTGGCCAGCGATCGGATCACATCCTTGTTGCCCTGGACCTGGCCGAAGCTGGATTCATTGCCCCAGATGGAGACCAGGATCTCGGCCGGCACGCCGAACCTCTGGGTCACGCTCCACGGCGCGGCGTCGATCCGGCGTCTGGCTTCGGCGATCCGGGCGGCCGAGGCGGCGTTGGCGATATAGGCGCCGGCCGGGCGGCTGAACTCGGGCTGGCTGCTGTCCAGACGGACGACGTCGGGATCGGGGGTGAAGCCGGCCAGCTGCTGTTCGTAGAGCGCGCGCCGCGCGCCGCCGTGACGGGCCAGGAAGCCCTGTTTCCAGGCCTCTGCCGTGGCGTACTGCTCCGCAGACGACGCAGGCGGCGCGGGAGCGGGCTGCACCGGCCTCGGCGTCGGTGCGGGCTGGCTGGGCGCGGCGGCCATCGGAACCAGGGGCGGTGCCTCGGGCAGCATCGGCGCGCAGGCCGAGACGGCGGCGATCAGGACGAGACGATAGTCGAGGCGCATGAGGCGAAGGTTTCCCTGGAGTTCTGGCCCGATCAAGACCCTGAGCTTAGCGCACGAGTATGGCGGTGCGTTGCGGCAAAAGGGTGAACGCGACATCAACCGTGTCCGATTCCGTCGTCTTAAGGAATCTGCGACATTCTGTCCTCGCTCTCGACACGGCCTGGTGGCGGAGGGGCGACGCAACGGGCGTGCAAACCCGTAGACCCTCCGTTCAACTCGGAGGCCAGGCCTCCAAGACTTTCGAGATCGCGCCCGAGGGCTGGCCGCCGCCCAGGGCTGGGCGTATCACGACCGCGTGAACACTCCGGCATCATCCCGCTCCGCTCCGCGCCGTTTCGAGGCGCTCGATTCCCTGCGCGGCGTCTGCGCCGTTCTTGTCGTGATGTTCCACATGCCGGTGGCCAGCCACTGGCGGGACTGGGGTCTGGTCCAGCACGGCTATCTGTTCGTCGATTATTTCTTCGTCCTGTCCGGCTTCGTCATCGCCCACGCCTATGCCGGACGGCTGAAGACGGCGAAGGACGGCGGACGGTTCATGATCCGGCGCCTGGGCAGGGTCTGGCCGCTGCACGTCCTGATGCTCGGGGCCTTCATGGGACTGGAACTGGCGCGGCTGTGGTTCGGCATCGACATGGCCACGCCGTTTACGCGCGACCGATCCGTCGAGGCGATCTGGGCCAACCTGTTCCTGATCCAGTCCTGGCATATCCTGCCCTCCCTGACCTGGAACGGCCCGGCCTGGACGCTGAGCGCCGAGGTGGCCTGCTATCTCATCTTCGCCGGACTGGTGCTGGTCGCGCCCCGGCGGTTCCGCTGGATCGGCGCGATCCTGGCGGTCGTCGGAGCGGTGCTGGTGCTGATGTACGCCCGGCGCTGGATGAACACGACCTACGACTACGCCGTGCCCCGCGCCGTCTATGGTTTCTTCCTGGGGTGCCTGCTCCAGGGCCTGTGGCTGAGCATCCCCCAACTGAAGGGCGGCTGGGCGACCGCGCTGGAGATTGCGGCGGTCGTCGCGACCTGTGTCTTCATCGGCTGGGCGACGGGGCCGATCACGGTGGCCATCACCCTGTTCTTCGTCGGGGTGGTCTGGGCCTTCGCCGGCGAAGACGGCGCGCTGTCGCGGCTGCTCGACCATCCCGCCCTGGTGACCATGGGGCGTTGGTCGTTCGCCATCTACATGGTGCACATGTTCGTGCTGACGGTGATGATGATCGTCGCTCGAAAGCTGGACCTGCTGCCGGGAGGACGGCGCATCGACTTCGGCTCGGTCTGGATCAATGATCTTTTCGTGCTCGCGATGTTCGGCCTCATCCTCGTCCTGGCCATTCTCGCCCATCATGGGGTCGAGAAGCCGGCGCAACGGCTGATCGATCGCTGGACGTCCGTGAAGCGGGAGGACTGATCGATGGCGGAAACCAAGACGAAGCCCTCGACGATGTCGGTCGACGACTTCGTCGCAGCGGTCGAGCATCCCGGTCGGCGCGAAGATGCGCGAACCCTGATCGAGCTGCTGACCGAAATCTCCGGCGAGCCCCCTGTGATGTGGGGACCCTCGATCATCGGGTTCGGCCGGTATCACTACCGTTACGACAGCGGCCATGAGGGCGACGCTCCGTTGGTCGGCTTCTCTCCCCGCAAGGCGAACACCGTCCTCTACATGACGGCCTATCACGACGAGCGCGCCGACTTTCTCAGCCGGCTGGGCAAGCACAAGAGCGGACAGAGCTGCGTCTACGTGAACCGCTTGTCCGATGTGGACATCGACGTCGTGGCCGAGATGGCGCGGTGGACCATCAAGACCACGCGGGAACGCTACCCGGACTGAACAGGCCTAAGCGGCCATGCGGAAGTCGTCATATCGGGCGTCGGTGGCGCGGGCCTCGTCCCACAGGGCGTCCTCGTCCGAGTAGCGGGCGCTCGCCCGGGCATCGATGACGTCGACCACCTGTTCCTCCAGTCGATCCCAGATCACGGCCAAGTCGCTGCAGCCTTCGGCTTCGCAGGGGACGATCATGTAGCGGGCGGCGTTGATCTGGGCCGAGGGCGTGAACTGGGGAGCGAAAGCGCGGGCCATGGGGTGTCTCCGGTCTCGAAGCGGTTGCTGTTGAGGATAAGATAGGACAGGGTTACGTCAGTTTCGGACGTATCTTCGGGAGCCATTCGCTTGCGGCACGACAAGGCAGTCATGGTCATCGAGCTGGCGCGTCGCATGGCGGCCTCGGCCGAGGGGCTGACGCTGGACGAGATGGCGCAGGAGACCGGCGTCGGCCGACGCACGGCCGAGCGGATGCGCGACGCCGTGATCCTGCTGTTTCCCTCGGTGGAGGAGGTCTCGGATCCGCCGAGCAAGCGCTGGCGCATTCGGGGCGGCTTGTCGGCCTTTGAACAGGCTCCGACGGCGACCGAGTTGCTGGAACTCTCCAAGGCGGCGCAGGGGCTGCGGGCCTCGGGCGAGCCGAGCCGGGCGGCGGCTCTGGAGGGGCTGGAACGCAAACTCAAGTCGGCGATGCGCTCGACCACGCTGAACCGGCTGGCCCCCGATCTTGAGGCACTCGTGCGGGCCGAGACCATCGCCGTACAGGCCGGGCCGCGCCCTTCCGCCGACGAGGCCATGCTGGCGACCATCCGTGCGGCGATCCTGGCCCAGGCCCCCCTCGGCTTTACCTATTCCCGACCCGGTGCGGAGGCGCGACGGCGTTCCGTCGCGCCCTGCGGCGTCATGTTCGGCCGCGCCAACTATCTCGTCGCGGCGGACCGGGAGAGCGGCCGCATCCAGACCTTCCGTCTCGATCGCATGAGCGCGGTGGAGGCCCAGGATGGCTTCGCCCCACCGCCTGCGGACTTCGACCTTTCGGTTTTCGCCAGCCAGTCGTTCGGCATCTATCAGGATGAGATCGAGGATGTGGTCCTGCACGTCTCGCCCTCAGGCGCGGCCGAGGCGCGCGGCTGGCGCTGGCACCCCACCCAGTCGCTGGAGGATCAGGCGGACGGCAGCGTCGTCGTGCGCTTCCGCGCCTCGGGTATGCGCGAACTGGCCTGGCACCTGTTCACCTGGGGTCAGCAGGTCAAGATCGTCGCGCCCCAGCGACTGAAGGCGGTCATGGCCGGGGAGCTTGCGGCGGCGCAGAGGGCACTGGAGGCGACGCCTTATTCGGCCGCGAACGGATAGGGGCTGACCGACTTCGACCAGTCGTCGACACGCAAGGGCCGGTCGACCGGCGGAGCGGCGCGTTCGGCGCAGGGGTGGCGGTGGCACAGGCGGCAGGCGGGACCGATGGGGGTGACCTCCGGGGCCATCAGGTCGAGGCCGCGCGCGTACATCAGCCGGTGAGCATCCTTCAGTTCGCAGCCCAGACCGATGGCGAGGTCGTGATGCTCCCCGTAGCCGTCGTGGCCCTGACGATCGACGGTGCGGGCCAGGGTGAACCAGCGGTTCCCGTCGGGTGTTTCGATGATCTGGGTGACCAGGCGGCCGGGCGTGCGGAAGGCGGAATGCAGCCGCCAGCGCGGGCAGGCTCCGCCGAAGCGGGCGAAGGGGAAGGCCCCCGAGGCATAGCGCTTCGAGACATTGCCCGCCTGGTCCACCCGTATGAGGAAGAAAGGCACGCCGCGTGCAGTAGGGCGCGACAGGGTCGTCAGCCGGTGGGCGACCTGTTCGAAGGAGGCGCCGAACCGCGTCTGCAGCCGGGCGATATCATAGCCGGTCGCCTCGGCTGTCCGCTGGAAGGCGGCGTAGGGCATCAGGATGGCGGCGGCGAGGGTGTTGGTCAGGGACACCTTGAGCAGGGCGCGCGTCGTGTCATCCGGCGGGCGGGCGGCGTCGGCGAGCGCGGTCAGCTCGGCCTCATGCTCGGACAGGGCCAGTTGATAGGCGATGGCGAAGGCGCGCGACGACGGATCCAGCGTCTCGGACAGCAGCAGGCGACGCCGGTGCGGATCGAACCGGCGGGTCCATTCGACCATGACCTCGGCCGGCATGACGCGAACCGACAGGTTGTGGCGGGCCTGCAGGCGGGCGCGGGCCAAGGCCTCGAACCCGTCGCCGGTCTGGTTGGGGTCGAGGGCGGCATGCAGGGCCTCGCCCAAGGTGTCGAGTTCGGGGAAGTAGTTGGCGCGCGCCTGGATGTGGTCGCGCACCCAGTCGGCGGGGGAGGGGCCTTCGCTGGTCTCGCCCCCGTCGATCAGGGCGGCGCGAGCGCGATCCCGCTGCTCGGCGAAGGCGCGATAGAGACGGAGCAGGGCCTCGGCGGCGGCGGGGGCCTCGTCGGTCAGTTGCAGCAGTTCGTGGCGGGGGACATCGAGGCCCTGGAACAGGGGGTCGGCGAGGGCCTCGGCCAGTTCCGCCTCTCCGGCCGCGCCCGACTGGCCTAGCTGACGCAGATCGACGTCGTAGGCCTCCGCCAGACGTAGCAGCAGCTGGGCCGAGACCGGTCGCTGATTGCGCTCGATATGGTTCAGATAGCTGGGGGAGACGCCGAGGTCGCCGGCCATGGCCGTCTGGGTCAGCCCCCGGTCGCGCCGCAGCCGCTTCAGCCGGGCGCCGAGGAACAGTTTGCGATCGGCCGAGGCGTCCATCAATCTCTCCCTCCGTGCACCCCGGCGAAGGCCGGGGTCCAGATCACGGACTCCGTCGGCGAAAGCGGCGTGCCGAGGTGTCTAGTCCCGCCGCCCGTCCCGCTTCTGGACCCCGGCCTTCGCCGGGGTGCACGGTGATAGAGGAGAGTTGTCACGATGTGTCACAAAAGTCAAAGTCACAACATGACAACATGACACGAACCTTCGGCCTCGATCTGTATCAGAAATGACAGCGGCGTGTTCTCTGTCCTGACCGACGCGACGTTCGCGTTGACAGACACAGCAGAGCGCCATGACCACCTTCGCCGATCTCGTCCCTTCGCCCAAAGGCCGCTTCGACGGCATCGAGCGCCCCTACACGCCCCAGGATGTCCTTAAGCTGCGCGGCTCCGTGCCGATCACCCACACCCTGGCGGAGCGCGGCGCCAACCGCCTGTGGGAGCTCCTGCACACCGAGCCCTTCATCAACGCCCTGGGCGCCGTCACCGGCAACCAGGCCATGCAGATGGTCCGCGCGGGTCTGAAGGCCATCTATCTGTCGGGCTGGCAGGTCGCCGCCGACGCCAACACGGCCGGCGCCATGTATCCGGACCAGTCGCTGTACCCGGCCAATGCCGCGCCGGAACTGTGCCGCCGCATCAACCGCACACTGCAGCGCGCCGACCAGATCGAGCACGCCGAAGGTGGTGCCAAGCGCGACTGGTTCGCGCCGATCGTGGCCGACGCCGAGGCCGGCTTCGGCGGGCCGCTGAATTCGTTCGAGATCATGAAGGCCTTCATCGAGGCGGGCGCCGCAGGCGTCCACTTCGAGGACCAGCTGGCCTCGGAGAAGAAGTGCGGCCACCTGGGCGGCAAGGTCCTGATCCCGACCCAGGCGCATGAGCGCAACCTGGTCGCTGCCCGCCTGGCCGCCGACGTCATGGGCACGCCGACCATCACCGTCGCCCGCACCGACGCCGAGAGCGCCCAGTTGATCACATCCGATGTCGATGAGCGCGACCAGCCCTTCATCGACCGCGATAACCGCACGCCCGAGGGTTTCTTCCGCCTGAAGGAAGGCACGGGCCTGGACCACTGCATCGCGCGGGGCCTGTCCTACGCCAACATTGCCGACCTCCTGTGGTGGGAGACCTCTCATCCCGATCTGGACGATGCGAAGAAGTTCGCGGAAGCCGTCCAGAAGCAGCATCCGGGCAAGCTGATGGCCTACAACTGCTCGCCGTCGTTCAACTGGGAAGCCAAGCTGGACAAGGCCACCATCGCCAAGTTCCAGCGCGAACTGGGTGCCATGGGCTACAAGTTCCAATTCGTGACCCTGGCCGGCTTCCACAGCCTGAACAACGGCATGTTCGAGCTGGCCTCCGGCTACCGCGACCGCGGCATGGCGGCCTATTCCGAGCTGCAGCAGCGCGAGTTCTCGAACGAGGCCAGCGGCTACACCGCCACCCGCCACCAGCGCGAGGTCGGCACAGGCTACTTCGACCAGGTCGCCACCGTCATTTCCAACGGGCAGTCCTCCACGACCGCCATGAAGGAATCCACCGAGACCGCGCAGTTCGTCGCGGCCGAATAATCAGGAGAGACGCATATGGAACCGCTGAGCCGCCCCCAGGCCATCATCGACTTCTGCCTGGCACCCCTGGCGCTGGACTCCGGCTCTGAGGCCGAACGTGAGGTGCGCCGCCGCCTCGAACACGTGATCAAGACCTATCAGACCAAGCTGGCCGTCGCCTCGGCGCCGACCACGGTCGACTTCAGCCAGATGCCGTCGCAGGTGATCAACGAAGCCGCCCACGGCTACGAATAGGTCCACTACGCAGTCCTGCCCCAGGTCGGGATCCTAAGAGGCTCCTGCGTCCGCGAGGTCGCCGGAGCCTTTAGCGTTATTGGCTTGGTCGGCGGGGGGCGAACCGCGAATTTCTGCGCTCTCGGCGGTTCACGTCGCCGAACTTTTGCAGTTCACGCCGCCGCGGCTTTTTGCTGATTCTCACCGCCGAGTTCGGCGACGACCGACAGCAAATCGGCTGCGTCGAAAGGCTTGGCCAGGTGGCGATCTGCGCCGGCGGCCTTGGCCTGGGCGACATGGTCGGGCAGGGCGTTGGCCGTCAGCATGACGATCGGCGCACGAGCTTGTCCAGTGGCGGCCTCGTGCCGGCGAATCTCGCGGACGGCCGTCAGCCCATCCATCACCGGCATCTGCATGTCCATCAGGATCATGTCGAAGGCCTGGGCGCGGCAGGCTTCCAGGGCCTCGGCCCCATTTTCGGCCTGGACCAGGTCGATCGGAGCCTGTGACAGGATCAGCTCAACGACCTTGCGATTGGTCGGGTGATCATCTGCGACGAGGACGCGCATGCGGTCAGTGGACTGGTCTTCGTCCTGGGCCGTGGCCGCGACCGGAACGGCGGGGGCCTCGGCCAAAATAAGGGGCAGGGTCAGAATAAAGGCGGAACCGCCGCCTGGCTCGCTTTCGCAATCCAATTCGCCGCCCATGAGGTCTGCCAGTTGCCGGCAGATGGCGAGGCCCAGGCCGGTGCCGCCGAAGCGACGCGTGATGGTGCCGTCAGCCTGTTCGAAACGGGTGAACAGGCGCGCCTTGGCGGCGGCGTCGAAGCCCACGCCAGTGTCTTCGACCGTGAAGCGCATGATCGCTGCGCCTGTGCGATCCTTGCCGACGCAGGCGGTCAGGCTGACGAAGCCGGTGGTGGTGAACTTGACCGCGTTCGACACCAGGTTTGTCAGAACCTGCTTCAACCGCACCACGTCGCCGCGCACCCAGACGGCCGCCTCCGGCTCGATCTCGACGAAGAACTGCAGGCCCTTGTCGCTGGCGGGTTCGCGATAGAGCTGGGCCGCATCATTGACCGCCCGCGCGAGGTCAAAGGCCTCATCGGCGATTTCCAGCCGGCCGGACTCGACCCGCGCCAGATCCAGAATGTCGCTGAGCAGCGTCTGTAGCGTGTGTCCCGAAGACTGGATCAGGTCCAGCATCTCGCGCTGGTCGCTGGCAAGCGGCGTCCGCGCCAAGGCCTGCGTCAGGCCGATCACTCCGTTCAGGGGCGTCCGGATTTCATGGCTCATGTTGGCCAGGAACTCGGACTTCGCCCGGTTCGCCTGTTCGGCGGCCTCCTTGGCCTCAGCCAGCGAGACAGCATCACGCTTCAAGTCCGTGATATCGTTGACGACGGTGACGATGCCGCCGTTCGATGTACGACGGTCCTCGACCCGCAGCCAGCGGTTTCCGGCGATGTGCTGCTCGGTGCTGTTCGATGATCGACTGCGGACTACGAGCCTCTCTTTCATCCACTCCTGTTCGCGACCGATGGCGTCTTCGTAAAGTCCCTGATCGAGGCCCAGTTGGAGCATGTCGCGAAAGCGAACACCGACGGCCAAGGCCGACGCAACCTCTGGGTTCACCTCGGCATAGCGGGCATTCCAGATCAGAAGGCGATCCTCGGCGTCGTAGAAGCCTAGTCCATCCGGCATGGCGTCAATGGCTTCGCGCAGATGGCCGAGCGCTGCGGTGCGGCCCCAGAGGCCGACGATCGTCACGAAGGCGGCGATCATCACCACGACGGTGGCGCCGCCGACGACCCAGACCAGCAAACCCGACTCGGAGATCAGAGTGGCCGAAAGGACGGAGGAAGGATCGGGTACGATCTCCATGGCCGACATGCCGCCGAAATGCAGGCTGACGACACTGAGAACCGCAAAGGTCGTGTTGCCGGGGATGCGCCACCAACCGTCGCGCTTCACCCAGACCGCGGTGCAGAGAGCAAAGGCCATGCTGACGCCGACTGCGCCGAGGACGAACGGGACATCCCAGGCCATCGCACCGCCCTCGATATGCATGGCGGACATGCCGATGAAGTGCATCGCTGCGACGCTGGATGCGGCCAGCAAGGCCACCAGGCTGCGCGTCAATCTCGAGCCGCCGTTCAGGGCGACCGCGACGCCCAACACCATCCCGGCGATGACGATGCCCAACGACAACAGGGTTTCGCCTGCCGCGTACTGGATCATGGCGCTGGAACGGTAGCCAAGCATGGCCAGGAAGTGCGTCGCCCACACGCCGAGGCCTCCGACCAGGCCCGCAGCAGCACCGTAGACGACCTTCGTCCGCGGGCCGTTCTGACGCGCCATCCCGATAAGAGTGATGCAGGTGGCGAGACTGACCACGCAGACAGCGGCCGCCAGCAGCGTAAGCCGCCAGTCATGCTCGACCACCAGGCAGTTCAGTATCCAGCTCAAACGTGTGTCTTTCCCGACATTCGCGATCAGCTTGACCGGGAGAAGTAAAAAAACAGGCCTATGCCGGGGCGCCGTCGGGCGTCTCCGGATTCTGCTCGCCTTTTCGGGGCATCCCGTTCTAGGAAAAGGCGAGACGACTGAACGGCCCGTCCGTCTGTCAGAAGGGGGCGCCGACACCATGCCGTTCGATGAATCCCCATCACCGGTAGCGCCCCTGCCGTCTTCCAGGCTCTGGACAAACGGGGCGACCGGCGGCGTCGGCGTCATAATCATGCTGATCCTGGCCTCCGTGCGGCCCGACGCGGCGGCGTGGCTTCTCGGCGGCGCGGCCGTCATGACTGTGGTGACGATGCTGGGTCTTAAGCGGCGCCAGGTCTCGCGCAGCGACGCATCGCTGGATGTGGCCAGCGCCAGCCTCTCGGCACCCGAGGATGCCGGGTTGCTGGACAGCGTCTTCGAGGCTCTGGACGACCCCGTAATGATCGTCAGCGGCGGCGAGGCGGACGACATCGCCGGACGCCGCATCGTTTTGGCCAACCGGGCCGCGCGGGATCTGTTGCGCATCCAGCGGGAAGGGGCCCTTCTGGTTTCCGCGATGCGCGACCCCAATGTGCTCGAGGCGGTGGATGAGGCTTTGTTCGGAGGGGTGAGCCGGACCAGCGACTACAATGCGGCCGGTGCTCGTACCCGCCACTGGAAGGCCTGGGTGCGGCCGCTGCCGTCCCCGGGGGGCTCCAATATGGCTTTGCTGGGCCTGCGGGACGAAACCGACGTGCGCCGGATGGAGCTGATGCGCGTGGACTTCCTGGCTAACGCCAGCCACGAACTACGGACGCCGCTGGCCTCACTCAGCGGTTTCATCGAGACGTTGAAAGGTCACGCCAAAGACGACCCCAAGGCCCGTGACAAGTTCCTCGACATCATGGCGGCCCAGGCCGAACGGATGGGGCGGCTGGTCGCGGACCTGTTGTCGCTCAGTCGGATCGAGCTGAACGAACATATCCCGCCGTCGGGCAAGGTGGACCTGCCGCGCGCGGCATCCGACGTGGTCGATGCGATCAGCGTCCTGTCGCAGGAGAAGGGTGTCACCGTCTTGCTGGACGTCCAGCCGGGCGACGTGCGGATCATCGGTGACCGGGACGAGATCGTCCAGGTGATCCAGAATCTGACCGACAACGCTATCAAATATTCTCCCGTGGGCGGCACGGTCGATCTGACGGTTCGATATGGACTGGACGTCGAGGCGGCGGCGGGAGCGCGAATGCCTGGCGCGACGAGGCTGTCGCTTTTGACGCCGGATCGCGAAGCGGGTGCGCGCTACGTTCTGGTCTCGGTGCGGGACTATGGGCCCGGAATGGCGCGCGAGCATTTGCCGCGGCTGACCGAGAGATTCTACCGGGTCGAGGGTCAGAAGAGCGGCGAACGGCCTGGCACCGGCCTGGGGCTGGCGATCGTTAAACACATCGTCAACAGGCACCGGGGTGGCCTGACGGTCGAAAGCGCGCCCGGCGACGGCTCCTTGTTCAGCGTCTACTTGCCGCTGGACACGGGTTCAGCAGGGCGGTCCGGGCCCGCATGAGGCCGCGAAAACGCCGGTCGTCTACGGCGTTGCAGAACTGTCATGGAACCGTCCTAATCCGCTGACCATCCGAGGGCAGTTATCGCGCCGAGACGGGCCGGACTTCCGCGCACGCTCTGATTCTTAGCGTGCGCCCCGGGGCCTGATGATCTGGCTAGTCGTTCCACTCGTCGCGGTGTTCGCCGTGCTCGCCTATCTGGCCGGGCGCGGTCAGGCGCAGCGTCGCGCCTCCGCCCTGGCCGGGGCTGACAAGGCGCACTCCCGGCCGCAGCAGCACGGCTACTACGCCATGATCTGGGTGGCCGTGCCCGCTCTCGTCGTGACCATTCTGATGGGTGTCTTCTCCGCGCCGGTGGCCCACCACCTCCTTTCGGCGGGAGCGCCGGCGGAAGCCCGGGCGCTTGAGCCGATCCGGTTCGAGGCCTACCTGAACGACGCCCGTCGCGTCGGCGGCGGCCAGGCCGCCTTCCAGACCTGGCCCGGCGCGCTCGGCCAGGCCCTGCCGCAGGAGGCCGCGCGTTCCGCCCGTCTGCAACAGACCCTGATCTGGGGCGGAATCGTCGCCGCGATCCTGGCCGCAGTGATGGGCGGCCTGTTCGCCTTCAGCCAGATTCGGCCGACACTTCGTGCCCGTAACCGGGTCGAGGGCTGGATCGGCGGCGTTCTATTCGCCTGTTCGGCCGTAGCCATCCTGACGACGGTCGGCATCGTCTTTTCCCTGCTGTGGGACGCGCTGCGTTTCTTCCAGTTCGTGCCGGTCACCGAGTTTCTGTTCGGGACCCAGTGGAGCCCGCAGATCGCCATTCGCGCCGATCAGGTCGGTTCATCCGGCGCCTTCGGGGCCGTGCCGCTGTTCGCCGGGACGTTCCTGATCATGCTGATCGCCATGGTCGTGGCGGCGCCTGTGGGACTTTTCTCGGCCATCTATCTGTCGGAATACGCCAGCGCCCTGTCGCGCGGCATCGTCAAGCCTGTGCTTGAGATTCTCGCCGGTGTGCCGACCGTCGTCTACGGTTTCTTCGCCGCGCTGACGGTCGGTCCTGCCTTCCGCGAGTTCTTCAACGGCATTGGCGCAATGCTGGTCGGCGGGCCGCTCGACGGCGTGGGGCAATATCTGATGCTGGTCCAGAACCAGATGGCCCTGGTGGCCGGCGCCGTCATGGGGATCATGCTGATCCCGTTCGTGTCCTCGTTGTCGGACGACATCATCAATGCGGTGCCCCAGTCGCTGCGCGACGGCTCCTACGCCATGGGCGCCACCAAGTCCGAGACGGTGAAGCGGGTACTTCTACCGGCCGCCCTGCCGGGCATCGCCGGCGCCCTGTTGCTGGCTATGTCTCGCGCCATCGGCGAGACCATGATCGTCACGATGGCCGCAGGCCTTGCAGCCAACCTGACGCTCAACCCGCTCGACACCGTGACGACCGTCACCGTCCAGATCGTCACCCTGCTGACCGGCGACCAGGAGTTCGACAGTCCCAAGACCCTGGCCGCCTTCGGCCTCGGTCTGACCCTTTTCCTCGTGACCCTGCTGCTGAACATCGTCGCCCAGCGGATCGTCCAGACCTATCGGGAACAGTATGACTGACACCGGCGCCGACAAGATGTGGGCCCGTCTGGCCGCCGAGGATCCCGCACGCGCCGCCCGGCTGCAGAAGGGTCTGAAGGCTCGCTATGCCCGCGAGATGCGTTTCAAGCTGTACGGCGTGCTCGCCGTCGCGGTGGCCATCGGCTTTTTGGTGCTGCTGCTCGGCCGCATCATCGATCAGGGGCACACCGCCTTCTACGCCAACCAGATGACCGTGCAGGTCTATATGGACCCGGCCCGGATCGACCGCGCCTATCCGCAGGGCACGAACTTCCAGCAGATGGTCGCCCAGCAACAGCTGGCACGTCTGGGCGTCGCCGACGATGAACAGGGCGCCAAGGCCACGGCATATCGGTCGCTGATCTCGTCGGAGCTGAAGTTCCGTGCCGCCGACATGATCCGCGAGAATCCGTCGCTTATCGGCCAGACGGTCGAGATTACCGCCCCCGTCTCGGACGAGGCGGACCTCTATTACAAGGGCGAAGTCACCCGCGAGACAGCCTCCGAGCAGCGCCGAGTTAGCGACGAGCAGATGGCCTGGCTGGATGAGCTGAAGCGCGGTGGCCAGGTGTCGGCGACCCCGAACACCCAGCTGTTCACCAACGGCGACTCGACCGAGCCGGAACTGGCGGGCGTGCTCGGTGCCGTGGTCGGTTCGGCTCTGATGCTGCTTGTCACCGCCTGCATTGCCATCCCGTTGGGCGTCGGTGCGGCCGTCTATCTGGAAGAGTTCTCCAAGAAGGGGCGGATCACCGACCTGATCGAGGTCAACATCAACAACCTCGCGGCCGTGCCGTCGATCGTCTACGGCCTCTTGGGCGTGGCCCTGTTCATCAACTGGATGCATCTGCCGCGTTCATCGCCGCTGGTCGGGGGTCTGGTGCTGGCCCTGATGGCTCTGCCGACGATCATCATCGCCACGCGGTCGGCCTTGAAGGCCGTGCCGCCGTCGATCCGCGAGGCCGCCCTCGCCATGGGTGCCAGCCGCACCCAGACGGTCTTCCATCACGTCCTGCCGTTGGCCATGCCGGGCGTGATGACCGGCACCATCATCTCGATGGCCCACGCGCTGGGTGAGACCGCGCCGCTTCTGCTGATCGGCATGGTCAGCTTCGTGCCGGGCATTCCTGGCGCAATCGACGAGCCGGCCGGCGCCCTGCCGTCCCTGGTCTATATCTGGGAGAACGCTTCCGAGCGCGCCTTCCACGAGCGGACGGCTGCGGCCATCCTGGTCCTCCTCGCCTTCATGATCGTCATGAACGCCGCCGCGATCCTTCTGCGTCGTCGCTTCGAACGTCGGTGGTAGTCTTATGAAATTTCCCTTCTTCCGCAGCCCCGACGGCAACGAGGGCGGCAGCCCGTCCGACACCCCGATGATGGGCGGTCAGGTTCTGCCGGGCGCCAAGGCCGAAGACGAGCGGCGCGACGAATCCATCCTGACGCCCCAGCCCGAGACGGCCGGTGCCATGGGCAACCGCGTGCCGCCGGTTAAGTCTCCGGCGGGTCCCGTCGGTCCGACCAAGATCGCCGCTCGCGACGTGTCGGTCTTCTACGGCGACAAGCAGGCTCTGTACGACGTCTCGCTCGACATTCCGGACAAGACGGTCACCGCCTTCATCGGTCCGTCGGGCTGTGGGAAGTCGACCTTCCTGCGCACGATGAATCGGATGAACGACACCATCCAGGGGTGCAGCGTGACCGGCAGTATCCTGATGGACGATCAGGACATCAACGCTCGCTCGGTCGACCCAGTCCTGCTGCGGGCCCAGGTCGGGATGGTGTTCCAGAAGCCGAACCCGTTCCCGAAGACGATCTACGAGAACGTCGCCTACGGTCCCAAGATTCACGGCCTGACCACGTCGAAAGCGGAACTGGACGCCATCGTCGAAAGCTCGCTGAAGAAGGCGGGCCTTTGGGACGAGGTCGCCGACCGTCTGCACTCGGCGGGTACCGGCCTGTCGGGCGGCCAGCAGCAGCGTCTCGTCATCGCCCGCGCCATTGCCGTGCGCCCCGAAGTCATCCTGATGGATGAGCCCTGCTCGGCGCTGGACCCGATCGCGACGGCGAAGATCGAGGAACTGATCGACGAACTGCGCGAGCAGTACTGCATCGTCATCGTCACCCACTCGATGGCCCAGGCGGCGCGCGTTTCGCAACGGACGGCCTTCTTCCACATGGGGCGTCTGATCGAGCACGGGAACACCGAGGAAATCTTCACGAATCCCCGCGAGCGGCGCACGCTGGACTACATCACGGGACGCTTCGGTTGAACCAGCACACGGTCAAGGCCTACGGCGACGAACTGAACCAGCTGACCGCCGAGGTCGCCCGCATGGGCGGTCTCGCCGAGGCCCAGGTGGCGGACGCGGTCGAGTCGGTCGCGCGGCGCGATATCGCCCTGGCCCGGGCGGTGGTCGAGCGCGACGCCAAGGTCGACGCGATGCATCGCGACATCGAAAAGAAGGCCATCCGCCTGATCGCCCTGCGTCAGCCGGTGGCGTCGGACCTGCGCAAGACCCTGGCGGCGATGAAGCTGTCGGTCGATCTGGAGCGGACCGGCGACCTGGCCAAGAACATCGCCAAGCGGGCGCTGTCTCTGGCCGAGACCGAGCCGATGCAGCCCTTGACCCGCTCGATCGAGCGGATGGGCAAGCTGGTGTCGATGCGGCTGCGCGACGTGCTGGACGCCTACACGGCCTCCGAGATCGACCGGGCCATGGCGGTCTGGGCTTCGGACGACGAGGTCGACGAGCATTACAACGCCCTGTTCCGCGAACTGCTGACCTACATGATGGGTGATCCGCGCACGATCAGCGCCTGCACCCATCTGCTGTTCATGGCCAAGAATCTGGAACGGATCGGCGACCACGCGACCAACATCGCCGAGGTCATCCACTACGAGATCACCGGCGACGAGATGACCGGCGAGCGTCCGCGCTGGACGCCGACGCCGGGCGAATGGGATGCGGATTCGGGGCACATGCCCACGCCGACGACGGACTGACGGAGAGACTGAGTGCAGCCCTATATCCTGGTGATGGAAGACGAGGACGCCCTGGCGACCCTGCTTCAGTACAACCTCGAAAAGGAGGGCTACGACGTCGTCGTCGCCGCCGATGGCGAGGAAGGTCTGGTTCAGATCGACGAGCGCCAGCCCGACCTGGTCCTGCTGGACTGGATGCTGCCCAAGGTGTCGGGCATCGAAGTTTGCCGTCGCCTGCGTGGCCGTCCCGAGACCCGCAACCTGCCGGTCATCATGCTGACGGCGCGGGGTGAGGAATCGGATCGCGTGCGCGGCCTGGACACCGGCGCCGACGACTATCTGACCAAGCCCTTCTCGATGACCGAGCTGATCGCCCGCATCCGGGCCGTCCTGCGCCGTATCCGGCCCGGTCTGGCCGATGACCGGGTGGGCCACGGCGACATCGTCATCGACCGCGTCGCCCACCGGGTGAAGCGCTCGGGCAAGGAGGTCCATCTGGGCCCGACCGAGTTCCGCCTGCTGGATCATTTCATGCGCCATCCGGGTCGGGTGTTCAGCCGCGAACAACTGCTGGACGCCGTCTGGGGGTCGGACGTCTATGTCGAGGCCCGTACCGTGGACGTTCACGTCGGCCGCCTGAGGAAGGCGCTGAACGTCGACGACAGCGCCAATCCGATCCGGACCGTGCGCTCGGCCGGTTATTCGCTGGATCTGGAAGGCTGAGCCTTCTCTGATCCGCGCGTGATCAGCACGCCGAAGGCGGCCGCCAGCGGGAACATCAGGACGCCGTAGACGGCGGCCGGCATCGACATGTCCGGGTTTCGCAACACCGACTGGGCGATGACGATGGCCAGGGTGGCGTTGTGGAGCCCGACCTCGAAGGCGCTGGCGATCGACTGGGGGCGATCGACCTTCAGCAGGCGCGGGACGAGGAAGCCGATCCCCAGGCTGATGACGCAGAAGGTGATCACCACGCCGGCGATGGCGGCGAAGTTCGCGACCAGGATGTCGATCTGGGCGGCGACGGCGCCGATGATGACCAGGGTCAGGATGACGACCGAGGCGATGCGGACAGGCTTGTCCATGGCCGCTGCGAAAGCGGGCTTCAGCCTTCGCACCAGCATGCCGAGGGCGACGGGGCCGAGGACGATCAGGAAGACCTCGATGGTCTTCTGAAGCTGCAGCCCGACCTGGCCGCCGTCCGGGTCGAACCAGGCCAGAGACAGGTTGACCACGATCGGCAGGGTGATGACGGCGACGACCGAGTTGATGGCGGTCAGGCTGATGTTCAGGGCCACGTCGCCCCGGAACAGGTGGCTGTAGAGGTTGGCCGTGGTGCCGCCCGGCGAGGCGGCCAGCAGCATCATCCCGACCGCCAGGACGGGCGGGAGCCGGAAGGCCAGGACCAGGCCGAAACAGACCAGGGGCAGGAGGATCAGCTGGCAGGCGAGGGCGATGGTCACCGCCTTGGGCCGGCGTCCGATGCGGACGAAGTCTCCGGGCGTGAGGCTGAGCCCCAGGCCGAACATGATGATCCCGAGCGCGATCGGCAGGCCGATGACGGTAATGGCAGAGCCCATGGGCGTGTCCTCCGACGCTGTGTCGCGTTTGAATGCAGGGTGTCATGGCGCGGGCAGGGGCGCCAAGGGGCGGGCTGTAGGGGTCCGTAGCGAATCTTTTCCCTCCCACTTGGGGGTCGACGAAGGATCGCATGCGATCCGAGGAGGTGGTCGCGTAGCGACCGGGTGAGGGCGGCGGGGTGATGCGGATGCGGGCCTGGGGGGATTTTGCCTTGCCGTCCCCACCCGACCTCGCTTCGCTCGGCCACCCTCCCCGCGGGGGAGGGAGAAGACTGGGCACGCCTCATCGTCCTTCCGCTGCGAACGGGTGTGGGGAAGTCGACGGAGCCTGGGCGGTCGCCCGGAACCGAGGTGGCCCCCTGCTTTCGCGTTACGGGGACCGCTTGAATGTAGTTTTCGGCTCGCGCCGAAGGCTCCGTCCCCGACCGGGTCCGCGAGCGTCACCCAGCGGGTTTACGGACACCCCGGGGGGGCCTGCATCTCCGCCTTGGCGGAGACCGGCCACGAATCCCGGGTCCTTTGGACCCTTAGGCGATAGGCCCGCGACGGGCGGCAGGCTCAGGCCCGCCGGGCTCCGAGGTTTCACGCCCCTCGAACAACCCCGCTACGATCGGTCCCGCCGCACGTCCGGGTCCTGGGCCCAGGACGCCTTCCCCGACGACGGGATGGCTCCATCATAAGGGATGTTCGAGGGGGCGCCGGTTCGGAGGGCTTTTAAAAGTTCGGGGTGTTGATATCGTTGGGGGAATCCGGCGATCCTTTGCCAACTCCAGAGCTTCCCTTCTCCCCATGCGGGAGAAGGTGGCAGCCGAAGGCTGACGGATGAGGGGTCGTGCCGACGGTTGGACTGAGGGCTGCCGAGGCTCACTGGACACGTCAGCGTGACCCCTCACCCGCCCGCGCCAGGACGACGGCTTCGCCGCCGTGCGCGGCCTCCCTCTCCCGCAAGGGGGAGAGGTCACCTAACCGCAGGTGGGAGAGGGGTGTTTCAGCCTGCGGCGGTTTCGACGGCGTCCGGCTCGAGCTTGTAGACGGTGGCGCAGTATTCGCAGGTGACGTGGATCTTGCCGTCGTCTTCGACCATGTCGGCGCGTTCCTCCGGGCCGAAGGAGGCCAGGACGGCGCCGATGCGGTCGGCGGAGCAGCGGCACTGGGCCTTGAGGGCGCGGGCGTCCTCCAGCCGCACGCCGTCCTCGTGGAACAGGCGGAAGAGCAGGATTTCGGGCGTCACGGTCGGGTCGATCAGCTCGTCGTCGCCGAGAGTCTGGAACAGGGCGCGGGTGCGGTCCCAGACCTCTTCGGTCGAACCGCGCGCGTCGTCGCCGGCGATCAACTGAATCAAGGCACCGCCCGCGCGCCAGGTCGTGCCGGCTTCGTTGGTGACGGAGCCGACGGCCAGATGGACCTTGGTCGGAAGCTGTTCGGACTGGACGAAATAGTGTTCCGCAGCCAGCGACAGGCTTTCGCCCTCGATCGGGGTGATGCCTTGCGTGCGCTCGAAGTCCGGGCCGCGATCCAAGGTCATGACGAAGACGCCCTGGCCCAGCAGGGTCTTGGCGCCGGGGCGCGCGAAGCCGGAGGAGACGGCCGCGACCTCGTCCTCGTCGAAACGGCAATAGCCGCGCAGATGGCCGTCGGTGTCGTAGTCGGCGACGACATAGCGGACGGGACCATCGCCCTGGGCCTGGACGATCAGCCGGCCTTCGAACTTCAGGGCCGAACCGACCAGGGCGGCGAGCGCGCAGGCCTCACCCAGAAGCGCGGCGACCGGCTCCGGATAGGCGTGGGCGGACAGGATCTTGTCGATGGCGTCGCCCAGGCGGACGAGACGGCCGCGCACGGGCCAGCCCTCGATCTGGAAGGCGGCGGCGAGGTTGTCGGTCGGCGTGGCGGCGGGCGCGTGATCGGTCACGGCGGGGTCCTTACGGGCGAACTGTGGAGAGCCGTGCAAGATAGTGCGCCGGCGCGGCATTGTAAGGGCGGCGACCTGAGGCTCGCGCAAGCGTCGCCGCATGCTATCTCTTTGGGCAACCGGCCTGACGGTCCGCCCGTTCCAGAAGCCGACACCGAGGAAAGCTTACGCCCATGCCCGCCAAGCCGAACCTGAAGCCGCTGGACCAGCAGGCCATCGTGATTACTGGCGCCACGTCCGGCATCGGTCTGGCCACCGCACGCCGGGCGGCCCGGGCGGGGGCCTGTGTCTTCCTGATCGCGCGGGGCGAGAGCGACCTGAAGGCCCTGGTCGAGGAGTTGCAGCAGGAGGGGGCGCGGGTCGCCTATGCGGTCGCCGACGTCGCCGATTACGAGGCCCTGGCCGTGGCGGCGGACAAGTGCCGACGGCTGTTCGGCGGGTTCGACACCTGGGTCAACAATGCCGGGACTTCGATCTATGGTCCCATCCGTGAGACGACGCTCGAGGACCAGCATCGGCTGTTCGAGACCAACTACTGGGGCACGGTGAACGGGTCGCTGGTGGCGGCGGAATATCTGAGGGGCCAGCCGGGCGGTGGGACCATCGTCAATGTCGGTTCGGTGCTGGGAGACGCGCCGATGCCGGTGCAGGGGGTCTATTCGGCGTCAAAACACGCCGTGAAGGGGTTCACCAACGCCTTCCGCATGGAGCTGATGCGCGAGAAGGCGCCGGTGGCGATCAGCCTGGTCAAGCCGGCGGCGGTGGATACGCCCTATCGGAAGCACGCTCGCAACCTGACCGGCTATGCGGTGCAGAACCCCCAGCCGGTCTATGCGACCCATGTGGTGGCAGACACCGTCCTGTGGTGCGCGACCCACGGCGTGCGCGAGATCACGGTCGGCGGAGGCGGGCGCGTCATCTCGTCTTTCTACAATCTGCTGCCAGGCTTGGCGGAACCGATTTTCGCGCGGTTCGCTCCTGTTGCGATGCGGGACAGGGGTTCCGCCTATGAGCCGTATGACGACGGGCTGTATGACCCGACCGACGACGGCCTCCACGAAGAGGTTCATTATCCCATGGTTCGACAGTTCAGCGCCCTGGCCGAAGTTCGCAAACATCCCGGCGTCACGGCCGGCTCATTGGCGCTCGTCGCAACAGCCGCCCTGGTCACCTATCTGCTGACGCAGCGGACGGGGCCGCGTCGGTTCGAGGAAATCCGCGACCGGTTCGATCCGCGCGGCTGGATCGACGCCGAAGCCCTGCGTCACCGGTTCGACGACATCTCGCGCGGCCTGACCGAGCGGGCCGAAGAGGTTGCCGATCGTGCCGGCGATCTGGGCGACGATGCGCGCCATCAAGCCAAGAAGCTGTTGAAGCGCGGGCAACGCGCTGTGTCCGACAAGCAGCGTCGCAAATACGCCCGTGAGGCTCGCCACTATGCCGAGGAGACGGGTCGGTCGGCGCGCCGCTATGCGGGAGACGCGGGTCGTTACGCCAAGGATCACGCGCGTGAAGGCGGGGCACTGCTGGCCGTGGCGACCATCGCGGCGGCCATCGGCGCGGCGGCTCTGGAAAGCCAGCGTCCCGACAGCCGGGTGCGTCGTTTGACGGGGCTGTAAGGCCCACAAACCCGTTGCTGCGTCTGCGAAGCTGAGCGAAAGGGAGGCATGACCGCCTCCCCGACGCTTATTTTCGACTTCGATTCGACGCTTGTGCGCATCGAAACCCTCGAAGCCCTGGCCGATATCGCGCTGGAGGGGCATGTCGATGCCGTATCTGTGCGAGCCGAGATCGCGTCCCTGACAGACCGGGCCATGGCCGGAGAGCTGGATTTCGGCGAGGCGCTGCGGGCGCGGCTGGCCTTGCTGCCGCTGACCAGGGCTCATGTTCAGACGCTGGCGGATCGGATCCTCGACGAGGGGACGCCGTCGGTGCGGCGCAATCTTCGTTTCTTCAACGAGAACGCGGCCAGCATCATCATCCTGTCGGGCGGCTTCCGCGACGTGATCGCACCCGTCGCCGAGCGGCTTGGCGTGTCGCCGGATCGGGTGTTCTGCAACGACCTGATCTACGACGCCGATGGCCGGGTGACGGGCGTCGATGCGACCAATCCGCTGTCGGAAGAAAACGGCAAGCCGAAGGTGATTAAGGCCCTGGGCCTCAAGGGGCCAGTGGTCATGGTCGGGGACGGCTGGAACGACGCAGAGGTCAAGCTGGCCGGGGCGGCGGACCGGTTCTACGCCTTCACCGAGATCGCCCGGCGCGACAAGGTCGTGGCCGTCGCCGACGGCGAAGCGAAGTCCATCGACGAACTGCTGCACGCCGAGGGTCTGGCCGGGCGCTGGTCCTATCCGAGGAGCCGCATCAAGATGCTGCTGCTCGAGAACATCCATCCTGCCGCCGTCGAACGGCTGGAGGAGGCGGGCTACTCCGTCGAGACGATGAAGGGGGCGCTGGACGAGGACGACCTGATCGAGAAAATCAAGGGCGTGCATGTGCTGGGCATTCGCTCCAAGACCAATGTGACCGAACGGGTGATGGAGGCGGCGGATCGGTTGCTGGCGGTGGCGGCCTTCTGCATCGGCACCAACCAGATCGATCTGGACGCCTGTGCCGCCAAGGGGGTCGCAGTTTTCAACGCCCCCTATTCGAACACCCGCAGCGTGGTGGAGCTGGCCATCGGCCTGACCATCACCCTGATGCGCGACGTGGTGGACAAGTCCGCCGCCATGCACGTCGGCAAATGGAACAAGTCGGCGGACGGGTCGCGCGAGCTGCGGGGCAAGACCCTGGGTATCGTCGGGTATGGGGCTATCGGCTCACAGCTGTCGGTGCTGGCCGAGGCGCTGGGGATGCGGGTTATCTTCCATGACCTGTCGGAGCGGCTGGCGCTGGGCAACGCCAAGCGGATGCGGTCGCTGGATGCGCTTCTGGCCGAGGCGGACGTGGTCAGTCTGCACGTCGACGGGCGGCGCGAGAACACCAACCTGATCGGCGCGGCCCAGTTCCAGATGATGCGGCCGGGAACCCTGTTCCTGAACCTGTCGCGCGGCCATGTGGTCAATATCGGCGACCTGGCCCAGGCCATTCAGGGCGGGCGCGTCGGTGGCGCGGCGCTGGACGTCTTCCCCGAAGAGCCGCGCACAAACGCCGATCCGTTCGACAGCCCGCTGATGGGGTTGAAGAACGTCATCCTGACGCCGCACATCGGCGGCTCGACCGAGGAGGCTCAGGAAGCCATCGCCGAGTTCGCGGCCGAGCGGCTGCTGGGCTATCTGAACCGGGGCGACACCACCTTCTGCGTCAACCTGCCGAACGTGCAGCTGACCGAGGTCTCGGGCGGGCACCGGATCCTGCACATCCACAGGAACCAGCCGGGCGTTCTGGCCGAGCTGAACAGGGAGCTGTCGGCGGCCGGCCTGAACATCCTCGGCCAGCATCTGAAGACGGACGAAAACACCGGCTACGTCATCATGGACGTCGATCGCGATTATGATCCGCAGGCGCTCAGGGTGCTCAAGAGTGTGGCCGGAACGCTTCGGTTCCGCCTGCTGCATTAGAAGGCTTCCCCGGCGGCATCTTGCGCTCGCGTGAAACGGGCGCAGACTGTCGTCCAACGGTCGCGAAATCGACGGCCGAGGGAGGAAAACCATGTCACGCTATCTTCGCGGTGCAGCTCTGGCTGCGCTGACGCTCGCCGCAGCCTGCGCCACTGCCGGCTCTGTTTCGGCTCAGAGCTACAACCGGCTGGTCGTGTTCGGCGATTCGCTGACCGACAACGGCAACCTGTATCTGGCCTCGGGCCGGACCCAGCCGCCGTCGCCGCCGTATTTCCAGGGCCGGTTCTCGAACGGTCCGGTCTTTACCGAACGGCTCGGCTTCGCCGCCGCCAACTTCAACGGACCTGTCACCGGCAGTATCAACTTCGCCTACGGCGGCTCGCGCACAGACAACGCCGTCGCCTTTCCGCCGGGCATGCGTCAGCAGCTGACGACCTATGTCGGGCGCGGCGGGGCGTTCGGATCGGGGGATCTGGTCAGCGTCCTTGGCGGCGCGAATAACATCTTCCAGGCCTTGGGCGCCTTTGCGGTGCTGCCGCCGGCCAGCCAGACCAACCCCACCGGCTATATGGCGCCGGTCGTCTCGGCCGCGGTGTCGGACATCAACTTCATCGTCAACGACATCGCGACGCGTGGCGCAGGCACGATCATGGTGACCAACCTGCCGCGTCTGGGCATCACGCCCCAGTTCTCGCCCACGCCTCTGGCGCCCCTGGCCGACAACTCCGGCTCGAGCTTCAACAGTCAGTTGCAGACGGCGCTGATCACGACGGCGGCGGCACGGCCCGGCACGAACATCATCCTGTTCGATCTGGCCAAGGTGTCGGACGCCCTGGCGTCGAATCCGGGACGGTTCGGCCTGACCAACGCCAGCCAGTCCTGCCTGGTCGGCGCGACCCTGTGCGCCAATCCCGACAGCTATCTGTATTTCGACGGCGTTCACCCGACGTCCGCCGGTCACCGGCTGATCGCGGCCCTGTCGGCGGACTACCTGTACTACGCCAACCGCGCGGCCGAATCGACGATCCAGGGCGAGACCGCCTATCGGTATCGCGAGGATGCACTGGACGGCGCCACGGCCCGCCTGTCGGGTCATGCAGCCTGGGAAGCCGGCACCTCGATTTCGGTCGGCGGCCTTTATGACACCGGCGGCTTCGACCAGCGCGGCTTCGCCTCCCAGGGCAAGTTCGACAGCGTGGGCGGGCAGATCATGCTCGAATCCGGCACCGAGACCCTGCGGTTCGGCATGGCCGGCGCTTTCCGCAACGCGGACGTCGTGGCGGGGCCTTCCAGCTTCGAACTGCGCAGCCTGTCGCTGGACGTCTACGGCGGCTGGCGTTCTGGCAATCTGTTCCTGAACGCGGCGGCCGGCGTGGCCAGCGATGACTTCAACGACATCGAACGCGTCAGCTCTCTGGCGGCGATCACCATGACAGGCGAGACGCGCGGCTACTCGACGGGTGCGCGCGCCCAGGCCGGGATGTGGTTCGATGCCGGCGGGATCGCCTTCTCGCCGCGCGTGGCGGTCACCTATGCCGACGCCACGGTGGACGGCTACAACGAACAGGGCATCGCGGCCTCCTATGCGTATCGCGATCGCTCGGTGAAGGGCATTTCGGCCGAGGCCGTCCTGCGCGCTGAGGCCGATATGGGTGGCTTCGGCCTCTTCGCCGAGGGCGGTTATCGCGACAGCCTGGACGACAGCTCCGACGCGGTCCGGGTCGGCATCGCGGGCAACCCGGCCCAGGTCCTGGCGCGCGAATACGACGATCCGTTCGGCGGTTCGGTCCTGGCCGCCGCCGGGGTGTCGGGCGATCTGGGCCCGATCGAGGTCGAGGTCGGCTATCGCGGCCGCTTCGGCGATCACGGCGACAGTCACACGGGTGGCATCACCTTCACCCTGCCTCTCTGAGGCGAAGGTCCGATACTAGAAGAAGCGCGTCGGCCGGCGGCCGGCGCGCTTTCGTCTGTCTGGTTCCCGGGGTGCGACGCCCTGTCGCCCCGCGCGCCCCAAAGTCGCCCCAGCAATCGTTAATACCCCGGTTCGCCGCAGCGCGCCGGTCTCTGATCCGCGCTCGCAGGCTTCCACCGCTTCTCGAAAAGCGCCACCTGAGCTGACGACGTCATGCGCCGACTCTTTCCGACCGCCCGTGCCTTTGTGATCCATTCCGGCCAGACCGGCGCCCTGATCGGCGTCGCCGTCCTGGCCATGGCCATGGCGCCTGCGGATCGGGAAATCGACATCGAGACCTTCGCCCTGCCGGAGCTGCCGCCGGTCACGGCTGTTGCGGCCCCCGCCGGACCTCTGACCCGGCCGATGACCTTCGAGGAGCCCGTGCGCGGTTTCGCCATCAACTCCCGGTTCGGGATGCGCCGCCTGGGCGGTGAGCCGGGCGTGCGGATGCACAAGGGCGTGGATATCGCGGCGCCGAGGGGGACCAGTGTCTATTCGTCGGCGGAGGGCGAGGTCGTGCGCATCGGTCACCAGCCCTCGGGCTACGGCAACTTCATCGAGCTGCGCCACCCGAACGGAATGACGACCATGTACGCCCACCTGAGCCGCATCGACGTGGCGTCGGGCGACCGGGTCCTGGCGGGCGAGCGGATCGGCCTGGTCGGATCGACCGGTTATTCGACCGGCCCGCACCTGCATTTCGAGGTCCGTCGCGGCGGGGCCCAGGTCAACCCCGCGCGGGTCATGGGTGAGACCTTCCAGGTGGTGGTGAGCGAACCCGCCGTCGGCTGATCGTTCGTCATCGACCGAATACTGTTTGCATGTAAAGCGTCCTTTGCTACCCCTTAGGCTGGAATTGGCTGGGGGATGAATATGGCGGCCTTGACGCTCGAAGGCGTGAGCAAGCGCTACGGTGATTTTCAGGCCGTGAAGGACCTGAGTTTTCAGGTTCAGAAGGGGGCGATCTGCGGCTTCCTCGGCCCGAACGGTGCCGGCAAGACCTCGACGATCCGCATGATCCTGGGCCTTCAGGCGGCCTCGGCGGGCACGATCGACATCCTCGGCGCGTCCGATGGGCGCAAGGTCCGCGACCGGATCGGCTTTCTCCCCGAGGAGCGCGGCCTCTACAAGAAGATGACCCCGGTGGAGGCGATCGCCTTCTTCGGCTCGCTGAAGGGCCTGCCGACCGGCGAAGGCAAGCGCCGCGCGCGCGAGATGCTGATCGCCCAGGGCCTGGGCGCCTCCCAGAAAAAGAAGATGAAGGAGCTTTCCAAGGGGATGGCCCAGAAGGTCCAGCTGATCGCCTCGGTCGTGCACCGGCCGGAGTTCGTGATCCTGGACGAACCGTTCAGCGGTCTCGATCCGGTCAACCAGCAAGGGCTTGAAGCCGTGATCCGGGGCCTGGCCGCCGATGGGGCGACCGTCCTGTTCTCCACCCACGTCATGCAACACGCCGAGCGGCTGTGCGATCAGGTGGTCCTGATGGCGCGGGGCCGTAAAGCCTTCGACGGCACGGTGGCCGAGGCGCGGGCGACCTCGCGCCGGTTCCTGGAACTGGAAGGCGAGATCACGGCCGAGGCCGTTGCGGCCCTGCCGGGTGTCACCGGGGTTGAGGTGGTGTCCGATCAGGGCGGGGTGCGGGTGCTGAAGGGTGCCCTGGCCAGCGGGGCAGGGGGTCAGGAGGCGCTGAAGACCGCCTTCGTCTCGGGTCTCGACGTGCGTCGCTTCGAGCTGAAGGAGCCGACCCTGCATGACGCCTTCATCGATCTGACCGGAGATCACCCGGATCAGGACCAGAGCGTCGCCCGTCCTGTCACCGGTTCGGAGGTGAGCCAATGAACCGCATCCTTCTGATCGCCCAACGCGAGTTCATGGCCTATGCCAAGACGGTCGGGTTCTGGCTGTCCTTGTTGGCGTTTCCGCTGTTCGCCGTTCTCGGCGGGGCCTTGCCGCTGTTGATGCGGGGGGCCGATCCCGTGCGCGAAGTCGTCCTGATCGAGGAGGGGCCAGAGGCCGCAGGCCTGGCCGACGCGGTGAAGGGGCTGCTGGCCGCCGACGGCGAACGACAGGCCGAGCGTATGCGAGAGGCCGCCGAGAAGGCCGCCGCCTCCTCAGGAGCGCCTCCGGGCGCGGCTCAGAGCGCCATCGCTTCCATGAGCCGCGAGCGCATGCGGTTCGCCGACACCCCCGCCGACCTGGCGGCCGCAACGCCCGGCGCGGCTCAGGATGCGGTCGTGCGCCGCTATCTGACCGACGAAACGCCGGAGGATCAGCGACTGGACGCCATCGTCTTCCTGACGCGGACGCCGGAGGGCCCCGCCGCCCGCGTCTGGGCCGCGCGAGCGACTGACGACACGGTCGAGGACTTCGTGCGGCGCGCGTTGCGGGACGAGAACCGCGACACGGTCCTGCGCGAAGCCGGGATCGACGCGGCCGTTGTGGAGCGCGTGGACGCCTTCAGACCTGAGATCACCGCCTTCTCGCCGCGCTCGGCCAGTGGGGGAGAGGTGTCGTTCAAGGACCGCTTGCCGGGTATCATCGGCCTGGCCTTCAGCTTCGTCCTGTGGTCGCTGGTTTTGACGGGCGCCTCGATCCTGCTGAACAGCGTGATGGAGGAGAAGTCGAACAAGATCCTGGAGGTCCTGCTGTCGTCGGCCTCGGCGACGGAGATACTGACGGGCAAGGTGCTGGGGGTGGCGATGCTGACCCTGTCGGTGCTGGTCGTCTGGGGTGGAATCGGGACGTTCGGCCTGATCACGGCGGCGCCCTCGACGGCGGCGGACGTGGCCGAGGTGCTGATGAGGGACGGACTGATCTTCTACTTCATCGGCTACATCGTCGGTGGCTACCTGATGTACGCGGTGCTGTTCGCGGCCATCGGGGCCTTCTGCGAGACGCCGCGTGACGCCCAGACCCTGATGGGGCCGATCATGATGGTGCTGGTCGTGCCCCTGCTGGTCGTCCAGATGGCGCTGGTGAACCCCGATGCGCCGGCGGTGAAGTTCCTGTCCTGGGTGCCCTTCTTCACCCCCTTCCTGATGAGCGCGCGGGCGCCGTCGGGGCCGCCGCTGATCGAGATCATCGGCACGATGGCGGGGATGTTCGCGGTAGCGCTGCTGATGGTGTGGCTGGCCGGACGGGCCTTCCGCGCGGGCGCGTTGTCGGATGTGAAGCTGAGCTGGAAGAGCTTCGCGTCGGCGATAAGCGGCGGGGGGCGGTAAGATTGGTCCCTCTCCCTGCGGGAGAGGGTTTGAGGCTCGCAGAGCTTAGCGATGCGTCTTCAGCCGAAAGGGTGAGGGGCCGGCGTCGAAGTCGGCGAAGCCGTGGCCGTGCGACGGCTTACGCCAACGGACAGGCCAACCCCTCACCCTTTCGCGTTTCCAATCGCTAGCGCTCCTGGACGCTCAAGCCCTCTCCCACCGGGAGAGGGACAACGAAAAGGCCGCCCCGGTTGTCCGGGGCGGCCTTTGAAATTCTGGACCTGACGTCGCGCCTTACGTGCGCGGGACGCGGGGCTTCGGAGGCGGCAGCAGGCCTTCGCGCTGCATGCGCTTGCGGGCCAGTTTGCGGGCGCGACGAACGGCCTCGGCCTTCTGGCGGGCGCGCTTCTCCGAGGGCTTCTCGTAGTGCACGTGGCGCTTCATTTCACGGAAGCTGCCTTCGCGTTGCATCTTCTTCTTGAGGGCTTTGAGCGCTTGATCGACGTTATTATCGCGAACGAAAATCTGTACCAGGTTGAACTCTCCTTTGGCCGCCCGCCGCGTCCTGTAGAGGCGGGCAGACAAATAATATCGGATCCCGCAGGCGACAGCCCGGCGAGCGAAGGCGTGCGGATACACCAAGCCTCCCGTCCTGTCCAGATCGTCGCGGACGTTCTGACACGCTCGCGATCCCGCCACGACGGGCGTATCATGGCCCCATGACCGAAATTCCGCATCTTTCGAACCTCCCCGAAGGCGACTGGGCCGATCGCATGGAACAGTCGGTGCTCGATTCGGCGCTGGAGCTGGCTCCGCGCCTGGGCTGGAACGCGCGGCTGGTGCGCGAGGCCTGCGCCGCGCAGGGGCTTAGCGAGGGCGATCAGGAGCTGTTGCTGCCGAACGGCGCCCGGGATCTGGCGGCGCTGTTGTGGTGCAGGAACGATGCCCAGGCGCTGGCGGCGCTCGGAAATCCGGCTCCACTGAAGATCCGCGCGCGAATCGCGATCGCCGTGACGACCCGGCTGGAGGTGGCGGCGGCCCATGCGGAGGCCGAGAAGCGGCTGGCGGGCTTCATGGCCCTGCCGACCAATACCGACCTGGTCCTGTCGCTGACCTGGGCGACCGCAGACGGTCTGTGGCGCTGGGCCGGGGATACGGCGACCGACTGGAACCACTATTCCAAGCGGACGATCCTGTCGGGCATCCTGATCCCGGCGATGACGTTGCGGCTGTTCAACGGCAAACAGGCCTCGGACGCCTTCGTGGCGGCGCGGATCGAGAACGTCATGGCCTTCGAGAAGTGGAAGGCGGGCAAGGACTTCGACGCCCCGATCCGCAAGGTCACGGACGTGCTGAGTCGGCTGCGGTATCCGACGCGAGCGTGACTTTCCTCATCCTCCTACGCAGCGACGCGAAGACCGGGGGATGACGGAAGAAATCAGGCCAGCGGCCGCACCCTGTTCACATGCGCCATCTTGCGGCCCGGGCGGGCCTCGGCCTTGCCGTAGAGGTGCAGGCGCTGGTCGGGCTTAGCGGCCAGTTTCGACCACTGCTCGACCTCGTCGCCGAGGAGGTTGGTCATCTCGACCTGGGCGTGAGCCTGGGTGGGGCCCAGCGGCCAGCCGGCGATGGCGCGGATGTGCTGCTCGAACTGGTCGCAGACGCAGCCGTCCTGGGTCCAGTGCCCGGTGTTGTGGACGCGGGGGGCGATCTCGTTGACCAGCAACTCGCCGTTGCCGAGGTCGAACAGCTCGATGCCCACGACGCCGACGTAGGCGAGGCCTTCCAGCACGGCGGCGGCGATCTCGCGAGCACGCGCCTCTGTGCCGGCGTCGATCTCGGCCGGGGCCAGGGTGGTGCGCAGGACGCCGCCGGAATGGTTGTTCTCGCCCAACGGATAGACGGCGACGGCGCCGTCGCGGCCGCGGGCGGCGATGATCGACAGCTCGCGGGTGAAGGCGGCGCGGGCTTCCAGGATGGCGGGGCGACCGCCGAGTTCGGCCAGGGCGGCCTCCGCCTCTTTCGGCGATTTGATCCAGACCTGACCCTTGCCGTCGTAGCCGTCACGACGGGTCTTCAGCAGGGCGGGTGTTCCGAGCCGGTCGACGGCGTCCTTGAGGTCGTCGAGGCTGTCGACGGCGACGAAATCGACCGTGGTGGCGCCGACGGCGTTGAGGAAGGTCTTTTCATCCACCCGGTCCTGAGCCACGGCCAGGGCGGTGGGGCCGGGGGCGACGAGGGCGCCGGCCTCTGCCAACAGTTCCACCGAGGCGGCGGGCACGTTCTCGAACTCGAAGGTGACGACGTCGCAGACGCGGCCGAAGACGCCCAGCGCCGTCGGGTCGTCATAGGCGGCGACGATCTGGCCGCGCGAGACGCGACCGGCGGGGCTGTTCTCTTCCGGGTCGAGGATCACGACGTCGAAGCCGAGGCGGGACGCAGCCTGAGACAGCATCCGGCCGAGCTGGCCGCCGCCGAGGATGCCGATGGTCGATCCGGGCGGGAGAGGGGCGGGCAGGGCGCTCAATCTTCGACCGTTTCGAGGACGGACGCGGTCTGGGCCTCGCGGAAGGCGTCGAGGCGAACGGCCAGGGCTTCGTCGGCCAAGGCCAGGATCTGCGCGGCGAGAATGCCGGCGTTCTTGGCCCCGGCCTCGCCGATGGCCAGGGTGGCGACGGGGACGCCGCCGGGCATCTGGACGATGGACAGCAGGCTATCGAGGCCCTTGAGCGCCTTGGACTGGACCGGGACGCCCAGCACCGGCAACGGCGTCATGGAAGCGGCCATGCCGGGCAGGTGGGCGGCCCCGCCGGCCCCGGCGATGATGACCTTGAAGCCGGCTTCCTTGGCGCCGGTCGAGAACTCGACCAGGCGTTGGGGCGTGCGATGCGCGGAGACCACGCGCGCATCCCAGGCGACGCCCAGACGGTCGAGCATGTCGGCCGCGTGCTTCATGGTGGGCCAGTCCGAGCGGCTGCCCATGATGATCGCCACCGGGGGGGTCGTCGTCGCCATGCGTCGGGGCTCCAGCGAGGAAAGCGGCCGGTTACAGCACGCGCGTTGCGCCCGCAACCAAGGGCGTTAGCCTGTAGCCGAACGGCGCTCGCATTGAGTCGCGCCCGGAGCCCCTTCTCGACGTGACCGACGCGCCGAACATCGAAGATCCAGCCGCCGATCTGGTGGCCGAAATTGCCCGGCTGCGCGCCGAGGTCGAGGCCCTGCGCCTGCGCGCCGAGGCGGCCGAGGCGGCGGCCGAGCATGACGTCCTGACGCCTCTGTTGAACCGGCGGGGCTTCGTGGCGGCGATGACGCGGACCATGGCCTATTGCACCCGCTACAAGGTGCCGGCGGTGCTGCTGTATCTGGATCTCGACGGGTTCAAGGCGGTCAACGACACCCTGGGGCACGCCGCAGGGGATGCGGCCCTGGTGCGGGTGGCGGAACTGCTGCTGGAGAATGTGCGGGCGACCGACGCCGTGGGACGGCTCGGCGGCGACGAGTTCGCGGTGCTGCTGTTGAATGCCGACATGGAGGCCGGCCGCGAGAAGGCGGCGGGGCTGAAGGCGGCGCTGGGGGAGGCTGCGTTCACCTATGACGGCGAATCGGCGGTGCTGGACGGATCGTTCGGCGTGAGAGCCTTCACCGGTCAGGCGGACGTCGAGACCTGGCTGGCCGAGGCGGATGCGGCGATGTGGGTCAGGAAGCGGGGGCGTTCGTCGCTCTAGGCGATGATGTCCGGCAGGATGCGGCTTTCGATCTTCACGATCTCGTCGCGCAGCGACAGTTTCTTGCGCTTGAGGCGGGCGATCAGGAGCTGATCCGGGATCGGCATGTGGGTCAGGGCCTCGATGGAGGCGTCGAGGTCGGCGTGTTCGAGACGCAGCAGCTTGACCTCTGCATGCAGGGCGATCTCGTCGTCGGTCAGGAAGGGTTGGTCGTCGTTCATGTGCGCCCCGTGCAAGCCGGCTTATAACCGAGGCCGCGTCAGGTCGGAAGGCGTTCGGCGAGGGTCATGAGCGCCGGGCGCGGCACGACGCGGGTCCATATCCGGGCGACGGCGACGAGGGCGTCGATGGCCGGGCGGGGGCCGGTCACGGGTGCGGGGGCGAGGGCCTCGAGACCGGACATCAGATGACGCTCGGCGGCCAGTTCGACGGCCTTTACCTGGTCGCGCAGGGCCTCGCGGGCGGCATCGTCGATGTCGGGGTTCACGCCCTTCAGCGTGCGGCGCAGCGTCCGGAGCGGCGTCACCGCCGTCTCGTCCCAGGCGCGGGCGCAGTCGCAGGCGCCTTCGATGGCGTCTTCGTCGAGCGGTCGGCCGGTGGCGGCGGTCCAGGCGGACCAGAGCAGCAGGGGCACGTTCTGGCCGGTCCCGTCCTGAAGCTGGAGGCAGGCCTCCGACACGCCGGGCGCGGCATAGGCCTTCAGGGCCCAGTCCCAGAACGGTGTGTCAGGCATCGCCGGGGCCCTTGAGGCCGTCCCAGCGCTTCACCGGCGCCCAGTCCAGACCGAACAGGTCGAGCGCGCGGCCCACGGATTGGTCGACCATTTCCGCGATCGAGGCAGGCTTCGCATAGAAGGCGGGCAGGGGCGGGGCGATGGTGGCGCCCATTTCCGCCAGGGCGGTCATGGTGCGCAGGTGGCCGAGGTGGAACGGGGTCTCGCGCACCATGAGGACCAGGGGGCGGCGTTCCTTGAGTACGACATCGGCGGCGCGGGTCAGCAGGGTCGAGGTCACGCCGGTGGCGATCTCGCTCATGGTACGGACCGAACAGGGGGCGACGACCATCCCCAGCGACTTAAAAGAGCCCGAGGCGATCGAGGCGCCGACGTCGTTGAGCTTGTGGACCACCGAGGCCCGGCCGGTCAGGTCGTCGGCGCTGAAATCCGTCTCCTGCGACAATGTGAGCAGGGCGGCGCGGGTGACGACCAGATGGCTCTCGACGCCCAGGTCCTTCAGCGCGTCCAGGACCCGGACGCCGTAGATGACGCCCGATGCGCCCGAGATTCCGACCACCAGGCGGCTCGGCGGGTTCCGTACGGCTCCGTTCACATCATGGTCCAAGTTGGGGGTCAGGCTGCACCGTGCCCGGAGAAATTTTACGTTCTGTTGACGTCACCGAACCGTGATTTCACAGGCGGCAAATCCAGGCGCTCACTGTGTGGTCCCTTAGACATGGAGGCGCAAGCCATGACCATCGAAGCTCGTATCCGCGAACTGGGAAATCGTCACCGTCAGCTGGATGAGACCATCCGGCAGGAGGTGGGGCGACCGGCTACGGATCCGCTGCAGGTCAGGGAGCTGAAGCGAAGGAAGCTCCGGCTCAAGGAGGAAATCACCAGTCTGGAGGCCAGGGCCGGATAGCCCGGGTCTCCGAAACGAACGAACGGCCCCGGGAGCGATCCCGGGGCCGTTTTTCTGTGCGGTCCCTCTCCCCTTGCGGGAGAGGGCTTGAGGCTCGCAGAGCGCAGCGATGCGCCTTGGCCGAAAGGGTGAGGGGTTTCGCTGACCTCACCGTTAAGGCTGGTGCGACCCCTCACCCGATCACGCAAGAACGACGGCTTCGCCGCCGTGCGTGATCTCCCTCTCCCGCAGGGGGAGAGGGTCAGTAATCAGTCGCCCGTGCCGAACACCGAGGCGGCGGTCGGCTCCGCAGTGCGGCGTTCGCGTTCTTCGGGGACGAACTCCGGCTCGGCGGGTTCGGCCTCGATGGGCTGGAGGGCGGCGCCGCCCTTTTTCGCGTCGTCGCGGTTCTTCTTTTCGGCGGCCTTGGAGACCAGTTCGTCCAGAACCAGCTGACCGACGAGACCCAGGGTCACCGGGTCGACCGGCTTGATCTGGGGGCTGTTCCAGTGGGTGCGGTTGCGCACGCTGTCGATGGTCGATTTGGTGGTGCCGAGAAGCTTGGCGATCTGGGCGTCGGTGACCTCAGGGTGGTTCTTGACGAACCACATGATGGCGTCCGGGCGGTCCTGACGGCGCGAGACCGGCGTGTATTTCGGCGCCGGCTTGTTGGACTTCATCAGTTCCGCGTGACGGCTGACGATCGCCTTCATGCGGTAGTCGGCGTTGTCCTGGGCCTTGTCGAGTTCGGCGCGGTCAAGCTGGCCGCCCGTGATCGGATCGACGCCACGAATGTCGCGGGCGACGTCGCCGTCGGCGATGCCGCGCACTTCCAGCGGGTGCAGACCGCAGAAGTCGGCGATCTGTTCGAACGTCAGGGAGGTGTTGTCCACCAGCCAGACCGCAGTGGCCTTTGGCATGAGGATGTCGGTCATGGGCGTAGTCCCGGATAATGAGGGGCCCGGCGGTCTCGGGCTCTGGATACGACGGCGCCCGACCTTTCGGCCGGGCGCTGATGTTGTCGGTATAGGCCGTTTCGACGCAAAAGAAAACGTCATGATTACCGGCGAAACCCAAGCGTGGCCGTAGGCTGTACGGTCTGGCATACTCACGATCTCGGGACCGATGCGGCTGCGGGCGCCAGGTTAAACCAAGGCAAGCGTCGCCATACAGGTCCGGTTCATGCTGGGTGTTGAACACTGGGGCTTCGGGCGCGTTCAGCGACCAGGGTATTTGGAGGATTGACCATGAAGACGCTTTCTTTCTTCGCCGCCGCAGCCGTTCTGGCCGCAGCCGGGTTCACCGCGACGCCGCAGCCGGCGGAGGCGCAGCAGCGTGGCGCGCCGCGTGGCAGTTATGTCGACAGCTGCAGCGGGGCCTATGTGAACCAGGGCCGGCTCTATGCCGACTGCCGCGACACGCGGGGTCGCACCCGTTCGACCTCGATCGAACTGGGTCCGTGCTCGTCGAGCGATATCGGCAACGATAACGGCCTGCTCGTCTGCCACAATGTTCGCGGCCAGTTCGAGAACAACGGCGGCGGCAATAACGGCGGCAACAATGGCGGCGGCTGGGGTGGCGGTAACAACGGAGGCAACAACGGCGGTGGTTGGGGCGGTGGCAACAACGGCGGCAACAACGGCGGCGGCTGGGGCAACAACAACGGCCGCAACGGCGTCACCGTCTATTCCGACAGCAACTACCGCGGCCAGTCGGAAGCGTTCCGCAACGAGGTCCCCAACCTGGGCCGCTCAGGGCTCAACGATCAGATCAGCTCGATCGAAATCAACGGCGGCCCTTGGGAGTTCTGCACCGACGCCTACTTCCGAGGCGAGTGCCAGGTGATCTATTCCAGCACCCGGAACCTCAACAACACCAATATCAACGACCGGATCTCGTCGATGCGTCCGGCCCGTCGCGGCGGCGGCTGGTAGGATCTCGCCGGGCCTAGGCTCGGCGCTTAGTCCACCGTCAGCACGATCTTGCCGACATGCTCGCCCGCCTCCAGCCGGAGGTGGGCGAGTTTCGTTTCGGCCAGGGGGAAGGTGGCCTCGACCGAGGGACGGACCGCACCGGAGGCCACCCATGGCCAGACGGTCGCCTCGACGGCGGCGGCCAGACGCGCCTTTTCGTCGGCCGGGCGACGGCGCAGGGTCGATCCGGTCAGGGTCGCCTGTTTCATCATCAGCTTCAGCAGATCCACCTCGGCCAGGGCGCCGGTGAGGGTGGCGATCACGACCCAGCGGCCGCCGGGCTTCAGCGCGGTCTGGTTCAGATCGGCATAGGCGGCCCCGACCATGTCGAGGATGACGTCGGCGCCGCCGGCCGCCTTGATGGCCTCGCCGAGGTCTCCGGCAGAGGCGTCCAGGCTGATGTCGGCCCCCAGGGCGAGGGCGGCCTCCGCCTTGGCCGCGCCGCGTGAGGTGGCGATGACGCGGGCGCCGGCGGCCTTGGCCATCTGGATGGCGGTGACGCCGATGCCGGAGGTGGCGCCGTGGACCAGCAGGGTCTCGCCGGACTTCAGACCGCCGGCCTCGAAGACGTTGGCGAAGACGGTGAAGACCGTCTCGGGCAGGACGGCGGCCTGGACAAGGTCGAGGCCTTCAGGGATGGGCAGGGCGTGGCGGGCGTCGACGACGGCGAACTCGGCGTAGCCGCCGCCCCCCAGAAGGGCGCAGACACGGTCGCCAGCGCTCCAGCGCGTGACGCCTTCGCCGGCCTGATCCACCTCTCCCGCGATCTCCAGACCCAGGATATCGGATGCGCCAGGGGGAGGGGGATAGCCGCCGTTCCGCTGCAACAGGTCGGGTCGGTTGACGCCGGCGGCCCGGACGCGAATGCGGATTTCGCCCGGCCCAGCCTGGGGATCCGGTCGGTCGGCCAGCCTCAGGGCGTCCGCCGGGCCGGAGCCGCCTTCGATCTCGATCACCCGCATTGTCGGCAAACCTTGCATTCGTCCGTGTCCAGGCGCGTAAATGGGGCTCTTCGGGGTTCTGGCCAAGGAGGCGACGATGACGTTCGAGGATCTTGAGCCCCGCCCGCAGCGCGGAGCAGCCATCGCGGGCCTGGGTCGTGAGGATCTGGACCTGTATTCGGTCGATGAGCTCGGCGAGCGCATTGCGGCGCTGGAAGCCGAGATCGCGCGGTCCAAGGCCGCCATCTCCGGCAAGGCGGCCAAGAAGTCCGCCGCCGACGCCCTGTTCAACTTCGGGCGCTGATGCGGTTCCGTGAGATCGCTTTCCGTGGCATGCCGATTGCAGCCGAAAGAGGCGCGGTCGCTTTTCGGGCCGTTGGAGTGAGCCTATCGTACCCCGATGACCATGGTTGAGTTGATGGCCGACGAGAATGCAGCGCCGGGTAAGGGGGCACGCGCCGGAGAGATCCGGGATTTCGCGCGCTCCGAACTGTTCGAGCGGACCTTCCAGGAAGGCATGGATCTGGTCGAGGAGACCGCCGCCTATCTGGACGGCGACGGTCGCCGGGACTCCAAGCTGCTGTCGCGTTCGGCCGCCCTGGCCTATGCGGCCGAAAGCATGAAGCTGACGACGCGACTGATGCAGGTGGCGTCGTGGCTGCTGGTCCAGCGCGCGGTGCGCGAAGGCGACATGACGCCGGAGGCCGCTTGCGAACCGCGCTATCGCCTCAACGAACGCAAGATCGAGGGCGAACCCAGCCATCCCGAGATGCCGATCGCCCTGGTCGAGTACCTGGTGCGCGCCGAGAAGCTGCACGACCGTGTGCTGTATCTGGACAGGCGGATGTACCTGGATGCGGCCCCCGAACCGGACGCGAATCCGGTGCTGAGCCAGTTGGGGATGCTGGAAGCGGCGTTCCGGGTTTAGGTTTTCCTTCTCCCGCAAGGGGAGAAGGGAAGGAATTTTAAGGCCCGACGTCGTTGGCGTCGGTGCGGCCGTCGGCGACGACTGCGGGAAGGTCCACGGCGATGCCCAGGGCCTCGGCCAGGCGGCTGTCGCGGCGATAGACGTCCTCGCGGAAGGCGACGCGGCCCTGGCCGTCGACGAAGGCGGTCCAGTAGAGCAGGCGCACGGTGATCTCGCGGCCCGTCTGGATGCGCTTGGTCTCGCGGCTGGCCTGGGCGTCGTCGAACTGGCCCAGCAGGACCGGATCAGGCGTCAGCAGGATGCGGGCGAACTCCACCGCGCCCTGGACGCGGACGCAGCCGTGCGAACGCTGGCGCATCGACAGATTGAAGGCGGCCTTGGACGGTGTGTCGTGCAGGAAGATGGCGTAGCTGTCCCGCAACTCGAACTTCACATAACCCAGCGCGGCCGTCGGGCCGGCGCGCTGGATGACCGTGCCGTTCGAAATGTACATGTTCTGGCTGGCCAGATAGCCGGGGCCGCGCGGCAGGATCTCGCGGCGCGCGATGCCGGCCGGCACGTACCACGGCGGATTGGCCACGACCGAGGCGAAGGGCTTCTCCAGGCTGGGCGTCTCGTTGGCGGGAGAGCCGACGACGACGCGGTTCGAGTGAACCGGACGGCCGTCCTTCCAGTAAACCATGATGGCGGCGGCGGTGTTGACCTCGATCCGCTCGGGATTGAGGTCGCGTTTCAGCCAGCGGCGGCGTTCCAGGTTCAGGGCAATCTGACGGGCGCGGTCGTCGGCAGAGGCTCCGAGCGAGGCCTGGGTGCTGGCACCGATGCGACCGTCGGCGGCCAGACCGTGACGGGCCTGGAAGCCGCGCATGGCGGCCTGAAGCTCCGGCCCATAGACGAGACCCTCTGCCGTCAGGCGGGCGCCGTCGGCGGCGGACATGTCGCCTTCGGCCACGAGGCGCGCGATCATGGCAGGCACGCGATTGTCGCTGGTCCCCGGCTCGATCGTGCCGGCGCGAACGACGAAGCGCGGCCAGCCGCCTTGAGAGGCGATGCGACGGTAGCGGATATAGCCGGCGGACAGGTTGTTGTAGCCGATATCGGTCGGGGCCAGGCCCTCGAACCATTCGACGATCTTGTTCTGGACCAGGGCGTCGTTCAGGCCGACCGGAAGATCGACCCGGTTCTTGTCCATTTCCCACAGTTCTTCGACCGTCTCGGGGCGGACGCGGCCCTCGGCGAGGACGCGGCCGTAGGCGAGAGCGGCGGCGGTGGTTCGCATGTCCGCCGTATCGGGATCGGCGGCCAGGCCCATGAAGTCGAAGAAGTCGGAGGCCGGAAGGCCGTGACGCTCGGCCCGGGCCGAGGCCTGTGTCAGGGCGCGCAAGCGTGCGGCGTTCCAGACCGGACGCCAGCCGTTCAGCTCGTAGAAGGCGCGCACGTCGGGCTGAAGGGCCGCAGGGAGGCGGGAAAGCTGGGCCATGAAGGCGGCGTGGTATTGGCTGGGTGGCGCGGCGACGGTGGTCTGTGACGGATAGGTCTGAGCCACAGCCGAGCCGGCGAAGGCCGAAACGGCGGCGCCGAGAGTGAGTTCGCGTCGATTCATGGTCGTCTTGCCTTGGTCCGACACCTGGTGGAACCCCGTGTCCACGCCCGGGTATCGAACGAGCCCATGTTATCGGTGTTCCGGACAAACAAAAAGCGCCGGTCGAGGGACCGGCGCTCTTCGTGACGACTTTGTCGCACCGCCTGTGGCGGTTGGGCCGCTTACTTCTTGATGAAGCCGCCGAACTTGTTGTTGAAGCGCGAAACGCGACCGCCGCGGTCCAGCATCTGCTGGTTGCCGCCGGTCCAGGCCGGGTGCGTCGAAGGGTCGATGTCCAGGTTCAGCGTGTCGCCCTCTTTGCCGTAGGTCGAACGCGTCTGGTACGTGTCGCCATTCGTCAGGGTGACGGTGATGAAGTGGTAGTCGGGGTGGGTATCGGCCTTCATGGTCGTGTTCCGGTCTCTGTGCGCGGTGACGATGCCGACCGTCTGTGCGCGAAAATGAGAATCCCGCCGGAAGCTCCGGCGGGAGTGAGCGGCGGCGTTTACACCGCAGGCCGTTCCGGGGCAAGAGCCCCGCATGACAGCCTCTCCGCCCACCTATGACGCCTCATCGACAGCGGAGGCTGCCGGTCGTCCCGGCGCCGGCGCGATCCTCGCCGAACAGATGGGCGACGCGGGCGAGCGGCGCGAGAAGCGCAAGGACGTCCGGCCCCTGCTGCGGCTGTGGCCCTATCTGATGCAGCACCGGCTGAACGCCCTCATCGCGGGGTTCTGGCTACTGGGCTCGACGGCGGCCTCCCTGGCCCTGACGGCGACGGCGCGGGGCGCGATCGACCACGGATTTGAGAACGGCGGCGCCGACATCAATCGCTGGTTCCTGTTCCTCGGGCTGAACGCGGTGATTCTGGGGGTCGCCACGGCGGTCCGCTATTTTTACGTCACCAAGACCGGCGAGCGGATGATCGCGGATCTGCGCAAGTCGCTGTTCGATCGTATCCTGACGCTGGACCCGTCCTTCTTCGCCAGGATGCGGACCGGCGAGGTGCTAAGCCGGCTGACGACGGACATCGCCCTGGTGGAGACCCTGCTGACCACCTCCGTCTCGTTCGCGCTGAGGAACTTCCTGACCCTGATCGGCGGGGTGATCCTGTTGTTCATCGTCAGTCCCAAGTTGACGGCGCTGGTGCTGCTGACCGCGCCGGTGCTGATCGCCCCGATCTTCCTGTTCGGGCGGTCGGTCAGGAAGCTGACGGTGCGGTCCCAGGACCGGTTCGCCAACGCGGTCGGCTTCGCCGGCGAGAGCGTGGACGCCATCGAGACGGTGCAGGCTTTCGGACGGGTCGGCAGCGCGGTCGAACGGTTCGGCGCGGTGGTGGAGGAGGCGTTCGGCGTCTCCATCGTGCGGATGCGGGCGCGGGCCTGGATGACGGCCGTGGTCATCGTGGTGATCTTCGGCGGGGTGACCCTGGTGCTGTGGCTCGGCGCGCAGGACGTGGTGCGGGGCGCGATGACGCCGGGAGCCCTGTTGCAGTTCGTGCTGCTGTCGGTGTTCACGGCCGGGGCCGTCGGCGCGCTCGGTGAGAGCTGGGGCGACGTCCAGAAGGCTTCGGGCGCCATGGAACGGATCGACGAACTGATGAAGGCCCTGCCGTCCATCGCAGCGCCCGCATCGGTCACGGCCTTGCCGAGCCCGGCCGAGGGTCGCGTCGCCATGGCGGGGGTGCGGTTCGCCTATCCGGGCCGGCCCGACCTGCCGGCGTTGAAGGGTTTCGACCTGACCGTGCGGCCGGGCGAGACGGTCGCGCTGGTGGGTCCGTCGGGGGCGGGCAAGTCGACAGTCTTCCGCCTGTTGCTGCGTTTCTACGACCCTCAGGAGGGGGCTGTCAGCGTCGACGGCGTGGATGTGCGCGCCGCCGATCCGGTCGAGGTGCGCGATCGCTTCGCCTGGGTGTCCCAGGAGGCGCCGCTGTTCTCGGGTTCGGCGTTGGAAAACATCCGGTTCGGTCGCGAGGACGCCTCTGAGGAAGACGTCCGCCGCGCGGCGGAGGAGGCGCAGGCCCTGGCCTTCATCGAGGCCCTGCCGGAAGGATTCGCGACGCCGCTGGGCGAGCGCGGCAAGAGCCTGTCGGGCGGACAACGGCAGCGGCTGGCCATCGCGCGCGCCCTGGTGCGCGACGCGCCGATCCTGTTGCTCGATGAGGCGACCTCGGCGCTGGATGCCGAGAACGAGCGTCTGGTGCAGGCGGCGCTGGATCAGGCGATGGAGGGACGCACGACGCTCGTCATCGCCCACCGGCTGGCCACCGTGCTGCGTGCCGACAGGATCGTGGTCATGGAGGACGGCGTCGCGGTCGAGGAGGGCACCCACCACGAATTGGTCGCCAAGGGCGGCCTCTATGCGCGCCTCGCGGAGCTGCAGTTCCGCGAGGGTTGATCCGTTTGGGCCGCGAGGCATTCTGTTGGAATGCTCAGTACCCTGATTTTCGCCGCCGCCCTGTCTCAGGCCCAGCCGGCTCAGGCCCAGCCGGGCGTCGCCGACCTTGAGTCAGCGTTCGGAAACACCCTGCTGTCGACCTATCCAGACGGGCGGACGGCGCGGATGTGGCTGCAACCGGGTGGGCGGTTCGAGGGGAGGGGCCGACGAGGCGGGCTCAGCAGCGGGGTCTGGCGGGTCCGAGACGGACAGGTCTGCTTCAGTCAGCGCCGGCCGCTGCCCCTGCCGGGCTCGTTCTGCACCCCGATCGTGCGTGGCGGTATCGGCGCGTCGTGGACAGCGAAGGCCGTGACCGGCGAGACGATCCGCGTTCAGTTGATCGCGGGGCGCTAGCGGCGCGCTGTGACCGCCACGCCGGGGAAGTCGCTGAACACGGCGTCGACGTCCAGATCATAGAAGCGCCGGATCCAGCCGGGCAGGTCGCCGCGATAGTCGACGGGGACGAAGATGTCTTCGGCGCGGAAGGTCCAGACGACGACCTTCAGACCGGCTGCATGGGCATCGGCGACAAGGGCGGTCGGCGTTCCGGCTTTTCCGGCGGGCGTGCGCGGAATGACCATGGCGGTCTCGACGGCGGCCCAGTCGGCGTAGGTGGCTAGCTCAGCCAGGCCCTCGGGCGTGACCATGGAGGCGTAAAGGGTGTTGGTCTGATCGGCCGGGCCGCCGGAGGGTGACATCAGCTGGGCCAGGGGGCTGTCGATCAGGCCGTTCAGCGCGCGGAGAGGGCCGACCTCGAAACACTGAACGACGATGGGGCTGTCGGCGGCGGCCAGGTCGTTGGCGCGCAGGACTTCGACGAAGGGCGCGATCATCGGCAGACCCGCTTGCTCGAAGTAGGTCGGGTGCTTCAGCTCCGGCGCGACCCCGATGACGCGGCCGGTGCGGGCGGTGGCGTCGCGGGCGATGTCGATGACCTCCTGGAAGGTCAGGATCGTCTCTTCGTCCCAGGCGGTGTTGCCGGGACGCAGGGCGGCGAGCCGTTCGCGTGCCTTCAGGCTGCGCAGTTCGGCCAGGGTGAAGTCCTCGGTGAACCAGCCGGTGGTCGAAACGCCGTCGATGGTCTTCGTCGCGCGTCGGTCCGCGAACTCGGGGTGGTCTGCGACGTTCGTCGTGCCGCCGATTTCGTTTTCGTGGCGAACGATCAGATGGCCGTCTTTCGACATGACCAGATCTGGCTCGATGAAGTCGGCACCCTGTTCTATGGCCAGCTCATAGGCCGCGCGCGTGTGTTCCGGCCGCTCGCCTGAGGCGCCGCGATGGGCGATGACGAGCGGGTGAGGCATGTATTGAGCGAAGACCGGGCTGGCGAGGAGCAGGGCGGCGAGGATGATGCGGATCATGCCTCACTGCTAGGGGTGGGGCGTGACGCCCCTGTGAAGCCCTTACGCCGCCTGCAGCACCTTGCGCAGCTGCGGGTGCAGCTCGGGGTTGGCGGCCAGGACGGTGACGCCGGTCTTGGGGTCGCCGTCGGCCTCGATCGTGGTGACAAGGCCGCCGGCCTCGGTGACGAACAGGATGCCCGCCGCGACGTCCCAGGGCTTCAGGTTTCGCTCGAAGAAGGCGTCGTAGCGACCGCAGGCGACCCAGGCGAAGTCCAGCGACGCGGCGCCCAGGCGGCGGATGCCGGCCGTGCGCTGGCCGATGGCGTGGATGTCCTTGATCGACTGGGCGTGGCCCGATTTGCCGATGAAGGGCAGGCCGGTCGAGATCAGGCTTTCGGACAGGTCGCGGCGGCCGGCTACGCGGATCCGCGTGTCGTTCAGGTAGCAGCCCTTGCCCTTCTCGGCCCAGAACAGTTCGTTGGCGATCGGGTTGTAGGTGACGCCCGCGACGATCTCGGAGGAGCCGTCCGGCGCATAGCGCTGCAGGCCCACGGTGATGGCGAAGTGGGGCATGGCGTGCATGAAGTTGGTCGTGCCGTCGATCGGATCGACGATCCAGGTGTGGGACTTGTCGGTCCCCTCGATCATGCCGCGTTCCTCGCCCAGGAAACCGTAGCCGGGACGGGCCTTCATCAGTAGTTCGTAAAGGGTGTCCTCGGCCTTGACGTCGGCGGCGGTCACGAAGTCGCCGGGACCTTTGCGCGAGACCTGCAGGTGGGCGACTTCACCGAAGTCGCGCAGCATCGGGCGGGCGGTCTTGCGGACCGCGTCGATCATGACGGAAACGAGGGCGGAGGACAGGGCCATGGGATTCCTAGGCAGTAGGCAATAGGCAGTAGGCAATAGGGAAGAGGCCAGACAGGCGGCTCGATCGAACCTTCTACTGCCTACTGCCTACTGCCTATTGCCTTCGCCCTATTCAGCGCGGCGGACGTATTCGCCGGTCGAAGTGTCGACGATGATGCGTTCACCTGCCGACATGTAGGGCGGGATCATGATGCGCACGCCGTTGTCGGCGATGGCGGGCTTGTAGGACGAGGAGGCGGTCTGGCCCTTAACCGTCGGCTCGGTTTCGGCGACGGTGACGGTGACCTGGTCGGGCAGCGACAGACCGATGGGACGGTCCTCGTGCATCTCGATGATGACCTTCATGCCGTCCTGCAGATAGGGGATCGAATCCTCACCGACCCAGGTCTTCTGCAGTTCGATCTGCTCGTAGGTGGCGTCGTCCATGAAGACTAGGGCGTCGCCCTGTTCATATAGGTAGGAGAAGTCCTTCTGCTCGAGCGTGACGCGCTCGACCTTGTCTTCCGAGCGGAAGCGTTCGTTCAGCTTGTTGCCGGTTTCGAGGTTCTTGGCCTCGACGTTGGCGAAGGCGCCGCCCTTGCCGGGCTTGACGTGGCTGGCCTTGGTCACGACCCACAGGCCGTTGTTGTGTTGCAGGACCATGCCCGGCTTGATGGTGTTGCCGTTGATTTTCGCCATGGGAATCACAGAGGTTGGGGCGCAGCCGGTACGGCGCGCGAAATCGGGCGCGATCCCTAGAGGAAGCGGCGAGCCAGGGCAAGCTGAGGGCGATGTGAGGTCCAGGGCACGGGCGCGGCCGAGCGCTTAATGCACGGTGGGCTGTTCACTCGCCTTGCGGTCGATGAAGTTGGCCATCCTGACGCCCCCGCCGACGGGGGAGGCCATCTTGCCGGCGGTTGTGTCGAGCTTGCGCGCCTCGTGGGCGAAGGCAGCGGCGAGGCCGGCAGAGGTCATGGCTGCGGCGATCTGCATACCCCGGCTGGCGGGACGGAGCGCGATCCAGGCCGCGTTGATCGCCTGGGCGCCGGCCCACAGGATCATGGCGCTGGTGCGCGTCCTGTTCGACGGGGCGTTCCAGACGCGCACTGCTGACAGGGTCGTGGCCGAGAAGACGGCCGGCAGCACCAGGCTGAAGGCGCCGCGCGGGCGCTCCGCCACGGGGGCTGCGCCGTCTCTCACCTGGGAGGCCGTGCGACGGGGCGGTTTGATGGCGCCGGTGGCCAGGCCGCTGGCGAGAAGAGCGAAGCCTATGGTCACCGCCACGCCAAGCGCGACGTGGCCCGCGCTGCGCTCGCCGGCGTTGAGGAATTCGGCGGCGGCTTCGCGCACGTCGTCGATGGTGTCGTCGATATCGGTCATTGGGGCGTCTCCAAGCCCCAGCGAAATGGTCAGGGAGCAGAGGGGTTCCGGCTCAGGTCTCGTCGTCGGGCGCGGCGAGGTCGGCCGGGTCGTGATCGTAGTCGAGCAGGTCGCCGGGCCGGCAGTTCAGGGCGGCGCAGATCCGGGCAAGGGTCGAGAAACGGATGCCTTTCACCTTGCCGGAGCGGAACAGGGACAACTGGGTCTCGCTGAGGCCGACCTCGGCGGCCAGGTCGCGCGCCTTGATGCCGCGCGCGACGATCAGCCGGTCCAGGGTGACGCGGACGGGCATCAGATCATTTCATCCAGCTCGGCCTGGATGCGATCGGCCTGATCGACGACGCGGCCGAGCAGGAACAGGGCTCCGCCGATCATGCCGAGGGTCATGGAGGCGACGTCGAAGTTCAGATAGCCGCCCCGGGTCTCGCCGATCAGGCGCATCAGGTTGCTGACTGCGAAGACCGCCAGAAGTCCGCCGACACCCAGGGCCAGGCCGACGCGGCGAAGGCCGTCGGCGAGGGCGGGCTGGATCAAACGGCCTTTGGCGATCTGGCCGAGCACGCGGCCGATCGACCAGACGCCGAACAGGTAGCAGATCGACGGCGACGCCATGATCAGACCGGTGAGGAGACTCATGCCGTAGTTTGGCAGTGTCCCGCGCAATCCCAGCGCCAGCGGTGCGACCAGATAGCTCAGGGCCAGAATCGCCCCGACGCTGACCACCATGAACACCGCCAACCAGCGGAACTGGCCGCACATGTGGCGGAAACGGGTGAGGTCCTGGGTGGTCATGGCGTCGCTGATTTCCTGTCTCATCTTTAATCTTGACTTAAAGGCGCGACCTTCGCAACTTTATATCTGACTTAAACGAACCGAGGGGCTAGCGGATGACGGCGGCGATCGAGACCGAAGGCCTGACGCGGCGGTTCGGACGGCATCTGGCCGTGGACGCCGTGTCGATGATGGTGCCCGAACGGGCGGTTTACGGCTTCCTCGGGCGGAACGGGGCGGGCAAGACCACGACCCTGAAGATGCTGCTGGGCCTGCTGAAGCCGACGGCCGGTAAGGCGCGAATCTGCGGCGTCGATGTGGCCCGCGACCGGATCGGCGCAGCGCGAAAGGTCGGAGCCCTGCTGGAGGCGCACGGCTTCTACGGCAATCTGACGGGGCGGGAGAACCTGGACCTGACGCGGGTGCTGCTGGGCCTCCCGACGACGGAGATCGACCGGGTGCTGGAGGTCGTCGACATGACTGGGAATGGGTCTCGCCGGGTCTCGGACTATTCGCTGGGCATGCGTCAGCGGCTGGGCCTTGCGCGGGCCATGCTGGGCGCGCCGCCTGTGCTGATCCTGGACGAACCGACCAACGGGCTGGACCCCGACGGCATCGCCGACATGCGTCGCTTCCTGAAGAGCCTGCCCGAACGCACGGGAGCGACGGTGCTTTTGTCGAGCCACCTTCTGGGCGAGATCGAGCAGACCGCAACCCATATCGGCATCGTCAACGAAGGACGGCTGGTGCTCGAAGGCGAGCTGGCGCGACTGAAGGCCGAACTGGCGCCCGAAATTGGCCTGCGCGTCGGCGACGAGGGCAGGGCCGTCGAGGTGCTGCGCAGCCGCGACCTGACCTTGGTCCAGGATGCCGAAGGATGGGCCGCGCGCCTCAGGCCGGGTGACGACCCCGACGCGGCGACGGCGGGCCTCAACCGCGCCCTGGTCGAGGCCGGGGTCGAGGTCTTCGCCATCGCGCCCCGCGCCCGCTCGCTGGAAGGCATCTATCGCTCCGTCTCGGACGGCACCGCTCAAACCCGCATCTCGGAGACCGTCTGATGCTCGCCGTCCTGTCCGTCGAACTCCGCAAGCTGAACCGGTCGCTGGCTGCCGTACTGGCCATCGCCGCCCCGTCGCTGATCGCCGTCTTCGCCTTCTTCATGGTGCTGCGCGGGGATAAGCCTCAGCCCTGGGAGATGTGGATGCTGAGCGCCATCGGCATCTGGGCCTATTTTATGCTGCCGATGAGCGTGACCGCCCTCACGGCGCTCGTCGCCCACATGGAGCACGGCCCCAGGTCGTGGGACCATCTGCGCAGCCTGCCTCTGCCGCGCTGGCGGCTCTATGCGGCCAAGGCCGTGATGGTGTTGGCCGTCGTCGCGATCATGAGTGTGTTGACCCTCGCCATGACCTGGGCTGCGGTGATGCTGGCGACGGCGATCAAGCCGGAGTTGACGCCGGCAGAGCCGTTCGAGCTGGCGCGGTACGCCGCCACGATGGGCAAGGTCTTCCTGTCCGCCATCCTCATGATCGCCATCCAGCTGTGGATCGCCCTGAGGTTCGCCAGCTTCGTACCGGCCCTGGTGGTCGGGATCGGCGGGACCTTCTTCTCGGTCGTGGCGACCTCGGCGAAGCAGGGGGTATTCTTCCCCTGGCAGATGCCGGTCAACATGCTGGCGACCGAGGCCTGGCGCGTGAATACGGCGCTGGGGCTGGGCTGTGGCCTTGGACTGCTGGTCCTCGCCCTCGCGACGGCCCATCTGAGCCGCCGCGAGGTGCTGTAGATATCAATTACCGGTGGCGGCCTTGTCGGTGACGATCTCTTTCATCGCCGACTGCAGATAGTTCTGTGCGCCCATCAGGTTGATCAGGCTGTGCTGGTTCTCGAGGAAGTCGATGTGCTCCTCGGTGTCGGCGAGGATGCGCATCAGCAGGTCGCGGCTGACATAGTCGCGCGCCTCCTCGCACTGGGTCACGGCCGCCGAAGTGGTGGCGCGGCTGTCGAGTTCCAACTGCAGGTCGGCGCCCAGGCATTCGATCGGATCCTCGCCGACCTTAAGCTTGTGCAGATCCTGCAGGTTCGGAAGACCATCCAGGAAGAGAATGCGTTTGATCAGCATGTCGGCGTGCTTCATCTCGCCGATCGATTCTTCGTAGATCACGTTGCCGAGGTGGCTAAGGCCCCAGCTCTCGAACATGCGGGCATGCAGGAAGTATTGATTCACCGCCGTCAGCTCGTTGGTGAGCACTGCGTTCAGCGTGCGGATGATCGCGGGGTCGCCCTTCATGGCCATGGTGTCCTGTTTGCTTATGCCGAAGACCCGGCGGGGTCTGTTGAACCAAGGCATAGCACAAGAACACCGCTCGCGATCATTTGCGAGCGCTTATCACGACATTGATATTGCGAATGATTTTGGCCCGCAGCCGCGCAGTCCTACTCGGCTGCGAGTGCGAAGTTTTCGCGGCTGTCGGAGATCATCCGGCGCATTTCGCAGACGCATTTCGCGCACTGCGCTTCGCATTGATTGCGCTGGAAAACCTCGCGCGGGCGCGTCGCGCCGGCTTCGATCGCGAACGCGACGTCGCGCTTCCTCAGACCGTTACAGTTACACACGTACAAAGCTTGGCCGCCCCGAAACGCTAGATGCGATTGGTTCGCTATAGCAGGGATCTGGGCGATTGCAACGCGTTCGCAAGGTTGACGTCAGCGTCGGGGCGTCGCACCTCCCGCCCATGTCCGATGCCACCTGCCAACTCTATCTGATCACGCCTCCGGTCATCGACGATCTGGACGCGTTTGCCGCCCAGTTGGAGGGCGCGCTGGACGCAGGGCCGGTCGCCGCACTTCAGATACGCCTCAAGCCCGCCGACGATGCAACCATCACGGCGGCGGTGAGGCGACTGGCGCCGATCGCGCAAGGGCGTGGCGTGGCCGTGATCCTAAACGATAGGCCCGATTTGGCCTCAGCCCTGGGATGCGACGGCGTGCATGTCGGACAGACGGATGCGTCGGTGGCCTCGGCCCGGCGGATCATGGGCAAGACCGCCATGATCGGCGCAACCTGTCACGACAGCCGTCATCTGGGCATGGAGGCTGCGGAAGCCGGGGCCGACTACGTCGCCTTCGGCGCCTTCTATCCGACCGACACCAAACAGACCGAGCATCGGCCAGAGCCCGAGATCCTGACGATCTGGCAGGAGGTCATGGAAGTCCCGTCCGTGGCCATCGGCGGGATCACCATCGACAACGCGGCGCCCTTGGTCGCGGCGGGCGCCGATTTCCTGGCCGTCAGCGCCGGTGTCTGGAACCATCCGGCCGGTCCGGCCGAGGCGGTTCGCCGGTTTTCACGGGTTCTGGACGGCCAAGCCTGACTTCAGGGGATATTAGGAAGCTGGGATTAGAGCTGGCGTCAGTTTCCCTGACCTGAGTCGCTCCACATGTTCCAAAGCCGCGCGATGACCGCGACCGATGCGGAGGTCCTGGAGGGACCCGGCACGCCTGGTCGCGCGATCCGCACCTCGACGGCGGCTGGACTGTTCGCGCAGCCCCTGGCACCCATGCTGACGGTTCTGGGTGTGATGATCCTGGCCTTCGCCGCCATCACCACGGCGAGGACCTCCGACATGATCGCGGCCCTTTGGGCGGCGAACGGCCTGGCCGCCGCCATGTGGCTGAGGAGCGGTCGTGGCTTCGGCTACGATCTCAGTTTTGGTGCCCTGATGGCGCTGGGCATTCTGGCGGGACAGTTCCTGGCCGGGAACACGCCGATGATGTCGGCCATCTTCACCCTGGCCAACATGATCGAAATCGTGCTGGCGGTGCTGCTGGCTCGACGCTTCGCCCCGACGCTGAACCTGGCCAGCGTGGAGGGGGCCTGCCGCTTCATACTGTGCGTCGCCGTGGTGGCGCCGGCGCTGGCCGGTCTGTTTATCGCCGTCCTGCAGTTCACGCTGCGCGGGTCGCCCTTCCTGGAGACCTTCCAGACCTGGTGGTTCGGGCATGCTCTGGGACTGGCTGTGATCAGCCCCTTTGTCCTGTCGCTCGACATGCGAGCCGTGCGTGCAATGTTCAATCCGTGGCGAGCGGTCGAGACCGTCCTGCTGTTCGGCCTGATCTTCGCCGTCTGCATCATCACCTACTGGCTTGTCGCCATGCCGCTGGGTTTCGTCATGGTGCCCCTGCTGATCATCATCGCCGTGCGACTGAAGGTCCTGGGCGTGACGGCGGCCCTGGTGGTGATTTCGGTCATGTCGCTCTCCTCGATGATGATGGGGGTAGGCCCCTGGCATCTGGTGATCGGCGACCGGGCCGAGCGGGCCATGCTGCTGCAACTGACCATCCTGTTCGGTTATCTGCCCATCCTGCTGGTCGCCTCCTTGCTGGAGGAACGCGATCGGCTGTCGGCGCGCGCCAAGGCGGGACAACTCCGCGCCGAGAAGGCCTCGGCCGCCAAGTCGCGCCTGCTCGCCAATGTCGCCCATGAGATCAAGAGCCCCATCGGCGGGGTCATCGGCATCGGCGACCTGTGGGCCAGCGGCCAGCTGGGCCCGGTCACCGAGACGCAGGCCGAGATGGCGGCGATGCTGGTCAAGACCGCGCGCCAGGTCGAGGCCCTGTCCCACGACCTTCTGGACGTCGCACGTGCCGAATCAGGCGCGGTGAAGGTGGAGATGCGGCCCACCGACATCCCGGGCATCCTCGAAGACATCCGACGCGCCACGGCCATGCGTCCGGAAGCCCGGATGCTTTCTCTGAAAGTCATCTGCGAGGGTGACGGTCTGGTGGCCCTGGCCGATTCGCAGCGTCTGGCCCAGGTTATCGATAACCTGGCGACCAACGCCGTGAAATATGGAGCGGGCGGCGGCGAGGTCACCTTCCGCGCGAGGCGTGTGCATGACGGCGTCCGCATCGAGGTGATCGACAAAGGCCCCGGCCTTTCGCCTGAGAAGCAGGCCCAATTGTTCGAACCGTTCAACCGACTGGGGCTGGAACGCTCCGCTGTGGAGGGCCACGGGATAGGTCTGGCCCTGGCCAAGCGTCTGGTCGAACTGCAGGGCGGATCGATCGGGGTGGACTCGGTCGCGGGCGAGGGCGCCGTCTTCTGGATCGAACTGCACGCCGCCTGACGCTTGCCGTCGGAGGACCGAAAGGCGATGTTCCCGACATGTCGCACCTACTTATTCTCGCCGCTGCCGTGATCGCCCAAACCCAGGCCGCGCCCTCCACGGGCAGCGCCCTGACCCGCAGCCTGAACGCGGCGCCGCCCGCAGGTGCCGTTGCGGCTCCGCCCCGTGAACCGGCGACCGTGGCCCCGACAAGGACGATGCCGCCAGGCTTCATTGCGCCTTCTCCTGCCCGAACGGCACCGATCCCGTCGGCTCCGGTGGCGACCCCGCCGAGGACTGCCCCGATCACGCCGCCCGCCGTCGCCAACCCACCCCGGACCCAGCCTCTGGCGACACCGCCTCCCTTGACCGCGGCGCCTGTGACAGCCGCGCCGCGTCCGGCTACGCCCGCGCCCACCAGCGTCACGCCGCGCACGACCACGCCCGCGCCGGCTGCGGCGCCCCGGACGACTATTCCAGCGCCGACCATGGCCGCGCCTGCGACGACGCCTGTAAGGGCGAGTCCGACGCCTGCGCCGCGCCCGACGACGCCGGCCCCGGTCGCCGCCGCCCCGAGACCTGTGATCGCCGAGCCGCCTGTGGCCGCCATGACCGTGCTGGACGCGCCGGCGATCCGCGCCCTGCCGTTCACCGTCGACCTGCCCGCCGGGCTCACAGTCACGACCGGTCGTCCGGGGCCGAACTTCAACATCTGGACGATCCGGCGCGGCCAGCAGCCTCTGGTCATGGTCTATGCCGGGCCGGCGTCGCAGTTCCCGATCTACTCTGGCCAGATGGTCGAGACGACCGGCCGCGCCTCAGTCGTCGCCACCGAAGACGGCCGCCGCGTCGCGCTGGAGCACCTGTTCACCCGCACGACCGCGCCGGCCGAGATCCATGTGTGGATCACAAGCGTGGAAGGCGCCGACCGAGCCTTGGCCGAACAGATCGGCCAGTCGATCGACCCACGCTAAGCTTCGGACCAGACCGCCAGTTCGTTGCCGGATGGGTCGCGGAAGTGAAAACGCCGGCCGCCGGGGAAGTCGAAGATCGGCTTGAGGACGGTCCCGCCGGCCGCCTCGACCTTGGCCAGCATGGCAGGGAGGTCGTGCGCATAGAGGACGGGGAGGGGAGCTTTCGGCCGGTCGTCCGTGTCGGCGTCGAAGCCGCCGTCCAGGCCCTGGTCGAAGGCCGCATAGGTGGGGCCATAATCCTGGAAGGTCCAGTCGAACGCGGCCTCATAGAAGGCTTTGGTCTCGGGCAGGCCGGTAGAGGGCAGCTCGAGATAGTCGAGTTTTCCGTCGCTTCGCATTGTCGTGATCCAGTCAAAAGCCGCCGCAAACCGGCTTGCCACGGCGCGAAAGACCAAGCAATCTTGCGAACGACTATCAAACGCAGGTGCGCTCGTGATCGTTCTGTCGACAGGCCCTCAAGTCCTTGTCCGCCTGATGCGGGAGGCGAAGTCGCGTCCCTCGCAGACGCCGTCGAAGCCTGTGGATCGCGCGGTTAAGCGGTAAGCCAGCCGTTGCGGCGGCCAAAGGCCAAGACCAGTTCCGGCCACACGGCGGCAGGTTTTCCCGCGATCAGACGGATGCCGAAGCCGTGGCCGCCTTCCTGGAACAGATGGGCCTCCGACACCACAGCTGCGGCACGAAGGGCGGTCAGCAGTTGCAGGCTGTTCTCGGGCGGCACGCTGGCGTCGTCGAGGGCATGGATCAGAACGGTGGGGCCTACGCCGGTCCAGTCCATCCTGTCGAGCGACCACGCGCTGATCTGTTCAGGCGTGGGGGAGAGGCCGAGCAGGTGCTCGCGCGATCCCTTGTGGGCGAAGGGGTCGGCCAGGGTCGCGACGGGATAGAGCAGGATGTTCAGGTCGGGCCGGTGCGAGGCCTCGTCGGCCGCGTCGACAGGTTCATAGGTCGCGTCCGACCGCGCGGCGAGCAGGCCGGCGAGGTGACCGCCTGCCGATGCGCCCAGGCTGGCGATCCGGGCCGGGTCGACGCCGTAGTCGTAAGCGTGAGCGCGGATCAGGCGCAGCGCGCGCTGGGCGTCCTGCAAGGGCGCGTTCGGCCCTGCGGTCCAGCCGTCGGCGGGCAGGCGATAGCGCAGGATGAAACAGGTCACGCCGGCCGCCGCGAAGACCCGGGCGACGTCGAAACCCTCCTTGTCCAGCACGGCCCAGCGGTAGCCTCCGCCGGGAATCAGTAGCAGCGCCGCGCCATTGGGCCGCTCGGGCCGCATGACGGTCAGAATCGGGTCGGTCGTGTACTGGGCGAAGCGGTCATGGAAGGCCGGATCCGTCGAGCGCTCGGGTACGATCGGGGTGACGGTGACGTTCTCGCCGCCGGGCGCGCCCTTGGGCCACAGATGCACGACCTCGGTCGGGTCGGCGGGGGCGACAGTCTGGGCTATGGCGGTTCCTGAAACGCCGGTGGAGGCGGCGGTCACAGCCGCCGCGCCGAGAAGGGAACGACGGCTCAGATCGGTCATCAGACCAGCTCGACCGCGAGCGCCACGGCCTCGCCACCGCCGATGCACAGGGACGCCATCCCCTTGGATTTGCCCCGGTTCTGCAGCGCCGAGATAAGAGTCGTCAGCACCCGCGCGCCCGACGCGCCGATGGGGTGACCGAGCGCCGTCGCGCCTCCGTTCACGTTCAGCCTGGCGTGGTCGATGCCCATCTCCTGCATGGCGATCATGGGGACGACGGCGAAGGCTTCGTTGATCTCCCAAAGGTCGACGTCCTCGACGGACCAGCCGGCCTTCTTCAGCGCCTTCCGCATCGCCGGGACCGGCGCGGTGGTGAAGAGGCCGGGCTCATGGGCGTGGGCGGCGTGGGAGACGATGCGTGCGACGATCGGCAGGTTCAGCGCCTTGGCGACGCTTTCACGCGTCATGACCAGGGAGGCGGCGCCGTCCGAGATCGACGAGGCGTTGGCGGCGGTGATGGTGCCGTCCTTGGAGAAGGCGGGCTTCAGCGTCGGGATCTTCTCCGGCATGGCCTTGCCGGGCTGTTCGTCCTCGGTGACCGTGACGGTCCCCTTGCGCCCGGTGACTTCGACCGGGGTGATCTCGGCGGCGAAGGATCCATTCGCGATGGCGGCGCGGGCGCGGCTGAGGCTTTCCAGAGCGTAGGCGTCCTGCTGCTCGCGCGTGAACTGATAGGTCTGGGCCGAGTCCTCGGCGAAATTCCCCATCAGCTTGCCGGGCGTATAGGCGTCCTCCAGCCCGTCCATGTACATGCTGTCGACGATGACATCGTGGCCGATGCGCGCGCCGCCGCGGTGCTTGTTCATCAGGTAGGGAGCGCCGGTCATCGACTCCATGCCGCCCGCCACGATGATGTCGGCGCTGCCCGCCGCGAGGCTGTCGGAGGCCATCATCACGGCCTGAAGGCCCGAGCCGCACATCTTGTTCACGGTCGTCGCCTCGACATGCTGGCCGAGGCCGGCGCCGATGGCCGCCTGACGCGCCGGGGCCTGGCCGAGCCCGGCGGGCAGGACGCAGCCCATGTAGATCTGCTCGATCTTGTCCGGCGAGACGCCCGACCGCTCGACCGCCGCCTTGACGGCCGTAGCGCCCAGCTCGGTCGCCTTCACGCCGTTGAACGCCCCCTGGAAGCCGCCCATGGGCGTGCGGGCGAAGGCGACGATGACGACGGGATCGGACATGGGATGGCTCTCACGATGACGTTGAGCGGATGTAGCGCTGGGCAAGGCGGATTGCGAGGGGAGCCCGCCGTCGTTCTCCCTGAGGGAACGCCTTGGACGCCCACAGCGCTTAACCGACGAAAGGACGACCCATGATCCGCACCCTCGTCATCGCCGCCGCAGCCCTCAGCCTCGGTGCCTGCGCCAGTCTCGCCCCCTATGGCCCCCAGCGTGGACCGAACGGGCAGGGCTATTCGGAACAACGGATCGAGAGCGATCGCTACCGCGTGACCTACAACGGCGTGGGCGCTCCCGGCCCGGTCGCGGACATGGCCCTGCTGCGCGCCGCCGATCTGACGATTGACCAGGGCTACGATTGGTTCGAGGTCACCCAGCGCTATGTCGATGGCCGTCCGGACAGCGCGGGCGGGTTCCGTCCGAGCGTCTCGGTCGGCTACGGCGGCGGATCGACCCGCTACGGCGGCCGTAGCTATTCCTCATCCGGCGTCGGGGTCGGTGTGGGTCTGAACTTCCAGGGTCCGTCTCCGACCTCCACCGTGCTCGAAGTCCGACTGGGCCGAGGCGCTCGTCCCGATCGGGGCGAGGCCTATGAGGCGCGAGAGGTTCGTTACGCGCTCAGCGGCCGCGAGTGAGGGCGCGGTATTCGACGAGGCGTTCTTTGTCGCGCCGAACCTGATCGCCGATCGTGTTGTCGACGTCCAGCGAGGCGTAGCGGACCCACCCGTCGACGCCCAGCTTGTCCTTCACGGCAGCCGTCGGCGTCTGCCAGCGGTAGTAGGACAGCCAGGACACCAGCACGGCCAGAGCCACGGCGATCAACTGTAGTACCCGGAACCCGGCCTCGTTCGCGGCGGGGGCCGGCCAGAAGGCGAAGACGGCCAGCCAGACCAGCAGCACGAAGGGCGTGGTGATACGCCCGACCCAGCGCATCCAGTACCGTTCGCGACGCACCCGCCAGAGCTCCATCTGGGCGAATTTCTCCAGGTATTCCATGCGCGAACCGATCCAGAGAACCAGCCGGGTCAGGAACTGGGCGCGCTGGCCCCATCCCTTGCCGTCCATCTGAAACTGGGTCTCGGCCTGATCCGATAGGGCGCGGGCGTTGGTGAACAGATTCTGGAGTTCGCGCGTCCTCTGAACGACTTCGCGCGACAGTTCGTAGGAATCGTTCTCCAGACGGAACCGATACTGGACGAACAGGATCGCCGAGACGCCGTAGAAAAGGCCGGCCGTGATCAGCATGCCCAAGACCGCGAGCCCCAGCCCTTGTGGCTGCCCCCCGGTCCATTCAGCGAACAGGCCAGGCCCAAGGATCGCCATGGTCGCAAACCCCACCAGGGCCGCGAGCTGGGTCAGCCGCTTTGTGATGACATGCACCCGCAGGGCGTTGAACACTCGCCGGCCGTAGCCGTGTATACGGCCCCGAATGTCGGCGTCGGCGGGGAAGCGTTCCTCGATCTGGCGGTTGAACAGGACGTGGAAGCGGTCCGGCTTGTTCTCGGTCTCCCAGAACGGGAAGATATCCAATGCCTGATTGAAATACTGGTCGATATTGGCCGAGATGATCCGGATGGCCTCCGGATCCATGGTGAAATAGTCGCTCTCCTGGATCGGCCTCAGGATGCCGTCGTCCGAGACCGTGGGCTGGGGCTGGGCCGGGGGAGTTGCGGCGGGGACGGGGCGATCGGGAATGTCGGCCGCGCCCGGAGGCGGGGCGGCGGACGAAACCGGGATCGTCAGATTGGGCCCGGCGTGGGGCGTTTGATCGTCATGCGACATGGCGGTCGGTCGAACCTCAGGGAAGTCAGCCCGGCAGTATGTCAGAACCCGCCGCCGGACCGACGGGGTTCTCTCACAACGCGAAGCTTGGGTATCGCCGTTAACCCTGTCGCGCGGCAAGTGAAGTTTCGGTCAGGTGACGCAGGCGCGCGGCGCGCTATAAGGCCCCGATCATGACAAGATTTCTGCTGGTCGCCCTTGGCGGAGCGCTTGGCTCCATGGCGCGCTACGGCGTGGGACTGGGCGCCGCGCGCCTGTTTCCCGCCTCGATCTGGCCTTGGGGCACGCTGACGGTCAATGTCGTCGGCGGCCTGGCCATGGGTTTGCTGGTCGGCTGGATGGGCCTGAAGGTCGGCGCGGGGCAGGAGACGGTGCGCGTCTTCGCAGCGGTCGGCCTGCTCGGCGGCTTCACCACCTTTTCGGCCTTCTCGCTGGAGACGGTGCTGATGATCGAACGACGAGACTACGGTCTGGCGGGCGCCTATGTCCTGCTGTCAGTGGTGTTGGCCGTCGCGGCCCTGATGGCCGGACTGATGCTGGCCCGCCGCGCATTCGGAGACGTGCTGTGAGCTACGACCCCAACGAGACCGCACCCGAAGCGCCCGCGCCCAAGGGGCCCGTCGGCGCCCGCGAGGCCCAGATTCTCTATGTCGCCGAGGCCGAGGACGGCATCCGGCTGGACCGCTGGTTCCGCCGGCGCTGGCCGCACCTGTCGAACATCCAGGTGCAGAAGATGGCGCGCGGCGGCCAGATCCGCGTCGACGGTGCCCGCATCAAGCCCGAAGGCCGCCTGACCGCCGGGGCCGCCGTGCGCGTGCCGCCGATCCCCGAGCCCATCGTCCGCGCGCCCGGCGAGCATATGGCCCTGACGCCCGCCGACATCGCCTTCGCCAAGTCGATGGTCATCTACGAGGACGATCTGGTCATCGCCCTGAACAAGCCCTGGGGCCTGGCGGTGCAGGGCGGAACCAAGACGACGCGCCACGTCGACCGGTTGCTCTCGGCCTGGGGCGAGGGGATGGACCGGCCGCGTCTGGTGCACCGTCTCGACCGCGACACCTCGGGCGTCCTGTTGCTGGGCAAGGGGCCGGAGGCGGCCAAGCGGCTGGCGGGTGCCTTTGCGCGGCGTCAGGCCAAGAAGACCTATTGGGCGATCGTCATGGGCATGCCTAAGCCGAACGCGGGCCAGATCGACCTGCATCTGAAGAAGTCGGGCATCAACGACTACGAGATTATGCGCCCGGCCGAGCCGAAGGAGAACGGCGCGGAGCCGGCCGAGACCGCCTTCGCCCTGATCAGCCACGCGGGCCAGCGGGCGTCCTGGATGGCGCTGCGGCCCTTCACCGGGCGGACGCACCAGTTGCGCGCGCACATGAAGGCGATCGGCCATCCCATTCTGGGCGATCCGAAATACGGCGACGACAAATCGACGGAGCTCAGCGGCCCGCTGAAGCTGCAACTCCACGCACGGCGGATCGAACTCGATCATCCGGCGGGGGGGAAACTGATCGTCGAGGCACCGATCAGCGCCGAGCTGCGCGCCGGCTTCCAGCATTTCGGCTTCGACGAGGGCGAGGCGGACTACGATCCGTTCGAGGGCGTGAAGCGCCAGCGATGAGCCGACCTCTCGCAGTCTTCGATATCGACGGGACCCTTGTCGACAGTCGCGCCTCCATCCTGCAGGCGGCGACGGATGCCGCGCGGGACCTGGGCCTGCCCGATCCTGAATATGACCGGGTGCGCCAGATCGTGGGGCTGAGCCTGCCGCATGCGCTGGCGGTGCTCGAGCCGGGCCTGACGCTGGCAGAGCTGGAGCGCTTCACCGAAGGCTTCCGGGCCAGCTTCAACCGGCTGTACGCCTCGGGTCACGAGGAGCCGTTGTACCCCGGCGCGTTGGAGACCCTGCGTCGTCTGCACAAGGACGGCTGGCGGCTGTCGCTGGCGACGGGTCAGAACCGGCGGGGCGTGGCGCGGAACCTGGCGCGGGCGGGGTGGGCGGAGATCTTCGTGTCGTCCCACTGCGCCGAGGACGGGCCGGGGAAGCCGGATCCGGCGATGCTGCATGCGGCGATGACGGCGTGTGGGGCGGATGCGGCCTCGACCGTCATGATCGGCGACACGGCGCACGACATCTCCATGGCGGTAGCGGCCGGGGTCCTGCCGCAAGGCGTGGCCTGGGGCTTCCATACGCCGGAGGAACAGATCGCCGCCGGGGCCACTCACGTCGCTACGGACTTCGACGACCTCGAAGCCGCACTTCACCGCTTTGCCGCACGAGCCTTCGCATGAGCCACATCCCGCCGCTGGACCCGATGGTCGCCGCCCGCAAGGGGTTCCGGGAATCCGAGGAGCGTCTGAAGCGCTTCTGGACGGAGGCGTCTGTCTCGGCCGAAGACGCAGGCGGCTGGGTCGTGCTGCTGGACGGGCGCGCGCCCAAGACGCCGGCTCATAATCGCTTCCTGATGCCGACCGAGGCCGCCGCGCGCATGGTCGCCGACGAATGGGCGGCGCAGGGGGAGTTCCTCGACCCCGGAACCATGCCGGCGACGCGGATCGCGGCCACGGCCATCGACCGGGTCGCCGTCACGCGCGAGCCTGTGGCCGAGGAGATCGCGGCCTATGTCGGGTCGGATCTGCTCTGCTACCTCGCCGAACACCCGACGCCGCTGGTGGCCGAACAGGCGAAGGCCTGGTCCCCGTGGCGGGAATGGGCGGAGCGCGAGCTGGGCGTCGTCGTCCAGCAAACCTCGGGCATCATTCATGTCGAACAATCGCCGGAGAGCATCGCCACGGTGCGGGAGCTGGCGCTGGAGCTCGACGACTTCCGGCTGACGGCCCTGGCCATGGCGGTGCCTCTGCTGGGCAGCGCGATCCTGGGGCTGGCGGTGCATCGCAGGGCGCTTTCCGGGGAGGAGGCCTTCGAGATCAGTCGGATCGACGAGGCCTTCCAGGAACGTCAGTGGGGCGTGGACGCCGAGGCAGAGGAGCGGACGGCCGCACGCCGGGCCGAGGCCGTGCTGATCGACCGCTGGTTCCGCGCCCTCGACTGAGGAAGCCGCTAGACTTCGGCCTTCGCCTGAGTGATTCGACCGCCCATGACCATCCACACCCCTCCGCCCGAAGGCGGCCGTATCATCGACGAGCCGATGAGCGACGCTCTGTCGCGGCGTTACCTCGCCTACGCCCTGTCGACGATCACCAACCGGGCCCTGCCGGACGTGCGCGACGGGTTCAAGCCGGTGCACCGGCGGATCATGTTCGCCATGCACCAGATGCGGCTGAACCCGCAGGCGGCGGCGCGGAAATGCGCCAAGGTCGTCGGCGAGGTCATGGGTACCTATCACCCGCACGGCGACGCCTCGATCTATGACGCCCTGGTCCGCCTGGCCCAGGACTTCGCCCAGCGGTATCCCCTGGTCGACGGGCAGGGGAACTTCGGCAATATCGACGGCGATAACGCCGCGGCCATGCGCTACACCGAGTGCAAGCTGACGGCGGCGGCCGTGCTGCTGATGGACGGAATCGACCAGGATTCCGTGGACTTCCGGCCCACCTATGACGATCAGGATGAGGAGCCGATCGTTCTGCCGGCGGGGTTCCCGAACCTGCTGGCCAATGGGTCGTCGGGGATCGCCGTGGGCATGGCGACCTCGATCCCGCCGCACAACGTCGGCGAACTGATCGACGCCTGTCTGCTGCTGCTCGAGAAGCCCGAGGCGACGACGGGCGAGCTGGCCGAGATCGTTCCGGGGCCGGATTTTCCCACGGGCGGGGTGGCGGTCGAGGGGCATGCCTCGATCCTTGAGGCCTATGAGACGGGGCGGGGCGGGGTGCGTCTGCGGGCGCGCTGGGAGCGGGAGCCGCTGGAGCGGGGCGGCTACCAGATCGTCATCACCGAGGTTCCATATCAGGTCCAGAAGGGCAAGCTGATCGAGGCCCTGGCCGAGCTGATCGAGCAGAAGAAGGCACCGCTGCTGGGCGACGTCCGCGACGAGTCGGCCGAGGACATTCGCGTCGTCATCGAGCCCAAGAGCCGCAACATCGACGCCGACAGCCTGATGGAGAGCCTGTTCCGGCTGTCGGACCTGGAGATCCGTTTCCCGGTCAACATGAACGTGCTGGATGCGACCGGTACGCCTCGGGTCATGGGGCTGAAAGCCTGTCTGCAGGCCTTCCTGGATCATCGGCGCGAGGTGCTGAACCGGCGCTCGCAATGGCGGATCGAGCGGGTCGAGAAGCGGCTGCACCTGTTGGAAGGGCTCAGGATCGTCTTCCTGAACCTGGACGAGGTCATTCGGATCGTCCGCGAGGAGGAAACGCCCAAGGCCGTGCTGATCGCCCGGTTCGGCCTGTCGGAGATGCAGGCGGACTACATCCTCGACACCCGTCTGCGTCAGCTCGCGCGGATCGAGGAGATGGCGATCGAGAACGAATACAAGGCGTTGGCCGAGGAACTTGCGAACCTGCAGGCGCTGACCTCCTCGCCCGCCAAACAGTGGAAGAAGATCGGACAGGAGCTTCAGGCGACGCGCAAGGCCATGGTCTCGCCGCGCCGGACGACGATCGCGGAAGCCGTGGACGCATCGGCCTTTACGCCCGCCGAGGCCTTCATTCCGAAGGAAGCCATCACGGTGATCCTGTCCGAGCGCGGCTGGATCCGCGCGGTTAAGGGCAAGGTCGAGGATCCGTCGGAGCTGAAGTTCAAGGAGGGCGATTCGCTCGGCTTCCTCGTGCCCGGGTTCACGACCGACAAGCTGCTGGTGGCGGCGTCGGACGGGCGGGTGTTCACGGTCGGGGCCGACAAGCTGGCCTCCGGGCGCGGCCACGGCGAGCCTCTGCGGCTGATGATCGAGCTGGAGGAGAGCGCGGCCATCATCGCGGTGCTGGCGCATCAGCCGGGCTCGAAACTGCTGATGGCCTCCAAGGCCGGATATGGCTTCATCGCGCCCGAGGACGAACTGCTGGCCCAGAAGCGGGGCGGGAAACAGGTGCTGAACGGTGACCTGCTGGCTGCGATCCGGGTCACGGGCGACCATGTCGTGACCATCGGCGAGAACCTGAAGACCCTGATCTTCAAGGCCGAGGAACTGCCCGAGATGGGCCGCGGGAAGGGCGTGAAGCTGCAGTCTTTCAAGCAGGGCGGACTGACCGACATCGCCGTCTTCATCGGCGAGGCGGGCCCCGAGTGGGTTGATGGCGGCGGACGTCGCCGGAACTGGCCGGACTGGAAGGACTGGCTCGGCAAGCGCGCCGGAGCGGGGCGGATGGGACCGCGCGGTTTGAGGAAGTTCCGGTGATCCCCACCCTCTACGGCATCCCCAACTGCGATACGGTCAAGAAGGCGCGGGTCTGGCTGGATCAGCACGGGCGCGCCTTCACCTTCCATGACTACAAGAAGTCGGGGATCGACCGGGCCACGCTGGAAGGCTGGGTCGCCGAGCACGGGTGGGAGATCGTGCTGAACCGCGCGGGGACGACGTTCCGGGCGCTGGATGCGGCGGACAAGGAGGGGCTGGACGCGGAAAAGGCCATCGGCCTGATGCTGGCCCAGCCGTCGATGATCAAACGGCCGGTGCTGGACCTCGGCGACCGGACGATCGTCGGGTTCAAGCCGGAGATCTATGAGCCGGCGTTCCCGAGCTGAAGTTCTGTCCAGATTTGTCCGCTGAAAACACCCTGACAAAACGGACAAAACGGACGAAGGTCGGAAAATGCCAATAGAATCAGAGGCGGACGGCGGATGCGCCGATGAAGTTGGTCCGGCGAGTGGACGGGATGTTGGACGTGTCAAAGACCGTCCTGTGCAGATGGCGCGACAAGGTCGCTGGTGCAAGGCATAAGTAGGAAATAAATCCTCAACGCCCCGATTCCGCTCATCCCCGCGAAAGCGGGGACCCAGTGCTTTCGCGGGGCACGGTGCGTGGGATTGATGTCAGTGAAATGTGGGCCGCGACCGAGCGCCCACAGAACTGGGTCCCCGCTTTCGCGGGGATGAGCGGGAGATAGTGAGGTTTACCCCTCGACGTCCGTCTCGGGGCGGTCGTGGCCGTCGGCGCGTTCGGTGACCCAGGCGCCGGTCGAGTCGGCGTATTCGATCATGGCGGTCTGGTCGGCGACGCGCTGTTCGCGGCTGGCGCGGACGGCGGCGGCCTTGGCGGCGTCATGATCCGGGAAGGTCTCGGAGAAGGTGTCGCCGACCTTGTAGGCCCAGCCGCCGTCGTGTTCGACGATCCGATAGGTGACGTGGCTCATGGCGGAACTCCTGTTGGTTTCGGTCTAGATGGCATTTTCTCCGCGACCTTGCATCCACCCATACAGGCGACCTACTCGGCTTCGAGCGCCGCCAACTGAGCCTCGTCCGCATCCATGTAGGCGAGGCAACGCGCCTTGCGGGCCTGGAGCGCTGGATCTTCGACGGCCTGAAGGGCGGCCCGGGACGCGATCGTGCGGGCGTCGGGCGGCGTCGTGGCGGTGCAGACGAACACCGGAGCAGCATTCGCCGGCATCAAGGCGAGGACGCCGGGCGCATTGAGGGTCAGGGCGGTGGCGAGGGCGTCCTGGAGCCCTTCGGCATACATGCCGTCGGTCGCGGGCTGGATGGCGGGGACCAGGGCCAGCCATTCGGGGGCGCCGGTCGCGATACCCTGCAGCACCTTGTCGAACCCGGTCGGATCGGCGGGGCCGGTCAGGACCAGAACCGTATGCTGGGCGCCGTCGGCGGCGATCAGATTGGCGATGTGCTCGGCCGTCAGGGGCTGTGGTCCGGTATCGGGCGGCACGACCTCGGTCCCGCTTTCGTCGATCGCGTCGGTTCGGGGCGAGCATCCGGCGGCGAGGAGGACGCAGACGGCAAGGGCGACAAGGCGGACGGTCATGGCGATCTCCGTGGATGCAGGAACGCTAGGGTACGGCAGAGACGCCCGCCAGGGTCCGGCGCCGGCAGATCAGACGTCGTCAGGCTTCACCTTACGAAGATTTCACGTCGGTGATCGCATCCGTTGGGCGCCGCCGCCGCCTCTTGTGATCAGAAGGCCCGGGCATCAGGCTCCGGTCATCATCGAAAAGAGGGGACATCCCATGGAAGAGTTCGTTGGAATCTTCGCCATCTTCGCCGTCTTCGGCACCATCACCGCCATCATCGTCGGCCCGACCTACTTCAAGAGCCGCGAGCGTCGCGAGATGCAGGCGACCGTCCGCGCCGCCATCGACAAGGGCCAGCCCCTGCCGCCCGAGGTCATCGAGGCCCTGAGCACCGAGGCGACCAAGAACATCCCGTCGCGGACCCGGGACATCCGCCGGGGCATCATCTGGCTGGCCGTCGGTATCGGCATGGCGGGGTTCAGCATCATCAACGAGATGCGCAGCTTCGGCGACGACTGGAGCGACGGCCCCAACTTCGACGGCAGCCTGCTGGGTCTGTCCGCAATCCCGATCACCATCGGTCTGGCCTTCATCGTTCTGAGCTTCTTCAACAAGAACAAGGACTGAGCCCGGGTACAGACAGGGGGAACTGTCATGCCAAAGGCCCTGATGGACCAACACGATGTCGAGCTCGCCGCCCTTGCGGCGGCGGGCGGACGTCGAGAGTTCGGCGAACTGGTCCGCCGCCACGGCTCTGCCGTGCGATCCCTGCTGCGACGCATGGGCGCGCAAGGCTCCGAAGCCGACGATGTCGCGCAGGACGCCTTCCTGCAGGCGTTCGAGAAATGCGCCGAGTTCAGAGGCGAGGGCACCTTCGCCGCCTGGGTCAAGCGGATCGCCGCGCGCCTGTATCTCAAGCGCAAGGCCAGGGACGCCCGCTATGTCGCCGAGATCGAACCGGGAGAGGACGACATCGCCCCGGCGCGGGATCAGGCGGGGCTGGTCGATCTGGACGAGGCGTTGAAGTCGCTCAGCGAAACCGAACGCCTTTGCGTGTCCCTGTGCCATGGCGCGGGGCTGTCTCATCCCGAGATCGCCACGGCCATGAATCTGCCGCTTGGAACGGTGAAGTCTCATGTCAAACGTGGTCTGGATAAACTCCGCGCCCGGCTTTCGCCGGATGTCGGGCAGCCGGGGAGGTCGACCCATGTCGGCTGATGAATTCGATCCGATGATCGAGCGGCTGTTCGCCCGCTCGCCCCAGATGGCCGATGCGAGCCTGTTCGCGGCGGAGGTCGAGACCAAGCTGCATTCCTCCAGCCGGGTTCGCACCCTGGCCCTGACCGTCGCTGGTCTGGTCGGCGGGGTGATCGCGGTGAAGGAATCGATGAACCTGAACCTGCGCCTGTCCGACAGCCAGGCGCCCGTCGCCGGGCGGGTGATCGGGCAGGGGTTCGAGGCGGCGAGCGTCAATGTCCAGACTGCGGTGGGTTCGGGCCTGTCGCAACTCGGTCTGGCGGACGTCAGCCTGGGGTCGATGGGGGGGATGCAGATGTTCTGGATCGCCGCCGGCGCCCTGATCGCCCTGGCCGCCGCCGGGGTGGTGAGGCTGTCGCAAGACGTCTGATCCCGGGTCGACGGGAGGGATGGGGACGCCTATCTCTCCGCCGCCACAAGCGGAGCTGACATGTCGAGCCAGAAACAGGAAACCGTGAAGCGGATCACGGTGCCGGAGATCACCGGTCGCAAGGGCGGCGAGCCGATCGTCATGCTGACCGCCTATGACGCCCCAATGGCCGAGATCATGGATGCGCACTGCGACGTGCTTCTGGTCGGAGACAGCCTGGGGATGGCGGTGCACGGCATGACCTCCACCGTCGGGGTCACCATGGAGATGATGATCCTGCACGGGCAGGCGGTGATGCGGGGTTCTAAGCGGGCCCTGGTGGTCATCGACATGCCGTTCGGCAGCTATGAGGCCGGGGTGGAGCAGGCCTATGCCAATGCCGTGCGGATCCTGAAGGAGACTGGGGCCCAGGCCGTGAAGGTCGAAAGCGGGCCGGAAGTCCCGGCCACCATCGAATATCTGGTCAGGCGGGGCGTGCCGGTGATGGGGCATGTCGGCCTCTTGCCCCAGTCGATCAACATCGACGGCTCTTTCAAGGCCAAGGGGCGCGAGGCGGCGGAACACGCGCGGATCCTGCAATCGGCCCACGATACGGCGGATGCCGGCGCCTTTGCGGTGGTGATCGAAGGGACGGCCGAGGGGCTGGCGCGCGAGATCACCGAGGCGATCTCCAAGCCGACGATCGGCATCGGCGCCTCGGCGGCGTGCGACGGTCAGGTGCTGGTGACGCCGGACATGCTTGGGCTGTTCGACTGGACGCCGAAATTCGTGCGGAAGTACGCCGACCTGCGCGGTGAGATCGACCGTGCGGTCGAAACCTATGCGGCCGATGTGAAGGCCCGCCGTTTTCCTGCCGAAGTCGAGACCTACTTCTCCAAAAAGCCGGCTCTGCCGTAGTCCCCGTCTTGTCTTCAACAGGCGTTGCGAGGGCGATGGCGACCCTCTAGGGTCCGCGCCGATTGGCTTTTCAGCGTTTTTCTTGGGGCGGCTCCGCTAGTGACTGATGTCTTCGAAGAGGTCGAGGAGGAGATCCGCTCCGAACGCCTCAAGCGCCTGGCGCGCAACTGGTTGCCCATCGCGGGCGGAATCCTGCTGGTCGCGCTGATCGCCGCCCTGGCGTGGTGGGGCTGGCAGAGCTTCCAGACCAGCCAGGCCCATGCGGGTTCGATCGCCTATCAGCGCGGTCTCGAAGCCCTTCAGAACGGCAACTCGGCCGGGGCGGAGACCGCCTTCACCGAGGCCGGCGACAAGGGCAACGGCGCCTACAAGGCCATGGCCCTGCAACAGCGGGCCGGCCTCGCCGTGGCCGCGAACCGCATTCCCGACGCGATCCGGCTGCTCGACGACGCCGCCAAGGCCTCGGGCGATCCGATCCTGCACGACACGGCCGTCTACAAGTCGGTCCTGCTGATGATGGACAACGGCGCGACGCTGGAAGACCTGGAGGCCAAGCTGGAGCCCCTAACCAAGGAAGGCCGCCCGCTGGTGCCTTTCGCGCAGGAAGCTCTGGGCATGGCCCGCCTGCAGTTTAACAAGCCGGCCGAGGCGCGCGAGGTCCTGGTGCTGCTGACCCTGGGTCAGGACGTGCCCGATTCGATCCGTCAGCGCGCCCAGGCCGCCATCGGCATGATCGACACCGGCGTCGCCGGCGGCCTGCCGGCCATCGTCGCGGCCCAATCGGTCACGCCACCGGCGGCCCCGCCCGCCCCGAGCCCCGAACAACTCGCCCAGGCTGCCCAAGCTCAGGCTGGGGCCGCCCAACAGTGAATACCCGCCTGATGACGACCGGAGCTCGGATGACGACCGCAACGCGCGTGCTGAAGACCGCCATCGTGCTGGGGCTGGCCGCCTCGCTGACGTCCTGCGCCTCGGCCCGGCGGATCCTTCCGTTCGGCCTGGGGCAGGACGACGAGCCGCAGGCCACGGCCAGCGAGGGGCAGCGCATCTCGATCCTGTCGTTCGAACAGCAGCTGGCCCCTGCGGCCGGTCTGGCGGGTCGCGACTTCTTCCTGCCGGGGCCGGTGGCCGCGACAGCCTGGCCGATGCCGGGCGGCAACGCCGAGGCCTCGATCGAGCATGTGATCGCTGCGCCCGAGTTCACCATCGGCTGGCGTCGTCGCATCGGCGAAGGTTCGGCCCGTGATCGTCAGGTCATGGCCCCGGTCGTCGCCGACGCCGGCAAGGTCTTCGTCATGGACGGCGAATCGACCGTCACGGCCGTGGACGCCGGATCGGGCGCCGTGGTCTGGAAGGTCGACGTCAAGCCGACCGGTCGTGAAGCCTCGGGCGGCGTGTCCGCCTTCGGCCTGCCGATTGCCTTTGTCTCCGAAGGCGGCGGCTCGCTGAGCGGCGGTTTCGGCGGCGGCGTGGCCGTCAGCGGCGGTAAGGTTTTCGTAGCCTCGGGCTATCGCACCATGACGGCGCTCGACGCCAACACAGGCGCGGTCGTCTGGACCCAGCCGGTCGAAGTCCCGATCCATGGCGCTCCGACGGTGGCGGGCAACCGCGTCTTCGTCATCGACGTGGACAATCAGATCATCGCTTTCAACACCGCGACGGGGCTGCAGGACTGGTCGTATCGCGGCATCGTCGAGCCGGCCCGCGTCCTGCGCGCGTCGAGCCCGTCGGTCAGCGGCGACACGGTCATCGCGCCCTTCTCGTCCGGTGAAGTGGTCGCCCTGCGCGCCACCAACGGCCAACCGGTCTGGAACCAGGTCCTGTCGCGCACCAGCCGCACCAGCGCCCTGTCGGAGATTCGCGACATCGCGGGTCGTCCGGTCATCTCGCGCGGTTTCGTCTACGCCGTCAGCCACTCGGGCGTGATGCAGGCCATGGACATTCGCACCGGCCAGCCCAAGTGGTCCCTGCCGGTCGCCGGCGTGAACGCGCCCCTGCCGGCCGGTGACGTCGTCTATGTCGTGTCGAAGGCGGGCGAACTGACCCTGGTGAACCGCGATAGCGGCGCTGTCTACTGGACCCGCGACCTGAACGAGGGTCGCGTGCGTCAGGAGGGCGGCTTCCTGGGCTTCTGGGATCGCACCGTGCGGCCGGAATGGTCGGGTCCGATCCTGGCCTCGAACCGACTGGTTCTGGTCAACTCGGACGGCGAGGCCGTGGCCTTCGATCCGAAGACGGGCGCCCTGCAACAGACCCTGCGTCTCGGCGCACCCGCCTATATCGCTCCGGCCGCCTACAACGGCGCGCTCTACGTCCTGACCAATGACGGTGAACTGGTCAGCATCCGCTGACCAAACGCCGCGAATTACGCTAGAAGGCCGACATGGCACTGAAGCTCGCCATCGTCGGCCGCCCCAATGTGGGCAAGTCGACACTGTTCAACCGCCTTGTCGGCAAGCGTTTGGCGCTCGTCGACGATCGCCCGGGCGTGACCCGCGACCGTCGCTATGCCGACGGCAATCTGGGTGACATGGACCTGACGCTGATCGATACGGCGGGCTATGAGGACGTCACCGACGACAGCCTCGAAAGCCGGATGCGTGAGCAGACCGAGCTGGCGATCGAAGACGGCGACGTCATCCTGTTCATGATGGACGCCCGCGAAGGCGTGACGTCGCTGGACGAAATCTTCGCGGAACGCCTGCGTCATCAGTCCAAGCCGGTCATTCTGCTGGCCAACAAGTCCGAGAGCCGTGAGAGCGGTGGCGGGGTGGGCGAGGCCTATTCGCTGGGCTTCGGCGAGCCGGTCGCGATCTCGGCCGAGCACGGCGAGGGGATGGCGGACCTGTACGCTGCCCTGGTGACCGCCAGCGCCGACATCTTCATCGAAGAGATCGACGAGCCCGACAAGCCGATCCGCATCGCCATCATCGGCCGCCCGAACGCCGGCAAGTCGACGCTGATCAACCGTCTGATTGGCGAGGACCGGATGCTGACCGGCCCGGAGGCGGGGATCACGCGCGATAGCATCTCGGTCGATTGGGAATACGAAGGCCAGAACATCCGCCTGGTGGACACCGCCGGGATGCGTCGCAAGGCGCGGGTGCAGGAGAAACTGGAGAAGCTGTCGGTCGCCGACACCATTCGCGCCATCACCTTCGCCGAAGTCGTCGTTCTGGTCATGGACAAGGACAACGCGTTCGACGTGCAGGACCTGCAGCTGGCCGATCTGGTCGAGCGCGAGGGCCGGGCGTTGGTCTATGTCGCGGCCAAATGGGACCTCGAAGACCAGCCGCAGGCCAAGATGGCCGAGTTGAAGAGCCTCGCGGAGAACAAGCTGCCCCAGCTCAAGGGATCCGAGTTCGTCGCCCTGTCCGCGCACTCGGGCCGCGGCGTGGAGCGGCTGATGCCAGCGGTGCTGAAGGCGCACGCGACCTGGTCGGTGAAGGTCAAGACCAAGGACCTGAACGACTGGCTGTCGATGGCGACCCAGAGACACCCGCCGCCCGCCGTCGACGGCAAGCGGATCAAGACCAAATACATGGCCCAGACCAAGGCCCGTCCGCCGACCTTCGTGCTGTTCGCCAGCCGTGGCGGAAACCTGCCCGAGCATTACATCCGCTACCTGACCAACTCCATTCGCGAGAGCTTCGATCTGCCCGGCGTGCCGATCCGGCTGACGGTCAAGGGCGGGTCCGAAAACCCGTATGCGACCGGCGGCGCCAAGTCGGGGCCCGAACGCTACAAGGGCGACGCCAAGACCGCGCCCCGGGCCGTCCGCAAGAAGTCGGAAGAGGAAAGCCGTCTGCCCGGCAAGGCGCTGGAGCAGAAGAAGACCCGCGTCGCCAAGCCGCGCGTCATCGGGGCGGTGAAGTCGAGTGCGTCGAAGAAGGCAGGTTCGTCCGTTGCGATCCAGAAGGGCGCTCGCGGCGGGGCGAGGCAGGTGTCGCGGTCCGGACGCGTTCGAACCGGGCAGAAGCACGCGCCGAAGAAGTAGGCCTCCGTCGGCCCGAGTTCGCGTTGAAACCAAAGGTGACGCGATTGGTCAGGCCAATGTCGCGCTAACGGTGATATGGTCACGCTTCCCCTTGTCAGGAGCCTCCCCATGCCGATGATCACCACCGCCGAGAACGTCGAAATCTTTTACAAGGATTGGGGTACGGGGCGGCCGATCGTCTTCTCCCACGGCTGGCCGCTGTCCGCCGACGACTGGGACACCCAGATGCTGTTCTTCCTGCACAAGGGGTTCCGCGTCATTGCGCATGACCGGCGCGGCCACGGCCGTTCGACCCAGACGGCGACCGGCAACGAGATGGACACCTATGCCGACGACCTGAAGGTGCTGTTCGAGGCGCTGGACCTGAAGGACGCCATCATGATCGGTCACTCGACCGGCGGCGGCGAGGTGGCGCGCTTCCTGGGTCGTCATGGTACCAGCCGCGTGTCCAAGGCCGTGCTGATGGGCGCGGTGCCGCCGGTCATGGTCAAGTCCGACGCCAATCCGGGCGGTCTGCCGATCGAGGTGTTCGACGGCTTCCGTGCGGCGCTGGCCGCCAATCGAGCGCAATTCTACGTCGATGTGCCGGCCGGGCCCTTCTACGGCTTCAACCGGCCGGGCGCGAAGGTCGATCAGGGCGTGATCGACAACTGGTGGCGTCAGGGGATGATGGGCGGGACCAAGGCCCATTACGACTGCATCAAGGCCTTCTCGGAAACGGATTTCACCGAGGATCTGAAGTCGATCGATATCCCGGTGCTGGTCCTGCACGGCGACGACGACCAGATCGTGCCAATCGCAGACTCGGCGATGCTGTCGGCGCCCCTGCTGCCCAAGGGGGTGCTGAAGGTGCTGCCCGGCCTGCCGCACGGCATGGCCACGACCCACGCCGATCAGGTCAACGCCGAGCTGCTGGCCTTCATCGAGGGCTGAGACCGAACCCGGCGGCGCCCTAGATCAGGGCGACGGCGGGGAGATTCCCCTGCCATTCCTTGAACGAGACGCGCTGCGGCGGCGTGAGGTCGCTGCGCGCGAGTTCCACGACCAGCGGGCCGATGTCCGACGGGTGGGGCAGGGTTTCCGGATCTTCGCCCGGGAAGGCCTGGGCGCGCATCTGGGTGCGCATGCGGCCGGGGTCGAGGACGCTGAGGCGGACGGATGTGTTCTCGATCTCGTCGGCCCAGGAGAGCATCAGGGCCTCGGCGCCCGCCTTGGTCGCGGCGTAGAGACCCCAGAAGGCCTTGGGCTCCCGCGCCAGGCTGGTGGTCAGGTGGATGATGCGGCCCGCGTCGGAAGCCCGCAGCAGCGGCTCCAGCGAGCGGATCAGGCGGTAGGTCCCGGTGAAGTTGGTCTTCTCGATCTTGGCGAAGCCGCGCGGATCGATGTGGCTGACGGGCGTCAGGCCTTGCGCGCCCAAGGTGGCGGCGGCGTTGACCCAGATATCCAGCTTGCCGAAGCGGCTGAAGATGGCGCCGCCCAGACGATCGATGCCGCCGCCGTCGATCAGGTCGAACGGAACCAAGGTCGCGTGCTTGCCCGTCGCGGCATAGATCTCGTCGTCCAGCGCTTCGAGAGCGCCCTGGGTGCGGGCGGCGGCGACGACGTGGGCGCCGGCCTTGGCCAGGGCCAGGGCGGCCTCGTAACCGATGCCGCGCGAGGCCCCGACGACGAGGGCGATGCGATCATTGAGAGGGAGGTCGGAAGTCATCGCGCCTGATAGCGCGACGACCCCGATGGCGAAAGCCGCCTAGTAGCCTTCCGCCGCCTGCCAGAGGCTGAAGCTCACGCCCTGGTCGTCGCAGACGGCGCAGGAGAGGCCGGTGGGGCTTTCGGCGGGGATGGCCGCCTTGCCGCCGAGTTCGTTGACCCGCGCACAGGTCGCGGCGATGTCCTCGACCCGGAAATAGAGGTGGGCGTGGCTGCGGGCGCGTTCGACCTTGGTGAAGCCGAACGGCGGATTGCTGTCGGCGACGTGGGCGTAGGTCGACTTCGATGCCTCCTCGTCGAAGGTCCAGCCGAACAGGGCACCGTAGAAGGCCTTGGCCTTGGCGATATCGACCGTGTCGAGGGTGAAGTAGCCGAGGTTCGTCGTCATGGAAGCTTAAGCGCTGACCAGCAGGGAAAGTTGCCGGGTGACCGCGTCGCGGCCGCCTTCCTCGATCTCGCGGTCCACGAGGCGGGTCGGATAGTCGCCGGTGAAATAGTGGTCGGTGAACTGGGGCGCAGCGTCGTTGCGGCCGGTCTCGCCCATCGCCTTGTAGAGACCGTCGACGGACAGGAAGCCGAGCGAGTCGACCTCCAGCATCTGGCGCATCTCTTCCATGGTCTTGTTGGCGGCGATCAGCTGGTCCCGCTCCGGCATATCGATGCCGTAGAAGTCGGGCCACAGAATCGGCGGCGAGGCCGAACGCAGGTGGACCTCGGTCGCACCGGCGTCGCGGACGGCGCGGACCAGTTTCACCGAGGTGGTGCCGCGCACGATGGAATCGTCGATCAGGACGACGCGCTTGCCCTCGATCACCGATCGGTTGGGGCTGTGCTTCATGGCCACGCCCTTCTGGCGGGCGCCCTGGCTGGGCTGGATGAAGGTGCGTCCCAGATAGTGGCTGCGAATGATGCCCATCTCGTAGGGGATGCCGCTGGCCTGGGCATAGCCGAGGGCGGCGGGGACGCCGGAGTCGGGCACGGGCACGACGACGTCGGCCTCGATCGGGAACTCGCGGGCCAGGCCCTCGCCCATGCGTTTGCGGACGCCATAGACCGAACGGCCATTCACGACGCTGTCGGGGCGGGAGAAGTAGACGTATTCGAACAGGCAGGGGCGGGCGGCCCGGGTCTGGAACGGCTTCATCGACCGCAGGCCCTCATGGTCGATGACGATGACCTCGCCATGTTCGACGTCGCGCACGAAGGTCGCGCCGATGGTGTCGAGCGCGCAGGTCTCGGACGCCATGACCCAGGCGTCGCCGAGCTTGCCCAGCACCAGCGGGCGGATACCCAGCGGGTCGCGGGCCCCGATCATCTTGGTGCGGGTCTGGGCGACCAGGGCATAGCCGCCTTCGATGCGGGCGAGGGCGTCGATGAAGCGGTCGACGATCTTGGCCTTACGGCTGCGGGCGATCAGATGGAGGATGACTTCGGAGTCCGAGGTGGACTGGAAGATCGAGCCCTCGCCGACCAGCTGGTTCCGCAGGTAGTGGAAGTTGGTCAGGTTGCCGTTGTGGGCGATGGCGATGCCGCCCTGGTCCAGGTCGGCAAACATCGGCTGGATGTTGCGCAGGAAGCTGCCGCCGGCGGTGGAATAGCGGGTATGGCCCACGGCCGCCGGGCCGGGCATGCGTTTGGCCAGGTCCGTGCCGCCGAAGGCCTCGCCCACATGGCCCATGTGGCGTTCGGTGTGGAAACGCTCGGTGTTGACCGAGGCGATGCCGCAGGCTTCCTGGCCGCGATGCTGGAGAGCGTGGAGGCCGAGGGCGACGATGCCCGAAGCTTCGTCCTTGTCCGCGCCCCAGACGCCGCAGACGCCACATTCCAGGCGCGGACGGTCGTCGTCCGCGTCGCGGTGATGCTCGCGGTGGACGACCGGAGCGGAGATGTCGTGAGGCAAGCTGCGCATCGTGGGGGCTCCGATGACAGGCGAAATTCTACTGGGCGGCGGACGGGCGCGAGTTAGGGCCGGTTTGGGGCGAGGGCAAGGCTTGATCGTTCGAAAAGCCTCTGCGAACGGACGAATCGACGACGGGGCTGATGGCGTCGGCTCCGCGACCTATGCCGGGCAGGATGATCTGGATGGCGCGGGCGGCGCCGGCGCTGAGCGGACGCAGAGTCGCCTCCGAGAGCCAGGACGGTGTGCGCTCGCCCGGCATGGCAGCGACGATGACCAGGTGGATCGCGCCCAGCAGCACCAGCGAACGGCCCGCGCCGACGAGGATGCCGACGAAACGGTCGATGGTCCCGAGCGTGGGATGGGCCTGAGCGCGCTTGGACAGAACCGAGCCGAAGATGCGGATGCCGAAATAGACCACCAGGAAGCTGATGATGGCGGCGAAGATCGAACCTGCCCAGTCGGGGTCGATCAGCATCCGCCCCAAGGGCGCGGTCAGGGGCAGGGCGACCAGGGCCAGAAAGGCGGCCAGAACGAAGCTGAGAAGGGTGATGATCTCGCGTGTGCCCCCGCGAACCCAGCCGGCGGCGGCTGAGGCGAGGATCACGACAATGGCGAAGGCGTCGAAGCCGGTCATTCGGTTTCCGTGCGGACCACGGACCTCAATACCTGTTCTGTGAGATTCGTTCGACGGCTTCGGTCAATCGGCTGACCCCTGTGACCAAAACGCCGCCGCCCTTGACGGTGAGGGGTGGCGACAGGGCCTGGTCGAAGCCGAGCTTCTGGGCTTCGCGCAGGCGGGCCTCGGCGCGGCCGACGGCGCGGACCTCGCCCGACAGGCTGATCTCGCCGAAGACGATACAGCCCTGGGGCAGGGGCACGCCGGTCGCTGAGGAAATCAGGGCGGCGGCGGCGGCGAGGTCGGCGGCGGGCTCGTTGATGCGCAGGCCCCCGGCGACGTTCAGATAAACGTCCTGATCCCCGAAGCCGAACCCGCAGCGGGCCTCCAGTACAGCCAGGATCATGGCGAGGCGGCCAGTCTCCCAGCCGATGACGGCGCGGCGCGGGGTGCCGTAGGCGGACTTGGAGACCAGGGCCTGGATCTCGACCAGGACGGGGCGGGAACCCTCGATGCCGGCGAAGACGGCGGCGCCGGGCGCGCGGTCCTTGCCCTCGCCGAGGAAGAGGGCGGAGGGGTTGGAGACTTCACGAAGGCCCGCGTCCCCCATCTCGAAGACGCCGATCTCGTCGGTGGCGCCGAAGCGGTTCTTGCCGGCGCGCAGGATGCGGAACGGATAGCCGCGCTCGCCCTCGAAGCTCAGGACCGCATCGACCATGTGCTCGACGACGCGCGGGCCGGCGACCTGGCCATCCTTGGTGACGTGGCCGACGAGGACGACGGCGGGACCGCCGGCCTTGGCGAGGCGGACAAGTTCGCCGGCGCAGGCGCGGACCTGGGTCACCGAGCCGGGGCCGGCCTCGTGGGCGTCGGACCACAGAGTCTGGATCGAATCGACGATGACGATGTCGAACTTCTCGCGCTTCAACGTGCCGAGGATGTCGCGCAGCGCCGTGGCGGAGGCGAGTTGGACGGGGGCCTCGGACAGGCCCATCCGCTTGGCGCGGGCGCGGATCTGTTCGATGGCCTCCTCGCCGGAAATATAGGCGACGCGGGCGCCGGACAGGGCGGCACGACCGGCGACATCAAGTAGCAGGGTCGACTTGCCGACGCCGGGATCGCCGCTGAGCAGAATGGCCGAGCCGGGCACGACGCCGCCGCCGCAGACGCGGTCGAACTCGGTCACGCCGGTGACGATGCGGGGCGGCTCGGGCGTCTCGGACAGCAGGGATTCGAACTGCAGGCCGCGCGCCTTGGCGGTCGTGGCGGGTTTCAGGGCACCGGGGGGCGAGGCCGAGCGGCCTTCCTCGACGATGGTGTTCCACTGGCCGCAGGAGCCGCACTGACCCGACCATTTCCCGTGGACGCCCCCGCAGGACTGACAAACATAGATCGCACCGTCTCTGGCCATGGGTGACGGCTTACAGGAAGCGCGGAGCGGTGGGCAGGGGGTGGTTGGAGGGGTGCGACCGTTTCAGACGTAGGGTCGGTGCTGTCAGGAATGGCAACTTGCTCATGGGGCAGAAACGCCGTTCGTTGTCCGCCAATAGAGGGGGAAGACATGAAGACCATTTCCGTCGCTGCTCTCGCCGCGCTCGCGCTCGCGCTCGCGCTGGCGGGTTGCGAGCAACCGGCCGAAACCAAGGCCCCGGCCGAGGCCGCTAATGCGATGCCCGCCGGCGCTGCCGCAGCCGTCGATCGCATCGCGGCCATCTCCGTCCTGGAGAGATGCGGGGCGGATGCGCCCGGGGTGCCCAGGCCCATGCTGAGCCATGCCGTAGATCTGGGCGGCGGCGTGTTCGCGGTCATCATGGATTGCCAGCCCGATGCGGAACAGACCGTGACGCAGACGCTGCATGTCCAGGGGGCGGACGGGGTGCTGAAATACCAGCCGCTGCTGATCTACAACGGCGACGGCTATGAGCCCGACTACACCTGGGAAGGCACGCACTCGGCTCCGTTGACGTGGGACGCGGCGACGTCGCAACTGGTGTCGGTCTACAAGTCGCCAGCCCATCCGGCGGCCGACGGCCAGGAGGCGGTCGAGGCCAGCGAAGCGACGATCCGCTGGCGCTGGGCCGGGGATCATTTCGCCATGGTCAGCTCGACCTATGCGGTGCAGGACGCGCCGGGCGCGCCCTTCGTCGTCAGTGCGACCTGGTCAGGCACGGAGTCGATCGCGGATCCGACCTCGCCCCTGGAGCCGGTCGCCCCTCAGGCCTGACCGAGGTAGGTGCGCTCGAAGCGGTTGCCGATGGAGGTTAGCAACTCGTAGCTGATCGTCCCGGCGGCCGTGGCGGCGTCATCGACGGGGCGGTTCGCGCCGAACAACTCGACGTCGTCGTCGAGAGAGACATCGGCGCCGGTGATGTCCACGGCGATGACGTCCATCGACACCCGGCCCAGCAGTGGCCGCAGGGCGCCGGCGACCCAGACCTGACCGTTCGGGCTCATGCTGCGGAGGAGGCCGTCGGCGTAGCCTGCGCCGCAGGTGGCGATGCGGCGCGGCGTGTCGGCGAGGAAGCCCCGCGAATAGCCGACGGTCTCGCCGACCGGCACGTCTCGAATCTGCAGGATTTCGGCGGTCAGGGTCGCGACGGCTCTCAGGCGAGGATCGGGTCGTCCTTCCGGGCCGCCGCCGTACAGGCAGATCCCCGGGCGCACGGCGTCGAAAGTATAGTCGGGGCCCAGGAAACAGCCGCCGGAGTTGGCGAAGGACTTGAGGGCGTCCGGATAGCGCGATGATGCAGCAGCGAAGGCGTCCCGCTGGCGGCGGTTCATCGGCTCAGCGGGAGCGTCGGCGCAGGCGAGATGGCTCATGACCAGTTCGAGGCCGTCGAACGGCTCGGGCGCGTCCTCGGGACGGAAGCCGAGGCGGTTCATGCCGGTGTCGATCTGAAGTCCACAGGCGCGGCCGTCGGCTGCCTTCCATGCGGCGATCTGATCGGCGTGGTTGAGGATGGGGCGGAGGTCGGCGGCCTTCAGCGTCTGCGCCGCTTCGCCGACGCAGCCGTCCAGGACATAGATCGTGGGCTCAGCGCCAATGGCCTCACGCAGGGCGACGCCCTCGTTCAGCCGGGCGACAAAGAAAGTGCGAGCTCCCTCGGACAACAGGCGTTTGGCGACCGGTACGGCGCCGAGGCCATAGGCATTGGCCTTCACAACCGGATGCACGGGCACGCCGGTCAAGCCTTCAAGCGCATGGAAGTTGTGCGAAAGGGCGTTCAGGTCGACGGTCAGGGAGGCGGGCGCGGTCATCGTGGCCTTATGCCGCAAGATCGTTGCCGGAAAAGCCGAAAAGCGACCTGCGATGTCGATGGGGGCCGTCCTTGACTTGGGGGCGTGCGTGACCGACCTACGCGCCTCGCTTTCAAGGTCTGCCCTCCTATGTCCGTCAAGGTCCGTTTCGCCCCGTCACCCACCGGCAAGCTGCATGTCGGCAATGTCCGTACCGCTCTGGTCAACTGGATGTTCGCCAAGGGACGGGGAGGCAGCTTCGTCCTGCGTATCGACGACACTGACCTGGCGCGGTCGACGTCCGAATTCGAACAGGGGATCGAGGACGACCTGACCTGGCTAGGGATGCCGTGGGATGAGCGATACAACCAGTCAAAGCGGTTCGACCGCTATGATGACGCCGCCGAGCGCCTGAAGGCCGCCGGTCGTCTGTATCCGGCCTATGACACTTCCGAAGAGCTCGATCGCCGCCGAAAGGTGCAGCTGTCTCGCGGCCTCCCGCCGATCTACGACCGCGCGGCTTTGGCGCTGACGGACCAAGAGAAGGCGGCGTTCGAGGCCGAGGGACGCAAGCCGCACTGGCGCTTCAAGCTGGACGGAAAGCGGGTGTCCTGGGAGGACCTGTCGCGCGGTCACTGCGAGGTCGATACGGCCTCGATGTCGGATCCGGTGCTGATCCGCGAGGACGGTCTCTATCTCTACACCCTGCCGTCGGTCGTCGACGACATCGACATGGGCATCACCCACGTCATCCGGGGCGAGGATCACACCACCAACACCGGCGCCCAGATCGAGATATTCGAGGCGCTGATCGCTGCGGGCCTGGGCTCCGAACTGCCGACCTTCGCCCACATGCCGCTGCTGGTCGGGGCCGACGGGGCGGCCTTGTCCAAGCGTCTGGGGTCACTGTCGGTCGCCGAGATGCGGGACCATGGCTACGAGCCCATCGCCATCACCAGCCATCTGGGCCGGATCGGCACCTCCGATGCGCTGGAGGTGGCCGACAGCGTTCAGGCCCTGGGCGACGGGTTCAGCTTCGACAAGATGGGGCGTTCGCCGGCGCGCTACGACACCGAGGATCTGGACCGGCTGAATTCCCAGGCCCTTCACGTCATGCCTTATGCGACGGCCAAGGACCGACTGTCGGCTCTGGATTGCGATCTGGGCGAGACAGTCTGGGAGGCATTGAGAGGCAACCTGACCAAGTTCGCCGACGTGGTCGAACTGACGCGGATGGTGCGGGGGCCGGTGACGCCAGTGATCGAGGACCCGGCCTTCGCAGCGGCGGCCCTGGCCGTACTGCCTGAGGCGATCGATGCGGGCGCGTGGTCGGCCTGGACCAATGCGGTCAAGGAAAGCACAGGCGCCAAGGGCAAGGCCCTGTTTATGCCGCTCCGCCATATCCTGACGGGCCAACCGCATGGGCCGGACATGGCGACCATCGTGCCGCTGATCGGCCGCGAGAGGATCGAGAAGCGGCTGAAGGGCGAAGTGGCCTAGACAGAAAAACAAAGGGGCGGCTCGTCGAGCCGCCCCTTTTTTATTTCCAGTGTGCGCCGATCAGGCGTTGCAGGCGGCCAGTTCTTCGGCCGTCAGGGCCGTGCCGCGCCACGAGAACTCGGTGATCTGGCCGAGACGGGCGGCCACGCGGCGGCATGCCCGCGGGGCGGGTTGGTTCGCGCCGCCCGTGGCGGTGCAGGTCGCACCTTCGCAGCGCCAGTTGGCACCGTCGATGATGGTGGCGCGAGCCGGGGCGCGCGAGGCGTCGGCGAGAACCAGGCGGGTCTGGGCAGGCGTCTGGGCCACGGCAGGGGCTGTGGCGAAGGCGGCGCAAAGGGCGAGCAGGGGGAGGACGGCGCGCATGGGAAACTCCGGTGCAGGGAACGGACCGACACGGTCCAGCGTCAACACCGGCATAGTGGGTTGTTATTAAAAACTGTCAATCCGCGTTTTTAAAGCGGACGGACTGCGGGCGTCGACTTGCCAATGATCACTTATCGCTGATCATGTTTCAAGGCCGGCGAGGCGTCAGCGTGTCGCAGGGTGTCGATCGCCTCCTCGACCGTGTCGCAGACGGTCCAGGCCTGAAGGAAGGACGCCGGGGTGAAGCCGCTTTCCACGCTCTGGCGCATCAGGGCGAAGAAGGTCTCCCAGAAGCCGTTGATGTTGAGGAAGATCACCGGCTTGCCGTGCAGGTCGAGCCGCTTCCACGACAGAAGTTCGACGACCTCCTCCAGGGTGCCGATGCCGCCCGGAGCGACCACGAAGGCGTCCGATTGGTCGTACATCAGCTGTTTGCGCTCATGCATCGAGGTGACGACGATGGTCTCGACCTCGTCGAACAGGCGTTCACGGCTGCGCAGGAAGGCCGGCATGATGCCGACGACCCGACCGCCCGCCTCGTGAGCCGCACGCGCCGAGGCACCCATCAGGCCCACGCCGCCGCCACCATAGACCAGCCGCCAGCCCGCCTTAGCCGTCGCCGCGCCGAATGCGGCTGCGGCGGCGGTATAGATGGGGTCTGCCGCGTCGGAAGAACCGCAGAACAGGCAGACGGACTGGCCGTCGAACGGCGCGATCGTGGGAGTGGAGGCGGACATGAACCCTCGGGACGAGACGCAAGATTGAAGACAGGCCGAACGCGCCGGTCTATCTGGGCGAACACTCCTACAGACCCGGCGAACAGGATGAAACGAAGGATCGCATCGAGCCTCGCCGCAGTGGCCGCGCTGTTCGTCGCCGGCTGTGGGGAACAGGCGCAGCCGGAGGCGGACACAGCGCCGGAGACGGGCTGGGTCATGTCGCCCGAGATCGACGCGGTCGCTTCGAGCGGGCGTGAGTTGATCGTGCGCGGACATGCCTCCCCGCTGGGTCGCGTCGTGGTCAGCGGGGCCGGCGATCTGGCCTATGCCGTCGGTGCCGACGCCCAGGGCGTGTTCGAACTCCGGGTGCCGCGTCCGGCGAGAGATACCCTGTTCGTGGTGGAGGCGCGGGTCGGTCAGGAAGGCTTTCCGGCACCCTATCGCCTGTTGATCGGGGCGGACCCCCAGGCACCGATCGCCCTGCTGGCCGTCGGGGCGCCGACGAAGAGGCTCGACGGCGGTTACGGTCTGGACGCGGTGGACACGGACGGACGGGCGGCCCTTGTATCCGGGCGAGCCGCACCGGGAGCGGAGGTGGTCATCGAAGGCGGGGTGGAGCGACGCGTGACGGCGGATGAGGCCGGGCGCTGGCGACTGGCCGGATTGGGCGACGGGACCACGCCGATACGTGTCGCAGACGTCTCCTATGCGCCTGCGCCGGGCGGCACCGCGCAGCCGGATACGCTTGAGCGCGCGGGGGCAGGGTGGCGGATCGGCTGGTCGGGCCCGGGCGGGGGTCGGCAGTCGACCTGGTTCCCCGATCGGGCGATAGTGGATCGTTAACCAATTCAGCCCAGCCATGGGGTGTTCTCTTGGAGGACACCCACCACCAAACCTTTTCAGCCCGGCGCGTGCGTCGGGCTTTTCTTCGATCTCAGCCGGGCATGGCGTCAGTCAGGTCCTCAGCGAGGTCGCCGCGCTCCTTGACCTCGACGCCGCCCAACCCGAGCCAGCCGGCCATTCGCGTCAGTTCCGCCGCCAGTCTTGAGGCGGTTTCAGGCGTCGCCCGAGGCTCGCGCCAGGCCGCCTGGACCAGAAGCCGTCCGGCCTGACGATCGGCCTTCAGGTCGACGCGGGCGGTGATGGCCTCGTCTTCGAGGAAGGGCAGGACATAGTAGCCGTGAGTGCGCTTATGGGCCGGTGTGTAGATCTCCAGGCGGATGCGGACGTCGAACAACCGCTCGGTCCGGTCCCGGAACCAGATCAGATTGTCGAAGGGGGAGAGGAGGGCAGCGCCCTGGATCTTGCGCGGACGCCGGGCGTCCGGCGCGACATAGGCCATGTTGCGCCAACCGGGGACGGTCGCCGGGGTCAAAACGCCGTCTTCGACCAGTTCGGCGATGCGATCCTTGAAGCCCTCCACCGGAAGACGGAAATAGTCGCGCAGATCGGCGGCAGTGGCCACGCCCATGGCTGAGGCGGCGATGCGGATCAGGTGGCGGTGGGCCTCCGCCTCCGTCGGGGTCGGCAGGTCCAGAATCGCTTGGGGGATGACCCGTTCGGTCAGATCGTAGACCCGCTCGAAGTTGCGGCGGGTCCTGGTCGTGATCAGTCCGGCCCAGAACAGCCATTCCAACGCCCGCTTGCCGTCGGACCATTCCCACCAGCCGGGCTTGCCGCGCGGACCTGTGGCGAAGTCGGCGCCCGTCACCGGGCCGCGTCGTTCGATCTCGGCGAGAACCTCGTCGATATAGTCGCGGCGCTCGCGGCCGAAGCGGTTGATGCCGGTCCAGATGCCATGCCCGTCCCGCGCCCGTTCCATCCGCCAGCGCATCATCGGCTGGGTCTCGATGGGCAGGAGAGACGCTTCGTGGCCCCAGTACTCGAAGAAGGACGGCGTCCTGCCCCAGGCCTCGGTCTCCAGCAGGTCGCGCGGATAGTCGCCGAGGCGGGAGAAGGCGGGCAGGTAATGGGTGCGGCTGACGACGTTGACGCTGTCGATCTGGATGACGCCCAGACGCCGTGACGTGTCGCGCAACTGACGGGCACCGACGGTCGCGTGGTGAGGCTTGCCGAAGCCCTGGGCGGCGAGGGCCATGCGGCGGGCCAGGGCGGGCGAGATCTGTTCGGTCATCTGCAGCGACCGTATCCGGCAGTCGGGCGGTTGTCGCCTCAGCGGCGCTCGCTCCAGAGATCGAGGTCCGTTTCTCGCCCGATCAGGGCCAGGCCAGAGGCGATGGATTCGAACTCGCCGCCGGTCTCGATCTTCGCCGGGTCAAATCGCCGATGGAAGATGTCGCGCACCGCCGGAACGAAAGAGGTGCCGCCGGTCAGGAAAACGCGGTCGATCTGGCTGGCGGAGAGGCCGGAGGCCGTGATCGCTTCGTCGACGGCGGCCTCGATGGCGGCGAGTTCAGGCGCGATCCAGCCCTGGAACTCCGCCCGCGTGACCTCCGCCTCGATCCGGATGGACCCGGCGACGAAGCAAAATGTCGCCGCCTCGTCCTGCGAAAGGTCCATCTTCAGGCGCGAGATAGCCTGGTAGAGGCCGTAGCCGTGGTTGTCGTCCAGCACCTCGATCAGACGAGCCAGCTTGTCAGGTTCATCGGCGGTGCGGGCGAGGGAGCGGATATCCTTCATGTCGCGCGAGGCGCGCAGCAGGGCGAGCTGATCCCAACGCGCGAAGGCGGCGTAGTAGCGCTGGGGGATCGGCAGGACCTTGCCCATGTTGCGGTAGGTTCCGCCCTTGCCCAGTTCGGGCGACACCAGCTGGTCGATGATTCGATAGTCGAAAGCGTCGCCCGCGATGCCGACGCCGGACCTGGCCAGCGGGGTGGACCGCAGCCCCTCGGGAGACGGCTCGAAGCGGACGATGGAGAAGTCGCTGGTGCCGCCGCCGAAGTCGGCGACCAGGACATTGGCGGGCTCAGTCAGGGTGCGGGCGAAGAAGAAGGCGGCGCCGACCGGTTCGAAGGCATAGCGAATGTCGGTGAAACCCAGCCTCTGGAAGGCGATCTCGTATCGCTCCAGCGCCAGATCGGCATTCGGTGATCCGCCCGCGAAGGTGACGGGACGGCCGACGACCACACGCGGCGGCAGGTCATCCAGCGCCGGACCGGCATGGTGACGGACGCGCAGCAGGAAGGCGGCCAGAAGGTCTTCGAATCTGTAGCGACGATTGTCGATCACCGTCTCGGTGAAGGCGGCGCTGGCGGCGAAAGTCTTGAACGACTGGATGAAGCGGGTGTCGAGCGGATCCTCGACATAGGCCTCGATGGCCCATGGACCGGCCTCGACGACGCGTTCCGGCGTCCGGCTGTCTTCGCCCGGATGAAGCTGGAAGCTGAGAGTGGAACGGAAGGTGGCCAGATCGCCGGCCGGCGTATCGAAGCGCACCACCGTCGCATCGCCGTCGCCTGTGGTCAGGGCGACGACCGTATTCGTGGTGCCGAAGTCGATGCCGATCGTCACGGGGCGCGAAGTCATGAGCGCGAGGCCTCGGAAAGCGACCGGGACGGCGCTGGTGATTTCTGATCGCCGGGGCGCCTGTCGCCGAAAGGCGATGGCGCTTCTCTATTTTCGGGCTAAAGCGCCGAGTGGCTCCGCGGGTAGGATTCGAACCTACGACCAGCCGATTAACAGTCGGCTGCTCTACCACTGAGCTACCGCGGAACAGCTGCTCGGGAGGCGGGCCTATAGCAGCGGCCTTCTTGATTGTGCAACGGGAAATGTCAGCCAACAGCGTTCAGTTTATCGATGACCCCGAAGATGCCCGCGTGGCGGCGTTTCGCGACATTCGCGAACGCGACCTGACGGGGCGTGAAGGCCTGTTCGTCGCGGAGGGCGAGGTGGTTATCCGCACCCTTCTGGCGGCAGAATCGCTCTGTCGGGCGCGTTCGCTGCTGATCGCGGCGAATCGTGTGGAGGCTCAGCAGCCCTTGATCGCGGCGGCGGGGGCGGACACGCCTGTCTATGCGGCGTCGCAGGCGGTCATGGATGCGATCGCCGGCTTTCCCCTGCATCGCGGCCTTCTGGCCCTGGGCGAGAAGCCCGTCGCGCCGAGCGTCGAGGACCTGCTGGCGGGACTGCCGGAGGACTGTGTGGTCCTCGCCTGCGCCGGGATCGGCAATCACGACAATATGGGAGGGCTGTTCCGGAACGCCGCAGCGTTCGGAGCGGCGGCGGTGCTGAGGGACGAGCGGTGCTGCGATCCCTTCTATCGCAAGGCCATCCGAGTCTCGGTCGGAGCCGTGCTGAGGACGCCGAGCGCCCAGTCGACTTCGCTCGAGGCCATGATCGTGGCGCTGCAGGCCGAACGATTCGAGGTCGTCGCCCTGTCGCCCGGCGCGATAGAGCCCTTGAGCGCGCTGACAGCTGGGGGACGAAAGGCCGTGCTGGTCGGATCCGAAGGGCCGGGGCTGCCATCCGAGGTTATGTCGCGACTGAGAACGGTCGGGATTCCCATGGCGGGGGGATTCGACTCTCTCAACGTCGCGGTGACGAGCGCGCTGGCCCTCTACCAGGTCACCGGTGTGTCGATTCGCTGACAGCCGCGTGATTTCAGCGCGTTAACGTATCGTGCACCTTGATGAACGGCGGTTTTCGTGACGCTATGGAGGTCCTGGGGAGGATGATATGGCTGGTATTCTTGGATTCATGAGCCGCAATGTGCGGATCGCCGTGGCGATCGGCGTGGTCGCGGCGGCTGTCGGCGGTGCCGGCGCGATCGGCTGGATGACCGCGCCGATCTGAGAAACCATCCGAGATCTCAACGAGATCGCGATGGAGGCCTGACCGGGAATCGAACCCGGGTGCAAGGATTTGCAGTCCTCTGCGTCACCACTCCGCCATCAGGCCATAGGGCTTTTTGAAAGGCCCTCAGATCGCGAGGGGCGTTCGCTATCAGATCGTCTCAACCGCTGCAACGCGGATTGTCGCATGCGACGCACGGACCTATAAGCGCGCCAGATTTTCGGCCGCTTCGGCCGACAGGCTTCAGGGATTTCGCGACACATGGATTACGCCGCCGCTCGCAAGGTCATGGTGGACTCCCAGGTTCGGGTGAACGACGTCACCGACCGCACCCTTCAGGCCGCCCTGGTGGCCGTGCCGCGTGAGCGCTTCTGCGCCCCGGACCAGGCCTTCGCCGCCTATGGCGAGGTCGAGGTCGAGATCGCCGCCGGTCGCCGCCTGATGCAGGCCCGCGAAGTCTCCAAACTGATTCAGGCGCTGGACGCGCGCGAAGGCGAGAGGGCGCTGGCCATCGCCGCTCCCTATGCGGCTGCGGTCCTGGCCGCGATGAAGGTCTCGGTGACCGCCCAGGAAGCCGAGCAGGCGGTGCTGGACGTCGTCGGGCCCGCGCTGGCGGATGCCGGCGTTGATGTGGTCGCCGCGCCGCTGACCCAGCCTGCGGGAAGTGACTGGGACATGATCGTCTCTGAAGGCGCCGTGTCGGTGCGCCCGGCGGCCTGGCTGGCGGCGCTGCGCGTCGGTGGTCGTCTGGCCGTGGTCGAGCGGCCCGGCCCGAACGGCCGGGCGGTGCTCTACGTAAAAGGTCGCGAGGGCGTGTCGCGTCGCGAGTTGTTCGACGCCGCCCCGCCGGTGCTGGCTGAAATGACGCCGGCAGCCGTATTCGCCCTCTGATTGCCGCGATCGCGACGGAGTTCACTGGCGGTCGCGTGAAAAAAACTTAACTGGCGTAGCTGTGGCCGGTCACGCACTAGGCCTGCATAGGATACTGGCGCCGTTCGCGACGCTCATCGGGATACACTCATGTTCAAACGTTCGCGCGCGCTCGCTTCCGTCGCCTTGATCGCCGTCACGGCGGGTCTGGCCGCACCGGCCTGGGCGGAGACGCTGCAGGAAGCCATTGCCCTGGCCTACCGCACCAATCCCACGCTGCAGGCGCAGCGGGCCCAGCAGCGCGCGCTCGACGAAGCTGTGCCGCAGGCGCGCGCCGGGCTGCGGCCGACGCTTTCGGCGGGTGGGTCGGCCTCCTATAGGCGGACCGACGGGCCCGATACGGCCGGCATTGATGTCACTGGCGACGGCATCCCCGACATCCCGGCTTCAGAAAACATCTCCGAAACGGACTCGGTCGGAGCCAGCATCAGCGTCGAGCAGACCCTATATTCCGGCGGTCGTCTGGCACGCGGAATCGACGCGGCAGAGGCCGCGGTCCTGAGTGGTCGCGAAACCCTGCGCAGCACCGAGCAGCAGGTCCTGGGCGCGGTGATCCAGGCCTATGTGGATGTTCAGCGCGACGTTGAAATCCTGCGGATCCGCGAGGCGAACCTTGGCGTGCTGCGCCGTCAACTCGACGAATCGAATGCCCGTTTCGAGGTCGGCGAGATCACCCGGACAGACGTTTCCCAGTCCGAGGCGCGTCTGGCGCAGTCGGAAGCCGACCTGGCCGGCGCTCAGGCCCAACTTTCAGTCTCGCGCGCGACCTATGCTGCGGTGATCGGTCAGGCGCCGACCAACCTCGAAGAACCTCCGGTCCTGCCGGGCGTGCCCGCCGATTTCGACGCGGCTCTGGACGCCGGGTTGGCCGAGAACCCGAGCCTGCTTGCGGCCGAGTACGCCCTGCGTCAGGCGGAAGCCCAGCATGCCCAGGCCCGATCCGCCTATCTGCCGTCCGTGGGCCTTACCGGGTCCTATGGCTCTACGACGGCTCTCGACGGTTTCGATCTGTCGAACCGGACGGACGCCTTCCAGGCCGGCGTCAGCCTGTCGGTGCCGCTGTTCACCGGCGGCCTGAACAGCTCGCGCGTCGCCCAGGCGTTGGAACAGGCCAATGCCGCCAAGATCGAGATCGATCGCCAGAAGCGCTCCGTCCTTCAGGGCGTGTCGAGCGCCTTTGCCCAGGTGGTGTCGAATCGCTCGCAACTGGATGCGGGCGTGGCCGGTGTCAGCGCCGCGCGCGTCGCCGCCGAGGGTGTGCGTCAGGAGCAGCAGGTGGGTCTGCGGACCACCCTCGACGTGCTGAACGGCGAGCTGGAACTGCGTAATGCCGAGATCAATCTGGCGGTCGCCAAGCGCAATCTCTACGTCGCCCAGGCGTCGCTTCTGACGTCCATGGGGCGGCTCAACGGCGAGGCCCTGGTTCCCGGTATCGAGGTTTACGATGCGGCGGCAAACGCCGAGCGCGTGCGCAATCGTGGCGGTTTGCCGTGGGACGGTCTGATCGAGACGCTGGACCGTGTCGTCGCGCCGCCGATCATCCCGGCCAACGAGACCGAGAACGCGCCGATCGACACCCAGCTGGACGGCGAGATCGTGCGCACGGCGCCGTCGGGCCAGTAAGGTCCGACGGGCGCACATGGCGCTTTAGCCCGACACGCGAAAAACGCCCGTTGATTCCCACGGGCGTTGATGCGACGAAATGAAGTGGGGCAGGGCGAACCGTCGGCCCCAATCCACTTTGTTCGTCACGCACAGGCTTAACAGGGCCGGTGCAGGTTCTTCGAAGGCCCGATCATGACCGACACCACCGCCCAAGAACCGACGATGGAAGAGATCCTGGCGTCCATTCGCCGGATCATCTCCGAAGATGACGCCCCGGTGGCCGAGGCTGCGCCTGCGCCTGCGCCGGCCCCCGAGCCTGAGCCCGAACCCGCGCCGGAACCGTCGCCCGCTCTGATGGATGCGACGCCGTCGATGCAGGAACCCGAGCCCGCCCCGCAGGAGGAGGAAGAAGAAGAAATCCTCGACCTGACCGATCGCTACGAGGCCCCGGCCGCCCAGACCATCGGCGACCTCGACGTCACCGCCCCCGCAGACCCGGAGCCCGACCCCTTTCCGACCGCCTTCGCCGAGCCGGAGCCCGCTGCGCCGGCGCCCGTCGTCGAGGATGCGATCGTCGGTGAGACGGCTGCGGCTGCCTCGGCCTCAGCCTTCGCAGGCCTGACAGCCGCCTTCCGCCAGCCCGAGCCGGTCCCGACCGGCGGCGTCGGCCCGACCATCGACGATCTGGCCCGCAGCCTGCTGCGTCCGATGCTGAAAGACTGGCTCGACGCCAACCTGCCCGGCATCGTCGAGGCGGCGGTAAAGAAGGAAGTCGAACGCATCTCCCGCAGCGCGGGCTAGCCCCGCTCGCCACCGGCGACTATGACCAACAGGGGCGGCTCCGATGGGCCGCCCCTTTCTGTTTCCGAGACCCTCCCATGCTTGAGAAGACTTTCGATCCCAAGGCCGCCGAAGACCGGATCTATGCCCAGTGGGAGGCGTCCGGCGCTTTCGCGCCCAAGACGGATGGCGCGGCCGAGGCCTATTCGATCGTCATTCCGCCGCCGAACGTGACGGGGTCGCTGCACATCGGCCATGCGCTGAACAACACCCTGCAGGACATCCTGGCCCGCTATCACCGGATGCGCGGCAAGTCGGTGCTGTGGCTGCCGGGCACGGACCATGCCGGTATCGCCACCCAGATGGTGGTCGAGCGCCAGCTGGCGGCCGCGGGCAATGTCGGTCGCCGCGAGATGGGCCGCGAGGCCTTCGTCGAGAAGATCTGGGAGTGGAAGGCCGAGAGCGGCGGGACCATCGTCCAACAGCTGCGCCGTCTGGGCGCGTCCTGCGACTGGTCGCGCGAGCGGTTCACCCTGGACGAGGGTCTGAACGCCGCCGTCCGCAAGGTCTTCGTCCAACTGCACAAGGACGGACTGATCTATCGCGACAAGCGCCTGGTGAACTGGGATCCGCAGTTCCAGACGGCCATCTCGGACCTCGAGGTCGAGCAGCGCGAGGTCGAGGGCGCCTACTGGCATTTCGCCTATCCGCTGGCCGACGGCGTCACGTTCGAATACCCGGTCGCCTTCGACGACGAGGGTGTGGCCACGGAGTTCGAGACGCGCGACTTCATCGTCGTGGCGACGACCCGGCCGGAGACCATGCTGGGCGACACCGGCGTGGCCGTGCATCCGGACGACGAGCGCTACAAGGGGTTGGTCGGCAAGTCGGTGATCCTGCCGATCACGGGCCGCCGTATCCCGATCGTCGCCGACGACTATGCCGATCCGACAAAGGGTTCGGGCGCGGTCAAGATCACGCCGGCGCACGACTTCAACGACTTCCAAGTCGGAAAGCGGGCGGGGCTCGAGGCGCTGAACGTGCTGGACGCCTTCGCCCGGATCACGACGGCCGACACGCCCGACATCCCGGCCGAATACGACGGCATGGACCGGTTCGCCGCCCGCAAGGCCATCGTGGCCCTGGCGGAAGAGGCCGGCTGGCTGCGTGAGATCGAGAAGACCCGCCACGTCGTGCCTCACGGCGACCGCTCCGGCGTGGTCATCGAGCCGTGGCTGACGGATCAGTGGTACGTCGACGCCCACACCCTGGCTCAGCCGGCGCTAAAGGCCGTCGAGACCGGCGACATGGTGTTCGAACCGAAGTCGTACGAGAAGATCTATTTCGAGTGGCTGCGGAACATCGAGCCCTGGTGCATTTCGCGCCAGCTCTGGTGGGGGCACCGCATCCCGGCCTGGTACGACGCCGACGGCAATATCTACGTCGCCGAAACGGAAGCCGAAGCCGTCGCTCAGGCGGGAGGCAAGGCTCTGACCCAGGACGAGGACGTCCTCGACACCTGGTTCTCCTCGGCCCTGTGGCCGTTCTCGACCATGGGATGGCCGGAGAAGACGGAGGATCTGGAGCGGTTCTATCCGACCAGCGACCTGGTCACGGCGGCGGACATCATCTTCTTCTGGGTCGCCCGGATGATGATGATGGGCCTGCACTTCATGGATGAGGTCCCGTTCAAACGGGTCATCATCAATGGCCTGGTCCGCGACGAGAAGGGCCAGAAGATGAGCAAGTCCAAGGGGAACGTCATTGATCCCCTGGTGATCATCGACGAGCTGGGCGCCGATCCCCTGCGCTTCACCATGGCCATCCTGTCGGGCACGCGCGACATCAAGCTGTCGAAGCAGCGGATCGAGGGATACCGGAACTTCGGCACCAAACTGTGGAACGCGGCGCGCTTCTCCGAGATGAACGAGGCGCGGCGTGTGGAGGGCTTTGATCCGGCGAGCGTCGAACAGACGATCAACCGCTGGGTTCGCGGCGAGTTGACCAAGACCGAGCGGGCCGTGTCGGAAGCCATCGAGGGCGGGCGTTTCGACGACGCCGCCTCGGCGCTGTACAAGTTCGTCTGGAACGTCTTCTGCGACTGGTACCTGGAGCTGGCCAAGCCGGTGTTCAACGGCGCCGACGAAGCCGCCAAGGCCGAGACGCGGGCGATGACAGCCTGGACCCTGGACCAGACGCTGAAGCTGCTGCACCCGGTCATGCCTTTCATCACCGAGGAACTGTGGGCCGAGCTCGGCAAGGAGGGCGCAGCCCGGATCGAGCCGACGCTGATCGGCGCCGCGTGGCCCGTGCTGCCGGACGCCTTCATCGATGCGGAGGCCGAGGCCGAGATCGGCTGGCTGGTCGATCTGGTCGGCGAGGTGCGCGGCCTGCGCGCCGAGATGAACGTGCCGCCGGGCGCCAAGCCGCCGCTGACCTTCGTGGCGCCGGATGCGGCGACATCGGACCGGGCGACGCGCCATCGCGACGTGATCCTGACGCTGGCCCGGGTGTCGGATGTGGCGACCTCCGATGCGGCTCCGGCCGGGGCTGTGACCTTCGTGTCCGGCGGATCGGCGGCGGCCCTGTCGCTGGCGGGGATCATCGACCTGACCGCCGAAAGGGCGCGCCTGACCAAGGAAATCGCCGCCTTCGAGAGCGACGTCGGCCATGTGATGAAGAAGCTGGGGAACCCCAACTTCGTCGAACGCGCGGCTCCGGCCGTGATCGACGAGCAGCGCGCCAAGCTGGCGGAGGCCGAGGCGGGCAAGGCGCGGCTGGAAGCGGCGCTGGTCAGGCTGGCCGACCTTGGCTGACTTCGGACCCCGTATGCGGCTGGACCACCTGATGGTCCAGCAAGGTCTGGTCGAAAGCCGGTCGCGGGCCAAGGCGGCGATCGAGGCCGGCGGCGTCACCGTCGACGGCCAGCCCGCCCGCGCGGCGTCCCAGGGCGTCAGCGAGGACGCCGTCGTGAGCGTGGTCGAGCCGCACGGCTGGGTCGGTCGCGCGGCCCTGAAGCTGGATCACGCCCTGACCCTGTGGCCCGTGACGGTCGAGGGGAAGGTCGTGCTGGACGTGGGCGCTTCGACCGGCGGCTTCACCGAGGTCTGTCTGTCGCGCGGCGCGGCGAAGGTCTTCGCCGTCGACGTGGGTCAGGGGCAGATGCATCCGAAGATTTCGGCGGATCCGCGGGTCGTGAACCTTGAAAAGACTGACGCCCGGACGCTGGATGCCGATCTGATCCCGGAGACGCCCGGCCTGATCGTCTGCGACGCCTCGTTCATCGGCCTGGCCAAGGTGCTTCCGGCGGCCCTGGCCTTGGCAGGCGAAGACACCGACCTGCTCGCCCTGATCAAACCTCAGTTCGAAGGCGAGGGACCCACGGACGCCGGCAAGAAGGGCATCGTCAAGGATCCGAAAGCTCACGCCGAGGCCGTGCGGCGCGTCTCCGAATGGCTGGAGAGCGTGGGGTGGTCGGTGCAGGCCACCGCTGAAAGCCCCATCACGGGCGGCGACGGCAATATCGAATTCCTGCTCTGGGCGCGTCCTTCCCACTAGCCAGTCGCTGAAGCAGCGAGGTTCCGCGAGCCGAGCGGTAGCGACCCTTCCAACATAGAAAACCGCCGGCGGATTGCTCCACCGGCGGCTCCGTCACGACCCCGATCGACAGGGGGGCTGAAAACTAATCAGGGCCGCGATCCGGTTGATCTCAGCGCGGCAACCAGCCGCGGCGGGGATCGAAATAGTAGTGGCCGTCGGGGCTGACCTGGTAGCCGTTGTCGTAGCGGCTGTCGTTTCGACGGTCGTCGCGGCGATAGTCGTCGCGGTAGCCACGGTCGTCGTAGCGGTTCGACGAATAGGCTCGATCGTCATAGCGATCGTTCGAGCTGTAGTAGGTCTGTCCCTGCGTATAGCGAGTGTCCGAGCGGCAGTTGTCGTTCGAGGCGCGACCGACCTGGGAGCCCACGAGAGCGCCGAGCACTCCGCCGATGATCGAGCCTTCGGTCCGGTTGCCGCGAGCGGCGATCTGGGAGCCGGCGACCGCGCCGATGCCACCGCCGATCAGGGCACCCGCTCCGGTCCGGCCCTGGCTGTAGGTCTGGCAACGGTCCTGATAGCGGTCGTTGTATCCGTAGGGCTGGCTGTAGCCCTGGCTCTGGTTGTAGCCGTTGCCGTAGCCATAGGACTGAGCCGAGGCGGCGGCGGGGACGAGGGTCGCAGCGGCGGCCAGGGTGGCGGCGGCGATGGCGGACTTCACGAAGGCGGTCATTTGAGAGAACCCCTGTTCGGCGCCGGGGTGGTCCGGCGTCTTGTTGGGACGATGTATGGGCCTTCCAACCTGAACGCGTTTTGAGCGGGGCGTTCATCTTCGTTCAGGTTTCGGAATGGCACCGAACGCTTTTGATTGGGCCTGATCTGATCGGAAAACCGCTCACACTTTTCCGGATCAGGCCCTAGAAGCCGCCGATGACCATGACGCTGACGATCGCCCATGTGGCCGGCCAGGGAGACGGCGTGGCCCAGACGCCCGCCGGGCCCGTGTTCGCGCCCCTGACCCTGCCGGGAGAGACCGTGCGGGGCGAGGTCGTCGACGGGCGGATGGAGATGCCCGAGATCCTCGACGCCAGTCCGGACCGGATCGCGCCGGTGTCGCCCCAGTATGGCGATTGCGGCGGTTGTTCGCTGCAGCACTGGGCGAGCGGCCCCTATCTGGACTGGAAGCGGGATCTGGTGGTGTCGACCTTGGCGCGCGAGCGGATCGAGACCGAGGTCGAGGCGACGGTGGCTGTGCCGCCGGGCACACGCCGACGTCTGGCCCTGCATGCGCGGCGGCTGGAGGACGGCCGGGTCGTGCTGGGGTTCAAGGCGCGGAAATCCTGGCGGCTGGTGGAGGTGTCGAGCTGTCCGGTGGCGGATCCCCGGCTGGTCGCGGCGTTTCCGGCCCTGGCCAGGGTGGCGGCGGCGTTTCTGGAGCATCCCAAGTCGGCGCCGACCCTGCATGTAACCTGGACGCTGGACGGGCTGGACGTGGATGTGACCGGCGTCGAGCGGAAGTCCGGCGGGCTGTCGGCGGACCGGCAGATGCAGGCGATCCGGGCGGCGCGGGAGGCGGATATCGCCCGGCTCAGCATGGCCGGCGAGACCCTGATGATGGCGCGTCAGCCTCGAGTGATGTTCGGGCCGGCGACCGTGCCTCTGCCTGCGGGCGGCTTCCTGCAGGCGGTGCCCGAGGCGGAGGCAGCGATGGTGCAGCGGGCGGTGGCGGCGGTGAAGGGGGCCAGGAAGGTGGCGGACCTGTTCTGCGGGACTGGGACCTTCACCTTCCCGTTGGCGACGGTGGCGAGCGTGATCGCGGCGGACGCCTCGGCGGCGGGGATTGCGGCGCTGAAACAGGGGATCGGCTCGGCCAGGGGGATGAAGCAGATCACGGCGGAGGCGCGCGACCTGTTCCGGCGGCCGCTGTCGCCCTACGACCTCAAGGGCTGCGAGGCGATCGTGTTCGATCCGCCCCGGGCCGGAGCCATCGATCAGACGGCCCAGATCAAGGACACGAAGGCCTCGGTCGTGGTGGGGGTGTCGTGTAATCCGCAGACCTTCGCGCGGGATGCGCGGGTGCTGATCGACGCCGGCTTCCGGCTGGAGACGGTCACGCCGGTGGACCAGTTCCTGTGGTCCGCCCACGTCGAGCTCGTGGGCGTGTTCCGGCGCTAAGCCGCGACGCGGGCGGCGGTCGCTGAGCCCACGAGCGGCTCGAACAGGTATCGGGCCAGGTGGCGGGCGACGGGGACGACGACGCCGTCGCCGGTCAGGTGATAAGCGTTCGAATAGCCGCGCGGCAGGATGTAGCTGTCCGGAAGGCCCATTAGGCGGGCGGTCTCGCGAGCCGAGATAAGGCGGGAGCGAATGCGGGGGCCGTCGACGACCAGGATGGTCTGGCGGCTGGAGCCTCCCGAGGGCGTGCGCAGGCAGCCCGCGACGTCGTCGAAACGGACCTCGGCGCGCTGGGCCTTCTGGCCGGCTGGGTCGGTGCGGGTGCGGCGGTAGACGCCGCCGACCATCCGGCGACCGGCACGCTGTGCGGCCTCGACCTTGGCGCGGTTGAGCGGGGACATCATCGACAGGAGGCGGTCGGTCTCGGCGGGCGTGTGCCAGGCGACGCTGTCGGGCTGGTCCTCGATCAGGTCTGCGAAAACCTGAGTGCGGTGGGTCGGCGCGGGCAGGTTCCACCACAGAGCCTTGGCGCGCAGGTCGTCGGGCAGGCGGTCGACGGCGCGGATCACGGCCGGGGTGTGAAAGGGAAGGAGGGGCTCGGGCGAGGTGAGGCCTGCGGGAAGCTCGGCATCGGCATTGAGACCGACGACGAACAGGCGGGGGCGGGACTGGGGCACGAACCGATCGGCGTTGATGACAAGGACCCCGAAGCGGTAGCCGGCATCGGCGAAGGTGCGGGCCATGGCTTCGAAGTCGGCGCCGCCGCGCGAAGTCAGGGCGCCGCAGACGTTTTCCACGGCGACAAGGCGGGGCGCGCGGCCCTCGGCGGCGAGGCCGCGAACGAGGTCCCAGAAGGCGTAGAAGGTCCCGGAGCGCTCTCCGGCCAGGCCCGCGCCGTGGCCGGCGAGAGACAGATCCTGACAGGGAAAACTGCCCCAGACGAGGTCGGCATGGCCGGGGAGGGCGGAGGCACCGAGGGCCCGGATGTCGCCGACGGTCAGCTCACCGCCCGTGCCCCAGTTGGCCTGATAGGTCAGACCCTTGCGGGCGTCGAAGTCGTTGGCGAACAGGCAGGCCCAGCCGGGACCGAGGCCCGCTCGGACCATACCGCCGCCGGCGAAGAACTCGTAGAAGCCGGGCATGGCAGTCAGGCTCGGGGCGGAAGGGAATCGGGCATCCAGTCAGGGTGCCGGTGCGGGTGAGTCGGGTCCATCTGGAGATTGGACTCCGAAAAACCGAGTCCACAGAGTCTAATTCTAAGAAAGTCTTTTTAGGCAGATGTTTGTGAGCGCTTCCTGAGCTGCTGCTTAAGCCCTGCTAGCTGAGAGTCCATTTCGGCGCTGTGTTGCACGGCCCGGCTGCAGCCCCATCTTCCGTCATCCTCCGGCGAGCGCAGCGAGACCGGGGGACGCAGCGGCGCGCGAGAGCGCGAACCTGCCCCGCCTACACCTGCTTCCGACATCGTTCTTGAAGAGATCGCCTTCGGCGCCGCTGCGTCCCCCGGTCTGCGTCGCGAAGACGCGCCTTGCCGGAGGATGACGAAAAGAAAGGGAAGCGCGATGCGCCTCTACCCGAATAGATCCAACTGCGCCCGCGCATCCGCCGGAACCCTGAACTTTGTCACGTCGAGATCGTGCCTCGGCCCGTCGAGGCCGTAACGTTTGACCGCCGCCTTGAACCTCGCGGAGATCAGGTCGGCGACGGGACCGGTGCCCTTCATGCGCTGGGACCAGTCGGCGTCGTAGTCCTTGCCGCCGCGCGTCTGGCGCACCAGGGACATGACGCGGGCGGCGCGGTCGGGGCGGGCCTCGGCCAGCCACTCCTTGAATAGGTCCTTGATCTCGAGCGGCAGGCGCAGGGTGACGTACATGGCCGTGGTCGCCCCGGCCTTGGCGCCCGCCTCGAGCACGGCCTCCAGCTCATGGTCGTTGAGCCCGGGGATGACGGGGGCGAAACCGATGCCGACGGGCACGCCCGCATCGGCCAGACGCTTCACCGCATCGAGACGACGGGCGGGCGTCGCGGCGCGCGGCTCCATGGTGCGGGCGAGGTCGCGGTCCAGCGTCGTGATCGAGACGAAGGCGCTGGCCAGACCGTCGCGGCCCATCGGGCCCAGGATATCCACATCGCGGGTGATCAGATTCGACTTGGTGATGATGGAGAAGGGCTGGTTGAAACGCTGGAGCACTTCGAGAAGGCCGCGCGTGATCTTCTGCGTGCGCTCGACCGGCTGATACGGATCGGTATTGCCGCCTATGTGGATACGTTTGCAGACGTATTTGCGGGCCGCGAGCTCCTGTTCCAGGAGACGTGGCCCTTCTGGCTTGAAGAAGAGCCGGCTCTCGAAATCCAGGCCCGGGGATAGGCCCATGTAGGCATGGGATGGACGGGCGTAGCAGTAGATGCAGCCATGTTCGCAGCCTTTGTAGGGATTGATCGAGCGGTCGAAGCCGATGTCTGGACTGGTGTTGGTGGTGATGATCTTGCGGGCGTGTTCGGGCGTCAGGGTGGTCCGGAGCGGAGCCGGCGTCTGATCCTCAGCCGTCCAGCCGTCGTCGAAATCCTCGTGCACGACGGGTTCGAACCGACCGGAAGCGTTGGTGCGGGCGCCGCGTCCTTTCTTCGGCTGGGGAGCGGGAGACATGAGGAGGAGGCTAAGTCTCGGCAGGGAACAAAGCAAGAACAAAAGAACGAGGCGTCACCGACGCGGGCCTGCCGGAGCGGGTTGGGGAGCCGCTAGAACCAGCCTGCTTCTTTCAGCATGGGCCGATAGGTCCGGCTGACCGGAGCCGTGAGGCCGCCGACAAGGCGTAGTTCACCTCCGCCGCGCCACCAGCGCACGCCCTCGACCGCCTCGGCCGCGACCCACCAGGAGCGATGAACCCGCCAACCGTGGGCGCGCGCCAGTTCATCGAGGGCGTCGGCGAAACGGAGGCTGACCAGCTCCTCCCCGGCGTCCGTGTGGACCTTCAGGTAGTGGTCGTGAGCCTCGATGGCGATCAGCCGCGCGCCGCGTCGTTTGGCCGAAAGACGTCGACGGAACTCGGCCTCGGCCTCAGGCAGCGGCGGAGCGATGATGGTGCGCGTCTCGATCCGGGCGGGGGCGCGTCGCCAGACCAGGGCCCGGACGACCATGACCGACGCCAATATCGGCCAGACCTGCCAGAGCAGGTCGATATAGTCGGGCCAGGTGAACGGCTGGCCGACGAGCAGATGCTGGGTCGTCAGGACCAGCAGAGTGCCGGGTGGGGTCGTGATCACCGAAACCGCCGTGACCCGCCGCCACATCAGCGGCATGGATCGGCTCAGTACCGTATCCGCGCCGATGCCGATCAGACCGACCCCCACGATGCAGATCACCCAGTAGAGATATCGCCCCAAGACGGGTGCGCGCTCCGAATCGAACGGCCCCAGAAACCCCATGAGCAGACCGATCGCGACCAGGATCGCGACGTCGATCGCCCAGCGCCGGGCGGTCGTCGTCTCGATGAGTCTTCCCGTCTTGTGATCCATCTCGTCCCGTTCGCGCAGCCCCGGCGCCGTTCACGAAGCAGGGCCTAGCGAGCCGCTGGCGGGGCGGCAATGGCGTTCGTCGAAACCGGCCACGACGCGTCCGTCCCGCGTCGGCGCCGCCCCACCGTCGATCGGAATAGATGTGTCGCACTCTCGCCTTCTCGCAGCCCTGGCTGTCGCCGCCTCCATCACTGCCTGTCCAGCCTCGGCCCAGATGCCGGGCGCCGACGTCGATGCGCGCGGCGATCCCGCCGTGGCCTGTCACGTCGGACTGTATCGTCTCGGCGACGGCCGCTGGGTCGATGTCGCCCCGCTGGTCGATCGCGGGCTGCGGTGGCGTCTGCTCGACGGGTCGAGCTCGAAGATGGTCCTGGACGCGGAAGGGCATTGGGTCAGCACCCTGGGCTGGACGAGCCGCGTCGAGGGCCCGCAACCTCAACTCGGGTCGTGTGACGAGGGCCGGATCGCCTTTGACGGTCAGGCGGGCGCCAAGGTCGCGCTGGATACGCAGGAGACGACCTTTATCGGCCACGGCGGTACGCGCTTGAACGGCCGGCTGATCCTGCCGCCGGGCGACGGCCCCGTGCCCGTGATGGTCGAGGTGCACGGCTCCGAAGGCGCCAATGCGCTCGACTTCAACGCGTTTCAGCGGTTCGCGCCGGCCTCGGGTGTCGGCGTCTTCGTCTACGCCAAGCGTGGGTCCGGCGGATCGGAGGGCCGCTATACCCAGGACTTCCACATCCTGGCCGACGATGCGGCGGCGGCCGTGGTGGTGGCGCGGCGGATGGCGGGCGCGCGAGCGGGTCGCGTGGGTCTGCACGGCGCAAGCCAGGGCGGCTGGATCGCGCCCCTGGCCGCCAGCCTGACGCCCGTCGATTTCGTCATCGTCGGTTTCGGCCTGGCCTATGGCGTGCTGTCCGAGGATAGCGATCAGGTGATGCAGGACCTCACAGCTAAGGGGTGGGGGCCCGACGTGCTGGACCGGGCGCGCGAGATCACCGATGTGACCGGCGCCTTCGTCGCCTCGAAAGGCGCGATCGGCTTCGATGGACTGCATGCCGTTCGCGCCCGGTACGGCGCCGAACCGTGGTTCGCCGACATCCGCGGTGAGTTCACCGGCCTGCTGCTGAACGCGCCGGACGAGCAGATCACGGCCATGGCGCCGCAGCTCGATAAGGGACCGTCATGGGATTACGATCCGCTGCCCGTGCTGAGCCGCCTGGAGACGCCCATGCTGTGGATCCAGGCGGAGGACGACACCGGGGCCCCGCCCGAGGCGACACGCCGGCGGTTGATCGACCTGTCCGGCCAGGGACGACCGATCACCCTGCTGGAGTATCCGCACACCGACCACGGCATCGTCCGATATGACACCGGCGCGGACGGCCGGCGCACCTCGCTCGGCTACGCGCCCGGCTACTATCAGGCGATCCTGGATTGGGCGCGGACAGGTCGATTGAGCGGGACGTATGGCGAAGGCCGAGTCCTGGCGCAGGCGAGATCGGCGGAGACGGTCACTTCGGCGCGCTGACGGTGAGAGCGGCGACGGCGTTCGGCTGTCGCCGATTTCACTATCCGGCGTTCGCCCTTCGCGCGATAATCGGCGTCACCGCAGGGGACCCATCGCAATGATCACTCTCATCGTCATCGGCGTTATCGTCGTCATCCTGATCTTCGTGGTCATGGGCAGCTACAACAGGCTGGTCGCGCTGGATCAGAAGGCGGACCAGTCGTTCGCCGACATCGACGTCCAGCTGAAGCAGCGGAACGACCTGATCCCGAACCTGGTCGAGACGGTGAAGGGCTATGCGACCCACGAGCAGGCGACCCTGAACGCCGTGACCCAGGCGCGGGCCGCCGCCGCCGGGGCCACGACCGTCGATGACAAGGTGACGGCCGACAACATGCTGACCGGGGCCCTGGGTAAGCTGTTCGCCGTGGCCGAGGCCTATCCGGACCTGAAGGCCAACACCAACTTCCTGGAGCTGCAGCGCGAGCTGTCGGACATCGAGAACAAGCTGGCGGCCGCCAGGCGCTTCTTCAACAACGCCGTGGCCGAGTTCAACGCGGTGCGAGCTCAGTTTCCGACCGTGCTGTTCGCCGGCCTGTTCGGCTTCGGAACCGAAAAGCCATTCTTCCAGGTGGACGCGGCCGATCGCGCCGCGATGACCGCCGCCCCGCCGTCGGTGAAGTTCTAGGTCTTCATGGGCGCTGTCGGTCTCCAGACCCACATCTGGGCGAACAATACCCGCTCGACCCTGCTGCTGATCGGGTTTCCGGTCATGCTGACCGTGGTGCTGTTCGGTCTGGAGCTGGTGCTGATGGGGTTCGGCTTCCTGCCCAACTCGGGCGGGACGCTGGGCGACGACATCGGTTATGCGGTGGGGATGCTGGCCGGGACGATCCCGCTGGCGGTCGTCGTGGCCCTGATCTGGTTCGTCATCGCCTGGTTCGGCAATCAGGCGATGGTCGACGCCATGACCGGCGCGCGGAAGGTCGAGCGGCAGGACGCGCCGGAGCTCTATAATCTGCTGGAGAACCTGGCGATCTCGCGGGGGCTGCGGACGCCGACTTTGCGGATCATCGAGACCGACAGTCTGAACGCCTTCGCCTCGGGAATCCGCGAGGGGCATTACAGCGTCTCGGTCACCCGGGGGCTGATCGCCGCGCTCGACCGGGACGAGATGGAGGCGGTGCTGGCGCACGAACTGACCCATGTCATCAACAAGGACGTGCGGACGATGATCATCGCCTCGATCTTCGCCGGGATCATCAGCGTGATCTGTCAGCTGGTGCTGCGGGGAATGTTCTATGTCCGCGGCGGCAGCGGCAAGGACAACAAGAACGCCCTGCCGCTGATCCTGATCGGATTTGCTGTCGCGGCGGTGGGCTATCTGTTCGCCATCGTCATCCGGCTGATGCTGTCGCGGACGCGGGAGTATGTGGCGGACGCAGGGGCGGTCGAGCTGACCAAGAACCCGGATTCGATGATCTCGGCGTTGCGGAAGGTGTCGGGGCGCTCGAAGCTGGAGGCGCCGGACGATGTGCAGGGCATGTTCCTGGACAACGAGCGGGCCGGGTTCACCGACGCCCTGTTCGCCACCCACCCGTCGATCGACAAGCGGATCGCGGCCCTGATCAAGTTCGGCGGTGGGCGGGATCCGGGGGTGTGGGATCCGGACCGGCTGGAGACTGGGTTGCCGACAGGAACGGCGGTTCCGATTTCCTGAACCCTCTCCCGGTGGGAGAGGGAAGCCTAGTCGATGCGCGTCCAGCCGAGCGGTTTGAGGACCTCCATCGGGCGGAAGCGGGCCTTGTAGTCCATCTTGGGCGAGCCCTCGACCCAGTAGCCGAGGTAGAGGTAGGGCAGACAGACGGCCTGAGCCTGGCGCACATGATCCAGGATCGCGAAGACGCCGAGCGACCGCTTGACCAGATCCGGGTCGAAGAAGCTGTAGACCATCGACAGGCCGTCGCTCAGCAGATCGGCCAGGGTCACCGCGACCAGATCGCCGGGGCCTTCGTCGGTCGTGGGCAGGCGGTACTCGATCAGGTGGGTGCGGACGGCCGTGTCCTCGACCATGGCCATGTAGTCGCCCCAGGTCATGTCGGTCATGCCGCCGCCGGGGTGACGGTGGGCGAGGTAGCGTTTCAGCAGAGCGAACTGCTCTTGCGTGGCCTCGGCCTCGACGAGATCGCGCGACAGGTCGTCGTTGCGGGCCAGGACCTTTCGCTGGCTGCGCGAGAACTCGAACTCGGGCGCCAGAAGGCGGACGGAGACGCAGGCGTCACAGCCCTCGCAGGCGGGTCGGTAGGCGATGTTCTGGCTGCGGCGAAAGCCCGCGTGGGTCAGCTCGTCGTTGACGTGGGCGCCGTCGCTGAAGGGGAGGTTCGCGAACACCTTCCGCTCGATCATGCCGGGCAGGTAGGGGCAGGGCGCGACCGCCGTCATGAAGAAGCGAAGCTGGCGTGTCGGGACGTGCTGGGTCACGACGCTAGGTCCGCATCCGATTTCGTCCGGCGTATGGCGATGCCGCTGTCATCCAACGATTTGCCGACATTCCGTGTTGCACCGCAAGAGCGTTCGCGCCGTCCGTGAACGGGACGAGAGCGTGAAGGACGCTCTCCCCCTTCTCTGCAGCCTGATTCACCGCATCGACGGGATTGCGAAGCAATCCCTCCTCAGCGGATCAGGCTGGGCTGTCACAGGCTGGTGTCCATGGGCAGGACGGGGGCCTCTCGCAGCAACACGATGGCGATGCGGCGGTTGCCGGCCAGGGACGGATCGTCGGGGTACAGAGGATCGGAGCCCGCCTTTCCGGCGACGGAATAGACGCGGTCGGCATCGACGCCGGCCGCCTGGAGGATGGCGCGAGAGGCGTCGGCCCGGCTGGCGGACAAGGGCCAGTCAGAGGGCGTCGAGGCGCGGCCAGACCCGGCGACAGCCGAGGTGTGGCCCGAGATGGAAATGCGATTGGGCAGGCGGTTGATCACGCCGGAGATGGCGCGCAGCAGGACCTGCGCGCGAGCGTTGGGGCGGGCCGAGTTCTGGTCGAACATCGAGCGGCCTTCCTGATCGACCAGCTGTATGCGCAGGCCCTCGGGCGTCTGGTCAATGATCAGCTGTTTCGACAGTTCGGCCAGTTCCGGCAGGCGTTGCATGGCCTGGCGCAGGGATTCGGCGGCGGAGGCGAACTCGGCGGCCTCGCGGGCGGCGATCTCCTCGCGCAGTTCCTCTTCGGAGGCGGCGGCGAGGTTGGCGCTGGACCCGGCCTCCTCGGGAGCGTCCATGGGCGCCTCAGGCGCCTGTTGTTCAAAGACCGACATGGAGCCCGCGCTCTTGGAGCCGTCCTCGCCGAGCGAGGTTCCGCCCAGGATGCCGCCGGAGCCGGAGGTGGTCTGGCTGACGCTGGCGGGGGCGAAATACTCCGCGATGCCCTTCTTCTGTTCCGGATCGGTCGTGTTGATCAGCCACATCAGAAGGAAGAAGGCCATCATCGCGGTCACGAAGTCGGCGTAGGCGACTTTCCACGCGCCGCCGTGGTGGCCGCCGCCGACCACCTTCTTGACCTTCTTGATGATGATGGGGCGGTCGCTGGCGTTCATCGACTCGGACGGGCTTTCTGAAACTCAGCCCGAACCTGGGTGAACAAGGTTAATGCGACCTTTAGCCGGCGATTCAGACGGCCATAAACCCGAGATGTTCGAGCAGGATCATCGTGCCCAGGCCGATCAAGGCGACGCCGCCGACCAGCTCGGCGACCTTGCCGAACCGAGCGCCGAGGCGGCGGCCGATCAGCATGCCGATCGTGGTCAGGGCGAAGGTCGTCAGGCCGACCGACAGGGCGATGATCCAGATATTGGCCCCCAGGAGGGCGAGGCCCACGCCGACGGCGGCGGCGTCGATACTGGTGCCCACGGCGGTGGCGATGAGGGGCCAGGGGCCGGAGCGGACCCGGACAGCGTCGTTCTCCGTCGTCTGGCAGGCTTCCCAGATCATTTTGCCGCCGACGACGGTCAGGAGGACGAAGGCGATCCAGTGGTCGATCTGTTCCACGAAGCCGGCCGCGAGGAGCCCGAGGCCCCAGCCGATCAGGGGAGTGACCGCCTCTATGAGGCCGAAGACGGCGCCCGCCTTGACCGCCGATCGCCAGGACGGGCGATGCGCCGCGCCACGCCCCACCGCCGCGGCGAAGGCGTCGGTCGACATGCTGAGCGACAGGACGGCGATGGCGCCAGGGGTCATGGGATCGGCCTACGGAGAGCGGGGAGGCGGTCCTGCTAGGGGACGCGGCGCCTGTTAGCCCAGACTGAACCGACATCGTCCGCACGCGGGCGGTTGTTTCGGTCGCGGACTGGCCCTAGACACGCCGCCACGCGGATGTGGCGAAACTGGTAGACGCACCAGATTTAGGTTCTGGCATCGAAAGATGTGGAGGTTCGAGTCCTCTCATCCGCACCAATATTTTTTGTAGCGCGCTACCGCTCGCGCCGCGGGCGCTCGCTGCTTGAGCGCATGTTTCCGGCGCTATCGCTCGCGACGCGGTCGCTCACTGCTTGAGCGCAGGTTTGGGTGCTATCGCTCGCGACGCGGTCGCTCACTGCTTGAGCGCAGGTTTGCGCGCTATCGCTCGCCGCGCGGCGGCTCATTGTTTCAGTCCAAAGAAAAAGGCCCGGGATCGCTCCCGGGCCTTTCTCAATTCCACTGTGAGGCGGGATCAGTCTTTCTGGTTGTCGACGCCGGAGCCCAGGGCTTCGGCCGGGGACGACATGGTGGTGTCCTCGGTGATGTCGATGCCCTTGGCGAGCTTGGAGTTCCAGAAGCCGTAGGCGGCGTAGATGATGGCGCCGACGACGGCGTAGCCGCCCAGCAGCATCAGGGGCAGGGGATTGTCCTCGGCCGCATGCTGGAACATCGGGATCAGGTTCTGGCTGGCCAGGAAGAGGCAGGCCAGGATGCCCAGGACGGCGGTGACGATGCCGCCCGGGACCTTGAACGGACGCGGCATTTCCGGGTGCTTGATGCGCAGGAAGATCACGCTGAGGCACACGATCGAGAAGGCCGTGGCCGTACCCAGGGAAACCAGGTCGCCCAGGATCGAGATCGGCAGGAAGGCCGCCGCGATGGCGATCAACAGGCCCAGCAGGATGGTGCCGATCCAGGGCGTGCGGAATTTCGGATGGATGACGGCGAAGGCGCGCGGCAGCAGGCCGTCGCGGGCCATGGTGTAGAAGATCCGCGTCTGGCCGTAGCAGAGCACCAGCATGACGGAGCTGAGGCCGGTGATGGCGCCGATCTTGATCATGAAGCTGATCAGGTTCAGCGGCTCTCCGCTTGCGAGGATGATGGGCGTGTTGGCCCAGTCCAGGCTCATGCGGTCGATGGCGACAGCCACCGGCGCCGGGCTGGCCAGGTCGAGATAGGGAACCACGCCGGTCATGACGGCGGCGACGGCCATGTAGATCAGGGTACAGACGAACAGGGCGCCCAGGATGCCGAAGGGCACGTCCTTGGACGGGTTCTTGGCTTCGGCGGCGGCGGTCGAGACAGCCTCGAAGCCGACGTAGGCGAAGAAGATGATCGCCGCGCCCCGGAAGATGCCGCCGACGCCGAACTGTCCGGCCACGCCGGTCGGTTCGGGGATGAAGGGCACCCAATTGTCAGGGTTCACATAGCCGATGCCGACCGCGATGAACGTCAGCAGGACGATGATCTTGATGACCACGATGGCGTTGTTGATGTTGGCCGATTCGGAGACGCCCAGGACCAGCAGGCCGCAGACGGCGGCGATGCCGATGGCGGCGACCAGGTTGAAGGTGCCGGTCATCGGGAAGGCGGTCGTTCCCGCATCCTGAACCAGTTGCACCAGCGGGGTCGCCCATTGCGGGCCCTCGCCACCGGCGTAGGCGATGGTGGGGAAGATCTGCTGGCTGACGCCGAAATCGCTGAGGATCGAGACGACATAGCCGGACCAGCCGACCGCGACGGTCGAAGCCGCGACGCCGTATTCCAGCACCAGAAGCCAGCCCATGATCCAGGCGAAGACCTCGCCGAGCGTGCCGTAGGCGTAGGTGTAGGCCGAGCCGGAAACCGGCATGGTCGAGGCCAGTTCCGCGTAGCAGAGACCCGCCAGGCCGCAGGCGATGCCGGCGACGACGAAGGACAGCATGATGGCCGGGCCGGCGTTGGCCGCGGCCACCTGGCCCGTCAGGACGAAGATGCCGGCGCCGATGATGGCCCCGATACCCAGGCTCATCAGGTTCCATTTGCCGAGCGTGCGCTTGAGCTCGCTCTTGGACGCTTCCTTCTGAATCTGAGCTACGGATTTTTTGAGGAACAGTCGGTTCCCCTTGGGCCTAAGGCCATCTGCGGACATACGTCGCGCCCCCTCGATACGAATACACGGCGAACCCTCCCCGGGGCCGCCTTCCGGGGCCGGACGCTAGCGACGGATCACCTCAGGCGCAACGCGGTTTCCGATCCGTGAAGGCCTCGCAACGCTTTCGTGACCCCGCCCGTGGCGCTCCGACCGCAGATTCCTTGGTCGTCGCGCCTGGCCGCGCTAGTGCAGCCGGGATGATCCTGCCCATCCACGCCGTCCTCGAAGAGCTGAAGGCCGCCGTCGCCGCGCACCCGGCGGTCGTGCTGGCCGCCCCGCCGGGAGCGGGCAAGACGACGGTCGTGCCGCTGGCGTTGCTGGATGCCGAGTGGCTGGGCGACGGCAAGATCCTGTTGCTGGAGCCGCGACGACTGGCTGCGCGGGCGGCGGCCGAGCGAATGGCGCAGACGCTGGGCGAGAAATCCGGCGACACCGTGGGCTATCGGACGCGGCTACAGAGCCGGATCGGGCCGAGGACGCGGATCGAGGTGATCACCGAGGGCGTCTTTACGCGGATGATCCTGGACGATCCCGGGCTGGAGGGCGTCGGCGCCGTCCTGTTCGACGAGTTTCACGAGCGGAGCCTGGACGCCGACCTGGGGCTGGCCCTGGCTCGGGACAGCCAGGCGGTTCTGCGGGACGACCTGAAGCTGGTGGTGATGTCGGCGACGCTCGATATCGCGGGGGTGTCCCGGCTGTTGGACGGCGCTCCGGTCATAGAGGCGCAGGGCCGGGCGTTTCCGGTGGAGACACTCTACATCGGGCGCAATCCGATCGAGCGGATCGAGGATGCGACGGCACGGGCCGTGCTGACGGCGCTGGCGGACCAGGCCGGGTCGGTGCTGGCCTTCCTGCCGGGGCAGGGCGAAATCCACAGGACGGTTCAGAAGATCAATGAGCGGCTGCGCGATGTCTCCGTCGACGTGGTGGCCTTGTACGGGGCTCTGGACAAGGACACTCAGGACAGAGCGATCGAGCCGGCCCCGGCGGGGCGACGCAAGGTGGTGCTGGCGACCTCGGTCGCCGAGACCAGTCTAACCATTCAGGGCGTGAGGGTGGTGGTGGACTGCGGTCTGTCGCGCGTGCCCCGTTTCGAGCCATCCAGCGGTCTGACGCGGCTGGCGACGGTGCGGGTCAGCCGGTCGTCGGCGGAACAGAGGCGCGGGCGGGCTGGGCGGACGGAGCCGGGGGTCTGCTACCGGCTGTGGGACGAGGAGGCGTCGCGCGGTCTGGTCCCGCATCAGCGGCCCGAAATGCTGGAGGCCGACCTGACCGGGTTGGCGCTGGACCTGGCGAGGTGGGGGGCCAAGACGACCGAGGGGCTTGCGCTGCTGGATGCGCCGCCGGCCGGGGCGCTGGCCGAGGCGCGGGCGGTGTTGACGCGGCTGGGAGCTCTGTATGAGGCGGGCGGGCTGTCGGAGCATGGGCGGCGGCTGACGCGAATCCCGCTGGCGCCGAGGCTCGCGCATCTCGTCGCGAAGGCGTCGGATGCGGGCGAGGCGATGCTGGGTGCGCGGATCGCGGCGGTGCTGAGCGAGCCGGGGCTGGGCGGGAACGATGTGGATATGAGGGATCGGCTGAAGGGGTTCGAGCGGGATCGGTCGCAGCGGGCGCAGGATGCGCGGAAACTGGTCGAGCGCTGGGCGAAGGCGGCCGGCGGCGGATCCGGCGGGTCCGATGTCGAGGTCGGTGAACTGCTGGCGGAGGCTTTCCCGGAGCGCGTGGCCAAGGCGCGGGGGAAGCCGGGCGAGGTCCTGCTGGCGTCGGGGCGCGGGGCGTTTCTCGACGCGACGGACGGGCTGGCGCGGGAGGGGTGGCTGGCGGTGGCGGATCTGGGCGGCGGGGACGCCAAGGATCGCATCCGGCTGGCTGCGCCGCTCGACCCCGCAGGGCTGGAGCGGCGTTTGACGACCGAGGATCGGCTGGTGCGCGAACCCTCGGGGCGGATGGTGGTGCGTCGTATCCGGCGGGTCGGGGCTATCGTCTACGACGAGAAGATCACTGGAGCGCCGGACCGGGCGACGATCACGAAGGCGCTGCAGGCCGAGGCCGAGGCGGAGGGTCTGAGCGGGCTGACGTGGGGCGAGCGGGCTGGCGCGATGCGGGCGCGGCTGGCCTTCCTGCACGGGTTGGATGTGGCCTGGCCTGACGTTTCGGATGCGGCCTTGCTGGCGGCCCGTGAGGACTGGCTGTGGCCGCTGCTGGAGAATGTGCAGGCCCTGTCGCAGATCAAGGACGAGGCCTTGGCGCAGGGGCTGGAGGCGCTGGTTCCGTGGGATCGGCGCCGCGCCATGGATGAGCTGGCGCCGGCGCGGCTGACGACGCCGCTGGGATCCGCGGGGATCGACTACGCAGCCGAGGGCGGGCCGCGCGTGGACATCCGGGTGCAGGAGCTGTTCGGGGTGACGACCCATCCGGCCGTGGGCGGCGGGCGTGTGCCGCTGACGCTGGCATTACTGTCGCCGGCGCGACGGCCGATCCAGATGACCAAGGATCTGCCCGGCTTCTGGCGGGGCTCGTGGAAGGATGTGCGTTCCGAGATGCGGGGCCGCTATCCGAGACATCCCTGGCCGGAGAACCCGGCCGAGGCGCCGCCGACCAACCGGGTGAAGCCGCGCGGGACGTGACGGTGCTTGACCTGTCGAGGGTCGAGGCCGCATCGATGGGACGACGATAGGGGAAACGCCGTTGACCGAACCGACCTTGCTGATCGCGCCCAGCCCGGCCTCGACGCGCCGTGTCCTGTTCGCGAGCTTGATCGGCACGACGATCGAGTTCTTCGACTTCTATATCTACGCCACGGCGGCGGTGCTGGTGTTCCCGAAGCTTTTCTTCCCCGGCACAGATCCGGCGGCGGCCCAGCTTAGCTCGTTCGTGACCTTCGCCATCGCCTTCTTCGCGCGGCCCGTCGGCGCCGTCGTGTTCGGTCATTTCGGCGACCGGGTCGGGCGGAAGGCGACGCTGGTCGCGGCCCTGATGACCATGGGGCTGTCGACCATCGCCATCGGCCTGTTGCCGACGCACGCGCAGGCGGGGGTGATCGCGCCCCTGCTGCTGGCCCTGTGCCGGTTCGGTCAGGGGTTCGGGCTGGGCGGGGAATGGGGCGGAGCGGTGCTGCTGGCGACCGAGAACGCGCCGCCGGGACGCAAGGCCTGGTTCGGCATGTTCCCGCAGCTGGGCGCGCCGATCGGTTTCATCCTGTCGACCGTGTCCTTCATCCTGCTGACGACCTTCATGGCCGAGGCGGATTTCCTGGCCTGGGGCTGGCGGATCCCGTTCGTGGCCAGCGCGGTCCTGGTCTTCGTGGGGCTTTGGGTGCGCCTGAAGATCCACGAAACGCCGGAGTTCCAGAAGGTCGTTGCCAAGGCCGAGCGGGTGCGGGCGCCGATCCTGACCCTGTTCGCCCAGTACAAGGGCGCGCTGGTGCTGGGCGCCGTCGGCGGGATGACGACCTTCGTGATCTTCTATCTGCTGACGGTGTGGGGGCTGTCGTGGGCGACGACGGAGCTGGGTCTGGCGCGGGCCGACATCCTGCCGATCCAGTTGGTCGGCGTGCTGTTCTTCGGGGCCATGATCCCGGTCGCGGCGCTGGCGGCGGACCGATGGGGGCAGCTGCGCATCCTGATGCTGGCGTCGATCGGGATCGGCCTGTTCGGTTTCCTGATCGGGCCGCTGTTCGGCGCGGGGCTGACGGGATTGCTGATCTATTTCGCGCTCGGCTTCGCCCTGATGGGCTGCACCTATGGGCCGTTGAGCGCGGCCATGGCGCGGCCCTTCCCGGCGGCGGTGCGCTATACGGGGGCGTCGATGGCGTTCAACGTGGCGGGCATCCTGGGCGCGTCGCTGGCGCCCTATGTGGCGACCAAGCTGGGCAAAACCTACGGGCTGGGCGCGGTGGGCCTGTACCTGACCGGAGCGGCGGTGCTGACGACGCTGGCGCTGTGGGCCATGACGCGGCTGAAGAACGAGGAAGGCGAAGGCGCGACCTGATCTTGGTGGGTCGCATTCTTTGCCGCGAACCGGCGACCACTTCGCTGGCGAACGCGCCTCAGATGTCGTCCGTCACCGCATAGACCATGACGCCCGTAGCAATGGCCAGGTTCAGGCTGTCGGCCCGACCGCGCATCGGGATCTTGACGTTGACGTCGCAGGCGGCGGCCAGGGCGTCGGTCAGGCCGGCCTGTTCGTTGCCCATCAGGATCAGGCTGGGCTTGGCATAGGCCGCGCGGCGGTGATCGACCGTGGCGTCCAAGCGGGTGCCGACCACGCTGCCGGGCCAGGTCTCGCGCCAGGCCAGGAAGGCCTCCGCCGTGCAGCGGGCGATGGCCACGGCGAAGACCGAGCCCATGGTGGCGCGCACGGCCTCGGTCGAGAAGGGATCGACACAGTCGCCGATCAGGATGACCCCGCCGCAGCCGGCCGCGTCGGCCGTGCGGATGATGGTGCCGAGATTGCCGGGATCGCGGACCTGCTCCAGCGCGACCCAGGCCGGGGCGCTGTGAGGCTGGATGGCAGACAGGGGCGTGTAGGCCTGGTCGAAGACGCCCAGCACCGTCTGCGGGTTCTCGCGGCGGCTGATCTTCTCGAGGATCGGGTGGGTGACGACGACGATCTCGCCGCCCGCCTTCAGGGTCTCGGCCTTGGCGCGCTCGAGAAGGGGATGGGGGCGGGCCTCCATGCCGACGAGAAGGATTTTCGGCGCACGGCCCTGATCGAGGGCTTCGCCGATGAACTTCAGACCTTCCGCCAGGAACTCGCCGGTCGCCTCGCGCTCCTTGCGCATGTGGAGGGCGCGGACGGCCTTGACCGTGTCGTTGGTCAGGGATGTGATGAGGCGTTCGGTCACTTCGACCACCGGGCGAAGAAGCTGAGGCCGATGGCGCGGGCGTCGGGCCAACGCTCGGACGGGGCTTCGGACAGGGCCAGTTCGCCCCAGTCGATGCGGCCGCCCCGGTCGGCCGTGGCCTCGCGCATCTGGTGCGCCAGGGACAGGCCGGAGATGCGGGCGGCGTAGGCATTCAGCAGCAGGAAGTCGGCGTCGTCGGCCAGCAGGGCGGCGCAGTCGGCAAGCAGGCCCGGCATGTCCTCGAACAGGCGCCAGACTTCTCCGGTCGGGCCGCGTCCGTATTTCGGCGGGTCGAGAATGATGCCCTGGTATTTGGCGCCCCGCCGGACCTCCCGGGCGACATATTTACGGGCGTCCTCGACGATCCAGCGGATCGGCTTGTCGGACATGCCGGAGAGTTCGGCGTTTTCGCGGGCGTAGGCGACGGACTTCTTGGAGGCGTCGACGTGGGTGACCTCGGCACCGGCCGCAGCCGCCGCGAGCGAGGCGACGCCGGTGTAGCCGAACAGGTTCAGGACTTTCGGGCGCTGGAGGTTGCGGATGCGCGCGTCCAGCCACTCCCAGTTGGCGGCCTGTTCGGGGAAGAAGGCGAGATGACGGAACGGGGTGAAGCGGCCCACGAACTTCACATCGCGCCAGGCCAGCGGGAAGGCGTCGATGGCGCCGTGTTCGTCGAAGCGCCAGCGGCCGGCGTCTTCTTCCTCCTGCTGAGGGTCGAAGGTCGCGGTGGCGCGGGCGAAGGCGTCAGGGTCGCGCGGCTTCCAGAAGCACTGGGGCTCGGGGCGCACCACCGTGTAAGGGCCGTAGCGTTCCAGCTTCCGACCGTCGCCGCTGTCCAGCAGGGCGTAGTCGGACCAACCCCGCGTGACGAGGGTTTCGGGGAGGGTTGAGAGGACGGGCGGCATCGGCTGGCCTTAATCCGTCAGGCGGCCTCGCGTCCAGCTTCGACCTCGGCGAGGGCGGCGACGTCGACGGCCGGATCGCGGCGGTGGCGGGTCTTGTCCCAGGCGAAGGGCTCGGTCACGAGCCGCCACAGGGCATGGAAGAAGGCCAGTGTCAGCAGGGACCAGTAGGCGGGGGCCATCAGCATGTCACCGACGCCGTAGGGCACGCCCGCCCGGCGAGCGCCAATCGCGCCGTTGATCCAGGCGGCAACGACGCCGACCGCGAGGACGATGAAGGCGAAAATCTGGGAATGCGGCGTCAAGCCTGCAGCCACGGACAGGCTGATTGTGGCGATGACCCAGGCGAGAGAAAGAGCGTGGGCGCAGGCGGCTGCGAGCGACAGACCCAACGTCAGGAGCAGGGCCACCACGCCTCGCCAGCCGAGACCTGAGAGGGTGCGCGTGTGGACACCCCAAGTCTGCATGAAGCCTTTCAGCCAGCGGGTCCGCTGCGGGAGCCAGTCGACCATGTCGCCGGGCGGGGTCTCGTAGGTCGGGCGGTGCAGGGTGCCGAGTCGGTAGCCAGAGCGCCAGAGCCGGAAGCCCAGGTCGGCGTCCTCGGTGACATTGTGGGCGTCCCAGCCGCCGACGGCGCGCAGGGACGCAACGCTGAAGTGGTTGCTGGTGCCGCCGAGCGGGAAGGGAAAGCCGAGCCGGGCCATGGCAGGCAGGGTGACTTCGAAAAGGGCCGCGTACTCGACGGCGAACTGACGATCGAGAAACGGACTGGCCGACTGGGCCGGTGGCCGGATGCGCAAAGGCGCCTGAAGGGTCGCGAGACGGCCGGACCTGTCGGCGGCGAAGCGAGCGGCCGCCTCCCTGAGCTGGAGCGGATCCGGATCATCCTCCGCGTCATAGACGGTGAGCAGGACGCCCGAGGCGACAGCGAGACCGGCGTTGAGGGCGGAGGGCTTGGTGCGCGGCCCGCCGGGCGGCACGACGAGAACGGTGAGCCAGGCAGGGAGTGCGCATTCGGCGGCGGCCGTCCGGGTGGCAGCGTCGTGAGCCTCGAGCAACAGAAGGCCTTCCAGCCGGTCTCGCGGATAGTCGAGGGCATCCAGTCGGGCGACCAGCTGTGGCAGGATCTCCGCCTCGTCCAGAAGGGCGGCCATGACGGTGTAGCGCGGCAACTCGGGCGCGGGCGGCGGATCGGGATCGGCCCTCCGGCTGGCCAGGACCAGCAGCGCGCGCCAGCTCGCGGCCAGGGTAAAGAGCAGTTGGAACCCCAGCACGAGGATGACGCCGGTCGCCTCGGGGACGGCCCAGACGCCCGAGCCCAGAAGAGCGGCGGCCAGGATCGCGATCGACATCTGGCCGAGACCGGGCGTGCGCCGATCCGCCCAGTAAGGGTAGCCGTCCCTCTGACCGTGTGCGCCGCCCCGAATACGCGTCATGGTTACCGACCTAGCCTGAGGTTGTGCGTCAGGCAAGCGGTTGGCGCCGTCCGGACAATGCGGCTATGCAGGCTCGAGGCGGACCCCGTTGGTACGCCGGATCGCCTTCAGGGAGCTCAGCGTGTCAGCTGAATCCGCAACGTCCTCAACACGTTCGACCCGCAAACCCAAGGGTGAAGGTCACGCGCGCCGCGCGGAGATTCTGTCCGCCGCCGAGCGGATCTTCGTCGAGGTCGGCTACGAGGGCGCGACCATCCGGCGGATCGCGGACGAGGTCGGGCTGTCGTCCACGGCCCTCTACATGCACTTCTCCGAGAAGAGCGAAATCCTGCACGAGATCTGCCGGCTGGCGTTCGCGCGGCTGCAGGCGGCCAACGAGACGGTGGTCGCCGAGGGCGGCGCGCCCGAGGTGGTGTTGCGCCGGTTGATGGAGGCCTATGTCGATTTCGGCTTCGAGAACCCGAACGCTTATCGGCTGACCTATCTGACCCGCCCTGTGGAGGCGCGGGACGGTGCCGAGAGCGCGGCCCAGATGCTGGGCGGCGAGCTCTTCAATGCGTTTGAGGCGATCGTCGAACGGGCGGCCGCCGCCGGACGGTTGCGGGGTGAGGCCAAGGCTTCGGCCCAGACGCTGTGGGCCGGATCGCACGGGATCGTCTCGCTGATGATCACCAAGCCTTATTTCGAATGGGTCGATCGGCGTGTCCTGACCGCGACGATGCTGGACGCCCTGTTCACCGGCCTGCTGAAGCCCTGATCGCCGATCAGGGCTGATAGGGCTGAGGGCCGCCGGCGCCGCGGGCGATGTCGGCCGATGTGGTCAGGGGGGCGGAGCCGCCGTTCAGGCGGGCCTTGTAGACCGCCATGTTTTCCATCACCCGCATCATGTAGTTGCGCGTCTCGGTGAAAGGCGCGCACTCGATGAAGTCGATCGGGTCCACCCCGCCCCCCGCGACGCCGCCACGCGGATCGCCACACCGAGCCACCCACTGTGGGCCGCGCGCGGGACCGGCGTTGTAACCGACGGTGGTCAGCAGCATCGAGCCGCGGAACTGGCTCATCAGTTCGCCGAGGTGATAGCTGCCCAGGGTCATGTTGTAGTCCGCGTCCCACAGACGCTCGGCCGAATAGGGCATGCCAAGGCGACGGGCGACGCCCGAGGCGGTCGAGGGCAGGAACTGCATCATGCCCCGCGCATCGGCGCCGGAGCGGGCGCGCGGGTCGAAGCTGGATTCCTGGCGCGTGATGGCCAGGGTGAAGGGCAGGGGAGCGGCCCCGGCAACCTCTGGCGGGATGCGGATCGGATACTGGCGCTCGGGCAGGAGGTAGCCCCGCTGACTGGCGGCGCGACCGACCATCATGGCCCCGAAGCCGTCGCCATAGCCGCGCGTCATGTCCATCAGGAGCGCGAGGTCGTTGATCCCCGGCAGGGTGTCGTCGAGGTGATAGGCGAAGACGCGGTAGAGGCTCATCTCCCCGGTCTCGCCCAGGATGCGGGCGGCGCGGACGACCTCGTTGGCTTCGAACGAGGCGATGTCGTTCTGGCCGGGGACCGGCTCACCGGGCAGGGTTAGGGTCGTGATGCCCGCCTTTTCGGCGGCAAGCTGGCCGTAGAAGGTCTGGATGTGACGCGCACCGCCCTGGTAGAAATTCTGGGCGGCGGCGCGGTCGCCCCGGGCCTCGGCGGCACGGCCCAGCCAGTAGAGGGCGCGGCCCTGGGTGATGGGGGTCGAGGACGTCTGACGAAGGATTTCGAAGTGTTCGGCGGCGCGGGCGGGATCGCCCAGCTTGGTCAGGGCGACCCAGCCGGCGAAGAACTCGGCGTCGACCTTGCGCTCGCCCGAGGGGAAGCCGTGGCCGGCCATGGAGTCGTAGGCGGCGCGCCATTCGCGGCGCTCTAGCGCGTCGAGGAAATAGTTGCGGCGCTCGGACCACAGGGTGTTCTGGCCGTCGCTGTGCAGGGGCGCGGGCGGCAGAGCGGAGAGGATGGCGAAGCCTTCGGTCTGGCGGTTGGCGGCGCGCAGGATGCGGACGCGCTCCAGCACCACGGCCGGGTCCATGGCCTGGGACGGCGACAGGCTGGCGACGACGGCGTCCGGGGAATAGGCGCTGCGCAGGCTCATGGCAGCGCTGGCGGTCGCGCGGCGCTCGGGCGAGGCCAGGTCGAGCATGGCCCGGGTCGCGGGGCCGTGCGGGCCGCTGAGCAGCATGTTCAGGCGCGCGTCGTGATCGCGCTGGGTCAGGCTGGAACCCCAGCGGCTGAGGATGCGGGACTGGTTGGCCTCGTCGAAGGACTGGGTCTGCCACCACTCCTGGATCAGCAGACGGGCCTCGTCGGAGCGGCCGCGCTGGTCGAGCGCCTCGGCCAGAACGATGGCGCCCTGGACGGTCGTCGGGCGGTTCGAACCGAAGAAGGCGATCGTGGCGTCGGCGCCCATGCCGGCGCGCTCGAGCGCCTGTTCGCCAGCGGCGATGCGCGATTCGGCACGGGGCCAGGCGCGTAGCGACTGAACGTCATTGGCCAGTTCGGCGTAGGACAACTGGGCGGCGGAGGTGTCCACCAGCGCCCATTCGACCAGCTTGCGAGCGGTCGGGTCGCCGATCCGGGAAATGGCGGCCTGGGTGCCGATGACGTCGCGGGCGCGGGCCGCGGCAAGGCCCTGGCCGAAGGAGGCGGTGTCGGCGTCGCTGAGGACGCGGGCCTGATAGCCGCCGCTCTGGCCAGCAGTCTGAGGTCCACCCTGAGCGGTGACATAGGGGGTCGGCTGGCGGTTCAGGTCGGCCGTCTGTGGAAACGGTGCGAGGACGGCCAGTACGGCCGCGAGGCTTGTCGCGATCATGAAGTGTCCTATCCCCATTCAACCCGGTTGCGGGTTCGAGCCCGGCAACCTACCCTCTTGCGTCTCGTTTCAGGCGACCGTCGCCCATCCCCCACGCAAGGTATTCTTGTTTCAATGACCGCCCCCTTGTTCAAGGGCGTGATCACCGCCCTGATCACACCTCTTCGTGACGGAAACGTGGACGAGGCCGCGCTGGAACGCCTGGTCGAGCGCCAGGTTGCCGCCGGCATCCATGGCGTCGTCGCCGTGGGCACGACCGGAGAGGGCGGTGGGCTGACCATCGAGGAGCACGAGCGGGTCACCGCCCTGTGCGTTCGTGTCGCGGCCGGTCGCATCAAGGTCATCGCCGGAGCCGGCTCGCCCGCGACCTATGAGTCGATCCATCTGGCGGCCCACGGCAAGGCCTGCGGCGCCGACGGGGCCCTGGTCGTCACTCCCTATTACAATCGCCCGTCCCAGGCCGGTCTGATCGCCCATTTCGAGGCGGTGGCCGAGGCGGTGCAGTTGCCCCAGCTCCTCTACAACGTGCCCAGCAGGACCGGCGTGGATCTGTCGAACGAGAGCGTGGCGCGGCTGGCGAAGCATCCGAACATCGTCGGCATCAAGGATGCGACCGGCGACATGAGCCGGGCCAGTTGGATGCATTCCAACCTGGTGTCGGGCGACACTCAGTTTGACCTGATCTCGGGCGATGACCACAGCTTCATCGGCTATGCGGCCCACGGCGGGGTGGGCCTGATCTCAGTGACGGCGAACGTCGCGCCCGAGGCAATGGTGGCCCTGTACAATGCCGTGGCCGCCGGTGATTTCGCGACCGCGCGATCGTGGCAGGACCGGCTGATCGGCCTGCACAAGGCCCTGTTCCTGGACGCCTCGCCGGCCCCGGCCAAATACGCCCTGGCGAAGCTGGGTCTGTGCAGCGAGGAGATGCGCCTGCCGCTGGTTCCGACGTGCGAGGAGGCCAAGCCGGCCATCGACGCGGCGATGGCGGCGGCGGGACTGTAGATGGCCACCACCAAGGAAAAGGCTGCGGCCACGGTCAAGACGCCGATCACCAAGGCCAAGCTGATCGCCGAGAACCGGCGTGCTCGGTTCGACTACTTCCTCGAGGACAATCTCGAGGCCGGGATCATGCTGCTGGGGACCGAGATCAAGGCCCTCCGGATGGGGCGGGCCAATATCGCCGAGAGCTATGCGGCGGTGGAGGGGCGCGAGATCGTGCTGATCAACGCCGACATCCCGCCCTACGCCCAGGCCAACCGGTTCAACCACGAACCGCGCCGGCCTCGGAAGCTGTTGCTGCACAGGAAGCAGATCGATCGCCTGATCGGGGCGGTCCAGAAGGACGGCCAGACGATCATTCCGATCAAGCTCTATCTGAACGACGACGGCAAGGCGAAGCTGGAGATCGCCCTGGCCAAGGGCAAGAAGCTGCACGACAAGCGCGAGGCCTCGGCCGATCGCGATTGGGCGCGGGACAAGGCGCGCCTGATGCGTGACAAGGGCTAGGTTTCGGCGGGCTTGGTTCGGGCCGGCCCGCGTCGCGCGACTCTAAAAAAGCGAGTCGACAGAGTCTACAGACCAGCGCCGTCTCGGCTGGACATCCACCAGACTTGTCAAAGATCCTGAACGGCCAGATGGCGCCGACAAGTGACCGCCGCAAGTCTTACTCGGGAATAAATTCGTATCGCACGGGGTCAGGCGGGTCCGTGGCCCATGGGTTCGGCCTCGATGACGTCGGCGATCGGGGTGGCGGCGAGAGACGTGTCGTAACGCCCCAAGGAAGGTCGCGTCATCGACTCGACGACCTGCGCTGACAGAGTCAGGACGACCGCCGTCAGAATAGCCAGGCCGGCGACGCTGCGCTCGCCCCGCGTGAAGAACTCGGCCTTCTGGGTTTTCCTGGACATCGAACAACTCCCTCCGACCGGCAGAACGGAAGGAGAGCCGCCGTGTTCCCGGCGGACGTGGCACCGAGAATACTCGCCGATTCGGTGTGTCGAGCGAACAACAGTCGCCTGATCGGCGTCAGCGATCCTCGGCGGCGAAGGTCCGTAGCGATGGCGTGGCGGATCAGGGTGCGGATCGGAGAGAAGTCTTCGCCCTCGGTCACCGCCGTGCAATAATGGGCGCGAACCAGGACGGCTTTTTCCCGGAAGGCATCGACCATCTTCTTGAAGTCGATGTCCGCATTCAGGGCCTTGGTCGCCGAATACAGATTCGCCCCGTCGATGAAGAGGGCCAGGCGCTCGTTCGGATAGAGTCTATGGAAATCGCGTCCTCGGAAATGGTCCCAAGCCCAAAGGCGGTCAGCGTCACTATCGACGAGGACCTAGAACTGGATGCCGCCGTCATCGTCGCGCTGGGCTGCAATGACAAGGGGGTGTGGGAGTCGTGCCGTGAGGCGTTGGAGGCGGCCCTGGCGCGGTTTCGGTGCGAGGGGATCGACGTCGTGGCGCGGTCGTCGTGGTGGGCGTCGCAGGCCTGGCCCGACCCGAGCGATCCGCCCTTCCTGAACGGCGTGGCCGTGGTGCGGACGGCGCATGATCCGCATGCGCTGATGGCGGCGCTGGGGCGGATCGAAGAGGCCTTCGCGAGGCGGCGGTCGGCGGCCAACGCACCGCGGACGCTGGATCTGGACCTGATCGCCTATGGGCGCGAGCAGGGGGATTGTGCGGGTCTGATTCTGCCGCATCCCCGCGCGGCGGACCGTCTGTTCGTCATGGGGCCTCTGGCCGAGATCGCGCCGGAGTGGCGGCATCCGCAAAGCGGCGCGTCGGCTGCGGCCATGACAGAGACAGCGACCGTCGGACGCGACGCGAGTCCCTTGCGCTGACCGGGCGCGCGTGAGTTGATCGCTGAAACGACACCGGGAGAGATTTCATGCTGATCACCGCCCTGATCACCGCCGTGACGCTGCAAGCGACGCCGGCTTCACCGCCGGCCGGTGTGGGACTGGTGATCCGTGAAGCCGATACGATGGTGCGGCAGCTTCCGCCGCACAACGGCACGGGGATGAGCACGGCCTATCGAATCTCCGACGTCGCGCCGAACCGGTCGATGGAGTTCAGGAAACGGGTCATGCATCCGGGATCGTCGATCGGACTGCATCTGATCGCCCACGACGAGGTCTATCACGTCGTCAGCGGCGAGGGCGACGTCACCACGGACGGGGTCACGACCCGGATGACGGCGGGGGACACGGCCTATCTGTATGACGGCGGCAACGTCGGCATCACCCAGGTCGGGGACGAGGACCTGGTGCTGATCATCGCCTATCCGACGAGCCGGCGCGTGCCCTGAACGGCCGAGGCCCCAAAACCGCCGCGCTCCTTGCTTAAACCTGCGGCGTTGCACAAATAAGCGCATACCTGTATTTGGCGCGGTTCTCCCGCCGCCCCCGAAGGATTCCTATGGCTCGCGTCACTGTCGAAGACTGCATCGAGAAGGTGCCGAACCGTTTCGGTCTGGTACTGCTGGCCGGTAACCGCGCCCGCGCGATCGCCAACGGCGCCGCCCTGACGCTCGATCGCGACAACGACAAGAACCCGGTCGTCGCCCTGCGCGAGATCGCGGAAGACACCGTCGTGCCCGCCGAACTGCTGGAGACCGTCGTGGTCGCCCTGCAGCGCGTCGACGAGCGCACCGAAGCCGAAGACGAGGCCGAAGTCGTGGCGCTGCTGGCCGAGCCGCAGCACATGAACATGGCAGAGGCCGAACTGATCCGCGCGCTGCAAAGCGACCGGGACGGCGGCCAGGAGGAACGCTACTGACGGCGGAACCCGCCAACGGTATCACCATCCTCCCGGCGCGGTCCGGTACGACCCCGCCGGCGTACGACATTGCCAATGACACCGCTTCGCCGTCGGCTGCGCACCCTTCGATCGGGATGCAGCCGGCGGCGAAACGCATTCCGGTCCTGCGTCAGTTCGAGCTGATCGAGGCGGTCAAGGCCTATGACCCCGTCGCCGACGAGGCCATGCTGAACAAGGCCTATGTCTATGCGATGAAGATGCACGGCTCGCAGTTGCGGGCCTCGGGCGATCCCTATTTCGCCCACCCGATCCAGGTCGCGGGCATACTGACCGACTACAAGCTCGACACCGCGACCATCGTGACGGCCCTGCTGCACGACGTGGTCGAGGACACCTCGGCGACCCGCGACGACATCGCCCGCATGTTCGGAGAGGAGGTCGCGGTCCTCGTCGAGGGGGTGACCAAGCTGTCGCGCCTCGAGCTTCAGGCCGAGCACACGCGCCAGGCCGAGAACCTGCGCAAATTCATCCTGGCCATCAGCCGCGACGTGCGGGTCCTGCTGGTCAAGCTGGCGGACCGTCTGCACAACATGCGGACGTTGAAATACGTCAAGCCCGAGAAGCGCGAGCGGATCAGCCGCGAGACGCTGGAGGTCTATGCCCCGCTGGGTCGGTCGATCGGCATCCACTCCATCGCTTCCGAGCTGGAAGAGCTGGCGTTCGAGCATCTGAACCCTACGGCCCGGACCGCCATCGAGCGGCGGTTGGAGGCGCTGAAGCTGGAACACGGGCAGGCGACCGACGTCGTCTCGGCCGAGATCCAGCAGGTGCTGTCCGAGGCCGGTATCGCGGCGCGCGTCTATGGCCGCCAGAAGACGCCCTATTCGATCTGGCGCAAGCTGCAACGCAAGTCGGTGGGGTTTTCGTCCCTGTCGGACATCTACGGCTTCCGCGTGCTGGTCGAGGCCGAGGACGATTGTTACCGCGCACTCGGCGTGATCCACCGCTCCTGGCCCATGGTGCCGGAGCGGTTCAAGGACTTCATCTCCACGCCCAAGTCGAACAACTATCGCTCGCTGCACACGACGGTCGTGGGCTCCGGCGGCCTGCGTCTGGAGATGCAGATCCGGACCGAGGTCATGGACCGGATCGCCGAGGACGGGGTGGCGGCGCACTGGGCCTACAAGAACCACTCCTATGGTCTGGACCGGGAGGCGATGGCCAAGGACGGCGGTCGCGATCCGCTGCTGAACCTGCGTCACCTGGTCCAGGTGATCGAGCACGGGGAGGGGGGCGAGGACTGGGTCGAGCACGCCAAGCTCGAGATGTACCTGGATCAGGTCTTCGTCTTCACGCCCAAGGGAACGCTGATCAGCCTGCCGCGCGGGGGGATGGCGCTGGACTTCGCCTATGCCGTCCATACCGAGGTCGGGGATACGGCCGTGGGGGTCAAGATCAACGGCGAGCTGAAGCCGATGCGGACGGCCCTGTCGAACGGCGACGTGGTCGAGATCATCAGGGGCAAGAAGCGCGAGGCGCCGGCCGACTGGCGCAGCCTGACGGTGACCGGCCGGGCGCGCTCGGCGATCCGCCGCCATATCCGCTCCTCGGAGCGGGACGAGTTCCAGAAGCTGGGCAAGACCACGTTGGAACAGGCGCTGTCGCGGGCCGGCAAGGCGCTAGGCGACGTCAAGTTGACGGCCGTGCTGGAGACGCTCGCCGTTCCGAACGAGGAAGAGCTGTTCGACGCCATCGGGCGCGGGCGGATCACGGCCAACAAGGTGGTCGAGACCCTGTTCCCGTCGCTGAAGGGAACCCTGACGGCCGGGACCGACCGCAAGAAGATCGGCGACGCCCAGGCGCGGCTGTTCGTGCGCGGCAGCGGCTTGACGCCGGGTGTCAGCATTCATTTCGGCGCCTGTTGCACACCTGTGCCCGGCGACCGGATCGTCGGCATCCTGGAGCCCGAGAAGGGGCTGACCGTCCACGTCATCGACTGTCAGAAGCTGGCCGATTTCGCCGACGACGACAGTGTCTGGCAGGACCTGCAGTGGACTCCGCAGGCCGAGCAGGGAGCGGTCGGCACGGCCCGCCTGCGCGCCACGATCCAGAACGCGCCGGGCGTGCTCGGCCAGGTCGCCACGGTGATCGGCGAGGCCGGCGGAAATATCCTGAACCTCAGGATGGCGCACCGGCAGTCCGACTTCTTCGACGTGGACCTGGACGTCGAGGTGGCCGACGCCAAGCACGCCACCAGCATCATCGCCGCGCTGCGAGCGAACCCGAACGTCGATACGGTCGAGCGCTCGCGCGGCTGACGGCTATTTCTTGCCCGGCGGCTGGGTGAAGGGCGAGGTTCCGACGGAGACCGCCGGCTTGGGCTTCTCGGCCTTGGGTTTGCGGATTTCCTTGTTCGACTTCACTTGACCCTTGGCCATGTCCGGTACTCCTGTGGTGACACGCTGGCACCTAGGTGATCACTACACCATGCAGAGCAGTTAGCCCGTCATTTTTCAGCCGATTTTCCGAATACCGAACCGATCTCCTTTCCGCACATAAGAAAAGCCAACACCGGGAATGCTGTGGCGGCCTCGACGCCGCAGGTCGCCAAGAATAACGCCCCTAACCCTAGACTACCGACGTCGATTCCGAATTTCACAGTTGCGGCCCCGCGCTCCTTGACCCAATCACCCAGCGTTGTCCCGAGTTCATTTAGGACGGCAGATGCCTCCTCAGTATGCCGCCTTGCTTCGTCGGGGCTTGCTTCTAGTGCGTGGTCTAACGTGAGCGAAACCTGGTCGAGCTGGCGGACAATATAACGCAAGAACTCAAGGTAGTTGTTGTGCGCATCGAGCGCCGCAGGGTCATTAGGAATATGGGTAGCTAACGTGTCAATTTCCGCGACGATCTGTCCGGTTAAACCAACTAACAGAGCCTTCGCTTGGGCTGGACGCTCTACTACCAAAGAGCGAGCCCTGAGGCGCGGTTCGTCGGGCTCTGGCGATGCTTTGATCTCCAAATCAACTACGCCAGGTGGGTTAGCGTCATCTATCTCACCGTTCGGAGGAGTGTTCTCAGTTGCAGCCGACGCTCTCCGCTTGAGCCCGGTAGGATCAAATTCGTAGTCACGAAACACCGGTAGTCGTGCTATGCCACGGAGCGTTTTGACTTGATCAAATTTGGTGGTCGAATCGACCTTTGATCCAATGAACGTGCAGCCTTCATTGATAGTGCAGCCGGTGAAGTCGGCTTCTCGAAGGTCTGCTTCGTCAAAATTTGTCTGAACTAGAATACCCTCAAACTTGGCACCGCGCAGGTTGGCGTTCGAGAAATTCACCCTGACAAACGAACGGCCCAACTGTGCTCCGGCCAAGTTCGCCGAGGCGAAGTCTGCTTGGGCGGGATGCACCCTTCCCATCTTTGCGCCCGCCAAGTTAGTGCCGATTAGCTTAGCGCGTTCGAGATGACAGCCGCTCAAATCAGCCCCGGATAGGTCAAGCTGTGAGAGATCGGCGTCGCGAAAATCGCAGGCCGCTAGATCCTTTGTCCCCGACCGGAGTCGAAGCATATCCTCTGTGTCGGCCATCGAACTGTTTCCGGAAGTTGGTTCAGGGCCGTCAACGTAGCGGAGCCTGGCTAGATTCCTAGCTTGACGAGAACAAAAAGCCAACATAGAACATACCCAGAACGATCCATCTGGGGATAAGCACATGTCCAAGGTCTTCCGCGAAACGCTGTCGCTTGCATCCTGCGGCGGCTTTGTCTGGATGGTGTGGCAGGTCGCCCTGCTGGCGAGATGAGTCGCCTCCGGCCTGTCCTCGAGGATATGGCCATCACCGATACGCCCGCAGAGACCGGTTTCGTCCATCTGAGGGTGCGCTCGGCCTATTCGCTGCTGGAAGGCGCTATCAAGGCGGGCAGGGTGGGCAGGCTGGCGGCCGATGCGGGCATGCCGGCGGTCGCTGTGGCGGATCGGGTCAACCTGTTCGGGGCGCTGGAGTTTTCCGAGGCGTCGAAGAGCGTCGGCGTTCAACCATTGATCGCCTGTGCGCTGCCGGTCACCGGGATCGGCGGAAAGCGCGGCGAGCGCTGGGCCAAGACCCCGACCGTCGTCCTGATCTGTCAGAGCGAGAAGGGGTGGCGAAACCTCTGCGCCCTGTCGTCCGAAGCCTATCTGCTGGCGGGGGACGAAGATCCGAACGTGGCCTGGAGCCGGGTCGCGGAACTGTCCGAGGGGCTCATCCTGCTGTCCGGCGGCCCGGACGGCCCGGTCGATCCGCTGTTCGTGCAGAACAAGGCGGGCGAAGGGGCCGCGGCGCTCGCGAGCATGGCCGCGGTGTTCGGCGATCGCTTCTATGTCGAACTGCAACGCCACGGGCTGGCGGACGAGGCGGCGGGGGAGCGTGGCCTGGTCGAATGGGCCTATGCGAACGACGTGCCTCTGGTCGCGACCAACGATGTTCACTACGCCAAACAGAGCCAGGCGAAATCGCACGACGCCCTGCTGTGCATCGCCGACGGCGCCTTCACCGGCCAGGAGGACCGCCGCCGGATCCCTCCGGAGCATTTCTTCAAGTCGGCGGCGGAGATGCGGACCCTGTTCGCCGACCTGCCGGAGGCCTGCGACACCACGATCGAGATCGCGCGACGCTGCGCCTTCCTGGTCAAGACCCACCCGCCGATCCTGCCGCGCTTCGACACAGGCGACGGCCGCACCGAGCCCGACGAACTGATGCATCAGGCCCGCGAGGGTCTGAAGGCGCGTCTGAAACAGGTGACACCCGCCGCGCCGGAAGAGGACTACTGGGCGCGTCTGGAGTGGGAGGTCGGGATCATCACCCAGATGGGCTTCCCCGGTTACTTCCTGATCGTGGCGGACTTCATCAAGTGGGCGAAGTCGCACGGGATTCCCGTGGGGCCGGGCCGGGGGTCGGGCGCGGGGTCGCTGGTCGCCTGGGCCCTGACCATCACCGATCTGGATCCCTTGCGGTTCGGCCTGCTGTTCGAGCGGTTCCTGAACCCCGAACGGGTCTCCATGCCCGACTTCGACATCGACTTCTGCCAGGAGCGGCGCGAGGAGGTGATCACCTATGTGCAGGAGCATTACGGCAAGGATCGCGTCGCCCAGATCATCACCTTCGGCACGCTTCAAGCGCGGGCCGTGCTGCGCGACGTCGGCCGGGTGCTGCAGATGCCGCTGGGTCAGGTGGACCGGCTCTGCAAGATGGTGCCGAACAACCCGGCCAATCCGACGACGCTCGCCCAGGCCATCGAGATCGAGCCACGCTTGAAGGAGGCGCGCGACGCCGATAAGTCGGTCGCGAACCTTCTGGCCACGGCGCTGGAGCTGGAAGGCCTCTATCGCAACGCCTCGACCCACGCTGCCGGTATCGTCATCGGCGACCGGCCCCTGGTCGAACTGACGCCCCTGTATCAGGACCCGCGGTCGGACATCCCGGCGACCCAGTTCAACATGAAATGGGTCGAGCCTGCGGGGTTGGTGAAGTTCGACTTCCTGGGCCTCAAGACCCTGACGGTGCTGGACCGGGCGCACGGATACCTGTCACGGCGCGGCGCGGCGCTGGACTTCAACCTCCTGCCGCTGGACGACAAGTCGACCTATGAGCTCATGGCCTCGGGCCAGACGGTCGGGGTGTTCCAGCTGGAATCGCAAGGGATGCGTGACACCCTGCGCAAGATGCGGTGCGGCTCCATCGAGGAGATCACCGCACTGATCTCCCTCTATCGGCCTGGGCCGATGGAGATGATCGACACCTATATCGACCGGAAATTCGGCCGGGCCGAGGTCGATTACCTTCACCCCTCGCTCAAGGACGTACTGACCGAGACCTACGGGGTCATCATCTACCAGGAACAGGTGATGAAGATCGCCCAGGTCCTGGCCGGCTACAGCCTCGGCGAGGCCGACCTTCTTCGACGCGCCATGGGCAAGAAGAAGAAGGAGGAGATGGACATCCAGAAGGCGCGCTTCATCAAGGGCGCCTCCGAAAAGTCCGTGCCGGAACAGCAGTCGGACGGCATCTTCGAACTGGTGGCCAAGTTCGCGGGCTACGGCTTCAACAAGTCGCACGCGGCCGCCTATGCGCTGATTTCGTATCAGACCGGCTGGCTGAAGGCGAACCACCCGGTCGAGTTCTTCGCCGCCTCGATGTCGCTCGATCTGTCGAACACCGACAAGCTGGCGGTCTTCTATCAGGACGCCAGGAAGTTCGAGGTGCCGGTGCGGGCGCCCGACGTCAACGCCTCGTTCGCCGACTTCGACGTGGCCTGGAGCGACGACGGCAAGGGCGCCGTCCTTTATGCGCTCGGCGCCATCCGCAACGTGGGCCTGGAGGCGATGAAGCACGTCGTCGAGGTGCGCGAGACCGGCGGGCGGTTCGCCGACATCTTCGACTTCCTCGAGCGGGTCGACCCGCGCGCGGTCAACAAGCGGGCGCTGGAAGGCCTGGCCAAGGCCGGCGCCTTCGACACCATCCATCCGAACCGGCGTCAGCTATTCGAACAGGCGGACGTGCTGATGGCCTACTGCCAGAGCGTGGCAGCGGACCGGAACTCGTCGCAGGAATCCCTGTTCGGCGCCGATCAGGCCGGGGCGTCGCGGCCGCGCCTGAAGACGATGGAACCCTGGGTCGGGCCGGAGCGGCTGGATCAGGAGCTGTCGGCCGTGGGGTTCTATCTGTCCGGCCACCCGCTGGAGGACATGGAGGGCGCGCTGCGAAGGAAGCGCGTGACCTTCGTGGCCGAGGCGGTGCAGCGCGCCGAACAGGGGCACGACGCCTTCATGATGGCCGGCGTCGTGCGCCGTCGTCAGGAGCGGGCCAGCCAGAAGTCCGGCGAGAAATTCGCCTTCGTCACCTTCTCCGATCCGACCGGCGAGTTCGAATGCCTGTTCCCACCCGAACAGCTTCGGGCGTCGCGCGAGATGCTGGAGGTCGGGGCCGCCTTGATGGTGAAGGTCCGGGCCAAGTCCTCGGACGGCGAGGTGCGCTTCTTCGGCGACGGGGTCTCCAAACTGGAGGCGCTGGTGGATGACGCCCTGATTGGCTTGCGGGTCCACGTCTCGGCGCGATCGGCTGATCCGTCCGCCATCCAGGCCAGGCTTGAGCGGGCGAAATCACAGGGCAAGGGCGGTGAGATCACCCTGATCGCCTCGCTGGACGGACGGCGCGAGGTCGAGGTGCGCTTGCCCGGCCGGTATCGGCTGGATGGGGCGTTACGGGGCGCGTTGAAGACGGCGCCGGGCGTCCTGATGCTGGAAGACGCCTGATCTTCGGAGGGACCAATGGCTGACGTCGAAACCCATGCCGGAAACTGCCACTGCGGGGCCATCGCCTTTGAGTTGGATACGGACCTGTCGATGGTGATGGAGTGACGGCGATCCTTCGCGGCTTGCTGGTCGCGGCGGCCCTGTCCTTGAGCGCCTGCGCGTCGGCAGGCTTGGGCCCGGAGGCGCCGACGGCGGTTTCGATACTGGCGGACGCGGGGCTGGGCGGAATTCGGTGGGGGCTGTCGGCGGTGACGGCCGAGGGCGAGACGGTGGCGGAGATCCGGGCGGACGATCGTTTCATTCCGGCGTCGAACACCAAGATCTTCGTCACCGCGTCCGCCTTCGCGCGCCTGGACGGCCTCGATGCGTCCGGCGCGGACGCGACCTCGGTCAGGCTGGAGACGGACGGTGAAGGGGCGCCGGATGTCGTGCTGGTCGGGGCGGGCGATCCGATGCTGGGGGACGGTCCGACATGCGTGGAGACCTGTCTGTCCGAACTGGCCGACGCCGTGGCAGCGCGGACCGGGCGCGTCGACGACGTCATCGGGGATGACCGACTTTATCCCGACGAGCGCTGGGGCCCGGGCTGGAGCTGGGAGGATCTGCAGACGTCGTTCGGCACGGCGGTCTCGGCCCTGACGGTGAACGACAATGTCGTCCTGCTGGAGGCTGAGCCGGGGGAGGCCGTCGGCCAGCCGGCGCGGGCGACCTGGCGGGCGGGGGACGACCTGCTGGTTCTCGAGAACGAGGCGATCACGGCCGCGGAGGACGAGGGCGGCTTGAGGCTGGAACGACAGCCGGGGTCGAACCTGGTTCGCCTCTATGGCCGGATGGCCGCCGGGTCGGCGGCGGTCACCCTGCGGGTCGGCATCGATGATCCGGCCGAGACGGCGGCCTTGAGGTTTCGGCGGCTGCTGCAACAGCGCGGCGTGACGGTCGAGGGCGATGTCCGGGCGCGGCATCGGCCGCTGGCCGCGTCTGATGATCCGGCCGTGAGGATCGGTCCGGCCGAACGGGCGGCGGAGGAGGGCGTCGAGATCGCGCGGCTGGCCCGCCGGCCTCTCGATCTCAGCCTCCAGCGCATCGGCAAGAACAGTCAGAACCTGCACGCGGAGCTGATGCTGCGGCGTTTAGGGTTGCTGGAGGGCGGCGGATCGCGCGCCGACGGGCTCGCCCTGATCGAGGCGGAACTGGCGGAGGCGGGCGTCCCGCGCGCGGCATTCGACCTGCACGACGGTTCGGGCATGTCGGTCTACAGTCGCGTCAGTCCGCGTGCGACGACGACCTTCCTGCGGTGGACGATGAGCCAGCCGTGGAGCGAGGCCTGGCGCTCGATCCTGCCGGTCGGCGGGCGGGATGGGACGCTGGCCCGGCGCTTCGTCGGCACGCCGCTGGAGGGCCGTATCTTCGCCAAGACCGGCAGTCTGAACGGGGTCAACGCGCTTGCCGGCTTCCTGACGGCGGCCAGCGGTCGGACGCTGGTGTTCGCGGTCTACGCCAACGACCGACCCTCGAGAGTGGGATCGGCGACCGACGTCATGGACCGCATGCTGGTGGCCCTGGCGGCGGAGAACTGAGGCCGTTCGCGAGCCAGAGAGGGCTTTCGTCGGTTAGCGGACACAGGAACGCAGCGGCCGGATGTGGTGTTTCGGCACCGAACCTCTGGAGGAGTTTGTTCGATGACCCGTATCCTTCTCGCCGGCGCCGCGTCGCTGGCTTTGCTCGGTGCCTGCAGCCAGTCCGAAGACCCGGCCGATGACGCCGCAGCCGCCGTCAACGCGACCCAGGACGCCGTCTCGGGGCCCGTGGGCCAGACGTCGGCCGCCACGATTGGAGCCAATACGACCGACGGCTTCGTCACCGCCCTGGCCACCTCGGACATGTACGAACTGGAGGCCGCGCGCATCGCCGCGACCAAAGGTCAGGCCGCCGGGGTCAAGGAACTGGCGGCGATGATCACCACCGATCACACCGCCTCGACCAGCAAGCTGAAGACCATCGCCCCCGTCGAGGCGGCACAGACCACCCTGCCCACAGCGCTGGACGAACGTCGTCAGGGACTGATCGACAATCTGAATGCGGCGGCACCGGCGGACTTCGATCGCGTCTGGCTGACCCAGCAGGTCGCAGCCCACAACGAGGCCCTGACCTTGCTGAACGGCTTCAAGGACAAGAGCGACGCGCCTCAACTCGCGGCGCTGGCCATGGAGATCATTCCCAAGGTGACCGCCCACCGCGACCGTGCCGAGCAACTGCTCGACGCGGTCTAGGCCATAGCACAGACCACGGAAATGGAGAGCGGCTCTCGGCCGCCCTTCTCGCATCCGAGGCTTCGCTTGCCTTCGCGGCTCTTCCCGCCTATATGCCCGGCCACTTCACACGCAGGCGTGGCGCGTTTCGGGGAGACATCCTGAAGCGCTCCGTTCCGAGGGATCATCTGATCCTTTCACCGTCTGCGGCGGAATAATCGGAAAAAGGACTTCCAAAGATGGCTCTGCCTGACTTCTCCATGCGCACCCTGCTCGAAGCAGGCGCCCACTTCGGCCACCAGACGCACCGGTGGAACCCGAAGATGGAGCGCTACATCTTCGGCTCGCGCTCGAACATCCACATCATCGACCTGTCGCAGACCATGCCGCTGTTCCACCAGGCTCTGGTGGCCGTGCGCGAAGTCGCCGCCAAGGGCGGTCGCGTCCTGTTCGTCGGCACCAAGCGCCAGGCGGCTGAGCCGGTCGCCGAGGCCGCCAAGCGCTGCGCCCAGTACTACATGAACAACCGCTGGCTCGGCGGCACCCTGACCAACTGGCGCACCGTGTCGGGCTCCATCGCCCGCCTGCGTGAGCTGGAAGGCCTGCTGGAGCGCGGCGGCGAAGGCCGGGTCAAGAAGGAGCTGCTGACCCTGGAGCGCGAGCGCGACAAGCTCGAGCTGTCGCTGGGCGGCATCAAGGACATGGGTTCGATCCCGGACATCATGTTCGTGATCGACACCAACAAGGAAGCGATCGCGATCCTCGAAGCGCGCAAGCTGAACATCCCGATCATCGCGATCCTGGACACCAACTCGGATCCGGACGGCATCACCTACCCGATCCCGGGCAACGACGACGCCGCGCGTGCGATCCAGACCTACTGCGACCTGATCGCCGACGCCGTCCTGGACGGCCTGGCCGCCGGCGCTTCGAACTCGGGCGTCGATCTGGGTGCTTCGGAGAACCCGGTCGAGCCGATGCTGGCCGAAGCTTCGGCTCCGGTCGCCGCTGACGCCGCCCCCGCGGGCGCCGAGGCTGTCGCCGAGGAAATGCTGGCTGCTTCGGGCGAAGAAACCGCCTCGGAAGAGCTGGCTGCCGAAGAGCCTGCCAACGCCTGATCGGTTCGGTCCGGCGAACCGGACCGTCCGCAAAACTGACATGCGGCCGGGCTAATCCAAGCCCGGCCGCTCACGCATTCAAGACCTCAGGAGACCAGAAATGGCCGAGATCACCGCCGCACTCGTTATGGAACTCCGCGCCAAGTCCGGCGTCGGCATGATGGACTGCAAGAAGGCCCTGCAAGAGACCGACGGCGACATCAACGCCGCCATTGACTGGCTGCGCGCCAAGGGCCTGTCCAAGGCCGCCAAGAAGGCCGACCGCGTCGCCGCCGAAGGCCTGGTGGCCGTGGCTTCGAAGGAAGACGGCAAGGGCGAAATCGGCGCCGCCATCGAGTTCAACTCGGAAACCGACTTCGTCGCCCGCAACGAGCTGTTCCAGAACGCCGCCAAGGCCTTCGCCGAGAAGGGACTGGAGCACCATACCGTCGAGGCCCTGCATGGCGCAGAGCTGGAAAGCGGCAAGACGATCCAGGACGAGGTCACCAACATGATCGCGACCATCGGCGAGAACATGCAACTGCGTCGCGCGGCCCGCCTGTCGGTCGATGAAGGCGTCGTCGCCTCCTACGTCCATAACGCCGTGGCTCCGGGCCTCGGCCGCATCGGCGTGCTGGTCGCCCTGCACGGCGGCGGCGACAAGGTCGCCCTGCGCGAACTGGGCCGCAAGATCGCCATGCACGTCGCCGCGACCGCGCCGCTGTCGCTGAACACGGACGACCTGGACCCCGCGGCCATCGAGAAGGAACGCCAGGTCCTGACCGAGAAGGCCAAGGAAGAAGGCAAGCCGGAAAACATGATCGCCAAGATCGTGGAAGGCCAGATCAACAAGTTCCAGAAGGACGTGGTGCTGACCAAGCAGCCGTTCGTCATGAACCCCGACGTGACCATCGAACAACTGGTCGCCGACACGGGCAAGGAACTGGGCGCGCCGGGTCTGCATCTGGCCGGCTTCGTCCGTCTGGCTCTGGGCGAGGGCGTGGAAAAGGTCGAGGCTCCGGACTTCGCGTCGGAAGTCGCCTCGATGATGGCTCCGCAAGCTTAAGCGCAATCACTGCGTGACTATTGGGGCGCGTTCGGCTTTGAAGCCGGACGCGCCCTTCGTCTATAAGGGGCCGCCGATTCCCCTGCCAAAAGAGACACCCATGCCCGCCGACAGCGCCCCGAAATACAAGAAGGTGCTGCTCAAGGTGTCGGGCGAGGTCCTGATGGGGGATCAGGGCTATGGCATCGACATGGCGACGGTCGATACCGTCGCAGCCGCCATCGCCCGCGTGGTCAAGGGCGGCACCGAGGTCTGTCTGGTCATCGGCGGCGGCAACATCTTCCGCGGACTGTCGACGGCGGCTGCGGACATGGAGCGGGCCAGCGCCGATTACATGGGCATGCTGGCCACCGTCATGAACGCACTGGCCATGCAGAACGCGCTGGAGAAGATCGGCGTCGATACGCGGGTCCAGAGCGCCATCCCGATGGCCGCGATCGCCGAGCCCTACATCCGTCGTCGCGCCGTGCGTCACATGGAAAAGGGCAGGGTGGTGATTTTCGCCGCCGGCACCGGCAACCCCTATTTCACCACCGATACGGCTGCGGCCCTGCGCGCCGCCGAGATGGGCTGCGACGCCCTGCTGAAGGGAACCTCCGTGGACGGCGTCTATTCCGCCGATCCCAAGAAGGACAAATCCGCGACCCGCTACGACCACCTGACCTATCAGGACGTGCTGTCGCAGAACCTGAAGGTCATGGACGCCGCCGCCATCGCCCTGATGCGCGAATCGAAGATTCCGATCGTGGTTTTCTCGATCCGCGAGGAAGATTCGCTGCGCAAGGTGCTGAAAGGCAAGGGAACCTTCACTGTCATCAGTGACGATCCGTCAAAAGCCTGAGACAAGACTAGAAGAACGAGGAGACCCCGATGGCCAAGCCTGATCTGAAGACCTATCGCGACCGCATGGACAAGTCCGTGTCCTCGCTGAAGGAAGAATTCCAGGGGCTGCGGACCGGCCGCGCCAACGCCGGCCTGCTGGATCCCGTGCAGGTCCAGGCCTATGGCTCGTCGTCGCCGCTGAACGCCGTGGCCGCCATCAGCGTCCCCGAGCCGCGCATGATTTCGGTCAGCGTCTGGGACAAGAGCATGGTCGGACCGGTCGAGAAGGCGATCCGCGCCGCCGGCCTGGGCCTGAACCCGATCGTCGACGGGCAGACCCTGCGCATCCCCGTTCCGCCCCTGACGGAGGAGCGCCGCAAGGAGCTGGCCAAGCTGGCCGGCAAATATGCCGAGCAGCAGAAGATCTCGGTCCGCAACGTGCGCCGCGACGCCAACGAGGACCTGAAGAAGGCCGAGAAGGCGGGCGACATCAGCCAGGACGAACAGAAGAAGATGGAAACCGAGGTCCAGAAGGACACGGACGCGGCCATCAAGCGCATCGACGAGACCTTGAAGACCAAGGAAGTTGAGATCATGCAGGTTTGAGGGTCCTCCTCGAACCTCGGCAGAACGGATAGCGGATGACGGCCTCCCCTGGCGTCGCGCCGGCCCCCGAAGCGGGTCCCCGGCACGTCGCGCTGATCATGGACGGCAACGGTCGCTGGGCTCAGGCTCGCGGTCTGCCCCGGGCCATGGGTCATCGCGAGGGCGTCCAGGCGTTGAAGCGCACCGTCCAGGCGGCGCCGGACTTCGGCATTGAATGCCTGACGGTGTTCGGATTTTCGACCGAGAACTGGCGGCGTCCGGCTGAGGAAGTGTCGGACCTGATGGGTCTGGTTCGCTCCTATGTGGCGAGCGACCTGAACCGGCTCGAGAAGAACGGCGTCCGTGTCCGGGTGTTGGGTCGCCGCACAGGCTTGCCAGCCGATATTGCAGCCATCGTGGAGCGGGCCGAGCGATCGACCGCCCACAACACGCGGTTCCTGCTGCAGGTCGCGTTCAACTACGGCGGCCGGGCCGACATCGTCGACGCCGCCCAAGCCTATGTCGATCAGTTGCTGGCCGGTCAGGCGACCGGGCCCCTGGATGAGGCGGCGCTGGGGCTGGGACTGTCGACGGCGGGCGGGCCGCCGGTCGATCTGATCGTGCGGACCTCGGGCGAGCAGCGGCTGTCAAACTTCCTCCTGTGGGAGGCGGCCTATGCCGAGCTGGTCTATCAGAACGTGCTGTGGCCCGATTATGGGCAAGAGGCCCTGGCTGACGCCGTGCGTCAGTACCAGCAGCGGGACCGGCGTTTCGGAGCGATCGCGGTCGAGCCGGCGCTCGCGGCCGGCTGATGGGGTTCAAGGTGCGCGACATGGGGCTGCGCGCCGCCTCGGCCTTGGTGCTGGCGCCGGTGGCCTTGCTGGCGGTGTGGTTCGGCGGCCCTTGGATTCTGGGCGTCCTGCTGATCGCCTGCGTGGTCCTGTCCATGGAATGGGCCAAGATGAGCGCCCCGAAGGACTGGAAGGCCATCGCGGCCGCGGTGGCGCTCGCGCTCGTCGCAACGCTTTTGTCCAATCCGATCGAAGCCCTGTCGTTCAGCCTCGTCGTGCTGGTCTTCGGCGGAGCGGCGGCGGGCCTGTTCGCGAAGATGCGCGGGCAGTCCGGCGTGGATGCGGCCTATGGCGTCCTTTATCTGGGCTGGCCCGCCCTGTTGCTGATCTGGCTGCGGGACGGGAATACGGCGGTCGGCTTCTATTGGGTCACCCTGGCCTTCGTGGTCGCCTGGGCCTCTGACATCGTCGCCTTCCTGGTCGGCAGCGCAGTGGGCGGACCCAAGTTGTGGCCGCGCTATTCGCCCAACAAGACCTGGTCCGGTTTCATCGGCGGCTTGATTGCCGGCACCGTAGCCGGCGCCGCCATGGCCGCCTTGCCTGAAGCGGGCATCCGCTCGATCGAATGGAGCGCCTTGCTCGGCTTCGCGGCCGCCCTCGCCACCATGGCCGGGGACCTGTGGGAATCGGCGTTGAAGCGTCGGTTCGGGGTGAAGGACGCAGGAAATCTGATTCCCGGTCACGGCGGGCTGATGGATCGGGTGGATGGTCTGATGTTCGCCATCGTGATCGTCGCGGTCGGACGGACCCTGTCGCATTATTTCGGCATCGGCACTTGATCCGGCGTCGCGTGACAGTGCTCGGGTCCACCGGGTCGGTGGGCCGTTCGACCCTGGACCTGATGGAGCAGGCCGAGGCGGCCGGGACAGGCGCCTTCGAGGTCGTGGCTCTGACCGGCGGACAGAATATCGAGACGCTGGCCGAACAGGCGCGGCGCTGGCGTCCGGCCGTGGCCGTGACGGCGGATCCGAACAGGCTGGAAGCGCTGCGAGCGGCGCTGGCGGGAACCGGCATCGAGACGGCGGCCGGAGAGGCTGCGATCGTCGAGGCGGCGACGCGGCCCGTTGATCTCGTGATGGCGGCGATCGTCGGCGCAGCGGGGCTGAAATCGGCCTGGGCCGCCGCAGCGACGGGTGCGACCCTGGCCCTGGCCAACAAGGAAAGCCTCGTCTGTTGCGGTCGGGCGCTGATCGAGCGGGTGACGGCCTCCGGCGGGCGCTTGATTCCAGTGGACTCCGAGCATTCCGCGATCTTCCAGGTCTTTCCGGCAGAGGCCCCGGAACAGGTGTCGCGCCTGATCCTGACGGCCTCGGGCGGGCCGTTCCGACAGACGACGCGGGCCGACATGGCCGCCATTACGCCGGAACAGGCCGTGGCCCACCCGAACTGGAGCATGGGTGCCAAGATCTCGGTCGACAGCGCCACGATGGCCAACAAGGGCCTGGAGATGATCGAGGCGGCCTATCTGTTCGGCATGCCGGCCTCGAAGATCGATGTCGTGGTCCATCCCGAATCGATCATTCACAGCCTGGTGGAGTTCATCGACGGCTCGACCCTGGCCCAGATGGGGCCGCCGGACATGAAGACACCGATCGCCTGCGCCCTGGCCTGGCCGGACCGGATGGGGTGGCCGGCGCCGAAACTGGACCTCGCGGCCATGGGGCGTCTGACCTTTGAGGCGCCGGATGAAGAGCGCTTCCCTTCGCTGAAACTGGCCCGTGAGGCGCTGGAGGCGGGCAGGGGGGCGCCGACCATCTTCAACGCCGCCAACGAGGTCGCCGCCCTGGCCTTCCTTGACCGGCGTCTGGCCTTTCTCAATATTGCCGCAGTCGTCGCCGAAACCCTTGACCGGATGACGAGGACGGGGGCGGATGCCGATTTCGACGATGCCTGCGCGGGGGCGCTCGCGCTCGATGCGCGCGCCCGCCGGGTCGCGATCGAAATCGTCGGAAATCTGGCGCTCGCCGCCTGAGCCATTCGGCTGGGTGGGAATGGAGACGGCATGCTGAACGCGCTGGGACAGGCCCTGATCTATATCGTGCCGTTCCTTTTGGTGCTGACGGTCATCGTCACCATCCATGAACTGGGCCACTTCTGGGTCGCCCGCGCCTTCGGCGTGAAGGTCGATCGGTTCGCCATCGGCTTCGGCAAGGCGATCTTCAGCCGGACGGACAAGCACGGCATCGAATGGCGCTTCGGCTGGATGCCGCTGGGCGGGTACGTCAAATTCTCCGGCGACATGGACGCCTCGAGCGTGCCCGACAGCCGGGGACTGGACACGCTGAAGTCCGAGATCATCGCCCGCGACGGCGTGGGTGCCGAGCGCGACTATTTCCACTTCAAGCCAGTGTGGCAGCGGATGCTGATCGTCGTCGCCGGGCCGGTGGCGAACTTCATCCTGGCGATCTTCATCTTCACCCTGCTGTTTTCCCTGGTTGGGGTCGAGCTGCGGCCCGCGCGCGTCGCCGAGGTCGGCGCGGGATCGCCCGCCGCCGCCGCCGGTTTCCAGCCGGGCGACCTGATCACCGCGATCGACGGCCGTGTCATCGCCGACGCCGGGGAGGTGACCCGCAAGGTCAGCCTCTCGGCCGGCGATCCCGTGCGCTTCACGGTGGAGCGGGCAGGGGCCGAGATCGATCTGATCGCCACCCCCGTCCGGCGCGAGGAAACCGATCCCATCGCCGGGCGCGTGAGCGTGGGGCGGATCGGACTGGGTCTGGCCTCGACGGCCGCCGAAAGCCGGCATGTCCGTTACAACCCGATCCAGGCCGTCGGGCGGGGCGTTCAGGAGACGGGCGATATCCTGGGGACGACCCTGACCTATCTAGGCCGTATCTTCACCGGCCGGGAATCGGGCGATCAGCTCAGCGGGCCGCTGGGCATCGCCAAGGCGTCCGGCGCACTGACCAATGCGGCGGTGGCTGCGAATCCCGACCCGATGGCGACGGTCCTGAACCTGCTTCTGACGCTGACGAGCTTCGCCGCCATACTTTCGATCGGAATCGGCTTTCTAAACCTGTTGCCCATCCCGGTTCTGGACGGCGGACATCTGGTTTTCTACGCCTACGAGGCTGTGGCGAAGAAACCCGTTGCCGCGGCTGTTCAGGAGGCGGGGTACCGGGTCGGTCTTGCTTTGCTGGCGGGTTTGATGTTGTTCGCCACCTGGAACGACCTGCAGAAGTTGAACCTGTTCCAATTCCTCGGCGGGCTCGTCAGTTGAGCCGACGCCAGCCCCCGATGGTTTCCCGCATGATCCTGAACGACCTCCGCGCCGCTACGAATACGGGTGACCGCAACCTGCGCAGGACCTGCGCGGCCACGGCCAGCCTGCTGGCGCTCGTCGCAGGGACCCCGGCCCTGGCCCAGACCGCGCCTGCCCCGGCGATCCAGCCCGGCCAGATCGCGGAGCCGGCCGCTCAGGCTCCGGCTCCCGAGTCCGGCGTGGTCAACCGCATCCTGGTTCAGGGCAACCAGCGGATCGACCAGACCACGGTCCTGTCCTATCTGCCGATCCAGCCGGGCGATACGATCGACCCTGTCATCCTGGACGTCGCGATCCGCACCCTGACGCGCACCCAGCTGTTCGCCGACGTCCAGATCGGCCTGCAGCCCAACGGCGACCTGGTCGTCCGCATCGTCGAGAACCCCATCATCAACCAGGTGGTGTTCGAGGGGAACGGCGCGATCAGCGAAGACAAGCTGCGCGAGGAAGTCACGATCGCGCCGCGTGGCATCTATACCCGCGCCCGCGTCCAGGAGGACGTGGGCAAGATCATCGAGCTCTATCGCCTGTCGGGCCGCATCTCCGCCAACGTGACGCCCAAGCTGGTCCAGCTCGAGCAGAACCGCGTCGATGTGATCTTCGAAATCGACGAAGGCCCCGAGACGGGCGTCCAGTCCATCACCTTCCTCGGCAACAGCGCCTATTCGGACAGCGAACTGCGCGAGGTCATGGTGACCAAGCAGACGCAGTGGTGGCGCCTGTTCACCAAGAACGACAACTACGACCCCGGCCGTCTGGATTACGACCGCGAACAGCTGCGGAAATTCTATACGAACCGCGGCTATTACGATTTCCGGATCACCTCGGCCGTGGCCGAGCTGGCGCCGGACGACAGCGCCTTCGCCATGACCCTGACGGTCGAAGAAGGGGATCGCTACAACTTCGGCGACATCCAGGTCGTCACCGAGAACGACCGCCTGAACGCGGACTTCCTGGAGCTGCTGCTGCCGATCCGCACGGGCCAACTCTACGAGAGCGACAAGATCGAGAGCTCCGTCGACGCCCTGACCTTCGCTGCGGGATCGGCCGGCTACGCCTTCGTCGATATCAACCCGACCTATCGCCCGAACCCCGAGACCGACACGATCGACGTGACGTTCAACGTGTCGGAAGGCCAGCGCGTCTACGTCGACCGCATCAACATCATCGGCAACACCCGCACGATCGACCCGGTCATCCGTCGCGAGCTGATGGTGACCGAGGGCGACGCCTTCAACCGCACCCTGCTGGAACGGTCGCGCAACAACCTGCGGGCTTTGGGCTTCTTCAAGGAAGTCACGATCGACGAGGCGCGGGGCGCCGCCCCGGATCGCTCGGTCGTCAATGTGACGGTCGAGGAGCAACCGACCGGCGAACTGTCCGTCGGCGCGGGCTTCAGCTCGGTCGACAGCTTCGTCGTCAACCTGGGCATTTCGGAGCGTAACTTCCGCGGTCGCGGACAGAACGTGGTCGCCCGCGTCGAGTGGGGCTCGCTGCGTCAGCAGATCGACTTCCGCTTCACCGAGCCTCGCTTCCTGGGCCGTGACATCGGCGCCGGCTTCGACGTCTTCCACTCGCGCTACGACTTCCAGGAAGAATCCTCGTTCGATTACCGCTCGACCGGGGCGGGCGTGCGTCTGGGCTTCCCGATCAACGGCTACAGCCGTCTGCAGATGCGCTACTTCATCAAGGACGACGAAATCCTGGTGCCGACAGGCTATTGCAGCGTCGGAGGCGTCGGTTCGTCGGCCCTGTGCGAACAGGTCGGCGCGTCGCTGAACTCTTCGGTCGGCTACACCCTGCTGATCGATCGCAGGAACGACCCGGTTCGCGCCACGCGCGGCTGGACTGGTTCGCTGCGTCAGGACTTCGCGGGCATCGGCGGCGACGTGAACTATGTGAAGACCGAAGCGGATGCGAGCGTCTACTACGGCATCACCCCCAGCTGGATCGTCAGCGTTTCGGGTTCTACCGGCTATGTCACAGGCTGGAGCGGCGACGCGATCCGCATCAACGACCGCTTCTTCAAGGGCGGCAACAGCTTCCGCGGCTTCGAGAACGCCGGCATGGGTCCGCGCGATCTGGCGACCAACGACGCCTTGGGCGGCAACTTTTACGCCGTCGGCAGTGTCGAACTGACGGTACCGAATGGTCTGCCCGCCCAGTACGGCATCAAGACCTCCCTGTTCGCCGACGTCGGCACCCTGGGGGTTCTGGACGACCGCTACACGCTCGGAACCAATGGGCTGCCCGACACCTCGATCGTGGACGACCTGTCACTTCGCGCGTCTGCGGGCCTCAGCGTGCACTGGAGGTCGCCGATGGGCCCGATCCGCTTCGATTTCAGCCAGATCCTGAGCAACGAAGAGTACGACCGCACCGAAACCTTCCGCTTCTCGACCTCCACCCAGTTCTAAGCCGGGCCATTCGGCTCAAAAAGGTTACCTATGAAAATCCTCGCTATCGGCGCTTTCGCCTTGGCCTCGCTCGTCGCCTCCACCGCCGTGGCCCAGAGCCAGGGCCCGCAAAACCCCGGCCCCGCGATCCCTGGCGTCTGCGTCTATTTCAACCAGCGACTGCTGGCGACCTCGACCGCCGGTCAGGCCGTTCAGGCTCGCATGGAACAGCTGGCGACCGAAGTGCAGGGCGAACTGGCCCCGTACGCGACCACGATCCAGAGCGAGATTACGGCCCTGCAACAGGGCGGTCAGGCCGCTGACGCCGACGGCTCGCGCCGTACGGCCCTGCAGGCGCGCATCACCGAGGCCCAGACCCTGGAGCAGACCCGTCAGGACGAGCTGCGCTACACCCTGTCGGAACAGCGCCGTCTGATCTCGGCCGCGGTCGAGCCGATCCTGGTCGCCGTCTATCAAGAGCGCGGCTGCGGCATCCTGATCGACCGTGAAAGCGTCTTCATCTTGAACCCGGCCATGGACGTGACCGACGTGGTCATCCAGCGCCTGAACAGCCAGCTGCCGACCCTGACTTTCAACCGCCTGCCGGTCCCGGCTCAAGCGGCTCAATAAGGGCGGCGCAGGGCATGGCGCCCGACGCCCGTTTCTTCGACACGCTGAGCCCGCTCAGCGTCGGCGACCTCGCAGCCCTGACGGGCGGCGAGGTCGTTCGCACTTCGGAGACCCGGTTCACCCGTGTCGCCCCTCTGGCGACGGCGGATGCACAGGCGATCGCCTTCCTAGGCGACCGGAAGTTCCTCGAGGCGCTCAAGGCGACGTCGGCCGGCTGCCTCATCGTGCCGAGGGAGGCTGTGGATGCCGCTCCGGCGGGCGCGGTGGTGATCGTTTCCCGCACGCCGCAAGCCGCCTGGGCTGCGGCCGCTGTGGCACTCCACCTGCCCGTGGGCCTGGTCGGAACGGCTGTGGCAGACGCCTGCGAGGACGATACTGTAGCCATCGAGCCCGGCGTTGTCCTGGGCCAGGGCGCGCGCATCGGGCGCGGGACGCGGATCGGAGCCAATACCGTCATCGGTCCCGGGGTTCAGATCGGCCGCGACTGCGACATCGGTCCCAACGTCAGCATCCGATTCGCCCTGATCGGCGACCGGGTGAAGATCTATGCCGGCGCACGCCTGGGCGAAGCCGGCTTCGGCGCGGCCGGCGGCGCGACCGGCGCGGTCGATGTGCCTCAGCTGGGCCGGGTGATCGTTCAGGACAATGTCACCGTCGGCGCCAATACCTGTATCGACCGCGGCGCGTTCGACGACACGGTCATCGGCGAGCATACGAAGATCGATAATCTGGTCATGATCGCCCACAACTGCGTCATCGGACGCAACTGCCTGATCGCGGGCCAGACAGGGATTTCGGGGTCGGTCGTCGTCGGCGACGGCGTCATGTTCGGCGGCAAGGCCGGGATCGGCGACCATCTGAAGATCGGCGTCGGCGCGCGGGTCGCGGCGGGGGCAGGGGTGCTGGCGGACATTCCGGCGGGCGAAACCTGGTCCGGCTATCCGGCCAAACCGATCCGTCAGTTCTTGCGCGAGACCGTCTGGGTGTCCAAACAGGCGTCCAGAAAAGGGAAACGGACGGATGACTGAGGCGGCGACTGGGCCTGAAGTGACGATCGACTATGCCGAGGTGATGCGCCGGCTGCCCCACCGCTACCCCTTCCTGCTGGTGGACAAGGCCGAGGCCTTCGTGCCGGGAACCTCGATCACGGGCATCAAGAACGTCACCCACAACGAGCCCTTCTTCCCCGGCCACTTCCCCATCGATCCGGTGATGCCGGGCGTCCTGATTGTCGAGGCCATGGCCCAGACGGGGGCGCTTCTGATGTCCAAGACCATGGACGTGGCGGTGGCGGACAAGGTCATCATGTTCATGTCCATCGACGGCGTGCGCTTCAGGAAGCCCGCGCGGCCGGGCGACCAACTGCGTATGGACGTCATCGTCACGCGCAAGCGGGGAGACGCCTACAAGTTCCGGGGTGAGACCTTCATCGACGGCAAGCTGGCCGCCGAAGCCGAGTTCATGGCGATGGTGGTCACCGTCGATCAGCCCGCCTCGTGAGCATTCATCCGACCGCCCTGGTCCACCCCGACGCCGTGATCGGCGACGGCGTCGTGATCGGGCCCTGGTCCACGGTCGGGCCCGGCGTCGTTCTGGCCGAAGGCGTGACCCTGATCAGCCATGTGGTGGTTCAGCAGGATACGAGCGTAGGCGCGCGCACGGTCATCCATCCCTTCGCCGTCATCGGCGGCGATCCACAGCACAATGGCTACAAGGGCGAGACCGTTCGGCTGGAGATCGGCGCGGACAATTCGATCCGCGAGCATTCGACCTTCAACCGGGGCACGCCGCAGGGCGCGGGGGTGACGCGCGTCGGCGCCAACGGCCTCTTCATGACGGGCGCCCATGTGGGTCACGATGCGGTCGTGGGCGATAACGTCGTGATGGCGAACAGCGCGACCCTGGGCGGCCATGCCCGGATCGGAGACAAGGTCTTTCTCGGCGGCCTCTGCGCCGTGCACCAGAACGGCCGGGTGGGTCAGGGCGCCATCGTCGGCGGTCTGGCGGCCGTGACGCGCGATGTGATTCCCTATGGATCGGCCTGGGGCAATCACGCGCAGTTGCACGGGCTGAACCTGATCGGTCTGAAGCGGAAGGGGTACGGCAAGGATGCCGTGCGGCGTTTGCTGGCGGCCTTCCGGGATCTGTTCGAAGGTCAGGGCGTCTTCGCCGACCGCCTCGACGGCGTCGAGCGCGACTATGCCGATCTGCCCGAGATCATGGAGATCGTCGCCTTCATCCGAGAGGACGGCAAACGGCCTCTTTGCCTGCCCGGCGAATGACGGGAACCGCTCGTCAAACCGACCAAGAACCGGGACCCATCCGGGCCGCCGCATGGTCAACTCGACCAAGTTCGCCAATCCTGGTTTCAGGCCTCGGAGTCGCAGGGTGAGCGGCGGCAAGCTCGGCCTGATCGCGGGCGGAGGGGCCCTGCCGCTGGCCATCGCGGCGCGGTGCGAGGTCGAGGGGCGGCCGGTCTTCGTCGTCCGCCTGACCAGCTTCGCCGACCCCCATCTGGTGAGATACCCGGGCATCGACGCGGGCATGGCCGAGATCGGCAAGGTACTGGCCGCGCTGAAGGCGGAAGGCTGCACCGCGGTCTGTTTTGCCGGAACCGTGAACCGACCCGATTTCAAGGCTTTGAAGCCTGATCTTAAGGGCGCGCTGGTGTTGCCGGGGATCATCGCGGCGGCGACCAAGGGGGACGACGCCCTGCTGAGAAAGATACTCTCGGTCTTCGAGGCCGAGGGCTATGCCATCGAGGGTGCCGATGACATCCTCGGCGGCGAGACCCTGACGGTCGGCGCGCTGGGCCGCGTCGCGCCGACGGCGGAGCAACTTCTCGATCTTAGAAAAGCGCTACATGTCGCGGAAAAGGCAGGTGAACTGGATATCGGCCAGGGCGCGGTCGTCTGCGACGGCCTGGTCCTGGCGGTCGAGGCGCAGGAAGGCACGGACGCTATGCTTAGCCGTGTCGCGGGCCTGCCGGCGGACCTGCGGGGAAGCCCTGGTGCGCTGAAGGGCGCGCTCGGCAAGGCGCCGAAGCCCATCCAGGACCTGAGGGTGGACATGCCGGTCATCGGGGCGCGGACCGTGGAGAACGCGGCGGCGGCGGGGCTGGCGGGCGTGGGCGGGATCTCGGGTCATCTGATCTTGATCGACCGGGCCGCGATCATCGAAGCGGCGGACCGGCTGGGTCTGTTCGTCTGGGGCGAGGACCGCCGATGAAGATCATGCTGGTGGCGGCCGAGGCGTCGGGCGATGCCCTCGGCGCCAGTCTGGCCAAGGCGCTGCGCACGCGACGCCCGGATGCCGAGTTCGTGGGCGTGGGCGGACCGAAGATGGCCGTCGCGGGAGTGCACAGCCCGTTCGACATTGCCGAATTGTCTATTCTCGGGTGGCTCGAGGGGCTTCGGGCCTATGGCCGGGTCAAGGCTCGGGTCGCCGACACCGTGGCCCTGGCGGTTCGGGCAAAGCCGGACGCGGTCGTCCTGATCGACAGCTGGGGTTTCACGATCCGGGTAGCCAAGGCGCTGCGCGAGGTTCTGCCGGGCGTACCGCTGATCAAGTACGTCGGACCTCAGGTCTGGGCGTCGCGGCCGGGGCGGGCGAAGACGCTGGCGGGGGCGGTCGATCACCTGCTGGCCCTCTACGCCTTCGACGCGCCATGGTTCGAGCGCGAAGGGCTGGCGACCACCGTGGTGGGGTCGCAGGCCCTGCATGTCGACATGAACGACGCCGATCCCGTCGCCTTCCGCGCCGCGCGACACATCCCGGCCGATGCGCCTCTGTTGCTCGTCATGCCGGGAAGCCGGCCGAGCGAGATCCGGCTGATGACACCCGTCTATGAGGCGGCGATCCGACAGCTGAAGGCCGAACGGCCTGAACTGGAAGTCGTGGTCGCGGTCGCGGGCACGGTGGCTGAGGATGTCACGGCGCGGGTCGCGGCCTGGCCGTTCCGGTCCCATCTGGTGTCGGAGGCTGACAAGTATGCGGCGATGAAGGCCGCGACCGTGGCCCTGGCGACCAGCGGGACGGTCTCGACCGAACTGGCCTTGGCGGGGGCGCCCATGGTCATCGGCTATCGGTTCGCACCCTTGAGCTATGCGATCATGAAGCCCTTCTTCACGGGCAAGTATGCGACCCTGTTCAACCATGCGGCTGACGAGGAGATCGCCCGCGAACTGATCCAGACCGACGCGACGCCCGAAAAGGTCGTGGCCGAGGTCGGGCACCTGCTGGACGACCCGGCGGCGCGTGAGGCCTTGAGCGCGCGCCAGACGGCGGCGCTGGATCTGATGGGGCGAGGCGGCGAGGATCCATCGAGCCTGGCCGCCGAGGCGGTGCTGAGCGTCATCGCGGGCGGCTCTGGTTCGAAGGCGGCGTCAAGGCTAGGGTCGGGGCGCTGATCCCGATGGATGATCGTCGCATGCCCACGCCCCGACCGCCGAAAAAGAGCGAGACTCTGGAAATCCGGCTGCCGCACGCCGCCAAGCTGGCCTTCATGGACCGCTGCCGCGTCGAGGGCGTCACCGCGAGCGAGGTGGTCCGGCGGCTGATCGAGACCGGGGCGCCGAAGACGCCTCGGTCGTCGAAGGCCTGGCAGGCGGTGGCCGCGGCTGTCGTGGGCCTCGTCATCGGGGCGGCGGCGGCGCCGTCGATCGCCCAGGCCCTGCCGGGCTCGCGCGCGGCCTTCGAGCAGATGGATGCGAATCGGGACGGCGTGGTGACCTTCGCCGAGTTCGAAGCCCGTTAGTCGATCGTCCGCAGCAGGCGTCCGGGCCGAAGGCTGAACCAGGTCCACGGCTTCCACAGCGCCGCGCCGGGTCGCCAGGAGGCGGCGACGATCTCGGCCCGTCCCACAAGGTTGGTGACCGGCAGCAGACCCACGCCGACGTCTGGCGACCAGCGGCTGTCTAGCGAGTTGTCGCGGTTGTCGCCCATGACGAACAACTGGCCGTCGGGCACGACCTGGGCCGGGCGGTCGTCACCGCCTAGCCCCCGACCGCCGTCGAAGGTGACATAGGCGCGACCGTTCGCCTGACGCTCCTCCATCCGTTCGACCGGGCGGGCGGGTTGATCCAGGTCTAGGCCAGGGCCGAGGGCGCGCTGGGGCAGGGCGGCGCCGTTGACGATGACCGTCCCATTCACGACCTCGATCCGGTCCCCGGGGAGGCCGATGACACGTTTGATCCAGGTTTCCTGCGGGTCGCTGGGGCGGCGGAAGACGACGACGTCACCGCGCTCGGGCAGGCGCTCGAACAGACGCCCCGACGGCAGCGGCGGATCGAACGGCAGGGAGGCGCGGCTCCAGCCGTAGGCGAACTTGGAGACCACCAGATAGTCGCCGACCACCAGACCCGGCTCCATGGAGGCCGACGGGATGGTGAAGGGCTGGAAGGCCACGGTCTGGATCAGGAGGGCGGCTCCGAGGGCGGCCCCGATCGTACGGGCCAAGTCGAGGACTTCGGCGCGCCTGGACGGCGCCGGTACGGCTTCGGGGAGGAGGGTTTCTGAGGTCTGGGTCATGGCGACATCTCAGCCTCGGTCTGCGTCACCCGCCAGCGAAGACCTGTCCGGACAGCCGCCGATCGTGTCCGGACAAAGAAAAACGCCGGGGCGCGGGCCCCGGCGTTCCATCTGTGCGAACCGATCAGCCGCGCGACTGGATCGGCACGTAATCGCGTTGGGTCGGGCCGGTATAGAGCTGGCGCGGGCGACCGATCTTCTGCGACGGGTCGGCCATCATTTCCTGCCACTGGGCGATCCAGCCGACGGTGCGGGCCAGAGCGAACAGGACGGTGAACATCGAGGTCGGGAATCCCATCGCCGACAGGGTGATGCCCGAATAGAAGTCCACGTTCGGGAACAGCTTGCGCGAGGTGAAGTACTCGTCGCTGAGGGCGACCTTCTCCAGCTCCTTGGCGACCAGGAAGAGCGGGTCGTTTTCGCGGCCGGTGGCGGCCAGAACTTCGTAGGCCGACTGCTGCATGACCTTCGCGCGGGGATCGTAGTTCTTGTACACGCGGTGGCCGAAGCCCATCAGCTTGTACTTGCGATCCTTCACGCCCTGGATGAACTCGGGGATCTTGTCCGGGGTGCCGATCTCTTTCAGCATGGTCAGCGCCTCTTCGTTGGCGCCGCCGTGCGACGGACCCCACAGGCAGGCGATACCGGCGGCGATACAGGCGAACGGATTGGCGCCCGACGAACCGGCCAGACGGACCGTCGATGTCGAGGCGTTCTGCTCGTGGTCGGCATGCAGGGTGAAGATGCGGTCCATGGCGCGGACCAGGGCCGGATCGACCACATAGTCCTCGGCCGGGACGGCGAAGCACATGCGCAGGAAGTTCTCGGCGTATGACAGGTCGTTGCGCGGCGAAACGAATGGCTGGCCGATGTGGTATTTGTACGCGCGGGCCGCGATGGTCGGCATCTTGGCGATCAGGCGGATGGCCGAGATATTGCGCTGGACCGGGTCATGGATGTCCAGGCTGTCGTGATAGAAGGCGGACAGGGCGCCGACGGTCCCGACCATGATGGCCATCGGGTGAGCGTCGCGACGGAAGCCCTCGAAGAATCGATCGAACTGCGAATGCAGCATGGTGTGCATGGTGATCGAGTTTTCGAACGCCTCGTACTCGGCCGCGGTCGGAAGTTCGCCGTGCAGCAGGAGGTGGCAGACCTCGATGAAGTTCGATTGCGATGCCAGCTGGTCGATCGGGTAGCCGCGGTGCAGCAGGACGCCTTCATCGCCGTCGATGAAGGTCAGGGCGCTCTCGCAGGCCGCCGTCGAGGTGAAGCCCGGGTCAAAGGTGAAGGCGTCAGTCGCGGCGTAGAGTTTGCGGATGTCGATGACGTCCGGACCCGTCGAGCCCGACAGTACCGGCAGTTCGACGGACGTATCGCCGTAGGTCAGGGTCGCCGTGGCGGCGGGTTTGGTAGCTTTGGTCATAGGCGCCCTTTTCGTTCTATTATGGCCCGCCCGACAGCGAGACCTTTAGGGTTACGCACGATCACTTAGTGTGTTGCAGCGCATCATCCAAGCGCCCGAGCGCTTCTTCTCGCCCCAATGCCGACAAGGTGCGGGCGATATCGGGCGATGCGGCACCGCCGGTCAGGGCCGCGCGCATGGGCGGGCCGATCTTGCCGAAACCCACGCCCTCATCCTCGGCGAAGGCTTTCAGTTCCGCCTCGAGGGCAAAGACGTCCCAGCTTTCGAACAGGTTCAGGCGCGCGCGGACGCGGGCGATCCGGTCGGCAGTTTCGCCGGACAGCAGTGCGCGGGCCTTTTCATCGAGTTCGAGCGGACGGGCTTTCAGCACGAAAGCCGTCTGGTCCGCCAGTTCCAGCAGGGTCTTGGCGCGGTCCTTCACGAACGGCATGGCGCGCTGGAGTTTGACTTCGTCGCCTTCGTTCAGAGCCGCGCCCTTGGCCAGGTGAGCGTCGAGGGTCATGCCGGCCAGACGCTCGTCGGCGGTCAGACGCAGCCAGTGCGAATTGACGTGGGCCAGCTTGTCGAAGTCGAGCCGGGCGGGCGCCTTGCCGACGCCGTCGAGGTCAAACCATTCCCGCGCCTGTTCGTCGCCGAACAACTCGTCGTCACCGTGGGCCCAGCCGAGACGGGCCAGATAGTTGCGCATCGCCTCGGGCAGATAACCCATTTCGGCATATTCATGGACCGCCTGAGCACCGTGGCGCTTCGACAGCTTGGCGCCGTCGGGGCCGTGGATAAGCGGGATGTGGGCGAAGACCGGCCGGGTCCAGCCGAGCGCGTCATAGATAAGCGCCTGGCGCGCGGCGTTGTTCAGGTGGTCGTCGCCGCGAATGACGTGGGTCACGCCCATGTCGTGGTCGTCGACAACGACGGCGAGGTTGTAAGTCGGCGCGCCGTCGGAACGGAGCAGGACCAGATCGTCGAGATCGTTGGCGTCCCAGCTGACCTCGCCCTGAACGGCGTCGGCCACAATGACCCGGCCCGGCAGGGGGCGGCGGAAGCGGACGACGTGCGGTTGGGACAGGTCGTCGACGGTCGGCTGGCGGTCGCGCCAGGGCGATTCGAACGTGCGGCGTTCGGCCTTGGCTTCGTCGCGCAGACGGCCGGTTTCCTCGGCCGAGGTGAAGTCGCGGTAGGCGGCGCCGAGTTCCAGAAGCTGGTCCACGACCTCGCGATGGCGATCGGCCTGGGCGTGCTGGAAGACGGGCTCCTCGTCGGCGAACAGTTCGAGCCAGCTCAGGCCGTCGAAGATCGCCTTGACCGCGTCGTCGGTCGAGCGCTCGCGGTCGGTGTCCTCGATACGCACGAGGAACTTCCCGCCGCGACCTTTCGCGTAAAGGTAGTTGAACAACGCTGTTCTCGCACCTCCTATGTGGAGGTAGCCGGTGGGCGAGGGGGCGAAACGGGTGACGACCTGGGGGGATGAAGCTGATGGCATGGGGGAGGGGTCCGAACGGGCCGCCCTTATACCCCCCGACGCGGCAAAGCCCACCCCGGCGGCGCAGCTTCGTGAATGGGCGTGGGATCAGGTGCGGGGGCAGACCCTGCGCTGGCGGCTGTGGGCGCCGGTGGCCTTCGGGGGCGGTGCCGCGATCTATTTCGCCCTGAGATCGGAGCCGGCCTTGTGGCCGCTGGTGCTAGCGGCCCTGCTGGCGACGGGGTTGTGGCTGGGTGCGCGGATGCGGGGGCGCGGCCGGACGGTGACCCTGCCGCTGATGCTGGTCGCCTGTCTATTCCTGGGGCTGGCGGGGGCGAAATTGCGGACCGACCGGGTCGCGGCGCCGATCGCCCCAGCTCTGGCCGAGCCGACCGTGGTCGAAGCCTGGGTCCTGGACGTCGACAGTCCCGGCGATCGCGGACACCGGATCGTGATCGCCCCGGTACGGATTCGAGGCCTTGAGCCTGAGGCCACGCCGATCCGGCTGCGGGCCACGGTGCGGGGCGAGCCACCGAGGCCGGGGGAGGCGATCCGGCTGTTCGCGATCCTCAATCCGCCTCCGCCGCCGGCCAGTCCGGGCGCCTACGACTTCGGGCGCAACGCCTATTTTCAGGGTTTGGGCGGGACGGCGTTCGCGCTCGGGGAGACGCGAACCGCATATCTCGCGCCGCCCCCATGGAGACTGCGGCTGGACATGGCGGTCAACGGGGCGCGGTTCGCCTTGGCTCAGCGCATCGTGGACCGGTTGGGTGAGCGGACGGGCGGGGTCGCGGCGGCCATGACCACGGGGCACGAGACCTGGATCACGCGTGAGGACCTCGATGCCATGCGGGATTCCGGGCTGGCGCACATCCTGTCGATCTCGGGCCTGCACATGGCCATCGTCGGCGGGTTCGCCTTCTTCCTGGTGCGGCTGGCGGTGGCGGCTTGGCCATGGCTGGCGTTGAGGGTGTCCGGCAAGAAGGTGGCCGCAGCTGTCGGACTGCTCGCCGTGTGGAGCTATCTGGTGCTGTCGGGCGCGCCGGCACCGGCGCAGCGGGCGGCGGTTACGGCGTCGGTGGCGTTCGCGGCGATCCTGCTGGATCGGCCGGCGATCACCATGCATGCGCTGGCGGTGGCGGCGATGATCGTCCTGGTGATCCAACCCGAGGCGATCGTGACGCCGGGGTTCCAGATGTCGTTCGCGGCGACGGCGGCGCTGGTGGCCCTGTCGGAGGCGTGGCCGCCGAGGACGCGGGAGCTGTCCGTGCCCTGGCCCATAGCGGCCGTTCAGTCGGTCAGGCATTGGCTGACTGTGGCGGTGACGGCCAGTCTGGTGGCGGGAGCGGCGACCGGGCCGTTCGCGATCCAGCATTTCAATCGCGCGGCCATGTATGGCCTGGTCGCCAATCTGACGACGTCGCCGATCGCGGACTTCCTGATGATGCCGGCGCTAGCGCTGGGGGCGCTGCTGGAGCCGGTCGGCCTCGGCGGGCCGTTCCTGTGGGTGGCGGGGAAGGGCGTCGATCTGATGCTGGCGGTCGGGCACTGGACGGCCGGCCTGCCGGGGGCGGTGAAGACGATCGCCAGTGCGCCGGACTATGTGCTGCCCATCGCGTTTCTGGGCGTCCTGTTCATGTGCCTTTGGACGGGCCGGCTGCGGTGGCTGGGGCTGCCGTTCGCCTGCGCGGTCTTGATCTGGCCGCGCGCGCCAACGCCGACGGCCTGGATTGGTGATGGGGGCACGAACGCGGCCTTCAGCGAGGCGGGTAAGGCCGTCGTGGTGCGGCCGGGCGTGCGGCAGTTCGCGGCGGACCTGTGGTCGCGGCGGCGGGGGCTTTTGCTGGAGCCTCGGCCGGAGGAGGGCTGGGTCTGTGCGCGATCGAGCTGCGCCCCGGCCGAAGCCGCGTCCGGCCCCTTGGCCTTGTGGTGGGGAAAAGCCGCGCCTGACGCCGAGCAACTCGCCGCGCTGTGTGCGTCAGCGCCTCTGGTCAGCGTCCGCGCCATCCTGCCGACCTTGCCGTCAGCCTGCCAGGGTCGGTTGGTGCTGGATGGGCTCGACTATCAGCGTGGTGGCTCGGTCGAGTTGTGGCGCACCGCTCAGGGCTGGCGCGCGGTCTGGGCCGCCGACGTGCGGGGCGACCGGCCTTGGAGCCGTCCCGGATACGTCTTCGACGTTCCGGGATGACAAGGGTCGAACCTTGTCATCCCGGACTTGATCCGGGATCAGTGATACTGGCGGATGAGGCCGACCAGCTTGCCCTGGACCTCGACCTGGTCGGGGCCGAAGATACGGGTCTCGTAGTTGCGGTTGGCGGGCTCGAGGGCGATGGAATTACCCTTCTTGCGCAGGCGCTTGAGGGTCGCCTCTTCACCTTCCACAAGAGCCACGACGATCTCGCCCGAGGAGGCGGTGTCGACGCGTTTGATGACCACCAGGTCGCCGTTGAGGATGCCGGCCTCGATCATCGAGTCGCCCTCGATCTCGAGCATATAGTGCTCGCCGGCACCCAGCATGGACTCAGGCACCTGATAGCGGCCGTTGTCGCCCTGTAGGGCAGCGATGGGCACGCCGGCGGCGATCTTGCCGACCAGGGTCAGTTCGCGGGTGTCGTTTGCGGGCTCGGACGGAGCGCTACGACCGCCGCCCTCGATAACCGCAGGGGTAAAGCCGGAACGGCCGCGCACGGGGCCGGTCGTCGCCTGTTCGGGCAGCTTCACCACCTCGAGCGCGCGGGCGCGGTGGGCGAGGCGGCGGATGAAGCCGCGTTCCTCGAGCGCCGTGATCAGGCGGTGGATGCCCGACTTGGACGCCAGATCCAGCGCCTCCTTCATCTCGTCGAACGAGGGGGAGACACCGGTCTCCTTGATCCGTTCGTGGATGAACATCAGGAGTTCGTGCTGCTTGCGCGTCAGCATGGTGGGAATCGCCTTCAGAACAAGTCGTGAACCGTTGTCGATGTTCTGTAAGTGTTCTTGCCTAATGTCAACTTAACGGCGACGCGGCCCATAGGCGGCGTACCGACCGCCGTTCTGAGCCCGTCAGATTGCGGTCAATGCACGCTTGCGAATCCGGCTTTCGATAGAAGTCCGACTGCAAAAGTTTCGGGGGCTAAACCGCCAACACCGCGAAATCGAGCGCCGTGCGCTAGCCAATCGCGCGAAGGCCGCAGAGATCAGGCGAGCAGGGTCTCGGTGGCGGCCGTGACGTCATCCTGCCGCATCAGGCTCTCTCCGACGAGGATGGCGGCGGCGCCTGCTAAAGCGACTTCCGCGACATCCGTCGGGCTGAAGATTCCGCTCTCGGCCACCAGCAACGAACCCACGGGCGAACGCGGCGCGAGGCGGGCCGTGGCGTCGAGATCGACGTCGAAGGTCCGCAGCGAGCGGTTGTTGATTCCGACCAGATCGCCGCCGAGGTCGGCGGCGCGGGCCATTTCGTCTTCGTCGTGGGTCTCGATCAGGGCGTCCATTCCGAAGCGGCGGGCCTCGGACAGGAGTTCGTCGGCCAGGACGTCGTCGATCATCGCCAGAATGATGAGGATACAGTCGGCGCCAAGGGCCCGGCTCTCGGCCACCTGCCAGGGATCAACGAGGAAGTCCTTGCGCAAACAGGGAAGGGCGACGGCCGCGCGGGCCTGAACCAGATAGTCGTCGGCGCCCTGGAAGCTGGGGCCGTCGGTCAGGATGGACAGGCAGGCGGCGCCACCGGCCTCGTAGGCGCGGGCCAGGGCCGGCGGGTCGAAGTCGGGGCGGATGAGGCCCTTTGAAGGGCTCGCCTTCTTGATCTCGGCGATCAGGGCCGGGCGGCCGGGCGCGGCACGGCGTTCGAGGGCGCTGCGGAAACCGCGCGGCATGCCGGCGATCATGGCGAGCGATTCGATCTGGTCTTGCGACTGCGCGGCCTTGCGGGCGGCGACGTCCACGCGCTTGTAAGCGGCGATCTGGTTGAGGACGTCGGTCATGCGGGGTCTTCGAGGGGCTGAGGGGTAGAGGTGATGCGGGCGAGACCGGCCAGCGCCTCGGCCGCCTTGCCGTCGTCGATGGCGGCGGCGGAGAGGGCGACGCCGGATTTGAGGTCCGAAGCCTTGTCCGCGACGACGAGGGCGGCGGCGGCGTTCAGCAGGACGACGTCCCGATATGGGCCGGTCTGGCCCGCCAGCAGAGCGGTCAGGGCCGCAGCGTTGGTCTCGGCGTCGCCGCCGCGCAGGGATTCGATGTCGGCGCGGGGCAGGCCGGCGTCTTCGGGCGTGATCTCGAAGCGGCGAACGGTGCCGTCCTTCCATTCCGCGACGTCGGTCGGGCCCGTGGTGGTCAGTTCGTCGAGGCCCTGGCCGTGGACGGTCCAGGCGCGGACGGCACCGAGGCGGCCGAGAACCTCGGCCAGCGGCTCCAGCAGGCGCGGATCATAGACGCCCATGACCTGGCGCCTGGCGCCCGCCGGGTTGGAAAGCGGGCCCAGTAGGTTGAACACGGTGCGGAAACCGATCTCTGCGCGGACCGGTCCGACGTGACGCATGGCGCCGTGGTAGGCGGGCGCGAAAAGGAAGGCGATGCCGGCCTCGTCCAGAGCCTGACGCTGCTGGGCCAGACCCGCCGTCAGGTCGACGCCGAGCACGCCGAGGACGTCGGACGATCCGGATTTCGAGCTCATGGCGCGGTTTCCGTGCTTGGCCACCTTCAGGCCGGCGCCCGCGAGCACGAGCGCAGCGGCCGTCGAGATGTTGAACGTATGCGCCCCGTCGCCGCCCGTCCCACAGGTGTCGATGACGTCGTAGGGGTGGTCCAGCGTCGTGGCCGCGTCGCGCATGGCCTGGGCGAAGGCGGCGATCTCGTCAACGGTCTCGCCGCGGATGCGCAGGGCGGTGACGGCGGCGGCGACCTGGGCCGGGGTCGGCTCGCCGCGCAGACAGGCGGCGAAGAAGTCGCCGGCTTCTTCCGACGTCAGCGTGCGGCCGTCGACCAGCTTGGCCAGCAGCGGCTTGAAACCACCCTCGGACATGGGCTCAGACCATCGCCAGACGTTTGACGCCCGCCTGATCGAGGAAGTTGGCCAGCATCTCGTGGCCGTGTTCGGTGGCTATCGACTCCGGGTGGAACTGAACCCCGTGGATCGGCCGCTCGTGGTGCTGGAAGCCCATGATCTCGCCGTCCTCGGTCCAGGCAGTAACCTGAAGCGTGTTGGGCAGGGTTTCGCGCTGGACCGCCAGGGAGTGATAGCGGGTCGCAGTGAAGGGCGACGGCAGGCCGGCGAACATGCCCTTGCCCTCGTGCAGGATCGGCGAGGTCTTGCCGTGCATCAAAGCCTTGGCGCGGATGACGTGGCCGCCCATGGCCTGGCCGATCGCCTGATGGCCCAGGCAGACGCCCAGGATCGGCATGTCCAGCGGCGCGGTGTCGATCAGGGGCAGGCAGATGCCCGCCTGATCGGGGGCGCAGGGACCGGGTGACAGAAGGACGGCTTCCGGCTTCAGCGCCCAGGCCTCCTCGGCCGTCAGGTCGTCGTTGCGGATGACATGAGTCTGCGCACCCAGCTCCGCGAGGTAGTGGACGAGGTTGTAGGTAAAGCTGTCGTAGTTATCGACGACGAGGATCATGGCTGCGCTTCTAGAGGCTGTGGATCGCCGCGCCAAGCGGACACGGCTGAACACGGATCGTTAACCTTGGCGGAATGAAATCGACGCTTCCCCGGAGCCGACGATTCCATGCGCGACACCCAGACCCAGATCGACGCCGCCCGTGTGGTGTTGAGCGAGCCGGAAGCGAAGACGGGCGTCATGGGGACGCTGGCGGCGGCGAGCCTCGCGGCCTGCGCGGCCGTGTTGCTGGCGGGGGTGATGATCCTGGGGCCGGGCGTGGCGATCGAAGATTCGAGCGCGGACGTCCAGACCTTCTAGATTTCGCCGGCCGTATTGAGCGGCGCGCCCAGTTCGAAACGCCAGGCGTCCTCGGCGGCGCGCATGGGGGCGCGGGCCTTGGCCTCGGTCTCGGCGAACTCGGCGGCCGGATCACTGTCGGCGACGACGCCGGCGCCGGCTTGGATGAAGACCTGGCCGTCGGCGAACATGGCGGTGCGCAGGACGATGCAGATGTCCGCCTCTCCGCCAGCCGAGATATAGCCTACGCCGCCGCCGTAGCCGACGCCGCGCTTTTCGGTCTCCAGCTCGTCGATGATCTCCATGGCCCGGACCTTGGGCGCGCCGGACAGGGTGCCGGCGGGCAGGGCGGCGAGCAGGGCGTCGACGGCGTCGATGTCCGGGTGGGCCCGGCCTTCGACGTTGGAGACGATGTGCATGACCTGGCTGTAGCGTTCGACGACGAAGCTTTCGGTCACCTTGACCGTGCCTGGGGCGGCGACGCGACCGACGTCGTTGCGGCCCAGGTCCAGCAACATCAGGTGCTCGGCGCGCTCTTTCGGATCGGCCAGGAGTTCTGCCTCGAGCGCCTTGTCGGCCTCGGGCGTCGCGCCGCGCGGGCGGGTGCCGGCCAGCGGGCGGATGGTCACGCCGCCGTCCTTCAGCCGGACGAGGATTTCCGGACTGGAACCGGCCAGCTGGAAGTCGTCGAAGTTGAGGAAATACAGATAGGGCGACGGATTCTGGCGGCGCAGCGAGCGGTAGAAGGCGAACGGATCGCCGGCCCAGGGCGCACGGAAGCGGTGGCTGAGCACGACCTGGAAGATGTCGCCGGCGGCGATATAGCCCTTGGCCGCCGCGACCAGGTCGCCGTAGCCGGCCGCATTGACCGGCGAACGGAAGTCGAGGGCTGTGGTCGGCTCGGCCGCGCCACGGGCGACCAGCGGACGACGCAGGCGAACCTCGAAGTCGTCCAGCCGGGCCTCGGCGGCGGCGATGGCCGCGGTCGCGTCCGATGCGCCGGGCCAGACTGGGGCCATGACGACGATCTCGTGCTTCACCGAATCGAAGACCGCCACCACTGACGGGCGGGTCAGGACGGCGTCGGGCAGGTCGAGCGGATCAGGATTGGGTGCGCCGAGCGGTTCCAGCAGACGGACCATGTCGTAGCCGAAGACGCCGAACAGGCCGGCGGCCATGGGCGGCAGGCCTTCGGGCAGGTCGAACCGGGTCTCGGCGATCAGGGCGCGCAGGCTGTCCAGCGCGCCGCCCGTCTGGGCCGCATAGCGTTTGGCGGCGACGTCGGCGCCGCGCGCGATGGAGGCCAGGCCGTCGCGGCAGCGCCAGACCACGTCAGGCTCGAGGGTAATAATCGAATAGCGGCCGTTGAGCGCCCCGCCCTCGACCGATTCCAGCAGGAAGGCATGGGTGCGACCCCAGCCCACCTTGAGATAGGCGGAGACCGGGGTCTCCAGGTCGTCGACGATCCGGCGCACGACGACCTGGGGCCGTCCCTGCGTCAGCCCCACGATCAGCGCCGCGCGATCGGGCTCCGCGCCGCCTTGGCTCATTGAGCGGGGGCGACGGGCGCGGCCGGGGTCGTCGCACCGGCGGCGGGCGGCGTGACGCCGAGGGCTTCGACGGCGCGGGCCGGGTCGTTCTCGGCCTTCACCTTGCGCGACGCGGCCGCGACCAAGGACTCGCCGGCGCCGTTGACCAGCTCCTGAGCCATGCGCGGGCGGATCTGGTCCGCGATGGGCGCTGCGAGGGCGGCGGTGGGGGCGCGAACCGCGTCCACGCGACCGACGACGAAGGCCGTTTCCGAGGCCGGGCCGGTGAAGACCTGACCGCGACCCTGGCCGAACAGGCCGCCCAGGACGCCGTCGCCCAGGGAGCCTTGCGATTCAGCGTTCTGCTGCACGCCCGTGCGGGTGGTCAGCTCAGCCCCGGCTGAACGGGCGACGACCGCGATATCCTCGCCGCCGCGCACGCGGGCGGCCAGCTCCTCGGCCTTGTTAGTCAGGCGGCGAGCGTTCTCGCGCAGGGTCCACTGCTGGGCCAGGGGCTCGCGAATATCGGCCAGCGTCGGCAGGGCAGCGGGCTGGATGTCGTCGAGGCGCAGGACGAAATACTGGCCCTGGCCGGCGTCGATGACGTCGGACTCGGCGCCCTTCGTCAGGGTGTAGGCGTTCTGCAGGATCTGCGGCGGCGCGTTCATCGGCTGGCCGTCGGGCAGGCGGCCGTCCTGGGTGAAGGGCGGCAGTTGCACGATACGAGCGCCGATTTCACGGACGGCGTCGGCCAGGGGCTTGCCGTCGGTCCGGGCCTTTTCGTAGGCCTCGACGCGGCTGAAGACGCGCGCCTTGGCGTCCTCATCCTGCAACTCGGTGACGATGGCCTCACGGACGCCTTCCAGGGTGGCGGGCGCGCCCGGGGTGACGGCGACCAGCTTGGCGACGGTGAAGCCGACGCGGCCCTGGATCGGAGCCGAGACTTGGCCGGTCGTCAGACCGAAGACGGCGGTTCCGACGGCGGGGTCCGCCACGGCGCTTTGCGGCTGGGCGGCATATTCGGCAGGCTGGATACGGTTCGCCTCGGCGACGGCGGCCGGCGACTGACCGGCGCGCAGGGCGGCGGCGATGCGGTCGGCGGCGGCGCGATCCGCCACGGTCAGGGTGGTGAAGGTGCGGCGTTCCGGCGTCGACAGGCCGTCCTTGCGGAAGTTGAAACGCTCGACGATCCGCTCTTCGGTGATCGGGGCCGGGGCGGCGCCGACGGCGTCGTTGAACAGGACAACCGAGGCGATGCGGAACTCGGGGCGGCGCAGCTGGGCGGCGTTCTCGCTCATGAAGGCGGTCAGCTGGGCATCGGTCGGAGCGCCGGTCGTGCCGGCCATGGCCTGGGTCACGGTGAACCAGCGGCCGTCGCGCAGCTCCAGTGCGCGGCCGGCGACCAGGGCGCCGAAGATGCGCGGCGAACGGATGCCGGCCTGAACGGCGCTGCCGAAATGCTCGGTCACGGCGGCGTCGCGGAACTCTTCTTCCAGCTGGGCCGGGGTGAAGTTCTGTTGCGCCAGGGTCTGTTCGTACTGGGCCTGATCGAAGGCGCCGGTCACCTGGTTGAAGAAGGCGGGGATCTCGCGGATGCGCTTGATGATCAGCGACTCGTCCGGACGGATGCCGACGCGGCGCGCCCATTCCAGGAAGCCGAGGCGCTGGGTCTGAGCCTCCAGGTAGCGGACGTGAAGATTGGCGGTGACCAGGTCCTCGAGGGTGAGCGGACGGCCTTCCTGTTCGGAGGCATTGGCGCGGATACGCTCGAAGTCGGTGCGGAACTGATTGGCGTCCACTGAGCGCTCGCCGGCCGAGATGACGTGCTGGGCGCCCAGGCTCTTGAACACGTCCGTCTGCGACCCACCGACTACGGCGAAGCTGAGGATCAGCAGCACGAACAGGGCGACGGCCCACTTGGACTTGGCGAAGTCGCGGAACACGGAAATCATCGAGAGAGCCTGACGGTCGGACGGCGAAGCGCGCCACCGCGCCGTATAGGGGAGGGTGCCGCCACCCCGCAAGCGCTCGACGCGCCGTGGACTTGGCAGCAGGCCAGACGGCGCCTAGACAGGGCGCATGAAACAATCCGTGAAGATGATCGTCGGCAATTGGAAGATGAACGGCGACGCCGGAGGCCTGGCCGAGTTTGAAGCCTTGGCCGAGCAGCTGAAATCGGACCCCTACAGGGTCGACGTGGCCGTCTGCCCGCCTGCGACACTGATCGAACGCCTGCGCCGGATCGGAGAGCCTGCGGCAATCGCCATCGGCGGTCAGGACTGCCACGCCAAGCCCAGCGGCGCCTTCACGGGCTCCATCTCTGCGGAACTCCTGTTCGAGGCCGGCTGCGAGTTCGTCATCGTCGGCCATTCCGAGCGTCGTCAGATGTGCGGTGAGACAGACGCGATCGTTTCGGACAAGGTCGGGGCCGCCCTTCGCGCGGGCCTGACGCCGATCATCTGCGTGGGCGAGACTTTAGCCCAGCGCGAGGCGGGTCAGGCGGCCTCGGTCGTGCGCGGCCAGATTCTCGGCTCTCTCCATGACGAACTGGCCGGCAAGGATTGGGCCCTGGCCTACGAGCCGGTCTGGGCCATCGGCACCGGGCTGACGCCGACGCTGGATCAGATTGCAGAAATCCACGCCGCCGCGCGCGACGCCATGGTCGAACGGCTGGGCGAGGCCGGCCGGGCCGCGCCGATTCTGTATGGCGGCTCGGTCAATCCGGCGAACGCACGCGACATTCTGGCGGTGGAGAATGTCGGCGGGGCCCTGGTCGGCGGGGCGTCGCTGAAGGCGGCCGACTTCCTGGCCATCATTGGGGCCGCCTGAAGGCGACAGGGATCAGGGATCGGGGAGTAGGGAGTAGCAAGGCGAACGGGCTGGCCCCTGATCCCTACTCCCTATTCCCTAATCCCTCCCTCGATGGTAGACGCCGCCGCTTAATCGGCGGTCGTCCGCCACACATGTAAGCACCCATGCTCCAGACCATTCTTCTCGTCGCCATGATCATCATCTCGATCGCCCTGTCCGGGGTGATCCTGCTGCAGCGCTCCGAAGGCGGCGCGCTGGGCATGGGCGGCGGGCCTTCGGGCTTCATGACCGCACGCGGCGCGGGCAACCTCCTGACCACGGTGACCTGGTGGCTCGGCGCCCTGTTCGTGCTCTGCGCCATCTCGCTGACCATCGTCGGAAACATGGAACGCGCCGACCAATCGGTCGTGGACGCGGCCGCCGTCGGCTCGATCGCTCTCGACACGGCTCCGGCCGGCAGCGCGACGACCGCGCCCGCTCCAACGACGCCGGCCGCTCCTGCCGCGCCGTCGCTCGACGACCTGGAAGCCAGCCTGCCCACGGCCGGCGCCACCCCGGCCCCCGCGCCGGAGCAATAAGGTGACGGCGGATCTCCGCCGCTTTTACCGCCCCAATCCCCTCCGCTCCGGACCTGCTCCGGGGCGGAGTTTTGTTTTCAACAAGGGATCACGCTTCGATCCCTTCGGCGGCGCCGAATCAGCGCCTAAGGTGATCCCCCGTGGCTAGATATGTATTCATCACGGGCGGCGTGGTTTCCTCGCTGGGCAAGGGGCTGGCGTCGGCGGCTCTCGGCGCATTGCTTCAGGCGCGCGGCTACAAGGTCCGCCTGCGCAAGCTCGACCCCTATTTGAACGTCGATCCGGGCACGATGAGCCCCTATCAGCACGGCGAGGTCTTCGTGACCGACGACGGCGCCGAGACCGACCTCGACCTGGGCCACTACGAGCGTTTCACCGGCGTGTCGGCGGCCAAGTCGGACAACATCACGACCGGCCGCATCTATTCGACCATCCTGGAGAAGGAGCGTCGCGGCGACTATCTGGGCGCGACGGTGCAGGTGATCCCGCACGTCACCGACCAGATCAAATCCTTCTGCCTGACGCCCGCCATGACGGACGAGGGCGAGGACGTCGACTTCGTCCTGGTCGAGATCGGCGGCACGGTCGGTGATATCGAGGGGCTGCCCTTCTTCGAGGCCATTCGCCAGCTGGGCCAGGACCTGCCGCGCGGCCAATCCTGTTTCGTCCACCTGACCCTGCTGCCCTTCATCAAGACCGCCGGCGAGATGAAGACCAAGCCGACCCAGCACTCGGTCAAGGAACTGCGCTCCATCGGCATCCAGCCGGATATCCTGCTGTGCCGCTGCGAGTTTCCGATCCCCGACGAGGAAAAGCGGAAGATCGGCCAGTTCTGCAACGTCCGCCCGTCCGGCGTCATACAGGCTATGGATTCCGAGGACATCTATGCGGTGCCGCTGGACTATCACCGCGAGGGTCTGGACGCAGAGGTCCTGGCCCACTTCGGCATCACCGACGCGCCCGAGCCGGACATGTCGAGCTGGAACGAGATCGTGCGTCGCCGCCTGCAGCCCGACGGCGAGGTCACCGTCGCCGTGGTCGGCAAGTACACGGTCCTCAAGGACGCCTACAAATCCCTGATCGAGGCCCTGCAGCACGGCGGCGTGGCCAACCAGGTCAAGGTCAACATCGACTGGGTCGAGGCCGATACCTTCGAGGGCGACCGCGACGCCTGCGAGCAACGCCTTCAGGGCGCGCACGCGGTGCTGGTCCCCGGTGGCTTCGGCGAGCGCGGGGCCGAGGGCAAGATCGAGGCGGCCCGTTTCGCCCGCGAGCGCAACATCCCCTATTTCGGTATCTGTTTCGGCATGCAGATGGCCGTGATCGAGGCGGCCCGGAACCAGGCCGGCTATGCCAAGGCGTCGTCGACCGAGTTCGGCCCGACCGAGGAGCCGGTCGTGGGCCTGATGACTGAATGGACTCAAGGTAACCAGCGGGTCCTGCGCACCCAGGGCGGGGACCTCGGCGGCACCATGCGTCTGGGCGCCTATGATTCGACCCTCGCGCCCGGATCGAAGATCGCCGAGATTTACGGCACGACCGCCATCAGCGAGCGGCATCGCCACCGCTACGAGGTCAACATCAACTATCGCGAAGCGATCGAGGACAAGGGTCTGGTCTTCGCCGGCCTGTCGCCCGACGGCGTCCTGCCGGAGACCGTCGAGCGCAATGACCACCCTTGGTTCATCGGCGTCCAGTACCACCCCGAACTGAAGAGCCGGCCGTTCAAGCCGCATCCCCTCTTTGCGAGCTTCATCGAAGCGGCCGTGGTGCAGAGCCGACTGGTCTAAGGGTCGGCGGCTTGGCTGAGGCTGAGTAAGTTGTTGATGCCGTGCGAACGGTGTCCCCTGCGGCGCCCAGGATGCCTCACGGCGCGGCGGAAGCATGCTGGCTGTGGCCTTATGCCTTGATTGCGGCCTTTCGCCTTTAGGCTGCTTCGAATGTCCGCCGTTCGATCCCGCTGGCGAGCTTGTTCATTCGTTGTGCCATGCGCCAGAGGGTGTTGAAGAATGCGAGCCGGTCGAAGTTCGGTTTCGATCGCAACAACAACGACGTCGATTCTACGATGCTAATCGCCGTAAGGGTCAATGGCCCGACCATTCCAGAGTTGCTAGGTCCAACAAGTAAGACCTCTTCCTGTGATTCACACATGCCTAGCAACTCGTCTAAGGCGCGATGATTTCCGTGAACGTGCAGCGAGGCATGTTGATACAGCGACTTCTCATCCGTCCGTCCCGCCAACTCCGCCAGCTTATCGAACGTCGGGTGCTTTTGACCTGTAATGGCGCAGGCCCAGCCGTTTCGCCGGTTTATTTCAGGGCCGAACTTCGCGATTGCGAATTCGGCCTGCGCTTTCAGGCGTTGCCGTTCTTGCTCGTCTTCATCGGACTCAGCGGTTTCGTCCTGCGCTTCGTTCCAAGCTTGAACCCGCGAGTGTGCAAGATACCGCAACGCCAGTTCTTGACCTTCCTGCCGAATGAGCGCGGCAATCACGTTGGTTTCGTAAATGGTGCGCCACCGCGTAAGCGCACCGTCTGCGAAGCCACCCTTGAGCAAACAGATGATTTCGGACGTAACGAGTAATGCCTTCGCGTGAAGGTGGGTAAGTGCCTCGAAGACATAATCCTTTTCTCTCACGGCCCCGGGGCGGTGGTGCTGATTGAAGGTACGACCAAGTTCCTCGCATGACACCCAGATCGTTTCGATGAGGTCGAACGCTTTTCGCCAGCGTTGGAAGTTTCGGCGTTCAAATCCCGCCCGCTCTCTCCTACGATCCGCGAGCATGTCCGGCGCAGTGTCGATCAAAGTCCGATAGAAGGCGCGCCCTGCGCTTTTCGTCGCCTTTTCGGCGATGCGGGCAACTTGCTTTGCGGTGAGTTCTTTACCGGCTTCCTGCGCCTCCCGGACGACCCGTTCGAACTCACGTTGCAGTTCGTCCATCGTCCACGGTTCGTCGTTGGACGTCGGAGCCTTCTTGCTTCGGGTCACGGCCACGTCACCGTGCGCCGACGGTCCACAGCAACCCGCTCGGCCCGATACGTCAGACGCATCACCGTGAGGATCACAGCGTTGATGAATTTGAACCGGTAGGCTCCGGCGTGGGCCACCGGTCCGCCGGGCAAGTCCGACCTCAGGCGGTCGCATAGGGCCGCGATCTTGGCGTCATCGAAGCCCACGCCGTGTGTACGATGGGCGAACTCGTTTCGGACCCTGCGAATGCTATCGCACTCGGCGCGTTCGAAGTTGTCGATAAGGCCAAGGGCGAAGGTCGCTTTGATGCGAGACGAAAACGTTCCCAACGGCGCGGTTGCGCCGTCCAGCAAGTCTTTCGCCGCAGCCTCTGAAACCATGAAAGCCCGCAGCGTGTCGGCTAAACGAAGATCAATAAGCGCTGCGCCTACTAAGGCCGCGCCGCGATCCGTTTCACCCTGAAACTCTTCCAGGAACTGGGTGAAGTCCTCAAGATCGCTCTCGCGCAATCGCTCGGCCTCAGGAGAGGTTCGTCAGCCACGCCGGAATATCAGGCGAACTACCGTCAGTCGGCTTGTGGACGTAGGCGAAGTGAAACGCATGAATGGCGTCGCTGGCGTCCATGTCGGACGGGATGCGGGTTGATGCGACTAGCGCCATATGCACCGTCACGAAATTGCCCGCCGCCGAAATCGCCGTAACCGCACGCGGATCATCGCGCACTTCCGAATTATGGGCGTGGTGGTTGGCATAGAGGAGCAAGAGCGTCTGGACGCCCCATAGGAACTGCTCTTGTTTGGTCAGGGCCGGGCTGTTCGTCGGGGGCATCGAATCTTCCGCGTTGTTCGGTCAAGCCTAACGCATAACCGGGTTCGCGTCAGTCGCGAGCCGCCCGGGCCATAGCCATTGGCGGAAGCGGTGGGATTCGAACCCACGGACGGCTCTCACCGTCGCTGGTTTTCAAGACCAGTGCCTTAAACCACTCGGCCACACTTCCCTGCCGACCCGCTGCTGTCGCTGACGACAGGATGGCGGCGGCCTGATCGGCCACCTGTCCGGCTGGAGAGGGGGCATAGCAGCGCATGTCGCGTTAACCAAAACGGAAATCGGTTCGGCGATGATTTCGTCATGTCGATTTCGTCCGATCTTCTCCGCCGCGCCTCTCGTGTCGCCGTCGTTGCGGCCGCTACGGCCTTGCTGACCGCCTGCGCGGGTGCAGGTGCGACGGGAGGCCTGGCGCGTCCGGGCGGTGGAAGCCGCATGGCCGAGGCGGCGCCGGTCGTGACCGATCCTGCGCCGATCGTGTCGGGCACCATGCGTCGCTATCAGATCCGGGGGCGCTGGTATCAGCCGGAGGAGCAGTCGAACTACGATGTCGTAGGCCTGGCCTCCTGGTACGGCGACCAGTTCAACGGCCGCCCGACTGCGACCGGAGAGCGGTTCGACATGCATGCCCTGACTGCCGCGCACAAGACCCTGCCGCTGCCGGGGCTGGTCGAGGTCACGAACACCGCCAACGGGCGCCGGGTGGTGCTGCGCGTCAACGATCGCGGGCCGTTCGTCGATGACCGGATCATCGACCTGTCCCGCGGCGCGGCCGAGGCGCTCGACATGCTGAATCGGGGCGTGGGTGAGGTCCGGGTCCGCTACCTGGGTCGGGCCCCGCGTCTGGGCGGGGGAACGGTCCTGCAAATGGCCGAGGCCGCGCCCCGACCTCCGGTGGCCCCGCCGGTCGTTTCGCCGCCGGTCGCCGCCGAGCAGAGATACTGGATCGAGGTCGTGGCCTATCGCGATCAGCCGCTGGCCCAGGCCGCCGCCGGTAGAATCGGTCGCTCCGCCCGGGTTCAGGCCGCGAGCGACCAGAGCATGTTCCGCGTCCTGATGGGCCCGTGGAACGACCCCAATGCGGCCGAGCGGGCGCGCCAGGCGGTCGTGGCCGATGGATTCGGCGGCGCCCTGTTGATATCGGCGCGATAAGCGGCCTTGCGCCCTTGGCCCGGGCCGCTCGGGTCGCCATTGTGCGCCGGTGACCCGAGGACAGTTCATCACATTCGAAGGCGGGGAGGGGACGGGGAAGTCCACCCAGGCCGCCCGGCTCGTCGCTCGCCTCCAGGCGCGCGGCGTTGACGTCGTGCACACACGAGAGCCAGGCGGCTCGCCCGGCGCCGAAGAGATTCGCCACATTGCCTTGAACGGTGACGCCGGTCGCTGGTCGCCCATGACCGAGACGATGCTGATGTTCGCCGCGCGCAGCGATCATCTGGAAAAGACCATCCGCCCGGCGCTGGCGGCCGGTCGCTGGATCGTCTGCGACCGGTTCGCCGATTCCAGCCGCGCCTATCAGGGGGCGGGCGGCGGTGCGCCGGCGGACTTCATCGAAGCTCTCGACGCCGCCGTCGTCGGCGAAGACCAGCCGGACCTGACCCTGATCTTCGATCTGCCGGTCGAGGTGGGTCTGGAGCGGGCTCTGGCGCGGGGCGCGGCGGAGACGCGGTTCGAATCCAAGGGGCTGGAGTTCCATCGCTGCCTGCGCGACGGGTTTCTGTCCGTCGCCGCCCAGCACACGGAACGCTGCCGGATCATCGACGCCACGGGCGAGTTGGACGCGGTCTCCGAACGGGTCTGGCGGGCCATCGAGCCGATCCTGCCGTGAGCGAGCATCCGCGCGACCGGTTCGACCTGATCCCGTCGCCGGCGGCCGAGATGGCCTTCGTTGATGCGCTGGATCGCGGCCGGCTTCACCACGCCTGGATGGTCTGCGGCCCCGAGGGGCTGGGCAAGGCGACCTTCGCCTATCGCGCTGCGCGGCGTCTTCTGGGCGCGGCTCCGGATCCTTCGCACGGGCCGCTGGGCGCGCGGCCTTCAGACCCCGTCAGCCAGCTGATCACGGCCCAGTCCCATCCCGACCTGCTGGTGCTGGAGCGGCTGGTCGAGGGCGGCAAGACGAAGAAATCCATCTCAGTCGACCAGGCGCGCGACCTGCCGGAGTTCTTCTCCAAGAGCCCGTCGCGCGCGGCCTATCGCGTCGCCATCATCGATGCGGCGGACGACCTGAATCTCAATGCCGCCAATGCCTTGCTGAAGGTTCTGGAGGAACCGCCTGAGCGGGGCGTCCTGTTTTTGGTGACCCATGCACCGGGCCGTCTGCTGGCCACGATCCGCTCGCGCTGCCGCCGCCTGACCTTCCAGCCTTGGCCGGAGGCCGAGGTCGCGGGCCTCCTGGCGCGTCAGACCGAGCTGGACCGCGACGAGGCCGTCCGCATCGCCGGAATGGCGCGCGGATCGCCCGGCGCGGCGCTGTCGCTGGCCACGGCCGCCAATCTGGAGCTCGATCGGCTGGCGCGCCGCTGGGTCGACGAAGGCCCGGTCGATCGCGCCGAGGCCCTGTCGCTGGCCGACGGGTTCCGGGGCGCCGAGGGGCAGGCGCGGTTCGAAGCCTTGTTGGACCGCCTGGCTGCCGCCGTGAAGGCGCGATCGCTGGCGCAGTCGGGGCAGGGGGGCGCCTGGGCCGATCTCTGGACCCGACTGACCGAGGCACCTGAACGAGCCGCCGCCATCAACCTCGACAAGGGTGACCTGCTGGCCGGGGCCCTGGCCGATCTGGCGCGCGTGAAACGGATGGCCGGCTGATGATCATCGACAGTCATGTGAACCTGCATGCCGTCCAGTTCGACGAGGACCGCGACGCCGTCATCGCCCGCGCCCGCGAGGTCGGCGTGCAGATGATGGTCGAAATCTCGGACAAGTTGTCGACCTTCGAGGCGACCCACGCCCTGGCCATGGCGCACCCGGACATCTGGTGCACGGTCGGCGCCCATCCGCACGAGGCCAAGGATCACACGGCCATGACGGCGGACGATCTGGTCGCGCTGGCCGGGCGCCCGCGCGTCGTCGGAATCGGTGAATGCGGCCTCGACTTCCACTATGACCTCAGCCCGCGCGACATCCAGGCCGACGTCTTCAGAACCCACATCAAGGCCGCCCAGGCGACCGGCCTTCCGCTGGTCGTCCATACCCGCGAAGCGGACGATCAGATGGGGACGATCCTGCGGGAAATGCAGGCCGATGCGCCGTTTCGTTTTCTCATGCACTGCTACACATCCGGGGCGGAACTGGCGGAACAGGCTGCGGAAATGGGCGCGTGGTTCTCCGTTTCCGGCATCGCCACCTTCAAGGCGGCCGAGGACGTGCGTCAGGTCATCCGCGCCATGCCCGCCGATCGGATCATCGTCGAGACCGACTGCCCCTATCTGGCCCCGATACCGCATCGGGGGCGCCGCAACGAACCCGCCTATGTGACCCATGTGCTCCAGGCTCTCGCCGACATTCGCGGCTGGGGCCGGGAGGAGGCGGAGGCGAGGACGACGGACGCCTTCTTCAGCCTGTTCGACAGGATCCCTCGACCGTGACCGACGAGCTGGAGATCACCATCCTCGGCAGCGGCTCGTCCGGCGGCGTGCCGCGCGGCGACGGCGACTGGGGCGCTTGCGATCCGGCCGAGCCCAGGAACCGCCGCAGCCGCTGCTCGGCCTTAGTCCGGCGGCGCGGCCCGGACGGCGAAACAATGGTGCTGATCGACACGTCTCCAGACCTGCGCGAGCAGATGTTGAGAGCCGGTGTGAAGTCGGTGGACGCCGTCCTCTACACCCACGACCATGCCGACCAGACCCACGGTATCGACGACCTGCGCGTCTTCGCCATTCGCGGCCGTCGGCGGATTCCGGCCTGGATGGACGTCGCCACGCGCGAGGCCCTCGTGCCGCGCTTTCCGTACATCTTCGAAAGCCAGATGGGCTATCCGGCAATCCTCGAACTCAACGAGATCCCGGAGCACGGCTCGCATTGGTCGATCGACGGCTCAGGCGGTCCGGTTCCGGTCGTGACCTTCGACCAGGGCCATGGACCGATCCGGTCGGTCGGCTACCGGATGGGATCGATCGCATACTCCAGCGACATCGACGCGCTGGATGATGCGGCGTTCGAGGCGCTCGCGGGCTGCAAACTCTGGATCGTCGACGCGCTGCGCTGGACGCTGCATCCGACGCACAGCCATGTGGACCGGACGCTGGCATGGATCGCGCGCAGCGGCGTGGAGCGCGCCGTGCTGACGAACCTGCACATCGATTTGGATTACAATGCGTTGTCGTCGCTTCTTCCGGCCAATGTCGAAGTCGGTTTCGATGGTTGGAGCGCCACCGCGCCACTGTCAGATACGTAGCTTCTGTGTCCTTATTGCCCAGCCATTGAAAACGTGGCCCACGTCGATTCATCGCTATCTATTGCTGCTTCCGGATAGCGGAATTCCGCCCCTGCGCCTTCGTGCCTGATGGCGCCGACGCCAATCATCATGGTCCAGTCGTTGCCGGCAAACTTCGTGCGGGACACTTGGATTTGCCTGTGTGTGCCCCGGGCGAATATTGGACCATTGTTATTCTCGGGATCTTCCAGCCCGAAATACGGTACCCAGAATCCAGCATAGCCATCGAGCTCCCATGTCGCGGACTCACCCCATCCTGCTTCAGTGCGTACTCGTTCTCCCATTTGAGCGGAGAGGTGGAAGTGGTGGAGATTGCCCGTTTCTGAGTGCTTTATATAAAGGTCCAATACCGTGTAGTCTTCCGGTTTACCTTTGGCGCATAGATAGAAGTATTGCTCATCGTGCATAAGATGAATGGAAGCCTGCGCAGGCAGTTCGATCTTTGTCGCTGCTTCCCATTCATCGTCTCCGCAATGCCCATCCAAAAGCGCTGCTTTATCAGTTGAGTTGATAGCGATAATCTCGGAAGCCAGGGCGTCGGTGGCTCCGATCGATATGCAGGCGCTGAGTAGCAGAGGCTTTAAAACATTCATGGGCGTACTCGTGCGTCTCGGAGGAGTAAAAATCTCGGCCTCGCCATGCCCTGGGGAGGGACGGTGGCTGTGGCGCGCGCTCATCAGACCTTAAAGCAAAGCTTGGCGGCGACCATCTTTGGATTCGTGATACATGTCGATCAAGGAATCCGACGCAAAACGATGACACCACCGCACCAGTCGGCACAGTCTCGATTTCGCATAATATATCTTAGGCGCGAACAGGAAACGCCCTCATGGCTGGTCTCAAGGACAAACGCGGCTTCATCGACAAGGACCGTCTGGACCTGTCTGAGCGTCAGGCCGTCGAATACTGGATGAAGCGCTGGGGCGTGACCCGCGACCAGATCACCGCCGCCCACCGCAAGGCCGGCCGAATGGTCAAGGACATCGCCGCCGAGCTCGGCAAGAAGCGCTGACTTCAGTCTTTGGGCCTGTCTGACCGACGCCAAGGCCAGCGGCCTTCGATCTCGGTTTCGAGTGCAAAGCTGAGGAAGGTCCGGATGGCAACGATCGCGGCGAGCAGCCCGACACTTTGGAATGTCAGTTCCGAAGTCACCGTCGAGATGATGTCGGCGGCGACCAGAAGCTCCAGGCCCAACAGGATCGCGCGTCCCAGGTTGGCGCGATATTCCGCATAGGCGGCGTCAAGGCCGCCTCCCTTGAAGCGCCATGCCAGCCGCACGGTCGCCGCGATCAGTCCCAGCAACATCGCGCCCACGCCCACGAACTCAAGGCCGCGCGCGGCGACCTCGGCCCAGGTATGAAGCGTCCCGCCGTCCGGGTTCATCCTACAGGTGGATCACACGGCCGTAGGCGTCCAGCGCCGCCTCGTGCATGGCCTCCGACATGGTCGGGTGCGGATAGACGATGCCGTGGATGTCTTCCTCGGTGGCTTCCATGGCGATGGCGGTGACATAGCCCTGGATCATCTCGGTGACCTCGTGACCGATCATGTGGGCGCCGATCAGGGCGCCGGTCTTGGCGTCGAAGATGACCTTGGCGAAGCCTTCGATGTCGCCGGCGGCCACGGCCTTGCCGTTCACCCGGAACGGGAAGCGGCCGATCTTGACCTCGCGGTTGGCCTCGCGGGCGCCCTGCTCCGTGATCCCGACCGAGGCGACCTGCGGCTGAGCATAGGTGCAGCCGGCGATCGGCGAGTGGACGTTGGGGCTCTTGTAGCCGGCGATATATTCGGCGGCATGGATGCCTTCGTGGCTGGCCTTGTGAGCGAGCCAGGGCGCGCCGGCGCAGTCGCCGATGGCGTAGAGCCCCTTAACGTTCGTGGCGCAGTGGCCGTCGATGGTGATGTGGCCGCGGTCCATGTTGACGCCCAGCGCCTCCAGGCCGATGCCGTCGGTGTTGGCGGTGATGCCGACCGCCGAGATGCAGACCTCGGCCTCGAGCACTTCGGCCTTGCCGCCGGCCTCGATCGCGACCTGGACCCCCTTCCCGCCCTTGGACACCTTGGTGACCTTGCAACCGGTGCGGAACTTCATGCCGCGCTTTTCGAAGGCCTTCTGAGCCGTTTTGGAGACCTCTTCGTCCTCGACCGGCATGATGCGATCGACCGCTTCCACCACGGTAACTTCAGCGCCTAGCGCCCTGTAGAAGCTGCCGAATTCGATACCGATGGCACCCGATCCGATGACGATGATCGAGGCAGGCATTTTTTTGGGGGCCATGGCCTCGCGGTAGGCCCAGATCTTGTCGCCGTCGGGTTCCAGGCCGATCTGCGGGATCGATTTGGCGCGGGCACCGACGGCCAGCATGACCGCCTTGGCCTCGACCGTGCGCGATCCGCCGGCCTTCAGGTCGATGACGACCTTGGGGGCCGCAGCGCCCTTCTCCAGCCTGGCCGAGCCCTCGATCACCTCGATCTTGTTCTTCTTCATCAGGAAGGTGACGCCCTTGTTCATCGTCGCCGCCACGCCGCGCGAGCGCTGGATGATGGCGTCGAAGTCGAAGGTCGCGCCGGAGGCGGACAGGCCGTACTCCTTCAGATGGCTCAGGCTCTCGAACTTCTCACCGGATTTGAGCAGCGCCTTGGTCGGGATACAGCCCCAGTTCAGGCAGATGCCGCCCAGGTTCTCGCGCTCGACGATGGCGACCTTCTGGCCCAGCTGACTGGCGCGGATCGCGGCGACATAGCCTCCGGGGCCCGAACCAATGACGATGAGATCGAAGTCGGCCAAATGAGCCTCCCGTTTGCTTGAGATGGGGTTCTAGCGGCGGATGCCCGCGTTCGGAAGCGATGGGGACGGGACGTAACTCGCTGTGAACGGTTCATTCCAGCACCTGGCTCCAGCCGGCCAATCGGATCGGCTCCCACAGGAAGAAACCGATGAGCAGAGGAATCCAGATCAGCAGGACATAGACGAAGCTGTGCGCGCCGCCGCGGAGGATCGCGGTCGACCAACGCGTGCCGTAGAATCCCTTGAGGCCGCGGGTCAGCCATACCTGATAGCCGGTGAAGGCGACCCCGACCCCGCCGGTAAGTCCCAGGTTCCAAACGCCGCCGGCGATGAGCATCAGGAACATCAGGCTGTGGCCCCACAGGGCGAAGATCAGATGCTCGATTAGCAGATGCCGACGCGCGTATAGACCCCAGAGCAACAGCGCATAGACCGGCATCAGCACCCAGATCGCGCTCGGCATCCAGTTCGCCAGCCGCTGGTTCAGTGCGCTCGGATCCTCGATTGTCGATCGCATGCCTGCCATGACGGCCCGATCGGCATCGTCACTGTTCGTCTGCTGTCGCGAGGCCGTGTCGAAGGCGGCGACGACGGCCCGATCGGGACGCTGGTCCAGGGGACGTTCGAGCCAGATCGGCATAATCTCAAATCCGCCGGCCTGCCACTCCTCGCTGGTGATGCGCACCCATGGTTCGCCCGTCCGGGTCACCTGCAACTGCATCAGGGCGATGCCGCTGAGGCTCAGGAACAGGAAGAATATGAGGGAGGCCGTCAGGTACAGCTTCACTGGCGACAGATAGCGCGATCTGTCGCCGTCGAAATGGGCGCGCGGAATGGCGCCCGGCCGTAGGATCAAGTCCTTGAACGTCCTTGGCGCGGCGGCGGTGAAGGAGAAGACATTGTCCAGCAGATCGTCAGCCAGGTCGCGGAAACGCCGGCTGGGGGGGCGGCTGTCCTGACCACAGGCGTGGCAAAAGCGCCCGAGCAGCGCGGCGCCGCACTCGGTGCAGACAGACGGGCCGGCACCGCTCAGAGCAGAGCCTCGATTTCGCTGCTGATCGCGTCCGGCTCCACCTGGGGGGCGTAGCGGGCCACCACCCTGCCCTCACGGTCCGTCAGGAACTTGGTGAAGTTCCACTTCACGTCGCGGCTGCCGAGGAAGCCGCGCTTCTGGGACGTCAGCCAGTCGTACAGCGGGTGCCGGTTGGCGCCATTGACCTCGACCTTGTCGAACATCGGAAAGCTGACGTCGTAGGTCGACGAGCAGAAGGCCGCGATCTCGGCCGCCCTGCCCGGTTCCTGAGCCCCGAACTGATTGCACGGGAAGCCCAGCACCTGGAAGGGCTGGTCGGCGTACTGGCGATGAAGAGCCTCGAGCCCGGCGTACTGGCCGGTGAAGCCGCATTTGGACGCGGTGTTGACGATCAGTAGGGCCTGACCGCGAAACCGGTCCAGCGGGATCTCGGTCCCGTCGATACCGGTCGCGGTGAAGTCGTATACCGTGCCGGTCATGGCCTCAGGCCAGCATCGTCACGGGATCTTCGATCAGCGGCTTGAACGCCTGCAGGAAGCGGGCGCCCGTCGCACCGTCCACCACGCGGTGATCGCAGGTCAGCGTCACCGTCATCACCGTGGCGACCGCCAGCTGGCCGTTCTTGACGACCGCGCGCTGTTCGCCCGCGCCCACGCTCATGATCGCGCCCTGGGGCTCGTTGATGATCGAGGTGAACTGTTTGATACCGAACATGCCCAGGTTGGAGACCGAGAAGGTGCCGCCCTGGAACTCTTCGGGCTTCAGCTTGCGGTCGCGAGCGCGCTTGGCCAGGTCCTTGGCCTCGACGGCGATCTGCGACAGGGACTTCAGCTCGGCCTTGCGGATGATCGGGGTGATCAGGCCGCCGTCGATCGCCACCGCCATCGCCACGTCGGCGTTGTGGTGCATGGCGATGCCTTCGGGCGAGTAGCTGGCGTTGGCTTCGGGCACGAGTTTCAGCGCCAGGGCCGAGGCCTTGATGACGAAGTCGTTGACCGAGACCTTGATGCCCTTGGGCTCCAAGAGCGCATTGACCTTGGCGCGGACCGCCATCAGGGCGTCGATCTCGCAGTCGATGAACAGCGGGAAGTGCGGCACGTTCTGGATCGAATCGACCATGCGCCGGGCGATGGCCTTCTTCATCCCGTCCAGCGGGATCAGATCGTAGCTGCCGTCCGGAATGCCCATCTGGGCCAGGGACTGGACCTTGCGCGGCTCGATGCCGGCGGTGGCGGAGGCGGTCGCCGTCGCAGGACGGGCGCCGCCCTTGCCGGCGGCCTCCACGTCGGCCTTGACTATCCGGCCGTGTGGGCCGGTGCCCTTCAGGCTTGAGAGGTCGAGGCCGGCGTCCTTGGCCAGACGACGGGCCAACGGCGAGGCGAAGACGCGTTCGCCGGACTTCGTGGCCGGCGCGGCAGCGGCCGCAGCCGGCGCCGCTTTCGAAGCCTCGGCGGGCGCAGCAGCGGGAGCCGCCTTGGGCGCCTCGGCCTTGGCCGGTTCAGCAGCCTTCGGCGCGGGAGCGGCCGCGCCGCCCTCCTCGGCCAGACGCGCGATCGGGGTGTTGACCTTCACGCCCTCGGTGCCTTCTGGGACGAGAATGTCGGTGATCGTGCCTTCATCGACCGCCTCGACCTCCATCGTGGCCTTGTCGGTCTCGATCTCGGCGATCACGTCGCCGGCCTTGACGACGTCGCCGGCCTTGACGTGCCATTTGGCCAAGACGCCCTCTTCCATGGTGGGCGACAGGGCGGGCATCAGGATGTCGGTCATGCTTCGCTCTTGGTCTCGGCGATGGTCTTGAAGCCAGGGCCGCCGAGAGCGGCGTCCAGCCCCGAGAGCACCTGACGATAGGTTTCGTCCTCATCCAGCCCCTTGGCCGCATGATAGACGTGGGCGATGTTCCGGGCCGCGATGGCCAGGATGCTTCCGTAGGCCCGAGGGTCTTCGAAAGCGGGTTTGATGGCCATCACGGGCTCCCCGCGCGACCACCAGAAGCGCAGCATCTCTAACGCATCGGGATCGGAGGCGACGCTGTCCGGCACGGTCAGCTGGAACTCGGACGGCTCGTTGCTCATGATTGAGCTTTCTTAAGCGCGGTTTCGCCGTTGGCGTGGCCCTGATCCCAGCCGGCCTTCAGCGCGGCCTTGGCCTCGGCGTTGGAAAACTGGCCGGTCTTTTCGTAGGCGAAGGCCATGTGCCAGCAGAGCTCGGCCAGCATCTCGCCCATCGCACGGGGATCGTCGAAGGCCGGACGACAGATGATCGCCGGACCCTGCGGGCCGATCCAGACGCGGGTCAGCTCCACCGCCGTGCCATCGGTCACGGCGCCGACCTCGTCGGGCTCCGGCAGGGCGTAGGGATGGGTCACGCCATCACCGCCTTGACGGCCGCGACGATCTTGTCCGCGCCCGGCAGCGACAGCGCCTCCAGATTGGCGGCGTAGGGCAGCGGCACGTCTTCCTGGTGCACGCGCAGCGGCGGCGCATCCAGATAGTCGAAGGCGTGCTCGATGACCCGGGCCACGACCTCGGCGCCGACGCCCATCGGACCCCAGCCTTCCTCGGCCGAGACCAGGCGGCTGGTCTTCTTGACGCTGGCGACGATGGTCTCATGGTCGAGCGGCCGCAGGGTCCGCAGATCGACGACCTCGCACGAGATACCTTCGGCCTCCAGCTGTTCGGCGGCCTGGAGGGCGAAGCCGACCATGCGGGCGTGGGCCGTGATGGTCACGTCCGTGCCTTCGCGGCGGACCTTGGCCTTGCCGATCGGCACCAAATAGTCCTCGACCTCGGGCACGTCGAACTCGATGCCGTACATCATCTCGTGTTCGAGGAAGACGACGGGATTCGGGTCGCGGATGGCCGATTTCAGCAGGCCCTTGGCGTCGGCCGCATCGTAGGGAGCGACGACCTTCAGGCCGGGCACCTGGGCGTACCAGGCCGAATAGTCCTGGCTATGCTGGGCACCGACGCGGCTGGCGGCGCCGTTGGGACCGCGGAACACGATGGGCGCGCGGATCTGACCGCCCGACATGTACAGGGTCTTGGCCGCCGAGTTGATGATGTGGTCGATCGCCTGCATGGCGAAGTTGAAGGTCATGAACTCGACGATCGGCTTCAGGCCCGACATGGCGGCACCGACGCCGAGGCCGGCAAAGCCGTGCTCGGTGATCGGGGTGTCGACCACGCGGCGGTCGCCGAACTCTTGCAGCAGCTCGCGGCTGACCTTGTAGGCGCCCTGGTATTGAGCCACCTCTTCGCCGATCAGGAAGACGTTCTCGTCGCGGCGCATTTCCTCGGCCATAGCGTCGCGCAGGGCGTCGCGCACGGTCGTCTTGACCAGCTTGACGTCGGCCGGGATTTCCGGATCGCGGAGTTCGACCTTGGGGGTCGAGGACTGAGGCGGAGCCTTTTCGGGATCGCCGGTCTTGCCCTCTGCTGTCGCCTTGGGCGTATCGGCCTGTGCCTTGTCGGCTTCCGGCGCGGCCTTGGGAGCCGGAGCGGCGGCGCCCTCTTCACCGGCCATGCGCGCGATTGGTGTATTGACCTTCACGCCCTCGGAGCCTTCGGCCACCAGGATCTCGGCGATTTCGCCCTCATCGACGGCCTCGACCTCCATGGTCGCCTTATCGGTCTCGATCTCGGCGATCACATCGCCCGCCTTGACCACGTCGCCGGCCTTCACCAGCCATTTGGTCAGGTTGCCCTCTTCCATCGTGGGCGACAGCGCCGGCATCAGAATGTCGGTCACTGGGCGGTCTCCACATAGACGTCCGTATAGAGTTCGGACGGGTCGGGCTCTGGGCTTTCCTGGGCGAACTGGACCGCCTCGGCGACGATCTGTTTGATCTCGGCGTCGATCGCCTTGAGCTCGTCCTCGGTGGCCTTGGCCTGTTCGAGCAGCATCTTGACGTGGTCGATCGGGTCGCGGGTCTTCTTGACCTCGTCGACCTCGTCCTTCGACCGGTATTTGGCCGGGTCGGACATCGAGTGACCGCGATAGCGATAGGTCTTCACCTCGAGGATGAAGGGACCGCCGCCTTCACGGGCGCGCTTCACGGCGCGGGCCACGGCGTCCTTGACCGCCAGCACGTCCATGCCGTCGACCTGCTCGCCCGGAATGCCGAAGCTGGCGCCCCGCATGTAGAGCTCGGTCGTGGACGACGAGCGTTCGATGCTCGTGCCCATGGCGTACTGGTTGTTCTCGATGATGTAGATGGCCGGCAGCTTCCACAGCTGGGCCATGTTGAAGCTCTCGTAGACCTGACCCTGGTTCGAGGCGCCGTCGCCGAAATAGACGAAGGCGACCGAATCATCGCCGCGGTACTTGCCCGCGAAGGCCAGGCCGGTGCCGAGCGCGACCTGGGCGCCCACGATGCCGTGCCCGCCGTAGAAGCCGGTCGGGACGTCGAACATGTGCATCGACCCGCCCTTGCCCTTGGACGAGCCGCCGATGCGTCCGGTCAGCTCAGCCATGACCTCTTTCGGGTCCATGCCGGCGGCGAGCATGTGACCGTGGTCACGATAGCCGGTGATGATCTTGTCGTGGCCCTGTTTGACGCTCTCCTGAACGCCGACGGCCACGGCTTCCTGGCCGATATACAGGTGGCAGAAGCCGCCGATCAGGCCCATGCCGTACAGCTGGCCCGCGCGCTCCTCGAAGCGGCGGATCAGGACCATCTCACGATAGTAGCGAAGCAGGTCTTCCTTGGACGCGGTCGGCGTATTCGGAATTTTGTCGGACCCCTTGGAATCCGTGGTTTTCTGGGCGGCTCTCGCCATCCGGCATCTCCCGGTGGAGCCCTCAGCGAAACACGCCGTCAGGGCCTCTTGTCGTTACGGAAAGCGGCTGTAGCAGCCTTCGTTCCCCAAACGCAAAGCACGCCACCTGGGCTGTAACAAGAGTTCAGGAGAGGTTTGCGGTCGCAGGGGTCGGAGCGATGGCGGCGGTGCGAACCACATAGTCGCGCGGATCGCTGAAACCGAGCACCGCGCGGGCCCGCTCTTCGAGCAGGTCGCGGGACAGACTGCCGGTGCGCAGATAGCGGACGCGGACTTCGAGGTCGGCGCGCTGTTCGGTCAAGGTGGTCAGCTGTGCCTCACGCTGGGCCAAGCGCGCATCGCGCTCAGCGCCGCTGAGCAGGCCCCGCTCGCCAGTCAGGGCCTGGACCCCCAGGTAGACGACGAGCAGAAAAAGGAACGCGGACAGCGAGTAGGGTTTCATCCGTTCGGGCAATACGAACGCTCCTTCTGAGCGTGAACACAGTTGATCCTGTGTGACCGAAAATGCCTAACAAACCCTAGCTCTGCCGTAGAATTACGTAGTTCTACGGATAGGGCGGACGTCGCCGACGGCCGCCCCTCCCCGCGACTATTTCAGCAGCATGCCGTCGCCGTAGTAGGACGCCTGATCGCCCAACATTTCTTCGATGCGCAGCAACTGGTTGTATTTGGCCGTGCGGTCCGAACGGGCCAGAGAGCCGGTCTTGATCTGTCCGCAGTTCGTGGCGACGGCCAGGTCGGCGATGGTCGAGTCCTCGGTCTCGCCCGAACGGTGGCTCATGACGGCGGTGTAGCCCGCGCGGTGGGCCATATCGACGGCGTCCAGGGTCTCGGACAGGGTGCCGATCTGGTTGACCTTGATCAGGATGGAGTTGGCCAGGCCTTCGCCGATGCCGGCCGCCAGACGCGCCGGATTGGTGACGAACAGGTCGTCGCCGACGATCTGGACCCGCTCACCCAGCGCATCCGTCAGCAGCTTCCAGCCTTCGAAGTCGTCCTCGGCGCAGCCATCCTCGATCGAGACGATGGGGAAGCGCTCGCACAGGTCGGCCAGATACCCGACCATCCCCTCGGCGCCGAGGATCTTGCCCTCTCCGGCCATGTTGTAGGCACCGTCCTTGAAGAACTCGGTCGCGGCGACGTCGAGCGCCAGGTGGAAGTCCTCGCCCGCCAGGTAACCGGCCGCCTGGCCCGCCTTGGTGATGAAGCTGAGGGCTTCCTCGGCCGAGGCCAGATTCGGGGCGAAGCCACCCTCGTCGCCGACGTTGGTGTTGTGGCCGGCGTCCTTCAACTGCTTCTTCAGGGCATGGAAGATTTCCGAGCCCATGCGCAGGCCTTCGGAGAAGCTCTCGGCGCCGGTCGGCAGGATCATGAACTCCTGGATATCGATCGGATTGTCGGCATGGGCGCCGCCGTTGATGATGTTCATCATCGGGGTCGGCAGAACGCGGGCCGAAATGCCGCCGACATAGCGGAACAGCGGCAGGCCCACCGAGATGGCGCTGGCCTTGGCGACCGCAAGCGATACGCCGAGAATGGCGTTGGCGCCCAGGCGAGCCTTGTTCTCGGTGCCGTCGAGGGTGATCAGGGCCTCGTCGATGCGGCGTTGGTCCTCGGCGTCCATGCCGGACAGGGCGTCGAAGATTTCGCCGTTGACGGCATCGACCGCGTTCTGGACGCCCTTGCCGCCCCAGCGGTCCTTCTCGCCGTCCCGCAGTTCGACAGCCTCGTGGGCGCCCGTGGAGGCGCCTGAGGGCACAGCGGCGCGGCCGAACGAGCCGTCATCCAGGATCACATCGACTTCGACCGTCGGGTTGCCCCGGCTATCGAGAATCTGGCGGGCGACGATGTCGGCGATGTCGGTCATGGGAGGCCTTCGGCGGTCAAAGGAAAAGCAGGCGTCGGGGTTTAGCCCGACGCCTGCGAATCGCCAACCTAGCCTTGGGTTACGAGCAGCCTTCGACCAACTGGATCGACGGGCCGCCGATGTGGATGATCGAGACCCTGCCCTCCCCGTCGATCTCGTAGCGGATCCCGCGCGCGGTCGCGTCCTGGACGTATTCGCCGGCCGTGGCCGGGGCGCCTGTGGTCCAGACGAAGATGTCCTCGGCGGGCGCGGCCGAATATTTGTGCGGCTGGGATACGGCCAGCGGGCCGTAGGCGGCCTTGATGGCTGCGGCCGTGTCGCCGACGCCGAAACCGCGATCGGTCTTCAGCGTGGCGGGCGAAGAGACCGATATGCGGGTCAGGAGGCCGTTCTCCAACATCACGATCACGCCTTCCGGCGACTGGGCTGGACGCCATTGATCGCAGACCTCCGGTTCGGCGCCGCCTACGAGGCTCGGATTGAACTTGTCGCCGACGGCCGCGATCACCTCGGCCTTCGTCATGCCGATGCGCAGCGGGCCGTAGCCGCCCGCCGTCAGGGCATTGGCGTCCGGAGCCGGCGTCACGGGTGCGGTCGGTGCTGGCGTTGCAGGGGCAGTCGCGGGCGGCGTCGCCTCGGGCTGACCGCAGGCGGCGAGCAGCAGGGCGACGGCTGCGGTGGCGGTAAGGGTGCGGATCATTCTGGACGTTCCTCGATGTGGAACGCCATAAACGCACGAAAACGCCGCGCGGTTGAGCCGCGCGGCGTAAACTTCACAGTTTCGTCGTCCCGGCTCGGCGGCCGGGATGACAAGTCGGAAGACTAGTCTTCCTTCGGCGTCAGAACCTGACGGCCGCGATACGTACCCGTCTTCAGGTCGATGTGGTGCGAGCGACGCAGTTCGCCCGTATCCTTGTCTTCCGTGTAGGGGTTGGCGCCCAGGGCGTCGTGCGAGCGGCGCATGTTGCGACGCGAGGGCGATACTTTGCGCTTAGGAACGGCCATGTCCGTCTCATCTCGTATACGGCGCCGGTTCCCGGATGGGCCTGACGCAAAAAAGGAAGCGGCGGCCCTTCGGGAGAGCCGCCAGCGAGCGCGGGCTTATGCCTGAACCTTGGAGGGACTTCAAGACCTGACCGCAGATGCCTCCGTCCGCCCAGTCCAGGCCTGTCGGTTCAGGCCGAAGAAGACGCTGTCCTTCCATTCCCCCCCGATATTCCAGGTCCGTTCCGCAAAGCCGGTACGCACGAAGCCCAGCTTTTCCAGCAACCGAATCGAGGCCTGATTCGCCGGATCGACGTCGGCGGTCAGATCATCGACAGCGCGCGTCGCGAACACATGGGCCACCGCCGCCCCGACCGCCTCCGACGCCAGCCCGAGGCCCCAGTGGTCGGGATGAAGGATGTAGCCGACGTCCGGCAGCCTGAAGAACCCCGCCTTGCCGATGACCTGTCCGTCTCGCTCGATGACGAAATCGTCCGAACCTTCGGCGTTGCCGGCGATCATGCTGTCCAGCCAGACCCGGGTCTGTTCCATCGCGTCGTGGGGCGGCGTGGACCACCACTCCATGGCGCGCGGATCGGACAGCACCGCGTGCATCGCCGCCAGATCCTCCGACCGGGCGTGGCGCAACGTCAGCCGGGGCGTGATGATCTCCATGCCGCCAGCCTTGCCGGATCCCGCCCGTCTAGGCCAGCCGCCGCTGACGATCAGGCGGACAGGTCGCGCGCCAAAACCGTGAAGGCCAGATCGTCCCGTCGAGGCAGACCGAATCGGGGGTCCGCAGCCGGGAACGGACGGGTCTCGCCGGTCTCGGCGTAGCCACGGCGAACATACCAGTCGATCAGCTCGCGGCGCTGGACGATGACCGTCATCTCCATCGAGCGAGCGCCGAATTCCGCAACAGCCAGGGCCTCGGCCGCCGCGATCAGCATGCGCCCCAGGCCCTCGCCCTGCAGCTCGGGATCGACGGACAGCATGCCCAGATAGGTCAGCCCATCCCCCTTGTCGTTGACCGAGACGCAGCCCGCCAGCCCCCCGTCGCGCTCGGCCAGCAGGATGACGTAGGCCGGATCGTCGAGCATCGCCCGTAACGCCTCCACGTCGGTCCGCTGCCCGTCCAGCAGATCCGCCTCGTGCGTCCAGCCGCGCCGGGCGCTGTCGCCCCGATAGGCGGCATGGACGAAGGCCTGCAGCCGGTCCACATCGGCCAGCGTCGCCGGGCGGAAGGTCTCAGACACCCAGTCTCTCCGCGACCGCTTCCCCGATCGCCAGCGAGCTGGTCAGACCCGGACTTTCGATGCCGAACAGGGTCACCAGACCCTCGATGTCGTGAATCTCGGGGCCATAGAGCTGGAAGTCCGGCTGATGCTCGCCCGCCCCATGCAGCTTCGGCCGAATGCCCGCGTAGTCCGGCGTCAGGGCGCCCTCAGGCAGGCCTGGCCAGAAGCGGCGGATGTAGGTCGCGAACCCCTCGGCCCGCGCCGGATCGACCCCATAGTCCTCGGTCTCGACGTATTCGAGATCCGGCCCGAACACGGCCTGCCCGCCCAGGTCCTTGCGATAGTGAGTCCCCAACGCCCCCGCGATCGGCGGCGGGTAGATCAGCCGTTCGAACGGCGCCTTGCCGGTCAGCCGGAAATAGACGCCCTTGCCAAAATGGCCCTTGGGGATGTGGTCGGCGGGAAAACCCTCGATCAGCGATGCGGCGGCCTGCGCGCCGAGCCCCGGCGCGGTGACCAGCAGGCGACAGGTCAGGGTCGCCCCGCCCTCCCCGCCCGCCGTGATCCGGAATCCGCCGTCCGCCAGGGGCTCGGCCCGTTCGAACGGCGTCGAGACCACGACCGACCCGCCGCCGTCCTCGATCTCGCCCTCCAGGGCCAGCATATAGTCGTGGCTCGCGAACAGGCCGCTCTCGGGCGACAGGATGGCGGCGTGGGCGTTCAGCTCAGGCTCCATCGCCCGTGCCTGTTCGCCGCTGAGATGCTCCAACCCCTCGACGCCGTTGGTCGTGGCCTGCTGGAAGATGGTCTCGATCAGCGGGACCTCGTCCTCGTTGGTCGCCACGACCAGTTTCCCGCATTTGCGGTAATCGATCTTGTGGCTATCCAGATAGGCGTACAGCGCCCGCCGACCCTCGACGCAGAACTTGGCCTTCAGCGACCCGGTCGGATAGTAGAGCCCGCCGTGGATGACCTCGGAATTCCGCGACGATACCCCCTGACCGATGTGCGGCTCCTTCTCGAGCACCAGCACCGTCAGCCCTCGCTTCGACAGCGCCCGTCCGCAGGCCAGGCCCACGGCCCCTGCCCCCACCACGACGGCGTCGAAGTCGAATTCGGTCATTCGGGCTTTCCGTAACGGCGCGCCGCCTCGTCCTCAAAACTGGCGATCAGCTTGCCGACGGCCAGCTCGAAATTGGCGCTCAGCATGGCGTTCAGGATCGGGCTCTTGAAGGCGAAGTCGATCATGAACTCCAGCCTCGTCCCTTCGGGGACCTCATGGAAGTCCCAGCGGTTCTTCAGATGCCGGAACGGCCCGCGCAGCAGCCCGACCTCGACCCTCGGCAGGTTACGATCATGCCGCACCCAGGTCGAGAACCGCTCCTTCAGGAACGAGAATCCCACCGCCGCCTCGGCATCCAGCACCGACACCCCGGCCGCCTCCTCGCGCCGGTTCCAGACGCGCATCGACGACACCCATTTCACGAACCGTGGATAGGCCTCCACGTCCGCCACCAGATCGGCGAGCTGGGCGGGCGTATAGGGCAGGATGCGGGTGACGCGGTGGACGGCCATCAGACCTGAGGCCTTGTCATCCCGGCCGCAGCGAAGCGGAGAGCCGGGACGGATCGGCGTCGATCCACTCTCCGTCCGGAGAGCGCGCCAGCGGTCATCCGGACGAAAGTCCGACCGCAGCCCGGCTCAGCCATAAGAGGCTGTCCGGGCTTTTCCAAAGTCAAATTCTGCGCCGTCCCGGATCTGCGCTTCGCTTCGTCCGGGATGACAATGACGGCCGAACTCAATGCTTGTTCTGCGCTTCCCGCGCCGCCTTCAGCCGGGCGAAGTCATCCCCCGCATGGTGCGAAGACCGCGTTAGCGGGCTCGACGACACCATCAGGAAGCCCTTGGCCCGGGCGATCGCCTCATAGGCCTTGAACTCTTCAGGCGTGACGAACCGGTCGATGGCGGCGTGCTTGCGCGTCGGCTGCAGGTACTGGCCGATGGTGATGAAGTCGACGCCGGCGGAGCGCATGTCGTCCATCACCTGCATGACCTCTTCTTTGGTCTCGCCCAGGCCGACCATGATGCCTGACTTGGTGAACTGGTTGGGGTCGCGCTCCTTCACCATCTGCAACAGGCGCAACGAGTGGAAGTAGCGGGCGCCGGGCCGGATCTTCAGATAGAGCCGCGGCACGGTTTCCAGGTTGTGGTTGAACACGTCCGGCTGGGCGTCGATCATCACCTCCGCCGCGCCGTCCTTGCGCAGGAAGTCGGGCGTCAGGATCTCGATGGTGGTGTTCGGTGCCTGCAGACGGATCTGGCGCACCACCTCGGCGAAATGAGCCGCCCCGCCGTCCGAGACGTCGTCCCGGTCCACCGAGGTGATCACGACGTGGTTCAGGCCCAGCTGCGACACCGCCAGCCCGACCTTGCCCGGCTCTTCCGTATCCAGCGGCTGGGGCAGGCCCGTCTTGACGTTGCAGAAGGCGCAGGCCCGCGTGCAGGTGTCGCCCATGATCATCAGGGTGGCGTGCTTCTGGCTCCAGCACTCGCCGATGTTCGGACAGGCCGCCTCCTCGCAGACGGTGACCAGCCCCTTGGAGCGGACGATGTCCTTGGTGGCGTTGTACTGGCCAGATCCCGGGGCCTTGACCCTCAGCCAGTCGGGCTTGCGCAGCACGGCCGTCTCGGGCCGGTTCTGCTTTTCCGGGTGACGCAGGTCTGACGGTTTGCGCGTCAGGGTGTCGATGAGGGTGACCATCGAGGCGGGCCGGGCTCCAGGGACGTGAACAGGGTATGTCGTCGTTCCGCCCGCGGATGGCAAGTCACGGCCTGTATCGGCCCGCCGGGCCGATACCCCGGGGTCGGCTCATCGCCGGCCCCGGGGATGGAAATCAATAGTAGGTCAGGCCTTGGTCGTCGCTGATATCGATGCCGGTCAGGTCGCAATAGTCCACGATGGCGGCGTATTCGCTGCCGTCTTCCATCACGACGGAGGTCGCATAGCGGCATTCATCGGCATCGGCCGCGAACTCCATGTCGAGCGATTCGCCCGCACCGATGACCGTGTCCGGGATCAGGTCTTCGCTCCAGCTGGAGTCGCTCTCGGACGCCAGATGGAAGGTGATGATCGCCGATTCCGAGCTGTTCGTAATGGTGAAGGTGTAGCTGTCGCCATCGGCGTCCTGGGCCACGGCCGGTGCGCCTGCGGACAGCATCATCAGGGCGCAAACAGCGGCGCCAATCATCATTTTCATAGTCGGTACTCCCCCGGCCGAGCGGGTATCGCCGAGCCTCAGGCGACATGCTTGCAATGCCGGGCAGACGTCAATGCGTCACACGACGACAGTCAGAAACCATCACCTCTGAGTGCAGATTTCCTAATCAGAAGCCGCCCACGCCGTCGGACTCGACACCCCGCGAGGCCGAGGCCTGACGCCTTGACCGCCATGACAAGCCTCACGCAGCGTAACGCATCTTTTCATCGCGGCGGGGCTTAACTAGTTTGCGCGCCTGACAGCGAGGGGGCGACGATAAGGCCCCCCGGAGGAGACGCGTATTGCTTAGGCCCGGCCTCGACCCATCGGCAGGTGAAGAATCCCTGTTCGACGCCCTGATCGCGGCGCGCGCCAGATATGGCGACAAGGAGATCCTGGAGGACCAGGATCGCAAGCCCCTCACCTACACCGGCCTGATCCGCGCCGCCTTCGTTCTGGGGCGCAAGATCGCGGCGATGACCCAGCCGGCCGAACGCGTCGGCATCCTGCTGCCGTCTTCGATGGGTGTGGTCGTCACCTTCTTCGGCCTGCACGCTTTCGGCCGAGTGCCGGTGATGCTGAACTTCACCTCGGGCGAACGGAATCTTAAGGCGGCGATCCAGGCCGCTGGCGTGAAGAAGATACTGTGCGCCCGCCGCTTCGTCGAACAGGCCAAGCTTGAGGAATTGATCGCCCAGCTCGAGACGGTCGCCGAGATCGTCTGGCTCGACGACGTCCGAAAGACCATCGGACTTCAGGACAAGCTTTTCGGTCTGACGGCCGGCCTGATGCCCAAGCGATTCCGCGCGAAGACGACGCCCGATTCCCCCGGAGTCGTCCTGTTCACCTCCGGCAGTTTCGGCGCGCCAAAAGGCGTGCTGCTGAGCCAGAAGAACCTCGTCGCCAACGCGCGTCAGGTGAACGCCCATATCCCGCTGGACCCGGACTGGGTGATGTTCAACCCCCTGCCGACCTTCCACTGCTTCGGCCTGACCGGCGGCGTCATCCTGCCGCTGTTGCAGGGGCTGAAGACCTTCCAGTACCCCTCCCCCCTGCACGGCAAACAGATCGTGGCGCTCCTGGCCGAGGTGAACACCTCGATCCTGTTCGCCACCGACACCTTCCTCAATCAGTGGGCGCGTGTGGCGTCGCCCGACGACTTCCGCACGCTCAAGTTCGTGGTCGCCGGCGCCGAACGGGTCCGAGACGAGACCCATCACCTGTTCAACACCAAGTTTGGCGGCGTGAAGCTGCTGGAGGGCTATGGCGCGACCGAGGCCGCCCCCGTGGTCGCCGTCAACCACCCCGACCGGAACCGTCCCGGCACCGTCGGCCAGCTGTTGCCCGGTATGGAGGCGCGGCTTGAGGCGGTCGAGGGCATCACCGAGGGCAAGCGTCTGTTCCTGCGCGGCCCCAACGTCATGGCCGGATACATGTCGCCCGAGGACCCGACGAAGATCGATCCTCTGGAAGGCGGGTGGCACGACACCGGCGACATCGTCGATCTGGACGAAGACGGCTACATCGCCATCCTCGGCCGGGTGAAGCGGTTCGCCAAGATCGGCGGCGAGATGGTCTCACTAAGCGCCGTCGAGGGTCTGGTTCAGGCTGTCTGGCCCGACCAACGCCACGCAGTCATCTCCATCGCCGACAGCCGGAAGGGCGAGAAACTGGTGCTGGTGACGGAACGCAGTGACGCCGACGTCGGCAAGATCGCCGAATGGGCTCGCGAGCATGGTGCGCCCGAGTTGGCCGTGCCGAAGAAGATCGTCAGGGTTCGTGAACTGCCGGTGCTGGGCACGGGCAAGACGGACTATGTCGCAATCCAGGCGCTGGTGGATCTGGCCGAGGCGGCCTGAGCAACGAGCCGACGATGTAAGAATATTTTCTCCAACCGCCCTTGCGGATGCGGGAGGCCGTGATCATCTGCCTAATCGGGTCTTTGACAACCGCCACAACGCAAACGATTCGTCCGTTTCGTCCGTTTCGTCCGCTGTTTTTCGTCCGGACGGACCGGACAAAGCCCTCCTCTCACCGTGCCCCCCGGCGAAGGCCGGGGTCCAGATCACGAACTCAGTCGGCTGGGATTTGGCGCCAAGACCTTCGGTTGGAAGGTTGTCTTTGACATCTGTACCCCGGCCTTCGCCGGGGTACACGTAGAGGAGATAACTACCCGATCCTCACGCCCGTCATCGAGATCGACCCGCCTTCGATCACGTCGTTGAAGAAGGCGACCGGCTCCCCCGGTTCGGCCTGGGCCGCGACATAGAGCAGCGGCAGATAGTGTTCGTCGGTCGGCACGCTCATCTGCGCGTCCTCGGCCAGGTCGACCCAGTCGATCAGGGCGTCGTGATCACCGCGTTCGAACGCCGACTTGACTGCCTCGTTGAAGCTGGTCGCCCACGGATAGGCGTCGCCGCCGTCGCGTTTCCAGGTCCGCAGATTGTGGACGAAGTCCCCGCTGCCGGCGATGACATAACCCTCCTCGCGCAGGGGCTTCAGCCGTCTGGCCAGCTCATAGTGCTGACGCGCCGTCAGGTCGCGGTTCAGCGACAGCTGCACGACCGGCACATCCGCGTCGGGCCAGACGTGAACCAGCACCGACCAGGTCCCGTGATCCAGACCCCACGCCTCGACGGGCTGCGCTCCGACCAGACCGGCCACCCGCTGCGCCAGCTCGGGCGACCCCGGCGCCGGATACTGCATCGCGTACAGTTCCGCGCCGAAGTCACCGAAATCATGGATGGTTTCAGGCCGAGCCTGTGCTGTCACGCCCAGACCGCGCGTCTCCCAGTGGGCCGAGACCATGACGACGCCCTCGGGCTTGCCGATGGCCTCGCCGAGCGCGCGCCAGGCGTCCGCATAGCGACCGCCCAGGGCGTTCATCGGCGAGCCGTGCCCGAAGAAGACGGCGGGCTGGCGCATCGACTTCAGGCCTTCAGTTTCTTCGCCAGGCCGGCGATGTATTCGCCCTGGTGACGCGCGCCGGCCAGTTCGTTGGCGCTGGGCTGACGCGACCCGTCGCCGCCGGTGATGGTCGTCGCGCCATAGGGCGAGCCGCCGGAGATTTCCTCAAGCGTCAGCTGTCCCTGGAAGGCATAGGGGAGGCCCGCAACCACCATGCCGTGGTGCATCAGGGTCTGGATTAGGCCGATCAGCGTCGTTTCGTTGCCGCCATGCTGGCTGGCTGACGAGGTAAATGCGCCGCCGACCTTTCCGACCAACTTGCCCTGGAACCACACGCCGCCGGTCTGATCCCAGAAATTGCGCATCTGGGCCGCCGCCGTGCCGAACCGGGTCCCGGCCCCCACGATGATGGCGTCGTAGGTCTCCAACTCGTTGACCTGGGCGAGCGGAGCCTTCTGGTCGAGCTTGTAGTGGGACTGGATGGCCAGCTCCTCCGGCACAGTCTCCTCGACCCGCCTGATGTCGACCCTCACGCCTTCGACGGAGGCTGCGCCTTCAGCGACGGCCTCGGCCATCTGCTCGATGTGGCCGTAGGTCGAGTGATAGAGAACCAGCACCTTGGTCATGGATCGCTCCTGTCTTCGTTTTGCAACTAATGCAGTGACAGATTTAGCGATTGGCCCCGAGGGTTCAAGCCCCCTGGACGGATTTCGATCCAATGGGACAGATGCCGCCATACAGAGCGGCGGTCTCCGGGACCCGCAGCCCTCGCCCGGCCTTGAACCGATGCTCCACCGCCATGGCTTGCTGCTCGATGTTCAGCTCATCCCAACCGCAAGGCGCCTTGGGATATCCATAGGCCGAGGGCCCGTCCCCTGCCCTGATCTTCCCTGCCAGCAGGTTCACGCCTTGCTGGGCTTGCCAGACATGGACCAGCTCATGGATCAGCACGGCCTGAAGCCCGACCGGCGCGACGGTGAAGTCCTTCGGCAGGCTCCGGCCCGGCCACAGCACCCAATCCCATCCGAACCAGCGCCCCGGCACGAAGGCCCGATTGAAAGGCCAAGGCGTCGGCGCCAACCGGATGGTCTCCAAGTCCAGCGCCTGCCCGAACTCGCCCCGGGCCAGCCGCTTCTCGCCTTCGGTCAGCCCCCTCACGGCGTACCGTATCCAGCGGACGCCCCGATCCACTCCCAATGCCACGGCTCGTAGATATAGGGCACGAAGCCGAACCGTCCGGCGTTCCGCACCAGCCAGCGATAGGTCGCTCCCTGGGTCATGTGCTGGCGGCTCGCCGGATGGGTCGAGTCGACCCCCATCCCCAGCAACTGCCCGACATACAGGTCCACCGCAGTCCCGGTCCTGTGCGGCGAACAGACGGCTCGCCGGAGGCCGTCGCAGTTCCTCTCCGCCGCGCACCGGGCCGCATCCGCCTCCGGATCCCGGAAGCCCGAGAATATCTGCAGTAGCTCCGGGTCGTTGCGAACCTCGGGCACCTCGGCCCGGGCTGCGGCGACCATCCGGCGATAGGCGTCCAGGACATCTCGGCGCAGCAACCGGGTCAGGCGGTCCGCATGTTCCTCCGGCGCCTCGAGATAGCCGAGTTCGCGGATGGGCGGCGGCTCAGGGCATTCGTCACGCACCCTGGCCATGACGAAAGGGCGCCGCTCCTGCAGGACGCCCTTCAGAACATCGAAGGTCGCGTGGTCGAAGGCTCCGGTGGCAGGCAGCGCATAACGGACCTGGAACGCCGCAAGGGCCGCGGCAAAATCGGACGTCCCAGGCTCGCACTCGGTGCCGAGCTCCTTCTGCAGCAGCGGCAGATAGATGCCCCAGCCGATCTCGGTCGCTCCGAACGGTGTCCATTCGAGCGAGTAGAGCGTGATCGCGTTGGCGACGCCCTGATCGGCCCACACTTGGCGCTGGGTCTCGCATCGCCCTTGCGCCGAGGCGATGTTCGGCACACCCCACGCGAGGGCCGCCGCCACGATCAGTCCTGCTGCCATCCCCATGCGCATCCGGAGAGGAAGCCTCAGCGTTGCGGCGCAAGCAAGGCCCCTCTTCCGGCGCGACAAAAACGGGCATGGTGCGCCGTCCGCCGACTCGAGGCGACGCCGCTGGATCACAGTATGTCCGACGCCCCCAAGTCGCCCCGGCGCAGCAACGCCGTCCTGGCCGCCTTCTCGGCGGTCTGCCTGCCGCTGGCGGCGTTCGGCGTGGCCCTGCCGGTCACCCTGCCGGAGTTCTACGCCACCCATGTCGGGCTGGAGCTGGGCGTGGTGGCGACCGTCTTCATGGCGGTGCGTCTGATCGACATCGCCTTCGATCCCTTCATCGGCTGGGCCATGGATCGGACGAAGACGAAGTTCGGCCGCTATCGGCCCTGGATGGCCCTGTCGACGCCGATCCTGATGCTGTCGGCCTTTATGATGTTCGTGGTGGTCCAGCCCGGCGCGGGGCCGATCTATCTGTTCGCGTGGCTGCTGGTGCTCTACCTCGGCTTTTCGATCGGGACCTTGGGGCAGTTGGGCTGGGCGGCCGTGCTCGCCCCCGAATACGACCAGCGCAGCCGGGTCTACGGCTGGTGGCAGGTGTTCAACATCATCGGGGTGATCCTGATCCTGATCCTGCCGACGGTTGTGATCCAGACGGGCATCGGCGACTATGCCGACGGCGTGCGGATCATGGGGTGGGCCATCCTGATCGCCCTGCCCCTGACCATGGGCCTGGCCTTCGTCGCCGTGCCGGAGCCGGTGAACGCGGGCGCGGCGCCGCATGGAGGCCTGGGCGCCTATCTGGAACTGTTCAAGCGTCCGGCGGTGCGCAAGCTCCTGCTGGTTGACGTGGTTCTGGGCGTGGCTCCGGGGATTACTGGGTCGCTGCTGTTCTTCTTCTTCGGCCAGATCAAGGGCTACGACCACACCCAGGCCAGCCTGTTCATGCTGCTCTACTTCGTGGCCGGACTGGTCGGCGCGCCCTTCTGGGCCTGGCTGGCGACGCGGATCGGCAAGGACAAGGCGCTGGCCGTGGCCAGTCTGGTGTTCGCGGTCTTCTATATCGGGGCGACCCTGGTTCCGGGGGGCAGTTTCGCCCTGACGGCCGCCGTCATGTTCATCGCCGGGCTGCCCTATGCGGCGGGTCTGTTCCTGCTCAGGGCCATGATGGCGGACGTGGGAGACGAGGTGCGGCTGGAGACCGGCGTGGACCGGACGGGGCTGATGTTCTCCATCCTGTCGGCGACGACCAAGGTCGGGCACGTCGTGGCCCTGATCCCCTATCTGATCCTTCAGTGGGTCGGGTTCCAGGCCGTGCCGCCGGTGGGAGGCAATAGCGAGAGCGCGCTGCTGATGCTCCAGATCCTGTTCATCGCCCTGCCCGGCCTCTTGCTGGCCAGCGCGGCCCTATGCCTCAGGAACTATCCCCTGACCCCGGCGCGGCACGACGAGATCCGGCGTCAGCTGGAGGCCCGGGACGCATGAGCCCTGTCGACCGGCTGAAGGAGATCATGGTCCGGCTGCGGGACCCGAACGGCGGCTGTCCGTGGGACGTGGAGCAGACCTTCGCCACCATCGCCCCCTATACGATCGAGGAGGCCTATGAGGTCGCCGACGCCATCGAGCGGGGCGATATGGGCGAGCTGAAGGGCGAGCTTGGCGACCTGCTGTTCCAGGTGGTCTTCCACGCCCGGATGGCCGAGGAACAGGGGCTGTTCGCCTTCGACGACGTGGCCGACGCCATGTCGGACAAGCTGATCCGACGCCATCCCCACGTCTTCGGCGAGGAACAGGCGCAGCCCGACGGCCCGGCCCAGAAGCTGCGGTGGGAGGACATCAAGGCGGCGGAGCGGGCGTCGAAAGCCCAGCACGGGGTGCTGGACGACGTGCCTGTGGGCCTGCCGGCCCTGCACCGGGCGGCGAAGCTGACGAAGCGGGCGGCGAGGGTCGGGTTCGACTGGCCCTCGACCGACGAGGTGTTCGACAAGCTGGATGAGGAGGTCGCCGAGCTGCGGGTCGAGATCGCCGCCGGGGACCTGGACAAGGCCCGCGAGGAGGTGGGCGACCTGCTGTTCGTGGTGGCCAATCTGGCCCGGAAACTGGGGGTCGAGCCCGAGGACGCGCTGCGCGGGGCCAACGCCAAGTTCGTGCGGCGGTTCGGCTTCATCGAGGCGGAACTGGCCAAGGACGGGCGGACGCCGGAGCAGTCGGACCTGGCCGAGATGGACGGCCTGTGGGACGCGGCCAAGGTGGCGGAGCGCAAGTGACGGCGGGGCTGCACGACCCCGGCGGCAAGGTCCGGCTGTCGCTTATGCCGGGGGTCAACGGGGACGCGACCTTCAGCGAGGACGGGCGATATCGGCGGCTGATGCGGCGCTGGCTGGGGCCGGAGTTCCCCGAGCGCTACATCCTGTTCGTGGGCATGAACCCGTCGACGGCGGACGCCAGCGTCAACGACCCGACCTGCGCGCGGGAATGGACCTTCGCCCGGCGCGAGGGGTTCGAGGCCATGGTCAAGGCCAACGTCGGCGACTACCGGGCCACGGACCCGAAGATGCTGCTGGCGCCGGGGGTGGAGGCGTCTTCGCCCGAGAACCTGCCGGCGATCCGCAGGGCGGCGGCGGGGGCGGACCTGGTGGTGCTGTGCCACGGCAAGCTCAACCGGGCCTTGGCGACGGCGGGGGCGGCCCTGATCGAGGCGATGCGGGCGGACGGGGTGGCTCTGTGGTGCTTCGGGACCAATGGCGACGGGAGCCCGAAACACCCGCTTTATCTGCGCGGGGATACGCCGCTGGTGCGGTACGAACCCTAGCTTTCAGGGGGCGGGATTGGACTCCGGGGACACCGAGTCCAGAGAGTCCAATTCCTGAGACACGATGTCGGAATTTTGCAGCATGGCATTTAAATCGTTGATGTTCGCATCTTCGGCCGCGACCAGTCTCAGCGGCTCGCGTCTGGACTCCAGCAGGGGCGGCGTGATGTCGGGCAGCTCGGCCATGACCTCGGCGCGGGCGCGGTCGGCGAGGCTGTCGTAGACGCGCATCCAGGTCGAGGCCTCGGACGCCCGCCCCATGCCCAGGGCCCGGCGGATGTTGAGAAAGGCCTCGTCGGCCAGGTCGGCGAAGCTGACATTGTCGTCGGGATGGTATTCGCCGAACTCGGGCGGCGCCTCGCATCCGGCCTGGTCCATGCGCCGCCAGCCCCCGGCCCGCGCGTGCGCCCGGAAGGAACTGAGCGAGATGCCGTACCGCTGGCACACGGTCGTCGCCTTCACGCCCGCGAGATACTCCCGCCGGGCATGATCCCAATAGTCGCCGCCGAGACCGTCGAGGCTGGCGGGGTCGAGTTGCGTGGAAGAGGTCATGGCGGGAGGCTGGCATGCGGGTGCGTCAAAAGCGGACGTTCAAGCGCCTAGCTGAATTTCATGTCCGGTTAGGGTGGGAAGGCGACGTTACGGTTTCGCCAACAAGCAGACCTTCAGCGTTGGCGCCAGGATGCGCGAGGTTGAACTGTGGGATCGGTACAGCCGACCGGTGCCTGGCGAAAAATAATCGTGGGCAATGTCTATCGGCGGCCCGCTCGCGGCTCATCCTGACAGGTGCGGATCTTCCCACCGCAATGGAGAAAGCCATGAAGAGAATGCTTCTCGCCGTCGTCGCCGTCGCCGCTCTGTCCGGCGGCGCCAAGGCCGAGCCGTTTACGATACTCGTCTATGAGACCCCCGCCGATCTGGCGCTGCGGACGGCTACCAATACGGCCGGTCGCGACTATTGGGCGGCCTGGACCGCGTATAGCGACGTGCTTAAGGCCTCGCTCCGTGGCGGCGCGCCGCTGCAACCGAAGGCGCAAGGATCGAGCGAACCCCAGCTGAGCGGCTATTTCATCATCGATGCGCCTGATCAGCAGGCGGCGGACGCCCTGGCGTCCCAGGCGCCATCTGTACGGCGCGGCGGCGCAGCGGAGGCGCGCGCGTCTTTCGTAGCTTCGAACATGGCTCGCTGACGCCTTTTTCCCTATCCTCACACTCAAGGTTCTTCCCAATGCACTACATGCTCATCTTCACCGAGACCGAGGACAAGTTCGCCGAGCGAACCGATCCGCAGAAGGCCGACGCCTATTGGGGCGCCTGGAACGCCTATATCGGCGCCATGGGTCAGGCTGGGGTCATCGTCAGCGGCAATGGCCTGCAGCCGCCGCAGACGGCGACCACCGTGCGCGTCCGCGACGGTCGCAGGCATGTCCAGGACGGCCCCTTCGCCGACGCCAAGGAACAGCTGGCCGGGTATTTCATCATCGAGGCGGCCGATCTCGACGCCGCTCTTGAATGGGGCGCGCGTGCGCCCTCCGCAGGCTACGCCAGCGTCGAGGTGCGCCCGGTCATGCCGCCGCCCGGAAATCCGGCCGACTGATGGAGGACGCGCGCCATGCCGCGGAGGCAGCGGCGCGCGCCTCCTACGGGTGCCTGCTGGCCCTGGTCGCCGTGCGCACGCGCGACATCACCGCCGCTGAGGACGCCCTGTCGGAGGCCTTTCGCCAGGCGATGGAGGTCTGGCCACGGCAGGGGCCGCCGGCGCGCCCCGAGGCGTGGCTGCTCACCGTAGCGCGGCGTTCGGCCGGGCGCGTCGCCCGTCACGCCGGGGTGCGCGACGCCGCCAGCGCCACCCTGCAGCTGATTCGGGACGAGGCTATGAGTCCGACAGAGAGCGCCTTTCCTGACGAGCGCCTGAAGCTGCTCTTCGTCTGCGCTCACCCTGCGATCGATGAGGCGTCGCGCACGCCCTTGATGCTGCAGACCGTGCTCGGCCTGGATAGCGTGCGCATCGCCGCCGCCTTCGTGACCTCGCCGACCGCGATGGCCCAGAGGCTGGTGCGCGCCAAGACCAAGATCAGAGAAGCGCGCCTGAGGTTCGAAACCCCGGAGCCGGAGGATTTGCCCGAACGGCTGGAGGCCGTGTTGGCCGCGGTCTACGCCGCCTATGGGACAGGGTGGGACGAGGGGCTCGGGACAGGGCTGACCGAGGAGGCGATCTTTCTTGGCCGACTGCTCGTCACTCTGGCCCCCGACGCTCCGGAGGCCCGTGGTTTGCTGGCGCTCATGCTCTACTGCGAGGCGCGCTCGTCGGCGCGTCGGTCGCCCACCGGGGATTTCGTGCCGCTGGCCGAACAGGATGTCAGCCTTTGGTCGCGGGAAATGATCGTGGAGGCCGAGGAGCAACTGGCGACCGCCGCTCAGGTGAGGATCTATGGGCGCTTCCAGACGGAGGCGGCGATCCAGTCGGTGCATGCGCAGCGCGCTTTCACCGGGAGCACCAACCTTGAGGCCTTGGTGGCGCTCTACGACCTGCTCGCTAGCCGGGAGCCTTCGCTCGGCGTGCTGGTCGCACGGGCGGCGGTCCATGGCGAGGCTTTCGGACCGCAGGCTGGTCTTGAGAAGCTGCTCGACCTGGAGGCCGGCCGTGTGGAGACCTATCAGCCCTACTGGGCTGTGAAGTCGCATCTCTTGAAGCGTGTCGGGCAGACGGAGGCCGCAGCCACAGCGCTAGAGCTGGCGATCGGCCTCTCGGACGACCCCGCCGTGCGCGCCTATCTGGCGCGGCGGGCTTGAGCCCACCTAGCGCGGCTCTTGCGCGTCTGGTGGTGGGCGCCGGAGTCGCCGGTAGCGTCCGCCGATGCCAAACAACAGACGTCGCCGACGTCGCCTAAGGGTCGGTAACGGACATAGCCGCCGAAACCGATAGCAGGCGTTCGGATCCGCGACCCGAAGCGGACAGCCGCAGGCCTGCCTTAGGGGGAAAGCAGACCCTCTCGAGCTGCCGTCCTCACTGTATCGACGTATAGTGACAGGTAAACGCCGGGTCGCCCGTCATCAGGCTAGGCGTCAGGTGGATGTGCAGGCGCTGGGCCTGGGCGGCGGCGTCCAGGGCGAATGCCTGTTCGGCCTCGTACATCTCGTCGCGGTGGGCGTCGGTCCAGTCGGAGGCGCGCTGGATGGCGCGGGCCTTGGCGGCCTTGAGGCTGTCGGCGACGACGAAGACGTTGCGGTGCTGTTCGGCGAAGTTGACGCCGTCATAGCCGCCGAGGTTGACGTAGTAGAGCCGCTCCGCACCTTCGAACGGCTCGGGGCGGAGGCTGATCTCGTAGCCGTCGGCGTGGGCGATCTCGGACCAGCAATCGACATGCAGGCTGCCCTCGCGGCCCCACCACTGTGAAAGCAGGGTGGGATAGGTCGCCTCGACCGTGGGGGCGACGACGAAGCGCATGTCGTGCACCTCGATATTGGCGCCCGGATGCTCGCCGCCGATGTAGATCGCAAACAGTCTCATTCGTCCTCGCGTCAGGCCGCGGCCGTGCCCCGATCGGATACAGGCTTTGCGGTATCGAGAACAAACGCCAGTCGGCGCCCGACGATCCCACCCATCTCATGCGAACTGGTGATGCCCTGGGCGAAGGGATGGCGGCCCATGAGGAAGGGCAGGCTGAGACAGAAGAGCCGGTCCATGGGCAGGGGCGCGTCGACCGGGCGGAACAGGTCGTCGACGGCGATGCCGCGCACGACGTCGGGCGCGTCGTTGGCGACCTGGTCCCGGACGATGCCCTGTTGCAGCAGGGACAGGAAGGGGAACTGCAGGGCGCTGAGGGCGCGCTGGCCGGTCGCCTCGATGAAGACGGGGAAGCGGCGGGTGGTCTGGCCGATCATGACCAGGGCGCCGCCCTCTGGCCGGTGGGTGTCGACCGCATGGTCGTCGCCGAGCGCGACGACCTCCAGCCGGCCGGCGGCGTGGAGGGCCAGCATGCGCTCGATCGATTCATGCGGCACCCCGGCATAGACATCGACGAAGACCGGCTTGAAGGCGCGGCTGAAGCGGTCGAACTGCTGGGCGTCGAGATGGGGGACGATGACGGCGACGACCTCGTGCATGCGCAGGATGGCGTCGCGCCAGGCCACGGTGATCTGGGCGGCGTGGTTCGCCCTCGCCTCCTCCAGATTGGCGGCGGCCCAGACGAAGGGGTCGGCGGCGGCGCGTTCGGCGAAATAGGCCTCGCCGAACGCCTCGATCGTCGCGTCGGCCAGGCCGGTCTCGGCCGCGTAGTCGGGGTCGAGGGTGGTCAGTTCCCGGCGGAACAGATCGAAGACGGCGTCGAGAAGGTCGGCGGGGTTCTGGTCAACCAGGGCCGCGACGGCCTCGGGCGTGCAGATCTGAAGCGGGGCGTGCGGCAGGGGGAAGTAGAAATCGGCCTCGGGCAGTAGGCCCTTGCGCGACATCATGGTGATGCGGAAGGCGTCGGCAGACGGTGCGGCCTGATAGACCAGCCGGCCGTCCTGGCGGACGAACTCGCCGTGCGATCCCGCCAGGGCGACGGCGGTGTCGATGGCCGTGAGCGAGGAGCCGCGGATGCCGACCTCGGTCGCCGGCAGGGCCGCGAGGGCGGAGGCGGGCCAGGGGCTGAGGAAATAGCCGGGGCGGACCTCCTGTCGCGATGGCCACTGGTGACCCGTGGCCAGGACCACATGGTCGAACACCGCCGTGGTGGTGCGACGCGAGGGCGGGAAGGACCAGGTCAGCTCGACGCCGTCGGGGCGGTTCGAGGCGTCGACGACGCGACAGCCGGTCTTGATCTCGATAACGACGCCGGCGGCGCGGGCCTGGTCGACCATGGTCGCGAACTGGCTCTCGAAATACCGGCCCAGAGCGATGCGGGGGACGAAGGCGCGCTCATCGAGGGCGGCGCGGTCGATGTCCAGGGCCTCGAGCTCGGCGTCCGAGCGTTCGTCCAGCCAGCCGGCCAGGGTCTGGGTCAGGGGCGGGATCTCGATGCTGGCGATGTTCGACAGCATGGCCCGGTCGTTCCAGTCGGGGCTGTAGGGGCTGCCGGAGCCCGCGGAGGCGCGCGCCTCGAACACGGTGATCCGCGCCGGAACGGGGCCTGCGGACAGGAGGGCGTGAAGGGCGTAGAGGGTTGTCGGCCCAGCTCCGACGAAAGCGATTGACGGTGTCATGGCCCCACAATGCATGGCGCGGACAAAGGCGCCGCCGGCCGGTGATTTTGCAGCGATGTCAGTGGGTTTCGAGGCCTGAACGTCGGAAGGGCGACTCTGGCGGGCGCTTCTGGCGGGGCTAGACCAGCCCGGTCAGGGTCGGCGCCTCCTGGCCGCTGCCGGGGAAGACGCGGGTGTCCAGGGCCGCGCGGTCCACGCCGAGGTGGTCGCGCAGGACGCCCTTGAACACCGAGCGCACATCCAGGGTCGGCGCGAGGTCGCGATCCTCGAACAGGCGATTGTCCGCCAGGGTGGGCCAGTCGCCGATCGGTCCGCCCGGCTTCATCGCCCCGCCCGCCAGCAGCAGGGACGAGGCCGTGCCGTGGTCCGTGCCCTGGGTGCCGTTGGCGCGGGCGGTGCGGCCGAACTCGGTCGCGACGACCAGGATGGTCCGGCCCCACTCGGCGCCCAGGCCGGTCTGGATGCCGCCGATCAGGGCGTCCAGGCCGTCCAGGCGCGTCTGCATCTGACCCAGCTGGCGCGCGTGGGTGTCCCAGCCATCGACGGACAGGGCGACGATGTCCGCCCCCTGTTCGCCGGTCATCAGACGGGCGACGGCCTGGCCCAGACCAGCCACGTCATTGCGGCGCACCGGCCCGGTTCCGTCCGTCATGGCGGCGGCCAGGGCCTCGGTCTCCAGCCCCCTCGCCAGGCTCTGGCCCAGCATGGGGTCGTCGACATAGAGGTCCTGAAGCAGGGAGGCGATCCGGTCCTCGCCCCGAACCTGTCCGCCCGGCGCCCAGCTGGAGGTCTCGGCCGAGCCGCGCAGGATGAGCGGGGTCTGGGCGCCGATCGACAGACCCTTCAGGCCGCTCTCGCCGCCGGCGGCCGCGAGCGCGCGGTTGAGCCAGCCGTCGGACTGGGCCCTCAGGCCCTCGCCGCCGTTTTCGAGCACGTCCTGGGCGTCGAAATGCGAGCGCACGCGCACGGGAATGGCCACGGCGGGCGCGAACCGCATCTGTCCGGCGCCGTGCAGGGCGTGGAGGGTCGTGAGGGCCGGATGGAGGCCGAAACCCTCGCCGAGATCGAGCGCGCCATCGGCCTGGCCCGGTGCGGGAATGGCCAGCGATCCGCGCAGGCCCCGGTAGTTGGCGTCTCCATGGGGCACGGTGACCGACAGGCCGTCCATGGCACCGCGGGCGACGATCATCACCAGCTTGGGGCGTCCTGCGGCTGCCTGGGCCGCGACCCGCCCCGCGAAGGCGAGGCCGATGCCGGCGGTGAGGCCGCCCATGAGGAGGCGGCGACTGATCTGGATGGAGGGGGTCATCGGCGCTGGAACTCCGGCGACATGAGGAACAGGGTCAGGGCCTCGGGGCGACTTTCGGCGCGGGCGATGGCGGTCTGGCTTCGCTCGGACAGTCGGGGGCCGAGGGCCGAGGCGGCGACGGCGTCGGGGTCGCGCGCCTGGGCCGCGTCGGCGACGGTCTTGGCCCAGTTGAGGCGCTTCACCAGGGCGTCGGGTCCGGCCCAGTCGGCGGCCGTGTCGGGCCAACCCTCGGGAGACGGGGCGCTGAAGGCCGGCTGGCCCATCTGGATGAGCGCCTGCTGCAGGGGCTGGGGTCGCTGAGGCTGGGTTCCCAGGGCGCGGTGGGACGAGACGACGAACTCGTAGGGGGTCTTGATCTTGGCCGGTCGCGGGTCCCAGGCCTCGGGCGCAGTGATGAGGGCGCGGGCCACGACCGCCAGGTCGCCGCGCGACCGGGTCCAGGCCGCCTCCAGTCGATCGACGAGGGCGGGCGGGGGATCGTCGGACACGAAGTGACGCGCGAGGTTGCGGGCCAGACGCCGTCCCGTCTCCGGCCGGTTGGCCAGATCGCGCAGGATGGCCTCGCCCTGGCCCGCGCCGGCCTCGGCATAGGTGCGGCCCAGAACCGTGCGGGAGCCGGGCTCGTGCACATTGGCTCGGAAGACGAAGCCGTTCTCGCCCGGCTCGGCGGCGACCGTCCGGGCCGCCCCGCGTCGCCCGCCGCGAGCGCCCGCCCTCCCCGCCGCCGCCGCGCCGTCGCGACGTGTGGGGATGGACCAGCCGGTCAGGGCGCGGGCGAACTCGGTCACATCGGCCTGGGTGTAGCCGCCGTCGGCGCCGAGGGTGTGCAGTTCGAGGATTTCGCGGGCCAGGTTCTCGTTCAGCCCGGCCTGACGGCGCTCGGCCGCCGGGCTGTTCGGCCCGATCGACTGGACCTGATCGAGATAGAGCAGCATGGCCGGATGGGTTTCGGCGGCCACGGCGAGATCCTCGAAGCGGCCGAAGACGTTCGGGCGGATCGCCTCGCGCTCGTACTCTTCCATGAAGACGGCGGACTGGAACTTGGTCGCCGAAACCGTGAAGGCGTTGGCCCAGAACAGGGCCCAGCGTTCGGCGAAGCCGGCGTCGGTCGTCGCCCCCAGCTGTGTCCGGGCGAGAAAGGCCTGGTTGGTATCCTGCGCCAGGGCGCGGCGGCTCTGACGGCGGGCCTCGAAGGCGACGTCGGCTCGAGGCTGGTCCGGCGTCTGCGAGGCCATCGCCGGATCGGCCATGGCGGGCGTCTGCCCGGCCTGCCGTGAGGTCTGAGCCGCCCCCTGGTAGTCCAGGAAGGCCTGAACCCGTTCCGTCGTCGTCGCGGACGGACCGGGCGGGTTGGGAGCGCCCACGGAACGGACCTGTGCGGCGAGCCAGCCTGTGGGGTCGGCGGCGACGGTGTCGATCTCGCCAGGCCGCGCGCCCAGGCCGAACCGGGTCAGGGCGATGGCGGCGGTCATTCGCGGGTCGGCGGCGGGAGGGGGCATGGTCCGTCCTCTTTCGGCGTTTCAGACCTTCCACGCGAGGCGACCGGGATTCCGTCGTTTCAGGAGGCGGCGCCGCCGAGGCGGCCACGGCGCTCAGACGTACCGCAACTCCTGCAGGTCGATTTCGCGGATCAGCTTGCGAGCGGTTTCCTCGTCGATCTCGCGGGCCCTGGCCAGCCGACGCAGTTCCTCGCGCTCGGCGTTGAGGCCGGCCATGCGGAGCTGTCGTTCGACATCATCGGCCAGGCGGGCGGCGTCGACGTCGTCGTTCTCGGTGCGGGTGCGGGTCTCGATACGGTGCCGATAGAGAACCATCAGGCGGCTGGAGACGTCGGCGTAGAGGTCTGGGTTGGGCTTGCCCTCCCCCATGGCGTGGGCGGCGTCCTCGACGGCGCGGAGCGCGGCCGAGGCGGCGGCGACGCGGCCGTGATCCTCCTCACGCTCATGCGAGGGTTCGGGTGGGAGCTCGATCCCCTTGAGCAGGCGCGGCAGGGCGACGGTGGCCAGGACCAGGGAGACGATGATGACCCCGGCGGCGAGGAAGATGGCGAGGCTGCGCGCCGGCATGGGCGAGCCGTCGGCCAGCACGAACGGAACCGTCAGGATGCCGGCCAGGGTGATGGCGCCGCGCACCCCGGCCAGGGACATGACGCCGATCAGGCGCAGGCCCACCCGGCGCGGCGGCTCCCTGTCGCGATTGCGGAACAGGGTCAGTTTGAGCGAGGCCCAGACCCAGGCGAAGCGCAGGACGGCCAGGGCGGCGACGATGGCGAAGACATAGACGGCCAGCCACCAGACCTCGGGCCGCGAGGTGCCGGCGACGACCTCGGCCGCACGGGCCAGGATGGAGGGCATCTGCTCGCCCAGGATGACGAAGATCAGGCCGTTGGCGGCGAACTGGACCGCGTCCCACACGGCGGCGCGACGGACGCGGGTCATGGCCAGGGACTGGCCCTTGGAGCCGTCGCGCTCGGTGAAGCTCATGGTCACGCCGGCGGCGACGGCGGCGAGGATGCCGGAGGCGTGCAACTCCTCGGCGGCCAGATAGGCGGCGAAGGGGATCAGGAGGCTGACCAGGATCTGGGCGCCGACGTCCTCGCCGAAGCGGCGGCTGACCCAGGATTTGGCCTTGGAGATGGTCCAGGTGACGGCGACCCCGGTGGCGATGCCTGCGAGGGCGAGCCAGGCGAAGGTGGTGATGGCCTCCGACAGGACGAAGACGCCAGTCGAGGCGGCGGCGATGGCGAGGCGCATTCCGGTCAGGCCGGTGGCGTCGTTCAGCAGGCTTTCGCCCTCGAGGATGTGCATCAGTCGCTTGGGGATGGGCGCGCGGGCGGCGATGGCCTGGACCGCGATCGGGTCGGTCGGCGACAGGATGGCGGCCAGGGCGAAGGCCACGGCCAGGGGCATCTCGGGGATCATCCAGTAGATGAGGAAACCGAGGCCCAGGATGGTGAAGACGACGAGGCCCAGGGCCAGTTCCAGGATCACGGCCCGGTCGCGGAACAGGTCCTCCTTGGGGATGCGCCAGCCGTCGAGGAACAGCAGCGGCGGCAGGAAGAGCAGGAAGAAGATGTCCGGTTCGAGATCCACCGTGTGGCCGGTGACCAGGACGATGGCGGCCCCCAGCCCGATCTGGACCAGAGGCAGGGCGATGCGCGTTATCCGCGCGACGGAGCCCGAGACCACCACGGCCAGAAGCAGCAGCAGGGTGGTCTCGATCAGCTCCATTCAGACGCCGCCGAACTGTCGTTCGAAACGGCCCATGGCCTGGGCGTCGAGGCGGACGGTCAGGTGGGTGCGGCCCTGCTCGTCGGTGTCGCGGGCGGTAACGCGGCCGTGCTCGTAGAGCCAGGCCAGGGCGTCGCCCTGTGACGGTTGCAGCACCACGTCCGTTTCCGGGTCGTCGTCGATCAGGTCGGTGATGGCCTGACGCAGGGTCTCGATCCCCTCCCCGGTCCAGGCGGAGACGGCGACCGAGGCGTTGCCGGAGCGGGCGGCCTGGCCCTCGACCTCTTCGCGGACCTCGGGGTCGAGGAGGTCGGTCTTGTTCCAGACCTCGAGGATGCGGCGCGGCCGGATCGTGCCGTCAGGATTGGCGGGTTGTTCGATCTGTTTCAGGACCGCCTCGACGTCACCGGCCTGAGCCGCGCTATCGGCCGAGGCGATGTCGCGGACGTGCAGGATCAGGTCTGCCTCGCCCACCTCTTCCAGGGTCGCACGGAAGCTCTCGACCAGTTCGTGCGGCAGGTCGGAGATGAAGCCCACGGTGTCGGCGATGATGGCGGGGCGGCCCTGAGGCAGGCGGATGGTGCGCTGGGTGGTGTCCAGGGTGGCGAACAGCAGGTCCTTGGCCAGGACCTCCGAACCCGTCAGCCGGTTGAAGATCGTCGACTTGCCGGCGTTGGTGTAGCCCACCAGGGCGACGGCCGGGAACGGGGCCTTCTTGCGCTGTTTGCGGTGCAGGCCGCGCGTGCGACGCACCTCCTCCAACTCGCCCTTCAGCTTGACGATGCGGTCGGCGATCAGGCGGCGGTCGAGCTCGATCTGGGTCTCGCCGGGGCCGCCGGTCGAGCCGGTGCCGCCGCGCTGGCGTTCCAGGTGGGTCCAGGTGCGGACGAGGCGCGAGCGCTCATAGTCGAGCCGGGCCAGTTCGACCTGGAGACGGCCTTCCTTGGTGCGGGCGCGACGGCCGAAGATCTCGAGGATCAGGCCGGTGCGGTCGATGACCTTGCAGTCCCATTCCTTTTCCAGATTGCGCTGCTGGACCGGCGTCAGGTCGAAGTCGATGACGGCGGCCTCGGCCTCGGCGGCGCGGATCAGGGCGGCCAGTTCCTCGACCTTGCCGGCCCCGAACAGGGTCGCGGGCGTGGTCTTGCGCAGACGCACGATCTCCTCTGCGCGGACGTCGAGGTCCAGCGCGCGGGCGAGGCCGGCGGCCTCCTCCAGCCGCTCCTCGGCGGGTCGGGAGGTGCGCTCGCCCAGGTCGGGATGGATGACGACCGCGCGGATGAGCGGCACGGAATGGTCGATGAGCTTTGTGTTCAAAGGGTCTCTGTCGTTCGGGGTGGGTTCATCGCCAATATAGGGTCCCACCCCTCACCGTGCACCCCGGCGAAGGCCGGGGTCCAGATCAGAGTTCCGGGCGTCAGGGATTCAAGACCGAGTGGCGCAGCCCCGGTCCGCGTTCGCCATCTGGACCCCGGCCTTCGCCGGGGTGCACGGAGATGGGGGAGCGAGGGAAGCCTCAGTCCTCGTCGGCCTCGGGTTCGTACAGTTGCACGGGCGCCGACGGCATGATCGTCGAGATGGCGTGTTTGTAGACGAGCTGGGACTGGCCGTCGCGACGGAGCAGCACACAGAAGTTGTCGAACCAGGTCACGATGCCCTGCAGCTTGACGCCGTTGACGAGGAAGATGGTCAGCGGGGTCTTGGTCTTGCGGACGGAGTTGAGGAAGGTGTCCTGAAGGTTCTGACGCTTGTCTTGCGACATGGCAGGTTGGTCCTGTTCTTTCTTGGTTTTCACCGCGTCGGGGAGATCGCGGCTCCGGATCGAACGCCCGGCCTGACCACCTTAGCGCCCTGTGCAAGCGCGTCGCAACAGGCGCGGTAACCGATTTCATCGGGTTATGGATTTCGCGGTCGCGCAACCAGAGAGCGCGAGACTTGGCCCCTTTTATCCGTGCACCCCGGCGAAGGCCGGGGTCCAGATGGCGAAATCAATGATCTGAGCAAACGAGACAGCGAGCAATTCGAGCCGCTTAGATCTGTGATCTGGACCCCGGCCTTCGCCGGGGTGCACGGAGAAAGGTCAGACCGAGTCGCGCTTGGCCTCTTCGAGATAGCGGGCGCGCAGGCGGGTGGCGATAGGGCCGGGCTTGCCGTCGCCGATCTTCACACCGTCGATGGAGACAGCGGGCATGACGAAGGCGCCGGCGGCGGTGAAGAAGGCTTCCTTCGCTTCCTTCGCCTCGTCGACGCTGAAGGGGCGTTCGTCGAGTTCGATCCCCTCCTCCTCGATCATCGCCATGATGGCGGTGCGGGTGATCCCTTTCAGGATATTGGCCTGGGTGTCGCGGGTGCGGAGCTTGCCGGACTTGTCGATGATCCAGGCGTTGGTCGAGGAGCCCTCGGTGACCAGACCCATCTCATCGACCATCCAGGCCTCGTAGGCGCCCTTGTCGCGGGCCGCCTGTTTGGCGAGGACGTTGGGCAAGAGGCCCACGGTCTTGATGTCGCAACGGCCCCAGCGGATGTCGGGATGGGTGACGACTGCGACGCCCTTGGCGGCCTGGGCGTCGGACTTCTTCGAGCTCAGCGACTTCGATGTGACGATGACGCTGGGCGGGGTGCCGGGCGCGGGGAACGGGTGGTCGCGGCGGGCGGTGCCGCGCGTGACCTGCAGATAGACGATGCCGTCGCGGACGCGGTTCCTGCGGATCGTCTCCTTGAGGACGCGGGTCAGGGATTCGACCGACATGGGGATGTCGATGCGCAGCTCGTTCAGGCTGCGGTGAAGGCGGGTCATGTGGCCTTCGAAATCGGCCATCCGACCGTCGAAGACCGACCAGACCTCGTAGACGCCGTCGGCGAACTGGAAGCCGCGATCCTCGACATGGATCGTCGCCTCCGAGTGGCGTTGATAGACCCCGTTCACATAGGCGACGCGCGACATCAGTCGATGCTCCCTTCGTCCTCTTCACCGCCGCGCGAAGGCGACACGCCTAGCGACTTGAGTTTGCGGTGAAGGGCCGATCTTTCCATGCCGATGAAGGCGGCGGTGCGCGAGATGTTTCCGCCGAACCGCATGATCTGGGCCGCCAGGTATTCGCGCTCGAACACCTCGCGCGCCTCGCGCAGAGGCAGGGCGATGGTGCGTTCGGCGCCCATTCCTCCGCCGCCGGTCGAGGCGACCTCCTGAGGCAGCATGTCGGCGGAGATCGGGTCGTTGAGGTCGCCGGTCGCGAGGATCAGCAGGCGTTCTACGTTGTTCCTGAGCTGGCGGACGTTGCCGGGCCAGGGGTGGACCTGGAGCACGGCGATGGCGTCGTCACCGAGTTTGCGACGCGGCAACCCTTGCGACACGCTGAGGGTCTCGATGAAATATTCGACCAGTTCGCCGATGTCCTCGCGGCGCTCCGACAGCGGCGGGACGCGGATCGGCACGACGTTCAGGCGGTGGAACAGATCCTCGCGGAAGCGCCCTTCCGTGATCTCGATCTTCAGGTCGCGCGAGGTCGAGGTGACGACGCGGACGTCGACCTGGACGTCCTGTTCGCCGCCGACGCGACGGAAGCGCTGTTCGACCAGGACACGCAGGATGCGGCTCTGGCTCTCGCGCGGCATGTCGCCGACGTCGTCCAGATAGAGGGTGCCGTTGTGGGCGCGCTCGAAGACGCCGATCTTGCGGGGACGGCCGTCGTGGCCCTCTTCGCCGAACAGTTCGAGGTCGAGACGTTCGGGGGTCATGCCGGCGGCCGAGATGGCGACGAACTCGGACTTGGCGCGCGGGCTGGCGTCGTGGATCTGGCGCGCGACCAGCTCCTTGCCGGAGCCCGGAGGACCCGAGATCAGGACGCGGCTGTTGGCCGGGGCGACTTTGACGATGGTGGTGCGCAGGACCTGGGCGGCGGCCGAGCGGCCGATCAGGCCGGTCGGCGTCATGGCCACGGCGCGCAGGCGACGGTTCTCGCGCTTGAGCTGGGCGGACTCGAGGGCGCGTTCGATGACGACGACGAGGCGGTCGGACTTGAACGGCTTTTCGATGAAGTCGTAGGCGCCGCGCTTCAGGGCGCTGACGGCCGTCTCGATATTGCCGTGGCCCGAGATCATGACGACGGGCAGGTCGGCGTCGAGGGTCTTGATGATGTCGAGCAGCTCCAGCCCGTCCATGCCCCCGCCCTGCATCCAGATGTCGAGGACGATCAGGCTGGGCTTTCTGGCGCGGATGCCGGCCAGGGCCTCTTCGGAGCTAGAGGCGACGCGGACGGCGTGGCCCTCGTCCTCGAGCAGGCCCGAGACCAGGTCGCGGATGTCGGCCTCGTCGTCGACGACCAGGATATCGGCTCCGGTAGAACGCATGACGCCTCGCTACTATTCGGCGACCGGGGCGTCGGCGCCGCGAGGCTCCGTTTCACGCCCGGCCTTGCCGGTGGGGTTGAGGGGGAAGATCAGGCAAATCCTGGCGCCGTGCAGGCTGTCGGAATCCGACAGTTTCAGCTCGCCGCCGTGGTCTTCGCAGATGCGCTTAACGATGGCGAGGCCGAGGCCCGTGCCCTTCTCGCGCGTGGTGACATAGGGCTCGGTCAGGCGATCGCGGTCGCGGACGGGCAGACCCTTGCCGTCGTCCTCGATGATGAAGGTCGCAATGTCGTTCTCGATCTGAAGGCGGGCGATGATGGCGGTGGCGTCGCTCTTGGTGTCGGCGCGGCGAGCGGCCACGGCTTCGCCGGCGTTCTTGAGGATGTTGATCAGGGCCTGACCGACCATCTGGCGGTCGGCCTTCATCCTGGCCTTGGGCAGGGGTTCGACAAGTTCGACGAGCAGGTCGGGAGCGGCGACGCGCTGGGCGAAGACGGCTTCACGCAGCAGCTCGGCCGGGTTCTCGTTGGTGAAGCGCGGCGCGGGCATGCGGGCGAAGGACGAGAACTCGTCGACCATGCGGCCGATGTCGCCGACCTGGCGGATGATGGTGTCGGTGCAGCGGTCGAAGATCTCGAGGTCTTCGGTGATGGCCGGGCGGAACTTGCGCTTCAGACGTTCGGCCGAGAGCTGGATCGGGGTCAGGGGGTTCTTGATCTCGTGGGCGATGCGGCGGGCGACGTCGCGCCAGGCGGCGTTGCGCTGGGCGGTGACCAGGCGGGTGATGTCGTCGAAGGTCAGCACCATCTCGCCGCCGACCCCGCCCTCGATCCGGACACGCAGACGCCGGGTCTCGCCTTCGCGGGCGACGTCGATGTCTTCCTCGATATGGGCCTCCACGCGGCGGACGAGGTCGCCGAGTTCGGGGGCGATATCGGCCAGGGCCTTGCCGCGGACCTCGACCTCGGAGATCGAAAGCAGCTGCAAGGCACTGTCATTGATGGCGGAAATCCGGCCGCGCCTGTCCAGGCCGATGACACCGGCCGAGACGCCCGACAGGACGGTCTCGATGAAGCGGCTGCGGTCCTGAGCCTCCTCGCTGGCGGTCGTCAGGGCCGCCTGCTGGGCCTGAAGGTCGCCGGTCATGCGGTTGAAGGCCTCCGAGAGGGTGGCGATCTCGCCGGGCGCGCCCGTGCCGTCGACGCGGGCCGAAAGGTCGCCGGCCGAAACCTGATCCGCCGCCTGGACGAGACGACCGATGGGGGCCGAGATGGCGCTGGCCGCCGACATGGCGAGCCAGACCGCGCCCACCAGAACCAGCAGCGCCGTCTCCAGATAGCTGAGGGCGAAGGCGGCCTGAATGCGGGCGCGGCTTTCCTCGGCGACGCGATAGCCCTGGATCGATTCCTCGCCGTTCCTCATCTGGGCCACGAGCCCCGGCGCCAGCGGCCGCACGACGTAGAGGTAGGCGTCGCCATAGTCCGCCAGGGGGTAAAGGGCGCGCACCGTGTCGGGATGTTCGGTCACGGTCACGGGGACGTCCTGTCCCTCGGCCGCCCTCTCGAACTCTTCGCGCGGCGGGGCGACATAGGCCGGAGCGTTCGGCAGGTCGCTCTGGGCCAGGACCTCGCCGTCCCCGTTCAGGATATAGACCGCCGGATAGCCGAAGAAGTCTGCGATCTGGGTCAGAGCCGTCGAGAACTGGATGCGATCGTCGAAGAGGTCGCGTACCCCGCCCAGCTCGGTCGTCATGGTGCCGAGGTCCCGTTCAAGCCCGCCGCCGACGTCGGCGACATAGGCCCGGCCGATCGACGCCCCGTTATTGACCGCCGAACGGACGTTCTGACTGAACCATTGATCGACGCCCCGGTTGACCAGGAGCCCGAACACAAGGGCGATCAGAACGGCCGGGACCACGGCGACCAGCGAGAACAGGGCGACGAACCGCAGGTGCAGCCGTGCGCCCGGATCCTCTCGCCTCCGCTGGGACAGACGCATCACCCGCGAGCCGATGATGGTCGCAAGGCCCCCGATCAGGATCAGATTGGCGAGCAGTATGAACAAGACCGCGCGACTGGCGGCCGATCGGGCATCGTCGCCCGCGCTGGCGCCGGGCGCCACGGCCACGAGCCAGATGGCGGCGCCGGTGATCAGGAAGGCGATGGCATAGGCGGCGCCGAAAGCGGCCCGCGCCCGACCGGCCGCAAGACGTCCCCAGAAGGAGGAGACGCCTTCCGTGTCCGGGAGCGTGGCGGGCGTGTCCGTCATATCCCGGAAGCTTCGACCACCTGTGGCGAAACTTCAACAGCGGAGTTGCTGAAATACAGCGCGACCGGCGGCAATTCCCAGAGTTCGGAGAGGGCGTCTGCCACATGCGCGGGATCTTCGAGGCGACAGAGCCGGCTCTTGGCCGCGCGGCGGGCGTCGGGATCTGCGGGCCAGGGCGCCTGTTCGACGTACCAGCCGAGATGTTTGCGGAACATGCGCAGGCCCAGCGGGGCGCCGTAGAAGTCGCACGAGGCCCGCATGTGCTCGACCACGATGTCGAACCGCTCCTGGCGGTCGGGTTCGACCAGAACCGTGCCGTCGCGGAGCGCCCGGTCCAGGTGGGCGGCCAGCCAGGGGCGGCCATAGACGCCGCGGCCCAGCATCAGGGCGTCGGCGCCGGACTGGTCCAGGGCCGCCCTCGCCTGTTCGGCGCTGATGATGTCCCCGTTGACGATGACGGGGATGGAAACGGAGGCCTTCACGGCCCCGACGGCGTCCCAATCGGCGATGCCGGTGTAGAACTGTTTCCGCGTCCGGCCGTGGACGGTGACGGCCTTGACGCCGAGGTCTTCGGCTCGCTTGGCCAGCTCGGGCGCATTCTTGGTGTCGTCGTCCCAGCCGAGGCGCATCTTGACCGTGACGGGGCGCGAGGTGGCGGCGACGGTGGCGGCCATGATGCGGCCGGCGAGGTCGGGGGTGCGCATCAGGGCCGAGCCGGAGGCGGAGCCGGTGACCTCCTTGGCGGGGCAGCCGAAGTTCAGGTCGATGATGTCGGCGCCGGCGGCCTCGGCCATGCCGGCGCCCTTGGCCATCGCCTCCGGGTCGCGGCCGACCAGCTGGATCACCGTCAGGGGCAGGCCATCGCCGACGGCAGCACGACGGACGACGTCGGGACGGGCGCGGGCCAGTTCGACGGCGGCCACCATCTCGGTGGCGACATAGGCGGCGCCCAGGCGACTGGCGAGCAGCCGGAATGGCAGGTCCGTGATGCCCGTCATGGGCGCCATCAGAACCCGGCCGGGTATGGCGACGTCGCCGATCTGAATCCCTGTGCTCATAAGTCCGTCAACACGCGAAGCCCCGCCTCTCGTCAACCGCGAAACCGGCGCTTAGAAGGCGGCAATGACATTTGCAGCGATCGTAGTGGCGGCGGGCTCGGGTTCGAGAGCCGGTGGGGACAAGCAGTGGCGCACGCTGGGCGGCAAGCCCGTGGTGCGCTGGTCGGTCGAGGCCTTGCTGACGGCGGGCGCCGAAGAGGTCGTCGTCGTCGTCGCGCCGGACGGTCTGGACCGGGCCGCCGAGGCGCTGGCGGGACTGACCGGATGGCGGACTGTCGTCGGCGGTGCGGAACGGGCGGATTCGGTGCGTGCGGGACTGGCGGCCCTGACCGGCGCGGCGGATCGGCCGGTGCTGGTGCATGATGCGGCGCGGCCGCTCGTGTCGGGCGACGTGATCCATCGCTTGCTGGCTGCCCTGCCCGGCGCGGACGGGGCCATCGCCGCCCTGCCCGTCTCCGACACGCTGAAACGCGGGTCGGATCGGATCGACGCTACGGTGGATCGCGATGGCCTGTGGCGGGCGCAGACTCCTCAGGCGTTCCGGGCGGATCGGCTGATCGCCGCCTATGCCGCCTGGCCCGAAGGTTCGGCGGCGACGGACGACGCGGCCGTGGTCGAGCACGACGGCGGCCTGGTGCGGCTGGTCGACGGCGATCCGCGCCTGATGAAACTGACATTCCCCGAGGATTTCGCCATGGCCGAGGCCCTGATCGCCAACCAGACCCGCCCCCTTCAAACGCGGGTGGGCCAGGGTTTCGACGCGCATCGCTGGGGGCCCGGCGAAGAGGTGTGGCTGTGCGGCGTGTCCATCCCGCATGACCAAACCCTGATCGGTCACTCGGACGCCGACGCGGGCCTGCACTCCCTCACCGACGCGGTGCTGGGCGCCATGGGCGACGGCGACATCGGCGACCATTTCCCGCCGACCGATCCGAAATGGAAGGGCGCGGCGTCCGACCAGTTCCTGATCCACGCGGTCGAGCGGCTGACGGCGCGCGGCGGGCGCCTGGTCAACGTCGATGTGACCCTGATCTGCGAGCGGCCCAAGGTGAAGCCGCACCGTCAGGCCATGCGCGAGCGGCTGGCCGAGATCCTGAACCTGCCGCTCGACGCCGTCAGCGTGAAGGCGACGACGATGGAGCGGATGGGCTTCACCGGGCGGGAGGAAGGCCTGGCGGCCTCCGCCATCGTGACGATCGAATTACCCGCCTGATCAACCGGCTGGCGTCAGCGGCGGAAGTGCCGCCACAACGACCCGAACAGGTTCACATAGTCGTCGGTCCACGGCCGGACCTCATTGTCGCCGATGGTCGCCCATTGCGGCTGTGCCCGGAACTCGGCCAGGCCCGCGTCGGTCGGCGACAGGATCAGGGCCTCGGTCGAAGCCTCGGCCATGTCCGGGGCCGAGGGTGATTCCTGATAGACCTGGTGCAGATTGGCCGCCCCCAGCGCCCGAGCCGCCGCCGCCGCCGGCAGGGTGATGTCGAGGTTGCGGTTCGACAGGTGGAGGATGACCACGCCGTCGGGCTTCAGGAGTTTCAGATAGCCCTCGATCGCCTCGACCGTCAGCAGATGGGTCGGGACGGCATCGGAGGAGAAGGCGTCGATCAGGAGAAGGTCATAGGTCCCGGCGGTCTCGCGCGCCATCGTCAGACGGGCGTCGCCGAGAACCGTGCGGACGGGGCCGTCGGCGCAGTCGGAGATATAGGTGAACCACTGGGGATCACGCGACAGCTGATCGACCATCGGATCGATCTCGAAGAAGGTCATCTGATCGCCGGCGCGCTTGTAGCCGGCCATGGCGCCCGACCCCTGGCCCACCACGCCGATGTTGAGGGCGGGACGGCGGTTCTGCAGCACCTGCGTCGTCTGGCCGATCGGTGTCGCCGGCGCGTAGTACATGGTCGGCAGGCAGGCGAAGGCGCGCGCGCGTGGCTGGGCTCCGTGCAGGGTCGTGCCGTGCATCAGGATGTTGACCTGACCGCCGAGGCGCGGGTCCTGGACCGGGGCGATCTTCATCACGCCGAAGAAGCTGCGGTCGGTGAAGGCGGCATCGTAACCGCGCGCGATGTAGGCGGTCGACAGGGCGATGGCCGCGGCGATGATGACATAGGCCGGGGTGCGGTCGCGCAGCAGGAAGGCCGCGATCATGGGCGCCAGCAGGATCATCTGGGTCAGGCGCGGCATGTTCTCGGACACGTTCTTGCTGAACCACCAGGCGAAGTCCCAATCGGCCTGGAAGACCGCCGACAGCAGTGGCGGCAGGCCGGCGATCAAGACGGCGCCGACGAACAGATAGACCTCCGAGTTCCGGATCGGCGCCTTGTTGAACGGTCGGGCCAGTCCGGCCAGGACGAGGACCAGCGGATACTCCCAGACGCCGTCGAACAGGACCGGCGCCAGAAGGGCGGTGAAGGCGCCGCCGACGACGCCGCCCAGCGACATCAGGAGATAGAATTCCGTCAGGCGATCCGGCGGCGGGCGACGACCGGCCAGACGCTGGTGGCACATGAGGGCGAGGAAGAAGAAGGCGGCCAAGTGCAGGCCGAACATCATCAACCAGTTGCCGGTCCTGAAGGCGGTGAAGGCGACGCAGGCCAGGGTCAGGGCGCCCGAGATCACCAGGGTGATCGACAGCGGGATGATCGGCTTGTCCTGGAAGGCGATGACGAAGGTCAGCAGATACAGGGCCAGCGGCACGACCCACAGGAAGGGGGCCGAAGCGACGTCGGTCGACAGGTGGGTGGTGACGCCCAGCATCAGGCTGGACGGCGCAGCGGCCAGGAGGACCAGGACGACCTTCTCGCGCCAGGCGATGGGCGGGCTGACCGCCAGGCTGGCGACCGGCGTGGCGGCGCCGATCTGACCGCGACGCCAGGCGACGAAGGCCAGGGCCGCGATCATCAGCATGAAGGCCGCGTAGCCCCCGCTCCAGGTCGCGCGCTGGCCCGACAGGGTCATCAGCGGCTCGATCAGGATCGGATAGGCGATCAGGGCCAGGAAGCTGCCGAGGTTGGAGGCAGCGTAGAGGACGTAAGGGTTCCGGCCGTCGGCATGGCCTGCGCGGACGCGGGCGTACCAGGCCTGAAGCAGGGGCGCGGTGGCCGACAGGACGGCGAAGGGCGCGCCGACCGAAAGGGCCAGGGTGGCCAGCAACCAGCCGATAGGCGCGCTGGGGTTAGGGTCGCCGAACACGCCATTGATGCTCAGGGGCACGAACAGGGCGGCGGCAGCCAGCAGGACGAGGTGGGTGGCCATCTGGGCCCGCATCGACTTCAGGCGCTGCAGAATGTGGGCGTAGCCGTAGCCGGCGAGCAGCGCGGTCTGGAAGAAGACCATGGCCGTGTTCCAGACCGAGGGCGATCCGCCCAGCATCGGCAGGACCAGCTTGGTCACCATCGGCTGGACCACGAAGACCAGGGCCGCCGAGGTGAAGATGGCCACGGCGAAAAGGGTCCGCGCCACGCGGTCTGCGCCGTCGGTGGGAGCGCCGGCGTCTTGCGGCAGGGTCGCGTCGGTCATGAAATCCCCGTCCTGAGCGCGCGCCAAAGGCCGCGACGCGTGCTAGGCGAAAAGCCTAGACTGACTCGCTTCTGGATCGGAAAGGTCAATGTTCCCCCAAGATATCGAACGGATGGCGGCCGAAGTGGTGGCCGCGGCGACGGGTCGCGGCTGGACCGTGGCGACGGCGGAGAGCTGCACCGGCGGGCTGGTGGCAGGGGCCCTCACGGCCGTGGCGGGGGCGTCCGCCGTCGTCGATCGGGGCTTCGTCACCTACAGCAATGCGGCCAAGTCCGAGATGCTGGGCGTGCCTCCTGAGACGATCGAGGCGCACGGCGCGGTGTCGGAGCCTGTGGCGCGGGCGATGGCGGCGGGCGCTCGCGTGACGGCCGGGGTGGACCTGGCTGTTTCCATCACGGGGATCGCAGGACCGGGCGGCGGATCGGCGGACAAGCCGGTGGGCCTGGTTCATTTCGGCTGCGCGGGCCCGGACGGCGTGGTCCACGAGGCGCATCGGTTCGGCGCTCTCGGGCGCGAAGAGGTTCGGCTGGAGAGCGTGCGGGTGGCGCTCGGCCTGTTGCTGACGGCCTGCGAGGCGGGGTGAGCGATATCGTCGTCGATGCGCGCGGGCATCGGTGTCCCGTGCCGAGCCTGCGCCTGCGAAAGGCGGCCGAGGGGCTGGAGGGGCAGCGACTGGTGCTGCTGGCGACCGACCCGATGGCGCGGATCGATGTGCCCTATCTGATGAGCGAACTGGGCGGGCGGGTTGTGTCTGTCGAAGAGGCTGACGGAGTCCTGACGCTCACCGTCGAGACGCGCGCCGCTCAGACAGGTTGACGACCGAGGGGCTGTCTTCCGGCGCGACGTCCGGCGCGCCTTTCGAACGGGCGGCGATCTCCATCTCGGTGGCGAAGGCACCGCCGTAGAAGATGGCGTTGACGTTCCAAGACAGCCAGATCAGCAGAACCACCACGGCACCGACCGAGCCGTAGGTCGCGCCGAGCTGGGCGATCTGTTCGACATAGATGGCGCAGAGCCAGGACGAGATCATCGACAGGACGGTCGCCACCGCGCCGCCTGCGATCGACGGCAACCAGGCCACCGGATCGCGGTGCGACATGGCGTAGCGATAGAGCAGCGTCAGACCCAGGGCGAGGCCGGCCGCGGGCAGGAAGCCGTTCAGCGGCAGACCGCCCTGCCCCGTCACCGGCTCGGCGTGCTCGAGCAGGCGGGCGGTGACCACCGCGCCGGAGACGATGGTGAACAGGCCGAACGCAACGACGGCGACCACGAAGGCCAGGAAGTTGAACTTGAAGAAGCCATGCGGCTCCGTCTCGTCATGGATCAGGTTCAGTCCCGCCAGCAAGGCCTTGAATCCACGGTGCGCGGCATAGGCGCCGACGATCAGGGCGAAGGCGCTTTGGGTGGAGACCGCGCGGGCCGAGGCGTTCGACAGCCGCTCGACCTCGGCGCGGAAGATGGCGCGGGCGGCGTGCGGCATGACGTCGGCCAGGGCCGCCGCCTGCTCGCCCACCTGGCCGATCGACAGGACAGCCTTGTAGAAGCCGATCAGGATGGCGATCGCCGGGAACACCGCCAGCAGGGCGAAGAAGGACACCCCGCCGGTGTAGAGCATGACGTCCCGGCCCCAGCTGCGCGCGAACGCCCGCCCCGAGAGCCGCACCCAGAAGCCGGGTGACGCCATTTCGTTAGTCTGTCCGATCAAGCCGGTTCCCGCCGTAGCCCAGCAGGTGACTCTACCCGAAAACGTTCGCTTTGGAAGCTGTGCTCACGCGGTCGTTTTCCCCGATCCGGCGCATTAGCCCCGTTGCGCCGCAGGGGGGCGCGTCGGTATGGTCCAGCCGCTCCCCGTCAGGAGCCGCGACCGGTCGGGCGCGCAGGGGGAGCTCAGAGATTTCAGGTTTGGATCCACGCGTTCTGGTCGTCGCCGAGACGGATGAGCGGATCGGCGCCCTGTGCCGTGGGCTGGATCAGCTCGGCTGGCGCACGATGACGGCCCGGTCGGGCGCGGGCGCGGTGGCCGCCCTGACCGACTTCAAGCTGGAAGCCGCGATCCTGGACGCGGACCACCCCGAAATCTCCGCATTGCCCGAAGCCTTGCGGCTGGCGGCCGGGGCGCGGCGTTTGCCGGTGATCGCGCTGGGTCCGAAGGCGTCGGATCTGCCCAGCGAGACCTTCGACCTGACGACGACGGAGGTCCCGCATCCGGCCCAGGCCGCGCTGCGCATCGAACAACTGGTCCGCGCCGCCATCGCCGAGGAAGAGTTCCGCCTGCGACAGGCGACCTTCGCCCTGCACGGCGCGACTCTGGATCCGGGCCTGTCGGATCCCAGCCCCATCCGAATCCTGATCGCCGGGGCGCCTGATCACCGGTTCATCGCCCTGTCGAATACCCTGACGGCGGCCGGCGCCGAGGTTGTGGCCGCGCCGACACCCTATACCGCCTTCGACTATCTGCATGAGAGCGCGTTCGACGCGGCCGTGCTGTGGGGCGCGCCCGACCACGCGCCGGCCCTGTCGATCGCGTCCGGCATGAAGCGGAACACGCGCCTCTATCACATCCCCCTGGCCCTCTATCTGCGCTCCGAGGGCGAGATCAATCTGAGCGAGCTCTACAACCGGGGCTTCTCGGAAGTGGCCGCCGCCGACACGCCGGAGCCCGAGGCCGCAGGGCGGGTGATGACCCTGGCGCGGACCCACCGCCGTCATCTGGCGATCCGCAAGGCGCTGGAAGGCGCGCGCGGGGCCGGGATCATGGATCCGTCGACCGGGCTGTTCACGCGGAACCTGTTCGCCAGCCATCTGGGCCGGGTGGCCGAAGCCGCCTCGGCAAGGCGGCGTCCGCTGTCGGTCTGCGTCCTGCGGGTCTCGGACAGCGACGCCCTGACCCGCGCCCGGATGGGCGGGTGGCTCGATCGCGCCATGCCCCAGATCGGGGCCATGGTGTCGCGCCTGGTGCGGGTCGAGGATACGGCCGCGCGACTGGCGCCCGAGGTCTTCGCCCTCGCCCTGCCCGCCACGCCGGGGCCGCAGGCGCGACTGGCGGTGGAGCGGATCGCCGCCGTCATCGGCTGCACCGCCTTCGACGCCGGTCCCGACCGGACGCCCTTCGTGGTCGACTTCAGCGTGGGGGTCGCCGAGCTGATGCAGGGCGAAAGCGCCGCCGCGGTGCTGGAGCGCGCCTCGGCCGACATGCAGGTGCAGCCCGCCTGATCGACAAACCGCCCTAGAGTCGGCGGTGCATGATGTGCAGGCCGACAAGGCCATGGGTCGGATGATCGAACGCTTCCGGCACTGTGCCAACGATCTCGAAGCCGAGCGCGCGCCAGAGGGCGACGGCGACCGTGTTCGTCTCCACGACCGCGTTGAACTGCATGGCGCGGTAGCCGGTCGAGCGCGCCCAGGCCAGAGCCGTTTCGCCCAGCAGCCGACCGACGCCGCGACCCTGCGCCGTCGCTCCGACCATGAAGCTGGCGTTGGCGACATGGGCGCCGCCGCCCATCTGGTTCGGGGTGATCTTGGCGCTGCCCAGAATCTGATCCCCGTCGACGGCGACCAGGGTGGCGCCGGGCGGTGTCTGCATCCAGATCGCCTTCGCCGCCGCCTCGGTCAGGTCGCGGGGATAGGTATAGGTCTCCCCTGCCCGCACGACGGCCTCGACGATCGGCCAGAGGGCGGGCCAGTCGGCCTCGGTCGCCGACCGGGCCTCTATCGTCATGCCTTGGCGACCCTCGCCAGATCGGCGGTGATCCGCTCGGCCACCTTCAGGCGGTCCTCGGGCGTCGGCCAGTCGCCCTTCACGACGATCTTCTGATCCGGCCGGATCTTCCACGTCGCGTGGTTCTTCTGGATCAGACCGACCAAGCCCATGGGGTTGGGGAAGGTATTGTCGCGCAGGGTCAGGACGCAGCCCTTGGGTCCGATGTCGATTCGCTCGATACAGGCCGTCTTGCAGTTGGCCTTGACGCCAACGATGCGCAGCAGTTGTTTCGCCTCGTCCGGCAGAGGACCGAACCGGTCGATCAGTTCGGCGGCAAGGGCCTCACGGCTCTCGGTGTTCTCGGCGTCGGACAGGCGGCGATAGAGGCTGAGACGGACGTTCAGGTCCGAGATGTAATCCTCTGGAATCAAAACGGCGGCGCCGACGTTGATGGCCGGTGACCAGCCGCGATCGACGACGCCCCCTTCGCCGTTCTGGCGCAGTTCGGCGACCGCGTCTTCCAGCATCTGCTGATACAGTTCGACACCGACTTCGCGGATATGGCCCGATTGCTCGTCGCCCAGCAGGTTGCCGCCGCCGCGCTGATCCAGATCGTGTGAGGCCAGCTGGAAACCGGCGCCGAGGTTGTCGAGCGATTGCAGCACCTGCAGACGGCGCTCGGCCGACAGGGTCATCGGCCGCTTCGGATCGACGGTCAGATAGGCGAAGGCTCTCGCCTTGGACCGGCCGATGCGTCCTCGGATCTGGTGCAGCTGGGCCAGGCCGAACATGTCGGCGCGGTGCACGATCAGGGTGTTGGCGGTCGGAATGTCGATGCCGCTTTCGACGATCGTGGTCGAGACCAGGACGTCGTAGGAGCCGTCATAGAAGGCGCTCATCACGTCTTCGAGCTGGGTCGGGCTCATCTGGCCGTGGCCGACCACAAACTTGATCTCCGGCACCTGGATCCGCAGGAATTCCTCGATGTCCGGCAGGTCCGACAGGCGCGGGCAGACGTAGAAGGCCTGACCGCCCCGGTATTTCTCGCGCAGCAGGGCCTCGCGGACCATGACCGGATCCCAGGGCGCGACATAGGTCCGCACGGCCAGGCGGTCGACCGGCGGGGTGGCGATGATCGACATCTCGCGGATGCCGGACAGGGCCATCTGCAGCGTCCGGGGGATCGGGGTGGCGGTCAGGGTCAGCAGATGGACGTCGGCGCGAAGGCTCTTGAGCTTCTCCTTGTGCTTGACGCCGAAGTGCTGCTCCTCGTCGACGATGACGAGGCCCAGGTCCTTGAACCCGACCTGTTCAGCCAGCACCGCGTGGGTGCCGACGACGATCTCGAAACTGCCGTCCTTGAGCCCTGCGCGCGTCTCGGCCGCGTCCTTGGCGGTGACCATGCGCGACAGGTGACGGACCTTGATCGGCCAGCCGGCGAAGCGCTCCGAGAAGGTCTTGAAATGCTGGCGGGCCAGCAGGGTCGTCGGGCAGACGATGGCGACCTGTTGTCCCGACATGGCGACGACGAAGGCGGCGCGGATGGCGACCTCGGTCTTGCCGAAGCCGACGTCGCCGCAGATCAGGCGATCCATCGGCACGCCCTTGCCGAGGTCCTCCAGCACGTCGCCGATGGCGTTGAGCTGGTCGTCCGTCTCCTCGTAGGGGAAGCGGGCGCAGAACTCGTCGAACAGGCCGGCGGGCGGGGTGACCGCCTCTCCGACCCTCAGCGCGCGCTTGGCGGCAAGGGCGATGAGGCCCTCGGCCATGTCGCGAAGGCGGGCCTTGGCCTTGGCCTTGCGGCCCTGCCAGGCGGCGCCGCCGAGGCGGTCGAGCTGGACGCCGTCGGACTCGGAGCCGTAGCGGGTCAGAAGGTCAATGTTTTCAACAGGTAGATAGAGTTTGCTCTCACCGGCATACAACAGTTCGAGGCAGTCGTGCGGCGCCTCCTGGATGTCCAGCGTCTTCAGACCCTCGTAGCGGCCGATGCCGTGATCGAGGTGGACGACGAGGTCGCCGGTCGTCAGGGCCGAGGCCTCGGCGAGGAAGTTGGACGCCCGGCGCTTCTTCTTCGGCCGCGCCAGACGGTCGCCGAGGATGTCGGTCTCGGAGATGACGGCGAGGTCGCCCGTCGTGAAGCCGTGCTCCACCGGCAAGACGGCGCGCAGATAGAGGTCCTTGGATGCCGCCTGCACATCGGCCCAGTCGCGCACGGCGACGACATGCTGCAGCCCGTGGTCGGCCATCATGACGCCGAGGCGGTCGGACGAGCCCTCGCTCCAGGAGGCGAACAGGACGCGCTTTCCGGAGGCCTTCAGCTTGGCCGCATGGTCGGCGACGGCCTCGAAAAGGTTGACGCTGTCCTGGGCTCGTTCGGCGCCGAAGGTCCGGCCCAGATTGCCGCCTGCGTCCTCGGCCGCCGCGTAGAACGGCGACAGGCGGCGGACCGCGCGGCCGGCCAGCGCCGAGTTCCAATCGGCATCAGGCAGGTAAAGTCGATCCGGCGGAAGGGCCCGGTTGGCAGCTCCGCCCTTGGCTTTGGAGGCTTCCTGGCGGGCCTCGTAGGCGTCCCGGGTCAGGTTCCAGCGCTCGGCACGCGCCGCCTCGGCCTGATGGTCGAGGAAGATCGAGGCGTCGTCAGGCAGGTAGTCGAACAGAGTCTCCAGCCGGTCGTAGAGCAGTGGGATCCAGTGCTCCATACCCTGACGCCGTGCGCCCTCGCTGATCGTCGCATAGAGGGGATCGTCGCCGGGCGCGCCGAACAGGTTCAGATAGCCGGTGCGGAAACGGCTGATGGTCTCGGCATCCAGCAGGGCCTCGGACACGGGCGACAGCGAGACCTCGGTCCGCGTGCCGGTCGAACGCTGGGTCGCCGGGTCGAAGGTGCGGATCGATTCCAGCTCCGACCCGAACATGTCGAGACGGACCGGCTCCTCGAACCCCGGCGGGAAGACGTCGATGACGCCGCCCCGGATGGCGTATTCGCCGCGCTCGTTGACGGTCGAGGCGCGCATGTAGCCGTTGGTGGTGAAATAGGTCTCAAGCGCCTTGGTATCCAGATCGCGACCGACGCGGGCTTCGAAACTGGCGGCGAAGGTGGCCTCGCGCGGCGGCGTCCGCTGCATCGCGGCCGCGACGGTCGTGACGACCAGCATGGGGGCGCGGTCGTCCAGCCCGCGTTTGGCCAGGGCCGTCAGGGCCGCCATTCGCTCTGCGGACACGCCCGAGGTCGGGCTGAGACGGTCGTAGGGCAGGCAATCCCAGGCCGGAAACTCAACGACCTCAATGTCCTTGGCGAAGAACTGAAGCGCCTGGACGAAGGCAGTCGAGCGCGAATAATCCCGGGCCACGAAGACGCCGACGCCGCCGGAAGCCTTCAAACGGTCGGCGACGACCAGGGCGTCGAGCCCCTCGGGCGCGCCGCCCAGTTCGTGATCGGTCCGTTGCACGCGCACGTCCATCAGCCGGCTCCCGCGGCGACGGCGGCAGCGACATGGGCGCGCATGAAGGCGCGGAGTTTGGTCAGCAGCAGGGTGTCGTGCTCCGCCGGCGTCGGCTTTGTTTCGATGATCCAGGCGTAGAGGTCGTGGTCGTTGTCCTCGGCCAGCAGGGCCTCCAGTTCGGTCAGTTCGGCGTCGCTCAGGCTCGCGCCTTCGCGCTCCATGAACGGCCCAAGCACCAGATCGGCCTCGCGGAAGCCGCGCCGCCAGGCCCGGAAGGTGATCCGGCCCAGCCGCTGCTGGCGAAGTTCGGTTTCGGCACGCGCATTGTTATCGGCCACAAGAATCCTTGCCCGGTTCAGTCGTTCAACAGTCGCGTTGAAATAGCGATCCATCTCGCGTTTCGCCAGCGCCGTCCGGCCTCTAATGTCATCAGCGATGCGGCCCCAGATTCTCTTTCCCCTGTTCGCGGAGGTCACCAGCCTGAAGGGGGTGGGGGCCAAGGTGGAACCCCTGATCCGCAAGCTGGCCGGGCCGCTGGTGCGCGACGTGCTGTTCCTGTCGCCGGCCGGGGTGATCACGCGGCGACGGACCAACGCTGCCGATGCGGTCGAGGGCGAGGTCGGCATCTTCGATGTGATCGTCGATCGGATGATCGCACCGGGGCGACCGGGCGTGCCGCTGAAGGTCAGGGCGTCGGACGACACCGGCTTCGTTCACCTGATCTGGTTCGGCGGCAGTCCCCAGCACATCGATCGCCAGCTGCCGCGCGGCGAGCGGCGGCTGGTGTCCGGCAAGGTCGAGCGGTTTAACGGCGAGGTGCAGATCGTGCATCCCGACTGGATCGTGGCGCTCGACAAGGGCGAGGAAATCCCGGCCGTCGAACCCGTCTATCCGGGGATGGCCAACCTGACGTCGCGGGTGGTGCGCAAACTCGTGCTTGGCGCGCTGGCGTCCGCGCCGGAACTGGACGAGTGGCAGGACGCGGCCTGGCTGGCGAAGCAGCGCTGGCCGGGCTGGCATGCGGCGATCGAGGCCCTGCATGCGCCGACGGGCGAAGCGGACCTGTCGCCGGACGCCGCGCCGCGCCAGCGTCTGGCCTATGACGAACTGTTCGCGCATCAGCTGGCCCTGGCCCGGCGAAAGCGCGCGCGTCAGATCACGCCGGCGCCGCTGATCGCGCCGGGTGCGGTGTCGGAGGCCCTGCTGACCGCCCTGCCCTTCACCCTGACCGGAGCGCAGGCTCAGGCGCTGGCCGAAATCCGGCGCGACCTCGCGTCGGGCGAACAGATGGGCCGGCTGCTGCAGGGCGACGTGGGGTCGGGCAAGACGGCGGTCGCGGCCCTGGCCCTGGCCGATGCGGCGAGCGCGGGGTTCCAGTCCGCCCTGATGGCCCCGACGGAGATCCTGGCCCGCCAGCACTATCAGCGGCTGACACCGATGCTTGAGGCGGCGGGTGCGCGGACGATCCTGCTGACCGGGCGCGATACGCCGGCCGAGCGTCGCGAGCGGCTGGCGGCGCTGGCGTCCGGCGAGGCCAAGGTGGCGATCGGCACCCATGCCCTGTTCCAGGATGCGGTCCGGTTCGACAAATTGGCGCTGGCGGTGATCGACGAACAGCACCGGTTCGGGGTCAACGAACGCGCGCGGCTGCAGGCCAAGGGCGTTCCGCGCACCGGCGGGGTCCACCTGCTGACCATGTCGGCGACGCCGATCCCGCGTACGCTGGAGCTGACCCAATACGGTGAACTCGAGGTCAGCCGGCTGATGGAGAAGCCGCCGGGGCGGACGCCGATTTCCACGGCCGTGCTGCCGCTCGCGCGCATCGGCGAGGTGGCGCAGCGGCTGAAGGCGGCGGTCGAGAGCGGGGCCCAGGCCTACTGGATCTGTCCACTGGTGGCGGAGTCGGAGGCTCTGGATCTGGCCGCCGCCGAGGAGCGGGCGCGCGACCTGACCCGGATCCTGAACCTGGAGGTGGGGCTCGCCCACGGCCAGATGCCTGGCGCCCAGCGCGAGGCCGTGATGGCCGAGTTCGCCGACGGGCGGCTGTCGGTGCTGGTGGCGACGACGGTCGTGGAGGTCGGGGTCGACGTGCCGAACGCGACCATCATGGTCATCGAACATGCCGACCGTTTCGGCCTGGCCCAGTTGCATCAGCTGCGCGGACGGGTCGGGCGCGGGGCCAAGTCGAGCGCCTGCATCCTGCTGTACGGCGGTCAGGACGGCGGGCTCGGAGACACGGCGCGCGAGCGGCTGGAGACCCTGCGGCGCAGCGAGGATGGGTTCGAGATCGCCGAGGAGGATTTCCGCCTGCGCGGCGGGGGTGATCCTCTGGGGCTCAAGCAGAGCGGCTTCCCGGCCTATCGATTCGCCGATCCGATCCGGCATCGGTCGCTGCTTCTGGCGGCGGCGGACGACGCCCGGCTGGTGCTGGGGCGGGATCCGGACCTGACCAGCCCGCGCGGGGAAGCGATCAAGGTGCTGGAGGCGCTGTTCGACTGGCGGACCGACCGGGGTGGGTTGGATTAGGGGGCGTTGGACGCTTCCCAGACGTTCAGGCGGCGCTCAACGTCTGCTTCAATATCGGCATAAAAGAGATTGTACTGGCGCGCCTTTCTTCGATCCGCCCAGTTTCCGACCTCCTTGAAGGATTCCGTCATCAGTTCGGTGTGGCGCAGGATGCCGTTCCTGCACTGTGTCGCCACGGCGCGGTCGATGAAGGCCGGGCGGACGCCCCATTCGAGACCCGTCGCGTTGGCGGCGCCGCGATGAAGGCGGGCGGGCACGGCGGCGTCGCCCGTCGCGCCGCTGACGGGATTGACGCAGAGGGCCGAGCGGCCGTCGAGATCGACCAGTCTGCCGGCATCGTCCCAGACCAGGGCCCGGCGCAGCCGGCGGCGGGCGGCGCCTTCGTTCTGGTCGCCGACCTGGGACCAGCCTATGACGCAACCTATGCTGGTGGCCGTGGCGCAGGCCGGCACGGAGGGCGCCAGATTGCCCACCGCCGCGATGACGTCGATCAGATAGACGGCGACGAGGCGGCCGCGCACGGCCGGATCGGCAGCGACGCGCTCACGAACGAGGCGATCGATCAGTTCGCCGCCCTGCTCCACCCCGGCGAGAACCAGTGGATCGGTTGGGTGATCGGCCAGCCACGCGTCGAAGGCTGCCAGGGCGTCGCCATAGGCGAAGGCGCGGGCGTCGCGGGCGTCATCGCGCAGCGTCAGACGCGTGTAGAGCGAGGCCTGGCGGTAGCGCGGCAGGCTGATCGCCCCGGCCCGGGCGAACGGCCCGGCGTAGTTGGGGATGACGACCCGCTCCAGATAGGCGTCGGCGCGCGCGTCGCCGATAGGCTCGTTCCACTCCTCACCGCCGTCGAAGGTGGTGGAATGCAGGAAGAAGATCGCGGCCGAACCCGAGGTCGGCGCCCGCACCTCCTTCATGGCCCAGGACTCGGCCGAGGCGTAGTTCGGCGGTGCGGGCGGATCGTAAGTCTGGAAAGGAACCTGTGGGTCAAGCCCGGCCTTCAGGATGTCGCCGCGCCAGACCGCGACGGCAGCGGCGACGAGGAACACCAAGGCAAAGCCCAGCCAGCCCACGCTCTGCCAGAACGTCAGGCGTGGAAGTTTCACCGATACGGATCCGGCTGGGACAGGAAGGACTGGACGTAGCGGCGCACGCCCTCTTCGAGCGGCGTCGACTGGCCGCCGAAGCCCAAGGCGCGGACGCGGTCCATCTTCGCCTCGGTGAAATACTGATACCGGTCGCGGATGACCTCGGGCATGTCGATATAGGCGACGGCCGGGTCCTTGCCGGCGGCGGCGAAGGTGGCGTTGGCGAGATCGAGGAAGGACCGCGCCTGGCCCGATCCGGCGTTGAAGATGCCGCTGACCTCGGGCGCGCACAGCAGCCAGTCGATGATGTCGACCACGTCGTCGACGAAGACGAAGTCGCGCAACTGGCCGCCGTCGGCATAGTCGGCATGGTGCGAGCGGAACAAGCTGACGGTCTCACCGGCGGCGACCCTGGGCCAGATCTGGGCGATGACCGACTTCATCCCGCCCTTGTGGCCTTCGTTGGGGCCATAGACGTTGAAGAACTTCAGGCCCGCCCACTGACGCGGGGCATGGTCGCGCGACGCCTCGCGCACGGCGTACTGGTCGAACAGTTTTTTCGAATAACCATAGGCGTTTAGCGGCTGAAGCTTCGAGATAGAAGCAAGATCATCGGCGTCGTCGAACCCGGCCTCACCGTCGCCATAGGTGGCTGCCGAAGAGGCGTAGATCATGCGGGCGTCGTTCACGGCGCACCAGTCCCAGAGGTCGCGAGACAGGCTGAAGTTGGTGCGCAGGATCAGGTCGGCGTCCTGCTCGGTGGTCGAGGAAATCGCGCCCATGTGAACCACGGCGCTGATCCGTTCGGCGTGGCGTTCGAGCTGGGCGAACAGCTCCTCCGGCTGCCAGAAGTCTGTGATGGGCGACTTGGCGATGTTGCGCCACTTGCCGGAGTTAGCGCCCTCCAGCCGGTCGCAGACGACGACGTCCCAGCGATCCTCGGCGCACAGGCGCGAGACGATGTTGGAGCCGATGAAGCCGGCGCCGCCGGTGACCACGATCATGCGGCGCATCAGCCAGCTTCTCCCAAAGCGCTCTCCGTCATTTTCGCGATCGTCCGGGTGGTGGAATAGCCGTCGGCGAACTCCGCCAGACGCACCTCCCCGCCCCAGCTCTCGACCAAGTCGCCGCCGACCACGCCTTCGCGAGTGTAGTCCGCGCCCTTGATCAGGACGTCGGGGCGCAGGCGTTCGATCAGGGCCAAGGGCGTCGGATCGTCGAAGGATGTGACCCGATCCACGCTGGCCAGGCCGCCGATGACGACCGCGCGGCTGTCGAGATCGTTCACGGGGCGGCCGTCGCCCTTGAGTCGGTGGACCGAGGCGTCGGTGTTCAGCGCGACCACCAGTCGGTCGCACCAGCTGCGGGCCTGGGCCAGATAGGCGACGTGGCCGCGGTGCAGGATGTCGAAGCAGCCGTTGGTGAAGCCGACCTTCAGCCCCTGACGACGCCAGGCCTCGACCTCGGCGGCGAGGTCGTCGAGCGCGGTGACCTTGGCGAGTGCCGCGCCGGCGTGCTGGCTCATCTCGGCCTCGATCAGTTCGGCGGGCGAGACGACGGCGGTGCCGCTCTTTCCGACCACGACCCCCGACGCGAGGATGGCGAGTTGCACCGCCTGTTCCAGCGACGCGCCCGCGCCGAGCGCCAGACCGAGGGCCGCAAGTCCGGTGTCGCCGGCGCCGGAGACGTCGAACACCTCGCGCGCGCGACCGGGGAAATGCTGGGCCGGTTCGCCGCGCCGCATCAGGCTCATGCCTTTGCCGGCGCGGGTGACGACGATGGCCTTGGCGGTCGTGGCGGCCAGAAGGGCCTCTAGCGCGGCCTCGATCTCGGCGTCCGTTTCGACCGGCAGGCCGGTGGCGCCGGCCAGTTCGGAGGCGTTGGGCTTGATCAGATCGACCGCGCCGTAACGGGCGAAGTCCCGGCCCTTGGGGTCGACGATGACCACGGCGCCCGTCTGTTGCGCCTGATGCAGGGCCGAGCGGATCAGCCGTTCGGTCACCACGCCCTTGGCATAGTCTGACAGGAGAATGGCGGAAGCCCCTGAAAACACGTCCTCGCGGGCGAAGCCGCCGACGGAGACCTCCTCCTCGTCCAGGCGCATCAGCTGCTGGCCACCCGAGACGTAGCGGGTCTTGACGATGGTGCCGGCCGGGCCGGTCCGGTCGATGAAGTCCTCGATCCGATCTTCGGCGGAGACCAGCCGGGCCAGTTCCTCGCCCGCAGCATCCGCGCCCGTCACGCCGCCCAGAAGGGCCAGGCCGCCGAGGGCTGCGACGTTTCGGGCCACGTTGCCGACGCCGCCGGGCATTGAAACGGTACGCCGCGAGCGCAGGACCGGAATCGGAGCCTCGGGCGAGATGCGGCTGACCTCGCCATAGACATAGCGGTCGAGCATCAGGTCGCCGACGCAGGCCACCGTCTGGTCGCGCGCGCGATCGAGCAGGCTTTGCAGGGCGCCGAGGTCCAGGGTGCGATCAACCATCGCCTTGGCCTATCGGATTCAGGCGGCCCCAGAAAGAGGAATGGCCGCCATCCGGGCCTTGGACAGATCGTCATAGGCCAGCAGTTCGGCGGCGAGGGCCTCGAACTGCGACAGGGGCACCATGTTGGGGCCGTCCGACGGGGCGTGGTCGGGGTCCTGGTGCGTTTCCATGAAGACGGCGTCGACGCCGACGGCCACGGCGGCGCGGGCCAGGACCGGGACGAACTCGCGCTGACCGCCCGAAGACGTCCCCTGCCCGCCCGGCTGCTGGACGGAGTGGGTCGCGTCGAAGACGACCGGGCAACCGATCTCGCGCAGGATCGGCAGGGCGCGCATGTCGCTGACGAGGGTGTTGTAGCCGAAGCTGGCGCCGCGCTCGCAGGCCATGACGTTCGGATTGCCGGCGCCGACGACCTTGGCGATGACGTTCTTCATGTCCCAGGGGGCCAGGAACTGGCCCTTCTTGATGTTGATCGCCTTGCCGGTGGCGGCCGCGGCCAGCAGCAGGTCGGTCTGGCGGCTGAGGAAGGCCGGGATCTGCAGCACGTCGACGGCCTGGGCGGCTTGCTGCGCCTGTTCCTCTGAGTGGACGTCGGTCAGCACCGGCAGGCCGGTGGCCTGGCGGATTTCGTCGAAGATCGGCAGCGAATCCTTGAGGCCCAAACCGCGCGCGGCGTTGGCCGAGGTGCGGTTCGCCTTGTCGAAGCTGGTCTTGTAGATGATGCCGACGTTCAGCCGTTCGCCGATTTCCTTGAGGGCGTGAGCCATTTCCAGCGCGTGCTGACGGCTTTCCAGCTGGCAGGGGCCGGCGATGAAGGCGATGCGCGCGCCGCCGCCGATGACGACCGGAGTGGTGATGCCGTTTCCGGACAGGGTGATGACGGAATTCGGAGCGCTCACGGGCGGGCCTTCTCTTTAGGACATTCTGACGGGTGGCGCGTTGGCAATGCCACGCCTATGGGGCGGTCAGGTGGCCCCGCGCGCCTTGAGTTTCAACCTACCACGGAGTTCCGGAGCGTGACCACCAAGGACGAGACGCCCATCATCCTGTGGTTCCGACAGGATCTGCGGCTGGCCGACAACCCGGCGCTGAACCATGCGCACGCCAGCGGACGGCCCGTCGTGCCGGTCTACATCCTCGATCAGGGGCATGCGGTCCGGCCGATCGGCGCGGCGTCGCTGTGGTGGCTCGACAAGTCGCTGAGGGCGCTGTCGGATGCGATCGCCCAGCGCGGCGGACGTCTGATCCTACGGCGTGGTGATTCGGAGGCCGAGCTGCGTCGCCTGATCGAGGAAACGGGCGCGACCTGCGTCCTGATGAACCGACTGTTCGAGCCGGACGCCTGGGCCCGCGACGCCGACGTCGCTCACTCGCTCCAGTCCGAAGGCGTGGAGGTGAAGGGCTTCAACGGCGCGCTGCTGGCGCGGCCGGGCTCGGTGCTGAACGGCACGGGCGGGCCATACAAGGTCTTCACCCCCTTCATGAAGGCGCTGAGGGCCCAGGTCGAGGCTCCGCCACACACGACCGGGCCGCGTAGCCTGGCGGGCGCACCAAAGCTGGCCAGCGACGACATCGACGACTGGGGCCTGCATCCGACGAAGCCGGATTGGTCGACGGGGTTCTTGGGCGAACCCGGCGAGGCCGGGGCGACGGCGGCGCTCAACGGGTTCGTTTCGGGGGCGCTGAAGTCCTATGCGACGGATCGCGACCGGCCGGATCGTGACGGCACCAGCCGCCTGTCCCCGCACCTGCACTACGGCGAGATCAGCCCGTGGCAGGTCTGGCGCGTCGTCTATGACGCGGCAGGTTCGGCCAAGGTCCCGGCCGCGCAGGCCGAGAAGCTGACCAGTGAGCTGATCTGGCGCGAGTTCTCGGCCCATCTGCTGCACCACTTCCCGACCCTGCCCGACAAAGCGTTCCGGCCCGAATACGACGCGATGGCATGGCGCGACGACGAGGCCGGGTTCGAGGCCTGGACGCGGGGCCAGACCGGCTATCCCATCGTCGACGCCGGGATGCGCGAGCTGTGGGCGACGGGGATCATGCACAACCGCGTGCGGATGATCGTGGCGTCGTTCCTGATCAAGCATCTGCTGATCGACTGGCGAAAGGGCGAGGCCTGGTTCTGGGACACGCTGGTCGACGCGGACCTGGGGCAGAACAGCCAGAACTGGCAGTGGGTCGCCGGGTCGGGCGCCGACGCCTCGCCCTGGTTCCGGATCTTCAATCCTGTGACCCAGGGCGAGAAGTTCGATCCGGACGGCAAGTACGTGAAGCGATGGGTTCCAGAGCTGACCAAGGTCTCGGCCAAGTTCGTCCAAGCGCCCTGGACGGCGCCGACCGAGGTGTTGCGGGACGCAGGCGTGACCTTGGGCAAGACCTATCCGAAGCCGATGGTCGATCACGCCGAGGCGCGGGCGCGGGCTCTGGCAGCCTTGAAGGCAATCAAGCCGTCGGGTGAGGCCTATCCGGACGATTGATCGTCAGTCGGACCGGAGGACAGCTCCGAGGGCCGTCCGGGTCGCCTCGGCCTCGGCCAACAGGGCGGCGCGGCGCTCGGGGCCGAAATTCTCCAGGGTGCGATAGGGCATGGCCAGACGAATGTTGTCGTGCAGTCGCTTCTGATTCCGTTCCAGAAAACCCCAGTAGAGACGGTTGAACGGACAGGCGTTTTCGCCCGCCTTGGCCTTGACGTCATAGCGGCATGATCCGCAATAGTCGCTCATCCGGTCGATGTAGGCGCCCGAGGCCGCATAGGGTTTCGACCCCATGATTCCGCCGTCGGCGAAGGTCGCCATGCCGCGAGTGTTGGGCATCTCCACCCATTCATAGGCGTCGGCGTAGACGACCAGATACCAGTCATCGACCTCGTCCGGATGGACGCCGAGCAGCATGGCGAGGTTGCCGGTCACCATCAGCCGCTGGATGTGGTGGGCGTAGGCGTGGCTGCGCGTCATGGCGACGACGTCGGCGACGCAGGCCATGTCCGTCTCGCCCGACCAGTAGAACCACGGCAGGGTCCGGTCGGCGTCGAGGAAGTTGCGGCTGCGGTACTCCGGGACCTTCAGCCAGTAGATGCCGCGCACGAATTCGCGCCAGCCGATGATCTGGCGGATGAAACCCTCGACGGCGTTCAGCGGCGCACGGCCGGCGCGATACTCGGCCTCGGCGCGGCGGCAGACGTCGAGCGGATCGAGCAGGCCGAGGTTGATCGAGGTCGAGATCAGGCCGTGCCACATCCACGGCTCGCCCCACGCCATCGCGTCCTGCCAGTCGCCGAAGCCGGGGAGGATATTGGCCAGGAAATCGACCAGAACCGTTTCCGCCTGCGCGGTCGTCGTCGGCCAGCCGAAGGCGTCGAGGTCGCCGAAATGGTCGGGGAACAGTCGGGCGACGTCCGCGATGGCTTCGAGGGCTACAGCGTCTGGCGCGATGCGCAGTCGTGCGGGCGGCCGCATGCCCTTCGTCAGCTTCTTGCGGTTCTCGACGTCATAGTTCCATTTACCGCCGACGGGCTGGGCGTCGTCGAGCAACAGACCGGTCTCGCGCCGCATCTCGCGATAGAAGAACTCCATCCGCAGCTCCTTCTTGCCCGAAGCCCAGCGCCGGAAGCGGTCGTGGGTGCAGATGAAGCGGCTGTCCTCTCGGATATCGACCGGGACCGGGGCGACGCCAGCGAAGGCGGCCAGGGCCTCGGCCAGACGCCACTCTCCGCATTCGGTGATCACGACCGCGCCGAACGGTTGGTCGTCGAGGGCCCGGTGCAGTTCGCCGACGATCGAGTGGGTGTTGGCCGGGTCGTCGATGCAGACGTAGCGAACGGTCACGCCGCGTCCCTCGAGCCGAACGGCGAAGCTGCGCATCGCGGCGAAGATCAGGGCGATCTTCTGCTTGTGGTGCCTGACGTAGGTCGCCTCGTCATTGACCTCGGCCATCAGGACGACGTCGCGGGCCGGGTCGAGATCGGTCAGGGCGGACAGGCCGTCGGACAGCTGGTCGCCGAGCACCAGACGCAGCGTGCCCGTCGCGGCCGTGGTAGTCTGGGTCATGACCGTCTTGCCTCCCCTCGTCTCCGCCGCTGAACTCGCGACCGCACTCGGCGATCCCGACCTTCGTATTCTCGACGCCAGCTGGCATCTGGACGGCACGCCCGCGCGGCCGATCTTCGAGGCGGGGCACGTTCCGGGCGCGGTCTTTTTCGATCTGGAGGAGATTTCGGATCAGGCCAACCCCCTGCCCCATATGATGCCGACGCCTGGTCAATTTGGCGAACAAGCTGGTCGGCTTGGCGTGTCCGAGACCGACCGGATCGTCGTCTACGACACCTTCGGCCTGTTCACCGCCGGACGGGCCTGGTGGATGTTCCGGGGCATGGGCTGCGACCGGGTGCAGGTGCTGGATGGCGGCTTGCCGGCATGGATCCGGATGGGCGGGACGCTCGAAACCGGGCCGTCGTCACCCTCCCCCGCCGTCTTCAAGGCTGAGCCGAGGCCCGGCATGATCGCCGACGTCGAACGGGTCCGCGAGGCCCTGGCCGCCGGTGCGCCGGTGCTGGACGCGCGGGCCGCCGCCCGGTTCGCCGGATCGGCGCCCGAGCCGCGTGCGGGACTGCGGGCCGGGCACATGCCGGGCGCGGTCAATCTGCCCTTCGGCGAGTTGCTGACCCCGGAGGGCCTGATGCAAGAACCTGAGGCGCTGCGGGCGGCCTTTGCGGCGCGCGGCCTGGCGTCGGACGACAGGCCGATCGCCAGCTGCGGCTCCGGGGTGACGGCGACCGTGCCGCTGCTCGCACTGGCCGTGCTGGGCCGCGAGGGCGTGCTCTACGACGGATCCTGGGCCGAATGGGGCGGCCGGGACGACACCGAGGTCGTCACCGGCCCCTGACGTCAGGCGACGGTTGCCACCGTCGGCGCAGGCGGGGGCGCCCCGGGGGCGACCGGATCGTCCTTCTCGCCGCGCGAGACGACGGTGGCCAAGACCAGGTCGCCCGTGACGTTCAGCACCGTCCGGCACATGTCCAGGAAGCGGTCCACGCCCAGAATCAGACCGATGCCCTCTGCCGGCACCCCCACCATCACCAGGATCATGGCGATGACCGGGAGCGAGCCTGCGGGCACGCCCGCCGTACCCACGCCGCCGAGGATGCAGACGAGCATCACGACGACCTGCTGGGTGAGCGACAGCTCGATCTGGAAGAATTGAGCCAGGAACAGAACGGTGACGCCCTCGAACAGGGCCGTGCCGTTCTGGTTGGCCGTCGCGCCGACCGTCAGGACGAAGCGGGCGATCTTGCGCGGCAGCTTCAGCTGCTCCTCGGCCGCCTTCAGGGAGACCGGCAAGGAGGCGTTGGACGAGGCGGTCGAGAAGGCCACGACCATCGGCTCGCGCACGCCCTTGAAGAAGGTCAGCGGGTTCATCCCGCCGCCGATCCAGACGACCAGCGGATAGACGACGAACATGTGGATCGCCATCGCGCCCACGGCCACGCCGACGAAGGCCGCGAGACGCACAAGCAGGTCCCAGCCGAACAGGGCCGCGAGGTTGAACATCAGACAGGCGATCGCGATGGGCGCCAGTTTGATCACGAGATTTATCAGCTTCATCGTGACTTCGAGGATGCCCTCGATAACGTTCTGCAGCTTGTCGGTGTTGGGGCTCCTGGCCATGACCAGGCCGATGCCGAACAGCAGGGCGAAGATCATGATCGGCAGGATCTGGTTTTCCGCCGCCGCCGTGAAGACGTTGGACGGGATCAGGTCGAGGAAGAAGGTCCCGAACTGTACGCTTTCCGGCGCCTTATCGACGATCGCGGCCGCGCCCTCGGCGCCCTGTGTCAGCAACTGCTGGGCCAGGGCCGGATCGACGCCGTCGCCGGGACGGAAGAAGTTGACCATGCCCAGGCCGATCACGACCGCGATGCCGGACACGACGATCGTCAGCAACAGGGTCTTGATGCCCGCGCGGCCCAGCGACTTCAGGTCGCCCATCTCGGCCACGCCAACGACGAGGGCCGAGAACAGCAGGGGGATAACCAGCATGAACAGCAGGCGCAGGAAGATCTGGCCTGCGGGGCCCGTGACGTTCGAAGTCACCCACTGAACCCACTCGGTCTCGGGGCCGATGTACTGGTTGACGTACAGGCCGCCGGCCAGGCCGACCGTGAAGCCGATGAGCATCAGCCAGTGGAGCGGAATACCGCCCTTCTTCGTCGTATCCATTCGTCCCCCGAAAGGCGGCGACCGCGTACTGGCGGCCTCGCTTGAAGCGTTATCGGACCGGCAGGCCGTAGATCAGCCCGGCCGGTCGAGCATTCCATTGTGCATTCAACCCGCGGGCCAGGTCGAGAGGCGATTGCGAACCGAGATTCCGGTCGAAGATTTCGCCGTAGTTGCCGACGCCCTCGACCGCATCCGCCGCCCAGGTCTTGGACAGACCCAGGCGCGGCCCGAAATCGCCCTCGGCGCCCAGCAGACGGCGCACCTGGGGCACGCGTGAGCTTTCGGTCTGTTCCTCGACATTGGCCTGGGTCACGCCCAGTTCCTCGGCCAGGATCAGGGCGTTCTGCGTCCAGCGAACCACGGCCGTCCATTGTTCGTCGCCACGACGGGTGACGGGGCCAAGCGCCTCTTTCGAGATGACGTCGGGCAGAATCATGTGCTGCTGCGGATCCGGCAGGGTGGTGCGGGCAGCGGCCAGGGCGGAGACGTCGGCGGTGAAGGCGTCGCAGTCCTCGCGGCCATACGCCTGACGCGCGGCCTCTTCGGTCGGCAGGACGACGGCGCGGTGTTCGATGCCCCGGCTGCGGAAATAGTCCTCGGCGTTCAGGGCGCTGGTCGAGCCGGCCTGGACGCAGATGCGCGCGCCGTTCAGTTCGGTCGCGCTGTTCAGGTCCAGCGAACGCCGGACCAGGAAGCCCTGGCCGTCGTAGTAGTTGATGCCGGCGAACGCGAGCTGGCCCGAGGTGTCGCGCTCCATCGTCCAGGAGGTGTTGCGCCACAGGACGTCGATCCGACCGTCCGCGAGCGCCTGGAATCGGTTCTCGGCCGTCAGCGGCACGAAACGCACCGCGCCCGGGTCGCCGAAGATGGCGGCGGCCAATCCACGACAGAAATCGACGTCAAATCCGCGCCACTGGCCGCGATTGTCATTGTAGGCGAAACCGACGAGGCCCTGATTGACGCCGCAGTTCAGGCGGCCGCGCCGCTTGATCGCCACGAGGGTCGGACTTTCCACGACCTCGGCGGAGGTCGTGGTCACCCCGGTAGCGGCGACGGTCGCGGGAACGTCGGTTTTGCGGTCCTGATCGCCGCACGACGCCACGAGCACAAGGCTCGCCAGGCCCGTCAGCCCCATCCAGAAACCCGTGGTTCTTTGGCCCATGGTCCGTCCTGCGTTCGCTGCCTGTCGCGACTCGCCCGTCACGACCCCTTGCGCCCCCGCAGCTTTAGAGGCCTTTGGGGCGTCGTTCGCAACCCGTCGAGGCCGCCATGGATCCGCTTTCCGACCGCACTCGTCTGATCGCGGCGGCAACCCGGAGAGGCGGCGGGCGTCGTCCGGTCAATCCACCGATCGAGCGCGCCTCGACGATGTTGTCCGATGCCGTCGGCGATATGCGCGATGCCGGGTTGGGGCCGCTCTACGGCATCGACGGCACGGCGTCGCAGGACGCACTGAGGCGGGCGATCGCCGATCTGGAGGGGGCGGATCAGTGCTGGCTGGCGCCGTCAGGGCTGGCGGCGGTGACCCTGCCGCTGCTCGCGATGCTGAAGCCGGGCGACGAGGTGCTGACGACGGACGCCGTCTACGGGCCGACGCGACGCTTCCTGACCCGCCATATGACCGCGCGCGGGGTGACGGCCCGGTTCCACCCGGCCGAGGCGTCCGCCGAAGAGGTCATCGCCCTGATCGGCGAGCGCACGCGCATCCTGCTGATCGAGGCGCCTGGTTCGCTGACGATGGAGATGATCGACGTTCCGGCCCTGGCCGCAGCCGCGCGCTCGCGGGGCGTGCTGACCATCATGGACAACACCTGGGCGGCGGGACTGGCGTTCAAGCCCCTGGCCCGCGGCGTCGACGTCAGCATCCAGGCTCTGACCAAATACGCCGGCGGCCATTCGGACCTGATGCTGGGCGCTGTGTGTGCGTCCGACCCGGCAGTCGTGAAAGCCATCGCCGAGACCTACGAGGATATCGGCCTGTGCGTGTCGCCGGACGATGCGTGGCTGGCGTTGAGGGGGCTGCGCACCCTACCTCTGCGATACGGCGAACAGGCGCGGTCGATGATGAAGGTGGCCGGCTGGCTGACGGCGCGGCCGGAGGTGTCGCGCGTGTTGCACCCCGCCCTGCCAGGCGATCCCGGCCATGCCCTCTGGTCTCGGGATTACAGCGGCGCGGCGTCCCTGTTCGGCGTGGTGATGGAGGGCGGCGACGCGAGGGCGGCCCACGCCTACCTCGAAGCGCTCAGCCTGTTCGGGCTCGGCTATTCGTGGGGCGGGTTCGAGAGCCTGATCACCTATGAGACGCCTCAGATGGCGTTCCGCGTGAACGCGCCGGCGCTGAAGGGGCCGCTGCTGCGGATCCACGTCGGGCTGGAAGATCCGAACGAGTTGATCACCGATCTGGCGGTCGGATTGGCCGCCTGGCGCGCTGCGCTGGGCTAGGCGCCGATCTCGGGCATCATGCCGGTGACGAAGCCACGCATGCCGGTCTGGGGCTGGAGCATGCCGCGCAGGAAGTTCACGGTCACGGCCGCCTTGTCTTCGAAGACGAACTGGCTCTGGGTGAATTTGCAGTTGGCGAAGCTGGGCTGTTCGACGCCTTTGAATACCAGCTGGGCGTTCTTGAACTCGCAGTCGATGAAGGTCTTGCCATCCACGAGCGTGCGGCCCTGAAGGGTCTGGTTGCGAACTTCGGCCATGGTGGTCCTTGCGAACGAGGGTGGCGCGCCCAGCAGGACTCGAACCTGCAACATCCCGCTTAGAAGGCGGGTGCTCTATCCGGTTGAGCTATGGGCGCCTGTGCGGCTCAACTAGCGCAATGCGCGGTGGCCGCAAAGAAAAGTGGGTGGAACTGGCGCGGCATCGACCCGCAGCTCAAGCAGCGAAGAGCCGCGCGCTGAGCGATAGCCGCCGTCCTGGATTAGTGCGTCCAGGACTGCTTGCGGTTGGTGGCGAAGTTGTCGGCGTAGGCCTTGAGGATCATCGGCGGCTCCTGCGGCTCGTGCAGGCGGAAGGGAATTCCGTGACGCTCGGCGTAGGCCACGGCCTCTTCCTTGGTCTCGAAGGTCAGGCGGACCTGGCCGTTCATGTCCGAAGAACTGATCCAGCCCATCAGCGGATCGATGGTGCGCGCCGAGGCCGGCTCGAAATCCAGACGCCAGTCCCTGGACTTGGCCTTGCCCGACTGCATGGCGGTCTTTGCGGGGCGATAGATGCGGGCCAGCATGGTCAATCTCGTCGGCGGGAAGGATGGGCGGGTTCTATCGCGCGCCGCGAGCCACGCCAACCCATGGCTCAAGCAGCGAAGCGCCGTGCGCTGAGCGGTAGTTACACCAACAGGCGGCTCAAGCAGCGAAGCGCCGCGCGCTGAGCGGTAGCCACACTAAAACGGTGGCTCAAGCAGTGAGCGACCGCGTCGCGAGCGGTAGCCCTCTTCAAGAAGGCATGGTCGGAGTGAGAGGATTCGAACCTCCGACCCTCTGGTCCCAAACCAGATGCGCTACCAGGCTGCGCTACACTCCGGCGGAGGGGTCTGCCAGCAAGTTCGCCGCGGTGCAATGCAAGATTGGTCTACGGCTTGAAGAAGGGGTGGACGATCTTGTCGCCGGGCTTGGCGCCGATCTCCTCGACCCGTCCCGCGCGCAGCTCCAGCACGCCGTTTGCGGCTCCGTTGGACGGCAGTTGCGCGTCCGAATAGGGGGTGGCGTGATGGGCGATGGAGACGATCGTGCCCATCGGGTCAACGTAGATGATGTCGAGCGAGCTGGGCGTGTTGCGCATCCAGAACGACCGCTCGGCCGAATCGGGGAAGTGGAACAGCATGCCGCGGTCGTCCGCCAGCGGGGGGCGGAACATCAGGCCGCGTTCGCGTTCGGCGTCGTCGTCGGCGATCTCGACCAGAAATTCATGCTCGCCCGACGCCGTGACGACCTTCAGCGCCTCAAGCGGGCGCCCCGCCTCGTCCGTGGGCGTATTGGACTTAGCGCAGGCGGACAGGACCAGGCCGATCGCCAGGGATCCGACAATTAGAAGACGCCTCGACAGCATGATCGCCCTTTCGGGGCGACCGATCAGTCGCCCGGTCTGATTTCCGCGACCACCAGCCCCTTGGGACCTTCGGCGAATCGCACCGCAACCGTGTCGCCTGGGACCAGATCGTCCAGCCCGCAGCGACGCAGGGTCTCGATATGAACGAAGATATCGCCCGGATCGGTCGCGCGCACTACGAATCCGTAACCCTTGGTGCGATTGAACCATTTCACGGTCGCGGGCTCGAGATCGCCCGTAGCGGTCGTCGCCACCGGGTCGCGAACCGAGCGAGAATCAGCCCGCAGCGCGTCATAGCCCGTGCGCCGCGCGGGCGGCTCGATGTCGCCTTCGCCTAGGTCGTGGACCTGGACCACCTGCCAGCCCTTGGGGCGGCGAGCGCAATCGCATTGTATGGGCGCACCTTCGCCGGCCGAATCCCAGCCGCCGTCGCGCAAGCCGCTGATATGCAGCAGGACGTCCTTGCCCTCGGTCACACCGGGGTCATCGGGCACGATGAAGCCGTAGCCCTTGCCCGCATCGAACCATTTTACATGACCGGCGATCCGGACGGTGTCCGGTGCGTCGATCTCCTCGTAGTCAGACACTTCAAGCCCCCCGTCCGCGCACTCCCTGCGAACGGGTCATGTTTAACACGGTTCTGTGAACGCGTGAAAATCGAAAAACGCCGGTTTCAACCAGATCGGGAGTGGATCGGGAAACGGATTCGCGTCGCGTTACGCCTACGACACGGCGGCGCGACAAAATCCTGCGCGCCGCTGGGCGACGTCGGATCGTGCGATGACGATGAAATGGAATGCCCCGCGTGGCAGTCCCTAGGGGAGTCGAACCCCTCTTTTCAGGTTGAAAACCTGACGTCCTAACCGATAGACGAAGGGACCGCTGCGCGGGGAAGCGGCGATATAGCCAACGCCCTCCCGGGGTGCAAGCGCCAAAACGAACTAAGTCGCCATACGCGGATCGGCGACGTCCTCGATCTCGAACTGGACGCCCTTGCGGCCGTTCCAGTCGTCCGCCTTCAGACGACCCGTGACGCTCAAACCGCCCTGCCCCGCCAGCAGGGCTCGACCGGTCGGCAGATCGGCACAGCGCCAGGCGATCGCCTTGACCGAGGCCCCGTCCGCCCCGACCAGCCGGCAACGGACATGCCCGCCGTTCATCGCCACGGGCTCCCGTGCCTGGACGCCGCTGAGGGCGAACAGGGGCTCGGGGTTGGCGGGACCGAAGGGGGCCAGCCGTTCGAAATCCTCGGACAGGGCGCGCGACGCGGCACCCGGCTCGATCAGGGCGTCGATCTCGACCCAGTCCATCGCTTCGGCATCGACCTGTTCGCCGGCCATGGCGGCGTTGAGGAAGTCCCTGAGCGCGTCGATGCCGTCGGGGCGAATCGTCAGACCCGCCGCCATGGCGTGCCCTCCCCCGGCCAGCAACAGGCCGTCGCGCCAGGCGGACTGGATCGCGCGACCGAGGTTCATGCCCGGCTGAGAGCGCCCCGACCCCTTGCCGACGTTGCCGACGGCGTCCACGCCGATGACGATGACGGGCTTGCGCCAGCGTTCGCGCAGCCGTCCCGCCACGATCCCGACGACGCCGGGGTGCCAGTCTTCGCCCGAGACGACCACGACGGCCGATCCGTCCGCATGCTGGCCGGTCTGTTCGACGCGGCGCGTGGCGGTCTCGGTGACCTCGCGCTCGACCTCGCGGCGGGCGATGTTCAGGGCGTCCAGTTCTTCGGCGAGGGCCTGGGCCTCCAGCGGGTCGTCGGTCGACAACAGCCGGGCTCCGAGATCGGCGCGACCGATTCGGCCCCCGGCGTTGATGCGCGGGCCGAGGATGAAGCCGGCATGATTCGACTTGGCCGGACCGGGTTCGGAGCCCGCAACGGTCAGCAACGCCTTCAGCCCCGGATTGCCCCAACTCGACATGACCTTGAGGCCGAGCCCCGTCAGGGCGCGGTTGAACCCGGTCAGGCCCGTGACGTCGCAGATGGCGCCCAGTGCGGCGAGATCGAGCCACTGGCGAATATCGGGTTCAGGCCTCGTCTCGAACAGGCCGCGCTTGCGGGCCTCGCGGTTCAGGGCTGCCAGCAGGACGAAAACCACCCCCGCCGCCGCCAGATTGCCCTGGCCCGAGGTGTCTCCCGGCCGATTCGGATTGACGACCGCCAGGCACTGCGGCGGCTCCTCACGCATCATGTGATGGTCGATGACCACGACCTTCAGCCCGATGGCGCAGGCGTGGGCGATGGCCTCGTTGGCCGCCGCGCCACAGTCCACCGTGATGACCAGATCGGCGCCCGAGGCCTTCAGCCGGTCGAAGGCGAGCGGACTCGGGCCGTATCCCTCGGTCAGACGGTCCGGGACATAGATAGGCAGATACGCGCCCAGCGCCCTGAACCAACGCACCAGAAGGGCCGCGCTGGAGGCGCCGTCGACGTCGTAGTCGGCGAAAACGTGGATCGCCTCTCCTGCCTGCATGGCCGAAACGATGGCCTCGGCCGCCGCATCCATGTCCATGAACGAGGATGGATTGGGGAACAGCCGCTTCAGCGTCGGTTCCAGGAAGTCCGCCCCCTGATCCGCCGCAACGCCCCGCGCCGCCAGGGCGCGAGCCAGCGGCTCGGACAGGCCGAGCGCCTGCATATGGGCGCGGATCGTCGAGGCCTCGGCCGGCCGTTGCCGCCAGGCCCGTCCCGACAGCGAGCGTGATACGTCGAGGAAGCCCGGCGTCAGGTCCGCAGCCGAGGCTCCATCCGCCATCAGAGAGGGCGCGTCGTGCGGATGCGGCGCACGGTGCGGGTCGAGGAATCCATCACCAGCGTATGGGTGGTGACGAAGCCATTGCCCATCTGGACCCCGTCCAGCATGGCGCCCTTGGTCACGCCGGTGGCCGCGAAGACGGCGTCCTTCGACACCAGTTCGTGCAGGTCGTATTTGCGGTCGAAGTCGGTCACGCCGGTGCGCTGGGCGCGGGCGCGCTCGTCGTCGTTACGGAACAGCAGACGGCCCTGGAACTGACCGCCGACGCATTTCAGCGCCGAGGCCGCCAGCACGCCCTCGGGCGCGCCGCCCGATCCCAGATAGAGGTCGATGCCCGTCTCGGGCTCGGCGGTGTGGATGACGCCGGCGACGTCGCCGTCGGTGATCAGCATGACGCGGGCGCCGACTTCGCGCAGTGCGGCGATTAGCTCTTCGTGGCGCGGGCGATCCATGACGCAGACCGTGATGTCCTCGGGACGGACGCCCTTGGCCGAGGCCAGCGAACGCACGTTGTCGGCCGGCTTCATGTCCAGATCGACGGTGCCCGGAGCATAGCCCGGCCCGATGGCGATCTTGTCCATATAGGTGTCGGGCGCGTGCAGCATGCCGCCGCCGGCCGACATCGACAGCACCGTCAGGGCGTTGGCCATGGCCTTGGCCGTCAGGGTGGTGCCTTCCAGCGGGTCCAGGGCGATGTCGATGGCCGGACCTTTGCCGGTGCCGACCTTCTCGCCGATGTAGAGCATCGGCGCTTCGTCGCGCTCGCCCTCGCCGATGACGATCTTGCCGTCGATATCCAGGCTGTTCAGCGCCGTGCGCATGGCGTCGACGGCCAGCTGGTCGGCGTGTTTCTCATCGCCGCGACCGATCTGGGCCCAGGACGCGATCGCGGCCAGTTCGGTGACCATGGCCGCATCTGCTGCGAGGGTCGAGGCGAAGGGGGCCGTGTCAGCCATGCGGGAAGCTCCTGATAGGCGATGATGATCCCCGGATTCTGTCGACCGGGCGATAGAGAATGACGTTCAGCGAGGCGTCGGTGCGGGACCCCGGTCCACCGGCGGCGGGGCCGTTCCGCGCTGGCGCGTGCGGCGGGCGAATTCTTCGACTTCTGCCTGTGTCTCGGCGGTGACCGGCGAGACAGCCTGGGCGTCGATGCGGCTATTGACGTCGGCGGCGAAGGTGGCGGGGTCGCCGAGCTGCCAGTCGATACGGGCGGTTTCCTGGGCCAGATCCGTGCCGCTCGAGCGAAGGCTGTTCACGCGCGCGCCGACCTCGACCGGATCCGGCAGAGGCTCGGAAGAGCGCGGGAAGTCTTCCCAGCGCGGATAGGCGCGGTTGGCGTCGACCAAGGCCTGAACGCGCGGCGCGACGGGCGACGTCGGATCGGTCGCCGGGTTGAATGCATTCGCGCATCCGCCCAGCGCCAGGACGACCGAGGCGGCCAGCAGACCGCCGATTATCTTTTTCGCCTGATGCGCGTTCATCTCGGAGCTGGTCATATGCCATGATCATGACAGGCGGAAGGGCGGAGCACACGCCCGACGTCACAACGGAGGCGCGCGGACGATCTCATGGCCAAGACACCCCGGACCCCGCCCGAGCCGCTCGCCGTCGCCAAGTCGCCGCGAAAGTCCGGCCGCCCGACCTCCGCCAAGCCCCGTGCGCCCAAGGCGAAGAAGGCCGAGAGCGAGCCTGTCGTCGCGGACGCCGCCCCCTCGCCCGAGCCCAGGGCCGCCGCGCCTCAGCCCGAGCCGACCCCGCCGCCGCCCACCGACAATCCATTCGCCTTCCCCGCCGCCGATCAGCGGGAAATGCTGGAGACTCTGTCGCTGAACCTGGCCAGGGCGGCGATGACGGCCCAGTCGGCCATCGCGGAGGCCGCCCTGTCGCAGGCCGACCGCCCCGCCGCCCTGTCGCCGGACCCGTTCAACGTCGGTCCGGCGATGAACTCGGTGATGACCAGCCTCGCCGCGCGTCCGGACAAACTGTTCGCCGCCCAGGCCGATCTGTTCAACCGTTACATGGACCTGTGGGCCTCCTCGACCCGTCGCGCAGCGGGTGAGGAAGCCGCCCCTACCCCGTCGAAGGACAAGCGGTTCAAGGACCCGGCCTGGTCCGAAAATCCGATGTTCGACATGATGCGCCAGTCCTATCTGGTCACCTCGGACTGGATGAACGGCTTGGTGTCGTCGGTCGAGGACGTCGATCCGATCGTCAAACGCCGCGCGGAATTCTTCACCAAACTGCTGACCGACGCCTTCTCGCCGTCGAACTTCCTGGCGTCGAACCCCGTCGCGCTGAAGGCGATGCAGGAATCGAACGGCGAATCGCTGGTGAAGGGGATGCAGAACTTCGCCGCCGACCTCGAACGCGGCATGGGCAAGCTGAAGATCAGCCAGGCCGACTACGGCAAGTTCGTCGTCGGCGAGAACGTCGCCACCGCACCGGGCCAGGTCGTCTGGCGCGACGAGCTGTTCGAACTGATCCAGTTCAATGCGGCGACGGACAAGCAGCACGCCATCCCGCTGCTGATCTTCCCGCCGTGGATCAACAAATTCTACATCATGGACCTGCAACCGGAGAACTCGCTGATCCGCTGGCTGTCGGCCCAGGGTTTCACCGTCTTCGTCTGTTCCTGGGTCAACCCGGACAAGGACAAGGCGGATTTCGGCTTCGACGAATATCTGGAAAAGGGCATCTATCGCGCCGTCGAGAAGGCGCTGGAGCAGTCCGGGTCGAAGACGCTGAACACCGTCGGCTACTGCATCGGCGGGACCCTGATGGGGGCGGCGCTGGCGCATATGGCGGAAAAGAAGGATGCGCGCGTCGCCTCGACCACCTTCTTCGCCGCCCAACACGACTTCGCCGAGGCCGGGGACCTGCTGCTGTTCACCGACGAGCACTGGCTGGCCCAGGTCGAAGAACAGATGGATGCGGCCGGCGGCGTCCTGCCCGGCGCGGCGATGGCGGAGACGTTCAATGCGCTGCGGGCCAACGACCTGATCTGGTCGTTCTTCGTGTCCAACTATCTGATGGGCAAGTCGCCTGCGGCGTTCGACCTCTTGTTCTGGAACGCCGACCAGACCCGCATGCCCAAGAAGCTGCACCTCGACTATCTGCGCTCGATGTACGGCCAGAACCTGCTGACCAAGGGCGAGTTCGAGATCGGCGGGGTCAAGGTCGATCTGTCGAAGGTCAGGATCCCCCTCTACTTCCAGGCCAGCCGCGAGGATCACATCGCACCGATGAACTCCGTCTATCGCTCGGCCAAGGCGTTTTCGAACGCCGACGTGACCCTGACGCTGGCGGGGTCGGGCCATATCGCCGGGGTCATCAATCCGCCCAGCGCCAACAAGTACCAGCACTGGACCAACGCCGCCCTGCCCGGCTCGCTGGCCGAATGGCAGGCGGGCGCGGTCGAACATCCGGGCAGTTGGTGGAACCACTGGGCCAGCTGGCTGGCCGACAAGTCGGGCGAGATGATTCCCGCGCGCGATCCGGCTAAGGGACCGCTGGCCCCGATCGAGGCGGCGCCCGGAAGCTATGTGAAAGTGAAGTCTTGAAGCGTATCGAACCCAACCTGATGCTGGCGGTCTCGACCGTCGTCGCCCTGTGCCTGCTGATCATGACCAGCGCAGTCTATGGCGAGCCCGGCGGGGCGATCAAATATCCGATCATCGCCCTGATATGCGTCGTCGCCTTCGTCATCGGCAACGGGATGATGGCGGCGCGGATGGGACGGGTCACCCCGCCGATGATCAGCCTCGAGACGCCGGCCACTGCGGTCTTCGCCGGCGCGTTTCCGATCGTGGTGATGCTGTTCGCCGCGATCCCGTTGATCTGGAGCGGCCACGACTACGGCCTTCTGATCATCATCGCCTCGGTCATGGCAGGGGTGACGATCGAATCGGCGCTGAAGGCGCGGCGCGGCTAGGCCGGCTGGAAGGTCAGGGCGACGCCGTTGTTGCAATAGCGTTTGCCGGTCGGACGCGGGCCATCGTCGAAGACATGCCCCTGATGACCCAGGCAGCGGGCGCAGTGATATTCGGTGCGCGGGAAGCCGATGGCGAAGTCCTGCTTGGTCCCCAACGCCCCTTCGATCGGCGCATAGAAGCTGGGCCAGCCGGTGCCGGACTCAAACTTGGTCTGCGACCGGAACAGCGGCAGCGCGCAACCGCGACACAGGAAGGTCCCCGCCCGGTGCTCATCGTTCAGCGGGCTGGTGTAGGGCCGCTCGGTCGCCTCATGACGCAGCACCTGATAGCTGAGGCCGGGCAGGCGTTGACGCCACTGGGCGTCGGTCACCCGGCGGAACGGCGAGTTGGCGTATTGCGCCACCGACGCATCGGCCTCGCCCGAGGTACAGGCGGCGAGCGCGGTCGCGACGCCGCCCAGCAACAGGGTCCGGCGGGATGTGGTGAGAGCGTGGGTCATGACGTTACATACGTCGGCAGATGCGCGTAGGTTTCAAGGACCCTCTCAAGCTTGTCGATGATCTCTATGTCCGCCTCACTCATCATCGCTACGCTCGCGCAGGCGATGACGCCGCCTCCGGCCCCAGTCATTACCGAGCCCTTGTTCTACTTCGACACGGGAGCGAGCGTGCATCGCCCGCAGAACGAGCGAAATTATGAGGTCCTGCTGGACTACGCTCTTCGGTCGGGTGTCACCGCCATCGTTGTCTCCGCGCACACGGACACCGTTGGATCCGCTAGAGACAACATGGCCCTCTCCGAACAACGGGGCCGCAATCTGGCCGACCTTCTGATCGCCCGCGGCGTCTCTCCCTCCCTCATCCGGATCGAGCCCCGTGGCGAGACTCGGCTTGCGCGCCCTACCCCCGACAACGTCGACGAACCCCTGAACCGGTATGTCTGGGTCGATATCAGGGTCAGTGACTGATCAGGTCAGCCCCGTCGCCTCGTCCAGACCCAGCATCAGGTTGAGGTTCTGAACCGCCGCGCCGGACGCCCCCTTGCCGAGGTTGTCCAACAGGGCGACCAGCCGCGCCTGAGACCCGTCGCGGTGGCCGAAGACATGCAGACGCATGCGGTTGGTGCCGTTCAGACCTTCCGGATCGAGCCCGGTCATGGCCTCGGTCTCATCCAGACCGGCCACCTCGACGAAGCGGCAGCCGTCATAGGCCTCGACCAGGGCGCCGTGCAGGCGGTCGATCGACGGCGTCTCCGGCAGGGCCGCGAGCTGCAGCGGGACCTCGACCAGCATGCCCTGGCGATAGGCGCCGACGGCGGGCGCGAACAGGACGTCGTGTCTCAGGCCCGAATGCTTGGTCATCTCCGGCACATGCTTGTGCTGCAGCGACAGGCCATAGGCGCGGAAGGCCGGCGCGCCCTCCCCTTGTTCAAACTCGGCAATCATTGATTTTCCGCCGCCGGAATAGCCCGAGACAGCATTGACGGTCACCGGCCAGTCGGCAGGCACGAGCCCAGCCTTCACCAGCGGCCGCATCAGGCCGATGAAGCCGGTCGGATAGCAGCCCGGGTTCGACACTCTGCGCGAACCGCAGATCTCGCCGCGCTGGATGGCGTCCATCTCGGCGAAGCCATAGGTCCAGCCGGTGGCGGTGCGGAAGGCGGTCGAGGCGTCGATGACCCGCGTCGTCGTGTTCTCGATCATGGCGACCGCTTCCTTCGCCGCCTCGTCGGGCAGGCACAGGATCACGGCGTCGGCGGCGTTCAGCGCCTCGGCGCGCGCGGTCGGGTCCTTGCGTAGGTCTCCGGTCAGGGAGATGAACTCCAGATCCGCTCGGCCTTCCAGCCGCTGGCGGATCTCCAACCCCGTGGTCCCGGCCTCGCCGTCGATGAAGATGGTGTGGGTCATTTCAATCTCCGATCCCTCTCCCGGAGGGAGAGGGCTTGAGCGCCCGTGAGCGTCAGCGAGCGGTCTTGCGCGAAAGGGTGAGGGGTAATGCCCTCACCGGTTAGCACCCTAACCCCCCACCCTTTCGGCTTGCGGATCGCTTCGCTCTCCGAGCCTCAAGCCCTCTCCCTCTGGGAGAGGGTAAGAAAAAGGCGCCCCGGGTTTCCCCGGAGCGCCTTTGTATTCCAAGTCGCGGTTGCGACTAGCGCTTCGAGAACTGGAAGGAACGGCGAGCCTTGGCGCGGCCGTACTTCTTGCGCTCGACGACGCGGCTGTCGCGGGTCAGGAAGCCGTGCGGCTTCAGGACCGGGCGCAGCTCCGGCTCGTAGTGCGTCAGGGCGTGCGACAGGCCGTGGCGGATGGCGCCGGCTTGACCCGACAGGCCCGAACCCTCGACCGTGCAGACGACGTCGAACTCGGTCTCGCGACCGCAAACGACCAGCGGCTGGGCGATCATCATGCGCAGGATTTCGCGGGCGAAATACTGCAGCTGATCCTTGCCGTTGATGGTGAACTTGCCGGTGCCGGGCATGACCCAGACGCGGGCAATGGCGTTCTTACGCTTGCCGGTCGAATAGGCGCGGCCTTGGGCGTCGACCTTGCGGACGTAGACCGGAGCCGAGTTGTCGTAGCCGTTGTCGGAGGTCGAGAGGCCCTTCAGGGCGTCGAAGCCGGTGGCCGCTTCTTGCGTGACGTCGGTCATGGCTTAGAGGCTCCGGGTGTTCTTGGCCGAACGGCCGGCGAAGTCGATGGTCTCGGGCTGCTGAGCGTCGTGAGCGTGCGCGGAGCCGGCGAACAGACGCAGGTGCGTCATCTGCGTGCGGGCCAGCGGGCTTTCCTTCGGCAGCATGCGCTCGACGGCCTTCTCGAGCACGCGCTCGGGGAAGCGGCCGCCCAGGACCTTCTGCGGGGTCGTCGACTTGACGCCGCCCGGGTGACCGGTGTGGCGGTAGTAGATCTTGTCGGTGTTCTTCTTGCCCGTGAACACGACCTTGTCGACGTTGGTGACGATGACGTAGTCGCCCGAGTCAACGTGGGGGGTGTAGGTCGGCAGGTGCTTGCCGCGCAGGCGCATGGCGATGAAGGTCGCGAGACGGCCCACGACGACGCCTTCGGCGTCGATGTGGATCCACTTCTTCTCGACCTCGGACGGCTTCAACGCAGCCGTAGTGCTCTTCAGCATGTGAGGTTTTCCTAAAAACAGGAGGCGAAACGGGGTCGATCCGGCGGGCCGAAGCGAGCGAAGGCGCGCTAGTAGGGGAAACGTCCACAGGCGTCAATGCCGTTTTCGACGCGTAGCATGAGCTAAACTGTTGTTCTGGAATGATTTAATCGGAGCGGTATTAAAATACCGCACAAAAACATGCGTCTTTTGTTCGCTTCTCGCCCCTCTAACCGTGCACCCCGGCGAAGGCCGGGGTCCAGATGGCCAGCTCGGTGACCGGGTCAGCGCGCCCGGAGCAAAACCCAGACGACAGAATCCGTGATCTGGACCCCGGCCTTCGCCAGGGTGCACGGAGCTAAAATTTATCTGCGTGGCCCGGACATGAAAAGCCGGGGCTGCGAGCGCCGAACAAGCCACAGATTGGCCGTCGCCAGCGCCAGAACGACCGCCGCCCCCGCCTGATGCAGTCCGCCCAGCCACAGGGGCACGGCGTGGATCAGGGTGACGATCCCCAGCGCGGCCTGAAGCCAAAGAGCCGCCGCGACGACGAACGCGGAAACGCCCAAACCCTCGGCCAGGCGCCAGCGCCAGGCCTGGACCGCATAGGCCGTGCCGCCGATCAGCAGGGCGTAGGCGAAGATCCGGTGATTGAACTGAACCAGGGCCTGATCATGCAGGAAGGCAAGGCCGCCGATGCCCCACTCGACGGGTGCGAGGATGTCGCCGTTCATCAGCGGCCAGTCGGTGTAGATGAAGCCAGCCTTGGCGCCGGCCACCAGACCGCCCAGCAGGCACTGGACAAAGACCGCGCCCAACAGCACGGCCGCGCCCCGGCTCCAGCCCACGGGCGAGCGCGAATGCTCCTCGCCGGACCAGGCCTCCAGCCCCGTCCAGATCAGGCCGGCGAAGATGATCAGGGCCAGGCCGAGGTGGGTCGCCAGTCTTTCGGGCGCGACGTCGACCCTCTCCGACAGGCCGGACGACACCATCCACCAGCCGATCAACCCCTGAAGCCCGCCCAGGGCCAGAAGGACAGCGCAACGCCAGATCAGGCGCGTCGGGATCGCCATGCGACCGAGGAACGACCGTTCCGGCAGCAGGCGGAAGGCCAGGAAGGCGAAGAACGGAAGGGCGAACGCCACGCCGATCAGCCGGCCGAACAGCCGGTGCAGCCATTCCCACCAGAAGATGCCCTGGAACTCGCCCAGCGACATGCCGGCATTGACCTGGGCGTACTGGGGGATGGCCTTGTACTTCTCGAAGGCCTCGCTCCAGTCGGCGGCGGTCATCGGCGGGATCGCGCCCATGATCGGCTTCCACTCGGTGATCGACAGCCCAGACCCCGTCAGCCGGGTGATGCCCCCGATGACCACCATCGCGAACACCATGGCGGCGCAGACGAACAGCCAGATCGCAGCGGCTTTCGACTGGTCCCGGCTTCTGAAACGGTTCATTCGACGCCTGACGCTCCGACGGATACAGTGTCGCCTTTCGAGACGACCTAGGCGGTATGCCCTTCGATCGTGGCGAGATCAAAGTCCGAAGTCATGATGCGAGGTCGCATGCGGCCCGCCGGGAGGCCCCTTGGTGCAAGCCGTGCTCGAATACGCCGACATCCTGATCGCCGTGGCGGGCGTCTTCGCCCTCGCCTGGATCGCCGACCTGCTAACCGGCCGGCGCGGCCTGTTCGCCGCCTCCCTGGTGGCCTTCACCGGCGCGGCCTGTGGCTGGTTCCTGGCGGTGCGGGTGTTCGGCGCCTCGACGATGGACGAGTTCCGCTGGGTGCTCTGGTCCGGTGCGGGCGCGGCCTTGGCGCTCGCCGCCTACTACCTTTTCCGGAGCAAGCGCTGATGGGCGCGCGTGCGCGGCGCGCGATCGCCTCGGTCGGCATCCTCGCCTTCCTGATCTTCTATGTCTGGGCCGTCATCGCGATCGGGGCCCATGTGCCGGAGCATCCGGTCGCGACGCTGCTGTTCTACGGCCTGGCTGGAACGCTCTGGGGGGTGCCGCTGCTGCCCCTCATGTCCTGGGCGGAGGGGAAGCCGTTTCTGAAGAAGAAGCAGGGCTGACGACGACGAAATCGCGGCTGTGCGTTTTCTCGTTTGCGGCGACGCAAACCCCCCGCTATAGGACCGGCCTCTCGGAGCGTGGCGCAGCCTGGTAGCGCACTTGACTGGGGGTCAAGGGGTCGCAGGTTCGAATCCTGTCGCTCCGACCATCTACTCATCGATTAGATGTCGGATGTATCAGGGGTCGTCTTCGGACGGCCCCTTTGCATATCCGCTATGGGCTGGCGTCAGCCCGCCAGTACGGCGTCCAGGCGCGCGCGCGCGCTTTCGAGATCGGCCAGAATCGTCCGCAGATCGCCGTCGGAGGAACCTGTCGCCGGTGCCGTCGTCGATTCGGTCGGAGCCGCAGGCCCGGCGCCCACTTCGGCATCCATGGTGAACGCCGCGCCGGCATCGCCATAGGCGGCCAGACGGGCCAGGCCCTGATCCTTGTGCAGGCGCTGCACGCCCTTGATGGTCAGACCCTCGTCGTGCAGCAGACGACGGATCGCTTTCAGGACCACGATATCCTGCGGCCGATAGAATCGGCGACCGCCCGCCCGCTTCACCGGCGTCACGAACGGAAATTTGGTTTCCCAGAACCGCAGCACATGCTGCGGCGCGCCCACGGCCTCGGCGGCCTCCGAAATGGTCCGGAAGGCGTCGGGCCCCTTGGCCATCAGGCGTCAGCGCCCGCGCCGTGCACGCGTGACTTCATGATCTGGGAGGCGCGGAAGCTGATGACGCGGCGCGGATTGATCGCAGCCGGTTCGCCCGTCTTCGGGTTGCGGCCCATCCGGGCGCGCTTTTCGCGGACCTGGAAGACGCCGAAGCCCGACAGTTTGACCGTCTCGCCCTTTTCAAGACTTTCGACGATCAGGTCGAGCGTCCGCTCGACCATGCTGGAGCATTCCTGCCGCGACAGGCCGACCTCTTCGTGGACGGCCTCGCACAGATCCGCGCGGGTCAAGGTTTGTAGTTCGCCCAAGGTTCGTCCCCTCTGATCCCGACATGTCCATAAACGGCGAAAAGCGGGCGAAGTCAAAGGCGAGCGTGGTTACCTCGGCCGTCAGAGCCTGAAAGCGCAGGCTCCCCAGGTCAATCCGCCGCCCATCGCCTCGAGCAGGACCAGGTCGCCCTTCTTGATCCGCCCGTCCTGGATGGCGGCGTCGAGCGCCAGCGGAATCGAGGCCGCGGATGTGTTGGCGTGCATGGCCACGGTGGAGATCACCTTGTGCTCGTCGAGGCCCAGACGGTCGCCGACACCCTTGATGATTCGCTGGTTGGCCTGGTGCGGCACGAACCAGTCGACCTCGGGCACGGTGATGCCGGAAGCCTCGCAGCAGGCGGTGATGGCTTCGGCGATATTGACCACGGCGTGGCGGAAGACCTGGTTGCCGGCCATGCGCAGATGCCCGACCGAACCCGTCGTAGAGGGACCGCCGTCGACATAGAGCAGGTCTGTCTTGGTTCCGTCGGAGCGCAGGGCGAAGCCGAGCAGGCCCTGATCGGCGGTGGTCCCCTGCCCTTCGCGTGGTTCGACCACGATGGCCCCGGCGCCGTCGCCGAACAGGACGCAGGTGGTCCGATCGTTCCAGTCCATCAGCCGGGTCATTTCCTCCGCGCCGATGACCAGGGCGCATTTGGCCAGGCCGCGGGCCACGAAGCCGTCGGCGACGCTCAACGCATAGACGAAGCCCGAACACACGGCCTGGACGTCGAAGGCGATGCAGACCGGCGCGCCGATCTTGCGCTGCACGATCGAGGCTGTGGCGGGGAAGGTCATGTCCGGCGTCGTCGTGGCGACGATGATCATGTCCACGTCGGCGGCCGTCTTGCCCGCATCGGCGAGCGCGCGTCTGGCGGCCTCGGCGGCCAGGTCGCTGGTCGGCTCGTCGTCGCGCGCCTTGTGACGCTGGCGGATGCCCGTGCGTTCGATGATCCATTCGTCGGAGGTGTCGACGAACTCGGCCAGGTCGGCGTTGGTGACCACCTGTTCCGGCAGGAAGGAACCGACGCCGGTGACGGCGCTGCGGATGACGCTCACGAAACGTTCTCTTGAGACTGGGATGGAGCGGCCGGGGCCGCGTGCATGACGTCCGTCAGGCGACCGAGATTGGCGCCGACGGTCTGCATATAGTCACTGCGGGCCAGATCGACAGCGATGCGGATCGCATTGCCGAAACCCTTGGCGTCCGCGCCGCCGTGGCTCTTCACCACGATGCCGTTCAGGCCCAGCAGGGGGCCGCCGTTGATGGCGCTGGGGTCGATTTTCTGGGCCATGGCCTTCAGCGCCGGCATTGCGATCGCCGCGCCCAGCTTGGCCTGCAGGCTGGAGGTCAGGGCCTCCTTCAGCACGGTCGAGATGAACCGCGCCACACCCTCGGCGGTCTTCAGGGCGATGTTTCCGGTAAAGCCGTCGGTGACCACCACATCGACCGTGCCCTTGGCGATATCGTCGCCTTCGACGAAACCGTGATAGTTCAGGCCCAGACCGCCCTCGCGCAGAACACGGGCCGCCTCGCGGACCTCTTCGTGGCCCTTCATGTCTTCGGAACCGACGTTCAGTATCCCGATGGTGGGCCGCGCGACCCCATGGACGGCGGTGTGGAAGGCCTCGCCCATGATGGCGAACTCGACCAGTTGCTCCGCATCGCTTTCGATATTGGCGCCGACGTCCAGCACGGCCGTGACGCCGCGCAGGGTGGGCCAACTGGCCACGATCGCCGGACGCTCCAGCCCGGGCGCCGACATGCGAAGGATCAGCTTGGAGATGGCCATCAGGGCCCCGGTGTTGCCGGCCGAGACGACCGCACCCGCTTCGCCCGCCTTCACCGCCTCGATGGCGTTCCACAGGCTGGAGCCCTTGCCGCGCCGCATCGCCTGGGCGGGCTTTTCGTCGGAGGCGATCTTCTTGTCGGTATGGCGGATGTCGCAGATGTCGGAGGTCAGGTTGTGCCTGGCCAGCTCGACGACGATTGCGGCCTCGTCTCCGTGCAGCAGGAAGCGCACGTCTTCGCCTCCATGCCGGCTGATGTAGTCACGGATGCCGCCGACGACGACGGGCGGGCCATGGTCGCCGCCCATGGCGTCGAGCGAAATAAGCGTGGGGGTTGGCAAGGGGTCGGAAACTCCGGTGCGCCGACGTTGCGGCGCGTTCTGCTGGCCTCAAGGATACCGCCGCGCCGGTCGGATGCAAACCGCGCCGACGCTAGGTCAAGTTTTTCCGTCTTCATCCTTGGCCTTGAAGGCCTTCAGCACGGCGAAGGGCGAGATTTCGGCGGGCTCTTCGGGCTGAACGAATTCCGCGCCCGGCTTGCGGGGGAACGGGTCCAGCGTAAGCGCCAGCTGCTCCACGGCGTATTGGCCGAGATCGATCTTCCCCTCTTCGATCACGTCGGGCGAATCATCGTCCAGGCTGATCTCGATCTCCTCGATCTCGGGCTCCGCGGATTCGACCAGATCGACGGAGAACCGCTGGTCCACCTCGACCGGCAGGGGTTCGAGAGTGATGCCGCACACCTGTTCCAGCGAGGCCTTGATCCGCCCCGACAGGGTCCAGCCCACGCGGGCCGGTTCGACCTTCAGATCCGCCTCGAACGACGTCAGCGAGCCCAGATCGAGCGCCTTGACGATCCGTTTCGTCGCCTCGGCGTCGGGAACCAGACGGCGTTCCAGGCCAGGACCGATCTCGTTGATCCGGATGATTTCGCTGAAGGGGGGGCGTTGCTGCGGGTTCATGCCTTCACCTCCGGCCAGACCGGGGCGGTCAGGACCGCGTCGATCGGCTGTGTTGCCAGTTTAGAGCGCGCCGCCAGGCCATAGGCCGCCAGCCCCTGCCCCCGGGCAGCGTCCTCCACGCCATAGACGTTGCGAGCCAGTCCATCGGCCAGTTCATCCGTGTTTCCCGAACGCAGCGGGACCTCATAGGTCGTCATCCGCCCATACAGGCTTTCTCCCAGCCGCCGCATCTTCTTGGCCATGGTCACGTCGTTGACGCCCAGCTCCCGCAGGGTGTTGTCGAGCGCCGAGACATAGACGTCGAACAGGTTCTGCGCGGCCTCCGCGCCCTTCTCGGCGTCCATGCCCGTCTCGTCGCGCAGACGCAGGATCAGCAGCAGGACATGCAGGGTATAGAGCTCGAACCGCGCGTCGATCTCGTCGGTGACGCCGAGCGCGGTGTAGAAGGCCGGATCGCGCGCCTGTTCGACGGCCGCCGTGTACAGCGGCAGCCCCATGCGTTCGGCGGATCGGGTTCGGAACAGGTTCTTCAGCATCAGTATACGGCCCCTTTTCCGCCGCGCCGTTGAACTAGGCGTCAGGTCCGGTTAGGTCAAAGACCTTGTTTCGTCCCAGGCGCTCGTCTCCATGAATAAAGTCGTCGTTCGTCTCGCCGTTCTGGCCGCCCTCGCGCCGCTGGCCGTCGCCTGTGCGCCTGTCGTGGGCAACCACGGCTTCCAGGTCATCGACGTCAATCCGAAGGATATCGCGGTCGGCACGGACACCAAGTCCACGGTCCTGGCCCAGCTCGGCTCGCCCTCGGCGGTTTCGACCTTCGAAGACAACATCTGGTATTACATCTCCCAGACGACGGAGCGGTACACCTATAACCGCCCCCAGGTGTCCCAGCGCAGCGTCACCGCCATCACCTTCAACGAAGGCGACGACAAGGTCACCGAGGTCCGCAACCTCGATCTCGAAGACGGTCAGCAGCTCGCCATGGAGCGACGCGAGACCCCGACCCGCGGTCGCCAGCTGACGATCCTGGAACAGCTTCTCGGCAACGTCGGCCGCGGCCAGCTGCCCCGCACGGACGAGGACGTGCCGGGGCAACGGCGTCCGGACTAAAGCCACCGACCTCTCCCCCCCTCGGGGGAGGGTCGTCGCGCAGCGACGGGGTGGGAACGGCCGGTGATCCAGACACAGGTCGGTGGCGTTTCGCTTTGCCGCCCCCACCCGATCTCCGCTTCGCTCCGACCACCCTCCCCCGAGTGGGAGGGAAAACATAGCAAAACGCCCCGGAGATCGCTCTCCGGGGCGTCTGTCGCTTCAGTCTGCGTGAACTCTACCCGATGTTCCCGCTCGCCAGCACCGCCAGCAACAACAGCGCCACGATGTTCGTGATCTTGATCATCGGGTTCACCGCCGGGCCGGACGTGTCCTTGTAAGGATCGCCGACCGTGTCGCCGGTCACCGCGGCCTTGTGCGCCTCGGAGCCCTTGCCGTGGACGACGCCGTTCTTATCGGTGAAGCCCTCTTCGATCACTTTCTTGGCGTTGTCCCAGGCGCCGCCGCCCGAGGTCATCGAGATGGCCACGAACAGGCCCGTAACGATCACCCCCATCAGCATGGCGCCCAGCGAGGCGAAGGCGTTGGCCTTGTCCGAGATGAACAGGATCGCCGTGAACAGCACGATCGGCGACAGCACCGGCAACAGAGACGGCACGATCATCTCGCGGATCGCCGCCCGGGTCAGGATGTCGACGGCCCGGCCGTACTCCGGCTTGACCTCATAGGTCATGATGCCGGGGTTCTCGCGGAACTGGCGACGAACCTCGGCCACGACGGCCTCGGCCGCACGCCCCACGGCCATCATCGACATCCCCCCGAACAGGAAGGGCAGCAGCCCCCCGAACAGCAGGCCGACCACGACGTAGGGATTGGTCAGGTCGAAGGCGACGACGCCCATGTTGGCGAAGAAGGGATAGTCCGTCGGGTTGGCGGCGAAGTATTGCAGGTCGGACGTATAGGCGGCGAACAGCACCAGCGCGCCGAGGCCCGCCGAACCGATCGCATAGCCCTTGGTCACGGCCTTGGTGGTGTTGCCGACGGCGTCCAGGGCGTCCGTCGCATGACGCACGTCCGAAGGCAGGCCCGCCATCTCGGCGATGCCGCCGGCGTTGTCGGTCACGGGACCGAAGGCGTCCAGCGCCACGATCATCCCGGCCACGCCCAGCATGGTCGTGGTGGCGATGGCGATGCCGAACAGGCCGGCCAGCTGGAAGCTGGCCACGATGCCGACGATGATCACCAGGGCCGGCAGGGCCGTGGACTCTAGTGAGACGGCCAGGCCCTGGATCACATTGGTGCCGTGGCCCGAGACCGAGGCATTGGCCACCGACCGCACCGGACGGAAGTTCGATCCAGTATAGTATTCGGTGATCACCACGATGGCGGCGGTGACGGCCAGACCGACCAGACCCGACCAGAACAGGCTCATCGGCTCGATCTGCAGTCCACTGGTCGTCACGACCGGACCGGTGACGAGCGAGGTGATGACCCACCAGACCGCGCCGACCGATAGAACGCCAGTGACGATCAGCCCCTGATACAGGGCGCCCATGATGTTGTTGGACTTGCCGAGACGGACGAAGAACGAGCCGATGATCGAGGTCACGATGCAGATGCCGCATATGGCCAGCGGCAGCAGCATCATCACGTCCACATAGGGCTGGTCGCGGAAGAAGATGGCCGCCAGCACCATGGTGGCGACGGTGGTCACCGCATAGGTCTCGAACAGGTCGGCGGCCATGCCGGCGCAGTCGCCGACGTTGTCGCCCACGTTGTCGGCGATGGTCGCGGCGTTCCTGGGATCATCCTCGGGAATGCCGGCCTCGACCTTGCCCACCATGTCGCCGCCCACGTCGGCGCCCTTGGTGAAGATGCCGCCGCCCAGACGCGCGAAGATGGAAATCAGCGAGGCGCCGAAGCCCAGGGCCACCAGACCGTCGATGACCTCGCGGCCCGTCGATTCCAGGCCGATGACCTCGGTCAGCACGGCATAGTAGCCGGCCACCCCGATCAGGGCGCCGCCCGCCACGAACATGCCGGTGATGGCGCCCGAGCGGAAGGCCAGATCCAGGCCCTTGGACAGGCTGACCGATGCCGCCTGCGCGGTACGCACATTGGCGCGGACCGAGATCAGCATGCCGGCGAACCCTGCCAGACCCGACAGGACCGCGCCTATCACGAAGCCGATGGCGGCGTATTGGCCGATCAACACGTAGGCGGCGATCAGGATGACCACGCCGACCATGGCGATGGTGGTGTATTGCCGCTTCAGATAGGCGGAGGCGCCTTCCTGAATGGCGGCGGCGATTTCTCGCATCTTGTCGTTGCCGGTGTCGGCCTTCATCAGGCTCGCGGTCTGGACGAGCCCGTAAAGGACCCCCAGCGCACCGGCGGCTATCACTAGCCACAGATAGTTTGTCATTGGCGTTTCCATACCTAATGCATTAGGCGCGCGGCCCCTTGGCGCGGCGGGCCTTTTGGCCTCTGTCCGCCTTCCGGTCCCCCCGTGCGCAGTGTGGACGCAAGTGCGCGCCCCTCGGGATTGCCCGGGAAGCTTACAACTGCGTCGAGACGACGCAACCGGCGTTTTTTGAGGGTCGAAGAGGGCTCGCGCTCAAGCAGTGAGGCTCCGCGAGCCGAGCGATAGCGCGCAAAGAACGCCCGCGCTCAAGCAGCGAGGCTCCGCGAGCCGAGCGGTAGCGCCGCTAGGAGGGTCGCACGCCCGTCCGGCGGCGCGGGGCCTGAAGGGCGACCTGGACGCTGGCGATCGAACCGGCCCCGGAGATCGATGGCGCGATCCGCATCATGGCCGCGCACAGCGCCGGGGCGTCGACCTGGGTCCAGTCGTCGGCCAGCACGAACGGGGTCCGATGCGCGGCGCGAACCAGGGCGTCGCGGAAATAGGGTTCCTTGGCGCGCATCTGCTCGGCAGTGAAACCGCCGCCCAGCGTCAGGCTGATGGTCACGAAGACGTAGTTGCGGATCCGCCCCCCCGAGATGATCGGCAGGCCGACGCCCGCGATATTCGTGGTCAAGGCTCCACCCCCGCCAGACGGTGCCTCGGACGCCGAGGCGGCTGTGGCGGCGGTGGCGGCGGTCCCGGCCAAGGCCAGAGTTCCGAGGGCGAAGAGGTCTCTACGGCGCATAACGCCCTTTTCGCGCGGATCGATTAGGATTCCGTTGCTTTGTCATCCCGGCTCTCCGCTTCGCTGGGGCCGGGATGACAACATTAGTCGTGGGTCCAGCCGGGCTTGCGAATATCGACCGGCTTGCCGAGGTAGGTCGCCGTCACGCCCCTGCCCGCCGCAACCGTCCCAACGCGGGTCAGCCGCAGCAGCAGACGCTCCGCTTCGCGCTTCAGCGCCGCTTCGTAGGCGGGATGGGCCGTCAGCAACAGCTCGTAGTCGTCGCCACCGGTGGCCAACTGCTCCAGAGCCGCCTCCGGATCGGTACGGGTATCGAACCAGGCTGTGGCTGCCGCCGACCGGGGCAAGAGCTCCATCTGCACCGAGGCCGCGACCCCGCTGGCGTTGGCGATATGCGACAGGTCTGCGATCAACCCGTCCGATACGTCCATGATGGCCGTGGCATAGCCCTGCACCGTCTGGCCGTAGGCAAGACGTGGCGTCGGCCTGCGATAGTGTTCGGCCAGGGTGTCGATACGTTCCTGTTCCAGCTTCAGATGGCCCTTGGCGGCCTGCAGGCCCAGGTAACCGTCGCCGATCGTGCCGGTGACATAGATGCCGTGCCCGGGCTTGGCTCCGCCGCGCGTGACCGATCCGCCCTTCGGTGCCCAGCCAAGCATGGTCGCGGAGAAGGACGCCGGCCCCGGCGTCAGAACGGTGTCGCCACCCAGCAGATGAATGCCGAACGCCCTCTGATCCTCCGCCAATCCCGCCGCGAACGCCTCCCGCTCCGGCCATCCGCACCGCGGCGACCAGTGACAGGCCAGCAGGTATCCAAACGGCTCGCAGCCCTTGGCCGCGAGATCGGACAGGTTCACCCGCAACAGCTTCTGAGCCACCGTGTCGAGCGGGTCTTCGGGCAGGAAATGCACGCCCTCGACGATCGCGTCCTTGGTCAGGACGAGGTCATGGCCCGGCCGCGTCGGCATGACGGCCACGTCGTCGGTCAGGCCCCAGGCATGCTCGGGATGAGCCAGCGGGGCGAACAGCTTGCGGATCGTCTCGAACTCGCCGGCGGCGTCGACACCGGCCATCGGTTACGCCTTCGGGCGCACGTCGCGGGCCACGCCGTCCAGGGCGGCGTTGACGAACTTGGCCTCGGCCTCGTCGAAGAAGGCCTTCGCCAGCTCGACGTATTCGTCGATGACGATCTCCTTGGGCACGTCGAGCTTGTGCATCAGCTCCCACGCGCCACAGCGCAGCAAAGCCCGCAGGGTCGCGTCCAGACGCTCCATCCGCCAATTCGACGCCAGGCGCGCCTTCACGGCCGTGTCGATGTCCGACTGATCGGTAATCACGCCACGCACGACATCGGCGAAATAGGCCTCGTCAGCCTCGGCCAGCGGTTCACCCTCGATGTCCGAATCGAACCGGTGGTTCGAGAACTCGGTGATGACGGTCTCGACGCCCTCCCCGGCCAGCTCCATCTGGTACAGGGCCTGGACGGCGGCCAGACGGGCGACGGTGCGTGCGCGACGCTGGCGGCTGGTCAGCTGGGGTTCGGCCTGGGCGCGCTCGTTCTCGGCGAGTTGCGCCAGGACGGCCTGGATGGAGTTGGGTTCGGTCATCCGCCGAGCCCTACGCGCAACCGCTTCTTCAGTGCAATCAGATCCATGCAAGCACGGGCCGCCCCGCCGCCCTTGTCGCCCTCGGACAGACGCGCCCTGGCCCAGGCCTGGTCCTCGTCTTCGACGGTCAGGATGCCGTTGCCGATGATCGTGCCGCGGATGCCCAGCAGCATGATGCCCGAGGCCGATTGATCCGACACGATCTCGAAATGATAGGTCTCGCCCCGGATCACGCAGCCCAGGGCGACATAGCCGTCATAGCGCGGCGCGGTCGGAAACTTCCCGGCCTCTTCGGCCAGGGCGATGGCGGGCGGGATCTCCAGCGCGCCCGGCACGGTGACGACGTCGAACTCGAAGCCCTGCGAACGCAGCGCATCCTTCGCGCCTTCGAGAAGCGCGTCGGCCAGTTCGTCATAGAAGCGCGCCTCGACGATGAGGACGCGGGGGGGATCCTTCAGGATTGTTCTTCTCCGTGCATGTCGCACCAGCCGGTGATGCGCAGGCCGTAGCCTTCGATGGCGGCGGGTTCGGGGCGGTTCTTCGACATCACGATCATGTCCCGAACGCCGAGGTCGAGCAGTATCTGAGCCCCGACGCCGTAGTTTCTCAGGGAGCGATCCAGCGCCCCCGGCTTGTCCGCCCCGGCCAGACGCTCGGCCAGCCCCTGCAACATCGGATCACGCAGGAAGACGACGACGCCGGCACCGCCGTGCTCGGTGATCGCCTTCAATGCGTCGGGGATATAGCTCTGCCGCTCCTCGACATGACCCAGCAGGTCGGCGGCGAAGTCCACCTGGTGCATCCGCACCAGGGTCGGCTTGTCGGGATCGATCTTGCCGTGGACCAGGGCGACATGCTCCGCGCCCTCGATGGTGTTCCGATACAGCATCAGGCGGAACGGACCGCCGTGCACGCTCTCGAACGGCTGATCCATGACCCGCTCGACGAACCGTTCGGTGCGGCGGCGGTATTCGATCAGGTCGGCGATGGTGCCGATCTTCAATCCGTGAAGCTGGGCGAAGGCGATCAGGTCCGGCAGGCGGGCCATCTCGCCGTCGTCCTTGATGATCTCGCAGATGACGCCCGACGGGTTGAGCCCCGCCATGCGGCTGATATCCACGGCCGCCTCTGTGTGACCGGCGCGGACCAGCACACCGCCGTCACGAGCGACCAGCGGGAAGATGTGGCCGGGCGAGACGATGTCGTCCATGCTCTTGGACGCATCCGTCGCGACCTGGATGGTGTGCGAGCGATCTGCGGCCGAGATGCCGGTGGTCACGCCCTCCTTGGCCTCGATCGAGACGGTGAAGGCGGTCTTCATGCTCTCGCGATTGTCGGCCGCCATCGGGGGCAGGCGCAGCTGCTGCGCGCGCTCGGCGGTCAGGGCCAGGCAGACCAGTCCCCTCGCCTGCCGGATCATGAAGTTGATCTGGTCGGGCGTCGCGAATTGCGCCGGGATAATGATGTCGCCCTCGTTCTCGCGGTCCTCGGCGTCGACGAGGATGTAGGGACGGCCATTGCGGGCGTCTTCGAGGATATCCTCGATCGGGCTGATCGGGCTGTCGAACATGTCGTGCGCCAGGGCGATTGTGTTGGTCATCACGCGGTCTCCTGCCACCGCGCGAGGTATCGCGCCAGCATGTCGATCTCCAGATTGACCGGATCGCCGACCTTCAGCGCCCCTAGTGTAGTCGCCTCCCAGGTGTGCGGGATGATGTTCAGGCCGAAGCGGCGGCCGTCCACGGCGTTCACCGTCAAAGACACGCCGTCCACCGTGATCGACCCCTTGGCGGCGATGAAGCGGTGCAGGGGCTCGGGTGCCTCGACGACGATCCGGTGCGACCCGCCCTCCGGCGTGATCTCGACGACCGTGCCCAGCCCGTCGACGTGGCCCGACACGATATGCCCGCCCAACTCGTCGCCGACCTTGGTCGCCCGCTCCAGATTGATCGGGGTCCCGGTGGCCCAGCGGCCCAGCGTCGTCTTGTCCAGCGTCTCACCCGACACCTCGACGGCGAACCAGTGGTCGCCCTTCTCCACCACGGTCAGGCAGACGCCCGCGTGGCTGATAGAGGCGCCGAGGTCTATGTCCGACACATCCCAGGCCGTCTCGACCTCATAGCGCCGATCACGCGCCGTTTGCGCGACCGAGCGGACCCGGCCGATGTCGGTGATAATTCCGGTGAACAACGTCTCAAGCCTTCTCGTAACGTTCCCACAGGTCGTCACCCATGGGCTCCGCCGCAAGGCGCCGGTACTTCGGCGCGTGCGCCAATCGTGCGAGCGCCAGGGCCGCGACCCCCGGACGACCGTCGCCGCCCAACAGGATCGGAGCCCGGAACCACTCGATGGCGTCGACGACACCCGCCGTGACGAAACAGGCCGCCACCCGGCCGCCGCCCTCGATCATCAGGGATTTGACGCCCCGTGCGGTCAGGGTTTCAAGCACGGCATCTACCGTCGGCCGCCCCTGGGCATCGCCCTTCACCTTCAGCACTTCCGCCTCACCGACCGCGATAGGCTCGCGCGTCGTCAGGATCAGCGTCCCCGCCTTGGCCAGACGCGCGAAGGCGGGCGTCCTCAACCGCGAATCCAAGACGACTCGAAGCGGATCCGTGCCCGTCTCGCCGTCGGGCAGTCGCACCGTCAGGCGCGGATCATCCGCCAGCACCGTCTCCACCCCGACCAGCACGGCGTCATGGGCGGCACGCAGTCGGTGGCCCTGCTCACGCGCCTGCGGACCCGTGATCCACTGGCTCTCGCCCGTCGATGTGCCGATCCGCCCGTCCAGCGACGTGGCGACCTTCCAGGTGATGCGCGGTCTCATCAGCGGCCCGACGATCCCTGATCGTCGTCCAACCCCTCGTCGCCGAGGAATTTGGCGAAGTCCCCGGTCGCCCGGAAGTCCTTGTAGACCGAGGCGTAGCGGACATAGGCGACCTCATCGACGCCCTTCAGCCCCTTCATGATGAAGTCGCCGACGACGCTGGACGGGATCTCGGTCTCGCCCAGGCTCTCCAGCTGGCGCACGATGCGCGACACCAGCTGTTCGATCTGTTCCGGCTGGATCGGGCGTTTGCGCAGGGCGATGGCCAGTGAACGTTCCAGCTTGTCGCGGTCGAAGGGGGTGCGCCGCCCGTTCCGCTTCAGGATCACCAGCTCTCGCAGCTGCACCCGCTCAAACGTCGTGAAACGCCCGTTGCAGTTGGGACAGGATCGGCGACGACGGATGGCCGCGCCGTCGTCCGACGGGCGGCTGTCCTTCACCTGGCTGTCCACGTTGCCGCAGAAGGGGCACTTCATTTCAGGGTCTTATCCGTAGATCGGGAAGCGGGCGGTCAGGTTGCGGACCTGTCCGGCGACCTCGGCGACCACGGCCGGATCGGCCTCGTCCCCGCCGTTCATCGAGGTGACGACGTCGGCGATCCAGTGGCCGATCTGCTTGAACTCTTCCTCGCGGAAGCCGCGCGTCGTCCCCGCCGGCGTGCCCAGGCGAACGCCCGAGGTGACGGTGAACGGCGCGGTGTCGAACGGCACGCCGTTCTTGTTGCAGGTCATCAGCGCGTGCTCAAGCTGCAGCTCGGTCGCCTTGCCGGTCACGTTCTTGGGCCGCAGATCGACCAGCACGATGTGGCTGTCGGTGCCGCCGGACACGACCGCCAGGCCGCGCTCGATCAGCACGGCCGCCAACGCCTGGGCGTTCAGCACGACCTGTTTCGCATAGAGCTTGAACTCGGGCTTCAGCGCCTCGCCGAAGGCCACGGCCTTGGCCGCGATGACATGCTCCAGCGGTCCGCCTTGCAGTCCCGGGAACACGGCCGAGTTGATCTTCTTGCCCAGCTCGATGTCGTTGGACAGGATCATGCCGCCGCGCGGCCCGCGCAGGGTCTTGTGCGTCGTCGTCGTCACGACATGGGCGTGCGGCACCGGGTTCGGATAGGCGCCGCCCGCGACCAGCCCTGCATAGTGGGCCATATCGACCATCAGATAGGCCCCCACGCTGTCGGCGATCTCGCGGAAGCGGGCGAAGTCGATGTGGCGGCTATAGGCCGAGGCGCCCGCCACGATCAGCTTGGGCTTTTCCTGCTGCGCCATCTCGGCGACGTGGTCGTAGTCGATCAGGTGATCGTCTTCCTTGACCTTGTAGGTCACCGGCCGGAACCACTTGCCCGACTGGTTGGCCGGGCTGCCGTGCGTCAGGTGTCCGCCCGCCGCCAGATCCATGCCCAGGAAGGTGTCGCCGGGCTGCAGCAGGGCGAAGAAGACCGCCTGGTTCGCCTGGGCGCCCGAGTGCGGCTGGACGTTGGCGAAGGCCGCGCCGAACAGTTCCTTGGCCCGCTCGCGCGCCAGGTTCTCGGTGATGTCGACGTATTCGCAGCCGCCGTAATAGCGACGCCCCGGATAGCCCTCGGCATACTTGTTGGTCAGCACAGTGCCCTGAGCGTCCAGCACCGCCTTCGAGACGATGTTCTCCGACGCGATCAGCTCGATCTGTTCCTGCTGGCGATGCAGCTCTCCGGTGACGCCGGCGAAGACCTCGGGATCGGCCTCGGCCAGACCCTTGGAGAAATAGGCGTCGTGAATGAAGGAAGCGGTCACGGGCAGATCCGGGCTGACGGAATGGGAGGCCGCCTATCTAGTCCCCGCGCCCGTTCACCACAACATCTTGTGTCAGGACGCGGCGAGAAGCCGCTTGAGCTTGGCTATGGCGAGACGCTCGACGGTCCTGGGTTCATGCGCGGGCCCGACGGCGGTCGCTTCGGTCCCGGTCGCGACATGGACGGCGGTGACCTTCAAATAGGTCCCGTTGCGGATCGCCTCGACGATGACCTCGCCGAGATCGTCCATCATCAAGCCGCCGCCGGCATCCGCGCGACGTTGCAGTGGGTCCACAGCTTGTCCATCGCCGTGACCAGGGCGTCCATCATCCCGTCGTCGTGGTTCGGCGAGGGGGTGAAGCGCAGCCTTTCCGTCCCCTTGGGCACGGTCGGATAGTTGATCGGCTGAACATAGACGCCGAAGTCTTCCAGCAGCATGTCCGAGATCATCTTGGCATGGACCGGATTGCCGACGAACACCGGGACGATGTGGCTTTCGCTCGCCATCACCGGGATGCCGGCGGCGGCGAAGCGTTCTTTCAGGGTCTGGGCGCGCTCCTGATGAGCGACGCGCAACTCCGGGTGGGCCTTCAGGTGACGCACCGAGGCCAGGGCCCCCGCCGTCAACGCGGGCGGAAGCGAGGTCGTGAAGATGAAGCCCGAGGCCCAGCTCCGTACCGCGTCCACGATCACCGCGTCGGCGGCGATGTATCCGCCCATGACGCCGATGGCCTTGCCCAGGGTGCATTCGACGATGTCGATGCCGTCAAGCACGCCATCACGCTCGGCCACGCCTGCGCCCGTCGCGCCGTACAGGCCCACGGCATGGACCTCGTCGAGATAGGTCATCGCGCCGTATTTCTTGGCCAGGGCGATGGTCCCGGCCAGGTCGGCGATGTCGCCGTCCATCGAATAGACGCTCTCGAACGCGATCAGCTTGGGCGCATCGGCGGGCGCCGCTGCCAGCAGCTCTTCCAGATGGGTCAGGTCGTTGTGCAGAAAGACGTGCCGCTCGCAGCCGCCGTTCCGGATGCCCGCTATCATCGAGGCGTGGTTCAGGCTGTCGGAGAAGATGATCAGCCCCGGCAGGATGCGCTGCAGCGTCGTCAGCGTCGCCTCGTTGGCCACATAGCCCGAGGTGAACAGAAGCGCGGCTTCCTTCTGGTGCCAGGCGGCCAGCTCGGCCTCCAGGTCCACGGCCGAGCGCGTCGTGCCCGAGATGTTGCGCGTGCCGCCGGCGCCGGCGCCCACGGCGTCCAGTTCGGCCTGCATGGCGTCGAGCACGACCGGATGCTGGCCCATGCCGAGGTAGTCGTTGGAGCACCAGATGACGACATCCTGCTCGGACCCGTCATCCAGCCGCCGAACCGCCTTGGGGAAGGATCCGCGCACCCGCTTCAGGTCGGCGAAGACGCGATAACGCCCCTCGCCCTTCACCTGGTCGACGGCGGACTGGAATGCGGCGGTATAGTCGAACAAGCGAAACGCTCTTTCGGGAGCTCCGGCCGGGCCGGAAAAAGATGGCGGCGTAATGCGCCGATTGGCCCCTTCTGTCCACGCGCACGCAAGGACAAATTGCCCCAACCCCTTAATTGATAACGGTTCTCATTCTTGACTACGTAGCCTTGTGGCCTGACCCATTCGTTCTCGATATTGTGGGTAATGACCGAACCGCAGAGATCGACCGAAGAACGTCTCAGCGATCTTCAGACCGCTCTTGAAACTCGGACGCCGAAATCAGCGGCACCGATCGCAGAGCCGACCGCTTCGTCTAAGCCCGTCGTCCCCGGTCCAAAAACGGTTCTGACGTTGAAAATCCTGGCTTGGGTCATTCGAATTTTCTGGGTCGGCTGGGTTGTCCTAGCCGTAACCTCCGATTCTCGTGCTCCAGGACTTCACTGGCTCCCGGTGATCGCATTCTCCGGCGTCATCTGCTGGCTGATTTTTCAGTTCTACAAAGCGGTGCTGCTTTGGACTGTCGGCAAAGCATCGAAGAACAAATAGCCGCAGCCTGATCTCACGCCTTCGGCAACTCGTCCAGCTTCCCACGCAGCATCTGCAGGATCCCCGAGAAGTCCCGACCGCCGTAACCCAGCCCGTCGAACATCTGGAACAACGCCTCCGTCTGCGCTCCCAGCGGCGTCGAAGCCCCAGCCTTGGCCGCCGCGTCCTGGGCCAGCTTCAGGTCCTTCAGCATCATGGCCGTGGCGAAGCCGCCGTCATAATTGCGGTTCGACGGCGCGGTCGGCACGGGGCCGGGCCACGGGTAGTAAGTCGTCGTCGACCAGCTCTGGCCCGAGGACTTGGCCACGATGTCGAACATCTTCACCGGATCCAGCCCCAGCTTCTCGGCCAGGGCGATCGCCTCGCAGGTCCCCAGCATGGTGATGCCCAGGATCATGTTGTTGCAGATCTTGGCCGCCTGCCCCGCCCCGTGGTCGCCGGCGCGGAAAGTGGCCCGGCTCATCGGCTCCAGCGCCGCCTCGATGCGCGCGAAGTCACCCTCGTCGCAGCCGACCATGAAGGCCAGGGTCCCGGCGTCCGCCGCCATCGTCCCGCCCGAGACCGGCGCGTCGGCGAAGGCGTAACCCGCCTCCTTGGCCAGTCCCGCGACCTTGCGCGCCGTGTCCACGTCGATGGTCGAGCAATCCAGCAGCAGGGCCGATGACGGCGCCACCCCGATGATCTGTTCCGAATAGACCTTCAGCACATGCGGCCCGGCCGGCAGCATGGTGATGACCACTTCGGCGTCGCGCACGGCCTCGCTGACCGACGCGGCAGCCGAGCATCCCGCGCCCGCCGCGCGCTCCAGCGCCGCCGCCGACAGGTCGAAGGCCGCGACCGCATGGCCGGCCTTGGCCTGGTTCGCGGCCATCCCGCCGCCCATGTTGCCCAGGCCGATGAAGGCGATTTTCGTGGCGTTAGTCATGTCGGCGGTCCCTGGAAGCGTTCTTGTTGGCTTCCGGTTAGCCGCTCGCCTACGTCCCCGCCAGAGCCCTCACGCGGGTTTGCGGAAGCGATAGACGAACTGGTCGGACCGACCGCGGATCGCCTCGTCGAAGACCGACAGGCTGTGGTCGTCGTCCGGGTTGCGCACCACCTCGGTCTCGCCGTCGAAGACGAAGCCCGCAGCCTCGACCTGGGCGCGCAGGGCCGAGCCCTCGATCCGGTGCAGGGTGCCGACCACGGACGTCCCCGCCCCCGCCGCCGCCTGGTGATCCAGGATGACATAGAGGCCGCCGGGCTTCAGCGCCGCGAACACCGCCGCGTTCATCCGCGCCACGTCTACGCCGAACCGGTCGATGACGAAGTCGTGGTATTCCTGGCCCATGAAGACCACGTCCAGCGGCTCGGGGAAGGTCAGGTCCTCCAGCGCGCCGGTGACCCGCGTCACGTTCGGATAGTCGGTCGCCAGGGTGTCGCCGAACGCATTCTCGCGCGCCGCCGTCTGGTTCGGCACGAAGGCGTAGACCCGGCCTTCAGGTCCCACCGCGCGGGCGAACAGTCGGCTGAAATACCCCTCTTCCGGCCGGACGTCGGCGATCCGCTCGCCGCCGTCGATCTGGGCGAAGGCCAGCATCTCGGCCGGCTTGCGCAAGGGATCGCGCGCCACCTCGCTCGCGGGCCGCAGCGGGTCGGCGATCGCCAGGGCGTAGTCGTTGACCGTCGCGGATGCCCGCTCGGCCGGGTCGGCTGGCGTCTCACCCGACATCGTCGGCGCGCAGGCGCCCAAGGCCAGGGCGGAGGCGGCGATCAGCAGCGACGATTTCAACATGGGACGGTCCTCGAACAGCGGTTCTGCGCACATACGCGCGAGAGCGTCACGGGATGCAAGCCCTCAGGCGAGCGGCGTCCATTCCTCGTCCGCCGGCAGGGCTGCGAACAGCGCGTCGAGGTCTGCGTCCGACACGCCTTCCAGCGTTGACGGCGACCATTTCGGCGCATTGTCCTTGTCGACGATGACCGCCCGCACGCCTTCCTGGAAGTCGTGGGTCCGCACCACGCGCCCGCCCAGCCGATACTCCATCGCCATGACCTCGGCGAAGTCGGTCATCGCCCGCCCGGCCCTGAGCTGGCGCAGGGTTATCTTGAGAGACTGCGGCGACTTGGCTTTCAGGATCGCCAGCTGCGCCAGCGCCCAGTCCGACCCGTCCGCCTCCAGCGCCGCGAAGATTTCCTCGACCGTATCGAAGGCGAACAGCCGGTCGATGGTCTCACGATGTGACGCCAGCGGCGCAGGTCCGGCATCCACTGCATGACCGGCCACCGCGTCCGGTCCAGATGCGATCAGATGCGCCTTCAGGGCCTCGACGGCATCGGCCGGAACGAAATGCGTGTGGATCCCCAGCGCCACGGTGTCCGCCGCCTTCAACCGCGCCCCGGTCAGCGCCAGCCACGTCCCGGCCTCGCCCGGCAGCCTCGGCAGGAACCAGCCGCCGCCGACATCGGGGAACAGGCCGATCCCCGTCTCCGGCATGGCATAGGTCGTCCGCTCGGTCGCGATCCGCACCGTCGCCGGTTCGGAGATGCCCACGCCGCCGCCCATCACGATCCCGTCCACGATGGCCGTGATCGGCTTGGGATAGGAAAACATCAGATGGTTCAGCCGGTACTCCGACAGGAAGAAGGCTTTCGCCTCCACCGCATCCGTCGCCCCGCTCTCGGCGATCATCCGGATGTCCCCGCCCGCGCAGAACCCCCGCTCGCCCGCATGGTCGATCAGCACCGAAACGACGGCCGCATCGTCTCGCCACGTCAGCAGCGCGTCGGACATGATCTCGCACATGCCGAGGTTCAGCGCGTGCAGCGCCTTCGGCCGGTTCAGGGTGATACGCCCGACCGCTCCCTGGATACCGATCAATACCTCAGTCATGCCGGCTCCTGGTCTCGGGCATCATAGATCTTCACCCCGGCTGCGGTCGCCGCCGCCAGCAGTTGCCGATCACGTGACGCCAGGTCACGGCCCTCGCGCAAGGCCTTGGTCAGATAGATCGCGTCGTAAAGCGTCAGACCATAGGCGCGACCGGTCGCCATCGCGGCCTCGGCTTCCTCATGAACATCGCCGTGCTCGATGTCGATGAGAACCTCCGCGCGAAGAAGGTTCTCATCGACCATGGCCGTGGTCAGGGCTCCTCGCCTTTCACCCACCAGCAGCAGGTTCCGCAACTCGACTGCGAAATAGATGGGCGCGACAAAGCTGTAGCGATCCCGATTCGCCAGAAGATCGTCAGCTCTTCGCGTCGCCTGATTTTTCAGAAACCATGACGCAGCGACGGAGGCGTCTAGGACCATTCCTCACCCCGGTTGCGACCCAGGGCGTCTCGGATATCCAAAGGTTCGATGAGGGGCTGCCTGTCTCGATCCGCGATCATCTGGCGGATGAGCTCGGCGCGCTCGGCCTCGCTCAGTCGAGGTTTGGCGACGGCTGATGAGATGCGCACAGCGGGCTTTCCGTAGCGCGTCACGATAACGTCCTCTCCCGTCCGCTCGACCTCGGCGACGATGGACGAGAATGTCGTCTTCGCTTCGAGCACTCCGACTTCGCGCATGTCCGATCCTGATCAGTTGTGGTCAGCTTATCATTTTTCAGACCATATTCAATCTGGGCCTGGACCCGCCCACATCCTGTTCGCCTTCAGATAATCCTCGTGCGCCGGCAGGTTTTCCGCCGTCGCCGCCCAGGCCTGTTTGATCTGCTCGAAGCCCGCCGCCACCCGGTCCAGGTCCTGATAGTCATAGAGGGGGTTGTGCGCCTTCGGCACGATCCCCTGCCCCATCATCACCGCCATCCACGAGCCCTGGCTGAAATATTCGTCGGCCCCGACCTGGAACAACAGGCCTCGGTCGCGGAACAGCTCGACCCGCTCGGCCAGGCTGTCGGGGATCGGCATGTCGCGGACCTGCCGCCAGAACGGCGTGTCGTCCCTCTCGGTCGCATGATAGTGCAGGATCACGAAGTCGCGGATCAGCTCGATCTCGCGGTTCAGACGCCGGTTGTAGCCGTCCGTGTTCGTCTGGCTGAAGCCCGTGTCCGGCCAGTGTTGCAACAGCCGGGTGATCCCCGCCTGAACCAGATGGATGCTGGTCGATTCCAGCGGTTCGATGAAGCCTGACGACAGGCCCAGCGACACGACATTCTTGTCCCACAGCTTCTTGCGCCTGCCGGTCACGAACCGCAGTGGACGCGGATCCGCCAGGGCCTCGCCGTCCAGACCCGCCAGCAGGGTCTCCCTGGCCGCATCGTCGTCGATGAAGTCCGAGCAATAGACATAGCCGTTGCCCGTTCGGTGCTGCAGCGCGATCCGCCAGCGCCAGCCGGCGTCCTCCGCCGTCGAGGACGTGAACGGATCCACCGCCCGCACCTTGGCGCAGGGCACGGCCATGGCCCGGTTCATCGGCAGCCAGCGGGACCAGTCCTCGTACCCCGCCTTCAGCGCCCCCTCGATCAACAGGCCCCGGAACCCGGTGCAGTCGATGAATAGATCTGCGCTCAGCGTACGCCCGTCCTTCAGTACGACATGGTCGACGAAGCCGTCCTCAGGCCGCTGCACGACCCCGACGATCTCGCCCTCGATCCGCTCGATGCCCCGCCCGGCGCAGACCTTGCGCAGATACTGGCCATACAGGGTCGCATCGAAATGATAGGCGGTATGAAATCCCGCCAGGGCCGACCGGGGATCCCCCGACCGTGCCCCGACCTTGCCACGCTTGGCCGCATGCGAGGTGATGGAATAGGCCTCCAGCGACCCCGCCTTGCCCCGGTCTCTGAGCGCGAAATACGAGCCGGGAAAATCGCCCAGCGTAGGCCCCGTCCCGAACGTCCCGAACGGGTGGAAATAGGCGCTGTCCTTGCGGCCCCACCCCTTGAACGCGATGCCGAGTTTGATCGTGGCCTTGGTCTCGCGCATGAATTCGGCCTCGTCGAGACCGATCAGGGCGTTGAAGTCGCGGATCGGCGGCACCGTCGCCTCCCCCACGCCGACGATGCCGATGTCGGCGCTCTCGACCAGCCGCACCTCGGCGTTGGGCCCCACCGACCGCTTGATCGCCGCTGCCGCCATCCAGCCCGCCGTGCCGCCGCCGACGATCAGGACGGACTTGATCGGCGGCGCGCTCACTGCCGCATCATCTCGCGCGCGGTGATCACCCGCATGATCTCGTTCGTCCCCTCCAGGATGCGGTGCACCCGCAGATCCCGCACGATCCGCTCCAGCGGATAGTCCTTCAGATAGCCGTAGCCGCCGTGAAGCTGCAGCGCCTCATCGGCGATCTGGTGACAGGCGTCCGTCGCCATGCGCTTGGCCATGGCGCACCATTTGGTCTTCTCGGGATGGTCGGTGTCGATGGCCCAGGCCCCGCGCAGCACCATCAGCCGCGCCGCCTCCAGCTCCGTCGCCATGTCCGCCAGCTTGAACTGGGTGTTCTGGAAATCGGCGATCGGCTTGCCGAACTGTTTGCGCGTCGTGACGTAGGCGAGCGCCGTCTCCAGCGCCAGCCGCGCCCCGCCCAGCGAACAGGCCGCGATGTTCAGCCGCCCGCCGTCCAGACCCGACATCGCATAGCGGAAGCCGTCCCCTTCCGTGCCCAGCAGGTTCGCCGCCGGCACGCGACAGTCGTCGAACTGGACGATGGCCGTCGGCTGGGCGTTCCAGCCCATCTTCTTCTCTTGCGCTCCGAAGCTGAGGCCCGGCGCATCCTTGTCGACGACGAAGGCGGAAATCCCTTTGGCCCCCGCCTCGCCGGTCCGCGCCATGACGACATAGATGTCCGAGGTCCCGGCCCCCGAGATGAAGGCCTTTGACCCGTTCAGAACCCAGTCGTCACCGTCCCTGACCGCCGTCGTCCGCATAGCCGCCGCGTCCGATCCCGAGCCCGGCTCGGTCAGGCAGTAGGAGGCGATGTTCTCCATCGTCGTCAGCTTCGGCACATAGCGCTGACGCAGGTCGTCGGAGCCGAACCGGTCGATCATCCAGGTCGACATATTGTGGATCGAGATGAAGGCCGCCGTCGCCACGTCTCCGCGTGACAGCTCTTCAAAAATCAAGGCCGCCTCGACCCGGCCCAGGGCCATGCCGCCATGCTCCTCCGACGCGTAGATCCCGCAGAAGCCCATCTCGGCCGCCTGACGCATCACATCGACCGGGAAGATCTTGTGCTCGTCCCACTCGGCCGAGTGCGGCGCCAGTTCTGCGTCGGCGAAGGCCCGCGCCGCATCCTGAATGGCGCGTTGATCTTCGTTGAGGGCGAAATCCATGGTGTTTCCTGCAAACTTTTCGACGCTTCTATCCGCATCCCTCTCCCGGTGGGAGAGGGCTTGAGCGCACGGCGGCGCAGCCGTCGTTCTGGCGCGAAAGGGTGAGGGTCGTGCCTCAACGGCGAAGCCAACCCCTCATCCGTCCGCTTCGCGGCCACCTTCTCCCGCCGGGAGAAGGAAGGTAGATACAGCCCATGACCCTCCCCTTCATGCCCGCCGCCTTCCCCATGGCCCGTCCCCGCCGCCTGCGCAGCCAGCCGTGGGTGCGCCGCCTCGTCGCCGAGACCACCCTGACGCCGTCAGACCTGATCTGGCCCCTGATCGTCCACGATGGCTCGGAAGACCGCGTCCCCGTCCCCTCCATGCCCGGCGTCTTCCGCCTGTCGCCGAAAGCCGCAGCCCAGGCCGCCGTCGAGGCCCGCGACCTCGGCATCCCCATGGTCGCCCTCTTCCCCAATGTCGACGCCGCCACCAAGGACGCCATCGGCACAGGCGCGACCGATCCCGACGGCCTGATCCCCGACTGCATCAAGGCCATCAAGGACGCGGCGCCCGAGATCGGCGTCATGTGCGACGTGGCGCTCGACTGCTACACCGACCACGGCCATGACGGCGTCGTGGAAGACGGCCGCATCGTCAACGACGCCTCGCTCGACCGCCTCGCCGAACAGGCCTTTATCCAGGCCCACGCCGGCGCCGACGTCGTCGCCCCCTCCGACATGATGGACGGCCGGGTCCAGGCCATCCGAGAGGCGCTGGAGGCCAACGGCTTCCACGACACCCTGATCCTGTCCTACGCCGCCAAGTTCGCCTCGGCCTTCTACGGCCCGTACCGCGACGCTGTCGGCTCGGCGAAGATGCTGACCGGCGACAAGAAGACCTATCAGATGGACTACGCCAACTCCGACGAGGCCCTGAAGGAGGTCGCCATGGACATCTCCGAGGGCACCGACATGGTCATGGTCAAGCCCGGCATGCCCTATCTCGATATCGTCCAGCGGGTCTCCGAGACCTTCAAGATCCCGACCTTCGCCTACCAAGTCAGCGGCGAGTACGCCATGATGCAGGCCTCCATCGCCAACGGCTGGCTGGACCAGGACCGCGCCATCCTGGAGACCCTGCACGGCTTCAAGCGTGCGGGCTGCGCCGGCGTGCTCAGCTATTTCGCGCCCCAAGCCGCCCGTCTGCTGGGCCGCTAACGGCAAAGCTCCTTCGCCAAATCTTCACCCGGACCCGCAAATGCTCGGGAAAAGGGAACCGGATGACGGCTGTTTCGTGCCTGCGGGTCATGGTCGACGCAAATCGCACGGATTTGCCTGCGGAGACGCTCGGCCCGCTGGTCGCCAAATATGCCAACATCTTCCTTGAGGTCCGCTGGGTCCGGCCACGCACCGCCGATCAGTTGAGCCACTACTGCTATCTGCTCAGCGACCCCCAGACAGACCAGCTCGACACCGTCGAACTGGCCCACCTGGCCACCGAGCTTCAGGAGCGGCTGTTCGGCACCGGCGTCGAGGACGCCGTCAAACTGGTCTTGTTCGAGGGTGAGGACGAAGCCATCCAGGCCTTCACCGCCGCCACCGCCGAAGAGGTGGTGCTGGCCATGGAGGACCCCGGTCGCCTGCCGAAAGGCGGCCGCCTGCGTCGCATCGCGCCCGACGGAACCCTGATCGATGTGCCCGAGGACGTGCGCGCACCCAAGGGCCCGATCGACGATTTCAACTTCGGCCCCTCCATCGACGCCGCCCAAGGGATCTATTTCCCCCGTGGCCGGGCCTTCGTCGGCGACGTCATCAGCTGCACCCCGTCCCGCGCCGAGACCTGGTACAGCGCCGTCGATGGAGAGGAGCACCTGCCGATCGATTCCGAATCGTTCGACGGCGGCTGCGTGATGACGGCGCTGCGCTTCCTGCTCGACTTCCCCAGCACCGCGCCCCTCTATGTGCCGGTCTCCTTCTCGACCCTGGTCCGCCCGACCCAGCGCGCCAACTATGTCGAACTGCTGGGCATCCTGCCGCCGGAGACCCGCGTTCAACTGGCCGCAACCGTCTATGACGTGCCGCGCGCCCCGTCGTTCCAGTCCATCAAGGTGATCCACGAGGCCCTCAGCTGCGCCTTCGCCCGCCTGGACCTCCGCACCCAGGATCCCGATTTCGAGGTCCGCCAACTGGCCGAGAAGACCGTCACCAGCGTCACCCTCGTCCTGCCCCACGCGACACAGGAAGTTCGGACGGCCGCGCTCCGGCGGTTCGCCTCGCACGCCTCGGAATACAGGCGCCGTCGCATCTGGGCCGGACTGACCAACGTCCGCACCAAGGTCGAGCGCGAGCTGGCCGTCAGCCTCGACTTCCCCTTCCTGACCGGCCCCGGCATCTGCCGCCCCCTGGCCGAGCCCATCGGCGCGCGTGGCTGGGACATTGGCGAACTGCCCGTCCTGTCGCTGGATCGCGCTCTGGCAGAGGCCGGCTGATCCCGCTAGCGTCGCCCGCGAACGACGTGAGACACCTCCGATGATCAGACGCCGCTTCTTCGGCCTCCCCGTCCTGTTGTGGGCCGCCTTGCTGCTATGGCCCGCCATCGCCGGTGCCCAGGACGCGCCCGCGCCCGTCCTGCCCCGCGTGCAGATGGAAACCTCGGCCGGCCGCATCGTCATCGAGGTCGAGACGACCAAGGCCCCGGTCACCGCCGCCAACTTCCTCAGATACGTGGACGAGCACCGCTTCGACGGCACGAGCTTCTATCGCGCCATGCAGGCCGCGCCGGGCGCCCCTACCGGCCTGGTCCAGGGCGGCACGAACAATGATCCCGAGCGCAGCCTGCCGCCCATCGCTCACGAGCCGACGACCCAGACGGGCCTCAGCCACATCGACGGCGCGGTCTCCATGGCTCGCTATGCGCCCGGCACCGCCACGGGCGACTTCTTCGTCTCGGTCGGACCGACCCTGTCCTATGACGCCGGCCGGTCCTTCTCGATCGATCCCGACGGCTTCGCCGTCTTCGGCCGGGTCGTCGAGGGGATGGACGTGATCCGCACCATCCTCGCGGCGCCCACCTCCCCCACCGAGGGCGAAGGCTTCATGCGCGGCCAGATGCTGGAACCCAAGATCACAATCCTCCAGGCCTGGCGGGAAGCCGCTCCTTAGGCTCCACCGACACCGGACCGTGCGACCCTTTTTCACCGTGCACCCCGGCGAAGGCCGGGGTCCAGATGGCGAACGCCGACGCCCCGCAGGAAGGTCGGTGCGATATCCCGGCCGCCTGGATCCGTGATCTGGACCCCGGCCTTCGCCGGGGTTCACGGATGGGAAGGAGCCTGAGTGTCGATAGGACCTACCGTTCGCTCCGCGCCAGCAACGCCACCAGATCGTCCTTCCAGAACCGCGCCCACGTATGGGTCCCGTGGCCCTTGCCGTCGAGGCTGTTGGGGATCAGCCGATAGGTCCCGTTGGCGATCCGCGGCGCGAACCGTTCGGCCAGTCCCAGTTCCGGCGGATTGATGAAGTCGTCGGCCGAGTTGATCCAGGCCACCGGTACCGTGATCCGCTCCAGGTTGGCCGAGGGGTCGTAGTCCCAGGACGCATTGACCTGATACCAGAAGTCGTTGGCGTCGATCGTCGGCAGCCGCCGCTCCAGCTGGGTCGCCAGATAGCCGTCGACGGCCTCGGGCGTGGCCAGATCGCGATGCATCGGCATCACCGCTCCGCCGGCCAGCAGCAACAGGTCCACCGCCGTCCTCAACCCCTGCACGGGCTGTTCGACATAGTCGCCACCGTTCCACAGCGGGTCCGCGCGAATGGCGTCCTTGACCATCGAGCGCCACAGCCGGTTGCGCCCGACGATCTCGGTCGGGATGCAGGCCATGGGCATCAGGGCGTCGGCGAACTCGGGGTGTTCCTCGCCCCACACGAAGGCATGCATGCAGCCCATCGAGGTGCCTAGGATCAGCCGCAGACGATCGACCTTCAGCCCGTCGACCAGCATCCGCCGCTGCGCCTCGACCATCTCGTTGTAGCCGTACTCGGGGAAGCGGGCGCGCAGGCCATCGCTGGGCTTCGACGATCCGCCGTGGCCCAGCCCGTCGGGCATGATGATATAGTAGCGGGTCACATCCAGCGGCTGGCCCGGTCCGAACAGCTCGCCCGCGAACTGCGGAGACAGGAAGGTCGCCCCCGTCCCGCCCGTGCCATGCAGCAGCATCACCGCATTGGTGACCTTGCCGTCCGCATCGCGCCGGGGCTCGCCCAAAGTCCGATAGTGTATCCGAGCGTTGGCCAGGGCCTCGCCACGCGCCATCGGCAGGTCGCCGATTGCCACATCCCCCTCGACCGGCGTCCAGGTCTGGGCGCTCGCTGAACCGCACCAGAGCGCCGCACACATCAGCATCGTCGCGAAACGCAGGCTCATCTTACCCTCCAGCACATGATTTGGACTCAAGGGCGTCCCGGAGCCCAACTCCACCTCACCCTATGTAGTCTATGAAATTCAACCCACTATGCGGCACTTCTCGGCGAAATGGACTCGCTGGACTCGGGGCCCTTCGAGTCCAATCCGGGCGGTTCAGGGCTTCAGGCGCGCCTTCAGGCTCGACGTGTCCCAGCGGTTCCCGCCCATCCCCTGAACCTCTGAATAGAACTGATCCACCAGGGCCGTCAGCGAAAGCACCGCGCCGTTCGCCCGCGCCTCGTCCAGCACCAGCCCCAGGTCCTTGCGCATCCAGTCGACCGCGAAGCCGAACTCGAACTCGCCCTTGGCCGCCGTCTTCCAGCGGTTGTCCATCTGCCAGGACTGGGCCGCGCCCTTGGACACGGCGTCATAGGCGGCGTCCGTATCCAGCCCCGCGACCTTGGCGAAATGCACGGCCTCAGCCAGCCCCTGGACCACGCCGGCGATGGCGATCTGGTTGACCATCTTCGTAAGCTGGCCCGCCCCCGAGGGGCCCATGTGCTGGATCGCCTTGGAATAGGCCATGACCGCCGGCCGCGCCGTTTCCAGCGCCTCCGCATCGCCGCCCGCCATGACGCTGAGCTGGCCGTTCTCGGCCCCCGCCTGACCGCCCGAGACCGGCGCGTCGATGAAGGCCACGCCTTGCACGCCGCACAGCTCGGCCATCTCCCGCGCCACCCTGGCCGAGGTTGTCGTGTGATCCACGATGACGGCGCCCGACTTCAGGGTGGACAGCGCCTCGCCCACGACCTGGCGCACGTCGTCGTCATTGCCGACGCACAGGATGAACAGGTCCGCGCCCGTCGCCGCCTCGCCCACGGTCCCCGCGAACACCCCGCCGCTGGCCTCAGCCCAGGCCCGCGCCTTGTCGGGCGAGCGGTTGTAGCCCGCGACCTCGTGACCGGCCTTGACCAGATGGCGCGCCATCGGCCCGCCCATCACGCCCAGGCCCGCGAAACCGATCCTCACGCCTGGGCTCCGCCGGCGATGCCGTAGCGGCCCTGGAAATAGGTCAGGGCGGCCGCCCCGCCCGAGGCCTCGAAGCCCTCGACCTCGCCGATGATCATCATATGGTCGCCCATCTGCACCCGGTCGTGGGTCTTGCAGTCGAACCGTGCAGCCGCGGCACCCAGCCTCGGCGGCGCCTCGCCCACGCGCTGGAACTCATGCGGCTCCATCAGTCCGATGCCCTTGGCGAAGCGGCGGGCCAGGGCCTCCGACTGGGCATCCAGAACGTGGATCGAGAACCGTTCCGCCTCGCAGAAGGCAGGCCAGCGCTCGGACCGCTCATCCAGGCACCACACCACCAGGCGCGGCGTCAGCGACACCGAGGTAAAAGAGTTGATGGTGATCCCCAGCGGCCCGAGCTGGCTGTCGGCCGTCACGACGCAGACCCCGGTCGCGAACGCGCCCAGCGCCCTGCGATAGGCGGTCACGTCGCCCCCGGCGACTTCTGCGGGAAGGGATTCAAGGCTCACCCACCGGACCTAGGCGACCCGGCTGGATCAGGCAACTGCGTCAGAGCCAGAGACGGATCGCATCCATCGAGATCGGCCCATCCTTCTGGGCTGTATTCGCCGTGTAGGTCAGCGTCGTCACCCGCGACCCGCAGGTGCACCGGAACCGCTCCGATCGCCCGCTGACGGGCCAGTATCGCCGCGCCCCGAACAGCGGCCGGGGGTCCATCAGGGTCGCCCGCTCGCACCCCCGCGCGTCGCACGCGACAACCAGCCGCGCCCCCGGCTCGCTCAGGTTTCGCGGCTCATAGAAATCGTTTCGAATGTCACGCATGGCGGGCTCCCTCCCGCCAGCGAACCACGCCGAGACAAACGCCTCAAGCCAATTGTTCCGCCTTTGTTCTTCCGCTGTGGATTGCGATCGCCGTCACGCCAGATCGCGCAGCACCGCCGGGATTAGCCCCGGCAGATCCTCCGCCGTCAGTCCCGGCCCGAACCGCCCGGCCGCATCCGCGTGCATCCACACCGCAGCCGACGCCGCCTCGAACGTCGGCATGCCCGAAGCGATCAATCCGCCGATCAGCCCCGCCAGGACATCGCCGCTGCCCGCTGTCGCCAGCCACGGCGTGCCGTTACGATTGACCCTGACCAGCCCGTCCGGCTCTGCAATCACCGTCTCTCGGCCCTTCAACACAATATGCGCCCCGCTGGCCAGCGCCGCCTCGACCGCCGCCGCTTCCCGACCGCTCGCCAGCAGGCCCGGAAACAGTCGTTCGAACTCGCCCTCGTGCGGGGTCATCACATCGGCCGCATTCAGGAGCGGAAACAGCGCCTCCGCCCTCCCTTTGAACAGCGTCAGAGCGTCCGCATCGACCACCAGGGCCGCCTTCGTCCCGGCCAGCGCGGCCAGGTTCCTCTCCGTCGCCTCGGTCAGCCCCGCCGCCGGCCCGATCACCACGCAATCCAGCGGCTCGGCCAGCGTCGCCAGGGCCTCCGGCGTCTCGAAATCCGACACCATGACCGCCTCGACGGCCCCGGCGATCACCGAGCCCGCATCCGGCGGACACAGGATCCGCACCAGACCCGCCCCCACCCTCAGGCCCGCCCGCGCCGCCAGCCGGGCCGCTCCGGTGCTCAACCGTCCGCCCGACACCACGCCCAGCCGCCCGCGCTGATGCTTGTGCGTATCCGGGCCGGGCCACGGCAGGGCTTTGCGCCACAAGGCGGGGTCGTTGGTTTCACTCATCGTTTCCAGAACGCTCTTCCGTGACGAAAATGCAAATCGCCCCTTGCCTTATGGTGCGATGCGATGTCCCTTTGGTCCCCGAGTGTGTGGCCTATTCGATGCCGCCTCGGGGGCGCCCATGAAGAAGATCGAAGCCGTCATCAAGCCGTTCAAGCTCGACGACGTTAAGGAGGCGCTCCAGGACATCGGAGTGCAGGGCATGACCGTGCTCGAAGCCAAGGGATACGGCCGTCAGAAGGGTCACTCCGAACTCTATCGCGGCGCCGAATACGTCATCGACTTCCTGCCCAAGATCAAGATCGAGGTGGTGGTCGCCGACGACCTCTACCCGGCCGTGGTCGAGGCCATCCAGACCGCAGCTCGCACCGGCAAGATCGGTGACGGCAAGATCTTCGTCTCCGACGTGATCGACGTCATCCGCATCCGCACCGGCGAAACCGGGGCGCAAGCCGTCTAGGCCCAACCCCGCAAAAAACTTCCTCCCCAGAAGAAACGAAGAAGGATCATCGACCATGAGCGCCGCCAAGAAAATCCTGCAGGAGATCAAGGACAAGGACGTGAAATACGTCGACGTCCGCTTCACCGACACCAAGGGTCGCCTGCAGCACGTCACCTTCGACATCGACCTGGTCGACGAGGAATTCCTCGAAGAGGGCACGATGTTCGACGGCTCGTCCATCGCCGGCTGGAAGGCGATCAACGAGTCGGACATGCTGCTGATGCCGGACCTGACGACGGCCTACATCGATCCCTTCTACCAGCAGACGACGATGTTCCTGTTCTGCGACGTGATGAACCCGGACACGGGCGAACCCTACAACCGCGACAGCCGCTCGATGGCCAAGAAGGCCCTGGCCTATGTCCAGTCCTCGGGCGTGGGCGACCAGGTCTATTTCGGCCCGGAAGCCGAGTTCTTCATCTTCGACGACGTCCGCTGGAACACCAAGCCGCACAACACCGGCTATTCCTACGATTCGATCGAGCTGCCGGCCAACACGGGCTCGGAATACACCGAGGGCAACATGGGCCACCGCCCCGGGCCCAAGGGCGGCTACTTCCCCGTCAACCCGGTCGACTCGGGCCAGGACCTGCGCGGCGAGATGCTGGGCGTCATGCGCGACCTCGGCCTCAACCCCGAGAAGCACCACCACGAGGTGGCCCCGGCCCAGCACGAGCTCGGCCTGAAGTTCTCGGACCTGCTGACCATGGCCGACCGCCTCCAGCTCTATAAGTACGTGATCCACAACGTGGCCGCGGCCTACGGCAAGTCGGCGACCTTCATGGCCAAGCCCATGTTCGGCGACAACGGCTCGGGCATGCACGTCCACATGTCGATCTGGAAGGACGGCAAGCCCCAGTTCGCCGGCGACAAGTACGCCGGTCTGAGCCAGGAATGTCTGTGGTACATCGGCGGCATCATCAAGCACGCCAAGGCCATCAACGCCTTCGCGAACTCGACCACCAACTCCTACAAGCGTCTGGTGCCCGGCTACGAAGCCCCGGTGAAACTGGCCTATTCGGCCCGCAACCGTTCGGCCTCGATCCGTATCCCGCACACCTCGTCGCCCAAGGCAAAGCGTCTGGAGGCTCGCTTCCCCGACCCGATGGGCAACCCCTATCTGACCTTCGTCGCCCTGCTCATGGCCGGCCTCGATGGGATCGAGAACCAGATCGATCCGGGCGGCCCCGCCGACAAGAACCTCTACGACCTGCCGCCGGAAGAGCGCGGCTCGATCCCCGAGGTCTGCGGCTCGCTCAAGGAAGCCCTCGAGAACCTCGACAAGGACCGCGCCTTCCTCAAGAAGGGCGGCGTCATGGATGACGACTTCATCGACAGCTACATCGAGCTGAAGATGGAAGAGGTCATGCGCCTGCAACTGCACCCGCATCCGGTCGAGTTCGACATGTACTACAGCTGCTGATCGGCAAGGTCGGCTGATAGCAAGAGCCCCGGACGGTCCGCCGTCCGGGGCTTTCTGTTGGTAGGCGGCACCCGGCGATCAGCGGCAGTCAACGGCCATCTTGGGCGAGCCGTCGAGCTAGACCACGCGAACGGAGAGTTGGGCGCCTTCTGCCTGCCAGTCGGACATCCGGGCCACGAAGTAGCGAACCGCCTCCGCCAACTCCGGATTATGAGTGGGCGGCATTGTGATGATGAAGTCGTAAGGGGGATCTATCCCGTTGACCGAGCCTGCGACGAAGGAGTCTCGCAGAGCGTTGTAGTTGCGCCCATGCCATGACGGAGCTTCCACGGCCGCCAGAACGGCTTCGATGAAGTCGCCTTCCGTCTGCCAGTTTCGTCCGTCTAGATCGATCTGCATCCAAAACAGCCCATGGCTCAGAGCGCGTTGGCATTGGGTCGAGCAGAAACCCCGTATCCCAGCGCCTAGGCTGAAGCCAGCTGTTCGGCGTCCTCGTCCTTCTTGCGGCGCAATTCGATCAGCCGCACGCACCAGATCGAGATTTCGTAGAGGATGCACAGCGGCACGGCGAGCATCAGTTGGCTGATCGGGTCCGGCGGCGTCACGATGGCGGCCAGGACGACGACGGCCACGATGGCGTAGCGACGACCTTCTGCCATGAACTTTGAACTGATCAGACCCGCCAGCCCCAGCAAGGTCATCACGACCGGCAACTGGAAACAGAGGCCGAAGGCCAGAACCAGCGCCGTCACCAGGTTCAGATACTCCGACACCTTCGGCAGCAGGGCCACGGCCACCGTGTCCGAACTGATCTGCTGGCTGAGCGAGAACCACATCACGAACGGCAGCATCACGAAATAGACCAGCGACGCGCCCAGCAGGAACAACAGAGGCGAAGCCACCAGGAAGGGCAGGAAGGCGCCCTTCTCGTTGCGATACAGGCCCGGCGCCACGAACTGATAGAGCTGGAAGGCCAGCACCGGGAAGGCCAGGAAAACGGCTCCGAAGCCCGCCAGCTTCATCTTGGTGAAAAGGATCTCCAGCGGCGCGGTATAGATCAACTGGGCCGCCTCCTGCGTCGTCGCCGGCATCGGATGGATGCCCGCCGTGACCAGGATCAGGTCCAGCGGTGACACGCTGTGGCCCACCATGTTGGCGTGCAGCGCGCTGGCCGCCGCGAACGGCTTGACCAGGAACACATAGATCGGCCCGGCGAAGAAGAAGCACAGGATGAACGCCAGGCCGAACGCCACGACACAGGTCACCAGCCGCCCGCGCAGCTCGACCAGATGGTCCATCAACGGCGCCCGCGACGCCTCGATCTCGGCTTCGTCGCGGTTGGTCATTGAGCGACTTTAGGCTTGCGTGGCGCGCGCGGCTTCGCAGCCTTCGGCGTGGCGGCTTTGGTCTTCACTGACTTGGCCGCCGTGGGCTTGGCTGGAGTGGGCTTAACCGCAGCGGGCTTGGAGGCCGGCGTCGCGCTCGACTTGGTAGCGGCCGCACTCCTGGCTGCCGTCGCGCGCGGCTTGCGTGCCTTCAACGGCTTCACAGGCTCGATGACCGGTTCCGGGAACTCCGGCTGGTCCAGCATCACCGCGCGAGGCGGCGGCTCGACATAGGCGGGCTTCTCGAGCTCGTCCTTGATGTCCTTGAAGGCGGCGTTGGCCTCGTCGCCGAGGCGCACCATCCCCTGCCCGGCCGTGCTGGTGCCGTCCCTCAGGGCCTGGACCTCCTTGCGCAGGTCGTCCAATTCCGACTGTCGCGCCATCTCGTCGAAGCTGGAACGGAAGTCGTTGGCCATGCCGCGCGCCTTGGCGACCAGCTTGCCCAACTGGCGCAGCATTCCAGGCAGCCGCTCAGGTCCAACGACCAGAAGCGCCACGATGCCGATCACCAGATATTCGAGGCCCCCGATCCCGGGGCCGAGGCCGCCCATGCGTCAGGCTCTTTCGCGATCCGGACCTAGCGCTTCAGCTCTTCCTTTTCCGCGTCGGTACGCGGCAGGACGCCCGGCGCCTCTTCCTTCTTGTCCTCGTCCTTCAGGCCGTCCTTGAACGCCCGGATGCCCTTGGCGGCATCGCCCATCAGGTTCGAGATCTTGCCCTTGCCGCCGAAAAGCAGGGCGACCACGACGATGACGATGGCCCAATGCCAGATGCTGAAGCTGCCCACGAAGACTCTCCTCGAACGGGTCGAAAGCGACCCGCGTCAAACATACGGTCCCTATAGTCCAACGGATGGCGGCGCGCCAAGCGAACCTGTAAGCCCGCGAAAATGAGTCACGTCACCATCCACACCGACGGCGCCTGCAAGGGCAATCCTGGGCCCGGAGGCTGGGGCGCCATCCTGCAGGCGTCTGGCAAGACCAAGGAGCTGTGCGGCGGCGAGCCCCTGACCACCAACAACCGCATGGAGCTGACGGCCGCCATCATGGCGCTCGAGGCCCTGACGCGGCCCTGTCAGATCGACCTCCACACTGACAGCAAATACGTGATGGACGGCATCACCAACTGGATCCACGGCTGGAAGGCGCGGGGCTGGAAGACCGCGGATAAGAAGCCGGTCAAGAACGACGACCTGTGGAAGCGGCTGGACGTCGCCCGGGCGCGCCACGAGGTGAAGTGGCACTGGGTCAAGGGTCACGCCGGCCATGCGCTGAACGAACGCGCCGATCAGCTGGCCAATCTCGGCATCGACCGGATGCGCGCCGCCAGAACCTGACGGTTTCCGATTCGCCGAACCCTGGTGTTGCGACGGTGATTTGAATGGGCTGAGGTTCGCCCATGACCGATCAGACCCCGATTCTTCCCGAGCCTGCGGCCCCCCAAGGCAAGACCCAGCGGGTGTCCGTCGAGGGCACCATCGCCACCGTATCGGCGATCTCGGCGATCATCGTCGCCGTCGCATCCATGTTCACGGCGGTCCAGGCCCTGGACGTGTCACGCACCGCCGCCAAGCAGAAGATCTTCGAGACCCAGCTCTCGACCTGTCTTCAGTTCAGCGAACTGACCGCGCGCGCCGCCGCCGACAGCGAAACGGCCGCCGCCCTGACGGAGGGCGAGATCGATGACGAGACCCGCGCCGCGATCGAAACCAGCCTGGAGACCGGCGGCGCGCTGTCGACCTCGCTCTACCAACAGTACCTTCAGATGACGATGGTCTTCCCCGACGAGATCAGCGACGCGGCCTATGCGGCGCATGAGAAACGGATCGAGTTCTATAACGCCCAGGTCGAGGCGCTGAACTCGGGGGTGGTGACGCCCCAGACCGTCGCCACGCTTTCACGCATGGCCGGGGAAGAGACCGAGCTTTTGAACACCGCGTCGGGCGCCTGTCGCGACGAAGTCGGCGCCGTGGCCGGGATGAGCTGACCCGTCAGGCTTCGCGCCGGACTCTCAGCGAGGGGCCGTCCAGTCGGTCCACCACGACGCTGTCGCCGACCGGCGGGGCGTCCCCTTCGATCAGCGCGGCCCATTCGGCGCCGGAGACGAACACTCGGCCGCGGCCGTCCACGAACGGCTGCACCACCCGCGCCCTCTGACCGATCAGGCGCAGGTCACGGTCGTTGATGTCGGGGTGATCTTCAGGGTTCACCCGCTTGATCAAGCGACGGGACATGGCGGTGGCCAGGATCGTCAGCCCGGCGAAGATGCCCACCTCGACCGCCAGCCCCACCTGCAGGCCCAGCGCGGCCAAGACCGCCACGACGACGGCTGCGACCGCCGGCCACAACAGCCACTCCGTCGAGATGGCCGCCTCGATGGCCAAAAGAACCACGCCTACCGCTAGCCAGATCCAGAACGGCTGTGAGGCGTAGATGTCGAGAATGGCGTCCATCCCTGGGTCCCTCCCTACGCGGTCGGAGGCACGGACGCCCGGCTGGCGCGCGGCGGCGCTGCGGGGCTCGGCGGGTTCCGTTGCTGGTCCTTGGCCAGGCCGACCAGTTCGCCGATCCCTGCGATCGTACCGACCAGACTGCCCATCTCGGCCGGAACGATGACCGTCTTGGCGGTGGGGTTGCGCGCCAGTTCGGCGAAGGCCTCGACGTATTTCTGGGCCACGAAGTAGTTGATAGCGTTGACGTCGCCGCGCGCGATGGCTTCCGACACCATGGCGGTGGCCTTGGCCTCGGCCTCGGCGGCGCGTTCGCGGGCCTCTGCGTCGCGGAAGGCGGCCTCCTTGCGGCCCTCGGCCTCCAGGATCGCCGCCTGTTTGGCCCCTTCGGCCCGGGCGATGGCGGCCTGTTTCTCGCCCTCGGCCTCGGTGATGACGGCGCGGCGTTCGCGCTCGGCCTTCATCTGGCGGGCCATGGCGTTGGTGATGTCGACGGGCGGTGTCAGGTCCTTGATCTCGATCCGGTTGACCTTGACGCCCCACGGCTCGGTCGCTGCGTCGATCACGGTCAGCAGGCGCGAGTTGATGTTGTCCCGCTGGAACAGGACCTCATCGAGGTCCATCGACCCAACGACAGTCCGCAGGTTAGTCGAGCACAGCTGGGTGATCGCATAGGGCAGGTTCTCGACCCGATAGGCCGCGCTCGGCGCATCCATGACCTGGATGAAGACGATGGCGTCGACCTTCACCATGGCGTTGTCCTTGGTGATGACCTCCTGCTGGGGCACGTCCAGGACCTGCTCCATCATGTTCATCCGCCGGCCGATCCGCTCGACGAACGGAATCAGGATGCTGATCCCGGGCTTCAGGGTCTTGGTGTATTTCCCGAACCGCTCGACCGTCAGCTCACGTCCCTGGGGCACGATCTTGACGACGCTGAAGACGAAGATGACTGCGAAGACCAGCAGTACGATGGCGAAATAGGACATTCAGGACCCTCCTGGATGAAGGCTACCCCGCCCCGCCCGCTCGCGCCACAATCGAAAACGGCGGCCCCCCTCTCGGAAGCCGCCGCGTCGGTAAAGAGTGGGTCGAAAGACTACTCTTCCTCTTCCTCTTCCTCTTCTTCATCGCCGTCGCCCGGACCGTCTTCGTCCTCGACTTCGAAGCCGTCACCCGAGCAAAGGTCGACGCCCATCACTTCTTCGGTGTCGCCGTCCTCATAGGTGGCCTGGACGTCCTGAACGCAGTCGTCGCCGACATCGAAGGTGACTTCGACGCCGGCGCCCGGCGCGATTTCTTCATCGAGCAGGTTGTCGCCGAAGTCGTCCGACGACTCGCCCGAAATGGCCAGGCTGACGATTGCGACTTCGCCGTCGTTGGTGACGGTCATGGTGGCCTGCGCAATGGCGCTGGTGCCGAACATGAGAGCGACGGCCGAGGCCGCCACGAGCAGTTTGATATTCATCGGATATTTCCCCCGGGGCCGACGGGATGCCGGCCGTATCTAGAAGAACGGCTTCGGACAGAATCGTCGGCGCCGCCTGACGTCTACATGCGACATTAGGGCACAGGGTGGTGAGTGACGGGACCTGACGACGCCTCCAGAACCGCCAGCATCTGTTTCGCAAGGGCGATCACGCGCCGGGTCTCGCTCCAATCCACGCGGGCCATAGCGGTCTCCGCCGGCACGAAGGCGGCCTCGGCCGCGTCGTCCCCAGCGACCGGATCTCCGCCAGTCCATTCCGCGACATAGTCGATCAGCACATAGTGACGCCCGGCCTCCGGAAAAATTCCGTCCACCACGTCGATCAGCCCCAGAACACGGGCCTCGACCCCGGTTTCCTCGCGCAATTCGCGCAACGCCGCATCGACGGCGCGTTCTCCCGGCTCGATCCGTCCGCCCGGCAGACTCCATTCGCCGATGCGAGGCTGAGTGCCCCGTCGAATCAGCAGCACATCGTCGCCCTTGAAACAGACCACTCCGACAGCGGGCACGGGCATCAAACGGTAATCGCTCATCTTGCCACCCTACCGCCTGTTTGGGCTGGCGCGGACGGCGACGCTTTGAGAGAACGAGGACATGGCCTCCCCCTCCTCCTCCGCCCTCGACGAACTGAAAGCCGCGCTCAGCCCTTCCGGTTGGACAGAGGATCCGTTCGAGATCGCACCGTCGCTGACCGAATGGCGCAACAAGTGGCAAGGGAACACCCCGCTGATGCTGACGCCCGGCACGACGGCCGAGGTCGCTCGCGCGGTCGAGATCTGCGCTCGCCACGGTGTCGCTATCGTCCCCCAGGGCGGTGGTACGGGCCTAGTCGGGGGGCAGGTGCCGTTCGGCGAGGTCCTGCTGACCACCCGCCGCCTGCGCGCCGTGCGAGACGTCACTCCGCTGGACGATGCGATGACTCTAGAGGCCGGCGTCACCCTGCTCGAGGCCCAGCAACTGGCGGCCAAGGCCGATCGATTCTTCCCGCTCAGCCTAGCGGCTGAGGGCACGGCGACCATCGGCGGGGTCATCTCAACCAATGCGGGCGGCACGGCGGTCCTGCGGTACGGCATGATGCGCGATCTGGTGCTGGGGATTGAAGCCGTCATGCCGGATGGTCAGGTGTTCAATGGCCTGAAGCGACTGCGCAAGGACAACACCGGCTACGACCTGAAACAGCTGCTGATCGGCGCCGAGGGTACGCTCGGCGTGGTTACCGCCGCGACCCTGAAGCTGTTCCCGATCATGCGCAGCCGCGCCACGGCCGTGGTCGGTCTGGCCAGTGCCCACTCGGCGATCCAGCTGCTGGCCCGCGCCAAGGCAGAGACCGGCGGCGGGGTCGAAGCGTTCGAGCTGATGAAGCGGATCGGCGTCGAGTTCGCCCTGAAACACATCCCCGGGGTCCGCGAGCCGCTGGACAGCCTCCAGCCCTGGTACGTCCTGATCGAACTGACCTCGGGCGAGCCCGGCGCGGCCGAAGCCGGGATGGAGCGCATCCTGACCGCCGCCTTCGAGGAAGACCTGATCACCGACGCCGCCATAGCCCAGAACGAGACCCAGGTCCGCGCCTTCTGGAAGCTGCGCGAGGAACAGTCGGCGGCACAGCGCCCCGAGGGCGGTGGCTGGAAACACGACGTCTCCGTGCCCGTCAGCCGCATCGCCGACTTCCTCGACGAGGCCACGGCGGCCGTGGAAGCCTTCGAGCCAGGGGCCCGTGTGAGCGCCTTCGGCCATGTCGGCGACGGCAACATGCACTACGACATCCTGTGCCCGCCGGGCGGAGATCTTCAGGCCTTCCTCGGGCGCTGGGAGGCGGGCTCCCAGGTGGTTCACGACGTCGTCGCTAGGTACGAGGGCTCGATATCGGCCGAACACGGCTTGGGCCGCCTCAAGACCGAAGAGGCTCGCCGCTACAAGACGCCGCTGGAAATCGCGACCATGCAGGCCATCCGCAAGGCGATCGATCCCCAGCGGATCATGAATCCGGCGGTCCTGTTCTAGGCTCGGCGCTTCAAACCGTCGCCGAACCCGACTAAACCGCGCGCCATGTTGATCGTACTCTCGCCTGCCAAGCGCCTGGATTTCACCGAGCCATCCTCGGACACCCCGGCGACGCATCGCCGTTTCGTGGAGGACACGGCCTCCCTTTCGAAGACCGCCCGAAATCAGACCCAGGCCGATCTGCGTCGCCTGATGGGTATTTCAGCGGATCTGGCCAAGCTCAACCAGGCCCGTTTCAAGGCCTTCGAGCCCGAGGCGCTGGACGCAGGCATCCAGGCCGCCTTCGCCTTCGACGGCGACGTCTACCAGGGGCTGGAGGCGCGCACGCTCGACAAGGCGGGGCTGACGTTCGCCCAGGAGCACCTCCGCATCCTGTCGGGCCTGTACGGCCTGCTGCGTCCGCTGGACCGGATTCAGCCCTACCGACTGGAGATGGGGACGCGACTGAAGACCCGGCGCGGGTCCAGCCTCTATGACTTCTGGGGCGACCGGATCTCGAAACAGCTGAACGACGACGCCGAGGGGCAGAAGGACCCGACGCTGATCAATTTGGCCAGCCAGGAGTATTTCGGCGCGGTCGACGCCAAGGCGCTGAAGCTGCCGGTCATCACGCCCAACTTCCGCGAGGAAAAGGACGGCGAGAGCCGCATCATCTCCTTCTTCGCCAAGAAGGCGCGCGGGACCATGGCGCGGTTCGCCATCGATGAGCGGATCGAACGCGCCGAGGATCTGAAGGCGTTCGACCGCGACGGCTACAGCTTCAACAAGGGGCTTTCGACGGACACGGACTGGATATTCACCAGGACTGGAAATTCCTGACGGCGGGTCGATTTCGCAGTCGCGAAGAGCTAGGCTCGCCTCAAACCAGAGACCCCGTAACCGCCTGACAGGCGCCGGCAGGGGCAACAGCGAGAGTGAACGACCCATGTTCCAATGGCCCGGCAAGAAGGACGGCGGCTCGGAGACCGAGCGCCCCGTCTATCGCGATCCCAACGACCTGAAGGGTCAGGTGGCCGTCATCTCCGGCTCGACCTCGGGCATCGGCCTTGCCCTGGCACGCGCGGTGGCCTCGCGAGGCGGCGACGTCGTCTTGAACGGTCTGGGCGATCCGTCCGAGATCGAACGCACCCGGTCGGAGTTGGAGGCCAGTTGCGGCGTCCGCGTTCGCTACCACGCTGCCAACATGCTCAAGGGCGACGAGGTCGGCGACATGGTCGCCTTCGCCAAGCATCAGCTCGGCCGGCTGGACATCCTGGTCAACAACGCCGGCATCCAGCATGTGGAGGCGGTCGAGAAATTCCCGTCCGACCAGTGGGAGAAGATCATCGCGATCAACCTCTCCTCGACCTTCTACGCCACCCGCGCCGCCATACCGATCATGAAGGCGCAAGGGCGCGGGCGGATCGTCAACATCGCCTCGGCCCACGGTCTGGTCGCCTCACCGTTCAAGTCGGCCTATGTCGCGGCCAAGCACGGCGTCCTGGGCTTCACCAAGACGGTGGCGCTGGAAGTCGCGCAGGACAACATCACCTGCAACGCCATCTGCCCCGGCTTCGTCGAGACGCCGATCGTCGAGAAGCAGATCGCCGATCAGGCCCGCACGCGCGGCATGTCCAAGGAAGCGGTGCTGAAGGACGTGATCCTGGGCTCCCAGCCGACCAAGCGGTTCGTCACCACTGACGAGCTGGCCGGGATCTTCCTCTATCTGGTGTCGGACCTGGGGGCCTCGGCCAACGGGGCCAGCTTCTCGATCGACGGCGGCTGGACCGCTCAATAGGACGAAGGCCGGGGGAAGATGGCGCTATTCAAACGCAGGTCGACCCCGGCGCCCGCCCAGGCTGAGCCGGCCGTCGCGGGGCGGCGTCCCATCTCCCTGGCGCTTCAAGGTGGCGGCGCGCATGGCGCGTTCCAGTGGGGCGTGTTGGACCGGCTGCTGGAAGCCGACGTCCTCGACATCCGGGCCGTCACCGCCTCGTCCGCCGGCGCCATGAACGGCGCGGCCCTGGTCTCGGGGCTGGCCACGGGCGGACCGGAGGGCGCCCGTCAGGCGCTGGACAAGCTGTGGCGCGAGACCAATCAGTCGGGCGGCAAGAACGTCTTCGGCGACACCTCGATCTGGTCCAACGCCATGCAGCCCGCCTGGCTGAAGGACTCGGCGCTATGGCGCGCGTCGGAGACCCTGGCGATGTCGATGTCGCCCTATGAATTCAACCCGTTCAACCACAACCCGCTGAAGCGGGTTCTGCAGGCCGCGATCGATTTCGAGGCCGTGCGGGCCTCGGACGTGAAGTTCTTCGTCGCCGCAACGGCCGTTCGACACGCCAAGAGCCGGGTCTTCACCTCGGCCGAGATCACGGATCAGGTCCTGCTGGCCTCAGCCTGCCTGCCACACCTGTTCCAGGCGGTCGAGATCGAAGGGGAACCCTATTGGGACGGCGGCTACCTGGCCAATCCGCCGCTGTGGCCCCTGTTCTATCAGGACACGCCCGACGACGTTCTGCTGATCACCCTCAACGCCTTCGAGCGGGCGGACACGCCGAAGGCGGCGGGCGACATCATGGATCGGCTCAACGAGGTCGTCTTCAACGCGCCTCTGGTGGCCGAACTGCGCGCCGTGGCCTTCGTCCAGGAACTGATCGAGGGCGGGCGTCTGACCCCGTCCGCACGCGACCAGTATCGCCACATCCTGATGCACGCGATCGAGGCGGACGGCTGGCTGGGAGACCTTTCGCTGGGATCCAAGTTCAACACCGAATGGACCTTCCTCAACGATCTGAAGACGCGCGGCCGAGCGGCCGCCGACGAGTGGCTGGCGACCTGCGCGGGCGAGGTTGGGGTCAGGTCGAGTGTCGATCTGCAGGCGCGGTTCGGCTGATCGACCGGCGTTCGCACTTTGGACTCGGAAGAACCGAGTCCAGTGAGTCCAACTGAAGGCAGTCAGAGCCTTGGGGCGACAAGCTGAGATCGGACAGGAAGAAAACGGGGCCGAGTCTAACCGACGAAGCCCGCTGCACGCTTCAGGCGGTCATTGATCGCCTCGCCAAGACCGACGGCGGGGATGGCGGCGACGGCGATGCCGACAGGGGTTTCACGGTCCGCCTCGCGTAGCAGACGGAACAGGTTGGCGGCGGCTTCGCGGAGGTCCCCGGCGCGGCTGAGGCTCCAGCGTTCGGCGCCCACGCCCGGTCCGAATCCGAGGAAGATTTCGCCCTCTCCGCCCTCTTTCGCATCGAGGCGCACCGGGGCAGAAGGGGCGTAGTGGCGGGTCAGGCGGCCGGGCGACCGATGGCCTTCACCCGAGCCGTCCAGCGGGCCGATCAGGGCCTCGATCTCTTCGCGGGTCACCGAGCCGGGGCGCAACAGGGAGACGCGCCCATCCAGCACCGAGACGACCGTGCTCTCGACCCCGACGGCGCACGGCCCTCCGTCCAGCGCGGCGGCCGCGAAGGCCCCCGTTTCTTCGATCGCATCGGCGTGGGTGGTGGGACTGGGCCGTCCCGACCGGTTGGCGGACGGGGCGACCACAGGCCCGCCGAAGGCGTCCAACACCGCCCTGGCCCTGGCGTGGCCCGGCACCCGAACGGCCACACTGTCCAGCCCGGCTCGCGCCAGATCGCTGACCACCACCCTGTCCCGGCAGGGTGCGACGATCGTCAGAGGTCCCGGCCAGAAGGCCTCGGCCAGAGTGCGCGCCGCCGCGTCGAACACGGCGATCCGCTCGGCGGCCACGGCGTCGGCGACGTGGGAAATCAGCGGGTTGAAGCGTGGTCTTCCCTTGGCTTCGAAGATTTTCGCCACCGCTGCGGCGTTGCTCGCGTCAGCCGCCAGCCCATAGACGGTCTCCGTGGGGAAGATAACCAGGTCACCGGCCCTCAAGGCCGCGACCGCACCCTCGACGCCGCTCAGCTCGCCGCGCGCGTCGCCAGGGACACGTCCACCCTCACCTGTCGTCCGATCAGTCCGTTCCACGGTCCACGCGTCCCAATGCCGAAGGCCGCCCGATCCAGCGAGAAGCCGCCCGTCATCTGCGCCGTCCGCCCATCGCTGCGCAAGGTGGTGGGGAAGGTCACCGGCCGGGTGATCCCCTTCATGGTGATGTCCGCATGGGCGGTGAACCGGGATCCGCCGGCCGGTTCCAGCCCGGTCAGGCGAAAGGCGATGCGCGGATAGCGGCCGCTGTCCAGAAACCCCGCCCCAGCCGCCGTGGCCGTCAGGCGAGCGTCCTCCATCGTCAGCGAGGCCGACTGAACCTCGATGGCGACCTGAGCCGTCTCGGGCCTGTCCGGATCGAACCGGATGTCGCCGCTCCAGCGCGTGAACCGCCCCGTGCGCTGTCCGACCGGCGTCCCGACCCGGAGGGTTATGGCCGAATCAGCCGGCACCACGAGCCACCGCTCGACATCCGCCCGGCTCGCGCCCGTGGACAGACAGGCCGCCCCGATCAGCAGTGCGATCAGGACGACGCGCATCTCAGGGCCTGCGGGGGATCAGCGGGATCATCCGGTGCAGGACGTTGTCCCGATCGACGAACTGATGCTTCAGAGCCGCCAGAACGTGAATCGCCAGAAGGACATACAAGGCCTTCACCGCCGCCTCATGCATATCCATGAGGGTCCCGGCGAGATCGCGGTTCTGTTCCACGGGCAGCAGCGGCCAGTTGAACAGGCCGAACCAAGAGACGTCTCGCCCGCCCGCGCTCGACGCCGCCCAGCCGAACAGCGGAATGCCGATCAGCAGCACGTAGAACAGCACATGCGTCGCCTTGGCCGCGAACTTCTGCCAGTCCGGCGTCCCGGCCGGCGCAGGCAGGGCGGGGTTGGCGATCCGCCAGCCGATTCGGGCCAGGGTCAGCACCAGGACTGTCAGACCCAAGGCCTTGTGGATCTGGACAAACTCGCGAGAGATCGGCCCATCCGTCGCCTCGTGCGCGGTGATCAGCAACACCTGCGCCAGCACCAGAAGCGCCAGCCCCCAGTGAAAGGCCAGGGACACGGTCGAATAGCGATTTCTAGGCTCGGCCATCTGGGTTTCCCGCATCGTCATCCGACGACAGATTGGCGCCGCGAACGACGCAGGCCAAGCGATCCCTTGCCTGACGCGACGGCATCGTCGCAAGAAGATCTCATCTACAATGTGACGGCTGCGAAAAGACGCGCAGCCCGTTCGCCGGAGACCTCCCCATGACCTATCGCGCGCCCGTCCGGGACATCGCTTTCAGCCTGACCGCCATCGCCGGCATCGAGGACGTCGCCGCGACCGGCGCCTTTCCCGACTATGACGCCGACGTCATGGGCGCCGTACTGGAAGCCGCAGGTCAGTTCTCGGAAGGGGTCCTGGCGCCGCTGAACCGTCCGGGGGATCTGGCCGGCTCGAAATACGCGAACGGCGCCGTGACGGCCGCTCCGGGCTTCGTCGACGCCTATCGCCAGTTCGCCGAGGGCGGCTGGACGGGTTTGACCGCCTCGGTCGAGGCTGGGGGGCAGGCCTTGCCCAAGGCGCTGGAGCTGGCGGCCTATGAGACGGTGCAGTCGGCCAACATGGCCTTCGCCCTGTGCCCCATGCTGTCGCTGGCGGCCATCGAGGCGCTCGAACAGGTCGGGACCGAGCACCAGAAGGCGACCTATCTGCCGAAGCTCGTCTCCGGGGAATGGACGGGAGCCATGGTGCTGACAGAGCCGGGCGCGGGTTCGGACCTGGGCGCCCTGACGTCGACCGCGACGCCGAACGGCGACGGCACCTATGCCCTGAACGGCCAGAAGATCTACATCACCTGGGGCGACCACGACGCAACGCCGAACATCGTCCACCTGGTGCTGGCCCGCCTGCCAGACGCGCCTCCGGGACCCAAGGGCATCAGCCTGTTCCTGGCCTCCAAGTTCGAGGTGAAGGACGACGGCTCGCTGGGCGGCCGCAACGATTTCCGTCCCGTCGGCGTCGAGCACAAGCTGGGCATCCACGCCTCGCCCACCTGCGTGATGAGCTACGAGGGGGCGCGCGCCGAGCTGGTCGGTCAGCCGAACCAGGGCCTGGCCCATATGTTCGTCATGATGAACAACGCCCGCCTGGCCGTCGGCGTCCAGGGCGTCGGCGTGGCCGAGGGGGCCTATCAGCACGCCCTGGCCTATGCGCTGGAGCGCCGTCAGGGCCGCTCGATCTGGACCGGAGAAGCCAATGCTCCGATCATCGATCACCCGGATATCCGCCGCACCCTGGCGGTCATGAAGGCCAAGATCGAAGCCGCGCGAGCCCTATGTTTCGCCACCGGCGTCGCCGCCGACCTGGCCCAGCACGCCGCGACCAAGGAAGACCGCAGGAAGTGGAAGGGCCGCGAGGACCTGTTCGTGCCGATCGCCAAGGCCTGGGGCACCAATGTGGGCTGCGACGTCGCCTCCGACGGGGTCCAGATCCATGGCGGCATGGGCTTCATCGAGGAGACCGGGGCGGCCCAGTACTATCGCGACGCCCGCATCACCCCGATCTACGAAGGCACCAACGGTATCCAGGCCATGGACCTGGTCGGTCGCAAACTGTCGCAGGACGGCGGAGCCTCGGCTAAGGCCGTCATCGCCGAGATGAAGGCGACGCTGAAGGACCTCGGCGCGATCTACACCGGCAAGCCGGTCGAGCGCTTCGCCGCCGCCATCGGCGCGGTCGAGGACGCGACCCTGTGGCTGCTGGACGCCAAGTCCGACGCCGCGCGGGGCGCCGATGTGCTGGCGGCGGCCGACGCCTATCTGAAACTGCTGGGCGATGTCGTCGGCGGCTGGATGCTGGCCAAGGGGGCTCTGGCCGCCAGGGCTCGTCTCGACGCCGGAGACGGCGATCCGGCGTGGTTGCAGGGCAAGATGGATCTCTACGAGGTCTATGCCGCCAACATCCTGGGCCATGCCTCCAGCCGCCTTGCAGCGGTGGGTCAGGGCGGAGATTTGCTGTCGCGGATCAGCCGGGAAGCGCTGGGGGCGTAAGACTCCCTCTCCCGGCGGGAGAGGGCTTGAGCGCACGACGGCGCAGCCGGAGTTCTGGCGCGAAAGGGTGAGGGGTTGGCCTTGATCGGTGAGGGCTACCCCTCACCCTTTCGGCCAAGGCGCATCGCTATCGCTCTGCGGGCCTCAAGCCCTCTCCCGCCGGGAGAGGGGCGTCGAGGAGTCGGATCGCCTCTCGGACGAAGACCGCGTGGGTGACCACGCCGATCTCGAGCTGTTCATCGTTCACGCGCACCTCCTGGCTCAGCAGGCCGGCGATGAAGGCCGTCTCGGGCTCGGCCGTGCCGGGGCGTTTGCGCGCGCTGGGCGTCCAGAATACCGGCCCGCCCGAGTTGCCGGGGAAGACGGTGAAATCGAGCAGGAAGGTCGGGAAGGCGCTGACCGGCGACAGCGGGTAGGAGGCGATCCGTCCCACCCTCAGGATCGGAAAACCGGCCCGGTTCGCCGACAGACCGCGCGGAAAGCCCAGGGACAGGAGCTCGTCTCCCGGTCCCACGTCATAGGCGTCGAAGGAATTCTCGTCCGCCAGCCAGCCCAGTGGGATGGCCGCCCGGGCGAAGGCTTCGGGCGCCTGCACCTCCATGACCGCCACGTCATGCTCGGTATGCTGCGTCCATAACGGATGGCCCTCGGGGTCGCGGATCGTCAGGGGCTCGGGATCGAAACGCCAGGTCCCGTCACCCAGCGCCGTGCGCCAGCCGATGCGGGCGTCGGCGTCGTCCATCCGCTCCAGAACGTGGGCGGCGGTGACCAGGACGATGCGCGGCGTTCCGTCCGGCTTCGGAGCCTGGATCAGGAAGCCCGTCCCGACGGTCCGCGTATTCGGCCCCGAGGGCTGGTCCAGCTGCACCGTGGCGTCGATCAGACCGACCGTCAGATCCCAGACATGGGCGACGACGGGCGGCGGGGCTGCGTCCTGTGCGGACGGGACTTCGATCATGGGCTGGCTTTCGTGGTGCGCGAGCCCATTTGACGGGGCCCATGCCTGTCGCACAAGCTGCGCCGGTAACCTACAGGGGACCGACGCAGATGAACCGCCGCGAATTCGTCGCCACGACCGCCGCATCGGCGCTCGTCGCCGCCGCCACACCCGCCCTCGCCCGTTCCCCCGGAGCCCAGATGTCGCCCACCCCTCCCGTCGCCAAGAAGATCCCCGTCGTCATCGAACAGCTGGGGCGCACGCGCACCGACGACTATCAGTGGATGAAGGACGACAACTGGCAGGCCGTCCTGCGCGACCCGACCCTGATCAAGGCCGACGTCAAGGAACACCTGGAGGCCGAGAACGCCTATCGCGAAGCCATGCTGGCCTCGACGCTGCCGCTGCAGGCCCAGATGTTCGAGGAGATGAAGGGGCGCATCAAGGAGGACGATTCCTCGGTCCCCTCGCCCGACGGCCCGTGGGAGTATTTCACCGAGTATCGGACCGGCGACCAGCATCCCCGCTACATGCGCGTCGAGCGCCAGGGGACCTGGATCGAAGACGGCCAGCCGGTGACGAAGAACTTCGTCGTCGCCCCGACGCCTCAGTTGCTGCTCGACTGCAACGCGCTGGCCGAGGGCAAGGCCTATTCGGAGGTCTCGGCGGTCGAGCACAGCCCCGACCACGCCCTGTTCGCCTATGCCGAAGACGCGCAAGGGTCGGAGGTCCACCGCATCTACGTCAAGGATCTGGCGACCGGCGAGGTCCTGCCCGACGTGATCCAGTCGGCGACCGGGAACTTCACCTTCTCGCCCTGCTCGCGCTGGATCTTCTGGACCAACCGCGACGACAACGGCCGGCCCGACAAGATCTTCCGTCGGCCGGCGCGCGGGGGCGAAATCACCCTCGTCTACGAGGAAGCCGACGACGGCATGTTCATGGGGGTCGAGCGCACCTCGGACGACGCCTTCATCGTCATCTCGATCCAGAACCAGGAGACATCGGAGGCCCGCTACATCTCCGGCCTGCAGCCGACCGACATGCCGCTGGTGCTGGCCGAGCGGGAGGTGGCCGTCCGCTACGACGTCGATCACTGGCAGGATCGCTGGGTCATCCGCACCAACGCCGACGACGCCATCGACTTCAAGATCGTCCAGGCCCCGACGGAACAGCCCGCACGTTCCGGCTGGCAGGATCTGGTCCCCCACACGCCGGGCCGCTTCATCGAGGGCGTCGCCCTGGTGAAGAGCTTCATCGCCCGTCAGGAACGCGCCGACGCCAATACGAAGATCGTGATCCGCAGCCGTGCCGGCGACGAGCACGAGATCGCCGTCGACGAACCCGCCTACACCCTGTCGCTGGCCGGGGCGTCGGAGTTCGAGACGACGACGATGCGTTATGGCTACAACTCGCCGTCGACCCCGACCTCGACCTACGACTACGACCTGCTCACGCGCGAGCGGGTGCTGCGGAAGGTCCAGGAGGTCCCGTCGGGCCACGACCCCGCCGACTATGTCGTCGAGCGACTGAACGCCCGCGCCACCGACGGCGAGATGGTGCCGGTCACCGTCCTGCGTCGCCGTTCGACGCCCGTCGACGGCTCCGCGCCGCTGCTGCTTTATGGCTATGGCTCCTACGGCATCCCGATGTCGGCCAGCTTCTCTACGGGTCGGCTGTCGCTGGTCGATCGCGGCTGGATCTACGCCATAGCCCATATCCGGGGCGGTTCCGACAAAGGCTGGGGCTGGTTCCTGGATGGGCGCAAGTTCACCAAGAAGAACACCTTCACCGACTTCACCGCCGCCGCCGACCACCTGATCGCCCAGAACTATGCGCGCGCCGGCAACATCGTGGCCCAGGGCGGGTCCGCCGGCGGTCTGCTGATGGGGGCGGTCGCCAATATGAGGCCCGAGCTCTGGGCCGGCGTCATCGGTCAGGTGCCGTTCGTGGACGTGATCAACACCATGTCGGACGTGAGCCTGCCGCTCACCCCGCCCGAATGGCCTGAGTGGGGCAATCCGATCGAGGACGTGGAGGCCTACGACTACATCGCCAGCTACAGCCCCTACGACAACGTCGAGGCCAAGGCCTATCCGGCGATCCTGGCGACCGGCGGCCTGTCCGATCCGCGCGTGACCTACTGGGAGCCCGAGAAATGGGTCGCCAAGCTGCGACCCGCGACGACCTCAGGCAAACCTGTCCTGTTGAAGATCAACATGGAGGCCGGACACGGCGGCGCGTCCGGCCGGTTCGACTATCTGAAGGAAGTCGCTCACGACTACGCCTTCGCGGTCTGGGCGATCGACAAGGGGTGGGAGACGGCGTGATCCGCGAGGCGACCGCCGCCGACCTTCCCGCCATCACGGCCCTGTACGGCCGCGAGGTGCTGACCGGCACGGCGACGTTCGAACTGGACCCGCCGTCGCTTGAGGCCATGACCGGGCGCTTCGAGGCCGTTCGCGCCAAGAGCCTGCCGTGGCTGGTCGCCGAGATCGACGGGGCCTTCGCCGGCTACGCCTATGCCTCGCCGTTTCGGCCGCGCCCGGCCTATCGCTTCGCCGTGGAGAGCTCAATCTATATCGAGGAGACCGCCAGAGGTCGTGGGATCGGCCGCGCCCTGCTGTCGGCACTGATCGATCGCGCCCGAGATTTGGGGTTACGCCATATCATCGGGGCCATCAGCGACAGCGCGACGAGCCAGGCGTCGATTGCTCTGCACGAAGGCCACGGCTTCTCGGAGGCCGGGACTTATCATCAAGTGGGTTGGAAGTTCGACCGCTGGATCGACGTGCATCTGATGCAGTTGGACTTGGATCCGGTCGGCGCTCCCCCGGCAGAGCCGGTCAGTGCGGGGCGATGTCCGCCGGCGGCGTGGTCAGCCACGGCGCCAGGCGGAATCGCCTCGGCGGATCGGTGACGGTCCGGGTCAGGATGAAGCGGCGCGCGAAGGCCACGACGGCCTTGATCGTCTGCTCATCGAATGGCTTGGACACCGCGCCCAAGGCGCCGGCGAACCCGTCGGGTATCTGTTCGGGGTTGGCCGTCAGGAAGACGACCGCCGTGCCATATTCGCTGACCAGCCGGTGGGCGATCTGGGGGCCTGTCAGCCCGTCGAGCAAGTTGACATCGACGAGGGCCAGCATCGGCCGCTCGCGTTCAGCGATCTCGAAGGCGCTGGTACGATCCATCGCGCAGCCGACCACGTCGCAGCCCGCGTCGCCGAGCACGAGCTCCAGTTCCATCGCAAGGATGGCCTGGTCCTCCACGATCATGACCCGAAGGTCAGACGCCTGTTGCAAAGTGATCCCCACCGGAACTCCGACGCTCGTAAGGTTACTCTGTCGGTTACCGGACAGTCGAAACGCGTGCTTGGCGAAATGGTTCGCGGCAGGCTATCAAAATCTTCGATTTCTGCGCCTCGGGGGGCGAATGACCGCTGACGCGGAAGAACGGATTGCCGAACTAGAGCGGCGTGTGATCGGTGGATACCAGCTGCTTCAGGCGCTGGTGGGGATTCGGCTGCGCAGTGTGCAGGATCCCGAAAGCCGTCGCCATCTGACCTGGCTGAGCGATGTGGTCGCGGCCATGGGTCTGATCAATCGGCGCATCGTCGAAACCGGGTCGGTCGATTTCGCCGCCTATCTGGAGGACGCCGCCGGGTTCTGGCGGCGGAACTGCGAGGGACGCGGCGTACGGATCGATCTGCGCGCCGCGCCGACAGCCCTGTCCGAGACCCACGCCGTGCCGCTGGCGATCATCGTGCACGAGCTGATGTCGAACGCCGTCAGGCACGCCTTCCCCGACGACCGTCGCGGCTCGATCGCCATCGCCTATTCGCGAGCGAACGATGGCGTGAGCCTGGTGGTGCGGGATTCGGGAATTGGGTCGGACGATCTGATGAAGGGCGACGGCCTGGCGCTCGTTGAAGGCCTCGTCGCCCATCTCGGCGGCGCGTTCGCGGTCGAAACGGCGGCAGGGGCCGGGGTCGGCATTCGCATCCGGCTGCCGATCAGGCCTGACACGACGCACTGAATCTCCATTCAGAACGCACAAAAGCCGCGTCGGGGATCGCCCTGCGCGGCTTTTTTCTACGCTTGTCGTGGAAGGCGGTGGCTGGGGAACAAGGACTCGAACCTTGAATGACGGTACCAAAAACCGGAGTGTTACCATTACACCATTCCCCAGCAGGACCGGCGTCCCCCAGGGCCTCGGCACCGGGGAGGCGGTCGAATACGCCAAGGCGTCGGGGGATGCAACACCCCCTTTCCGGACTATTTTACAAAGCTTCCGAAGGCGCTTGCAGGCCCCCAAGCCCGTCGCTATAAGCCCGCCTCCAAGTCGGAGTGTGGCTCAGTCTGGTAGAGCACTGCCTTCGGGAGGCAGGGGTCGGAGGTTCGAATCCTCTCACTCCGACCATCTTTTCCGGCGCGTCCCGAGCGCTTCACCTCAATCGACAGCCTTGGCGGCGACCGCCGCTAGCCTGGCGCCCACGGTCTCGATCGTGCGTTCGCCCAGCGCCTTGCGCCGCGCCAGTAGCTCGGGCGAGCCGGCGTCGTAGTCGGCCATCAGTCGCTTCACGAACGACCCGTCCCGCACGTCGCTCAGCACCCCGTCCATGGCCGCCCGCGACGGCTCGCCGATCACGCGCGGCCCGGTCAGGTAGGCACCGTATTCGGCCGTGTTGGAGATCTTGGCGAAGGCCCCGGCGATGCCCCGTTCGTACATCAGGTCGATGACCAGCTTGACCTCGTAGAAGCATTCGAACCAGGCGACCTCGGGCGGGTAGCCGGCCTCGACCAGCTTCATGAAGGCCGCGTCGATCAGCTCGCCGACGCCGCCGCACAGAACCACCTGTTCGCCGAACAGGTCGCTCTCGCATTCGGCGGCGAAGGTGGTCTCCAGAATGCCTTTGCGGCCGCAGCCAAGGGCCGCCGCATAGGAGAGGCCGAGGGCATGGGCCTGGCCCGTGGCGTCCTGATGCACCCCGAACAGGCAGAAGACCCCCTCGCCCGCTTCGTAGAGGTCGCGGATGCGCGGGCCGATGCCCTTGGGCGAATCGAGGATGACGTCGAGGTCGGCGCGCGGCGTCACCAGCCCGAACCGTACAGACAGGCCGTGGGCGAAGATCATCGCCGCGCCGGGCCGGATATTGGGCTCGATCTCGTCGCGATACAGGTCGCGGTGGGCCTCGTCGGAGACCATCATGGCGACCACATCCGCGCCCGCCGTCGCCTCGCCTGCGGTCAGGACGACGAAGCCGTCGGCCTCGGCCTTCGCCCGCGTCGCCGACCCGGACTTGAGGCCAACGACGATGTCGGTCACGCCAGAGTCGCGCAGGTTCAGTGCATGGGTCCGACCCTGGCTGCCATAGCCGATGACTGCGACACGCTTGGCGCGGATGACCGACAGGTCGCAGTCGCGGTCGTGGAAGACGGGGAGCGGATTGGGTAGAGACTGGGTCATGACCCCTCTCATAACGCCTTCGTCCGTCGTCGCCTTCTGGAAAGAGGCGGGTCCGAAGATGTGGTACGCCAAGGACGAGGCCTTCGACCGTCAGTTCCGCGACGCCGCGCGCGCCCTGCACTGGGCCGCCGCGCGTCGCGAGCTGGACGACTGGATGGCGACGGCGGAAGGGGCGCTGGCCCTGATGATCCTGCTCGACCAGTATCCCCGGAATTCGTATCGCGGCACCGGGCACCAGTTCGCCACCGACGGCCTGGGTCTGATGTATGCGCGCCAGGCCTGGGCGCGCGGTCTGGCGCAGACGTTCGATGCGGACCTGCGCCAGTTCTTCGTCACCCCGTTCGAGCATTCCGAGGACCTGGCCGATCAGGACGAGGCGGTCAGGCTGTCGACGGACATGCCCGAGGTGCTCAAATACGCCCACATCCACCGCGACATCATCGTCCGTTTCGGCCGGTTCCCGCATCGGAACGAGGCACTGGGCCGGGAGACGACGGCGGAAGAGCAGGCGTTTCTGGACGGGGGTGGGTTCGGGGGCTGAACGTGCGGATTGGACTCCGAGGGAACCGAGTCCAGCGAGTCCAAATTCTTCCATCCGGCGGGAGATTTTCAGTGCAAACCTATCGAATCATTCGTCTTCGTGGTCGCGATGGGCGCGCACGGCGGGAGCGAGAAAATGGACGCGGGTGCAAAGACCTGGGTCCCGAGCCGACGTCGCATCAGCGCTCTGCCTGAGCCCGCCTCGGTCCGGCACCGCCACTTTCCTGTGAGCAACCGAATCGCGGCGATGCCCCGCAGCCGAATCAGCGGCACATTGATGGGATGAACGCCGTGGCTCAGCTCAGTGACCTTCAGGACCGTATCGTGGCCGCGCCCGCGGACCATCCCGAGTTCCAGTACCTGAATCTGCTGCGCGACATCCTCGACAACGGCGTGCGTCGCGAGGACCGCACGGGCACGGGCACGCTGGGCGTCTTCGGCCGCCAGATGCGGTTCGACCTGTCGAAGGGGTTCCCGCTCCTGACCACCAAGAAGCTGCACCTGCGCTCCATCATCGTGGAGTTGCTGTGGTTTCTGCGCGGCGAGACCAACACGCGTTGGCTGAAGGAGAACGGCTGTTCGATCTGGGACGAGTGGGCCGACGAGAACGGCGAACTGGGTCCCGTCTATGGCAAGCAGTGGCGGTCGTGGGCCGCGCCGAACGGCGAATCGATCGACCAGATCGCCCGGCTGATCGAAGGGCTGAAGACCAACCCCAACAGCCGCCGTCACATCGTCTCGGCCTGGAACCCGGCCGATATCGAGCTCATGGCCCTGCCGCCCTGCCATTGCCTGTTCCAGTTCTTCGTCGCCGACGGGAAGCTGAGCTGCCAGCTTTACCAGCGCTCGGCCGACGTCTTCCTCGGCGTGCCGTTCAACATCGCCTCCTATGCGTTGCTGACCATGATGGTGGCCCAGGTCGTGGGGCTGGAGCCGGGCGACTTCGTCCATACCTTCGGCGACGCCCACCTGTATTCGAACCACCTCGAACAGGCCGAGTTGCAACTGACGCGCCAGCCGCTGGCCCTGCCGACGATGACGATTGCGCCGAAGCGGGACCTGTTCGCCTTCGAGCCGTCGGACTTCGCTCTGTCGGGCTATGAAGCGCATCCGCATATCAAGGCGGCCGTCGCGATTTGACGCCTGAGTTCACTAAGGTCGGCGCTCTTCTCGACTGGATAGCAAGCCAGCCCATCATCCAAGGCCATATCTTGATCGACGGGTTCGCAGGCGCGGGAAAAAGCACGCTCGCTGCTGCCATGGCCGATCATGGCTTCAAGCATTTCGAGGTCGATAATTTCGTCGTGGGGGAAATGGGCTCAGATAAATCTCGTTATAAGGATGTCATCGACTTTGCGGCACTCAGAGCGAGTCTCCTGAAGCACCCATCGAGTGTCATCGACGGCGTGACCGGTTTGGATCTAGCCGACGCACTGGAGGTGCCTTTGAGGGCACACGTCTACGTCAGGCGTTTGAACAAACGCGGCGAATGGTGCGACGCTGATGAGGTCGTTCTCGACAATGACCTCGACAGTATCGTCCCTCCAAGCGAGCTGAGGCTCTGTCAGCGGCGCTATCATTTTGAGCGCCGACCACACAAAATTTGCGACGCTGTTTTTGTCAGGCAGGACCTCGAGTGAACCTCTCAGATCTCTCCGCCTCCGTCCTCCGCATCTCCGACATCTACGCCGCCGAGCACGGCATCGACCGCTCGGGCGACTGGGCGATCCTGAAGCTGCAGGAGGAGCTCGGCGAACTCACCGCCGAGCATCTGCGCATGAGCGGCCGGGCGCGCGGTGACGCCGATCCAAAGGCGCTCGCCGACGAAGCCGCCGACGTGCTGGGGATGTTGCTGATCTACTGCGACCGGGCCGGGATCGACATCGAACAGGCCATGCAGGACAAGTGGCTGCACTGGCTGGAGCCCTCCTGATGCCCATTCCCCACATCGCCCTCGTCGTCGCCCGTGCCCGCAACGGCGTCATCGGCATGGACGGCGACATGCCTTGGAGGCTGCGCAGCGACCTGCAGCGGTTCAAGCAGATCACCTCGGGCAAGCCCTGCATCATGGGGCGGGCGACGTGGGAGAGCCTGCCGTTGCGGCCCCTGCCCGGCCGGCTGAACCTGATCCTGTCGCGGGATTTGTCCTATGAGGAACAGGGCAAGGCCAAGGGGGCAGTGGTCGTCACCAGCTTCGCCGACGCGCTGGATATCGCGCGCGAAACGGCGGAGGAGGATGGGGTGGACGAGGTCTGCGTCATCGGCGGCGCGGCCCTGTTCGAGGCGGCCCTGCCTCGCGCCAAGCGGCTCTATATCACCGAGATCGAGGCGGAGCCCGAGGGAGACACCTTCTTTCCGGCCTTCGACGAATCCCTCTTCCGCGAGGTCGCCTCGGAACGGCATGATGCGGGCGAGAAGGACGACCACGATTTCACCTTCCGCATCCTCGAGCGCATCTGAAACAGGAGCCGCCCGCCATGATGACCTCCACCACCAACGAGATCTTCGGCCATCGCGTCGTGCGCCACATCGGCGTCGTGCGTGGCATTACAGTGCGGTCGAGAAACGCCATCTCCGACGCGATCGGCGGCGTCCAATCCATGCTGGGTGGCCGGGTCGGCGCCTATGTGAAGCTGGCCGAGGCGGGGCGGCAGGAGGCCTTCGAACAGCTGGTCGAGCACGCCAAGGCGGCCGGCGGGAACGCCATCCTGGCCGTGCGCTACGACGCCACCGAGATCATGCCGGGCGTCACCGAGGTACTGGCCTATGGGACGGCGGTGGTGGTGGAGCCAGCCTAGGCAGTAGGCAGTAGGCAGTAGGCAGTAGGCAGTAGGCAGTAGAAGTCTGCGCCTGCCCCTTTTCTACTGCCTAACTCCTACTGCCTACTGCCTCCTTCTCCAGGCATCGCATCCGTTCCGCAGCGCCGGTCCCACCAGCGGAAATAGAGCCCGAAGTTCGTCTTCATATGGGTGTGGTGGCGGCTGTGGTGGGTGGCGGTGATCAGGTGAGAACCGACGCCACCGCGGACCCAGCGGTCGGGCCACATCTCCCAGCCGCAATGGTTCATGACGGCGGTCGCCGTCATCACCGTCAGCATGACCGCCAGCATCCAGATGTTCAGCGGGATCACGAAGGCCAGCACCGGCAGCAGCCAGGCGGTCAGCGCCGCCTCCGCCGGATCGAAGGCGAAGCTGGCGAAGGGGCTGGGGTCGCGCGCCCGGTGATGCGCCGCGTGGGCCCAGGCGAAGATGCGTCGGTCGTGCAGCAGCCGGTGGGTCCAGTAGTAGTGGGTGTCCTGAACGATCAGCAGCAGCAGGAAGCTGACCGGCAGCCACCATAGGGGATAGGCCGCCGGATCGAGATAGAGCTGCGTTCCGCCCGCCTTCCAGGCCTCGAGCGCCACGGCGGCCGGGAAGGCATAGATCGGCGTCGACAGCAGGGAATATTTGATCTCGTGCAGCATCAGCCGTTTCGACGGCCGCTCGCGGTTCAGGCGGACGCCGACGCCCGAGCTGCGGCCCCAGGTCGCCCACCAGACGCCGCCCGCGACCAGCAGGTATCGCGCGCCGATGATCAGGCTGAGCCAGACAGTGGTGAGCAGGATGGCGACGATCATGCCGCCATCCTAGCGGGTCGCCACTGCTAGTGCAGCACTGCCATATGGCCGCGCTCGAAATCGGTCAGTTCGGACTGGCGGCCGTCGCGGACCTTCTGCACCCAGTCGGGATCGGCCAGCAGGGCGCGGCCCACGGCGATCAGGTCGAACTCGTCGCGCTCCATCCGCTCGATCAGGCCATCGAGGGACGCGGTGCGCGAGCCCTGGCCGGCGAAGGCGGCCATGAACTCGCCGTCCAGACCGACAGAGCCGACGCTGATGGTCGGCTTCTTGGTGATCACCTTGGCCCAACCGGCGAAGTTGAGATCGGAGCCCTCGAATTCCGGCTCCCAGAAGCGGCGCTGCGAACAGTGGAAGACGTCGACCCCCGCGTCGGATAGGGGCAGCAGCCAATCGGCCATCTCGTCCGGCGTCTCGGCGATCCGGGCGGCGTAATCCTGCTGTTTCCATTGCGACAGGCGGATGATCAGGGGGATGTCGGGGCCGAGGCCCTCACGCACGGCCTTGACCACCTCGACGCCGAAGCGGGCGCGCTCCTTGATGGTCGGTCCGCCCCAGCGGTCTCCGCGTGCGTTCAGGCCGGACCAGTAGAACTGATCGATCAGATAGCCGTGGGCCGAGTGGATTTCGGCGGCGTCGAAGCCCAGGTCGCGCGAGGCCCGCGCCGAGCGGCCGAAGGCGGCGATGGTGTCGGCGATGTCCTCTTCGGTCATCGGCTGGTATTTCTGCTTGCCCGGCGCGACGAGGCCGGAGGGGCTGTCGACCTGTCCGAGCGGCTTCCATTCGGCGCCCTGGCCACGCGCGGCGCCGACATGCCAGATCTGGGGGGCGATCAGGCCACCGGCGGCGTGGACCTCGTCCACCACCTTCTTCCATTCGGGCAGGGCCTCGCCGTGGAAGACGGGAACGGCCGCATCATTGCGGGCGGCCGGGCGTTCGACGACGGTCCCCTCGGTGATGATCAGGCCGACATCGCCTTCAGCGCGGCGACGATAATAGGCGGCGACGTCCGACGTCGGGACGCCGCCCGGCGAGAAGGAGCGGGTCATCGGCGCCATGACGATGCGGTTCGGGAGCGTCAGCCCCTTGATCGTGAAGGGGCGGAACAGGGTGTCGACGCTCATCGTAAGTCTCTCGCGGCAGGTTCGGGAACCGGCAAGGTGGCGGTTTCCGTTGCGTTTGAAAACCCTCAGATGCCGAGTTTTTGTGCGAGCGTCGCGGCGATCGTGTCGAACCGACCAGCGATCTCACCGTCGGCTAGCGGCGCACCGGCATCGCCCGCCTGACGCAGGGAGGCATCCAGCGGGAGGTCGCCGAGGAAGGCGACGCCCAGACGCCCGGCCTCGGCTTCCGCTCCGCCGCGACCGAAGACGTCGCCGCTCATGTTCTCGATCAGACCCAGGGTCGGAACCTTGACGCGCTGGAACAGGGTGTGGGCGCGGCGGGCGTCGGCGAGGGCGACCTCCTGAGGCGTGGAGACGATCACGGCGCCGTCCAGGGGCGTCTTCTGGATCAGGGTCAGTTGCACGTCGCCGGTGCCGGGCGGCAGGTCGACGACCAGGACGTCCAGCGGCGCATCTTCGGTTCCCCAGCGCGTCTGGGTCAGCATCTGGGTGATGGCCTGGGAGGCCATCGGTCCGCGCCAGATCATGGCGTCGTCGGACTTGGTCAGCAGGCCCACCGACATGGCCTTCAGGCCGTGGGCGATGTGGGGAATGATGGCGCCGTCCTCATAGGCCGGCTGGCCCGAAAGGCCGAGCATGGTCGGAAGAGACGGGCCGTAGACATCGGCGTCGAGGATGCCGACCGAAAGGCCGCGCCGCACCAGGGCCGCCGCCAGGTTCACCGCGACCGTGGACTTGCCGACGCCGCCCTTGCCGCTGGCGACCGCGAGGACGCGGCGGACGTGGGCGGGGCGGTCGGTTGGGACCGGGGCCTTGGCGCGGGTCTGTTCGACGGCGGCGGGCGAGAGGGAGGCCCTGCGGCCGACCGGGGCGGTCTCGGCGGTCAGGACGACGGAGACGCGGGCCATCCCCGGCATGGCCTTCAGCGCCGCCTCGGCCGCGTCACGGACGGGAGCGTAGGCGGCGGTGCGGTTGGCGGGGACCTCGATGACGAAGCCGGCGCGGTCCTCGGCGACCATCAGGCCTTTCGGCACGCCCGCGTCGATCAAGCCCCTGCCCGTCTCCGGGTCGAGGATGGCGTTGAGCACGGCTTCGACGGAGGCGCGGTCGATCAAGGTCTTGTGTCTCGGTTGCGGAAGGCGGAGGCGCGTTCTATCGCCATCCCCTGTCCCGCGCGAGCCTCCGTTGTCCCGACCCTCGATCACATTGCTCGCCGGCCCGACCGCCTCGGGCAAGTCGCGCCTGGCGCTTGAGCGGGCGAAGGCGACCGGCGCGGCCATCGTCAACGCCGACAGCCAGCAGCTTTATGCCGACCTCCGCGTCCTGACGGCCCGGCCTTCGCGGGACGAGGAGCGGCAGGCGGCCCATCATCTCTATGGGACGGTCGATGCGGCCGAGGCCTGGTCGGTCGGCCGCTGGACCCGCGCGATCCTGCCGCTGATCGACGAACTGACCAGCCAGGGGCATCCGATCCTGATCGTCGGCGGGACGGGCCTGTATTTCACGGCCCTGACCAAGGGGCTGGCGGACATTCCCGATGTGCCGACCGAGGCGCGGGACGAGGCGATGGCATTGTTCGACACGGAGGGCGAGGCGGCGTTTCGGCTGCGGCTGACGACCTTCGATCCGCCGGCGGCGGCCGCCATCGAGGCCGGGGATCGCCAGCGCCTGACCCGGGCATTCGCCGTGGCGCGGTCGACGGGGCGGTCATTGTCGGACTGGCAGGCGGGGACGTCGCCGCTGTTGAAGCCCGGAAGCTATGATCGGCTGGTGCTGGAGCCGGAGCGGGAGGCGCTCTACGCCAACTGCGACGCGCGGGTGCTGACGATGATGCAGGACGGGGCGGTCGAGGAGGTCGAGGCGCTGATTGCCCGCGACCTAGACCCCGCCCTGCCCGCCATGAAGGCCGTGGGCGTCCGCGAGATCGCCGCCTGGCTGGCCGGAAAGGCGACGCGCGCCGAAGCGGTCGGCACCTTGCAGCAGGCGACGCGGAACTACGCAAAACGGCAGCTGACCTGGTTCAGGAACCAGTGTCGGGATTGGGCGAGGGCCTGACGACGGGCGCCGTCAGGCCCTCGGCTTCACCTCATTCCGCGCTCATGGTGAAGCGGATGGAGAACCGTACCGTGCCGCCGACGGCGACGCCATCGACGGACCGGGGCGACAGACGCGCATCCGCAGCGGCTTCAAGGCCGGCTGCGCCGAAGCCCGCGCCCTCCGGGGTTTCGCTGATGACGGTGCAGCCCGAAACCCGGCCGTCACGCTCAACCGTGCAGGACAGGTCTGCCTGGCCACCGGTCAGACCCTGTTCGATGGCGGCAGCGGGATAGGACAGCGGCATGGGCATCCGGGCCCAGCTCGGATTGGTGATTACGTCCGGCTGGAGCGTGGGCGGGGCGACCGGCGCCGCCTCGGTCTTCGGCGCCGGAGCAGGAGCTGCGACCGGAGCGACGACAGGTCGGGAAGCCGCCTCGGGCGCCGGGGTGCGGAGCGTCGTCAGAACGCGCGAGACCGGTGCGGTGACCGGCTGTGGGGCGACCTCCGGCTCCCGCTGACCGGCGACGGCTACTGAACTTGCGCCGGCGACGGCGGCCAGTGCCGCGCCCAGACCAAGCAGGGCGAGGCGCGGTCGAAGTCCCGCGACGGGGGCCGGAGACAGGATGGCTTTCAGGCGATGCATGACGAAGATCCTTCTGGTGCTGGTGAAAGTCAGGGCAGGCACGTCTCCTCCGGCCGGAACGCGGAGAGCGTCCAGCAGAGAACGGGCGTAGAGGCGACGCGTGTCGCCATCGGCATGGGCCAGGACCTGGGCGTCGCAGGCCTCCTCGCGCGCAGCGGCGCGGCGGTCGCGGATCAGGCGCAGGACGGGATTGAACGCGAGGCCGGTGAGCAGGGCCTCCTCGATCCACAGGGCGCGATGATCGCCACGCTTCAGGTGGGTCAGTTCGTGGGCGCAGACGTTACGGAGCGCGGTCGGATCGGTGGTCAGGCTGTCGGGCAGGATCAGGGTGGGCCTGATGAAGCCGGTGACCATGGCCTCTCCGCTGGAGCGGCATAGGCGAACCGTCGGCAGGGCGACCCCGGTTTGCGCCGAGATCGTGCGCACAGTCTCGATGACATCGGCGTCTGCGGGGTCGGCGGTGTCGATCAGACGGTGCAGCCGGATCGTTCGGACAGCCAGTCCGACGCCCCGCGCCAGACCGAACAGCAGGGACAGCGCCAGAAAGGCGAGCGCGACCTGTTCCGCGTCGATGGCGGGCGCATTGGCCGTCTCGATCGCGGTGATCTGGACGGTCGCGACAGCCTCCGTCGGGACCGTCGCCTCGACCACTGGACGCGGCGTCGTCAGCAGGACGGCGACCATGAGCACGGGCAGCACGGGAATATAGAGGGCCGTAGTCCAGGCCCGCTCACGCAGGATGGGGTCGGCGGTCGCCCCCTCGAACAGCCGGACCGCGCCCCAGGCCAGGGCGGCGATGACGACGCTGAGGCCGAGGGACAGCGCCAGAAGCTCAGGCGTCGTCATCGCGGGCCTCCGCCTCGTTCGCGTTCAGCAGGGTCTCCAGCTCGGCGATGTCGCTGTCGCTCAGGAGCTGGCTCCCGGAGAAGGCCGCTGCCGGGAGGGCGCCGTCCATGTCCAGCAAGGCCGAGAACCGCCGCATCAGCAGGTTCAGCACCTCGACCTTGGGCCGGACCTGCGAATAGACAGCGACGCCGTGGACATCGCGACGCGACAGCAGGGCCTTGGCGCGCATCCGCTCCAGTACCGTGCGGGTGGTCGACGGCGTCCAGTCCATCTGGGTCGAGACCCGGTCATGCACCTCCCGTGACGACAGATCGCCGTCACGCCAGAAGCATTTCAGGACCTCGAGCTCGGCGTCGGTGGGGGTGGTATCGGGGTTGCGCGACATGTTGACTCCACATCTGTCGTGCACACGCTACAATTGTCGCTCATGAACGTCAACCGTCGCTTATGCCAGCATCAACGACGCCAGCAGCAGCACCAGCAACAACGCGCTGACCCCCTGCCAGAAGCGGACGGGCTCGCGTTCCATCAGGGACAGTTCGCGGCGGGGCGGGACGGCGGCGGCGCTGCCGCTTTCGAGGACGTGAATCATTTCCTCGACCTCGTCGAAGCGGTCGGTGGGCTCGACGGCGATGGCGCGCAGGATGGCGGCCTCCAGCCAGGCGGGCATGTCGGGTCGGTGTTTCGAGGGGCGGGTCGGTTTCTCGAACTTCATGCGATTGAAGTCCTCCTCCTGGCCGCTCGGATAGTCGCCGGTGAAGAGGCGGTAGAGGGTGACGCCCAGCGCGTACTGGTCGGTCAGGGCGTCACCCTTGTTGTCGGCGAACATCTCGGGGGCTTTGTAGCCCAGAGTGCCGGGAGCCTCGGCCTCGGCGAACTCCTCGATCTTCGGCAGGCGGGCGACGCCGAGATCGATCAGCTTCAGGCCGCCGTTGGATTCGAGGATGACGTTGTCGGGCTTGATGTCGCGGTGGGTGATGCCCTGGCGGTGCAGGGCGGCGACAGCCTTCGACAGACGGATGGCGACGCTGACGCCCTGGGGGATATCGAACGGCTCGTCGGCGATCTTCGCGTGAAGGGTGCGGCCGACGTAGAGCGGCTGGGCGATGTAGAGGCGGCTCTGCCGGCCGGTGTCCAAGGTCAGGGTCTTGCCGACGAAGGGGCTGTCGATGCGGCGGCCGATGAAGCTTTCGCGCAGGAAGGCGCCCCGTGCGCCGCTTTCCGAAAGGAGCGCAGGCTTGGGAAATTTGAGGACGACCGGGCCGCCGCCGTCCTGATCCTTCGCCACGAAGACGCGGGTGTATTTGCCGTCGGACAACAGCCGCTCGAGCTGGAAGCGGTCGACGTTGTCACCGACGGTCGGCGGCGGGAGGATGGCGAGGCCGGCGGCCTCGGCGCCGATCGCATCCTGGTCCACCGCGCCGATGCGGATGACGTCGATGACGATGGCGGTGGCGTTGTCGCGGGTCTCCTCCGCACCGGCCTTGTCGACGATGGCCTGGGCGTCGGCCTCGGGCGAGGCGCGGCGGGCCATGAGTTGCGTCAGGTCGTCCTCCGACACGACGCCGTGGACACCGTCGGTGGTCAGGAGCAGCCGGTCGTGAGCCTTGAGCGTCACGGCCCGCACGTCGAGCCTGAGATCCGGCTCGATGCCGATGGCGCGGTAGAGGACGTGGCTGAGACCGGGCTGGGACAGGACATGATCCTCGGTCAGCCGGGTCAGGACGCCGTCGCGGAAATGCCAGGCTCTGGAGTCGCCGACATGCAGGGACGTCGCCTCCCTGCCCCGCATGACCAGGGCGGTGAAGGTGGTGGCGGCGCCCGCCATCTCGGGGTCCGACCGTCCCTTGGCATGGAGCCAGCGATTGTAGCCGGTCAGGGCGGCGACGCCGGCCGCGGCCACGCCCTTGAGCGGGCTCTGGTCCAGATAGCCGTCGATGAAGGTGCGGCCCGCGAGTTCGGAGGCGATGCGTCCGCCCTTCGATCCGGAGACGCCATCCGCGACCATGGCCAGCATGCCGTGCAGGGCCTGTTCGGACGGCGTGCCGAGGTGGACCGCGCCGAAATCCTGATTGTCCTTGCGCGGGCCGAGCGCGGTCGCAAACCCCGCCGCGATCTCCAGCCTGCCGTCCGCGTCCATGGTCGATCCCCCTACCCCCACCGTGCACCCCGGCGAAGGCCGGGGTCCAGATCACGGGTTCGGCGGCAGACATTTCGCACCGCATCGTCTCATCCGTGCACCGAATTTGCCATCTGGACCCCGGCCTTCGCCGGGGTGCACGGAGTGAGGTGTAAGGAACTTGGAATTCACCGCCGCCGACCCTATATTGGTCTTGCCGGGGCTTGCTCCGGATATGGCGATAAACGCGCTTGTAATAAGCGGACCGGACCCGGGTGCGATTCCCGGCGGCTCCACCATTTCTCCCCGCGTTATCGGCGGAGGCTTATGGGGCCGACTAGCATCGACGGACGTGTAAAGAAGACTGCTTTCGCTCGTCCTGGCCCACCGTATCGGGCCATTTTCTAACTGCGAACGATAACTTCGCTGGAGAAGTCCGCCTCGCCGCGTAATGCGGTTCGGTTGATTTCGAATCTTAAGTCCTAGGGGTTCAGATCCTTAGGCGGGGCCTGTCGGGGAGCCTGCCAACAGAATCCCCGGCGCTTTCCTAACATTCGCATCTTCCACCCGCCGCACGGTGCCGCTATCAGTCGCGCCGCTAGTAGAGGGTTTCCATGGCTGAAGACGCGCCGCCGATCGACGAGATGCAGTACGAGAAGCTCGCGCAGGATGCCCTGCGCGGGGTGATCCGTTCCGCCCTCGAGCGCGCGGCCAGCCCCGGCGGCATCCCCGGCGCGCACCACTTCTACATCACCTTCAAGACGCGCGGCCCCGGCGTCTCCGTCCCGCCGGACGTGATCGCCAAATATCCCGACGAGATGACGGTCGTCCTGCAGCACCAGTACTGGGACCTGGCCGTCGAGCACGATCTGTTCTCGGTCATGCTGAAGTTCGGCGGCATGCCCAAGGTCCTGACCGTGCCCTATACGGCCGTGACGCGCTTCTACGACCCCAGCGTCCAGTTCCTGCTGCAGTTCGAGGCGCCGGAGCCGGTGGCCGAACCGGTCGCCGAACTGCCGCCGCCGACGCGCACCGACACGCCGCCATCGGGCGATGACGGTCCCAAGGTCGTGTCGCTGGACCAGTTCCGGAAGAAGTAAGCTTTTCAGCCGCCCGGCGCGCGCTAAGCTTCCCTCAGCCTGGAGGGACGCGTGCTGAGACTTGTCGTCATCGTCATCCTGTCGTGGTGGGTCGCGGGTGCGGCCCACGCCCAGACGCCCAGCCGGTTCGACGGCTGGGCCTCGGCGATCGTCGCCGCCGACTGGCGCACCAGCGACGGTCAGCCGATCCAGGCCTTCGACAACGCCCGACGCGATCTGGTTTCGGGATTTCTGGCGGCCGGCTTCTCGCGGGCGGACATGTTCGACGCGACCCTGCGGCCGGACGTCACGCCGGTCGTCACCGGCGACGCGGCGATCCGGGGCATCGGCGAGGTCGCGAGCCGGGCCCAGCGCGGGTGCCTGCTCTATTTCACCTCCCACGGCAGTCCCCAGGCCATGGTGTTCGGTCAGGTCCAAAGGCTGACCCCCACCCGCATGGCGACGATGGTGCGCGAGATCTGCGGAGAGCGGCCGACCGTCATCGTGGTCTCGGCCTGCTATTCGGGGATCTTCGTCGATGGCCTGGCCGCGCCCAACCGGATGATCATGACCGCCGCGCGTCGGGATCGCTCCTCCTTCGGCTGTTCGGAGGACGCGGAGTATCCCTATTTCGACGGCTGCGTGATCCAGTCCCTGCCGACCGCTTCGGACTTCATCGCCTTGGCCAACGGGGTGCGGGCCTGCGTCAAGACCCGGGAAGAGGCCGAGGGCCTGACGCCGGCGTCGGAGCCCCAGGTTTCCATCGGGTCGGACATGCAACTGCTGCTGCCGACGCTGCGGTTCAACCGCCCGCCGGGCTAGATTTTGCGCGGGAAGGTGCGGATCGTGATCCGTTCCCGCTCGCCCTCGCGCCGTTCGACCAGAAGGCGCGCCACCTGGCTGTCGTCGTGGAACAGATAGCCCTTGATGGCGTCCAGCAGGGCCTTGGCGAGGTTGTCTAGGTCCATCCAGGGCGGATCGCCGACATGCTCCATCACGATCTCGACGACATAGTCGCCATAGCTGGGGCGCGAGACCCACTCCTTGCGCATGAACTCATAGACGAGCGGCTTGTAGTATTTGGCCTGGGTGGTCAGGCCGTCGATGGTGATCTCCACCACCTCGCCCTGCTCGCGCGCGCGGACCTTTCCGGTGCCGATCCAGCCGGCCTGGCTCACTGGCCGCAGACCGCCGGGCGGGCGCCCTCCAGGGTGGCGGAGGTGATCACGACGGGTTCGGCCAGTTGCTCGTCCGTCGAGGGCGCGGACTGAATCGTGCGGACGACGTCCATGCCGGAGACGACGACGCCGAAGGCCGCGAACCCCTGACCGTCCGGATTACGGCCGCCGCCGAAGTCGAGCGCGGGCGTGTCGTTGACGACGATGAAGAAGCTGGAGGTCGCCGTGTCCGGCCCGTCGCGCGCCATGGAGATGGCCCCGGCCGAGTGGCGCAGGCCGGTGTCGCGCGTCCGCTCCAGCGGGATGGGGCCCAGGCCCGGATCGTCGCTGCCCGCCGTGGTCGCGGCCTGGATCACGTCGATCGGATTGGGGTTGTCGTTGGTCGCGGCGACCACGGTGCGGAAGAAGCTTCCTTGCGCATAGCGCCCGCTCTCGACGTAGCGCAGGAAGTTGCAGGTGGTGATGGGCGCATGTTCGGCGTCGAGGCGCAGGGTGATGTCACCCAGGGTCGTGTGCAGGACGACCGTCGGCTGATCCGTCTGCGCTGCCGCCGCGCCTACGGACAGGATGACCGAACCCGCCGCCACTGCCGCCACGACCCGCTTCATCGCCCTCATACCGACCTCTTCGACCTTGGGCGACTTGCCCGCCCCTCCCCCCGTGCTACACCCCCGCGCATCTTCCCGCCACGCCTGACGAAAGCCTTGCCGCGATGACCTCGTACCGCACCGAGACGGACACCTTCGGCCCCATCGAGGTCGACAACTCGAAATACTGGGGTGCCCAGGCGCAGCGCTCGCTCGGCAACTTCAAGATCGGCTGGGAGAAGCAGCCCCTGCCCGTCGTCCGCGCCCTGGGCATCGTCAAGCGCGCCGCCGCCGAGACCAATATGGCGCTGGGCAAGCTGGATGCGACGGTCGGGAACGCCATCGTCGCCGCGGCGAACGAAGTCATCGAAGGCAGGCTGAACGACCACTTCCCGCTGGTCGTCTGGCAGACAGGGTCGGGCACCCAGTCGAACATGAACGCCAACGAGGTGATCTCTAACCGCGCCATCGAGATGCTGGGCGGCGAGATGGGCTCCAAGAAGCCCGTCCACCCTAACGACCACGTCAACATGAGCCAGTCGTCGAACGACACCTATCCCACGGCCATGCACGTCGCCTGCGCCGAACAGGTGGTCAACGACCTGCTGCCGGCGCTGAAGCATCTGCATGCGGCGCTGAAGGCCAAGTCGGACGCCTGGGCTCACATCATCAAGATCGGCCGGACCCATACGCAGGACGCCACGCCCCTGACGCTGGGCCAGGAGTTCGGCGGCTATACGCAACAGGTCGCCAACGGCATCGCCCGCATCGAACAGACCCTGCCGGCCCTGATGGAGCTGGCCCAGGGCGGCACCGCCGTCGGCACCGGCCTGAACGCGCCGGTCGGCTTCGCAGAGAAGGTCGCCGAGCAGATCGCCGGCATCACCGGCCTGCCCTTCACCACGGCCCCGAACAAGTTCGAGGCCCTGGCCGCCCATGACGCCATGGTCTTCTCGCACGGGGCCATCAACACGGTGGCCGCGAGCCTGTTCAAGATCGCGAATGACATCCGCTTCCTGGGTTCCGGCCCGCGTTCGGGCTTGGGCGAACTGGCCCTGCCTGAGAACGAGCCGGGCTCGTCGATCATGCCGGGGAAGGTCAATCCGACCCAGTGCGAGGCGCTGACGCAAGTCTGTGTCCAGGTGTTCGGCAACAACGCCGCCATCACCTTCGCCGGCTCGCAGGGTCATTTCGAGTTGAACGTCTTCAACCCGGTGATGGCCTACAACTTCCTGCAGTCGGTCCGGCTGGTCGCCGATGCCGCCATCAGCTTCACCGACAACTGCGTCGTCGGGATCGAGCCGCGCGTGGACAACATCGAACGCGGCCTGAACAACTCGCTGATGCTGGTGACCGCGCTGAACGGCAAGCTGGGCTATGACGCCTGCGCCAAGATCGCCAAGACGGCGCACAAGAACGGCACCACCCTGCGTCAGGAAGCGGTCGGCGGCGGCTATCTGACCGACGCGGAGTTCGACGAGGCGGTGCGGCCGGAGAAGATGATCTCGCCGGGCTGAGGATGAGATGACCGCCCTCACCCGCCCCTACTGGATCGAGGCGTTGTTCGAACGGCGCGAGGGGTGGGACGAGGGCGTCTATCCCTTCAACCTGCCGGCTGTGCGGTCGCTGCACAGGCTGGAGTTCCATCCCAACGTGACCTTCCTGGTCGGCGAGAACGGGTCGGGCAAGTCGACACTGATAGAGGCGCTGGCCGTCGCCTGGGGCTTTAACCCCGAGGGCGGGGGGCGCGAGCACCGTTTCGGCACCCGCGAGAGCCATTCGCCGCTGCATCGCTTCGTTCGGCCGATCAAATCGCCGCTTCGGCTGCAGGACGGATTCTTTCTTCGGGCCGAGAGCTTCTTCACTGTCGCCAGTTATCTCGAGAGCGCCGGAGCCAATCGGTACGGCGGCAAATCCCTGCACGAACAGTCGCATGGCGAGAGCTTCTTCGCCCTGTTCGACAATCGTTTCATCGGCGACGGCCTCTACATCCTCGACGAACCGGAAGCGGCCCTGTCACCCAGCCGCCAATTGTCCTTCCTGGCGCGGATGCACGAACTGGTCCTGGCAAGGTCGCAGCTGATCATCGCCACCCATTCGCCGATCCTGCTCGGCTATCCGAATGCGTGGATCTATCAGGCCTCCGAGCACGGCCTGGAGCGGATCGAGTACGAGGACACCGAGCACTATCAGGTGACGAAAAACTTCCTGACCCGGCGCGAGAGGATGCTGGAGGTGCTGCTCGGCGAGGCCTGATGGGAGTTGGGCATGATGAGATTCCAGGTTACCCTCGGCCCATGGGCAAGGTCGAACTGAACATCGGCATCGATCCGGAACTGATCGAACAGGCGCAGCGACTGGGGATTTCCATCGCCGGCATGGATGAGCGAGCCCTGCGTCTGCATCTGCAGAAGGTCGATCCCGCAGGCGCCGAAGCGCGGGCCAAGCGGTGGGCGGAGGAGAACGCCGAGGCGATCAAAGATCACAACCGGCGCATCGCTGAACGGGGCGTCCTGTCCGATTATCTGCGGACCTGGTGAGTGCGTCAGTTCGACGTCTATGAGAACCCGTCCGCGGAGGCGCGCCGGTTCGCCCCTTTCGTCGTCGTCCTGTCCTCCCATCTCATCCCGGGATTCGACGATGCGGTCGTCGCGCCGCTGGTCAACGACAGCAATGCCACCGTCGTCGAGTTTGAAATCCCGGTCGTGGTGGACGAGGAACCGCTCCTGGTCGTGCTTACGGAACTGGCGGGCGTTCGAGGCCGGTCGTTGAAGCGAAGAGTCGGCTCCCTCCTCGCCCACGAAGACGACATCCGGCGCGCGCTCGACAGGCTGTTCACCGGCTTCTGATCAGCGCTTGTTCCGGATCGTCGCGCCGACGGGGGCGAGGGCCAGCTTGGCCAGCTCCAGGTCCTTCAGGGCGAAGGGGATGCCGATGATGGAGATGAACTCGGCCACCGCGATCAACAGGTGCGACAGGGCGATGTACCAGCCGGCGAAGATGAACCAGATGATATTCAGGCCCACGCCGAAGCAGCCGATGTCCTTGCCATCCGCCTCTCCGCCCCAGACGACCTCGCGTCCGAACGGCCAGAAGGAATAGCTGGCGATCCGCCAGGCGGCGAAGCTCCACGGCAGCCCTACGATGGTCAGGGCCAGAACCGCACCACCCAACAGCCACAGCAGGCCGCTGATCCAGCCGCCGAAGATGAACCACAGGACGTTCAGAATGAACCGGATCAAAGGCGTCTCTCCCCATCGGCCGTTCGCCGACCGCACATAGATAAGCGAAAGGCCCCGCCGATATCAGCGGGGCCCTCGTGAATTCGTCGTAAGCCGCGCCTCAGGTCGGGAGGGACCGCGTCCCGACCACAGGCGCGTCCAAGTCAGTGTTTCTCAGTCCACTGGGCCTTGGCTTCATCCTTGGTCAGGCTGAGGCGCACCTTGTCGTCATCGACGTAGTCCACCCAGCTGGTCGGGATGTAGTGGTGCTTGAACCCGCCGGCGAGATCGAGCTTGGCCAGTTCGATCTGGTCGCCGTTGACGTGGTCGACGCGGCCGACGTGACCGCCGTCCGAACCGACGACTTCGAGATGTTCCTTGATGAGGGTGAGGTCTACCATGGCGGATCTCCTTGACTGTCTGCCGGCCTGTCAAACGTCGCTGTGCGATCCGGGTTTCGAACCGCAGCGCTTGTCGTGCGGTGGCAGTGGTCGTCCGTCCGGGCTATCCTGATGGCCTTGCCCTTACGCCTGGAACATCGACGATGAGACGGATGATCGCCGCCCTGCTCGGCCTGGGGCTGCTGCTTTCGGCCTCCGCCTGCGGCACGCTTCAACGTCCGGACGGGCCGGTGCGGATCGCCGACGGTTCCCTGCTGCCGGCTCAGGACCCGCGCATCCGGTCGAGCGACTCGGCTCGACTGACGGCATTCTCTGATCAGATCGGCGCACGGTTTGCCCACGGCGCATCTATGAACATCCTGGCCCTGTCCGGCGGAGGGGCCAATGGAGCCTATGGCGCCGGTCTTCTGGTCGGCTGGACCGAGCATGGCGACAGGCCGAGGTTCGACATCGTCACGGGCGTCTCGACCGGCGCCCTGGCAGCGCCCTTCGCCTTCCTCGGCTCCGAGTGGGATCCGCAACTGAAGGCCGCCTACACCGACGGCGGGGCCAGCAATCTGCTGAGCTGGCGCAGTTTCGCGGCCTTCCTTTATCCCAGCCTGTTCAGCAATTCGGCGCTGCGGAACCTAGTGGACGAGAACGTCACGCCGGAACTTCTCGAGGCGATCGCTCGCGAGCATGCGACGGGTCGCCGACTTCTCGTCGCCACGACCGATCTGGACAGCCAGGACACGGTGATCTGGGACATGGGGCTTCTGGCCACCCAGGGGGACGAGAACGCGATCATCCTGTTCAAACAGGTGCTCGTCGCCTCGGCCAGCATCCCCGGCGTCTTTCCGCCGATGCTGATCGCGGGCCTGCAGCCCGACAACACCGTGGTCATGGAGATGCACGTCGACGGTGGGGTGAACACGCCCTTCCTGGCCATCCCCGAACCCCTGCTGCTGTGGACGCGCGAGCGTCAGCCGGGCGCCGGCCAGAGCGCTCTCTATGTCGTCGTCAACGGCCAGACCGAGCGCAACGATGCGACGACGCCGGGTCGCCTGACCTCCATCCTCATTCGCAGCTACGACAGCATGTCCAAGGCCTCGCTGCGGACCCACCTCACCGCCACGACCGCCTTCGCCCGTCGGAACGGCATGGCCCTGTCGCTGTCGGCCATTCCCGGCAATGTCGAGGCCTCGAGCGTCGACTTCGACCAGGAGACGATGAACGCCCTGTTCGAGCTGGGCGAGACCCTGGCCCGTGACGGCCGGGCCTGGGTGCGGCTGGATACCGCCACCATGGAGCATCCCGCCACGCCGACGCAGATCGCGCCGGACGCCGTGCCCGAGGCCCTGCGACCCAAGGCGCCCCAGACCTCGCCGACCGAACCCCTGCCTTCTCCACAGAGCTGACGATGGCCGAGATCATCAATCTGAACCGGGCGCGGAAAGCGCGCGACAAGACGGCGTCCAAGGCGAAGGCCGCCGCCAACCGGGTCGTCCACGGCCTGACCAAGTCGGAACGCACCGCAGCGAAGACGGAACGCGAGCGGCAGTCGCGGCTTCTGGACCAGACCAAGCGAGACCCGACGGAGGACTGACCATGGGCGCGCCCCTGACCGGCAAGACATCGTCCCACACCCGCCACGGCCTGATCGCTCTGATCGCAATCCAGCAGGGCAAGGCTGTCCGGGCCCGTCGGGCGAAGGAAGAGTCCGAACGCGAGGCCGCCCAGGCTGCGAAAGCCGAGGCGAAGTCAAAAAAGCGCGGCTGGTTCCGCTAGCTGACCTTGGGCGCCCGGCTCAGCAGAATCTGACCCGCCAGGACCAGCAATAGCCCGACGAGCGCCGTCCAGCCGAACCGCGCGTCCTCGAACATGACGGACACCAGCATGGCAATCGGCGGCGTCAGCGCCGAGATGTAGCTGGCCAGCGCATAACCCTTGGCCCGGGCCACGGCGAAATAGACCAGGAAAGCCACGACTGATCCCAGGATCGAAAGGTGAGCCAGGGAGATCAGGTAGCCGGGCGACAGATCGATGGTGAAATGCGCGCCCGTGACCAGACCGTGCAGCACCAGCATCACCGTGCCGTAGGCCATGGCCCAGCCGGTCTGGGGCAGGATGGCGGTCCCCAGCTGCTGGCCCTTCCAAGAGAAATAGTTGCCGACGGTTGAGGAGAGCACCGCCAGCAAGGCGAGGCCGATCCCCATCAGGGCGCGGGCGTCGAACCCGGCGCGCAGAGCCTCGCCTCCCGACAGGACTGCGACCCCGACGATGCCCAGAGACGCGCCGATCCACGCCTCGCGCGAGGCCTTCTGGCGCACCACGACGCGGAACAGGACCAGGTTGAGGAAGGCCAGGCTGGCGAAGACCACGGCGACGATCGCCGAGGTGACATGGCCCTCGGCCGCATAGGTGAAGGTGTAGGAGATGGCGAAGACGAAGGCCCCCTGCCCCAGGGCCGCCAGATGCTGCCCCTTGGTGAGCGTCAGCGACCGGCGGGTCAGGGCGCAACCGACGAGGATGATCAGGGCCGCCAGGCCGAAGCGCCACGTCAGGGAGGCGACCGGATCCACCGTCCCCAGCTGCCAGGTGATGGCGTACCAGGTCGTGCCCCAGATGATCGCGCAGACCGCGACGCCGATGATCGCCAGAGCGCCGGCGGACGGTCGGCGCAGCTCGGAAAAGGTCAAGGCGGACTCACGAAACGCAGGCGGGAGGGCTTGGCAATGCCCGACGCACCGAACCGGCGCAACACCGGCCCCGCCCACTGCTGCCAGGTTTCGCCCGTGTCAGGCGCGCAGTTTCAGCGCGGCGAGATCCGCCGCCGGCACCGCGGCATAGGTCGTGGCCGGACGGATGCCGAGCCGGGCCCGCGCCGTCTCGAGCGGCTCTGCGAACAGCGCCTCGTAGTCCAGTCCCGGCAGCCATTGAGCGCGCCGCCCGTTGCGCCAGGCCTGCAGAACCGCACGCCGCGCCGGGATCGACCGGTTCTCGCGCTGGATCTCGCGCGCCGCGCCCCAACCGATGAAGCCGAAGCCCAGGTTCCGCGTCTGCGCATAGGAGAAGCTGACCACGCAGGCCTCGCCCAAGGCGTCAGTCCCATAGCCCGTCAGCACATGCCAGATGTCGTGCACATCCCTCAGCCGCCGCGAGTACCAGACGACCGGATGCGGCGCGTCGATCTCGGGCGCGGTCTCGCGCGCCGTTTCGGCCAGGCCCTCGGCGGTGAAGCCGCGCAGGTCGCGGAAGGCCTTGTACTCTGCGCCGACGGTTCCCGGCCCGAACCGCGCCAGCCAGACAGGATCGTCCAGCTTAAAGGCCAACTCGTCTCTCAGAAACGCCTGACGCCCGCCCTCGGCCGTCTTCAGCAGCCTGTTGTAGCCGATCGCGCCCGACCGCCCGGTCAGGGCCCGCATGATCTCGAACACCTGGGCGGTGTCCTCCTTGTTGCGGACCAGCTTGCGGAAGGCGCGGAAGGCCGTGAGCGGCCGCATACGCTGGGGCTTCAACACCACGAACTCGTCGGGGTAGACGGCGGCCTGCATCGTCATCGAACATCCTCGCGCGAACTAGCGTATCCTATCGCAACCGACGCCATCCGTCGGCAAAGATTTGTGAGCGCGCCGTCCGGATTCTGCTCTTCCCAGCCTCAGTAAACGCGGGCGCTGGCAGCTCCCAGCCTTCTCATGCCGGGATGAACGAGAGCGCCACACCGATCCACGAAGCGTGCGCGTTCTGCCTCCGGAATAGCGGGTGGAGTCACGGAGGCCCCGTTAAACTCGAATGAGATCGGTTCGCCGCGGCGCAGCGGTTCAAGCACCTCGTCGGCGATCGCGAACGCGTAGCCCAGCGCCGGCCGCTCCCCGGACGCGGTGACTTGCGGCGGACCGGTCCTTTCCGCCTGCCCGAGCCGGGTCGTTAGAGGCGGTTGAGGCCAAGCGTGGTCGGGCGTGAACCCTCTTACGCGCACCTGCATCGAAATCGCCTGGCATGAAAGGATGACCTCAGCGGTCGATGTGGACGAACCTTCCGACAGGGGTACGAAATAGATTATCGCCAGCGACCCGTTTGACCCGAACACAGGCCGCCACTCGGCGACTGCGGGCGGGCCGCCGACAATCGGGACAGGAACATGCTGGACCGAGGCTGGGTGCGGCGAGCTCGAAACGTAGGCCGCGAGACCTGCTGCGGTTAGAACTCCCATGATCACGACTACTCTCCAGACTGCATTGGGCCCAGCCGCGGCCGCTGAAGCACGAGGTGGAGAGGGTTGCGTGGAGGGGAGCGATCCTTCAACGCCGAAAACTTCGTACCGATTTTCTTGGGGAGATTGGTCTTCCTCGCGACCTATCACTCGAGCGAGTTCGCGACTGCTGACCGCGCCGGTCTTTCGTCGGGCAGAGCGCAGGCGTTCATTGACGACGTTGACCGACAGGCCTTCCAGGCTCGCGATCGTCTTGGCGGTGTGGCCCTGCGCCAGAAGTCTCAACAGGACCCGCTCCTGTTCCGTCAAACGATCAAGCGGAAGGGCCATGCTTTGCTACCGAAGTTTTCTCCAGCCCGTCTTTTAGGTGGCGAACGCTTGGGCTCAATCCACTATCCTCGTCAGATCGCCCCTATTTATTTGTGAAAGGGACGCAGGCGACCGCGATCGCTTTTGGCGTTTCATTCAGCCCGCCGCACCGGAGAGATTGTGCTCAAGAAACGCTCCGTCGTCCTCGCCGGTCACGCCACCTCGGTGGCGCTCGAGCCGGAGTTCTGGGCCGTGCTGGACCGCATCGCCGATGCGCGGGGACTGAGCCACGCCGGCTTCCTGACCTGGGTCGACGAGACAAGAGGGCGAAGGCCCCTCGCCTCGGCCTGCCGGCTGCTGGCGCTGGAGTTCGCGGCGTCAGAAAGGGTCATGGGGGAAATCGGCGATTAAGGCGCAGCTTGGCCTCCTCAAACCGGGGAAACCGCCGTGCAGATCGACCGCAACCTTCTTCCGCCCGCCATCTTCGGCGGCCTCATCGCCCTGGGCCTGCTGGGCGCCGGCCTCGCGATCGGCAACGGCGTCGTCAACGCCCAGGTCGGCAACCGCCAGGTCACCGTGCGCGGTGTGGCGGAGCGCAACGTCACGGCCGATCTGGCCGTCCTGACCCTGCATTTCACAACGGCCGGCGACGACCTGGACGCGCTGAAGGGCAAGATCGACGGGGACCTGGCCAAGGTCCGCACCTTCCTGCGCGAGCAGGGCTATCCCGACGACGCCGTCACGGTCGGCCGGCTGGAGGTCACCGACAACAAGGCCAACGCCTACCAGCCTCAGGAAAACGTGCTGCATTACAGCGTGGGTCAGGGCGTCACCGTCCGCACCAACGACGTCGCCCGGGTGGCTCAGACAGATCGGGCGCTCGATCAGCTTATCCGGCAAGACGTGCTGCTGGACTTCACCGCCCCAACCTACGTCTTCACCAAGCTGAACGATGTACGGCCGTCGATGATCGCTGAGGCCACGGCCTCGGCCCGGACGGGCGCCGAGCAGTTCGCCAAGGACTCCGGCGCGCCGCTGGGCCCGATCCGCCAGGCCACCCAGGGCTCGTTCGAAATCCTGGCCCGCGAGGACATCGACGCGGAATCCACGTCACTGGACAAGCGCGTTCGTGTGGTGGCGACGGTGACCTACCAGCTGCGCTGATCGGCCCGGAAAGAAGAACGCCCGCCGGAGCGATCCGGCGGGCGTTTTCGTATTCAGTTGGCCGGCACCGGACCCGGCGACGGCAGGGTCGGGGGCTCGACGTTCGGAAGGTCGGGCATCTTTGGCGCGTCCGGCAGGTCGGGCAGGTTCACGTCGACATCGACATTGGTGTCCGCCGCCCGATCGACCGGATTGGCTCCTCCGTTCCAGACGAAGAAGGCGATCACGGCCACGACGACCAGCAGGCCGCCGACGATGAAGGCCATGGCTCCGCCCCCGCCGCCACGGCGTTCGGGCTGGACGTTGACGGTGGTCTGGCGCGGCGGATCGACGACCACGACGCGCTCGGGCGGGACGTTCGGATCGGTCATCGCTCAGCCCGCCTTCGGCGCTTCGACGGACGGCAGATTGACGTCCACGTCCACCTGCTTGGTGTCTCCGCCCATGCCGCCGTTGGCGAAGACGAAATAGGCGACGATCGCCAGGACGACGACGACCGCGCCGACGATGAAGGCAAGGCCCGTGTTGCCGCCGCCGCTGTTGGTGTTCTCAGCCATTTGGTTTTCCCTCTCAGATGCTTCCCCTGAGCCGAGGAAACACCGGCCACGCTTGCGGGTTCCGGTGACGGTTGAGACGGGGGCCTGACTTTGCCTCATGTGCTCATTATGTTCTCGAATCCCGCATCGACGCCGAGTGCTTCCGTTTGACTGATTCCCTACCCGCCCCGCGCATCTCCGACCTGGCCCGCTCGCGCGGTCCGGGCGGCGTCGCGCATGAGACGCCGGACTATCTGAGCGGCCTGAACAGGGAACAGCGCGAGGCGGTGGAGACGACCGAGGGGCCGGTTCTGGTTCTGGCCGGCGCGGGCACCGGCAAGACCCGCGTCCTGACCACCCGCCTCGCCCATATCCTGAGCCTCGGCCGCGCCAAGCCGTGGGAACTGCTGGTGGTCACCTTCACCAACAAGGCGGCGCGCGAGATGCGCGAGCGGATTACGCACCTGATCGGCCCGTCCGCCGAGGGCCTGCGCTGGCTCGGCACCTTCCACTCGGTGGCCGCCCAGATCCTGCGTCGCCACGCGGAACTGGTCGGACTGAAATCGACCTTCACCATCCTGGACACCGACGACCAGGAGCGGCTGCTGAAACAGCTGCTGGAGGCCGCCAACATCGACACCAAGCGCTGGACGCCCAAGTCGCTGGCCGGGCTGATCGACCACTGGAAGAACCGTGGCTGGACGCCCGAGAAACTGCCGCCCGGCGAGGACTTCGCCAACGGCAAGGGTCAGGCCCTGTACGCCGCCTACCAGTCTCGCCTGGCCACGCTGAACGCCTGCGACTTCGGCGACCTGTTGCTGCACAACCTGACGATCCTGTCGCAGCACGCGGATATCGCCGAGGAATATCGCCGACGCTTCCGCTACATCCTGGTCGACGAGTACCAGGACACCAATGTCGCCCAGTATCTGTGGCTGCGGTTGCTGACCTCCTCGACCGGCAACGTCTGCTGCGTGGGCGACGACGATCAGTCGATCTACGGCTGGCGCGGCGCCGAGGTGGACAACATCCTGCGCTTCGAAAAGGACTTTCCCGGCGCCAAGATCGTCAAGCTGGAGCGCAACTATCGCTCGACGAGCCATATCCTGGGAGCGGCGTCCGGCCTGATCGCCGCCAACCGCGACAGGCTCGGCAAGACCCTTTGGACCGAGGACCAGACCGGCGACAAGGTCCGGGTGCGCGGCGTCTGGGACGGCGAGGCCGAAAGCCGGCTGATCGCCGACGAGATCGAAACGGCGAAACGCGATGGTATGAAATACAAGGACATGGCCGTCCTCGTTCGTGCGTCGTTTCAGATGCGGGCCTTCGAGGAGCGGTTCGTCCTCCTGGCCATCCCCTATACGGTCATCGGCGGGCCGCGATTCTTCGAGCGGGCCGAAATCCGCGACGCCCACGCCTATCTGCGTCTGATCCAGTCTGAGGACGACGACCTGGCCTTCGAGCGGATCGTCAATGTGCCCAAGCGCGGCATCGGCGACACCAGCGTCCAGAAGATCCTGCAGATCGCCCGCCACAACGGCGTCTCGGCCATGACGGCGGTGCGCGACCTGATCACGTCTGACGAGCTTCAGGCGCGGACGCGGACGGCGCTGTCGACCTTCGTGCGCGATCTCGACCGCTGGCGCGCGCTGGCCGCCGACACCCGCCACTGGCTGCTGACCGAAACCGTGCTGGAGGAGAGCGGCTATACGGACATGCAGAAGGCCGACCGCGTCACCGGCGCGACCCGCCTGGACAACCTGAAAGAGCTGACCCAGGCGATGCAGTCGTTCGAGACTCTGGGCGCCTATCTCGAGCACGTGTCGCTGGTCATGGATCTGGATCGCGGGCCGTCGTCGGACGCGGTGCAGATCATGACCCTGCACGGCGCCAAGGGGCTGGAGTTCCCGCTGGTCTTCCTGCCGGGCTGGGAGGAAGGCGTCTTCCCCTCACAGCGCAGCATCGACGAGAAGGGCGAGAAGGGTCTGGAGGAGGAACGCCGCCTCGCCTACGTCGGCGTCACCCGCGCCAAACAGGACGCGCGGATCTCGTTCGCCGCCAACCGGCTGGTCTACGGCCGGTGGACCTCGCAACTGCCCAGCCGTTTCGTCGACGAACTGCCCATCGCCCATGTCGAGGCCCAGTCGGACACCGGCTATTACGGGGCCTCGTCCGGCATGAAGGAGGCCAAAAGCCGCTGGGATGACGCCCCCTCCTTCGGCGCCGGCTACACCTCCCCCGGCTGGCAGCGCGCCCAGGCGGTCACCGCTTCCCGCGCGCCCGGCGCCCGCCCGGCCCGCAATACCGTCATCGAGGGTGAAGGCCGCCTGATCGCCACCGCCGACCCCAAGTCCGGCTCGGGGTTCGTGAAGGGCCAGCGCGTCTTCCACCAGAAGTTCGGCTACGGCGCCGTTCGGGTCATCGAGGGCAACAAGCTGACCGTCACCTTCGAAAAGGCCGGCGAGAAGAAGGTCATCGACACCTTCGTGGAGAAGGCGGGCGACTGACGTCATCTGACGGCCGCTTCCCTTCCCGCCCTTTCCCGGCCAGAGCTCGGACGTCACGCTTTGACTTCGAGGGGTTCTGAGAGATGCGTTTTCTGGTTCTGGGTCTTGCCGCGACGTTGCTCTGCGCCTGTCAGCCCGCCACGGCCCCGGCGTCTTCCGAAGACCCCGTCCAGCCAGCCGCAACCGTTGCGGACAGCGCTGCGCCCGCCGAACCCGTCTTCGATGAAGCGGCCTTCGCCGCGATGGAGGCCCGCTATCTTGGCCAGGACAGGCCGAGCGACCCGATCGAGGAGTTCGACTGGCGCGAAGTCACCTGCAACTTCCTCGGCGGAGAGATCGGCGGCGACCCCGAGCAGGACAAGGCCGTCAACGCCCGCCTCGATGAGTTGCGCTGTGGAGATCAGAACGCGGACGCGAGAGCCTTGAGAGCCGCCAACGCCGGCGACGCCGAGATGGTCGCCCGCATCGACGCCTATCTGGCTCGCCATCCAGACCCCGCACTCTAGATCGCGCCGGCCGCATGCGCTTTCCGGCCGAGGCGAGCCGGTCGTGCGATGTGCCCTTGCATAGCGTCGCCTGCTGATCACTCTCGGAATTCAATAGCCTGGGAAGGGCCTACCATGTCTCGCATCATCACTTTCGGTCTGACCGTCCTGACCGTAGCCATGGCCTCATGCAAGCCGGTCGCCGAATCCGCGCCGACACCTGAACCTGCCGCACCCGTCGTGGCCGCGGCTCCGGCTCCGACCGCAGCAGAAGCGGCCTGGATGACCGAACAGGACCGCTATCTGGCCGTCAACGTCCAGCCCTCCGATCCGGTCGAGGCCGTCATCTGGCGCGGGGTGCGCTGTGACTTCCTGGGCAGCGAGATCGGGGGAGACAACTCGGCTCAGGACCGAGCCGTTCAAGCCCGTATGGACGAGTTGCGCTGCGGCGACGAGCTGCTGGCCGAGGCGCGGGAACTGCGCCAGACCCTGGCCGGCGATCCTCGCGCCGTCACACGCCTCGACGCTCTGATCGCGCGCTGGTGAGGCTAACGGTTCGTTAGCGGCGATGACCGACCCTGCGGGTCGTGCGACCGTCCGGCGAATCCCCTGAGTTGATCGATCCCCGCCCGCCCCTGTGGGAACAGGCGGCGGCGATCTTCGTCGTCATCATCCTGACCCAGGCCTTCATCGGCCCGGTCTTCGCTCCGACCCAGGAGGAGACGCCGATCCTGCGTCTGGTCTGGCTGCCGGTCTATGCGATCATCGCCGGGCTGATTGCGATGCGGCCGGCCGTGTTCGTCCGCGCCTGGCCGGCCTGGCTGATCCTGGCGGTGCTGGTGCTCCAGGCCTTCGCATCCAAATGGTGGTCGATCGATCCGGGGGTGACCCAGCGCCGGGTCATCGCCATGGCCATCTCATCCGCCTTTTCGATCTATCTGGGCGTCGCCTTCGGCGGGCGGCATCTTCCGCGCATGCTGATGATCTCGGCCCTGATCATGGGGCTGGGCAGTCTGGTCTTCGTCTTCGCCTTCCCGTCCATCGGCGTCCACCAGATGGAGAACGCCGGCCTGTGGCGCGGTCTCTGGTACGAGAAGAACCAGATGGGTCTGGTCATGTCGGCCGGCGCCGTGGCCGCCGCCGCCTGTCTGGCCTCGGGGGACCACCGACGCCTGTTGCCCGCAGTTACCCTGGCGATCTGCGCCCTTCTCGTGCTGGCGACCCAGTCCAAGACGTCCCTGCTGTGTCTGATGCTCGGCGTCGGCGCCGTAGCCGGCCTGTGGGCCATGAGGCGGGGCGGCGCGGCCTTCTCGATCGTCGCCCTCTGGTTCGGCGTCGTTCTGACGGCGGGCGCGGCCTATGTCTTCATCACCGACCCGGCCATGGTCCTGAAAGCGCTGGGCAAGGACCCGTCCCTGACCGGCCGGACCGACATCTGGGAAGCCCTGATGCGCGAGGTCGCCGAACGGCCCTGGACAGGCTTCGGCTATCAGGCCTTCTGGGGCCGCGAGTCGGTGCCCGCCGCCTTCATTCGGGCCGAGACGCAGTGGCCGGTGCCGTCGGCCCACAACGGCTGGATCGACCTGCTGATCCAGCTCGGCTGGCCGGGCGCGATTACCGTCGGCATCACGGTCGCCCTGGCCACCGTCGTGACGGTGTTCCGCATCGGCGGTTCAGGCGCGCGCGAGGGCTATTTCGCTGTGGGTTATCTGCTGGTCTTCCTGCTGCTGAGCCTGTCGGAAAGCGTGCTGCTCAGCCACGCCAACCTGCCGTGGACCCTGCTTCTGGCCATCCTGGCGCGCGCCCTGGCGTTCGAGCCGGATGCGGTCCGCGCTCCGCTTGCGGCGCCGCGTCGACGGGCCTACCAGACGGCTCCCCGAATCGCCGCACACTCCGCCCATGTCCGCGTCCAACGCCCCCTCCCTGTTCGATGACGTCCCCCAGGCTCCCAAGCCCGAGGCGCCCGTAGCCGCGCCCAAGGCTGAACCGGTAGCGGCCGCGCCTCAGCCGAAGTCCACGGCGGACGAACCCTTCGTGCCCGGTGCCGGCTATTCCGCCTCCTCGATCGAGGTGCTTGAGGGGCTGGAGCCCGTCCGCAAGCGCCCCGGCATGTATATCGGCGGCACCGACGAACGCGCCCTGCACCACCTGTTCGCCGAAGTCCTCGACAACGCGATGGACGAGGCGGTCGCAAAGCACGCGAAGGTCATCAAGGTCGATCTGGACGCCGAGGGCGTCCTGTCGGTGTTCGACGACGGGCGCGGCATCCCGGTCGATCCCCACCCGAAACATCCGGGCAAGTCGGCGCTGGAGGTTGTCATGACCGTGCTCCACTCGGGCGGCAAATTCTCCGGCAAGGCCTATGAGACGTCCGGTGGTCTGCACGGCGTCGGGGTCTCGGTCGTCAACGCCTTGTCCGATATTCTCGACGTCACCGTCTGGCGCGACGGCTTCGAGTGGAAACAGTCGTTCAGCCGCGGCGTCCCGCTCGGCCCCATCCAGCAGATCCAGCCCTCGAAGAAGAAGGGCACCCTGATCCGCTTCCATCCGGATGAGGAGATCTTCGGCGTCGGCGCGGCCTTCAAGCCCGCCCGCCTGTTCCGCATGGCCCGCTCCAAGGCCTATCTCTTCCGGGGCGTGGAGATCAAATGGACCTGCGCCGAGGCGCGGATCACCGACGCGACGCCCGCCAGCGCCCTGTTGCACTTCCCCGGCGGTCTCGCCGACGCCCTGGCCGAGCGCGTGGGCGAGCTGGAGACCGTCACCCCGGCCTTCGCCGGCCGTGTCGAGCGCAAGGGCGAGGCCGGGGCCGTGGAATGGGCGGTGACCTGGTCGCCGATCGGATTCGGCGAGGCCGACGGCTTCGTTCAGTCCTACTGCAACACCGTCTCGACCCCGGACGGCGGCACGCATGAGGCGGGCTTCCGCGCCGCCCTGGTCAAGGGCCTCAAGGCCTATGGCGAACTGACCAATGAAAAGCGCGCGACCCAGATCACGGCCGAGGACGTCATCGCCAACGCCGGCGCCCTGATCTCGGTCTTCATCCGCAACCCGGAATTCCAGGGCCAGACCAAGGACCGCCTGTCCTCGCCCGAGGGCCAGCGCCTGGTCGAACAGCTGCTGCGCGACCCGATCGACCACTGGCTGACCGAAAGCCCGAAACAGGCCAACACCCTGCTGGGCTTCGTCATCGACCGGGCCGAGGACCGGCTGCGCCGTCGCAAGGACAAGGACGTCCAGCGCGCCGCCGCGACGCGCAAGCTGCGCCTGCCCGGCAAGCTCTCGGACTGCTCGCGCCAATCGGCCAACGGCACCGAACTGTTCATCGTCGAGGGCGACTCGGCCGGCGGCTCGGCCAAACAGGCGCGCGACCGCCAGACCCAGGCCATCCTGCCCCTGCGCGGCAAGATTCTGAACGTCGCCTCGGCCACGGCCGACAAGCTGCGCCAGAACATCGAGCTGTCCGACCTGACGCTGGCGCTGGGCGTCACCCCCGGCCCGCGCTTCGATATCGACGCCCTGCGTTATGAGCGGGTCGTGATCATGACCGACGCCGACGTGGACGGGGCCCATATCGCGGCCCTGTTGATCACCTTCTTCTATCGCTCGATGCCCGAGGTGATCCGTCAAGGGCGGCTGTTCATGGCCCTGCCCCCGCTCTACCGGATCAGCGCCGGGCCGCTGTCGGAGTACGCGCGCGACGAGGCGCACCGCGACGAACTGATGGCCACCGTCTTCAAGGGCAAGAAGACCGAAATCGGCCGGTTCAAGGGCCTGGGCGAGATGATGGCCTCCCAGCTCAAGGAGACCACGATGGACCCGAAGAAGCGGACCCTGGCCCGCGTCACCGTCCCCGAGAGCGAGGACGACATCGAGGACCTGGTGGAGCGGCTGATGGGCAAGAAGGCCGACGCCCGCTTCCGCTTTATCCAGGACAACGCGCAATTCGCGCAGGCGGACCTCGACGTATAGGCGACCAACGTCGCCATTCAGCAGCTACCGAGCAGAGGCCCGTCAGCGGCCGCGCTGGAGCACGTTGGTGACCCGCCGACCCAGCGGATCGCGCGACGTCCAGCTCTGGCCGACATCGGCGCGGATCAGCGGCGAACAGAAGCGGGAGATCATCATGAAGGCGGGACGGATACCGTTGAGGCAGACCCGCTCCCCCTCGACCCGCCAGCGCGCGGCCAGACGGCGTCCATCGGAAAATTCAGCGGCGTAGGAGCCGTCCTGATTGAACCAGTGCTTGACCCAACCGCCGTCCGGATAGCGCGACAGAACCGTGTTGCCGAAGGCGTCGTCCATCTCGGCCGAAGCCGCCATCGGCGCGACCATGGCGGCCGCCAGCGCGATCGCGCCAATCATTGTCCTCATGCCCTGCCCTCACGCGTCGTCTCAATCCCCAGGCGCAATATTAACGTTCGTTCACGAATTGCCAAGCGCGACCATACCGTTGCGAATACTTGACTATTTCGAGGGGGCTTCTATATGCGACCCCTTACGGGACAGGACTGGCAGACGCGCCACCCGCTCGCCCAGAGACAGGGTGGTTCCGCTTCTCCCCCGCCGCTCCCCGATGGAGCGGCCCTCATCGCCCGGCTCGTCTCGCGCCGGTCGAACAGTCCCAACCCGGCGCCGCTGGCGTTCGGGCCTTTGTCCCAAGGACGCATGACCGAATTCTCCCAACTGGGCCTCTCGCCCACGACCCTGCAAGCCGTCATCGACACCGGCTATACGACCGCCACTCCGATCCAGGCCCAGGCCATTCCCGTAGCCCTCGCCGGCCGCGACGTCCTGGGCATCGCCCAGACCGGCACCGGCAAGACCGCCGCCTTCACCCTCCCCCTGATCGAACGCCTGTCCAAGGGCCGCGCCCGGGCACGTATGCCCCGCGCCCTGGTGCTGGCTCCGACGCGCGAACTGGCCGACCAGGTCGCCATGTCGTTCGAGAAATACGCCAAGGGCACCAAGCTGAGCTGGGTGCTGCTGATCGGCGGCGTTTCCATGGGCGAACAGGTGGCTGCGCTGAACAAGGGCGTCGATGTCCTGATCGCCACGCCCGGCCGCCTGCTGGACCTGTTCGAACGCGGCAAGATGATGCTGAACGGCGTCGAGCTTATGGTCGTCGACGAAGCCGACCGCATGCTCGACATGGGCTTCATCCCTGACATCGAGCGTATCTTCAAACTGACGCCTCCCAAGCGCCAGACCCTGTTCTTCTCGGCCACCATGCCGCCCGAGATCACGCGCCTGACCCAGGCCTTCCTGAAGGACCCGACCCGGATCGAGGCCTCGCGCCCCGCCATGACGGCCGAGACCATCACCCAGTATCTGGTCCGTATTCCGTCGTCGGATCCCAAGGCCAAGCGGGCTGCTCTGCGCGAGTTGATGGCCCGCGCCGACGTCAAGAACGGCATCGTCTTCTGCAATCGCAAATCGGAAGTCGACGTGGTCGCCAAGTCGCTGAAACAGCACGGCTTCGACGCCGCCCCGATCCACGGCGACCTCGACCAGTCGCTGCGTACCAAGACGCTCGCCGATTTCCGCTCGGGCGCGCTGAAGATCCTGGTGGCTTCGGATGTCGCCGCGCGCGGCCTCGACATCCCGGACGTCAGCCACGTCTTCAACTACGACGTCTCGCATCACGCCGACGACTACGTGCACCGCATCGGCCGCACCGGTCGCGCGGGCAAGCTGGGTCAGGCCTTCATGCTGGTGACCCCGGCCGACGACAAGGGTCTGGATAAGGTCCTCAAGCTCATCAAGATGGCCCCGGAAGAGCTGGTTCTCGATATCGACTGGTCGAACCTCGGCGGGGCGCGTCGCCCTGCGGCGGCTCGTCCGGAAGCCCGCGCCGAGGCCCGTCCGGCTGAACGCCCGGAAGGCCGTCCCGCCCGGGGACGCAGCCGTGGCGGGCGCGCCGCGCCGGAACCGGTCGCAGAGCTCTCCGAAGCGGCTCCGGTCGCAGAGACCGTTTCCGCGCCGGAAGGCGAGACCGCCGCCCCGGCCCGTCGCACCCGCAGCCGTCGCTCCTCCAAGCCGGCCGAGGCCGTCCAAGTGGAGGCCGCGCCGGTCGAAGCCGTCGTTCCCGTGGCCGCCGTGGAAGCTCAGCCCGCCACCGAGCCGCGCCTGCGCCAGGCCGATCGGCGCCCCGGCGGCCGGACCGAACGCGACGCCCCGCCCGCCCGCGAAGGCGCAGGCTTCGGCGGTGACATCCCTGCGTTTCTGCGCCGCCCGATCACCCGCAAAAGTTGAATTCTGATCTCGGTTTCGCGATTTCGCATCTCCGTTTAACCCGGCGTTACGGATCGTCTGCCTAGTGTTTCCCCGCTTGAGCGTTCATCGAAGAACGCCGGTCGGGAACTGAGAATGTCGACACAGGTTCACACCACGCTCCGAGGGCCCGAAGCCTTTGGCCTCGCCCGCAAAGCGGTCGAGGAGATGGAGCGTTCAGGCGTCTGGCCGACGCCGTTGAACTTCGAACTCTGGATTCATTTCCTCGGCGATCCCGAAGGCGCGCTCGGTCAGGAGATGACCCGCATGCTGGCCGCCGGCGACGCCTTCACCGAAGGCACGGCCGAGATGCTGGCCGCCGAGTACCTGCCGCGGGGCCGCCTGTCGGAGGAAATCCGCGACGCCGGCGCTGTGCTGAACCGGGAACTGTCGACCGTCTCGGAAGCCATCGCCAAGGCCCAGCGCTCGCAGGCTGCCTATGGCGAGACCCTGGCCGGCGCCTCCGCCCATCTTGAAGGCACGTCAGAGCCGACCGCACTGCTCGGCGTCGTTTCCAAGCTGACCAAGGCCACGACCCAGGTCCAGGCCGAGAACGCGACCCTCGAAAAGCGTCTGGAGACCTCCACCAAGGAGGTCGCCCGTCTGCGCGAGCACCTGGAACAGGTCCGCCGCGACGCCATGACGGACGCCCTCACGAACCTGGCGAACCGCAAGGCCTTCGACGAAGAGTTGCTGCGCGCCTGCGACGAAGCCGAGAAGAAGCGCCAGACGCTGTGCCTCGCCATCATCGACATCGACCATTTCAAGCGTTTCAACGACACCTGGGGTCATCAGACCGGCGACCAGGTCCTGCGTTATGTCGCCAGCGTCATCGGCCGAGTGTCGAAGGCCCCTCGCGTCGCCGCCCGATATGGCGGCGAAGAGTTCGCCATCATCTTCCCGTCGGAAAGCGCCTCCGTCGTCGAAGCCGCGCTGAACACCATGCGCGAGGAAATCGGCACCCGCGCCCTGCGTCGTCGCTCGACCAACGACGAGCTCGGGGCCGTGACGGTTTCGGCGGGCGTCGCCCAGCGTCGTCCCGGCGAGAGCGGCTCCTCCCTGCTCGACCGCGCCGACGAGGCCCTCTACGCCTCCAAGCGCACCGGCCGAAACAAGGTCACCAACGGCGAACGGCTCGAAGAAGCGGCCTGATCAAACCGATCAAGGTTGGACGCCAATCTGGTCAACCTGACCAATCCAGTCTGCTAGGCTCTCCGTATGCGTAGCCTGACCTTCAACATCGCCTACTGGTTCCTGTCGATCGGCTACGGCCTGACCGCCGCCTTTGCCGCCCTCGCGCCGGGCCGCGACGCCACCGCCTGGGTCATTCGCCGCTATGTGAAGCGGATGGTGCAGGCGATGCGGATCTTCGCCGGGATCAGGATCGAGGTGCGCGGCCGTGAGCGCCTGCCGACCGGCGCCTTCATCATCGCCTCCAAGCACCAGAGCTGGGGCGATGGATTCGCCACCTACGACCAGTTCGACGACCTGGCCTTCGTCACCGGCGATCACCTCGAGAAATTCCCGCTGCTGGGCACGGTGCTCAGGAAACTGGGCGCCATCGTCGTCAACAACTGCGGCGGCCGCGAAGCGCGCGACTCGCTGAAGCAGAGCGGCGCGACGGCCCATGCCGAGGGTCGCAAGATCCTGATCTACCCGGAGGGCAACCTCGCGAAGACCGGCGAGAAGTTCCGCTACCGGTCCGGCGTCTGGCACATGTACCGCGACTTCGACATGCCGGTCGTGCCGCTGGCGTCGAACCTCGGCCTGTTCTGGCCGCAGGAGGCCTATGAGAAGCATCCGGGGACGGCGACGCTCGAGTTCCTCGATCCGATCCCGACGGGTCTGGGCAAGGAGGAGTTCCTCGCCCGCCTCGAAGCCGTCGTCGAGGACCGCACCGCCGAGCTGATCGCCGAGGCGCGCGGCGGGCCGGTTGTTCAGAACGTGCGCGTGCTCGCCCCCGACGAGGCCGCACGCGCGGCCAAGGCGTCCGCTACGGCTTGACCTCCGGCTTGCGCGGCTTCTTCGCGGCGGCCTTGCGCAGCGCCGCATCGATCGACTGGCGGGCCCAACTGACCGCCTCGTCCGGGTCGTCGAGAGCGGTTTCGGGCAAGGACCAATAGGCCATGCTCATCGTCTCGCCGTCCTTAGTGGGATAGGTGAACTGGCGCGAGCCGGCCGCCTCCAGCAGCGGCGCGTTGACCTCGTCGGTCTTGAGCCAGACGGTCTCGTCGTCGAGCAGGGCGAAGATCAGGCCATGGGTATAGACGCCGGCACCGCCGAACATGCGCTTGATCTCGAGCGGGCCGAGGGCCGCGAAATGCTCGCGCACCTATTCACCGAAGTCGGGATCATAGGCCACGCGTCAGGCCGCCGGAACGACCGCCCCGTCGTACTTCTGGGCGATGAAGTCCTTCACCGCCTGGCTGCGCAGGGCCCGCGCCAGCGCCTGGATGCGCGGGTCGTTCTGGTTGTCGGGACGCGCCACGAGATAGTTCACATAGGGGCTGTCGCCGCCTTCCAGGGCCAGCGCGTCTGTCTTGGGTTTCAGGCCGGCGTCGAGGGCGTAGTTGGTGTTGATCACCGCCAGATCGACCTGGTCCAGCACGCGCGGCAGGGTGGCGGCCTCGATCTCGCGGAAGGTCAGATTCTTGGGGTTAGTGGCGATGTCGCGCACCGTCTGCAGTGGGTTCGTGGGATCACGCAGGGTGATCAGGCCCGCCGACTGGAGCAGCAGCAACGAGCGGCCGGTGTTGGACGCATCGTTCGGCAGGGCCACATCAGCGCCGTTGGGGACGGCGGCCAGGGTCTCATGCTTCCTCGAATAGGCACCCAGCGGTTCGACGTGGACGCCGGCGACGGTGATCAGGTCGGCGCCGCGCGCGGCGTTGAACTCGTCCAGATAGGGCTTGGTCTGGAAATAGTTCACGTCGATGCGGCGCTCGGCCAGCTGGGTGTTGGGCTGAACATAGTCGTTGAACACCTTGATCTCGATCGGAAACCCTTCGGCCGTCAGCGTCGGCTTGATGAACTCCAGAATCTCGGCGTGGGGTACGGCGGTCGCCCCCACGAGCAACGGCACGGAGCCGTCCGCGGCCTTTTCGGCACCTTGACCACAGGCAGAGAGAGCCAGGGCGGCGGCGGCGAGGATCAGGGTGCGTCGAAGCATGGAGGCTCTCAGTCTGAAGTCAGCGGTGCGAGACTCTAGCGACCAGGCGGTCGCCGATCATCTGCAGAATTTGTACGAGGACCAGCAGCAGAACTACGGTCACCACCATGACGTCGGTCTGGAAGCGCTGGTAGCCGAAGCGGATCGCGAGGTCACCGAGCCCGCCCGCCCCGACGACGCCTGCCATCGCGGTGTAGCTGACGAGAGCGATGGCCGTGACCGTGCCGCCGGCGATGATGCCGGGCATGGCTTCGGGCAACAGCGCGCGGGTGACGATCTGGAAGGTCGAGCCGCCCATGGCCTGGGTCGCCTCGACGACGCCCTTGTCCACCTCGCGCAGCGCGGTCTCGACCAGGCGTGCATAGAAGGGCGCGGCCCCGACGACGAGCGGCGGGATGGCGCCGGCGACGCCCAGCGAGGTCCCGACCAGCAGAACCGTCACCGGCAGCATGACGATCAGCAGGATGATGAAGGGCACGGACCGCAGGATGTTGACCACCAGCGACAGCACCCCGTTCAGCACCGGATTGGCCGCCAGCCTGCCCTTGCCGGACAGGTAGAGCAGGACGCCCAGCGGCACGCCGAACACCACGGTCAGGACCATGGCCCCGCCGAGCATCAGCAGGGTGTCGCGCGTCGCCCGCAGGATCTCGGGCCAGTCGACGTTGGCGAAGAATTCCATCACAGCGCCTCCACCGTCACGCCGCGCGCGGTCAGTTGGGCGGTCGCCGCGTCGGCGTCCCCGCCCGTGAAGGCCACGACCATCTGGCCATAGGGTTCACCCCGGATACGGCTGATGCGGCCGGACAGGATCGAATAGTCGACGCCCGTCGTGCGGGCGACGCGGCTGAGTTCGGGCTCATAGGTCGAGCCGCCCCGGAAGGTCAGTTTCGCCAGCCGCCCGCCGGCCGGCACGACCGAGGCGTCATAGGTCTCTCCGTCCTCGCCCTCGGCCAGCATGGCGCGGGTCACCGGCGATTGCGGGTGCAGGAAGACATCGGCCGTCGCCCCCTCCTCCACCAGCCGCCCGTCCTTGAGCACCGCCACGCGATCGCAGACACGGCGGACCACCTCCATCTGGTGGGTGATCAGGACGATGGTCAGGCCGAGGTCCCGGTTCAACCCGTCGAGCAGGTTCAGGATCTCGTCGGTCGTCTCGGGATCGAGCGCGCTGGTCGCCTCGTCGCACAGCAGGACGTCGGGACCGCAGGCCAGGGCGCGGGCGATGCCGACCCGCTGCTTCTGGCCACCCGACAGCTGGGCCGGATGTTTCTTGGCGTGTTCGGTCAGACCGAGTTGGTCCAGAAGCTCCGCCGTCCGCCGCTCGATCTCGGCTGCCGGACGGCCCTCGAGCCGCAACGGGAAGGCGACATTCTCTTCGATGGTCTTGGCGTTCAGCAGGTTGAAATGCTGGAAGATCATGCCGATGCGCCGACGCGCGGCGCGCAGCTCCGCCGGCTTCATCGCGGTGATGTCCTGGTCGCCGACGAAGACGCGCCCGGCGTCGGGCGTCTCCAGCCGGTTGATGGTGCGGATCAGGGTCGACTTGCCCGCGCCCGAGCGACCGACCACGCCGAACACCTGGCCCTTGGCGACATGCAGATCGACGGCGTCCAGCGCCACGCGTTCGCCCGCCGCGCTGCGATAGCGCTTGGTCACCCCCTCCAGACGGATCATGTCAGTCGGCGTCCAGCGCCGCAGCCGGGATGATGGTCACGCTCTCGCCGCAGCCGCAGGCGTCGGTCTGGTTCGGATTGCGGAAGACGAACTTGGACGCCAGCTTGGTCGTCTCGTAGTCGATTTCCGACCCGATCAGGAACAGGATGGCCTTGGGCTCGATCAGGATGGTGACGCCCTTGTCCTCGACGACCTCCTCCATCGGGGCGATCTCCTCGGCATAGGCGAAAGTGTATTCCTGACCGGCGCAGCCGCCGTTCTTCACCCCGACGCGCAGGCCGACGTAGGACTTATCGGCATTGGCCATGATCTCGCGCACACGCTCGGCGGCCGCGTCTGTCAGGGTCACGACCTTGGGTCGTGGACGGCGGGGGCGTCCTCCGGTCAAGCCGGAGGATGACGATGTTTCGAAGTCGGTCATCGCGTCCCTCAGAACATGTTCAAGGCGAGTTTCGCCTCGTCGCTCATCTTGGAGGAATCCCAGGGCGGGTCGAAAACCAGGTTGGCGCGGGCCGACTTGATGCCCTCGACCTTCATCACAGCATCCTCGATCCAGCCGGGCATCTCGCCGGCCACCGGACAGCCGGGAGCCGTCAGGGTCATGTCGATCAGAACGTCCTTATCGTCGGACAGGTCGACCTTGTAGATCAGCCCGAGCTCGTAGATGTCGACCGGAATCTCCGGGTCATAGACGGTCTTCAGCGCAGCGATCAGCTCGTCGGTCAGACGGTCCAGTTCGGCCTGAGGCAGGGCGGCCTTCTGCGGCTCCGCCCAGGTGTCGGCGAAGGCGTCGCTGGTGCTGATCGACTTGTCGTTGGTTTCGGGGGGCATCTCACTCACACGAAGAATTCCCGCGCCTTGATCAGCGCGTCCACGAAGGCATCTGCATCCTCCACGGTGTTATATAGGGCGAAGCTGGCCCGCGCGCTCGACGTGATGCCAAATCGTTTCGACAGCGGCTCCGCGCAATGGAGGCCCGCCCGCACCGCGACGCCGTATCGATCCAGGATCTGAGCGACGTCATGGGCGTGGGCGCCCTCGACCACGAAGGTCAGGATCGCACCCTTGCCGGGCGCCTCGCCGATGATCCGCAGCCAGTCCAGGCCGGACAGACGCGCCACGACATGATCGTACAGCGCCTTCTCATGCGCCGCTATCGCTGCGCGGTCGAAGCCCATGAACCATTCCAGTGCCGCGCCGAGACCGATCGCCTCGAGAATCGGCGGCGTACCGGCCTCGAACCGGTGCGGAATGCCGGCGTAGGTCACGGCGTCCTCGGTGACGGTCGCGATCATCTCGCCTCCGCCCTGATACGGCGGCAGGGCCTCGAGCGCCGCGCGCTTGCCATAGAGGCCGCCGATGCCCGTCGGGCCGTACAGCTTGTGGCCGGTGAAGACGTAGAAGTCACAGTCCAGCGCCTGGACGTCGGGGCTGCGATGCACCGCGCCCTGGCACCCGTCGACCAGCATCAGCGCCCCCGCCGCATGGGCCAGGTCGGCGACGGCGCGGACGTCGTTCACGGTGCCCAAGACGTTCGACATATGGGTCACGGCGACCAGTTTCGTCTTCGGCCCGATCAGAGCGGACAGGCCCGCCATGTCCAGCGAGCCGTCGTCCAGCACGGGCGCCCATTTCAGCACGATGCCCAGCCGGTCGCGCAGCATCGACCAGGGCACGATGTTGGCGTGGTGCTCCATCTGGGTGGTGACGATCTCGTCGCCGGGCTTGAGGTTTTGAGCCAGTCCGGCCGCGACCAGGTTGAAGGCCTCGGTCCCGCCCTTGGTCCAGACGATCTGTTCGGCGCTCTCGGCGTTCAGGAAGCGGGCGACGGTCTCGCGCGCGGCCTCGAAGGCCTCGGTCGTCTCGTTGGCCAGGGTGTGCAGGCCGCGGTGGACGTTGGAATAGCTCCCCTCCATCGCCGCCGTCAGAGCGTCGATCACCGCGCGCGGCTTCTGGGCCGAGGCGGCCGAGTCGAGATAGACCAGCGGCTTGCCGTTCACCGTCCGCGAAAGGATCGAGAACTGAGCCCGCGCCGCGTAGGGGTCGAAGCGAACCAGAGTCTCGCTCTTCAGAGCTTGGCCGTCAGCCATGACCGGACCACCTCCCTCGCCGCTTCGTGCTCGATCCGATCGACGACCTCGAACAGGAAGGCCTGGGTCAGAAGCGCGCGCGCCTCATCCGCCGGAAGGCCCCGCTGCTGCATGTAGAACAGGGCGCTTTCGTCCAGATTGCCGACCGTATTGCCGTGTGCGCACTGCACGTCGTCGGCGTAGATTTCGAGTTCAGGCTTGGCATTGACCTCGGCCCGTTCGCCCAGGATCAAGGCATGGTGGCCCATCCTGGCATCCGTGCCGTCGGCGCCGCGTTCGACGACGATCTTGCCCTGGAAGACGCCGCGCGCGGTGTCGCGAACGACGCCCTTGGTCAGTTGCGAGGTGACGCCGTTCAGGCCGTCGTGACGCACCACACTGGTCAGGTCGGACTGACGCGAACCGTCCAGAGCATAGAGGCCGTCGATGCGGACGTCGGCGCCCTCGCCGCCATGGGCCAGGGTCGTGGTCTGGCGCTGGAGCTTGGCGCCCGTGGTTATGGTCGTCTGGCGATAGGTCCCGCCCTTGGCCACCTTCACGTCGATATCGGTGATCGAGATCGCGTCCTCGGGCTCCGCGATCAGGACGATACGGGTCACCTCGGCGCCGGAGGCGACGTCGATGTCGAGCCGATTGTGGGCGACATAGGCCGAGCCCTTGCCCTCGTGCGTCTCCAGCAGCAACAGCTTCGCGCCCGGACGCGCCACGACGCGGGCCGAGGCGGTGTGACCGGTCCCCTCGGCCTGGGAAATGAAGCGCAGGCGCAGGGTCTGTTCGCCCGACGCGATGAAGTCGGTGACGCCCACCGGACGGCCGTTGGCGAAGACGATCGCCTCGCCGCCCAGGTCGTAGAAGGGTCCCGGAGGGCCGATCGCCGTCGTCGGCGACGGCTCAGGCGCCTCGCGCAGATAGCGTCGCAGGTCGCTGTATTTCCACGCCTCCGTTCGCCGTGACGGGAAGGTCGCGGCGTCGGTCAGGTCGATCTTGGGCTGGACGGTCAAGCGGCTTGCGGCAGGTATTTGTCGTACCCTTCCGCCTCAAGCTGATGCGCCAGTTCCGGGCCGCCCGAGGCGACGATGCGGCCGGCGGCCAACACATGCACCCGGTCGGGTTTGATGTAGTCGAGCAGCCGCTGATAGTGGGTGATGACCAGCATGGCCCGGTCGGGACGGCGCACGGCGTTGACCCCCTCCGACACGATCCGCAGGGCGTCGATGTCGAGGCCGGAATCGGTCTCGTCGAGGATCAGCAGCGACGGCTCCAAGAGGGCCATCTGCAGGATCTCCATCCGCTTCTTCTCGCCGCCGGAGAAGCCGACGTTCAGCGGTCGCTTCAGCATGTCGAAGTCCATCTTCAGCGCCTTGGACGCCTCGCGGACCATCTTGAGGAAGGCGGGCGCCGAGACCTCGTCCTCGCCGCGCGCGCGCTTCTGGGCGTTCAGGGCCGTACGCACGAAGGTCAGGGCCGGCACGCCGGGGATCTCGATCGGATACTGGAAGGACAGGAAGACGCCCTTGGCGGCCCGTTCGGCGGGGTCCAGCGCCAGCAGGTCCTGCCCGGCCCATTCGACCGAACCTTCGGTCGCCTCATAGCCGGGCCGGCCGGAAAGGGCGTAGCCCAGCGTCGACTTGCCGGCCCCGTTCGGCCCCATGATGGCATGGACCTCGCCGGCCGGAACGTCGAGCGTCAGCCCCTTGAGGATCGGCTTGTCGCCGACGGAGACGTGGAGGTTGGAGATGGAGAGCATGGGTTCAGTCGTTCTTCAAAAGCTCAGGATTGCGGGACGCGAGGCCCCAAAGTTCGGCCTTGTCGTTGTCTCGATAGGCTCGAACTGCGCCAGCGCGGACAAGCAACTTGCGGAGCTCGTCGTCATCAAACCCGCCCAAACGTTTTTTGATGGTCTCGAAGGTTCGACACTTCCAGTCAGGCTGCTGAAGTAGAGTCTTCACTGCTGACTCCGAAGCGAACTCCAGCGCAAATTCTCTGCGCAAACGGGAGCGGTTTGACGCTGAGGTCAGCAAGGCTACGACGAGGGCGACAACAGCGGAAACAAGAGCTGGGATAAGAACCGTGGTCACCCCACGCTCCCTTCCAGACTGATCGCCACCAGCTTCTGCGCCTCGACAGCGAACTCCATCGGCAGCTTCTGCATCACGTCGCGGACGAAACCGTTGACCAGGAGTGCCACGGCCTCTTCCTGCGACAGGCCGCGTTGCTGGGCGTAGAAGAGCTGGTCGTCGGACAGGCGGGTCGTCGTCGCCTCGTGCTCCAGCTGGGCGGAGCCGTTGCGGGCCTCGATATAGGGCACGGTGTGGGAGCCGCAGTCCTTGCCGATCAGCAGGCTGTCGCACTGGGTGAAGTTGCGCACCCCCGTCGCCTTCGGATGCACCGAGACCAGGCCGCGATAGGTCGAGTCGGACTTGCCGGCCGAGACCGCCTTGGCGATGATGCGCGACTTCGAGTTCTTGCCCAGGTGGATCATCTTGGTGCCGGTGTCGGCCTGCTGATGTCCGTTGGTGATGGCGATGGAATAGAATTCGCCCGAGCTCTCCTCGCCCTTGAGGATGCAGGACGGGTATTTCCACGTCACGGCCGAGCCGGTCTCGACCTGGGTCCAGGACACCTTCGACCGGTCGCCGCGACAGTCCGCGCGCTTGGTGACGAAGTTGTAGATGCCGCCCTTGCCCTCGGCGTCGCCGGGGTACCAGTTCTGGACCGTCGAATATTTGATCTCGGCGTCGTCAAGCGCGACCAGTTCGACGACCGCCGCGTGCAGCTGGTTCTCGTCGCGCATCGGGGCCGTGCAGCCTTCGAGGTACGAAACGTATGATCCCTTGTCGGCGATGATCAGGGTGCGTTCGAACTGGCCGGTCTGGCTCGCATTGATGCGGAAATAGGTCGACAGTTCCATCGGGCATTTTACGCCCGGCGGGATGTAGACGAACGATCCGTCCGAAAAGACCGCGCTGTTCAGGGCCGCGAAATAGTTGTCGGAGACCGGCACGACCGACCCCAGATATTGCCGCACTAGATCGGGATATTCACGCAAGGCCTCGGAAATCGGCATGAAAATCACGCCGACCTTGGCCAGCTCGGCCTTGAAGGTGGTGACCACGCTGACGCTGTCGAACACGGCGTCCACGGCATAGCGGGGCGCGCCCTCGACCCCCGCCAGCACCGCCTGCTCGCTCAGGGGGATGCCCAGCTTCTTGTAGACCTCGAGGATTTCCGGATCGACCTCGTCCAGCGACTTCGGCCCGTCCTTCTTCTTCGGCGCGGCGTAGTAGAACAGCGACTGGTAATCGACCGGCTCGTACTTCACCGCCGCCCAGGTCGGCTCCTCCATCGCCAGCCAGCGCTCATAGGCGGCCAGGCGCCATTCCAGCATCCACTCCGGCTCGCCCTTCTTCTCGGAGATGAAGCGGACGATGTCGGCGTTCAGCCCGCGCGGGGCGTATTCCGTCTCGATGTCGGACGTGAAGCCATGCTCGTATTTCTCGAGTGCGGCGACGGCGTCGATGGTTTCCTGAACGGCGGCCATGGCTCTACGCAACTTCCTTTACGGCGCGCTCGGCGGCGCGCTCGCGCTGACGCGACCAGGCCTTCACCCAGGCGTCGGCGAATGTCTTCCAGTCGTCTTCGGTCGTGCCCCAGCCGCCGGAGACGCGCACCCCGCCGGTCGCCAGATCCATACGGCCCATGGCCACGATGGCGCGGCTGGGCTTGGTCTTGCCCGACGAACAGGCGCTGCCGGCCGAGACCATGACGCCGTCCAGATCGAGCACGATCAGCTGCTGCGGGCTGTCCCAGCCGGCGACCGACAGGAACAGGGTGTTGGGCAGGCGCGGCGCGCCCTTGCCGAGGATGGTCGCGCCCGCCGCCTCGACAACGGCTTCGGCCGCGTCGCGCCAAGGACGGTGGGCCTCGGCCTTGGGCAGGTCGCGCGCGGCGCAATCGGCGGCGACGCCGAAGCCCGCGATGCCCGGCACGTTCTCGGTCCCGGCGCGCAGGCCGCGCTCCTGTCCGGCGCCGTGGATGATCCGCACCGCCGACGCGCCTTCGCGCATGACCAGAGCACCGACGCCCTGCGGTCCGCCCAGCTTGTGCGCGGATAGGGTCAGGCTGTCGGCGCTGAGCGCGCGCATATCGACGGGGATCTTGCCAGCCGACTGGATGGCGTCGACGTGCAACCAGCCCTTGGCCGCCCGCACCATCCGAGCGGCCTCGGCGATCGGCTGGATCACACCGCTCTCGTTGTTGGCGTGATGGATGGCGACGACGGCCCGGCCGCCGGTCTGGTTCAGCAGTTGACCCAGCTTGACCAGGTCGATGACGCCGCGCGCGTCGACCGGCAGAGGCTTGACCGACTTGCCCGACGCCATGGCCGCCTCGATCACGCAGGGATGTTCGGTGGCGCAGACGATCAGCCGCTCGCACCCGGCCGCGATGGCGCTCTGCAGGGCTTGCGCATTGGCCTCGGTGCCGCCGGAGGTGAAGATGACCGCCGTCGGATCGGCCCCGACCAGGTCGGCGACCTTGGCCCGCGCCGTCTCGACCCGCGCGCGGGCGCGGCGGCCGGCCGCGTGGACCGCCGACGGGTTGCCGTTGTCGGCCAGGGCCTCAGCCATGATCGACAGCACCTCCTGGCGAACGAGGGCCGATGCGTTGTAGTCCAGATAGACGCCGCTCACGCCGCCACTCCCACTTCGCTCGGGACCGGACCATTGCTGTGTGCGCCCGGTGACGGGCGACGGCTGGTGCGGTTCAGGATCACGTCTTCCAGCGACACGCTGGACAGATAGCGGTGGATCTCGTCACCGAGGTCTTCCCACAGATTATGGGTGATGCAGCGTTCGCCGCCCAGCATGCAGCCGCGCGGCGTGCCGTGGGCCGCACAGCGCACCGCCCGGATCGGTTCATCGACCGCCAGGACGATTTCGGACACCACGGTTTCGCCGGCCGTCTTGGCCAGACGATAGCCGCCGCCCGGACCGCGGACGCTGCGAACCAGGCCACTCTTTCTCAAGCGGGCGAACAGCTGTTCCAGATAACTCAATGAAATCTCTTGGCGTGTGGCGATCTCGGCCAGGGACACGGCGCGGCCTTCGCCCGCTTCGGAGCGGCCGTGGCGGGCCAGATCGGCCATCGCCATCACGGCGTATCGTCCCTTGGTCGACAGTCGCATCGCCCATCCTCAAAAATCGCGCGCTTTTCAGGGGTCCTGTGCTATGACCCGCCGCTTCGCGAGGCGGCCGAACGCTGAGGGGGACATAGAAAGTCCTACCCCGGCGGTCAAGTATTCCGGCCGCCCGAAATGACAGTTGAACGGATTCCAGAGCCCCTATGCCTGAAGTCATCCTGCCCGGCGCCTCCGGTCGCATCGAAGGCCGCTATTCCCCCGGCAAGCGCGCCAATGCGCCGATCGCCCTGATCCTGCACCCCCACCCCAAGGCGGGCGGGCACATGAACAACCCGGTGACGGTGACGCTTTATCAGCTGTTCCAGAAGCGGGGTTTCGCCACCCTGCGCTACAACTCGCGCGGCGTCGGCAAGTCGCAGGGCGAGTTCGACAGCGGCATCGGCGAGCTGGCCGACGCGGCCACGGCGCTCGACTGGCTCCAGTCCAACAACCCCGCCGCCACCCAGACCTGGGTCGCCGGCTATCAGTTCGGCGCCTATATCGGCATGCAGCTTCTGATGCGTCGCCCGGAAACGGACGGCTTCATCTCGGTCTCGCCGCCGTCGAACATGTACGACTTCTCCTTCCTGGCCCCCTGCCCCGCCTCGGGCCTGTTCCTGCACGGCACGGCCGACACCGTCGTGCCGCCGGTCGAGGTCGAGCGCGTGGTCAACAAGCTGCGGACCCAGAAGGGCATCGTCATCGACTATGAACTGGAGGACGGCGCGAGCCACTTCTGGCAGGACCATATCGATGCCGTCGACCGCCGCGTGGGCCTGTATCTGGACAAGCGTCTGGAAGAAAAGCCGGCCTGACCCCGCCGACCTGACATCGTCTGACGGTCCCTTCTTCGGTCAAGCTTCGCGCCCTATGGTCCAACGTCTGGATTCGGGGGACAAGATGATCCGCAGCTTCACTATTGCCGCCTTGGCGTTCGCAACCTTCGGCGTTGCGACGCCATCGCTGGCCCAGACCGCCGATGCGGATCTGCGCGATTTCTGCGCCGACCGTCCGGGCAAGGGCACGCCGACCTGTATCCTCGACGTCGGCCGCTGGCAGGTCGAACTGGGCCTGTTCGACGGGGCCCGCCAGACCGGCGACGGCTTCAAGGTCGAGAGCCAGGCCTGGGGCGACACCTTCCTGCGCTACGGCCTGACGCCGACGACGGAGATCCAGTTCGGCCTGACGCCTTACAGCCGGGAAGAGGTCACCGACCGCACGACCGGGATCAGCGAGACCGCCGACGGCGTCGGCGACCTCTCCGTGGGCTTCCGTCATTCCCTGGCCAATCCAGACGGATCCGGCGTCTCGATCGCCCTGGCCGGCTTCGTCACCGCCCCGACCGGTTCGCGCGACGTACGCGGCGACGGGTTCGAGGGCGGGGTCGTCCTGCCGATCTCCCTGCCCCTGAACGACGACTGGGGCCTGTCTCTGTCGCCCGAGATCGACATCGTCGCCGACAGCGACGGCGACGGCGACGGTCGTCACGCCGCCTATACGATGGTCGCCGGCGTGGGTCGCGGCTTCGGCCAGTGGGCCCTGGGCGCCGAGGTCTGGGTCAGCCATGACGACGACCCCGTCGAGGCCACGACTCAGTCGACCTTCGACCTGACGGCCGTCTGGACCCCACCGTCCATGCCGAACGCCCAGGTCGATTTCGGCCTCAACTTCGGCCTCAACGAAGACAGCCCGGACGTGGAGTTCGGCGCGGGCGTGGCGCGGCGGTTCTAGATCAGTAGATCAGGTACGGCTTGCGCGTCTCGACCCAGGCCGCCTCGTCCGGCCCTGCGATCGCATCCAGATCGGCGGCCGTCGACGCGGGATCATCGACCCATTCGCGCAACGCCGGTCCACCATTGATCACGTCGATCGGCAGCTTCCCGAACGCATATTCATACGGGAAGTCCCGCCACAGGTCGTAGTGGGGATAGAGCCGCCGGATCGCCTTGAACCCCAACGCCTGAACCCGCCAGGGGCGGAAGGCGGCATGGTCGTAGTGCGGGCCCTCGACGTGGATCTGGACGCCCGAACACAGCTGCCCGACGTGTTTGTGGAAGGTCGGCTCGAACCACATGTCGCGCAGCACGCACCCTTTCACCCACTCCGGCGCGAAGGCCTTCATCTCGGCGATCACGGCGCGGGCGTCGATGTCTGGGGCGCCGAACAGCTCCAGGGGTCGGGTCGTGCCACGGCCCTCCGAGATCGTCGCGCCCTCGACCATCACCGTGCCCGGATAGGCCCGCGCCATCGACAGGTTCGGGGCGTTGGGGCTGGGGTTGATCCAGGCGCGTTGCCCTAAAGGCCAGCCGAAGCCCGGCCCCGCCTCGGGCTCATAGCCCTGCATCTCGATGACGCGATAGGCCACCTTCAGCTTGAAGTGGTCGATGAACCAGCGACCCAATTCGCCCAGGGTCATGCCGTGCCGCATCGGCATCGGACCGGCGCCGACGAAGCTCTCCCAGCCCTCGACCAGGGTCGTGCCCTCGACCGGCCGCCCTGCGGGGTTGGGGCGATCCAGCACCCAGACCTCCTTGCCGTGCTCGGCGGCGGCCTCCAGCACGTACAGCAGGGTCGTGATGAAGGTGTAGATGCGGCAGCCCAGGTCCTGCAGGTCGATCAGCACCACGTCGAAGGTGCTCATCATCTGGCCCGTCGGGCGACGCACCTCGCCATACAGGCTGAAGACGGGGAAGCCGTGGACCGGATCGGTCTCGTCGGGGCTCTCCATCATATTGTCCTGCAGGTCGCCCTTCATCCCGTGCTGGGGACCGAAGGCGGCGCTGATCCGCACCCCCGAGGCGATCAGGGCGTCGATCGAATGGGTCAGGTCCGCCGTCACCGACGCCGGATGCGCCACCAGCGCCACTCGCCGCCCCTTCAGCGCGGCCTGCAGATCGGGCTCGGAGAGCAGGCGGTCGATGCCGAAGATCATGGCAGGTCCAGAACGAAGGAATCGGGATGATGGAAGTCAGGCTTATCGGACGGATGGGCCAGCGCCCAATAGGTCTTGGCCCCGTCGACGGTCTCGATCACGGCCGACAACGCCAGCTTGCCGACCGGCGAGGGCAGATCGAGATAGGCTTCGAGCGCCAGCATGTCCGCGGCCAGATCCAGCGGATCGATCTCCGCGACCTCGACCGCATCGGCCATGTCCTCGCGATAGCCGGTGAAGCGATACGAGGCCCACTGGCGGGATGGCGACAGGTTGAACTCGCGATAGCCGCCCGTCGTGGCGATGAAGACCTCGAAACAGCTGTGCATCCAGAGTTCGTCGGTGCGGATTGGCTGGGCGGGGCCCGGCCATTTGACGTCCCGCACCGCGCCTTCCGCCACGAACCGAATCCACAGACGATCGCCCTTGTGCTCCAGATGCACATCGAGGCTCGTGAGCGGCCCGTGCGGCTCGGCGGGGTGCGGGGTCAGGCTGACGATCATCCGCAATCGATAGCGTTCGCTTGACGCCGGTCAACCGTGACGGTTACCCAGCACCCCATGTTCGCCACCCGCGCCCTGCCCGGTCTGTATTACCGCCCGCTGATCTAAGCGAGCGGCCGCGAACCCCTGCGCCGCATTTTGCCGGCGCGACACCCGAGACAGAGCGCCGGCCTCCCTGCTAACGGAGCCGACCATGACCGACCCCATCTTCCAGTCCGACTTCCTGCAGACGCTTCAGGCGCGCGGATACATCCATCAGATCACCCATCCGGCCGAGCTGGATGCGGCGGCGAAGGCCGGCGTCGTCTCTGGCTACATCGGTTTCGACGCCACGGCGCCCAGCCTGCACGTCGGCTCCCTGATCCAGATCATGATGCTGCGCCGCCTTCAGCAGGCGGGTGGCAGGCCGGTCGTCATCATGGGCGGCGGCACCACCAAGGTTGGCGACCCCACCGGCAAGGACACCTCGCGCCCTCAGCTGACCGACGAGACGATCCAGTCGAACATCGCCTCCATCAAGACGGTGTTCGAGAAATTCCTGACCTTCGGCGACGGCCCGACCGACGCCATCATGATCGACAACGACGCGTGGCTGTCGAAATACGGCTACGTCGAGTTCCTGCGCGACTACGGGACCCATTTCACGGTCAACCGGATGCTGGCGTTCGACTCGGTCAAGCTGCGGCTGGAGCGCGAGCAGCCGATGACCTTCCTCGAGTTCAACTACATGCTGATGCAGTCGGTGGACTTCCTGGAGCTGAACCGCCGCCACAACGTGACGCTCCAGATGGGCGGGTCGGACCAGTGGGGGAACATCGTCTCGGGCGCCGACCTGGTCCGCCGCGTGGACCAGAAGGCCGCCTTCGGCCTGACCACGCCGCTGCTGACCACGGCCTCGGGCGGCAAGATGGGCAAGACGGCTCAAGGGGCTGTATGGCTGAACGCGGAGCAGCTGAGCCCCTACGACTACTGGCAGTTCTGGCGGAACGCCGAGGATGCGGACGTGGGTCGCTTCATGCGGCTGTTCACCGACCTGTCGCTGGACGAGATCGCCGGGTTCGAAGCCCTGGAAGGCGCCGCGATCAACGACGCCAAGAAGGCTCTGGCCGATGCGGCGACGACCCTGCTGCACGGCGCGGACGCTGCGGCCTCGGCTCGTGCACGGGCCGAAGGCGCGTTCGAACGCGGGGAAAAAGCGACGCTGGAAGTTTTCGACTTCGATTGGTCGGGTGAAGAAGGCTTCACCCAGCGATCACCAGAGGCGCTGGTCAAGGCGGCGGAAATCTCATCGATCAAGGACGCAAAGCGCTCCATTGCCAACCGAGAGATCAAGATCAACGGCATGACCGTCGATGGATCGGAGATGTTTGCCAAGAACCAGGTCGATCCAGAACACGGAGCCTTCCTTGTTCAGAAGGGCAAGAAAGTCTCCCGGCTGGTTCGCCCTGTCTAACTTCCTTCCGCTCATCCCCGCGAAAGCGGGGACCCAGTGCTTTTATGAGGCACAGGTGCGCGGGACGGATCTCATTTGCGCACCGAGATGCCGGAGCGCCCACAGAACTGGGTCCCCGCTTTCGCGGGGATGAGCGGATAGGAAGTATCCATGACCGATCTCACCGAAGGCTCCAAAGCCCCCGCGTTCGACATCCCCGCCGACGGCGGCGGTCGCGCCGTCCTGTCCGGCCCGACCGTGGTGTTCTTCTATCCCAAGGCCGACACTCCCGGCTGCACCAACGAGGCCATCGACTTCTCCGCCCTCGCCCCGGACTTCGCCTCCGCCGGCGTCACGGTCATCGGCATCTCGCGCGATCCGGTGAAGAAGCTCGACCGGTTCAAGGCCAAGCACGACCTCAAGGTGGTCCTGGGGTCGGACGAGGACGGTGCGGTCACCGAGACCTGGGGCGTCTGGGTGCTGAAGACACTCTACGGCCGCGAATATATGGGGATCGAGCGCGCCACCTTCCTGATCGACGGCGCGGGCATGGTTCGGAACGCGTGGCGCAAGGTGAGCGTCAAGGGCCATGCCGGGGCTGTTCTCGCAGCCGCGAAAGAGCTTTGATCCGACGGCTGAGCGTTCACATCAGTCGTGTGGCCGATCTCGACAGTCTACCGGATTACGCCCGCCGCGCGAATCTAGCCCTGTGTAGATTCGTTTTTACGCCTCTGGGCAGGCAACGTAGTTAACAATGCGTGAACGGTATTGCCCACAGGCAACAGTTCACGGATAACCCTCTCGGTACGTGGGGGCGTGTTCAAATGAATGAAGAGCAGGGAGCTGTCAGGCGCTCTTTGATCGAGCGGTGGTTTCCGGAGCGGCACGTTTATCTGCGCTCCAGTGGAGACGACATTCGCGGCTATGTTCTGACCAGCGGCAAACAGATGATGATGGCGGGCGCCGCCGTCGCCATCGCCGCCTGGACCCTGGTCGCCTCGGGCGGCTTCATCTTCGACATGATCGCCAGATCCCAAGCCGACTCCCAGGTCGTGAAGGCGCGCGCTGCGTCCGAGCGCCTGAACGCCGACCTGCAGGCCCGCCTCGAGACTGCCGTCGTCCGCATGTCGGCCACGACCGGCGGCCTCGATGAGATGGCCCAGATGGTCGAGCGCCGCCACGCGGCTCTGACCAACGTCATGGGCCTGTTCCGAGGCGTGGACGGCGCCGAGGCCGCCCTGGCTCCATCCACGCCCGTCACGACCGCGCGTCCAGTCCAGCGCATCGTCGCCGTCCGCATGGATCAGGAGCGTCTGATCGAGCGCGCCGGCGACTTCGCCCAGACGCGGGCCGAACGCCTTCGCCTCGCCTTCCGTCTGGCGGGCCTCAACCCGGCCGCATACTCGCCTACGGGGTCGGCCCTCGGCGGCCCCCTGGTCGAGGCCAGGGATCCAGAGGCTCTGGCCGCCATCCTGGACGTGGACGAGCCTTTCGCCGTCCGCATCCGTCACGCCGCCGACAACCTGTCGGATATGCGCAGCCTGTCCGACGCCGCCGAACACCTTCCGTTCGACCGGCCGACCCAGGCGCGCACCACCTCCGGCTTCGGCGTGCGTTTCGACCCCTTCAACGGGCGCCCGGCGGTTCATCAAGGCCAGGACTTCGCCGCCCCGCTGAATACGCCGATCTACGCCACGGCTCCGGGCATCGTGTCCTTTGCCGGTGTGCGTTCAGGGTATGGCAACACCGTTGAGATAGACCACGGACGCGGTTTCAAGACCCGCTTCGCCCATCTGAACGCCATGGCCGTCCAGCCTGGTCAGCGTATCGCGCTGGGCCAGAGGATCGGCGCCATGGGCACGACAGGACGCTCCACCGGCGTTCACCTGCACTATGAAGTGTGGATGGATGGCCGCCCGCAGAACCCCGCCCGCTTCATGAGAGCAGGAGACACCCTTGTTCAATAAGACCCGATCCCCCGCCCCGGCCACGCCGGACCGTTCGTCCAACGCGCCGCCGATCCCGCCTCTGCCCGACCTTCCGTCGGCCAGCATGGCGCGCGCGCCATCGCCCGCTCCGGCCCCCTCGCCCATCGCCTCTTCGCGCGGCCTGTCGACCCTGTCCTCGGACTTGCAGTTCGAAGGCACCATCTCGGGCGGCGGCGACCTTCAGGTCGACGGCGCGATCAAGGGCGACGTCCGCGTCGGCCGCCTGATCGTCGGTGAAACCGGCGCCATCGAAGGCAATGTCACCGCCGACTATCTCGAGGTTCGCGGTCGCATCGTCGGCGCGGTCACCGGCAAGCAGGTCAAGCTGGTCTCGACCGCCTACGTCGACGGCGACATCACCGCGGAACAGCTGTCAATCGACATCGGCGCCTATTTCCAGGGCCGCGTGCTTCAAAGCCGCCGCGAGGCTCCGGCCCCGGTCGCCCCGGCGCCGCGTCCCGCAGCGGCCGCCGCACCCACACCTGCCCCTGCACCTGCACCTGCGGTGTCCGAGTTCGGGGCCCCGGCCGCTCCGGCGCCGGTCGCGCCCCCGGCCGAGGACAAGCCGCAGATCATCGATCTGAAATCGGTCTGATCGACCTGGCCTGAAACGGAAAGGGCGGCTCCTGCGAAGGAGCCGCCCTTTTTGCCGGCTGGATCAGTCCACCGTCGATCCGCGCGTCTCGCCGACCCGCGCCGCCAGGGCCGCGCCCATGAACTGGTCCAGATCACCGTCCAGCACCCCCGAGGTGTCCGAAGTCTCGACCTCAGTCCGCAGATCCTTGACCATCTGATACGGCTGCAGGACGTAGGAGCGGATCTGGTGACCCCAGCCGATATCGGTCTTGGCGTCGGCCAGGGCCTGGGCCGCCTGCTCGCGCTTCTGCAGTTCCAGTTCGTAAAGACGGGCGCGCAGCATCTTCCACGCCATCTCGCGGTTCTGGTGCTGCGAACGCCCGGCCTGACAGGCCACGACCGTATTGGTCGGACCATGGGTCAGACGCACGGCCGAATCGGTCTTGTTGATGTGCTGACCGCCCGAGCCGGAGGCCCGATAGGTGTCGGTGCGGACGTCTGACGGGTTGATGTCGATCTCGATCGTATCGTCCACGACCGGCGAGACGCCGATCGAGGCGAACGAGGTGTGGCGCTTGGCCGCCGCGTCGTAGGGGCTGATGCGCACCAGACGGTGCACGCCCGATTCCGACTTCAGCCAGCCATAGGCGTTCGGCCCGGAGATCAGGATGGTGGCGGACTTGATGCCGGCCTGGTCGCCCTCTTCCTCGGCCTCGATCTGGACCTCGTAGCCGTGCGCCTTGGCCCAGCGCGAATACATCCGCAACAGCATCCCGGCCCAGTCGTTGGATTCGGTGCCGCCGGCGCCGGAGTTCACTTCCAGATAGGCGTCGTTGCCGTCGGCCTCGCCGGACAGCAGGGCCTCAAGCTCGGCGCGAGCGGCGCGTTCCTTGATGGCCTTCAGGGCCGCGCGCGCCTCCTCCAGCGTCGCCTCGTCACCCTCTTCGTCCGCCATTTCGGACAGCATCACGCCGTCTTCCAGATCGCGTTCCATCTCCTTGACGGTGTTGATCTTGGCTTCGAGCTGGGCGCGTTCGCGGCTTACCGCCTGCGCCTCGTCGGGTTTGTCCCACAGGGTCGGGTCCTCGACCCGGGCGTTCAGCTCATCGAGCTTTCGGTTGGCGACATCCCAGTCAAAGACGCCTCCTGAGCAGAGCGACGCTCTGCTCGATGTCGGCCTTCATGGCCTCGACATCCGGTCTCATATGCAAATCCTTACGGTGCGGAGGGGCGGAGATAGGGCGGGTCGGAGGCAGTAGGCAATAGGCAGTAGGCAGTAGGGGCGGTTTTCCTGCAGTGGGGAGGGCGTGCGCCCTTCTACTGCCTACTGCCTACTGCCTCGCTTCCTAGAAAAGCCCATCCAGATCACGCGCCGGCTCCTGGCGAGGAGGCGGCGGTGCGGACGGTGCCGGGGCCGCAGGACCGGCGGCCGCTGCCGATGCGGCCTCCTGCTCGCGACGGACGACGTCGTTGTAGTTCTGGGGTCCGACCGGAGCGGCCGGTGCGGTCACGCGGGTCTGTTCCTCGCGACGACGCTCGGTGCCCGGACGGAAGGCCTCTTCGATCCCGTTGATGTTGCGGAAGATCGCGCCGCGCGGACGGACGAACGGACGCGCCGGACGCTCCTTCAGGGCCACCTGCATGAAGTCGGTGAAGATCGGCACGGCGGCCGAGGCTCCGGCTTCCCCATATCCGAGCGACCGGTTGTCGTCGAAGCCGATGTAGACGCCGACCACGATGTCCGTGGTGAAGCCGACGAACCAGGCCGAGCGGTAGTCGTTGGTCGTCCCGGTCTTGCCGCCGATCCAGCGGCCGAGGCCACGCGCCGAGGCGGCCGTGCCGCGCTGGATCACGCCTTCCAGCATGGACGAGATCTGATAGGCCGTGATCGGATCGATGACCTGGGTCCCGCGCGGATTGAGATAGGGCGACGCCTGCCCCGAGAAGGCCCGACCGCAATCCCGGCAACGACGCTGGTCGCCGCGATAGATGGTCTCGCCGTCACGGTCCTGGACGTATTCGATCAGATAGGGCTCGATCCGACGCCCGCCGTTGACGAAGGCGGAATAGGCGGCGGTCAGGTTGTAGGCGGTCACCTCCCCCGCACCGAGCGAGACCGACAGATTGGGCTGAAGGTTGTCGGCGACGCCCATCCGGTCCGCCAGATCGACGACCTTGTCCATGCCGATCGAGTTGGCCAGGCGCACTGTCATGACGTTGCGCGACAGCTCCAGACCGCGACGCAGGGTCGAAGGACCGTAATAGCGGCGGCTATAGTTTTCCGGCGTCCAGCGCTGACCGTTCGGTCCGCCGGCGAAGCTGATCGGCCCGTCCACCACGATCGAGGCCGGGGTGAAGTCGCCTTCCAGCGCCGCCGCATAGACGAACGGCTTGAAGGACGAACCCGGCTGGCGACGCGCCTGGGTCGCCCGGTTGAAGCTCGACAGGGCGTAGGAGTAGCCGCCGACCATCGCCAGGACGCGGCCCGACTGTGGCTCGATGGCGACCATGGCGCCGTTCACGGCCGGAACCTGTTTCAGGGCAAACTGACCATTGCGCGGCTCGACGAAGATCAGGTCTCCCCGCTTCAGCGGACGGTTGGCGTTGGCCCAGGCCGCATCGGCGGCGATCAGGGTTCCCGTCGCGTCGTCGCGCGCCGTACGGATCCGGACCGTGTTGCCCGACACGCTCTCGACGGCGGCGGCGCGCCATTGGCGGCGCTCCGGCGGTGCGGTCTCGCGCAGGGCCACGGCCTGCCAGCCCGGCGCGAAATCCGTCGTGCCCCAGGCGCCGCGCCAGCCGTGGCGACGGTCGTAGTTCTCCAGCCCCTTCATCAAGGCGTCGCGCGCCGCCGACTGCAGGGTGGGGTCAAGGGTGGTGCGCATGTAGAAGCCGCCGGCATTCAGCTGCGCGCCCCATTCCGGGTTCGCCGCGGCCTGGCGGCGCGCCTCTTCCACAAAGAAGTCGGCGTCCTGATATTCAGCGCGGCGCGGCGCGTCCCGGGTGTTCAAAGGCCGGACGACGGCTTCCTGATATTGTGCCTGGGTGATGAACCGGTTCTGGGCCATCTCGCCCAGCACCCAGTCGCGACGACCCTTGGCCGCCGCCGGGTGGCGTTTCGGATGATAGTTGTTCGGCCCCTTGGGCAGGGCCGCCAGGAAGGCCGCCTCGTCCGGCGTCAGCTGGGCCAGCGACTTGCCGAAATAGTTGTAGGCGGCCGAGGCCACGCCATAGGACCGGTAGCCCAGGAATATCTCGTTCAGATACAGCTCGAGGATCTGCTCCTTGGACAGCGTCGCCTCCAGGCGGCTGGACAGGATGGCTTCCTTCAGCTTGCGGCCGATGGTCGATTCATTGGTCAGGAGGACGTTCTTGGCGACCTGCTGGGTGATGGTCGAGCCGCCTTCGAGGCGACGACCGGTCGCTGCGTTGAAGACGTTCTTGAACATGGCCCGCCCCAGGCCGGAGACGTCGATGCCCCCGTGCTGGAAGAAGTTGCGGTCCTCGGCGGCCAGGAAGGCCTGCACCAGAGGTGTAGGAATCTGCTCATAGGGCACATAGATTCGGCGCTCGTCCGAAAACTCGCCGATCAGGGTGCCGTCGCCCGCATAGACGCGCGTCGCGGTGGGCGGGCGATAATCGGCCAGATCCGACGCATCGGGAAGGTCATGGAACAGCCAGGCGGCGTAGATCGCCACGATCAGCCCCGCGAGCGCGATCGCGCCCAGAAGGCCGATGCCCGCCATCACGAACCACCGTTCGGCAACCTTCACCATAAACTCCGAACAGAAACGCCCAAAGGTCGGTTTAGCCCGCGTCGTGGTGCGCCGCTAGCCGGCTTTTCGCCGCTCGATCTCGGCGCGAGCGGCCGCAACCGCATCGGCGTCCATATCGCCCTGCCCCGCCATCCAGCGCAGATAGTCGGCCGGCACCTCGGACCACGGTTTCTTGCGGTGCTTGCCGAAGGGAACGGTGGCGACGTCGCGTGGTGCGGCGGTCCATTCGATCATCCGCTCCACGGAATGGTCCTTGAGCAGATCCATCAGGATGTGTGCGGTCACCCAGGCGTCCGGCCCCGCCCTGTGCGCCGGATCGGCCAGAGCGGGATCCAGCCGGAAGCCCCGCCAGTACCTCAGCACCTGGTTGGAATGTCCCGGCGCCTCGGGCCAGGCCTGTTTCGAGGACCGGACGGTGCAGATCCACGGCAGGCCGCCGTGCGCCGTATCGGCGATGAAGCTGCGCTCGAACCGCGCCGCGTGGGCCACCATGACGTCGGCGGGGCCCAGATCGGCAAACATGGCCCGCAGCGCGTATTCGTCGCAGTGCGGATCAGCGTCGCAGAAATGCTCGGGCGTCAGGTGATGCACGGCCATGGCGTGGAACGAGATCTCGCCCCTCGGCCGAAACAGCCTCGACACCGGCGGTCGGGCGACCCAGCCCTCTCCGTCCCGCTCGACGTCAACGATCCCGACCTCGATGATCTCCGAAGTCCGGTCCCCGCCGGTCGTTTCAAGATCGATGACCCTCAGTCGCATCCGGCCGATGTAGGCGATCGGCGCGCGATTGCACCCCCGCGTGCGTCAATCCCGGACGCAAGCTTCAGGCGGCGCGGCGCTGGATCGGCGCTGCGGCGGCCGGCGCGTCGGTTTCGAAGCGCGAGACCAGGACCGACAGACCGCGCGACTGCTCGGCCAGCATATGACTGGCGGCCGTCGATTGCTCGACCATGGCGGCGTTCTGCTGGGTGACGCGATCCATCTGGTTGATGGCCGTATTGACCTCCTGCAGTCCGCTGGCCTGTTCGCGCGCCGATGCGGCGATCTCGGCGGCCAGGAAGCGGACCTGATCGACCTCCGCAGCGATGGCGGTCAGGGCCGAGCCCGTCCGGTCGACCAGTTTCACTCCGGCCTCGACCTGACGACCCGATTCGGCGATCAAGGCCTTGATCTCTCTGGCGGCGTCGGCCGAACGCTGGGCCAGCGCCCGAACTTCCTGGGCCACGACCGCGAACCCGCGCCCGCTGTCGCCTGCCCGCGCCGCCTCGACCCCGGCGTTCAGGGCCAGGAGATTGGTCTGGAAGGCGATCTCGTCGATGACGCCCAGAATCTGGCTGATCTCGTGCGAGCTCGCCGCGATCGCCGTCATGGCGGCGTTGGCGTCTTGCGCCACCTCCCCGCCCGCCCGCGCGGCGTCCATCGCCGTATTCGACACGCCCGCGACCTTGCCCGCGCTTTCCGCGGTGGAGCGGACGGTTGCGGTGATCTCGTCCAGGGCCGCCGCGGTCTCTTCCAGGGCGGCGGCCTGCTGTTCTGTGCGGCGCGACAGATCGTCGGCGGCCGTGGTGATCTCGCCCGCGCCGTTCTGCATCTCGTCCACGGCGCCGGCGACCGCGCTCAGGGCCTGGCTCAGGGTTGCGGCGGCGGCGTTGAAATCTTCCTTCAGACGTTCGGCCTTGGGCGCGACACGCGCAGCGATGCGATAGGTCAGGTTGCCCTGCGCCAGCGCCGCCAGACCTTCGGCGAGCACCTGGATCAAGGTCTGATCGTCCGCCGCCTCGCGCGCCTTGTCGGCGGTGACCGCCGCACGTTCGGCTTCGGTCGCCGTGCGGGTCTGCTGGGCCTCGATGGCCATACGCTCCCGGTCCAGCGCCGCGACGCGGAACCGTTCGACGGCCTGCGCCATCTGCCCGATGTCGTCATTGCGGGTGGTCCAGGGCGTCTCGACATTGGCCTCGCCGCCAGCGAGCCGGTGCATGAAGGCGCCCAGTCCCTCCAGCGGGTTCAACAGCCTGCGCGTCGCCAACAGGCACAACAGGCTGGCCAGCAGGGTCACCGCCACGCCGATGATCATCAGGGTATTGCGGGTGTCGGTGACGGACTTCAGGAACTCGGCCTGCGGGATGCCGACATAGAGAATGCCGATAACCTCGCCGGTTGCGTTTTTGATCGGGTCGTAGGCCACGAAGAAGGGCTTGCCGAGAATGTCCGCCTTGCCGCGATAGGACTGACCGTTGGTCAGGACCGCGTCATAGACCGGCCCCTTGGCCAGGGGCGTGCCGACCGCGCGGCTGCCGTCGGGCTTGACGACGTTGGTGGTGATCCGGGTTTCGCCCATGAAGACGGTGGCGGTGCCGCCGACCAGGGTCTTGATCTTGTCGACGGGCTCGAAGAAATCGTTCAGGCCTGTCTGGCCGATGCTCATGCGATCGCCCTGAACCTGGAAGCCCGCGCCATACTGTCCCAGCACATCCCAGGCGACCCGCATATTGGATTCCTGGCGCTCGGCCGCCCGGGCCATGGCGTCATTGGTCATCAACCAGGAGGTCGTCGCCGTCAGCAGAACGGCCAGCACCGCCAGCCCCGCCACGATCATCAGGGCGATCCGCCCGGACAGTGATTCCATCGCCTTATGCATCGGACATCTTCTTCAGCCGCATCTCGGAAACTGCGAAGCTAAGGGCATCGCCTGAAGCCCAGCCTAATCGCGAACTAGGTACTATCCCCTATCAGGCCCGCCTTCGGACGCCAGGCGCAGGTCGGAGGGTTCGCGGAAATACCGGTCGATGCCCTCGGCCACGGCGCGGACCAGCTGCCGGCGCTGCGCGGTATCGCCCAGTGAACGCTCGTCGTCGGGATTGGTGATGAACCCCATTTCCAGCAGCACGGCCGGCACGTCGGGCGCCAGCAAGACGGCCAGACCCGCGTCGCGATGGCTCCGGCGCAGCAGCGGATGGTTCGCCGCCTCCAGGTGGGTCAGGAGGACACGCGCGAACTGGGCCGAGCGGTTCTGGGTCGCGCGCTGGGTCATGTCGAGCAGGATGCGGTCCACCGACGGATCGCGCCCCGGCAGATGCAGGTCCCGGTGCCAGTCGTCGCTGCGGGTGACCTCGCGGACGGCCCGCGTCGCTCCCTGTTCGGACAGGGTATAGACGGAGGCGCCGCGTGTGGCCGGATCGGCCCCCGCGTCGGCATGGAGCGAGATGAACAGGTCCGCATCGGCCTGACGTGCGATCCGCACGCGGCGATACAGGTCCACATAGACATTGGTTTCACGCGTCAGCATCACGCGAAAGCGACCCGTGCGGTTCAGTTCGTCGCGCAGAGCCAGGGCGGCGGCCAGGGTGACTTCGCTTTCGCTGCGCTGAGCGCCCTGCGCCCCCGGATCGCGACCGCCATGACCGGCGTCGATGACGATCAGCGGACGTTCCGTGCGGCGTCGCTCCGGTCGCGGCGCCTGGCGCTCGGCCGCTGGGATGGGGCCGGACCCCGTCGCGGCGATGTCGATGACATAGCGGTAGTGAGCCACGCCGTCGCCGGGCGGCAGAAGGAAGCGGCGTTCGATGCGAGCGTTGCGGGCCAGGGCCAGTTGCACGCGCGATGCCGTACCCGACGCGCTGACACGCCAGTCGCGAACCAGGCCCGAGCCCGCGCCGTCCACGCCGCGCCCCGCGCCGACCCCCGCCAGGGTCAAGACGACCGAGCCGCGATCCCCGCCCTCGATCACTTCGCCGCGAGCGGTCCGATCCAGATCGATGACGACACGCGTCCGCTGCGCGTCGCCGCCGAAGCGGACGCCGCGCACGTCGCCGGTCGCTCCGGCCGCCAGTCCGCGCGAGGAGATCAGCAGGACAGCCGCCAGCACCAACAGGGCGAGCGTCGTCATCGCCCACTCTCGTGGGCCCCAGGCTGACAGGTTGAAACGCATACGACCGTTCATTCTGACGGCGACCCACCTTCTTCGTTGGGGTCGTTTTGACAGAGGGCGGTTTGGATTGGGTTAAGCGCGGGCGTTTTCGTCGCCCGCACGACCTAAAGCGGAAGCCCGCCTTTCCATTCCCGTGCGGCATGCCTATGCTTGTGTTCGTCCGCGAACGATCGCGCCGCCGCTCTGTCGGATCGGCGCGGCCCCGGCGCGGCGCTGACTTCCCGCTTTCGCGGATCGACCGCACCAGCATTCGCCTGGCCGACTGATCGACGAAGCCGGGCTTATCCCGAACCGGATCTTGCGACGCCCATGGCGCGTGCGGATCCAGGACCGACCAGAACCCATGGGCCTATACGCCTGCCTCTCCCTGGACACGACAGCCCGCCTCGGGCCGTCCGCAGTCGTCGGCCTTCGCCGCGACGCCGGGATGACGCGCGCCGTGGCCCCTTACCCCGTTCGGCGAGCCGCCGCCCCTTGTGAAGCCTCTGGCTATCAAGGTCCCGGCAGTGCGCGCCAGAGAGATACCTTCAATGTCAAAGACGATGCTTATCGATGCAGCGCACGCGGAAGAAACCCGCGTCGCTATCGTGGACGGCCGCCAGGTTGAGGAATTCGACTTCGAGTCGAAAACCAAACGCCAGCTTCGCGGCAACATCTACCTCGCCAAGGTCACCCGCGTAGAGCCCAGCCTTCAGGCCGCCTTCGTCGAATACGGCGGCAATCGCCACGGCTTCCTGGCCTTCAACGAAATCCACCCGGACTACTACCAGATCCCGGCCGCCGACCGCGAAGCCATCATGGCCGAGGCGCATTCGGCCGATGACGATCACGACGACGAACACGCCCGCGACGACGACGAGTCCGAAGGCGGTCTGGCCGAGGAAGAACGCCTGAAGCGCCGCCTGATGCGCCGCTACAAGATCCAGGACGTCATCAAGCGCCGCCAGATCCTGCTGATCCAGGTCGTCAAGGACGAGCGCGGCGGCAAGGGCGCGGCCCTGACCACCTGGCTGTCCCTGGCCGGCCGCTACTGCGTCCTGATGCCCAACACCGGCAAGGGCGGCGGCATCTCGCGCAAGATTACCCAGGCCTCCGACCGCAAGCGCCTGAAGGCCGCGGCAGCCGCCCTGGACGTGCCGCGCGGCATGGGCCTGATCATCCGCACGGCCGGCGCCAAGCGCACCAAGGCCGAGATCAAGCGCGACTACGAATACCTGCTGCGCCTCTGGGAAACGATCCGCGAGACCACCCTCGCCTCCCACGCCCCCTCCCTGATCTACGAGGAAGAGAACCTCGTCCGCCGCGCCGTGCGCGACATGTTCGACAAGGACTTCGACGGCATCCAGGTCGAGGGCGTCGAGGGCTTCAAGGAAGCGCGCGACTTCATGCGCGTGCTCATGCCCTCGCAGGCCAAGAAGGTGCACCTGTATCAGGGCTCCAAGCCCCTGTTCGCCGCCAACGGCATCGAGGAACTGCTGACGCAGATCCACCAGCCGGTCGTGCCGCTGAAGTCTGGCGGCTATCTGGTGATCAACCAGACCGAGGCCCTGGTCGCGATCGACGTCAACTCGGGTCGCGCCACCAAGGAACGCAACGTCGAGGCCACGGCCTTCAAGACCAACTGCGAAGCCGCCGTCGAGGCCGCCCGCCAGCTGCGCCTGCGCGACCTCGCCGGCCTGGTGGTCATCGACTTCATCGACATGGACGAGTCCAAGAACAACCGGACCGTCGAACGCATCCTGAAGGATGAGCTGAGCCACGACCGCGCCCGCATCCAGATGGGCCGTATCTCCGGTTTCGGCCTGATGGAGATCAGCCGCCAGCGTCGCCGCCTGGGCGTGCTGGAAGGTGCCACCGAGGTCTGCCCCCACTGCCAGGGCGCCGGTCGCGTCCGCTCGGCCGAATCCGCCGCCCTGATGGTGCTGCGCGCCGTGGATATCGAGGCCGGCAAGAACGGCGCGGGCTCGATCAACCTGAAGGTCTCCTCGGCCGTCGCCCTCTACATCCTGAACCACAAGCGGGATTACCTGCAGCGTCTGCTGGAGCGTCGCGGCCTGGCCGTCATCATCCAGATCGACGACCGCATGGGTCAGGGCGAGAGCGCCATCGAGCGCACCGAGACCAATGAGGACTTCGTCGCCCCGGAAGGCGGCGTGACCCTGGCCGATCTCGAAGACGACTTCGACGACAGCGCCTACACCGACGAAGACGACAACGACGAGGACGACTTCATCGCGGACGACGATGACGACGCCCTGGATCGCGAAGACACCGACGACGACGAGCCGCGCGAGCGGGCCGAACGCGCCGAGCGTTCCGATGGCGACCGTGGACGCGGTCGGGGCCGTCGCCGTCGGGGCGGTCGTCGCGACGAGGAGGCCGCACCCGTGGTCTTCGACGCCGAAGCCGAGGCCGATGGTCTGGCTGCCGACGACGACGACAGCGAGGCCGGCCGCCGCCGCCGTCGCGGCCGTCGCGGCGGACGTCGCATCCGCGAGGACGGCGAAGGCTCCAACACCGGCGCCGGCGCCTTCTTCTGGGTCCGTGGCCGCACGCCGTCGCTGGACGACCCCTATGTCTGGTTCGACCCGATCAACCCGGCCCCGCGCGCCGAACGTCCCGCCGCCGCGGTCCGTGATGACGCCGAAGCCGCTCACGACGTCGAGGAACGCGTCGGCGAACGGCCCGACGGCGAGGTCGGCGGTGATCGCGAGGGCGGTCGTTCGCGTCGCCGGCGTCGTGGCCGGGGTCGCGGCGAGCGCGCCACGCCGCACGATCTGAAGGTCGAGGCTCGCGCCACCAACGAAGGCATGCCCGCCGACGGCAATCCGGACGCACCCACCGCTGTGACCCTGCCGGAAGGCGTCTCCGACGAGGCCGCTCCGGTCGTCGTCGCCGAGCCTCAGCGCCGTCGCGTCCGTCGCAAGACCGCCGCCTCCGCAGTCGAGACCGAGGTCGCCGCGACCGAAGAGGTCTCGCCGCCCCTGGAGCCGGAGATTGCCTTCGTCGAGGCTGAGGCCACCGCCCCTGCTCCCGAGCCGGAGGCGCAGCCCGAACCCGAGGTCGAACCGGCTCCGGTCGATCCGGCAACCCTGGTCGTCGCCGAAGAGGTCGCCCCGCCGGCCCCCGAGGCCGATCTGTCAGCGATCATCGCCGCCGATCCCAACCAGATCACGGCTCCGCCCGCCAAACCGAAACGGGGATGGTGGCGCTTGTGATCAACCGCGCCTAGGTTAGGTCCAGGAGGCGGGGGCGCCGTTCGTAAGGAGTTCGCCATGTTCCGGCCGACCCGTATCGCGTCCTCCGTTCTCGGATGGATCGCCGCCTCCGCCGCCGTCCTCGTGATGGCGGCGGCCGGCCCCGCCTCGGCTCAGTCCACGATCCGCGATACCGAGATCGAGGGCATCGTCCGCGAATGGTCGGACCCGGTCTTCACCGCCATGGGTCTGGAGCCGTCCGAGGTCGAGGTCCTGCTGATCAACGACCCCGCCCTGAACGCCTTCGCAACGCGGGGGCGGATCATGGGGATCAACACCGGCACCATCCTGCGCGCCAAGACCCCCGGCGAGCTGCTGGGCGTGATCGCCCACGAGGGTGGCCACATCAAGAACCGCCACACCCTGCGCGACGGGGCCCAGTCGGCGGGCATGCAGCCCTTCCTGATGTCCATGGCCCTGGGCGCCCTTGCCATCGCGGCGGGAGAGCCCGGCGCCGGCATGGCTCTGGTCGGATCCGGCCAGTATTTCGGCACCCTCAACGCGCTGCGCTACATGCAGAGCCAGGAGGGCGAGGCCGACCTGACCGCCGCCCGCGCGCTGGAGGCCTCGGGCCAGTCCGGCCGCGGCCTGGTCAACTTCTTCGAGAACATGCGCGCCCAGGAGGTCTTCTCCGACGCCCGCCGCTACCCCTATTTCCGCAGCCACCCCCTGTCGGGCCAGCGGATCGAGGCCCTGCGTCGCCCGGTCGAGGCGGCCAGCCACTACGCCACGCCTGAAAGCCCCGAGCGCGCGGCCCAGCTGGTCCTGATCCAGGCCAAGATCCACGCCTTCATGGATCCGCCGACCCAGACCCTGCGCACCTATCTGGACAGCGATACCTCCTTCCCGGGCCGCTATGCCCGCGCCATCGCCTGGTACCGCGACGGCCAGACCCAGCGCGCCCTCGACGCCACCGAGGCCCTGATCGCCGAGGACATCGACAACCCCTATCTCTGGGAGCTGAAGGGCCAGATCCTGTTCGAGGAAGGCCGGCCCGTCGAAGCCATCGACGCCCACCGCGAAGCCGTCCGGCTTAAGCCCGACGCCCCCCTGCTGCGCATCAACCTCGCCCACGCCCTGATCGAGACCAACGACACCGCCAACCTCGCCGAGGCCGTCGATCAGCTAAAGCGCGCCACGGCGCGCGAGGCGGACAACACCCTGGCCTGGCGCCTGCTGGGCCAGGCCTATGCCTCCCAGGGCAAGGAGGGCGAGGCCCGTCTGGCCTCGGCCGAATACTATTTCGCGGCCGGCGGCGAGGACCAGGCGACCCAGTTCGCCCTTCGCGCCCGCGACATGCTGGAGCCCGGCTCGAACGAATGGCGCCGCGCCATGGACATCGTCCTGGCTTCCGGCGCCACGATGGACGACATCGCCGACGTCGATCGGCGCAACGAGCGTCGTCGCGAACGCCAGCAGACCGTCATCCCCCCCGGTGCCTGACCCCCGACCCTTTGAGAGCCTCATGACCGACGAAACTCCCGTCCCCGCCACGGACGACAAGCCTGCCTCGCGCGATCCCCTGGCCTGGTTCGGCTCGGGCCGGGGCGGTGCGGCGGCACTCGCCGTCTCCGTGGTGGCGCTCGGCCTCGCGGCGGCCCCCTACCTGACCGGCGGCGATTTCGGCGGCAAGGTCCGCGCCTATCTGATCGCCAACCCCGGCGTCCTCGACGAGGCTGTCCAGGCCCGTCAACAGGCCGAGGAGACCAGCCGCGTCGACACGATCAACGCCGCCGTCGCCGCCAACGCCGCCCTTATGGCGCCCGATGCCCGCGACCCCGCCTTCGGCCCCGCCGACGCCAAGGTCACCGTGGTCCAGTTCTTCGATTACCGCTGCCCGGGCTGCAAGGCGGTCGCCGCCGACTATGCCGCCCTGATGCAGGCCAACCCCGATGTCCGCTTCGTCTTCAAGGAGTGGCCCATCCTGGACCGTGGCGACGACACCACCTCGAACTACGCCGCCCGCGCCGCCCTCGCCGCCCACCGCCAGGGCAAATATCTCGCCGTCCACCAGGCCCTGATGGCCGAGAACGGCCTGACGCGTGAAGCCGTGGACCAGATCCTCGCGGCCAACGGCGTGGCCCTGGATCAGGCGGCGTCGGTCATCGCCGACACCGGCACCGACCGCCTCCTGGCCGATATCCATACGACCGGCGCCACCCTCGGCCTGGTCGGCACCCCGACCTTCCTGATCAACGGCAAGACCACCTCGAGCATCAACCCGCAGGAGGTCGCGGCGGCCATAGCGGTGGCGAATCAAGGGTAAGGCGCGCTGAATCCGAGCAAAACATCGAGGGAAAATCTGCTTGTCGCCCTTGAGTGGACAACGGATTCGGAGACGCCGCGAACATTGGCGTATGTAGCGATCACCCGGTTCGCGGCTAATTTACTGCAAGGCTAGACATGCATCTCCTGGTCGCTCTCCTCATCAGCGTCGCACTGCACCCGAGCAGCCCGGGCCAAGCCGACAAGTCTCCGCCGCCGCCACAACACGGATGGGACGAAGCGCCGGCCCCTCCGTGGAACACGCCTGAAGGGCTTTTGAACGCTTCGCCTGATGCCGTGGCAGCCTTGCTCGGATCGCCGCTAAACGCAGGGTCGAATGAGCACATCAGCATGTTGGACTACGCGGGCGAGGAGTGTGTTCTCACGGTCTTCTTCGGCGTTCGCGATCAACAAGTGCGTTCGCGCATGGTTGCGGTGGTCTCTCCCACGGGTGAGCTTAGTGACCCGACGCCTTGCCTCAGAACGATCAGGCCCCCGCTCGATGGCCTCTCACAGAGGTAGTCCGATCACCAGCCACTCCCGACGTTCCCTTAGGCCACACCAACTCCCGATCACGACGAACATAAGGTTCTAACTGGCAAAGGATCGCCCTAGAACCTCTTTGAAATCAACGTCCAGTGCATTTGAAAGCCATTGTTCCTGCCCAACCCCGGAACGGGCGGACAATGGCGCTCATGACCCAGATCGCTCCCCGACCGCCCCGCCTCTCCGCCGAAGCCTGGTCCCAGGCCCGCGAGGACTATCTCGCCGGCGCCTCGACCGCCCTCATTGCCGAACGCTACGGCACGACCGATCGCAGCGTCCGGCGTCGCGCCGCGCTTGAGGGCTGGCGTCGTCCCGACTTCATGCCGTCGCAGTTCGGCGGGCCGCCGCCGCCCTGGATGGCGGGGCCGCGCACCAAGGAGCAGGAGATAGAGGCCGAGCCCGCGCTCGAAGAGGTCGACGACGCCCAGGCCAGCGCCCGCTTCGGCCTGCTGTTCAATCCGGTGCCCCGGACCCTGCGCCACTTCGCCTTCCGCCAGGCGGCCGAGAACGCGGCCATCGACCGGCCCCAGCAGGCCGTGGCCTGGATGCGCCTACTGCAGCTGGCCGAACGCTGCGGCGAGCGGATCGAACACGATTCCCGCGCCTTCCGTGACATCGACCACATCCGCGCCGCCTATCTCCGCCAACTCAACGACGCCGTCGCAGAAGGGCGGGAGGAGGTCCTGGCTGAAGAGGCCGAGGCGAACCGTCTTGCGGAGGAAACTCAGGTCGAGGGCTCGGACGTTCAGCAGCCGCCGCCCCCGACCTGACCGCCTCGTCGGCGCCCCGAATGAGGCGTCGGAGGCTTCGTCCGTTTCGTCCGTTTCGTCCGGTATTTTTCGTCCGGACGGACCGGACCTAGATCAGACCCGCCAACGGCGACGACGGATCGGCGTACATTCGCCGAGGCATTCGCCCGGCGAGATAGGCTTCACGGCCGGCGATGACGGCATGCTTCATCGCCCGCGCCATCCGGATCGGATCCTTGGCCCCCGCGATGGCGGTGTTGGTCAGGACCGCGTCGCAGCCCAGCTCCATCGCCACGGTCGCGTCCGAGGCCGTGCCGACCCCCGCATCCACCAGCACCGGCACCTTGGCCTGCTCCACGATCAGCCGCACGTTGACGGCGTTCTGGAGGCCGAGCCCCGAACCGATCGGCGCCGCCGCCGGCATGATCGCTGCGGCCCCGGCCTCTTCCAGCCGCTTGGCCATCACCACGTCGTCGGTGCAATAGACCATGACGTCGAACCCATCCTTGACCAGCAGCTCCAGCGCCCGGAGCGTCTCGATCATGTCGGGATACAGGTGGGCCGTGTTCGACAGGACCTCGAGCTTGACCAGATCCCACCCCCCCGCCTCGCGCGCCAGCCTCAGGGTGCGCACGGCATCTTCACCTGTGAAGCAACCGGCCGTGTTGGGCAGGAAGGTGAACCGGTCCGGCTTCACATGATCGACCAGCATCGGCTGGGAAGGATCCGACAGGTTTACCCGGCGCAGGGCCACGGTGACGATCTCGGCGCCCGCCGCCTCGGCCGCAGCCGCGTTCTGGGCATAGTCGGCATACTTCCCGGTCCCGATGATCAGGCGGGAGTTGAAGGTGCGACCGGCGACGGTCCAGCTGTCGGCGGCGGCGATCGGAGACTGAGCGTTCATGCCACCCATCTAGGCCCCGCCGCCCCGAAACGGAACCCGCTCAGCCGCCGCCGACGAACTGGACCAGCTCGATCCGGTCGCCGTCTTCCAGCCGCGTCTCGGCATGTAGGGACTTCGGCACGATCGCCAGATTACGCTCCACGGCGACCTTGCGGACGTCGAAACCCAGTTCCTCGACCAGGGCCAGGACCGTCGTCGCGGTCACATCCCGCTCATCTCCGTTGACTTGAATGCGCATGTCGTTACGTCAACCTGACTTCCACGGCTCAACCTCGGCTTTGACGAGCGACGCCGTTCCGCTAAAAGGCCCGCCCACCGAAGAGCCTGGCTCTTCGCCAAGCCCATCCGGAGCGAATGCCCGAAACCCCGGTTCTCTACGTCCTGAACGGTCCCAACCTCAACCTCCTGGGGGTGCGGGAGCCGCATATCTATGGGCGCGAGACCCTGGCGGACGTGCAGGCGCTGTGCGAGGCGGCGGCCGAGGGCGCACAGGTCGTCTTCCGTCAATCGAATCACGAAGGCGAACTGGTCGACTGGATTCAGGAAGCCCGGATCGAGGCTGTGGCCCTCGTCATCAATCCGGCGGCCTACAGCCACACGTCGATCGCCCTGCTCGACGCGCTGAAGGCCCTGACCATTCCGGTGGTCGAGTGCCACCTGTCGAACCCGGCGGCTCGCGAGGACTGCCGGCGTCACTCCTACGTTTCGCTGGCAGCCACGGGCATCGTCTCGGGCTTCGGCGCCCATTCCTACGAACTGGCCGTCAAGGCCGCCCTCCGGCTGGCGCGGGAACGCTCCGCATCGCCAGCCCGTTGACCATAGACCACAAGGCATAGCTCCCATGGCGACCGACAAGAAACTCGACAACGAACCCTCGACGGAGATCGATACCAGCCTGGTCCGTCAGCTGGCCGACATCCTCAACGACACCTCCCTGACCGAGATCGAAGTCGAGCGCGGCGAACTGCGCATCCGCGTCGCTCGCGAGATCACCGCCGCCCCCGTCGTTCAGTACGCCGCCGCGCCGCAACAGCCGGCCTTCGCCGCTGCCTCCGCCGCCCCGGCCGCGCCCCTGTCGATGCCGTCCGATCCCGCGACCATCGTCGCCAAGTCGGGTGAGATCGTGAAGTCGCCGATGGTCGGCACCGTCTATCTGCAGGCCTCGCCCGAGGCTCCGCCGTTCGCCAAGGTCGGCGACAAGGTCAAGAAGGGCCAGACCCTGCTGATCGTCGAGGCGATGAAGACAATGAACCCGATCCAGGCTCCTCGCGACGGCGTCGTGCAGGAGATTCTGGTCGGCGACGCACAGCCCGTCGAGTTCGGCGAAGCCCTCGTCGTCCTCGAGGCCTGAGGCCATGTTCACCAAGGTCCTGATCGCCAACCGCGGCGAGATCGCGCTGCGGATTCACCGCGCGTGCAAGGAGATGGGCATCTCCACCGTCGCCGTTCACTCCGAAGCCGACCGCGGCGCCATGTGGGTGCGTCTGGCGGATGAGAGCGTCTGCATCGGCCCGGCCCCGGCCGCCAAATCCTATCTGAACATTCCCTCGATCATCGCGGCGGCCGAGATCACCGGTGCTCAGGCGATCCACCCGGGTTACGGCTTCCTGTCCGAGAACGCCCGCTTCGCCGAGATCGTCAACGCCCACGGCATGACCTTCATCGGCCCGACGCCGGAGCACATCCGCGTCATGGGCGACAAGATCACCGCCAAGAAGACGGTGATGGAGGCGGGCATCCCCTGCGTTCCCGGCTCCGACGGCGAGGTCGAGACCGTCGAGGCGGCTATCGAGGCTTCGAAGACCATCGGCTTCCCCCTGATCGTCAAGGCGGCAGCGGGCGGCGGCGGACGCGGCATGAAGGTCGCCCTGACCGCAGACGACTTGGTGGAGGCCGTCCAGACCGCCCAGACCGAGGCCAAGTCCGCCTTCGGCAACGGCGCCGTCTACATGGAGCGCTACCTCCAGAAGCCGCGCCACATCGAGATCCAGGTCGTGGCCGACAGCCACGGCAACGTCGTCCACCTTGGCGAACGCGACTGCTCCTTGCAACGCCGTCACCAGAAGGTGCTGGAAGAGGCTCCCTCGCCCGCCCTGTCGTCGGAACAGCGGATCGCCATCGGCGAGACGGTCAACAAGGCCATTGCCGCCATCGGCTATCTGGGCGTCGGCACCATCGAGTTCCTTTGGGAGGACGGCGAGTTCTTCTTCATCGAGATGAACACCCGCCTGCAGGTCGAACACCCGGTCACCGAGGCCATTACCGGGGTCGATCTGGTGCGCGAACAGATCCGCATCGCCGCCGGCCTGCCGCTGTCCTTCACCCAGGAAGACATCCATTTCGAAGGCCACGCCATCGAGGTCCGGATCAACGCCGAAAACCCCGAGACCTTCACGCCCTCGCCCGGCACCATCACAGACTTCCACGCCCCGGGCGGTCTGGGCGTGCGACTGGATAGCGCCATCTACGCCGGCTATTCGATCCCGCCCTACTACGACAGCCTGATCGGCAAGCTCATCGTCCACGGCCGCGATCGGGCCGAGTGCATCGCCCGCCTGAAGCGGTCGCTGAACGAGGTCGTCATCGGCGGCATCGACACGACCATTCCGCTGTTCCAGAAGCTGTTGAACGAGCCGGACATCCTCTCGGGCGACTACGACATCCACTGGCTGGAAAAGTGGGCCAAGACCCAGAAGGGCGAATGACTTCCGCTTCGGGAAAGGCCTGACGTGTCCGATCCCGAGGCGACCGCCTTCCCGCCGCCCGACCAGTTCACGGCTGAGGCGCTGCTCCGCTGCTACGCCAACGGCGTCTTCCCGATGGGCGAGGCGCGAGACGATCCGCGCGTCTTCCTCGTCGAACCCGACCTGCGGGGCGTCATCCCACTGGACCGGTTTCATCTGCCCGCTCGACTGCGCCGCACGATCCGTGGCGAGCCCTTCGTCGTGCGCGTCGATACGGCCTTCGGCGCGGTTCTGGACGCCTGCGCCGCTCCCGGCGGAGGACGGGAGGAGACCTGGATCAACGCTCCGATCCGCAGCCTTTATCTGGAGCTTCATACGCTGGGCTTCGCCCACAGCATCGAGTGTTGGCGCGATGAAGTGCTGGTCGGCGGCCTTTATGGCGTGACCCTGGGCGGCGCCTTTTTCGGTGAGAGCATGTTCAGCCGGGCGACAGACGCCTCCAAGGTCGCCCTCGCACATCTGGTGGCGCGACTGAGGCTCGGTGGCTGGGTGCTGCTCGACGCCCAGTTCCGCACCCCGCATCTGGACCAGTTCGGTCTGATCGAGACGCCGCAGTCGACCTATCTCAGGATGCTGGACGCCGCCCTGCGCGCCAAGCCCGACAAGACCGCCCTGACCCGCGCCCTGTCAGGCATTGAGGCGGTGAGCTACGCCTTGCAGCCGACGACCCAGGCGTCATAGATCGGATGTTGCAGCCCGCTGATCGCCGGCGTGGACGAGAACATCCAGCCCCGGAAGATCTGGCGCGGCGCCGTCCCGGCCGCCTTCGGCTGAAGCGTTACATCCACATAGGCGATCGCGTCCTCGACCAGTTCGTTCTCGGCAGAGACCTCGCAGGCGCGAGCCGTGAAGATCAGCGCCTGGTTGAAGCGCACCGGACGACCGCCGACCTCGACCTCGAACCGCATGCTCTCGGCAGTGATCTTGTCGATGGCCTCGATGATGGCGACGCGGCGGCGCTGGCGCGGGGTCGGCGTGTCGGTGGCGAGACGCTTGGCCTTATCCTCGTCGGTCTCGCCCTCGCCCTCGTCCGCCTTGGCGTCCCCTTCGGCATCCGCCTCGTCGTCGTCGCGTGCCGCCACGACGACGGTCGGGATCGGCGGCGTAATGGCGATCGGCACGGCCGGAGCCGGATCACCGGCCGGCGCGGCTTCTTCGGTCGGCGCGGTTCGCAGGGCGTCCCCGATCGGATCCGAAGCCGGTGTCGCATCCTGGGCCGGCGCATTCTGCCAGCCGCCCGCGACCACGCCGCCGGATACCGTCAGGGCGACGACGGCGGTTCCGATCATCAGGATGCGGGCGCGGTTCATTCGGGCTTCCAGGCCTCGTAGTCGCCGGTCGCGGGCGGACGCACGCCCTCCGCCAGCAAAGAACCCTGCGGATGCCAGGCCAGCGGCGTACCCGTCATGTTGGGCAGGTGATCCTTCTCCCAACGACGGCGCGGCAGGGGCTCGGCAGTCGGCGGCTCGTCGAACGTGTAGTGCAGCCAGCCGTGCCAGTCCGGCGTCACCTTCGAGGCCTCGGCATAGCCGTTGTAGACGACCCAGCGGCGCTTGCGACCGTCGTAGCTGACGTTGTCGCGCGACTGGTAGTAACGGTTGCCTGTCTCGTCGGTACCGATCAACTCGCCGCGCTTGGCGATGGTGAAGAGGGTGCCGATCGTCGCGCCGGACGTCCAACCGAAGATTCTTCCGAGCACGAGCCGTATCCAGTCTTACAGGTTCGGAACGGCGGGAGGGCCGATCCAGTCGAGCGATCATAGAAACCGGCCGCTTCCGCGTCCAGCATCCAGCCGAAATCCGATCAAGCAACATCTTGGGGGTAACCTTGCTCACACACGCTACATCTATTGCGGCGGCAGGGCGGAGCGCCCTAGGCTGACGAAACGATCCTGTGCCGGGCCTGCGAATGCGCTTCACCCCCTTCCTGACCGAACTGTCCGCCTCGGTGATCTGCGAGGCGCGCGAGATCGAACGGGCCGACCGCGTGATCCGGGTAACGGCGCCCGTGGCGTGGAGCGATGCCCGCGTCGAGGCCTGGATGGACTGGCACGACGGATCGCCGGACGACTGGCCGAGGCTGGAAGGACCGTCCAACCGGAGCGGAACATCTGGACCGGCGATTCTGGACGGCGCCCTCGATCGCTGGGCGACCCGGCTCGCCGCCTGGGGCCGCGCCACGGGCGTCTTCAGGACCGGCCGGGACGCGGAGACCTTCTCCAACGAATTGATCGCCAGCGTGGTCCTCGGCCTCGCCGCACCGTCCTCCGTGCTCCTGGAAGGTGCGAGGACCCCGCCGGCGTCGGAGACGGCGACAGGTCCGACGCGGAACACAGCGGCCTTTGATCTGAGCGACGCCGGCGTACGTGCGCGGTTCGACAGCGACACCGCCCGCCGGCGCACGCAGCGCGTCACCGCCCACGCGCTCGAAGGCGTGACTCGCACCCTGCGCGCCGTGACCGACGCGGTCCGACGCTGCGAAGGACCGGCCGAGGTCTGCTCAGATCCGGCAGCCAACCCGGCCCTCGCCCGCGCCGCGCTCGCCGCCCGACGCGCCGGAGCCGACGACACCGCCATTCTGGACGCCATCGCGGGACGTCTGTTCTCGGCGCCCGAGCCCGAGGCGGTCTGCCAGACGCGCGTCGTTGCCGTTCCCGATCCAGGCTCTGCCGTGGACGCAGCCCTCCGCGCCGCCGCCGACGGTTGCCTGGCCGATGATCTGGTCGTCGCCTTCTCGGTGCGTGACGCCGAGGCCGCTGCCGACCTCGCCATCGCCCCCGGTTGCGCGGTCGCCCTGCCCGTCGTCGCCGAAACCTTGCCCGATCTGGTCGAGGGTCTGGACGCGCTCGCCCGCCTCTGGACTACGGCTCTGGAGATCGAGGTCGCCTGCGGCTTCGCACCCGATGGGCGTCTCGCGCGCCGACGCCACGCTGTCCGGCCGATCGTCTTGACGCTGGAGGGTGGGTTGGAGTGGCTGCTCGCGCAGGCCGACGGCGTGATCGATGAGGCTGAGTTCACGGCGGTGACGGCCCTGTTCGCCGCGTCCGCCTCTCTAGCCTCCAGCGAACTGGCCGGGGACCTTCGACCGGCCGCAGACTGGACCGTCGCCGCCGAGACGGTTCTGGTCGAACTCGAGATTCGTGAGGCGCGCCTCGCTGGACCGGACAGCGACCTCGGCCGCGCCGCGTCTTTACGCACCGCCCAGGCCCATGCCGCAGCGGAGGCGAACGGTCGTCGGCACGCCGTCATCGCCACACTCGCCGCCGACTCTGAGCGGGACCTACGTCTGGGCGTCGCCCCCCTGTCGGCCGTCGACCTGTTCCAGACCGGAGACGGTCAGGTCATCCGCCGACTTCACCCGGCGTTGGCCTTTGCCATTGCCGCACAAGGCGGCGACGTGGAGGATGCCGAGCGCTGGTTGCTGGGCCGGCGGACGCTCGCCGGTGCGCCTGCACTCGGACACGACGCCCTCGCCGCGCGAGGCTTCACGGACGCCGAGCTCGAATCGGTTGAGGCGGCGCTCGGCCAGCTCGAGCGTCTTGAAGACGCCTTCAGTCCACCGGTGCTGGAGGCAGGCTTTATCCGCGACGTCCTCGGCGTCGATCAGGCGACGGCAACGCGGGGCGGCGCCCTGGCTCTGCTGGCGTCGGCCGAAGAGATCGCGGCCGCGAGCGACTACGTCTTCGGTCGCCGTGACCTGTGCGGCTGGCCCGGCGCCCCCGCCCGGCTCAAGGCGGTCCTGGCCGACCTGCCCGCCTCGGCCGCCGCCCTGGTTCGGCTGGCCGAGGCCTCGAGCGACGTCGCCGACCTGACCCCGGTGGAACTGCCCAGCCGCGCCGGCATCGGCGTCGCCATGGCGGTCCTGAGCCAGGCCGCCTCCGAAGGCCGCCGGGCGCTGCGCATTTCGCGCAGGCAGGCGTCGAACCAGGCCCTGCTGGTGCTGCCCGACCTTGAGCCGGCCCGCCGCGCGTCGGCTCCGGCCCCGGAGCCCGCTCCGAAGCCGGCGCAGACCGAGCGGGTCGTCGAGCGGGTGATCGAACGCGTCCGCACCCGGCGCAAGCTGCCTGATCGCCGCAAGGGCTATATCCAGAAGGCGGCCGTCGGCGGCCACAAGGTCTATATCCACACCGGCGAGTACGAGGACGGCGAGCTCGGCGAGATCTTCATCGACATGCACAAGGAAGGCGCCGCCTTCAGAAGCCTGATGAACAATTTCGCCATCGCGATCTCGATCGGCCTTCAGTACGGCGTGCCCCTGGACGAGTTCGTGGATGCTTTCCTGCTGACCCGGTTCGAGCCGGCGGGGCGGGTCACGGGCAACGATTCGATCGGGTCGGCGACCTCGATCCTCGACTACATCTTCCGCGAGCTGGGCGTGTCCTATCTGGACCGACATGAGCTAGCCAACGCCGACGCTGAGCCGCTGCACGCAGACGGCTTGGGCTCGGGCAAGGCTGATGAACTGGTTCCGGCAGCCCACTTCATCTCCAAGGGCTTCGCCCGGGGCGCGACGCCCGACAACCTCGTCGTCCTGCCGTTCGGCAAGAAGCCGGAGATGCCCGTCAGGAGCGATCGCGCCGAAGCGGACGCCTGCCCGGCCTGCGGTGACTTCACCCTTCAGCAGCGTGGCGGCGCCTGGATCTGCGACACCTGCGGGGTGGCGCCCCAGATGCGCGGATAGACCGCGGGCGATCCGCTGGTTCAGCAGATCGTAAACACCTGAGCGATAACCTGCGGCCTACGCCTTCCATAGGCTGGCTGGAGCACGACCGCCTTGAAACGCCTGATCCTCGCCGCGACGGCTCTCGTCCTGGTCGCCGCCCCCGCCCTAGCGCAGAACGCGGGCCAGATCGCTCGCGTGCGCGGCGGCGCCAGCTGTTCGGGCTGCAACCTGTTCCAGGGTGATTTCTCCGGGCTGGAGGCGCGCGGGCTGAACCTTTCGGGGTCGCGCCTGCGCCAGGCCGACCTCAGCCTGTCGACCATGAACCGCACGCGGTTCTCGAACGGCGACCTGCGCGACGTCGAAGCCTTCGGCGGGGTGTTCTCCTCCTCGAACTTCAACCGGGCCGATCTGACCAATGCCAGCTTCGTCGGCGCCTATCTGGAAGGCGCGAGCTTCTCCGGCGCGACCCTGACCGGGACCAACTTCTCCGGCGCCCAGCTGGCGCGGGCGACGGGTCTGACCCAGGGCCAGCTGAACCGGGCCTGTGGCGACGCCTCGACCACCCTGCCCGGAAGCCTGCGCATTCCGGCCTGCTGACGACCTACATCCTTACGGCGATTTAAGTAGGGTTTCAGCGGCTTCCGGGTCATTTAGACCGAGTGAAACAGTCCCTGCCCGTCTCCCGTTCGTTGTCCGCAGTTCTTCCGGCGATCGCGCTCATGGCCGGCCTCTCGGCGCTGGCCGCGCCCGCCGTGGCCGAGGTCAGCCTGTCGTTTCAGGACCGCGACGTGACGCGGATGATTTCGCTGGGTGGATCCTGCAACCGCTGCGAACTGTCCGGCCGCAACCTGGCCGGTGCAACGTTCACGGGGGCCAGCTTCACGAGCGCGACCCTGGTCGGGGCAGACCTGCGTGGGGCCGAGCTGGTCGGCTCCAACTTCTCGTCCAGCGATTTCACCCGCGCCAACATGACCGGCGCCGAGATCCAGGGTTCGAACTTCAGCTCGGCCGTCTTCCGCGATGTGAACCTGAGCGGCGCTGAGGCCCAGGGCGCGAACTTCAGCCGAGCCGACCTGAGCCGCGCCAATCTGTCCAGCGCCGAGCTGATGGGCGCCAACCTGAACGCCGCTGCGCTCTCCGGAGCCAACCTGGCGAACGCCGAGCTGTTCGGCACGACCCTGGCCAATGTCAGTGCTCGCGGCGCCTCTTTCGCCAATGCCGAACTGAACGCCGCGAACATGGTCAGCGGCGATTTCGGCGGCGCTGATTTTTCGAACGCCGAACTCGACGGCGCCCGTCTGGCGCGGGCTAGCTTCGGCGGGGCCCGGTTCAACAACGCTTCGATGCGGCGCGCCGACATCCGGGGCGCGGACCTGTCGGGAGCACGCGGCCTGACCCAGTCCCAAGTCTCCGAGGCCTGCGGCGATTCCACAACGAGCCTGCCGCGTGGCCTGAGCGTGCGAGCCTGCGGCTCACGCATGACCCTGATACAGGCGCCACGCCCGCCCGCCGCTCCGGCCGCGCCTGCAGCGCCGGCGTCGCCACGCCGGAATTTCGCCAGCGCCGACTGAGGCTGAACGGCCGGCTCGCCGCCGACCGCCTTCCCAATTGTCAAAGACCAGGCTCCGCCCCTCGCGGGGCGAGACCGGCCGTCCCTGCTACTTGAGCGGCAGGGCCGTGCGGATGTGGACGTCCTTGAGCTGACGCTCCTGCGCCTCGGTCGGGGCGTTCATCAGAAGGTCTTCGCCCTGCTGGTTCAGGGGGAAGGCGATGACCTCGCGGATGGCGGTCTCGCCGGCCAGCAGCATGACGATGCGATCGATGCCGGGGGCCAGACCGCCGTGCGGGGGCGCGCCGTAGCGGAAGGCGTTCAGCATGCCGCCGAACTGGTCCTCTACCACCGAGGCGTCATAGCCGGCGATGCCGAAGGCCTTCAGCATGATCTCGGCCTTGTGGTTCCGGATCGCGCCCGAGCACAGCTCATAGCCGTTGCAGCAGATGTCGTACTGATAGGCGCGGATGGTGAGCGGGTCCTGCGTCTCCAGGGCCTCCAGACCGCCTTGCGGCATCGAGAATGGGTTGTGCGAGAAGTCGACCTTCTTCTCTTCTTCCGACCATTCGAACATCGGGAAGTCGACGATCCAGCAGAACTTGAACTGGTTCTCGTCGATCAGCTTCAGCTCCGTGCCGACGCGTGTGCGGGCCAGACCGGCGAACTTGTAGAAGGCGGACGGCAGGCCGGCCGTGAAGAAGGCGGCGTCGCCCTTGCCGAGACCCAGCGAGGACATCAGGGCCTCGGTCGGCTCCTGACCCAGGTTCTTGGCGATCGGGCCGCCCCAGGCGTTCTGGTCGTCCGACCAGAAGATGTAGCCGAGGCCGGGCTGGCCTTCGCCCTGCGCCCAGGAGTTCATGCGGTCGCAGAAGGCGCGCGATCCGCCGGTCGGGGCCGGGATGGCCCAGACGGCGTTCTTCTCATCGGCACCCAGGATCTTGGCGAACAGGCCGAAGCCGCCGTCGCGGAAGTGGTCGGAGACGACCTGCATCTTGATCGGGTTGCGGGTGTCGGGCTTGTCGGTGCCGTACCAGGCGATCGACTGGGCGTAGGTCAGGCGCTCGAAGCCGGCGTGCTCGAAGGTCTCGCCGAAGTCGTTGGTGAAGGTATGCGCGCCGTCGATCGGCGAGACCGGCAGGCCGTTCGAGAATTCCTCGAACACGCCGTGCATCACCGGCTCGATGGCGGCGAAGACGTCTTCCTGGGTGACGAAGCTCATCTCGACGTCGAGCTGGTAGAATTCCAGCGAACGGTCGGCGCGCAGGTCCTCATCGCGGAAGCAGGGCGCGATCTGGAAATAGCGGTCGAAGCCCGAGACCATCAGCAGCTGCTTGAACTGCTGCGGAGCCTGCGGCAGGGCGTAGAACTTGCCCGGGTGCATCCGCGACGGCACCAGAAAGTCGCGCGCGCCTTCCGGCGACGATGCGGTCAGGATCGGGGTCTGGTACTCGAGGAAGCCCTGACCGACCATGCGCTGGCGGATCGAGGAGATCACCTTGGAGCGCAGGACGATGTTCTTGTGCAGACGCTCGCGACGCAGGTCGAGGAAGCGGTTCTGAAGGCGGATTTCCTCGGGGTACTCCTGATCGCCGAAGACCGGCATGGGCAGTTCGGCGGCTTCGGACAGGACTTCGAGGCCGGCGACGCGGACCTCCACCTCGCCGGTAGGCAGCAGCGCGTTCACGGTCGAGGCGTCACGCATGACGGCCTCACCGTCGATCTTGATGACGCTTTCGGCGCGCAGGCGCTCGACGATCTCGAAGCCCGGCGTCGAGGGGTGCAGGACCAGCTGGGTGATGCCGTAGTGGTCGCGCAGATCGACGAACAGCAGGCCGCCGAGGTCGCGCTTGCGGTGGACCCAGCCGGACAGACGCACATTGGAGCCCGCGTCCGAAGACCGGAGGGCGCCGCAGGTGTGGGAGCGATAGGCGTGCATGAGGAAAATCGTCTAAATCGGCCGTGAAACGGCGGGAATTGGAAGCGGCGTAAGGCGCATCCGCGCCCCCGAAAGTCAAGGTCGGCGCAGGTTGCGGCCCCTGCGTCCGGACTGCAAAACACCGTCCAAAGCGTCCGAAGCGTCCGAAGCGTTCGGATCCAGGCCGTCTGCGTCGACCACCCCGATCCGCTTCGGCAGTCTAGACCGGTCCGGCATCATGCCACGCTCAACGATCTCGAACCCCGGCCTACGGGCCGAGATGGCCGTTCGAGCGCCATGATAATTATTCTGTTCGACGTCAGAAGCGGTCGCAGCGGTCCACAGGGCCGGATCGTCTGTCCACGTCGCGACGCCGAACCGTATCAGGACAATCGGGCCGATCTGTTATGGTGAACCCATGTCGGCCCGCCGTCCCCTTCGCGAACAGCTCAGACTGCCCCTGACACGGGAGGTCCCCGCAGGCGCGGCCGATTTCGTGCGCTCGGCATCGAACGCCTATGCGGTGGACGCGCTCGCAGTGTGGCCGGACAGCGCGGGCCAGGTGATGGCGATCTGCGGCCCGGCGGGATGCGGCAAGAGCCATCTGGCCGCCATATGGGCCGAACGGGTCGGGGCGATCCCGCTGAACGGCGCCGAAGCCGCCCTGGCCGATCCGCTGGAGCTGGAAGGCCGGCCAGTTCTGCTGGACATCGCCCAGGACGCCGACGACGAGACCCTGTTCCACCTGATCAACCTGGCCCAGCAGGACGGCGGGGCCCTGTTGATGGCGTCGCGCCCGTCGCCTCGGCGCTGGCAGGTGGCCGTGCCTGACCTGCGATCGCGGCTCGACGCCGTGCGGGTCGTGGCCATGGAGGCACCGGACGACACGGTCCTGTCCGCCATCCTGACCGCTCGGTTCGCGGAGCGCAGCATTACGCCGGGTGACGGGGTGATCGACTATCTGGTGAAGCGAATGGATCGCTCGGCCGAGGCTGTTCTAGAAGTCGTGGACAGGCTGGACGCCGAACACCGGCCGGTCACGCGGACCCTGGCGCGGCAGGTGCTGGAGCTGTCGTCATCCCCTTCCGATGACAACTGAGAGGTCCTTGTCATCCCGGCCGTAGCGAAGCGGAGAGCCGGGACGGAAAGACAGGCCCCTTCAACCTCCCGGAAGACGCGAAGCGGCTGTCCGGGAGACTGGCCAGGCCCCACGCTGTTTTCGGATAATCGCCAGCGCGATTTCCGGAAGGTTAGATTTTCAAGCTTCCACGTCCCGGCTCTCCGCTTCGCTACGGCCGGGATGACAAGCGACGCAACTCTCCGCTTCGCTTCGGCCGGGAGGACAAGGGATCCGGCTTTCCGCTTCGCTTCGGGCGGGAGGACAAGGGATCTCGACTGCGTTTCGTCTAGTGATGATCGAAGGTGGGAAAGGAGGTTGCAGCCGTAACAATCGCGCCTCACAACCGGGCCATGTCCGACGCCGCGATCTCCGACGCCACCACCGGAGAGGAAGTTCCCTCCTCTCGCGCCCCGCAGTTGCATCTGGACGAGGACCTGATGGCCTCGCCGACGCGGTTCTTCAATCGCGAGATCAGCTGGCTGGCCTTCAACGCCCGCGTTCTGGAAGAGGCGGCCAATCCGACCCACCCGCTGCTGGAGCGGCTGCGGTTCCTGTCCATCTCGGCGAATAACCTGGATGAGTTCTTCATGACCCGCGTGGCGGGGCTGAAGGGCCAGGTTCGCGAGCGGGTGCGCGTGCTGTCGGCCGATGGCCTGACCGCCGCCGAACAGCTGGAAAAGGTCAATATCGCCGCCAGCGAGCTGATGACCGAACAACAGGAGCGCTGGCGTCAACTGCGTCGCGAGATGGTCGGCGCCGGGATCGAGGTCGTCCATTCGTCCAAGATCACCAAGACCGACAAGGAGCGGCTCGAACCCGAGTTCCTGAACCAGTTGTTCGCCGTCCTGACGCCACTGGCCATCGATCCGGCCCACCCCTTCCCCTTCCTGCCCAACCTGGGCTTCTCGCTGGCGCTCAAGCTGCGACGCGAACGCGACAACAAGACCCTCTATGCTCTGGTGCCCGTACCGACTCAGGTGCGCCGCTTCTGGGAACTGACCGGCGACGGGCGATCGGTGAAGGGGCGCCGCCGCTATATCTCGCTCGAGAACGTCCTGCTGCTGTTCATCGAGCATCTGTTCCCCGGCCACGAGGTCCTGGAGAAGGGCGTGCTGCGCCTGATCCGCGATTCGGACATCGAGATCGAGGAAGAGGCCGAAGACCTCGTGCTGGAGTTCGAGGAGGCCCTGAAGCAACGCCGGCTGGGCTCGGTCGTGCGGGTCAAGATCGAGGCCTCCATGCCTGATGACCTGCGCGACTTCATCGTCGGCGAACTGGAGGCCGCGCCGCAGGACGTGGTCATGGTCGACGGGATGCTGGGCCTGGCCCAGCTGGGCGAGCTGATCTCATCGGGCCATCCCGACCTGAAATTCCCCGGCTATGAGCCCCGCTATCCCGAGCGTGTTCGCGACCAGAACGGCGACGTCTTCGCCTCGGTGCGCGAGAAGGACATTCTGATCCACCATCCCTTCGAGAGCTTCGACGTGGTGGTGCAGTTCCTGCGTCAGGCGGCGCGCGATCCCAACGTCATCGCGATCAAACAGACCCTGTACCGGACGTCGAAGGACAGCCCGATCGTCGCGGCCCTGATCGAGGCGGCCGAGAACGGCAAGAACGTCGTGGCCCTGATCGAGTTGAAGGCCCGGTTCGACGAGGAGGCCAATCTGCGTTGGGCCCGGGCGATGGAACGCGCAGGTGTCCACGTCGTCTTCGGCTTCGTCGAGTACAAGACCCACGCCAAGGTCAGCGTCGTCGTGCGGCGCGAGGGCGACGGCCTGAAGACCTACTGTCACTTCGGAACCGGCAACTATCACCCGATCACGGCCAAGGTTTACACCGACCTGAGCCTCTTCAGCTCGAACCCGGTGCTGGCCCGCGATGCGTCGCGCGTGTTCAACTACATCACCGGCTATGCCCAGCCCCAGGACCTCGAGGCGCTGGTGGTCTCGCCGCTCAACATGAAGTCGACCCTGATCGAACTGATCGGCAAGGAGATGTCGGCGGCGGCCCAGGGCAAGCCGGCGGCGATCTGGGTCAAGCTCAACGCGCTGGTCGATCCCGAGATCATCGACGCCCTGTACCGCGCCTCGCAGTGGGGCGTGCGGATCGAGCTAGTCGTGCGCGGGATCTGCTGCCTGCGGCCGGGCGTGCCGGGGCTGTCGGAGAACATCCGGGTCAAGTCGATCGTCGGACGGTTCCTGGAGCACAGCCGGATCATCTGTTTCGCCAACGGCAAGGAACTGCCGCACGACAAGGCGAAGGTCTATATCTCGTCCGCCGACTGGATGACGCGCAACCTGAACCGGCGGGTGGAGATCATGACGCCGATCACCAATGTCACGGTGCACGACCAGGTGCTGGACCAGATCATGGTCGCCAACCTGAAGGACGACGCCCAGAGCTGGATCCTGGGCGCCGACGGCGGCTATACGCGCGTCGTGCACACCGGGCCGGGCGAACCCTTCTCGGCTCACCAGTATTTCATGACCAACCCCAGCCTGTCGGGCCGGGGCCGCAAGGTGAAGAACCGTCCCGGACGGCTGCGCTACGATCGGCCCGGCAAGTGAATGAACTGTACGCCACCCCGCGCGAAGCGGCGGTGATCGACATCGGTTCGAACTCGGTGCGGATGGTGTTGTACCGGCTGGAAGGCCGCGCCATCTGGACCGTCTTCAACGAGAAGGTCCTGGCGGGCCTGGGGCGCGACATGCCGGAGACCGGCCGCCTCTCGCCCGCCGGGGTCGAGATGGCCATGAGCGCCCTGCGCCGGTTCGCGGCCGTGCTGGAAGGCGTGCGCCCGGCCTATACCTTCGTCGCCGCCACGGCCGCTGTGCGCGAGGCCGAGGACGGCCCCGCCTTCTGCGACCGCGTCGCCGCTACGACAGGCCTGAGGGTCCGCGTTCTGACCGGCGAGGAAGAGGCGAAGTACGCCGCCTTGGGGGTGCTGGCCGGAGAGCCGCGCTCGACGGGTGTCGCCGCCGACATGGGCGGGTCCAGCCTAGAGCTGATCAAGATCGGCGAGGGGGCCGCCGCGCCCGGCATCACCCTGCCGCTCGGCCCTTTCAGCCTGGCGGATCCCAAGGGATTCGACGCCGGACGGCTGCGGGCCACGATCGCCCAGCGGCTGAAGCCTATCGCCAAGGGGTTCGCCACCAAGGACCTGCATGCCGTCGGCGGGGGCTGGCGGTCGCTGGCCCAGCTGCACATGGCCATGAGCGACTATCCGCTGCACATCGTCCACCAGTACGCCATGAGCGCCGACGACGCGCGCGGCGTGGCGCGGCTGGTGGCGCAGCAGTCGCGGGCGTCGCTGGACCGGCTGCCGGGCGTATCGAAGCGCCGGGCCGAGACCCTGCCCTATGCCGCCCTGGTGTTGGAGGGGCTGATCGAGACCCTGGGCCTGAAGACCATCACCTTCTCCGCCTGGGGCCTTCGCGAAGGGTTGCTGTACGAGGCGCTGGATCAGGACGAGGCGACGGCCGATCCGCTGATCGCCGGGGCCGCCGCCCTGGGGGCGCGTCAGGGGATTTCTCCGGCCCTGCCGGCGGCGTTGAACGCCTGGCTCGGCGACGTGATCGCCGCCCTGCCCCGGGCCTTCAGCGCCGATCGCGATGCGGTTCTGGCCGCCGCCGCCTGTCGGCTGGCGGATCTGGGTGCCAGGCTGCATCCCGATCATCGACTTGAGCTGGTGTTCGATCAGGTTCTTCGGGCACCGATTCCGGGCCAGACCCACCCCGAGCGCGTGTGGCTGGCCTGCGCCCTCAATGCCCGCTATGGCGGCAATGCCGCGACCCCCGCGCCCGAGGTGGCGGAGCGACTGCTCAGCCCCGACGCCCGCGTCAGTGCGCGCGCCCTTGGACTGGCGATGAGGCTGGGTTGCGATCTGTCCGGCCGTTCCCCTCAGCTTCTGGCCAACGCCAAGATCACCGTGAAGGGCGGCACGCTGAAACTGACGGCGTCCGAGGGCTATGCCGACGTCCTGCTGGGCGAGCAGACGCGTCGACGCGCCAAGGGTCTGGCCGAGGCCATGGGGCTGAAGCTCGAGATCTGACGCCTATTCGATCTCGACGACTTCCACGCGCGCGCCGTTCAGCACCAGGGCGATCTCGCCGCGCTTGAGCTTCAGGGCGTCCTCGCCGAACAGCTGACGGCGCCAGCCGGTCAGGGCGTCGACCTTGGCGTTGTCGTCGATGGCGATCTTCTCCAGGTCGGCGACGTTGGCGATCAGCTTGGAGGCCACGCCGGCGTTGTCGCTCTTGGCCTTCAGCAGAACCTTCAGCAGTTCCACGACCGAAGGCGGGGCGGGCTGGTTGTGGGCCGGACGGTCCAGCTTGGGCGCGTGAGCCTCAGGGTCGGCCATGACCCGCTTGAGTTCTTCGGTCAGTTCAAGCCCCAGACGCGAGCCGCCGAAGCCCTTGGGTACCGAACGCAGACGGTTGAAGGCCTCCACGTCGGTCGGGACCTGGGTCGCGATCTCGTCGATCGCCTCGTCCTTCAGGACGCGGCCGCGCGGCTGGTCGCGGTCCTGCGCCGCCCGCTCGCGCCAGACCGCCGTCGCCTTGAAGGCGGCCAGGTATTTGGCGTTGTACTTTTTGGGCTTCAGCCGTTTCCAGGCCTTGTCCGGATCGGTGTCGTAGAGATCCGGATCGACCAGATCCTCCATCTCCGACGTCACCCAGTCCAGACGACCTTCCTTGGCCAACCGGTCGCGCAGCTTGGGGTACAGGGCGGCCAGATGGGTCACGTCGCCGATGGCGTAGTGCAGCTGGGCGTCCGACAGGGGGCGGCGCGACCAGTCGGTGAAGCGGCTGCCCTTGTCCAGGTCGATGCGCAGCATCTGGCGCACCAGCGAATCATAGGCGACCTGATCACCGAACCCGGCGGCCATGGCGGCGACCTGGGTGTCGAACATCGGCTTGGGCATGGCGCCCAGCTTGACGAAGATTTCGGTGTCCTGACGCGCGGCGTGGAAGACCTTCACGATCCTCGGGTCGCGCAGGATGTCCAGGAAGGGCGTCAGATCCAGCCCTTCGGCCTGCGGATCGATGATCGCCTCGTGCTCGGGCGTGGCGGCCTGGATCAGGCACAGTTTGGGCCAATAGGTCGTCTCGCGCATGAACTCGGTGTCCACAGCGATAAACTCGGCTTGGGCGACGGCCGCGCAGAACTGAACCAGCGCGTCATTGGTGGTGATCGGCGTCATTCGGATGCTATAGCCCCCCGCAACGCGGTCGTGGCAAGAGGCACGGCCTTTTTTCCGCACCGATTCAGGCCTGCTAGCGATGAGCGACCCCAAAAACACGTTGCCGAACGGCCTGACCTACGCCGATGCAGGCGTGGACATCGATGCCGGCGACATGCTGATCGAGCATATCAAGCCGCTGGCCAAGTCCACCGCGCGCCCCGGATCGGAGCCGTCGCTGGGGGGATTCGGGGCCCTGTTCGACCTGAAGGCGGCCGGATTCGTCGATCCCCTGATCGTCTCGACCACGGACGGCGTCGGCACCAAGCTGAAGATCGCCATCGAAACCGGCCGCCATGACGGGGTAGGCATCGATCTGGTGGCCATGTGCGTCAACGACCTGCTGGCGCAGGGCGCCGAGCCCCTGCTGTTCCTCGACTACTATGCGACCGGCAAGCTGGAGATCGACGCGGCCCGCCGCGTGGTGTCGGGCATCGCCGAGGGTTGCCGCATGGCCGGGGCCGCTCTGGTCGGCGGCGAGACGGCGGAAATGCCGGGCATGTATTCGGGCGGCGACTATGATCTGGCCGGCTTCTCGCTGGGCGCCGTCGAGCGGGGCCACGCCCTGCCTCGCCTGGACCTGCAGAACACCGGCGACCTGATCATCGGCCTGGCCTCGTCCGGTCCGCACTCGAACGGCTATTCGCTGATTCGCAAGGTGGTCGAGCGGTCGGGCCTGTCGTGGGGCGACGATGCGCCCTTCGCCAAGGACCGCACCCTAGCCCAGGCCCTGATGGAGCCGACCCGGATCTACATCAAGTCGGTGCTGCCGCTGATGAAGGCGGGACTGATCAAGGGCGCGGCCCATATCACCGGCGGCGGCCTGATCGAGAACCCGCCCCGCTGCATCGCCGAGGGCCTGTCGGCCGAGTTCGATTGGGAGGCCTGGCCCGTTCCGCCGGTCTTCCAGTGGCTGGCCGAAACGGGCGGCATCTCCGAGCACGAGATGCGCCGGACGTTCAACTGTGGCGTGGGCTTCATCCTGATCGTGGCGCCGGAGAATGCCGAAGAGGTTCTGGCCGGCCTGCTGGAAGCCGGTGAGACGGCGTTCGTCTGCGGGCAGCTCGTTTAGCCTCCCTCTCCCGGCGGGAGAGGGCTTTAGGCCCGCAGATCGTAGCGATGCGTCTTGGCCGAAAGGGTGAGGGCCGTGCCTCACCGCTTAGGGCCAACCCTCACCCTTTCGCAGTTCCAATCGCTTCTCTCCTGGACGCTCAAGCCCTCTCCCACAGGGAGAGGGAAGCCGTTAGTGTCCGCGCAAACTGGAGTCGCCCATGCGCCTGATCGCCCTCGCCGCCCTGTTGGCCCTGCCCGCCGTCGCCCACGCCCAGACGCCTGCCGCCGTCGAACAGCCCCTGCTCCACACGGTCGTCTCCGCCGTCGAGGCAGACAGGATGCATGCGGACATCACCGCCCTGGTCGGGTTCGGCACGCGCCACACCCTGTCCCAGACCGATTCGGACACGCGCGGCATCGGCGCCGCCCGCCGCTGGGCCGAGAGCCATTTCCGCACCATCTCGACCGAGTGCGGCGGCTGTCTCGAGATCGCCCTGCCCGCCGACACGGTCACCGGCCCACGCGTCCCCACGCCGACCGAGGTCGTCAACGTCCTCGCCATCCAGCGTGGCACCGGCGATCCGAACCGGGTCATCGTCATCTCGGGCCACATCGACAGCCGCGTCACCGACGTGATGAACTTCACCGCCGACGCGCCGGGCGCCAATGACGACGCCTCGGGCGTGGCCGCCGTGCTGGAGGCCGCGCGCGTCCTGTCGAAACACCAGTTCGACGCCACCCTGGTCTATGCCGTCCTGTCGGGCGAAGAGCAGGGCCTGCTGGGCGGCAAGATCCTGGCAGACTACGCCAAGGCGCAAGGGTGGGTCGTCGAGGCCAACCTGAACAACGACATCGTCGGCAACTCCGAAGGCCAGTCGGGCATCCGCGACACCAGCCGCGTCCGCGTCTTCTCCGAGGGCACCAAGACGGTCGAGACCCCGTCGCAGGCCGAACGTCGTCGCTACAACGGGGGCGAGGTCGACTCGTCTTCGCGCAACCTGGCCCGCTACGTCGACGGCATCGCGGATCGGTATCTGGTGAACTTCGACGTCGACATGATCTATCGCACCGACCGCTTCGGCCGGGGCGGCGACCAGGTCGAGATGCTGCGCGCGGGCTTCCCCGCCGTCCGCATCTCCGAAGGCGCCGAGAACTACGACCGCCAGCATCAGGACCTGCGCAACGAGAACGGCGTCGAATACGGCGATACGATCGAGGGCGTGGACTTCGACTATCTAGCCCAGGTCGCGCGCCTGAACATCGCGACCATGGCGGCCCTGGCCAACGCGCCCATGGTCCCGGCCGGCGTGACCATCGAAGGCGCAGTCAAGCCGGACACGACCCTGCGCTGGTCCGCCGTGCCCGGCGCAGCCGGATATCGCGTCTGGTGGCGCTCGACCACGGCGCCGCAGTGGACCTTCAACCGCAATGCCGGGACCGCGACGTCGCTGGTGCTGACGGGCGTGCCGATCGACGACTATTTCTTCGGCGTCTCGGCGATTTCCGACGATGGCTATGAGAGCCCGGTCGTCTATCCCGGCCCGGCCGGTGCCTTCGTCTCGGTCGGCGACCCGGCGCCCGCCGCACGATGAGCGAGGCGACGGGCCGCGTGCGCGTGGCCGTGATGATCTCGGGGGCCGGATCGAACATGGCCGCCCTGATCGACGCCGGTCAGGCGGCCGATGCGCCCTATGAGGTCGTACTGGTCCTGTCCAACGATCCAGAAGCCGGGGGACTGGCCGTCGCGCGCGCCAAGGGTGTGGCCACCGCAGCCGTCGATCACAGGCCTTTCGGCAAGGACCGCGCCGCCCATGAGGCCGCCCTTCAGGCCGAACTCGACGCGGCCCGGATCGAGGTCATCGCCTTGGCCGGCTACATGCGGTTGCTGACGCCCTTCCTGGTCCAGCGTTGGGCCGGGCGGATGGTGAATATCCATCCCAGCCTCCTGCCCAAATACCCCGGCCTCGAAACCCACGCCCGCGCACTGGCCGCGGGAGACGCCGAGGCGGGCTGCACCGTGCATCTGGTGACCGAGGGCGTGGATGAAGGCCCGATCCTGGATCAGGCGGCGGTCCCGATCATTCCGGAGGACACGCCGGAAACCCTGGCCCAGCGAGTGCTGAATGCCGAACATGGCCTGTATCCCCAGGCTCTCGCGGCCTTCTGCGCCCGTCTGTAGAAAGCGAACCTCGACCCTGAATGACAAAAGGCCCCGGATTGCTCCGAGGCCTTTTCTTCACATCAGCGGAAACGAGCGAAGCGGTCGCTCGCGTGCTGAGGCCTTAGCGAGGACGCGTGGTCGCGGCACCGGCCACGCCGCCGATCGCGGCGCCGGCCACGGTCGAGCCGGTGTTGCCGCCGATGACCTGACCGGCCACAGCACCGCCGATGGCGCCGGTTGCGGCGCGTTGTTCCATGGTCGTGCCGCAGGCGGCCAGCAGGGCCATCACGCCGACCAGCGGGGTCATCTTCAGGATCGTCTTCATAGGGAAATCTCCGATTACGCTGAGGGGAGTTGCGTGCAGAGAAAACGAAAACACCCGCGTCCAGTTCCGGACGCGGGTGTTTATAGTCACGCTATGCGAACCTAACTGGGCTCGCGAAAGGCGCTAGCCGACGATGTCGGCGTCCGTGAAGAACTGGGCGATCTCGATCTTGGCGTTCTCGTCGGAGTCCGAACCATGGACCGAGTTCTCGCCGATCGACAGGGCGAAGAGCTTGCGGATCGTGCCGTCGGCGGCGTCGTTCGGGTTCGTGGCACCCATGACTTCGCGGTATTTGGCGACGGCGCCTTCGGCTTCCAGAACCTGGACGACGACGGGCTCGGCGATCATCTGGCCGACCAGTTCGCCGTAGAAGGGACGCTCGGCGTGGACTTCGTAGAATTTCTTGGCCTGGGCCTCGGTCAGCTTGATGCGGCGTTGCGCGACGATGCGCAGGCCGGCGCCCTCGATCACGGCGTTGATCGCGCCGGTCAGGTTGCGGCGCGTGGCGTCGGGCTTGATGATCGAGAAGGTGCGGTCGGTCATGGAAAGTGACTTCTTGTTTGGGAGATTGAAGGTCGCGGGCTTATAGACGCGCCCTCCCCGGTTTCCAACATGATGTTGGCTCCTATCGCTCCCCTCGCGGCGGCTCGCTGCTTGAGGAGCGGATTTTCGCCTTTCGGACGTTCGTTTCCATGCTCCAGATCACCAACCTGACGTTCAACGCCTGGGGCCGCCAGTTTCTGGATGACGCCTCGGTCAGCCTGCCGCCGGGTTCCAAGGTCGGGCTGGTCGGTCGCAACGGCATCGGCAAGTCGACCCTGTTCAAGATCATCCTGGGCGAACTGGCCGGCAACGGCGATGAGGTCTCCCTGCCGAAGACGGCCCGCATCGGCTCGGTCGATCAGGAACACCCGGCCACCCCCGTCAGCGTGGTCGAGACCATCCTGGAGGCCGATACCGAACGCCATGAGCTTCTCGGCCGCCTCGAAACCGCCGAGCCGGAGGAGATGGGCGAGATCTGGTCGCGCCTGATCGAAATCGACGCCGACGGCGCTCCGGCCCGCGCCGCGGAAATCCTCGCCGGTCTCGGCTTCGACCACGAGAACCAGCAGCGGCCGATGTCGGAGTTCTCCGGCGGCTGGCGCATGCGCGTGGCCTTGGCCGCAGCCCTGTTCGCCCAGCCCGATATGCTGCTGCTCGACGAACCGACCAACTATCTCGACCTGGAAGGCGCGCTCTGGCTCGAGGCGCGGCTGAAGAAGTATCCGGCGACCGCCCTGATCATCTCCCACGACCGCGAGATGCTGAACGAGGTCTGCACCCACATTCTCCACCTCGCGAACCGCAAGCTGGAGATCTACACCGGCAACTACGACCAGTTCGAAAAGGCGCGTGCCGAAAAAGCCCGCCTGCAGCTGTCGGCCAAGGCCAAGCAGGACGCCGAACGCGCCCACCTCCAGTCCTTCGTCGACCGGTTCAAGGCCAAGGCCTCCAAGGCCGCCCAGGCTCAGTCGCGCATGAAGCGTCTGGAGAAGATGCAGCCGGTCGCCACCACGATCGAAGAGCGCGTCGCCCCCTTCACCCTGCCCTCGCCGCCGCGTCCGCTGGCGCCGCCGCTGATTCGGCTGGAGCGGGCCAATGTCGGTTATGAGCCCGGTCGGCCGATCCTGCGCAATCTGAACCTGCGCATGGACCTGGACGACCGCATCGGCCTGCTGGGCGTCAACGGGGCCGGCAAGTCCACCTTCGCCAAGATGATCGCGGGCGCCCTGAACGTCACCGAGGGCGAACTGCACCGCGACAGGAAGATGCGGGTGGGCTGGTTCCACCAGCATCAGATCGAGGCCATGGATCCGACCGACACGCCGCTGGAGATCATCCGCCGCGCCATGCCGGATGCGCCGGAAAGCGCGCGGCGCTCCAAGCTGGCCCAGTTCGGCCTGAACTACGAGAAACAGGAGACCACGGTCGACAGCCTGTCCGGCGGCGAGCGCGCGCGCCTGCTGCTGAACATGGTGGCCATGGAGGCCCCGCACGTCCTGATCCTCGACGAACCGACCAACCACCTGGACATCGACAGCCGCCGGGCCTTGCTGGATGCGCTCAATGACTACACGGGCGCCGTCATCCTGATCACCCACGACCGCTCGCTGATGGAGATGGTCGCCGACCGGCTGTGGCTGGCCGCCGACGGCACGGTGAAGCCGTTCGAAGGCGACATGGACGACTATGCGAAATTCGTTCTCGACCGCGCGAAACAGGCCGCCGTGAAGCCGACGCAGGTGAAGAAGGAAGAGGCGGCTGCCGCAGCCAGCCCTCAAGCAGTGAGCCCTCGCGGGGCGAACGATAGGGCTCAAAAGAAGTCCGGGCCCTCGCCGTCGACCCTGCGCCACGCGGTGAAGAAGGCCGAGGAACGCGTCGTCGCCCTGACCGCCGAGATCGCCCGCATCGACGACGACCTGGCCAACGCGGCCGTCTCGAATCCGAAGGCGCTGGAAGGCCTGACCCGTTCGCGGGCGAAGTCGCAATCCGACCTCGACGTCGCCGAAGCCGCCTGGATGACAGCCGAGGAAACCCTGGCCGAGATCACCGGATGAAACCGATCGTGTTCTCGAAGGAAGAGCAGCGGGACCTGATCCCGCGCATCAAGGCCTTCCTGCGCGATGAACTGGATACGGAGATCGGCGACCTTCAGGCGTCGATGCTGATGGACTTTTTCGCCGAGAAGCTGGGCCACGCGGTCTACAACCGCGCGATCTACGACGCTCAGGCGTTGATCGCGACGAAGGCCGAGGAGATGGCGGAGGCGCTGTATGCGCTGGAGCAGAAGCCGTAACGCCCGCTGCCCTCACCGTGCACCCCGGCGAAGGCCGGGGTCCAGATGGCTAACACGCTATCTGACGTTCAAAGACTGGCGCCCAATCCAAGCCGACTGAATCCGTGATCTGGACCCCGGCCTTCGCCGGGGTGCACGGGTTAGGTGGGGTAGACTACCCGTCCACCGACAACCGTCATTTCCACCCGGCCCTGAAGCCTGCGGCCGTCGAACGGCGAGTTCTTCGACTTGGACCGCAAGGTCGCCGCGTCGACGATCACCGGGGCGTCGGGGTCGAACAGGATCAAGTCGGCCGGCGCTCCGGCTTCCAGCACGCCCGCGTCCAGCCCCAGCAGGGTCGCCGGGCCGTGGGTCAGCGGCCGCAGCACGTCGAGGATATCCAGCCCCTCCTCGTGATGCAGGCTCAAAGCGGCCGGCAGCAGGGTCTCCAGACCCACGGCGCCCGGGGCGGCCTCGGCGAACGGACGGCGCTTGTCCTCGGCGGGAGCGGGCGTGTGGGCCGAGGTGATGGCCTCGATCAGGCCGTCGCGCACCGCCTCGATCAGCGCCCGGCGGTCGCTCTCGGGACGGAGCGGCGGGTCGAGCCGGTAGAAGGTCCGGTAGTCGCCGATGTCGATCTCGTTGAAGCACAGGTGATTGATGGAGACCGAGGCCGCGACCTCCAGCCCCCTGCCCCGCGCGCGCGCCAGCACCTCAAGAGCCGCCTCGGTGGACAGCTGGTCGATCAGGAAACGCGCGCCGGTCTGTTCGACCAGGGCGAGGTCCCGCTCCAGCTGGATGCGCTCGGCGATGGCGGGCGCGCCGCTGAGGCCGAGGCGTGTGGCCAGTTCGCCGGACGTCGCGACCGAGCCCTCGGTCAGCCAGGGATCGGCCGGGCGGCAGGCGATCAGGGCGTTGAAGGCCGTGGCGTAGCTCATCACCCGCGAGAGCACGCGGCTGTCGGCGATGACGTGGTCGCCGTCGGTGAAATAGAGAGCGCCGGCCTCGTGCATCAGACCGATCTCGGCCATCCGCTTGCCGTCGCGTGCCTTGGTCGCCGCGCCCGCCGCACGGACGTTGACCAGGTTCAGGGCCGCACCGCGCCTCTGGATGAAATCAACCATGGCCGGATCGTCCACAGCCGGATCTGTGTCGGGCTGGATGACCACGGTCGTCACGCCGCCGGCCGCCGCAGACAGGCTGGCGGACTTGAGCGTCTCCTTGGGCTCTGCGCCGGGCTCGCCCGTGCGGACGCGGATATCGATCAGGCCGGGCGACAGGCAGAGGCCGCGCGCATCGAGGATTTCCGTCGCCGAAACCGCGACCGAGCCCCGCTCGACCCGAGTGATGACGCCGTCCTCGATGACCACCGAGCCGGGGCCGTCATAGTCCGACGCCGGGTCCAGCAGCCGGGCGTTGATGATGGCCTGCGAGCTCATGCCGCGCCCTCCAGACGGGCCGAAAGCGAGGCTAGCACCGCCATTCGCGCGGCGACGCCCATCTCGACCTGATCCTGGATCAGGGAGACCGACAGGTCGTCGGCGACGTCGGAGTCGATCTCAACGCCCCGGTTCATCGGCCCCGGGTGCATGACCTTGGCGCCCGGATTGGCCCAGGCCAGCTTCTCGCGGTCCAGACCCCAGAAGCGGAAATACTCGCGCGTCGACGGCACCAGCGCCCCGTCCATCCGCTCCAGCTGGAGGCGCAGCATCATGACCACGTCGCAGCCGGCCAAGCCCTCGCGCATGTCGTGGAAGACCTCGCAGCCCCAGCGGTCGGCATCGCCAGGCACCAGGGTCGGCGGCCCGATCAGGCGGACGCGAGCGCCCATCATCGACAGCAGGGCCACATTAGAGCGCGCCACGCGGCTGTGGGCGATGTCTCCGCAGATGGCGACCGTCAGCCCGCCGACGTCCGCGAAGGCGCGACGCAGGCTGAGCAGGTCGAGCAGGGCCTGGGTCGGATGCTCGTGGCGGCCGTCGCCGGCGTTGACCACCGCACAGCCGACTTTCTGGGACAGCAGGGCCGCCGCACCCGAGGCGCCGTGGCGGACCACCAGGATGTCCGGCTTCATGGCGTTGAGGGTCACCGCCGTGTCGATCAGGGTCTCGCCCTTCTTCACCGAGGATGCGCCGACTGGCATGGTGACGACGTCGGCACCCAGCCGCTTGGCCGCGATCTCGAACGAAGAGCTGGTCCGGGTCGAGTTCTCGAAGAACAGGTTCATGACCGTGCGCCCACGCAGCAGGTCCAGCGCCTTCGTCGACTGTCGGTTCAGATCGACGCAGGCATCGGCCAGATCCAGCAGGCTCAGAACGAACGGCGGGTTCAGGTCGCCCGCGCCCAGGAAATGTGGTTTCGGAAACGGGACCAGACGGTCTGCGATCAGGTCGGCGTGCCCGAGGGCAGGATCGTCATGCTGGGTCATCAAAGCCCGGCTATAGGCAGGTGCGCCTCAGAGCTCAAGACGTATGGCCTCAAGACGCATGGCCTCAAGAGCCAGAGCCTCAAGTCAGATGATGAAGGAACAGCAGGACCGGCATCATCAGGGCGCTGCCTACGGTCGTCAGGGCGATGATCCCGGCCATCAGCGGCGCGTCCCCGCCCATCTGACGGGCCAGAAGATAGGCCGCCGCTGCCCCCGGCGCCGCCCCGCACAGCATGGCCACGCCCTGGGCGAGATGATCGCCCCCGAACAGGACGCACAGTCCCCACATCAGCGGCGGCATGACGATCAGCTTGACGAAGGACACCCCGGCGATTGTGACCCGGCTTCGCGCCACCTCGGCGAAGCTCAGGCCCGCGCCCGCGATAATCAGGCCCAGCGGCAAGGCGGCCGATCCGAGGAGTTCCAGCGTGTCGGAAATTCCCGGCAGCCGGGGCACCCGGGCGAAGTTGAGCGCCAGGCCGATCAGACAGGCCAGCAGAATCGGATTGGCCAGCATGGCCCTGAGCAGGGCCAGGGGCGTCACATCCTTCTGACCGGCGCCCCAGCGCGCCAGGACGGCGACGCAGGCGATATTGGTTACCGGTATGATGCAGGCGATCATGACCGCGGCCAGCGCCAGCCCCTCCGCGCCGAAGGCCGCCTGGACCACCGGCAGGAAGACGAAGCTGTTCCATCGGATCACGCCCTGGAACACGCTGGTGTAGGCCGGTCCCTCGATCGTCATCAGAGGCTTGGCGGCCAGGGTCGCCATCGCCACGATCAGGACTGCGACCACCGCCGCCCCGCCCGCCGCGCCCGCGCTGCCGCCCGACAGGTCGGCGCTCCAGACCGCCGGTATCAGGAAGCCGGGGTACAGCAGATTGATCGACAGCTTCTCGATCGGCCGCCAGGTCTCGTCCGGCAGGAAGTGCGACTTCCTCAGACCATAGCCGAGAGTGATCAGGAGGAAGACCGGGGCGACCCCGGCGATCAGGCCGATCATGCCCAGGTTTGCTGGTCGCGCACCCGGTCCAGCGCGCCTTGAAGGATCCAGGCCGCGGCGGTCCGATCCACCACGCCCGCCCGCCGCTTCCGCGACAGGTCCAGCTCGTCGATCAGGAACCGCTCGACCGCCGAGGTCGAAAGCCGCTCGTCCCAGAAGGCGACGTTAGTCGGTCGAATCCTGTCCAGATTGCGTGCGAACGCCCGGCACGACTGGGCGCGCGGCCCCTCGGTACCGTCCATGTTGACCGGCAGGCCGATGACCAGCCCGGATACCTTGCGGGCGTCCATCAGCTTGAACAGGGCCTGGGCCTCAAGCGTGAACTTGGATTTCCGGATCAGTTCCAGCGGGCTGGCGATCATGCGGGTGGTGTCCGACACCGCCACGCCGATCGTTCGTTCGCCGAGGTCCAGCCCCATCCAGGCCGTGTCCGGCGGACAGGCGGCAGGCAGGTCGATGAGTTCTAGGACGGGCACGGGAGGGCGGTAGGCGTTGTCATTCTCCCTGTCAAAGGCGACTGTCGCCTTCCATGGTTAGGGAGAAACCGATGTCCGCGCCTTCTTCGCTTCTCAGCCTCTGCGTCATCGCCGCCCTGTCGCTGTCCGCCTGTGACACCAAGCCGGCCGCAAAGACGTCGGCGACCGCGCAAGGCCCCGTCGCACCCGCCCAGACGAGCCCCTTCACGGCCACCGGTGCTCCGGAGCCGCTTGCGCTCGTGGAGTCGTCCCAGACCGACGACGGTCTGCAGTGGGCCGCCAGCGTGGTTCAACTGGACCAGATCCCCGAACATAACGCCAAGCTGTTCGGGGTCGCGGGCGGCGATCCGGCCATGAACGGCCTGCAGACCTATATCGCCTTCTACCAGAACCCCGCCGAGGGCTGGGCGGTCTACCGGATCGGCGACTTCCTCGACTACACCCTCCTGTCGAGCGCCGACGGGCGTGTCGATCTCGACCTCCACGAGAGCACCTACGACGAGGCCAGCGGCGAGATCGGCGATCGTCGCCGCAGGATCATCGTCCAGTGGACGCCGGGCCCGGACGATGGCGCTCCGAGCGCCGTCACCGTCACACCGGCGCAGTAGGCCGCCTGCGGTCCTTGTGCGGCGCGGCATGGACGGCTAATCCCGCCGGCTTGCATTGAGACTTTCGGAGGGCCGCATGGCCATCGACGCAGAGACGGTGCGCAAGGTCGCCCACCTCGCCCGCATCAAGACCCCCGACGACCGGCTCGAGCCGCTGGCGGGCGAGCTGAACGGCATCATGGCCTGGATCGACCAGCTCAGCGAAGTCGATGTGGACGGCGTGGAGCCGATGACCTCCAACGTCGCCCAGCCCCTGCGCCTGCGCGAAGACGTCGTCACCGACGGTGCCAAGGTCGAGGCCGTCCTGTCCAACGCGCCGAAGTCCGCCGACGGCTTCTACGTCGTGCCCAAGGTGGTCGAATAGCATGTCCGATCTGACGAAACTGACCCTCAAGGCCGCCGTCGACGGCCTGAAAGCCAAGGCCTTCTCTTCGGAAGAGATCACCCGCGCCTTCGTCTCGAACATCGAGGCCGCCAACCCGACCCTGAACGCCTATGTCGTCACGACGCCCGAGAAGGCGATCGAGATGGCCAAGGCGTCGGATGCGCGAATCGCGGCCGGAACCGCAGGCCCGCTGGAAGGCGCGCCCCTGGGGATCAAGGACCTGTTCTGCACCGAGGGGGTGCAGACGACCGCCGCCTCCAACATGCTGCGCGGCTTCGTCCCGCCGTATGAATCGACCGTCACCGCCAACCTGTGGCGCGACGGAGCGGTCATGCTGGGCAAGCTGAACATGGACGAGTTCGCCATGGGCTCGGCCAACGAGACCTCGGCCTTCGGTCCGGTCGTGAACCCGTGGAAGTCCAAGACCTCCAACGCCGACCTGACCCCGGGCGGATCGTCGGGCGGTTCGGCCTCGGCCGTCGCCGCCGACCTGTGCCTGGCCGCCACCGCGTCCGACACCGGCGGGTCGATCCGCCAGCCCGCCGCCTTCACCGGCACGGTCGGGATCAAGCCGACCTATGGCCGGGCCAGCCGCTACGGCATGGTCGCCTTCGCCTCGTCACTGGATCAGGCCGGGCCGATCACCAAGACGGTCGAGGACGCGGCCCTGATGCTACAGTCCATGTGCAGCTTCGATCTCAAGGATTCGACCAGCCTCGACGTCCCGACGCCCGACTGGTCCGCCTCGGTCGGCAAGTCGGTCAAGGGGCTGCGCATCGGCGTGCCCCATGAATACGTCGTCGAGGGCATGCCCGCCGAGATTCAGGCCCTGTGGGATCAGGGCGTGGCCTGGCTGAAGGACGCGGGCTGCGAGATCGTGCCGATCAGCCTGCCGCACACCAAATACGCCTTGCCGACCTATTATATCGTCGCCCCCGCAGAGGCCTCGTCCAACCTGGCCCGCTACGACGGCATGCGGTTCGGTCACCGGGCCGAAAACACCAAGTCCCTGACCGACCTCTACGAAACCTCGCGCGCCGAGGGCTTCGGCCAGGAGGTCCAGCGTCGCCTGACCATCGGGGCCTATGTGCTGTCGGCAGGGTTCTACGACGCCTATTACGTGAAGGCCCTGAAGGTCCGTCGTCGCATCGCCGAGGACTTCGACAACGTCTGGGGCCAGGTGGATGCGATCCTGACGCCGTCGACCCCGTCGGCCGCCTTCGCCCTGGGCGACAAGCAGATCGACCCGGTGACGATGTATCTGAACGACGTCTTCACGGTCACGGCGAACCTGGCGGGCCTGCCCGGCATTTCGGTGCCTGCGGGTGTCGATTCCAACGGCCTGCCTCTGGGGCTGCAGGTGATCGGCAAGGCGCTGGACGAGGCGACCGTGCTGCAAGTCGGCGCGGCGCTGGAACAGGCCGCGGGCGGCGTCGGCAAGGCGGACCGCTGGTGGTGAGGTGATCCTTCCGGCCTCCCAAAGGCGGAAGGATCAGAGTTTCAGTCCCATCGCCTCGGCCAGGGCGCGGAAGTCCTCGGGCGGCTCGGCGGTGATCGTGCGTTCGCCGCCGTCGGGGTGCGGGAAGCTGAGCGACACGGCATGCAGCATCAGACGGGGCGCACCTCGCCCCGCTGCGGTCAGGGCTCCGCCATAGCGGACGTCCCCGACCAGAGGCCGTCCGATATGGGCCATGTGGACGCGCAGCTGGTGCATGCGGCCGGTGAAGGGCTGGAGTTCGACCAGGGCGCCGTCCTCGCTGGAGGACAGGGTGCGGTAGCGGCTGCGGGACCCCTGCGCGCCTTTCGCGTCGAAGGCGGCGACCCGCATATAGCTTTCGCGGCCGATCTCCTGACGCAGGAGCGGGACGTTGATGTCGCCGCTGGCGGGCTCGGGCGCCGCGGAGACCAGGGCGAGATAGGTCTTGGTCAGCTTGTGCGCCTGGATCGCCTTGCCGAGGAAGCCGGCGGCAGGCTTGGTCTTGGCGGCCAGGATGACGCCCGACGTGTCGCGGTCCAGCCGGTGCACGAGGTCCGGCCGCTTGCCGTTCGAGCGGGCGAAGGCCCACAGCAGATCGTCTAGGGTGTGCGCCTGGATACGGCCGCCCTGGCTGGAGAGGCCAGCGGGCTTGGCGAAGGCGATCGTCGAGGCGTCCTCGTGGATGACCCACGAGCGGACGGCGGCGATCTCTTCGGGCGACAGGGTGGCGGGGATGCGGTCGGACACCGCCGATCCTTAGCGGGCCGGCGCCGCGACGTCAGCAGCGATGATGCGTGGCAGGTGACGGGCAGCAGCGGCATTGGACTCGGGCAGACCGAGTCCAGAGAGTCCAACTATTGAGATTCCATGCGCGCAGTCATCGACAACCGATTGATTGCATTGCGCATTAACTCGTCGCGCAGACCCTGGCCCTTTTGGACTCTAGCGCAGCACACCTCGCTTGCGCATGGCCCAGGCGTACCAGAGCAGAAGAGCGGCGATGACGGCGATGATCCAGGGCATGACCTTCATCGCGGCCATCTCGGGCGGCAGGCCCGGCATGGGGTTCATCAGGCCGAAGCCCAGGCTGACCACGGCGCCGAACACGGACAGGGCGAAGGCGTGGACCGCCCATTTCATGCGCAGCAGCAACAGGACCGAGCCCGCGATGGCGCCCCATACGCCCAGGGTCCAGGGCACATACATCCAGGTCGGCATGGCCAGGAAATAGTCGATCATGGGCTGGGTCATGCCCGAGGCGCGCATATAGGTCTCGCCCTGGGTGTTGGTCATGATGAAGTCGTAGGCGCCGAAGCCATTCCACAGCAGGCTCAGAACCCCGACCAGCCACAGGTGCCAGGGCGTCGTCTTTCCGTCAGCCATCATCCCCTCCCAAGGATCGGTTGAACGGCGAAGCTAGGACGGTCGTGGATGGCGAACAATGAACGGTGATCAGTCAGCGATTGCGTCCTTCCCTCTTTTCGTCATCCTCCGGCGGAGCGAAGCGGAGACCGGGGGACGCAGCGGCGCGCGTGAGCGCGAACATGCCGCGCACACAGACCATTCCGACATCCTGCCTGAACAGATCGCCTTCGGCGCCGCTGCGTCCCCCGGTCTGCGCCGCGAAGACGCGGCTTGCCGGAGGATGACGGAGAGAGAGAGAGAGAGTCAGTCGCCTTTCGCGGCGATCTCCGCCCGCATCGCGGCCCAGTGCTTGAGGCGGGCCTTGATCTTCTCCTCATGGCCCTCGCCTTTTGGCGCGTAGAATGTGCGGCGTTCCATCTCGTCGGGGAAGAAATTGGCCCCGGAAAAGCCGGTCTCGGTCGAGGGGTCGTACTGGTAGCCCTTGCCGTATCCGAGCTGTTTCATGAGCTTGGTCGGGGCGTTGCGGATGTGGGCTGGCGGCATCAGGGAGCCGGTCTCGGCCGCCGCCTTCTTCGCCGCCTTGTAGGCCTCGTAGACGGCGACCGACTTTGGTGCGGTGGCGAGGTGGACCACGGCCTGGGCCAGGGCCAGTTCGCCCTCGGGGCTGCCCAGGAAGTCGTAGGTGTCCTTGGCCGCATTGGCGACGAGGATCGAAAGCGGGTCCGCTTCGCCGATGTCCTCGACCGCCATCCGCACGATCCGGCGCGCCAGGTAGAGGGGATCCTCGCCGCCGTTGAGCATGCGCGCCAGCCAGTAGAGGGCCGCGTCGGGGTCGGAGCCTCGCACCGATTTATGCAGCGCGGATATGAGGTTGTAGTGCTCTTCTCTATTCTTGTCGTAGGCGGGCGCGCGGCGTTGCAGGGCGCCGGCCAGGGCCTGGACATCGAGAACCGGTTCGGACGGCAGAGCAAACAGGGTCTCGGCCATGGTCAGCAGATAGCGGCCGTCGCCGTCGGCCAGGGCGGTCAGGGCGTGGCGGGCTTCGGGGGTCAGCGGCAGGGTCTGACCCTCCTGCGCCTCGGCCCGCGTCAACAGTTGATTCAGTGCGTCGTCGTCGAGCCGCTTCAGCACGAAGACCTGGCTGCGCGACAGGAGGGCGCCGTTCAGTTCGAACGAAGGGTTTTCCGTCGTGGCGCCGACGAGGGTGATCACCCCCTCCTCCACGAACGGCAGGAAGCCGTCCTGCTGGGCGCGGTTGAAGCGGTGGATTTCGTCGACGAACAGCAGGGTCGACTGGCCGGCGGCGCGGCGGACGCGGGCCTGTTCGAAGGCCTTCTTCAGGTCGGCGACGCCGGAGAAGACGGCCGAAATCTGCTGGTACTGATAGCCGGCGGCCTTGGCGAGCAGACGGGCGATGGTGGTCTTTCCGGTGCCGGGCGGGCCCCACAGGATCATGGAACCCAGACGGCCCGCCTCGACCATCCGTCGGATCGGCCCGCCCTCGCCCAGCAGGTGATCCTGGCCCACGACCTCGTCCAGCGTGGCCGGGCGCAGGCGGTCCGCCAGCGGCGCGTCGGGAGGATGGATGCCGGAGGCTTCGAACAGGTCGGTCATGAACGGTCAGATGTAGGCGTTCGCAACGCCGATTTCACGCGTTAGAGTGGCGGTGAACCGAGGAGATGACATGGAACAGGTCGACGCCCCTCCGCCGCTCACTGGAGTGACCCCCTATCTCAGCATCGCCTCGCGGGGCGGTCAGGCCGCGGTCGAGCTCTATTCCCGCGCCTTTGGAGCCGTCGAGGTGCGGCGCATGCTGGCCGACGACGGCGAGCGGCTGATCCACTCCCACCTGCGCATCAACGGTTGCAGCATCATGCTGTCTGACGAATTTCCCGAATACGGCATGGACGTCGATGTCGTGCCGAAGAGCGTCACCCTGCATCTGCAGGTCGACGACGCCGACGAATGGTGGGCCCGAGCCATTACCGCAGGCTGCGTGCCGCTGCAGCCCCTGGCGGACCAGTTCTGGGGCGACCGCTATGGTCAGCTGAAGGATCCGTTCGGCCATTGCTGGTCGATCGGATCGCCGATCAAGGGCGTCTGACCCGCTAACCGACGGTGCCTCTGAGCTGGCGACCGTTCCTCTGGATGGTCAGTTGAGCCCTGCCGTTCAGGCCGCGCAACAAGGCCACAGAAGCCGGGCGGTTGTTGATCGCCCCGATCAGGTCGCCTTCACGCAGTCCCCAGGTCGCCGCCCGGCCCGTAACGCCTGTGACGATGGGGATGGCCGCGAACGGGTCGTTGGCCAGGGCGTCGGCTTCCGCCGGGCTGGCGGCGGCGATGCGCAGACCGGCCAAGGGTCCCTGAGCGATGGTGACCGATGGTCCTCGCTGTGCCTCCCCTGGCAGCGGCTGGACCCGGGCATTGAGGGTCTGGGTGCGACCGTCTCGAAGGACGCTGATCGCAACCGCCTCATTGGGGTCTTTCGTGCCGACCCGGAAGTTGAGACCCGCTTGGTCGTTGACCTCGGCGCCGTCGATGGCGGTGATGACGTCGCCCTGGCGCAGGCCGGCGCGATCGCCGGGGCCACCGTCGTAGAGGTCGGTGACGATCAGGCCTTGGGGTCGTGCGAGGCCGAGAGAACGGGCGATGTCCGATGAGACGGTGTCGCCCTTCACCCCCAGCCAGGGCCGCACGACGCTGGTCGCGCCGCCCAGAGCCGAATCTATGACCCGCTTCACCATCGAGGCGGGCACGGCGAAGCCGACGCCTGCCGACGAGCCCGACCGGGAGAAGATGGCGGTGTTGATGCCGATCAGGTCGCCGTCCATGTCGACCAACGGCCCGCCGGAGTTGCCCGGGTTGATGGCCGCATCGGTCTGGATGAAGGAGCCGCTGTCGGAAATGCCGGTCTCGGTCCGGTTCAGGGCCGAGATGATGCCGTTGGTCACGGTCTGGCCCACGCCAAACGGATTGCCGATGGCCAGGACCAGGTCGCCGACCTCCTGTTCCTCGCGGTCGTCGATGGCGAGGACGGGCAGTTGCTCGGTCACGCCCTGGAGCCGAAGCACGGCGATGTCGGAGCGCTCATCGGCCAGGATGACTTCGGCCGGGTATTCGCGTCGGTCGTTGAGGACGACGCGGATCTGCTGGGCGCCCTGGATGACGTGGTTGTTGGTGACGACGATGCCGTCGGAGCGGACGATGACGCCCGAGCCTGCGGATTCCGCGACCCGCTGCTGGGGCATGCCACCGCCGAAGAACTGGAAGAAGGGATCGGCCTGGACCCGCTGGATCGAACGAGCGGAGATGTTGACCACGGCGGGGGCCGCCTCGCGCACCACCGGGGAGAAGCTCTGCTTCATCGAGGTGGCGTCGGTCGGGGTCTGGCGGTCGGTGGGCTCGGCGAAGACGCCGTCCTGGGCCTTGGTGGAGTTGGGGTTGCCGCAGGCGGCCAGCGTCAGGCCCGCCGCGAGGGCGATCATCGAGGTCTTCATGGCAGTCCGCAGGTCAGTCATCGTCAGACCCTATATCTGTACCGCTTTCGGGCCGGATCAAGGCGTGGGCCGATGCGCCGCAGGGATCAGGGGCGCATGGCCGGCAGGGTGTCCTCGGCGCGTCCGTCGCCGGCCGGGACCACGATGCCCAGCAGACGCCCCAGCAGGGGCTGGACGTCGACGCTGTCCACCTCGGTTAGGACGGCGCCGGGCGCGATCCCGGGGCCTGCGGCAATGAACAGGGCGCGCATCTCGGGCGTATCGTTGTCGTAGCCGTGGGCACCGCCCGATCGGGTCACCTCTCGCGCCCGGGTGGCGAACAGCCAGCCGACGTCGGCCATGCAGACGATGGACGATACGCGTGGGTTGGAGCCCAGGACCAGGCGAGCCGGAATGTTCGCCCGTGTCCAGCATTCGCCGTGCGGGTGGCGCTTGATCAGGGCGGCCTCGACCTCGGCCTCGCGTCCCGGGGCGGCGTCCAGATAGACGACCGAGCCCGCGTAGACGATCCGGAGCGCCGTCGTGTCGACCAGGTCGTCGAGGTAGGTGACGCGATCCGGCGAGGTCGCCGCCATGCCGTGATCGGCGACGATGACGAAGGTCGTCTGGTCGAACAGGTCGCGATCCTTAAGGCCCTGAACCAGGCCGGCCAGTTGCTGGTCCACCGCCGCGACCGCCGCCGTTGTCTCCGGCGCATCCGGACCGTTGCGATGTCCGGCCGTGTCGACCGTGTCGAAATACAGGGTGACGAAGTCGGGCCGCTGATCGTCCGCGTTGTCGAGCCAGGTCAGGACCTGCCCGACGCGATCCTCGCCGGTCACCGTCTGGTCGAACGGGCGGAAATAGGTGGGCCGTACGCCGGCGATCGCGGTCTCCGAGCCCGGCCAGAACATGGTGGCGGTCACGAGCCCCGCCTTTTCCGCCGTGATCCAGATCGGCTCGGCCTGGTTCCAGAAGCCGGGCTCTTTCGACTGCATGGTGAAGCGGCCGAGTTCGGCGTCGTTGAAGCTGTTGCCGACGATGCCGTGGTGGTCGGGGTGGAGGCCCGTGACCAGGGTGTAGTGGTTAGGGAAGGTCACGCTGGGGAACGACGGCCGCATCGACGCCGTCGCGCCCTCGGCCGCCAAGGCCGACAGCGTCGGAGTCACCCCCCGCTCCAGATAGTCCGGCCGGAAGCCGTCGATGGAGATGAGGATCGTCACCGGGCGCTTGGGATCGGCCGGGCTCTGGGCGAGCGCGGCCGTGGCGGAGGCGAACAGGGCGAGACAGGCAAACAGGATACGGGTCATGCCCGCCTGCCTAATCCCGCTCCACGACGTCAATGCGACGATGCTCAGGATAGACGGTCGCGGAAGGCGTCGTAGTCGAACTCTCGCACGATCTTCAGCGCGTCGGTCTCGGAGTTCCACAGGGCGATAGCCGGCAGGGGGACGCCGTTGAAGGTGTTGGTCTTCACCATCGAATAGTGGGCCTGATCCAGGAAGGCGATGCGGGTTCCGGCCGTCGGCGGCGTCTCGAAGACGTAGTCGCCGATGATGTCGCCGGCCAGGCAGGATGGGCCGCCGAGACGGTAGGCCGTGCCTTCGGTTCCCTCGCCCAGCATGGCCGGACGGTAGGGCGCCTCGATCACATCGGGCATGTGGCAGGTGGCCGAGATGTCGGTGATGGCGATCGGCAAGCTGTTCTGGAAGGTGTCCAGCACCTCTCCGACGAGGATGCCGGCGTCGAGCGCGATGGCCTCGCCCGGCTCGATATAGACCTCGACCCCGTGGCGGTCGGCGATGGTCTTCAGGAAGGCGGACAGGCCATCGCGATCATAGTCGGCGCGGGTGACGTGATGGCCACCGCCGAAGTTGATCCATTTCAGGCTGGGCAGCAGGGGCGCCAGCTTGGGCTCGATCGCGCCCCAGACGCGCTCCAGCGGGTCGAAGCCCTGTTCGCACAGGGCGTGCATGTGCAGGCCGTCGACGCCCTCCAGATGCTCCGGCTGCAGCTGAGACACCGGGAAGCCCAGACGCGAACCGAACTGGCAGGGATCGTATTTGGCGACCTCGGCCTCGGAGTGTTCCGGGTTGAGGCGAAGACCGATGTCGAACACCGCGCCCTCGGCGCGAGCCTCGGCGATCAGTTCGGCGAAGCGCGCGACCTGGGTCGGGGTGTTGAAGATCACGCTGTCCGAAATCCGCAGGATCTCGGGCAGGTCTTCCGGCTTGTAGGCCGGGGAATAGGTGGTCAGGTGACCCTTGTAGAACTCACGGGCCAACCGCGCCTCCCACAGGCCGGAGGCGCAGACGCCGTCGAGGTATTCCCCGACGACATCGGCCAGGGACCACATCGAAAAGGCCTTGAGCGCCAGCAGGACCCGCGCGCCGCCACGTTCTCCCACGTCCTTCAGGACGCCGAGGTTGCGGCGGATCGCCATCTCGTCGACCACGAAGGCGGGCGACGGGACGCGGTTCAGGTCGAAGCGGGCGAAGGTGCCCGGGCCGCCCGCCTTTGTTTCCATGGCGGCCGTGGGAGTGTGCGACATGGCTACGATCAGAAGGCCAGCGGAGCTTTCAGCTCCTCGACCGTCCAGGGCAGGCCGTGCTTGTTCAGCATGTCCATGAAGGGATCGGGATCCAGCTGCTCCATGTTGAACACGCCCGCGCCCTTCCAAACGCCGGTCACCATCAGGGCCGCGCCGATCATGGCCGGGACGCCGGTGGTGTAGCTGACGGCCTGATTGCCGGTCTCGGCATAGGCCTCTTCGTGGTCGCAGATGTTCTTGACGTAGACCGTCTTCTGGACGCCGTCCTTCAGGCCGGTGGCGATGGTCCCGATGTTGGTCTTGCCCTTGGTCAGCGGACCGAGCGACGACGGCTCGGGCAACAGGACCTTCAGCAGTTCGATCGGGATGATCTCGCGGCCCTGGAACTGGATCGGCTCGATCGACAGCATGCCGACATTGCCCAGCACGTCGAGGTGCTTGAGGTAGGAGTCGCCGAAGGTCATCCAGAAGCGGATGCGCTTGATTTCAGGATAGAATTTGGCCAGCGACTCCAGTTCCTCATGGTACATGAGGTACATGTTCTTCTCGCCGACGGCCTCGAAGTCGAACACCTGTTTGTTGGTCAGGGCCGGGCCCTCGATCCACTCGCCGTTCTCAAGGTGACGCGACGGGGCGGTCACTTCGCGCAGGTTGATCTCGGGGTTGAAATTGGTCGCGAACGGCAGGCCGGTGTCGCCGCCGTTGCAGTCCAGGATGTCGAGCGTCTCGATGGTGTCGAGCTGGTGCTTCTTGGTCCAGGTGGTGAAGACCGAGGTCACGCCGGGGTCGAAGCCCGAACCCAGCAGGGCCATCAGACCGGCGTCCTTGAAGCGGTCCTGATAGGCCCACTGCCACTTGTATTCGAACTTGGCCTCGTCGCGAGGCTCGTAGTTGGCGGTGTCCAGATAGTTCACGCCCGCCGCCAGACAGGCGTCCATGATGTTCAGGTCCTGGTACGGCAGGGCCAGGTTGACCACGAGGACGGGCTTGACCTGGTTGATCAGGGCGGTGGTCGCGGCCACGTCGTCGGCGTCGATGGCCGCCGTGTCGATGGTCACGCCGGTGCGTTCCTTCACCGAGGCGGCGATGGCGTCGCACTTGGACTTGGTCCGCGAGGCCAGGGTGATGTGCGAGAAGATGTCGGCGTTCATCGCCATCTTGTGGACGGCCACGGAACCCACGCCGCCTGCTCCGATCACCAGAACCTTGCTCATCTTCGCCACTCCTGAAGTCGTCTATCGCGTAACACTGCGCCACGGGGCGCTCTGGAGCGGGTCCTCTATACGAGGATGGCACCCGTCGTAACCGTCGATTGCCTCTATTTTACGTCGCGGCGAACCTGTCGGAAGCTTAATCCTCGCCCGCTTGCTCGCGGAACGCGAGCGCGCCATGGTCCGGTCCATGAACGCTGTCATCGAGACCCGCAATCTGACCAAGACCTATGGGGCCGTGCGCGCCCTGGACGGCTTGAGCCTGTCGATCCCGCGCGGCGGGGTCTACGGCGTGCTGGGCCCCAATGGGGCCGGCAAGTCGACCCTATTCCGCATCCTGCTCGGCCTGATCCGGCCTTCAGACGGCGAGGCCGTGGTCATGGGCGGGCAGATCGGCGACGTCGCCGCCTCGCGCCGCATGGGCTCGATGATCGAGACGCCGCGCTTTCCGCCCTTCATGACCGCACGTCAGGTGCTGGTCTGGCTGTCGGCGGCCCACGGGCTGAAGCCCGACGCGGCTCGCGTCGCCGGTTGGCTGGAGCGGGTCGGCCTGACCGAGGCGGGCGATCGCAGGGTGCGTGGTTTCTCGGTCGGCATGCTGCAACGGCTGGGCGTCGCCGCCGCCCTGATCACCGAACCCGAACTGGTCATCCTGGATGAACCGACCAGCGGCATGGATCCGCCCGGCATCCAGGAGATGCGCGCCCTGATCCGGTCGCTGTCCGAAAAGGACGGCATCACCGTCATCCTGGCCAGCCACCAGTTGCTCGAGGTCCAGCGCGTCTGCGACCGCGTCGCCATCATGAACCGGGGCAAGCTGGTCCGCGAAGGCCTCGTCAGCGAGTTGACCGCCTCCGGCGAGCGTCTGCGACTGTCGGTGACGCCGATCTCGAAGACGCTGGAGATCATATCCGGTCTGCCCGGCGCGTCCGGCGTGCTGGAAGGCGACGCCGTGATGGCGACCCTGCCCCGCGCCGAGGTTCCCGCCCTGGTGCGTGCCCTCGTTCAGGGCGGTGTCGACGTCGACGAGGCCCGCTGGATCGGCGCCGATCTGGAGAGCGTCTTCATGTCCGAGACCGGCTCCGTGCAGCACCCGGAGAGTATCATTCAGGAGGTTGGCCATGCTGGCTGATTCCGTCCTCTCGGAACTCTATCGCCTGTCGCGCAACCGCATGGCCGTCTTCTGGTCGGCGCTGTTCGTGCCCTTGCTGTTCGTGGTCGGCGGCATCGCCTTCCACCTGATCACCAAGTCCAAGGTCGCGGAGCTGACCGGTGATCTGGCGCCCGGCGCGGCCGCTTCGCTCGGGGCCACCAATCTAGTGCAGGATCTGGTGCAGGCCGCCGGCATCGCGGCCAACGGCGCCGTCCTGGTCTTCATGCTGATCGGCGCGGCCACCCTCTATGCCGGCGACTATCGCTGGGAGACGTGGCGGCTGATCAGCGCGCGCAACAGCCGGCTCAACCTGATCCTCGGCAAGGTCGGCGCCTTCAAGGTGCTGACCCTCGTGGCCATGGTCGTCTTCGTGATCGCGGGTCTGGTCTTCTCGCTGAGCGGCGCCCTGATCAACGGCGGCGAGATCACCTTCAGCCTCGACGGGGGCGATGCGGGTGATTTCGGCCTGCTGTTCCTGCTCGGCTACGTCCGCATCATCCAGTACGCGATGATCGCCCTGCTGGCGGCTGTCTTCACCCGGTCGTTGCTGGCCGCCCTGTTCGTCCCGGTCGTGCTCGGCTTCGCCCAGAGCCTGCTGGGTGGACCCGGCATCGCGATCCTGCAGTGGGACCCGACGAGTTGGCAGTCCATCCTGCTGATGCCGGGCCTGGCCTTCGACGCCTTGAAGGCCATGATCACGGCCGGTGCCGGCGCTACCCCCACGCCCGAAGGCCTGATGCTCAAGGCGATCATCAGCCTGGCCCTATGGTTGCTGGTGCCGCTGATCGCCGCCGTCGCCTGGTTCAACCGCCAGGACCTGTCGAAGGAATAGGCGGTGACGGACTGACCGACCCTTCCGCGACCAGCCAGTCGCGGAAGGCGTCGACCGAGGCGTCGGGCCGCCCCTCCGGCCTCAGGAAGACGAATCTCGACGGCCGCTCGGCGAAGCCGAAGGGCGCGACCAGACGCCCTGCCTGAATGTCCGGCGCGACGAAGGCCCAGGGCACGATGGCTACACCCATCCCTGCGGCTGCGGCCTCGATCATGGAGTTGTTGTGCTGGAACTCGCGCGACTGGGTCTCCGGCAGCCGGATTCCGACGAGTTCGCTCCACACCGTCCAGCTCTCGCGGAAGGTCGAGGCGTGCAGGCGCGGCAGCCGGCCCATGGCCTCGATCGTGATGCCGAGCGGGGTCACCGCCGGCGCGCCCACCGGCCCCTGATACTGGGCCAGGAAGGGCGTGATCTCCTGGCGCGCAGCCCCCTGCCCCGGATTGAAGATGCGGATCGCGCCATCGACCGCACTGCGGGCGAAATCGGCAGGGGCGTAGGACTCGGAGACCTTGACCCGGATTTCGGGGTGCAGGGCCATGAAGCCCGGCAGGCGCGGGATCAGCCATTTCAGCGCGAAGGTGCCGAGGCAGGAAATCTCGATCTCGCGTCTTTCGTCGCGCCGAGCCGTCTCGACGGCGTCGGAGATGGCGGTGAAGGCGCTGGTCAGGCGAGCGACGAGGTCGGCACCGGCCGGTGTCAGGGCCAGCCGATGCCGAGGACCGACGACCAGGGCGACGCCGAGATGATCCTGCAAGGCCGCGACCTGACGGCTGACCGCGCCGTGGGTGACGCACAGCTCGGCGGCAGCGGCCGTCATGCCGCCGTGACGCGCGAAGGCCTCGAAGGCGCGCAGGGCGTTGAGCGGCGGCGGGGCGGCGGACTTCATGTGACCTCAGCTCACAGACTGCCGCCGGTTTAATCGATTTCGGCCCAGAGGCAATTCCGCTTCAAACTGGCCGATGCCGCTGTTCGACAAAGACCCGCCTCCGCCGCGCCGAACCCTCTGGGATCGCGTCGCCTATGTTCTCGCAGCCGTCCTGATCTGGGCCGCCGTCTTCTACTGCGCCCTGAACTAATCCTCAGCCGGTGCGCCGAGCGGGAAGTAGTCGCGGTAGGGCCGCGCCTCATCCATCGCACGCGCATAGGAGGGCCGGGCCAGGAGGCGGCGGCGATAGGCCCAGAGGTGGACGTGCGCCTTGGGGATGGCATGGGTCCAGTGGGCGTAGAGCAGGCCCGGCGCAGCGCCGCAGTCCGCCAGGGTGAAGACCTCGCCCGCCGCCCAGGTCCGGTCGGCCATGACATCGTCGAGCCAGGCATAGGCCGTTTCCAGCTTGGTCCGCGCCTCCTGATCGATCAGGGGGTCGCGATGGTCTTCGGGGCGCAGGGCATTGTAGATGATGCGCTGCTGGTTCGACTGGATGTGGTTGTCGAACACCCGGTCCATGAAGCGCGTCTCCAGCGCCAGATCCGGGTCGGTCGGGATCATCGGCGTGGTGGGCGAGATCTGGTCCAGCCGCTCGATGATGATCGAGGCCTCGGCGAAGCGACGCTCGCCGTCCCTCAGCACCGGGAACTGGCCGAAGGGCCACAGGGCCTTGAGTTCGGCCATCGCGCCCTCGCCCTCCAGCATCCGCCGCTCGAACGGCAGGTCCTTCTCATAGAAGGCGACGATGGCCTTCTGGCAGTAGGAGGAGAAGGGATGGCTGTAGAGGATCAGGTCGGTCAAAGGCGCTTTTCAATCCAGACGTTGCAGCGCGTATAGAGGGTGGGCTGGCGGACAGGTCGAAAAAGCGAAACTGTCGGCACAGGCAATGGCATGGGTTGCCCGATCGAGGACTCTTCAGAACTCAAGAGCCTGCTCCTGCTAACGACAGCAGGTCGATCCCGGCACGTTTAAGGATCACGACCAAGCCAATGAGCATGAGAGTGTAAATCGCGTTCGCGGTGATCGACTGCCATATCGTTCGCCAAGCAGAACCTTTGAGAGCGTCTTCGACAATCGCAGGCTTCGCATCACTCACGGCCCCCTCAGCAAACTGAGCCAGCACTCCAGCCGCTTGGGCTTCAAAGACGTCCCGCATTTGGGTCGTATAGGCATCGACGTAGGCCTGGACTTCGGCTGGCTTCGGAGCACGCCCCCGATCAGCCTCAAACTGCCTTATCCATTCGCGCTTTGCGCTCTTGTACAGGCCGTATGCGATGTATCCTTGGACGGTGTTTGAGCTACCATCCACGAGACGCTCGTACATCGCATTGTAGGGCATCTATTTTTTGCTGCTCGGCTGTGCCGGCGGGCTTTGCAATGCCTTGGAAATAGCTTCATTCGCCCGCCCGGACGCACGCATATATGCTCCGCTCGACATCACAGTAGCTGAGAACCGCCCGCTGGACGCGTTTCTGAATGTTTTACCGGGTCGGTCATCAGCTTTTCCCGAAACGACGAACACCTGTTTGGACATCTAGACTCTCCTGAACAGAAGGTAGTGCTTTCACGCCGTGAGGCCAAGCCGATGTTGAGCATTGGGTCAAATGCCTAACACAAGCAAAAGGGCGACCCGATCGCTCGGGCCGCCCTTCATATAGTCAGTGGTGCGTCGAAGCTTACGCTTCGTCGTCGCCCTCGACGGCGTAGACCGGACCGGAGTCCAGGCCCTTGGCGCCAGCGTCGCGATCGACGAACTCGATCACGGCCATGGGGGCGTTGTCGCCGTGGCGATAGCCGGCCCGCATGATGCGGATGTAGCCACCGTTACGTTCGGCGTAGCGCGGGCCGATCGTTTCGAACAGCTTGCCGACCTGGGTCACGTCACGGACGTGGCTGATGGCCTGACGACGGGCGTGCAGATCGCCCTTCTTGCCGAGGGTGACCAGCTTTTCGACGAAGGGGCGAAGCTCCTTGGCCTTGGGCAGGGTGGTCGTGATCTGCTCATGCTTGATCAGCGACGCAGCCATGTTGGCGAACATGGCGGTCCGGTGGGCGCTGGTGCGTCCGAGCTTGCGGTGGGCGGCGCCGTGGCGCATCGGGGTCTCTCCTACTCGGCCCGGGTTTCCCTCTTCAGGGACCTTTGACCGTATTCATTCTAACCGCTCCTATGACCAACACTGGCCGGGGCGGAGGGTTGAAACTAGATCTGGTCGTCGAACTTCTTGGCCAGGTCTTCGATGTTTTCCGGGGGCCAGTTCGGCACGTCCATGCCGAGCGACAGACCCATGGAGGTCAGCACTTCCTTGATTTCGTTCAGCGACTTGCGGCCGAAGTTCGGGGTGCGGAGCATCTCGCCTTCGGTCTTCTGGATCAGGTCGCCGATGTAGACGATGTTGTCGTTCTTCAGGCAGTTGGCCGAGCGGACCGACAGTTCCAGTTCGTCGACCTTCTTGAGCAGGGCCGGGTTGAACGGCAGATCGGGCTTGCCGTCCGTCGCCTCAACAGCCTTCTTCGGCTCGTCGAAGGTGATGAAGATCTGCAGCTGGTCTTGCAGGATGCGCGAGGCGTAGGCCACTGCGTCAACCGGCGAGACGGCGCCGTTGGTTTCGACTTCCAGCACCAGCTTGTCGTAGTCCAGCGATTGACCCTGACGGGTCGGCTCGACGCGATAGGCGACGCGCTTGACCGGCGAATACAGGGCGTCGACGGCGATCAGGCCGATCGGGGCGTCTTCCGGACGGTTGAACTCCGAAGCGACATAGCCCTTGCCGTTCTGGACGGTCAGCTCCATGCGGATCGAAGCGCCGTCATCCAGGGTGCAGATGACATGGTTCGGGTTCAGCACCTCGATGTCCGAAGGGACGTCGATCTGGCCGGCGGTGACCGGGCCGGGGCCGGTGGCCTTCAGCGTCATGCGCTTGGGGCCCTCGGCGTGCATGCGCAGCGCGAGTTGCTTGATGTTGAGCACGATGTCGACGACGTCCTCACGCACGCCTTCCAGCGACGAGAATTCGTGCACGACGCCGTCGATCTGGATGGCGGTGACGGCCGCGCCTTGCAGCGACGACAGAAGCACGCGGCGCAGGGCGTTGCCGAGAGTCACGCCGAAACCGCGTTCCAGAGGCTCGGCCACCAGACGGGCCTTGCGTTGGGCGTCCGAGCCGAGCTCGATCTGCGGCTTCTCGGGACGAATCAGTTCTTGCCAGTTTCGTTCGATCATGGGTGTCCCTCGAATGGAGTTCGCCGGCCCCTCGCGACCTCGTCAGGTGCGTACAGGGCCGGCGTGAGATGGGGAGGCGTAGTCGGTCGCTTAGACGCGGCGGCGCTTGGGCGGACGGCAGCCGTTGTGCGGCATGGGCGTCACGTCGCGGATGGTGGTGATGGTCAGGCCGACCGACTGCAGAGCGCGCAGAGCCGACTCACGGCCGGAACCCGGACCCGAGACGTTGACTTCCAGCGTCTTGACGCCGTGTTCCTGGGCCTTCTTGCCCGCGTCTTCGGCAGCCATCTGGGCGGCGTAAGGGGTCGATTTACGCGAACCCTTGAAGCCCATGTGACCGGCCGACGACCAGGAAATCGCGTTCCCTTGAGCGTCGGTGATGGTCACCATCGTGTTGTTGAACGAAGCATTCACGTGGGCGACGCCCGAGGTGATGTTCTTGCGCTCGCGCTTCTTTACGCGACCCGGTTCCTTGGCCATGTGTCTGTCTTACTTCTTCTTGCCGGCGATCGGCTTGGCGGGACCCTTGCGGGTGCGGGCGTTCGTATGGGTGCGCTGGCCGCGGACCGGCAGGCCCTTGCGGTGACGCAGGCCGCGGTAGCAGGCCAGGTCCATCAGACGCTTGATGTTCATCGACACTTCGCGGCGCAGGTCGCCCTCGACGGTGTGATCCTTGTCGATCGTCTCGCGGATCTGCAGGACTTCGGCGTCCGTCAGTTGGTTCACGCGGCGGGCCGGCTCGATGCCGACCTTTTCGGTGATTTCCTTGGCCGACGCAGGGCCGATGCCATGAATGTACTGAAGCGCGATTTCAACGCGCTTGTTGGTCGGAATGTTGACGCCAGCAATACGGGCCACGTAGCTCTCCAGATGCGCGTTGACAGACGCAGAAACCGCTCCGGTCAACAGACCAGGAGCGTGCGCGTCTTTCGCGGAAGCCGGCCTTATACAGGTGATTCAGTTTGCGTCAACGCCTGACGTTGGTCAGAGGGACAACTGGACCCGAATGGCGCGGTCCACTGCGGCCATGTCCCGTTCGGCCAACGTCCCCGCCCGACGTCCCAGACGGAGTTTCGAGGCCGTGAATATCTGATCGGCCATGGCCTTACTCGTCTGCCCGCCGATCGTGACCAGGGCTTCAGCAACATAGACGCGATCAATGTTGCTCGTCAGAGGGATGACTTGCACACGGTTCAGGCCCCGATTGGCTGCATCATTGCTGACGATCACCGCTGGGCGGGTCTTTTTGATCTCGCCCCCGATCGACGGGTCGAAGGAGACCCACCAGACTTCGCCTCGCCTCGGAAACTCAGCCATTGACCGGCAGATCGCCGATCAGGGCCTCGGACCATTCGTCGGCTTCCGCCTCACGCATACCGTCGGCCGCCATCTGCCGATACTGCTCCTCAAGGCCTTGGTCGCTGACCAGGGGACGCACCAGATCGTTGACGAACCGACTGATACGGCCCGGCCCAACCTGGCTGTGCAGCCCTGCATAGACGTCGTCATCGATAGTGATCGTGAGCTTCTTCATGGCGTCATCATACGTGTTTTTACACGTATCAGCAACGGACCCTCAGCAGTGCCAGCAGGTCTCCGCGCCGATCGGGCTGCCCGGCGGCGTCGGGGTCTCGATCCGGTTCGCCTCAAGCAACTGGTCCAGACGCTCGCGATCGCGGATCAGCGCCGCCAGCCAGTGGTCATGAGCCCGCTGCACCGGATCGGCGGCGCGTGACGACGCCAGTCGGCCCGCCAGCGTCGTCAGCCGATCGCCGACCACGGCGGCCGTCGTGCCGGAGACGGCGGATGAGCGCGTCAGTCCGGCCAGGGTCAGGACCGTGCGCGCCTGTACCCGGCGCGCGGGCTCGGCGAGGCGCCCCCCGGCAGGCCTGAAGGCGGTGGCGATCACGGTGTCGATCGTCTCGCCGAGGCCCAGGGCGGAAGCATCTCGGCGGTCGGCATCGGCGAGCCGCTCGACGCGCCGGGGAGCGAACAGGGCCGAAAGGGTCGTGTCGGCGGCGACCTCGACGGCGCTGCCCGGATCGAAGACCTGGCCCTGACGCGTGGCGAAGACCTCGATGTCGTGCTGCGGATCGCCGTCGCCGGACTGCTGTGCGGCCAGCAGGTTCAGCAGAGGTTCGGGCAGGTCGAGCGCGGCCGGGTCCAGCGTGGTCATCAGCGCCGCCAGGGCCGCGCGCTGGGTCGCTGCGGGCACCGGCGTCGCCGCCTCATGCCCGTCCCCCAGGACCGGATAGCCATAGTCGATCCCGCCGACCAGCTTGGAAACCGCGTCCACCTGATAGCGATGGTACAGATAGATGGGCACGAGGCGGCGACGCAGGTCGTTGACGGCCGAGCCACGCGGCAGGTTCTGTAGCCCGAAACGATCGAGCGCGACGCGGCGGACCTGCATCAGGTGATTCAGTTCGGCGACCGGATCCGAGCCATTGTCCCACAAACTGCCCCAGGGCTGGGCGTCGCCCCCGACGCGAGCGTCGCCGTCGGAGACGAACCTCAGCCGCGCCGCGCCCTCGCCCGCCCGCCGATCAAGCTCCGCCTGGGGGACGTCGGCATAGAGCCAGTCGATGGCGAACCGGTCCCAGTCGCCCATCCCCACGGCATAGGCGTCGTCGAACCTCAGCGCGTCGCCGTCCACCGCGATCCGGGGCACGGGATAGTCCATCACCGAGGCTCGATCCTGGGTCGAGGCGGCGAAGTTGTGGAGCAGACCGATGGCGTGACCGACCTCGTGCGCCGACAACTGGCGGATGCGGGCCAGGGCGATCTGTTGCGGATCGTTCGGGCCGCCTATCCCGGTCTGGTCGGCGCCCACCAGGCCCTCGAAGATCAGCATGTCCTGCCGGATGCGCAGACTGCCGAGCAGGACCGAGCCCTTCACGATCTCGCCCGTGCGCGGGTCGACGACGCTCTGGCCATAGGACCAGCTGCGCGTCGCCCGGTTGACCCAGTTGATCACATTGTAGCGGGCATCCAGCGGATCGGCGCCCTCGGGCAGGACCTCGACCCGGAAGGCGTCGATGTATCCCGCACGATCGAAGGCGTCGGCCCACCACATCGCCCCCTCGACCAGGGCTGTGCGGATCGGCTCGGGCGCGGCGCGATCGACGTGGAAGACGATCGGCTCGACGACGGTCGACCGCGCCGCCGTCGGGTCGGTCTTCACCAGACGGAAGCGGTTGGCGAGCCGGCTGACGATGGGCTGGTCCAGCGGCGCGGAGAAGTCGGTGATCAGGGTGCTGATGGCGCCGGTGCGCGGGTCGTAGGGCCGTGGCGCGAACCCGGCGTCCGGCAGGCGAATGAAGCTGTGGTGGACGGTAAAGGTCGCCAGCCGCGCATCCGGTGCGATCTGGCGGATCACCGGGCCGGGGCCATCGACGGAAAAGGTCAGGCGACCCTCCAGTTCGATGTTGTCCGGGAAGGCCCTGGCTTGCGAGGCGTCGACCATGGTGAGGTCGGCCACAGGCCGCAGCGTCCCCTGCCCTGCCTGCGCCAGGCTCTGGACGATGCCGTGGGCGTCGCGGGTGATGAAGCCGGAGATATCGACCAGCACCGAACCGTCGGGCGCCGTGGCCACGACATCGCCCGCCCAGACCGTGGAGACGACGAAGGCGTCGCGGGCCGCCGCCTGTTCATCCGCGGATCCCGCCGGGGCGCGATAGCGGGGGTTCTCGAACTCGGCCACGATCCGTTTGCCGATGCGGCGGAAGGCCAGAATGTTGGCAGGCCCGATCTGGGCGCGGTCGAGCCCGGTCACCGCCGAGCCGACACCGGTGCGCAGCGCCGTGTGATGAATGACGCGGGCCAGGGTGCCGTCAGCGGCGGGCGCGGGCAGTTGCAGCAGGACCTTGCCGGAGGTCGCGTCGCTGAACAGGGTCAGAAGGCCGTCCTGGCGCGTCAGGCCGGAGACGGTGTCGGCATAGGAGGCGGGCTCCTGAGCCGTCGCCGCAGCGGGCGCCAGGCTGCTCATGGTCAGAGCCAGGGCGATCGCTGTCGCCGTTCCGCCGAACCTGAAAGTCATTGACGCCCCCTAAGCAAATCTGCGCCCCATCTGGGGGTGATTGCCCGGCCGCTGTCAAACCGGTCCGGGCTACTGCCGTCCGAAGTTCACCCCGACCGTCATTCGTCCGCCCTCGACGACCCGGCCCGCACCATTCGTGCCGGGACGAACGCGGAAATAGGTCTCGGCCACACGGACGGCCGCCGCGCCGAATCCGTATCCCCCGGGGGATTCTTCCACGATCCGACAGGCCTCCAGGCGGGTGTCCGCCCGCACGACGCAGTTGACGGCGGCTCGACCCGCTCGTCGCGCGCGTCGCGCCTCCGGAGGCACCAGACCCAGAATGTCGTCGCTAGAGGCACCGCGCAGGATCATCGGTCTCGATCCGGACCCCGGACCATCCCCCTCTCCCACTCCGGAACCGACGCCGGTTCCCTGGCCGCCCTGGCCGAGACCGGCATTCAGGCTGGCTGTCGGCGAGGCCCCGACAATCAGCGCGGGCTCGGGTGCCGGCGTGGGCGGGGCCACGGGCAGTTCAGGCGGTCGCTCGGGAGGGGTCGGCGGCACATGCACCCGCGACGGCGCGGCGGGCGCGCCCCCGCCCGGATCGTCCTGGGCAGGTTCCGGCGGCGGCGGGGGTGGCGGGGGCTCCATGACGGGGCGGAACAGCTCGACATCGATCGGCTCCAGCAGGGGGATGTCGATCACCCGGGCCTGCTGCAGGCCGACAGCCGCGAACACCCCGACGTGCGCCAGCGCCACCACGGCGATGATGCTGGCGCTACGCAGGCGGCGTGACCGCGAGGATGCAGAATGAGGGTCCACGAGCGCTTCTACCATGCCCGGCTGAACGCCCGGGACCGGCAAACGCTCAGCGGTCGTTCAGGTTCAGGCGTCGAGCGCCGCGTCGATGGCCGTGGCGACGGTCTCGATCGACCCCATGCCGTCGACCTCGGTCAGCAGCCCCTTGTCGCCATAGTAGGGCAGCAGGGGTGCGGTGTTGCGATTGTAGGCCTCAAGCCGGACCTTGAAGCTTTCCGGATTGTCGTCCGGGCGGCCCTGGTCGGCATAGCGTTTGGCGACCCGTTCCAGCAGTTGGGTGTCGTCGACCTTGAGGCGGACGACGTGGTCGATCTTCTTGCCCAGCTTGGCCAGCATGGTGTCGAGCGCCTCGGCCTGACCGAGGGTGCGGGGGAAGCCGTCGAAGATGGCACCGCCGGCGTCCTCGGCCTCTTTCAGGCGGGCTTCGATCAGGGCGATGACGATGTCATCGGCGATCAGGCCGCCTTCGGACATGATGGCCTGGCATTGCTTGCCCAGCTCGGAGCCCGAGGCGATGGCCTCGCGCAGCATGTCGCCGGTCGACAGCTGGACCATGCCGCGCTGCTCGACCAGCCGCTTGGCCTGGGTGCCCTTGCCGGCCGCGGGGGGCCCGAACAGGATCAGATTCATGCTCAGGCCTCCCCAGACCGTTATTCAGTTCGGGCTCAAGTCGCGCGACGCGCGATAGCCCACCAAGGATGTTAGCGGCGAACGGGCGCGGGTGCGCCGCGACCGCCACGACCACGCAGCTTGGCCTTCTTGATCAGGCCTTCGTACTGGTGAGCCAGCAGTTGCGACTGGATCTGCGCGACCGTGTCCATGGTCACCGACACGACGATCAGGATCGAGGTGCCGCCGAAGTAGAGGCTGTTGCCCATCTGGGCGACCATCAGCTCCGGCAGAAGGCAGACGGCGGTGATGTAGGCGGCGCCGATCACGGTCAGGCGGGTCAGGACATAGTCCAGATATTCCGCCGTGCGCTTGCCCGGACGGATGCCCGGCAGGAAGCCGCCGTACTTCCTCAGGTTCTCGGCCGTGTCCTCCGGGTTGAAGGTGATCGAGGTGTAGAAGAAGCAGAAGAAGATGATCAGGGCGGCATAGAGCGCCATGAACAGCGGCTGCCCGTGGGTCAGCTGGGCTGTCACGAGCGGCAGCCAGCTCATCCAGGCCGGAAGATCGGCGGTCGCCGTCATCTGTGCGACCGTGGTCGGCAGAAGCAGAAGCGACGAGGCGAAGATCGGCGGGATGACCCCGGCGGTGTTCACCTTCAGCGGCAGGAACGAGCGTTCGCCGCCGGCCATCCGGTTGCCTTCCTGGCGCTTCGGATACTGGATCAGCAGACGACGCTGAGCCCGTTCCATGAAGACGATGAAGACGACGGTCGCGACGGCCAGGACGGCCAGGAACAGAAGGGCGAAGGCCGACATCTGACCCTGCTGGGCCAGACCCAGCATCCGGGCGATCGTGCCTGGCAGTACCGCGACGATACCGGCGAAAATGATCAGCGAGATGCCGTTGCCGACGCCTCGCGCCGTCACCTGCTCACCCAGCCACATCAGGAACATGGTGCCGCCCGTCAGGGAGACGACCGTGGTGGCGATGAAGAAGACGCCGGGCTCGTCGATCAGGCCGGGCTGGGCGTTGAGGCCCGCCGCGATGCCGAACGACTGCGCCAGAGCCAGGAACACCGTCAGGTAACGGGTGTACTGGTTAAGCTGCTTGCGGCCGCTTTCGCCGCCTTCCTTCTTCAGCTTCTCCCAGGGCGGATACACGCTGCCCATCAGTTGCACGATGATCGAGGCCGAGATGTAGGGCGTCACGTTCAGCGCGAAGACGGCCATCCGTTCCACGGCGCCGCCCGAGAACATGTTGAACATGTCCAGGACGCCGCGCTGTCCGTCCGGGTCCTGGAAGAACTGCAGGAAGGCGGCGGAGTTGATGCCCGGAATCGGCACATAGGTGCCAATGCGATAGACGAGAAGCGCGCCAAGCGTGAACAGCAGACGCTTGTGAAGCTCGGTCGCTTTCGCGAACGAGCCCATGTTCATATTGGCGGCGAGTTGTTCGGCGGCCGAAGCCATATGTCGTTACCCCGACTTGTCAGTACGCGGCGCCCGATCCGTGTTCCGAATCCGACGCCTTCGTCCAGATAGGCGAAGGGCGGCCCCTTAGCGAGACCGCCCCTCAAGCTTTATTGGATTAGGCCTTGGCGGCGGTACGGGTCGTGCGGGCCGAGATCTTGTTGGCGTCGCCACGGGGAGCCTTGGCAGCGGGGACCTTGCCCTTGGCGGCATTGCGCTTCTCGACGCGCGCAGCAGCCTTGGCTTCGGCTTCGATGCGCTGTTCGACGACCGAGCCGCCGGCGGCTTCGATGGCCTTCTTGGCGCCGGCCGTGGCCGACCAGACGACCAGCGTCAGGGCGGACTTCAGCTCGCCGGTGCCCAGCAGACGGACGCCGTCCTTGACACGACGGATCACGCCGGCGGCGACCAGGGCGTCGCCCTTGATCTCACCCTTGGCGTCCAGCTTGCTGGCGTCGATGGCGTCCTGCAGGCGCCACAGGTTCACTTCGGCCAGCTTCAGCGCGTTCGGGTTGTTGAAGCCGCGCTTAGGCATACGCATGTAGAGCGGCATCTGGCCGCCCTCGAAGCCGCCGATGGCGACGCCCGAACGCGACTTCTGACCCTTGACGCCGCGACCGGCGGTCTTGCCCTTGCCCGAACCCGGGCCGCGGCCGACGCGCATACGCTTCTTGTGGGCGCCTTCGTTGTCGCGAATTTCGTTCAGTTTCATGTGCCTGATCCTTTCGGGTGCTAGCGCCCGCTGAGAACAGCGGACTCGGCTGGTTAATTGTCCTTCTCCCCTCGGGGGAGAAGGTGGCTCGCGGAGCGAGACGGATGAGGGGGCTCGATCCGCGGTCGCCCTATACGACAATGAGGGAGTCTGCATCAAGCAGCCCCCTCATCCGGCCCTTACGGGCCACCTTCTCCCCCGAGAGGGAGAAGGGTCAGGCCTCTTACTTCTCGACGATCTCGGTCAGGTGGGCGACCTTGGCGATCATCCCGCGAACCGAGGGGGTGTCTTCCAGCGTGGACTCGCGGCCCATGCGGTTCAGACCCAGGCCCACCAGGGTGGCGCGCTGGTCGTTCTTGCGGCGGATCGGCGAACCGGTCTGCTTGACGATGAGGGTTTTCTTCTCAGCCATGACTTAGGACTCCACGACTTCGGCATCGACCGGAGCCGAGGCGCCGTCGTTGCGGCGGCCCATCAGGTCGGAGACCTTCTTGCCACGCTTCGAAGCGACCTGGCGCGGCGAGGACTGGACTTTCAGCGCCTCGAACGTCGCACGGATCATGTTGTAGGGGTTCGACGAACCGGTGGACTTGGCCACGACGTCCTGGACGCCGAGGGTTTCCAGCACGGCGCGCATCGGACCGCCCGCGATCACGCCGGTTCCCGGAGGGGCAGCGCGGACCATGATCTTGCCGGCGCCCCAACGGCCGTTGCCGTCGTGGTGCAGGGTGCGGTTCTCACGCAGGGGAACGCGGATCATCGTCTTCTTGGCTTCTTCGGTCGCCTTGCGGATGGCTTCCGGCACTTCGCGCGCCTTGCCGTGACCGAAACCGACGCGACCCTTGCCGTCACCGACGACCATCAGGGCTGCGAAGGAGAAGCGACGGCCGCCTTTGACGGTAGCCGCGACGCGGTTGATGTGGACCAGCTTTTCGACGATGTCCGAATCCGGACCATCGGCGACGGGGCCGTTGCGATTGTCGCGACGATTGCGGTCGTTGCCGCCGCCGCCACGCTGAGGGGCTTGTGCCATCTGTGCGGTCCTTAGAAGTTCAGGCCGGCTTCACGCGCGGCATCCGCCAGCGCCTTCACCCGTCCGTGATAGATGTAGCCACCGCGGTCGAAGACCACTTCGGTGACGCCCTTCTCGATGGCGCGCTGGGCGACCAGCTTGCCGATCGCAGCGGCGGCCTCGACGTTGGAGCCCTTGGAGGTGCCGGCCTTGTCGCCTTCCAGCGACGAGGCGGAAGCCACCGTGATGCCCTTGAGGTCGTCGATGACCTGGGCCGAAATGTTCTTGTCCGAGCGGTGCACGGACAGGCGCAGGCGACCGTTGCCCATCGCCTTGAGGCGACGGCGGTTGCGCTCGGTGCGCTTCTTGGCTTGTTGTTGCAGAGAAAGAGCCATGACTTACTTCTTCTTGCCTTCCTTGCGACGGACCTTCTCGCCCGCATAACGGACGCCCTTGCCCTTGTAGGGCTCCGGCGGACGCAGCTTGCGGATGTTCGCGGCCAGTTCGCCGACGACCTGCTTGTCCGGGCCCGAGATCTTGATCTCGGTCTGCTTAGGCACAGCGAAGGTGACGCCGGCCGGAGCCTTGACGTCGACTTCGTGCGAGAAGCCCAGTTGCAGCGACAGGTCGTTGCCCTTCAGGGCGGCGCGGTAACCGACGCCGACCAGCTCGAGCGTGCGCTCGAAGCCGTCCGTGACGCCGACAACCATGTTGTCGAGCAGCGTGCGCGACAGACCCCACATCGCGCGAGCGCGCTGGGTGTCGGCGCGGATCGCCAGGTTGATTTCGCCGTTTTCCTGGGTGACTTCGACTTCGTCAGCGACAGTCCACGAACGTTCGGCCTTGGGGCCTTTCACGGTCACGAGCTGGCCGTCGATGGTGACGGTCACGCCTTTCGGCACGGTGATGGGACGTTTTCCGATACGGGACATCTTTAGTAGACCCTGCAGAGGACTTCGCCGCCGACGTTGGCGTCGCGAGCGGCGGCGTCGGACATGACGCCCTTCGAAGTCGAAAGGATCGAGATGCCCAGGCCGTTCTTGACCGGCTTCAGGTCGGTGATCGCGGAATAGACGCGGCGGCCCGGCTTGGACACGCGAGCGATTTCAGCGATGACCGGCTGGCCGTCGAAGTACTTGAGCTCGATCTCGAACTGCGGGAACTCGCCGGGGTTCTGAACCAGCGAATAGCCGCGGATGTAGCCTTCGTCCTGCAGCACGTCGAGGACGCGCTGGCGCAGACGGGAGGCCGGGGTGAGCACTTTCGAACGCTTGCGCATGGCTGCGTTCTTCATGCGAGCGATCATGTCGCTCAGGGGATCGTTGATCATCATGTCTGTCGCTCCCCTTACCAGCTGGACTTCGTCAGGCCCGGGATCTGTCCCAGGTTGCCGAGTTCACGCAGGGCGATCCGGCTCATCTTGAGCTTGCGATAAAAGGCGCGCGGACGGCCCGTCACCTCGCAGCGGTTACGGATACGGACGGCGGCCGAGTTACGCGGCAGCTCGGCCAGCTTCAGGCGAGCGTCGAAACGCTCTTCCAGAGGCAGGCTCTCGTCGTTGGCGGTCGCCTTGAGGGCGGCCCGCTTCGCGGCATACTTCGCAACCATGGCCTTGACCATCTCGTTGCGGTTTACGGCGCTTTTCTTTGCCATTTTGCTTTTCCCTTCCCGATCAGTTCTTGATGAACGGGAACTTGAACTCGGTCAGAAGCGCGCGCGCCTCGTCGTCAGTCCTGGCCGTGGTGCAGACGATGATGTCCATGCCCCACATCTGGTCGATCTGGTCGTAGTTGATCTCCGGGAACACGATGTGCTCCTTCAGACCCATGGCGTAGTTGCCGCGACCGTCGAACGACGTCGGCTTCAGGCCACGGAAGTCCTTCACGCGCGGCAGGGCGATCGTGATCAGACGGTCGAGGAACTCGTACATCTGGTCGCCGCGGAGGGTGACCTTGCCGCCGATGATCATGCCTTCGCGCAGCTTGAAGCCGGCGATGGAGTTGCGGGCCTTGGTGGCAACCGCCTTCTGGCCGGCGATCTGCGTCAGATCCTTGAGGGCCGCATTGGCCTTCTTGGAGTCGGCGACAGCTTCACCGATGCCCATGTTCAGGACGATCTTGTCCAGCTTCGGCATCTGCATCGGGTTGGTGTAACCGAACTTCTCGGTCATCACGCCCTTGATGCGCTCGGCGTACTCGGTCTTGAGACGCGGGGTGTATTTGGTATCGGCCATCAGATGACGTCTCCAGTCGTCTTGGCGAAGCGAACCTTCTTGTCGCCTTCCATGCGGAAGCCGACGCGGCTCGCCTTGCCGTTGGCGTCGGCGATCGCGACGTTCGACAGGTGAAGCGTGGCTTCCTTGTTCTTGATGCCGCCCTGGGGGTCACCCTGGGACGGACGGGTGTGGCGCTGGACCATGTTCACGCCCTGAACCAGGACGCGGTTTTCGGTCGGCAGCACCTTGGTGACTTCACCGGTGCGGCCCTTGTCCTTGCCGGTCAGGACGACGACGCGGTCGCCTTTTTTGATCTTGGCGGCCATGGTTACAGGACCTCCGGGGCCAGCGAGATGATCTTCATGTGGTTCTTGGCACGCAGTTCGCGAGGAACCGGGCCAAAGATCCGCGTGCCGACCGGCTCGTTCTGCTTGTTGACGATGACGGCTGCGGACTTGTCGAAGCGAATGACGGAACCGTCCTTGCGCTGGATGTCCTTGGCGGTGCGCACGACGATGGCGCGAACCACTTCACCCTTTTTGACGCGACCGCGAGGAATGGCTTCCTTGACGGCTGCGACGATGGTGTCTCCGACCGAGGCGTAGCGACGCTTAGCGCCGCCGAGCACCTTGATGCACATGACCCGGCGGGCGCCCGAATTATCGGCCACTTCCAGGTTAGTTTGCATCTGGATCATAGTGTCAGATCCTTCTGATTACGAGGCCGAGGCCGGAGCATCCTTGGACAGGACCTCCCAGCGCTTCAGCTTGGACTTGGGGGCGCACTCGACGATGCGGGCGATGTCGCCTTCTTTGAAGGCGTTCGCCTCGTCGTGAGCGTGGTACTTTTTGGACAGGCGCACGATCTTTTTCATGACCGGGTGCAGCAGCGTGCGTTGGACGACGACGACGACGGTCTTGTCGCCCTTGTCGGACACAACCACACCTTCCAGGATACGTTTGGGCATGGTGTTTCCTTACGAGGCCGAACGCTTCTCACGCAGAAGCGTGGAGATGCGTGCGATGTCTTTGCGAACTTCACCAACGCGGTGAGTCTTTTCCATTTGGCCGGTGGCCGCCTGGAAGCGCAGGTTAAATTGCTCTTTCTTCAGCAAGAGCAGCTGGTCGCCCAGCTGGTCGTTCGTCTGCGAGCGAAGGTCAGCGATCTTGGTCATCAGGCGGCAGCCTCTACATGCGCGATGCCGGCATCCAGGCGGGTGACCACCTTGGTGCGGACCGGCAGTTTGGCGGCGCCCAGACGCAGGGCTTCGCGAGCCACGTCGTCGGCGACGCCGTCGATTTCGAACAGGATCCGGCCCGGGTGGCAACGCGCCGCCCAGTGGTCAACGGCACCCTTGCCCTTACCCATCCGGACTTCGGCCGGCTTGCCCGTGACGGGCAGGTCGGGGAAGACGCGGATCCAGACACGACCCTGGCGCTTCATCTGGCGGGTGATCGCGCGGCGGGCCGCTTCGATCTGACGCGCGGTGATGCGTTCCGGCTCCAGGGTCTTCAGGCCGTACGAACCGAAGTTCAGCGAGAAGCCACCCTTGGCGGCACCGTGGATCCGGCCCTTGAAGGCCTTACGGTATTTGGTTTTCTTAGGCTGCAGCATTTTCCTTAGCCCTCACGGCCACGGCGGGGACCACGGTCACCGCGCGGGCCACCACGTTCGCGGCCTTCGTTGGACGACGGACCAGCGGCTTCCAGAGCCCAGCGCTTGTCCTGTGCCATCGGGTCGTGCTCGAGCACTTCACCTTTGAACACCCAGACTTTGACGCCGATGATGCCGTAGGTCGTCTTGGCTTCGATGAAGCCGTAGTCGATGTCGGCGCGCAGGGTGTGAAGCGGCACGCGACCTTCGCGATACCATTCCATCCGCGCGATTTCCGCGCCGCCGAGGCGACCCGAGACGTTGATGCGAACGCCCTTGGCACCGAGACGCATGGCCGACTGCATCGAGCGCTTCATGGCGCGGCGGAAAGCGATCCGCCGTTCCAGCTGCTGAGCGATGTTCTCGGCGATCAGCTGGGCGTCGGTCTCCGGCTTGCGGACTTCGACGATGTTCAGGTGAACTTCGCCTTCCGTACGGGCCGAGATGTCCTTGCGCAGCTTCTCGATGTCAGCGCCCTTCTTGCCGATCACGACACCCGGACGGGCGGCATAGATCGTCACACGGCACTTCTTGTGCGGACGCTCGATGATGATGCGCGAGACGCCGGCGGCGTTCAGGCGCTCTTTCAGCCAGGTACGAAGCTTGATGTCCTGGTGAAGAAGGCGAGCGTAGGTCGGGCCGTCGGCGAACCAGCGGCTGTCCCACGTGCGGTTCACGCCGAGGCGCAGACCGATCGGATTGATCTTGTGACCCATATCAGGCGGCCTCGCCGGCTTCACGGACCACGATGGTGATCTCGCTGAACGGTTTCAGGATACGCGACGAGCGACCACGAGCGCGGCTCGCGAAACGCTTCATCACCAGGTTCTTGCCCACGAAGGCCTCGGACACGATCAGGTTGTCGATGTCGAGGTTGTGGTTGTTCTCGGCGTTGGAAACAGCCGAGTACAGGACCTTGCGAACGTCGTCCGAGATGCGCTTGCGGCTGAACTCGAGCTCGTTCAGCGCGCGCTGCACAGGCATGCCGCGGATCGAGGCGGCGACCAGGTTCAGCTTCTGAGGGCTGATCCGGACGTTCGTCAGCTTGGCGCGGGCTTCGGTCTCGCCGACGCGACGGGTGTTGTTGGTCTTTGGCATCTTACTTCCGCTTCGCCTTCTTGTCCGCGGCGTGGCCGGGGAACGAACGGGTGGGCGAGAACTCGCCCAGCTTCATGCCGACCATGTCCTCGTTCACGTGCACGGGAACGTGCTTGTGACCGTTGTGGACGCCAAAAGTAAGGCCCACGAACTGCGGCAGGATGGTGGAGCGGCGCGACCAGGTCTTGATCACGTCCTTGCGGCCCGACGTCTGAACGGCGTCGGCCTTCTTGAGCAGATACCCGTCGACAAACGGGCCTTTCCAGGAGGAACGAGCCATCTTTAGCGAGCCTTCTTAACGTGGCGGGTACGGATGATGTATTTGTCCGTCGCCTTGTTCTTGCGGGTGCGGGTGCCCTTGGTGTCCTTGCCCCACGGCGTAACCGGGGTACGACCACCAGAGGTCTTGCCTTCACCACCACCGTGCGGGTGATCGACGGGGTTCATGGCGACGCCGCGAACGTGCGGACGGAAGCCCATGTGACGAACGCGACCGGCCTTGCCGAGGTTCTGGTTCATGTGGTCGGCGTTCGAAACGGCGCCCACCGTGGCCATGCAGCCGTCCAGAACCATGCGCAGCTCGCCCGAGCCGAGGCGGATCTGGGCGTAGCCCTGATCGCGACCCACCAGCTGGGCGTAGGCGCCGGCCGAACGGGCCAGCTGAGCGCCCTTGCCCGGCTTCATTTCCACGCAGTGGATGATGGTGCCGACGGGGATCGAGCGGAGCGGCATGGCGTTGCCAGGCTTAACGTCCGTCTTGTCGCCGGCCACGATCGTGTCGCCCGCCTTCAGGCGTTGCGGCGCGATGATGTAGGCCTTTTCGCCGTCCTCATAGGTGATGAGGGCGATGAAGGCGGTGCGGTTGGGGTCGTACTCCAGCCGCTCGACGGTCGCCGTCTGGAACTTGCGACGCTTGAAGTCGATCTTGCGGTACAGGCGCTTGGCGCCGCCGCCGCGGAAGCGGACCGCGATACGACCACCGGCGCCCCGGCCGCCCGACTTGGTCAGGCCTTCGGTCAGCGACTTCTCGGGACGGCCCTTGTGCAGTTCCGAGCGGTCGATCAGCACCAGGGCGCGACGGCCCGGCGAAGTCGGATTGTATGATTTCAAGGCCATCTGATTAGAGCCCCGTCGTGACGTCGATCGACTGGCCGTCAGCCAGCGTCACGATCGCTTTTTTGATGTCGACCCGACGGCCCATGATGCCGCGGAAGCGCTTGGTCTTGCCCTTTTGAACCAGGGTGTTGACCTTCAGGACGTTGACCTTGAACAGGCTTTCGACCGCAGCGGCGATCTCGTCCTTGGTCGAGGTTCCGGCAACGCGGAACACGACCTTGTTTTGCTCCGACAGGATCGTCGCCTTCTCGGTGATGATCGGCGACAGGATGGTGTCGTAGTGTTTGGCGGTGGGTTGGGCAGCCATTATGCGGCGTCCTTCTCGGCTTGCTCGCGACGCGACGGCTTCATGTCGGCGTAGCGGGCTTCGATGGCTTCAACGGCCGCCTTCGAGAGCACCAGTTTGTCGGCGCGCAGGATGTCATAGACATTCAGGCCGGCGTTCGGCAGCACGTGGATCTGCGGGATGTTCCGCGAAGCCAGGGCGAAGTTCTCGTCGACTTCCGGTCCGGCGATGATCAGCGTGCGGGTCCAGCCCAGCTTGCCGAAGGTCTCGCGCAGAGCCGAGGTCTTGGCGTCCTTGACCGTCAGGGCGTCGACCACGACGAGGTCGCCGCTCTTGGCCTTGGACGACAGGGCGTGGCGCAGAGCCAGGGCGCGGACCTTCTTGGGAAGGTCGAAGCCGTGATCACGAACGACCGGGCCGAAGGCGCGCGAACCGCCGACGAACTGCGGTGCACGGCGCGAACCGTGACGAGCGCCGCCGGTGCCCTTCTGCTTGTACATCTTCTTGCCCGTCCGAGAGTTCTCGTTGCGGGTTTGAACCTTGTGGGTGCCGGAGCGGCGCTTGGCCAGCTGCCAGTTGACGTAGCGGGCCAGCAGGTCGCCGCGAATGTCGGTGATGCCGAAGACGGCGTCCGACAGTTCAACGTCGCCCAGGGCCTTGCCGTCGAGGTTGATGCTCGAAAGTTTCATGCTTCACCGCCTTCGACGGTTTCGACCGCTGCCGGCTCTTCAGCAGGCGTTTCGGCCGGAGCGGCTGCAGCAGCGCCCTTGGTCTTGAACGAACCCGGGAACGGCAGATCGGCGGACGGCTTCTTGTGCGCGTCGCGGACCTTGACCCACGAGCCTTCGTGGCCGGGGACAGCGCCCTTGACCAGGATCAGGCCGCGCTCGGCGTCGACACGGACGATGGTGAGGTTCTGGGTGGTGACGATCTCGGTCCCGTAGTGACCGGCCATCTTCTTGCCCTTGAAGGTCTTGCCCGGATCCTGACGCTGGCCGGTCGAACCGTGCGAACGGTGCGACAGCGAAACGCCGTGGGTGGCCCGCAGACCTCCGAAGTTCCAGCGCTTCATGGCGCCGGCGAAGCCCTTACCGATCGTCTCGGCCTGGACATCGACCTTCTGGCCGACGACGAAGTGGTCGGCCGACAGGGTCGCTCCGACGTCGATCATGGCGTCGTCCGACACGCGGAACTCCATGACGACGTGCTTCGGCTCGACTTCCGCAGCAGCGAAGGTCGTGCGTTGAGCTTTGTTCGTATTTTTTGCCTTCTTGGCCCCGGCGCCCAGCTGCAGGGCGACGTAGCCGTCCCGCTCCTGAGTGCGTTGGCCGACGACCTGACAGTCGTCGAGCTGAAGCACAGTGACCGGAACGTGCGCGCCGTCTTCGGCGAACACGCGGGTCATGCCCAGCTTCTTGGCGATCACGCCCGTGCGCATTATCGGATCCCGCCTTTGTTTCTTTAGATCTTGATCTCGACGTCCACGCCGGCGGACAGGTCGAGCTTCATGAGCGCGTCCACGGTCTGCGGGGTGGGGTCGACGATGTCGAGGACACGCTTGTGCGTGCGGATTTCAAACTGCTCGCGCGACTTCTTGTCGACATGCGGCGAGCGGTTCACGGTGAACTTTTCGATCAGGGTCGGCAGCGGGATCGGACCACGAACTGTGGCGCCCGTGCGCTTGGCCGTATTCACGATTTCGCGCGTCGAAAAGTCGAGGACGCGGTGATCGAAGGCCTTGAGCCTGATGCGGATGCTTTGATCCATATCGGTCGTATTTCCCAAGCAGGCGAACCTGCGTCCTGTGAACCATTTCAAAGACCGGAGCCCAAGGGTCGAGACCCTTCAGGTACGCACTTCGCAAAAACGATTGGCCCACGCAGTCCCCCGCGAAGGCCATGAAGTCCCAAGAAGCTGCAAAGAACAGGCGCTTAGGTCGTTCCTGCGAACTGCGTCTGCGGTTGCCCGCACAGCCAGTCCAACAAGAGTTGGCGCTTATGCCGATTGATTCCGATTTGGTCAAGCGGCTCGGGCGCGATCCATACGACTTTCTGTGGCTCCGAAGGGGATGTTCAGGAAACTGGACGGCAAGACGGCCCGGGCGGTTCCACTCGCCCGGGCCGTCGCTTTCAGCAGACCGAGTTCAGGAGACTCAGTTGCCGATTCTCACTCGGCCGCCGCCCATGACAGACTGGGACACCGAGCCCAGGACCCGAGCGACGCGGACATCGCCGCCGCCGACCAGGCTGGCGTCGAGGCTGGCGACCGTACCGGTCACGGTGATGTTGCCCGAGCCGGCGATGGAGGCGTCCAGCGGGCCGGCGTCGCCGGTGATGGTGATGTCGCCCGATCCACCGATGGCCGCATCGACCTCGACGGGTCGGCCGCCGTTGACGCGGATGTCGCCCGAGCCGCCGATCGCCGCGTCGACCTTGCCCGAGGCGCTGGTGACGATGATCGTGCCCGAGCCCCCGATGGCGGCTTCCAGATCGCCGGTGGCACCGGCCGTGATGTTGCCCGAGCCGCCGATGGAGGCGTCGAGGCTGCGCGAGGTTCCGGCGCGGATATTCCCCGAACCGCCGATCGAGAGGTCGGACGCGCCTGAGGTGTTGGCCACGGTCCAGTCGCCGCAGCCGCCGCTGCCCAGTTCGATCGAGGTCGCGCCGCGACCGATGGAGCCGAAGACGGCCGATTGCTCGGTCGAGACGTCGACGGCGGGTGGGGTGCGGATGACGATCAGGGGGGCGGCCTCGAGATTCACCCGGCCGTGGCGGCGGACCTCGACCGAGGCGCCCTCCCCCGGCTGGCGGGCGTCGGCGGGGCCGCTTTCGCAGCGGCGGAAGGCGTTGCGGCCGAGGTTGCCGTTGATGCGGACCTCGTCGCCGTTGCGGGTCACTGTCGGCAGGGGCAGGCCGCCGGAGCCGGGCTCGATCTCGACGGCGATATCGCTGCGGTTCTCGACGATGACCACCACGCGGGCGGCGGCGTAGCGAATGCGGACTTCGCGGTCGGCGGCCGATGCCGGGGCTGCGGCGCCGAGGGCGGCCAGCAGGGCGACGGATGCTGCGGCGGTGGCGCCAATCTTAAAGGCGGGGGCTTTCATGACGTGGGTTCCTCTCCAAGGCTTGAGACGAACCTGACCCTGCGGTGAACGGAAGTCAGTTTAACTCGACGTCATGACCTCGAATTCACCTGAGCAGGACGTCTCCCTCCCACTCCGGGGGAGGGTGGCCGGAGCGAAGCGGAGGTCGGGTGGGGGCGGCAAAGTCAGACCCACAGGCCTTTGTCCGTCTCACCGGCCGCCCCCACCCGGTCGCTGCGCGACCACCCTCCCCCGAGTGGGAGGGACAAACCTGTCAGTTCTGTAAGGCCCCTGCCCCGTCGGCAGCCCCGGCTTCAGGCGTGAAATCCCGCTCGAAATGCTCGATCCGGCTCTTCAGACCGCCGACGCGGCGCAGCGCCAGTGAGGCGGCCCAGCGGGCGGCCAGCTCGGGCGTCGACATGGTATCGGTGAAGCGCGGGCGCCCTCCCCGGCTGCGGATCACGGCATTGGTGTAGATGGCGCCGTTGCGGAACCGCGTGGGCCAGGTCTGGAAGTCCATCGACAGGCTGACGCAGAACTTGTCGAGGTTCTCGACCCGGTGGGGCGCATAGAGGGGCCAGGTCAGGGCCTCGCCCGGTTCCAGGTCCATGACCTGGGCGTCCGCTTCGAAGGCGCGGGTGTAGGGCAGTTCCTCGGTCGTCTGGCGGGCCACGACCTGTTCCATCGCCTTCTCGGGCAGATGGGCTTCGTCGCCCGGATATATAAAGAGGCGCTTGCGGCCCCGCAGGTGGAACAGGACCACCCCGGCGGCGTCGAAATGATACGGCACCTTGGCGACCGGTGACGAGATGATCAGCTGGCCGGCGTTGGTCACGGCCTTCATGCCGGGATAGGTGGCCTGGATCTTCCTGAACTCACCCATGGCCGCGTGCCAAAGGTCGGGACACCCGGCCTCGGCCTGGCGCAGGTTGACCCACAGCCGTCCGGCCTGGATCGCCGCGAGAAGCTGGTCGCCCGACAGGCCGCCGCGTGCGCCGGTGCGAAGCGAGACCTGACCCTCGTCGTCGTAGTCGTAGAGGTTGATGTCGAACAGTTCGGCCGGATAGCGGTGCAGGATCTCGGCCAGGGCCTCGTCCGTGGCGAAGCCCTGGTCGACCAGGGCGTGGGGGTGTTTCGCGGCCTGGGCGATCGGGCCGGGATAGCGGGTGCGGCGGCCCAGGCCTTGAGGGCGCGTGTTCTGGATCATGCTCATCTCGATCAGGCGGCGTGGCGCGCGCCGCCCACCTTCTTCATGGCCGCACCGGCGGCGACGACCGCGCCCATCAGGCGGTTGGCGGGTGTCGTCTCGCAGGCCTCGATGGCGGCCCAGCGACGGCGCACGCTGGTCCGCAAGCGTTCGCCCTTGCCGCCAGCCGTGTTCAGCAGGCCCACGGCTGCGTCCGACAGCATCGACCCGACGCCCGGCTTCAGGATGACGGCCTCGCGGACCGACTGGGTCGCGTTGCAGAAATACTTCTTGTAGCCCTCGCCGCCGAAGCCGAAGTCGAAGACGCGGAAGCCGGCCGCGCAACCCAGCCGCATCGTGTCCATCGTCAGCAGGATGCCCGGCGAACAGCGCGCCAGTTCGGGCACATAGGCGGGGAACCAGAAATGGTAGCGGTCGCCGGCGTGCAGCGAATATTCGATCGCCGTCAGGCGGTCTCCGGCCCACAGAGCGGCCATGGAGGCGCCGAAGTCCTCGTGCTCCGAGGCCATCAGTGCGTGCAGCAGATCGCGGGTCCAGCCGCAGGCGAAGATGTCGTGGCGGTTGGTGCGGGCGTACTGGTCCCGCTTCAACTGAATCAGTTGGTCCAGCAGAGCCGGGTCGCGCAGATCGCGCTCGACGCGGATCGGCCCCAGCTCGGTCTCCAGGCTGCGACGGGCGCGCTCCTTGTCCTTGAAGTATTTGCCCCAGGTCGAGCGACGCTCGGCGTACCAGGCGTCGTAACCCTCCTCGGGCGTGACGGTCATCAGGGTCTCGCGTAGCTCTCCGGCGCCCGACGGCCCGACCCAGGCCGAGACGTTCAGGCGAGGGGCGTTCAGCAGGGCCGCGACGGTCGCCAGCGACGGCGCCTCGCCCGGCATGGCGATGACGCCGTGGTAGTCGTTCATAGGCGCGCCGAGCGGCTGGATCGCCGAACCGCGCCGCTGGTGCGGGAAATAGCCGATGGTGCGACCGCCCTTCGACAGAATCGCGACGGCGGCGTCCGGGCTGATGCGGGCCGCAATCTCGGTGAACTCCCAGCGGAAATAGGGGCTGGCCAGATCGGGGTTGGCCTCGACCATGGCGCGCCACAGCACCCGGTCGGCGACCGTCAGCTGGGCCGCCTTGACGACCTCGATCTGTAGCGTTTCGGGCATGCAGGTCTCCGGTGCGCCCCTTCAAGCAAGGCGCGTTCCTGCGGTCGATCTAGCCCAGCCCCCGTTTCGGCCCGGTATAATGACGTGGTGAACGAAACCTTGGGAGCCAGGACACGGATAGAGCGTTGCTCCGACACTCAGGAGCTTGACCATGACCGACCCCGCACGACCGCCGCGCCAGACCGAGAACGAAAACCAGCGCCCAGACGGCGACGGTCATTCCCCCCGCCCCGCGACCGAGCCCGCCGGGTCCAAGGGATCGAGCAACTCCGGCGAGACCGCGACCGATCCGGCGACGGGCAAGCCGAACGCGTAGGTTTGCTGGCTTTCGTCATTGCCCGGTTCGACCGGGAAAATAGGCGGCGTACAGGACGATTGGCTCAGGCAGGCCGTGTCAGAGACAGGCTCGGGCTCACCCGCGCCGCGGCGGTCCCCGATCGCGCTTTGTTCGTCGGAGGCTGACGAAAGAGGCGGGGTGTCGGTCTCCTTCAGCGTCACCCGTTCCCGCCCGTCGGATGAGGCGGAACCGTCAGGCCTGGGTTTCCGGATCAGTTCGCCGTCCCGGGTGATGGTGAAACCGCGAACCGGGCCCTGGTCTTCCAGACTCTCGTCGAATTCAGAGTCCAGATAGTCCCCAGAGTCCCGTTCGTTGTCCCGTTCCTTCTCCTCGGCCTCGATATCGCGGGCGCGCTGGCGGATCTGATAGGTTCGGGCCTCTTCCTCCTCGGCCCAGCGGCGCAGTTCGGCGTCCCGGACCTCAATGATCTCCGCAACCTTGTGCCAGCGCATGAACTCGGCGGAATCCCCGCGGAGGACGGCGCGCATCATCCGCCCCTCGGCGACGCCCGACAGGTCGCCCCATTCGATCAGGTCGAGATTTCCGCACATCCGGTCTTCGAGAATCCGGCCCTCGTCCCAGGGATCGAGCGACTGAGGCGGGATCCAGGCCTGGTCCGAGCGTCGCCAGCCTTCGCGAGCCGCCCGATTGCGCAAGGCCGACAGGCTCACACCATGCCGCCGGCAGCAGTCGGGCCCCGACATCCCTGCCAGATAATCCTCCTGCACCCGCGCCCAGACCTCGTCCGGCGCTGACGTCCGACCCTGTGGTTTTTCGCTCATCTGTGCCTCCCGATGAAAGGAGACAGTGTGAGGGGGTTTCAGGGGGCGTCAGGTATTTGGGGTCTCAATCGAGAGGGGCTTTGATTGAATGGAGGAATTCGGTCGATCCTTTGCCAACTCGGGCGGTCTAGCGCTTTCCTTCTCCCCCTGCGGGAGAAGGTGGCCGAGCGAAGCGAGGTCGGATGAGGGGTCACGCCGACGTCTGAGATCTGTTTGGATTCGCCAACCGCCGGTACGACCCCTCATCCGTCAGCCTTCGGCTGCCACCTTCTCCCGCAAGGGGAGAAGGGCAAAGCCAAGAAAAAGGCCCCGCCGGATTGCTCCGGCGGGGCCTCTTCAGATCGGTCCGAAGACTGTCAGCCCTTCGCTTGCGCTTCGGGCGTTCGTCGCGGGGATCGCATGCGATCCCATCCGCCGCGCAAGCGCGCGACGCAGCGCTTCGAACTACTCGACGATCTTGGCGACGACGCCGGCGCCGACGGTGCGGCCGCCTTCACGGATGGCGAAGCGCAGGCCCTGGTCCATGGCGATCGGGGTGATCAGCTCGACGGTCAGCTCGGCGTTGTCGCCCGGCATGATCATCTCGACGCCTTCCTTCAGGTGAACGATGCCCGTCACGTCCGTCGTGCGGAAGTAGAACTGAGGGCGGTAGTTCGTGAAGAACGGCGTGTGACGGCCGCCTTCTTCCTTGGTCAGGATGTAGGCTTCGGCAAGGAACTTGGTGTGCGGGGTGATGGAGCCCGGCTTGCACAGCACCTGGCCGCGCTCGACGTCTTCACGCTTGGTGCCGCGCAGCAGCACGCCGACGTTGTCGCCCGCCTGGCCTTGATCCAGCAGCTTGCGGAACATTTCCACGCCGGTGCAGGTCGTCTTCTGAACGGGGCGGATGCCGACGATTTCGACTTCCTCACCGACCTTGACGATGCCCTTTTCGACGCGGCCCGTGACCACGGTGCCGCGGCCCGAGATCGAGAAGACGTCTTCGACCGGCATCAGGAAGGGCAGGTCGACGGGACGTTCCGGCTGCGGGATGTAGGCGTCGACGGTTTCCATCAGCTTCAGCACCTGCTGTTCGCCGATTTCCGGATTCACGCCGTCGGTCGCGGCCTTGGCCGAACCCATGGTGATCGGGATGTCGTCGCCCGGGAACTGGTAGGACGAAAGCAGCTCGCGCACTTCCATCTCGACGAGCTCCAGCAGCTCCTTGTCGTCGACCAGGTCGACCTTGTTCATGAAGACGACCAGGGCGGGCACGCCGACCTGACGGGCCAGCAGGATGTGCTCGCGGGTCTGGGGCATCGGGCCGTCGGCGGCCGAGACGACCAGGATCGCGCCGTCCATCTGGGCGGCGCCGGTGATCATGTTCTTCACGTAGTCGGCGTGGCCGGGGCAGTCGACGTGAGCATAGTGACGGTTGGCCGTCTCATACTCGACGTGAGCCGTGTTGATCGTGATGCCGCGGGCCTTTTCTTCCGGCGCAGCGTCGATGTCGGCATAGGCCATGGCCTTGGCGCCGCCGGCCTTGGCCAGGGTCATCGTGATCGCCGCCGTCAGCGTCGTCTTGCCGTGGTCAACGTGACCGATGGTGCCGATGTTGCAATGCGGCTTGGTGCGTTCGAACTTTTCCTTGGCCATGGCCAAACTCCTGATGGCCCTGGCCCAAGACGGGAATGGGGGCGCTGGTGCGTATCAAAAATATGGAGCGGGTAGACGGGATCGAACCGACATATTCAGCTTGGAAGGCTGCTGTACTACCATTGTACTATACCCGCACGGAGACGGCCTCAGGTGCGGAGCCTTCGTGAGAAGGCCTGACCCTCGACCGCCGACCCGATATGGGGTCCGATCCGTCGTTCCGAAAGCGCGTGGTGGGGGAAGTAGGACTCGAACCTACGAAGCTTACGCAGGGGATTTACAGTCCCCCCCCTTTGCCACTCGGGACATTCCCCCAGCGCGTTTTCGAACCAATCGGACACAAAAGCTTTCGGTCTCTGACACGCCTAGGATAGAGGGGGCGCCAGACCCGAAAGCCCTAGGGCTCCAAATCGGAGGGCGTCTTATAGTGTCGAGAAATCCAGAACGCAACGACCGGAAATCGGGTAAAAATGCGCCCGGAAAAACCGGTGATCGCCCCCGAAAGACCGGAGCTCCGGACGGGGCCAAGGGGCCGGATCGGGGCGGGTGGAATCCCAATCCGCCGACCAAGGGATTCACCACCGGAGCCCCGCGTGCCGGGCGCGGCAAGGTGGATGCCGACGGCTTCGTCTGGGGCCGCCATCCCGTCTTGGCGGCGCTGGAGAACCCGGCGCGCAAGGGTATGGGCCGCCTGCTGGCGACCGCCGACCGCGCCGCCGAACTGGAACGCGACGGCATCCCCAACGGCCACAAGGTCGAGGTGATCGATTCGCTCGCGCTGGAGCGGATGCTGCCCGTCGGTGCGGTGCACCAGGGCCTGGCCTTCAAGGTGCAGCCGCTGGAAGGCGTCGCGCTCGAGGACTTCGCGGACCCGGCCGAGGGAATCATCGTCATGCTCGACCAGCTGACCGATCCCCAGAACGTCGGCGCCATCTTCCGTTCGGCGCTCGCCTTCGGGGCCAAGGGAATCGTGGTGCAGGACCGCCATTCGCCGGTGCTGGCCGGGGCCCTGGCCAAGGCGTCGGCTGGGGCGACCGAACGCCTGCCCTGCGCCCGGGTGACGAATCTGTCGCGCGCGCTGGAGACCCTGGCCGAGATGGGCTGGCGCGCGGTCGGGCTGGACGGATCGTCCGACGAGACCCTGGAGAGCGCGCTGGATCACCGGCCGACGGTTCTGGTCATGGGCTCGGAAGGCGACGGTATCCGCAGGCTGGTCGCAGAACACTGCGACGTCCTGGCGAAAATCCCCATGCCGGGCGGGTTCGAGAGCCTGAATGTGTCGAACGCGGCGGCCGTGGCGCTGTATGAAGCGTCGCGCAAGCAACAGGGCTGATGCGGCGGCTTGGCGCAGGCCGACACCGGCGCTAGAGACCGATCATGGAATTTTTCAGCTCTCCCGAATTCGCCAGCCAGCTGTCCGCGCTAGGAAAGGTGCTCGCCATCGACCTGGTCCTGGCCGGCGACAATGCCGTGGCCGTGGGTCTGGCCGCAGCCGCCCTGCCTCAGGAACAGCGCCGCAAGGCGATCCTGATCGGTCTGGCTGCGGCCGTCGTGCTGCGGATTCTCTTTGCCCTGGTCACGGTGCAGCTGCTGGCCATCATCGGCCTGCTGATCGCGGGCGGGGTGCTGCTGCTGTGGGTGTGCTGGAAGATGTGGCGCGAGCTGCAGGAGGCCGCGACCCACGACCAGGCCGAGGCGCAGGCCGAACTCGAACTCGCCATCGCCATCGAGCACGGCAAGGGCCCCTCGCCCGAGGAGATGGGGCTGAAGCGCAAGACGTTCGGCGCTGCCCTCATCCAGATCCTGATCGCCGACGTGACGATGTCGCTGGACAATGTGCTGGCCGTGGCGGGCGCGGCGCACGACCACCCGTGGATCATGGTCTTCGGCCTGGTGCTGTCGATCGGCCTGATGGGCGTCGCGGCGACCTATATCGCCAAGCTGCTGACCCGCTTCCGCTGGATCGGCTACGTCGGCCTGGTGATCGTTCTTTACGTCGCCCTGCACATGATCTGGGACGGCTATCGCTCGACCGTGGTCCGGGCTCTGGCAGTCGAATCGCACAATGCCTCGGCGCCCGCCTTCCTCGATATCACCGCCGCAGAGGTGCAGAAGTCCTGCCGGCCTGAGGTGGGCGAGAAACTGACCGTCTGTCTGGCCCAGCGGGCGATCGCCAAGCCTGACGCGACCTGACGCAACCGCCGCGTCGGCTTCCTCTGTTTCGACGACGCTTCTAGGGTCTCGGCGACGATCAGGGCGGAATGATTCCGGCGGTCGCCGACCCTTTGGAGTTCGCGATGAGCCTCGTCCTTCTGTCCCTGTTGCTGGCCGGTCCGATGACGGGCGGCGCCGAGCTGGCGACGCCTGCCCCGGTCGTCCAGGGCGCGGTGCGCGGCGTGCCGGTCGGCGATCCGCAGCGCCGCGTCCTGCTCGACACCATCCGCCCGGCGATCGAGGGCCATATCCATCAGCCGGTGCAGTTCGTCGTCGACACGCTGCGGATCCAGGGCGAGTGGGCTTTCTATGCCGGTCGCATCCAGCAGCCGAACGGTCGCCCGATCGACTTCTCGCGCACGCCCTATGCCGAGGCGATGGAGGAAGGGTTCTTCGACGGGCCTACCACCTACGCCCTGCTGCGACGAACCGGAGGCCGGTGGCGGCTGGTGGACTGGGTCGTGGGGCCGACCGACGTCTATTACCTGGGCTGGCCCGCCAGCGAAGGCGCGCCCAAAGCCCTGTTCGAATAGTCAAACGCCGCGCAGCCAGCCGGTGATCGACACGCGGTCGGCGCCGGCGGACAGGGCGACCTGGGTCACCGAATGGGGCGCAGGCACCTTCAGCAGGTTCAGGGTGTTGAAGCGCGGGGTGAAGGCCTCGGCGACATTGCCCTCGGCATCGTGGAAGGCCAGAAGGCCGCCCCAGTCGATCCGCCAGCCGGGCGTCAGGCCCAGGACATAGGCGTAGAAGCGGTTCTTCCCCTCGGCCGTGTCGTCGTGCTCGGTGAGGAAATGGCCTTTGCGGAACCGGGTCAGCTGGGCGTCGGCCATGGCGATGCGGGGTTCGCCGGTCGCCTGTCGCATCAGGCCCAGGAAGGCGTCGCCGTTCAGGAAGCCGACCAGATCGGCCCAGACGGGCTCGGCGGTTCCGGCCTCGGCCGTGTCGTAGATCGGGTGGTTGTCGAACAGGTACTGGAAGTCGTCGGTCGCCGCGTTCTGCACCGCCTGCCCCAGGGCCTGACGCTGTTGCGGCTCCAGCGAATGGAGCCAGGCACCGGGCAGGTCAACGTGACCGGTCGAGCGGCGGGTGACGACGTTGAAGTCGGGGCGGTCCGCCTCGGTGCGCAGGTGGTCGGCGTAGGCGACGGTCAGCAGATCGTGCAGCTGGGCGCGGCCGGTGGCGGCGAGGCGCGCACGCACCGCCGAGAGAGTCGCCGGCGAATGCTCCGCCAGCGCGGGCTTCACTGGGTGCCGCCGAACCGTTCGGTCCACTCCGCGACCTGGACGTCCTCGATCTTCTTGAACAGGACCTCGGCGGCCGCGACAGTCTGGCCGCGCGGCAATTGATCCAGCAGGTTCGCGTCGGCCGATGGCCAGCTGAGGTCCGTCTCGCCCACGGCGGCGGCGATCTTTTCGGCCGAGAAGGGCATGACCGGGGCCGCGATCCGAGCGAACAGGGCGACGAGGTTCAGGCCGGTGCGGACGCCCACGGCGGCGCGATCGACATCGGTCTTGAAGGCGGTCCAGGGCGCGGCTTCCTGCAGGTACTCGTTGCCCAGCACCCAGACGGCGCGCAGGGCCTGACAGGCTTTGCGGAACTCCATGGCCTCGAAGGCTTCGGTCGCCTCGGCCAGGCCGGCGCGGATGTCGGCGTCCAGCTTGGCTTCCAGCGGGCCGGGTTCGCCGCCCTCGGGGACGACGCCGTCGAATTTCGCCTCGGCGAACTTGACGATGCGATTGACGAAATTGCCCAGAACGTCGGCGAGGTCCTTGTTGGTCGAGGCCTGGAAGTCCTCCCAGGTGAAGGCCGAGTCGGAATGCTCAGGCCCGTAGGCCGTCAGGCGCCAGCGCCAGTAGTCGGCGGGCAGGATTTCCAGCGCCTGGTCCATGAAGACGCCGCGCTTCTGGGACGTCGAGAACTTGCCGCCGTACCAGTTCAGCCAGTTGAAGGCCTTCAGCGTATCGACCGTCTTCCAGGGCTCGCCGGAGCCCAGAATGGTGGCGGGGAAGCTGACGGTGTGGAAGGCGACGTTGTCCTTGCCCATGAACTGGACGTAGCGGACGTCGTCGGCTCCCTCGTCGGTGCGCCACCAGTCGCGCCAGGTCGTGCCGTTGGCTTCGGCCCACTCCTCGGTCGCGCCGATGTATTCGATGGGGGCGTCGAACCAGACGTAGAAGACCTTGCCCTCCATACCCGGGCGCGAACCGCCGTCGGGACCGACCACCGGCACGCCCCATTTCAGGTCGCGGGTGATGCCGCGGTCGATCAGGCCTTCGTCCAGATGCTTCAGCGCGATGGACCGGGCCAGGGTCTGCCAGTCGGACTTCGATTCGATCCAGGCGCGGATGCGGTCCTCGATCTTGGTCTGCAGCAGATAGAGGTGGCGGGTGTCGCGGACCTCAAGGTTGGTCGAGCCGGAGACCGACGAATAGGGGGCGATCAGGTCGGTCGGATCCAACAGGCGGCCGCAGTTGTCGCACTGGTCTCCGCGCGCGCCGACATGGCCGCAGTGGGGGCAGGTCCCCTCGACATAACGGTCCGGCAGGAAGCGGGCGTCGTCGATCGAATAGATCATCCGGTCGACGCGTTCCTCGATCAGGCCGTTCTCCTCCAGCACCTTGGCGAAATGTTGGGTCAGGCGACGGTTGGGCTCGCGCGAGGAGCGGCCGAACCAGTCGTAGCTGAGGCCGAACGCCTGCCCTGCCCGCTTCTGGATCTCGTGCTGTTCGTCGCAATAGGTCTGGACGTCCTGGCCAGCGGCGGCGGCGGCCAGTTCGGCCGGCGTGCCGTGCTCGTCCGTGGCGCAGATGTAGAGGGTCTCGTGGCCTTGGGCCCGTTTGAAGCGGGCGTAGACATCCGCCGGCAACATGGAGCCCGCGAGATTCCCCAGATGCTTGATGCCGTTGATGTAGGGCAGCGCCGAGGTGATCAGGATGCGGGACATGGATCCGAGGGATTAGGGATTAGGGATTAGCAGGGGTTAGTGGCGAGTGCCGTCGCGGTTCGCAACCCCGATGCCTGCATTCCCTAGTCCCTAAGCCCTAAGCCCTTGGCACGCCGCGCCACCCGCACGAAGCGGCCCGTCAGCAGTGTGGACGACACCAGGCTGGCGATGATGACGGCCCAGACCAGGCCGTCCACGCCGATCTGGTGCGCCAGGACCCAGCCCAGCGGCATCATGATGCCGCCATAGGCGACGAAATGCATGATGGTCGGCCACCAGACGTCGCCCGCCGCGCGGTTGGCCTGGGCCGCCACCACCTGAATGCCATCCGCGACGAAGAACAGGGTCGCAAGCACCACGGCCGGGGCGGCGATGGCCAGAAGCAGCGGATCGCGATTGTAGGCCCCGACCAGCAGATGCGAACTGGGCCAGACGACCAGGGCGACGACCAGGGTCAGGGCGGTGACCACGCCGATGCCGACGAGGCCGGCGCGCAGGACGGCTGTGCGATCTCCGCTTCCATAGGCCCGGCCGACCACCACCGCAGTCGCCGAGGACAGGCCCATGGGGATCATGAAGACGATGGCCGAGATGTTCAGCACCACGGCCCAGGCGGCGGTCTCGTTCGTGCCGATCTGGCCGGCGATGAAGGTCATGGCCGCGAAGGCCGCGACCTCGATAAAATAGGAGGAGCCGCCGCCGTAGCCGATCTTGCGCTGTTCGGCGGCGGCCTTCGGATCGGGCTTCGGCTTGGTGAAGATGCCGAGCGCCCGCGCCTCTGGCAGGCGGACGATGTAGACGACCAGGAAGATGGCCAGGGCCGCGCGCGCCGCGAAGGTGGCCCAGCACGAGGCCGTCGCGCCGTTCAGACCGATGCCGAGAATGTCGGGCACCAGCAGCAGGTTGAGCGCCAGGTTGACGGCGTTGGCCACCCACATCGCGACCATGCCGGGCTTGGGCCTGCCGAGCGCCTCGAGGAAAAACTGAGCCGCGACCGAGATCAAATAGGCGGGCATGGACAGGGCGAGGACGATCAGGGCCGGACCGGCGCCCTCGGCCAGGCCGGTGTCGAGATTCATCTGACGCAGCAACCAGGGGCCGGTGACGATCAGGGCGATACAGGCTGCGATCCCGATCTGAAGCGCATAGGCGAAGCCGCGCCGCAGGACCGCGCCGACCTCCGCGCGCCGACCTTCGCCCAGCATCCGGGCGGTCATGACCTGGACCCCGAACAGCAGGCCGACGGCGGTGACGACGATGACCGAATGGGGAGCCCAGGCCAGGGAGTGGAAGGCCAGTTCGCGCGAGGCGTATCGGCCGACCACGATGGCGTCGGTCAGCCCCATGGTCATGATGCCGATCCGCGCCAGCACTACCGGCCAGGCCAGGGTCAGAAGCGCCTTGGTGGTGGAGCGGGTGGCGGGGCTGAGGAAGGGCATGGGAGGCGGCGGAGACCACGTCGGCGCAGGAAGGTCAACACGATCCTTCTCCCCTTGCGGGAGAAGGTGGCCGAGCGAAGCGAGGTCGGATGAGGGGTCATGCTGACGGCGGAAGTCAGCCCGGCCAGCCGTCATTCCGGCCGCCGGTGTGACCCCTCATCCGTCAGCCTTCGGCTGCCACCTTCTCCCGCAAGGGGAGAAGGGTTTCTTTACCACGCCCCCATTTCGCGGAGCTGTTTCGCCAGATCCTCGGGCATGTCGCCGGCGTCGAGGGTCGACAGGTCGGCGGGCGCGTCCTTGGGGTCGAAATAGCGCCACCCCTGGAAGGGGCGACGGGCCAGGGGCGCGGTGCGGATGACCTGGGGCGCGAGGGTGATCAGGCACTGGGAGGCCTTGCCCTCCCCCTCGGTCTTGATGTCCGTGATCGGCATGCGGCAGGCGACCGAGCCCTTGATGACCCAGTAGAGGGAGCCGCCGTCCTCGATCTCGGTCGCGCGCTTGGGCGTCATCCGGGTGTGGACGGTCAGCCACTGGTTCTTTTCGGCGCGGCGCTCCAGCGTCTCGACCTCGGAGACGCCGACGCAGAGCTTGATCATATGGAGAGGCATGGGCGGACTTAGGTGCTCGCCTCGACCTTGGCCAGGACGGCGTCGGCCGTGACCTGATCGCCGACCGCGAAGCCGATCTCGCCGACGACGCCGTCGAAGGGCGCGGTCAGGGCGTGCTCCATCTTCATGGCCTCCAGCACGATGATCGGCTGGCCCTTGGTGACCGTGTCGCCGGCCTTTGCGGGGGTGGCGACGATCTTGCCGGGCATTGGGGCGCGGAGGGAGCCGTCGGAGGCGGCGGTACCGGCTGCTATTGAAGCGTAGCCTGACATCAGATGCGCGTTGCCGCAGAAGAAAAGGATCGGTTGGCTTCGGCTCGCAACACCAACCACTGCGTTGTGGGCGGCCAGTTCAACCTTCCGGCCATAGACGAGAGCCGAATCTTCGGTCCCGTTCACAGTGATCTCGTAATGGCTGCCGTTGAGGCTCACCCCGCCATCCACCCTCTGGCCATCGACCCAGATTCGGAATGTTGGGGAGCTTTCTCGATTGAGCCGAAAACCGCTGAGGCCAAAGAGTGGGTCAAACGGAGACCAAATATCACCTCTAGACGGTGAAACGGACAGGGCTGATTCATGAATGCCAGCGCTCTCGACAGCCAGAGCGGCGAGTTGCACTTCCACGCTCAAATCTGCGGCTGTCAGCGCCGCCTCCTCCATCCCGATGAAGCCGGTATCAACATCTCCCGCTACGAAACGGGGATGCTCAAGACAGCGGGTCAGGAACCCGGCGTTGGTCTTGACCGGCCAGACCTCGACCTCGCCACAGGCGTCAGCCAGCCGTTCGGCGGCGGCTTCGCGCGTATCCTCATGCACGATCAGCTTGGCGATCATGGGGTCGTAGAACTGGCTGACCTCCCCGCCCTGTTCGACGCCCGTGTCGATGCGGATGTCGTCCGGCAGGACGAAATGGTCGAGCCGACCGATCGACGGCAGGAAGCCGTTGGCGGGGTCCTCGGCGTAGAGGCGGGCTTCCATGGCCCAGCCGTTCAGGGGGATGTCGGCCTGTTTCAGCGGGACCGGCTCGCCGGCGGCCGCGCGGAACTGCCATTCGACGAGGTCGACGCCGGTGATGCTCTCGGTGACCGGGTGTTCGACCTGGAGACGGGTGTTCATTTCCATGAACCAGATGCGGTCGGCCTTCAGACCCTCGGAGGCGTCGGCGATGAACTCGATGGTGCCGGCGCCGATGTAGTTCACGGCCTTGGCCGCCTTCACCGCCGCCGAGGTGACCGCCTCGCGCGTCGCGGCGTCCATGCCGGGGGCCGGGGCTTCCTCAATGACCTTCTGGTGGCGGCGTTGCAGGGAGCAGTCGCGTTCGTAGAGGTGGACGACCTCGCCGTGCGAGTCGCCGAAGACCTGAACCTCGATGTGGCGGGGCGAGAGGATGTATTTCTCGATCAGGACCCGGTCGTCGCCGAAGCTGGACGCCGCCTCGCGCCGGCACGAGGCCAGGCCGTCGAGGAAGGCTTCGGACGCATCGACGCGGCGCATGCCCTTGCCGCCGCCGCCCGCGACGGCCTTGATCAGGACCGGATAGCCGATGGCGTCGGCCTCGGCCTTCAGACGGTCGGGGGACTGGTCCTCGCCCATATAGCCGGGGGTGACGGGCACGCCGGCCTCGACCATCAGCTTTTTGGCCGCGTCCTTCAGGCCCATGGCGCGGATCGAGGCCGGCGGGGCGCCGATCCAGATGATGCCGGCCGCCATCACGGCCTCAGCGAACTCGGCGTTCTCGGACAGGAAGCCGTAGCCGGGGTGGATGGCCTCGGCGCCCGTGGCCTTGGCGGCGGCCAGGACCTTTTCGGCGACGAGATAGGATTCGCGGGCCGCCGCCGGGCCGATCAGGACGGCCTCATCGGCCTCTCGCACATGCAGGGCCTGGGCGTCGGCCTCCGAATAGACGGCGATGGTGCGAATCCCCATCCGCTTGGCGGTGCGGAAGACACGGCAGGCGATCTCGCCGCGATTGGCGACCAGGACGGACTTGAACATGGGCCCGGTTTAGATCGGCGTAGGCCGATTGTCTCCTCCTGTGAGAGGGACGCGACCGGAGGACGGATCAGTCCTTCAGCCGCCAGGTCGCGCCCGTCGGGCCGTCCATGACCACGACGTTGAGCGCGGTCAGGCGGTCGCGGATGCGATCGGCCTCGGGCCAGTTCTTCTCCGCCCGCGCGGTGACGCGTTCGGCCAGCAGGGTTTCGACCTCGGACTTCAGGGCGTCGTCGGCGCCGCCCTCGAACCAGGCATCCGGACTGGCCAGCAGCACACCCAGGATTCGTCCGCACGCCATCAGTTCGGCCTTGGCGATGCCGACCGCCTTGTGGTCGCCGGCGGTCATGGCGCGTTCGATCTCGCTCGACAGGGCGAACATGGTCGCCATGGCGCCCGGGGTGTTGAGGTCGTCGGAGATGGCGTCGAGGAAGGCCGGCGACGGCATGTCGCCCAGGGCATCGACCGAATCGGCACGCCGCAGCGCCCCGTACAGCCGGTCCAAGTTCTTGCGCGACTGGTCCAGCAGCGCCTGATTCCAGTCCAGCGGCTGACGGTAATGGGCGCTCAGCAGGGCCCAGCGGACGACCTCGCCCGGGATCGACTGCACCAGGTCGTGCAGCAGCAGGACGTTGCCGACCGACTTGGACATCTTCTCCGCGTCGACGGTCAGGAAGCCGTTGTGCATCCAGTAGCGGCTGTATTCCTCATGCGCGTGGTCGCCGTGCGCGTGGCCGTGGGCGCAGACGCCTTGCGCGATCTCGTTTTCATGGTGGGGGAAGACCAGGTCGATGCCGCCGCCGTGGATGTCGATCGGCAGGCCCAGGGTCTTCTCGATCATGGCCGAGCATTCGATGTGCCAGCCCGGACGCCCCTCGCCCCACGGCGAAGCCCAGGACGGCTCCTCCGGCTTGGACGGCTTCCACAGGACGAAGTCGTGCGGGTTCTTCTTGTAGGGGGCGACCTCGACGCGGGCGCCGGCAATCATGTCGTCCAGGTTCCGGCCGGACAGAGCGCCGTAGGAGGGATAGCTCGACACGTCGAACAGGACATGGCCCTCGGCCGCATAGGCGCATCCCTGATCCACGATCTGGCCGATCTGTTCGATGATCGCGTCCATATGGTCGGTGACGTGCGGCGCGAGGTCTGGGGGCGAGACGTTCAGCAGCGCCATGTCGGCCAGATAGGCGGCCTCGTAGCGGGCCGTGACCTCGCCGATCGGCACGCCTTCGCGATGGGCCTTGGCGTTGATCTTGTCGTCCACGTCGGTGACGTTGCGGGCATAGATGACGCTCTCGGCGCCGTACTCGCGCCGCAGCAGCCGCACCAGGACGTCGAACACCACGGGCGGACGCGCATTGCCGATGTGGGCATAGTCATAGACCGTCGGTCCGCAGACGTAGAGCGTCACCCGATCGGGGTCGCGCGGCGTGAACTCACGCTTCTCGCGGCGCAGGGTGTCGTGCAGGTACAGTGTCATTTGATCGCGGTGCAGTCGGTTTTCTTGCGGGACAGGCTACGCGTCCCATATAGCCGTGCTGCTGCGCCGAACAGGCTTCAGCAACGAAAAGGGAGGGCGGCACGCGTCAATCCGGAACCATCGTTCCGGCGCTACTAAGCCGCTTAAAACAGTTCATGGACGCCCAAGTTTCCAACGCCCTGCGGGTCGGCAACGATTCCGCACTGGCCAAGCCCAGCCGCGACGAGGCCCTGGCCGCCGTGCGGACCCTGATCGCCTGGTCCGGCGACAACCCCGATCGCGAGGGGCTGCTCGACACGCCCAAGCGCGTCGTGGACGCCTATTCCGAATGGTTCGAAGGATATGACGCCGATCCGGCCAAGGAACTGAGCCGCACGTTCGAGGACGTGCAGGGTTATGACGACATGGTGCTGCTGCGCGACATCGAGGTCGAGAGCCACTGCGAGCACCACATGGCCCCCTTCCTGGGCAAGGCCTATGTCGCCTATCTGCCGACCGCCAAGGTTGTCGGTATCTCCAAGATCGCCCGCGTGGTCGAGATTTTCTCCAAGCGTCTGCAGACGCAGGAGACCCTGACCCAGGAGATCGCCAAGGCGCTGGAAGACAATCTGACCCCCGCCGGCGTGGCCGTCCTGATCGACGCCGAGCACCAGTGCATGACGACGCGCGGCGTGCATCACCGCCACGTCTCGACCATCACCACCCGCTTCACGGGCCAGTTCAAATCGGACCCGGCCCTGGTCGAGCGGTTCCTGAAGCTGGCCAAGGGCTGACGAATAAATCCTCCTTCGCCGCGTGCGGAGGAGGATTTCTCCCCGTTCGAGCGAAAAGCGCCGCCAGGGAACCGACTTCGTTCCGAGACCGCTTTACAAGCCTCGCGGCAGACGCCAAGAAACCGTCCGAACCGTAACGCGTCGCTCCGGCCCTGCGCCCGAGCCTCCATGGAGAAACAACGCATGGGCTCCAAGCTCGCAGGTCCCGCCGGACAAGGTGGCAAGACCATCTCTCAGAACGCGGACATCAACGTCACGCCGTTCGTCGACATCATGCTGGTGCTGCTGATCATCTTCATGGTCGCCGCCCCGCTCGCGACCGTCTCGATCCGCCTCGACCTGCCGCCGGCGACGCCGCCGACCGGCGAAGAGCCCAAGGAACCGGTCTACATCACCATCCAGGACTCGGGCTCGATCTTCATCGCCGAGCAGCAGACCACGATCGAAACCCTGGCCGCTGACGTCTGCGCCGCTCTGGGCGGCGGATCGCCGGCCTGCCAAGAAGAGCGCGTCTTCGTCCGCGCCCAGCCGGAAGTCCGCTACAACGCCTTCATGGAAGTCATGAACGACCTGCAGTCGAACGGCTTCTACAAGGTCGGCCTGCTGAACGAAGACATCGAATAGGGTTCTGCCCTCTTCACACCGATCAGGGCCGCGTCTCGCAAGGGACGCGGCCTTTTTCATTCGCGCGACGGGATGGCGTCGTGGCCAGAGGCCCCCATATCGGTCGTTCGCCCGAACCTTGCCTGGAGCCCCCCATGTCCGAACAGCTGTCCCTGACCGTCGATGGTCTGACGATCCCGCAACTGGGATTCGGCACATGGCAGCTTGAGCCCGCCGACGCGCGGCGCATGGTCGCGGAGGCCCTGCGGATCGGCTATCGCCACATCGATACGGCCTGGATCTACAAGAACGAGGCGGCGGTCGGCGACGGCATCCGCGACGCCATCGAGGCCGGTCACGTCGCCCGTGACGACATCTGGCTGACGACCAAGATCTGGGTCGAGCATTTCGAGCACGACGCCCTGCTGCGCCAGGCGCGGGAATCAGCGGACAGCCTCGGCTTCACGCCCGACCTGCTGCTGCTGCATTGGCCCAAGGCGACCCCGAGCTTCGCCGAGACGCTCGGCGCGCTGAACGAGGCCAAGGCGAAGGGACTGACCCGCGCGATCGGGCTTTCGAACTTCCCGTCGGCCGAGTTCCGGGAGGCGCAAGGCCTGTCCCCCGCCCGCCTGATCACCAACCAGGTCGAATACCATCCCTATCTGTCGCTGAAGACCCTGCGCGCCACGGCCGCCGCGCTCGGCTCGTCGATCACCGCCTGGTCGCCCCTGGCCCAGGGCCAGATCGCCGACGATCCGGTCATCGGCGAGATCGCTCGCGCCCACGGCAAGTCCAACGGTCAGGTCACCCTGCGCTGGCTGGTGCAACAGGGGGTCATCGCCATTCCCCGCACGACCAAGCCCGAGCGGGCCGCCGAGAATTTCGACATCTGGGACTTCCAGCTCTCCGACGAGGAGATGGCACGCATCGACGCGCTCGCCCGCCCGGACGGCCGTCTCGGGGACTGGATCGACAAGGACTTCGTCTGGGATCAAGAATAGGGCCAGACGCGGCGATCAGACCGCGCAGGGAGGTTCGCTATGGGTTCTGTCCTCGGTTTCCCCGGCATCGATCCGACCGACGCGGCGGTCGGCGCTCGACTGAAGCGATGGCGTGAGGAGCGCGGCATGGACATCGACGCCGTCGCCGCCGCCTTGAAGATCACCCCGGAAGAAGAGCGACGCGCAGAAGCCGGCCGCGCGCATCTGACGACGCTCCAGATCGCCGCCGCGACCCGGACCCTGCATCTGCCGATGTGGGCGCTGGTGTCCGACAGGCCGGCCTACTGATGATCCAGAGGATGCACGGCGCCGCGCGCGGCTGGCGCATCCTGTTCGCCGTCGTCGGCTGGGGCGGGCTGATCGCCCAATACGTCCTTCTGATGGGCGAAGGGACGCGGTCGGCGCTGGGCTCGACCGTGGTCTTCTTCAGCTATTTCACCATCCTGACGAATGTGTTGGTCGCCCTGGCCCTGACGGCGCCTGCCCTGTTTCCGGACACCAGGCTGGGTCGCTGGACCGCGACCGAGGGCGTCCGCGCCGCCGTGGCCATGTATATCGCGGTCGTCGGGGTCATCTATCACACCCTGCTGGACGCGACCTGGAACCCTCAGGGGCTGCTGTTCTACGTCAACCAGATCCTGCACACCGTCATGCCGATCGCCTTCGTGCTGGACTGGTTGCTGTTCGTGCCGAAGGGGCGGCTGCGCTGGATCGATCCGGTGAAATGGCTGGCCTATCCGCTGGCCTACGGCGTGTTCACGGTGATCCACGGCCAGATCATCGGCTGGTATCCCTACTGGTTCATCGACATCGGTGCGCTCGGCTGGGGACCGGCCATGGTCAACTTCGGCGCCCTGCTCGCCTTCTTCCTGGTCCTCGGCCTGATCGTCGCGGCATTGGACCGCGCCCTCTCGGCGCTCGGCAAGGGTGACAGCTCCCTCACGCCGTCCTAATCGGGCCGCATGGCATACAAATCCCTGCGCGACTTCATGGCCCAGCTGGAGGCCTCGGGCGAACTGGTGCGCGTGTCCGAGCCGGTTTCCACCGTGCTGGAGATGACAGAGATCCAGACGCGCTTGCTGAGGAACGGCGGCCCGGCGGTCCTGTTCGAAAAGCCGGTCATGCCCGACGGCTCGATCAGCCCCATCCCGGCCCTCGCCAACCTGTTCGGCACAGTGAAGCGGGTCGCCATGGGCGTGACCCTGGACAAGAAGGCCCGCACCACGGCCGCAGAACTGCGCGAGGTCGGCGAGCTTCTGGCCTTCCTCAAGAACCCGACGCCGCCGCGCGGTCTGTCCGACGCCATGGACATGCTTCCTCTGGCGCAATCGGTGATGGCCATGCGGCCCAAGGTGGTGAAGTCGGCGCCGGTGCAGGACGTGGTGCTCAAGGGCGATCAGATCGATCTGACCAGCCTGCCTATCCAGACCTGCTGGCCCGGCGAGCCTGCGCCCCTGATCACCTGGGGTCTGGTCGTCACCAAGGGCCCCAGCGACGACCGCGAGGACGACTTCAACCTCGGCATCTACCGGATGCAGGTCCTGGGCAAGGACAAGGCCATCATGCGCTGGCTGGCCCATCGCGGCGGTGCCCAGCATTATGCGCGGCACAAGAAGGCCGGGAAGCGCGAGCCCCTGCCCTGCGCCGTCGTGCTCGGCGCCGATCCGGGGACGATCCTGGCGGCCGTGACGCCGGTGCCGGACACCCTCAGCGAGTACCAGTTCGCCAGCCTGATGCGGGGGGCCAAGGCCGAGCTGGTCGCCTGCAAGACCGTTCCCCTGATGGTCCCGGCCCAGGCCGAGATCGTGCTCGAGGGCCATGTCCTGCTGGACGAACACGCGCCCGAAGGCCCCTACGGCGACCACACCGGCTACTACAACTCGGTTGAGACCTTCCCGGTCTTCCAGGTCAGCGCCATCACCATGCGCCGCGATCCCATCTATCTGACCACCTTCACCGGCCGTCCGCCGGACGAGCCATCGGTGCTGGGCGAGGCGCTGAACGAGGTCTTCATCCCGCTGCTGCGGGCCCAGTTCCCGGAGATCACCGACTTCTGGCTGCCGCCCGAGGGGTGCAGCTACCGCATCGCCGTGGTGTCCATGAAGAAGGCCTACCCGGGCCACGCCAAGCGGGTGATGCTGGGCGTCTGGAGCTATCTGCGCCAGTTCATGTACACCAAGTGGGTCATCGTCGTGGACGACGACATCGACGCCCGCGACTGGAAACAGGTCATGTGGGCCATGGCCACCAAGATGGACCCTGCCCGCGACATCACCCTGATCGAGAACACCCCGATCGACTATCTGGACTTCGCCTCGCCCGAGAGCGGCCTGGGCTCCAAGATCGGCCTGGACGCCACCGACAAATGGCCGCCCGAGACCAAGCGTGAATGGGGCGAGGAAATCCGCATGGACGCCGAGGTCGTCGAGCGGGTGTCGGATATGTGGGACCGGCTGGGCCTGCCGGGAGACGGGACGCCGATCTGGAAATAGGATGGCCTTCGATCGGTCGTCCGCTCTCTCTGAGGCCCTTCTGACGCGCCACTGGCGCGCGAATGGTGCGCCGCAACACAAAATGTGTCCGGATTGCGATTTCTGCATGACACGGTCGGGATCTTGCAGATAGCGTCGGCTTCTCACCCCGGAGCCATCCCATGAAATTCGCCGCTGTCGCCCTGGCCATCGCCTTCGCCGCCCCCATGGCCGCAGCTGTGCCCGCGCCCGCCGACGCCCAGGTTCTGGCCGGTCGCAACGGCGACACCCGCCGGCTTCGCGAGGCCCCGCGCCCGCCCCTGAGCCCTCGCGAGGAGGACCGCCTGTTCGCGGCCGAGGAGGCCGTGTTCGAACTGACGCAGCAGATCGAAGAGATGGAAGCCGTCGCCGAACCCACTGCCGCCCAGACCGCCAGCCTCGCGGATCTGCGCGAACGGCTTGAGGACGAACAGGGCACGGTCGATCGCCTGCAACGCAAGCGCGACCGTCGCGGTTAGTCGCCCGGCGGGGGTGACCGCGCTCTGCGCCTTCGATAGCGTCCACAGCCACGCTTCGGGGGACGATCATTGAGCGCGTTCGAGTTCTTCTTCAGCTTCTACGGCCTGCTGCTCGGCCTGTCCGTCGCCGAACTGGTGGGCGGCTTCTCGCGCGTGCTGCATGAGCGCCAGAGGGTCCGCTTCGGCTGGCTGACGCCTCTGCTGGCCCTGTTCGTGGCCATGGACGTCGCGACCTTCTGGAGCCAGGCCTGGACCATCTTCCGGGGCGCGCCGTTCAGCCTGGCCCTGCTGTTCGTGGGTCTGGTCGTCGCCGCAACCTTCTATGTCGCCGCCAGCGTGACCTTTCCGCGCGTCACGGCCGAGGGGGTCGAGAAGCGAATCGATCTCGACGCGCATTTCTGGGCGCATCGGCGCCTGATCTTCACCTGCATCCTGGCGGCCAATCTGATCGTCGTGACGATCTTCATCAGCCTGATGCTCGCCGATGCCAGTTTCGCGACGCTGTCGAAACCACGGCTGTGGATAGGGTTCGCGGTCTTCAGCCTGGGCACCGCGGTGGCGGCGTTCGCGCCCTGGCGACGAATCGCGATCAGCGCCCTGATCGTGCTGGTGGCCTATAGTCTCTTCAACGTGGCGCGTTCGGCCGCCGTGCTGGTCGCAGAGGGTGGATGGTCGTTGCCGGCGCCCGGAAGCTGATCACGGCTTGCCAGTCTGGAGGCGAGAGAGGATGAACGGGCCATGCGCCACGTCCTCATCCTGACCGCCCTTGCGGCCTTCGCGAGCCCCGCCATGTCCCAGTCCGTTCCGAACACCGCCCCCTGGGACCAGGCCTTCCTGCCGCCCGCGCTGGAGTGGAACGGCGCCAGCCGCGCCCTACTGGCCGACGCCTCCAACCCCTGGATCACCGACTTCGAGCGCGATCCGGTGCATGACTTCAGCCCCGACTATGCCGCGACCCGCGCCTGGTTCGACCGGCTGGACGCGGCGTCCGACCTGATCCGCATCGAACAGTTCGGCGTCTCGCCCGAAGGCCGGCCGATCTATGCCGTCATCGCCTCCAGGGACGGCGCGACGCTCGACCCGGCCAAGCCCGTCCTGCTGGCCCAGGCCGGCATCCATCCGGGCGAGATCGACGGCAAGGACGCGGGCATGATGCTGCTGCGCGACATGGCGTTCGGCGACAAGGGCGACCTTCTGGACCACGCCAACCTGGTGCTGATCCCCATCCTGTCGGTCGATGGCCATGAGCGTGCCTCGCCCTACAGCCGTCCGAACCAGCGCGGGCCGCGCGTCCAGGGCTGGCGTAATACGGGCACCAACCAGAACCTGAACCGCGACTTCATGAAGCTGGACCAGCCGGAGATGCAGGCGCTGCGCACCTTCATCAACGCGGTGAAACCCGACCTCTATCTCGACATCCACGTCACCGATGGGATGGATTATCAGTACGACATAACCTACGGATTCAACGGTGAATTCGATGCCTTCAGCCGCTCGCCGTCGAGCGCTCGCTGGCTGGATGGCGTCTTCAAGCCCGCGATGAACGCGGCGCTCGAGGACCAGGGCCACATCCCCGGCCCGCTCGTCTTCGGCATCGACGACCAGAATCCCCGCGCAGGTCTGAACGACGGCGGCCTGGGCGAACGGTTCTCGAACGGCTGGGGCGACGCGGCCCACGTCCCGACCATCCTGATCGAGAACCACAGCCTCAAGCCCTATGAACAGCGGGTGCTGGGGACCTATGTCTTCCTCGAAGCCTCTATGCGTATTCTGGCCGAGAACCTGGCACCGCTGCGCGCGGCGATCACCGCCGACCGCGCCCTGCGTCCGGCCGAGGTGCTGACGAACTTCGGCTCCGATCCGGTCGCGCACCAGACCCGCGCCTTCAAGGGCGTGCTCTACGAGACCTACGACAGCCCCGCCTCGGGCCGTCGGGAAATCCGCTGGCTGGGCCGTCCCGACCCGGAACTGTGGCAACTGCCCTATTACGGCTCGCGCGCAGGGCTGCGCCTGCGGCGTCCGACCGCCTACTGGGTCCCTGCCTATCGGACGGACATCATCGAGCGGCTGCGCATCCATGGCCTGACGATGGAGACGCTGGACGCCCCGCGGTCTGTGCCGGTCGAGATGCTGCGCCTCGTCAATCCGACGCTGGCACCCCGCCCGAACGAAGGCCATGTCCAGGCGAGCGTCACCGACGTCACCGCAGAACGCCGCGACTGGACCTATGCGCCCGGTTCGGTCCGCGTGCCGACGGACCAGCCGCTGGGCGACATCGCCGTCCTGTTGCTGGAGCCCCAATCGTCCGAGAGCTTCTTCGCCTGGGGCCTGTTCCCGGAGGTTCTCAGCCGCGTCGAATACATCGAGGGCTATGCCATCGCCCCGCTCGCGGAGGCCATGATAGCGGCCGATCCGGCGCTGAAGGCCGAGTTCGAGGCCAAGCTGGCCGCAGAGCCCGAGTTCGCCGCGAACGGCGATGCGCGTCTGGCATGGTTCTACGAACGAACTCCGTTCTATGATGACCGCTACCGGCTGTATCCGGTCGGACGGGAGAACTAGACACCATGCCGGACATGACCCCCGCTCAGGCCGCCGCCTTGTGGAGCGGCCTGCTGATCCTGCTGCTCGTGATTCTCTCGGTGCGGGTCGTCCTGCAGCGCCAGAAGCATCGCGTCGTACTGGGCGACGGCGGCAACGCCGACCTGACCCTGGCCGGGCGCGTGTTCGGCAACGCCGTCGAATATATCCCGGTCTGCGTCGGCGCCCTGGCCGTGCTGACCCTGCTGGGTCTGCCCGCCTATACGATCCATGCGGTGGGCGGTGTGATGTTCCTCGGCCGGGTGCTGCACGCGACGGGGCTGACGGCCGGAAAGCCGACGCCGGGGCGGCTGATCGGCATGATCCTGACCTATCTGGCCCTGATCGCCGCCGCCGGTATGCTGATGGTGCATGCCTTCGTGGGCTCGCCGCACGGCTAAATTTCATGCGACGGCGCAGCCGGAGTTCCGGCGCGAAAGGGTTGAGCGGTTGGCTTCGCCGGTGAGGGCTGCCCCTCACCCTTTCGGCCAAGCCGCATCGCTTCGCTCTGCGGACCTCAAGCCCTCTCCCGCCGGGAGAGGGGCATCCTTGCATTGCGGCACGGCCCCCGGTCCGCCATATCGGGCCATGCCTGACAGCCTCCCCGCTTCCGACCTGCTCCACGAGATCGTCGCCGCCGCCCTGAAGGCCGGGGCCGACGGCGCGGAGGCCGCCACCGCCGAGCGCGCCTCCCTGTCCGTCGGCGTCCGCAACGGCGCGCTGGAAGACGTCGAGCGCGAGGAAAGCCGCGACCTCGGCCTGCGCGTCTTCATCGGCAAGCGGCAGGCGACGGTTTCCGCCTCGGACCTCAGCCCCGCCACCCGCGCCCGCCTGATCGAGCGTGCCGTCGCCATGGCCCGTCTGGCCCCCGAAGATCCCTACGCTGGCCTCGTCTCCGCCGCAGAGCTGGCGCGCGGCCCCTTCCCCGACCTGCAGCTGTCCGACCCGTCCGAGCGCACCGCCGCCGAGCTGGAACAGGTCGCCCGCGAGGCCGAGGCCGTCGCCCTCGCCGTCCCCGGCGTCTCCAAGTCCGAAGGCGGCCATGCCGGGACCGGCTCGACCCACTGGCGTCTGGTCACGTCGGAAGGCTTCGACGGCGCCTATGCCTCGACCGGGTTTTCGCTCGGCGTCGGCGTCATCGCCGAGAAGGACGGCGCCATGGAGCGCGGCGGCGAGAGCCGCTCGACCCGCTGGCTCGAAGACCTGCCCGGTCCCGACGGCATCGGCGAGATCGCCGGACGCCGCGCGGTCGAGAAGCTCGGCCCCCGCAAGATCGCTTCGACCACGGCCCCCGTCATCTTCGAGCGCCGGGTTGCGGCCCAGGTTCTGTCGCCCCTGCTCGGCGCCATCTCCGGGCCGTCCATCGCGCGCGGCCAGTCCTTCCTGAAGGACAGGATGGGCCAGCCGGTGCTGGCCAAGGGGCTCAGCCTGATCGACGACCCGTTCCGCGTCCGGGGCATGGCCTCCACGCCTTTCGATGACGAGGGCTCGCCGGTCGAGCGCCGCAACCTGGTCGACGACGGCGTGCTGACCACATGGCTGCTGAACCACTCCGCCGCCGCCCAGCTGGGTCTGAAGACCACCGGCCATGGCTCGCGCGGCCTCGTCGGCCCGGCGGGCGTCTCGACCCACAACCTGCATCTGACGCCCGGCGAGGCGGACCTGGACGGCCTGATGGGTCAGGCGGGAACCGGTCTGGTCGTCACCGGCATGTTCGGCCCCTCGCTGAACGCCAACACCGGGGACTGGTCCGCCGGGGTCTCCGGCTTCTGGTTCGAGAACGGCGAGCGCGCCTATCCGGTCAGCGAGATCACCGTCGCAGGAAACCTCGCGGACCTGTGGATGCGGCTGGTGCCGGGTTCGGACCTGGAGTTCCGGGGCGGGTTCAACAGTCCGTCCCTGCTGTTCGACGGCGTGGCCATCGCCGGAAAATGATCGATCTCGCAGCCGACCTCGCCCTGATCAAGGACGCCGCGCTCGCGGCCGGTGCCCTGGCCGAGGCCGAGCGCGAGCGGGGGCTGAAGATCACCCACAAGGACGGCGGCTCCCCGGTCACCAACGCCGACCTCGCCGTAGATGCCATGCTGAAGGACGGGCTGCTGAGCGCCCGGCCAGACTACGGCTGGCTGTCGGAGGAGACGACGGACACGCCCGACCGCCTGTCGCGCCGCCGCCTGTTCGTCGTCGACCCCATCGACGGCACCGTCGCCTTCATGAAGAACCAGCCCTGGTGGTGCGTCCCCATCGCCGTGGTCGAGGACGGCCGGCCCGTCGCCGCCGTCATCCACGTTCCGGCCACCGGCGAGACCTATGAGGCCACGCTCGGCGGCGGCGCGCGTCTGAACGGCCGCCCGATCACGGCCTCCGACGTCGATACGCTGGAGGACGCCGCCGTCCTGGCCGACGCCCGGCTGATGGAGGGGCCGCACTGGCCCGAGCCCTGGCCGCCGATGCGGTACGAGAAGCGCAACGCCCTCGCCTACCGCATGGCCCTGGTGGCCTCCGGAGCCTTCGATGCGGCCATCGCCCTGACGCCGAAATGGGATTGGGACGTCTGCGCGGGCGCCCTGATTGCCACCGAAGCCGGCGCCAGGGTCTCGGATCACCACGGTCATCCCTGGGCGTTCAACCGCCCGGACCCGCGTCAAGCCAGCCTCGTCTGCTCCGCCCCGGCGCTCCACCCGTTGATCCTGAGGCGCACAACGCCTATCCCGCTGGCGACCTGACCCCCGCTCCTCCCGGATACGCCCCATGACCGACGCCCCCAACGCCGCCGACCCGCAACTGCTTCACATCGTGATCGGCGGAGAACTGCGTCACCTGGACGCCCCGGTGTTCCGCGACCTGTCCCAGGTCGAGTTCGTCGGCGCCTTCCCCAACTACGCCGAGGCCAAGGCCGCCTGGAAAGCCCGCGCCCAGGCCACCGTGGACAACGCCCATATGCGTTTCTTCATCCTGCACGCCCACCGCATGATCGACCCGCGCGGCGACGCCTGATCGTCGCAGGCGGAACCCTCATCGCGACGCAGACGCTTTAGCGGTCTAGGCTGCGCGTGAAAGAAGGAGCGCTCCATGATCCCAACCCTGATCGTATTGGGCCTGCTGGCGCTGGGCGTCGGCATCGTCGCCTTCGCCACCCGGCGTCCAGCGACCCGCCAGGATGTCCTCGTCGACCAGGACACCGCCTGGACCGCGCCTGTGCCCTCGACCCCCGACGAACCGGTCGCCGAGGACCCCTTCGCCCATGCGCCTGACCTGACACCGCCGACCGTCGGGGATGACGACGAGGCGGATCGAATCCAGCCCTTCCCGATGGAGCGTGCCTCGTGACCCTGTTCGGAACCACGCTGGACGGCGCCCAGATCGCCGGTCTGGTCGGCCTCCTGGCCACCCTCGCCCTGTGGTTGGTCATCCTGGGTCGCGAGCGCGGCTATGCGAAATGGTTTCGCCAGTGGGAGGCGGACCGCAAGGCGCGTCTCGATGCCGAACGCGGAGAGACGGAGCCCAAGCGCGACCCGACGGGCCCCTGGGGCTAAGATCCGGGGGCTGACTATTCCCGCCTGAGCAGCTTCTCGGTCAGTAGGGTTCCCCACCAGTTGGCCCGGAAGTCCTGACGCATCGCCTTGGGGTCATAGGCGTCAGACTCGACCCATTCCATGAAGCCCACGCCGGTCGGCTCGACCTCGTTCACATAGGTCTCGAGGAAATGATCGAGCACGCCCGTCAGCCCCTCGCGGCTGTGCAGGTATTTCTTCGACAGCTCGGTCATGGCCCGCGAGATCGGCTCGCCGAGATGGAAATGGCGATAGAAGACGGCCATCAGCCCGGCCCGGTCCGCCCCGGACTTGCAGTGGATCAGCACCGGATATTCGATGGTTTTGAACAGGTCGCGAGCGCGCCGGATGCGCGACTTCTCGGGCGGATCGCGCGAATCGAGCGGGGCGTCGATCAGGGTCAGGCCCAGCCGCTCGCATGCTGCCTTCTCCAGCCAGTAGTAGCCCTCGTCCCGCTCGCCGCGCAGGTTGATGACGGTCTTGATCCCGCGCATGGCCCAGCCCTCGAGCTGGCGCGGCGACGGCTGATTGGTCCGCACCAGGTCGGGTCCCAGCCAGTGGGCGTTCGAGAAGGCCAGCCGCAGGAAGGCGTGGTCGTTCCAGAAGAAGTCCCGCTCGGCCGCCTTGCGACCAGCCTCCGTGCTCACATCGAAACGCGTCATGGCCGCACACATAGTGGGGGCGACAGGCTACGTCATCCCGTGCAGGATCAATGACGAACCATCGTCCCGCCGGAGTGTCCCCGATGCGCCTGAACCCGTTCGTCCTGATCCTCGCGCCGCTCACCCTCGCGGCCTGTTCGCCCGCCGAGGCCCCGGTCTCCGCGCCGGTGGAGGCCGAAGCTCCGGCCGCGCCCGTGGCGCCCGCGCGCCCCGCGAACCAGATCGACCCCGCTCTCGGAACCGCCATCGCGGCTTTCCTGGGCGAGAACGCCGACTCGACGCGCACCGTCGTTCGAATCGTCGGCGAGGGGGAAGGTCGGGTCGCCCTGGTCTATCTGGTGGGGATGAACTGGTGCGGCTCGGGCGGCTGCAACCTGTTGATCCTGCGTCCCGGCGCGGCCGGTTGGGAACAGGTCGGCAATGTTTCGCGCGTCAGCAATCCCGTGCGCCTGCTGACCACCTCCAGCAACGGCCTGCCGGATATCGGCGTGACCGTGTCCGGCGGCGGCGGCCCGCCGGCCTATGAGGCGAAGATGGCGTTCGACGGTCAGAACTACCCTCGCTTCCCGTCCGACGAACCCCTGGTCAGCGCCGAGGGGACCGTGGTGATCACCGACGCCGACATCCCGCCGGTCGTCTGACGGCTTGACTTGGAGAGCGGGTCGTCCGACCTCGTGCGGATGACTTTGCCCGTCCCGCCAGTCCCGCAGGAGGACGCCGCTTCGCGTTCCCTGATCGGCCGCATCTGGCGCGACTACCTGTCAGCGCGGAAGACGCCGTTGATCCTGTCGCTCGTCTGCGCTGCGATCGCGGGGATCAGCAACGCCACCATCCTGCAGATGCTGCAGCCGGCCATCGACAGCATGTTCCAGTCCAAGCCCGTGACCATCGCCGGGTTCTTCGTCGTCCAGCCCCAGAACGCCCTCATCGCCATCCCGGCGGTCATCGTCGGCATCAGCCTGATCTGGACGGCGGCGGCCCTGGGCCAGGCGGCTCTGGTCAACCGCATCGGCCACGGCATCGTCGGCGACATCCAGGTCCGACTGTTCGGCGCCATGATCCGTGCCGACCTCGCCCGCCTGCGCAGCCAGCACTCCGGCGCCTTCGTCTCGTCCGTCCTGTTCGACGCCAACCTGGTGCGCGAGGCCTTCACCAACGGCGTGGTCAACTATACCCAGCACGGCCTGACCCTGGTCGCCGTCATCCTCTATATGGCCTGGTCGGACTGGAAGCTGACGACGATCGTCCTGCTGGGCGCCCCCCTGATCGCCTATGTCATCCGTCGCTTCGGCAAGCGGATGAGGAAGGCCACGACCGGCGCCATGGTCGAGACCGAGAACCTCTCCACCGCCCTGATGGAGAACCTGGACGGCGTCCGCCTGATCAAGATCGAGAACCGCGAGGCCGCCGAACAGGACCGCGTCGCCGAGGTCATCGACCGTCGCCAGCGCCATGTCATCAAGTCCGCCGACAGTCGGGCCTTCGCCGGTCCCTTCTCCAACCTGGTCGCCATGCTGATCGTCGCCGCCGTCATGGCCTATGCCGGTTGGCAGGCGCGCCAGGGCGAGATGACGGTCGGTGCCTTTGCGGCCTATGTCGGCCTGCTGATGTCCGCGGGACAGTCGCTGCGTCAGGTGACCAACCTCCAGACCGTCATGGCCGAGGGCCTGACCGCCGCGCGGCGCCTGTTCGCCGCCCTCGACATTGCGCCGGAGATTCGCGAGGCCGCCGCGCCCCGGCCCCTGCCGCCGGGCCCGGCGACGATCGCCTTCGACGACGTGACCTTCAGCTATGGCTCGGCGCCGACGATCAGCGAGGTCTCCCTGACGGTGAAGCCCGGTGAGACCGTGGCCCTCGTCGGTCCGTCCGGCGGCGGCAAGTCGACGCTGCTCAGCCTGCTGCCGCGCTTCTACGACGTGACCTCGGGCAGGGTGACGATCAACGGCGCCGACCTGCGGGAACTGTCGCTGTCGGACCTGCGCGCGCGCATCGCCCTGGTGACCCAGGAGCCCTTCCTGTTCGACGACACCATCGCCGCCAACATCGCCTACGCCCGTCCGGACGCCACGACCGAACAGATCGCCGACGCCGCCCGGTCCGCCGCCGCCCACGACTTCATAACCGCCCTGCCTGACGGCTATCAGACCCGCGCCGGAGAGGGAGGCATGCGTCTGTCCGGCGGCCAGCGCCAGCGCATCGCCATTGCCCGCGCCTTCCTGAAAGACGCGCCGATCCTGCTGCTCGACGAAGCCACCTCGGCGCTCGACACCGAGAGCGAAGCCCTGGTTCAGGCCGCGTTGGAGCGCTTGATGGAGGGTCGATCAACATTGATGATCGCCCACAGACTGTCTACGGTCCGGCATGCGACCCGTATCGTGGTGCTGGAGGCGGGTCGCATTGTCGAGACCGGGACACATGCGGCCCTCGTCAAGAAGGGCGGTCTATACAGCCGACTGGCGAAACGGCAGTCGCTGGACGGAACGCCGCCCGTCGCCACGGTCGCCTGACGTGAGGCCGCTCCGAAACCCCTTCATCCAGTCCATCCTGTCGTCCGTTCTGGCCGCCTGGATGAAGCTCTGCTTCGCCACCATCCGCTGGACCTGTGAGGGCCGCGAGCATGCCGAACAGGTCTGGTCCGACGGCGGCGGCGTCATCTGCGCCTTCTGGCATTCGCGCATCGGCCTGTCCCCCGCCTGCTGGCCGCTCGACTTAGCTCAGCCCGCCAAGGCCTTGATATCACTCAGCCCGGACGGCCAGTTCATCGCCAAGGCCGTGGCTCTGCAGGGCTTCCCGGCCGTGCGTGGTTCCTCAGCCAACAAGGACAAGGCGGACGCCGCCAAGGGCGGTTCGCGCGCGCTGCGCGACGGTCTGAAACAGCTCAAGATCGGCGCCCTGGCCATCACCCCCGACGGCCCGCGCGGCCCGGTCCGCGTCATGGCCGAGGGCATGCCCCTGATGGCGCGGATGTCCGGCGCGCCTGTGCTGTTCATCGGCATGAGCTGCAATCCGGCCGTCCGCCTGAACAGCTGGGACCGCGCCGTGTTGCCCCTGCCCTTCGGCAAGGGCGCCATCGTCTACGACGTGCGCCGCTATCCCGAGGGCGCCGACCTGGCCGAGGTGACCGGTCCCTGGGCCGATCTGTTGACCGCGGTCGAGGCGCGCGCGGATGCGATCACGGGGCTGGAGCGGTTGTGACCCTGCCCCTTCTGGCCTACCGCCTGCTGACCCGAATGCTGGAGCCCCTGGCGCCGCGCTTCCTCGACGCCCGTGTGAAACAGGGCAAGGAGGATGCCGCCCGCGTCGATGAGCGTCTGGGCATGCCGGGCGTCGCTCGTCCCGACGGCGACCTGATCTGGCTGCACGGGGTCAGCGTCGGCGAGACCCTGTCCCTGCTGCCCGTGGTCGAGCGGATCGTGAAGGCCCGCCCCGACCTGACCGTCCTCGTCACCTCCGGCACTCTGACATCCGCTGAGTTGCTGGCCCGCCGCCTCCCGCCCGGCGTCATCCACCAGTTCGCTCCCGTCGATGCGCCGGGCGTGGTCGCCGCCTTCCTCGATCACTGGCGGCCGTCGCTGGGCGTCTTCGTCGAGTCCGAGCTCTGGCCCAACCTGATCCTCGCCGCCCGTGAACGGAAGATTCCGCTCGCCCTGGTCAGCGCCCGCATCACCGAGAAGACCGCCGCAGGCTGGGCCCGCTTTCCAAAATCCGCCAGCAAGCTGCTGGAATCCTTCGACTGCGTCCTGCCTCAGGACATCGTCTCGGCTGACCGGCTCCAGGCCATGGGCGGCCGGGTCGACGGTCTGGTGAACCTGAAGCTGTCCGGCGCGCCCCTGCCTCACGACGCCTCGGCCTTCACCGCGCTCAGCGCCGCCATCGGCGATCGCCCCGTGGTGGTGGCGGCGAGCACGCACGAGGGTGAGGAGATGGCCATCGTCCGCGCGCTGGATCACCTAACCGAGCGGCTGTGCCTGATCCTCGTCCCACGCCACCCGGAGCGCGGGTCCGAGATCGCCACCGCCCTGACCCGCGACGGCTACCGCTTCGCCCTGCGGTCGCGCGGCGCCCAGCCGAACGCAGAGACCGACATCTATGTCGCCGACACCCTGGGCGAGCTCGGCCTGTTCCTGCGGCTGGCCGATGTCGTGGTCATGGGCGGCTCGTTCGGATCCTTCCTCGGCCGCGAACCCTGGGGCGGGCACAACCCGCTGGAGCCGGCGCGTCTCGGCAAGCCCGCCGTCGCCGGCCCGGACGCCTCGAACTGGTTGGCCGTCACCGGCGATCTGGTGTCCGCCGGAGGGCTCAGCCTGGTCGCCTCGCCCGGCGACCTGCCCGCCGTCGTCGCCCCCCTGCTGAGCGACCCCGCCGCTGCCCAGGCCATGGGCGAGCGCGCCCGCAGGGCCGCCGCAGATGTGGGCGCCGGTCTGGATCGGCTGTGGGACGCGCTTCAGCCCCTGCTGCCGCCGATCCGCCGATGAAGCTCGGGACGCCCCGCTGGTGGTACCAACGCGACGGTCGCCACGGCCGCGTGGTCCGCACCCTCCTGAAACCCGCCTCCTGGATCTGGGCCGCCGCCACCGCGCGCCGCATCGCCAGGGCCGCCCCCGTCGCGGTCGGCGTTCCGGTCATCTCCATCGGCAACCTGACCGTCGGCGGCTCGGGCAAGACGCCGGTGGCCCGCGAGGTCCTGCGCCTGCTGCATCGGAGCGGCGTCGAAGCTCACGCGCTATCGCGTGGTTACGGCGGCAAACTGACTGGACCGCTTCGCGTCGATCCGACCGTCCATACCGCCGCCGAGGTCGGCGACGAGCCCCTGATGCTGTCGGGAGATGCCCCCGCCTGGATCAGCGCGGACCGCGTTTCAGGCGCTCAGGCGGCGGTGGCGGGCGGCGCACAGGCCCTCGTTCTGGACGACGCGCATCAGAACCCGGCCTTGAAGAAGACCCTCAGCCTGATCGTCGTCGACGGGGAGACTCGCGGAGACGAATGGCCCTTCGGCGACGGCTCGGTCTTCCCCTCCGGCCCGATGCGCGAGCCGCTGAAGGCCGGTCTGGCCCGCGCCGACGCCGTGATCGTCCTGCTGCCCGCCGACGCCCCGCCTGCGGATCCTGACCTGCTGGAGGTGTTCCAAGGCCTGCCGACCTTCATCGCCCGGCTGGAACCCGCCAACGCGCCCCCGCCCGGCCCACAGGTCGGGTTCGCCGGCATCGCCAAGCCGTGGAAGGTGGAGCGGTCCCTGATCGCCGCCGGGTGCGAGCTCGCCGACTTCGTCCCCTTCCCCGACCATGCGGAATACAGGCCCGCAGACCTCGCCTTCCTCGTCGACCGCGCCGCCGTCTTCGACGCCGGTCTGGTCACGACCGAAAAGGACTGGGTCCGCCTGCCTCCCGACTGGCGGACCCGTGTGGTCTCCTGGCCCGTCGCCGCCCGGTTCGAGGACGAGGCGGCGTTTGCGGCCTTCCTGGCTCAGTCGTTGCGGTAGACGACGCCGCCCTTCATCACGAAGGCCATGTCCTCAAGCGCCGTGACGTCGGTCAGGGGATCGCCCTCGACCGCCACGATGTCCGCGGGACGTCCGGGCGCGATCAGGCCGGCCTGATCGGCGATCCTCAGATGCTCGGCCGCCACGACGGTCGCCGCCTGGACTGCCTCGAGCGGCGTCATGCCCGCGCGGACCAGAAGCGCGAACTCCTGGGCGTTGTCGCCGTGGGCCGAGACGCCGGTATCCGTCCCGAACGCGATCCGCACCCCGCCCTCATGCGCCCGCCGCGCCATGTCGAGCATCTTGGGTCCGGCCTCCAGCGCCTTGGCCGTCTGGGCCGGGGTGAAGAAGTTGCCCGGGCTCGACGCCACCCTGGCCACGAAGTCGCCGGCCAGCAGGGTCGGCACCAGATAGGTCCCCTCACGGCGGAACAACCGGATGGACTCGTCGTCCAGATAGGTGCCGTGCTCGATCGAGTCGCCGCCGGCCCGCAGGAAGGCGTTGATCCCGTCCACGCCGTGGGCGTGCGCCGTCACCTGGCGCCCCATCCGGTGGGCGACCTCGACGATGGCGGCCAGTTCGGGGTCGGTGAACTGCTGGGCCAGGCCCGCCGCCGTGTTCGACAGCACGCCTCCAGTCGCGGTTATCTTGATGATGTCCGCGCCGGAGCGAACCTGCGTCCGCACGGCCCGCATGCAGTCCTCTGGCCCCGAACAGACGCTCTCGGATGACAACAGGTGCATGATGTCGTCGCGATAGCCGTTGACGTCGCCGTGCCCGCCATGGATCGACACGGATGATCCCGAGGCGATCACCCGCGGCCCGGCGACGTCGCCGCGACGGATCCCGTCTCGGAGAGCGAAGACCGCGTCGTTGTCGCCGCCCAGGTCGGCCACGGTTGTGAAGCCGGCCATCAGGGTCTTCCGGGCAAAGCCTGCGCCGACCATTGCGCTGTCCGCTGGATCGCGCGTGACCGCGTCGAGCCGCCCTGTCGGGCTCTGTTGCGACGTCAGGTGCACATGGCTGTCGATCAGTCCGGGAAGCACGAAGGAATCGCGCAGGTCGACCACGTTCGGCCCCTCGCCGACGAAGCCGTCGCGTATCTCCGTGATTTGGTTCCCCACGATCACGAGAGTTTTATCGCGCAGCACAACGCCCGATTCCGGGTCCGCCAACAGCCGCCCGGCGTGAACGAACGTGGTTTCTCCGTTCGCGGGAAAAGCCTGTGAGGCCGGGCCCTGTTGCGCCTGCGAAGGCGTGGCGAGCGCCAGAACGGCGGCTGCGGCCAGTGCGACGAACTTCATAAACCTCTCCCTGATACGTTGGCGTCACCATACGCGTCAGCGAGTTTCGGCCAAGGCTCCGGTTGAACCGGGCGGCGTATTTGTGAAACAAGCCATGACTTCGGCAAACCGATACGAAGGGCGTCGCATGCGGCTATCGAGACGGGGCATGATTTTGGGCGGTTCGGCATTGCTCGCCGGCTGCGCCTCCGCACCCGCCGCCGTGACGCCGATCGTGCTGGCCGCCGCCGCGCCGCCGCCGCCCCTGCCGCACATTCCCCAGATCACCCCGCCGCCGCTGGATCCGCAACGGCTGGTCCGTCCCGAGCTGATGAGCCGGGCCATGGCCGCTCTGGACGTGCACAGCCACAAGATCACCCTGCGCGACCGGATGTATCTGGTCGATTTCCAGAAATTCTCAGGCGACCAGCGTCTGTATGAGGTCGACCTGATCGGCGGCCGGGTCACCGCCTTCCGCACCTGCCACGGCCGTGGCTCGGATCCGGAACACTCAGGCTTCGCCCGTCGCTTCTCGAACACGCCGGACAGCTACATGTCGTCGGTCGGCGCCTATGCCACCGCCGGTGCGGGCTGGGGCGCGCAACAGGGGCCGAACGTGCTGCTGGATGGGCTGGAATACTCGAACAACATGGCGCGCGACCGCGCCATCATCATCCACGGCGCCGACTATGCGGACCCGGATTTCCTGGCTCGCGAAGGCAAGCTGGGCCGCAGCTACGGCTGTTTCTCCACTGCCCACACCGACCTGCCGATGCTGCGCGAGCGCATGGGCGAAGGCCGGCTGCTGTTCGCCTACGCCTGAGGCGTCAGCGTTCGGGGCGCATCGCCGAATGCCGGATCGACAGGACGCGCACCTCGCTGTCTACCGCGATGTAACGAATGACGTAGGGGCGCACTAGCGTCAGCTCCCGGCGGCCTCGACCGATCGGTCGGCCCTTCTCGGGAAACTCGACCAATCCCTGTGCACAGGCCTGGATGCGAATGAAGAAGCGCCGGGCGGCAGCCGGATTGAACTCGGCGATATAGCGCTCGATGTCGATCAGATCGTTGATCGCATCGGGTGACCAGATCAGTCGCCGCATTTCGGCGGAGGCAGCGGATTGTCGGTTCCCCAAGATCCGACCCAACGCATCACAGCGTCGTTGCTGACAAACCGCCCCGCAGCGAAGTCTGCCTCCGCACGCGTCATCGCGGCTTCGTCCGCCGCCGTATCCGGCGTAGCGAACAGGTCTTCGTCGTCTTCAGGCTGGATCGCCGGGTTTGCCATGACCCAACCCTAACACAACCTTCAGTCGCGATCCAACGCGCGCCAGCCGATGTCGGTGCGGTTGAAGCCGCCCGGCCAGTCGATCTTGCGTACCGCCGCATAGGCCCGCTCGCGCGCCTCGGCGATGTCGTCGCCCTCGGCGCAGACGCTCAGAACACGCCCGCCGGCCGCGACCAGGGTGCCGTCGTCGCGCTTCTTCGTCCCGGCGTGGAAGACCTGGACATGAGGGCCGAAGTCCTGATCCGCGCCGCGGATGATCGAACCCTCGATCGGACTGTCGGGATAGCCGCGCGCCGCCATGACCACGCAGATCACCGTTTGCGGCTTGAACTCGGGCTCGGGCAGGCGCGACACGTCCCCGCGCGCGCAGGCCAGCAGATAGGGCACGATGTCCCCGGCCATCCGCATCATCAGGACCTGGCATTCCGGATCGCCGAAGCGGGCGTTGAACTCCACGACCTTGGGGCCGTCCTCGGTCGCCATCAGTCCGGCATAGAGGACCCCCTTGTAGGGCGCCCCCTCGGCCGCCATCGCCGCCAGCGTCGGCTGCACGATCAGGCGATCCGCCGCAGTGACCAGGGCCTCGTCGAACACCGGCGCCGGCGAATAGGCGCCCATGCCGCCCGTATTGGGGCCCAGGTCCCCGTCGAAGGCGCGCTTGTGGTCCTGTGCTCCGCCGAACAGGACGGCGCGCTTGCCATCGCACAGGGCGAAGAGCGAGCCCTCTTCGCCTTCCATGAATTCTTCTATCACGACGCGCGATCCGGCCGAGCCGAAACGGCCGCCCAGCATCCGCTCGATCTCGGCCTCGGCGTCGTGGCGGTCGGGGCTGATGGCGACGCCCTTGCCGGCGGCCAGTCCATCGGCCTTGATCACATAGGGGGGCTTGAAGACCGACAGGGCGGCCTTGGCGTCGGCGACACGATCGTAGACGCCGTAGTGAGCCGTCGGGATCTCGTGCCGCTCCAGAAACGCCTTGGAAAAGGCCTTGGAGGTTTCCAACTGCGCCGCCTTGGCGCTGGGGCCGAAACAGGGAATGCCGGCCGCAGCCAACAGGTCGGCAAGACCCGCCGCCAGAGCCATCTCAGGCCCCACGACCACCAGTCCGACCTTCAGTTCGCGGGCCAGACGGGCCAGGCCCTCGGCGTCGTCGGCGTTCACCTCGGGCACGCACTCCGCGACGCGGGCGATGCCGGGGTTTCCAGGCGCACAGAACAGCCGGTCCACCAGCGGCGACTGCCGCATTTTCCAGGCCAGGGCGTGTTCGCGCCCTCCCGCTCCGACCAGCAATATGTCCATGCGCGCGGAATGGCCGCGCCGGGCCTGATGGTCAAGGCCCGGCGCGGTTCAAGCGTGGTTTAGCGCAGGTTAGGCGCCCGGGCCGGTGTAGGCCGGCAAGGCCTGCAACTGGGCAGCCGTCATGGTCGTGCTCAGGTCGACGTCGTCGTTGCGACGCAGCGACGTGACGTCGGAGATCGGCACGACGACGTCCTTGTCCACGCCTTCGAGATCGATCACCAGGCCCGTGACCTGGCCCGCAGCGTCCAGCACCAGGGTTTCCACGTCGCCCAGATCGGTAAAGGCCGGCGCCGGCGACACGAGGTCGGCATCCTCGAGTTCGTCGCGCGTCAGGCCGAGCGCCAGAGCCGTCTGGGTCGTGGCGACTTCGGCGCGGGTGTCGCTGACGACGGCGGGAGCGGCGCCCGGCGCGACCTCCACGGCCTCCGGCTCCGGGCTTCCACAGGCGGCCAGGCCGATCATGGATGCGGACATCAGGGGCAGCAGGAACAGTCGGTTCATCGGAACTCTCTTCATTTCTCTAGAGGATGGCGGAGACGCCGTAGACCACCGCCGCACCGATCAGGATCAACGCCACGATCAGCCAGATGCCGACGGACGGCGTCCGACTGCGGCGCGACAGATCCTGTTCGCGCGGGTCCGGCGTGTCGTCATGGATCGGTTCGGGGGCGGGCATGATCATGACAACGATGCGTCTGTTGGCCCGTTCCCGTCCTTGATGACGCAGCCTATGCTGGGCGAATGACCGACGACTACGTCTTTGCCGGCCCCGCCGACCCCGAGCCGGCCCCCGCACGCGACAACAATCCGCCCCTGTCGATCTCCGAGCTGTCCTTCGCCCTGAAGCGCACGCTGGAGGACCGGTTCGGCCATGTCCGGTTGCGGGGCGAGGTGTCCAAGGTCAACCGCCACGCCTCGGGCCACATCTATCTGACGCTCAAGGATGACAAGTCCGCCATCGACGGCGTGGTCTGGAAGGGCTCGACTCGCGGCCTCGGCGTCCAGCCGGAAACCGGTCTTGAGGTCATCGTCACCGGCAAAATCACCTCCTACCCGGCCCGGTCGTCGTATCAGATCGTCATCGAATCGATGGAGGCGGCCGGCGCCGGCGCCCTTCTGGCCCAGCTTGAACGGCTGAAGGTCAAACTGTCGGGCGAGGGTCTGTTCGATACGGCCCGCAAGAAGCCCATCCCCCTCTATCCCCGCACCATCGGCGTCATCACCAGCCCGACCGGCGCCGTGGTCCGCGACATCCTGCACCGGGTCGCCGAGCGCTGGCCGTGCCGTGTCATCGTCTGGCCGGTGGTGGTCCAGGGCGACGCGGCCTGCGGTCAGGTCGGCAACGCCATCCGCGGGTTCGACGCCATGACGCGGGAGGGGGTGATTCCCCGTCCCGACCTGCTGATCGTCGCGCGCGGCGGCGGGTCGGTGGAGGACCTGTGGTGCTTCAACGACGAGGGGCTGGCCCGCACGGTCGCGGCGGCGACCATCCCGATCATCTCGGCCGTGGGGCATGAGACCGACACCACCCTGATCGACTTCGTCTCCGACCGTCGTGCGCCCACGCCGACGGGCGCAGCGGAACTCGCCACGCCTGTGCTGGCGGACCTGCGCGCCTTCGTCAGCGATCTGGAGCGTCGTCTGGACCGCGCGGGCGCCCGCCTGCTGGAGGACCGTCGCGTCCGTCTGCGAGCGGTCGCGCGGGGCTTGCCGGCTCGACCGGAGGAACTGGTCGCCCTGGCCCAGCAGCGCCTCGACCACGCGTCCAGCCGCCTCGCCTCGGGCCTCAGCCGCAACACCGAACTGCACCATCGCCGACTGGTCACGGCGGGCAGCCGCTTCTCTCCCGCCCTCCTGGATCGCGCGCTCGAACAGCGCACCGCGCGGCTGGAGGGACAGTCCGCCCGGCTCGGCGCGGCCCTGGGCGCCAATGCCGCCGTCCATGAGCGTCGCCTGTTGAGAGTCGCAGGCCGCCTGTCGCTCGATCCGATCCATCGCCGCCTGGACCAGCGCGTCGCCCGGCTTGAGACCGTCTCGGCCCGCCTGTCCCGCCCGATACCGCAATCGCTGGAACGGGCCGAGGCCCGGCTCGCCGCCCTCGCCCGCGCCCTCGCCACTCTCGACCCGAAACGGCCCAAGCCCGGTTTCGCCCGGATCGACGACGAGACCGGCGCCATGGTGTCGTCGGCGGCGGCTCTGTCGCCGGGGCAGGCCGTGACCCTGGTCTTCCCCGATGGTTCGAAGGGCGCGCGGATCGACGGCGACGCGCCGATGCGGCCCAAGCCCGTCGTCAAACCGAAGGCGACGCCCGCCGGACAGGGCGATCTGTTCTGACCCTCTCCCGCCGGGAGAGGGATCAGGCTATCCTCCCGCCCATGACCTCCGCCCCCTCCCCCGCGACCCTCCACTATGGCGACGGCGAATTCGCCGTGCTGAAACCCGGCCCGTTCGTGCTGTGCGCCGTCTCCGGCAAGCCGATCCCGCTCGAGATCCTGCGCTACTGGTCCGTCGAGCATCAGGAGCCCTACGCCGGCCCGACCGAAGCCCTGTCGCGGATGGTCGATCAGTGACCCCATCGCGGCGCGGCCTGATTCTCGGGGCCGGGGCCGCCAGCCTTTCCGGCCCAGCCCTGGGCCAGGCCAGTGACGGCCTCGCCCTGAACGGTCGCTTCGTCCAGGGCGGGTTCGCCATGGGTCGGGCCGCGGCCCGCGCCATGGTCTTCGTCAACGGGGAGGCCCTGACCACCGCCTCGGCCTCCGGTCTGTTCGTCGTCGGCTTCGACCGGGATGCGCCGCCCTATGTCGACATAGAGGTCCGCGACCGCGACCGCGGCCGCGTCGCGCGGCGCACCCTGTCGATCGCGGCCGGCGACTTTCCCTCGACCCGCATCAACGGCCTGCCTCAGTCGACCGTCCAGCCGAGCGACCCCGCCCTGCTCGCTCGGATCCAGCAGGAAATCGCGCTCAAGACCGAAGGCTTCGCCAGCCGCACCGATGCCGACGACTTCCGTTTGGGCTTCGCCTGGCCGCTGGACAGCTACCGCGTCACCAGCCGGTGGGGTTCCCAGCGCGTGCTGAACGGCACGCCCGCCCGGTCTCACTACGGCATCGATCTGGCTGCGCCTGCAGGGTCGCCGATCCGCGCCCCGGCCGACGGCATCGTCACCTTCGCCCGATCCGGCATGCATTTCGAAGGCGGCCTGACCCTGATCGATCACGGCCAGGGCCTGATCACCGCCTATCTGCATCAGTCGCGCATCGACGTCCTGCCGACGCAGAGGGTCACGCGCGGCGAGATCATCGGTCGTGTCGGCATGACCGGCCGGGCGACCGGACCGCATCTGTGCTGGCGGATGAAATGGCGCGACCGGAACTGTGACCCGTCGTTGCTGATCGGCCGGATCGCTCCGGAAAACGCCTAGTTCTTATGGCTAAGCTTTTGTTCCGCGTGGACCAGGCTGCTGTTTCCTCATAGAGGATTTGCTTGACCGCCGTGGGGGCGGCGTCGGCCCATTGCTCAATGTCTGCCCTTCAATCACTGAACATCCTGCTGGCCGACGACAACCAGCATATGCGGACGATCACGTCCGCGATTCTCCAGTCCGCCGGAATTCGCAATATCCGCGAAGTCTCGGACGGCGCCATGGCGCTCGACGTCTTGCGCGATCATGCCGTCGATCTGGCCATCGTCGACTTCAACATGTTTCCGCTGGACGGGGTGGAGTTCACCCGCCTGGTCCGCAACAGCTCCGACAGCGCCAATCCCTATCTGCCCATCATCATGATGACCGGCCATTCCGAGAAGCATCGTGTGGTCGAGGCGCGCGACGCCGGCGTCACCGAGTTCGTGGTCAAGCCGATCACCGCAAAGGCCGTGTTCGACCGTATCCAGGCGGTCATTCTGCGCCCTCGCCCGTTCGTGAAGACCAACGGCTACTTCGGCCCCGACCGGCGACGGACCGCGACCGCCGTCGGCTACAGCGGTCCCAGGCGGCGATCCACCGATGCGGCCGATGCGCTGTCCGAACAGCGGTCCGCCTCGCACGAGGTCTGACCGTCAGTCGGGCTGTTCGAGCGCGCGGTAGACCTTGTCTGGCCAGCGCTTGTGGACCCAGAACCAGTCCACCGGATTTTCGCGCACGCGTTCCTCGACGAAGGTGGTGACGGACTGGACCCCGCGCGCGATGTCGCCCTGGCGGTCGCCTGTGTCGGCCACCTCGATCGGCTCGTGCGCCGTCACCCGGAACCGCACGCCGGGCAACCGCACCACCGACATCGGCTGCAGCACCGTGCCGAACCGCAGCGCCAGCCGGCTGGGTCCCGGGGCGGCGTTCACCGGCTGACCGAAGAAGATCACCTCGGGCCCCTCTGAAAACTTCTGATCGTTCATCAGGGCGACGCTCTCGCCCCGCCCCAGGCCCGCCAGCAGTTCGCGCGCACCGTCCCCGCCCTTGGGCGCGAACAGCTTGACGCCGTACCGCGCTCGCGCCGCGATGATCTGGGCGTCGACATAGGGGTTGTTGGCCGCGCGATAGGTCACCTGAACCGGCACGCCAGAGGCGACCAGCACCGCCGCCATCGTCTCGATATTGGCCATGTGGCCGGACACGAACACCACCGGCTTGCCCGACGCGCGGATGGCCTCCAGCCGCTCGGCCCCCACGACGTCGATACGCCCGGATGAGGGCGTCAGCCGGTCCATGACCGCTGTCTCGGCGAAGGTCCGCCCGGTCTGTTCCCACTGTTCCAACGCCAGACGCCGACGCTCGTCCTCCCCCATCTCCGGGAAAGCGATGCGCAGGTTCCTCAGCACGGTCTTCTGCGTCCCCGTGATGGGCCCGAGTGTCTTGAGCACCCAGCCGCCGAAGTTCGACGCCGCCTCCAGCCCGATCAGCCGCATCAGGCCGATGAAGCCCGCAAACGCCGCCGCCTCCAGCCGCCAGATCAGGTCTTGGCGCAGGCCCGGCCCTTTGTCGCCGTCACCAGGCAATCGTCAGCCCGCCGTCGACCACCAGGGTCTGGCCGTTCACATAGGAGCCCGCCTTGGAGCACAGATAGACGGCGGTGCCCGCGATCTCGTCCGGCTGACCGATGCGCTTCATCGGATTCGGCTCGACCGTGACCTTCAGCACCTCTTCGTTCTCCCACAGGTAGCGGGCGAAGTCGGTCTGGATCAGGCCGGGCGCGATGCAGTTGACCCGCACGTTCGACGGTCCCCACTCGACCGCCAGGTTCCGCGCCAGCTGCATGTCCGCCGCCTTCGACACGTTGTAGGCGCCGATCATCCCGTTGCCGCGAAGCCCACCGATCGAGGAGATGATCACGATCGCCCCGTCCTTACGCTCCAGCATCTGGGGCGAGACCATCTGGGTCAGCCAGTGGTTGGCCAAGACGTTGTTGTGGAAGATCTTCTCGAACTGCTCGTCGGCGATCCCCGCCATCGGCCCGGCATAGGGGTTGGACGCGGCGTTGCAGACCAGGATGTCGATCTTGCCGAAGGCGGCGTTGGTTTCGTCCACCAGCCGCTGGAGCTCTTCCTTCGATGAGATACTGGCCGGAATCGCGATGGCGCGGCCTTCGCCATACCTGGCGTTGATCTCGGCGGCGACCTCGTCGCAGGGCCCGGCCTTGCGCGAGGAGATGACGACCTTCGCGCCATGCTCGGCCATCCGTTCGGCGATGGCCTTGCCGATCCCCCTCGACGAGCCGGTGATGACGGCGACCTTGCCGGTCAGATCGAACAATTCCATGCGTATCCCCTGTTATCGGCGCGGTTTCTTCCGCCACGCCCTAGCTGTTTGGTTCTGATACCCCGATACTCGGACGATTCCATCCGGGAAGACGGACAAAGCCGTTCCCATGCGCGCACTGACCAACGGTTTTCTGTTCTTCGGCTACGTCTTCCTGGCGATGACGGTCGGCGCCTTCCTGTGGCGTGCCGGCCTCGGCATCGGCCCGGGCGTGGCGGCGACGCTCGGCGTGCTCGGCGTACTGGGCTCGGCCCACGCCATCCTGACCGGCATCGGCGAACGCAAGGCCCTGCGCGCCGAGATCGGCCAGGTCCGTGAGGCCCATCGCCTGCTCGCGGATGCCATGGAGCAGACCCAGACCGCGCTCGGCGACCTGGCCACCGCCATCGAAGCGGGCGCCCTGTCGCGCACCGACGAACTGACCGGCGAAGTCCGCATGCTGGAAGACCTGATCCAGCAGATGAGCCTGTCCATCGACGAGCGACTGAAGGTCGCCCCCATGGTCGCGCCCGACAGCGTCGAAGCGCGCCGTCACCAGCAGTCCAACCTGCTGCTCAAGACCGTCCACGACGCCCTCTCCGACAACCGCGTCGACCTGTATCTGCAGCCCGTCGTCACCCTGCCCCAGCGCCGCACGGTCTTCTACGAGAGCTTCACCCGCCTGCGCGATTCGACCGACCGGGTCATGATGCCGGCCGAGTATCTGTCCATCGCCGAGGGCGAAGGCCTGGTCCCCGCCATCGACAACCTGCTGCTGTTCCGCTGCGCCCAGATCGTGCGGCGTCTGGCTCGCCAGGACCGCAAGGTCGGCGTCTTCTGCAACGTCGCCCTGTCGTCCCTGGGCGACGAGACCTTCTTCCCGCAGTTCCTGGAGTTCCTGTCCGAGAACCGCGACCTGAACCAGGCGCTGATCTTCGAACTGGGTCAGGCGACCTTCGACGCGCGCGGCGCGGTCGAGGCCCGCAACATGGCCAAGCTGGCGGACCTCGGTTTCCGTTTCTCGATCGACAAGGTCCAGACCCTGGACCTGGACTTCAACGACCTGCAGCGTTCGGACGTGCGCTTCATCAAGGTCGCGGCGGACCTGCTGATCGAACAGCTGCTAGATCTGGACGGCGGCTCGCCGATCCCGTCGCTGCGCGACATCCAGGCCGCCGACTTCGCCCAGCTGACCCGCCGCTACGGCATCGAGGTCATCGCCGAGAAGTGCGAATCGGAGCGCCAGATCGTCGACATCCTCGAGCTCGACATCTCCATGGGCCAGGGCCACCTGTTCGGAGAGCCCCGCGCCATCAAGGAAGCCGTCCTGGCCGAAACCGATCCGCCGGCGGACTTCGTGCGGTCAACGCTGATCAGTGCAGAGAAGCGGCGGCGGTTCGCTTAAACCTGGTTGAGCGTGATGCGGTTTACACTCGGTTTGATCAGTCTCGGATGTGCACTGGCGCTGACTAGCCTGCTTACATTCGTGTTCCTGCTGTATCGACCCGGTTGGGTATGGAGCATCGCACCGGCAGTGGTCGTTGCCTTCTTCATCCTCGCTTGGTGGCGTCGCGGAAGGATCATTGCTCCGCTGCCTGGAGCCGTGGCTTTGATCGCTGTCGTCCTTCTGTTCGCCCCGGTGATCACCGTCGGGTCCTCAGGTGCCGCGCTCCTTTGGGCACTTGCATACGGGGCGGCACTAATATGGGGTGGGCTAAGCTTCCGCCTGTTCTGGCCGGTCCGTAGCGGTGCTCCGGCGATACGAGCACCGCGCTAGGCGGGCTTCGCCTCCATCACCAGACAGGTCGAGGTCGCCGTCGCATAGAGCTTGCCGTCCAGGCCCTTAAGGTCCGCCTCGGCGAAGCCCGCGCGGCGGCCGATCTGCACGATGCGGCCCTCGGCCTTGACCGGCACGCCTTCGGTCAGGGCGCGGTGGAAGACCGTCTTAATCTCCAGCGTCGTATAGACCTGCCCAGGCTTCAGCATCGAATGCACCGCGCAGGCGCAGGCGGAGTCCAGCAGGGTCGCCATCCAGCCGCCGTGGACCGTGCCGATGGGGTTGTAGACCGCCCGCGTCGGCGTGCCCTCGAACACCACCCGCCCTTCCTCGATTTCGACGATGCGGTAGTCGAGCGTCCTGGCGATCGGCGCCGCATCGTCGCTCTGGAAACCCAGCCGCAGCTGTTCGACGCCGGACAGGTGGCTGAGCGCACGGAGATCGGTCATCGGAAACGGTCCTTGAAACGGGTCCGTCTACAATAAGGACGGTCTCCGTCTCCGCGCAAGCAAAAGGGGCGCGCCGTCGCCGGCGCGCCCCTCAAAAATCACAGGCTCTGTCGTCCTTACAGGCCCGGCAGCTTGAACCCGCCCGAACGGCGAGGCGCGATCACGATCGTGCTCTGGCTGCCCGTCAGCGCCTGCAGGCGCGCGTTCTCGCTGGCGGCGTCGATGGTCACGGCGCCCTGGGCGGTCTGGGTCTGGGTCGGGGCCTGGGAGGCCGTATCGTCGCGGCGCCAGAACAGGACGCGGTTGGCGAAGCTTTCTTCCTTGTGCGCCAGGTCGCCGAACTCGTCGTCGACGACGTACCGGGCCAGGGGGTCGGCGCGGTCGGCGCCGGCGGCGGTGACCAGGGCCTGTTCACCCGGCGTGCGGGTCACGGCCTGACGCTGACCCAACAGGATCTGGCGGGCGGCGCTTTCCGGCGCCAGCTCTTGCGGGCGCGGCTGGCCCGGCGCCGGCGGACGCAGGCCGTACTCAGGCGGCACGGTCAGCGGGGCCGAGGACACGGTCAGAAACTCGTCCGGGACGACCTTGGTCAGGCCGATGGACTGGCGCATGCCTCCACAGGCAGTCAGGGCGACGGCCGAAACGGCGATGGCGGAAACGGTCAGGATACGTGACGTAAGGATTGGGGCAGTTCGCATGGGTCGGTTCGGCTCCGGCGCGGCTGGGCGCCCAGGTCGGACGGTGAGAATACTCAAGGAAAGAGCGGGTGATTACGCCTTTTCAGGGGCCGCGCCAACGGTCGCTTTCCGCTCCGACATCACACTGTCGAGAATCAGCAGGATGACGCCGATGGTGATCGCACTGTCGGCGATGTTGAAGACCCAGGGAAATACCCCGGTCCCCGAGAAATCGATGAAGTCGACGACATAGCCGTACTGGATGCGGTCGATGGCGTTTCCGATCGCCCCGCCGATGACCAGGCCGATGGCCGAGACCAGCATCCGCCGCTCCGCCTTCAGGGCCCAGACGGCCAGGGCCGCCGCGACGATGATCGAGAAGACGCTGAGCGCCCAACGCGCCGCGCCGCCGCCGAACAGGCCGAAACTGACGCCCGTGTTCTCGACATAGGAGAAGTTCAGGATCGGGGGCCAGACCAGCACCCGACCGACCTCGCGCAGGCTCAGGCCATCCAGCATCCAGTATTTGGTCAGCTGGTCCAGGACGATGACGACGACGGCGAATCCGTAAGCCGCCCAGGCGATGCGAGGGATCTTCATGCGCGTCCGGTTAGCAGGCTCGGCGCGCCCCGCCAACGCTGCTGTTCCAGGCTTCTCCTACGTCAACCGTGGATGGGGTTAGTCTGTCCGGAAAATCGCCAGGGAGCCCTTCGATGTCCGACGTCGACCACCGCTTGATGAGCCTGAAGTCGTCCCCGCGCGAGACCCGTATTTCGCCAGATCCGACGCCGCCCGATCTGGCCGAGGGCGAGGTTCTTCTGGCGCTGGATCGTTTCTCCCTGACCACCAACAACATCACCTATGCCGCCTATGGCGACGCCATCGGCTACTGGAAGGTCTTCCCCACCGACGACACGGCCTACGGCATGATGCCTGTCTGGGGCTTCGCGGACGTGGCCGCCTCTCGCGCACCTGGCGTCGAGGTCGGCGCGCGCGTCTTCGGTTATTTCCCTATGGCCGATTCGCTCCTGGTCCAGGCCGAGAAGATCAGCCGGGGCGGGTTCGCCGACGCCTCGCCGTGGCGAAAGGCCGTGCCCGACATCTACAACCGCTATGTCCTGTGCGCCGCCGACCGCAACTATGCGTCCGAGCTCGAGAATGCCGAGGCCCTGTTCCGCCCCCTGTTCATCACCTCCTACACGGCCGTCGACTTCCTGCGTGACAACGGCTTCTTCGGCGCGAAGCGGATCGTCATCTCCAGCGCCTCGTCCAAGACCGCCTATGGCTCGGCCTGGTGTCTGGCGAACGACGACGTCGAGGTGATCGGCCTGACCGGCGACCGCAACCGTGCCTTCGTCGAGGGACTGGGCGCCTATGACGCCGTCCACGGCTATGACGCGGTGCAGACCCTGCCGACCGGGATCCCGACCCTTTATCTCGACCTGGCGGGCGACGCGGAGCTTCGCCGCCGGGTCCACGCGCGCTTCGGCGAGGCGCTGAAATACGACTGCCTGGTCGGCTCGACCCAGAGCGACGGGTTCACCGCCGACGACCCGCAGCTGATCGGCCCCAGGCCCGTCTTCTTCTTCGCCGCCACCTGCCTGGACCAGCATCGCGAACGCGGGACCCTGCACGATTTCTACGACCGCTTCCTCGCCGACCAGAAGACCTTCTTCGAACGCGTCGTCGATCCGGCCTCGCCCTGGATCCGCATTGTCGAACATCACGGGCTGGAGGCCGCCGCCGCTGTCGTCCGCGACCTGGCCGACGGCGTCTCCGACCCGGCGGAGGGGGCGATCGTCCGCATCATCCGCTAATCTTCTTTCTCACCGTTCACCCCGGCGAAGGCCGGGGTCCAGATGGCGAATGCGTTGGTTGGAGGAGTGAAGTCGGTGAGCGATCCCCGACGCCCGCGTCCGTGATCTGGACCCCGGCCTTCGCCGGGGTGAACGGAGTTGGTCGAGCGAAGCTAGCCCTCACGGCCTCACCGGGCCATATGCAGGGCATGACACTTCCCCATGCCCTCCCCGGCCTGTCGTCCGTCGCCGCCTACTACGACATCCTGCTGTGCGATGTCTGGGGCGTGATCCACAACGGCCGCGAAAGCTGGCCCGAAGCCTGCGAGGCCCTGACGAAGTTCAATGAACAGGGCGGCCACGTCGTCCTGATCTCGAACTCGCCGCGCCCGTCGCACGACGTCATCGCCCAGCTCGACGCCCTCGGCGTTCCGCGCGACAGCTGGAAGGCCTTCGTGACCTCCGGCGACGCCACCCGAATGGAACTGGCCCGGCGCGCACCCGGGCCGGCCCTGATCATCGGCCCGGCCCGCGACGACATCCTCTACGAGGGTCTCGACCTCCAGCGCGCCGACACCGTCGCCGACGCCGCCTTCCTGTCCGTCACCGGCATGATCGACGACGAGACCGAGACGCCCCAGCACTATGTCGAACAGCTGTCCGAGGCCGCCGCGCGCGGTCTGGAGCTGATCTGCGCCAACCCCGACCGGATCGTCCAGCGCGGCGACAAGATCATCTACTGCGGCGGCGCCCTGGCCGATGTCTACGAATCGCTGGGCGGTCGGGTGACCATGGCCGGTAAGCCTTTCGCCCCGATCTACGCCCTGTCGCTGATTGAGGCGGAGACTCTGCTGGGCCGGCCCGTGGACCGTTCGCGGGTCCTGTGCATCGGCGACGGCGTCATCACCGACGTCCTCGGCGCCAATCAGCAGGCGCTCGACTGCCTCTTCATCGCCCAGGGCATCCACGGCGACGCCGCCCAAGGCGACGACGGCCTGATCGACCCCGCCCGCGCCGCCGCCCTCCTCACACCCGAGACCGCCTACGCCCGCTACGCCGCGCTGGAACTGAAGTGGTGAGGACCTGATGCGAAATTCGCGGGTCTGCGCTATGCTGGTCGCATGGACAGTCGCCAAGCGATCGCCATTCTGATTGGACACCGCGCCGAGTTGCAAAGGCGCGGGGTGGCGCATGCGGCTGTGTTCGGCTCAACAGCTCGGCAAGAGAATCGCCCTGACAGCGACCTCGACCTACTTGTCGAGATTGATCCAGCGGCCGAGCTGGGCGTTTATCAGTACGTCGCCCTGACCCGCTTCCTCGGCGGGCTCTTCCCCGTAAAGGTCGACGTCGCCAATCGCGCGACGCTCCAACCCCATGTTCGGCCTTCGGCGGAACGTGACGCCATCTATGCCTTCTGATCGCGTCGCGCGGGCGTTGGCTGCGATTGAATTGCACGCACAGGAAGCCCAGGCGTTTGTTGTCGATATCGATCAGACGACCTTTCGGAACGACCGGAAAACCTATCACGCCGTCACTCGGTGTCTCGAAGTCATCAGCGAAGCGACGCGGCGCCTGCCGGACGATCTCAAGGCCCGCCATACGCATCTGCCGTGGCGCGATATCGCCGACGCGGGAAACATCTATCGCCACGAGTAAGACAACGTCGCGGCCGAGTTCGTCTATCGGACGACGACGCACGATCTGACGGCCATCCTGTCGATGGCGCGTGCTGAACTTGCGCGGCTCGACTGAAGCCGCGTCGCTATCGCCAAATCAGTGCGGCGCAGCTAACACCGGCGGATGAACACCGGACCTCACCCCTCGGGCGGCTATATCCTCGAAGAACTCTCGCCCGGCATGGTGGCGATCAAGGAGGTCGAGGTCACCGAGGCCCGTATCGAACAGTTCGCCGAGGCGTCTGACGACTTCAACCCGGTGCACATGGACGAGGCCTTTGCCTCCAAGACCGCCTATCGCGGCCGAATCGCCCACGGCCTGTTGTCGGCCAGCTTCGGCTCCGCCGTCGTCGGCACCATCCTGCCGGGCGCCGGGGCCATCTACCTTTCGCAATCGCTGGCCTTCCACAAGCCGGTCCGCATCGGCGACATCGTCCGGGCCCAGATCACCGTGGCCGCCGTCGATCCCGAGTCGGCCCGCGTGACCCTGCGCACCGAGGGCTATGTCGGCGAGGACATGATCATGGAGGGCGAGGCCGTGGTCCGCGTCCCCCGCCGCCGCCGCCCCGCCAAGGACTGACAGCCGGTCGTGCCCATCGATATCATCCGAGACTGGCGCGACCTGCCCGCCTCGCAGAAGGGCGGCGCCGCCGCACTCGGGGCCTTCGACGGCGTTCACCGGGGCCATCAGGCCGTAATCGCCTCGGCGCGCGAGGCCGCCGACCGGCTGAACGCCCCCCTCGCCGTGGTCAGCTTCGACCCGCACCCGCGCCGCTGGTTCCAGCCCGAGGCCGCGCCTTTCCGTTTGATGACGCCGGCTCAGATGGCGCGTGCTCTGGAGCCGCTCGGCGTCGACCGCCTCTACCTCCTGCCCTTCGAAGCCGACATGGCCGCCATGTCGGACGAGGCCTTCGCCACCCACGTCATTTCGGATGGCTTGGGCTTGAGACACGCCTCTGTCGGCTTCGACTTCACCTACGGCAAGGGCCGGACCGGGTCGCCCGAGGCCCTCGCCCGCATCGGCCGTCAGTTGGGGTTCTCCGTTTCCGTGACGGAGCGGGTCGACGACGTCGGCGGCCTGAAACTGTCTTCCAGCGCCGTCCGCGAGGCCCTGAACGCCGGTGACATGACCCGCGCCGCCGCGATCCTGGGACGTCCCTTCGCCATCGAGGGCGAGGTCGTGCACGGCGACAAGCGCGGCCGCACGATCGGCATCCCGACCGCCAACGTCCGCCTCGGGGACTACATGCGCCCCGCCTACGGCGTCTACGCGACCCGGACCCGGCTTCCCGACGGCCGCCTCATCGCCGGCGTCGCCAACCTCGGCGTCCGCCCGATGTTCGAGATCGCCGAGCCCCTGCTCGAGGTCTGGCTGTTCGACTTCGCCGAGGACGTCTACGGCCAGACCATCGAGACCGAGCTCGTCGCCCTCCTGCGTGGCGAGATGAACTTCGACGGTCTGGACGCCCTCAAGGTCCAGATCGACGCCGATGCGGCGGCGGCGAGGGCCATCCTCGCCGCCTGACGGATCACCCCGCCGCCTCGGCCACCGCCATCAGGGTGTCGTGCAGCGAGGTCGTGCCGTCGATGATGTCGTCGACCTTCCAGTTCGGCCCTTCGCGCACCAGTTTCAGCTTCAGTGACTTCTGCTCGCCCATGTTGGTGAAGGCGACATCGGCCTCGGCGGTGTTCGCGTCCGCCTGCGCCACCGCCGTCGCCGTGACGACGAAGTCGCCCTGATCCTGACAGCCGCAGAACGGGTCGTAGTTCAGGGTCGGAACCTCTCCCTTCGCGGCCCGGAAGTCCGTCCCGATCAAGGCGTTCATCGTGCGCGAGAACATCGGATCCCGCCCCGGCGCCGGCGGCTCCCCCTGCGGTCCGCCGTTCACATATTGGGCGTAGATCGTCCGCACGAAGGCCTCGGGCCCCTCGCCCGCCGCCGCATAGACCTGATCGCGCGAGACCGGTCCGGTCGGCGCCGGGGCCTGCGCCGTGGCGGACGCCGAAGCCGTCTCGGGCGCCTTGGCCTCCGGCTCCTGCGAACACGCCGCGAGCGCCAGGGCCGCGGCCGAAATCATCATCAAACTGCGCATCGTCATCGTCCCTTATCAGGTTGCAGGCTGGGTCCTGGCCTCGGCGATCCAGGCGGTCAGTCGCTGGACCAGCGGCTCGCGTTCGAACGCGTCACCCATGTCCTGATAGGTGATGTCGTCGATCTTCCACCGACCGTCCTCCAGCACCAGCTTGTAGGTCTTGTTGTGAACGGCGTTGCCCGGCTCGGCGAAGGTCTGGACGGTCGCCACGTCGGCTGTGGTCGGACCGGTCGAGGTCGCGGTCGCCGACTGCAAGACGGGCGTCCCGTCCTGGCAGTCGCAGATCGGTTGGGCGTCGAAGAACCCCTGGTCGCCCTGCTGGGTCAGCCGCACGGTCTCGTCCAGAAGGGCGCGCGTCCGGGCCGACCACATCGGGCTTTCTTCCACGAACTCCACATGGTCCGGTGACTCGCCATAGAGGCTGCGGATGAAGGCTTCCGGCGTCAGCGACGGCTGGACGGTCTGGGTCTCGGCCTTGGGCGCGGCCTCGGCCGTCTCCGCAGGCTGGCCGCAGGCGACGAGCGCCAGGCTCGCTGCCGCCAGCATCAGGATCGTACGCATCCGGTCTTCCCTCTCGCGACCCGAAAAGCGCCGCTTCAAAGCGACGTTACCGCAAGCCCGCGCTTTTCCCAGCCCCCGCGCCCTGATAGGACGATGGCCCATGGACGCGCGCCGGATCATTCCGATCGAGATTAGCCGCCCGGCGTAGCGCCGACGGGGCCTCATCGCCTCCGCTTACGCCGGGACCGCCTGACTATCTCACCCGACGCCCACACGATTGCCCGAGACAAGACCATGGCTGACGACGCCCAGACTCCCGAATCGACCTCGCGCGACTATCGCGACACCGTCTTCCTGCCCGAGACGCCCTTCCCCATGCGCGGCGGCCTGCCTCAGAAGGAGCCGCTGATCCTGGAACAGTGGGGCGACCTCTACGGCAAGCTCCGCGCCCAGCGTCAGTCCGAGAACGCCCCGCTCTACGTCCTCCACGACGGTCCGCCCTACGCCAACGGCGACATCCACATCGGCCATGCCCTGAACAAGACGCTGAAGGACTTCGTCGTCCGGTCGCGCTTCCTGCTGGGCTACGACGTCGACTTCGTCCCCGGCTGGGACTGCCACGGCCTGCCGATCGAGTGGAAGATCGAAGAAGAGTTCCGTTCCAAGGGCCGTCGCAAGGACGAGGTCTCCAAGGCCGAGTTCCGCTCCGCCTGCCGCGCCTACGCCGGCAAATACATCGACCTTCAGCGCGACCAGTTCAAACGCCTGGGCATCGTCGGTGACTTCGCCAACCGCTACGCCACCATGGACTTCACGTCCGAGGCGGCCATCGTCGCGGAGTTCCACAAGTTCAAGAACTCGGGCCAGCTCTATCGCGGCTCCAAGCCCGTGATGTGGTCGCCGGTCGAGCGCACGGCGCTTGCCGACGCCGAAATCGAATACCACGACCACGTCTCGCCCACGATCTGGGTCAAGTTCCCGGTCATCGCGGCGTCGGACGACCATGACGACGACCTTCTGGCCTTCCGCAATCCGACGCCGTCGATCGTCATCTGGACGACCACGCCCTGGACCATCCCGGCCAACCGCGCCATCAGCTACGGCCCCGAGATCGCCTATGGCCTGTACGAGGTCACGGCCATGGAGACGGGCCTGGAGTTCGAACCCTGGGCCGCGCCCGGAGACCGCCTGATCGTCGCCGACAAGCTGGCGGAAGAGGTCTTCAAGGCCGCCAAGATCGCGACCTGGACCCGCCTGTCGGACCTGAACCCCTCGGGCCTGGAATGCGCCCACCCGCTGGCGGCGCTGGATCCCGGCTACGGCTTCTCCGTGCCCCTGCTCAGCGGCGACCACGTCACCGACGACGCGGGTACGGGCTTCGTCCACACCGCGCCCGGCCACGGCGCCGACGACTTCGAGGTGTGGAAGGCCCACGGTCATCACGAGGTGCCCGACACCGTCGACCCCGACGGCGCCTACTACCCCGGCGTCCCCCTGTTCGCGGGCCTCAAGGTCCTGGAAACCGAGGGCAAGAAGACCGGTAAGTTCGGCCCCGCCAACGGCGCGGTCATGGAGAAACTGATCGAGGCCGGCAACCTGCTGGCGCGCGGCCGTCTGGAGCACTCCTATCCCCACTCATGGCGCTCCAAGGCGCCGGTCATCTTCCGCAACACGCCCCAGTGGTTCATCCGCATGGATCAGCCTCTGAAGTCCGGTGACAGTCTGCGCGAGACGGCCCTGCAGTCGATCGACGACACCGCCTTCCACCCCGCCGCCGGCAAGAACCGTATCCGCTCGATGGTCGAGGGCCGCCCCGACTGGCTGGTCAGCCGCCAGCGCGCCTGGGGCACGCCTCTGGCCATGTTCGTCGACAAGCAGACGGGCCAGCCCCTGCATGACGCAGAGGTCGACGCCCGCATCGTCAAGGCCGTCTCCGAAGGCGGCGCCGACGTCTGGTTCACCGCCCCCGACGAGGACTTCCTCGGACAGCATGATCCGGCCCGCTACGAAAAGGTCGAGGACATCCTCGACGTCTGGTTCGATTCCGGCTCGACCCATGCCTTCACCCTGGACCCGCGCCTGCCCGAGCACGGCTATACCGGCGACCGCCCGGCCCACTGGCCCGCCGACCTCTATCTGGAGGGCTCGGACCAGCATCGCGGCTGGTTCCAGTCCTCCCTGCTGGAAGGCTGCGGCACGCGTGGTCGCGCTCCGTTCAAGGCGGTCCTGACCCACGGCTTCACCCTCGACGAGAACGGGGAGAAGATGTCGAAGTCGCGGGGCAACACGACCGATCCCCTGACCATCATCAAGGAATCGGGCGCCGACATCCTGCGTCTGTGGGTCGCCCTGGTCGACTATTCGGACGACCAGCGGATCGGCAAACAGATCCTCCAGACCACGGTCGACGCCTATCGCAAGCTGCGCAACACCGTCCGCTACCTGCTGGGCGCCCTGGCCGATTTCGACGAGGCCGAGCGCGTCGCCTACGCCGACATGCCGCCGCTGGAGAGGTTCATCCTCCACCGCCTGCACGAACTGGATGGCCAGGTCCGCGCGGCCTACGACACCTACCGCTTCCAGGACGTCGTCCGTCCGGTGCTGGAGTTCTGCTCCAACGACCTCTCGGCCCTGTATTTCGACATCCGCAAGGACAGCCTCTACTGCGACCGCCCGGACGCCCTGCGTCGTCGCGCGGCCCGCACGGTGATGCACGAGGTCTTCGTGCGCCTGACCGCCTGGCTCGCCCCGCTGACGCCCTTCACGATGGAAGAGGCCTGGACGACCCTCTATCCGCAGGGCGGTTCCAACTGCGCCCGCGTGATCCCGCAGACGCCGGACCAGTGGAAGAACCCTGAAGAAGCCGCGCGCTGGGCCTCGGTTCAGACGGTGCTCGAGGTCGTCAACGACGCCCTGGAAGGCGCCCGCCGCGAGAAGACCATCGGCGGCGCCCTCGACGCCTGGCCGACCGTCACCGGCCCCGCCGGTTCGTTCGCGGCCTTCGAAGGCCTCGACCCGGCCGAGGTCTTCCGCACCTCGGGCGCCGAACTGGTCGAGGGCGGCGACGCCCTCTCGGTCACGGTGAATCTCGCCGACTATCCGAAATGCGCCCGCTCCTGGCGCCGGGTGCCGGACGTCGGTTTGGACGCGGAATATCCCGATCTGTCCGCCCGTGATGCGGATGCGGTCAGGGCCTGGGACGCGACGCATTGACCAAGCCCCTCTCCCCCTGCGATCGTTCGTCGACCGTCAGGGGGAGAAGGGATATTCGTCGCTGATGACCCTGCACGCCCCCTACGACCCGTCCAACATCTTCGCCAAGATCCTTCGCGGCGAGATCCCAAAGGTCACCGTATGGGAGGACGACGCCGTCCTCGCCTTCATGGACGTCTTCCCGCAAAGCGAGGGCCACGTCCTGATCATCTCCAAGACCTCCACCGCTCGGACCCTGCTGGAGATCGAGCCGGACGTCCTCGCCACCCTCGTTGCCGCCACCCAGCGCACCGCCCGCGCGGTCGAAAAGGCCCTGTCGCCCGACGGTTTTTCGATCATGCAGTTCAACGGCGAAGCCGGCGGCCAGACCGTCTTCCACCTGCATTTCCACGTCATCCCCCGTTGGTCCGACCGCGAGATGAAGGGCCACGCCCACGCCGCCATGGCCGACGTCGAAAACCTGAAGGCGACGGCGGCGAAGATCGCGGCGGCGCTGTAACCTTCTTTCTCTCGTCATCCTCCGGCAAGCCGCCGCTGGGCGGCGCAGACCGGGGGATGACGAAGGCTAGAACGGCCCCCGGAACACGAACCACGCTCCGGCGAAGATCAGCGCGAAACCGCAGGCGTGGTTCAGCGTCAGCCTCTCCCCCAGCACCGTCACCGAGAACACCGCGAACACCAGAAGCGTGATCACCTCCTGCATCGTCTTCAACTCGGCCGCCGAATAGACCTGATGCCCGATCCGGTTCGCCGGCACCGCCAGGCAGTATTCGAAGAAGGCGATGCCCCAGCTGACGATGACCACGATCCACAGCGGCTTGGACCCGAACTTCAGGTGCCCGTACCAGGCGAAGGTCATGAAGACGTTCGACAGCGCCAGCATGACCACAGGCAGGATGTAGGAGGCGTTCGGCATCCGCTTTCATAGCTTGCGCCGAACCTCGCCCGCCAGTTAAAGCCTCGTGACGGCCGGCTTAGCTCAGTTGGTAGAGCGCCAGTTTTGTAAACTGGATGTCGCGGGTTCGATTCCTGCAGCCGGCACCACTCTCTCCGGGCCGCCTCCCCATGGCCGAACGCGCGATCAACAAGCTGGGACACCGCATCGGCGCGCGCGGGGGAAAGACGCGCGCCGCGATCCTGGACGCCACCCGCCGCCTGCTGGATCGCCAGCATCTGGGCGAGATCCGCGTCGCCGACGTCGCGCTGGAAGCCGGCGTCTCGCCCTCGAATTTCTACACCTATTTCAAGACGGTGGAGGAGCCGGTTCTGGCCCTATGCGAAGCCGCAGCCGTCGATTTCGCCCCCCTGTCGCGCCATCTGGAAGGCGACTGGTCGACGGAGAACGCCTTCGCCGCAGCACGCGCCTATGTCATGGACGTGCTGCTGATCTGGCGTGACCATGGCCCCGTGCTGCGCATCGAACACATGCTGGCCGACAAGGGCGAGGAAGGCTTTGTCGAGGCCCGCATCCGCCGCCTGCGCCGGGTCCACCTGTCGCTGGAACGCCGCATCGCCGTCGCCCACGCCACCGGCTACCACGCCCCCGGCCTCGACCCGCGCCTGACCTCCTACGAGGTCGCCAACCTGGTCGAATCGGTCGCAGCGGGCTTCGACCTGATGCGGCGCGGCGACACCCCGCCCGACGCCATCATCGACACCACCGCCCACATCGTCGTGAAACTGGTGACAGGCCGCTGAACCCTTGCGTCGGCTGCGGACGCACCCACATGCGGGGCTGAATATCGTTGGTCTTTGACATTGCAGGCAAGACTCAGTGGACGATCTGGACTCCGTTTCCGGGACCGACGGGACTCAGTGGACGACTTGGACTCCGTTTCGCCGGAGTCTGATCGTCAGCCCCCGATCGGCCCATAGAGCCAGGTCAGCCAGATCCCGATCGCCAAGAAGGTCCCGAACGGCAGCTTGTCGGTCATCCCCACCTTTCGCCGCGTGATCAGCAGGGTCAGGACGATGCTGAACCCCGCCGCGCAGGCCCATAGCAGCACCGTCGGCAGGCCCGTCCACCCGACCCAGGCCCCCGCTCCCGCGAACAGGATCGGATCGCCCCCGCCCAGACCTTCGCGCCCCCGCAGCCGCCGATAGACCTCGGCTAGCAGCCACAGGATGCCGAACCCGGCCCCGGCCCCGATCAGTTGCGGGATCGGCCAGCCCCAGGCCAGCAGCCCGCCCGCCACCAGCCCCGTCCCGATCAGCGGCAGGGTCAGCTCATCCGGCAGCCAGAAATTCTCGGCGTCGATTAGGGCGATGAGCAGCAGCTGCCACCCCAGGACCGCCGTCGCCCCGACCATCAGCCAGCCGCCGTCATGGCCCCACAGCGCGGCCCAGACCCCGATGGCCGCCGCCCCGCACTCGATCAGGATATAGCGCGGCGACACCGCCGCCCCGCACAGGGCGCACCGCCCCCGCTGCACCAGCCAGCTGACCGCCGGAACCAGCTGCCAGGGCTTCAGCGTCTCGCCGCAGCTCATGCAGCGCGAGCGGCCGAAGACGATGTCCTCCTCCCTCGGCATGCGCACGGTCACCGCGGCGATGAAACTGCCGAAGATCAGGCCCATAAGGCCCATGACGATGGAGGCAAACGCAATGCTCATCCCTCCCCATACCCGGCACCCTCGGCCTTGTCCCGAGAGCCCGGCCCCTTTCACCGTGCATCCCGGCGAAGGCCGGGATCCAGTTTTACAGACAGGGTGTCGGCACAGAGAGCTGAAGCGTCAGCATATGCCCCTCTGGGCCCCGGCCTTCGCCGGGATGCACGGAGGAAAGGGGATCAGCCGCCGCCCAGCGCCACCGCGATCCGATAGGTGGCGAACGACGCCAGATAGGCCAGGGCGAACATGTAGACGACCATGACCCACATCCATTTCCAGCTGTTCAGCTCCCGCTTCACCACCCCCAGCGTCGCCACGCACTGAGGCGCGAACACATACCAGGCCAGGAAGGCCAGCCCCGTCGCCAGCGACCACTGGGCCGCCAGGGTCGCACCCAGCAGGCTACCGGCGCTCTCCGCATCCGCCACCGAATAGACGGTGCCGAGCGCCGCCACCGCGACTTCGCGCGCCGCCATCCCGGGCACCAGGGCCACGACCATCTGCCAGTTGAAGCCGATGGGCGCGAACAGGGGCTCCAGCGCATGGCCGATCATTCCGGCGAAGGAATAGTCGATGGCCGGCAGCGTCGCGCCTTCGGGCGGATAGGGGAAGGTCGAGGCGGCCCAGACCAGGATCATCAGCGGCAGGATGATCCGCGCCGCCCGCTCCATGAAGATCTTGGCCCGCAGCCACAGGTTCAGCAGCACGGACTTGGCATCCGGCGTCTTGTAGGCCGGCAGCTCCATCATGAAGGGCTCAACCGCCCCTCTCCAGAAGATCTTGCGGATGACGAAGGACACCGCCAGCGCCGACACGATCCCCGCCGCATAGAGGCCGAACATCACCAGCCCCTGCAGGTTGGCGAAGCCCCAGACCGTCTCCTGCGGAATGAAGGCTCCGATGATCAGGGTGTAGACCGGGATGCGCGCCGAACAGGTCATCAGGGGCGCGACCATGATGGTCGTCAGCCGGTCCCGCTTGGCGTCGATCACCCGGGCCGCCATCACGCCCGGAATGGCGCAGGCGAAGGAGGACAGCAGCGGAATGAAGGCCCGCCCGTGCAGCCCCGCTCCGCCCATGATCCTGTCCATCAGGAAGGCGGCCCGGGCCATATAGCCGAAGTCTTCCAGCAGGATGATGAAGGCGAACAGGATCACGATCTGCGGCAGGAAGACCAGCACGCCACCGACCCCCGCGATCAGGCCATCGACGATCAGGCTCTCGACCAGCGGCCACACGGGCCCGCCGTCCGGCACGACCGCCGCCACGCCCGAACCCAAGAGGCCGAAGCCCGCCTCGATCATATCCATCGCCGGCGTGGCCCAGGCGAACACCGCCTGGAACATGACGAAGAGCAGGGCCATCAGGATGACCAGACCCGCCACCGGATGCAGCAGAACACCGTCGATCTTGCCGGTCAGCGTATCCGGCCGCTCGGGCGGACGCACCGTCGCGCGCATGATCTGCTCGGCCCGGCTGTGCGCGGTCCGGATCGCCGCGGCGTCCGGCGCGGTCCAGGCCTCGCCCTCCGACGTCCAGCTCGCACCGGCCACCGTATCGATCTCGGCGACCAGCTCGTCGATTCCGCGTTTCCGCGTCGCCACCGTCGTCACGATCGGCACGCCCAGCTCGGCGCGCAGCCTGTCCAGGTCGATACGCAGCCCTTGACGCTGGGCGATATCGTACATGTTGAGCGCCAGAACCATCGGCCGCCCCACGGCCTTCAGCTCCAGGATCAGCCGCAGCACCAGCCGCAGGTTGGTCGCATCGGCGACAGCCACGATCACATCCGGCGGGGTCTCGCCCTTCAGCCGGCCCAGCACCGCGTCGCGCGTGACCTCCTCATCCGGGCTGCGCGCGCGCAACGAATAGGTCCCCGGCAGGTCGAGCACCGACATCGATCGGCCGGTCGCCGACTGTATCCGGCCTTCTTTCCGTTCGACGGTGACGCCGGCGTAGTTGGCGACCTTCTGGTGGGCGCCGGTCAGGGCGTTGAACAGGGCGGTCTTGCCCGAGTTCGGATTGCCGACCAGAGCGACCCGCACGGGCCGTACAGCGATGTCCATTATTCGGCCGCCTGGGCCAGTTCGCCTGCCAGCTCGATCGACAGGCTGGCGGCCTCCTTGCGACGCAGGGCGACGCGCATGTCGTCGACCTTCAGCGCCATCGGATCGCGGCCGAACAGGCCCTCGTGGATTAGTTCGATGTTCGCGCCCTCGACCAGGCCGAGCTCGAGCAGCCTGCGCTCCAGCTCCATCTCCTCGGTCTGATGGTGGCAATGGGCCCCGACCGAGACGATGGTTCCGCGATCGCCCACACGGGCGTCGCTCAGCTTGATGACATTGGACATTCGACGCTCACAGGCTGCGGACCGCTCGCCCCAAGGGAGCGGTCCGTTACCTGCGAACGCTTATCAGGCGCGATGACGGCCCGTCCAGTGCGACCTATTCGGCAGCCGCAGGGATCGGGTCGTTGGCGGCCGCCTCCTGCGCCTCCCACTCTTCGATCTTGCGGGTCGTATATTCCGGCGACCGCGTGAAGCGAGCCAGCGCGCCATAGATCACCGGCACAACGAACAGGGTCAGCAGGGTCGCGAACATGGCGCCCGTGAAGATCACCACGCCGATCGTCTGGCGGCTACCCGCCCCTGCGCCTTGCCACAGCATCAGCGGCAGGGCGCCGAAGGCCGTGGCGATCGAGGTCATGATGATCGGACGCAGGCGCAGCGACGAGCTCTCGACGATGGCCTCCTTGATCGACCGACCCTGATCTCGCAGCTGGTTGGCGAACTCCACGATCAGGATGCCGTTCTTGGCCGCAACCCCGATCAGGATGATCAGCCCGATCTGCGAGTAGATGTTGAGGCTTGAGCCGGCCATCAACAGGCCGAACAGGCCGCCGGCTGCCGCCAGAGGTACGGTCAGCATGATCACCGCCGGCGTGATCCAGCTTTCGAACTGGGCCGCCAGCACCAGGAAGACGAGCAGCAGGGCGAGACCGAACGCCCAGGCCACGGCGCCGCCGGCCTCCTGCTGATCGCGCGCCGCGCCGCCGTACTGAAGGGTGACGACGCCCTGGGGCTGCTGCGCGGCCTGCTCCTCCATGAAGGTGACCGCGTCGGCGATGGTCATGCCGGGGTTCAGATCCGCCGACAGGGTAATGGCGCGCTGACGGTCCAGACGACGACGGTCGGGCGTATCGCCGGACGTCTCGGTCGTCACCACCGAAGACAGGGGCACCAGAGCGCCGGATCCCGCCCCTACATAAAGCTGCTCCAGATCGCTGACCGAGGTGCGGCGCGACAGATCCGTCTGCAGGATCACATCGTACTCCTGGCCCGCCCGGATGTAGGTCGTGGCCCGGCGAGATCCGAACATGGTCTCCAGGGTGCGGCCGATCTCTTGCGCAGAAACGCCCAACGCGGCGGCCTTCTGAGGGTCGACATCGACCAGCAGTCGCGGCGCATTTGGCTCATAGTTCAGGCGCGGACGCGAGAAGCCGGGGTTCTCCAGCGACGCCGCCAGAAGAGGCTGCAGCCAGGCGTAGATTTCCTCGTACTCGGCGCCTGTCGCGATCAGTTCGATCGAGTTGCCGCCGCCGCCTCGCTGGAAGGAACCGGGCGTCGAGGCGTTGACCTGGGCGTCCGTCTGGGATCGGAGCTTGCCGTTCAGTTCCTGGGCGATCTCGTCGGCCGAGCGTTCGCGTTCGGACCAGTCCTTCAGGATCAGCGAGGCGTTGCCGGTGTTGAAGCTGCCGCCGCCGAAGCCAGGCGCGGAGATCAGGAAGCTCTCGACCTCTCCCGCGTCCTTGTATTCAGCCAGGATGGGCTCCAGACCGAGCATGATCTCGCGGGTGTATTCAAAGCCCGCCCCCTCCGGCCCGGCGACACGCACACCGACGCGGCCACGGTCCTCGGGGGGAACCAGCTCGTCCGGCAGGGTGACGAACATGAGGGCCGAACCCCCGCCGACCACAAGTATCAAGGCCGCGATGCCGATGACGGCCACGCGCGTGCCGACCATGGCGTTCAGAGAATTGGCATAGGAATTCTTGAGCGCGTCCATGGCCCAGTCAACCTTGCGGGCGATCCAGCCCCCACCCTGTGCAGGCTTCAGGATCTTGGACGCCAGCATCGGCGACAGGCTCAAGGCTAGGAAGGCGGAGAAGGCCACGGCCGCCGCGATCGTCGCCGCCAGTTCGACGAACAGGCGGCCCACATATCCAGGCAGGAACAACAGCGGCGCGAACACGGCCAGCAAGGTGATGGTCGTGGCGATGACGGCGAAGAAGACCTGTCGCGCGCCCCGCTCGGCGGCGACCAGAGGCGGCTCCCCGTGGTCCAGTCGACGCTGGATGTTCTCGACCACCACGATGGCGTCATCCACCACCAGACCGATGGCCAGCACCAGGGCGAGCAGGGTCAGCAGGTTTAGCGAGAACCCGAGCGGCGCCAGGACCATGAAGGTCGCCAGAAGACAGATAGGAGCCACGATCGAGGGGATCAGGGCGGCGCGCAGACTGCCCAGGAAAATGAAGTTGACCAGCGCAACCAGCACCATGGAGATGCCGATCGTGATCCACACCTCGTCGATGGCGTGGGACGTGAAGACCGAATTGTCGGAGCCGACGACCAGTTCGGTTCCCGGCGGCAGACTTCCCTGAAGGTCTTCGACAAGAGCCTCGACACCCTTGGAGATTTCAAGGTCATTCGATTGGGCCTGCCGGGTCACGGCCAGACCGATCTGGTCCAGGCCGTTGCCTCGGAACAGGCGCCGGCTCTCTTCCGGGCCTTCCTCAACGCGGGCTATGTCGCCCAATCGCGTGACATAGGTTGCGCGGGCCTGCAGGGCGCCGCTGGCGCCCGAGCCGTTGGGAATGGACCCGGTCGAGACGGCGCCGGATGCGCCGGCCGATCCGATGGAGGCCGAGCCAGCCGTGCCGATGGGTAGTTGGGCGAAGTCCTCAGCCCGCGCATAGGTGCGGGCCACGCGGACAGTGTAATCCTTGTCCGTCGATTCCAGCGCGCCGGCCGGCAGTTCGACGTTCTGGCTGGTCAGCGCCTGTTCGACGTCCGAGACGGTCAGCCCACGCGCGCCCATGGAAGCGGCGTCCAGCCAGATCCGCATGGCGTAGCGCTGCTCGCCATAGATCTGGGCCTGGGCCACGCCCGGCACCGTCGCCAGACGGTCCAGCAGGGTCCGGTCGGCATAGTCCGTCAGCTCCAGCCGGTTCATCGTCGTGGAACGGAGGAACAGGATCATGATCGGCTGGCTGTCGGAATCGGCCTTGGCGACTTCCGGCGGATCGGCCTGATCGGGCAGACGTCCCTGCACCCGGCTGACGCGGTCGCGCACGTCCGAGGCGGCGACGTCGATGTCGCGGTCCAGGGCGAACTCGATGGTCACATTGGATCGGCCGTCACGGCTGGACGAGGTGATCCGCTCGATCCCCTGGACGCCCGCCACCTGTTGCTCGATCGGCTCGGTGATCCGGTTCTCGATGACCTCGGCCGACGCTCCGGCATAGGAGGTCGAAACCGAGACGATCGGCGGGTCCACGTCCGGCAACTCGCGCACGGGCAGGAAGAAGAAGGCCGCGGCCCCGATCACGCACAGCACGATCGCGGCCACCGCCGCGAAGACCGGTCGCCGGACGGAAACGTCGGAGAGCATCATCGCGTCGCCGCCTGCGGTGACGCGCCGGCAACCTGCGCGGCCGCCTGCGGTGCGGCAGCGCGTTCGCCGGCCGGCGCCCTCGCGCCTGCGCCCGCCACGGTGACGGGCGCATTGGGCTGGATGCGATTCAGGCCGGTGCCGACGACGCGGTCGTTGGCGCTCAGGCCCGACACGATCTCCACGAAGCCGTTTTCGACCGCGCCCGTCTCGACGGTCACACGTTGGGCGGTCGAGCCCCGCTCGCCTCCAGCGATGCGATAGACGAAGGCCCCGTCGCCTTCGTACTGGATGGCGGACTCGGGCACGGCCGGGGTCTGGCGTTGACCCTGCTGGATGCCCACACGCATCAGCATGCCGGGGCGGATGCGACCGCCTGGATTGGGGAACTCGGCGCGGGCCGTGACGGCGCGGGTGGTTTCGTTGATCCGGGTATCGACCAGGGCGATCCGACCCGAGAACTGCTCCGAACCATAGGCATCGGCCGTGGCCACGATCGGCAGACCCTGACGAAGCACGCCGAGGTAACGTTCCGGCACCGGGAAGTCGACGCGGATCACCGAGGTGTCGTCCAGCGTTGCGATCACGGCTCCAGGGCTGATCAGCGTCCCCGCCGTCACCGTCGTCAGGCCCAGCGTCCCGGCGAAGGGCGCGCGGATCAGGCGGTCGCCCCGACGCGCTTCCGCGGCCGCCAGGGTCGCCCGCGCGGTCTCCAGAGCAGTCTCGGAATCCTCGGCGCTGACGCGGGGCGCGATGCCGCGATCGGCGAGCTCGCTGAACCGGTCGTACTCGCGCTGCGCCTGGGCCAGCTGCGCGCGCGCCTGAATGATGCTGGCGTCTTCCTCGCGGGCCTGAAGCTCGACCAGAGGCGTTCCGGCCGCCACCCGCTGGCCGTCGCTGAACAGGACCCTGGTGATCAGTTCGGAGCTGTTGGAGGTGATGTTCACCGAGCGGCGCCCACGCGCCACGCCCAGCACATTGATCTGGTCGCTGAAGGGCCGCAGCGTCACCACCGCCTCGGACACGGCCTGACCACGCCCGCCGCCGGGTCCGCCCCGGCCGCCGCCCGGCCCGCCTGCCGCCTCATCGCTCGCGAAGGCCACCTTCAACACGACGGCGACGATCATCAGACCGAGCACGGCGGCGGCGATGACGAGGAACAAATGACGTCTGATCACGCGGCACGGTCTCTTCAAACAAGCGGGCGGCCCGGAATAACCATTCCGACCCCCGAGGCAACCTAAAGAGTTTGTAACGTCCGCCGTTCCGGTTTCCGTCGCGGTAATCGACAGCCGCGCCCATTTCTCAGAATCGCCGCCACAGCGCGACCACAGCCCCCTCCGCCAGGGGTGTCTCGCGCCCCGCGACCGTTCGCCGCCATCCCGCCTGCAGGCTCCAGCGGCCGAGGTTGCGCACAACCGAGGTCTCCACCGACAGCCACCGCGCACCGTCTCCGTCGGTCATTCCGCCGAACGCCTGCCCCAGAACCATCCAGCCCTCTCCGAAATGGCCGCCCACCGTGAAATCCGCCCTGGTCTCGTCCGGCAGGCCGTCGCGCATCCGACGCGCCGCCTGAACCTCCACGAACGACCGATCCGGCCCCCAAGTCCCCGCCAACCCCCTGCCCGGCCCGCCCAGAGACCGCCCGGCGGCGACCCGAAGTTCCCAGTCATGCTCGCCGACGTCAGGCGCGGCATAGCCGGCGTTGCGGCCCTCGCCCGCCAGCGAATAGGCGGCATAGAGGCTGACGGCGTTCCGGTCGTCCCGGTAGGCCTGCCAGATCACGCCGACTTCGACAGGTCCGCGCCCGTCATAGTCGACGAAGGCGTCCTCGCCAGACTGCCAGTCGCCCTTGAACTGGACCGTCAAGGTTTCGGTGACGCCGTACTGGGCGAAGACGTTCACCGACTGGTCTTCCCGCTCGACCGCCAGAGGGACCACGATACCGGAGGGGTCATATCCCTCCCTGGCCCGCATCGCCTCGGCCTTGACGATCACCTGCCCCTTGCCCTTCGGCTGGGTCCAGGCGTCGGCCTGGGCCGACGTCGCCGCCATCGCGAGCACGACACCCGCGAGGCAGCGATTCAGCATCAGGCGTCGTAGCCTGGAGATTTCCGATCCAGCAGCCGAAGCGCGCCCGGCCAGGCCAGGGCGGAGATGAAGCCGATGCCGCGACCCTGCTCCTTGGTCTCGGCCTGGGCCGCATCGGGCGCCATCAGCACATGCTCGCGACCGCCTGACAGCGCCGCAATCTGCTGGGCGCAGGCGCGCTCCAGGAAGAACATTCCGACCCAGGCCGCCGCCGCCGTCTGACCGACCGCCAGCGTCCCGTGGTTCCGCAACAGCATCAGAGGCTTGTCGCCCAGATCCGCCACCAGCCGCTCGCGCTCGTCGTGGTTCAGCGCCAGCCCCTCGTAGCCGTGATAGGCGACCTGATGCTGCAAAAGGCAGGCGTTCTGGCCGATCGGCAGCAATCCTTCCGCCTGCGCCGCCACGCCGACGCCCGCCACCGTATGCAGATGGATGACGAAATGCGCGTCCTCGCGCGCGCCGTGGATCGCCGAGTGGATGGTGAAGCCGGCCGGATTGATGAAGTTCTGCGTATCCTGGACGATGTTTCCCTCCAGATCGACCTTCACCAGCGAGGAGGCCGTGATCTCCTCGAAATAGAAGCCGTAGGGGTTGATCAGGAAATGATGCTCGGGTCCCGGCACGCGCGCCGAGATGTGGGTGAAGATCATGTCGTCCCACCCGTGCAGGGCGACCAGTCGGTACAGGGCCGCCAGGTCGACGCGGACCTGCCATTCCTCCGCCGACACGCGGGACTTCAAGGACTGAGCGGCGCCGTCGGCCATACTGAATATCCTCCATCGCCTCTTCGCGGGCAGACCTCACCGTCGCGCCAACCCGGGGTGGGGTCAAGGTGATCGACGTTCAGCCTTGATTAACCGAGTTTTCACCTCCTGCGGCCAAGGTTACCGCGTCGGATGCTCAAATCCGGCCGGAGTCTCCCGTGACCGCTGTCGTCCAACTTCAGTCGCATCGCCCCACCGACGCGGCCAACCTGTCCTCGGCGGCCCAGCTCCTCGAGCTCGCGCGCGGCAAGGGCGTGGACGATCGTCGCCGCCTGCTGCTCGGCATCGCCGCCCTTTGCGACGCGACCCCGCCCGGCGCCGAAGCCTCGCCCATCCTCGGCGAGATCTTCATGGTCATCGCCCGCCAGGCCGAGCGGGATATCCGTAAAGCCCTGTCCGACAGCCTCGCTTCGGCCGAATGGGCGCCGCCTGCCCTGATCGCCATGCTGGCCCTGGACGAGATCGAGATCGCCCGCCCCGTCATCGCCAACAGCCCCCTCCTGAAGGATCAGGATCTGCTGCGCGTCCTGGTCGAGGCCACGATTGAACACCAGATCGAAGTCGCCCGTCGCCCTCGCATCAGCGGCCGCATCGCCGACGCCATCATCGATCGCGGCGAGCCGGCCAGCCTGACCGCCCTGGCCGGCAACAAGACCGCCGAGGTCAGCGAAGACGCCCTGGGCCGCCTCGTCGAACACTCGCGCCGCGTCGCCGCCCTGCGCGCGCCCCTGACGCGTCACCCGCGCCTGAACGACGTCCTGGCGGCTCAGCTCTATCAGTGGGTCGGCCAGTCCCTGCGCGAAGCGATCGGCGAACGTTTCCGCGTCGACGAAGCCAAGCTGGCGGACGCCATCGACGCCGTCACCCGGCCCGCGCCGCCACCGCCTACCAATCTCGGCGCGGAACCCATCGGCCTCGGAGACAACAGCCTCACCGAGCACGAAGAGATGGAACGCCGTCTCGTGGCCAAGCTTCAGAGCGCGGGCCAACTGCGCGCCGGTTTCCTGATCCGCGCCGTCCGCGAGAAGCGTCTCAGCCTGTTCGAACACGGCATCGCGGCCCTCGGCAGTTTCCCGATCAGTCACATCCGCGCCGCCATCAAACGCCCCAGCCCGGACGCTCTGTTCCTAGCCTGCGCCGCCGTCGGCATCGACCGGGCCGTCTTCCCGGCCGTGCTTGATGAGATCCGCAAGCTGAACGACGGCTGGCCGGGCGATGGCGACGAAGGCTATGCCGGTCGGATGAGCCTGCCGCCCTCGGCCGCCATGCGTGAGTTTCGCGCCCTGATGGGTCACATCGGCGACTGATCGTTCTTCGCGTTTGACTTGACCGTCCGCGTCGGTGTCTCGTGATCCTGTGACCGTCGTTCCCTCCTCCCTGAAACTCGCCTTCTGCGCCAGCGACCGGCCGGAGGCTCAGCAGGCGCGCGAGCGGCTGTCCGACCGCTACGGCCATGTGTCGGAGGCCCAGGCCGACGTCATCGTGGCCCTGGGCGGCGACGGCTTCATGCTGGAAACCCTTCACGCCAACCTGATGCGCAAGATCCCGGTCTACGGCATGAACCGGGGCTCGGTCGGCTTTCTGATGAACGACTACGAAGAGGAAGACCTGCCCCAGCGGATCGCCGCTGCCGGTCGCGCCGTCATCCACCCGCTGCAAATGGACGCCTGGACCGAGAGCGGCGCCGTCCATACCGGCCTCGCCATCAACGAGGTCTCCCTGCTGCGCCAGACGCGTCAATCGGCCAAGCTGAAGATCAGCGTCGACGGCAAGGTGCGGCTGGAGGAACTGGCCTGCGACGGCTGCATGGTCGCCACCCCCGCCGGCTCCACCGCCTACAACCTTTCGGCCCACGGCCCGATCATCCCTCTGGACGCGCGCATGCTGGCCCTGACGCCGATCAGCGCCTTCCGTCCCCGTCGCTGGCGCGGGGCCCTGCTGTCCCACCGCGCCAAGGTCGAGTTCGAGGTGCTGGAGGCCGATAAACGCCCGGTCAGCGCGGTGGCTGACGGTCTGGAGATCCGCCGGGTCGTGAGGGTCGCCGTCAAGGAACGCCGCGACGTGGGTCTGACCATGCTGTTCGACGCCGGCCGCTCGTTCGAGGAACGGGTGCTGGCGGAGCAGTTCACGGGTTGATCGCAAGTCACGGGTTCTTAACGGCCCTCGTGCACCCTGAGCTTGTTAGTCCTCAGGAGTTCATCGTGAGCAACCCGGCTCAGGTCATCCGTCCGCCCAACATGCTGCGCGCCAAGGTCGGCGGCGGCTTCGGCGGCATCAACGCCGACGCCATCGCCAAGGCCGAGGAGGCCCTGAAGGCCATGTCGAGCCAGTTCGGCCAGTGGCTCCAGGACGAGATCACCAAGCTCGACGCCGCCCAGGCCGCCATCCGCGCCGACGGCTACAACGCCCAGACGGCCGAGGGTCTGTATTTCCGCGCCCATGACCTGAAGGGTCTCGGCGCCACCTACCAGTATCCGCTTGTGACCCGCCTCGCCGGTTCACTGTGCAAGCTGATGGACGATCCCATCAAACGCCTCGAGGCGCCGATGGTCCTGATCGACGCCCACATCGACGCCATCCGCGCCGTCGTCCGCGACCAGATCCAGACCGACGACCACCCCACCGGCCGCGTCCTGGCGGAAACCCTCGAAGCCAAGGTCGCCGCGCACCGCGCGGGCTGAACAGTTTTCCTTCTCCCCCTGCGGGGTCGACCAAATGGTCGCATGCGACCCGAGAAGGGGTGGCCGAGCGACGATTCCAAGTCCGAATTTATTCCTTGGTTAGCCTTGCAGCCAAGCAGCGGGATGCACATCTCGTGATCTTGGTCTTTGACAAGTGGGCACGACGACCCCGGACGCGAAATGTCCGAAGTGCCGTCACCGTGACAAAACCATAGCCGCCAAGCCTTTGTTTTTGCTCAGACGGCTGGGGATTTTGTCCGTAATGTCACCCTATTTTGAGTCCGGACTCTAGGCCGCGTTGGCCGCCGACAGCCGGTTGGGCGTCACGGACGGCTGATCCAGTCGCTCCATCAGATAGGCCAGGTCATCCCGCGGCGCATTCGGCCGCTGGGTCAGGAACCGCTCCAGCATCTGGTCCTTGAACGCCTCGCCCGAGGTGTCCTTGCCCTCGGCCGAGAGCTGACGCCAGGTATCGACGCCTGCACGGAAAGCCTGGAAGAGACGCGGCGGAAGGCCGGCCCGGTCATAGATCGCCTTCAGGCCCAAGGGCCCCGCGTCATGGACCATCAGCCAGGCGCGCGGATGCGGCGTCGATGACAGCTCCGCCACACCGTGTTCGAACAGGGTCATCTTGCCCCGCGCCAGAGCCCGCAACAGCAGGGACGCCGTCAGGGCCTTGCGCGCATTCAGTTGGGCCACGAAGGTCGCAAGATCGGCGCTCGACCCCGCCTGGTCGATCAGATCGACGGTGGCGCGCTCGCGGGCGAAGCTCGACAGACGGATCGCCGTCTCGGGCGCCACGGCATGGCGGGTGATCAGGTGTTCGCGCACCGCATCCGACGCCAGGGCGACCAGCCGCTCGGTGATGTCCAGCGGCAGGACCTGGCGATAGGCCAGGGCCGCGACGACCTCGGGCGTCTGGCCGAACCGATCGACGACGTTGGCCATCGCCTTTTCGGACAGGTCGGCGTTGTCATTGGAGGCCAGGGTCCGCACCGCCGTCTCGCAGCCGTCGGTGCTCAGCACATCGGCCACATCGCGCGACACGATGGGGCGGGCGGCGATGGCGACCTGACGCACGGCCGAGCCGGCACGCACGATCTCGATCAGGTCCTCGTCGCTGAAGACGGGCGACGAGCCGATCACCGGCAGCGCGATGGAATCGACGTCCGATGCCAGGATCCGCGCCACGTCGCGCGGCAGCAGGTCTGAACTCTTGAGCGTCACGGCCAGGGCCCTTCGCACCAGCTCGGCGGCGTCGTTGGCCAGGACGCGCATGATCTTCTGCGCCGCTTCGCGGTCCTCGTCCGTCAGGTCCGCCCTGTCGATGCTGCGGCACAGCTTGTGCGCGGCCGAGGCGCGTTCGTCGTCGTCGGTCGCCTTGATCAGGCGGCGGATGTCGAACTCGGTCAGACGGGCGCGGTGGGCGGTCATGGGGCTCTATCGGGCGAGTCGCGAAACGGACGGCTTACGGTGAACCTGCAGCCTTAACGGCCGGTTTACTATGGCCGATCAGACGCCGGATTCACTGTGCGGCGAGAAGGCCCCGCCGAAGCCGCTGCCTGCCCCCGACTTGAACTGGCCATCCCCGTCCTGACCCAGCAGCAGGGCGAGAAGGCTCTGATCCTGCTTCAGCCGGTCCATACGGGCCGCCAGAGCCTGGTCCTGTTCGCTCAGCAGCGGCGCGGTCGGACCGGTCGGGGCCACGACCGACCCCTCCCCCGCCGAACGCTGCAGATTGGCGTGCACCTCGGCCACCGTCGCGGCCCGCCCGTCGCGATAGAAGATGGATCGGTTGGCTGCGGCCGCCTGCGGGAACATGGAGACGGCGCTGGACCCCGGGCGGGTCTGCATCGCCTCCATGATCTGTGCGGCGCCCGCAGGCCCCAGGAAATGGGCCGCATACAGATCGCCCGCCCCCGGCTCTCGCCCCGTCCGCCCCCGCAGATAGGCCGCATTCGATGCCGTCAGCTCGCCCGCCATGGTCGAGGCCGCCTGGGGATCGAAGCGAAGGTCCAGCACCACGTTCCGCGCCGAGCCCTCGACCCGCCACCGCCCGTCCGACCCGCGGTGGATCAGATCGGCGTACTGGCCATAGCCGTGCTTGGCCCCGTGTTGCTTGACCGTCGCCAGCCAGGTCTGCTCGATGAACTGGAACAGGCCCGAAGCGGAGGACGTCGGCGCCTTGGCATTGGGATTGAACGAACTCTCCCGCCGCGCCGTGCGCATCAGGAAGTCGTAGTCCACGCCGGTGCTGCTGGCGGCGCGACGTATCGCGGCCTCCACCCCTCCCGACGCTGGAATCGCTCCGACGGCCATAGGTAGAAGTTCGGAGATCATGGTTAATCGAGCGTTAATGTCCGTTAACAGCGCCGCTCCGATGTCACAGCGATAGATGATCGCCGATCAGTCGGAAACTGGCGTTTCATCCGCCCCAATCCCGCCATGAGCCGCGCGCGTCATTCTCCCATGGGTTGCTGGGGAGCGGCTTTGAGCAAGGGAGTGACGGCCATGATGATACAGACCGCAGGCGGACCCGGACTGGTCAGCCCCATAGACTTCGGCGAGCGGCGCAAGCCCATGCCGCGCGCCACCCTGATCGCCATCGGCGTCGTCGCCCTGGCTCACATCGGCGTGGGGACGGCGCTCTACTACCAGCGGTTCGAGCTGAAGATGCTGCCGACGACCGACCAGCCCCGCGTGATCGACGGCAGCATGATCGTGATCAAGCGCGATCCGCCCCCGCCCGTGATTACCATGGACCCGCCGGCTCCCAACCCGCCGATCCACCGCACGGATGCCCCGCCGGCCCATGTCGAGTCCCTCACTACGGTCATCTCGGACGCGCCTGCGACGGTCATTGGGCCCGTCATCAACACCACGACCATCGTCGAACCCGCCACCGCTACCGGCACGGCGACGGAACCCGTGATCGACGCCCCGCGCGGTCCGCCCGTTATCCGCTCGCCCCAGTGGATCAACCGCCCCACCGGCGATCAGCTGACCCGCGCCTATCCCTCCCGCGCCATATCCGGCAACGTCGAGGGCTCCGCCAGCCTCACCTGCCGCGTCCAGGCCGCAGGCACGGTCACCGGCTGCACAGTCGTGTCGGAAACCCCCGGCGGCTACGGCTTCGGCCGCTCAGCCCAGCAACTGGCGCGCTACTTCCGCATGAGCCCCCAAACCGTGGATGGCCAGGCCGTCGACGGTGCCCAGGTCACCATCGGCATCCGCTTCAATCTACCGGAAGAGTAGACCTCAGCGGGTCAAGGGCGGCTGCGTGGAGGCCACGCGGCCGCCCTTCGATTCCATCGGCCACCACCCGGCCGACTAGCGGCCCCAGCAGCCAGCCGTTCCGCCTCGGCGCCAGCGCCAGATGCAGTCCGTCTCCGACAAGCCCCGCCAGCGGGAGCCCATCCGGGGTCGCACCCCGCACCCCGCCACGCCACTCAATGTCGCGAGGCGGCTCGGCCCCGAGCAGCCGCGTGGCTGCCGCAACCAGCCGCCCCAAGGCCTTTGGATCGGCGGCGACGTTCCGGCTGCCGAAGACCATCGTCGCCCCGATCAAGGCCCCACCTACCACCGGCGCGACATAGCCGTCCCGACCCCGAACGACCCGATCCGTCAGCGGTGCCGCCACCCGGCCGATCTGCCCGGCGATGGGCTGGATCCCGTCGATGATCAGGGTCGCCTCGCCCGGCAGCCCCGGCAGCGCCGCAGCCACGCCCGTCGCGATTACGACCTGACCGGCCAACACCGCACCCGACATCGTATCGATCCGCCATCCGTCGGCGGTCCGCTCCACCGACTGCGCCTCTTCCGTGATCACCGGCCAGGCCAGGCTGGCCTTCAAGGCGTACAGGCTCGTCGCCGCGTCCAGCCGAAGGTCTGTCGCTGCACGGACAGCGTCGGTTTCGACGGCGAATCCGAGCGCTGACAGAGTCTCGGCGACCTGCGCCGCATCCGTCCCACGCCACTCCGCAGGCGTCTCGTCCAGCGCGATCCCGACCCGTGCCGCGAAGTCGGGCCATAGCGCCGCCGCGTCGCGCAGCAGAGCCGCCCGCTCCGCATCGACGCCGTCCAGAACAGATTCGAACGCCGGCGCGATCATGCCCGCGGCAACCGACGAGGCATTGACCCGGCACGGATCGACGATCCGCACGTCATGGCCGCGCGCGGTCAGTTCGGCGGCGACCGACAGGCCGAGCACGCCGGCCCCGACCACCACGATGTCACAGGAGAGTTCCGCCACGACCGGTCCTTCGACCGGCCGGGCGGGGATTTCAAGCCTTACTCGGCGGCCAGTTCGGCCGAACGCAGATCGCGCGCGGCGTCCAGACGGTCCACCAGGGCGTCGTGCTGACGCCACAGGGCGGTCGGCAGGCGCTCGGCGAACTGGGCGTAGAACTCGGGGATCAAGGCGGCTTCCTCGGACCAGACGTCGACATCGACATCCAGCAGGGTCGACAGCGCCGCGTCCGACAGCGACAGGCCGTCGAGGTCCAGGGCCGCGCGGGTCGGCACGCGACCGACGGCCGTATCCTGAGCTTCGGCCTTGCCGTCCAGACGTTCGGAGATCCACTTCAGGACGCGGGCGTTGTCGCCGAAGCCCGGCCAGACGAAGCGGCCGTCCTCGTCCTTGCGGAACCAGTTGACGAAATAGACCCCGGGCAACTTGGCCGGATCGGCCTTTTCCCCCAGAGCCAGCCAGTGGGCGAAATAGTCACCCATGTTGTAGCCGCAGAAGGGCAGCATCGCGAACGGGTCGCGGCGCAGGGTCCCGATGGCGTTCTCCGCCGCCGCCGTGCCTTCCGAGGCCACGGTCGAGCCCATGAAGACCCCGTGCTCCCAGTCGAAAGCCTCGGTCACCAGGGGCACGGCCGAGGCGCGGCGGCCGCCGAACAGGATGGCGTCGATCGGCACGCCCCTGGGGTCTTCCCACTCCGGCGCGATGGTCGGGCACTGCGACGCCGGGGCGGCGAAGCGGGCATTGGGGTGAGCGGCGGGCTCGCCCGAGGCGGGGTCGTGGGCCTCGCCCTTCCAGTTGGTCATGCCGGCGGGGACCTCCTTGGTCAGCCCCTCCCACCAGACGTCGCCATCGGCCGTCAGGGCCGTGTTCGTGAAGACGGTGTTGGTGGCCAAGGTCGCGAGGGCGTTCTGGTTGGTGTTGCGGCTGGTGCCCGGGGCGACGCCGAAGAAGCCGGCCTCCGGGTTCACGGCATACAGCCGCCCGTCGTCGCCGAAGCGCATCCAGGCGATGTCGTCACCGATCGTCTCGGCAGTCCAGCCCGGGATCGACGGCTGGAGCATGGCCAGGTTGGTCTTGCCGCAGGCCGAGGGGAAGGCGGCGGCCATGTATTTGGCCTGACCCTCGGGGTTCGTCAGCTTGAGGATCAGCATGTGCTCGGCCATCCAGCCCTCGTCGCGGGCCATGACCGAGGCGATGCGCAGGGCGTAGCATTTCTTGCCCAGGAGGGCGTTGCCGCCGTAGCCGGAGCCGTAGGACCAGATCTCGCGCGTCTCGGGATAGTGGACGATCCACTTGTCGGCGTTGCAGGGCCAGGGCACGTCGGCCTGACCCTCGGCCAAGGGCGCACCGAGGGTGTGGACGGCCGGGACAAAGACCCCGTCCTCGCCCAGCACGTCCAGGGCGGGCTGGCCCATCCGGGTCATGATGCCCATCGACACGGCGACATAGCCGCTGTCGGTGATCTCGACGCCGAGGGCGCTGATCTTCGAACCCAGCGGCCCCATGGAGAAGGGTACGACGTACATCGTGCGACCGGCCATGCAGCCGTCGAACAGGCCGGCCATACGGGCGCGCATCTCGACCGGGTCGGACCAGTTGTTGGTCGGGCCGGCGTCCTGTTCATCTTCGGAGCAGATGAAGGTGCGGCTTTCGACGCGGGCGACGTCGCGGGGGTCGGAGGCCGCGTAATAGCCGCCGGGGCGCTTGGTCTGGTCGAGGGCCTTCAGCGTGCCCTTGTCGATCAGGTCGGCGATGATCGCGGACTTCTCGGCCTCGGAGCCGTCGCACCAGTGGACGCGGGCGGGCTTGGTCAGGGCGGCGATCTGTTCGACCCAGGCGATAAGGCCCTGGTGACGGGTCGGCGCCGGGCGAAGGCCCGGTACGGTCGAGGTAGAATCCACGCGAACACTCCTGATTTGTAGGCCCGGCTGGTCTGTCGCCGCCGTGGCCTCCTCCCAATTGTTACAGGGCCTCACGGCCTGTAACAGCCGCAAAGACACCGCTGCGGACGCTGCGTCAACCGGCGCAAGATTTCGCCCCGCGACAGCACCCTCCAGGACCCGTGAGGGCGGAATCCAGTCGCGCCGAACCTCCCCCACCTGTATCCATCTTGCGTGCAGACGCTCGATTCCGTTCAGAAGGCCGCGACGGCCGGCGCCCTGGCCTCTCCGGCCGTGGCGCGAAACACCGTGCCGATCCTGGAGGTGCTGCGCGCCCACCTGCCCGCCCGCGCCCGGGTTCTGGAAGTGGCGTCGGGGTCCGGCGAGCATGCCGTCGCCTTTGCCCGCGCCCTGCCCGACACGATCTGGACGCCCAGCGATCCGTCGCCGGAAGCCCGCGCCAGCATCGCCGCCTGGACCGCCGAAGCCGCCTTGGCGAACCTCCGCCCCGCCCTGCCCCTGGACGCCGCCGATCCGGGCGCCTGGCCCGAGATCGATGCGCAGGTCGTCTTCTGCGCCAACATGATCCACATCAGCCCATGGGCGGCGACCGAGGGCCTGATGGCCGGCGCCGGTCGCATCCTGCCGGATCCCGGCGGGCTGCTGGTCCTCTACGGGCCCTATCGCGAGAGCGATACGCCGCTTGCCCCGTCGAACGCCGCGTTCGACGAGAGCCTGAAGGCCCGCGATCCGGCCTGGGGCCTGCGCGAACTGGACGAGGTCGTCGCCTTGGCCAAGGCTCACCGGCTGCACCTGACACGCCGGGTCGAGATGCCCGCCAACAATCTGATGCTTCTCTTCCGCCTCGCCTGACCCAACGATCCAGAACGGACCCCGACCATGAAAGCCCTTTTCCTCGCCCTGGCCCTCGCGGCCGTCGCCCCCGGTGCCTTGGCCCAGACCACGACCGGCCTGTCCAAACAGGCCAGCGCCCCGTCCTATGGCGAGCCGATCACGCTGGCCGACGCCCAGGCGATCCTGGACCGGGCGGTCCGCGCCGCCCGCGCCGCCAACCACCGTATGGCCGTCGCGATCGTGGAGCCGAACGGTGAACTGGTGGCCTTCGTGCGGATGGACGACACTCAGTACGGCTCGATCCTCGTCGCCCAGAGAAAGGCCGAAACCGCCGCCCGCTATCGTCAGGCCACCGCGAGGATGGAAGAACGCACCCTGGCCGGGCGTGTCGTCACCCTGGCCAACGACGACGCCTTGCCGATCGCGGGCGGCATCCCGATCGTCATGGGCGGGCGGATCGTCGGCGCCATCGGTGTCTCGGGCGCCTCTGCGGCGGACGACGCGGCCATCGCCGCCGCCGCCCTCGCGGCCGACTGAGCTTGGCCTTTTCCCGAACCTATGACGGCGCAGAGCCGAGCCGGATCAACAAATGGCTGGGCCAGTCGGGGGTCTGTTCGCGGCGCGAGGCCGACGCCCTGATCGCAGACGGCCTGGTCTCCATCGACGGCGAGGTGGTCACCGATGCAGGCCGCAAGATCGAGGCGGGCCAGACCCTGACCCTGTCGGATCGGGCTACGACCGCGCTGGCGGCGGGCGTCACCATCGTGATGCACAAGCCGCTCGGCTATGTCTCCGGCCAGCCCGAGCCGGACAAGATCCCGGCGGTGCGGCTGCTGACCGACGCCAACCGGATCGGCGAGGGCGTGACGCCCGCCGCCGACGCCTCCCTGCCCCCCATCGGGCGTCTGGACGAGGATTCGCGCGGCCTGTTGATGCTGTCCTCGGACGGCGTCGTCGCCAAGGCGGTGATCGGGCCGGAGTCCAAGCTGGACAAGGAATACCTGGTCCGGGTCGCGGGCGACGTGACCGAGAAGAAGCTGAACCTGCTGCGGCATGGGATCATGCTGGATGGGCGGCAACTGAAGTACGCCCGCGTCAGCCGGATGGAGCAGCAGCGGTTGAAGTTCATCCTGACCGAGGGTCGAAACCGCCAGATCCGGCGGATGTGCGAACATGCCGATCTGGAGGTGGTCGACTTGCTCCGCATACGGATCGGGCCGATCCACCTGAACAATCTGCCCGAGGGCGCGTGGCGGATGCTGACGGCCGAGGAGCGGGCGGCGCTGGTCGGTTGAGCCGCGCGAATTCGGAATTCAGAGTCCAGATAGTCCGTAGAGTCCCGTTGCAGGATGACCTGGACGCCAAAACACAGTCCGAAGCGTCCGAAGCGTCCGAAGCGTTCGGGTCCCGACGCTCGCGAACCTGAAGATATGGACCTGTCAAAGACCGACCGGATCAGGTGGCAATGACGTCAAGAGAGCGCAAGGCTGACCGAAGAAAATAGTCCTACGTATCATCACCTCCGTGCACCCCGGCGAAGGCCGGGGTCCAGAAACACACGCGGACATGTGGAGTAAGACTGCGTGGCTCACTCTTGCCCGCCGAGTTCGTGATCTGGACCCCGGCCTTCGCCGGGGTGAACGGTGGGGGTTGGGACGGTCCTAGTCCGCGTCGCTCTCCCGCGATCCCACAGCGACCGGCATCGGCGCCCCCGACAGCGCCGCATCCAGCCGGTCGCGATCCAGCCCGCCCTGCCAGCGCGAGACGACGATGGTTGCGACCGCATTGCCGATGAAGTTGGTCAGGGCGCGACACTCGCTCATGAAGCGGTCGACGCCGAGGATCAGGGCGATGCCCGCGATCGGCACGGAGGGCACGACCGCCAGGGTCGCCGCCAGGGTGATGAAGCCGGCGCCGGTCACGCCTGCCGCGCCCTTGGACGAGAGCATGGCGACGCCCAGCAGCAGGGCCTGCTCGCCCAGGGTCAGGTCGATGCCGCAGGCCTGGGCGATGAACAGGGCCGCCAGCGTCATGTAGATGTTGGTGCCGTCGAGGTTGAAGGAATAGCCCAGAGGCACGACCAGACCGACGACGGGCTTGTCGCAACCCGCCTTCTCCATCTTGTCGATCAGGCTGGGGAGGGCCGCCTCGGAGGATGAGGTGCCGAGGACCAGCAGCAGCTCCTCCTTCAGGTAGCGCATCAGTTTGAAGATCGAGAAGCCGTTCACCCGGGCGACGGCGCCCAGGACCACGACCACGAACAGGGCGGAGGTCAGGTAGAAGGTGGCGACCAGGGCCGCCAGGCTGATCACCGACTCGATGCCGTAGCGGCCGATGGTGAAGGCGAAGGCGCCGAAGGCCCCGATGGGCGCGGCCTTCATCAGGATGGCGACCAGTTTGAAGAAGGCCTCGGACGCGCTTTCCAGCAGGGTCATCACCGGCTTGGCCCGATCCCCGATGGCGGCCAGGGAGATGCCGAACAGGATGGCGAAGAACAGGACCTGGAGGATATTGCCGGTCGTGAAGGCACCGACGACCGTGTCGGGGATGATGTTCATCAGGAAGCCGACGATGGTGCTGTCGTGGGCCGCGGCGCTGTAGCCCTGGACCAGCCCTTGATCCAGCGTCGCCGGATCGACGTTCATGCCGGCGCCGGGGCGGACGACATTGGCGACGATCAGGCCGACGATCAGGGCCAGGGTCGAGAAGGTCAGGAAGTAGGCGAAGGCTTTTGCCGCGACGATCCCGACCTTCCCCAGATCCCGCAGGTGGGCGATGCCCAGGGCGACGGTCAGGAAGATCACCGGGGCGATGATCATCTTCACCAGCTTGATGAAGGCGTCGCCTAGGGGTTTGAGGCTCTCGCCGAACTCGGGCCAGAAATGGCCAATCAAAGCGCCGAGGCCGATGGCGACCAGGACCTGGAAATACAGATGGGTCCAGATCGGCTTCTTCGCGGGCGGACCAGGCGGCGGCTCGACCGCATCAGGGACCGCCACGCCGGGGGCGGCCTTCACCGCGCGGGGCTTGCGGGGACCGGGGGTCGCGGCGGTCGTCGTCGGAATGCGGGCCATTCGGGTCTCTTATCGATTCCCGACGACCCTAGACGAGGCGGTTCGGCGCGGCCATCGGGCCGAGCGCATCGAACCGCCTCACAGGATCACTGGTCTTCGGCGCGAGCGGCCAGTTCGTCCGCGTTCTGTTCCATCTCGGCGGCCTGCCCCGGCATCCGGCGACCGGCGGCCTGAAGCTCCGCATCGGTGACCGTATTGCCGCGCGCGGCGTTCTCGCGGATCTGGCGAGCCCGGTAGGCGGGGTCCTGGAGGCGGCGGCTTTCCTGGCGCAGCTGCTCCGCGCCCCGACGCATGTTCACGACGCCCGCCCGCATGTTGACGCGGGCATCGGCCTGGGCGCGGCGGGCGCTGTCCATGGCGACGCGGGCCTGAGCCTGCGCACGCTCGGCGGTGCGGCGACCTTCGGCGGCGTGGACCAGACCGATCTGGCGGGCGTGTTCGCCGGCGACACGGGCATGCTCGGCAGCGACCCGGGCCGAATCGGCCTGCTGGCGGGCGATATCCGCCTGCTGACGAACCCTGTCAGCCTGCATGCGGCTCCTGTCCGCCTGACGACGGGCGAGGTCGGCGGTGCGACGGTTCTGGTCGGCCTCGAGGCGCGCTTCCGTGGCGGCCTGACGCGCCTCCTGGGCATGCTGACGCTCTTGCGGGGTGAGATCCTCCCAGTTGCGGCCGTTGTAGGTGATGACGTGCTGGCCGCTGTAGGCGGGCGGCGGAGCGGGAGGCGAGGGCGGGGCCGGCGGCGGGATCATGCTGAAGGGAGCCGGCGGGGCCGGCGGGGCCGGAGGCACGGCCAGCGACGGCGGAGCGGGCGGCGCAGGCGGTGCGGGCGGAACCGGCGGGACCTGAGGCGCGAAGCCGAACCCAGCCAGATTGAAGAAGCCGCGACGCGCCTCGACCGCCGGGGCGGCCTCCGTCTTCGGCGCGGCGGCCTGCACAGCGCCGACGGCCAGGGGAGCCTTCGGCGCCCCGGCGACAGGGGCCTTTTCGTCGCAGCGCGAACTAATCTCCAGTGCCGCGATCGGGGTGGCTACGGCGGCCAGGGCGACGACGGCGGTCAGGATGACGGCCGGACGGCGGACGGGGGTCTTGTCGGTCATGAGGCTTGCGATCCTTCGTTTCAGGGAGCGGCCGTCGCCCGCCATCGCGGTCGCGGCCAGGGACGGGGTTTGCGGTCCCGGAGCGGCGGCGAGGCCGATCAGGGCGCGGGCATAGGCGTGACGATCCACCTGTCCGACGGCGACGGCGTCGGCCGCTTCCTCGGAGCGTTCGATCAGGCTGCGATGTAGCAGCCAGACCAGGGGATTGAACCAGAACAGGGCGAGGGCCAGCCGAGACAGGACCAGGAAGAGCCAGTCCCGCCTGCGGATGTGCGCCATCTCGTGGGCCATAACGGCGGCGGCCGTCTGGGGTCGCGACAGGGTGGCGGGGTCGATCAGGACGGCGCCGGGATAAAGACCCCAGCTGAGCGGGCTGGTGATCCGGTCACTGGACTTCAGCAGCGGCCGGGCGGCGGGTGACAGGGCCACGAGCGTCCCGGTCCAGGCCTCGGACTTCACCGGGCGCGCGCCCTCAGTCCAGCGTGACAGTGTCCAGACGCCGGCGGCGAACCGGCCGGCGACGACCAGGGCGCCGAGCGTCCAGACCAGGGCCAGGGTCTGACCGAGCGACGGCAGAAACAGCGACCCCGAGACGGTCACCCCCTCGACCGGATGCAGGTCACCGCTCCATAGCGCGGGCGGAGGCGGGGCGAACTGTTCGGCGGCGGGCAGGAGCGCGAGGCTCAGGGCGGGCCCGAAAGCCATCAGCACCGGCAAGGCGAGCAGGAGGCAGGCTGTGGCGCGCAGGACCTCCACCCGGTCTTCCGCCCGGCGGGCGACCAGATGAGACAGGGCGAGACCGAGGCCGGCGATGACCGACGACTTGACCAGGAGCGCGACCAGAAGAGCGGCGCTCATTGGTCGCGCTCCCGCGCCTGGTCGAGCAGTTTTTCCAGCGCCGCGATCTCGTCGGCCTTCAGCGGCTCGCCCATGCCTAGAAGGGCCGTGGCGGCTCCGGCGGCGGACCCGGCGAAGAAGGTGTCGACCATCCGCTTCAGGGCACCGGCGGCGACGCTTTCGGTGCGGGGTACGGGCCGATACTCGAACCCGTCCCCGCCCGACGCCCGCGACACCAGCCCGCGATCTTCCAGTCGCTTCAGCAGGGTGCGGACGGCGGAATCGCTCAATGTATCGGGCATGGCGGCCCGGACGGCGGCGGCGGTCGCGACCTCAAGCCGACAGAGGAGTTCGAACACCTCTCGCTCCCGCCTCGGCAGTCCCTCGATCATCGCCGTCACTCCGCTACATTTGTAGCGTTACATATGTAGCGGAGTGTGGCGGGATTGGGGCGGGCGGATGAAGACTTGGACAGACGGGGTCAGGCCGTCGGTGCGTCCAGAGAGGCCATGTCGATGACGAAGCGGTAGCGGACGTCGGACTTTTCCATGCGGTCGAAAGCGTGGTTGATCTCGTCCATACGGATCATCTCGACGTCGGGGTGGATGTTCTTCTCGGCGCAGAAGTCGAGCATCTCCTGCGTTTCGCGGATGCCGCCGATGGGCGAGCCCGAAACGCGGCGACGGGCCATCAGCAGAGGCAGGGTCGACATTTCTTCCATCGGGCCGAGCTGGCCGACGATGACCAGGGTGCCGTCGATGTCGAGCAGCGGCATGTAGGGGTTGAGGTCGTGCTTGACCGGCACGGTGTCGATGATCAGGTCCAGGCTGTTCGCCGCCGCCTTCATCGCCGCCTTGTCGGACGAGACCAGCAGTTCATGCGCGCCCAGTTCCTTGGCGTCGGCCTCCTTGTCCGCGGTACGGCTCAGGACGACGACATGGGCGCCCAGGCCCACGGCCAGCTTGACCGCCATGTGACCGAGACCGCCCAGGCCGATGACGCCGACGCGGCTGCCTTCCTTGACGCCCCAGGTCTTCAGCGGCGACCAGGTGGTGATGCCGGCGCAGAGCAACGGCGCGGCCTTGGTGATGTCCAGCGCGTCCGGCACGGACAGGACGAACTCTTCGCGCACGACCAGATGCTTGGAATAGCCGCCGTAGGTCGGCTCGCCCGTGATCCGGTCCTTGCCGTTGTAGGTCTGGGTGTTGCCGTGGCGGCAGAGCTGCTCTTCGCCCTTGTCGCACTGGTCACAGTGCTGGCAGCTGTCGACCATGCAGCCGACGCCGACGCGGTCGCCCTCCTTGAACTTGGTGACTTCGGGCCCGACAGCGGTGACGACGCCGATGATCTCGTGGCCCGGCACGACCGGATAGGACGACCAGCCCCAGTCGTTGCGCGCCTGGTGCAGGTCGGAGTGGCAGACGCCGCTGTAGAGGATTTCCATCTGAACATCGTTGGCGCGCAGCTCGCGACGATCGAACTCCCACGGAGCCAACGGGGACGTGGTCGATTGAGCGGCGTAACCGATGGTCTTCATGGGGCGATCCTTGGAGCGGCGAAGACGGAGCCGGCGAACGCGCGCTCCGTCGATACTGCCTAGATAGGCTCCGGTCGCAGGACATCAACCTGTGTCCGCCGAACTGGCAGCCCCATCGAACCTAATGGTTCGTCGTCAGGACCACGCCGACGAGGACCGCGGCCCAGTGCACGCTGGCGGCCGCCACGACGTGGCCGTGCCAGATGGCCCGGAACCACTTCAGCTTCTTGCGGACATAGAAGACCGCGCCGGTCATGTAGAGGGCGCCGCCGATGGCCAGCAGCAGGAGCGCGATCCACGAGCCGTGGGCGACCATGGGCTGGAAGGCGATGACGACCAGCCAGCCCAGCGCCATATAGACTCCGACCCACAGCCCCTTGCCGATGCCCGGCAGGAACAGTTTTCCCAGCGCACCGAGCGTCGCCAGACCCCAGACCGCCCCGGTCATGGCCCAGGCCCAGACGCCTTCGAGGTTGTGCGTCGTGAACGGGGTGTAGGAGCCCGCGATCATGAGGAAAATGCCGGCGTGGTCGAGCCGACGCAGCAGCGGGCGCCACTGGGGCTTGGCGAAGTTGTAGGCGGTCGAGAAACCGAGCATGGCCAGCATGCCGAGGGCATAGACGCCGACGGCGACGACCAGCCCCGTGCTCCCACGCGCGACCGACAGACCCAGAAGCACTCCGCCGCCGAACAGGGCGAAGGCCAGACCGGTCAGGTGAACGACCAGATCGGCGCATTTGGCGCGCGGCGTGGGATAGTGGCGGGGCGGCAGGGGTGTCGTCGTCATGGCTTCAGCCTGGTGGGAAGGCGACCACTGTCGCTTCTTCGACGATCTTTCGCAAATGAAGTGGGCGAAATGAGGCGCGCGAGGCTTCACCCCCTGTCGATCAGCTTCCGCAGGCGATCGGTGATGGCCTCGACCGGCTCGCCGTAGCTGACAGGTTCGACGAACCGCCCCTGAGCGTCGAACAGCAACAGGGTCGAGGTGTGGTCCATCGTATAGGACCCGCCGTCGATCGGGACCTTTCGATAGAAGACGCGATAGGCAGACGCCGCCTGGGCCACCGCGTCCGGCGTGCCGGTGAAGGCGCGGATGCGCGGGTCGAAGTTCGACATGTAGATCTTGAGCTGCTCGGGCGTGTCACGCTCCGGGTCCACCGAGATGAACACGACATTGAGCCGGTCCGCGTCAGGTCCCAGCGCCTGCATCGCCGCGGTCAGTTCGGCCAGGGTGGTCGGACAGACTTCGGGACAATAGGTGAAGCCGAAGAAGACGGCCGAGGGTCTGCCGAGAAGATCACGCTGGGTCACCAGGCTGCCGTCGGTGTCCGTCAGGGTGAAAGGTCCGCCGATGTCCGACGACGCCTCCGGCGCCCGATCACAGCCGGCCAGCAGAAGCCCGGCGGCCAGGCCGATCGCGACGAGCCGGCGCCACATCGTCTCAGTCCCCGACGGCCGGCTGCCGTCGGCTCGGAAGACTGCCTTGTCCAAGCGCGCTGTTCAGCCAGAGGGCGATCAGCGTCACCAGTGCGCCCGAGAGCAGATAGAGGCCCGAGGCCACAAGCCCCCATCGATCCGCGAGAAGGAGCGCCGCGAGGGGGGCGAAACCGGCGCCGAAGAGCCATGCCATATCCGACGTCAGGGCCGAGGCCGTGTAGCGGTTACGCTGCGAGAAGCTGGAGGCGATCGTGCCCGACGCCTGCCCGAAGGCCAGGCCCAGCAGGACGAAGCCCGAGAGCATGAAGGCCAGCTCACCGCCCGATCCCCCGTCCAGAAGCTGGGGTGCGAAGCCGCTGAATGCGGCGATCGCCACGGCTGTGCCGCCCAGCACGCGCCTGCGTCCGTAGCGATCGGCGAGCCAGCCCGAGGCCATGATGGCCAGGATGCCCGCGACGGCCGCAGCGATCTCGATCAGCAGGAACCGGCTCGGCGACTCGCGGGTGTAGAGAAACACCCAGGTCAGCGGAAAGACCGTGACCATGTGGAACATGGCGAAGCTGGCGAGCGGCGCGAAGGCTCCGATGACGATACGCGGCCCCTCCTCCCGGATGGCCTGGAGCACCGGCGTGGGCTGAAGCTCGCGCGTGTCGAACAGGGCCTGGAAGGTGGGCGTCACCACGATCCGCAGACGGGCGAACAGGGCCACGACATTGATGGCGAAGGCGCAGAAGAAGGGATAGCGCCAGCCCCAGTCGAGGAAGTCGGCCGCCGAAAGGGACGCCAGCAGGTAGGCGAACAGGGACGAGGCGACGATCAGGCCGATGGGCGCGCCGAGCTGCGGCACCATGGCGTACCAGCCTCGCCGATGCGGCGGCGCGCTCAACGCCAGCAGCGACGGAAGTCCGTCCCAGGCGCCGCCCAGGGCGACGCCCTGTCCCATGCGGAACAGAGCCAGGAAAACGACCGACCATGCGCCGACCAGGGCATGGCTGGGCACGAAGGCGATGCACACCGTGGAGGTGCCGAGCAGGAGCAAGGCCAGGGTCAGCCGCGCGCCGCGCCCAAAGCGTCGATCGATGGAGATGAAGAAGGCCGTGCCGAACGGCCGGGCGACGAAGGCCAGGGCGAAGACGGCGAACGACCAGGCCATCCCCTGCATCGGATCCAGATGCGGGAAGATCAGGCGCGGGAACACCACCACCGAGGCGATGGCATAGACGAAGAAATCGAAGAACTCGGAGGTGCGACCGATGATGACCCCGACCGCGATCTCACCCGCGTCGATGTCGCCGTCGTTGATCTGCGCGGCGTCTTCCTCGAGGGACTCGGACGAGAGGTCGGTGTCGGGGCTGGACATGTCGCCGCGAGGCTCCAGGCTGAGCGGGATGGATTACCCGGTCTCTTTCGGCCTTTCCATCGAAACGCGGCATTGGACAGATTGTCCAATGTCCCGATCCGCCCCGAAGGCCTAACTCAGTTCATCCGCGCCGTCCCCCCTCCTCGCGACGTGGATTTTGGTGTTTTCAGGAACAGCCGACGTGCGCGCTCACCCATTCATACTGTGTCTCGTCGGTCTGGCGCTGTCCGGCTGCCAGGCCGTCGTGCTGAACCCCGCAGGCCATGTGGCGGCCCAGCAGCGCGACCTCCTGGTGATCTCGGTCGTCCTGATGCTGATCATCATCATCCCCGTGATGGCGCTGACGGTGTGGTTCGCCTGGAAGTACCGGGCATCGAACACCAGCGCCGAATACGATCCGGAGTGGGACCACTCCACCCACCTTGAGCTGGTGATCTGGGCGGCGCCGCTGTTGATCATCATCTGCCTGGGCGCGGTGACCTGGACCGGCACGCACCTGCTGGATCCCTACCGTCCGCTGGACAGGGTCGATCACGACCGACCGGTGACGGCCGCGACACGCCCCCTGGAGGTCCAGGTGGTCGCCCTCGACTGGAAATGGCTGTTCATCTACCCGGAATACGGGGTGGCGACGGTCAATGAGCTGGCCGCGCCCGTGGATCGGCCGATCCGTTTCAGCCTGACCTCGTCCTCGGTGATGAACTCCTTCTACATCCCGGCGCTCGCAGGCCAGATCTACGCCATGCCCGGCATGGAGACGAAGCTGCACGGCGTCATCAACGCGCCCGGCGACTACAAGGGTTTCTCGGCGAACTATTCGGGCGACGGCTTCTCCGGAATGAAGTTCACCTTCAAGGGACTTGAGCCCGCCGCCTTCGATGCCTGGGTCGAGAGCGCGCGCAGCCAAGCCCAGACCCTGGATCGCCGCACCTATCTCGAGCTCGCCCGCCCCAGCGAGCGGGTTCCGGTCCAGAGGTTCGCCAGCGTGGAGCCTCTGCTCTGGGACGCCATCGTCAACATGTGCGTCGAGCCGGGCAAGATGTGCATGGGCGAGATGATGGCCATCGATGCCAAGGGCGGCCTCGGTCTCGACGGCGCTCGCAACACCCTGCCGCTCGTCCACGACGCCTATGCCCGGCGTGGATCCTCCGTCTTCGGCGGCGCGGGCGAGGCCTATGTCATGGCCCTGTGCACGCCCGAAGAGGCCGCCGAGGCCGCGCTCGCCCGCGAACGGCTCTCGCGCGAGGTTCTGTTCGCCACGCCGCGTCCGCTGGATCGCCTGCAGGGCGCCGGCCTGTCGCGCCGCACCTCCTTCACCCCACAGTCGCCTGTCCTGATGGCGTCACTTGAAACCGCACCCTGATGTCTGAGCATCTCGCTACCGACCCGTCGGCCTTCGTCGAGGTCTCGCCCCTGCTGGGGCGTCTGACCTGGGCCGCCCTGCCCTATGATCCGATCGTGATCGCGACCTTCGGCGTCGTCGTCCTGGGCGGGCTTTCGATGGTCGCCCTGATCACCCGCTACAAGCTGTGGGGCTATCTCTGGAAGGAGTGGTTCACCAGCGTGGACCACAAGAAAATCGGGATCATGTACATGATCCTGGGCATCGTCATGCTGCTGCGGGGGTTCGCCGATGCGGTGATGATGCGCCTGCAACAGGCGATGGCCTTCGGCGGATCCGAAGGCTACCTGAACGCCCACCACTACGATCAGATCTTCACGGCCCACGGCGTGATCATGATCTTCTTCGTGGCCATGCCGCTGATCACCGGCCTGATGAACTATGTGGTGCCGCTCCAGATCGGGGCGCGCGACGTCTCCTTCCCGTTCCTGAACAATTTCAGCTTCTGGATGACGACAGCCGGCGCCGTCCTGGTGATGGCGTCGCTGTTCGTCGGCGAGTTCGCACGGACGGGATGGCTGGCCTATCCGCCGCTGTCGGGCATCGCCTACAGTCCGGGCGTCGGGGTCGACTACTATATCTGGTCGCTGCAGATCGCGGGGGTGGGCACGACCCTGTCGGGGATCAATCTGATCGCCACCATCGTCAAGATGCGCGCGCCGGGCATGGGCCTGATGAAGATGCCGATCTTCACCTGGACCAGCCTGTGCGCCAACGTCCTGATCGTGGCGTCATTCCCGGTTCTGACCGCAGTCCTCGCCCTGATGACCCTGGATCGGTACGTCGGCACGAACTTCTTCACGAACGACTTCGGCGGCAGTCCGATGATGTACGTGAACCTGATCTGGATCTGGGGTCACCCGGAGGTCTACATCCTGATCCTGCCGCTGTTCGGCGTCTTCTCCGAGATCGCCTCGACCTTCTCGGGCAAGCGGCTCTTCGGCTATACCTCCATGGTCTACGCCACGGTGGTGATCACGGTCCTGTCGTATCTGGTGTGGCTGCACCACTTCTTCACCATGGGGTCCGGCGCCTCGGTGAACTCCTTCTTCGGCATCACGACGATGATCATCTCGATCCCGACGGGGGCGAAGATCTTCAACTGGCTGTTCACGATGTACCGCGGCCGGGTGCGGATGGAGCTGCCGATGATGTGGCTCATCGCCTTCATGCTGACCTTCGTCATCGGCGGCATGACCGGCGTCATGCTGGCCGTGCCGCCGGCCGACTTCGTCCTGCACAACAGCCTGTTCCTGATCGCCCACTTCCACAACGTCATCATCGGCGGCGTGCTGTTCGGCCTGTTCGCCGGCATCAACTACTGGTTCCCCAAGGCCTTCGGCTACACGCTCGACCGCAAGTGGGGGCTGGTCAGCTTCTGGTGCTGGGTCGTCGGATTCTGGGTGGCCTTCGCGCCCCTCTATGTGCTGGGTCTGATGGGGGTGACGCGCCGGCTGCGGACGTTCGACGATCCGTCCTACCAGATCTGGTTCATCATCGCGGCCATCGGCGCGGGCATCGTCGCCATCGGCATCCTGGCCTTCCTGATCCAGATCGCCGTCAGCGTGATGAACCGAGAGAAGCTGCGCGACGCCACCGGCGATCCCTGGGAGGGGCGGACGCTGGAATGGGCCACCTCGTCGCCCCCGCCGGAGTACAATTTCGCCTTCACCCCGATCATCCGCGACGGTGACGCCTGGTACGACATGAAGCGCAGCGGCTATCAGCGGCCAGTCAAGGGTTTCGCGGCCATCCACATGCCCCGGCCCACGGGCACGGGCGTTATCCTGGCGGGCCTGTCCACGGTCATGGGCTTCGCCCTGATCTGGTACATCTGGTGGCTGGCGATCGCCTCCTTCGCCGCCATCGTCGGCTACGCGATCTGGCACACCTTCAACTACGACCGCGACTATCACATCCCGGCGGAGACGGTTCGTGCGACCGAGGACGCCCGTACCGACGCCCTCGCCGCCCTGGAGGCCAAGGCATGAGCGCCGCGATCGACCGGACCAAGCCGTTCGCCTTCCACCTGGAGCACGAGCCGCATCACCCGGAAGGGCACAGCACTCTCCTCGGGTTCTGGCTCTATCTGATGAGCGACTGTCTGATCTTTGCCATCCTGTTCGCCACCTTCGGCGTCCTGGGCGGCAACTACGCCGCCGGGCCGGGGCCGCGCGACCTGTTCGACCTGGATCTGGTGGCGCTGAACACGGCCATGCTGCTGAGTTCGTCCATCACCTACGGTTTCGCCATGCTGGCGATGTACAAGGGTCGGCAGGCCCAGACCCTGGCCTGGCTGGCCGTCACCGGCCTGTTCGGCCTCGCCTTCCTGGGCATCGAGCTCTACGAATTCTCGCACCTGATCCACGTCGGGGCGACACCACAGCGCAGCGCCTTCCTGTCGGCCTTCTTCACCCTGGTCGGCACCCACGGCCTGCACGTCACCTTCGGCCTGATCTGGCTCTGCGTGCTGATGGTTCAGGTCGTTCAGAAGGGCCTGATACCGGCCAACCGGCGGCGCCTCATGTGCCTGTCGCTCTTCTGGCACTTCCTCGACGTCGTCTGGATCGGCGTCTTCAGCTTCGTCTATTTGCTGGGAGTCCTGAGATGAGCGCCCGTCCCGAAACCCAAGACCAGCCTTCGGGCCACGATCACGCCGACGACCACGACCACGGCACCTACCGCAGCTATCTGATCGGCTTCATCCTGTCGGTGGTGCTGACGGCCATTCCGTTCGCCGTGGTGATGACCGGGGCCTTGCCGAACTGGGCGGCGATCGCGGTCGTCGTCGGCTTCGCGGTGGTGCAGATCGTCGTCCAGATGATCTACTTCCTGCACATGAGTCCCAAGTCCGAAGGCGGCTGGAACCTGCTGGCTCTGCTGTTCACCCTGATCATCGTGGTTATCGTGCTGTCGGGCTCGCTGTGGGTCATGCACCACCTGAACAGCAACATGATGCCGGTCCACGACATGGAGGCCATGCGCTGAGCGATGGCGACCGGTTCGAAGCGCGGTGGCCTGCTGGGGCTGGCCCTCGTGGCCGCCCTGCTCTTCGGCGCCCTGGGCGTCTGGCAGGTCCAGAGGCTGGCGTGGAAGACAGCTCTGATCGAACAGGTCGAGACCCGGGTCCGGTCCATTCCTCTCCCCGCGCCGGCGCCGGGGTCGATGACGGCGGATGACGCCTATCGCGCGGTCCGCGCCATGGGTCGGTTCCGCCACGAGCACGAAGCCGTGGTTCAGGCCGTCACCGATCTGGGCCCCGGGTTCTGGGTCATGACCCCGCTCGAAACGGATCGAGGCTTCACCGTGCTGGTCAATCGCGGCTTCGTCCCCGCGACCATGGCGTCCGACCCGCCCGGCGCGTGGGCGCGGCCCGACGGCATCGTCCAGGTGTCCGGCCTTGTCCGCCTCACCGAACCGAAGGGCGGGTTCCTCAGGGCCAACCAGCCGGCCGCCGGCCGATGGTTCTCACGCGACGTCCAGGCGATCGCCAAGGCCGAAGGCGTCACCGGCCCTATCGCCCCCTATTTCATCGATGCTGCGGCCGAGCCAGGGTCCGGCTGGCCCCGCGGCGGCCTGACCGTGGTGCGCTTCACAAACCACCACCTGATCTACGCCCTGACCTGGTTCGGTCTTGCGGCCATGGCGCTGTTTGCGGCCTGGCGTGTTCTAAGGGAGCCTAGGCCCTCACGGGCCGAGGAAGGGGTCGACGGCACGCCATGACCGGCCATGAAAGCATCCTGGACGCAGCCAACCGCGAGAACCTGCGGCTGCTGATCCTGCTGCGCTGGATCGCCGTCATCGGACAGGTCCTGACCATCGCCGTCGTACAGGTCCTGATCGGGATCGATCTGCCCCTGCCCGTCATGGGAGGTATCCTGGCGGCGCTTGCGGTCTGGAACGGCGTGTCGATCCTGCGCTGGCGCAGCGGCAAGCCCGTTTCGAACCTCGAGATATTCGTCGGCCTCATGGCGGACGTGGCCGCCCTGACCGGCCAGCTCTATCTGAGCGGGGGCGCGACCAACCCGTTCGTCACCCTGTTCCTGCTCCAGGTCATTCTCGGGGTCGCCATGCTGGAGTTCCGGCTGGCCGGCGCCCTCACCTTCGTCACCGTCGCGGCCTTCATCGGCCTGGCCTTCCGCAGCGTGCCCCTGCCGCTGTCGCATGCGCAGGCCGACGGCTTCCTCAATCTTCACATCCAGGGGACCTTCCTCTGCTTCCTGCTGACGGCCGGGCTGCTTCTGGTCTTCCTGGCCCGGATCGCCGGCAATCAGCGGCGCAGGGACCAGCGGCTGGCCGAGCTTCGCCAGCGCGCCGTCGAGGAGGATCACGTCATGCGGATGGGCCTGCTGGCCGCCGGCGCGGCCCACGAACTGGGCACGCCATTGGCCACCCTGTCGGTGATCCTGGGCGACTGGCGCCGGCTGTCGTTCTTCAAGCGCGACGCCGACGCCCGTCTTGAGCTTCAGACCATGGCGGCCGAGCTCGAACGCTGCAAAGCCATCGTCTCCGGCATCCTCGTGTCCTCGGGCGAGCTGCGTGGCGAGGGGACGATCCGGACGACGGTCCGGGACTTTCTGGATGACGTCGTGCACGAATGGCAGGCGTCCCGCACGCCCGCGCGTCTGGTCTTCGTCAACGCGTTCGAGCCTGACGCCGAGATGGTGTCCGATCTGGCCCTGAAGCAGGTCGTCGCCAATCTGCTCGACAACGCCCTGGAAGCCTCTCCCGACGACGTCCGCATCGAGGCGAGGCGTGACGGAGAGGCGCTGCGGATCGCGGTGACCGACGCCGGCCCCGGCTTCGAGCCGAGCGTCCTGGCCCGCATCGGCAGCCCCTATATCTCCACCAAGAACAAGCCCGGCGGCGGGCTCGGCCTGTTCCTTGTCGCAAACGTGGCCCGCACACTGGGCGGATCGATCCAGGCCTCGAACCCGGACGGCGGCGGCGCGTCCGTCGTCGTGACCTTGCCCCTCTCCATGCTGGGACCCGCCTCGTGACCGAAACAGCCCCCAAGCTCGTCATCGTGGAAGACGACCGCGCCTTCAGTGCGACGCTGGAGCGCTCCTTCCGGCGTCGCGGCTATGAGGTCGCGACCTGCGACAGTCGCCAGGGCCTCGAGCGGACGCTGGAAACGTTCGCGCCGGACTATGCCGTCGTGGACCTGAAGATCGTCGGCGGTTCGGGGCTCGAATGCGTCGCCTATCTGCACGCTCGCGACCCCGCGATGCGGATCGTCGTCCTGACCGGGTTCGCCAGCATCGCGACCGCGATCGAGGCGACCAAGCTGGGCGCCTGCTACTACCTCGCCAAGCCGTCCAACACGGACGATATCGAAGCGGCGTTCGCCCGTGGCGCCGGCGACGCCTCGGCCTCCCTGACCGTGCGACCCACCTCGATCAAGACCCTGGAATGGGAACATATCCACGAGACCCTGGTGGAGGTGGACTTCAACATCTCCGAGGCCGCCCGGCGGCTCGGGATGCACAGGCGCACCCTGGCCCGCAAGCTCGAGAAACGACAGGTCTCCTGAGTATCCGGTCGATGCGACCGTTTCGGAGCAGCGCACCCACTCCCCCACGGATCGCCGTCGAGAGTTTATTGTACAACAATATTTCATATGGGTCCGACAAACGACTTGCCTGTGCGCCGGCGCAAAATAGGAAGGCCGGGGTCGGCCCTGCGATGTCGAGAGCGCGGTCCATGCGAGGGATCGCGTCGTTGGCAGCCACAGTGGACCCGGGGCGAAAGCCGAACCAGGATGATGCGGTCGCCACCGCAGCGCCGACTTGAGGCGGCACTGCGCCGCTGAGAACAGACAGAGAGCGCGTCCGCTTCGAGAGACGTCGCCGATAATGGAGGACGAGACCCGATGCGGATCAAGACGCCCGAGAAGCATGGCTTCGATCCCGCCCGCCTCGACCGCCTCGATGCCTTCGTCAAGGCGCGCTATCTCGATACCGGCAAGCTGCCGCACGCCCAGATCCTAATCAGCCGCAACAACGAGATCGTTCATTTCAGCAGCCAGGGCGCGGCGCGGGAGGGCTCCGACAGACAGATCGACGAGCGCTCGATCTTCCGCATCGCCTCGATGACCAAGCCGATCACCTCGGCCGCCTTCATGATCCTGGTCGAGGACGGCAAGGTCGCGATCGACACGCCGGTCCACGACGTCCTGCCGGAGTTCAGGGGGATCGGCGTCTACAACGGCGGCGGCGGCGGCGTGCCGTTCATGACGAAACCGACGGCCCAACCGATGCGGATGCTCGACCTGCTGCGCCACACCTCGGGGCTGACTTACGGCTTCCAGCACCGCAGCAATATCGACGCCGTGTATCGAATGACGCCGTCCGACGCCGGGCCGGTCGAGAACTGGTACGGGGAGGCCGACCTGGATGCCTTCGTCGCCGACCTCGCAAAGACGCCGCTGGAGTTCTCGCCCGGCGAAGCGTGGAATTATTCAGTCTCGACCGACGTGCTCGGGGCCGTAGTCCAGCGGGTGTCGGGGATGCCCCTCGACCGCTTCATCGCCGAAAAAATCCTGACGCCGCTGAAGATGCACGACACCGGCTTCATGGTCCCGGCTGACAAGGCCGATCGCCTCGTCGATTGCTACGCCTGGGCCGGTCCAGCCGGTCGGATCCTGTACGATCGCGGCGAAAGCAGTCTGTGGCTCAAACAGCCGAAACTGGTCTCAGGCGGCGGCGGGATGGTCTCGACCGCGCTCGACTATCACCGCTTCTGCTCGATGCTGGCCAACGGCGGAGAGCTGGACGGCGTGCGCGTCCTCGGCCGCAAGACGGTCGAACTGATGACCATGAACCACCTGCCGGGCAAGTCGGACCTGTCGACCCTGTCCCAATCCCTGTTCAGCGAGACCCAGAACGGCGGCGTCGGCTTCGGCCTGGGCTTCGCGGTGACCCAGGACGTCGCCAAGGCGATGATCCCCGGCTCGCCCGGCGAGTACTACTGGGGCGGGATGTTCACGACCTCCTTCTTCATCGACCCGGTCGAGAAGCTGCATCTGGTCTTCATGACCCAGCTCAGCCCGTCGCTGCTCTATCCGATCCGGCGCGAGCTCAAGACGATGGTCTATTCGGCCCTGACCTGACCAAAGGCATTGCCGGCCTGGCCACCGCACCGAGGGCTGGATACGAAGAGCTTACACGCCGCCGCTCCGCCGCTCGGGCCTTTTTAGTTCGCACGCTGCAGAATGCCCGCCTAAAGTCAGTCCGCAATCTTGAGAGAACCGAATTGAACGGACGGGTGACGCGGCGACGCGGCGGAGGCGGACAGACGATCATCGATGTGGCAAGGCACGCCGGCGTCTCGCCGATGACTGTCTCGCGTGTCGTGAACGGAGAATCGGGCGTTCGGGATACGACCCGGATGCGTGTCATCGAATCCATCCGCGAGCTGGGCTACTCGCCCAACCCTGCGGCGCGCAGCCTTGCGAGCGCGCAGTCGATCCGTATCGGCCTTCTCTACAGCAACCCCAGCGCCGCATATCTGAGCGAGTTTCTGCTGGGCGGACTGGACCAGTGCAGTCGGAGCGCCGTGCAACTGGTCGTCGAGAAATGCGACGCAGAAGACAGCGAGCAGGCGGCGGTCGAACATATGATCACGTCAGGGATCGACGGCGTGATCCTGCCGCCGCCGCTGTGCGATTCCCACGCCATCGTCGGGGGACTGGCGGCGGCGGGAATTCCCACGGTTGTCGTCGCTACGGGAGAGCCGCCGCGGTCCGCCTCCGCCATCCGCATCGACGACCGGGAAGCCGCCGAGAGGATGACGCAGCATCTGATCGCTCAGGGACACCGGCGCATCGGGTTCGTCAAAGGCCATCCGAACCAAACCGCAAGCCGACTCCGTCTTGACGGCTATGGCGCCGCCCTGGCCAAGGCGGGCTTGCCGGTTGATCCCGCCCTGATCGTGCAGGGCTACTTCACTTACCACTCGGGCCTCGAAGCGGCGGAAGCCCTCCTGGCGCTGTCGCCGCTTCCCACCGCCATCTTCGCCAGCAACGACGACATGGCGGCCGCCGCGGTCGCCGTGGCCCACCGACAGGGACTGGACGTGCCCGGAGATCTGACGGTTTGCGGGTTCGATGACACGGCCCTGGCCACCACGGTCTGGCCCGAACTGACGACCATTCGCCAACCGGTCTCCGAGATGTCGCGCCGCGCCGTTCTCCTGTTGCTGGACGCGATCCGGCGCAAGAGCGAGGGTCGCCCGGCGGAACCGCAAGACGAAGTCATGGACTTCACCCTCATCCGAAGACAGTCCGACGGGGCGCCTCGCGACACCTAGAGCCTGATTCACGGCCATCGCTGCGGCGCCGGCCCTCAGCCGTCTTGGACCGCCACCCCCGCCATGCAATGATAGCGCTATCAGGTGGGCGGCGGGTTTTCACCGAGCGAGCGTCCGGAACAGCGAGAACCCGATAACGGGTCAGCGGAGGAACGACGATGAGGCGACCATTCTCCGTATGGCTGCTCGTGCTCGCAGTCCTGCTTACAGGCGTCCCCGGTCAGGCCGCCGCCCGGATGGAAGACGGCCATGAACTGTGGCTGCGGTATCGGCCGCTGCCGACCGAGACCCGAGAGAGGATTCAGCCCCTGTTTCGGTCCCTCGCTCCGCAGGGCGACAGCGCGACGCTGGACATCGCAACGGCGGAGCTGGCGCGGGGCCTGGGCGGCCTTCTGGGCAGCCCGCCGGAGGTTTCGACGGATCTGGCGGCTGGCGCAGTCGTCTATGGAACCGGCGCCGCGCCCGTCATCGCCGCGTTGGGACTGCCTATGGGAGATCTGGGTCAGGAAGGCTATTTGATCCGTACACTGCCTATCGATGGGCGGCCGGTGACGGTTATCGCCGGCAACACCGATCTGGGCGTCCTGTACGGAGTCTTCGCCCTCCTGCGAGCAGCCCAGACCGGTCAGCCGCTCGACGACCTCGACCTGGTGTCGGCTCCGACGGTGGCGCTGCGGGTGCTGAACCACTGGGACAATCTCGACGGTCATGTCGAGCGGGGCTACGCGGGCCGGTCGATCTGGGACTGGCATCGGCTGCCGGGGTACACCCCGCAGTTCTATGCCGACTACGCGCGGGCCAACGCCTCCATCGGCGTCAACGGGACGGTGTTGAACAACGTCAACGCCGACGCCCGGATCCTGACCGCGCCCTACATCGAGAAGACTGCGGCCCTGGCCGACCTGTTCCGGCCCTACGGCATCAAGGTCTATCTGTCGGCGCGGTTCAGCGCCCCGATCGAGATCGGCGGCCTGACCACCGCCGACCCGCTCGATCCCCAGGTGCAGGCCTGGTGGAAGGCGAAGGCGGACGAAATCTACGCCGCGATTCCCGACTTCGGGGGCTTTCTGGTCAAGGCCAACTCCGAGGGTCAGCCGGGCCCGCAGGATTATCATCGTACCCACGCCGACGGGGCGAACATGCTGGCCGATGCGCTGGCGCCCCACGGTGGCGTCGTGATGTGGCGCGCCTTCGTCTATTCCGCCGAGGACGAAACCGACCGCGCCAAACAGGCCTACGAAGAGTTCACGCCCCTGGACGGCCGGTTCCGCGACAACGTCATCGTCCAGGTCAAGAACGGCCCGATCGACTTTCAGCCGCGGGAACCCTTCCATCCGCTGTTCGGCGCCATGCCGCGAACGCCGCTGATGATGGAGTTCCAGATCACCAAGGAATATCTCGGCTTCGCCACCCACCTCGCCTACCTCGGGACGATGTGGGAGGAGGCGCTGCAGTCGGACACCTTCCGGCCGGGCCAGGGCGCGACGGTGGCGCGCGTCGTCGACGGCTCGGTCGACGGGCACGCCCTGACCGGTATTGCGGGGGTCGCCAATATCGGCTCGGACCGCAACTGGTCGGGCAGTCATTTCGATCAGGCCAACTGGTACGCCTTCGGCCGCATGGCCTGGAATCCAGAGGCGGCTCGCGCCGAACCGATCGCCGAGGAATGGGCGCGGATGACCTTCAGCAACGACTCTGCCTTCGTCACCCCCGTGGTCGGGATGATGATGCGAGCGCGTGAGGCCGTGGTCGATTACATGACGCCGCTGGGCCTGCATCACCTGATGGCCACGGGCCACCACTATGGGCCCGGTCCCTGGGTGAGCGATCTCGACCGACCTGAGTGGAACCCCGTCTACTACCACCGCGCCGACCGCAACGGCGTCGGCTTCGATCGGACGGCGACGGGCAGCGACGCCGTCGATCAATACGCGCCGGACGTCGCCCGCCGCTTCGCCGATCTCTCGACGCTCCCCGAGCGCGATTTGCTGTGGTTCCACCACGTTCCATGGGAGCATCGGATGCGATCCGGCGCGACCCTGTGGGAGGCCTTGGCGACGGCCTTTGATCGAGGCGTGGCGACCGTCGACGAGATGGGCGCGACCTGGTCGGAGATGAAGCCCTACGTCGATGCCGAACGCTTCGCGGAGGTTTCGCAAATGCTGGCGATCCAGCGGGACGAGGCCCGCTGGTGGCGCGACGCCAGCCTGGCCTATTTCAGCGAGGTTTCCGGCCGCCCCCTGCCCCCGGGTGTCGCCCCGCCCGCGAAAGCCCTGTCCGACTACAAGGCGATATCCTTCCCTCTGGCCCCGGGAAACTGAGGTCCCTTCAGACGAGGGGCGGCCTCGGCGCCGCCGCCTCGAAGGCCGCCGCCATCGCCTGGCGCAGGGGTTTTGCGCGGAACTGCGCATCGTAGGGCGTCGGGCGTTTGGCTCCGCCATCTGCTCGCGGCCACAGCCCCTGCAGCCAGGAATATTGGTCGGCCATGCCCCAGGCCATCACCGTGCTGACCTGAGGATACTCCAGCATCAGATCGAGATAGCGCCGCCCCAAGGCCGCAACTTCGCGGTCCCGCACAATCGGATCGGCAGGCAGGTTCTTGTCGTGGACGTCGAACTCGGTGATCGTCAGGTTCAGACCGAGGCCCGTCGCCTGATCGAGGAAGCGGCGCCATTCGCCTTCCTGGGCGGTGTCGAATCCGACGGAGTCGTCGGTGTTTCCGGATCCGATGTGGCTCTGCACCCCCAGGGCGTCGATCGGAACGCCCCGCGCCTTGAATCCTTCCAGAAGTCGCAGAACGCCCGCCCGGTGGTTCTCGTGCCCGGCCTCCCAGCTCATGTAGTCGTTGTAGACCAGTTGGGCGTTCGGCGCGGCCTCGCGCGCCGTGTGGAAGGCGACGTCCAGGACCGAATGACCCATGGCCCGCGACAGGCTTGTGTCACGCAGCGCGCCGGTGTCGGCGTCCACCGCCTCGTTGATCACGTCCCACGACACCACCTGCGGATAGTGGGCGCAGACCCGGCGGATGTGGGTCGTCAGCAGTCGCTCGGCCTCGGAAGCCGGTCGTGAACCGAAATCGTAGTTGGTCAGCCAGTCCGGAAACCACTGCGGATGATGCCACAGCAGGGTGTGGCCTCGCATGACCATGTCATGCTCACCCGCGAAGGCGACGATCGCATCCGCCCGCTCGAAGGTGAAATCCTCGGCGTTGGGCCTCAGGGCCGGCCACTTCATCTCGTTCTCGCAGACCAGCGCGCCGCATTCGGCCGCGATCAGATCCATGTAGGCGCGGTCCTGCATACGGCCATAGCCCAAGGCGTTGCCGAAGATCAGGCCCTTGGCGGCCGCCAGCTCTCGCAAAGACCCGCCGGAAGACTGCGTGCGGGGCGACGTGGCGCATGCCGGCGTCGCCAGAACCGCCGCTGCGGCGGCCATCAGTGTCCGTCTGTCGATCATGGTCAGCGTTCCGATGCAGGGGTTGCCTTGGTTATAGAAGCAATGCCAAATGTCCGACAAATGAAAATACGTCCAGCTCTTCTTTCGCTCATCGGCGCTTTGGCCGTCGCCGACATGGTCCAGGCGCAAACCGCCCCGGCGCGCTTCGAATCCTTCACCTATGAGGGCGCCGATCCGGCGACGGCGGGGCCCATCGCCGCGGGCCAGTATCGCAATCCGATCCTGACCGGCTTCTATCCTGATCCGTCCGTGACCCGCGTGGGCGAAGAGTATTTCCTCGTCACCTCGACCTTCAGCTACTTCCCGGGCATCCCCGTCTTCCGCAGTCGCGACCTGGTCAACTGGACCCAGATCGGCAATGCCATCGACCGGCCGGACCAGCTCGACTTTGGGACGCTGGGGCTGTCACGTGGCGTCTTCGCCCCGACCATCGAGCATCACGACGGGCTGTTCTACATCTTGAACACCTGCGTCGATTGCGGCGGCAACTTCCTGATCACCGCCCGCGATCCGGCCGGTCCATGGAGCGATCCGGTCTGGCTGCCCGATCTGGCGGACGCCATCGATCCGTCACTGTTCGTCGATGCGGACGGTCAGGCCTGGATCCTGAACAACGGCCCGCCCGAAGGCGCGCCCCTGTACGAGGGACACCGCGCGATCTGGATCCAGCGCTTCGACGTGGAGCGCCAGGCCACCTTTGGCGACCGCAAGGTACTGGTGAACGGCGGCGTCGACCTCAGCACCAAGCCGATCTGGATCGAGGGTCCGCACCTGACCTATCGCAACGGTTGGTATTATCTGACCTGCGCCGAGGGCGGCACCGCGGAGGGCCATTCCCAGGTGGCGCTGCGTTCCCGAGCGCCCGACGGTCCCTTCGAGGCCTTCGAGGGGAATCCGATCCTGACCCAGCGGGGCCTGCCCGCCGACCGCGCCAACCCGATCACCTCGGCCGGTCATGCCGACCTGGTTCAGACCCCGGCCGGCGACTGGTGGGCGACCTTCCTGGCCGTGCGTCCCTATGGACCGGACCAGTACAACACCGGACGCGAGACCTTCCTCCTGCCCGTCGACTGGTCCGGCGAATGGCCGATCATCACCACGCCGGGCCAGGTGATCCCCTATGTGGCGGATCGGCCAGACCTTGCCGAACAGCCGCCTGCGGCGGTCCCGACCAGCGGCCCGTTCCAGGTGACGGATACCTTCGACGGCGCAGGGCTGCCGCCCTACTGGATGATGATGCGCAATCCGCGCGAAGCCTGGTTCGACCTGACCTCGGCTCCCGGCGCTCTCAGCCTGACGCCGCGCCCGATCGACCTGGGCGACAACGGTAATCCCTCGTTCCTCGGTCGCCGCCAGCAGCACCAGTTCGCGACCGCCGAGACGGTCATGCGCTGGCGACCGACGCAGGACGGCGACCGCGCCGGCATCGTCGCCCTGCAAAGCGACGACTGGTGGTATTTCCTCGCCGTCAGCCAGGAGGACGGACAGCCCGTGATTCAGCTTCGTCGTCGCGCAGGGCCGGACGAGCCGGCTGACGGAGCCGTCATCGCAAGCGCGCCGCTCGCGGCCTCTTCGGACGCGACTCGTCTGCGCATCGTCGCCAAGGCCGATCGGTATGATTTCGGCTATGCGGGCGAGGCCGGCGACTGGAAGACGCTCGTCGCGGATGTGGATGGAACGCTTCTCAGCACCCGTACCGCGGGCGGCTTCGTGGGGGTCGTCTTCGGCCCACACGTCCGCTCGGCGCATTAGTTTTACGCTGGATCATCCACTTAAGCTGACGACTGAACGACATAAGCCGGGGTAGGAATAGTGGGGTCTCGCAGCTTTGAAACGGGCTCGAAACTGATCGCTGCGGTGGCGGCGGCCGCTTTGCTCGGCGCGGCTTGCGCAACAAGCGCCCAAGCGCCGTCCTTGCCCTCGCTCCGGATCAATCAGGTCGGCTTCGAGGTCGATGGGCCCAAAGCCGCGACCCTGGTGGACGCGCGAAACACGCCTCTTGCCTGGACGATTACGGCCCCCGCCGGGCGGGTGCTGATGCGCGGCGAGACCGTGGTCGCGGGCGATGACCCGACATCCGGCAATCACGTTCATACGATCCGCTTCGACGATCTGCGCACATCGGGCGAGGTCGATCTGGTCGTCGGCGCTCAGCACCGGGCCATCCATATCGCCGCGCGCCCGTTCGCCGACCTGAAGCGAGACGCCATGGTCTTCTTCTACGAGAACCGCTCCGGCATTCCGATCGAGGCGCGCTATGTCGCCAGACCCGAACTGGCCCGCGCCGCCGGTCACGCGCCAGACCGGGCGACCTGTTTTTCCGGCGAAGATACGAACGGCGTCGTCTGGCCCGGCTGTGACTACACGCTGGATGTCTCCGGCGGTTGGTACGACGCCGGCGATCACGGCAAGTATGTCGTCAACGGCGGCATCTCAGCCTGGACCCTGCTGAACGCCTGGGAGCGCGCCTCGATCGAGGGGCGCGCCGATCCCTATCCCGACGGCTCGGCGGCCATTCCCGAGGCCGGCAACGGCGTCTCCGACCTGCTGGACGAGGCCCGTTGGGAGGTGGAGTTTCTGCTCAGGATGCAGGCGCCCGACGGGGCGATCGCCCGGGTTCCCGAAGGACGGTTCGCTCGCGGCGAGGCGCTGACGTTCACGTCGATCGACGCCGGCGGCATGGTCCATCACAAGGTGCACGACGAGCGCTGGACCGGCCTGCCGATGGCCCCCGCCGACGATCCGGAAACGCGCTTCCTCTATGCGCCGAACACGGCGGCGACGCTGAACATGGTCGCCGTCGCGGCCCAGGCGGCGCGCATCTGGAAGACGATCGATCCCGCATTCGCCGAACGGGCCCTGGCGGCCGCGCGACGCGGACTGGCGGCGGCGAAGCGGAACCCGGACGTCTACGCGGTCGGCGACTTCAACGGCGGGGGCAACTACGGCGACGACGCCCTCGGCGATGAGGTCTACTGGGCCACCGCGGAGATGTTCGTCACCACCGGCGACCCCGCGCTGCTGGCCGAGTTGCGAGCTTCTCCCCTCTACCTCTCTGGCCCGACCACGGGGGCCGGCGACATCGGCTGGAACAGTGTCGGAGCGCTGGGCACCATCAGCCTTGCACTGGCCGGCGAGCGACTGACCGAGGCCGACCGCGCGATCGCCCGCCGAAACCTCACCGCCGCTGCCCAGGCCTACCTGGCCGAAGGGGCGACGCAGGGGTACGGCCTGCCCTTCGCCGGTCCAGACTACAGCTGGGGCTCGAACGGCGGACTGATGAACCGCGCCATGATTCTGGGGCTCGCCTCCGACTTCACTGGCGACCGAGTGTTTCGAGACGGAGCCGTGGCGGCCCTCGACTACGTGCTGGGCCGAAATCCCCTGGATCAATCCTATGTCACCGGGCATGGCGACCGGCCGATGGTCAACCCGCATCACCGCTTCTGGGCCCATTCGGTTGACTCGGCTTATCCGGCGCCGCCGGCCGGCGTGCTGTCGGGTGGCCCCAACAACACGGCGATGACCGATCCCGTCGCCGAGACCATGCGCGGGACTTGCCGACCCCAGAAATGCTGGCGCGACGACATCGGGGCCTTCACCCAGAACGAGGTCGCGATCAACTGGAACGCGCCCTTCGTCTGGGTCCTGGCCTTCCTGTCTCAGGACTAGTCGGCCTTACCGGCCAGCCCGACGAGCTTGCGCAATCGGGGCGTGACCATCGGAATGGTCAGCATCGTCGATCCCACCGCCATCAGCAGCAAGGCCGTGAAGGTCTCGTTGGTGATGATCGCCTTATCGAGCAGGATGTTGGCGAAGATAATCATGATCAGCGCCTTGGTCTGAAGCAACCAGCCGATGATCGACGCCTCGCCCTTTTCCCATTTGAGAATGCGTCCCGCCAGGCCGACGCCCGCGAGCTTTCCGGCGACCGAAGCGACCAGCAGCAAGGCCGCGGCCCCGAACACCGCCACGCCCCCGACGTCCCATTGGGTCCGCAATCCGGTGGACAGGAAGAAGACCGGCATGACGGCCAGCAGGATGTGATCGCGGAACAGATCCATCTTCCTGCGATCGAACCACTCTGCGTCGAGGACCGCCCCCGACAGGAAGGCGCCGACCATGTAGTGCAGCCCGGCCCAGTCGGCGGCGAACCCGCAGGCGGCCAGCCAGATCAGGGCGACGTACCACCGATCCCGTTCCTGCAGCCGTTTCATCAGGGCGCGGATCGCCCAGGTCGCGGCGGCGAAGACGATCAGGAACCCGGCCTGGCGACCGACCCGCTCCCAATCCAGCAGGATCAGAGCAAGGACGCCCCAGATGGCGATGTCGTCGAGGCTCGCGTAACGCAGAACCCGCTGGCCCAGCGGCCGGCGAAGGATCTCCAGCTTCTCCATGAACAGGACCAGGATCGGCAGCGCGGTCACCGCGCACGCCATGCCGATGCCCAGCACCACCTGCCAGGGTCGCCCCTCAGGCCCGGACCAACCCGGAAACTGAAGCATCGCGACCGCCGCGATCGATCCGAAGACCAGTGGCACAGCCAGGGCCAGACCGGCCGTGACGCCGGTTTCGCTGCGATGCGCCCACGCCTGTTTCAGGTCCAGTTCCAGCCCGGCGATCCAGACGAAGATCATCACCGCCCACCAAGCGATGCCGTTCAGCGCGCCGATCACCTGGGGATTGAAGACGAAGCTGTAGTAGCCGGGGAAGACCGCTCCCAGCACGCCTGGCCCCAACAGGATGCCGCACACGATCTGCACCACCACCAGCGGCGCGTAGTAGTCCGTCCTCAAGCCGCGCCAGATCAGATACGGTGCCGTGAAGATCAGCAGTAGCGCGATCAGAAAGACCTCGGTCGTCGTCATTGCATGCATGGTGGCGCCCCCCCGGTCCGCTTGAGCGCAGAATCGATTTCGTCACAGTCTATTCGGCAGCCTGTCGATCGAGAACACGGATACGGCACTCTACCAGCCATCCTAAGCGTCAGGCAGCGCAGTGCTCGCCGATGAAGGTCATGTGAGGCGGCATGTAATCGGCCGAGTTCCGGATCGCCTCGGCGGTCTGGGCGAGCCGCCGGCGCGTCTCTTCGACCGACAGCACATCAGCGACCGGGTCGTAGCTGGCCGGACGGATGTTCTGGCCGACCATCACGGCGAACCAGCTGGTGTCGTTGAACAGCTCCTCGTTCTCGCGAAACACCCGGCCCCGGCTGCGGAAGATCTCGTACTTCTCCATCAGGCTGACGGGCAGCGGCATGGTCCGGACGTAGCGCCAAAGTTCGGAATCGTCACGTTGCGTGGCGTTGTAGTGCAGGACGATGAAGTCTCGGATTCGCTCGGCTTCATAGGCGACAATCCGGTTGTAGCGATCCGTCTCCGCCTGCTGAAAATCCTTGGTCGGGAACATGGCCAGCAGGTTGGCGATGCCGCTCTGGACCATGTGGATGCTGGTCGATTCCAGCGGCTCGATGAAGCCGGACGCCAGGCCCAGAGCGACGACGTTCTTGTTCCAGGACTTCCGCCGACGACCGGTCGTGAACCTCAGCGTCCGGGGCTCGGCCAGAGCCTTGCCGTCCAGCTGGCCGAGTAGATCCTCAGTCGCCGCCGCCTCATCGATGAAGCGACTGGAAAAGACATAGCCGTTGCCCGTTCGGTGCTGCAGCGGGATGCGCCATTGCCAGCCGCCGGCGCGGGCGGTCGAGCGTGTGTAGGGTTTGGGATCGCCGACCCGCTCGCAGGGGACCGCCACCGCTCGGTCGCAAGGCAACCAGTGCGACCAGTCCTCGTACCCGGTTTTCAGCGCCCCCTCGATCAGCAGTCCCCGGAAGCCCGAGCAGTCGATGAACAGATCGGCCTCGACCTTGCGCCCATCCTCCATCGTCACCGAGTGGACGAAGCCGTCGTCGGGCCGCAGCGCGACGTCCACGATCCTGCCCTCCTCTCGGACGACGCCTCGACCCTCGGAATACTCGCTCAGATATCTAGCGTAGAGGCCGGCGTCGAAGTGGAAGGCATAGGCGATCTTGGACAGGGGCGACCGGCCGGCGTCGATCGGGCGCATGAATTTTCCGCCCTCCGCCGCCTTGGCCTGAAGCGAGTAGTCGGTGATGCGGGCCGGGTCGCCCAGCTGATGCAGCCTCAGCCAGTAGGCGTGGAAGGACACTCCCTCCATGTCCACGCCGAACGGCCCGAAGGGGTGGAAATACTCGTCCCCGATCCTGCCCCAGTCACGGAACTGGATGCCCAGCTTGAAGGTGCCCTGGGTGCGGCGAATGAATTCGTCTTCATCGAGCCCGAGCATGGTGTTGAAGGTGCGCAACTGAGGGATCGTCGCCTCCCCCACCCCCACCGTTCCGATCTCCTCGGACTCGACCAGTGTGATGTCGGCGTACCCGGGGCCGAGAATCTTGGCCAGGGCCGCGGCCGTCATCCAGCCGGCGGTCCCGCCGCCGATGATGGCGATCTTCCGGATGCGAGTGTCGCTGGTCATATCAGGATGTCCTTTGTCCTTCAGGCGCGCGAGCCGGAACGGGCAGAGTATCGGCGTGGAGCGGCATGGCCTCCGCCTCACGGGCGATCACCACCCGCATCCGGTCCAGCCGCTCCCGCAGCACGTCCAGCGGAACCTGGTCGGCGAGCGGATGGTATCGTTGCGGCACGATCCCCTGGCCCAGGAAGACGGCGATCCAGCTCGGGTCCTCGAAGGTCTCCTCGTCGTACAGGCTGACGCGACCGCGAGCGGCGAACATGCGGATCTTGTGGGCCAGTTCGTCGGGCGGCGGCGTGGCGCGCACGGCATCCCACAGCGGCTCGCCGATACGACCATTGGCGCGATAATGGAGGATCATCAGATCACGCAGCCGATCGGTCTCGGCCGCCATCAGGCGGTTGTATTCGGTCGCGCTCGCGGTCATTGCCGCCCCGGCCGGAAACAGGCCGATCAACTTGGAGACCCCGCTCTGCACCAGATGCAGGCCTGAGGCCTCAAGCGGTTCGAGTGTCGCCGCAGAAAGGCCGATGGCGATGCAGTTGCCGACCCATGTCGCCGAACGGCGGCCGTTCTCGAACTCGGTTCCTTGGTCGGTTCCGGGAGACCAGGCGCTGGCCCAGATGCGCGATGTCGCCAGCCCGGTTCGAAGCGGCGCCCGCCACAACCATCCGGCGCGCGTAGCCTTGGCCTCGGTCAGCGCCGCCCCAACTGGGCGCGCCGCCATCGCGCTGGTAATCCGGTCGCAGGGCAGCCACCGCGCATAGCTGACCCAGTCGGCGCCGAGCGGTGTGATCAGACTGCCGACCTGGCCCGTGGCGTCGATGAACAGATCGGCCTCGAACCTGCGGCCGTCATCGGTGATGACCGCGTCCAATCCTTCTCCCTCGGATCGGCGCTCGACCTGGGCGAGGGAGCCCGCGACGACATCTACACCGCGAGCGATCGCGGCCGTCTTCACCACCGCGACATAGGCGGCGACCTCCAGGTGAAGCCCGTAGGACATGGTCGAGGCGACCGATCGGAGATCGTCCGAGGGCCGCCCGAATCGACCCTTGCGCGCGGCGACGGCGGCGACGGAATAGTCCTCGAGCGGCCCGGCCTTTCCGGCGGCCTTCAGCCTCAGCCAGTGGTGGTGGAAAGCCACCCCGTCCATCGTCCCGCCGAACTCGCCGAACGGATGGATGTAAGCCTGGCCGCGTCGGGTCCAGCCCCCGAACGCCGTGCCCAGCCGGAACGTCGCGTTCGTCGCCGGCATCAGGGCGGCCTCGTCCAGACCCAGGGACGCATTGAACGCGGTGAACGACGGCAGGGTGGCTTCATACGGGGCCAGCGCGCCGGAGTCGTCGACCGGGTCCGGATCTTCGAGCACACGCACGGACAGCCGGGAGCCGAAGGCGCGGGACAGAGCCGCGGCCGTCATCCATCCCGCCGATCCGCCGCCTACGATCAGCACAGTCTTCGGCCCGCTCATGCCTGGGCGCTCGCAGAGCAGCAGGCCCGAACGAAGGCGTCATGCGACGGCATGGCGGCGGCGGCTCGCTGGATCTCGACACGCAAGGCCTCCATTGCGTCCGACAACGGCGTCTCGGGCGCCCGGTCGCTCAGCGGGTCATAGGCGTCCGGCTCGATCCTCTGCCCGAAATAGACCGCCAGCCAGCTCGGCTCCAGGAACAGCCCGTCCCTGTATCGCGCCACCACGCCCCTCTCCTTGAACAGGGCCATCTTCTCGGTGAGGCTGTCTGGCACGGCCATGGTCCGGCAGTGATCCCAGAACGGCGTGTCGTCCCGCTCGGTGGCGTTATAGTGCAGCACCAGGAAGTCGCGGATGCGATCGTACTCCAGGTCCATGACGCGGTTGAACTCGTCGGCGTCGGCGGGATCGAACCCCTCGTCCGGGAACAGTTCGACCAGGTTGGTGATGGCGGCCTGGATGAGATGGATGCTGGTCGATTCCAGCGGTTCCAGGAACCCGCTCGACAGGCCGATGGCGACGCAGTTCCGCTTCCACTGGCTTCGGCGGCGCCCGGTTGTGAACCGCAGCAGCCGGGGCTGGGCCCGCGCCGGACCTTCCAGCCGCCCGAGCACCCGTTCGATCGCCGCGTCGTCCGACAGAAAGCCGCTGGAATAGACATAACCGTTGCCGACCCGATGCTGCAGCGGGATCCGCCACGACCATCCGGCCTCAAGCGCCGTCGCCCGGGTGTAGGGCGTCGAGGGTTCGACGGTGTCGCAGGGCACGGCCACGGCTCGATCGCAGGGCAGCCACTGTGTCCAGTCTTCATAGCCGGCCTTGAGCGCGCCCTCGATCAACAGGCCGCGAAAGCCGGAGCAATCGATGAACAGGTCGCCTTCCAGCCATTCGCCGCGTTCGAGCACCACGGCCCGGATGTGACCGCTGTCGGCGTCGAGCTCGACATGCGCCACCTTGCCTTCGGTGCGGACGACGCCGCGCGCTTCGGCGTGCTCGCGCAGATAGGCGGCGTACAGGCCGGCGTCGAACTGAAAGGCATAGGAGAAGGTGGAGTTGAGGGAGCGCGGATCGGTCTCAGGCCGCATGAACCGCCCCATCCGCGCCGCGACGATAGGCAGGGAATAGTCATGGATGTCCGCCGCCCGTCCGGCGCGACGCAATCTGAGCCAGTGGTGGTGGAAACCCACCCGATCCATGGAGCGGCCATAGGCGCCGAACGGGTGGACGTAGGAATCCCCCAGACGGGCCCAGTCCCGGAACTCGATCCCCAGTTTGAAGGTCGCCTGGGTGCGCGCCATGAAGGCGTCCTCGTCCAGGCCCAGGCGCTGATTGAAGCTGCGGATGTGCGGAATGGTCGCCTCGCCCACGCCGACCGTGCCGATCTCCTCGGATTCGACCAGACGGATGCTGAGGTCCGGCCGCTTCAACAACGTCGACAAGGCCGCCGCCGTCATCCAGCCTGCGGTGCCGCCTCCGACGACAACGATCCTTTTTATGCCCGCCGTCATGGCTGTTAGCGCTCCCACCTCTTGCGAGACTGATCATGCCGGGAGCCGGATTGGCAAGCACGAAGTCGAATGGTGCGCCGCAGCAATATCAGAGACTTATCGCCGCACAATGCTCATTACTCAGACACTTGAAGGTCGCAATGTCTTGGGGTATGTCTTGGGTAATGGTAGCGTTACCAAGGCGCTATACAATAACACCTGGGGAGGAACTATATGCGACACGTCACCGCCACACTTGCGTCCGGAGGCCGAGGCCGGCTCGACATCATCCGGTATGGCGTTTCCGCCATCGCTTTGGCGTCGGTCATGGCGGCCGTTCCCGCGTTGGCCCAGACCGCCCCCGCTCAGGATGATGAAGCGACCGAGGTCGACGAAGTCGTCGTCACCGGCATCCGGGGCAGTCTGCAAAGCGCCCAGACGATCAAGCGCAACGCCGAGGTGTTCGTCGATTCGATCAGCGCCCAGGACATCGGCGCCCTGCCCGACCGGTCAGTGACGGAAGCCCTGCAACGGGTGCCCGGCGTCTCGATCGACCGTTTCGCCGCCGGCGTCGATCCCGACCACTTCTCGGTCGAAGGCAGCGGCGTCGTCGTTCGCGGCCTGACCTTCGTGCGGTCCGAGTTCAACGGTCGCGACGCCTTCACCGCCAACAATGGACGAGCATTGGGCTTCGCGGACGTGCCGGCTGAACTCCTGGCCGGCGTGGACGTCTTCAAGAACCAGTCCGCCGATCTGATCGAGGGCGGCATCGCCGGAACGGTCAACCTGCGCACCCGCGTGCCTTTCGACCAGTCCGGCGATGTGTTGTCCGCATCGGCGGAGGTGAGCTATGGCGACCTCGCTGAAGAAGCGACGCCGACCTATTCGATCCTGGGCAGCAAGCGTTGGGACACCGAATGGGGCGACTTCGGCCTTCTGGCCAACTTCGTCGATTCCCAGTTGAAGTCGCGCGGCGACGGGCAGCAAATCTCCAACTTCTCGCTGCGGTCGGACCTCGGCCCGACCCCCATCTACTTCCCGCGCGGCGCTTCTTTCCGCACCCAGGACTTCGACCGCCAGCGCACCGGTTACGCCGCCGCAGGCCAATGGCGCAGCCCTGACCGTACGATGATCGCCACGGCGCAGTTCCTGCGCTCCGAGGCCACCCAGGCCTGGACCGAGCACGCGGTCGAGATCGCCACCGACAACGTCACCTCCAACGGCGACTCACGGCCGGTCCTGGGGACGACGTTCGAGTTCGGCGATGACGGCGTGTTCACCAACGGCACCATCACGGGTCCGACGGGTTGGCGCGACGACTCGCTGGAGGGTCGCGACAATCGCACCCCCGCCTTCGGTCTTCAGAGCAATAACCAGCGCCGCGACGTCTATTCGGAGAACGTCACCACAGACTACGGCTTCAACTTCAAATGGACGGCGACCGACCGGCTGAAGTTCAACTTCGACATCCAACGCGTGGAATCCACGGTCGAGAACCTCGACGCCACCACCTGGGCCTCGACCTACCAGAACGCGTCGATCCAGTTGCGCGGCGACGAGGTTCCGATCGTCAACTTCCTGCCGCCGTCCGAGAATGGCGTCGTGACCCAGTGTGCGACGCCTCGCACGGACGCGGCCGATTGCTCCGGCTATTACAACACGCCGAACGCCAGCTTCAGCGATCCCTTCAACAGCTTCTTCCGCAACAACATGGATCACGCGGAAGATTCCGAAGGCGAGCTGACGGCCGTTCGGCTGGATGGCGAGTACACGTTCGACGAGGACAGCTGGCTTGAGTCCGTGCGCTTCGGTTATCGCCGCGCCGAGCGCGAACAGACGACGCGGTTCTCGGCCTACAACTGGGGGGTCGTCAGCGAGCAGTGGGGCGGCGGGGGACCGGTCTGGCTGAACGACTATGCCGACGGCGTGCAAGAGCCTGGCCCCGGCCTGCCCGGCACGGCCGGGACCCTCGTCGGATCGCGGTTCGAGCCCTTCGGATTCGACAACTTCTTCCGCGGCCAGACCCCCGCACCGACCGGGAGCCAGCCGCGCCTATTCTACAATCAGAACATCGTCCAAAACTACGATGCCTACGCCGCCTTCGGCCTGCTGGTCGGGGACGAATGGCGTGACCGTCTGCTGGATGGGTGTCCCCAGAACTGGGTGCCACTGGCCATGCGTTGCGACGTGGTGCCCGGTACGCTCTACCGTCTGAACGAGATCAACCCGGTGGATGAGCAGAGCGACGCCTTCTACGGCATGCTCCGCTACAACGGGGAGTTGGAGAACGGCGTCAAACTGAGCGGCAACATCGGCCTGCGCTACACGACGACCGACCGTCAGGCCGGCGGCTATATCGCCTTCCCCCGTGTCGCCTTCAGCACTGAGGAGCAGTGCGCCAATGTTCCGGCCGGCGAAACTGCGACCGCGTTCTGTCGGTTGGTCTCGCCGGCCGACCGTGCGGCGGCGCGGGCCTTCGCCAACGGAGCCATCACCGAGAGTACGGCCGAGACGACGTTCGAATACCTTCTGCCGAGCTTCAACCTGAAGGCGGAGTTCGACGGCGGCCGAATCTTCCGCTTCGGCTACTCTCGCGCCATCACGCCGCCGGACATCGGGCTCACGCGGAACTTCTTCAACGTGAACCTGTCGGGCAACGAACTCGACATCGTCGATGGTCGTCCGACCGGTCGGTTCGCGGTCGGCAATCCGTATCTGAAGCCGATCCAGGCCGACAGCTTCGACGCCTCGTTCGAATGGTATTACGGCAACCCGGGCTCGTTCACCTTCTCGCTGTTCTACAAGACGCTCAGCGACGTGATCACCAACGGCACCCAGCGGCAGGCCTTCACCAACAACGGCGCCACGTTCGACGCCGTGGTGACGACGCCGGTGAACTCGGAAGAGGACGCCACGGTCCAGGGCTTCGAGGTGGCCTGGCAGCACACGCTCGACGACATCCTGCCGGAGCGTTTCGCCGGCTTCGGGTTCAACGCCAACTACACGTTCATCGACTCGGAGGGCGTGCCGCAAAGCACACTCTCCAATACCGATCCTGACGTGGCCGCAGGCCGGGTGGCGAACATCGACACCAGCCTGCTGCCGCTTCAAAACCTGTCGAAGCACACCGCCAACCTGGCCGGCTTCTACGAACGCGGTCCCCTGGCCATCCGTCTGGCCTACGCCTGGCGCTCCGAGTTCCTGATCACGCCCCGCGACGTCATCGTCCCGTTCGCGCCGATCATGAACGAGGCAACCGGACAGCTCGACGGCTCGGCATTCTACTCGCTGACCGATCAGATCAAGATCGGGGTCCAGGCGGTCAACCTGACCGACGAGATCACCCGCACATCCCAGGTGCTGAACAACGACCTCCTGACGACGGGGCGGTCGTGGTTCATCAACGACCGGCGCTTCACCTTCATCGTGCGCGCCACCTTCTAGGCTACCCCCTGACGTCCACCTTCGGCCCCGACGGTTCGACCGTCGGGGCCTTTTTCTTTAATGAAGGTCAGATGCCTAGCTCACCGCCGACACCGGCAAAAATCACCGTCCACCCAGCGACTGATCGCGAGACGTTCGAACGCGAGACGCTCACCGCCTATCAACCCGTCGTGTTCAAGGGCCAGGTCGCCCACTGGCCCGTCGTCCAGGCCGCGCAGCAAGGGGATGATGCGCTTGCAACCCTGCTCAAACAGGGTGCGGGCGAGAGGCCGCTCGACACCTTCACCGGCAAGCCTGAGATCGCCGGCAGGTTCTTCTACAATGACACGGTCACGGGCACGAATTTCGAACGTAGCCCTGCACCGCTCGGAGCCACCCTCGATCGCCTGATGGCGATGCGCGACGATCCGCATGCCGCCTCGCTCTATGTCGGCGCCGCGGCGGCGGCCGACTGCATGCCGGAGTTCGGAAAGACCCACGTTCTTGACCTGGTGGATCCGCGCGTCATGCCGCGCCTGTGGCTAGGCAATGCGACGACGGTTTCGACCCACTACGATCTGTCGGACAACATCGCCTGCGTCGCGGCGGGCCGACGGCGGTTTACCCTGTTTCCACCCGATCAGTTGAAGAACCTCTATGTGGGGCCGTTGGATTTCACCTTGGCGGGCCAACCGGTCAGCATGGTCTCGCTGAAGTACCCGGATCTGGAACGGTTCCCCCGCTTCGCCGAGGCCATGGCTCACGCCGTCGTCGCCGATCTGGAGCCGGGAGATGCGCTCTATATTCCACCGCTCTGGTGGCATCAGGTCGAGGCCTTGTCGCCGTTGAATCTCTTGGTGAACTACTGGTGGAACGCGGCCGGCACTCCGCCCTCCCCCTTCGAGGCGCTGATTCATTCGGTCATGACCGTTCGTCATCTGCCACCGGCGCAGCGCGACGCCTGGCGCAATCTGTTCGACCACTATGTCTTCGAAGGCGACGGCGATCCGGCCGCACACCTGCCCGTCGCCAGCCGAGGCGTGCTCGGGCCGATGAGCCCTTCCCTGGCGCGGCGCATCCGGGAGTTTCTGATGGCGGGCCTGCGCAGGGCCTAGGCGAGCGGCCGATAGGTCAGGAAGATGTTCGCGGTCAGACGACCCTTTCGGGGGTCGCGGGACAGGGCCGCCGGGTTCGGGATGTGGCCCGAGTGCAAAGTCCGGCTGCGATAGACGATCACCCGGTTGAAGGCCGCCTCCACCAGGCGTGTGCGAACGAACTGGCCGGTGTCACCCTCGATATAGGCGGCTGGGGGCGGTGAGGCCGCCAACTCGGCGTCGAGCATGGTCTGATAGATGTCCAGTCGTTCGGGCGTCAGGGCCTCGAAGCCGGTCGCGCGATGGCGATAGAAGGCCGTGCCGCCCAGCGACGGCTCACAAAGATAGTGCAGGATGGCGAACTGGAGCGGATCGACCGTATCGACGTGCGGAATCCGCTGCGCCAAGGTCAGTCGGTCCGGATGGAGCGTCGCCAGGGCGAAGTTGCAACTGGCCCGCCCCAGGGTGACGTCGGACAGGTCGAACCCATCGCGGATCAAGGGGTCCAGCGCGCGGACCAGACCTCCGACATAATCCAGGGGCGCGGGCGCCAGCCGGCCTGGATAGAAATTCTCTCCCGCCGTCGCCGCGTCGAAGGCGGCGTCCCGGGCGGCGATATCGATCAGGGCGCGGGGCGCTTCCACCGCTTCGTCGAGGATCAGCAGGGGCTCGCCTTCCTCGCCCATACGCTCCCGTCGGGAGCCGGCGATGGCAAGCGGGGACGGCGTCATGATCGGCCTAGCGGCACAGGGCGGCCAGTTCGACCTGGATGTCTGATCGTTCCGGCGCGGACACGCCGACCGCGACCGCCGCCTTCTCCAGGGTCAAAGGCGCCGGAGTGTCCGCGGCGGCTAGGTCGGCGGCATAGAAGGGGTCGGCCATCGCCTCGTCCAGAGGCAAGAACCGGACGCCACGGGACTGATACAGGCTCAGCAGGCGCGGCAGCATATGCGCGTCGAACGCGCCGACGTGCATCAGCAGCACATAGGGAATGTCGCGTTCGTACAGTTCGGCGGACAGGCGGCGCGACGACGCGAGCGCCTCGTCGGCCGACGCCAGATACAGGTCTTCCAGCCGGGCCACGCCTTCGGCGTCGCCCATCTGCCGGCAACGGGCATAGGGTTCGTTGAAGGCCCAGTCGCTGAAGTCCATGGTCACGCTGGCGACCTTGTAGCCATGCCGTCGCAAGACCTCCCGCGCGGCATGCCGGACTTCCGGGTCCTGTCCCTCCGCCAGGAAGGGATAGCGGAACCAATGCCAGTCGGTGTCGCCCGCCAGGGCCTCCAGCACAGGCTGGTTCCGCACGAGTTCGTCTTCGAACGCCTTGGCGCCGATCACGTCCAGGTTGGCGTGGGACCAGCCATGGTTCCCCAGCGGATGACCGGCTGCGCGCCAGACTTCGAGTACGGCGCGATCCTCGGGGTGGTCTTCGAGACCGGACGCATTGATGAAGCCAACGGCCGGGGCTTTCGCGTCGGCGAGGGCGGCGACCAGCCTTGCGATGACCCCCAAACGCGTCTCGCCGGGCGGCAGGGCGTTGTGGGCGGGCAGGTCGTCGAAGGTCAGCGCCACCTCCTGCGCCTGACTGGCCGTGGATAGAGTCGCCGCCGTCAGGGCCGCGAGCCACACCTTCCGCATCACGGTCTCGGCTCGAACAGACTCAGGGGCACGGCGTCGGCCATGGCGCGATAGCCGGCCATGGACGGGTGCAACCCGTCGCCGTTGTCCACATCGGATCTCAGCCGGTCCGGATGATCGGGATCACGGCTCGCAGCGTCGAAATCGATGACCGCGTCGAAGTTCCCCGGGGTCCGAATCCAGGCATTGACCGCCTGACGGTCTGCCTCGGTCTCCGGCCCGGGATGGTAATAGCCGGAAGCGGCGAAGGGCATGATGGTCGCGCCGATGGCGACCACGCCTCTGTCTCGCGCACGGGCCACGATCTGCGCATAGGATTGCGTCAAGTCCCGAACGATCGCCGCATGAGCTTCGGCCGTAGCCGGCGCGTTGCGGGTCAGGGTGCCCAGGTCGTTGACGCCTTCCAAGACTACGACATGAGTGACGCCGGTTTGGGCCAGCACATCGCGATCGAACCGCGCCGCGGCGTTGGGCCCCAGCCCGTCCAGCAGCATGCGGTTGCCGCCTATGCCGAGGTTGAGCACCGCCGCATTCTCCAGGCCCGGCGTGGATCGCAGCCGTGCCGCAAACAGGTCCGACCAGCGCTGGTTGGTGTCCGGCGGAACGCCATAGCCGTCGGTGATCGAGTCGCCGATCAGGGCGATGACCGCCGGCGCCTCCGTCCGCACATCGACCGCCGCGATCAAGTACCAACGGGTGATCCTGCGCGCATCGTCCAGCGCCGATGCGGACAGCCGGTCTCCAGAGGCGACAAAGGCGGTGGCCCGGGCGCCCGGGTGCCCGGTCTGCGCATCCGGCATGTCCGCGACATGCAGGCTGATGGCCAGGTCGTCTCCTGCCATCACGGCCAGGTCTATCGGATCCGACACATACTCCGCACCCGGAGGAACCGACACCGCGGCCTCGCCAGCGAAGGTCGCCGGCCGATCCGAGCCTGGCTCGATCATGGACTGGCCCGGCGCGACGGCCAGAGCCGCGCGGGTGCCGGCGATCCTCAGCGGCTCGCGGCCGAACCGGTTCGACACCCGGATACGCAGCTGTTCGCCGCCCGACGAGAGCCGGATGATCTGGCGAATAGTGATGTCATCCGTCGGCCCCGCCAGGACATCCTCGCCCTCCGACAACATCTGCGCCGAGGCCCAGCTGGCGCTCCAATCCGCCGGCGCCTGCTGCGCCATGACGGGGGCGGCCAAGATGAGCGCGGACGCCGCCAGAATCTTGACTACGACGCGACGAAAACGGGTCATGCACATCCCCTCGATCCTTGGTCGACGCTAGCCTGCTCCCTCGTATAAGGCGAGCGGATTTGGCTCTTTTGTCTGACTTTTGGACCGGTATAGTTCGCCCATGCAAAGCGCCGCCTCACCCTCCCCGCGCACTCTTCGAAACGTGCTTATCGTGGGCGGCGGCACGGCCGGCTGGATGGCTGCGGCGGCCCTGTCGCGGCTGAGCGGCAACGGCGTCACGCGCATCTCCGTCGTCGAGTCCGAAGAGATCGGCACGGTCGGCGTGGGCGAGGCGACCATCCCGCCGATCCTGAACTTCAACGGCCTGCTCGGCATCGACGAGGCCGATTTCATGCGGGCGACCCAGGCGTCATTCAAACTCGGCATCGAGTTCGTCGATTGGGACCGGGTGGGGGATCGCTACATGCACCCCTTCGGCGGCTTCGGCGTCGACATGGACGGCGTCCAGTTCCACCAGCATTGGCTGCGCCGCCGGGCCGAGGGCGATGCAGGTTCGCTCTGGGACTATAGTCTCAGCAGCGTCGCCGGCCGCGCGAACCGTTTCGTGAAGCCGGGCCGGAACGATCCGGCGGCGTTGCAAACGCTGAAATACGCCTATCATTTCGATGCCGGGCTCTACGCCGCCTATCTGCGCAGATATGCCGAGGACAGGGGCGTCGTGCGACATGAGGGCCGCATCGTCGATGTCGCGCTGAGGTCCAACGACGGTTTCGTCGAGGCGGTGACCCTGACGGACGGCCGTAGGCTCGAGGCCGATCTGTTCATCGACTGCTCGGGCTTCCAGGGGCTGATCATCGAAAAGGCGCTTCACGCGGGATACGAAGACTGGTCCCACTGGCTGCCCTGCGACCGCGCCTTGGCTGTCCCGACCCCGAATGTCGGTCCGTTGACGCCCTACACCCGCGCCACGGCGGGCAGCGCGGGCTGGCGCTGGCGCATCCCGCTGCAGCACCGCACCGGCAACGGCCACGTCTATTGCAGCACTCATGTCTCCGACGAGGACGCCCGCGCCGAACTGCTGGCCGGTCTCGACGCCCCGCCTCTGGTCGAACCCCGGCCGTTGCGTTTCGTCACCGGGCGGCGGAAGTCCCAGTGGGTCAAGAACTGCGTCTCCCTGGGCCTGGCGTCCGGCTTCCTGGAGCCTCTGGAATCAACCTCGATCCACCTGATCCAGTCGGGGGTGTCGAAGCTGATGACGATGTTCCCCGACGACACCTTCGACCCCCTGCTGATCGCCGAGTACAACCGCCTCTCGCAGCAGCAGTTCGAACAGGTCCGGGACTTCATCATCCTGCACTACAAGGCGACCCGTCGCGACGACACGCCCTTCTGGCGTCAGGTCCGTGACATGCCGATTCCCGACACTCTGGCGCGCAAGATTGACCTGTTCCGCGCGACCGGGCGTCTGTTCCGCTATGAGGACGAGCTGTTCGCCGAGGCCAGCTGGATCTCTGTCCTGCTCGGCCAAGGCGTCGTCCCTCAAGCCTACGAGCCGTTGGCCGACACGGTGGATCGCCCCCTGACCGACCGGCGAATGGACGCCATCGCCAGGGTTATCCGCGACGTCACCGCGGACATGCCGGAGCACGCCGCCTTCATCGCACGCTACTGCGCCGGGTGAACGGTCAACCGCATCGACAGACCCAGGGTTTCGCCCGGGGCGAGGACGACCAGACCCGACCTATCACCGACAGGCGCATTGATCGCGTTCGGCCTGTGCGTCATTGGCTCGAGGCAGATGAAGTCGTCGCCCACCGGGGCGTAGACGTGCAGCCGGGACGCGCCGCTGGTCAAACTCACGGCGTACTCGCCGCCCATCACCTCGGCCATTCCAGTCCATCCCTCGTAGGCATTGTCGACGAAGGGCGCCGACACACGCTCGACGCCGGACCGCCAGTCGATGATCTCACGAGCGGCGGCCAGGCGATCCGGAATGAGGGACTGTCCGATCCAGACCGATGGCGCGTCCAGCCTCACGCGATCCCCGGCTCGGGTGAGGAGGTAGGGGTGCAGCCCCAGTCCCGCCGGCGCGGGCGCGTCATCGGTGTTGGTCATCGACAGCCTGATCGTCAGCCCCGCGTCATCCAGCTGGACGAGCTGGCGCGCCGACCAGCGCCACGGCCAGTCGCCCCGAGGATGCTCCAGTGTCATGGTCGCGGATCGACCGTCCTCGACGTCCACCTTCCACGGACGCCGCCAGCCGTCGCCATGCAGGGCATGCGGTTCGAAGCCCGGCCTCGGCGTCAGACTGACCTCACGCCCCTCGAACACGAACCGGCCGCGATCGATCCGGTTGGCATAGGGGACCAGCGGGAAACAGGCGGTCTGCAAGGGATCGTCGGTTTCGTCCGGTGCGGGCCTCAGCACGTCCCGTCCGCGCCACGTCAGGGTCGTCACCGCCCCGCCCAGTCCGGGTCTCAGCGTCGCGCGCCAGTCCCCGGCCGCGAGCCGGATCACCAGCGGAACAGGGTCTGGGGAAGGCCCGGCCGGTCCACCCGAATCCGATACAGGCCGCCTAGCGTCGGCTGCTCGGCCCGCTTGTCGGCGTTGTTCAGCCAGGCCGTCGTGCAATAGAGGTCGCGCAGATCGTCGCCTCCAAACGCCGCCTTGGTGCAGGTCGTGACCGGCAGACGGATCGTCTCCAGCGCTGCGCCGGCAGGGCTGAATCGCGCCACTCCGCCGCCGTTGAACAGCCCGACGTGGACCACGCCGTCGGCGTCCACGCTCGGCCCGTCGGGATGGCCTCCGGTCACTCGGGCGAACACCCGCTTGTTGGTCAGGACGCCATCGGCGTGATCGAAGGCGTAGATCACCTGGTCGATCGTCTCGTTGTGATAGAGGATGCTGCCGTCGGGGCTGAGGGCCGGGCCGTTGGTGATCTTGTAGCCGTCGTCGTGCCGGGTCACGACGCCGTCACTATAGCGATAGAGGGCGCCGGAAACGCCCGCCTCGCTGTCGTCCATCGACCCGAACCACAGGCTCCCGTCCGGAGCGACGAAGCCGTCGTTGAGCCGGTTCTGAGGCCGCTCGGGCTCCACCGCCGTGACGAAGGTGAACTCACCCGTCGCGGGGTCGAACCGGTGGAGGCCGGTCCGCACGCCGCAGACCAGCGACCCGTCCTCGGCCGGCAAGGCAAACCCCGTCTGATCCGGCGTATCCCACGAGGCTTTCGCCCCATCGTCGACGCCGTAGCGATGGAGCTTCCGGCCCTTGATGTCGACAAACCAGACGCAGCGCTCGCGAGCCGACCACACCGGCCCCTCCCCCAGCTCGGCCTGGATGTCCCAAACAAGTGTGGGTTTGGCCAGTTCCGGCTCGCCCGTCATCCGGTCAGCTCCAGCTGTAGGCGGTCTTCTGCTGGGTGAAGAACTCCGCCGCCGCGAAGCCCTGTTCGCGGGCGCCATAGCTGGACTTCTTCGAGCCGCCGAACGGCACATGATAGTCGACCCCGGCCGTCGCCAGATTGACCATCACCATCCCGGCCCTGGCGCGGCGCTGGAAGTCACGGGCGTATTTCAGTGAGGTGGTGGCGATGCCCGCCGAAAGTCCGAACTCGACCCCGTTGGCAATGGCCAGGGCCTCCTCATAGTCCTTGACGCGGATGGTCGAGGCGACCGGCCCGAAGACTTCTTCATTGTTGATTTGAGACGTCGCATCCGTGTCGGCGATCAGGGTCGGCTGGACGTACCAGCCCGGATTGTCGAGGTTCAGACGGTCGCCGCCGGTGACGATCCGACCTCCGGCCGAACGCGCGATGTCGATGTATTTGTAGCTGGTCTCCATCTGGCTCTCGGACACGGCCGGACCCATCTGGGTCGTCGGATCGAGGGCGTCGCCGACCTTCAGCGCCCGGACCTTCTCACCCAGAGCCTGGACGAAGCGGTCGTGGATGCCGTCCTGGACGATCAGGCGGCTGGAGGCCGTGCAGCGCTGTCCGGTGGCGAAGAAGGAGCCGTCGAGCGCGATCGCCACGGCGCGGTCCAGATCGGCGTCGTCCAGGACGATGAGGGGGTTCTTGCCGCCCATCTCAAGCTGCACCCGCGCCTGACGCTCCATCGCACCCTTGCCGACGCCCGAACCGACCATCTGGGAGCCGGTGAAACTGATGCCTTCGACATCACGGTGAGCGACGATGGCCCGGCCCACGTCGCCGTCACCGATGACCATGTTGACCACGCCCTTGGGCAGGCCCGCCTCATGCAGGATGGCGATCAGGGCTTCGGCCGTCGCAGGTGTCGGGCCGGCGGGCTTGATGACGACCGTGTTGCCGAAGGCGATGGCCGGCGCGATCTTCCAGGCCGGGATCGCGATGGGGAAGTTCCACGGCGTGATCAGGCCGAACACGCCGACCGCCTGGCGATAGGTCTGAATCTCCACGCCGGGCCGCACCGACATGAGGTTCTGGCCGTGGACGCGCAGGGCCTCGCCGGCGAAATACTTGAGAATGCGGGCGGCGCGGGCCGTCTCGCCGACGCCCTCAGGCAGGGTCTTGCCCTCTTCGCGCGCGAGCAGCCGGCCGACCTGTTCGCGACGGTCCATCAGGATGTTCGATGCGCGGTCCAGGATGTCGGACCGCACCTCGGGCGAGGCCTCGGACCAGGCCGGGAAGGCTGCCTTGGCGGCGGCCACCGCCTCGTCGACTTCTCCGGCGCCGCCCTTGGGCGTGCGGGCGACGAGTTCGTTGGTGTTGGACGGGTTGTGGCTTTCGCCCGGTCGATCGGCGCTTACCTTCTCGCCATTGATCCAGTGGGACAGGTCCAGGGTGTCGGTCATGGGTTCAGCCTTGTCGTGGAAACGGGGCGGCGGGGGAGCGCCGCCCCTTCATTTGTCGGACTATTAAATAGGGTCAGCCCTGCATGTCTTCCAGTTCGCGCCCGCGGGTTTCCTTCACCCAGGCCTGAACGAGGAAGAAGGAGATCAGAGCGCTCGCCGCGTAGAAGCCGTAGGTGACCGGCAGGCCCAGCCCGACCGCCATCGACGGGAAGCTCACTGAGATGCCGAAGTTGGCAATCCACTGGGCGAAGCCGGCCACGGCCAGGGCGGAACCCCGGATCTGGTTGGGGAACATCTCGCCCAGCATGACCCACATCACCGGGCCCCAGCTGAAGTTGAAGAACACCACGTAGGCGTTGGCCGCGACCAGGGCGATCAGCCCGACATTGCCCGGCAGTTGTGGAGCACCGTCGATCAGCGTCGACTGCGAGAAACACCAGGCCATGGTCGCCAGCGTCACCGTCATCCCTGCGGATCCGATGAGCAGCAGGGGCTTGCGTCCGATCTTGTCGATCACCGAGATGGCCGCGAGACAGGCCACGATCGACAGCGTTCCGGACAGGATGTTGATCTGCAGCGCATCGTTCTCGGAGAAGCCCACCGACTGCCACAGCACCGCGCCGTAGTAGAAGACGATGTTGATGCCGACGAGCTGCTGGAACACGGCCAGGATCAGGCCGGCCCAGACGATCGGGCGCACGCCGCCCTTGGTCTTGTCGATCAGGTCCGACAGGCGCGGCTTGTGCTCGGCGTTCAGCGACGCGCGGATTTCAGCCACCTTGCGCGCGGCGGCGCCGGGTCCGAACAGCTTGGTCAGCACGGCCTCAGCCTGGGCGTCCTTGTTCTTGACCACCAGATAGCGGGGGCTTTCCGGGATGGTCAGCAAGGCCAGCAGGAAGATGCCGGCCGGGATAACCTGCAGCCAGAACATCCAGCGCCAGGCCGGCAGTCCGCCCCAAAGCTCGGCGGTCGATCCGCCGGCCCATTGGGCCAGCAGATAGTTGGCCAGGAAGGCGCCGGTCAGACCGATGATGATCATGATCTGCTGCACGCTGGACAGGCGCCCTCGGATCGAGGCCGGCGTCACTTCGGAGATGTAGACCGGCGACAGCACGCTGGCCGCTCCGACGCCCAGGCCGCCGATGAAACGCGCGATGATGAAGTGGAAGGAGCTGTCCGCCGCCCCGGCCCAGATGGCGCTGATGATGAACAGCACCGCCGAGATCAGCATCACCGTCCGCCGACCGATCATGTCGGCCAGCCGCCCCGCCGCGAAGGCGCCGAACGCGCACCCCAGCAGGATGGCGCCGACGTTGAACCCGGTGCCCAGGGCCGACAGGTTGAACGCACTCTCCAGCCCGTCCTGGGTGCCGTTGATCACGCCGGAATCGTAGCCGAACATGAAGCCGCCGATGGTGGCCACGGCCACGATGGCGGCGATGAAGCCGATGTTGACGCGGTCCTGTCCGACGATGTCGGGACCGTCGACCCCTGTGGGTCCTGCCATGATCTCAATCCTCCCAGTGGGCTCTTTTCGGCCCGGTCACTGCGATCGTCGGGCTATCTCCACCCGGCGTCCACGAAATACTCATGTCCCGTCACGAAACGGGCGTCGTCGGACGCCAGGAACAGGGCCATGGCGGCGATGTCCTCCGGCATGATCCGGCCCTTCAGCGCCTGCGCCGCGACGATCTCGGCCTCGCCCTCTGGCGTGTACCATTTCATCTGGCGGGCGGTTTTGACATTGCCGGGCACGATACAGGCGACGCGGATGCCATCGGCACCCAAGTCGCGCGCCAGAGCCCGCGTCATCCCCTCGATGCCCGCCTTGGCGGTCTCATAGAGCGACAGGTCCGCCAGCCCGAGATGCCAGCTGATCGATCCGAGGTTCAGGATCACCCCCTTGCCGGCGGCCGCCATCCCCGGCGCCACGGCCTGGGCGGCGAAATACAGGTGCCTGAGATTCACCGCGATCCGGTCGTCCCAGTACTCCGGCGTCACCTCGGCCAGCGTATGCCGGTCGTCGTTGGCCGCATTGTTCAACAGGACATCGACTGGGCCATGGTCGGCGATGATGGTCTCGATCGTCGCCTTCAGCCCGGCGATGTCCTTGAGGTCGCACCGGATGAACCGCGGCGCCGGCGACAGGTGCGCCAGACTTTGCGCCAAAGCCCGCGAATCCTCCTCCGCTACGTCGAGGAAGACCACGCGGGTGCCCTGACGGGCGAAGCCTTCGGTCAGACCCGCGCCGATGCCCGATCCGCCTCCGGTGATCACGACCAGCTTGTCTTTCAGGGAGGGGTAGACGGCCTTGCTCACGCGGATACTCCAAGCAGGCCACGAGCGGCCAGGTTACGCATCAGGCCCGATATCCCCAGGGTCCAGGGCGGCGCCTGTTCGCTGGTCGTGACCGTATTCTCCAGGATGCCCAGCCGCGTCGAAGCGACGCGAACCCGGTCGCCCATGTGGTGGGTGAAGCCCTGACCCGGCGCGTCGCGATCCTGGATCGGGGCGAACATGGTGCCGAGATAGAGGGCGAAACCGTCCGGATACTGGTGGGCGGCGCCGACGGTCTGGCCGATCAGCTCCAGCGGATCGCGGCTGATCAGGCTCATAGAACTCGATCCGGTCATGACGAAATCATCGTCGCCCCGAACTTCGAGCGAGATTTCGGCGCGGCGGATATCGTCCATCGTGAAGCCATCGTCGAAGAGACGAACGAACGGCCCCAGGGACGCCGAGGCGTTGTTGTCCTTCGCCTTGCCCAGCAAGAGGGCGCTGCGTCCCTCGATGTCGCGCAGATTGACGTCATTGCCCAGGGTCGCCCCGGCCGGACGTCCGTCGGCGGCGCACAGAATGACGACTTCCGGCTCGGGGTTGTTCCAGTGGCTGTCGGCCCGCACCCCGACCCAGTCACCCCACCCGACCGAGGACAGGACAGGGGCTTTCGTGAAGATCTCGGCGTCCTTGCCGATGGCGACTTCCAGGTACTGGGACCACAGACCGTCAGCGATCAGAATGTCCTTCAGCCGCATCGCCTCGGCCGACCCGGGCCGCACCGCCGACAAGTCGGCGCCGACGCGTTCGGCCAACTGAGAGCGGATGTCCTGGGCCCGCTGCGCATCACCCCGGGCTCGCTCCTCGATGACCCGCTCCACGGCCGAAACCGCGAAGGTCACCCCCGACGCCTTCACGCACTGCAGGTCGAGCGGCGAGAGAAGACGGCTGGCGCCGGCCGATCCGGCGTCCCACGACACGACGAAATCCATCTCGTCCAGCGGACCGAGATCGACCCCGCTCGCCTGCTCCAGTCCGGGCTTCGCGACGGCATCGGCCGTCGTCGCCGCGAAGCCGGAAATGTCCAGCACCCTGCCCTCGCGAACGAGTACGGGCGTCGGCCCGGCCGGGAGTTGAAGCCTCCCAAGCAGGAGGGCGTCGCGCCAGTCGGCCGGCAGATGTTCGGTTACGCCCGTCATATTCCCCCGCCAGAGCCTTCGTCGGTCCGGTCGTATTTTGGTAGCGCTATCATCGGAGAACTGCCCCCGGTGTCAAGCGCTGATCGTGCTATCTGCTCAGGCTGAAACGGTGAGGGTCACGGCTTTCAGATCGACCGAGTTCGGACCGGCGCTGATCGTGAAAGTGCCCGGCTCGACGACACGGTGCATGTCCTCGTCCCACAGCGACAGGTCGCGCGGCGTGATCTCGAACGACACCGTCGCCCGCGTGCCAGGTTCGAGCGTCACCCGCTTGAAATGCTTCAGTTCCAGCACAGGCCGGGTAATCGAGGCGAAGTCGTCGCGGACGTACAGCTGCACCACCTCGTCGCCCGCGCGGTCGCCTGTATTGGCGACATCGACTTCGACCCGGACATGTTCGAATCGGCCGATCGTCGCCTTGGCCAGACGGGGCGCCGAGATGTCGAAGGTGGTGTAGGACAGCCCGTATCCGAACGGATAGAGCGGGCTCGTTTCGTCGAACAGATAGCCCCGCCGAGACGTCGGCTTGTGGTTGTAGAAGATCGGCAGCTGACCCACGTTGCGCGCGATGGAAACCGGCAGCTTTCCGCCCGGATTGACCCGGCCGAAGATCACGTCGGCGATCGCGTGCCCGGTCTCCTGCCCCAGATACCACCCCTCGACCAGAGCGGCGGCGTTCTCCGCCAGATAGTTGGCCGACAGAGGACGGCCGTTCAGAAGGATCACGACCGTCGGCTTGTTCAAGGCGAAGATCGCCCGCGCCAGATCGTTTTGCTGACCGATCAGATCCAGCGAGGCGCGGTCGCCGAGGTGCTCATCGGCCCAGGCCTCCCGACTGGTTTGCTCGTTGTCGCCCAGCACCATGACGATGGTGTCGGCGTTGCGAGCGGTGGCCACAGCCTCTTCGATCAACCGTGCATTGACCTCGGCTGAGACCAGATCGACGGCGTCGGCGCTCCACGAGCGGCTCTCGGTGATGCGTACCGCCTCGGCATAGTCGACCTGGAACCTGCCCTCCGCCGCAGCCTGAAGACCTTCCAGCACGCTGACGACATGGGCGGGGACATCGCTGTAACCGCCGATGGGCGTATCGCGCGCATGAGTGCCCAGCACCGCCATGCGCTGGATCTTTGAGGCGTCGAGGGGCAGCAGGCCGCCCTCGTTCTTCAGGAGGACGACAGCCTTCTGAGCCGACTTGCGGGCCAGGGCGACCGCGTCCGGCGTCGCCGTTAGCGCGTCAGCCCGGCGGGCATCGACGTAGGGGCTTTCGAAGGCTCCGGACAGGAACTTCATCGTCAACAGCCGGCGCACCGCCGCGTCGATATCGGCGATGTCGATGCGGCCGTCGCGGATCATTTCGGGGAATTTGATGTAGCCCTCGCCGTCGGGCAACTCGATGTCGACGCCGGCGTGCAACGCCCGCGCCGCAGCCTCTTCGATGGTCCGGAACATCTTGTGGCGGGTGTTCAGCTCGCGCACGGCGAAATAGTCGGACACCACCGCGCCGCGATAGCCCCACTCTCCGCGCAGCACGTCGTGCAACAGCCAGCGGTTTGCGTGGGACGGCTGGCCGTCGATCTCGTTGTAGGAGGCCATCACCGCCATGACCGGCAGCTCGGTCACCGCCCGTTCGAACGGCGGGAAGAAATTCTCCCGCAGAATTCGCTCGGAGATGTTCGCCGGACCGACATTCGTACCGTTCTCCGGCTGACCGTGACCCGTCATATGCTTCAGCGTCACGAACACCTTGTCCGGCGCCAAGGGCAGGTATTCGCCCTGGAAGCCGCGGATCGCGGCAAGGCCCATCTCGGCAACCAGATGCGGGTCCTCGCCATAGGTTTCCTCGATACGGCCCCAGCGCGGATCGCGCGCGACATCGACCACCGGGGCCAAGGCCAGCAAAGCTCCACGCGCTCGCATCTCGCGCGCGGCGACCGAGAAGCATTGCTCGACCAACTCCGGATCCCAGGTGGAGGCTAAGGCAATCGACTGAGGGAAGCTCGTCGCGCCGCGCGCCACATAGCCGTGCAGCGCCTCCTCATGCAGCAGTATCGGGATACCCAGCCGGGTGTTCTCGACCGCCCAGCGCTGGGCCGCGTTGCAGTATTCGGCCGTCTCGCGTCCCGTCCGGTTGACCGCATCGGTCGCCGCCCCGGCAGCGCCGTTCTGGGTCGCATCGACGCCGCGCTTGTCCTGGGGTCGGGAGATCTGGCCAAGCCCGTGCGGGAAGGCGGTAGACGCGCGCTCGGCGTTGAAGTCGCCGGCGGCGTTCTGGATCGCACCCTTGCCTTCCCAGATGCCGATCATCTGGGCGACCTTTTCCTCGAGGGTCATCCGGCTCAACAGGTCCTCGACCCGGCGTTCAACCGGCTGAGAGGCGTCGCGGTAGACAGCATCCCGGCCCGGCTTTTCGCCGTCCTGCGCGAACGCCACCCCGCGTGTCGACGCGAGAGCCAAGACTGAAACAAAACTGGCCAGAACCGTGCGACGCCCAAGCGTCAGCGTTCTCTGGTGTGGCGTGCTCATCGAAATGTCCTCCCTCATCTCGCCGGTTGACCCAGCGATGATAGCGCTACCAAACGATAGGCTCGTTTTTCGCGGACCGTCAACGATGATCATCGGTTATAGACGGGGACTCGTTGTCACGCAGGTCGCTGATGCCCGCTAGCCCCGTCTCTCCACCTAACAGCCGCCATCCCAAGCCGGGTTCCGAGCGCCTGCACGGGGCCATAGCCAGAAACCTGGGCGTGGCGATCGTTTCCGGGGCGCACAAACCCGGTGACATTCTGGGCAATGAGATCGAGCTCAGCGAACAGCTTGCCGTGTCCCGCAGCGCCTACCGCGAAGCGATCCGGATTCTGGCGGCCAAGGGGTTGGTGGAGAGCAAGCCCCGCACCGGCACGCGGGTCCTGACCATGGACCGCTGGAACCTGCTGGATTCCGACGTGCTGTCCTGGTTCTTCGCCTCAGAGCCCAGCCCGACCATCGTCAACGGCCTGTTCGAGTTGCGGATGATCGTGGAGCCCGCGGCCGCAGCCTTCGCGGCCGCGCGGCGGTCGGATGAAGACGTCGCCACGATGCGAACTGCGCTTGAAACCATGGAGCGGATGACTCTCAAGACCGAAGCAGGCCAGGCCGCCGATCGCGACTTCCACCAGGCCATCCTGACCGCGACGGGCAATCCGCCGCTGATCAGCCTGGCGTCGACCATCGGCGCCGGCGTGCGTTGGACGACCCTTTACAAGCAGCGCAAGCGTCGCCTGCCGCCCGACCCGATGCCGGAGCACTGGGCCGTGTTCGAAGCCATCGCCGCCGGCGACCCCGAAGGCGCCCGAACCACGATGGCTGCCCTGGTGGCCCATGCGCTGGAACAGACCGAAAGCGCCGCCTCGGTGAAAGCCGTCAAGCCTGTTGCAGTCAGAGGGCCGGTTCGATAATTGTCTGAGTAATTGCAGACAAAGACCCCTTGATGACCAAACCCCTTCGCTCGCGCGCCTGGTTCGACAACCCCGCGAACCCAGACATGACCGCTCTCTATCTGGAGCGCTACCTCAACTACGGTCTGACGCTGGAAGAGCTGCGTTCCGCCAAGCCGATCATCGGCATCGCCCAGACGGGGTCCGACCTCGCGCCCTGCAACCGCCACCACATCGAACTGGCCAAACGTGTTCGCGAGGGTATCCGCGAACAGGGCGGCATCGCGCTCGAGTTTCCTGTTCACCCGATCCAGGAGACCGGCAAGCGACCTACGGCGGGCCTTGATCGCAACCTCGCCTACATGGGCTTGGTCGAGCTGCTCTACGGCTATCCGCTGGACGGGGTCGTCCTGACGATCGGCTGCGACAAGACCACCCCCGCCTGCCTGATGGCCGCCGCGACCGTCGACATCCCGGCGATCGCCCTATCGGTCGGGCCGATGCTGAACGGCTGGGTCAAGGGCGAGCGAATCGGCTCGGGCACCATCATCTGGAAGGCGCGCGAGATGATGGCCGCCGGAGAGCTGGACTACGAAGGCTTCATCAACCTGGTCGCCACCTCGGCGCCCTCGGTCGGCTACTGCAACACCATGGGCACGGCCACGACGATGAACTCGCTGGCCGAGGCCCTGGGCATGTCCCTGCCCGGCTCTGCCGCCATCCCGGCACCTTACCGCGAGCGGCCGCAAATCGCCTACCGGACCGGCAAGCGGATCGTGGACATGGTGAGGGAAGACCTGAAGCCGTCCGACATCCTGACCGCCGACGCCTTCCACAACGCCATCGTGGTCAACTCGGCGATCGGCGGCTCCACCAACGCCCCGATCCACATCACAGCCCTAGCGCGCCATTCGGGCGTCGAACTGCCGATCGAGGACTGGCAGACCCACGGGCATGCGGTGCCCCTGCTGGTCAACCTCCAGCCCGCCGGCAAATACCTCGGAGAGGACTTCCATCAGGCCGGAGGCGTGCCCGCCGTGGTCGCCCAGCTGATGAGCAAGGGTCTGATCCGCGAAGGCGCCATGACCGTCAACGGCAAGACCATGGGCGAAAACTGCAAGGGCGCCGAGATCCTGCTGCCGGACGTCATCCGCACCATGGAGGCCCCACTGGTCGAGGACGCCGGCTTCCTGGTTCTCAGCGGCAACCTGTTCGACAACGCCATTATGAAGACCAGCGTCATCGCCGCCGAGTTCCGTGAGCGCTACCTGTCCAACCCTGCCGACCTCAACGCCTTCGAAGGCCCCGCCGTGGTGTTCGACGGGCCCGAGGACTACCACCACCGCATCGACGATCCGGCGACCGGCATCACCGAGAAGAGCATCCTGTTCATGCGCGGCGCCGGTCCGCTCGGCTATCCGGGCGCCGCCGAGGTGGTGAACATGCGGCCGCCCGCCCACCTGATCCGCGAGGGCGTTCACGCCCTGGCCTGTATCGGCGACGGCCGTCAGTCCGGCACCTCCGGCTCCCCCTCGATCCTGAATGCCTCGCCCGAGGCGGCGGCCGGCGGCAATCTGGCGCTGCTGAGGACCGGCGATCTCGTCCGGGTGGATCTCAACACCTGCCGGGTCGATGTCCTGATCGATGACGCCGAGCTGGCCGAACGCCGCGCCGCCCTCGACGCCGCCGGAGGCTTCGCCGTTCCGCCGTCCCAGACGCCCTGGCAGGAGATGCAACGCGCCACGGTCGGCCAACTCGGGACCGGCGCAGTGCTGGAGCCGGCTGTCAAATATCACCGGATCATCGATCGCTTCGGCAACCCCCGCGACAACCACTAGGGCGGCCCCCTCCGCTCCAGGACTTCCGCCTCTGTCCCTTTAGCAATCTAGGCCCGGAGCTCGCTCAGGCGTTCTTGACCCCCGGCCCGCGCGCGACCAGTATTGTCTGACTTTTTGAAAAGTCATCGGGGCAATGACTATGCGCACCGCTCAATGTTTCGCGCTTGTCTTGAGCGCCCTGGCCGCCACCCTGACCGTGTTCGCGGCGCCTCCGGCCCTTGCCCAGATCGAGAACGGCATTCCGCCCAACGAGCTCAACGCGGGTTATGTCATGGAGGCGGAGCGCGAGGCCTTGCGCAACATGCAGCGCCTGAACGCCCAGACCCGAGCCGAGCGCGAAACCCCCGCTCAGAGCCTGGCCAATGCTCAGGCCGCCGTCACGGGCGCCAGCGCCGACTGTCAGGTTCAGGAAGCGACCGTGCTGGGCAAGACTGGAGACGGGGCGAAAATCTACGAAGCGACGTGTGCGACGGGCTCCGGCTATCTGCTTATCGCCTCGACCCCTCCGCAGGCCGTGAGCTGCCTGGTCGCCGCCCAGTCCGCCGCCCGGGACCCGGCCCAGCCGGGCGGGGAGACCACCTTCGTCTGCACGATGCCCGCGAACCTGAACGGGGCCGAGGCCCTGACCGCCTACGCCCGGGAGGCCGGCATCACCTGTGAGATCGATTCCGCCGGTCCCGTCGGCACGTCCAATGGAGAGACGGTCTACGATATCGGCTGTTCGGGTCTGGACGGTTACCGGCTGAAGCGGACGGAAACAGGCTGGGAAAAGATCGAATGCTGGATCATCGTCAGCGCCGGCTCGCAATGCGCGACCACGACGCCCGAGGAACAGTTCGCCACCATGACGGCTAGGCTCGCGGGCACCGACGCCGCGGCCTGTCAGGTCGACGGCGGACGGTTCATGGGCGCCAACGCCAACGGCGCCTTCTATGAAGCGCGATGCTCGGGCGCCGATGGTTTCATCTTCCACGTGAAGGACGAGGTCACTGATCGCGTCATTCCCTGCGCCATCGCCGCGCCGATCGGAGGCGGCTGTACGCTCACCCCGCGCGGAACCGCAGTCGCCGCCCCGCCCGCCGATCAGTAGATCCTCGCTGGGCTTGGAGCCGCCCCGCCCTCAGCCTAGCCGCAAACGCGCGAGGGCAGCCCCAGCCGTGATGAACAGGGTCCGCCCCCCTTCGCCGAACTTGCAGTTCGCGGCGGCTGTTCCAGGATCAATGCGGCCCAGCGACCGACCGTCCGGCGTCAGCACATGGATGCCGCCCGGCCCTGTGACGAACAGGCGCCCCCCGGCGTCGATCGCCAGGCCATCCGGCAGGCCCGGTCGATCGGGCCCGACCATCGAGGTGAAATCCTTGAGCACCCGACCGTTCGACACCATCGACGTGGCGTCGAGATCATAGGCCATGAGCGTGGCGCGCGCCGGGTCCGAGACCGTCACGTAAAGCGTCCGCTGGTCGGGAGACAGGGCGACGCCGTTCGGGAAGGTCAGGTCAGAGACCAGCAGGGTCACGGCGCCGTCGGGGTCCAGCCGGTAGACGCCGTTCCGCGCCTGTTCCTTCAGCGGCGAGGCGTCCATGTCCTTGAGGCCGTAGGGCGGGTCCGTGAAGAAGATCGCTCCTGAACGCGCCTGGACCAGATCGTTGGGCGAGTTGAAGCGCTTGCCCTCATAATGGGTCGCCAACAGGGTCTTGCTGCGGGTGGCCAGGTCGATGCGGACGATGGCCCGGTTGCCGTGGTCGGCCGCGAGGATCGATCCTGCGGGACCGGCGATCAGCCCGTTCGTGCCCGGCTCGCGGAACCCGGACGCCTCGGCCCCGTCGAATCCCGAGGGATCCATGAAGACCGAGACGCCCTCGGTCGGCGACCAGCGATGGATCTTGTTTCGCGGGACATCGCTGAACAGCAGGTAGCCCCCCTGATCGATCCAGATCGGACCTTCCGACCAGGTGAAACCGTCCGCCAGTTTTTCGATCTGCACCCCTGGCGGGATCAGACGGTTGATCGCCGGATCATCACGGACGATCCCGCCCATGGTGGGATAGTCGTCCTGAGCGGTCGGGGCCGTGAGACTTTGACACCCCAGGACGGGAGCGGCGGCGGCGGCCGAGAGAAGGTGACGGCGGGTCACGTTCATGATGCGGGCTCCTCGGCCGATGGTGTGGGTATGGCGGCGGCCGGCACGTCGCTTATGCCTTCTGTCGAGATGGTGAAGACGTCCCGCAAGCGGATGTCCTGCGACGACGCTCCGACCATGACCTGGATTACGCCCGGCTGAATGCGCCAGCGATCCGCGGTCCAGAAGGCCATCTGAGCCGGGGTAAGGGTGAACCGGATACGCTTGGATTCCCCGGGCGCAAACGCGACGCGGCGGAATCCTCGCAGTTCCTGCACCGGTCTTGAGACCGCCGCCACGGGGTCGCGGACATACAGCTGAACGACTTCGTCGGCGGCGACTGTCGAAACATTCGTGACCACGACGCTGATATCGATCCGACCGTCTGCGGCGATCTCGGCGCTGCTCAGCCTCAAATCGGAATAGTCGAACCGCCCGTAGCTGAGCCCATGGCCGAAGGCGAACAGCGGCGTGATCGGCTGGTCCCGATAGCGAGCCGTGTCGCGGACCAGGTCTTCGGCGGCCGGGCGCCCGGTGGGCAGATGGGCGTAGGTCGCCGGCGTCGCTCCGCTCGAGCGTGGAAAGCTGATCGGAAGACGACCGCCTGGCGAGACGCGCCCGATCAGAACATCGGCGATGGCGGGTCCGCTCTCCACGCCCAGGAACCAGGTTTCGAGAATGGCCGGGGCCCGTTCCGCAAGGGCAGGAATGGCGAGCGGCCGACCGTTCATCAGGATGACGACCACCGGCTTGCCCGTGTCCAGGATGGCCTCAACCAGAGCGTCCTGTGCGGCACTGAGGCCAATGTCCGAGTAGCTACGCGCCTCGCCCGAGCGATCGAAATGCTCCCCGACCACGAGCAGGACCAGGTCCGCTGCGTTCGCCGTTTCGACGGCCTGGGCCAGGGCGTCGGCGTCTGAAATCTCGTCCACGCCCTGCGCCCCCTCGCCGGACGCCGTCACGGCGATAGCCTCGGCGGCCTCGGGTCGATAGCCCTGGGCGTAGCTGAAGGTCGCCTGCGGCATGGCCTCTCGAAGGGCGGGGATCAGGGGGCGGACATCCTCGACCTTGCCTTGAGCGCGCCAGCTACCGAGCGCGGAGTTGGCGTCCTCGGCCAAGGCTCCGATGACGGCGATCCGCCGAGCAGAGGCGCCCAACGGCAACAGATCGCCATCGTTCTTCAGGAGCACGATCGAGCGACGGGCGGCCTCTCTCGCCAACGCCCGGTGCTCCGGCGTGAGCATGGCCGTCGCTTCCCGCGCGGGATCGGCGCGCCCATAGGGATCGTCGAACAGGCCGAGCCTCTCCTTCGCCGTGAGGACCGCAGCCACGGCCTCGTCCAGGAGGGCCACGAGCGCCGGGTCGGCTTCGATCGCGCCCTTCAACTCAGCGGAATAGGCATTTCCCGCCATGTCCATATCGACCCCGCCGCCCAGGGCCAGGGCGGCGGCCTCGCGAGGCGTCTCGGCGACGGCGTGGTTGATCAGTTCGGGAATGGCGTTCCAGTCGCTGACGATCAGCCCGTCATAGTTCCATTCGCCTCTCAACACGCCGCGTACCAGCCCGGGATGGGCGGTCAGCGGCACGCCCCCGACATCGTTGAACGCGGTCATCATCGATCCCGCGCCTGCGGCAGCGGCGGCGAAGAACGGCGGAAGATAGACTTCGTGCAGGGTGCGTTCGGAGATGTCGGCGCTGTCGTAGTCTCGACCGCCCTCTGCCGCGCCGTATCCGACGAAATGCTTGGCCGTGGCAAGAATGGAGGCTGGATCGGCCAGCGACGATCCCTGGTAGCCGTGCACCTGAGCCGCAGCCAGGACGGAGCCGAGATAGGGGTCCTCGCCCGCGCCCTCGACGACGCGGCCCCAGCGGGCGTCGCGGGCGATGTCGACTATCGGCGAGAAGGTCCAGTTCAGCCCCGCAGCCGTGGCCTCGACGGCCGCCGCCCGGGCGGTGCGTTCCACTAGCGGCGGATCCCAACTGGCGGCCAGGCCGAGGGGCACTGGAAACAGGGTCTTGTACCCATGCACGACGTCCATTCCGAACAACAGCGGAATACCCAGCCGCGACTCCTCGACCGCCAGCCGCTGCAGTTCGCGGATCTGGGCGGCGCCGGCGACGTGCAGGAACGACCCGATCTGGCCGCTCCGCACCCGCTCCAAGGCAGCCGCGTCGAGGCGCGAGTTCAAGGCGCGCTGACGTCCCCCAGGCACCTGGTTCAGCTGTCCGATCTTCTCTTCGAGCGTCATCCGCTCCAGCAGGGCGAGCACCCTCGGCGACGGCTGATCGACCGACTGCGCGCTCGCCGTTCCGTCTGAGAAGGCCCAGACGAAGGCCAATGCGAGCAGAAGACGTCCCAGCAAAGCCAAGCTCCGACAACGTTGTCAATTTTGAAAGAACAGCCTTAGACCAAAGGCAGCGGACCGAAAAGCACAGATCCGGCGGGGAGCGATGAGGATGATGCAGAGCGACGACGCGATCGTACACGACAGGGACGAACGCACGGAGAGGTCAACCTTGAGGCGGATCACAGGTCGGCTCATGCCCCTGTTCTGTCTGATGTATCTCATCGCCTACATCGACCGCCAGAACGTCTCCTACGCCAAGCTCCAGATGGCTGAGGCGCTCGGCATGAGCGAGGCGGTCTACGGCCTTGGGGCGGCGCTCTTCTTCATCGGCTATTTCCTGTTCGAGGCCCCCGCCAATCTCGTGCTCGCCAAGGTCGGAGCGCGCGTCTGGTTCACGCGGATCATGGCGACATGGGGCGTGATCACCATCGCGTTGGGCTTCACCACCAGTCCCGCCATGTTCTACGTCCTCAGGTTCCTGCTGGGTGCGGCCGAGGCGGGGTTCTTCCCGGGCGTGCTCTACGTTCTGACCCTGTGGTACCCGCAGGCCCATCGCGCCCGGATGATCGGCGCCTTCATGATCGCCAGCGCGGTGGCCAACGCCGTGGGCGCCTTGATCGGCGGGGCGTTGCTGGACCTCGACGGGCTGGCAGGACTGGCGGGATGGCAGTGGGTCTTCATCGCCACGGGCATTCCTGCGGTCTTGCTTGCGCCCTATGTGCTGTGGCGATTGCCCAATGGCCCCGACACCGCGCCGTGGCTGGCGCCTGCGCAGAAGTCCTGGATCGCCGACACCCTGCGGGCCGAGGCGGACGCGACGCCCGATACGGCGCATGGCTCGACCTGGCGGGCGATGCTGGACCGACGCGTCCTGTTGCTGGCGGTGATGTACGTCGGCTTCCCCCTGGCCGCCTATGGGCTCAGCTACTGGCTGCCGACCGTCGTGAAGGGGTTCGGCGTGTCCAACACCGTCAACGGCATGCTGAACGTCATCCCCTGGATTCTTGTCGGGATCGCCCTGTGGCTCCTGCCGCGCCACGCTGCGCGGGTCGGCCAAAGCCCCTGGCATATCGCGGGGCCGTCCCTCTTGGGCGCGGCCTGCCTGGCGCTCAGCGTCCTGGCGCCCGGACCGGTGGCCCAGTTCACCCTGCTCTGCATCGCCGCGCCAGCTATCTTCGCCGCCCAGCCGGTGTTCTGGAGCCTGCCGCCGACCTTCCTGAGGGGCGCCGGTGCCGCGGCCGGGATCGCGGCGATCAACGCCATCGGCAACCTCGGCGGCTTCGTCGCCCAGACCGTCGTGCCCGCGATCAAGCAGGCGACGGGCAGCGACATCCTGCCGATGCTGTTCCCGGCGGCCTGCCTGACGATCGCTGCGGGGCTGGTGCTTTTGGTCCTGCCTCAGTTGGCTCGCGCGCCTGCCGAAGACGTCAAAGCGTGATCGTTCGGCCTTCACGCGCGGAGCGGTAGATCGCCTCCATGATACGCATGTCTCGCAGGCCCTCCTCCCCGGAGACGATGGGTTGGCTGTCGGTCATCACGCACTGGGACAGATGATCCAGCATGGCGGAAAACTGATTGCTCGGCAGTTCGGGGGCCGGGTGATCGACCGTCTGCCCGCCGCGACGCAGCTTCAGCGCATTGCCCCGATAGGCCGTGGCCGGTTCGGCGTCGAGCCACCCTTCCGTCCCCACCACGCGATAGCGATTGTGCGCCGATCCATAGGTCGAGACACAGTTGGCCACCACGCCCGACGGGAAGGTCAGCTGGAAATTGATCGTGTCCTCGACCTCCCTGAAACGGATGTCGGTGCGATCGGTCGATTCCATCGCCGAGACCGCGCCCGGCTCCTCTCCGCTCAGGTAGCGAGCGGCCTGCAGGCTGTAGATGCCGATATCCATCAGCGAGCCGCCGCCGGCGAGGGCGCGGTTGAGGCGCCACTGGGTCGGGTCGCCGATGTTGAAACCGGTCTCCGCCGAAATGATTCGGAGTCTTCCCAGTTCGCCTGACCGTGCGACGCGAATCGCCTCGCGATTGTTGGGTTCGAAATGGCATCGATACCCGATCATCAGCTTGCGGTCGGCCGCCCGGCAGGCGGCGATCATCGCCTCGGCCTCCGCGGCCGTGTTAGCCATCGGCTTTTCGCACATCACATGCTTGCCGGCGGCCGCCGCCCGCAGGGTGTATTCGTGGTGCAGGCCGTTGGGTAGGATGACATAGACGATGTCGACGTCCGGATTGTCGCGGATCGTCTCGAAGGTGTCGTAGGTATAGAGGCCGCTTTCGCTGACGCCATACTGGGCTGCATAGCGTCGCGCCTTGTCCATCGATCCGCTGACCAAGGCAGTGACGCGCGAGTGTCGGCATTCGGCGAACCGCGGCAGGATGACGTCGGCATAGGTCCCCAACCCCATGATGGCGTAGCCCATCTTTCGGTCGGCGGACGGCTGCGCCAGCGCTGATCCGGGCACGATCCCCGCGGCGGCGAACGCGCCCAGACGCAGCAGGCTTCGGCGACTGGCGAGCAGGCTCATGGCGTATTCCCCTAGCAAGCGTGGATTTCAGGACGCGGGCGTGGCCGGAACCGCCGCAGGGCAGACGGTGTCGTTCTCGTTCGACGCCAGCCTGATCTCGGAGATCGACACGGTCAGCGGAGCCGAAGCCCGCAACTCGAAGGGCGTGGAGACCGCGTCGACCCGAGCGCCGGCGGAGCGGAAGCAGGACAGCCCGACCTTGATCTCCCGCCATTCGCCGACGGGCGCGGCGCTTAGGATCGTACCCAGTTCAACGCGCCCCTCCCCCAGCCCCAAGGCTACGGACCCGACAGGCCTAGCATCGACCCGATAGCGGAAGGTCAGCGCCATGTCTCCGTTCGCCTGCCTGTTCAGGTCGACCGGGGGCCCTTGCAGCGAGACCGAGGCCGGACCCTGGCCGTCGAACGTGAACTGGCGCGCGCTTTCCTGAGCGAGGTCGTCGACCGCACGCGACGTGACCCGGCCACCCGTTCCGACACCGTCGGAGAGCACGAAGGCCCAGGGCGCGACCGGCTGTCCATCGACGAAATAGCGATCGACGCTGGCTGCAATCGTGGAAACGCCCGAGATTTCGGACAGGCCGGGAACCGAGCCCGGAGCGGCATAGGTCAAGCCGTAGCCGTAGGCGAACTGCGGATCGTAATCCGAATCCCCGACGTTCAGCGGCGCTCCTGTCGCGTCACGCGGCCATGAGAAGGACAGCCTCCCGGTGAAGTCAGTGCGAGGTTGACCCTGCGCGTCCCCGATCAGGACATCGGCCACACCGGCACCTTCGCTGCCCGGCAGCCAGGCCGCCACGAAGGCGTCCGACTGGTTGATCTCCGGATTGGTCCACAAGGGCCGGCCTGACAGGAAGACCGAGACAGTGGGGACGCCGGCCGCCTTGAGACGACGCAGGATTTGCAGCGGACCTTCGGGTGCGAAGTCCAGATTTTCGACGTCACCCTGGAACTCGGCGTAGGGGGTCTCGCCAAAGACGACGATGGCCACGTCCGGCTTGTCGGTGAAGGCTCCGTCGACGCTCAGCGTCGCCGTGCCCCCTGCCGCGCTCACCGCCTCGTTGATGCCGTCCCAGATCGACGAACCGTTCGGGAAGTCGGCCTTGCTGTTGCCGGTGCCTTGCCAGGTCAGGGTCCAGCCTCCCGCCGCCTGACCGATATCATCGGCGGAACCGGCGACCAGAACCCGGGCGCCCGCGCGCACGGGCAGGACGGACCCCTCGTTCTTCAGCAGGACCAGGGATTGCCGGACCGCCTGCCTCGCCAGCGCCCGATGCTCGGCGGACCCCAGCCGATCGAGTCGGCCCTCGACCGGACGATCCTCCCGGAAGACGCCGGCCTTGACCTTGGCGCGAAGAATACGGGTCACGGCCTCGTCCAGCCGCGCAGCGGAGATCTCGCCGGAGCGCACCTGCGCCAGTGTGTTGGCATAGAGCGGACGCCAGCTGTCGGGGGCCATCAGCATGTCGATGCCGGCGTTGACGGCGAGAGCGCAGCTCTCCACCGAACATCCTGGCAGCTGGCCATGCGCATTCCAGTCGGACACGACGAAGCCGTCGAACCCGAGCGGGCCATGCAGCACATCGCGCAGCAGGGTGGGATTTCCCGAATGTTTGACGCCGTTCCAGCTGGAGAAGCTGGCCATGATCGACAAGACGCCGGCGTCGATGGCCTGCACATAGCCGCCCAGATGGATGTCGATCAGCTCCTGCTCGGACCCCCGAAAATCACCCTGGTCCGTGCCGTTGTGCGTCCCGCCGTCGGCGAGGAAGTGTTTGGCGGACCCTGCGATATGCCCCGGCGCCAGGGGATGGTCGGCGGCTAGCTCACCCTGCAGCCCCAGGGTCAGCGGACCGGCGTAGGTGCGTTGGATTTCCGGGGTCTCGCCATAGCCTTCGTAGGTCCGGCCCCAACGGTCATCGCGAGGCACCGCCAGGGTCGGGCCGAACGTCCAGTCGGCGCCGGTGACGGCGACTTCGAGGGCGGTCGCCTCCCCTATCCTCCGGATGAGTTCGGGATCCCGCGCGGCGCCGAGGCCGATGTTGTGCGGAAAGATCGTCGCGCCGACGACGTTGTTGTGCCCGTGGACGGCGTCGATCCCATAGATCAGGGGGATGCGCGCGCCCGGCCGGTCCGCGGCGGCCTGACGGAAGGCCTTGGCCAGATCAACCCAAGCCTGGGCGCTGGCGCGATCGTCGCCGCCGGGCGCGGAGTTGCCGCCGGCGAGAATTGACCCCAGGGGATAGACGGCGAGGTCGGCGGGCGTGATCGAGGCGATGTCGGCCTGGATGATCTGACCGACCTTTTCCTCGATCGTCATCCGGCTGAGCAACTCGACGACGAAGGCCTCGGTTTCGGCGTCGCTCATGGCGTCCGGCGAGGCGGCTCTGGGCCACAGTGCCGGATGCGCAGTCGAGGCGGCCGGGACTGTTGGCGGACTCGTCTGGGCGGCTGCGCTCGCCGCGCCGCAGAGCGCCGAGGTCAACATCAGCATCGTCGTGAAAGCACGCATGTCTTCGTCCCTATGTTTCCGGGCTCTTTGGCTGGGTTCGGTCAGCGTGGCGCCGCTTGTTGAGCACCCCCGTCGCGAGAAACGGGCGCGGTTTAGATAGCGCTACCACCAAAAATGCCAGGCCGCATCAAAATTGACAGCGTTGTCACGTCCAGTCTTTTCGCGCCCGTGTGGAGGCGTGGAACGCTTGCGCCGACGTGACGCGGGTCTCATCGCAGCGGTCGGTGCAACCTCCGCCACCGAGCCGGTCAGACCTGTTCTCGGCAGTAGGCGTCGATGAAGACCTGATGGGTCGGCAAGGCCTCGACAGCGCGATCGATCGATCCTTTGAGATCGCCGAGCGCCTTGAACAGCTTGTCGTCGGGTATCAACTCGGCCATCCGGTGATAGGCCCGGGGCGCGAGTCCTTGCCCGAGGAGCACCTGAACCCAGGACGCGACCCGGAACAGGTCGTCCGGCGCCTGATAGGCGTGCGCAGCCTCCCTGAACAACTCGATCCGCTCGACCAGGGTGGCGGGAACCGCCATCTCGCGCTGGCGGCGCCAAAAGGCCTCAGGCCGCTGATTCAGGTGATAGTGCAGGACGATGAAATCGCGGATCCGCTCGAGTTCGCCGCGCGACTGGTCGTTGAACCGAGAGACGACGGCGGGGCTGATCCCGTCGAATGGAAAATGCTGAATCAGGCGGGTCAGGCCGGTCATGATCAAATGGATGCTCGTCGACTCCAGAGGCTCCACGAACCCGGCCGCCAGGCTGAGTGCGATGCAGTTGCCCTCCCAGACGCGCAGCCGGCGCCCCGTCCGGAAACGGATCAACCCCGGCTCGATCAATCGCTCGCCGCCCAGAGCCCCGAGCAGACGCGAGTGAGCTTCATCGTCCGACAGGAAGTCCGCCGCGTAGACCAAACCGTTGCCGACCCGATGCTGAAGCGGAATCCGCCAGCGCCAGCCCGCGTCGTGGGCGATGGCGCGGGTATAGGGCACGGCAGGCCCTGTCGACGTGGTCTGAACGGCGAGCGCTCGATTGGTCGGAAGCCAGTCGCCCCAGTCCTCGAACCCCACGCCGAGGGCCTCGCCGATCAAAAGCCCGCGGAACCCCGTGCAGTCCAGAAACAGATCGCCCTCGATCCGCTGATCGTCGGCCAGCACCAGAGCGTCGATCAGGCCCGTTTCCGCATGTCTCTCAACCCGCGAGATTCGCCCCTCGACGCGTTTCAGTCCGGCGGCCTCGCTCCGGTCCCGGAGCAAGCGGGCATAGCGCCCGGCATCCAGGTGATAGGCGTAGTTCAGCCGCCCGTCGGGTCCGGTCGCGAACTTGCCGGCGTCGGCGGCCTGGTGCTCGAAACAGTATTCGCCGAGGTCGCCGGCCAGACCGCGTTTACGCGCGTCGAGCCAGAAATGCTGGAAGTCACCCATCCAGGTGGATTTGCCGACATCGCCGAACGAGTGGATGTACCGAGCGCCCTCACGGCTCCAGTCCTCGAAGGATATGCCGAGCTTGAAGGTGGCCCCGGTGCTTTGCATGAACTCGCGTTCATCCAGCCCCAGCAGGGCGTGGAACGACCGAATGGTAGGAATGGTCGACTCGCCGACGCCGACCGTGCCGATCTCCTTGGACTCGACCAGCGTCACATCAAGCAAGGCCCCCAGTTGCTGGGTCAGCAAGGCGGCCGCCAACCAGCCCGCAGTCCCGCCGCCCGCGATGACAACCCGGGTCTTTCGCTGGTCCATGGCCGTCTTCCTACCGGTTGAGTTTCTGCAGCACGAGCGCCCGCAAGCGGCGAGCCGACCGAGCGTCGAGCGGCGCGAGATCGCCCCGCACCGGCGTCGGCAGGTGGTGGACCGCCCTGTCCGGATCGCCGAACACGTAGAAATCGAACAGGGACCGCCAGGCCGCCTTCTCAGCCTCAGGCCGCCCCCGCAAGCTGAGCAGGCCGTGCATCAGCGTCGTCATGGGCGTATCCATGAAGGCCGGCGACCCGTTCCACCAGTAGTTTATCATGGCGTTGAAGTCGTCCAGGGCCTCGACGTTGTGCCACCACAGGGCGGGATAGAAGAGGACGTCTCCCGGCTCGAGTTCGGCAACCTCCCCCGCCTCCGCAGCAAGGGCGAAACGCGGAAATCTTTCCAGATCGGGCGCCGTTGGATCGACCAGACTTACGACCTGACCGCCCGGGGTCGGCTCAAGCGGGCCTGGATAAAGGTTTTCGATCTGGTCCGGCGGAAACAGGGTGAAGCGCCGCCGGCCCACGAGGCAACAGGCCAGGTTGTTGGACATGTCGAAATGCGTCGCCGCCGTCGTCCTGTTGCCCAGCCAGATGCTGATGGTGGGTGGGTCGGCGCCGTTCTCGGGCGACACAGACAGGACGAGGCCGTTGTCCCGGCCCAGTCCCGGCAGATGCACCTCAAGATCGGTCGAGCCCACATAGAATGACGGCGGCTGCTCGGTTCCGAGCACGCTCGCCACCGCATCCAGGTAGGCGCTCAGGGACACGCGTTGGGCATCGAAGTTCAACGTCTGGAGATCCTCACGGTAGAAATACCGCCCCCCGATATCAGGCGCGCCCGTGTAGCCGACGACGGGGACGCCGCTGTCGAACCGCTTGATGTACTCAATGGCTTCTTGCGGCCCCGCCCTGCCGGCCTGGACGAGCGGCCAGTCCCGAGCCACCCCCCGAAGGATCACGGGCTGTTGGGCCGCAAGCAGTGCCTCGACGTCGATCGGCGCATCGGCGGGCGTCTCAATCACCCGGGTGCGCCGTGCGACACGGCCTGAGCCCATGGCCGTTGCAGTGGTCATCCGCGGGACGCCTTCGCGGTCTTGAGCGCGATCAGGTGATCGAGATTGCCGAGCGAGAATGCGGCCTGAAAGGCGTGAGCAAGCCAGCCTGAGCGATGCAGAGCGGTCAGCGCCGGTTCCGCAATGTCGGCCAGCCGCTCCCGCGATACGGCATGGACGTCCTCGATCTCGTAGCGCTGTCCTTCACCAACGGTGACGTCGACGGCGACGGGTTCGATCACCCCCGCGGCCTCGAATGCGGCGAACATCGCGGCTTCCCGCTCCAGGCCGTCATAAACGACGGACAGCGCCTGGCTGGCCTCGATGAGAGCCGGTCCGGCCCCGCCATGGCGCAGAAACACTGGATCCCCCGCGGCCTGGATTCGCGCGTGGCTCAGATCGACGTTGATCTTGGGATCTTGCGGGCCATCGGACCGCTGGGTCTGAAGGCCGATCGAAAAGGGGCCCCGGCGATGCGCGGCCGGCACATAGCGGGCCTTCCATTCGCCGCCCTGCAGAAACAGGTTCTCCTCCCGATCAAGGCCGAGCAGCACCACCGCGTAAAAGGCGCCTCCGGCCTCCCGGCGAAAAAGGATCGGATACTCGCGCGCCAGGGCCTCGAACTCGGCCGGGAAAACCCGCGTCTGGTTCACAGAGTCGCCGAACCCGGCACCGTATCCCCCCATGACGCGCAAGTCGCCATGGTCGATGTTGTTGAGGAGCACGATATGGCTCACGCGGACACCTTCAATCGAACGGGCGATCTTGGTCAGGTCGGTCGTCGAAGGGCAACCGACACGTCAGAAAAAAGGGCCGCCGACGCGCGGCGGCCCCTTCAGTGGCTGCGCTGGTTCAGAAGCGCATGCGCGCGCCGAGGAGGTAGCGCGGTTTCAGTTCCTGGGCGAACCAGAGGTTGGTCTCGTCGCGCCCGTGAGTCTTGACCACTTCGCTGGTCAGGTTGATGCCTTCGAACGAGATGGCGATGTTGTCAGTCAGGTCGTAGCTGATGTTCATGTCCAGCGTTCCGAAAGGCTCCGTGAAGACGGGGTTCCGATCGTTGCCGCCACGGTTGGTCTCGCTCAGGTACTCGTCGCGCCAGTTGTAGGCGAGACGGGCGGAGACACCGTAGTTATCGTAGATCAGGGTGACGTTGCCGCTGTTCGACAGACCGAGCAGCGCGAACTGGTCGATGCTGGGGTCGGCGCCGACGTCGATGTCCACGTCGCCGTTGACGATCGTATAGGAGCCCGCGATCCCGAAGCCCGTGTCGCCCAAGAAGTACTGACCGGCGAACTCGAAGCCGTTGATGTTGGCTTCCTCGTTGTTGACCGGCTGGGACACCGAGACCTGGAACAGAGGGTCGTTGGCGTCTGCTGTGATGTCCACCGCCGCCAGCGTCGTGTCGATGAAGGCCTGGTTGAGCGAGCCGTTCGGTCCGGTGCGCTGCGCCTGGAACTGCGTTGTGGCGGCGGCGACGTTGCCGTTGTTCTGGATCAGAAGCGCCGTGTAGGTGAACAGGTTCACGTCCGAGATGTCGGCGCCGAGTGTCGTCAGCTGCGTGCGGGCCGTCCCAGAGCGCGAACCGGCGGCGCCCGACGATGGGTCGCGCAGACCGAACAGATTGCGCGTGAACTGACCCTGGCCGATGAAGTTTCTGACCTGCTTGTCGAAGTAGCCGATCGATACATAGCTGGACGGGGCGAAATACCATTCCGCCGAGAAGTCGATGTTGTCCGACAGCAGGGGCTGCAGGTTCGGGTTGCCGGAGTTTCCGGTCGCGACGCCGCCGATGGCGGTGGGCCGGCCCGGCGCGTTGATGGTGCTGGCCGCGAACAGATTGCCGAAGTCCGGACGGGCGAGCGTGCGGCTGAAGGAGGCGCGCAGCTTCACGTCGTCCCGGGGTTCGATCGAGAAGTCCAGAGCCGGTAGCCAGTAGTCATAGCTGCCCTCCCCGCTGATGGGCTGGACCTGGGCGCCGACGATGCGGGTGAAGTCGTTGTCTGCGGTCCAGCGGATTTCCGTGGGAACGGCGACGAGAGAGGTCGAGTTGACGTCGGTGGACTCGTAGCGAATGCCCGCCGTCATCGAGGTCGGCATCGCCCCGATCTCTCCGTTCCAGCTGACCTGGCCGTACAGGGCCCAGGTTTCTTCCTCCACCGTGTTGAAGTCCTGGCCCGTGATCGCATCGGGATTGCCGGGATCGGCGGTGTTGTTCAAGGGGTTCCGGTCCGCAGCATAGACGCCGGACAGGGCGTTGTAGATGTCGATCGCATTGCCGCGGAACCCGACCAGAGAGGCTCCGGTCGCACCCGGGTTGAAGTGGTCGAACTGGCAGGTGATGCAGAACTCTTCCAGCAGGCCTGCGGCGAACCGGTTCACATCGCCAGGGTTGGTGATGCCCCAGTCGCCCAGGGTCTGCTGGGTCTGGGTCCGCTGACTGGTCATCTCCGAGTTGATCCAGTTTCCGCCGAAGTCGAAGCGGGTGCCGCCGCCGAAATCATAGGCGCCCGCAGCGTGCAGTTCCTTGATTTCCTGACGTTGCTGGGACGCGTTCGTGCGGGCGATCTGGGACCCGATGTCGCCGATGTCGAGACGGCCGTTGTTGTTGCCGCGAAGGGCATCGTTGATCGTGATGTTCTGGACCGGGAAACCGCTGCTGTAATCGACCGAGTGAGCCGCGATGACCGGAGCGCCCAGGCTGATCAGGGTCGAAGACGCGCCGTTGGAGGAGTCCGGCAGGCTTTCGGCTGTCGAAACATGGCCGTCGAGCGTGAGCGAGAGCTGATCCGTCAGATCCCACTCGGCATTCAGGCCGTAGGATTTGAGCGTGTCTTTGGTCGCCCGGTACTGTTGCTCGAAGCCGGTATCCTTCACGCCGCTGATGTTCTCCTGCAGGAACACGGTCGTGGCGACGGCGGGGTTGGCGTCGAACGTCACCTGGCGGAAGGGCCGGTTGAACCAGTTGGTCTGGTCCGAACGCGATTCCGTCACGCTGTTCTCAGCGTACAGCACGTCGGCGGTCAGGGTCAGGGTGTCCACCGGACGCCACTGGAACACCGCCTGGCCGTTGATCCGTTCGCGGGTGGATTCCGAGAAATGATAACGGCTGTCGTTCGGCACCGAGATCAACTGGTTCGTCGATGGTCGGTTGGTGACGGTGGTCTGAGCGTTGACGAAGCCGTTGGCCGGATCGAGGAAGGCGTCGCGCGTCCTGATGTTCCACGCGTTGGACGTGGCGCTGGCCGCCGCGCTGTCGCGGCTTTGATAGCTGCCGAACACTTGGACGCCGAACCGCTGGTCGTCGTCTGTCCAGCTCAGCAGTCCGGAGGCTTCCGGTGTGAACTCATCACCGCGATCGACGCTGGTGTCGGCGACGGCCTTGACGCCAAAGCTGCCTTCCAGGCCGGGCTCACGATTGTCGAGGGGCCGTCGCGTCACGACGTTGATCGTTGCACCGATGCCGCCCGAGGGCATCGCGGCCCGGCCGGTCTTGTAGACCTCCAGACGCCCGACCGCCTCGGAGGCGATATTCGAGAAGTCGAATGATCGGCTGGTCGCCGTCGCGAAATCGACGTTCTGATCGCCGCCTACGGCCACGACGTTCGCCGTCGGCATTTGACGACCGTTCAGAGTGACTAGGTTGAAACCGCCGCCAAAGCCGCGAACCGTAACTTCGGAACCTTCGCCGTTGACCCGGTTGATCGAGACGCCGCTGACCCGTTGAAGCGACTCCGCCAGGTTGGTGTCAGGGAATTTGCCGATGTCCTCGGCCGAGATGGCGTCAACCACGCCGGACGAGTTCCGCTTGATGTCCATCGCACGGTCAAGGCTCGCCCGCAGGCCGGTGACGATGATCTCGTCCAGCGCCGTCTCTTCCTGCGCGGGCGTACCGGATGGCGCGGTCTGCGCCATCGCGCTGACCGGGAGAACAAGACCGGACATCAGCGCGAGGGCCGATGTCGATCGGGCAAGCGTCTTCACAAACGTCGTATTCCTCATTGTTTCCCTCCGCGTTGACTGGGCCAACGTCATTTTTCTGGCGGTGTGGATACCGCTGAGCGAGAGAAGTCGCCAATTGTCGTACGTTGTCAATCGGGATAATGTTAGCGCTACCTGCAATTTGTCCAGATGTGGTCGGGGGTCCACGCTGGACCCGTCCGTGACAAGCGGCTAGCCGTACGGTGGGCAATCGCCGGAAGGACGAGACGGAGAAGTGACGGCACGGCGGCGGGCGACCATTGTTGATGTGGGCATGGCCGCCGGAGTATCGATCAAAACCGTCTCGCGGGTCTTCAATGACGCGCCCAATGTAAGCGACGCCGTACGCAAGCGCGTGCGAGAAGCCGCCGAAAACTTGGACTATCACCCGAACGTCTTCGCCCAGGGATTGGTGCGGCGGCGATCGCATCTGATCGGCCTCTTGTATGAAAACCCCTCGCCCAGCTACGTGGTCGAGTTGCAGATGGGCGTCCTCGATCGCCTGAAGGCGACCCGCTATCGGCTGGTCGTGATCCCGGTTTCCTCCGTCACAGATCGCGCTGCCGAAGTCGTGGGTCTGCTGCGGTCGGCCGCGCTGGACGGCGTCGTTCTCGCCCCTCCGGCATCCGATAATCCGTGCATTTTGAGAGATCTGACAGCCGCCGGTATCCGCTTCGCCCGCATAGCGCCCACCCAGGATTTCCAGGCCGGGCCCAGCAATGTGATCGATGACGTCGCGGCGGCTCGTGAAGCGGCGGAGCACCTGCTGGGCCTGGGCCATGTGTCGATCGCGGTGATCAAGGGCGACCCTACCCATGCTGCGACCGCTGCTCGAATGACGGGTTACCGACAAGCCTTCGAGGCCGCCGGCTTGGCGATAGAGACAAATCTCGTAGAGCCCGGACTGTTCACCCGGACGAGCGGGCACGAGGCGGCGTCGCGCCTGTTTGACCGCGGTGAGCGAATGACCGCGATCCTGGCCCAGAACGACGACATGGCGGTCGGCGCGATGATGGCGGCCCGCGAGCGGGGCGTCTCGGCTCCAGAAGACCTCTCGATCGTCGGCTTTGACGATTCGGAAGTCTCTCGGATCACATGGCCCCGCCTCACCACGGTCAGACAGCCGGTCTTCGAGATGGCCGCCGTCGCCACCGAAATGGTGGTGGCCCAGCTGGACGGCACGCCTGTGACGATGAGACGGGACCACCCGCACCAACTGATCGTGCGCGAGTCATCGGGGCCGCCGCGACGTTGACCCGACGAAGACGCCGCAGCGGGCGCCTTCCAATCAAGCCCCGACAGCCGAAGATTTAGCCGTCGCCGTCGCGGACGACGTGGCCCGGGGGTAGATGTGGCCAGACTGGCAAATGTCTGACAATATCCTAGTATCCCTGCGGCAGCGGCGGTTGCCGGCGACCGCTTGATCCAATCATTCCCCCGTTCGTGAAAGGCCGCTCTGATGGTTCGACTGACAGCCCGACGGTTCGTCGGCGCAGCCATGACCGTGGCGATGCTCGCTCAGGCTTCGCTCGCGATGGCGCAGACGGCCGGAACGCCGGTTGTCGTCGAGGTCGCTTCGACCTCGGCCGGCCCGACGATCGACCCGAATATCTTTGGCCAGTTCGCCGAACATCTGGGCACCGGAATCTACGGCGGTGTCTGGGTCGGGCCGGATTCATCCATCCCCAACGTGCGCGGCATTCGCAGCGACGTCGTCCAGGCATTGAGAGCGATCAAGGTGCCGAATGTCCGATGGCCGGGAGGATGTTTCGCCGACGAATATCACTGGCGCGACGGCATCGGTCCGGCGTCCGAGCGGCGGCGCCGGCTGAACGCCAGCTGGGGCAATGTCATTGAGCCCAACAGCTTCGGAACTCACGAGTTCATGGATTTCGCCGACCAGCTGGGCACGGACGTGTTCCTGTCGGTCAACGTCGGCTCCGGCACGGTGCAGGAAGCGGCGGACTGGCTCGAGTACATGACCGCCGACCAGCCGACCTCGCTGGCCCAGGAGCGTGCGGCCAACGGCCATCCCGAACCTTACCGGATCAAATATCTGGGGCTGGGTAACGAGAACTGGGGCTGCGGCGGCGCCATGTCGCCCGAACACTACGTCGAGAAGATGAAGCAGTTCGCCATCTATTCCCGCAATCTCGACCGGGCCCAGACCGGCGAAAACGCCATGCAGCGGGTCGCCGTGGGTTGGGACAGCGGCAACGAGGACTATACCGAAGCGGTGATGCAGGCCTGGAAGGACAAGGTCTGGAGTTGGGACATCGAGGGCGTGTCCCTGCACGGCTATACCATCCCGAACAGTTGGGAGGCCAAGGGCCCCAGCGTCGGCTTCGGCGAGGACGAATACGCCAAAGGCATCCGCGCGACGCTCAGGATGGAAGGCTGGATCACCGCCCAGACGGCCATCATGGACCGCTATGACCCCGACAAGACGCTGGCCCTGTTCGTCGACGAATGGGGCGTGTGGGCTGACCCGATGCCGGGCAGCAACCCCAGCTTCCTGCAACAGCAGAACACGATGCGCGACGCCGTCATCGCCGCTCTGAACCTGAACATCTTCATGCGGCACGCCGCCCGGGTGCGGGGGACCAACATCGCCCAGATGGTCAATGTTCTGCAGGCCATGATCCTGACCGACGGCCCGACCATGGTCCTGACGCCGACCTATCATGTCTACGAGATGTATGTGCCGTTCCAGGGAGCGACCCTCGCGCCTTCGACCTTCGACGCGGCGTCCTATGTGTTCGGGGACGTCACTGTGCCTGGCGCGGATGTCGTTGCCGCGCGCGATACGCAAGGCAAGCTGTGGCTGTCCCTGGTCAATGTCGATCCGGAACGCTCCAGAACCATGACCGTGAGGATGGCGGGCGATGTCGTGAGCGCGACCGGGCGGGTGCTGACCGCTCCGAACGTTGACAGCCATAACAGCTTCGAGAGCCCGAACGTCGTCGAGCCCGCGCCCTTCGCAGGCCGCGTCTCGGACGGCGAGCTGACCTTCGATCTTCCGCCCAAGTCCGTCGCCGTCGTCGAAGTGCGCTGAGCGGCGACCGGCCCTCCGAGCCGGAGGTCAGGTCCAGCCGCCGTCCACCACATACTGCTGATTGGTGATCGCCGAAGCCTCATCCGATGTCAGAAACACCGCGACCCGCGCGATGTCGTCCGGCACGAGTCGCCGCTTGAGACACTGTCTCTCGTAAAGCTCTTTTTCGGTTTCCGGCGTGACCCACAGCGCGAGTTGGCGCTCGGTCATGATCCAGCCGGGGGCCAGGGCGTTGACCCGCACGCCGTGTTCTCCGAAGTCCCGCGCCAGCGATCGCGTGAGCCCCAGCACTGCCGACTTCGACGCCGTATAGGCCGCCATACCCCCCTGCCCGATCATCCAGGACGTTGAACCCAGATTCAGGATCGATCCCCTCTTCTTGGCCATCATGTCCGGCAGCACGGACTGGGCGGCGAAGAACTGATGTTTCAGGTTCACCGCGATGCGGCCGTCCCAATAGTCTTCCGTGACCTCCAGCGTCTGGTGACGTTCGTCATGGGCGGCGTTGTTGATAAGGGCGTCGATGGAGCCGAAGCGATCGCGGACCCGCCCGATCGCCGAGCGGAGCGCTCCGACATCCGTCAGATCGCAGTCGAAGAAGGCGACATCTCCCTGACCCGATCGAAGGATTTCGGCCTCCAGGGCGCGCCCCCGATCAGTGTCGATATCCAGAAAACCGACACGGCATCCTTGGGCGAAGAACGCGCGGACGATGGCGGCTCCGATCCCTGCGGCGCCCCCCGTGACGAGGACCACCTGGCCGGCGAGATCGGGAAAAAGCGCCGGCATCGTCATTCTCCATCCCGCGACCGAAGCTGCGGCCGTCATCGCTTGAACATCTGCCCATTTGTCTGACATATCGTCTGGGCTAGCAAGGGGCGACAAGCATGGTCGAGACGATCGGACGGGATATGCGCTGGAAGCGACGCCTGCTGTCTGTTGCATCAGCACTGGCGTTCACTCTGGCGGCGCTCGCCGGAGCCGCAGCCGCGCAGGAGACGGCGCCCTACCAAGACACATCGCTCAGCGCCGCCGAACGCGCTTCGGACCTAGTGTCGCGCATGACCTTGGAGGAGAAGGCGTCGCAACTGGTCAACGACGCGACCGCCGTCCCGCATCTCGGCATCCGTGAATACAACTGGTGGAATGAAGGTCTGCACGGTGTCGCCGGCGCCGGAGAGGCGACCGTCTTCCCCCAGGCGATCGGCATGGCCGCCACCTGGAACGCGCCCCTGATCGGCCAGGTCGCCGAGATCATCTCCACCGAGTTCCGGGCCAAGCATGTGGAGGACCGCCACAGGTTCGGCGGCAGCGACTGGTTCGGGGGCCTGACCGTCTGGTCGCCCAACATCAACATCTTCCGCGATCCGCGCTGGGGCCGGGGCCAGGAAAGCTATGGCGAGGACCCTCATCTGACGTCGCGCTTGGGCGTCGCCTTCGTGCGCGGCCTTCAGGTCGAGGGCGGCGGATACCTGCGGACCATCGCCACGCCCAAACATTACGCGGTGCACAGCGGGCCGGAGCCGAGCCGGCATCGCGACGACATCCACCCCAGCGCCCGCGACCTGCACGAAACCTATCTGCCGGCCTTCCGCGCCACCGTGATCGAGGGCGGGGCGGGATCCGTCATGTGCGCCTACAACGCCATCGACGGCGCCCCGGCCTGCGCCAATGAGCCCCTGCTGCGCGACGTTCTTCGTCAGGCCTGGGGCTTCGACGGTTACGTGGTTTCCGACTGCGACGCGGTCGCCAACATCTATCGCGCCAACGAGCATGGCTACACCCAGACCCCGGAGGCCGGTGTGACGGTGGCGTTTCGCGCCGGAATGGACCTGATCTGTGGCGGTCCGGAGGAAAGCCAGCACGTCCTGGGGGCCGTCCGGCAGGGGCTGCTGACCGAGGCGGAACTGGACGTCGCCCTCGGCCGACTGTTCACGGCGCGGTTCCAGCTGGGCCAGTTCGATCCTCCGGCACAGGTCTTTCCCGGCATCACACCCGCCGACAACGACACCGAAGCCCACCGCGCCGTCGCCCTGCGCGTCGCCGAAGAGTCGATGGTGCTGCTCCGAAACGAAGGCGGGATGCTGCCTCTGCGCGATCCGCCTCAGTCGATTGCGGTGATCGGTCCCAACGGAGACAGCGTCGAGCCTCTGGTCGGCAACTACAACGGTTCGCCCTCCCATCCGGTCACCCTCGCTGAGGGTCTCCGTCGACGCTTTCCCGACGCCCGGGTCACCGTGGTTCAGGGCTCGGGCTTGATCGATCCGGCTCTGGCTCCGGTGCCGGACGTCGTTCTGTGCGCGGATGCGGACTGCCGCCGGAGCGGCCTGAGCGCCACGCGTTTCGCCTCTCCCGCCATGGACGCCGATCCGCTGTCGACCGAGGTGACGCCGAACGCCGCAGAACGCTGGCAGGGCGAGCAACGCAGCGGCGCGACCCGGTGGACCGGCTTCATCACGCCCACTGAGACGGGCGAGCACAGGTTCCGCTACGTCGCCAACGGCGGCTATCGCATCTGGATCGACGGTGCCCTGGTTGTGGACGCCTGGGATGTCGACTGGCGACCGGCCATCGCCACGGGGGCTGCGTCCCTCCAGGCGGGCCGGACCTATGCGATCCGGGTCGAGGCCTTCCAGCGCCAGGATCAGGGCGACGAAAGGCTGATGTGGAGCACGCCGGGCGACGAGGGCCTGCAGCAGGCTCTGGCGGCGGCCCGGGACGCCGACGTGGTGGTTTTCGCCGCCGGCCTCACGCATGAGGTCGAGGGCGAGGAGATGCGGGTGCAGGTGCCGGGCTTCCTCGGCGGAGATCGCACCGCCATCGACCTTCCAACCGCCCAGCAGCGGCTGCTGGAGCAGGTGGCCGCCGTCGGCAAGTCTGTCATCCTCGTGCTGATGAACGGCAGCGCCCTGAGCGTCGAATGGGCGGATCAGAACGTCCCGGCCATCGTCGAGGCCTGGTATCCGGGCGGTCAGGGCGGCGAAGCGATCGCGCGCCTGATCGCCGGCGACTTCAGTCCCGCCGGCCGCTTGCCGGTGACGGTCTACCGGTCGGTCGAGGATCTTCCCGCCTTCGGCGACTACGCCATGGAAAACCGAACCTATCGCTACTTCAGGGGCGAGGCCCTGTATCCGTTCGGCTACGGCCTGTCCTATTCGAGCTTCAGATACGGTCGACCGCGCGTTTCGCGGAGCCAGGTGCGGGCCGATCAATCTCTGACGGTCTCGGTCGACGTCACGAACACGGGCGACAGGGACGCCGACGAGGTGGTTCAACTGTACCTTAGCCACCCGGATGTCCCGGGCGCGCCGATCCGCTCGCTCGCCGGGTTCGAGCGCGTGCGTCTGGCGCGCGGAGAGACCCGCACGGTCCGCTTCGCGCTCGAGGATCGCGCCCTGAGCCTGGTGGGCGAGGACGGCGTCAGGCGCATCACGCCGGGCACGGTCACGGTCTGGATCGGCGGCGGCCAGCCAGGACAACGCGCGGGCCTGCCGCCCGCCGCGGGCGGCGAGACCGCGTTCCGCGTGATCAGCGACGCGGTCCTGCCCCAGTAGGCCTGGCCAGCCGGGACGGCGTCAGGCGTCGGGGCGCAGGAAACCGTTCGCCTCCATCCAGCGCATGAAGACGTCGAACCAGCCGAGGCTGGTTCGACCCGGATTGCCCAGGCCGAAGCCGTGGCCGCCGTTCTGATACAGGTGCAGCTCCACGGGCTTTCCCGCCTGGTGCCAGGCCTCGACCAGACCGAACCCTCGGCCGCCGAACAGCGGGTCGTCGATAGCCAGGGCGACGAACATGGGCGGGGCGTCGGCTGGAACCTCGACGGCGTCCATGGCGCCATAGATGGGCGCGATGAAGGCCGGCTTGGCCGCGCCGCCGGCCAGGGTGGTGGCCAGGGTCGTGCCCGCGCCGGCCGAGAAGCCCATCATGCCGATGCGGTCGGGATCCACGCCCCATTCGGCGGCGCGCGAGCGGATCAGGGCGAAGGCGGCCTCGGCGTCCGCGACGGGATGGGCAAAGGGCTCACCGGACTGAGCCGACAGGGCGCTGACGGTCGGACGCGGGGGCCGTCGCTCGCCCTCGGCGAACATACCGTTCATGTTTCGCTCGAAGGCGGCGAGGTCGGCGGGCGTGGGCTGCAGCCGGTACTTCAGCACGAAGGCGGCGACCCCGCGATCGGCCAGGGCCTGGGCGACCTCCCAGCCCTCGTTGTTCATGGACAGCCAGCGCAGACCCCCGCCGGGCACCACCACTACGGCGGCGCCGTTGCCCGTGCCCGGCGCGGGCAGGAAGGGCGTCAGGGTCGCGACCGTGACGTTGCGGGTGAAGACGTCGCCCCACTGGTTGAACCAGGTCTCGGGCGCGGTCTGGCCTTCCACCCCGCCGGTGTCGAGGGGGATGGCGTTCGGCTCCGCAGGGGCCGCAGCCAGCGTGACCGGCGAGGTCTGGGCCGGAGCCGACTGCGCCGAAAAGCCGAGCGCCCCCGCCAATGTCAGGGCGAGGGTCGAAGCGCAGATCGAGCGGCGATTCATCTTGGGAGTCTCCTCGGGTTGGCGCGATCCGCAGCGACCGGCCGGAACATCGGGTTCAGGCGCCGCCTTCCGGCGACGGAACGGCGTTGGTCGGCTTGGAACCCCACAGGGCGTAGAATAGGATGTACAGCTCACAAACGACCGTCAGCAGGAACGACAGTTGCAGGCCGTAACGGTCCGCAAGCCAGCCCTGCACCACGACTAAAGCGCCGCCCGCGATGGCCATGATCAGCAGGCCGGAGCCCTCCTCCGTCAACGGCCCCAGCCCCTTGATGCCGAGAGTGAAGATCGTGGGGAACATGATGGAGTGGAACAGGCCGACCGAGATGAGCGCCCACATGGCGACAGGCCCGCTGGCGAAGGTCGCCACGGTCATCACGACGAAGGCGCCGACGGCGAAGACGGCCAGGACCCTGTCGGCCGGGAAGCGGTGCGTCAGCCAGCTGCCGAAGAACCGCCCCACCATCATCCCGCCCCACAGGATGGCGAGATAGCGCGAGGCCTCCTCTTGGCTGATCGCGGCGATGTCAGGCTGGGACACGAAGTTGATGAACAGGTTCGCCACGCCTATCTCGGCGATCAGATAGATGAAGATGGCCGGCACGCCCCAAACCAGATTGCGATGCCGCCACAGGGAAAGGCCCTTGCGCTCGGCCGCGCCGGCGCGCCGACCCGAAGCGTGGATGGCGGGCAGCGGGAACCGGGCGATAACCACCGCCAGCAGGGCCAGGACCACCGCCACGATGATGTAGGGCAGGATGACGGACTGGGCGTCGGCGTAGCGTTCGGCCGCGCTCAGCACGACCTCGCCCTCGGCCGTCCCGCCACTGGACCGACCCAGGATCAGATAGCCGGCAAACAGGGGCGCCAGGGTGGTCCCCAGGGAGTTGAATGCCTGTACCAGGTTCAGACGCGACGATCCCGTCTCGGGCGGCCCGATCACGGTGACGTAAGGGTTGGCGGCGACCTGAAGCAGGGTGATGCCGCTGGCGATCACGAATAGGGCCGTCAGCACCAGTTCATAGGACGCCAACCTGGCCGCCGGGACCATGAACAGGGCACCGACCGCCATGACCCCGAGGCCCGTCACGATCGACCGCTTGTAGCCGATCCGCTCGATCAGTTTGGCTGAGGGGATCGAGGCCACGAAATAGGCGATGAACCACACCGACTCGATCAGGGTGGTGCGGGTGTAATCCAGCTCGAACACGCTGCGCAGGTGCGGCAGCAACGTGTTGTTGATGACGGTGATGAAGCCCCACATGAAGAACAGCGTGGCCAAAAGGGACAGCACGGCGCGCGCCCCCGGCCCGCCGGGCGCCGTGGTTTGAGGCTCGGCGGCGGTCGCGCCGATCGATGCGGGTCCAGCCATGATCGTGTCCTTCCCTCGGGCAAGCCTGTCATTCCGGGAGCTCCCGGCGCTGCTTGCTCTCGTCTCAATTGTCAGACTATTGTGCGCGCCAAGCCGGGCGTCAACGTCGGTAGTGGGAAAGCACGGGATGACGATGATCTGGCGCGGACTGGCCTTGGCGGCCTGTGTCTGGATGACGGGCGCGAACGCTGTGGACGCGGCAGAGGCGCGACGGGAAGCTGCGGGCGTGCTGGCGGACGGCACGGCGATCGAAGCGATCGTCCTCAGCAACGATCACGGCGTGACCGCCCGCATCCTCACCTATGGGGCGACCTTGCAGTCGCTGAGCGGTCCCGATCGCCAGGGCAGGATCGCCGACGTGGTCCTGGGCTATGACGCCGCGTCCGACTATGAAGCCCACCCGAACTATTTCGGCGTGACGGTCGGCCGCTACGCCAACCGCATCGCCGGCGGACGGTTCACCCTGGACGGGCGCAGCTTTCAACTCCCGCTCAACGACATGACCAACTCGCTTCACGGCGGCGGTCAGGCCTTCGATAAGGCGGTCTGGCGCGTGACCTCGATCGAGAGCGGGCCGGAGGCCAGCGTGGTGTTGTCCCACGTCAGTCCGGACGGCGACGCAGGCTACCCCGGAAGGCTGGACGTTACCGTCACCTACAGCCTGGACGAAACAGGCGCTCTGACGATCGTCTTCGAGGCGGCGACGTCGGCGCCGACCATCGTCAACATGACCAACCACGCCATCTTCAACCTGGCGGGAGAAGGCGGCTCAGGCGGCATAGAGAACCATCGGCTGACGATCCCCGCAGAGGCCTTCACGCCGGTCGATGCGGCGTTGATCCCGACCGGCGAACTCCGCTCGGTCGACGGGACGGTGTTCGATTTTCGCACGCCGCGCGTTCTCGGCGACGGATTGCGCGACGGTCGGGACGAACAGATCCGCCTGGGTCGGGGCTACGACCACAACTATGCGCTCGACAAGGGCGTCACCGACCAGCCGCAGCTGGCCGCTCGTCTGGAGGATCCGGAAAGCGGGCGCATTCTGGAGGTGCTGACCACCGAGCCGGGGCTTCAGGTCTATTCGGGCAATTTCCTCGACGGGACCCTGGTCGGCAAGGGCGGCCACCTTTACCGAATGGGCGACGGCCTGGCCCTGGAGCCGCAGAAGTTTCCCAACGCACCGAACGAGCCGACCTTCGCCTCGGCCCGGGTCGATCCTGAGCGGCCTTACAGGCACGTCATGGTCTATCGACTGTCGGCAAGCGACTGACCGCTCGACCATGCGCCTGTTGCAGCATCAGAACGAGAACGGCCGCCGCCAGGTCATTGCGGCGGATGACGGTCAGGCCGGGTTCGTCCGGGACGTCGAGCGCATCTACGACCTGGCGTCTCAGGCCATCGAGTCGGGAACGAGCCTTACCGATGCGGTGAAATCGCGCGGGGTCGAGGGCTCTGTCGATCTGCTTGAAGCTCTGGACGCCGGCAGAATCCTGGCGCCCATCGATCACCTCGATCCGGCTCACCTGATCGTCACCGGCACCGGCCTCACCCACCTGGGCTCTGCCGAGGGCCGCGACCAGATGCACCGGGACGCCGCGGCGGCTGAGCATCAGACCGATTCCATGCGGATGTTTCTCGAGGGTCTGGAAGGCGGCAGGCCTGGACCGGGCGAGACCGGTCAGCAACCCGAATGGTTCTACAAGGGCGATGGATCCCAACTCGTCGGACCTGGCCAGCCCCTGACCATGCCGGCTTTCGCACGAGACGGCGGCGAAGAGCCGGAACTCGCGGGCGTCTATGTGATCGGGCCGGACGGGACGCCGTGGCGGCTGGGCCTGTGCCTGGGCAACGAGTTCAGCGACCACGTCACGGAACGGCACAACTATCTGTGGCTCGCCCATTCGAAGCTGCGCCAGGCAGCACTTGGGCCGGAGTTGCTGATCGGGCCGGCACCCACCGACGTGCGTGGCCGCAGCCGTATCCGTCGCGATGGGTCAGTTATTTGGGAGAAGCCTTTCCTGTCCGGCGAGGACAATATGGCCCACAGCCTGCAAAACCTTGAGCATCACCACTTCAAATATCGGCAGTTCCGGCGTCCGGGCGACGTGCACGTGCATTTCTACGGCACGGCGACGCTTTCTTTCGCTGACGGAATCCGTACCGAGCCGGGGGACATTTTCGAGATCGAGGCGATGCCCTTCTGCCTCCCCTTGAGGAACACCTTGAGTCGGGTTGAGGAAGGTCTGTCCCCCGTTCAGAGTCTTTGAGCGCAGAGAGCTCGACCCTCAAGAGTTCGATCAGCCCTCCCCTCCACCCATGGGCCCGCCCCTCGCTTCCACTCATTCACGAGACGGGAAGTGACCTTGGCTCCGATGTCGGCCGGGCCTCGCCGCAACGGCCATGAGCACAAGCTGCATATCGTGTCCGGTGTGGAGAACGCGACGAAAGTCCGTGTTCGCCTCCGTCAGACGCTCGAAGTTGTCGATGAAGCCTTTCACGAGAGCCTCATGCGCCGGTCTGCTGTCAGCGACGCGTGACGGCGATTACGCGCGCGAACTGCGCGGTGTCGCCGCGGGGTGCAGCGTCTGAACGGGTCGCCGGGGCGGCGGCGCGCGGGCCGACCGCCTTCGCATCGCCACAGAAGATTTCGTAGAGCATGCCCATGACCGCCTGGGCCCGCTCGTCGGCGATCGAATAGAAGATCGAGCGCGACTGACGACGAGTCTTGACCAGACCGTACTGGCGCAGTTCGGCCAGCTGCTGGGACAGGGCCGGCTGCTTGATGCCCAGGTCCGCCTCAAGCTGACTCACCGAACGTTCCTCTTCCGCGATATGGCACAGGATCAGCAGCCGGTTGGCGTTGGCCAGCTGGCGCAGCAGCTCTGCGGCCTCCGGCGCCTTTTCCTTCAGCCGCTCCATGGCGGCGGCCTGATCGTCGGTCATGCGCGCCGCTCGCGATAGTACCAGGGCTGATCGCCGCCACCGTCGCCGATGGCCTCGTCCAGGGTGGTTGCGGCGGGTTCCAGCAAGGCGTCGCCGGGCGACCAGCCCGCCGGCGTGGACGCCTGCTCGCGCTCAGAGGTCTGCAATGCGGTGACGAGACGCAACAACTCCTCGACCGAACGACCGATGTTCATCGGGTACCAGCTGATGGCGCGCACAATCCCTTCGGGATCGATCACGAAGGTGGCGCGCACCGTGGCGCTGTCGCTCGATCCGGCGTCCACCATGCCGAAGGCGTGGCCGATGGCCATGGAGGGGTCCTCGATGACCGGGAACGGCACCTTCACGCCGAAGCGGCGATCGATGTCCGTCAACCAGGCCAGATGGGAATAAAGACTGTCGACCGACAGGGCCATCAGATCGCAATCGATGGCCGCGAAGGCCTCGGCCTGCCGAGCCAGGGCAACGAACTCGCTGGTGCAGACCGGCGTGAAGTCCGCCGGATGCGAGAACAGCACCAGCCAGCGTCCGCGATAGTCGCTCAGGCGCTTTTCGCCCTGGGTCGTACGCGCGGTGAAGTCGGGGGCCAGGTCGTTGATGCGCAGGGCGCGCATCGCGGCGGGATCAGGGATGGTGTCCATGGTTCGTAAGCTAGGTCCTGCCGGTCTTCCGCGCCAGTGTGGAATACATACTTGCATGAAGTATGAATGTGTATATCTATTGCGCTCACAGAACGGAGACGCCCCATGTCCTCGAACACCGCCGATACCGCCCGCGATCACGCCGCCGACCTGGTGCGCGCCGCCCTTGCCGATCCCGGCCAACGCCCTGTCGTCACATCCTTCTTCGATGAGGCCACCTTCACCGTCAGCCACGTCGTGCGCGACCCGGGCTCCGACGTCTGCGCTATCATCGACAGCGTTCTGGACTACGATCCGGCGTCCGGCCGCACCTCTCACGCCTCGGCCGACACCCTCATCGATTACGTGAAATCCGAAGATCTCACGGTCCAGTGGCTGCTGGAGACCCACGCCCATGCCGATCACCTGTCGGCGGCGCCCTATCTCCAGGAAAAGTTGGGCGGTCAGTTGGCGATCGGCCATGAGATCCTCACCGTCCAGGCGGTCTTCGGCAAGATCTTCAACGAGGGGACCGACTTCCGCCGCGACGGCAGCCAGTTCGACCAGTTGTTCAACGACGGCGACCGGTTCGAGATCGGCGGGCTGAAGGCCACGGTCCTGCATGTGCCCGGCCACACCCCGGCCTGTCTGGCCTATGTCATCGGCGACGCCGTCTTTCCCGGCGACACCATGTTCATGCCCGACTACGGCACGGCGCGCTGCGACTTCCCCGGCGGCGACGCCGGGACCCTGTATCGCTCGATCCATCGCCTGACCTCCCTGCCGGACGAGGCGCGGGTCTTCCTGTGCCACGACTACAAGGCGCCGCCGGGCCGGACCGAGTTCGCCTGGGAGACCACCATCGGCGCCCAGCGCACCGGCAACATCCATATCCGCGACGGCGTCAGCGAGGATGAATTCGTCGCCATGCGCACCCAGCGCGACGCCACCCTGCCCATGCCCAAGCTGATCCTGCCGTCGGTCCAGGTGAACATGAACGGCGGCCGCCCGCCCGAGCCGGAGGACAATGGGGTGCGCTACCTCAAGGTCCCGCTGAACGCGCTGTGATGGGAGACCTCCTCGCCAACGCAATGCCGGCCCAGGGCCTCGTCGGCGGACTGATGATCGGTGCCGCCTCCGCCGTCATGCTGCTGGGCCTGGGCCGGATCGCAGGCATCAGCGGCCTGGCCGCGCGCGCCACCGGGATTGCCCGGGATGGCGCACCTCGGCCGCTTTCGATCGCCTTCGTGATCGGACTTCCGGTCGGCGCGGGTCTCGTCGCCTTGCTGAGCGGCCCCGTCATGGCGCGGTTCGAGCAGGGCATGCCCGCCCTGATCCTCGGAGGCCTACTGGTCGGCTTCGGCACCCGCTGGGGCTCGGGCTGCACCAGCGGTCACGGCGTCTGCGGCATGTCGCGCCTGTCGGCCAGATCACTGGTGGCGACCGCCACCTTCATGCTGGCGGGGTTCGTGACGGTCGCCGTGATGAACGCCACGGGGATGGGCCGATGATGCGCCAGATCGCTCTAGCCCTTTTCGCCGGAGCCCTGTTCGGCGCCGGTCTGGCCGTGTCGGGCATGGCCGATCCGCAGCGCGTGCGCGGCTTTCTGGACCTGTTCGGCGACTGGGACCCGACGCTTGCCTTCGTAATGGGCGGTGCCCTGGTCCCCATGGCCATAGCCTGGCGGGTTCGAAACCGCATGAGTTCGCCCATGGCGGCCGAGCGCTTCGACCTGCCCACAGCGCGCGATCTCGACCCCCGCCTGATCGGCGGAGCCGCCCTGTTCGGCATCGGCTGGGGCATCGCCGGCCTGTGCCCCGGCCCCGCCATCGCCGACCTCGCCATCGCCCCTGTCCCCGCCGCCATCTTCATCGTGGCCATGCTGGGCGGGATGATCCTGCACCGCCTGCTGCCAGCCGCCCCGGCGAAGCAGCCCTCCCTGGAGACATCCAATGTCTGATATCCAAAGCACCGTCGGCCTGCCGCGCCTGAACGCGCCCGCCCCGAACTTCTCGGCCAGGACCACCCACGGAGACCGCTCGCTGGCCGACTACAAGGGCAAATGGGTGGTGCTGTTCTCGCACCCGTCCGATTTCACCCCGGTCTGCACGACGGAGTTCATCGGCTTTGCCGGTGTCGCGGCGGAACTGAAGACGAAGAACTGCGAACTGCTGGGCCTGTCGATCGACAGCATTTTCTCGCACATCGCCTGGACGCGGAACATCGCCGAGAAGTTCGGTGTCGAGATCCCCTTTCCGATCATCGAAGACCTGAAGATGGACGTCGCCCGCGCCTACGGCATGATCCACGAGGGGGCCAGCGACACCTCGGCCGTGCGCGCCACCTTCATCATCGATCCCGAAGGCGTGCTGCGCGCCATGCTCTACTATCCGATGAGCAACGGACGCTCGATCCCAGAGATCGTCCGCCTGGTCACCGCCATGCAGGCAAGCGACGCCAATGGCGTGGCGACCCCCGCCGGTTGGCAGCCGGGCGATGACGCCATCGTCTCTCCGCCGAAGACGGTCGAAGCCGCGAATGCTCGCGAGGGCGAGGGCTTCAAATACACCGACTGGTATTTCTCGACCCGGCCGATCGCCGCCTGAGGTCGCAATCCGGCGCGGTCGCATCGGCTGCGCCGGCCCCCTCTCAACCCGAAGGACTCTCGCCGTGAAGAACATGGGAACGATCGACCGGGTCATCCGGCTCGCCGCCGTCGCCGCCGTCATCGGGGCCTATGGCCTGGGATTGATCGGCGGAACGCTCGCCCTCGTCCTCGGGGTCGTCGCCGTTGTCCTCCTGCTGACCAGCCTGACCGCGACCTGCCCGGCCTACATGCCGTTCGGCCTGTCCACGCGGCCCCGGCGCCGCTGAGCCCCCACCCGAACATTCCCGTTCAAGGACGATCGTCATGCCATTCAAGGCCCTCACCCCCTCCCTCTCGGTCTCGCCCCAACTTCATGAGGCGGACGTCGCACAGGCGGCTCACGACGGGTTTCGCGCGATCATCGACAACCGACCCGACGGCGAGGAGCCGGGACAGCCGAGCGCGGCCGAGATGCAGGCCCTGGCCGCGTCCCACGGCATGGGCTTTGCCCATGTGCCGACGGTCGGCGGCAAGATCAGCGACGGCGACGTCGCCAGCATGGCCGACGCCCTGATGCGGCTCGACGGGCCTGTCCTCGCCTATTGCCGCACCGGCACACGCTCGACGACGCTTTGGGCCCTGACGCAGGTCGGGGCGCAGCCGGCCGACACCCTGATCGGGACCGCCGCCGGGGCGGGTTATGATCTTTCAGCGCTGCGTGCCCGGTTGGAAACGCGGATGACCGCTCCGACGGGCGCTCAGCCCGAGCGTGCCGACGTCGTCATCGTCGGGGGTGGATCGGCCGGTCTGGCCACCGCCGCTTCCCTGCTGGACCGCGATCGCAGCCTCGACATCGTGGTGATCGAGCCGCGCGAGACCCACGACTATCAACCCGGCTGGACGATGGTCGGCGGCGGCGTCTTCGACGTGAAAGACACCCGAAGGGCTGAGGCGTCCGTGATCCCGGCGAGCGTGCGCTGGATCAAGAGCGCGGTCGCCAGCTTTGAGCCGGAGCGGGATCAGGTCACGCTAGAAGATGGCAGCGCGGTCGGCTATCGCGCCCTGATCGTGGCCCCCGGCAACACCCTGGACTGGGCTGCGATCGACGGCCTGCCCGAAACGCTCGGCCAGAACGGCGTCACCTCCAACTACAGCTACGAGACCGCCCCCTACACCTGGGAACTGGTGCAGACCCTGAAGGGCGGGACCGCCCTGTTCACCCAGCCGCCCATGCCCATCAAATGCGCCGGCGCGCCGCAGAAGGCGATGTATCTGTCCTGCGATCACTGGCTGCGGACCGGCGTGCTCAAGGATATCGACGTCCAGTTCCGCAACGCCGGCGCGGTCCTGTTCGGGGTCAAGGAATTCGTGCCGCCGCTGATGGAATACGTCGGTCGCTACGGCATCGACCTACAGTTCGAGTCCACTCTGATCGCCGTCAACGGCGCCGACCGGACCGCCACCTTCAGGGAGAAGGGGGGCGAGGTCACCAAATCGTTCGACATGATCCACGTCACGCCACCGCAGAAGGCGCCGGACTTCGTCGCACGCAGCCCCCTGGCCAACGAGGCCGGCTATGTCGATGTCGATCAAGCCAGTCTCCAGCACGTCCGGCACGCGAACGTCTTCGGTCTGGGCGACGGCGGTTCGACGCCCAACGCCAAGACGATGGCCGCGGCCCGCAAACAGGCGCCCGTCGTGGCCGAGAACCTGATCGCCGTCCTCGGCGGCAAGGCCCCGACCGCCATCTACGACGGTTACGGCTCCTGTCCGTTGACGGTCGAGCGCGGCAAGATCCTGCTCGCGGAGTTCGGCTACGGCGGCAAACTGCTTCCCAGCTTCCCCAGCTGGATCATCGAGGGCACCAAGCCCCAACGCCTGTCCTGGCTGCTGAAGTCCGAAGCTCTGCCGTGGATCTACTGGAACGGCATGCTCAGGGGCCGCGAGTGGATGGCCCAGCCCCAGCATCGTGACGCGGCATGACGCTCGAACCCGTTCAGTATGTGCTCGGCGCCCTGTCGGGCAGCCTCGTCGGCTTCACCCTCGGCCTGGTCGGCGGTGGCGGGTCCATCCTGGCCGTGCCGCTGATCGTCTATCTTGTCGGGGTCAAGGATCCGCATCTGGCGATCGGCACCAGCGCCTTCGCCGTGGCCGCCAACGCCTTCGCCAATCTGCTCAACCACGCGCGTCACGGCTCGGTGAAATGGAAGATCGCCGGCCTGTTCGCCTTGGCCGGCGTCTTCGGCGCCTTTCTCGGCTCCAGCCTGGGCAAGGCGGTGGACGGTCAGAAGCTGCTGGCTCTGTTCGCCGCGCTGATGCTGGTGGTCGGGGTGCTGATGCTGAGGGGCCGCTCGGCCTCGGGGGACCCCGACGTGGTCCTGACGCCGGGCAATGCGCCGAAGCTCGTGGGAGCCGGCACCCTGACGGGGATCATGTCCGGCTTCTTCGGCATCGGCGGCGGCTTCCTGATCGTCCCTGGCCTGATGGTCTCGACCCGCATGCCCATCTACTATGCGGTCGGCTCGTCGCTGGTCGGCGTGACGGCCTTCGGCCTGACGACGGCCTTCAACTACGCCCTGGACGGCTGGGTCGACTGGCCCCTGGCGGCGGTCTTCATCGGCGGCGGCGTACTGGGCGGCCTGGTCGGCGCCCGGCTGGCCAAGGCCCTGTCGGGACAAAAAGGCCTATTGAACACAGTGTTCGCCGGGCTGATCTTCGTCGTCGCCTTCTATATGCTTTACCGCAGCGCCGGCGCGCTCGGCCTGATCGGGTGAGACCACACCATGGAACTTGACGCCCTGATCCTGGCGCGGATGCAGTTCGCCTTCACCGTCGCCTTTCACATCGTCTTCCCGGCCTTCTCCATCGGCCTGGCCAGCTATCTGGCGGTGCTGGAGGCCCTGTGGCTGAAGACGGGGCGCGACCTCTATCTTAACCTGTTCAAATACTGGCTGAAGATCTTCGCCGTGGCCTTCGGCATGGGCGTCGTCTCGGGTCTGGTCATGTCCTACCAGTTCGGCACCAACTGGTCGGTCTTCTCCGACAAGGCCGGACCGGTCATCGGCCCCCTGATGGCCTATGAGGTGCTCAGCGCCTTCTTCCTGGAGGCGGGTTTCCTGGGCGTCATGCTTTTCGGCCTGGATCGTGTCGGCAAGAAGCTGCACTTCGTGGCAACCCTGATGGTCGCCATCGGCACCTTCGCCTCGGCCTTCTGGATCCTGTCGGTCAATAGCTGGATGCAGACGCCGCAAGGCTACGCCATCAACGACGTAGGCCAGTTCGTACCGGCCGACTGGTTCAAGATCGTCTTCAATCCCTCCTTCCCCTATCGCCTCGCCCACATGCTGCTGGCGGCCTATCTGACCACCGGCCTCGTGGTCGGCGCAGTCGGGGCCTGGCACCTGATGAAGGAGCGGACCAACAAGGGCGCGCGTAAGATGTTCGCCATGGCCATGGGCATGATCCTGGTCGCCGCCCCGGTCCAGATCTTCATCGGCGACATGCACGGGCTGAATACCCTGGAGCACCAGCCCGCCAAGGTCATGGCGATGGAAGGCCATTTCGAAAGCCACCCCGACGGTGCGCCGCTGATCCTGTTCGGCCTGCCCGATCGCGAAGCCGCCACCGTCCACGGTGCGGTCGAGATCCCCAAGCTGTCATCCCTGATCTTGAAGCACGATCCGAACGCGCCCCTGGCCGGTCTGGACACCATCGCCCGCGCCGACTGGCCGCCCGTGGAGATCGTCTTCTGGTCCTTCCGCGTCATGGTCGGCCTGGGCATGGCCATGCTTCTGCTGGGGCTCTGGGGGCTCTATGCTCGCCTGCGCAAACGCCTTTACGACGCGCCCTGGCTGCACCGCTTCGCCCTGGTCATGGGACCGATGGGTTTCGTCGCAGTCCTCGCGGGCTGGATCACCACGGAGGTCGGCCGCCAGCCCTGGACCGTCTATGGGCTGCTCCGCACCGCCGACAGCGCCGCCCCACTGGACGCTCCTGCGGTCGCCAGTTCGCTGGCCGCCTTCGCCGTGGTCTATTTCACGGTGTTCGGCGCCGGGGTCTTTTACATCCTGCGTCTGATGAGCCATGCGCCGCATCGCGACGAGCCGGGCGTGGCGGAAACGCCGATCCGCACGGCGGGCATCACCCCCGCCCCCGCCATCGACCCCGACCGTCCCATCCCGACGGGCAAGGAGACCGATCATGAACATTGATCTGACCCTGGTCTGGGCCGGGCTGCTGGCCTTCGCCGTCTTCGCCTATATCGTCATGGACGGGTTCGACCTCGGCGTCGGCATCCTGTTCCCGACGCTCAAGGCTGGGGACCAGCGCGACAAGGCCATGAACTCGATCGCCCCGGTGTGGGACGGCAACGAGACCTGGCTGATTCTGGGCGGCGGCGGCCTGTTCGCGGCCTTTCCCCTCGCCTACGCCGTGTTGATGCCGGCGGTCTATACGCCGATCACCGCCATGCTGCTGGGCCTGGTCTTCCGGGGCGTCGCCTTTGAATACCGCTGGCGCACGGTGCGGGCCAAGCCCGTCTGGGACATCGCCTTCTTCGGCGGTTCGCTGTTGGCCGCCTTCTCACAGGGCGTGATCCTGGGAGCCATCCTGCAAGGGGTCGAGGTGTCCGGCCGCGCCTATGGTGGTGGCTGGTGGGACTGGCTGAGCCCCTTCAGCCTGCTGACCGGCACCGCCGTCGTCGTCGGCTACGCCCTTCTGGGCGCGACCTGGCTGAACATGAAAACGGAAGGCGCGCTCCAGACCCACGCCCGCGCCCAAGCCTGGAAACTGGGTCCGGCGACCCTACTGATGATCGGCGCCGTCAGCCTGGCCACGCCCTTCCTCGACGGCGAGTACGCCCGGCGCTGGTTCGACTGGCCCGGCGTGCTTCTGACGGCCCAGGTGCCGGTGCTCGTTCTGATCGTCGCGGCCGCCTTCTTCTGGACCATGCGTCAGAAGCGCGAGGTCTGGCCCTTCCTGCTGTCGCTGGCCCTGTTCGCCGTCACCTTCGCGGGGCTGGGCGTCAGCGTCTTCCCCTACGCCGTGCCGGACGAAATCACCCTGTGGCAGGCCGCCGCCCCGGCCTCCAGCCAGCTGTTCATGCTGGTCGGTGCCCTGATCCTGATCCCGATCATCCTGGCCTACACCGCCTATGCCTACTGGGTGTTCCGCGGCAAGGTCGGCGACGACGGTTACCACTGATGCGTCGCGACTCGACAAACGGGCTCCGGCAGGGCCTTTGGTTCGTCGCCCTCTGGGTGCTGGGCGTGGGCGTCCTGGGCGTCGTCGCCTATCTGCTGCGCGGCGTTCTCAAACTGGCCGGCGGGTAAGGCTGCGGGCGACGACCCCGTCTTAGCGGACCGTGCTGCTGGCCGGGCGCGAGTTGGCGGATGATCGGGCCGGTCCGGCCACGGTCCGACGCCGAACGCCCGCATTACAGGATGGTCATGTCAGCCCCCTTGCTTGACGGTATGTTATTTCATAACAAGCAGGACAGTTCCTCCACCGTCGGGTCCAGTTCATGCGTCTTCATCAAGCCCACCGCCCTCTCCTGCTCGCCGCCGCGAGCTGGATCGCACTGACCGGCGTCGCCGCCGCTCAGACCGGGACGACCATCCGACAGGATGAGCCGGCGCAGCTCGATGAGGTCATCGTCACCGGCGTCCCGTTCGGCATCAGCCAGAACGCCACGACCATCGCCACCACCGTGATCGACGAACAGGCCCTGGCCGTCGCGCCCGCCGCCTCGCTCGGCGACCTTTTGAACGGGACGCCCGGCGTGCGCTCCACCGCCTTCTCACCGGGCGCCAGCCGTCCCGTCATTCGCGGCCTGACCGGTCCGCGCGTCCAGGTCCTGACCAACGGAGTCGGTCTGATCGACGCCTCTTCGGTGTCGCCCGACCACCAGGTCGCCGCCGACCCGGCGGAGTCCAACCGCATCGAGATTATCCGCGGCCCCTCGACCCTCGTCTATGGCGGTTCGGCCATCGGCGGCGTGGTGAACATCCTCGACGGCCGCATTCCCGAAGAGCTTCCAGAAGGCGGCCTCGACGGCCACCTCTCGGCCCAGGGCTCGACCGTCGACGAGGGCTCCTTGTTCTCGGGCCGTGCCGACATCGGCCTCGGCAGCTTTGTCCTGCACCTCGACGCTTTGAAGAAGGACGCGAGCGACTACGAGATCCCATCCTCGCCGATCTCCCAACGTCTGGCCGAGGCCGACGGCGTCGAGCGCGAAGACACCGGAACCCTGCCCAACAGCTTCTTAGAGCTTGAGGCCTATGGCGTCGGCGCCTCCTATGTGGGCGACAACGGCTTCCTCGGCGCCTCCTACAAGGAAACCGACAGCACCTACGGCGTCGTCGCCGAAGAGAGCGTTTTCATCGAGCTGGAGCAGCAGCGCGTCGACGTGCGCGGCGGCTACCGCTTCGACACCGGCCCGTTCCGCGAGGTCCGCGCGACCTACGGACAGGCCGACTACACCCACACCGAATTCGAGGACGTGGGCGAGCCGGGCACCATCTTCGCCTCCGACGGCTACGAGGCGCGCGTCGATCTGATCCAGCGCGAGCGGGACGGCTGGAACGGCGCCGTCGGCGTCCAGACCCTGTCGCGCGACTTCTCCGCGATCGGCGACGAAGCCTATATCCCGTCGAGCAAGATCGAGGAGGCGGGCATCTACACGGTGCAGCGGCTCGACCGTGACGGCTACGGTTTCGAGGGCGGCCTGCGCTACGATCGCCGCTCGCTGACCGCGACGCCGTTCGGAACCACGGCGGAAGTCGATCGCGAGTTCGACAACTGGTCGGCCTCGGGCGCCGTCTTCCTGCGCCCCGCGACGGGACTGTTCCTGGGCCTCAGCCTGGCCCGCAACGAACGCGCCCCGTCGGAAGTCGAGCTGTTCGCCGACGGCCTGCACATCGCCACAGCGGCCTACGAAGTCGGTGATCCGACCCTGGACAGCGAGAAGGTCACCACGCTCGAAGGCACGGTTCATTTTGATCGCGGGGCCTTCCGGGGCGACCTGCACGTCTATGCATCGAAATACGACGGCTTCATCGACGTGCGAGACACCGGCGCGACCTTCGCGTTCGACGAGGACGGTGAGATCGAGGAATTCCCGATCTTCGCCTATCAGCAGACCGACGCCGATTTCCGGGGCTTCGAAGCCGAGGCCGCCTACGACGTCTGGACCTCGGGCAATCGCGTCGTGACCCTGGAGGCCGCCGCCGACTATGTCGATGCCGACACCGACCTGGGTCCCGCCGCGCGCATCCCGCCCTATTCGCTCACCGGCCGCGTCAAATACGGCTCGGCGCCGATCGACCTGTCGCTGGAAGTCCGCCACGTCGGCGAACAGGACGAGGTCGCCGAGTTCGAAACCCCGACCGACAGCTACACGATGGTCAATCTGTTCGGCGCCTGGCGGCCGTTCGACGACCAGAACGTCACCCTCTTCGCCGAGGGTCGCAACCTGACCGACGAAGAGGCGCGCGAACACGCCTCCTTCCTGAAGGACATCGCGCCCCAGCCGGGCCGGAACCTGCGCTTCGGCGTCACCTACCGGTTCTGACGAAGGATCGCCGGCGGCTCCTGATCCCGGCGAACGACAGAACGGGCGGTCCTTGCGGGCCGCCCGTTCTTGGTTTTGTAGTGAGGCTCTGGCGCGGTCGGCGTGGACGACCCGCCCTTCCTACCGGTCAGATCAAGGCGCAGCGCGGGCCGGCGCGATGCGCCAGATCGTATTGGACAGATCGTCCGCCACCAGCAGGATCCGCCGAGCGGGGTCAAACGCCACACCGACCGGACGGCCGCGCGCTCCGTCTTCCCCGAGGAAGCCCGTGGCGAAGTCCACCGGCGGGCCCGACGGGCGACCGGCTGAGAACGGCACCCACACGACCTTGTAGCCGGAGGGATCCTGGCGGTTCCAGCTGCCGTGCTGACCGACGAAGGCGCCTTGGCTGAAGCCGCCGCCGAACCCGCCCTGGGTCGCGAACGACAGACCGAGCGCCGCGACGTGGGCCCCCAGGGCATAGTCCGGCGCGATCGCGGTCGCCACCAGCTCAGGTTTCTGCGGCATCACGCGAGGATCCACGTTCCGACCCCAGTAGCTGTAGGGCCAGCCGTAGAAGGCACCTTCGCGCACCGAGGTCAGATAGTCGGGCACAAGCTGCGGCCCGAGCTCATCACGCTCGTTGACGACGGCCCAGACTGCGCCGGTCGTGGGCTCGATCGCCAGCGCCGTCGGGTTGCGGATGCCCGTCGCCATGGTGCGCCGTGCGCCGGTGGCGCGGTCGATGGCCCAGACCACCGCACGCTCTTCCTCTACCGCCATGCCGCGCTCGCCGACGTTAGAGTTCGACCCGATGCCGACATACAGGGTCTGGCCGTCGGCGCTGACCGTCAGCGACTTCGTCCAGTGGTGGTTGATCCGCGATGGAAGCTTGGTGACCTCCTCCGGCGCGGCGGTCGCGCGGGTCTGACCCGGCGTCCAGGGAATACGCACCAGGGCGTCCTGATTGGCGACGTAGATATACCCGTCGACGAAGGCCAGACCGTAGGGCGCGTCCAGATTGTCGGCGAAGACGGTCCTCACCTCGGGACGCCCGTCGTTGTTCGCATCCCGCAGAAGCGTCAGCCGGTCGCCGCTCTCCACCTGGGTGTTGCCCTTTTTCTTGATGGGCCCGGCGATGATGTCCTTGGGCCGCAGCGGAGGCGCGTTTCCACCCCTGCCCTCGGCGATCAGGATATCGCCGTTGGGAAGGACCAGCATCTGGCGGGGTATCTGAAGGTCGGTCGCCATGGCCGTGACGGTGAAGCCGGCGGGAACCGTGGGGACCTGATCGCCCCAGCCGGTCGGGCCGGTCACCTTCATCGGCGGGATCAGGGTCTGTCGGACGTCGGGCAGGTCCGGCTGGGTCCCCGTCTCGTTGACGCTTGGGTCGCTGCCACCGCAGGCGGCCAGAACGAGCGCGGCGAAGGCGACGCTGAGAGTGGCGCGGATCATCGGGCGATATCCTCATCGGAAGCGCCGGAGATGGCGATGAAGGCGGCGGCCAGCGCCAGCAGGCTGCACAGGATCGAGAGGGTCAGACCGAAGGCGCCGACCGAGCTCCAGCCGTCCTGGCTGTGCTTGAAGGCGTTGATCAAACCGAGCACGAACATCAGGGCCAGAGCCCCGAACTCGACCACCCTCCACAGCCGGATGGAGGTGCGAAGCGATAGAAGGAGAGCGACCAGCGACCACGCCGCCGCTATGCCGCCGAACACCATGGCGCCGGTGATCAGCCACTGCGAGAAGTTGGTCCACTGAACCTCGGCGGTGTTCAGATAGGCGATGTCGGTCAGGACGCCGATGGTGAAGAGCGCTGCGGGAAAACCGAGGATCAGCCCGTACAGCCCCCTCACGCTCTGCCTCACGCCCAATGTCGTCGTCCGCATTCCCGCCTCCAGCCTGTCCATGGACTTGGGCAATCCCTTGGGGCGGGGTTGGTTTCATCAAAGGCGACGACCGATCGTCTCAGCGGGCCAGCACATCCCGCAAAGAGTCTTCGATCTGACCGCCCGACCACAGATCGCCGTAGTCCGCTCTGGCCTTGTCGGCGACCTTGGTCAGGGCCGGCAGGTCCGAGATGCGACGCGCCAGGGCGGCCGTGCAGGGGGCGGCCTCATCCAGCGTCTTCCCGATCGCCGGGAACCGATCGACGATCGTTGACCAGAGCGTCGCGGTCACCACATCGGCCATGCCGGGCGTCCGCCCGCCGAGCAGGAAACCCTGCGCCGCCGCCAGGCCGTTCTGTCGCCCGACTTCTTCCCACAAGGACATCCACTTGCGCAGACGCGGCTGATACGCGTCCCATTGATCCTGGGTCCACATCGATTTCCCGCCGTCCCGGGTCAGTTCATCGATGACGTCGTTGGTATCGCACACGATCTTCATCGTTAGCGCCCGGCCCGCCGGGTCCTCCGGCATCAGAGCCAGGCTGTCGCCGAGATAAAGCAGGATCGCCGGCATCTGCGACACGGCGACATCGTTCGCTCGATCCATCAGAACCGGCGGCCCCATGAAGGGTATCGGCATGGACCCGACAGGCCCTTCCATCAGGGCGGCGATCTTGTCGTCGCCGGCCTCCTCCCACGTCTTTCCGGCCCAGCCGAGGACCGCTCGGATGAACTGGCCTCGAAACGGCGCAGACCAGTAATACAGAATGTAGTCGGTCATCTCAGACGGGCCTTTCGGATGTCGGCGCCCGCCCACGCGCGGGTCCGCCGAAGACTCGCGGAACGTCCAGCCAGCGTCACCGTTGGAGAAGTCCGCCTCAAGGAGAAAGACGCAGCATGGCGTTCGAGTTGCCGGCCATTCCGTACTGCGGTCCCGCGCCACTGCCATCCGGGCTGTGGGGCCAATGGAATCTCGACCCGCTGATCCTGACGGCGCTCGGGCTCGGCGTCGTCGGTCTGGCTCTGAGCCGAACCCTCGAAGCCAAGGCCCGCACAACGGGCGGACTGGCGCTCTTGGTTCTCGCCGTCGCCTTCATCAGCCCGATCTGCGCCCTGTCTTCCGCCCTGTTCGCCGTCCGCACCGTGCACCACATCCTGTTGATCTGCATTGCGGCGCCGCTGATCGCCTGGACCCTGCCTCGCATCGTCCGCCCGGGCTTCATGACGGTGCTGATCGCCGGTCTGCTGCAGGCCCTGGTCCTTTGGTTCTGGCATGCGCCGAGCCTCTATGAAGCGGCCCTCTCCAGCGACCTTGTCTACGCGCTGATGGAGTTGACCCTGCTCGGCGCCTCGGTGCTGTTCTGGGTCGTCGTGCGCGCCGCGCCGGCGCCCGCCTCGGCTCTCGGTCTCGTCCTGACCATGGTTCAGATGGGGATGCTGGGGGCGCTGCTCGTCTTCGCCGGTACGCCCGTCTATGGCCCGCACCTGGCGACCACCCAGCCTTGGGGCCTGACCGCGCTCGAGGATCAACAGATGGCCGGACTGATCATGTGGGCTCCGGCCGCCGGGATCTATCTGGTCGCCGCCCTGATCCAGGTCGCCCGCTGGATCGGCCCCGATCCCGTCACCACCGCGAGACACCCCGCGTGATCGACCGGCTAATCCTGAACGTCTTCGAATGGGCCGCCGGACACCAGGACGAAGGCCGCTACTCCCCCGTCGGTATCGCCTTCCACTGGACCATGGCGGCGCTGGTGGTCTTCCAGCTCGGCTGGGGCTGGTGGATGGGCCGGATCGCCGTCGGAGGCGGCAAGGTCGCGGCCTATGAAGTCCACTTCTTCGTCGGCGTCCTGATGCTGGTCCTCGCCCTGGCGCGGCTGGGGTGGCGCACCTTCGCGCCGAACCTGATCAACGATGCGGACAAGCCGGGGTGGGAAAGCACCGCCGCCCACGTTACCCACTATGTCTTCTACACCTGTCTTATCGGCCTGCCGCTGACCGGCTGGGCCATGGTCTCGGCGACGGCGCGGGATCAGCAGCTGACGTTTCTCGGCTGGTTCGACTGGCCGCTGATGCCGATGCAGACCCTGTCCAACCCCCTGCTGTGGTGGATCGAGAACGCGGCCGAGTGGATGCACTGGGGCTTGATCGTCTCGCTTCTGCTGCTCATCCCGATCCACGCCGGGGCGGCGCTGAAGCACCAGATCATCGATCGGGACGATGTGCTTCATGCAATGGCGCCGGTCGTGCCGCTGCCGACGCGGCGACGGACAGCCTGGCAGCGTCGCTACCGGGCGCTGGAGAAACAGGTTGGCGCGCTAGCCAGCGGCCTATGGCGACGGCTTCGCCCTCGGTCAGGTTCGCGACGGCCTGCGCCATGACGCCCCGCGCCTCGTTGCGCCGCTTGCCGTCCTGCCATCGCGCGATCTGTTCGACGGTGTAGGCCGCCGGCTGTCCCGCCACCGCCGGGTTACCGGTGCCGATGCCCAGACCGTCCACGCCGTGACAGCTCGCACAGGCCGTGACGCCCCGCGACGGATCGCCGCGCAGCCAGATCGCAGGCGGCGGCGTCGATGGACTGCTCGCCGCTTGCGGCGGCATGTCCGCATAGAAGGCCGCAACCGCCCGTCTCTGCCTCTGATCCAGCCGGCCCGCGATGCGGGTCATGGCGTCATCGTGACGAAGGTCGGCGGCGTAGTCCTCCATCTGCTTCTGCAGATAGCCCGCATCCAGCCCCGCCAGCCGTGGAACCGATATCCCGTCGCCCATCCCATCCAGGCCGTGACAGGTGAAACAGGCGTTGCCCGATCCGCCGTCGCCACCGCTCATGGCCACGAGTTCGCCCGTCCGCGTCAGCGCCTCTCCCGTCTCGTTCGACGGCAGGGAGCACCCGCCGAAGGCGAGCAGAAGACCGGTGGCGGTAAGGCGGATGGGCAAGGACACGCCTCGGCAACGGAGCGATATCGTCAAGGTTCCCGGAACCGTAGCCGCGGCTGCGTATTCCCTCGCCCGAAGGGGCCCGTCATGACACCATCCGCCAGTCACCGCGAGCTCGCATGAGGGCGGCAATGGCCTTTGCCCTGATGTCGCTCTGCGCCTGTGCCGACAAGACCGATGCGCCCCGCGTAATCGCGGGCGCCGATGCTGCGCGCGGTCTGGCGGTCGTCGAGCGCGTCGGCTGCGCAGCCTGTCACCGCATCCCCGGCGTCGCCTGGCCGCAAGGCTCGGTCGGCGGATCGCTGGACCGCTTCGCCGAGCGCTCGCTGATCGCGGGCCGCCTGCCCAATCAACCCGACACCCTGGTCCAGTGGCTGCGCGATGCGCCGTCCCTGTCGCCCGAGACCGGAATGCCGCCCATGCCGATCACCGACGCCGAAGCCCGCGATGTCGCGGCCTACCTCTATACCCTGCGATGACCGCCGGTCGCGGACTTGAGGGCTGGCCCCCGCCGGCCATGAACCCGGCCGGACCGATGTCCGGGCCGCTGAACACCCTCAGCTGGGTGCTGATCGCCATGGTGGTGATCGTGACCCTGGTGGTCCTGGTCTCCTTGTGGCTGGCCCTGTTCGGGCCGCGCCGCTGGCGCAAGGCGCTGGGCGGAGAGAGGATGATCCTGATCGCCGGCTTCGTCTTCCCGGCCGTCGTCCTGACAGGCCTGCTCGTCTACGGCCTGACCACCACGCGCCAGCTCAGCGTCGCGCCTCAACCCGGCGAGATGCGCATCCGCGTCACTGGCGAGATGTGGTGGTGGCGCGTGGCCTATCTCGACGACCAGGGCAATGAGGTGCTGCAGGACGCCAACGAGGTCCACATCCCAGTGGGCCGCCCCGTGGTCTTCGAACTCGACAGCGCCGACGTGATCCACAGCTTCTGGGTGCCCCGCCTGGGCGGCAAGATGGACATGATCCCCGGCCGCCGGAACATCCTGCGCCTTCAGGCCGACGAAGCCGGAGCCTTCGGGGGCCAGTGCGCCGAATACTGCGGCGGGCCCCACGCCCTGATGGGCCTGGTCGTCGTCGCCCATCAACCCGCCGACTTCGACGCCTGGCGCGCCCGCGCGGCCCAGCCCGCCGCCCCCACCGCACTTCCGGCAGGCGCTGGCGTCTTCGACCGCGCCGGCTGCGGCGCCTGCCACACCATCCGGGGCACGACCTTCAACGGCACGGCCGGCCCGGACCTGACGCATGTCGGATCGCGCCGGACCCTCGGCGCCGGCATCCTGCCCAATAATCAGGGGACCATGGCCGGCTGGATCTCCGACAGCCAGGCCATCAAGCCCGGCAACCGCATGCCCGCCTATCCGGTCCTGACGGGCCAGGAACTGCGCGACGTCTCCGCCTATCTCGAAAGCCTGAAATGACCGACCGCGAGACGCCTGATCCGGCGCCGTCCGAGACCGGCTTCGACACCCGTCTTTACGATCGTTTCCCGACGACCGAGCCCCGTCCCGACGGTGAGCTGGAAGAGCTCGAGCGTATCTGGTGCGCGCCAAAGGGCTGGCAGTGGATCACCGCCCTGAACAACAACTACGTCGGCGTCTACTACGTCGGCGCGGCCATGCTGTTCTTCGTCCTGGCCGGGGTCCTGGCGCTCCTGTTGCGCACCCAGCTGGCCCTGCCGCTGAACGGCTTCCTGCCGCAGGAGACCTATAACCAACTCTTCACCATGCACGGGACCATCATGATGTTCCTGTTCGCGGTGCCGGCGGTGGAGGCGCTGGGCGTCCTGCTGCTGCCCCAGATGATCGGCTCTCGCGACCTGCCCTTCCCGCGCCTGAGCGCCTACGCCTTCTGGGCCTATCTGATCGGGGGCCTGGCCTTCTTCTGCTCGATCTTCTTCGGACTGGCGCCCAACGGCGGCTGGTTCATGTACCCGCCCCTGACCAACACCACCTATTCGCCGGGCATCAACGCCGACTTCTGGCTCCTGGGCATCGGCTTCATCGAGATCTCGGCCATCGCTGGGGCCATCGAGATCATCGTCGGCGTGCTCCGCACCCGCGCACCCGGCATGACGCTGGACAAGATGCCGATCTTCGCCTGGGCCATGCTGATCTTCGCGGTGATGATCATCATCGCCTTCCCGTCGGTGATCCTGGCCACCACCCTGATGGAGCTGGAACGAGCCTTCAACTGGCCCTTCTTCGACCCCCTGCGCGGCGGCGATCCGATGCTGTGGCAGCACCTCTTCTGGTTCTTCGGCCACCCGGAGGTCTACATCATCTTCCTGCCGGCGGCGGGCGCCATGTCGACCATGATTCCCGCGATCGCGCGGACGCCCCTGGTCGGCTACCGGCTCGTCGTCCTGGCCATGCTGGCGACGGGCTTCATCAGTTTCGGCGTCTGGGCCCACCACATGTTCGCGACGGGCATGCCGGAGATGTCGATCGGCTTCTTCGCCTCGGCCTCCATGGCCGTCAGCCTGCCGGCCGGCATCCAGGTCTTCGCCTGGATCGCCACCCTGGCGGCGGGAAAGATGCGCTTCAACACGCCCGGCCTGTTCATCCTGGGCTCGCTCGTGATCTTCGTCATGGGCGGTCTGACCGGCGTCATGGTCGCCATGGTCCCGTTCGACTGGCAGGCCCACGACACCTATTTCATCGTCGCCCACCTGCATTACGTCCTGATCGGCGGCATGGTCTTCCCGCTGTTCGCCGCCCTCTACTACTGGATGGGCATGGTCTCCTCCCGCCCCCTCAGCGAGCGGCTCGGCAAGTGGACCTTCTGGCTGATGTTCATCGGCATGCACGTCACCTTCCTGCCCATGCACCTGACCGGACTGATGGGGATGCCGAGGCGCGTCTACACCTACCTGCCGGGCCGTCAGTGGGAGCTGACCAATCTCATCTCGACCATCGGCGCCTTCCTCTTCGCGATCGCGGTGCTCATCTGGATCATCGACATGGTCCGCAACTTCCGCCCCTTCGGCGACAGGACCGCCGGCAACATCTACGACGGTGGCGGCATGGAGTGGCTGCCCAACGCCCTCTATTCGATCCGCAGCATCCCGCGCATCACGTCCCGCTACCCGGTCTGGGATCAGCCCGGTCTGGTCAAGGAAGTCCCCGAGGGTCGCTGGTTCCTGCCCGGAAGCGCAACCGGCGGGCGCGAGACCCTGGTCACCTCCACCCTGAACGCGGAGCCGCAGTATGTGCAGCGCATGCCCACGCCGTCGGGCTGGTACATCTGGGCGGCCGTCTTCACGGCGGGCTTCTTCCTCCTCCTGACCGTCCAGGCCTATGTCCTGTCCTTCATCAGCCTGGGCCTGATGATCTGGACGATGATGCAGTGGGCCTGGTTCATGGACCTGCCGCCCGGCGGCCCCGGTACGCAGCGGCGCGAGCGAGACGCCGACATCGGCGCGGGCGTCACCCTCCCGACCTACCGCAGCGGCCCGTCCAGTACCGGCTGGTGGGCCACGGTCATCACCCTGATCGTCGCCGGCATGGTCCTGGCCATGAGTGGCTTCAGCTACGTCTTTCTCTGGAGCCGCAACCCGTCCGCCTGGGCCCCGCCGCCCGAGATCACGACCCTGGCCGCGCCCGTTCTGCTGAACCTGGTCGCCATCGCCCTGGCCTTCGCCTCCAATCGCGCCCTCGTCTTCGACCGTCCGCGAAGCCCGGTGATCGCTACCTTCCTGATGATCGCCGCCGGCGCCGCCCTCGCCTCGGCCTGGGGCCTGGACCTGACCGGCTGGCTCGCGACCGGCCTTCTGCCCACGACCTCGGGCCAGGGCGCGACCGTCTACAACTTCCTGGCCTGGCAGGGCTTCTTCGTCATCGTGGTCGCGATCATGAACCTCTACATCCTGCTCCGCTGGCTGTTCGGCCGGATCGCATCCAGCCGCCCTGCGACCCTGGAGATCGTCGGCCTGTTCGTCGTCTATGCGGCGGGCCAGAGCCTGGTCGGGCTTCTGCTCACCCGTCTGTTCCCAGGCCTGGCCTGATGCGCGACTGGGGCCTCATCCTGGGTGGGCTGATTGTCTGGACGCTGCACTTCCTGCTGATCTACGGCTTCGCCAGCGTCGCGGATATTTCCGAACCTGAGACCCGACGCCTCTGGTCGATCGCCGGACTTGCAGGATCGGCGCTCGGCCTCGCAGCGCTGGCATGGATCGGATACCGCGCGAAGGACGCCTCCCCCTTGGTGCGCAGGCTCGGGACCGGCGGCAGCATCGTCGCCGCCGTCGCGGTGGTCTGGCAAAGCCTGCCGCTCCTGATCTCGGCTTAGTGGCCGGTGACCTGACGCGCCAAGGGCCGAGACCATCGATCGGGCGAAATACTGCGCCCCGTCCGCCAGCGACGTCTTGCCGCTCTCAGGCTCTGGCCATAGGGGCGATACAGGAGAAACCGCCGCACGTAGTTCGCATCTCTGGACGGCACCAGACCGTAACTCTCGATACCGCCTCCTTGGATAAGCCCATGAGCCAAGCCGAATTCGCTCCGTCCCTTTCCCGCGACGTCTCCGCACGGAACGTCAAAGGCGGCGCTCCGATCCTGGGTCTGATCGCGGCGCTCTGGCGGGTGGGCGGCCTCGTGCTGATCGACCCCGCGGGACGGACACAGCGCATCGGCGACACTTCCACCGCCACGTCCGACAGTCCTGTCTGGCACATGAAGCGCTGGCGGGCCGTGCGACGCCTGATCACGCGTGGCGATATCGGTTTTGCGGAAGGCTATGTCGCCGGCGACTGGGATACGCCCGATCTGACGGCCCTGCTGCTCGCCTTCGCCGACAACTACGACCACCTCGAAAAGATCATCGGCGGCAATCCGCTGGCGCGCGGGCTCGACGCGATCCTGCATGCCCTGACCCCGAACACGCGGCGTGGATCGCGCAAGAACATCGTGGCCCACTACGACCTCGGCAACGACTTCTATGCCGGGTGGCTGGACGGGGGGATGACCTATTCGGCCGCCCTCTTCGAAAGCCCGGACCAGGCGCTGGAAGACGCACAGACCGCCAAGTACGCCGCCCTCGCCGACGCCTGCGACATCCGATCCGGCCAGTCGGTGCTGGAGATCGGATGCGGCTGGGGCGGGTTCGCCGAATATCTGGCCCGCGAGCGCGGCGCCACCGTCACCGCCATCACCCTGTCGCCGTCGCAGAAGGCCTACGCCGAACAACGCATTCGCCGCGCCGGCCTGGCCGACCGCGTCTCGATCGAGTTGATCGACTATCGCGACGTCCCCGGGACTTTCGATCGCATCGTCTCGGTCGAGATGTTCGAGGCGGTGGGCGAGGCCTATTGGCCGACCTTCTTCCAGACCCTGCGCGACCGCCTGACGCCGGAAGGTCGCGCCGCCCTCCAGATCATCACCATCCGGGACGAGCTCCTGCCGGTCTATCGACAGCGGCCCGACTTCATCCAGATGCACGTCTTCCCGGGCGGCATGCTCCCCTCCGAAGAACGGCTGGCCGAGGTGACCTCGGCCTCGGGTCTGTCGTCCAGGGTCGTGCGCCGCTTCGGTCGAGACTATGCCGAGACCCTGCGCCGCTGGCGCCTGGCCTTCGATGCCGGCGGGTCATCGGGGCGCGACGAGCGGTTCCGCCGCCTGTGGCGCTACTATCTCGCCTACTGCGAGGCGGGCTTCATCTCCCAGCGGATCGACGTCGTCCATATGGTCGTCGAGGCGTCCGGCGCCCCGACCCGGCCGTAGTTTCAAGCGCTCAGGATCCCAGCCCCCAGGACGCCCGGATGTTCGATCGACTTCAACAAGACGCCGCCGGCCCGGCCAAACGGATCGCCGTGGTCGGCGCCGGGATCTCCGGCCTCTCCGCGGCCTGGCTTCTGTCACAGCGGCACGAGGTTGTGCTGTTCGAGGCCGAAGACAGGCTGGGCGGTCACTCCTGCACCGTTCAGGCGCCGTCGCCGGACGGCCCGGTCGCCGTCGATACCGGCTTCATCGTCTACAACCCGCCCAACTACCCGAACTTCACGGCCCTTCTCGACCATCTCGGCGTCGCCAGCACCGAAGCCCATATGTCCTTCGCGGTTTCGATGGACGACGGCGGCTTCGAATACTCCAGCCACGGCGTCGCCGGTCTGTTTGCCCAGAAGCGCAATCTCGCCAATCCACGCTTCCTGCGCATGCTGCTCGACGTGACGCGGTTCCACCGGACGGCGGTCGGCGATCTCGACGAACTGGACCGTTCGCTGTGTTCGCTGGGCCAGTATCTCGACGATCGCAATTACGGTCGGGCCTTCCGCGAACTGCATCTCTTGCCCCAAGCGGCGGCGATCTGGTCGTCGACGCCGCGCCAGATGGCCGACTATCCCGCCGCCGCCTTCATCCGCTTCTACCAGAACCACCGCCTGCTCGAAGTCGACATGGCGCCGAACTGGCGCACGGTCGCAGGGGGCAGCACGCGATACGTCCAGGCGCTGGCCGCAGGGTTCAGGGGCCAGACCCACCTCGCCTCGCCGGTCACCCGGATCGAGCGCGACGCTCAGGGCGTCACGGTTCACAGCCGCCGCGGCGCAGAGCGGTTCGACGAGGTCGTCCTTGCCCTCCATTCCGACCAGGCCCTCGCCATCCTGGCCGAACCCAGCGCCGAAGAGCGCCGCCTGCTGACGCCCATGGCCTATGGCCGCAACCGCGTGATCCTGCACCGGGATCGCAGCCTGATGCCGCGTCGGCAAAAGGCCTGGGCCGCCTGGAACTATGTCGGCGGAAATCCCGGCGACACCGCGGGCGCCAGCGTCACCTACTGGATGAACCTGCTCCAGGGCCTGCCCGGCCCGGACCTGTTCGTCACCCTGAACCCCGACCGCGAGCCGGACCCTGCCGTGGTCCTGGCGGACCGCGAGTTCGACCATCCCATCTTCAACGCCACCGCCCTGACGGCTCAGCGTGATCTCGGTTCCTTGCAGGGCCGGAAGAACACCTGGTTCTGCGGCGCCTGGTTCGGCTCGGGCTTCCATGAGGACGGGCTTCAGGCCGGTCTGGCCGTCGCCGAGGCCATCGGCGGCGTGCGCCGTCCCTGGACCGTCGAGAACGAAAGCGCCCGCATCCCCCTGCCCCGGCCCACGGTCGCCGTCGCATGACCCAGGCGGCGGTCCGGTCCGGCGTCTATTCCGGCACGGTGTTCCACCGTCGCGTCCGGCCGCGCGCCCATGCGCTGCGTTATCGCCTCTTCATGCTGCTGATCGATCTGGACGAGTGGGACGCCCTGACCGGTCGTCTGCGCTGGCTCGGCTCGGGCCGGTTCGGCCTGATGACCCTGCGCCAACAGGATCACGGCGACGACTCCGTCACGCCGCTGAAAGCCCAGATCGAACGCCGCCTGATCGACGCCGACATGCCGACAGGCGGTCGCATCCAGCTCCTCACCCTGCCGCGCATCCTCGGCTACGGCTTCAACCCGTTGAGCGTCTATTTCTGCCACGACGCGTCGGACCGGCTGACGGCGATCCTGTACGAGGTCTCCAACACCTTCGGCGGCCGCCATTCCTACCTAATGCCGGTCGGCGTCGCGTCAGGCCCGGTGCGCCAGGCGGTGGACAAGGCCTTCCACGTCTCGCCCTTCATGGACATGGACCTGACCTATCGCTTCGAGGTCGATCCGCCCGCTGCGGTCCAGGGCGATACCGCGCGCGTCTCGATCACCGTCGACGACGCCGAAGGCCCGCTTCTGTTCACAGGCTTCTCCGGCCTCCGCGCCGAAATGACGGACGCCAACCTGCGCCGCGCCTGGCTGTCTCATCCGCTGCTGACCCTGAAGGTCATCGCCGGCATCCATTGGGAGGCGGTGCGTCTGCTGCTCAAGGGCCTGCGTCTGCGCGGCGGCGTCACGCCCGCCCATCCCGTCACGGTCGGGGGACCGTCCGAACCCTCAACCGGAGCCCGACATGCCTAGAGCCGCCATCCTCGCGACCGCCCTTCTGCTGCTGATCGCCACCGCCGCCTCTGCCGATGCGCCCGAGCCGCGCCGCACCATCGATCTCGACCGCTTCATGGGCCGCTGGCACGAGATCCTGCGAAGCCCGAACGACCATCAGCGGGACTGCTTCGCCGCCAGCCAGGTCTGGAGCCGCCGCGCGTCCAACGACTTCTCCATCGTCCAGTCGTGCCATCGCGGCTCGCGCGACGGCCGGGTGACCACCTTCAACACCCGCGCCCGCGTCACCGACACCACCACCAACGCCAAGTTCGAGGCCAGCTTCTTCGCCGGCCTGATCCGTCAGCGCTACTGGGTCATCGATGTCGCCCCCGACTACAGCTGGATGATCGCCACCACCGCCGATGGCCGGTTCCCGGCCCTGCTGTCGCGCAGCCCGACCATGAGCGCCGCCCAACAGACCCAGCTTCGCGGCCGCATGGCCGAACTGGGCCTGCCCACTCGCCAACTGATCCAGCGCTGAGACCCACGCCATGAAACTGATCGCCGAACGCGTGAACCGTCTGCAGGACGCGCCTTTCCCGGATTTCATCACGCGACCCGCCATCGCGCTCCTGGTCGCCAACGCGCGCAAGACCTACGCTTCCGCGCCAGAAGACGACGCCCGCTTCGCCGTCGAAATGGCCGCCCGACCGGTCGCGGAACATACGGACGCGGCGAATGAGCAGCACTACGAACTGCCCGCCCGCTTCTTCCAGCTCTGCCTCGGCCCGCACCGCAAATACTCCAGCTGTTTCTACGAGACCCCGACCGCGACTCTGGGCGAGGCCGAGGCCTCCGCGCTTCGGATGACCTGCGAACACGCGGACCTTCAGGACGGCCAGGCCATCCTCGAGCTCGGCTGCGGCTGGGGGTCCCTGTCCCTCTGGATGGCCGAGCACTACCCGGCCTCGACCATCACGGCCGTCTCCAACTCCCGCAGCCAGAAGGCCTTCATCGATGCGGAGGCGGCGGCGCGGGGCCTGACCAATCTGACAATCGTGACCGCCGACATGAACGTCTTCACCATCGACCGGACCTTCGATCGGATCGTCTCGGTCGAGATGTTCGAGCACATGGCCAACTGGCGCGCCCTGCTCACCCGCGCCCGGACCTGGCTGAAGCCCGACGGCCGCCTGTTCCTGCACGTCTTCAGCCACGTCGACGCGCCCTATCGTTTCGAGGTTTCGGACGACAGCGACTTTATCGCCCAGCATTTCTTCACCGGCGGCGTCATGCCCAGCCACAATCTGATCCGCCAGTACGCCGATCTCTTCGAGGTCGAACACGACTGGCGCTGGAGCGGAACCCACTATCAGCGTACGGCCGACGACTGGCTGGTGAACTTCGACGCCAACGTCGATGAGATTCGCGGGCTGATGACGGAGGTCTACGGCGCCGATCACGCCCTGTGGATGCGTCGCTGGCGCCGGTTCTTCATGGCCACGGCCGGCCTGTTCGGCGACAGTAACGGAACCGTCTGGGGCGTCAGCCACTACCGGCTAAAGGGAGCCTGACCGATGCGCTATCTCGCCGCCTTCGTTTCGTCCGCCGTGGTCATGGCGGTTCTGGACACCATCTGGCTGACCCTCATGGCCGATCGCCTTTATCGCCCCGTTCTGGGGGACTGGATGAACCGCCAGGTCAACTGGCCGCCGGCCATCGCCTTCTATGTCCTGTTCCTGTTCGGCGTGACCTTCCTGGCCACGGTCCCGGCGCTGCAGCAGAACTCGTGGCGGATCGCGGCGATCAACGGCGCCGTCTTCGGCTTGGTCGCCTACGCCACCTACGACCTGACCAATCACGCCACGCTCACACGCTGGTCCACAACCATCACCCTCAGCGACATGGCTTGGGGAACCTTCCTGGCCTCGACCGCCGCTGTTGCGGGCTATTTCGGCTCGCGGGCCCTGTTCCGCTAGGCGGATGGCCGCTTTCACCTGACCCTGGCCGGTCCCCCCGCCTCGGCCAAGGGGGAGCCTCATGCGGCGTCTCTTCCCGCTGACGCAGGCGTCGCCAGCGCCTACAACGGCTGCATAACCGCGACGAACGCGGATGCAGGAAGAGCCCCGATGACCGACAGCCTATCGCCCGTCCCCCAATGGCCGGCCATGAGCCTGGCCCAGGCTACGGCCTTGCTGACCGCGTCCGGCTCGCTTCTCGAAATCGTCGACGCCCAGATCGACGGCAGGCCGCACAAGGTCTGGAAGAACGCCCCGCCGACCCTGATGCACAGCTTCCTCGCCGGCCGCGCCCATGGCGACAAGACCTTCCTCGTCTATGACGACGAGCGCGTTTCGTTCGAGGCCTTCGCCCGCGCCACACTGGCCCTCGCCGCCGATCTTCAGGCGCGGGGCGTCAACCCCGGCGACCGCGTCGCCGTCGCCATGCGCAACCTGCCGGAATGGCCGGTCGCCTTCTTCGCAGGCGCCCTTGTCGGCGCCGTCGTCACCCCGCTGAACGCCTGGTGGAGCGGCGCTGAGCTCGCCTACGGCCTCAAGGACTCCGGCAGCGTCGTCGCCATCCTCGACATCGAGCGGCTCGAACGGATCGGCACAGCCCTGCACGACCTGCCGGACCTGCGCCACGTCCTCGTCTCGCGCGGCGCGCCCTCCGCCGCCGACCCGCGCGTCACCCGCCTCGAAGACATCATCGGCGAAAGCGCCGCCTGGGCCGGCCTGCCGCCCGGCGACATGCCCGCCGTTCCCCTCGCCGCCGAAGACGCCGCGACCATCTTCTACACCTCCGGCACCACGGGCTCGCCGAAGGGCGCTTTGGGCACGCACCGCAACGCGGGTTGCAGCGTCATGGCCGGCGTCTTCTCCCTCTGCCGCACGGCCCTCCGACGCGGCGAGGCCCCGCCCACGCTCGACCCGACCGCGCCCCAGAAATCGGGCCTCGTCTCCATCCCCTTCTTCCACACGACCGGCTGCAACGCCGTCCTGATCCCTGCCCTGATCACCGGCCAGAAGCTGGTCTGCCAGCGCCGCTTCGATGCCGAAGAGGCCCTCGCCCTGATCCAGCGCGAGCGGATTAACAACATCGGCGGCGTCCCGACCGTCGCCATCCAGTTGCTCCAGCATCCCAACCGCGACGCCTACGACCTGTCGTCCCTGGAGACCGTGGCCTACGGCGGGGCCGCCGCCCCGACCGATCTGGTCCGCCAGATCGAACAGGCCACACCCGCCAAGGCCGGCTCCGGCTGGGGCATGACCGAGACCTCGGCCACCCACACCCACCACCTGGGCGAAGACTATCTGAACCGCCCGGACAGCTGCGGCCCGGCCATCCCGGTCGGGCGGCTCAAGATCGTCGATGCCGAGGGCCGCGAATTGGCGACCGGCGAGGTCGGCGAACTCCTCGCCTACGGCCCCAACGTCGTCCGCGAATACTGGAACAAGCCCGAGGCGACGGCCGAGACCTTCGTCGACGGCTGGGTTCACACCGGCGACCTGGCCCGGCTCGACGAGGAAGGTTTCTGCTTCATCGTCGACCGCGCCAAGGACATCATCATCCGGGGCGGCGAGAACATCTACTGCCAGGAAATCGAGGCCGTCCTGTTCGAACACCCGGCCGTGGCCGAGGCCGCCCTGGTCGCCCGACCCGACCCGGTGATGGGCGAGGTCCCGGTCGCCTTCATCTCTCTGGCTCCGGGCGAGACGGTGGATGCCGCGACCCTGCATGATCTCGTCGCCTCCCGCTTCGCCGCCTTCAAGGTCCCGACCGAGATCATCATCCAGGCCGATCCCCTGCCCCGCAACGCGGCCGGTAAGGTGGTCAAGCCTGAGCTGAAGGCGTGGCTGGCCGCACGCGCAGCCGGGTGATCCCGCAAACCGCCGGGCGTTAACGCCACATCCACGGCGCCTGTGCACGATGACGCCCATGACGAGCGCCATCGATATCGGCCGTGCGACGGCGCCTTCCGACGCGGACGCTGCCGCGCGGCTGGACGCGCCGGGGCTTCAGGCTCTGGCCGCGCGCTCCGTGGCCAAGACCGACGGCGCGGCGCGGCGCGGTCCCTTCCGCCCCGAGGTCTGGCTGAACGCGCGACAGCGTCACGCGTCGCGGTTGGCCGTCCACTGGTTCCGCAGCGCCGACGTCGCCGTCGTCGCCGCCATCACGCTCGCTCTCGTCTGGGCCATGACGCCCGGCGGCCTGCTCGCCGCACCCCTCTCAGCCGCTCTGCCGCTGACCGTCGGCGCCGTCCTGCTTCTCGGCCTGATGCGATCGCTGGGCCTCTATCGCTTCTCGCGCGGGCAGAAGACGTCGCTGCATCTCGCAGCCGTCACGGGCCTGGCCCTGATCGGCGGTGCCTGCGCCGTCATCCTTGACGCTATCCTGGCCGGCGGTGCGGCCCTGTCCGTCTATATCATCTGGACCGCACTCGTGACGGTCGCCCTGTATGTCCTGCACATGGGCTGGAGCGACCTCGTCGCCGGCTGGCGCGGCAAGGGTGCCCTGACGCCCAACATCGTCCTGGTCGGCGCGACCCGCCATGCCGAGACCCTGATCAAGGACGCGCTTCAGCGTCGCGACATCAATGTCCTGGGCGTGTTCGACGACCGTCTGGCCCGAAATCCAGACAGCGTGGCCGGCGTGCCTGTGCTGGGCGACGCCGAGGCCCTGATGACGCACCGGATGACGCCCTATGTCGACAGGATCGTCCTCGCCATCGACCCCAAGGCCGAAAAGCGCGTCCGCGAACTGACCGCCCGCCTCTCCACCCTGCCCAACGAAGTCACCCTGCTGGTCGACCCGGTCGATGAGCGTGAGCGCAGCGCCGCTCTCGACCGTCTGGCCAGCGCGCCGCTCGCCTCGCTCGACGGCCGCATCGACGACGACCGCCGCGCCTTCAACAAGCGCATCCAGGACCTGATCATCGGTACAGTCGCCCTGATCCTGCTGGCGCCGATCATGGCCCTGACCGCGCTCGCCATCCGCCTCGACAGCCCCGGCCCGATCTTCTTCCGCCAGCGTCGCCACGGCTTCAATCACGAGGAGATCGTGGTCTGGAAGTTCCGCTCGATGCGCCAGGAGGCGGCCGACGCCACCGCCAGCCGTCAGGTCACCACCGACGACGACCGCGTCACCCGCGTCGGCAGGATCATCCGCTCGACCAGCCTCGACGAACTGCCACAGATCTTCAACGTCCTGAAGGGCGAGATGTCTCTGGTCGGCCCCCGCCCCCACGCCATCGGCATGAAGACGGGCGCGGTCGAGAGCGCCCGCCTCGTCGCCGAATACGCCCACCGCCACCGCATGAAGCCCGGCATGACCGGCTGGGCCGCCATCAAGGGCTCGCGCGGCCCCCTGCACTCGGCCCAGGACGTCCGCCGCCGGGTCCAGCTCGACATCGAATATATCGAGCGTCAGTCGCTCTGGCTCGACCTCTGGATCATGGTCGTCACCGTCCCCGTCCTGCTGGGCGACCGAGCCGCGATCCGCTGATGTTCTGGCGCGGCGTCTGGGGCTATCTGCCCGCCAACATCGTCCAGGGCCTTGTCGGCTTCGGCGCGATCGTCGTCTTCACCCGTCTGTTGTCGGCCGAGGATTTCGGCCGCTACGCCATCGCCTTCTCGATCATGACCCTGGTCCATGTTGTGACCTTCAGCTGGTTTGAAGCCGCCATGGCGCGCTTCTGGGCCGCTGAACAGGGCCAGTCGCTGTCCGACCACTTCCAGACCCTCTATCGCGGCGCGGCCCTGGTCACCCTGGCCGTCCTCCCGATCGCCGGCCTGGCCCTCTGGCTCGCTCCCATCGGGGACGGGTTGAAGATCGCCATCGCCGCCGGTCTGGCCGGCATGCCGATCCGCTGCTTCGCCAAGCTGGCCCAGGAGCGTTACCGAGCGGCCGGAGAGGTCTCAAAATCGGCGGGCATGGACATCGCCGTCACCCTCGGCGGATTCGCTATCGGGGCCTTCTGCGCCGTCAGCGGTATGGGTGCCGCCTCGCCCCTGATCGGCCTGGCCATCGGTCCCCTGCTGGTCCTGCCATTCATCCTGCCGGGCGAGCTGAAACAGGCCAGGGGCGGCGTTCATTACCGCACCCGCACGGCGAGCTACGCCCGCTACGGCTACCCCATTGCGGCGGGCCTCGGCCTGTCCCTCATCATGGCCTCGACCGACCGGTTCCTGCTCGAAATCTATATGGGTTCGGCCGCCGTCGGCGCCTATCACGCGGGCTACAGCCTCGCGAACCGCACCCTCGACGTCCTGTTCATCTGGCTGGGCGCGGCCGGCACCCCCGCCCTGATCATGGCCTGGGAGCGGGGCAGCAAGGACGCCTTCATGAAGGCCGCGCGCGAACAGGCCTCGACCTTCATCCTGATCGGCCTGCCCGCCGCCGTCGGCGTGGCCCTGGTCGCGCGACCACTGGCGGACTTCATGATCGGCGAGGACCTGCGTGCCGTCGCCGCCTCCGTCACCCCCTGGATCGCCCTCTCCGCCTTCCTGTCGGGCTGCACCGCCTATTATCTCAGCCAGTCCTTCGTCCTGGGCCGACGCACCGACCGCCTGTTGCTGACCCTGTGCATCCCGGCCGGGGCCAACGTGGTCCTCAACCTGATCCTCGTCCCGATGATGGGCGTCCACGGCGCCGCCATCGCCACCGCGACCAGCTTCGCCATCGGTGTCCTCGCCTCCATCTTCATGGGCCGCGGCATCGTGAAGATGCCCATCCCCTGGGACACCCTGGTCCGCTGCGCTGTCGCCTCCGCAGCCATGGCCGCCGCCGTCCTGCCGCTTCCCGCCATCGGCGGCGTGGCCGAGCTGATCCTCAAGGCCGGGGTCGGCGCGATCGTCTACGCCGTCGTCGTCATGGTCCTGAACGCCGCCGGGGTCCGCGACCTCGCTACACGCCTGATCGGCGCCCGCCTGAACCGGAGCGCCACCGCATGAGCCGTCCCGTCATCACCGACAACGCCGCGCGTCGCCGAGCCAAGCCCGCCGTCTCGGTCTTGATCCCGTTCCTGCGCGACGATCCGTCCGAACTGCTCCAGTTGCTCGACGAAGAGGCCGCCTCCGTCTCCGGCGCGGTCGAGATCATCGTCATGGACGACGGCACCGACGACCCCGAACTGACCGCTCGCCTGCAGACTCGCATCAGGGCGATGGCCCTCCCCGCCCGCCTGATTACGCTCAAAAAGAACGAAGGTCGCTCCAAGGGCCGCAACCGCCTCGCCGACGCCGCCCGCGGAGGCTCCCTTCTGTTCCTCGACAGCGACATGCGCCCCGACCACCGCCGCTTCCTCTGGACCTGGGCAGACCTCGTCGCGTGCGAGGACCCGGCCGTCGCCTTCGGCGGCTTCTCCCTGTTACAGGCCCCGACCGACGCCCGCTTCCAGGTCCACCGCTCAATGGCAGCCAAGAGCGACTGCGTCCCCTATCAGGAGCGCGCCAAGACGCCCGAGAAATACGTCTTCACCTCCAACCTGCTGGTCCGCCGCGACGTCTTCGAGGCCGAAACCTTCGACGCCGAATTCTCCGGCTGGGGCTGGGAGGACGTCGAATGGGCCATGCGCGTCTCGCGCCGCTTCACCGTCGTCCACGTCGACAACCCCTCCACCCACATGGGCCTGGACACCGTCGAGGCGCTCGCCGGCAAGTACGAACAGTCCGCCGGCAACTTCGCCCGCGTCGTCGCCCGCCACCCCGACATTGTCGGAACCTACCCCAGCTACAAGGCCGCCCGCCTGCTGAAGAAGGTTCCCGCCATCGGCGCCATCCGCCCCTGGATCAAGCGCGCCGCCACCACGACCTGGATGCCGACCAAGGCCCGCGCCTTCTCGCTCCGCCTCTACCGCGCCGCCCTCTACGCCGGAGCCGTGTGATGCAGACCGTGTCGGTCATCGTGCCGACCATGCGCCGCCCCGCGAGCCTCGAGCGCGCGCTCCGCTCCCTGTTCGTCCAGACAGCTCCCATGGCCTCCATTGTCGTCGTCGACAACGATCCGGCCGCCACGGCGCACGACACCGTCACCCGTCTGACGCCTGACGCGCCCTGCCCCCTGATCTACCGCCACGAACCTCGCCCCGGCGTCGCCACGGCCCGCAACGCCGGTCTGGCCGAGACCGACGCCCCCCTGATCGCCTTCCTCGACGACGACGAAGCCGCCTCTCCGCAGTGGCTGTCGGCCCTCCTCGCCGCCCTCGACCAGACGAAAGCCGACGTTGTCTTCGGCCCTATCGCCGGTCGCGTGCCCGCCGACACCGGCTGGGCCACGCCCTATCTCGAAGCCTTCTTCGGCCGCGCCGGTCCCACGACCACGCAAGCGATCGACAAGCCCTGGGGCTGCGGCAACTCCCTGATGATCCGCGCCACGGCCCTGCCCGGCGCCGGACCCTTCGACGCCTCGGCGGACCAGTCCGGCGGCGAGGACGACGCCCTGTTCGCCGCCCTCCAAGCCCGAGGCGGGACCTTCGGCTGGGCCGCCGACGCCTGGGTCGAGGAGTTCGCCCCGCCCCACCGCGCCACCATGCGCTACGCCCTGTCACGCGCCTTCGCCTACGGCCAGGGCCCCAGCCAGACCGCCGCCAAGGCCCGCGACTGGCCCGGCGTCGCCAAATGGATGATCGTCGGCGCGGTCCAGGCCTTCGTCTGGGGCCTCGCCGCCATCGCCGTGACCCTCATCGTCCACCCGTCGCGCGCCCGCATGATGGACAAGGCCGCGCGCGGTCTCGGAAAGATCTTCTGGATGAAGGGGTTCGAACCGCACTTCTACGGCGCGCGCGAACTCGCCCGCCTGAACCGGATCAGCCCGTCAGCCGCCTGAGGAAGGCCGGCGGAGAATAGGTCGAGCGGTTCACCACCACCCCGGCGATCCGCCCGCCGACCGATTCGATCTCGTCACGCAGAATGACCGGCTCGTTCGCCGCCGTGCTCTCCGCCGCCACGATCAGCACCGTCGCATCGACGTAAGGAGCGAGCGTGATGCACAGGTCGCTGCGGTCCGCCGCCGGGGCGTCGATCACCACCGTGTCGGCATGCTTGCGCATGGAATCCCAATACCGCGGATCCGACAGCGGCTCGGCCCTCTGCCCCGACCGCAGCACCTCGGCCCGGAACCGCGTGATCCACAGTCGCCCGCCGAGGCAGGGCCGCGCCGTCATCAGCCGCGCCGGCGCGATCGGCTTTTGATCCCGTCCCATGACCGGCGGCGTCACCGCAAAGAAGCTCGCCCCATCCGGCGAAGACGACGCCGCCGCGCCCAGCCGTCCGAAACGCTCGGGTTCTGCGGCCACCGCCTCCTGCTGTCCCGGCTGGGCCAGGTCCGCGTCGATCAGCCAGACAGGTTTTCTCGCCCGCACCGCCGCCAGCCGCGCGAACTCGCGCGCGACGGTGGACGCCCCCTCGCCGGAGTTGGCGCAGGCGAACTGGATGACCCGTCCGCGATGCGCGGGGGCCGGTCCCAGCGCGGCCCACAGGCCCGCCATTTCCGATGTCAGATCGACCATGCGAATCGTTACGCGCTCACCAATGCCGCGAAGGCTAACACGATGATCTCAATGAGCCTTCATCGGAGCGACGGCCAGGACCGGCATCTCCAGCGTCCGTCCCGCGATCGCCGGCGTCGCATAGCCCCGCCGGGTGAACACCCTCAGCAGCCCGACGCACAGGGCCGTGAAACCGGCGAACAGCACCACCAGCGCCAGCAGCGGCAGCTTCAGGCTCGTCCCCCGCGTCGGCGCCGCCGCCCGCTCGATGACCCGCACATTGTCCGCGCCCGCCGCCACCAGTCCGTTGTCGGCCCGGCTCTGGGTCTCGCGCTGCTGGAACTCGCGGATCGAGGCCGTCAGGACGTCCCGGTTGGAGCTCAGGGTCGCGTTTTCGGATTCCTCGCGGGTCAGCATCGCCTGACGCTGGCGGATTTCCTCCAGCTGCCGGTTCACCGACGCCAGTCGCGCCGCCATCGCATCCCGCTCGCCCTGGGTCGTGATCCGCGTCGATTCCAGCTCGGTCCACACCGGGTTCGGCCCCAGACGGACCTCCTTGGCGCCCACCGTGGTGCCCGAGGCCACATAGGCCTGCAACCCCGCGATCCGCGCCTCGATGTCCTGGATCGGCTGGCTGCCGGGCTGATAGCGGGCCAGGAGTTGCTCCCGCTCGGTTCGCAACTGCAGGATCTGGTCCTGGGCCGAGACGTTCAGGTCCTGCTGCAGCGTCACCTCCGCAGGCGTCGCCGCCTGCTGCGCCACCAGGGTCTGCAACCGCCGCGCCGCCTGGTTGAGCAGACTCTCGGCCGCGAACTTGTCCGCCAGAACCGTCTGATAGGCCGCCGCCAGCGCGGCCTTGCTGGCCGCGAAGTCGCCGATGTCGTTGGAGGTCAGGAAGGCCTCATAGGTCCGGTCCGCATCGGCCAGTTCGTCCTCGAACACCCGGCGCTGGGTCTGGATGGCCTCGGTCGTGCCGTCGCGGAACACTTCGCGGCGATAGATCTGGTACTGGTCGATCAGGGCGTTCAGGACCCGCGCCGACTTCTCCGCGTCGTCGCTTTCGAAGGCCAGGCCGATGACAGCGCCCTGGGGGGTGGTCGAGATGGTCAGGCCGTCGTTGATGAACTTGATCGCGTCGCCTTCCTGCTTGGCCACGGGATCGGTGTTCACCTTGCCCGGCTTCTGGAAGAAGGCCAGGCCCAGGGCCCGCACGGCGCGCAGCTTCACTTCGCGGGAACCGATGATATTGGCCTCGGCCTGCGCCACCTCGCCGACGGCCGGCGGCTGCGACTGGCGGTCGGTCATCCCACCCACGCGCGGCTGATAGACATACTCCTGACCGGGACTAACCAGCAGGGTGGCCCCGGCGGTGTAGGTCTTCTTCAGGGTCATTACGGCCGCTGCGCCCAGACCCAGCACCAGCACGAACACCAGGATCATCACCACCAGTTCGCGGAACAGCAGGCCGATGACGTCGAACAGCCCGTAGCGCGGTCGCGCCGAGACATAGGCTGTCGTTGTGGCCGAACGCATGGAACTGGCGAATCCGTAGGAAAGTGAACCGTGTCCGATCCTTCGCCTGTCGGCGTTAACCACCCGTTACCCATAACTGGCGAGTGTCGCCCTATGTTCGATCGGCGTCAGATTCTTTGGACCATGGGCGCGGCCATGGTCGCCTCGTCCGCAGCCGGCTGCGCCTCGGGCCAGTCTTCGCCGGCCGGCCAGCGCATCCAGCGCGGCGACTTCGAAGATATCGCCTTCGCCGACTGGACGGAGGCTGAGCCGGAATACCTGCTCTATCCGGGTGACGAGATCGAGGTCGCCACCCCGACGGCCACCGAACTAACCCGCACCATCCGCGTCGGCCCCGACGGCCGCATCGCCCTGCCCCTGATCGGACAGGCCATGGCGGCGGACCGGACCCTGGCCGAACTCGAGTATGAACTGTCTTCGGCCTATGCGTCCCAACTGGTGCGCCCGATCGTCGAGGTCACCCTCAAGACCGCCGGCCCGGTGAAGGTCTGGGTTGCAGGCGAGGTCCGCACCCCCGGCGTCTACGACCTGATCGGCGACAGCGACGCCTATCAGGCCATCGTCCAGGCCGGCGACTTCCTGCCCAGCGCCCGCCCGCAACAGGTCGCTCTCATCCGCCGCGGTCCCGGCGGCGTTCGCATGATGCGGGTTGTGGATCTGCGCCAGCGGCGCGGAGAGGTCGTGGCCCTGCGGCGCGGCGACCTTCTCTACGTGCCGCGCTCGACGCTCGGCGAACTGGCTAACTTCTTCACCCAGGTGAAGGCGGCCCTGCCCGTCGGCTTCAACTATACGATCAACGGCCAGTATCAGCAGTTCTAGTCTGCTGCGGAACGCGGCGCGCATCGAGCGTTGACGCGGCGGAGAATTTATTCATGTCCGGACCTTGTATGCTGCCGGGTGCGCGCCACCTGCACAGCCAAGGTCTTTGACAAGTCGATCACAGGCGCCGAAGCGCTCCAAAAGAGTCCCGACGGTGGGACTCGAGTCCCATTCGTCCTCAAAGGCGATCTGCTGAGATTTCAACGAGATCGCGCCGCACGCTCCACGTTCTGGACGATCTGGACTCTGAATTCAGAGCCCCATCCGTCGCGGAAACCTCAGGCGGCCAGCTTGACCACGCCGGCGTCGATGTAGCGACGGGCGGCGCGCTGGGCTTCGGCGATTTCTTCGCGTTCCATCTCTTCGGACATCTCGCGGCGATAGACGCGGGCTTCGATCGAGCCCTTCATGGCCGCCAGGTTGAAGATCATGTGGGCCGAGACCCGGTCCATCGGGCAGCCGCCCGATCCCGAGGAATACATCATGCCCAGCCGGAACAGGGCTTCACCGTCCATGTCGGCGGTGGGCAGGGGCAACGAGGCCTCGGCTTCGTTGTGCAGTTCCGGCGCGGTTTCTTGCGCGTTCATCACGGTCGTCCTTTGCGATGGCGGACGTCCGTTCTGGACCCGCCCTTCGACCGTGATCAAATACCCCCGGTTTGAAGTTAAAGTTAACAGCGCCCCGGACCGTAAAGTCTTTTCAGTAAAGGGAAAATGAATACCGCAACCGCGGTTCAGACCTCCGAAATATACCGTAAAGGCGCCGTTTACCTTGATGCTGTGAAGCTTAACGCGCCCGCTGTCCGAACAGCACCTTCCGGGCCTCCTCCGCGGCCTTGCCGGACGCCGCCAGGTTCTTGCGCATCTCGTCGCCCAGCGCCCGACCCGCCTTCACCGCCGGCCGCTCCCCGACCCGCTCCATCCAGCCGGCCAGATGCGGGAAGTGGGCCAGATCCTGTCCCTGCACCTGCGGCAGGATCCACGGCCAGGCCGCCATGTCGGCGATGGAATAGTCGCCGGCCAGGTACTCCCGGTCCGCCAGCCGTCGATCCATCACGCCGTACAGCCGGTGCGTCTCGTCGGTATAGCGGCGCACCCCATAGGCGATCTGCCTCTGATCCTTGATGATCGCCGGGGCGTACTGGCGGAAATGATGGGTCTGCCCCGCCATCGGTCCCAGGCCTCCGACCTGCCAGAACAGCCACTGATCGATCTCGACCCGCTGGCGGACATCGGCGGGATAGAACCGCCCCGACTTGTTGCCGAGATACTGCAGGATCGCCCCGCTCTCGAAGATCGAGATCGGCTCGCCGCCCGGCCCGTTGGGATCGACGATCGCGGGCATACGGCCGTTCGGACTGATGGCCTGGAACTCGGGCGTGAACTGCTCGCCGGCGCCGATGTTCACCGGCTTCATCTCATAGGCCAGCCCCATCTCCTCCAGGGCGATAGAGACCTTCCACCCATTGGGCGTGGGCCAGTACCAGAGCTCGATCGGGGCGGTCATGGCGCGTCTCTCATCCGTGGGGCAGGCTTCGATCTGGGCGCGAAAAAGCGCGGCCGCAAGGTCGTCATGTCCCGTCAGCGGCGTCTGAACCGCCGTTCAGCCACCGTTCATGGACAAAGGCAGACCGTGATCACGAGCCGCCGGAGAACCGGCGTGCGGGGAAGAAACGAAATGAAATCGATGCTGACGGCCTTCGTGGCCTTCACCGCCCTGGCCCTCCCGGCCGGTCTGCCTGCCCTGGCGATGGCGCAAGACGAGGTGGCCATGGTGGTCGAGGCGGCTCCGCCGCCCCCTCCGCCGCCGGCGAACGATGCGGGCGGCCGCTTCCAGCCGGACGAGAACACGCCTCCGCCGATGCTGGCGCAAGCCCGCTTCGAACAGCCCCGCCCCCAGGTCCAGGACGTTCAGGACCGACGCGGCGGCGGTGACCGAGGCGGACGCGGCGGCGGCGACCGTGGCGGAGAGCGCGGCGGTGCCAGAGACCGTGGCGGGGATCGCGGCGGCCAGGGCGGCGGTAACGGCGGCGGCTGGAACGGCGGCGCAGACCGTGGCGGCGATCGCGGCGATCGCGGTGGAAACCGTGGCGGCGGCCGCGAGCGCGATCGCGGCGGCAATACCGAGACCGGCAACGGCCCCGGCCGCTGGAACCAGAACAACCCGCCCGTCGTGACCCCTACGGCCCCGACCCAGGACCGAGGCGGTCAGGATCGCGGCGGACGCGGCCGCGACAATGATGGCCAGGACCGGAACCGCGGCAACGACGGTCGCGGCCGGGACAACAACGGCGGCTGGAACGGCGGTGATCGGGGTCGCGACGGGCGCGGCCAGGACTGGAACCGGGGCAATGACGATCGCGGCAACGGCGGCTGGAACGGCCAGAACAACGGCGGCCGCAACTGGCAGAGCGACCGCAACGGCCGCCGCGACTACAACGGCTGGGGCAACCGCTGGAACCAGAACGACTGGCGCCGCAGCTGGAACCGTGGCCGCTCGAACGACTGGTGGCGCAACGATCGCGGGTTCCGAGGCTATACCGGCTTCCGCAGCGGCTTCTACTTCGCGCCCAACTACGGCTACTACGCTGTTCCGAGACAGTATTTCGGCCAGCGCTACTATGAGGGCGGCTACCTGCCTTCGATCTTCTGGCGCTACAGCCTCAGTGACTACCGCACCTACGGGCTCGGCTACCCGCCTCCGGGGACTCAATGGGTCGCCGTCGACAACACGATCTATCTGATCGACAGCTACGACGGCTACATCATCGAGGTCATCCACGACGCCTGGCGCTGGTAGCGCCAGGCGGGCGGGCCGGGGTCAGCCGCAGTCGACGCTGCGGATGATCCCGGTCGCTTCGTCGAAGCGGATGTTCAGGCGGTTCGGACGATAGTCCTCCGTCGCTGAACATGTCGTGCAGACGAACCGGACATTGGCCCCGGGCGCAAAATCGACCGCCCCCCTATGACTACCGATCAGCGACTGGGCCGCAGCCGCATCGCATTGTTTGGGTTCGTCCGGCCGCGGTGCCGGCGGCTGGGCGCAAGCCGCCACCAGACCACCCGCCAGCATCAGACCCGCGATCATCCGCATCGAACCTGCTCCACGATCTCGGTCTGGGTGTTGTAGAAAATGTTCAGCCGGTAGGGCGAAAAGTCCATCGTCACCGGGCAGGTGGTGCAGACCACCCGGCGATTGACCACCTCGACCGGCACAGGGATCTCGTTCCTGTGCTTGCCGACCAGATACTGGAAGTCGGCGGCCTTGCAGAGATCGGCCTCGCCGTCCGGCATGCGCGACCCGACCGGCTGGTTGGCCTCGGCCTCGGCTACCACGGCGGGAGCCGGAGCCTCCACCGCCGCCGGCCCCGACGAACAGGCGGCAAGGAACAGGCTCGACGCCAAAAGAGGCGCGATCAGGCCGCCTTTTCCCAACGCCCTTCGTCCGACTGCTTCCAATAGGCGAGGTTGGCCCCCTGCCCCTTCAGCGCCTTCCAGCGTTCCCTCGCCTGATGCAGGGCGGTCTCGTCCCGCCCGTCGAATATGATGAAGCACCGCTCGAACTCCTCTGTGAGACTCATGTCTGAGCCGTCGACGATGAACAGCGCCTGAGACCCGTTCGGGTTCTCATTTCCCGCCGTCAGCAGGATGGGCTGGCGCTCTGCATGCGGCTGGTCCGACAGGCCGTGGGCCAGGAAACTCTCGTCCCGCCAGGTCCACAGACGTTCGTCCATGGCCTCGCGCGCATCCGGGTCGGCGACCCTGACGCGCGCGCGCCAACCTCTCTGGAGCGTGCGGTCCAGCAGCTCAGGCAGAACCTGATCCAGCGTGGACCGCTCCAGATGATAGAACCAAACCTCCGACACGCCGCGCCGTCCTTCCCTTCCTGTTCCAGACGCCGCCGCGAGCCGCCCGCCTTACACGGCGATCAGTTTTCGTATTTGTCGGCCACCATCCGGTCCAGCAGACGCACGCCCCAGCCGACCGGGCCGTCCGGCACGGTCGGGCGCGTCGACTTGGCGACCCAAGCCGTCGGAGCGATGTCGATGTGGGCCCACGGCGTGCCGTTGACGAACCGCTGCAGGAACAGGGCCGCCGTGATCGAGCCGCCGTCGCGACCGGCCGAGTTCTTCACGTCGGCGTTCACACTGTCCATGATCTTGTCGTACTGCGGCGGCATCGGCATGCGCCAGACGTTCTCGTTGACCTTGGGACCGGCGGCCAGGATGGCGTTGGCGACATCGTCGTCGTTCGAGAAGACGCCCGCATAATCCAGGCCCAACGAGATGATCATCGCGCCCGTCAGGGTCGCCAGATCGATCATGAACTTCGGCTTGAAGCGGTCCTGCGTGTACCAGAGGGCGTCGGCCAGAACGAGGCGACCCTCGGCGTCGGTGTTGATCACCTCGACCGTCTGGCCCGACATCGAGGTGACGATGTCGCCCGGACGCTGGGCGTTGCCGTCAGGCATGTTCTCGACCAGGCCCAGGACGCCCACGGCATTGACCTTGGCCTTGCGGCCCGCCAGCGCGTGCATCAGTCCGGCCACGGCGGCGGCGCCGCCCATGTCCCAGATCATGTCTTCCATGCCGGCGGCCGGCTTGATCGAAATGCCGCCGGTGTCGAAGCAGACACCCTTGCCGACGAAGGCGATCGGCTGGTCGCCGGCCACACCGCCGTTCCACTGGATCACGGCCAGCTGGCTCTCGCGCACCGACCCCTGACCGACGCCCAACAGGACGTGCATGCCCAGGGCTTCCATCTCTTTCTCGCCGAGGATTTCGACGGTCGCGCCCAGACGCTCGAGTTCCTTCACACGGCGCGCGAACTCGGCCGGGTAGAGGATGTTGGCGGGCTCAGCGACCAGATCGCGCGAGAAATAGACGGCATCGGCCACGGCGTTCAGGCCTTCGGCGGCGGCATTGGCTCCCGCAGCGTCCTTGGTGACGATGCGGACTGTCTTGATCGACGGGATCTTGTCCGGCTTTTCCTTGGTCCGGTACTTGTCGAACCGATAGGCGGCCAGACGCACGGCGAAGGCGGCGCGGGCCGCCTCGGCGCCCGACAGATGTCCCAGGTCGAGGGTCAGGGTCTCGGCGCCCGACAGCTTCACCGCGTTGTAGGCGGCGCCGGCGGCGGTCTCGAGCGCCAGATCATCGAACTTGCCCGCTTCGCCCGCGCCGACCAGCACGATCGAATCTGCCTGCACGCCTGCGGGCGCGGCCACGACCAGACTGGAGTGGGAGCCACCGGTGAAGCGGCTTGCGCCCATCGCCTTGGTCAACGCGCCACCGGTCGCGGCGTCATGCGAAGCGCCCTCTCCGGTCAGCACACGGCCGTCGTTGACGAGGATGGCGAGCGCGCCGGCAGCACCGGCTTCGGCGACGAATTCGATCTTCATGGAAACGCAGACTCCAGCCGGGATGGAGACTCCCGGTCATTGAACTGTGGGTGGTCACACCTGCCATTGTCGGCGGCGCGCCCGGACGTGTATTAGATGCGCCGCAACGTCCGCGCCCGCAACCGGGTGATTTTCATCGCCCGCATGACCCTGATTCAACGCTACCTTTTCCGACAGATCAGTTTGCCAGTCTTTGCGGCCTGCGGATCGCTGGTCGGAATCGGCCTTTTGAGCCAGAGCCTGGATCAGCTCGAGGTCATCGTTGAGCGCGGCCAGAGCGTCTGGGTGATGCTGAAGCTGACCCTCCTGGCCGTGCCCCAGTTGTTGGCCGTCATCCTGCCGATCGGCCTGTTCGTCGGTGCCCTGATCGCCCTGACCCGGCTACAACGCGAACAGGAACTGACCGCCGCCTATGCAAGCGGCATGTCGCGCTGGCAGATGATCGCCCCCGCCGCCCGCCTGGCCATAGCCGTCACCCTCGTAGCCCTGGCCACCAATGTCCTGATCCAGCCCTGGGCCCAGAGGACGGCGCGCGAACAGGCATTCGAAATCCGCACCGACCTCGCCGCCCTACTGGTCGAGGAAGGCCGGTTCGTCCAGGGTCCCAACGGCCTGACCGTCTATGTCCAGCAGATCGAACAGAACGGCCTGTTGAAGAACCTCTTCATCTACATCGAGGACGGCGACAGGGTCACGACCTGGGACGCCACGGAGGCCCGCTTCGGCCGGGTCGACGGCCAGCCGGTTCTGACGATGAAACAGGGGTCCTGGCAACAGTACGACTCAAAGGGGGTCCTCCAGCAACTGTCATTCGACGGATACGTCTTCCCGCTCGGCCAGTACGTCACTGACGACCAGAACATCCGCTACAAGCCGGCCGATCTGTGGATGACCCAGCTGTTCGACCCTTCACCTGCGCTGATCCGCGACACCGCTCCGCGCGGCGAACTGTTGGCCGAGGCGCACAGCCGCCTGTCCTCACCCCTCTACGCCCTGACCGCCATGGCCATGGCGCTGGCGGCCATCATGGGCGGTGCCTTCAGTCGCACGGGCTACAGCATGCGGATCGCCAAGGCCTCGGCCGCCTTCCTGCTGGTACGCATCTTCGGCTACGCCGTCGTGGCGGCGAGCGCCTGGAACAGCTGGCTCAACGTCTTCCAGTACCTGTTGCCCATCGCTGCGACCGCCGTTGCACTGCGCCTGCTGTTCCGCGCCCTGAAACCGCGTCGGTCCAAGGGCGGATCGCCCCTGGCCCAACTCAAGGCGCGCTTCGCATGACCGGTCTGGGATCGATCGCCGACGCGCCCCGTCATGTCCTCAGCGCCCTGCGGCTGGGGCGGATCGAACGCTATGTACTGATCCAGCTGGCCCGCTCGCTGGGCGTGGCCTTGGCTGTCATCGCCGCCCTGGTGATGCTGATCGACTTCGTGGAGATCTCGCGCGGTCTCGGCTCGGACACCGACCTGTCGGGCCTGCGGATTCTCGGCCTGATGCTGCTGAAGTCGCCGGCGGTGATCGTCCAGTTGCTGCCCTTCGTTTTCCTGTTCGGCACCCTGGCGGCCTTCGTCGGTCTGAACCGGCGTTCCGAGTTGGTCGCCATGCGCGCAGCCGGCGTCTCGGCCTGGCGGTTCGTCCTGCCCGCAGCCGGCGCCGCCCTGGTGCTGGGCGTCCTGACCGTGACCGTGATCGGCCCTGTCGCCGCCTCGGGCGACGGCCTGTTCCAGCGCGAGCGTCAGCGCATCTCGGGCTCGATCGTCAGCGGCGACGAACAGGAGGCGATCTGGCTGCGCGAAGGCGACGGTCCGCGTCAGATGGTCATCCGCGCCGCGCGTCAGGATCGGGCCAACGCCCGCCTGCTGGACGTGACCTTCTTCATCTACGCCACCAATCCCGAGGGTCGTCGCGCCTTCACCGAGCGGATCGACGCCCCCTCAGCCAGCCTCAGCGCCGGCCGCTGGCGACTGCTGGATGCCGTGGGCGCCCAGACCGGTCAGCGCGCAGTGCGATACGCCACGCTCGACCTGCCCTCCAATCTCGCCGACGACGAGGCGTTCGAACGTTTTGCCCGCCCGCAGTCCACGCCCTTCTGGTCTTTGCCCGGCCAGATCCAGCGGATCGAGGACGCCGGCTTCTCGTCGACAGCCTACCGTTTGCGGCTCCAGACCCTGCTGTCCACGCCGCTCGCTTTCGCGGCCATGACTATTCTGGCCGCCGCCTTCTCGCTCAGGCTGATGCGTCTGGGCGATCTGGCGCGCATGGCCGTGGTCGCGGTCGTGCTGGGATTTGCCTTCTTCTTCCTCAACCAGTTCTCGGCCGCCATGGGGTCCGCCGAGGTGGTGCCGCCGTTCGTTGCGGCCTGGTTGCCGGCGATCCTGACGGCGCTCGCCGCCTTCACCTTGCTGTTCTATACCGAAGACGGCTAAGCGAGCCCCCGGCGGGGGCCTGAAGGAACGGTTGAACTATGCGGGCTGAAGGCGCCGTCTCTCGCAAGAACGCTCTGCGCGGTCGCCTGCTGGCGGGAGCCGCCCTGCTGGTCTGCGCGCCGGTCTCCGCCTTGGCCCAGACAGCGCCAGCGCCTCAGACCGCCCCGGTCGTCGCCGACGGTCTCGCTGCGGATTCCATCTACATCGAGGCCGACGAGGCCGGACGCCAGGGCGACGTCATCAGCGCGACCGGAGAACGCGACCGCGTCTATGCCCGTTTCCAGGGCCACACCCTGCGCGGCCGGGCCGTCACCTACGATCTGGCTCAGGGCATCGGCACGGCCGACGGGGATGTCGAACTGATCGACCCCGACAGCAACACCGTCTTCGCCAGCCACCTCGAACTCGATTCGGACCTGCGGGCCGGCGTCGCCGTCGACTTCGCGACGCGCACCGCCACCGGCGCCAGCCTGATGGCCGCCACGGCCGTCCGTCGGTCCGAGAACGTCAATGAGCTGAACTACGCCCTCTTCACCCCCTGCCCGATCTGCGACGCCGAGGGGAACCCGAAGACGCCCTCGATCGCCATCCAGGCGGAGAAGGTGGTCCAGGACGAGGAGTTGCGCGCGGTCCTTTATCGCAACGCCGTGTTCAAGGTCGGCGGCGTGCCGGTCCTGTGGACCCCCTTCTTCGCCCACCCCGATCCCACGGTGGAGCGGGCGTCCGGCTTTCTCGTGCCGATCTTCAACTACGACGACGGGCGCGGCGTATCGGTGGAAACGCCCTATCTGCACGTGGTCTCGCCGTCCGAGGACTGGCTGATCAGTCCTCAGTTCAACACCCGGGTGCTGCCGTTCCTGAACCTGCAATGGCGCCGCCGGTTCGCCGACGGGACCATCGTCGCGCGCGGCGGCTACACCTATGCCCAGAACTTCGGCGACTTCGACCTGAACGGCGACGGCTCCGCCGAATCGAACGTCGACTTCGGCGACCGCACCAGCCGCAGCTACTTTCTCGGCTACGGCCGGTTCGATCCGGCCGGCCCGTGGCGCTGGGGCTTCACGGCCGAGCGGACCTCGGACAAGACCCTGTTCGACCGCTACGACGTCATCGATCCCTATCAGGACAACGGCCTCTACTACGGCGACCAGCGCCGCCTGATCAGCCAGATCTACGCCGAACGCCAGACCGCCCGCTCCTATCTCTCGGTCGCCGCCTTCTCGATCCAGAGCCTGCGCGTCGCCCAGTTCAACGACGTCACCCCGGCGCTGAACATCTTCGAATCCGACGGCGCCCTGCCCCTGGTCGCACCCCTGATCGACGCACGGTGGGAGCCGTCCGGTCCGGTGCTGGGCGGACGCCTGCGCCTGCGCGGTTCAGCCGTGTCCCTGTATCGCGACGACTATTTCGGCAGCCCGGTCCTGCGCCCCGAGGTGGTTCCGACCGGCTCGACCCTGGGCCTCCCCGGCGTCGACAGCCGTCGCGTGACCGGCCAGTTGGACTGGCGCCGGACCTTCACCTCGGCCGCCGGCATCCGCTACGAGCCGTTCGTGGACGTGCGCGGCGACGTCTATTCCGTCGCCGACCTGCCGCCGCTGCTGGGCCTGGAGGACGAGACCATCACCCGCGGTCGCGCCTCCCTGGGCGTGGACGTCAGCTATCCCCTGATCCGCCGTCTCAGCGAAGGCGCCGATCTGATCGTCGAGCCGCTGGGCCAGATTTCGGTCTCCACCGATCCCGACCTCGACGCGCGAATCCCGGTCGAGGACGCCCAGACGCTGGAGCTCGACGAATCGTCCCTGTTCCGCATGGATCGTTTCCCCGGCTACGACCTGCTCGAAGGCGGGGTCCGCGTCACCGCCGGCGTCCGCACCACCCTGCGCTGGAGCGAAGGCCGCACCGCCAGCCTGTTCGTCGGCCGCAGCATGCGCGACGCCGAGGAGGACGCCTTCCGCATCCCGATCCCGGACGCCCCGACGAGCCTGTATGACCCCTCCGGTCTGGCGGCGCAGACCTCAGACTGGGTCGTCCAGGCCAGCTTCCAGCCGTCGGACCGCGTCCGGGGCTGGGGCCACGCGACAGTGGACGGATCGGGCGACATCCGCCGCGCCGAGATGGCCGTCGATGGCCGCTGGGGCCGGCGCAATCTGGCGACCCTCAGCTATATCGTCGATCGCTCCAATCCGCTGGATGGACCGCTCAACCGCAACTACGAATTCGTCCAGCTGGCGGGCCAGCAGTTCGTCGCCGGCAACTGGGGCGTGGCGGTCGCGGGCATCGCCGATCTGGAGCGCGACCTGATCACCCGATCGGAAGTCGGGATCGTCTTCGATGACGACTGTTTCCGCGTCGAGGTCGGTTATCGCCGGGACAACACCCGCGTCAGCCCGACCGGTCCCTCCGAAGGCGTCTATTTCCGTCTAAACCTCGCCACTTTTGGAGGGTCAGGCTATGGATCAAACGGCTTGCGTTAGGCATGACGCGTAAAGGCGGCGCCGACCCGGTGGCGAACTGGGGCTGCAGGCTCGAAGGAATCAGGACTGACCATGGGTTTGATGCGTATTACGACCGGGGTCGCGATGGCCGCGCTGGTCGCCGGATCTGCGATTGCTCAGACGGCGACGCCGGCGGCGCCCGCCAATCAGGCTGCGGCCGGACGACTGGATCCCGCAGCGGAACAGGCGCCCACGACTGCGGCGCCGGCCGCCGCCGAGTTCACCCTGGCCGACGGCATCATCGGCACGGTCAACGACCAGATCATCACCGGCTTCGACCTGCGTCAGCGCATGCTGTCGGTCATCGCCATGAGCCAGGTGCAGCCGACTGAAGAGAACATCCCGGCCATCCAGCAGCAGGCGCTGCAAGCCCTGGTCGAGGAGCGGCTCCAGGCCCAGGAGATCGCAAACTACGAGACCCTGAAGATCACCGACGAGGAGGTGAATCAGGAAATCGCGGCCATGGCTCAAGAAGCCGGCACGACCCCTGAAAACTACATGGCTTTCCTGGCCCAGGGCGGCATCCGCCCCGACGCCATGCGCGAACAGCTGCGCACCGAGATCGGCTGGCGCGAGCTGGTCGGGGGCCGCTTCAACTCCCGCGCTCGCGTAAGCCGCGCCCAGGTCGAACAGGCCGTGCGTCAGCTGACCGAGGCCGCCTCCAAGCCCCAGTATCTGGTCGGTGAAATATACCTGGAAGCCAACCGCGTCGGCGGTCAGCAGGCCGCCTTGAACGGCGCCGAGCAACTGGTGGCCCAGATGGTTCAGGGCGCCGCCTTCCAGAACGTCGCGCGTCAGTTCTCGGCCGCCCCTTCGGCCGCGCGAGGCGGCGACGCCGGCTGGATCGTCCAGGGCACGGTGCAGCCCGCGCTCCAGACCGCGCTCGATTCCCTGCAGGTCGGTCAGCTGTCGCGCCCGATCCCGGTCGATGGCGGCGTCTATATCATCTACATGCGCGACAAGCGCTCCGGCGCCGCGACCAGCCTGGTCACGATGAAGCAGGCGATGATTGAACTGCCCGAGACCGCGACGACCGACGAAGTCGCCGCCGCAACCCAGCGTCTCGAGGCGATCCGCCCCAGCCTGACGTGCGACAACATTCTGCAGCGCGCGACGTCGGAAACGGGCCTGCTCGGCTCCGATCTTGGCGAGAGCGACGTCGCCAATCTCGCGCCGCAGTTCCAGCAGGTCGCTCGTTCGGCCGAGGTGAACACGGTGTCCAACCCGGTCCGCACGCCGCTCGGCATCCACCTCCTGGCTGTCTGCGGTCGGCGGGTCGGCGGCGTCGACGTCCCCACGGCCCGCGAGGTCGAGTCCCGGCTGCAGAACCAGAACCTGGCCATGCTCGCCCGCCGCTACATCCGCGACCTGCGCGCGGACGCCCTGATCGAAATCAAGTAATCGGGTGGCGCCCGCTCCAGACAGGGTGGCGCCGCTTGTTCTGACCCTCGGCGAGCCGGCGGGCGTCGGCGCTGAGATCATCGCCAAGGCCTGGTCCGCCCTGTCGGATCAGGCCCCGTTCGCCGTCATCGGCGATCTGCGTCTGCTGGAAGCTCAGGGCATACCGGTTCGCGAGATCGGCGACCTGTCGGACGCAACGACTTTCTTCGCCCGCGCCCTGCCCGTCCTGAACCACCCCGCCCCAGCGCAGATCGAGGCCGGCCGGCCCGACCCCCGCAACGCCGGCGTCGTCGCAGACTGGATCGAGCGGGCCGTCTCCCTGGCCCTGATGGGAGAGGCGTCCGCCGTCGTCACCGCCCCGATCGCCAAGGCCCCTCTCTACGCCGCGGGTTTCCGCTTCCCCGGCCACACCGAGTTCATCGCCGAACTGACCGCCGACGCGCCCTACGCCGGGACGCGCGGCCCGGTGATGATGCTGACCGCCCGGGACCTGCGCGCCTGCCTCGTCACCATCCACGTCGCCCTGGATCAGGTGCCGGAACTGGTGACCGAGGAGCGGGTCGCCCGGACGGCCCGCGTGGTGCACGAGACCCTGCGCCGCGACTTCGGCATCGCCCGCCCCCGGCTGGCCCTGGCCGCCCTGAACCCGCATGCGGGCGAAGGCGGGGCTCTGGGGCTGCAGGAGATCACGGTGCTGAAACCCACGGCCGAGGCCCTGCGCGCCGAGGGGATCGACATCACCGATCCCCTGCCCGCCGACACGATGTTCCACGAGGATGCGCGGGCGGGATACGACGCCGCCATCTGCCTGTACCACGACCAGGCCCTGATCCCGGTGAAGACCCTGGACTTCTGGGGCGGGGTCAATGCGACCCTGGGCCTTCCCGTCATCCGCACCTCGCCCGACCACGGGACCGGTTTCGACATCGCCGGCAAGGGGATCGCCCGTCCCGACAGCCTGATCGCGGCCATCCGTCTGGCCTCGGAGATGGCGGCGCGGCGAGCGGCGGGCTAACAGGGGCCGGTGACCGACCTCCCTCCCCTCCGCGAATCCCTCGAAGCCCACGGCCTGCTGGCCAAGAAGAGCTTCGGCCAGCATTTCCTGCTGGACCTCAACATCACGCGCAAGATCGTCCGCCTGGCCGGGCCGTTCGAAGGTCGCGCCGTGATCGAGGTCGGCCCCGGCCCCGGCGGCCTGACCCGCGCCATCCTTGAGAGCGACGCCGGGAAAGTTGTCCTGATCGAGAAGGACCCTCGGTTCCTGCCTCTGCTCACTGAGCTGGACACCGGCGACGGCCGCCTGGCCATCGTCGAGGCGGACGCTCTGAAGGTCGATCAGTCGAAGCTGGTCGAGGGACCGGCCCATGTCGTGTCCAACCTGCCCTACAATGTCGGGACACCCCTGCTGATCGACTGGCTGACCGGGGCGTGGACGCCTGTCGCCATGACCCTGATGTTCCAGAAGGAGGTGGCCGAGCGGATCGTGGCCGCGCCGGGCGACGACGCCTATGGCCGCCTCGCGGTCATCTCCCAGGCCGTGGCCGAGGCCAGGATCGTGATGCACCTGCCCGCCGCCGCCTTCACCCCGCCGCCCAAGGTGGCCTCGGCCGTGGTCCATGTCGTGCCCCGCCCGGACCGGCCCGACGCGGCGACCCTGAAGCGGCTCGAGCGGGTCACGGCCGCCGCCTTCGGTCAGCGTCGCAAGATGCTGCGATCCAGCCTGAAACAGCTGGGCGGCGGCGCCCTGTGCGAGGCCGCCGGCATCGACCCCGACGCGCGAGCCGAGGTCATAGACATCGCCGGCTTCCTGCGCCTCGCCGGAGCCCTCGCATGAGCGAGATCGAACCTTTCCGCGCCATCACCATCAGTCGCCTGGCCCATGCGCTGAAGGCGGAGGGGCGGTCGGTCATCCACATGGAGTTCGGCCAGCCCTCGACCGGCGCCCCGCCCGCGGCCATCGCCGAAGCCCACCGCGTGCTGGACGCGGACTCGATGGGCTATTGGGAGAGCGCCCCGCTCAAGGCCCGGATCGCCCGCCTGTATGACGAGCGATACGGCGTCACGATCTCGCCGGACCAGTTGCTGCTGACCAATGGCGCGTCGCCGGCCCTGGTGCTTGCCCTGTCGTCGCGATTTGGGCCCGGCGACCGTATCGCCATGGCCCGGCCGGGCTACGTCGCCTACCGCAACACGGTGAAGGCCCTGCGGATGACACCCGTCGAGATCGCCTGCGGTCCCGACGAACACTACCAGCTGACCGCCGCCGCCTTGGAGGCGCTGGACCCGGCGCCGGCCGGGGTCATCATCGCCAGCCCCGCCAACCCCACTGGCTCGATCATCCCGCCCGAGGAACTGGCGGCCATCGTCGCGGTCTGCCTCGCGCGCGGCATCGTCATCGTCTCGGACGAGATCTACCACGGCCTCAGTTATACGGGCCGGACGCCCTCGGTGCTGGAGTTCGCGCCCGAGGCCTTCGTCATCAACAGCTTCTCGAAATACTGGAGCATGGCCGGGTGGCGGCTGGGCTGGCTGCTGGTTCCGCCGGATCATATCGATCGGGCCAAGGCCTTCATCGGCAACCTGTTCCTGACCCCGCCGTCGCTGAGCCAGCACGCAGGCCTGATCGCCATGGACCAGACGGAAGTCCTCGAAGGCCATATCGACAACTACCGCCGCAACCGCGCGCTGATGCTGGCGGCCCTGCCCGCCCTGGGTCTGAAGTCGATCGCCCCGCCGGACGGCGCCTTCTACATCTGGGCAGACATCGGCCATCTGACCGACGACAGCGTGGCCTTCTGCGAGCAGTTGTTGCGCGACACCGGCGTGGCGACGGCGCCAGGCGTGGACTTCGATCCGGTCGACGGCCACCGCTTTATGCGCTTCAGTTTCGCGGTCTCGACGCCGGAGATCGAGGAGGCCTTGCGACGGATCACGCCGTGGTTCGAGGGTCGCTCGGCCTGACCGGGATTTGGACTCCGGGGACACCGAGTCCAATGAGTCCAATCCAGGAAGGTCAAAGCCTTGTCAGGGATTCCTCATTGGACTCCGCAGGTCGCGCGGTCTTTCAGACGTCCTCGGCCAGCAGCGAGGCCTGGTAGCCGCGGACCCAGATGTTGCGGAAGCGGCGGCTGCGCTCGGCGTGATAGATGTGGGCCAGTTCTGCGTAGGACCGGTCGAAGTCGTCGTTGACGAAGACGTAGTCGAACTCCGAGCAGTGCTCGATCTCGCCCTTGGCGTTGGCGATGCGGCGCTCGATCACCTCGGGCGCGTCCTGGGACCGGGTCACCAGGCGACGTCGCAGTTCCTCGAGACTGGGCGGCAGGATGAAGACGCGCACGGCGTCCTCGGGGCATTTCTCGGCGATCTGGGCCGCGCCCTGCCAGTCGATGTCGAACAGGACGTCGCGGCCCTCCGACAGGGCCTTGTCGATGGGGGCGCGGGGCGAGCCGTAGCGGTTGCCGTGGACGTCGGCCCATTCCAGGAAGGCATCGTCGTCGATGCCCTGCTGGAAGGTTTCCTGGCTGACGAAATGATAGTCGCGGTCCGCCACCTCGCCGGGGCGGATCCCCCGCGTGGTCATCGACACCGACAGTTGCAGACCACCGTGGTCGGCCATCAGGCGGCGGCACAGCGAGGTCTTGCCCGCGCCCGAGGGGCTGGCGACGATCAAGAGGACGCCCCGGCGGGGCGTGCGTTCATTCGACATTCTGGACTTGCTCTCGAAGCTGCTCGATGACCGCCTTCAGGTCGAGCCCCGTGGCGGTGAGCGCCGTCGTAGCCGATTTCGAGCAGAGTGTGTTCGCTTCGCGCATGAACTCCTGCATCAGGAAGTCCAATTTACGTCCGGCGGGCGGTTGATCCAGCAGGGCGCGGGCCGAGGCGACGTGGGCGGTGAGCCGATCCAGCTCTTCGCGGACATCGGCCTTGGTCGCGAGGGCGGCGGCCTCCAGCACGATGCGGTCTTCGAGGCCCGGCGCATCGGGGGCCAGTTCGGCCATGCGGCGGGCGAAGCGGTCGCGGACGGCGGCGGTCTGGGCGCTCGCCTCGGTCTCGGCCGTGGCGACCAGGGCTTCGATGCGGGCGACGAAGTCCTCGATCACGGGGCGCAACTGGGCACCCTCGCGTCCGCGCGAAAGCTTGAGGGCATCGAGCGCCTGTTCGACGGTCGCGGCCATGGCGGCCTCGACGGGCGCGCGGGCCTCCGGGTCCTCGGCCTCGTCGTCGGTGTCCAGAACGCCCCGCAGAGCCAGCAGGCCGTCGGCGGACGGCGGTGTCGCGCCTTCCTCGGCCAGCTGGTTGGCGAGTTGGAGATAGCGGGCCAGGACGGCCTCGTTGACCTTCAGGTCCGAGGCGTCGCCCTGGGCCCGGCGCGCCTGCACGCCGATGGTGACCTGGCCCCGGCTCAGCCGCGCCTGACCGGCGGCCTTGGCGAGGCGTTCGAGGTTGTCGAAGCCGTTCGGGCCCCGGAAGCGGACCTCCAGATTGCGGCCGTTGACCGAGCGCGCCTCGACCGACCAGGTCCAGCCGTCGAGCGCTCCGTCGGCCCGGCCGAAGCCGGTCATACCTGACAAGGCGGTGTCCGAGGTCACGCTCACTGAGCGGCCGGGGCTGGCGTGGCCGGACGCGGGGCGGCGCGCTGAGGGGTCAGGGCGCCCGGCGCCTGCATGGTGATCACGGCCTCGCCGGTCAGGGGGGTCGAGGCGGCGGGCGCGGCGCCCTCGGTCGCGGGCGTTCCAGGCGGCGGCGCGCCAGGGATCGCGCCCGGCGGCAGGGCTTCGGCGGGCGGCGCCTTGCCCGCCTCGATGGCCCGCCAGCGGGCGACATTGGTCAGATGCTCCGCATAGGTCCGGGCGAAGACGTGGCCGCCCGTCCCGTCGGCGACGAAGAACAGGTCCTGGGTCGTCGGCGGGTTGAGCACGGCCTCCAGGGCCTGACGCCCCGGATTGGCGATCGGCGTCGGCGGCAGGCCGTCGATCAGATAGGTGTTCCAGCCCGTGTCCCGCTGCAGTTCCGACAGGCGGATACCGCGCCCCAGCGGGCGGCCCTTGGTGATGCCGTAGATGATGGTCGGATCGCTCTCCAGCCGCATGCCAAGCCGGATGCGGTTCGAGAAGACGGCGGCCACGCGGGGCCGTTCGCTGGCCACGCCGGTCTCTTTCTCGACGATGGAGGCGAGGATGACGGCGTCTTCCGGGGTGCGGACGACGGTGTTCGGGCTGCGTTTGGCCCAGAGCTGGGCCAGGTTGTCGGCGGCGTCGCGTTGCATCCGGGCGATGACCGAGGCGCGGGTCTCGCCGCGCGAGACTTCGTACGTATCGGCCCACAGGGAACCTTCCTCAGGGACCTCATCGATCGTGCCGGTCAGGATGGTCTCGGCGTTCAGGATGTCCACGGCCTGGGCCGAGGACCAACCCTCTGGGATGGTCACGAAATGACGCACGACCCGGCCGTCGGTCAGCAGCTGGATCACCGTCTTCAGGGAGGCGCGGGTCGGCACCTCGTATTCGCCCGCCCTCAGGCGGCGGTCGGCGCCGGTCAGGGTAGCGGCGGCCTTGAACATGTCGACCGAACGGATCACCCCGGCCCGCTTCAGCGTCGAAGCGATGGCCGAGACCCCGGATCCGCTGGGCAGGGTGACGACGGTCGTGTCGCCCTCGCGCGCGGTCGGGCCCGGCGAATAGTAGACGCTCCAGCCCCAGGCCAGGGCGGCGATCAGGAACAGGCTGAAGGTCGCCGACGCCGCCAGCAGCGCCACCACCAGACCCGGACGTTTCGGTTTCGGCTGCCCCCCGGCGTTCGCCACGTCAGCTCACCTTGCGGAAGATGATGGAGGCGTTGGTGCCCCCGAACCCGAAACTGTTGGACATGGCGACGTCGATCTCCATCGGTTTGCCCTTGTGTGGCACGAGGTCGATGGCGGTTTCGTGTTCGGGATCGTCCAGGTTGATCGTCGGCGGGGCGATCTGGTCGCGGATGGCCAGGACGGAGAACACCGCCTCGATCGCTCCGGCGGCGCCCAGCAGGTGGCCCGTCATGGACTTGGTGGAGGACATGGCCATGTCCTTAGCGTGGTCGCCGACCAGCCGCTCGACGGCGCGCAGCTCGATCCAGTCGGCCATGGTCGAGGTGCCGTGGGCGTTGACGTAGTCGATGTCCTCGACCGCGATCCCGGCCCGCTTCACAGCCGCCTTCATGGCGCGATAGGCGCCGTCGCCGTCCTCGGACGGGGCGGTGATATGATAGGCGTCGCCCGACATGCCGTAGCCGATGACCTCGGCATAGATCTTCGCGCCTCGCGCCTTGGCGTGTTCGTATTCCTCCAGGATCACGACGCCCGCCCCCTCGCCCATGACGAAGCCGGCATGGCCCCGGTCATAAGGCCGCGAGGCCGCCTCGGGCGTGTCGTTGTAGGCGGTGCACAGGGCCTTGCAGGCCAGGAAGCCGGCGATGCCCAGCGGCACGATCGAGCTCTCGGCCCCGCCCGCGACCATGACGTCGGCGTCGTCCAGCATGATCATCCGCGCCGCGTCGCCGATGGCGTGGACGCCGGAGGCGCAGGCCGTGACCACCGCGTGGTTCGGGCCCTTGAGCCCATGGCGGATCGAAATCTGGCCGCTGGCGAGATTGATCAGGGAGGACGGAATGAAGAAGGGGCTGATGCGGCGCGGGCCGCTCTCGTTCAGGATCTTCGCGCTGTCGGCGATGGGGCCCAGGCCGCCGATGCCGGCGCCCATCATCACACCGGTGCGTTCCTTGTCCTCGTCGGTTTCGGGATGCCAGTTCGCATCGTTCAGGGCCTCGTCGGCCGCCGCGATGCCGAACAGGATGAAGTCGTCGACGCGCTTCCGGTCCTTGGCGGACATGATGGCGTCGGGATCGAAGCTGCCGGGCTGATCGGGAGCGCCGCCGCCACGACCATCCACGCTGGGGACCTCGCCCGCGATGGTGCAGCCATAGCCCTCGGTATCGAAGGCGGTGATCTGGCGAATGCCGGAGCGACCTTCGACGATCCCCTTCCAGCTGTGTTCCACGCCATTGCCCAGGGGGGTGACGAGGCCGAGACCCGTTACGACGACACGGCGCATGCGTTCGCGCTCCAACTCCGAAAATCCGATTCAGAAACAATAATGGCCGCCGGGCCTCTCCGCTAGGAGGGCCGGGCGGCCATCGATTGCCGGTGGGACCTTGGCTTAGGCCGCGGTCTTCTCGGTGATGAACTTCACCGCGTCGCCGACGGTCTGAATGTGTTCAGCGGCGTCGTCCGGGATTTCGATATCGAACTCTTCTTCGAAGGCCATGACCAGTTCGACGTTGTCGAGCGAGTCGGCGCCCAGGTCGTCGATGAAGCTGGCCTTTTCGGTGACCTTGTCCGGATCGGCGTCCAGGTGGTCGATGACGATCTTGCGGACGCGTTCCAGGATGTCGGACATGTGTGTCTCTGCCTTATAGAGCCGCCGGGGCGGCGTATGGTGGTCTGCCGTCTCACGACGGCTCCGCTTGCGCAAGAGGCAACGCCTCACTGACCCAACCGGTTGCGGGGCCTTTAGCACACCCCTCGCGGAGGGAAATAGGGCGTAACTCTCCTTGATGGGCGATCAGCGGCGTCGATTGACCCACCAGACCAGCGCTGCGCCCGCCAGAGCCATGGGCGCGCCATAGACGGCCCAGATGATCTGGCCCGTCATGAAACTGCCCGGCAGGATGTTGAGGCCCTGCAGCACCCAGATGATCCCGACCAGCAGCAGGGGGCCGCTGAGGATCGTCGCGAGATAACGCAGGGCGATCATCAGATCATCGCCATGCCGCCGTTCACATGCAGGGTCTGGCCCGTCACATAGGCGGCTTCGTCCGACGACAGATAGACGGCGGCGGCGGCGATCTCGTCGCCCGTGCCCAGACGGCCGGCCGGGATGTTGCGCAGGATGCCCTCGCGCTGCTGTTCGTTGAGCACATCGGTCATGGGTGAGGTGATGAAGCCCGGGGCGATGCAGTTGACGGTGATACCGCGCGATCCGACTTCCTGGGCCAGCGACTTGGAGAAGCCGATCATCCCCGCCTTGGACGCCGCATAGTTGGTCTGGCCGCCGTTGCCGGTGACGCCGACGACCGAGGTCACACCGATGATCCGGCCGGAGCGGCGCTTCATCATCCCCTTCATGGCCGCGCGCGACAGGCGGAAATAGCTCTCAAGGTTGACGGTCAGGACGGACTGGAAGTCCTCGTCCTTCATCCGCATCAAGAGGCCGTCCCTGGTGATGCCCGCGTTGGCGACCAGGATGTCCAGAGGCGCGCCTGCGGCCTCTTCGGCCCGTGCGATCAAGCCATCGACGCTCTCGGGATCCGACAGGTTGGCGGCGGCGAAGAAGGCCCGCTCGCCCAGCTCCTTGGCCAGATCCGCCAGCACCGCCTCGCGCGTGCCGGACAGAACGACGGTGGCGCCTTGCGCATGCAGGGCGCGGGCGACAGCCCCGCCGATACCGCCCGTGGCGCCAGTGACGAGGGCGGTCTTGCCGGTGAGGTCGAACATGAAAATCTCCCTGATCCTTCTCCCATTGCGGGAGAAGGTGGCCCGGAGGGCCGGATGAGGGGTCACGCGGACCCATAAGCCTGTGGCCCTTAAAACCTCCCGGAAAGAGGGGGATGACCCCTCATCCGTCAGGCTTCGCCTGCCACCTTCTCCCGCAAGGGGAGAAAGAAATCAAAGCGACTTCGCGAACGCCTCGATGTCTTCGGGGCTGTTCAGCGCCAAACTTTCGGCGTCCGGCGCGATGCGCTTGGCCATGCCGGTCAGGACCTTGCCCGAGCCGATCTCGACGAAACGGGTGACGCCGCCCTCGGTGGCCATCCAGTCCATCGATTCGCGCCAGCGCACGCGACCGGTGACCTGTTCGACCAGCAGACGGCGGATGGTGTCGGCGGCCTGCTCGGGGCGCGCCGTGACGTTGGCGACCACGGGCACGCGGGGATCGACGAGCGCGGCCGTCGCCAGGGCCGTCGCCATCTCGTCGGCGGCGGGCTGCATCAGCGGGCAGTGGAAGGGCGCCGAGACGTTCAGCGGGATGGCCCGAGCGCCCAGTTCCTTGGCCTTCTCGATGGCGCGGTCCACGGCGGCCTTCTCGCCCGAGATCACGACATTGCCGTTGTTGTTGTCGTTGGCGACGACGCAGACGCCGACCTCGGCACCCGCAGCAGCAGCGGCTTCAGCCAGAGCCAGATCCGTCTTCGGCCCGATCAGGGAAGCCATCGCCCCCTGCCCCACCGGCACGGCGCGCTGCATGGCCTGGCCGCGCAGCTTCAGCAGCCGGGCGGTGTCCGCGAGCGAGAGGGCGCCCGCCGCCGCCAAGGCCGAGTACTCGCCCAGCGAATGGCCGGCGACGAAGGCCGCGCGATCGAAACCGACGCCGAATTCCTTGTCCAGCACCCGCATGACGGCCAGGGACACGGCCATCAGGGCCGGCTGGGCGTTCTCGGTCAGGGTCAGCTGGTCCTCGGGCCCGTTCCGCATCAGGCCGGACAGATCCTGTCCTAGGGCCTGGTCGATCTCGGCAAACACCTCGCGCGCCGATCCGAAGGCGTCGGCCAGCGCCGCCCCCATGCCGACCGCCTGGCTGCCTTGTCCGGGGAACAGGAGGGCGAGGGTCATCGATAGGGTCCGTGTCAGTGTCAGAAGCGCGGAGGGTTAAGCCGGTTGTGACGTTCGGGCAACCGGATGGGCGTCAGGCCTTTTCGGGCGTCGGCTCGACGCCCGTATCCGCCGACATCAGGTCCTCGGCGGCGTCGTTCGCGGTCGGGGTCGAAGACGGTTGCGGCGTCTTGGCGGCTCTCGGCTTGCGGGCGGCGGCCTTCTGTCCGGCCAGCCGCGGTTTCAGCGTCTCCAGCGCCTCTTCGCCCTCACGCCCGAAGAGGCTGCGGATGCGCAGGTCGGTCTGCGGGAAGGGCACCTCGATGCCGCCGGCGTCCAGGGCGTCGGCGATCAGCCATGTATAGGCCGCGTGCATCGCCGCCGGCCGCTTCACCGCCTCCTGCGTCGGCCAGACCAGCAACTCGAAGTCCAGGCTCGAATCACCGAAGCCGACCAGCCAGACCTGGCTCTTCCTCTGGTCCGTCTCCGGCAGGGTGAAGGGATTGGCCCGCGCGGCCTCCAGCACCGCGTCGCGCACGACCGCCCGGTTCGACCCATAGGCGACGGAGAACGGAATATGGATGCGGCGGGTGTCGCCCTTGAGAGTCCAGTTGGTCACCGGCCCCTCGATCAGGTGCGAGTTCGGGACCAGGACGTTGACGTTGTCGTTGGTGCGGATGCGCGTCGCGCGCGGGCCGATCTCCATGATCGCGCCCCGGACGCCGCCCTCCATCTCGACGTAGTCGCCGACCGACACCATCCGGTCGAAGATCAGGAAGACGCCCGAGACGAACTCCTTGACCACCCCCTGCAGGCCCAGGCCGATGCCGATGCCGATGGCGCCGGCGAAGACCGCCAGGGACGACAGGTTCAGCCCCGCCGCCGACAGGGCCATCATCGCACCGGCGATGAAGATGCCGTAGCCCGCGAGTTTCTCGAGCAGATACAGCGCCTGGGTGCTTCGGACGGCTTTCGTCCTCGCTCGCCGCAACCCCCGCGTCACCAGCCATTGCAGCGCGAGCGCCAGCGTCATGATGACGAGGGCGGACATCAGTCCGCCCAGGGTGATGGTCGCCCCGGCGATCTTCACCAGCGCGGTCTCGTCAAGCTTGTCCATGTCCTGCATGAGGAAGCAAGCGCCCCGCCACGGCGACGGTTCCGGTGAACCGCGCTATCCTCCTTGCCGTCCGGGCCCTTTTCCCCTATACGCGCCCGCTTTCCAGGGCTTCGGTCCCGGAGCGGAGTTCCAAAGGGTTCGGGAAATCATCCCGGCCGCCGCCTCGGGATCCATCGTGGTTCGGACTTACCCGGTCCCTCCGCGCCGACGCCCTACAAGGGAGACGAACCTATGGCTCTTTACGAGCACACGGTCATGTCGCGCCAGGATATCAGCGCGCAACAGGCCGAAGCCCTCAACGACACCATCAAGGACCTCATCGTGGCCGGCGGCGGTTCCGTCGCCAAGATCGAGTACTGGGGCCTGCGCAACCTGACCTATCGGGTCAAGAAGAACCGCAAGGCTCACTATTCCCTGCTGGCGATCGATTGCCCCCCCGCCGCCATGGCCGAAGTCGAGCGTCAGCTCGGCATCAACGAAGACGTCCTGCGCTGGCTGACGGTCAAGGTCGAAGAGCTCGACCTGGAGCTGTCGCCCCTGCTGGCCCGTCGTGAGCGCGAGCGTGAACGCGACCGCGAGCGCACCCCGCGTGAAGACGCCGAAGTGGCCGCGTAAGGAGATCTGGACACATGACTGACACCACCTCCTCGCAAAACGTCCCCGGCACCCCCGCCGGTTCGGGCGGCTCGGGCCGTCGTCCCTTCTATCGTCGTCGCAAGGTCTGCCCGTTCTCGGGCGAAGGCGCGCCGAAGATCGACTACAAGGACGTCAAGCTCCTGCAACGCTACATTTCCGAACGCGGCAAGATCGTGCCCTCGCGCATCACCGCCGTGTCCCAGATCAAGCAACGCGAACTGGCCAAGGCCATCAAGCGCGCCCGCTATCTGGCCCTCCTGCCCTACGTGGTGAAGTAAGATGAAGGTCGTTCTGCTCGAACGCGTCGAGAACCTCGGCGCCATCGGCGACGTCGTCACCGTCAAGGATGGCTTCGCCCGTAACTTCCTGCTGCCCCGTGAAAAGGCGCTGCGGGCCACCTCCAAGAACCTCGAGAAGTTCGAACTCGACCGCGCGGCCATCGAGGCCCGCAACGACAAGAACAAGGCCGAGGCTCAGAAGATCGCCGACAAGATCGACGGTCAGTCCTACGTCATGATCCGCCAGGCCGGCGAAACCGGCCAGCTTTACGGATCGGTCGCAGGTCGCGACGTCGCCGAAGCCGTTCAGGCTGAAGGCGGCAAGGTCGAGCGTTCGCAAATCGCCCTGAACACGGCGATCAAGACCCTGGGCGTCCATGAAGTCGTCGTGCGCCTGCACGCCGAGGTCACCGCCACGGTCAAGATCAACATCGCCCGCTCGGCCGATGAAGCCGAACGTCAGGCGAAGGGCGAGGACGTGATCAAGTCGGCTTACGACGAAGATCGCAACGCCGCCGCCGAACAGGCCCGCGACATGGTCGAGGGCGGCGCCGGCCAACAGGACGGTCTCGGCTCCGAGGCCTGATCCCTTTCAGTTCGGTTCGCCGGACTGACAGAGAACCTAAAGGGCGTGTCCTCCGGGCACGCCCTTTTTGCTGCGCGGCGCGAACCGCTCGCAGAAACTATGTCAAAATTGCAACGAAGCCAGTCACTTGCGTTAACACGAGCTTGACGGTGCGGTTTGGCGCACCCAGCTTGCACGACAGGGGGCGTCCGCGCCGGTTCGCGCAATTATCTTGCACGGGCGGTCGGTCGACAACCACACGGCGGCCTACGCCGGACTTTGACCTTCTCTCGCGCGCCGCGCGTCCCGCGTCGGCCCATATCTCGTCAGGCTCGTCATGCACGTCAGAATATCTCGCTCCGTCCTTCTCGGCTTCGCCTCGGCGGCGACCCTGCTGGCCTGCCCGATCGCGGCCATGGCCCAGAGCACGCCTCAGGACGACGCGACCTCCGTCGAGGAAGTCATCGTCACCGGCACCCGCACCGTCGGGCGCACGCGCCTCGATTCGGTCGCGCCCGTCGACGTCATCTCCGGCGAGGTCCTGACCCGCCAGGGCGCCGGCACCGAGCTGGCCGCAGCCCTCGCCGCCACCGCCCCCGCCATCAACTTCCCGCGCCCGGCCATCTCGGACGGTTCGGACCACGTGCGTCCGGCGACCCTGCGCGGCCTGGCCCCCGACCAGACCCTGGTCCTGATCAACGGCCAGCGCGGCCACGTCGCCGCCCTGGTGAACGTGAACGGCAACCTGGGTCGCGGCTCGACCGCCTTCGACCTGAACACCATCCCCAGCGTCACCCTGAGCAGCGTCGAGGTTCTGCGTGACGGCGCCTCGGCCCAGTACGGCGCCGACGCCATCGCCGGCGTCATCAACCTGCGTCTGCGCGAGGCCTCCTCGGGCGGCGGCCTGACGGCCACCTACGGCATCTACGACACCGAGTTCGACACCGCGCGCGGTTCGCACAGCGAGACGGACGGCGAGCAGTACTCCCTGGCCGGCTGGATCGGCCTGCCCCTGTTCGGCGACGGCTTCCTGACCGTCTCGGGCGAGGTGCAGGAGCGGGATCCGACCAATCGTTCCGACTATGCCGCATCCAGCGCCGTCCTCGGCGGCTCCTCGAACACGGTCATCGGCCGCTTCGGCGATCCGAAAACCCGTGCGGGCTCGATCTGGTTCAACGCCGGCAAGCCGCTGCAGAACGGCTGGGAAGCCTACTCGTTCGGCGGCTATCAGCACCGTTACTCGCAGGCCGCCGCCACCGCGCGCGCTTTCAACAACGCCAACAACGTCACGGCCATCTATCCGAGGGGCTTCCTGCCGGTGATCGGCGCCTCGATCGACGACTGGAACCTGTACGGCGGCCTCAAGGGTGAAGCCGCCGGCATCGATTGGGACTTCTCGGTCGGCTACGGTCGCAACGAACTGGATTACACCGTCCTGAACACGCTCAACGCCTCCTATGGCGCAGCGTCCCAGACCTTCTTCGACGCCGGCGGTCTGGGCTATGACCAGCTGACCATCGCGGCGGATGGCGTGAAACAGGTCGACGCGGGTCTGTTCGAACCGCTCAACGTCGCCTTCGGCGTCGAATACCGTCGCGAGACCTTCGAGGTCACGGCCGGCGAGCCGACGTCCTACAACCGGGGACCGGTCAACGCCGGTGTCGGCGCCCAGGGCTTCCCGGGCTTCCAGCCGTCCAACGTCACCGATGAGGACCGCAACAACGTCAGCGCCTACATCGACCTGGAAGGCCGACTGTCGGAGAGCGTCACCATCGGCGCCGCCGCCCGGTACGAAGACTATTCCGACTTCGGCGACACCCTGACCGGCAAGCTGTCGGCCCGCTGGGACGCCAACGAGCGTTTCGCCCTGCGCGGCGCGATCTCAACCGGCTTCAAGGCCCCGGCCCTGCAGCAGCAGTTCTTCAGCTATGTCGCGACCAACCTGGTCACGACCGTCGAGGCCGGCGTTCCCGTCACGCGACTGGTCAATGCCGGTTCGTTCCGCGTCAACGACCCTGTCGCCATCGCCCTGGGCTCCGCGCCGCTCGAGCCGGAACACTCGACCAACTTCTCGGCCGGCTTCGTCCTGCGCAACGGCGGTTTCGAGTTGACGGTCGACGCCTACCGGATCGATATCGAGGATCGGATCATCTACTCCGAAACCCTCGGCCTGGCTCGACCCAGCCAGACGGCCGCCACCACGACGGCGACCGCGGCCCTGCTGGCCCCCTTCGGCGTAAGCGGCGCGCGGTTCTTCCTGAACGGCGCCGACACCACGACCAACGGGGTCGATATCGTCGCACGCTACCGCACGGATCAGGACTTCGGCCAGTTCACCTTCACGGGCGCGGCCAACTTCAACGCGACCGAGATCACCGACCTCGCCTCGGTCCCCGCGACTGTCGCCATCCCGACCTCGCCGGGCTATCTGTTCGACCGCTCCAACCAGCTGTCGTTCACGGACGGCACGCCCAAGCGCAAGGTCGTAGGCAGCGTCGACTGGACCCTGGGCGACTTCTCGGCCACGGCCCGCGCCACCTACTACGGCGACGTCCTGGTCGCCAACAACAGCGCCAGCCTGGACTACAAGGTCGGTGACGCGACCCTACTCGACCTGGAAGGCCGCTACACCTTCCCGATCGGCGTCACGGCCGCAGTCGGCGTCAACAACCTGACGGACGAGTATCCGAACTTCACCCCGGCCGCGAACAACGGCGCCACGGGTTCGGTGGGCTACCCCAGCTTCTCGCCCTACGGCTTCAACGGACGCTTCCTGTTCGCCCGCGTGAGCTACAACTTCTAAACACGGGTTCGGCCTCGAACACGGGACGGCGCGGAGAGCGATCTCCGCGCCGTTTCGCGTTTCCGCGCCATGCTTCCGCCACGAGCAGGGGTTGAAGCTTGGCCTTTCCACCGGAGGGGTCCGACATGAGAATCGCCGCCATCGCCCTGGCTGTCGCCGTCGCCTGCGCCACGCCCGCCGTCGCCCAGACCAGCGCCACGCTCGACGCCTTCGTCACTCGGGCCAACCGCATCCCGCTCAATCCCCTGGCGGCGCTCAGGCCCGATGCACGCCGACTGATGAACGAGGCCAACGCCGCCTTCACGACGGTCGGGGCCGAGAACCGCGCCGCGCGCGCCGCAGGGCGTCGTCCTGCCGCCTGCCCGCCCGCAGAGATGCAGGTCAGCCCGCGACAATTGCTGGTGTTTCTGAACGCCATCCCCCAGTCGCGCCGCGCCCGGATGACTCCGACCGACGGCATCCGCGAATGGATGGCCGACCGCTACCCCTGCCCCGCCGCCTGACCGCGAACTGTTCCGTCTAGGGATTCTGCAGCGGTCCACAGACGGGCGGAAACCATCCCCGCTCGCGGGTGCGTCCGGCGATGTCGTGGGGGCCTCATACGGGTAAGCGTTAACCCGATGAACGCCTTCGCCCCCTTCTCCGCCGACTCCGTCGCCATCCCCTCCCTGCCTCACAACCTCGAGGCCGAACAGGCGCTGCTGGGCGCCCTGATGTTCGACAACGCCATCTTCGAGCGGCTGAGCGATCGCCTGCGCGGCAGCCATTTCTACGAGCCCTTCCACCAGCGGCTCTACGACGCGATCGAGGACCATATCCGCCAGGGCATGCTGGCCGAGCCGACCATCCTGATGGAGCGGTTCAAGCAGGACCCGGCCTTCGCCGAGTTCGGCGGCCTGCGCTATCTCGCCGACCTGATGGACCGCGCGCCTCCGGGAGCCAATGCGCCCGACTATGCCCGCGTGGTCTATGACCTGGCCCTGCGCCGCGACCTGATCCGCATCGGCGGCGACATCATCAAGGATGCGCCGGATCCCGAGACGCCGGCGATGGATCAGATCGAGCAGGCCGAACTGACCCTCTATTCTCTGGCCGAGACCGGCGCGCCCTCGTCCGGCTTCGTCAGCTTCTCGACCGCCCTCGCCGGGGCCGTGCAGATGGCGGGAGAGGCCTATCAGCGCGAAGGCAAGCTGGCCGGTCTGGCCACCCACCTGGACGATCTCGATTCCAAGCTCGGCGGCATGCACCCGTCCGACCTTCTGATCCTTGCGGGCCGCCCGTCGATGGGCAAGACGGCGCTGGCCACCAACATCGCGTTCAACGTGGCCCGCAACTACCGCTGGGAGCCGACGCCGGACGGGCGCAAGACCGTGTCCGGCGGTGTGGTCGCCTTCTATTCGCTGGAAATGAGCGCCGAACAGCTCGCCATGCGGATCCTGGCCGATGCCTCCGGCGTGTCGTCCGACAAGCTCCGCAAGGGCGAGATCGACGCCTCGGACTTCGGCAAGGTGCGCGACGCCGCCATCGAGATCGGCGAGAGCCCGCTCTACATCGACGCCACCGGCGGCCTGGCCATCTCCAAGCTGGCGGCCCGCGCGCGTCGCCTGAAGCGGATGGAACAGGGTCTGGACCTGATCATCGTCGACTATCTTCAGCTGATCACCGTCGGCGAGGGCGGCGGCCAGAAGAACCGGGTCCAGGAGGTGTCCGAGATCACCGGCGGCCTCAAGGCCCTGGCCAAGGAACTGAACGTCCCGATCATCGCGCTGTCGCAGCTGTCGCGTCAGGTCGAGCAGCGCGAGGACAAACGGCCGCAGTTGTCCGACCTGCGCGAATCCGGCTCGATCGAGCAGGACGCCGACTGCGTGATGTTCGTCTATCGCGAGAGCTATTATCTCGGCCGCACCGAGCCGCGCGAAGGCTCGCCTGAGCATATGCAGTGGCAGGAAGACATGGACCGGCTGCAGCACCAGGCCGAGGTCGTCATCGGCAAGCAGCGCCACGGCCCCATCGGCATCGTCAAACTGAGCTTCGACGCGGACACCACCCGGTTCGGCAACCTGGCCCGCTCAGGCTACGGCAACTTCAGCGATATTCCGGAGTAGGCCTGCCTTCCCTCTCCCGTTGGGAGAGGGATTGAGCGCACGGCGGCGATAGCCGTCGTTCTGGCGCGAAAGGGTGAGGGGCTGGCGCTAACCGGTAAGGGCACGCCCCTCACCCTTTCCGCCAAAACGCATCGCTACGCTCTGCGGGCCTCAAGCCCTCTCCCAGCGGGAGAGGGAGATTGCTAATCGTCCCGGTGAACCCGCTCGCGGCGCTCATGGCGCTCCTGGGCTTCGACCGACAGGGTCGCGGTCGGACGGGCTTCCAGGCGGCCCAGGCCGATGGGTTCGCCAGTGTCCTCGCAATAGCCGTAGGAGCCGTCCTCGATCCGGCGCAGGGCGTCCTCGATCTTGGAGATCAGCTTGCGCTGGCGGTCGCGTGTGCGCAGTTCCAGCGCGCGGTCCGAAGCCGAAGACGCCCGGTCCAGCAGATCCGGATGGTTCTCCGTCTCCGCCTTCAGGTTGACGACGGTGCCCTTGGACTCGCGCAGGATGTCATCCCGCCACGCCATCAGCTTGTGTTTGAAATAGGCGAGCTGACGTTCATTCATGAACGGCTCGTCGTCGGAAGGTCGGTAGGCGACCGGTTCGTCAGACACGATCGAGGCTAATGCGGTCATCGCACTCACACTCTAACAACAACGCCCCCCATGGCGTCTGACGGCGTATAGTGACGGCGAAGAGTCGCGGCAACACGGTTCTCGCGTCCGTGATCGCGGTTAAGCTTCGTTGCAACCGGCACCGTGACATTTCCCCCTCACCTCGCTCCCGCCTCGAAGAGGAACGGGTGTTTCCCCAGGGTTTATGCTGCGTTGCGGCGAACCTGAGCCTTGGCGAGCTCGACCGCAGCGCGAAGATCGATCTGCTGAAGCAGCCCAGTCAGGTCCGCATCCTCGTCCTCGGGACGCTCTTCGCGCAGGGTGCGGCCCAGGCGTTCTAGCGCGTTCTCGCCCGCCTCGCCCGACAGCATGGCCAGTTTCAGCTCTTCCAGACGGTCCAGCAGGGTTCCGCCCCGGCGGATCGCACGACGCCGACGCTCGGTCGCCGTCTCGACACCCTGAAGCGCCATCAGGGCCGAGAGATCGGCGACCGCAGAGCTGGGCGCCGCTGCCGTCGTTGCGGAGGCCGAAGCCGCGCCCGTGGTCTGGGGCATGGAAAAACCGCCGGCCGCACGCGTCGGGCGGTTACCGCCTGTGGGGGCGGCGCCTGACGGACCGTTGACCTTCATGGGCGGAGACTCCGGGACATGCCGCACCATCGGGCGCGGACCGTCACCGTTTGGTTAACAGCGAGGCAGGATTTGCCGGGCCGCACCGCCTCTCACAACACGCGCGTTTGATTTCACTGGGTTTTCAGTCCGGCACGATCTTCGCAACGACTGCGGCGAACCCTCGTGGAAAGCCGGCTCAGTGCAAAAGTTTCTCACCGCCCTTCTCGCGCCCATCGCCGCCCTCACCGTCTTCGCCGGTGAGGCTTCGGCCCAGTCGCGCATCAAGGACATCGCCTCGATCGAGGGCGTGCGCACCAACCAGCTGGTCGGCTACGGCCTGGTCGTGGGTCTGGCGGGCACGGGCGACAGCCTTCGCAACTGCCCCTTCACCCGCCAGTCGTTGGAAGGGATGACCGAGCGTCTGGGCGTCAACATCCGCGGGACCAACGCCAACTCCAAGAACCTGGCCGCCGTCATGGTGACCGCCGAACTGCCGCCCTTCGCCACGCCCGGCTCGCGCGTCGACGTCTCGGTCTCCAGCATGTGCGATTCCAAGAGCCTTCTGGGCGGCACGCTTCTGGTCACCAGCCTCCAGGGCGCGGACGGCGCCGTCTATGCGGTGGCCCAGGGTTCGATCCAGACCGGCGCGGTCTCGGGCTCCGGCGGGTCCGGCTCCTCGGTGACGCGCGGCGTGCCGACCGCCGGCCGGATCGCCTCGGGCGCCACGGTCGAGACAGAGACGGCCTTCCACCTCGACTCGATGCCCGAGGTTCGGCTGAACCTGCGCAACCCCGACTTCACGACGGCCCAGCGCGTCGCCTCGGCGATCAACGCCACCTATCCCGCCACGGCGCTGGCCGAGAACGGCAGCGTCATCACCCTGCGCGCCCCGGCCCAACTGGGCATGGCCGCCTTCATCAGCCGCGTCGAGAACATGCCGGTCGCGGTCGACACGCCCGCCCGCGTCATCATCGACGAGGTCAATGGCGTCATCGTCATGGGCGAGAACGTCCGCATCTCCACCGTGGCGATCGCTCAGGGCAACCTGACCATCTCGGTCCAGGAAAACCCGCAGGTCAGCCAGCCCGCCCCCTTCAGCCAGGGCCAGACGGCGGTTGTCCCCCAATCCGACGTCACCGTCGAAGAGGAGCTGGGCCGCGAGATCCGGCTGGTGAACGGCGCGACCTCGCTGTCGACCCTGGTCAACGGGCTGAACGCCCTGGGCGTCTCGCCCCGCGACATGATCTCCATTCTTCAGGCCATCAAGGCGGCGGGCGCCCTGCAGGCCGATATCGAGGTGCTGTGATGAGCGACCTGGCCGTCTCCCCTTCCCTGCTGACCTCGGTCGTCGCCCCGAACGCCGAAACGCCGCGCATGCGCGAGACGGCCGAGAAGTTCGAGGCGTCCTTCCTGTCTCAGATGCTCAAGCCCATGTTCGAGGGTATCGAGACGGACGGCCCGTTCGGCGGCGGCGAGGCCGAGGGCACCTGGCGCAGCTTCATGATCGACGAGATGGCCAAACAGACCGTCCGCGCCGGCGGCATCGGCCTGGCCGATACCGTCGTCTCCGAAATGATCCGCATGCAGGCCGAACAGCAGCAGTCGCAAATCCTGCCCGGAGCCACGGCATGAGCCCCGACGCCACCACCGCCACCGCCTATCTGCGCAAGCTGACGGCCCTGACCGACCGGCTGACCGCCCGTCTGGAAATGGAGACGGACGCCTTCGCCGGCCGACGCGCCGCCGATGTCGCCGCGGGCCTGGCCGAGACCCAGGAACTGGCCAACCAGTACCGCAAGGAATCCGGGCACCTGAAGGCCAACCGCGCGATCCTGATGGCCGCGCCCGTCAGCGAGCGCATGGCACTGATAAAGGCGACCGAGGCGTTCGAAGCCGTCCTGGCCATACACGGCCGCACGGTCGAGGCCGCGCGGACCATCTCCGAGGGCCTGGTTCGCACCATCGCCCAGGAAGTCGCCGGCGCGCGGGCGATGGGCACGGGCTATGGTTCGTCCGGCCAGGCCTATGGCGGCGACAGTCGGGCCGTGACCCTGAACCGCACCGCCTGAGCCAGGGCGCGTCCGACCGAACCCTGGCGGGCATTCTTTCGCCGTTAAGGATGCCTCTGCGGCGAAGTTTAACGGATTCGCGCGCAGGATCAGCGCATGATCCGTCATCGCCTGCTCGGTTTCGCCTTTGCCGCCTCCGACCTGCTGCTCGAGCTTGACGGCAAGGGCGCGGTGACATTTGGGCTCGGGTCGGGTCCATCGGCCGATCTGGCCGCCGAAAGCTTCACCGGTATCGCGCTTGAGCACCGTGTCGCCCCGGAGAGCGTCACACCGATCAAGACCCTGCTGAAGGATCTGCGTCCCGGCGCGCGCTCGGCGCCGATCGACATCCTGTTCCTGGCGGGTACGGGGCGAGTTCGCCGCGCGACAGCACGCTTCTTCCTGCTTCCCAACCTGGCCCCGAACGTCTCCTGCTCGGTGACCTGGGAAGGCCCGGCCTATCCACTGCACAATCCAGCGGCGGCGCCGGCCCTGACGCCGGACGCCTTCCTGGCGCGCGCGCGTGAGGCTATGGCCCCGCCCGCCGACACCAAGGATCTGTCCGTCTCCTTCGTCGATGTCGAAGGTCTGGCCACGGCCGAGGGTGAAGCCGGCGAACGCCTGAATGCCCGCGTCGAGGCCGCGCTTCAGGCCGCGTCACTTGACGGGTCCTCGGCGGGCAAGCTGGGGCCGGAGCGGTTCGCCCTGCTGCGGGACCGGAACGACGGCGTCGATATTGCCGACGAAGTGAACGAGATCGCGTTGAGCGAAGGCTTCGACCTGTCAGCTCGGGCATTCGAAACTGATCTGGCTGCGGCCGGGGGATCGCTGAACGCGCTCCGCGCTCTGCGCGTCGCCGTCGAAGGCTGTCTGAATGACGGCGGCGAGCCCCAACTGAGCTTCACGGCCTCCCTGTCCCGCACGCTGGCGGAGGCGCACGCTTTCCAGAGCATGGTCCGCGACCGCCGTTTCGACCTGCACTACCAGCCGATCGTCGATCTCAAGACCGGCGCCGTGCACCACTTCGAGGCCTTGGCCCGCTTCAAGGGTGAGGAAAGCCCGGCCCAAGCCATCCGCATGGCTGAGGAAATGGCCCTAATCGACAGTTTCGACATCGCCGTAGCTGAAAAGGCGCTGGGCCGTTTGCGCCAGAAGGGCGCCGGTCTGCTCAAGTTCGCCGTCAATGTTTCCGGCTCCTCTTTCGACGACGATCGCTATGTCGAAGCCCTGCTGCGCATGACCTCCGGCAGGCCGGACGACCGCAATCGCCTGATCGTCGAGGTCACCGAGTCCGCGGCTCTGTCAGACGTCGAGGCCGCAGATCGCCGTCTCGGCGGCCTGCGCGCCGCCGGCATCAAGGTCTGCATCGATGACTTCGGGGTTGGCGCGGCCAGCTACGACTACCTGCGCCGCCTGTCGGTCGACACGGTCAAGATCGACGGAACCTTCGTCCAGGGGCTGGAGAGCGATCCCAAGGCCCGCACCTTGATCGGCCATCTCGTCGAACTGTGCCGCTCGCTCAAGGTCACAACCATCGCCGAGATGATCGAGACTCAGAGCGCCGCCGACATCCTGAAGGACATCGGCGTCGATCAGGGTCAGGGCTGGCTGTTCGGCAAGGCCGAGGCCGAGCCCCGCACCCATCTCGCCGTCCATGAACCGATCGCCGCCCGCCGCATGGGTGCCGTCGCCGGCTGGGGCTGACGCGACGCCGCTCGCTGTGACAGGGTGAGCGATCACCATCCGGAGGTCGCTTTGACCCGTTTCGCCGTCGCCGCCCTCGCCGCCTCACTCGCCCTCGGGGCTTGCGCCACGGTGCCCGACGAGATGGTCGCAGGCCCACCGGACTACAGCCCGATCCAGACGCAGCCCCACCCGCGCGCCCGGCTGTTCGTCGATTGTATCGCCCAGGCGACGGCGTCCGGGACCTATGGGCACGCACATTCGGGCGACAGCGACCGGTTGCTGTTCACCTGCTCCGGCGCTCCGGCCCGCGCCTTCTATGAGGGACTGGCGGCCCGCAGTGCAGCGATCGGCACGGAGGTGCAGATCGACGGCCGCACCGTCCGCACCACGGAAATCGTGGAGCGCGACCTGTTCGGCGTGGACTATTGCTCGACCGGCGGCCCGGATGACTTCACCTGCGTTGTCACCCTGAACACAGGCGCCGCACTGCTGGAGTGACAGCCTCTGTCAGCAGCGCCTTGATGTTCCCACATTGTTCTTGCTGAATCAGCGAGATCAGTCCCCATATAGCGATGTTGCACCGGACACCTGTCCGGCTCTCCTGCGTTCCCGGAAAGCATGACCGAAAAGCACAACTTCATTCGCGTGCGTGGCGCGCGCGAGCACAATCTCAAGGGCGTGGACGTCGACATCCCGCGCGAGCAGCTGGTCGTCATGACCGGCCTGTCGGGGTCGGGCAAATCCTCGCTCGCCTTCGACACCATCTATGCCGAGGGCCAGCGGCGCTATGTCGAGAGCCTGAGCGCCTACGCCCGCCAGTTCCTGGAGCTGATGGGCAAGCCGGACGTCGACCTGATCGAGGGCCTGTCGCCGGCCATCTCCATCGAACAGAAGACCACCTCCAAGAACCCGCGCTCCACCGTCGGCACGGTGACCGAGATCCACGACTACATGCGGCTGCTGTGGGCGCGGGTCGGGGTCCCCTATTCGCCCGCCACCGGCCTGCCGATCGAGAGCCAGACCATCTCCATGATGGTCGACAAGCTGGTCGCCCTGCCCGAGGGCGAGCGGCTGCTGCTGCTCGCCCCCGTCGTTCGTGGCCGGAAGGGCGAGTACAAGAAGGAGATCGCCGAGTGGCAGCGCTCGGGCTTCCAGCGCCTGAAAATCGACGGTCAGTTCTACGCCATCGAGGACGCGCCGACGCTCGACAAGAAGTTCAAGCACGACATCGACATCGTCGTGGACCGGATCGTCACCAAGGCCGGGCTGGAGGCGCGCTATGCCGACAGCCTGCAGACCGCGCTCGGTCTGGCCGACGGCATCGCCGTGGCCGAATGGGCCAACGCGACCGAGGGTGAAGACCCGCGCCGCCTGACCTTCTCCGAGAAGTTCGCCTGCCCGGTGTCCGGCTTCACCATCGCCGAGATCGAGCCGCGTCTGTTCTCGTTCAACAACCCGTTCGGCGCCTGTCCGGTCTGCGACGGCCTGGGCGTCAAGCTGGCCTTCGACGCCGACCTGGTGATCCCGGACCGCGACAAGACCCTGCACAAGGGCGCCGTCGCCCCGTGGTCGCGCGGGCCGTCGCCCCTCTACACCCAGACGCTTCAGGCGCTGGCGCTCCACTACGGGTTCTCGATGGACAAGCCGTGGCGCGAGCTGCCGGAGAAGGCCCAGAAGGTCATCCTGAACGGCACGGGCTCGGAGAAGATCAAGTTCGTCTATGACGACAATGCCCGCAAATACGAGGTCTCCAAGCCGTTCGAGGGCGTCGTTCCGAACCTCGACCGCCGCTGGCGCGAAACCGACTCGGCCTGGGTTCGCGAAGAGCTGGGCCGGTTCCAGTCCGAGACGCCCTGCGACGCCTGCCACGGCAAACGCCTGAAGCCCGAGGCCCTGGCGGTGAAGATCGCCGGCAACGACATCGCCGAAATCTCGATGCTGTCGATCAAGAAGGCCTTCGACTGGGCCGAGGCACTGCCGGCGCACCTGACCGAAAAACAGATGGAGATCGGCCGTCGCATCCTGAAGGAGATCGGCGACCGACTGCGCTTCCTGAACAACGTCGGCCTCGACTACCTCAGCCTGTCGCGGTCCTCCGGCACCCTGTCCGGCGGCGAGAGCCAACGCATCCGTCTGGCGTCCCAGATCGGTTCGGGCCTGACGGGCGTTCTGTACGTGCTGGACGAGCCGTCGATCGGCCTGCACCAGCGCGACAATACCCGGCTGCTGGAATCGCTGATGGGTCTGCGCGACCTCGGCAACTCGGTCCTGGTCGTCGAGCATGACGAGGAGGCGATCATGACCGCCGACTATGTCATCGACATGGGGCCCGCCGCCGGCGTCCACGGCGGCCAGATCTGCGCCGAGGGCACCCCCCCCGAGGTCATGGCCAATCCCAAGTCCCTGACCGGCAAATACCTGACCGGCGAGCGCGAGATCGAACTGCCGCCCGAAGGCCGCCGCCCGCTCGACCGCAAGCGGATGCTCAAGGTCTCGGGCGCGACCGGCAACAACCTGAAGAACGTCACGGGCGAGATCCCGGTCGGCGTCTTCACCTGCATCACCGGGGTGTCGGGCGGCGGCAAGTCGACCTTCACGATCGAGACCCTCTACAAGGCCGCCGCGCGTCGCCTGAACAACGCCTCCGAGGCGCCCGCCCCCTTCGACCGGATCGAGGGGCTGGAGCATTTCGACAAGGTCATCGACATCGATCAGTCGCCCATCGGTCGCACCCCACGTTCGAACCCGGCCACCTACACCGGCGCCTTCGGCCCCATCCGCGACTGGTACGCGGGCCTGCCGGAGTCCAAGGCGCGCGGCTACGGCCCCGGCCGCTTCTCGTTCAATGTGAAAGGCGGGCGCTGCGAGGCTTGTCAGGGCGACGGCCTGATCAAGATCGAGATGCATTTCCTGCCGGACGTCTACGTCACCTGCGACGTCTGCAAGGGCAAGCGCTACAATCGCGAGACCCTCGAGATCGTGTTCAAGGGCAAGTCCATCTCGGACGTTCTCGACATGACGGTCGAGGAGGCCGCGCGCTTCTTCACCGCCGTGCCGCCGATCCGGGACAAGATGAAGACGCTGGAGCGGGTAGGCCTTGGCTACGTCCAGGTCGGCCAGTCGGCGACGACCCTGTCAGGCGGCGAGGCCCAGCGGGTCAAGCTGTCGAAGGAGCTGTCGAAAAGGGCGACCGGCAAGACCCTGTATATCCTCGACGAGCCGACCACCGGCCTGCATTTCGAGGACACGCGGAAGCTCTTGGAAGTGCTCCAGGAGCTGGTCGAGACCGGCAACACAATCGTGGTGATCGAGCACAACCTCGATGTCATCAAGGTCGCCGACTACCTGCTGGACTTCGGTCCCGAGGGCGGCGACGGCGGCGGCGAGATCGTGGCGGTCGGCACGCCGGAGGAGGTCGCGCGAAACGACAAGTCCTGGACCGGCAAATACCTCAAGGAGGTGCTGGACCGGCACGAGACGCGCCGCAAGGCGCGGGTCGCGGCCCTGACCGCCGAGGCCCCGGCCAGGAAGACGCGGGCCAAGGCCTCGGCATAGGCATGAGGTCGTGAGCGTATCGACGCTCGCGGCCCGCCTCACTCGTGCGGCAGGTCCTTCAGGTCGCGATAGGCGGCCGAGAAGGGCCCGTAGATCACGGCAAGCTGCAGGGCCGAGAAGATGGCATTGATCACGGCCCAGGCCGCCAGCGCGGGTCCGGCGGCCTGAAGGATCTGCGCCGTCGACTGGCCGTCCATGGTGGCCAGCTGGTTCAGCCCGCCCGTCGTCAGGGTGACCGGCAGGGCGATGATGGTGCCCAGAAGGCTGACGAGAAGCGACATGATGACGGCGATCACGGCCATGCCCAGGATCGGCAGGGACTGTCCCTTGGTCATGGCGAACGAGGCGAAGGGGGCGATCCGCCGCTCGTGGAAGGTGATCGGCACCGCGAGGCTCAACCGAACCGCCAGCCAGATCAGCAGGCCCAAGGCGCCGAGCCCCAGCAGGACGCCGACCAGAATGCTGACGCCCGTGCCGGCCTGAGCGGCCAGTCCGGCCACCAGACCGACGACGACGAAAAGCAGGATCGTCGCGGCGAAGAAGACGATGGCGAGAATGAAGGTGACAGCCAGCACGCGCAGCTCGTCACCGCCGAGGCGCAGATAGCCGAAGGCTTTCTCGGCCGGCCTCAGGACGGACCGGGCGACCGCGGCGTTGAGCACCGCGCCCAGCACCAGGCTGAGCGGCACGCCGAGAACGATGAAGCCGGACCAACTCGCCATCAGGGCCTGGGCCTCTTGCGGGCTCGGCTGGGATCCTTCCATGGCCTCGGTGGTCGCCATCACGCTCGCCAGGGGGCCGGCGAACAGGCCCAGGAAGGCCCCGAAGAAGATCACATAGGCCAGGGCCCAGAACACGATCGCCAGCGGATGACGCCGAACGATGCGGAAGCCTTCGAACGCGGCCTCGGTCGCTGAAAAGGTCATCGAATCCCTCCCTTGGGTCTCATGGCACGGGTTGTAGCCTATCGGCGGGCGGCGCGTCTTCGCCGATCGGCGCGGGCGCGGGGTTCCCGTCGAGCAGTTGTCGCGCCGCGATGATCGGCGGCGCCGCATAGAGGGTCATGATCCAGCCGTAGCCCAGAGCCACCGGCAAGGCCGTCACGGCCAGGGGGGCGACCATGGACCGGAACAGCGGCTCCAGATCGGCGATGGTCTCGACCTCCGAAGGCCAGACCAGACCCTGCCCGAAGAACCCGGCCGCCAGTACGCCGCCTACCACCGCATACAGCAGGATCAGGCCGACCATATAGATGACCCAGACGACCAGGTTGAGGCCGATCAGCTTCCACACCTGTCCCCGCGCCAGCGCCCAGCCTTCCGAAAAGGCAAACCGTTTCAGGATCAGCGTGGCGGGCGCGATCAGGGAGACCCGCACCAGAGCCCAGATCGAGCCGAGGAAAACGATCAGGCCATAGACCATCACGACCCCGACCGCCGTCGCCTCGCCGGACGGCCACAGAGCAAGGGCCAGGGCCACGCCGATCAGGGCCAGCACGACGAGGGCGATGTACCAGCCGACGAAAACGGCGACGAACGTCACCGCGACCCTGACCTCGTCCATCCCCAGGCGCAGGAACAGGAACCGATCGCCGCGCCCGGGCGACAGGGTCGACCGCCCCGCCGCCGTCCAGAGCACCAGCATGCCCAGATACATGAGCACATTCATGCCGTTGATCGCCGCGCTGAACCGCGACATCTCCAGTATGTACTGGTCTATGAAGGCCGGTTCGCCCGCCTGGTCGAGCCGCAGCGCCGCGAACGCCGGGATCATGATCGCGTACAGGGCGGCCATCAACGCGACCATCAACAGCCCCCAGACGAACAGATAAAGCGGTCGCCGCTTCAGCATGGCGAAGGGCGCCGACAGGGCGTCGTTGAAGGAAAAGCTCGGCTTCATCGCTTCGGCTCCATCATCTGGGTTCGTCGGGCGACCAGTATTCCAGCTGTCGATAGGCGGCGCCGAGGAAGCCCAGCGTCAGCGGTAACTGCACCCCGACCAGCCCCAGCACCCAGACCACCTGTCCCACCGCACCGGTCAGCAAACCGGTCCCGATCAGGGTCAGCAGGACGATCTTGGGCACAGCCGTGATGATCAGACCGCCCAGGATCGGCCAGAAGCTGCCGTAGGCGATGCCCATGGCGTTCAGCGACACCATCTGACGCCGCCCCAGGGTCGCGGGCGCGAACAGCGACAGCCGCACGGTCAGTAACAAAGGAATGGCCACGGCGCCGATCGCCAGCGCGGCCAGGACGCCGAGCTTCCACGGCTCTCCGACCCTGGCCCAATCCCGCGCCTGGATCGCCTGCACATCGAGCTCGGCCATGCCGAAGATGGCCAGCACCACCAAACCGAGGATCGACAGGATCATCGTCAGGAACAGCAGGCACAGCAGGGCCGCGCCGACCAGCCGCGCCTCGGGCAGTTTCGCCTGCAATCCGAGCAGACCGAGCCCCAGCGCTCGGGCGCCGGCCAGATCATCGCTGATCGAAAGCCTCGCCAGAGCCCCGACGGCGACCACGGTCGCGACCACTGCGGCCGCGATCCACAGCCAGACCAGTCCGCCCGCCGGCGCCCAGATGAGGGGCAGCAGCGAGATCGCGACGCACAGAACCAGTGCCCCGGCCGACCCCGACCACAGCAGCGGCAGCACGCGCAGCGTCCGTCCCAGGGCGACCCGAAGGTTCAGGCGCCGGCCTCCCACATCCTTGCGGCTCATCAAGCCCCCTCGCTGAGCGTTCGTCCGATCATAGCGCGCGATACCACATGCCGACAGACGCCTGCTGACGAACACCTGTGACGTGTCTATGAAGCCGCCATGACTGACCTCTCCCCTATCCACGTCATCGGCGGCGGCCTCGCCGGTTCGGAGGCCGCCTGGCAGATCGCCTCCGCCGGCGTCCCGGTGATCCTGCACGAGATGCGCGGCGTTCCGGGCGTCAAGACCGACGCCCACCACACCGATGGCCTCGCTGAGCTGGTGTGCTCCAACTCCTTCCGGTCCGACGACTGGGAGCACAACGCCGTGGGCCTTCTGCACGCCGAGATGCGGGCGCTGGACTCGATCATCATGGCCTGCGCCGGCGACCACATGGTCCCGGCCGGCGGCGCCCTCGCCGTCGACCGCGACGGCTTCTCGCAAGCGGTCACCGCCAAACTGCACGCCCACCCCCTCGTCACCGTCCAGCGCGAAGAGATCGCCGGCCTGCCGCCGGAAGAGTGGGACAATGTCATCGTCGCCACCGGACCGCTGACCTCCCCCGCCCTGGCCGAGGCCATCCTGAAGCTGACCGGCGAGGAGAGCCTGTCGTTCTTCGACGCCATCGCCCCCATCGTCCACGCCGAGTCGATCGACTTCGACATCGCCTGGCGCCAGTCGCGCTACGACAAGGAGGGCCCGGGCGGAGACGCCGCCGCCTACGTCAACTGCCCGATGAACAAGGCCGAATACGACGCCTTCATCGACGCCCTGATCGACGGCCCCAAGGCCGAGTTCAAGGAGTGGGAGAACGTCCCCTATTTCGACGGCTGCCTACCCATCGAGGTCATGGCCGAGCGCGGTCGCGAGACCCTGCGCCACGGCCCGATGAAGCCGGTAGGCCTCACCAACCCGCGCGATCCGCTGGTCAAGGCCCACGCCATCGTCCAGCTGCGTCAGGACAATGCGCTCGGCACCCTGTTCAACATCGTCGGCTTCCAGACCAAGCTGAAGCACGGCGCCCAGGCCGAGACCTTCCGCATGATCCCCGGCCTGCAGAACGCCCAGTTCGCGCGGCTCGGCGGCCTGCACCGCAACACCTATCTGAACAGCCCGCATCTGCTGGACCGCCAGCTGCGCATGAAGTCGATGCCGCGCCTGCGCTTCGCCGGTCAGGTCACCGGCGTGGAAGGCTATGTCGAAAGCGCCGCCACCGGCCTGCTCGCCGGCCGTCTCGCCGCCGCCGAACGGTTGGGCAAAACCCTGGACGCGCCAGAGGCCCACACCGCCATCGGTGCCCTGGTCGAACACATCACCGGCGGCCACCTGGCCGGGTCGAAGTTCCAGCCGATGAACATCAACTATGGACTTCTGCCCCCACTCGAGGCCCCCAAAGTCGACGAGGCCGGGGTCAAGATCCCGCTCAAGGAACGCGGCCGGGCCAAGAAGCGGCTGATGAGCATCCGGGCGCTGGACGCGCTCAAGCAATGGCGCGACGCGGCCTGATCGGATGAACCCGTTGCAGCCCGTCAAGGTCATGATCCGCCGCCGGATCAACGAGTTGTTCAACGACTATGAGGCGGGCGAGCGGCCGGCCCTGCGTCGCGCCGACGCCCTGTTTCCGACCGACGCCGTCGCATGGCGGGTCAACGGCGACATCGTCACCATGATGATCGGCGGGGTGTCGGGCCTCTTGCTCCAGATGCTGCATCCGGCGGTGCTGGCCGGCGTCTGGGACCACTCCGACTTTCGCGCCGACATGCATGGCCGCCTGCGCCGCACGGCCAAGTTCATCGCCGTGACCACCTTCGACCACGCCTCGGCCGGTCAGGCGGCCATCGACCGGGTCAAGGGCATCCATCGCAAACTCGGCGGGACCCTGCCCGACGGCACGGCCTACAAGGTCGACGACCCGACCCTCTTGGCCTGGGTCCATGTGACCGAGATCAAGAGCTTCCTCGACGCCTGGGTCCGCTACCAGGACCCGCAGATGTCGGGGGCCGATCAGGACGCCTATTTCGCCGAGATGGCCCGGATCGGTCTCGCCCTCGGCGCCGATCCCGTGCCCCGCAACCGCGCCGAGGCCGAGGCCTTGATCCAGTCCATGCGTCCCCAGCTCAAGGCCGACGCCCGCACGCGCGAGGTCGCCGCCCTCGTCATGGGCCAGCGCATCGGGGGACCGGCGGAAGGCGTCGCGGCCGGTCTGGTCATGGCCGCCGGCGCGGATCTGCTGCCCGACTGGGCCAGGCGGATGCACGGCCTGCCCGCCGCCCTGCCGACCCAGAGGTTCGGCGCCCGATCGCTGGCCCGCACGATGGACTGGGTCTACCAGGGCTCGCCCAACCGCCGGGTCTGGCCCGATGAGGTCACCGTCTGGCCCGACGGCGCGCCGCGTTAGGCCAGCCAGGCCCAGACGCACAGGCCGATCTGCACGGCGGTCGTCAGCAACAGCCCGGCCACCAGCATCGTCTCGACCCAATCCGGCGCACGAACCGGCGTCCGGCGAAGCACGCGATGGGCGGGGAAAGGATGAACACTCACGAATCAACTCCGATGATCCGTCTATCATACACGAACCCGGACACAACTTTAGGGTATAGCTCAAACACCCGTTTAGAGTGTATTCAGCTGGCCGCGCCCCCGACCGCTATTGCAGCGGGGCCGTCCTCAGCCCCTGCAGGTTCGCAGACCCCGTGCAGAAACACGCCGTCCTCAGTTGGCGAATGACCACCTGGAAATGCGCGACCACGGCCTCGGTCGACACGGTCGCCGCCTGAAGCACCCCCGCCGCCTGTCCCACGACATCGGCGCCCAGTCTGATCGCCTTGGCCGCATCCAGCCCGTCGCGCACCCCGCCCGAGCCGATCAGGACCATGTCCGGGCAGGCCGCCCGTACCTGGGCGATGGCCACGGCCGTCGGGATGCCCCAGTCGGCGAAGGCCCGGGCGTGCGCCTTGTCGCCCGGATCGGTCGCCCGCTCGCCCTCGATCAGCCCCCAGTTCGCCCCGCCCGCGCCCGCCACATCCAGCGCCGCCACCCCCATGTCCGCCAGCCGTCGCGCCGTCGCCGCCGACAATCCCGCGCCCGTCTCCTTGACCACCACCGGCGCCTCCAGCCGCCGCACCAGAGCCTCAAGCGCCGCCCCCACGCCCCACCAGTCGCGGTCTCCCTCCGGCTGACACGCTTCCTGCAGAGGGTTCAGATGCACGATCAGGGCGTCGGCGCCGATCATCTCGATGGCCCGTCGCGCCTCGTCCACGCCGAAGCCGCGCGTCAGCTGGGCCGCGCCGATATTGGCCAGCATCGGCGTGTCCGGCGCCCGGCGTCGCAGCGACTGATCCAGACCCGCGCCCGCCCCCTCGAGCGCCGCCCGCTGCGAACCGACCGCCATGGCGATCCCCAGCGCCTGCGCCGCCTCGGCCAGATGGGCGTTGATCGCCTCCGCCCGCGCCGGCCCGCCCGTCATCGAGCTGATCAGCAACGGGGCTCTCAGCCTGCGCCCCAGAAAATCCGCCCCCAGATCGATCTTGGCGTGGTCCAAATCCGGCAGGGCCTCGTGCACGAAGCGGACCGAGTCGAACCCCGCATCCCGCGCATGCCGCCCGCCGCCCGACAGGACGACGTCCAGATGCTGGTCCTTGCGGTCGCGGATCGCGTCATCGGTCATGCCGACTGCTTAGCGGCACGACGCCACGGTTGGAACAGGGCGCGCCGAGGCGTAGTGTCCGATCATGCTCCCCGTCTGGTTCACCCTTCTGACCCTGGCCGTCTTCTTCCTCATGGAGGGCGTCGCCTGGTGGACCCACCGCTACGTCATGCACGGCCCGCTCGGCTGGGGCTGGCACCGCGATCACCACGAGCCGCACGACAAGACTTTCGAGACCAACGACCTCTATGGCGTCGTCGGGGCGGTGGTGGGGACGGGCCTGTTCGTCCTCGCGTGGCTGACCGGCCTGTGGTGGGTGCGGGCCATCGCCCTGGGCGTGACCCTGTACGGCGTCGTCTACGCCTTCGTGCACGACGGCCTGGTGCACCAGCGCTGGCCGTTCCACTGGATGCCGAAGAACGGCTACGCCCGCCGCCTGGTTCAGGCGCACAAGCTGCATCACGCGGTCCAGACGCGCGACGGCGCCGTCTCCTTCGGCTTCGTCTTCGCGCCCGATCCGCACCGCCTCAGCGCCATCCTGAAGGCCCGCCGGGCGGAGCGCGCTGCTCCGGACCGACAAGCGGCCGCGGAATGACCCCAGGATGAGCCCTGCCCGCCAGACTGCCATCGGCCTGACGCTCGCCGCCCTGATCGTCTCCAGCTGGCTCTCGCTGCATGTCTGGGGCGTCTTCTTCCAGCCCCTGACCTGGCCGGCCGTCGCCCTCGCGCCCTTGATCATCCTGACCCAGAGCTGGCTCGGGGCCGGCATGTTCATCGTCGCCCACGACGCCATGCACGGCTCGCTCGCGCCCGGCCGCCCACGCCTCAACGCCCTGGTGGGCCAGGTCTGCGTCGGCGCCTATGCCGCCTTCTCCTTCCGCAAGCTCAACATCAATCACCACCAGCATCACCGCACGCCTGGACAGGCGGACGACCCCGACTTCCACGCAGGTCGACCCGAGGCCTTCGGACCCTGGTTCTACGGTTTCTTCACCCGCTATTTCGGCTGGCGCGAGTTCGCCGTCGTGACGGCGGTGTTGGTCGCCTATCTGCTGATCGGGGCCCAGGTCGCCAACCTCATCCTGTTCTGGGCGATCCCTGCGATCCTCAGCGCGCTACAGCTGTTCGTCTTCGGCACCTGGCTCCCGCATCGCCATGTCGGCTCCGGCCCCGACTTCGCGGACCATCACAATGCCCGCACGGTTCCGATGCCGTGGATCGCCTCCCTGCTGACCTGCTTCCACTTCGGCCTGCACCACGAGCACCACCTGTCGCCCAGGACGCCCTGGTGGCGGTTGCCGGAGATGAGACACCGACCGCCAGCCTGAGGCTTGCCATTTTTTGCCATCGTCTTAGGTTGGCGCATGGCTACGATGAACATATCGCTCCCCGACAGCCTCAAGGCAGACGTCGATGACCGCATTTCAGAAGGCGGTTACGGCACCGGCAGTGAATATGTGCGAGACCTTATCCGGCGCGACCTTGACCGCCAAAGGCTTCGGCGCCTGCTGCTTGATGGGGCGGCGTCACCTCTCGACGATCAGCCCTATGAGGACTGGATCGCCTCCCTGAGAGAGCGAATTAAGGCCCACGCGGGTTGAAGACCCGCAGGATCGAGCGCCATGTCCTGGCCCGGGAAGACGTCCGATCCGCCGTGGACTTCTACCTCGGCGAAGCCGGTGAAGCCGTCGCCCAATCCTTCCTCGAAGCGATAGACATTGCGTTTCGGCATGTCGCCCAGATGCCGACGGCTGGATCACCGCGGCTTGGCCAGGAAGTCGGCCTCCCCGGCTTGAGGTCCTGGCCGCTCAAGCGCTTTCCATATCTCGTCTTCTACTATGACCACGGCGACAGCATCGTCGTCTGGCGGGTTCTCCATATGCAGCGCGACCTGCCGAAGACCCTATCGGACCCGAGCTAGACCCGCGTCCACAGCGCCGCACGGGTCGGCGGCACCTTCCCGCGATCCAGCGTCTGGGTCCAGACGGCGATCAGCGCGCCCCGCCCGAACAGCCACAACTTCATCGCCTTGCCGACCGACACCCGCTTGACCCAAACGCCCGGACCTCGCCGCATCACCTTGCGCCCGATCTCGCGATAGACGCCTCGCGCCGCCGCGATCGCCATCGACGAGCGGAACGGCAGGCCGCGCAAACCATCGCGGGCGCTGTCGTAATAGGGCTCGGCTACGCTCAACAGCCGCTGGGTGACCTCATGCACCGCCGGCCGGTTCGCCGGGTCCGCAACAGCCGCCGCCGTCGGCTCCAGCCCCGCCTCGACCAGCCAGTCGGACGGCAGATAGACCCGCCCGTCCTCGGCATCCTCGATCACGTCGCGCGAGATATTGGTCAGCTGGAAGGCCAGCCCCAGATCCTGGGCCCGGCGCAGCACCTCGGGGTCGGTCACCCCCATGACCCGCGCCATCATCACCCCCACGACCCCGGCGACATGCCAGCAATAGGCCATGACGTCGTCGATCGTCCGATACTCCCGGTGCTCCACATCCATGGCGAACCCGTCGATCAGGTCCATGGCCCACCGTTCCGGCAGCCGGTGGCGCAGGGCCACACGCTGGAAGGCGGCGAAGGTCGGGTCTGGCATGGCTTCGCCCGTCATGGCCCGCCGGGTCATGTCGTAGAGCCGCGCCAGCCGCCGTTGCTGTTCTTCGGTCGTCAGATTCTCGTGGCCGAAGCCGTGGTCCTGGCCATCGATCTCGTCGTCGCAGGCCCGGCACCAGGCGTAGAGCAGCCAGGCGTCCTCCCGCACGGCCGGGTCGAACAGACGCGAGGCCGAACGGAAGCTTTTCGACCCCTTGGTGATCGAGGCCTTGGAGGCGGCGAGGACGGCGTCTGCGGTCATGCGTTCTGTGCGGCCTGTTCCAGCATCAGCCCCGCCGTCGCCTTGGCCGAACCGACCACGCCGGGAATGCCCGCCCCGGGATGGGTGCCGGCGCCGACGACATACAGGTTCGAGATGACATCGTCGCGATTGTGCGGCCGGAACCAGGCGCTCTGCGTCAGGATCGGCTCCAGCGAGAAGGCCGAGCCCAGGTGGGCGTTCAGGTCTTCCTTGAAGTCCGCCGGCGTCCAGATGCGCGTCGTCACCAGATCGCGCCTCAGGTTCGGGATGTACCGCTCCTCCAGGTAGTCGATGATCTTCTCGCGGTACTCCGGCCCCTTGGTCTCCCAGTCGATGTCGGCGGCGCCGAGGTGCGGCACGGGCGACAGGACGTAGTGGCTCGACATACCCTCGGGCGCCATCGACGGGTCGGTGGCGCAGGGCGCGTGCAGATAGAGGGAGAAGTCCTCGGGCAGGGTCGGGCCGGAGAAGATCTCGGAGATCAGCTCACGATAACGCGGCCCGAAACAGATGGTGTGGTGGGCCAGCTGCGGCTGCGGCTGCGACGTGCCGAAGTGCAGCACGAACAGCGACATGGAGAACCGCTTGGACTTCAGCGATTTCGCCTTGGCCTTTCCGCGCGGCGTGCGGCCCAGCAGCTTGTCGTAGGTGTGGACCACATCGGCATTGGACGCGACCATGTCGGCGCGGATCGTCTCGCCGGTGTCGAGCGTAACCCCCGTTGCCCGGTCGCCTTCCGTCTCGATCCGCTCGACGGAAGTATTCAGCCGGACCGTACCGCCCAGGTCCTCGAACCCCTTCACCAGACCGGCGATCAAGGCACCCGTCCCGCCCCGCGCGAACCACACGCCGCCGCGCCGCTCCAGCGCATGGATCAGGGCATAGACCGAGCTCGTCTTGAACGGGTCCCCGCCGACCAGCAGCGTGTGGAAGCTGAAGGCCTGCTGCAGATGCGGGTCCTTGATGTAGCGCGCCACCATGGCGTGGACGCTGTTCCAGCTTTCCAGCCGCGCCAGCTCGGGCGCCGCCTTGATCATCGACCAGAAGGACTGGAACGGCACCGCGCCCAGTTTGACGTAGCCCTCCTGATACAGCTCCTCCGAATAGGCGTGGAACCGGTTGTAGCCCTCGACGTCGGCCGGATTGAACGCCGCGATCTGGCGCTCCATCGCCGCCTGGTCGTCGTTGTAATCGAACGACGCCCCGTCCTCCCAGCACAGCCGGTAGAAGGGATCGACGGGCATCAGCTCCGCATAGTCCGACAGCGACCGGCCCGTCCCCTCGAACAGTTCGATGAGGCAATCCGGGTCGGTGATGACCGTCGGGCCGGCGTCGAAGGTGAAGCCCTGCTCCTTCCAGACGTAGGCGCGGCCGCCGGGCTTGTCCCGCTTCTCGACCAGGGTCGTCTGCACGCCCGCGCGCTGAAGCCGGATGGCCAGGGCGATGCCGCCGAAGCCCGCGCCGATCACCACAGCGCGCTTGGCCGTCACGTCTCTCATACCGTCCGTCCTCGCCCGGTTTCCCGGAGTTGTTTCATCGCCAGGCCGATCGGCACCGGCGGCTTGCCCGCCAGGATGCGAACCTTGTCCAACGTCGTCGATCGCCCTGCATAGAAGCGCCTGACCAAGGCTTCCGACAAGCCGTAGAAGCGTCGCAGGACCTTCCAGCGTTCCCCCGGATCGGCCGCTCGGAACAACATTCTGTCCAGCAGCCGATAATAGGCCCGATCCGACCACAACGCCTTCGAATGTTGCTCGACAAGACGCCGCAGTCCCGCCGACGTCAGGTCGTCCGCCGCCGCGATCCGCCGGGCCATCGTCACCGCGTCCGGCAGGGAATAGCCCGTCGTCGGATGGAACAAGGCGCCCGCCAGCCCGACCCGCGCCACCGCCGGTCCCTCGGCCCAGAAGCGATCGATGTCCCCGTCCAGCGCGATGGGCAGAACGCCTTCTTCCTCGTCCACCACCGCCTCGACCGTCCACCCGCGCGACCGGATATAGGCGTCGATGCGGCGGTTCAGCAGCCCCCGATCCAGCATCGGGCCATCGACATAGTAGGTGTCCTCGACCAGCACGGTCCGCTCGTCGAACGGCAACAGATAGACGAAGCGATAGGCGTCACCCTGGGCGATCGTGGCGTCCATGATGGTCGGCCGCGTCAGGCCGTGCGGCTCGGTCAGCCTCACCGTGCGGCCGACGAACAACTGCCAGCCCAGGTCCAGATGCGGGGTCGACGATGGCCCCCTTGCGTCGATGACGCCCGGCGCGCTCAGCACCCGACCATCCGCCAGCGTAACGCCATCCGGCCGCACTTCGACCGCCTCGCCCACGACCAGCCGATCGCCCAGCAACGGCGCGACGGTCTCGTGCAGCCGCTCCGAGGTCAGGCTGTTGTACGGCGTCTCGAGAACCCTGCTCAGTCCGGGAAAATAGACCTCGTACCCGTCCGGCCAGCGGTGCGGCGTGGCCGGCGCCAGCCACGCCCGATCCTCGGCCGAGACGTCGCCGTCGAAGAAGGACCATGTGTGTTTTCCGCCCAGCCGCCCGTCGCGCTCGACCACGACGACGCGCAACTCCGGCCGGTCAATCGCAAGCCTCCAGACGACCAGGCTCGAAGCCAGTCCCCCGCCGACAAGGATCAGATCAGGATCGGGTAAGCCCATGCCCGACCCATAGACGAAAGAAGCCCCGACGCGAACGCATCGGGGCTCCTTTGGGTGTTTCAGGCCGATTGCGGTCTTTGCCGCAACTCTGGGGTCTCCGCCGTAACCATCCTATCCAAACTGCACAAAAATCTGCAGTCACTGCGTCGCCGATCTCACCGAAATCGTCGGCGAAAGGCGGGCATTGCGTCGTCGAAATCGTCGCGGACTAACCGGACGGCAATCGAGCCTGCAACCTACTCCTTGGTCTCGACCGTGAGGGCGTAGGCGCCGGACTGACCCGAGGCGAAGCTGCGGGCCCGGATGACGTAGTCGCCCTCCTCCTCGACCGCCCAGTCGACCTTGGCATGGGTGTCCGAAAGGCTGTCGTCGTCGGAAACAACCGAGGTGAAGGTCCCCGATTCGTCCTCCCGACCGATGTCGATAAAGGCATCGAACTCATTGGAAACCATGGTCAAACGCAGCTTGTCGCCCGCCTTCGCCGAGATCCTGTAGGCGTCGTAGAAGCTGCCGTCCTCTGCCAGGGCGTCGTCTTCGCCCAGGGTCCCGCGCGCCGTCGCGCCGACCAGAATGCTGCCCGGCAGAGGCTGCGGACCACGATCCAGCAGCTCCAGCGAGTACAGGCCGTCGGCGTCGGCAGACAAGGGCGAAGCCCGCACGATGAACTCCCCATCGCTGGGCAGGATGTAGTTCAGGCGCGAGTCCGTCCCCTCTCCCAGACCGTCGTCATCCGACGCCATCGCATAGAACTCCCCCTCCGGGCTTCCGACCTGCAGGTAGGTGTCGAAGTCCCCAGAGCGCATGATCAGCTGCACCCGGTTCCCGGCCGTACCGGTGAAAGAATAGGCGTCGAAGCCCCGGTTCTCGTCGTCGCGTGGATCCTCGGAAACGATCTCTCCCTGGACGGTCGCACCGAAGGTCAGGGCGACCGGAGCCGGCAACGGCGGGGCTTCTTCGAAGCCGAGGGCATAGGCGCCTTCGCCCTCGCCGGTGAAGGCGCGGGCCTCGATCGTGTACTGGCCGTCCGACGGGATGGTGTAGGTCAGGCGGGAGTTGGTGCCCTCGCCGGCGCCGTCGTCGTCCGAGTCCAGCGCATACCGGCCGCCGTTCTCTTCGACGTTCTCGGAGAACAGCTCCAGATAGGTGTCGAACGCTTCCGAGCTCATGGTCACGACGACCCTCTGACCCGCGACGCCGTTAAAGGAATAAGCATCGGTCCGCTGGCCGGAGGCGTTGCCGCCGTCGCTGGCCTCGAGCACACCCTCGACCGTCTCGCCGACCGCGATCGGACGGGCGACCAGCGGCGGCGGAGCCTCCGACAGGGACAGCTCGTAGTCACCCTCGGTCGTACCATCCAGAGGCGCGGCGCGGATCACGAACTCGCCCGACGAAGGTGCCGTGAAGATCAGATAGGAGTTCAGGCCGCCCGCGCCCGAATCGTCGTTCTGGGCCAGTTCCTCGAACGCGCCGCCGCGCCCCATCCGGCCCACGCGGACGATCGGATCGAAGGCCTCGCTCTCCAGAGCGATGGCGATGCGGTCCCCCTCCCGCGCCCGGAAGCTGTAGGCGTCGTAGGTGTACTCCCCGTACTGCCCGTCTTCCTCCACCGGGCTACGATCGGAGATTTCGCCGTCCAATTCGTCGCCCATGCGAATGGCGGTCGGGCGCGGCGCACGGGGCGCAGGGCCGCGATCGGTCACCTGGATCGTGTAGTCGCCGCCTTCCAGACCGCCCAGGGTCCGGGCGCGGATAATGTAGGTCCCGTTGTCGGCCGAGAAGCGCAGACGCGCGTTCGTGCCCTCCTCCAGGCCGTCGTCGTCCATGGCGATCGCATCGCCGTCGTCCGACCCCTCATAGGCCTCCAGATAGGCGTCGAAGGCATCCGACCGCATCGTGACCTCCAGTCGCTGACCATCGCGCGCCTGGATCGCATAGGTGTCGTAGATGTACTGGCCCATCTCCTCGCTATCGACCTTCGTGTCCTCGGCGGTCAGCTGGCCGCTCACCGTCTGGCCGATACGCAGAGGGGTGGCGTCCTGGGCCGCGACGGATCCGGCGGCAAACAACGCCAGGGCGCTGACGGTCATGATGAAGGCGGAGCGGCGCATTGGTTTCCCCTGTTCTGCGGCCTGAACATAGACGCTGAACCGTGACGGCTGTAAATCGCGCGGACCATATCGAATCCTGACGAAAGAGGGCCCGCAATGGCCGATACCGACGCGCGCGCGACGATCATCGACGGCAAGGCCTTCGCCGCCGCTCTGGTGGATCGGGTGACGGCCGCCTCGGCCCGTCTGGAGGCGGCCCATGGCATCAAGCCCGGCCTCGCCGTAGTCATCGTCGGCGAGGATCCCGCCAGCCAGATCTACGTCCGCAACAAGGGCGAGACGACCGCCCGCGCCGGAATGCGGTCCGATACCCACCGCCTGTCCGACACGACCAGCCAGGCCGAGCTGATGGACCTGATCGCGACGCTGAACGCCGACGCCGGCATCCACGGCATTCTGGTCCAGCTGCCCCTGCCCGCTCAGATCGATTCCTCGGCCGTGCTGGGCGCCATTGATCCCGACAAGGACGTGGACGGCTTCCATGTCGTCAACGCGGGGCGACTGGCGGTCGGCCTGCCCGGCCTCGTGCCCTGCACCCCCCTGGGCTCGACCATGCTGCTGAAGGATCGTCTGGGCGATCTGTCGGGTCTGAGCGCGGTCATCGTCGGCCGCTCCAACATCGTCGGCAAGCCGATGGCCCAGCTGCTGCTGGCCGAGAACTGCACCGTCACCATCGCCCACTCGCGCAGCCGCGACCTGCCCGCCATCTGCCGCACCGCCGACATCCTGGTCGCCGCCGTCGGTCGGCCGGAGATGATCAGGGGCGACTGGATCAAGCCGGGCGCGACCGTAATCGACGTCGGCATCAACCGCGTCCCCTCGGCCGATCCGGTCAAGGCGGCCGAAGGCAAGACCCGCGTCGTCGGCGACGTGGCGTTCAAGGAAGCGGTCGAAGTGGCCGGCGCCATCACCCCGGTGCCGGGCGGCGTCGGCCCCATGACCATCGCCTGCCTCCTGGCCAACACCTACACGGCCGCCTGTCGCGCGGCGGGCGTCGAACCGGAGAGTCTGGACGCTTGAAGCGGCGTCGTGAAGCGCTGATAGTCTCCACAAGACAGACGGCGATCTGCCGTCGGGTGGAGGGGTTCATGGCTCGCAGCACGTCTCGTCTCGTCGGCACGATCGCGGTGGTTCTCGCCGCCCAGAGCGTCGCGGCCTGCAGCTACAACACCATCCCGGAAAAGCAGGAGCGGGCCGAAGCGGCCTGGGCCGATGTCCAGAGCCAGTACCAGCGTCGCGCCGATCTGATTCCCAACCTCGTCGCGACCGTCCAGGGCGCGGCGATCCAGGAACGCACAACCCTGACCCAGGTGATCGAGGCCCGGGCCCGCGCGACCTCAGTGCAGATCACGCCCGACACCCTGAGCGACCCCGCCGCCTTCCAGCAGTTTCAGGCGGCGCAGGGCCAACTGACCAGCGCCCTCTCCCGCCTGCTAGTCACGGTCGAGGCCTATCCCCAACTTCAGGCCAACCAAGGCTTCCTTCAGCTCCAGTCGCAGCTTGAGGGCACCGAGAACCGGATCACCATCGCGCGGCGCGATTACAATGAAGCGGTTCGGGACTACAACACCTCCCTGCGCACCTTCCCGACCGTGATCTGGGCCAAGACGGCCTTCTCGGGCGAGGCGCCGATGCAGCTGTTCACCGCCACGACTGAAGCCCAGACCGCGCCCCAGGTGTCGTTCAACCTCGACGGCCAGGCTCCGGCTCAGCCGGGTGGCGCGGCCCCCGCCGTCGCCCCGGGTTCAGCACCGCCCGCCCCGTGATTTTGACCAGCATGACTAAGGCGGTCAGGGCTTTTCTGGTCATTTCATTGATCGGTTTGGCCTCGACCCTGGCGACCCCGTCCCGGGCGCTCGCCGACCCGACCTTCCCGGCCCTGTCCGGTCGTGTGGTCGATCAGGCCGATCTGCTGCCGCCCGATCAGGAAGCCGCCATCACGGCCAGGCTGGCCCAGCTCGAGACCCAGACCGGCGATCAGTTGGTGGTGGCGACCCTCGACAGCCTCCAGGATTACGAGATCGAGGACTACGGCTACCGCCTGGGCCGCGCCTGGGGCATCGGCAATGCGGAGAACGACAGCGGCGTCCTGCTGATCGTCGCTCCCAAGGAACGAAAGGTGCGTATCGAGGTCGGCTATGGCCTTGAGCCGGTCCTGACCGACGCCCTCTCCAACCAGATCATCCAGACCGACATCCTGCCGCCCTTCCGGGACGGTGACTTCGCGAGCGGCATCGAAGCGGGGGTCGATGCCCTGATCACCCAGCTGACGCTCGATCCAGCAGAGGCCCAGGCCCGCGCCGCGGCGGCCGCTCCCAGCGAGGCGGATGCGCCGATCCTGCCCGGCCTGATCATCGCCGTGATCTTCATCTTCTTTTTCCTGAGCCTGCTTCGCGGCATCGGTCGTCGCGGTCGGCGGCGCGGCGCCAAGCGCAGCGGGATCGATCCGGTCTGGGTCTGGGCCGCATCGGAAGTCCTGTCGAACGCATCGCGCGGATCCTCGCGGTCATCCGGCAGCTCGGGCGGCGGCAGCTTCGGCGGCTTCTCGGGCGGGGGCGGCAGTTTCGGCGGCGGGGGAGCCTCGGGCGGATGGTGATGCGAGTGAACGCCTCCGATCATGCGCGCGTCGCCTCCGCCATAGCGACGGCAGAGGCACGGACCTCGGGCGAGATCTTCTGCGTTCTGGCAGGTCAGGTCTCCAGCTATCGCGACATCAGCCTGGCCTGGGCGGCCGCTGCGGCCTTCCTCCTGCCGCTGGCCCTGATCCCGTTCGGCTTCGAGCCCGGCTGGTTCCCCGGGGTCTCCGACCGATGGGAGGCCGCGCATCTGTCCGCACTGCCCCTGACGATCGGTCACGCCATCGGGGTCTATGCTGTGGTCCAGGCTGCGGTGTTCGTAGCGGTCTATCTGCTGCTTCGCATCCCCGCCCTGACCCGACTGGTCACGCCGCGCGGAATCCGTCGCGACCGAACGCGGCAGGCAGCGATGCACCAGTTCCTCGCCCACGGTCTGCATGTCACCGAACATCGCACCGGCGTCCTGATCTTCGCGGCCCTCGCCGACCGTCAGGTCGAGATCATCGCCGATCAGGGTATCCACTCGCGCGTCGATCAGTCGGTGTGGGGCGAGGCAGTCCAGGTTCTGACCGAAGGGCTGCGCGACCGCCGCCCCGCCGAGGGATTCGAACAGGCCATAGTCCTCGTCGGCGGCGTGCTGGCCGAACACTTTCCGCCCCGGCCCCGCAATCCGAACGAAGTCGCGGATCGGCTCGTGGAGATCTGAGCCGATGAGCGCCCTCGCTTTTGCCCGGCAAATGGCCTAGCCCGTCGCGCCATGCGGCTAGTCACCTACAACGTCCATCGCTGCGTCGGGGTCGACAAGCGCCTGGATGTCGAACGCATCGCCGGCGTGATCGCCGAGCTGGATCCGGACATCGTCTGCCTGCAGGAACTGGACGTCGGCCGTGCCCGCACAGGCGGCGTGGATCAGGCCAAGGCTATCGGCAACCGCCTGTCCATGGCGGTCCGCTTTCACCCTGCCATGCGGATCGAGGCTGAGGAGTACGGCGACGCCATCCTGACGCGGCATCCGGAAAAGCTGATCCGCGTCGGCGCCCTGCCCAGCATCCGCGGCGTGCCCGGGCTGGAGCCGCGCGGCGCCCTGTGGGTGCGCATCACGATCGACGGCGTCGATCTGAACGTCCTGACCACCCACCTCGGCCTCGTCCCCAAGGAACAGAGGCTCCAGGCGGCCGCCCTGGTCGGCAAGGACTGGATGGGTCATCCGGACTGCACCGGCCCGACCCTGCTGGCGGGCGATTTCAACTGTACGTCGATTACCCGGCCCTACCAGACGCTGACGCGCAAGCACGCCGACTGTCAGCGCCAGATCGGTCAGAAGCCGACGCTAAAGACCTTCCCTTCGGGCTTCCCGGCGATACGCATCGACCACGTCTTCGTCAGCCCGGAGATCAGGGTGACCAGGGTCGCCGCTCCCTTCTCGCCCCTGTCGCGGATGGCCTCCGACCACCTTCCGCTGGTCGTGGATTTCGAGATTCAGTCCGCCGCCTGAAGCCGCTGCGAGCGGTTACGCCGCTTCCACGGCCGCCAGGCATCGCCTGGGGATGTCGGGTCGCCCAGTTGGAACTCTGCGATGGTCCGCTGGATCATCGACGGGGGCAGAGCCCCGAGGGGCGACATCCGACCGTTGTCGAACTGCTGGATGGCCTCGCCTATCCCCCCGCAGATCGCTTCGGCAGCGGCGAACTCTTCCGCCGTCACCCCGACGAAATGGCCGATGGTGTGCTGGCGGAAGCGCTTGATCGCCGCCCGGCCCGCATCGTCCTCCGGCGCGATCGCCACATCGCACTCGGTGTCGAAACCCAGTGACCGGTTATTCAGGTTCGTCGAGCCGATCCGCAGCAGGACGTCGTCGATCACCGTCACCTTGGCATGGACGATGATCCGCTCGCCCTTCTTGGTGTTCGGGCTGAAGGCCGAGAAGCGGTTGTGCCTGTCGGCGCTCTCCAGCCGGAACAGGACCTCGGCGCGCGCCGTGTCCATCGTCATACTGTCGAACCAACTGGGGCTGCGACCCGTCGAAACCAGGACGATCTCCGGTCCATCCAGCTCGTCCAGCCGCTCGGCCAGCGCGTGGGCGATCACCGGAGAGGTGAAATACTGGTTCTCCATATAGATCAGCTTGCGGGCGCCACGGATCGCCTCGACGTGCAGCCGCTCGTTCTCGCGCACCTCGTGGCGGCCGCCGTAGCTCGGTTCGGTGCGGGCGATGCCGACCGGAGTGTCGTGGAAATCCACCGCCAGCCCGTCGGGCCACGGGTCGCTGTCCACCGTCTCCGGAACGATCCGTTCCCAGGTCGCCTTGAACCAGCGCTCCCGCGCCAGATCGCCCAGCGCCTTGGCGGCCGCTCCGTCCATCACGCACATCGTCTCGTGCCGGGGCGCAGAAAAGACGCCCGAGGGCTGACAGCGGCGCGGATCATCGTCCAGGTGCTGATCGGAATCCCATCGGTCGACCGAGATGTCCCCGCCGCCGCAGAAGGCCACGGCGTCGTCGATGATGATCGCCTTCTGGTGATGGCAGGCACCGATCGGGCCGGGCGAATCGAGGCGAAACTCCACCATCCGCTTGCGGAACCAGGCCTGGGACTTGTGCGGATAGAAGCCCTGCGACGCCGCGATGAGCAGGGGCGATTTCCAGATCAGCAGCCGCACATCCAGCTCGGGCCGCGTCTTGACCATCATGCGAAGCAGGTGGCCGATCTCGGCCTGCTTGTCCCCGTGCCGCGTCTCCGGATCCAGCCGCGTGCGCGGATCGAACTGCCAGCCCAGCACCACCACCGACCGCTTCGCCTTCGACAGCGCCGAGGCCAGGGCATCGAAATAGGCACCGTTCTCCATCAGGATCGACAGACGGTCGGCCCGTTCGACCCGCCATACGGTGTCGCCCGGTGTCAGCAGGGCGCCGGTGTCCAGCGTCGGGCCTTGGGCGGCGTCCATGTCGGTGTCCCTGCCGGCGTCGAAAATAGGAGCGTCCGGCTCCCAAAGACGCGCGGACTTCGCTTCCGTTCCACGGTCAAGCCTGGCCGGTCAATGGCCGTGAAGCCATCGGATTGTCCGGTTCGTCGAAATCAGGCATAAGGCACCCTGAACGGGGAGGGTTGAACGTGCAGGCGCTGATCGAGTTGCTGGCTGGCTTCATCGCACTGCTCGCCGCTGCGGCCCTGGCCCAGTTCGGCGTCGACCTGAACACCGCCCGACCGGATCGCGAAATTCACCGCGTCAGCGACTGTCCAGAGCCCTCTCCGACAGATGCCATTATCTCGGTGCGTCAGCAGGATCGCTGCTAAACCGGTTGCGTCAAAACACAGTTCCGCTGCAGGCGATTGCTTTTTTGACGCAACGGCGAGTCGATACCCGCACAAAATGGTCTAGGGTCGGGCTCGCGCGTGACTCCCGCGTCGCGCGACAGCCCACCTGAGATCCGCGCCCCATGAAGTCCCGTTCCCGGCCGCCGTTGACACTTTCCGATCCCGAACCGGCTCCCGTGTCCGACGCCGCCACCACGCCTGAAGATGCAGCCGCCGCAGAGCCGGTCGCGCAACCCGAGACGCCGCCTGAGCGGCCGATGTCGGAGCGCCGTCGCCGTCGGCTGCTCGAGCAGCAGCGCGCGTCCGACCTGGAGGTCCCCCCGACAGCCGAGCCGGAAGCCCCCCCTGTCGTCGAGGCCGCCGAGCCGATCGCCTTCTCGACCAGCGCAGACGCCCCGCCCGCGACCTATTCGCCGCCGTCCGCGCCTGCGGCCACCGGTGCGGCGCAGGTCCCGACGCTGAAGCCCGCCCCCGCCAAATCCGGCCCCACCTACCTGATCGCCGGCATCGCTGCGGCCCTGTGGGTCGGCGGTGTGGCGTCCTGGGCCGCCTATGAGGTCGGTTCGGGCGCGGTCTCTCCCGATCCCCTTCGTCTGGCCATCTTCGCCCTGATCGCCTTGGCGCCCGCGGGCCTGGCTATCCTTCTGGCCCACGCCGTGCGTCAGGGCGCCGGTCTGGCGTCCGAAACCAAGCGCGCACGCGAGCTGGCCGAGGCCTTGGTCGCTCCGACGGCGCTGGCCGCCCAGCAGACCGGCCACGTGCTGAACGCTCTGCGCAACGACATCGATCAGGCCGCCCTCGCCGCCGAGCGCGCCCGCAACGACATGGCGATGTTGCGCGAAGCCCTAGCCGCCGAGACCACCCGCCTGAACGACGCCGCAGAGGCCGCCGGCCGCACGGCGCGGCGCCTGACCGAATCGCTGGGGCGAGAGCGCGACGAGATGTCGGTTCTCGGCGATCGCCTCGATGGACAGGCCACGGGCGTGCTCGACGCCGTGGAGCGACAATCGCGCCTGATCGTCGACGCGTCCGACCTGGCGCAGACCCAACTTCGCGAAGCCGAGGCAGCGCTCGCCGCCCGCGCAGCCGACCTGGCCGCCGCCGCCGGCGAGGCTCAGGACGCCGCCCGTCTCGCCGCCGACGACCTGGCCCGCCAGACCCTGCGTCTGGAGAACGCCGGAACCGGCGTCGCCGAACAGATTCAGTCCGTCGAGGAAGGCCTGGGCCAACAACGTGCCGCCCTCGTTACCGCCGCCTATGCCTTGCGCACCGACCAGGAGGACTTCTCCGCCCAGGTCGAGAGCCAGCGCGCACAGCTGACCGAGCAGTTGTCTGCGGCCCGCAGCGCCGCGGGCGACCTCGGCGCGACCTCGACCAAGGCGACCGAGGGCTTGCGCGACCTCGTCGAGGCGGCGACGGACCAGTTCCGCGCCCTGGTCGATCTATCACAACGCGAGGCCGACGGTTTCGACGCCGCAACCAAGCTCTCGCTCGACCGCTTCGAGGCACTCGCCGCCGAGGCACGCGACACCCTCTTGGAGGAAACCCGTCGCACCCTGGCGGTCCTGAAAGCCACGGCCGAAGAAAGCCGCATTACCGCCGAGGACGCCGCCGGCCAGGCTCAATTGCGCGCCGACCGCCTGGGCGAGGCCTTGTTCGACGCAGCCCAGAAGGCCGATGCTGCGGCCGACGCCCGCGTCGAGGGGGCGCGCCGGATCGTCGGCGAAACGGTCGAGCTCGTCGATGAAGCCGGCCAGCGCGCGATCGCCAAGCTGGAATCGACCCTCGACCGAATGAACCGGGCGCTGGGCGAGGTCGACGCCGCCATCGGCGAACTGGACGAGCGCGCGTCGCGCCTTCCCGAAGAAGCCCGGGCTCGCGCCGAGGCCGTGCGCCTCACCGTCGAGGAAGGTCTGGCCGCGCTGGGCGCCGCCTCGCGCAAGGCTGCCGAGGACACCGAGGCCCTCGATGTCGGCTTCCAGGAACGGGTTCGCCGAAACTACGACATGCTGACCGAGGCCGTGCGTTTGATGGGGGTGGTTTCCGGGGACGGTGGCGCGCCCATCAGGCGGCGTGAGACACTGGCCGACACCCCCCTCTCCACCAGCGACCGGCGCGTACCGCCCGCCGACACCGATCGCGGCTTCGGTCTGCGAGGTCGCCTCAAGCTGGCGCCCACGGGTGACGATCCGGGGACCCGCACCCCGCCGCCGACCAAAGACCGACTCGACTGGAGCGATCTGGTCGACGACGCACCGGCCGAGGCGCCACTCGACCTCGACACACCGGTCATGCCCGCCGACGACGGCGCCCTGACCGACCGAATCACGGCCGCCATCCGCCGGATGGGCGTCGATCCGAACGCCCTCCTCCCCCGCTCGCGCGTGGAAGAGGCCGCGTCCGCCTTCGCCGACCGCGACCCCGACCGCGCTCGCCAGATCGTCCGCCGCGTCGCCCCGGCCGCCGTACGCAGCGTCTCGCGCCGCGTGATGAGCGACCCCGATCTGCGCAGCGACGCCGAAGGCTATGTGAGGTCATATGCGAACCGTCTCAGCGACGAAGCCAGGGGCGGCCCGACGGCGGTCTTGGGCGCCTTGGCGACAGACGCCGGCCGGGCTTTCATGCTCCTGGATGCAGCGGTCGGCGACCTCGCCTGAAACGCGAAACGGGGCTCCGGATCGTCCGTGTCGCCGCTTTTGACTTGACGAAATCTTCAGTCTGCGACCACGGTCCCCCGACTGTCACGACGTTGTCACACGCCTAGCAGGGCCCATGCTCGACACCACCGCCGAGAACCCGCCGGACCGCAGGCCTGTGATCCTCGCCTGTCTCTATGAAGCCGACGATCCTCTTTGGGCGGCAGTGGAGACAGAGGGCGCGTCCGCATTGAGCACGGCCGGAGCTCAGGTCCGATCGCTGGCCCCCGAAGAGCCAGCGGCGCTGGCGGGGTTGATATCGAGCCAGCTGGCCGATGCCGACTGTCGAGCGGTCCTGCTGATTGGACGAACCCGAAAGAGCAGCGGCTTTCGGATTCAGATGCGAGCCGAGAACAGAGCCCTGGTCGGCGGTGGGAAGATATCCCAGATCGGCCCCGCCATGGCGCGCGCGACGGCTCCCGCAGCAGAGATGGTCCGCGCACTGATCGATGTCGGCATGGCGGCCGATGCGACTTCAGAGAGCGAGGAGGATGCGGGCTCCTACCTGCTCTACCGGGTGCTGACCGCCCTTCCCGACAACCTCGATGCACCGGCTGTCGGCCTGTTGCGCGCGCCGATCTCTCTGCAGGGCGATCAGCTTCGGCTCGGCCTGCAGACGGCGACGGCAGCGATGGCCCGTCACCTCTCTCCCCTGCCCCGCGCGCGCTTCAGCTAGCCCCGCCGATCCATCGCAGCCGCCACTGGAGCAGAAGGCCGATCACCGCCAGCATGGTCATGGCCAGATAGCCCAGCACGCCGACACGGTCGTAGAGCGGTCCCGCCGCCAGGGTCGCCAGCCCGATCAGGACGCCCGCCGCCATCACCGAGTTCAGCGTCTGGGCCGCCGTGTGGCCGCCGGGGGGAGCGAGCCTTTCGATGATCTGCACCCCCGCCAGATAGGTCGCCGCGAAGGTCAGGGCGTGGAGCGCCTGTAATGGCCACAGCATCCACAGGGGCGGGGCGAAGGCGAGCGCCGTCCAGCGCACAACGGCCGCGACGCCACCCAGCATCAGGATCGCGCCCGGCCCGATCCCGCGCCGCTTCCGCCACGGTTCGATCCACCACATGAAGGCGATCTCGACCACGACCGAGACCGCCCAGAGAAGGCCCGTCATCGTCTCCGAGATCCCTTGCGCCTTCCAGGCGATGGCCGAGAAGCCGTAATAGAAGCCGTGGGTCGCCTGCACCGCGCCGATGGCCAGGACCGCGGTCATGAAGGTCGGATCGACGCTCAGGCGGGCCAGGCCGGCAAAGCGTTCGCGACCTGCGATCTTCGGCCCCTCCGTCACCGGGTCGCTGGGCAGGAAGGTCGCGGCTGTCAGGGCGACGAGGGCGCCAGCCGTCGCGATCCAGACGATGACCCAATCCACCGAGCCGCGCGTCAAGATGGCCCCCATGACGACGTTGGCCGCAACGAAGGACGCCGATCCGAAGCCGCGAGGCAGGGCGAAGTCGAAGCCGTGCCTGCGGGCGACCTGCAGGGAGAGCACATCGGTGAGCGGGATCAGGCCCGCCATCGCGGTGGCCGCGACGAACCACAGCGCACCCTGAAGCCAGATGCCCTCGGCCAGGCCGGCTCCGGCGTAGCCGAGGCACAGGGCCAGTCCCAGGATAGAGATGGGCGAACGCCGGCGGCGGAAGCCGTCGGCCCAGACCGCGATCAGCGGGCCGGTCACCAGCCGCGCCAGCATCGGGGCGGCCAGAAGGATGCCGATCTCCGCCCCGGTGAAGCCCTGGGACCGAAACCACAATCCCGCGAACGGTAGGCTCACGCCGTTGGCTCCGAAGAGCAACACATACTGGAGGGCCAGGCGGCGAGCAGGGTTCATGCGCGATCCGATAGCAGACGGCGACAAATCCGTGGGCTAGGTTCGATCCCATGATCTGGAATCGGAACCTCGCCGTCTTCGCAGCCTTCAACGGCGCCATGGCCGTGATGATCGGCGCCTTCGCCGCGCACGAGGCGGGCCCGCAGATCAAGACCCTTCTGACGACCGGGGCCTCCTACCAGCTGACGCACGCCCTTCTGGCCCTGATATGCGCCGTCATTCCCGTCCGAGGCGCCCTGCCCGCTATCGCAGGGTGGCTGGCGTCCGCCGGCGGCTTGATCTTCTGTCTCGCCCTGGCCTTCCTGGCCCTGCTCAGTCTTCCGGCGCTCGGCGCCGTCGCGCCGATCGGGGGCGTGCTGATGATCGCCGGTTGGCTCGTTCTCGCGTTCGCCGCGTTTCGGTCACAGTCCGTAAACGCCTGATCCCTTTATCTGAAAGCTCCGACCACTGCATGGCCTTTCCCGTGACCGAGACGCCCCGACGCGAGCTTTACCCCGAGCTTGAGCCCTTTGCGTCCGGATGGATGCAGACCGGCAGCGCCCACGAGATCTACTACGAGGAGAGCGGCAACCCGCAGGGAAAGCCCGTCCTGGTCCTGCACGGCGGCCCCGGCGGGGCGGTCAACCCCGGGATGCGACGCTATTTCGACCCGGCCATCTATCGGATCGTCATGTTCGACCAGCGGGGGTGTGGCAAGTCGCGGCCCAATGCCTCGCTCGAAGACAACACCACCTGGACCCTGATCGACGACATCGAGCGGCTGCGCGAGCGGTGCGGCATCGACAAATGGGTCGTGTTCGGAGGGTCCTGGGGTTCGACCCTGTCGATGGCCTATGCCATCACCCATCCAGAGCGGGTCGACGCCCTGATCCTGCGCGGCATCTTCCTGCTGACCAAGAAGGAGCTCCACTGGTTCTATCAGGAAGGCGCCTCGATGATCTTCCCGGACGCCTGGGAGCGGTTCGTCGCTCCGATCCCGGAGGATGAGCGGCACGACCTGATGGGCGCCTACTACAAGCGTCTGACGGGCGACGACAAGGAAGAGCGCGAGCGCTGCGCCATCGCCTGGTCCAGTTGGGAGGGCGAGACGGTCAGCGTGGAAGGCCCGTCGGCCCGCCCCGACAAGTTCGCCGAGCCCGAGTTCGCGGTCGCCTTCGCCCGCATCGAGTGCTGGTACTTCGTCAACGGCGGCTTCTTCCCCGAGGAAGGCTGGCTGTTGAAGAACGTAGGCCGCATCCGCCACATCCCGACCTGGATCGCCCAGGGCCGGTTCGACGTGGTGACCCCGATCGCCAGCGCCTGGGCCCTGCATCGGGCCATCCCGGAAGCGACTCTGGACATCGTGCCCGATGCCGGCCACGCCTCGACCGAGCCAGGCATCGTCGACAGCCTGGTGCGTGGTACGGACTGGGCGGCCAAGCTTTAGACGGAACCGCAGGCCCAATCCGCGCGTAGGCGCGGGATGGCAGCGAAGCTCAAGGTCTTCACCTGGTCCGACGGGTTTCACGCCTTCACGGTCGCCGCCAGTTCACGCCCGAAGGCGCTGGCGGCCTGGGGCGTCGATCAGGACCTGTTCAAGACCGGCCTGGCCCATGAGATCGATCAAGGCGACGACCGGGAGGCCGCGCTCGCCGCTCCGGGTGCCGTGATATCTCGTGGCCTGTCGGTCGATATCGGCAAGGCCGAGACGCGAAAGCCCAAACCCACGAACGAAAAGGCCAAGGCGAAGCTGAAGGCGCTGGAGGCGGATCTCGTAGCCATGGACGCTGATCAGGCCGAGGCGACGAAGGCGCTCGACGAGAGACTGGCCGAGATAGAAGCGGAGCGTGAGAGACTGACGGCGGATCAGGACAAGGCGCGTCGATCGCTGGTGTCGAAGATCGGGACGGCCCGATCGTCCGCCTGAGTCCGGACGAAAAATAGCGGACAAAACGGACGAAATCGCAAGACGCTGGCGACAGACTTTTCAAAGACCCGAGCCGCATATCGGCAGGGCATCATACAAGCGCAAGGGCGAAAGAAGAATAAATTCTTCTTCCCTCTCACCAGTCAGAACAGGCCGTTGCCTTTCGGCAGTTCGGCGTAGCGATTGACCCGCACCGCCATGATCAGGGCGAAGCCGATCATCACCGTCAGCATCGACGACCCGCCGTAGGACAGCAGCGGCATAGGCACGCCGACGACCGGCGCCAGACCCATGACCATCGCACCATTGATGAGCACGAACAGGGCGAAGAAGGCGACCATGCCGGATGAGGCGATCCGCCCGAAATGGCTGTGCGACAGCGACGAGATGCGCAGGGCGATCAGGATGATCCCGACGTAGCACATCAGCACGGTGAAAGAGCCGACGAAGCCGAACTCCTCCGACAGGGTCGAGAAGATAAAGTCGGTCTGACGCTCTGGCAGGAACTCGAGCTGGCTCTGGCTGCCTAGCCCGTATCCCCGCCCCAAAAGACCGCCGGAGCCCAGAGCGATCTTCGACTGGATGATGTTGTAGCCGGTGCCGGACGGATCGGATTCCGGACTGAGGAAGGTCAGGACGCGATTGCGCTGATAGTCGTGCATCACGAACATGACGAAGGGCGGGATGACGGCGACCGCAGCCGCGATGGCCGCCGCGATGATGCGCCAGCTCAGTCCCGCCAGGAACATGACGACCGCACCGGTCAGGCCGATGATCATGGCGGAGCCGAGGTCGGGCTGTTTCGCCACGAACAGGAAGGGAACCCCGATCATCCCCAGCGGAAAGATCAGCTTCCAGTGCCAGCGCGCCTCCTGGGCGCTGTGGTCGTGGTACCAGCGGGCCAGGGCGAGGACGAGACCGATCTTCATGAACTCGGCCGGCTGGATGCGGGTGAAGCCCAGGTTCAGCCAGTTCTTGGCGCCGGCACCGGCCGGCTCATAGCCCAGCGGCGTGAACTCGATCATCAGCACCATGATCAGGAGGATGCCATACATGGGATAGGCGATGCGGAACCACCACTTGAGGTCCACCATCGACAGGCACAGCATCACGACCAGAAGGGCGCAGAAGCGCACCAGATGATCCAGGGCCCAGGGCTGCCAGCTGCTGCCGGCGATGGAATACTGCATCGCGCAGCCCAGGCCCGCGACGACGCACATGAGGCTGATCAGCCGCCAGTCGATCTGGGACAGTTTGACCGACAGGCGATCGCGCTCGCCGGGCCGGGTCAGTGCGGAGGCGGTCATTGGGCCCCCGACAGATAGGGACGCGGACCGGTGTCGGCGGCGGGAGCGGCGGGCCCGGCCGGCGCCTGTTCCAGCGGCCCGACTTCCGCCAGGGGCGTCGGTTCCGGAGCGGCGGCCTCGAAGCCGGACTGTTCGATGCGGGCGCGGATCTCGGGATCCTTCAACAGGGTCGTCCGCATCACCTCGCGCGCACGCGGGGCGCCGGCGGTGCCGCCGCCCAGACCGCCGTGCTGGACGATCACGGAGATGGCATAGCGCGGATTATCGGTCGGGGCGTAGCAGATGAAGAGATTGTGGTCCTTGTCCTGCCAGGGCCGGCCAGAGCCCTTGCGCGAGCCCGCGCCGTAGTTCCGGGCCTGGGCCGTGCCGGTCTTGCCCGCCATCCGGACAGGACCCAGGCCCAGTTGGCTGTTCCTGAAGCCGGTCCCGCCGACGTCGGTCACGGCCTCCATGCCGTCGCGCATGACCTTGACCAGGTCAGGCGCAAATGGAAGGTCGGCGAACGGTGCGCTGGCGGCCTGTTCCACGCCGCCGATCGACTTGATCAGACGCGGCATGACGGCCTTCTGACCGTTGGCAATGCGGGACGTATAGACCGCCAACTGCAGGGCGTTGACGTTCAGCGCCCCCTGCCCGATCGAATAGCTGGGCGTCTCGCCCGGGTACCACTTGCCGTCCCCCCGCACCGGGTTCTCGCGGCGCCATTTGGTGTCGGGCACCAGGCCGCGCTTCTGACCGTCGATGCCGATGTCGAAGACCTGTCCCAGACCCAGATCGCGCGCCGACTCAGCAATCGCGTCCGGCCCCATCTCCACGCCCAGGGTCATGAAATAGACGTTGCACGACGCCTTGAGGGCGCCGCGCATATCCAGAGACCCATGACGGCCCAGACAGGCGAACCGCCGTCCGAGGTAGTAGCCGCCGGTGCACGTGATGCGTCGGTCGGGGCTGACCCCGCGCCGCAGGGCCGCGAGGCCGACCGCCGGCTTGAAGGTCGATCCGGGCGCGAAGGTGCCGTCGATCGCCTTGTCGGTCAGGGGCCTGCGCTCATAGTCCGCCAGTGCGCGATAGGTCCGCGTCGGCACTCCGCTGACGAACAGGTTCGGGTCGAACGCCGGAGACGAGACCATGGCCAGGATGTCGCCGGTGCGGACGTCCATCACGACGCAGCTGCCGGCCTCCTCGCCGAAAACCTCCAGCGCGCGGTTCTGAATGTCGGCGTCGAGGGTCAGGACCACGTCCTGGCCCGGCACCGCAGGGCGCGATCCGCCGACATCCTCGGCCACGACGCGGCCACGGGCATCGACCTCGACCCGGTTGCCGCCGGCCTCGCCGCGCAGTTGGGCGTCCAGCGCCTTCTCCACCCCGGTGCGCCCGATGCGGAAGCCCGGGTTGAACATGACCTGAGGCGGCTCTTCGCCCTTATCGCGGAGGGCCTTGATGTCCCGGTCCGAGACCTTGGCCACATAGCCGATCACATGGGCGAAGGCGCCGGTGTGGGGATAGTAGCGCGCCTCGTTCATGTCGGCCATGACGCCCGGCAGTTCAGGGGCGTAGATGTTGACCTTGGCGAACTCCTCCCAAGTCAGATCGCTCTTGACCGGCACGGGGCTGAAACGCGGGGCGGCGTTGACGTCGCGGATGATGGAGCGGCGGCGGTCCAGGGTGTCGGGCAGCAGACGGCCGAGAAGGTCGAGCGTCTGGTCCAGGTCCTTGGTCTCGTCGCGCACGACCAGGACGCGGAAGCTGGGACGGTTGCCGGCGATGGTGACGCCATTGCGGTCCAGGATGCGGCCGCGCGGCGGGGGCACGAGGCGGAAGTTGAACTGGTTCTGGCTGGCGAGCGTCGAATATTCCTGCGCCTGAACCACCTGAAGCTGGGCCAGCCGGACGGTCAGGGCGGTCACGCCGAGCGCCGTCAGGCCACCGACCACAAACGTCCGACGCAAGAAGGAGCCCTGGCGCTCGTTCACATCGGAGAAGAAGATGGAAGGTTCGCCGCTCATCGGAACCGCACGTCACCGTCATCGAACCGCTGGATCATCCAGTCGGCTACAGGGAAGAGAAGCAGAGTCGGAACGACCTGGCCCAGCAGGGCCAGAACACTGGGCGCCCGACCCGCGTCCAGTGTGACGATCAGATACGCCACAACAAAGGCGCCCAGGGCGCACAGCGCGTACCAGACGAACAAAATCTGGGTCTCCTGACCCGCCAGCAGGCTGCGGGAGGCGAGCACCGCGCCATAGACGCTGAGCAGGCACAGGGGCCACAGGCCCAGGGTGCCGCCCCAGAACAGGTCGAGGAACAGGCCGAGCGCGAACAGCACCGCCGGCGCCACCATCGAGGGGCGGATCAGGGGCCAGGCGAAGGCCAGGATCAGCGGCAGGACGGGCTCGGGCATCTTGAGGCCGAACAGTTCGACCGGGGTGGCCAGAAGAACCGTCACGGCGATCGCGATCAGGGCGGGGTAGAAGACCCATTGGACCGGTCCGACGACCCGTATGGTGACCGGCCGCCTCACTCGGCGGGCCTTGGCGCGGGAGCAGCGGGCGGAACGACAGCGGGCGTCGTGGGCGCCGGGGCAGCAGGCGCAGGGGTTTGGCGATCACGGCGGACGACGGCGTCGCCGATGGCCGCGGCGGCCGTCGCCGTCGGTGCGGGCGCGGCCGCCAGACCGGCCAAAGGCGGGGCGTTCAGGGCGTCAGGCGAGACCAATTGGCCGAAGTCCTGGAACAGCAGTATACGGACATAGTCGATCGCGCCCCGGTCGCTGAACAGCTTGACCCGCCAGGAGCCGTCGATGCCCTTGGCGGCCACGCCGATGGGCAGGCCGCGCGGAACGCCGCCGCCGTCCCCGGACGACAGGATTCGGTCGCCGGCCTGGACCGAGTCCTGGCCGCGCACGAACTCGAGCTTAGGATTGCCGGAGCCGTCGCCGGTCAGCATGGCGCGGGCGTCCGTGCGGTCGATCAGGACCGGGGTCCGGCTGGCGACGTCGGTGAGCAGCAGCATCCGGCTGACGCCGCCGGTCGCACCGACGATGCGTCCGACCAGGCCGTCCTCGTTGATGACGGGGTTGCCGACGCGGACACCCTTGGACGTCCCGGCGTCCAGCAGGCGGGCGTTGATGAAGGGACCACGCGATTCCGAGATCGATCGCGCCGTGGCCAGAGCCACCGGCGGCTCGGTCCGCAGACCCAGCATCGCTTCATAGCGACCGTTGACGTTTTTGAGCGCGATGGCCTGGTCTCGCCAGGGTCGCAGCTCTTCAAGCTCGGCGCGCAGGCGGCGGTTCTCCGACACGGCGAAGAAGTAGCCCTTCACATAGTCGGTGGCGTTGCCGGCCCAGCGCACGGGCCAGGCCAGAAGACCGTTGACCGGTCCGGCCCCGGCGTCGAAGCCAGCGCGGACTGGGCCGTAGGCGTCCGGATGATCGAAATGGCGGCGGTCCGCCAGGATCATGACGATCGAGGCGATGATGGCGACCACGGTCACAACCGCGGCGGTCCACGCCAGCGGTACTTTCAGCGACTCGAACGGTCCGTCGCGAAACGCCACGGCCTAGCCTTCCAACAGAGAGAATCGGCGGGACGCCCCCCGCCGCTTTGTGCAGCCTATCGCAAATACCGGGCCACTTTGGAACCGGCGATTGGGCCGCAATCACAAGGATTTGCGGCCCAGCGTGGACTTTGACCTAAAGGGCCGAGTCGAGCACGCCCTTCATCCAGCGCGGATGTTCCAGAACCCGGCCGCAGCCGATGGCCACGCAGGACAGCGGATCGTCGGCGACCGACACCGGCAGGCCCGTGTGATCGCGGATCTCGGCGTCCAGGCCGCGCAGCAGGGCACCGCCGCCCGTCAGCATGATGCCCTTGTCGGCGATGTCGGCAGCCAGTTCCGGAGGCGTGGCCTCCAGGGCGACCTTCACGGCGTCGATGATCTGCGAGACTGGCTCGGCCAGGGCTTCGGCGGCCTGACGCTCCGAGATGCGGACCTCGCGGGGCACGCCCTGCATCAGGTCGCGGCCCTTGACCTCGATCGACAGGCCTTCGCCGTCGGCCGGGATGCGGGCGGTGCCGATGTCCTTCTTGATGCGCTCGGCGGTCGTCTCGCCGATCAGAAGGTTATGGTTGCGGCGCATGTAGCTGATGATCGAGTCGTCCATCTTGTCGCCGCCGACGCGGACCGAACGCGAATAGACGATGCCCGACAGGGACAGAACGGCGACCTCGGTCGTGCCGCCGCCGATGTCGACGACCATCGAACCCGTCGGCTCGTGAATGGGCAGACCGGCGCCGATCGCGGCGGCCATCGGCTCGTCGATCAGGCCGACGCGGCGGGCCGAGGCGTTGAGGCAGGAATCGTTGATGGCGCGACGCTCGACCGCCGTAGCGCCCGACGGCACGCAGACGATGATCTTGGGGTTCACGAAGCCCTTGCGGTTATGAACCTTGCGGATGAAGTGCTTGATCATCTCCTCTGCGACTTCGAAGTCGGCGATGACCCCGTCGCGCATCGGACGGATGGCTTCCATGTGACCGGGGGTGCGACCCAGCATCTGCTTGGCTTCGATGCCGACGGCGTGGACGATCTTCCGTCCACCGACGTTCCGCAGCGCGACCACGGACGGTTCGTTCAGAACGATGCCCTTGCCCTTCATGTAAATCAGGGTGTTGGCGGTCCCGAGGTCCATCGCGATGTCATTCGAGATAGCGCCGAAGAGGGAGAAGCTCATGGGGGTCGAATACCGTTCGGTTGGGGCCTTCAAGGCGCTACAGTTCGACTGGTTCGGCGACGCCCCACCCGGCGCATATCCCCATACGCTACGGGTTTCCTGATCGTCCTCGCCTGACCGGCCGTGCGCCCGTTTGCCCGCATGGACAGGTGAATACAAGCCCCGATGCCGTGCGAAGGCCCGCTTCCGATCACGACCAAGTTACGGCCCCGCTTGGGTTTCCGCGCCCTCCGTCCCCGGAGGATCAATCGAGCGCGTCTGCAGCTCGCTCACGACGCTTCACCCATTCCCGCACGACCAGCATCAGGCCCACCACCACGACCGCGACACCGGCCAGGATCAGCGAGGTCCACACCCCGTCGCCGCTGACCGCCGCAACCACCGCCCCGCCGAAAAAGGCCACCAGGGCGGTCTTGGGAAGGACGCCCAGGGCGCATCCGGCCAGGAATGCGGGGAAGGAGGCACGGGTCGCGCCGAACGCCATGTTGACGACGATGAAGGGCGCGGACGGGACGTTGCGGATCATGAAGCTGGCGTAGAAGGCGTTCTTGCCGACGAACCGCTTCAGCCGATCGAGGGTCGATCCGCCGAACCGGTCCAGGACCCTCGCGGTCGGTCCCCGGCCCAGCCAGTAGGTCACCCCCGCCGAAGCGACCGTCGCCGCCCAGCTGTAGAAGAAGCCCAGCGAAGGCCCGAAGGCGACGACGCAGGCCGCGATCAGGATGAACTGCGGGGCGCCGATGAAGGCGGCGACGACGAACAGGACGACTGTCGCCGCGAAGGCCCAGGGACTGCCGCGATAGCCCTGGAGCCAGGCCTCGAGGTTTTCCTCGGCGGCCAGCCCGAACTGGCTCTTGCCCAGGATCAGCAGACCCAGAGTGGCTCCGAGCAGCAGGGCAGCGGCCAGCGCCGTCCGCCAGCGCCGGGCCTCCATGTTCAGAATGAAGTCGAGGATGGGCTTCATGGATGCGCGCTTAGCATCGGCGGGGGCGTCCAAGCGAGCCTCACCGTTTGATCCGGCTTTCGCATCTGCGTAAGAGACAACGCCGCTCTCCCCGGGAATCGTCATGTCGCAACTGCAATCCACCGCCCTCGCCCGCGTCCAGCCGTCCGCCACCCTGGCCGTGACCGCCAAAGCCCGTGAGCTGAAGCGCGCCGGGCGCGACGTGATCGGCCTGGGTGCCGGGGAGCCGGACTTCGACACGCCGGACAATATCAAGGCCGCTGCCATCGCCGCCATCCAGCGTGGCGAGACCAAATACACGGACGTCGACGGCACACCCGAGCTGAAGGCCGCCATCGTGGCCAAGTTCGAGCGCGAGAACGGCCTGACCTATACGGCCGCGCAGATCCACGTCGCCTCGGGCGGCAAGCCGGTGATCTATAACGCTTTCGTCGCGACGCTGAATGCGGGCGACGAAGTCATCGTGCCGGCGCCCTACTGGGTGTCCTATCCCGACATGGTCCTGCTGGCCGGGGGCGAACCTGTCTTCGTCACGGGCGAGGAGGCCGACGGTTTCAAGCTGCGCCCCGAGGTGCTGGACGCCGCGATCACGTCGCGGACCAAGTGGCTGATCCTCAACTCGCCGTCGAACCCGACGGGCGCTGCCTACACCAAGGCCGAGCTGGAAGCTCTGGCCGATGTCCTGCGTCGTCATCCCCACGTCTGGGTCCTGACCGACGACATGTACGAGCACCTGACCTATGGCGACTTCGAATACACCACGATCGCCCAGGTCGCGCCGGACCTCTATGACCGCACCCTGACGGTCAACGGCGTGTCTAAGGCCTACGCCATGACCGGCTGGCGCATCGGCTATGCGGGCGGCCCCAAGGCCCTGATCGACCTGATGCGCAAGGTCGCCAGCCAGACGACGTCCAACCCCTCGTCCATCAGCCAGGCGGCGGCGGTCGAGGCGCTGAACGGGCCACAGGACTTCATCGCCGAGCGTGGCGAGGCGTTCGAGAAGCGTCGCGATCTGGTCGTATCGATGCTGAACCAGGCGACGGGCATCCGCTGCCCCAACCCGGAGGGCGCCTTCTATGTCTATCCGTCCATCGAGGGGCTGATCGGCAAGACGACCGAGGGCGGCGTGGTCATCGACACCGACGAGACCTTCGCCTCCGCCCTGCTGGAGGCTGAGGGCGTGGCCGTGGTGCATGGCGCGGCCTTCGGCCTGAGCCCCTATTTCCGCATCAGCTATGCGACGTCGGAGACGGTGCTGGAGGAGGCCTGCACCCGCATCCAGAGGTTCGCGGCGTCCCTGCGCTAGGTTGAAACTCGCGCCAGCGGGCGTATTTGATCGCCGCGGCGTCACAGGTCTGTCATCATCGCTCTAACGGCTCGAGTCGAAGCCGGTGGAGGATGTGCCGTGACCGGCATCAAGGATCGTGAGGATCCCACAGGTTCCGAGCCCGACGAGGGGCCCGGCCCTGATTCGCGCTTCTTGTCCGATCAGCGCGGCCTGTCGCCAGGGCTGTTCCACTCGCTGGCTCTGATGCTGATCGGGGTCTCGGTCGGCGTGTTCTGGCGCGAGGTTTTCCAGCTGACGATCCGGGCGATTGAAGCCTTCAGGTAGCGCGACTGACCGCGAAATCGGCCAGGCCTTCGAGGGCGTCGCGCCAGGCACCGGCCGGAAGGACCGACAGGGAGGCCTTGGCGGCGTCGGCGTACTCGGCTGCGGCATCCAGGGTGGAGGTCAGGGCGCCGGAGCCCACGATCAGCTCGCGCGCTCGACGGAAGTCGTCCTCCGTCCGCTCGCCCCTGGTGATCGTCCGTTCCCAGAAAGCGTCTTCGCGACCGCGGGTGCGGGCCACGGCCAGCAGCAGCGGCAGGGTCGCCTTGCCTTCACGGAAATCGTCGCCCGCATTCTTGCCTAGGGCCTCGGACGAGCCGCCGTAGTCGAGGGCGTCGTCGGCCAGTTGGAAGGCCAGGCCGAGGTTCAGGCCGAAGGCGCGCAGGGCGGCGGTGGTCTTCTCGTCGGCGTTGACGCCCACGGCGCCGGATTCGGCGGCGGCGGCGAACAGTTCGGCGGTCTTGGCCGAGATGATCCGCAGATAGGTTTCCTGATCCAGGTTCAGGTCGTGGGCGCGGGTCAGTTGCAGCACTTCGCCCTGGGCGATCACGCTGGAGGCCTGCGCCAGGATGCCGAGCGCGCGAAGCTGGCCGGTCTCGACCATCAGTTCGAAGGCGCGGGCGAACAGGAAGTCGCCGACCAGGACGCTGGTGGCCGAACCCCAGATCAGGTGGGCCGCGACCTTGCCGCGGCGACGCTCCGACCCGTCCACGACGTCGTCGTGCAGCAGGGTGGCGGTGTGGATGAACTCCACCGAGGCGGCCAGCTTCATCGCGCCGCTCAGATCGACGTCCGACCGGGTGGATGTGGCGGCGCGGGCGGCGGCGATGGTCAGGAGCGGACGCAGGCGCTTGCCGCCCGCCGCGATGATGTGCTCGGCCAACAGAGGGATGACCGGCACCGGCGACTGCATGCGGTCGATGATCAGGGCATCGACAGCAGCCATGTCGACCTTGGCCAGTGCGGCCAGGGCGTCCACGTCGCCCTGGGCCCGGGGGGCCTTGGCGCGGGGAGCGGTCAAAGTGACGGCATCCAAAGGAAAACTCTCTCAACAGGCACGGCGCGCGGGGGGATCGCGTCGCATGGGCGGCGCGGCGTCTTGCGGCATCGCGCTCGGGCGGACAATGGTGACCCCGCCATAAAGGGTCAAGCCGCGTGACCGTCGCATCAGCATCACCGCCACAGCCGAACTCGCTTCTGAATGGACGCGTGCGGCTGATTCAACCCGCAGACGGCTATCGCGCGGGCATGGACGCAGCCCTTCTGGCGGCCTCCGTTCCCGCGAAGCCGGGCGAGCGGGTGCTGGAGGCGGGATGCGGCGTTGGCGGAGTCCTGACGCAGATCGCGGCGCGCAGGCCGGGGGTTTCGCTGACCGGCGTGGAGCGCGATCCGGTCGCAGCGGGACTGGCTGTCGAGAACGCCGCCCTGAACGGGCTGGGCGACCGGATGGATGCGATCAACGGCGACATCGCGCGAGGGTTCGCGACGCTGGATCGGCCGCGTTTCGACTGGGCCATCTCCAATCCGCCCTTCTTCGACGACGAACGGGCCTTGCGGGCGCCCTCCCCGGCCAAGCGGGGCGCCTGGATCGCCGACGACGGGCTCGCGGTCTGGACGAAGTTCCTGACCGACGGTGTGCGCGACGGGGGTCGGATCGTGGTCGTGCACCGGGCGGATCGGCTGGCGGACCTGTTGAGCCTGCTCGGCGAGCGGTGCGGGTCGTTCGCGATCCGGCCGGTTCAGCCCTATGCCGACCAGCCGGCGAAACGGGTGCTGGTCCATGCGATCCGCTCGGGCAAGGCGCCGTTGAGATTGCTGCCGGCGCTGATCCTGCATGATCGGTCGGGGGCGAAACATGCGCCGGAGGCCGAGTCGATCCTGCGGGGTGAGGCCGAGCTGAACTGGTAAACACCGTCCGAAGCGTCCGAAGCGTCCGAAGCGTCCGGAAGGTGTGTCTGACGGAGGCGTCCAACGGGTTCGCATGGCATAGAGTGTAAGGCCGTCTCGCACAGCGCCAGTTCCTACGGGCTTCAAAGATCCGGTGCATTGGAATTTCTCGCGGATTCGGGCGATCCTTGGCCAAACATCGGCGGAGATCGTCGCGCCATCTCCCTGTCGCCCCGTCGCCTTGCCCTCCCCACCCGGTCGCTGTGCGACCACCCTCCCCCAAGTGGGAGGGAGAGGCTATGAGAGCGGGATGTCACTGCGCCCCCTCTTCGTCACCCAGGTCTATGAGGCCTCGCTCGCCGCCGTTTCCGGCTTCGAGGATTTCAACGCCGAACTGGCCGAGGCCTGCCGGATGCTGGCGGTCGAGGATGGAGCCGGACGGGCCTGGTGCAAGGCGCACCACTATCGTGGCTACACCTCCTATGGCTCGCTGAACGACCTGCCCCATCGGCTGCCGGAGTTCGCCGAGCTGAAGAAGCATCTGGACCGGCATGCGCTGGCTTACGCGCGGGGGCTGAACTTCGACCTGGCGAGAAAGCCCCGGCTGGACACGATGTGGGTCAACATCCTCAAGCCCGGCGGCGCCCACTCCGGTCACATCCATCCGCACGCCTTCCTGTCGGGCACGGTCTATGTCGAGGTTCCCGACGGCGCATCGGCGCTGAAGCTGGAGGACCCGCGCCTGCCGATGATGATGGCCCGGCCGTCGGTCGATCCAGACGCCCCGCAGGCCGAACAGCCGTTCGTCTATCTGGCCCCGCAGGCGGGGACGGTGCTGATGTGGGAAAGCTGGCTGAGACACGAGGTGCCGGTGAATGCGGCCAAGGCCGAGCGCATCTCGATCAGCTTCAACTACGCCTGACCCGGTTCACGGCAGCTTCAGAAGCCGGTCGAGACTGAACCGGCCCGCGCCGAAGCGAATCAGATACAGCAGCAACGCCGCCCACATCAGGTGGGTGGGCCAGCCGAGCGGGTAGACGAAGACCTCGATCACGATCGTCATGCCCAGCAGGGCCAGGGCGGACAGCCGGGTCGCCAGGCCCAGGACGATCAGGACGGGAAACAGGTGCTCGGCATAGGTCGCCATATGGGCGGCGATGTCGCTGGGGATCAACGGCACGCGGTACTCTTCCGCGAACAGATAGTAGGTGCTGTCGGTGATCGTCAGCAGACCCTCCACCTTGGTCCGGCCCGACAGGAAGAAGACGGCCGCGATGGCCACGCGGACGATCAGGGTCAGGACGTCGACCGGCAGGGCCCGCTCGATGAGGCGGATGGGGCCGTCGAAACGGGACAGCGCGGCGTCGGTGCGAAGGGAAGTCTCGGTCATCGGTCTCTTTCAGGTTTCCAGACGGGTGAAGACGCCCAGGCCGAGCAGGTCGGCGAACAGGCGCGAGAGGTCGAGGGTCGGCTGATCCACGCGCAGCGCGGCGGCCGCCCGGCCCAGAGGTTGTCCCCGACGACAGGCGTCGAGAAGCCGCCACTGGGGTCGGCTGAGCCCATGGTGGGTGACGGCGTCTCGCGGGCGGGCCAGAAGCAGGCCCTCGGGCGACGCGTCCCAAATGACCGGTTGAGCAGGGTCCGCCCCCGGACGATTGGCGCTCCAGATCGAGGGCACGGTCCAGTCGAACCAGAACAGGCGGACGGCGGGGTGCAGAACGGCCCGCGCTCCGAACAGGGCGGCGGGGGGGACGGCCGAAACGTCCAGGGGGGTCAGGACGGGCGCGTCGGCCGCCCGATGTACCTCGCTCCACGCCCTGTCCAGCCGGGCGACGGGTGCCAGGAACGGCAGGTCGGCGGCGGGCGGGAAGGTCTCCAGCCAGTCGGGGAAGCCGTGGCCGTATTCATCCATGACCGGGCCTGACGGGGGCTGGCGTCGGGCGAAGATGAGGGCCGCGTCGCGAAACCAGTCCGGCCCGACCAGCCGCTCGATGGTGGGATAAAGGGCGGCCAGAGCGTCGGCCCGCGCCTTGGCGACCGTGTTGCGATAGACGGCCAGGCCCGCGCGCCCGGCCGCGTCGCCGCTCAGCCAGGGAGCGAGTGCGTGTTCGTCACCGTCGAGGGCGGCGTGCATGGCGATGTGGAAGGCTTCAGGCATGGGCGGCCTCCGCGACGGCTGTGAGGATCGCGTCCGCCCGGTCGCGCTCAGTCATCAGCACGTCGAAGGCAGGGATATCGTCGTCCCGCTCGATCAAGGTGGGTCGCGGACCGATCCGGGCGATCGTCCGCGCATAGAGGCTCCAGACCGCATCGGAGACAGGGGCGGCGTGGGTGTCGATCAACAGGGCCTCGCCCCATTCCGGATCGGGGGCGTGCCCCGCCAGATGGATCTCTCCGATCGCCTCCGGCGCCAGGGCGTCCAGGTAGGCGGTCGCGTCGCCACCGAGGTTGTTGGCGCTGACGTGGACATTGTTGATGTCCAGCAAGAGGCCGCAGCCGGTCGTCACCGCCAGCTCGTTCAGGAAGGTCGGCTCGTCCATCTCGTGACCGTCTAGGGACAGGTAGAGGGCGGGATTTTCGATCAGCAGCCGGCGCCCCAGGGCGTCCTGGGCACGACCGATGTTGTCGGCGACCTGGGTCAGCAGCCTGCGGGTGCGGGGAAAAGGCAGAAGGTCGGGGTGATAGACCCCGGCCCGCTGCGACCAGGCCAGATGCTCCGACATCACGAAGGGTTGGTAGCGGTCGGCCAGGATCTTCAGACGGGCCAGATGGTCGAGGTCCGGCGGCTCGTCGGCGGCGAGGGACAGACCCACGCCGTGGAGCGACAGCGGCTTGTCGCGCCGGATGGCCTCGAGCCAGGCCAGGCGGGGTCCGCCCTCGACCATATAGTTCTCGGGGTGGACCTCGAACCACAGACCGGCCGCCGGACAGGCCAGGGCCTGTTCGTAGTGCTGGGCCTTGAGGCCCAGGCCCGACGTCGGCCCGAGGGGGACGGGTGAGTGCGGGTGCGTTCCGGCGGCGGGTCTGGGCATCATCGTGCTGGGATCGGGATCAGCGCGAGACGGGCGTCAGCGAGCCGGCGCCGCGCGGCGTGCGGATCGAGGTGCAGGTGCCGGCGGGCACGTTCTTCCAGGCATTGCCCTGGTAGTCGCGCACCGAGGTGCCGGCGCAGGTGGTGCCGGGGCCGGCGGCGCAGTCGTTCTTGCCGGCGAGCGAGACGCCGTAGCATTTCTCGACGGCGGGGGCCGTGGTCTGGCCGGCGCTATGGGCCTGAGCGATGCCGGCGCCGGCGATGAGGGCGGAGATGGCGGTCAGGCCAGCGACGGCGGCTTTGTTGCGGGTCATGGCGTATCCTCTGGAATGGCGCGGCCGGAAATGACCGCATGGTCCAGGTTTCGCGGCGGGCCCCGCTCCGGTTACGCAAACCGGCCGGAGAATATTTTTGCAGGCAGCGGTCGAAAGCCCGTAACCTTTTCGCATCGGCAGCGAATGCAAAGCGCCCGTGACCAACCGTGAAGCGCATCTCCAATCCCTCATGCTGCGTGGCCTGGATGGCGACGCAGCGGCCTGGCGCGTGCTGCTGACGGACATGGGCGCGCACCTGCGCCCCTTCTTTTCGCGCCGACTGTTCGACGGGGGCGCAGACACCGAGGACCTGGTGCAGGAAACCCTGATCGCCATTCACGCGAAGCGAACGACCTGGGACCGCAACCAACCCTTCACCGGCTGGGCGTTCGCCATCGCCCGGCACAAGTTGATCGACCACCTGCGCCGGCGCGGCAGACGGCCCACGCACCCGCTGGACGAGGCCTCGGACCTGTTCGCCGACCACACGGTGGAGGACGGCGCCACCCAGGCCGATCTGGGCCGTTGCCTGGCCTTGCTGCCCGCCCGCCAGCGCCGCCTGATCGAGGACGTGCGCCTGAAGGGGCTGACGGTGGCGGAGGCGGCCGCCAACCATGGCTACACCCTCACCGCCGCCAAGGTGTCGATCCACCGCTCCATGAAATCCCTCAACGCGCGCTTCGCCCCCACCGACGCCACGCCCGAGATGGCCGGGACTGCCTATGATGAAGACTGAAGACCTGATCGACGCCCTGTCGGTGGACCTGCCGCCGTCCGCCGCCCGCCAGATCGAGCGCAACATCGCGCTGTGGATGATCCCCGCCGCCCTGCTCGTAGTCGCGGGCGTGGGGCTGTGGCTGGGGTTCCGCAGCGATCTGGCCTCGGCCATGATCGGTCCGACCTTCTGGGCCAAGGCCGCCTATACGTCGGCCCTCGCGGTGACCGGTTTCTGGCTGCTCGCCCGGCTGGGACGACCGGGGGCCAGCGCCGTGGCGCCGCTGATCGCTCTGGTCGCGCTGGTGCTGGGCGTCGCGGGCCTGGCGACCTACGAGATGGTCACCATGCCCAGCCCTGAGCGGATGCCGGCCCTGATGGGAGATTCCGCCAGGATCTGCGCCCCCAACATCCTGGTGCTCAGCGCCCTGGCCGCACCGTTCGTCTTCTGGGCGGCACGCGCCTTCGCCCCGACCCGACCGGCGCTGGCGGGGGCGGCTGCGGGCCTGCTGACGGCGGGGCTGGCCACGACACTGTATGGCCTGCATTGCCCCGAACACACCGCGCCTTTCGTCGCCGTCTGGTATTCGCTCGGCATCGGGCTGGCGATGATCGGCGGCGCGGTGGTGGGCCGGGCCGTGTTCCGCTGGTAGCGGCAGGCGGCCCGACTGCCCCCTGCCCGCCATATTCGCCCTTAGGGTGGCTCGCACAGTAGAGCTTCGGGGAGACGGGAATGCGGGCGCTGGTTTGGACGATGGCGGTGGGGGCGGTCGCGCTGGCGGCCTGTTCGGATCAGGCGGATGCCCGGTCGTCCCCTCCAGCCCCGAGCGCCCAGACCTCGCAGCGCGGCGAAGGGGCGCCCTACGAGGTGTTCGGCACCCAGGTCTGGACCGTGCCGGATCCCGTGTCGGGGCGCGAATACGAAGTCTTCGTCAGCCTGCCCGCCAGCTATGAGGCCAGTCCCCAGCGCCGCTATCCGGTGGTCTATGTCACGGACGCAGACTACGCCTTCCCGATTATTCGCCAGATCGCCCGACGCGTGAATCTGGACGGCCCGGTGATCGAGGAGTTCATCCTGGTCGGCCTGTCCTATGCGGTGGGCGAAGGCGGCACGAGCAGCCGCACCCGCGACTACACCCCGGTCCGCATCAATGAGCGCACGGGCGGCGGCGCGGCCTACCAGACCTATCTGAAGACCCAGGCCCTGCCCTTCATCGAGGGCCGGTTCAGGGCCGACCCCGCGCGGCGCATCCTGCTGGGTCACTCCTATGGCGGGCTACTTGGCGCGCAGATTCTGTTCAGCGAACCGAAGCTGTTCAGTGGTTACATCCTGGGTAGTCCATCCTTCTGGTTCGGCGACTATGCGATGATGCGGACCGAAGCGGCCTATGCGCGCGCCCAAACGGACCTGCCGGCTCGGGTCCATATGTATATCGGCGAGCATGAGTTCCCGGGGTCCGGTCGCCGCAACACACGCTACGACATGGTCGGAGACAACGCCCGTTTCGAGGCCCAACTCAGGTCCCGTGACTATCAGGGCCTGACCTTGACCAGCGAAGTGCTCAACGACGAGGACCACCTGACCGTCGCGCCGCGCGGCTTCACTCGCGCGCTTACGGCGGTTCTTCCGGCACCGGACGCGCCCTGAAACCGCCTCGCCCTTCCGCTAGTCGTTTGCCACTCGGCGGCGGGATCGCTACATCCCGCGCCTACCTCCCCATTCGATTTTGACGACAGGGCGCAACGCACCTCATGGCGCAGCAATATATTTTCCAGATGCAGGGTCTGACCAAGACCTTTCCCGGCGGCAAGAAGATCTTCGAGAACATCTGGCTGAGCTTCTACAACGACGCCAAGATCGGCGTTGTCGGCGTCAACGGCTCGGGTAAATCCACCCTGCTGAAGATCATGGCCGGTCTGGACAGCGAGTTCACCGGCGAGGCCAAGGCCGCCGACGGGATCAAGCGCGGCTACCTGGAACAGGAACCCCACCTCGACGACGCCCTGAACGTTCGCGAGAACGTCGAGGCCTGGTGCGAAGAGAAGCAGTGGGTCAACCGCTTCAACGCCATCGCCGCCGAGATGGCCGAGGAATACACCGACGAGCTGATGTCGGAGATGACGGCGCTTCAGGAAAAGATCGACGCCGGCGACGTCTGGGACATCGACAGCCGCATCGAGATGGCGATGGACGCCCTGCGCTGCCCGCCCGACGACTGGATGACGACCAACCTGTCCGGTGGTGAGAAACGTCGCGTCGCCCTGGCCCGCCTGCTGCTGTCGAAGCCCGACATGCTGCTGCTGGACGAACCGACCAACCACCTCGATGCCGAGTCGGTCGCCTGGCTGCAGCACCACCTGGAGGCCTTCCCGGGCTGCGTCATCCTGGTGACCCACGACCGCTACTTCCTGGACCTGGTGACCAAGTGGACGCTGGAACTCGATCGCGGCAAGGGCATCCCCTACGAGGGCAACTACTCCGGCTGGCTGGAGCAGAAGCAGAAGCGCGTCGTGCAGGAGCAGTCGGAATCCGAAGCTCGCCAGCGTGCCCTCACCCGCGAACTGGAATGGGTCCGCTCGGGCGCCAAGGCCCGTCAGGCCAAGTCCAAGGCCCGTCTGGCCGCCTATGAGCGCATGGTCGACGAGCAGGACCAGGCGCGCGGCGCTCAGACCCACGCCGTCATCCAGATCCCGCCCGGCCCGCGCCTGGGCAACGTCGTGCTGGAGGTCGAGGGGCTGCAGAAGTCCTATGGCGACAAACTGCTGTTCAACAACCTGACCTTCCGCCTGCCGCCCAACGGCATCGTGGGCGTCATCGGCCCGAACGGCGCCGGCAAGTCGACCATGTTCCGCATGATCACCGGCCAGGAAACGCCCGACGGCGGCACGATCAAGGTCGGCGAGACGGTCAAGCTGGCCTATGTCGACCAGTCGCGCGATGCGCTCGATCCCAACAAGACCATCTGGGAAGAGATTTCAGGCGGCACCGACGTGATGATGGTCGGCAAGCGCGAGATCAACACCCGCGCCTATGTCGGCAGCTTCAACTTCAAGGGCGGCGACCAGCAGAAGAAGGTCGGACAGCTGTCGGGCGGTGAGCGCAACCGCGTCCACCTGGCCAAGACCCTGGCGACCGGCGGCAACCTGATCCTGCTCGACGAACCGACCAACGACCTGGACATCGAGACCCTGCAGAACCTCGAGGAGGCCTTGGAGGAGTTCGCGGGTTGCGCCGTGGTCATCTCCCACGATCGCTGGTTCCTGGACCGTCTGGCCACCCACATCCTGGCTTTCGAGGGCGACAGCCACGTCGAATGGTTCGAGGGCAACTTCGAAGCCTACGAGGAAGACAAGAAGCGCCGCCTCGGCACGGATGCGCTGATCCCGCACCGGATCAAGTTCCAGAAGTTCGGGCGCTAGAAGCGTCAGGGGCGGCGCCCAAGGCGCCGCCCTGCAGCGCGTGATGCCTCCGACCACGCCTCCCTTCCAGTTGTAGAGCCTTCGGGCCGGGCCTTGCCGACCGGCTGCGGAACCGCATGATCTGCGTTTCGTTGACTCCGGAACAACCGGAGGGAATCCCCATGGCGAATTTCAACGGATCGTCAGGCGACGATACCTTCACCGGCAGCGACGACGCCGATACCGCCGTCGGAAACGGCGGCAACGACACCCTGAGCGGCGCCGGGGGTGCGGATCTTCTCGTCGGAAGCTCCGGCGCGGACAGCCTCAGTGGAGGCGCCGGGAACGACCGGTTGTTCAGCGGCGATGAATCCCCGCCATTCAACCTGCCCTACTACGGCAATCCATTCACGCCGCCGGTTCTCGACACCGGGAGTGAAAGGGACACCCTTTTGGGAGGCGACGGCAGCGATCGTCTTTTCGGTGGCTATGGCGACAACATCGACGGCGGTACGAACGGCACTTTCGGCGATTATCTCTACATCAGTTTCATGGGCGCTCAGACCGGCGTGACCGCCGACTTCCGATTGGCGACCCAGACGATCGGCGGCGGAGTGATCACCGGGATCGAAAACATCAGTTGGGTCCAGGGCAGCAACTTTGACGACGACATCAACGTTGGAACAGGCTCCAACAACGGCTACTCGGACTTCGCCGCTGTCTATGGAATGGGCGGCAACGACCGCTTGGTCGCCGGCTACTACACCGGCACCCTGTTCGGTGGTGACGGAAACGACATCGTCGATGGACGCGGTAGTCAGTATCTGCAGTCCGTAAGTGGAGATAACGGCGACGATACCCTCTACACAAACACCAATACGTTCGCGACCGCCAATGGCGGCTCCGGTGACGACACCATCTATTCACACGGAACGACCTATGGTGGCGATGGCAACGACCTCATCGCCTTACAGTTCAGCTTTTACACCGGATTGGTCTTCGGTGAGGCAGGTAACGACGAAATCCGCGCATCCGACGCCGGTCACACGATCATAGGTGGAACAGGGGCCGATACGCTGACCGGCGGCCTCCGTCAGGACTTCTTGTTCTCCGGTGATCGGGACGCGACGACCGGTCTCGCCGTCGATGACATGGGGCTTGAGCGCGATATCCTGACAGGCTTCGGTGGCGACGACGCCCTTGCGATCGGCTACGGCGACAGCGCCGACGGTGGGTCGGGCACGGACACGTTGCGTCTATCTCTTGGCGGACTGGCCAACGGCATTGTGTTCAACACAGCCGGCATTGGAACCGGCCAGTCTGTCACCCTCGGCGGCGGCGTCATCAACAGTATCGAGATTTTCGCCTATCTGCGCGGCACGGACTTCGCTGACACTCTGACGCTCGCAACCCAGCCGACACTATTGACTGTTGACGCCGGTCTCGGCGACGACGTGATCATCGCGGGCGCCAGCTCGGCGGCGGTTCGCGGCAATGGCGGGAACGATCGCTTCGTCAGCGGACCGGCGGGCGACAGTTTCGACGGTGGCGCCGGCATCGACACGGCCGACTACAGCAACGCCACGGCCGGGGTGGCCGTGAGCCTGGCCGCCGGCGCGACGGGGAACACCGGCGGCGATGCCCTCACCAACGTCGAAAACCTGATCGGATCGAGCTTTGGCGATGTCCTGACCGGCGACGGGGGGGCCAATGCTCTGACCGGCGGGACTGGAGCCGATACCCTGGTCGGGGGAGATGGTGATGATCGCTTGTCGGGTGGAACGGGTCGCGACAGCCTCATCGGGGGAGCGGGGGCAGACGTCCTGTCCGGCGGTCGCGGCGACGACACCCTGCGTGGCGGCGACGGGGCCGATTGGCTGAGCGGAGATCGTGGCCAGGACCTGATCGACGGTGGGGCGGGCATCGACACCTTGGTCCTCACCGGCGGCGCAGGACGTTACACGGCGGGCGGCACGATCGATGCCTTCCGCCTGACCAGCCCGTCTTCCGGCAACTGGGATCAGGTGTCCGGCGTCGAACGCGTCAGCGTCGATGGCGGCGCGACGTCAATGTCGCTGAGCGAGTTTCAGTCTCTGACGTTTCAGCCGTACCGCTACCTGGCCAGCTATGGGGATCTGCGGGCTGCGTTTGGAACCGACGCCACCCTCGCCCGCAGTCACTTCGAGGGCGCCGGCAAGTCGGAAGGCCGCGACTACGGACTGTTCGACGCCTATGGATATCTGGCGTCCAATCCCGATCTGATCCGCGCCTTTGGCCTGGATACCGAGCGCGCCTCTCTGCACTATCTGCAGGCAGGCATGGCGGAGGGGCGTCAGACCAACCTCTTCGACGCCTATCGCTACATCGCGTCCAATCCTGATCTGATCGCGGCGTTTGGCGACGATGCGGATGCCGGGCTGCTGCACTATCTGGGCGCCGGCGTGTATGAGAATCGCTCGACGACCGCGTTCGATCCGCTGCTCTACGCCGCCAGCAACCCGTCCGTCGCACGCGAGTACGGTCTCGATTCGACCGGCGCGGCACAGGACTACATCGACGAAGGTTTCGCGGCCGGCCGGCCAACGAACGGCTTCGACGCTCTCCAGTATATCGCCTCGAACTTTGACCTGGCCCAGATCTTTGGAGCCAACGCAGCGGTTGGTCTGAACCACTATTTGGCGGCGGGCGCCGACGAGGGCCGTCCGACCGACACATTCAGCGCCAAGCTCTACGCCGCGACCTGGACGGACCTGGCCCGGTATTTCGGAACCGATGAGACCGGAGCGCTCCAGCACTATCTCCAGAACGGCGCGGACGAGGGCCGTGTCACCACCGGCTTCGACCCGGTCGCCTATCTGCTCAGCAACCCCGACATCGCAGGACGCACAGCGACCCAAGCGATCGACCACTGGCTGGCGACGGGCGCGGATCAGGGTCGAGCCGGCGACAGTCTGTACGGGCGTGAGCAGCCGAACCACCTGTGGAACCCGGTCACCACCGGCAGTTTCCAGACCACGACCGATCGCGACTGGTACGAGCGTGTGTTCACGGCCGGGGACCGGATCACCGTGTCCGCTACGGGCTTCGGCGGCGTGACCTACGACGTCTACGACGCACTTGGCCGCGTCCTGACGCCGGTCGCAGGTCAGGCCAACACATTCGACCTGGCCGTTGGGGGAACCTACTATATCGCCCTGTCCTCGACCGGTCAGGTCGCCTCATCCTACGAGGTTCAGTTCACCCGAGGGATGACCGCGCCGTCCGATGATGTCGTTGTCGCGTCGCAGACTGCCGACCAGGCCTGGCACGCCATGGCTGCCGGGATCGCTTTGGGCCTGGAGCAGGACGCGGTACTGGAACCGTCGTGGGCCGCCGGCACGACCGACCAGACGGCGTCGGACACCTCGATCACAGCGAACTGGGCAGGCGAGATCGCCTGACCGACAGCCGTATCGGACCGGAAACTGGCCGGTGGCAGATCGTCATGCATTCGTGATACGCCATAGAAACGGGCAGTTTTCGGGGTGAACCATGCCGCTTATCCAGGGCACAGACGGCGCTGACACGATTCAGGGCACGGCCGACGCGGACACGATCGACGGGAGCGCAGGTGATGACCGGATCGACGGAGGCGCGGGCGATGATCTGTTGCTGATCCCCGGCGGCGGATACGACACCCTGCTCGGCGGCGAAGGCGACGACAGGTTCCTGTGGCGTCGGGGCGAAGACTTCATCCTGCAGCAGATCAACGGCGGCCCGGGTCGCGACACGATCGACTTCACCGGCCATGAGGCCGGCTTCTATTTCCGCAGCCGCAGTCTCGTCCTTCAGGACGGCCCCCAGACGAACTCGATCCTGGGCCACGTCACGGGTTACAACGGTCTCTTCAGTCCGGGGCTTGATCAGGATTTTCTGACGGCAACCTCGGTCGAGCGGATCATCGGGTCCGACATATCGATAGAACTCGACGGCTTCACCGCACCGCTCGAGATCATCTCACTCGGCGGCGGGCGCATCTGGACCGGATCGGGCGACGATACGATCACGCTGACGACCCGGTTGAGACCTGCCTTCGATGGGTCTGAGATTCGCATCCTCTATCCTTCCGAGATCAACGGCGGAGGCGGCGTCGACCGGCTCAACCTGGAAAACCAGGCCAGCGACTACTTCTTCGCCAAGACCAGTTCCGGCTGGTCGATCTACGACGGGCGCACCGTCGTGCATCAGGTTTCGAACATCGAGACGGTGTCGTTCGCCGGCGGCGCGGCGATGACGGTGGACGCGGCTGCCTCGGGAGCCGACTTCGACGCCGCCGGCTATCTGGCCCGCTACGCCGATCTGCGCGCGGCGTTCGGCACGGACGAGGTCAAGGCCTATCAGCACTGGAAAATCGCCGGCGAAGCCGAAGGACGGATCGGCTCCTTCGACGCGCTCAGCTATATCGCCAGCTATCGCGACCTGATCGATGCCTATGGGCCAAACGCATCCGCCGGCGCCTACCACTACATGGTCGCCGGCGTGAACGAGGGTCGGGTGGTGACCTTCGATCCCGCCGCCTATGCCGCCAGCAATCCCGATCTGGCGCGCGTGATCGGCACTGACGCCGTCAGGGCAACCAGCCACTACATCACCAACGGCGTCGACGAGGGCCGGGCCGTCGCCGGGTTCGACAGCGTCGCCTATCTGCTGAGCAACCCCGATCTTACGGGATTGACCCCCGCGCAAGCGCGAACACACTGGCTGACCACCGGAGCCGACCAGGACCGTGTCGGCGACGCCCTGTTCGGGCGCGAGCAGACCGCCTTCAGCTTCACCGGGAGTTCGACGATCGGCCAGTTCGAGACCGCTGCTGATCGCGACTGGTTTGCGATCACCTTGCCGGTCTATCAGACCATCACCTTCAATGGCTCGGCCGGAGTGGCGGGGCTGGCGGTCTACAACTCGACGGGTCGGCTGATCGCATCGGATGCGGATGGCCGAGATTTCCAGTTTTTCATCAGCAACTCGGACGGCGCCTACGGTCCCGCCCCCTATTACCTGGTGGCTACAGGCGGGTCGGTGGGAAGCTATTCGATCACCATGACGACACGATCGCTGAACGCGGCACCCGAAGCGTCCGAGGCCCTGCAACATGCCGCCGCTGTCGTCTTCGAGACCACGAATGCCGTTTACAGCCAGGATGACGGCGTCGATTTGGATGCTTCCACCAAGACCCCCGTCAATGGCGGCTGGAATGCCGAGGACTGGATGTTGGCCTGACGGGCAGAGCGCGTTCGCTCGGGTCTCTCAAAGTCGAATACCGAGCGCCGAGCGGGAGCCCCAAGGACCCGCCCCCCATTCCGACCTGCGGTGATCAGGCCATCCGCTGCAGGCGCCGCGCCCAGGCGGGGCTGCCGAAGTCGGCGGCGGGACGAGCGGCCGGGTAGAGGACGGCCGGGGATGCGGAGACGCCATCCTCGTCCGGGGTGACCAGCCAGCCGTTGGCAGCCAGAGCCTGGCCGGTGCGGGCGCGGGAGGTGAAGACGGCGATGGGGGCGGCGAAGAGCAGCGGCAGGACGATCGGGGCGAACCATGTCGCCAGGTCGGGCCGGACCAGCAGGCCGAGCGCGAACATCACGCCCGTAATCATCTGCCAGCGCATGGCGACGAAGGCGTCCTTCCAGCTCAGGCCGTCGGCGGTGCGCGACTGCGTGGCCCAGCCGGCGTCGTGGCCGCTGACGATCTGGATCACGGCCTTGGTGTTGGCGACCATCAGGATCGGCGCGAGGGCGGCGGACAGGGCGATCTCCATGACCATGCCCTTCATGATCTGACGGGCACCGCCGAAGGCCCGACGCTCGCCCGGACGGGTCAGCACCAGGATGAAGCCCATGATCTTGGGTCCCATCAGCATGACCGCACCCAGAAGAGAGGCCAGCATGAAGGGCGAGAGTTCGGGGTTCAGGACGTACCAGAACGAGGCCCAGTCGACCGGACCCTGAAGCTGCATCGCCATGCCGACGACCAGGGAGGCGAACCACAGGGGCGACGACAGATAGGCCATGCAGCCCATCGCCAGTTGCAGGCGGCTGATGGGGTTCAGGCCCTTGGCGCCGATCAGGGCGATGTGCTGCAGGTTGCCCTGGCACCAGCGGTGATCGCGGCGGATGAAGTCGGTCAGGGTCGGCGGCGTCTCTTCGCACGATCCGTCCAGGGCGGCGGTGACATGGACGGCCCAGCCGGCGCGGCGCAGCAGGGCGGCCTCGACGACGTCGTGGCTCATGATGTGGCCGCCGAACGGCTTGCGGCCTTCAAGTTCCGGCAGGCCGGCGCAGTCGGCGAAGGCGCGCGTGCGCAGGATGGCGTTGTGGCCCCAGTAGCTGGCCTCGGAACCCGCCCACCAGGCGAGGCCTGCGGCGGCGACGCGGCCGTAAAGGCGGACGCCGAACTGCGACAGGCGCGCGAAGACGGTCTCGGCCTTGATGATGGTCGGGGCGGTCTGGATCAGGCCGACGCCCGGATTGCGCTCCATGGCGTCGACCAGACGCAGGACGGTCTCGCCGGCCATGGTCGAATCGGCGTCGAGCACGATCATGAAGTCGTAGGCGCCGCCGAAGGTGCGGGTCCAGTCGGCGATGTTGCCGGCCTTGCGCTCCACGTTCTCGGTGCGGCGACGGTAGAAGAGCTTGCTACCGGAGTGGGCGCGAAGGGCGATGCAGGCTTGCATCTCGGCGGCGGCGGCCTCGTCCTTGGTCGAGTCCGAGAGGACGAACAGGTCGAAGGCGGTCGAGGCACCCAGCCGGGCCAGCGAGGCGTCGAGCGCCCCGAGACGGGCCAGGGCGGCGCGAGCATCCTCGTTATAGAGCGGCATCAGAAGCGCTGTGCGACGCGTGGGCATGGGCGGATAGGGCGCGAAGTCCATGTCATCCTGCTCGCGGCCGGTCAGCATCACGACCAGGCCGGCCAGGGTCGAGCAGAACCAGCAGGCGATGGCGCTGATCAGGACGGCGAACAGGGTCAGAGAGACGATCTCGAGCGGCTGGAAGCCCTCGCGGGCGCACAGGATCACCGGGGCGATCATGGCCAGGACGGCGACGGCCAGGGTCGAACCGAAGACGACGAAGCGGCGGGCCAGGAGGCCATCCGGGCGCGTGTCCAGCCGCTCGGTGACCTGTTGCGTCGCGTCATCGAACGTCTGACGCGGCATGGACAGGGGCGCGCGTTCGGGCAGCCAGGATGACGCACCTGCATAGACCGGATAGGCAGGAATGTCGGCGTCGATGTCGTGGACACGGGCGGTCGAGGCTTGGCCGCTCATGAGAAATCCCCCTGGGCGCGCGAAGAGGCAAGAATCCGAGCGTGATTGTTGCGTTGCACCATGTGCGCACTCTCTATCACTTGTCCGCGATTTTCAATCACGGAATGGTGATGACGACGAATTTTGTGCGAAAGCGTTGTGGACCGCCTCAGCCCACTACGGCCGCAGGGCGCGCCTCGTCAAATGAGCCGCGACCCCGACCCACTCGACCAGAACGATGGCGAAGGCCCGCTCCCAATAGCCGACGTTGAAGTCATTGACCGTTCCGGGGAAGAGCAGATGTTTCGTCAGCACCGTCAGCACCGCCATCAGGACGAAGACCCCGAGCAGGAAGCGCTTCAGGCCCGTCACTTCGAGCGTCTGGCGCAGGGCGATCAACAGGAAAACCGGGGCCAGCTGGATCCCGAGACCGAGGTTGATCGCCATGTGTCGGGGATCCGGCCAGGGATAGAGGCTGGACATCACCAGTCCGACGCCGGCCGCCACGAACAGCGCTCCGACCACGACCGCCGAAACCGGCGAGCGGCACAAGAGTACAAGGGCCAGGCCGAAGCCCACGCCCGCCACGGCCGTCATGGCGCCCGCGATCATCACGCCGAGATTGAAGATCCACGGCTGGGTCGCGGTCGCTCCGCCCAGTTCGCTCAGATACTGGCGGGCGTGGTTGAAGTCGGGGTAGCAGACCACCGCGATCAGGACGGAGGCCAGGGCGAACAGGGGCGCCGCTATGCCGACCAGCAGGAGGGCGCGTGCGACCTGTCTCAGCTGAGCGTGCGTCATCTTCATGCCGGATCGCCGTCGCGCGCCGCCCGCATGTCGGTCGGCCCGGGTTTCGAGGCCTTTATCGGCTTCAGGCCCCAGATCGGCCGGATCAGGGGGATGCGCCGCACGATCTCATAGACCAGCAGGCTGCCCCCGATGGTCGCGACGACCAGAACGGAGGCCTCGACCGGGGCAGGCCACCCGCGCGCCTGGATCAGCCAGACGGCCACCACGAGAATGGTCTGGTGCGCGAGGTAGCAGGGGAAGACCGCGTCGGTGACGTAGCGCAGCACCGGACTGTCGGCGCGACGCAGATGCCGGCTGCCAAAGCCCAGGACGGCGAGGATCACGGCCCACTGGTCGATGGCGAAGACGACGCCGCGCGGAACGCCCCAGAAGGCCCCTCCCCCCGGATGCGCGGTCTGCATCATCATGATGGGCAGGGCGATGACGGCCAGGGCGACGCCGATCCAGCGGTACCGCTCCAGATCCCGCCAGATGCTTTCCTGGCGCACGATCAGAAAGCCGAACAGGAAAGCGCCCAGCGACAGGGCGTGGTTGTACCAATCATGGGTCAGCCGGTTGGTGATGCCGAACATCGGGAACAGGATCAGGCGGATGACGACCAGATAGAGGATCGGAACCCAGATCACCCTATGCCCGACCAGCAGCCGCGTCAGGCCCGCCTCGGCCCTCGCAATCGTCTCCGGCCGGGCCATCAGCAGCACGGCCACGGCGCTGTAGGCCGCGATATAGACGATGAACCACAGGTGATTGACCGGCACGCCGTTGGCGATGCCCGACAGGCTGAACTCCCGCGCCCACCAGCCCAAGAAGCCACCGGACCAGCCGCCCTTGTCCATCGCCTCGATCCACGACTGGATCGGCACGAGCAGCAGGGTTCCGAAGATCAGCGGCGGGATCAGTCGCTCCGCCCTCGCCTTGGCCACCTGGCCCGCCGTCCGGCGCGCGGTCATGAAGCGGAGCGCCGCACCGGACACCAGGAACAGGAGCGTCAGCCGCCACGGGTTGGTGATCAGGACGCCTTCGCGCATCCATTCGAAGGTATGGACGCTGTGCACGTGCCAGTCGTAGGGCGCATAGACGAGGCCTACGTGATACAGGATCAGCAGCCCGAAAGCGGACACCCGAATCCAGTCCAGATCGAGGCGACGGACCGGATCGGCGGGAGTTTGCACGAGGCGTCTATGATCGACGCAATGCCCCCTGTCCATGCGGCGCCCATCCCCTGCTAGAGTTCTCCTATGCCCCATCGCCCGCACGTCCTGATCATGCAGTCGCCTCTCGGCTTGCTGAGCCCCGTGCTGGAGAGCGCCTACAACGTTCATCGGCTGTGGGAGCATCCGCCGGTGGAGGCGCAGGACCTGATCCAGGCGGCGATCGTGCTGGGCGAGGCGCCGCTGGACACGGCGGTGATCGAGCGATTGCCAAACCTGAAACTGCTGGCCTGTTTCACCTCGGGCTATGACGGCATCGACATCGACTGGTGCGAGGCGCGCGGCCTGGCCGTGACGCATGCGCCGGCGGTGAACCATGAGGATGTGGCCGACCATGCGCTGGGGCTGATCCTCGCCTCGGTCCGGCGGATCGTCGACGGCGACCGGACGGTGAAGGCCGGGGAATGGACGCTGGACCAGCGACTGATGACGCCGTCGATGAAGGGCAAGCGAGTCGGGATCGTGGGGCTGGGACTGATCGGCGAGGCCGTGGCGAAACGGGTCGCGGTCATGGGCTGCTCCGTCGCCTGGTGGGGGCCGAGGGCGAAGGAGGCGCCTTGGCCGATGGCGGCGTCGCTGGTCGAACTGGCCCGCGATTGCGACGTGCTGGTCGTGGCCTGTCGGGCGGACGAGACCAACCGCAGGCTGATCTCGTCCGAAGTGATCGAGGCGCTGGGTCCCGGCGGGTTGCTGGTCAATGTGGCGCGCGGGTCGCTGGTGGATGAAGACGCCCTGATCGCGGCGCTGAAGGCCGGGCGGCTGGGCCAGGCGGCGCTCGATGTGTTCGAGACGGAGCCGACCGAAGCGGCACGCTGGGCCGATACACCCAATGTCGTCCTGACGCCTCACACGGCCGGGGCCACGGGCGAGGCGGTTCAGGGCATGCTGATGCTGTTGATGCGAAACCTCGCCGCCACCGTGGCCGGGGAGCCCCTGATCACGCCCGTCGTGCGTGGCCGCTGAGAGCGACTTCGACCCGCGCTTTCCGCTTCACATCATATAAGGATATCCTTATATGATTATGGAATGTCGCTGACCGCCGATCAGACTGTAGAAGCCCTGCGCGCCGCCGGCGAGCCGACGCGCCTGCGCATCCTGTCGCTGCTGGCCGGCGAGGAGCTGTCGGTCATGGAACTGAGCCGCGTGCTGGAACAGAGCCAGCCGCGCGTGTCGCGTCACCTGAAGCTGATGGCCGACGCCGGCCTGATCGAGCGATTCCCGGACGGCGCGCGGGTCTTCTATCGGATTTCGCACGAGCCGCTGGCGCGGCGACTGATCGACACCGTGCTGGACCTGCTGGACGACCGCGAGGGTGAGGCGGATCACAAACGTCTGGATGCCGTCCGCGACGAACGATCCGAGGCCGCCGCCGCCTATTTCGAACAGGTCGCGCCGAGTTGGGATCACATCCGCTCGCTGTACGTCTCCGAGACGGCGGTCGAGAGCGCCATCGAACGCGCCGCGGGGCCGGGACCGTTCGAGCGGGTCGTCGATCTGGGCACCGGCTCGGGTCGGATGCTGACCCTCTTGGGTCGCAAGGCGAAGATGTCGATCGGCCTCGACCTGTCGCAGAACATGCTCAACATCGCCCGGGCCAATGTCGTGAAGGCCGGGCTGGACAAGGTCGAGTTGCGCCACGGCGACATCTTCGCGACCCGCCTGCCGGCGCAGTCAGCCGACCTCGTGCTGGTGCACCAGGTCCTGCATTACCTCGCCGACCCTTCGGCGGCCGTGGCCGAGGCCGCGCGTCTGGTCAGTCCCGGCGGCAAGCTGCTGATCGTCGACTTCGCGCCGCACGATCTGGAGCGGCTGCGTGAGGAGCATCAGCACCGCCGTCTCGGCTTCGCGGACGAGGAGATCGGGCGCTGGCTGGCCGAGGCCGGCCTCGACGCCTCCGCCTCCATCGCCCTGCCGCCCGACACGGCGGGACTGACCGTCACCATCTGGACCGCGACCCGCCCGGCCGTCGCCAAGAGGAGCGTCGCCTGATGGCCGCTACAGTTTCCCCCCTCGCCGAAGCTCGCGCCCTTCTGCTGTCACCGCTGGGGCCGGTCGCGCGTGCGGGCCAGAATGCCAATCCCGTGCGCGTCTCGTTCGAGTTCTTCCCGCCCAAGACCGACAAGGCCGAAGAAACCCTGTGGGAGGCCGTGCGCCGGCTGGAGCCGCTGAACCCCGCATTCGTCTCGGTGACCTATGGCGCGGGCGGTTCTACGCGCGAACGGACGCACCGAACCGTGCAGCGGATGCTGACGGAGACGACGCTGAAGCCCGCCGCCCACCTGACCTGCGTCGACGCCTCGAAGGACGAGGTCGACGAGGTCATCCGCGACTATAAGGCGATCGGCGTGAACCACATCGTCGCCCTGCGCGGCGATCCGCCGGGCGCCGCCGGGATCGGCGGGGTCTATCAGCCCCGCGCCGACGGCTACGCCAACGCCACCGAACTGACCCAGGCGATCAGCCGCGTGGGCGGCTTCGACGTGACGGTCGGCGTCTATCCGGAACAGCATCCGGAAAGCCCGTCGATCGACCACGACATCGACGTGCTGAAGGCCAAGATCGACGCGGGCGCAACCCGCGCGGTCAGCCAGTTCTTCTTCGACATCGACGCCTTCCTGCGCTTCCGCGACCGGGTGCGGACGGCGGGCGTGACCATTCCGCTGATCCCCGGGATCATGCCCGTGTCGAACTTCACAGGCCTCGTCCGCATGTGCGGATCGTGCGGCGCCTCGGTGCCCGACTGGCTCGCCGCCCACTTCGACGGCCTCGACGACGATCCCGAGACCCGCAAGCTGCTGGCCGCCTCGGTCGCGGCCGAAACCTGCGCCCGGCTGCAGGAAGAGGGCTTCTCCGACTTCCACTTCTACACCCTGAACCGCGCCGACCTGGTCTATGCGATCTGCCGCGTCCTGGGCGTTCGCGAACAGAAGGCCGCCTGATGACACGAGCAGACCGCATCGCCGCCCTGCACAAGGCCGCCGCCGAACGCATCCTGGTCCTCGACGGATCGTGGGGCGTGATGATCCAGCGGCGCGGGCTAGAGGAAGCCGACTTCCGCGGGGACCGCTTCATCGCGGCCAACGGCTATGACGAAAAGGAGCAGATGAAGGGCAACAACGACATCCTGTGCATCACCCGCCCGGACGTCATCGGCGACCTTCACGACCAGTATTTCGCCGCCGGCGCCGACATCAGTGAGACCAACACCTTCTCCGGCACCGTCATCGCCCAGGACGACTACAAGCTGGACGCCCAGGCGGTGTGGGACATCAATCTGGAAGGCGCCAAGCTAGCCCGCGCCGCCGCAGACCGCTGGACGGAGAAGGAGCCGCACAAGCCGCGCTTCGCCGCCGGTTCGATCGGGCCGCTGAACAAGATGCTGTCGATGTCGTCGGACGTGAACGATCCGGGCGCGCGCCTGGTGACCTTCGACCAGGTCTATGACGCCTATCGCCACCAGATCCGGGCCCTGAACGAGGGCGGCGTCGACCTCTATCTGATCGAGACCATCACCGACACGCTGAACTGCAAGGCCTGTATCAAGGCGATCAAGGACCTCGAAGACGAGGGCATGGACGCCCTGCCGATCTGGATTTCGGGCACCATCACCGACCGTTCGGGCCGGACCCTGTCGGGCCAGACGGCCGAGGCCTTCTGGAACTCGGTGCGCCACGCCAAGCCCTTCGCCATCGGCTTCAACTGCGCCCTGGGCGCCGATCTGATGCGTCCGTTCATCGCCGAGCTCAGCCGCGTCGCCGACACCCTGGTCGCCGCCTATCCCAACGCCGGCCTGCCCAACGCCATGGGCCAGTACGACGAGGAGCCGCACGAGACCGCCCACTTCATCGAGGAGTGGGCCGAGGCCGGTCTGGTCAACATCGTCGGCGGCTGCTGCGGCACCACGCCGGACCACATCAAGCACGTGGCCGAGGGCGTCTCGAAACTACCGACCCGCCCGATCCCGGAACGCCCAGTGGCGATGCGTCTGTCCGGCCTTGAACCGTTTGAGATGATAGGATGAGTGGTACTGCGGACGACTTTGATCGAAAGATCAGCAAGTGGATTGCCGCACTGAATGAAGAGAGCGATCGCGGCGTCTCTATTGTCGCGTGTAGTTACCTCGATGACTTGTTAAAAAGTATGCTCGAGGCCTTCCTCGTCCCCTGCGAATCCACCACCAAATTGCTTGACGGGTTCGCTTCACCGTTGAGCTCATTCTCCGCTCGAATAGCCGCTGCTAGAGCGTTCGGCCTTATCGATGAGAATGAAGAAAGCGAACTCAATCTACTTCGGAAAATTCGTAATGAATTTGCCCATCAAATCGACTGCGAATTCTCAACAGATAAGGTCCAAAAGCTCATTGCCCGGCTGAAGTTGAAGCTCGACCCTAAAATCAATTTCTCTCCAAGAGGCAGCTTTGTCGGCTCCACTATTATGGTTTTGACGAAACTGACCACGCCTTTCCAAATCGCCCGGGCGAATCCTCGGGTTGAGCCTGCGAGTCTTTGATGCGCCCCGTCTATCTCAATATCGGTGAGCGCACGAACGTCACCGGATCCGCCAAGTTCAAGAAGCTGATCATCGAGGGCGACTATACCGCCGCCCTCGCGGTTGCGCGTCAGCAGGTCGAGGCCGGCGCCGCCGTCATCGACATCAACATGGACGAGGGCCTGCTGGATTCGAAGCAGGCGATGATCACCTTCCTCAACCTGATCGCGGCCGAGCCCGACATCGCCCGCGTGCCGGTGATGATCGACTCGTCCAAGTGGGAGGTCATCGAGGCCGGCCTGAAGTGTGTTCAGGGCAAGCCGATCGTCAACTCCATCTCCATGAAGGAGGGCGAGGACAAGTTCCGCGAACAGGCCGTCGCCTGCATGCGCTACGGCGCCGCCGTCGTGGTCATGGCCTTCGACGAGGTCGGCCAGGCCGACACGGCCGCGCGCAAGATCGAGATCTGCAGCCGTGCCTACAAGATTCTGGTCGACGAGGTCGGCTTTCCGCCCGAGGACATCATCTTCGACCCCAATATCTTCGCCGTGGCGACGGGGATTGAGGAACACGACAACTACGCCGTCGATTTCATCGAGGCGGTCAAGGTCATCAAGGCCACCCTGCCCCACGCCCGCGTCTCGGGCGGGGTGTCGAACGTGTCGTTCAGCTTCCGTGGCAACGAGCCGGTGCGCCGGGCGATCCACTCCGTCTTCCTGTACCACGCCATCGCGGCGGGCATGGACATGGGTATCGTCAACGCGGGTGACCTGCCGGTCTATTCCGACATCGACCCGGTGCTGAGGGAAGCCGTCGAGGACGTGATCCTGAACCGGCCCCAGCGGACCAATGTCACCAACACCGAGCGGCTGGTGGACATCGCCCCGGGCTTCAAGGGCGACAAGTCGGCGCCCAAGGTCGTCAATCTGGAATGGCGCAACGCCCCGGTCGGCAAGCGCATCGAACACGCCCTGGTCAACGGCATCACCGAGTTCATTGACGCCGACACCGAAGAAGCCCGCCTGTCGTTCGACCGGCCCCTGCACGTCATCGAAGGTCCGCTGATGGACGGGATGAATGTGGTCGGCGACCTGTTCGGCTCGGGCAAGATGTTCCTGCCGCAGGTGGTGAAGTCGGCGCGCGTGATGAAACAGGCCGTGGCCTGGCTGAATCCCTTCATGGAGGCCGAAAAGGAAGGCAAGCCGCGCGAGCAGGCGGGTCGCGTCCTGATGGCGACGGTCAAGGGCGACGTCCACGACATCGGCAAGAACATCGTCGGCGTCGTGCTGCAGTGTAACAACTACGAGGTCATCGACCTGGGCGTCATGGTGCCGGCCGACCGGATCCTGGACGCCGCTATCGAGCACAAGGTGGATATCGTCGGCCTGTCGGGCCTGATCACACCGTCGCTGGACGAAATGGTGTTCGTGGCGCGCGAGATGCAGCGGCGCGGTTTCGATATCCCCCTGTTGATCGGCGGGGCGACGACCAGCCGGACCCATACGGCCGTGAAGATCGAGCCTGGCTATTCGGCCGGCTCGACCACCTATGTCATCGATGCGTCACGCGCAGTGGGCGTGGTCTCCGGCCTGCTGTCCAAGACCGAGCGCGCCAAGAACGAGGCCATCACCCGCGACGAATACATCCGCATCCGCGAACAGTACGCCCGGGGCCAGGAGGTCAAGGCGCGCGCCACCCTGCCCCAGGCGCGCGAGAACCGCTTCCGGATCGATCCGGCCCAGACCATGCCCGGCAAGCCGTCCTTTATCGGCGTGAAGGCGTTCGATGGCTGGGACCTGCAGGACCTGGCGGACCACATCGACTGGACGCCCTTCTTCGCCAGCTGGGAGCTGATCGGCCGCTATCCGCTGATCCTGGAGGACGAGATCGTCGGCCAGGCCGCGAAAGATCTGTTCGCCGACGCCCAGGTCATGCTGAAGCGGATCATCGACGAGAAGTGGTTCACCGCCAAGGGCGTGGTCGGCTTCTGGCCCGCCAACGCCGTCGGCGACGACGTGGCGGTCTATGCCGACGAGAGCCGCACCGAAGAGATCGCCCGCTTCCACACCCTGCGCCAGCAGATCAAGAAGTCGAACGGCAAACCGAATCTGGCCCTGTCCGACTTCGTGACCGAAGAGGGCGAGGACTATATCGGGGCCTTCGCCGTCACCACGGGCCATGGCGAGGTCGAGGCGTCCGAGCGGTTCAAGGCGGCCGGCGACGACTATTCCGCCATCATGGCCGCCGCCCTCGCCGATCGTCTGGCCGAGGCCTTCGCCGAACGGCTGCACAAGGAAGTCCGGACCCAGCTCTGGGGCTATGCCGCCGACGAGGCCGTCACCGTGCAGGACCTGATCGAGGAGAAATACCAGGGCATCCGCCCCGCCCCCGGCTATCCGGCCCAGCCCGACCACACGGAAAAGGCCACCCTGTTCCGCCTGCTGAACGCGGGCGAGAACGCGGGCATGGCCCTGACCGAAAGCTTCGCCATGACGCCGCCGGCGTCGGTGTCAGGCCTCTATTTCGGTCATCCGGGCAGCCACTATTTCGGCGTCGGCAAGATCGATCAGGACCAGATCGAGGACTATGCCGCCCGCAAGGGCTGGGACGTGGCGACCGCCGAGCGCTGGCTGTCGCCCATCCTCAACTACGAGCCGGGCCAGGCACCGAGGGTCGCGGCGGCGTAAAAGGCCTGTCGCCTTCCTGAACGCTAGTTCGCCTTCGGAACCCCGACCTCGTCCAGACCGGCCTGATCCAGCCTAACCGGCGGCGTCGTGATGTTCTCGCGCACGCGACGAGCGGCATGCTCGCACCGACCCGGCAGGCCGAAGAACAGGCCGAAGGCCTCGCTGCGGGCGCGTTCATCTTCCTGGGCCATCAGCGGCTGCCATTTCGATGCGGCGTCCGCCTCGGCCGTGCGAGCGGCAGCCAGGGTCGCCGGGGTTTGACGACCCTGGCCGGCTTGCAGCGCATCGCGGAAGTCGGCCGCCTCCAGCCCCCCCAGGCGCATGATGTCGCGATCCAGATCGTCGGCGGTCGTCAGGCTTTGGCCCAGGGCGATATGGCCCTCCACCAGGGCGGCGCACCAGGCCACCAGCGGATAGTCCTGGCTCGGCGCGCCACGCGGCAACGGCGTCTCATAGGCGATGGCCTCGCGCGCCCTCAGCGCGTCCGCGCTCTCGCCTGCGTCACGGGCGGTGACGACCGGGCCGTCGTCCTGACGGGCGAAGGCGGGCGCCACGACGGCGGATTGGGCGGCGACGGCCAGAACGAGAAGCGAGGCGGCGAGACGAAGGCGCATGGAGGGTCCGTGATCTGTTTCGGGGATATCGCCCCGCCTAACGCGTGAAGCGTCGCAATGGTTTTTCTGCGGCGGATTTATCCTGCCGACGACATCCTCATGTCCCGTGATAAGCCGCGAAGAAGTCCGCCATCCGGGGCTCGTACGCCCTCCAGGCCGCGACGGAGGAGGTGTAGATGGGCTTGCGGACCTGATCGAAGCTGGCGGTCGTCACGGCCCGCTCCGTCCGATGGAACTGCTCGACGCCCGGTTCGAACTCGAGGCCGACGTGGTCCAGGATCCGACCGATCCATGCCGACGGCTCGGCGACCAGGGCCTCGTAGGGCACCGTAAGGACCGCATCGCCCAGGGTTTCGCTCCAGTGGGCATGCAGGCGGTCTTCGCTGCGCATATGTCGCCCGATCGCCTCCAGCGACCAGGTCCATTCCATGCCCTGGGCGAACCAGGTCGTATAGGTGGACCAGGCCACGGCGGCCGGATCGCGCCGCAACCAGATGAAGCGGGCGTTGGGCAGGACCTTGTGGATCAATCCCGCGAAACGGGTGTGGTTCAGCGTCTTGTCGACCACGCGGCCGTCGGGACCGAACCTCTGCTCGAGCATGCGCAGATAGGCCTGGCCGATGCGCTCCAGGCCGTCCGGCGTCGAGGCGGCGAAGGCGGAAACGGCCGCGGGATCGAGCCCGCCGATCGGCATGGCCGCGGCCTGGAACAGATTGATCTCGGCTCCGTCCACGACCTGGCTGTGGCTGGTCAGAATCTGCTCGACAAGTGTGGTGCCGGAGCGCGGCAGACCCAGGACGAAGATCGGGCGGCGACTGTCGACGCCATGGGGAAGCTGCGCCATCAGGGACGGCGTGAACCCGGACACCACACGGTCGACGAAGGCATCCGACCGGGACTGGACGTTCGGGCGAGCCGCCGCAACCAGGCGAGCCCCCTGCGCATAGGCGTCGAACGCTGCATCATGCCGGCCCAGATCGTCATAGGCCTTGCCCAGGGCATAGAGCAGAGCCGCCAAGGCCTCGGGATGGCCCTGGCCCTGGGGCCAGTCGGCGCGCAGTTGCTCCATGGCGACAAGCTCTGGATCATCGGATGCGGTGAAGGTCCGCGCTTCGGCGATCGCCAACCGGCTGGACGCTGTCGCCAGAGGATCGAAAGACAGGCCGATGGCCCGGCGGAACGCATCGACCGCGTCGGACGCGCCGAGAGCGGAGCGACAGCTGCCCAGAAAATGCAGGGTGGCCACGCTGGGCTGTTCGCGCGCGGCGCGCTCGGCAACCTGCAGGGCCTCGGCGGCCCTTCCGGTCCGGGCCAGCAAGTGGCCATGGGCGAGACGGACGGCGACGTCGCGCCCATCCAGATCGGCGTGCCGCGACGCCGCCGTCACGGCCAGGGAGATTTCGCCCAGCGTCATGGCCAGGCGCGAGACCGCACCCCAAGTCGCGCCCAAGGGCGGATTCTGGGCCACCAGGCCGGCCAGGACGGCCGCAGCCGCATCCCGGTCCCGAGCATTGAAAGCCGCCAGGGCCTGCTGGATCTGGGCCGCCGGGGCCTCAGTGGACAGTGAGATCATGGGATGGCGGTAACAGTCGTCGGATGGGGTCGCAAGTCAGCGCTCCGAAGGTGGAAACACAAAGAAAAGAGCGGCGGATCCGGAGATCCGCCGCCCAGTCAGTCATGGAGTCAGTCGTCGGTTAGAACGTCCAGTCGAAGCCGAGACGGACGTAGCGCGGCTGCTGGTAGCCGATCGGTGCGCCGTAGTTGGGATCGGGATCGCCGATACCGGTCAGCTCACCGAACTCGTATACGTCGGTCACACCTTCCAGGTCGAAGACGTTGAAGATATCGGCACGGAAGACCAGATCACCCGGCACCTGGACGGGCAGGGTGTAGCGGACCGACAGGTCGATCTGCTTGGTCCAGTCGCTTTCCAACTGGGTGCCGCGCGGCGTGGACTTGCCGTCGCAGAAGTAGGAGGCCGCACCGTAGGCGTTGGCGAACGGATCGCTTGGGTGATAGCCCAGGCAACCGAAGGCGCGCGGCGAGGCGACCGTGACGTTGGCCCCGACCAGAAGGTCGGACGTCAGCTGATAGGCGCCGAACAGCTTGAACACATGGCCGCGGTGGTTCGGCAGCAGGCCGTCCGAACCGTCGGTCAGACCCGGCTGGTCGAAGTCCTGGGTGATGCCGGCATCGGTCTGGCCCACGTCGGACTTGACGTAGCCTTCGGTGTTGCCGGTGCTCTCCGAGATCACGTACGAACCATTCAGGCTCCACACGCCGTCGAAGGCGCGTTCGACCGTCAGTTCCAGTGCAGTATAGGTGCGCTTCACGTCAGGGTAGCCGAGTTGCTGAGACGTCAGGTCGATGGTGCGCAGGCCGGTTTCGCCCGGCAGCGGATCCGACAGGGTGATGGTCGAGTCGGCGCCCGGGTTGATGATCACGTACTGGTGGAAGCCGGTCCAGATGTTCTCGCAACCGTCAATGTTCTGCGCGTCGCAGTAGGCCAGAACGGCGGCGTCGACAGCCACGTCTTCGGCGTTGCGCAGCAGGTCACGGTAGGTGAAGGCCGCACCGAAGGTCCACAGATCGTTCGGCTTGTACTTGTAGCCGACAAGGAACTCGTCCTCCATCGTCGACTCAAGGTTGCCGGCGATCAGCGAGTCCACCGGGTTGACGGTGCCGTCGCCGGTCACCGTACAACCACGGACACCGGCCGTGCCCAAAGCGGCGCCGGGGCAGATGTTGGCACCGTTCCAGTTGACGATCTGAGCGCCCAGAGCCAGCGGGCGACCGACCGAGTCATAGGCGCGGACGCTTTCGCGGTTTGCCGGGTTCGGGGTGTAGCCGCCCAGCAGGAAGTATTCGCGGTAGAACAGTTCCGAACCGGCCATCCGGAAGCCGGTGTTGGCGGCGACCGGCAGGTAGTAGCGGCCATACGAACCATAGACCTGCGAGCTGCCGTCACCGGTCGGGTCGTAGGTGAAGCCGAAGCGCGGACCGATCTCTTCGTCCAGTTCGACGATGTTGACGCCGTCGGCGCCCGTGATCGAGAACTTGTCGAGGCGAACGCCCAGATTCAGGGTCAGTTGGTCCGTGACGTCCCAGGAGTCCTGAATGTAGAAGGCTTCGTTCTCGCCGTTGAACGTGCCGCCCGAGCGGTAGACGTTGACTTCAACGAACTCCTGGCCTGGGGCCAGGTTGCTGGCGCCCTGAGCCTGGAGCGTGCCTGCCGTCGCCGTGCGGTACAGCAGGTTGTAGCCGCCGGTCCGGAACGTCTGGCGCTCGAGGCTCAGCTCTTCCTTGTCGTAGCCGAAGCGGACGTGGTGGTCGCCCAGCATCGAGAAGTAAACATCGGCGTCTGCGCGATAGAAGATCCGCTGAGTGTTGCGGATCGGCGTGTAGGAGCCCGAGGTCTGTTGCGAAACACGGTTCGAGACACCGTCGCGGGCGTCGTTCGCCAGGTTCGACGTGATGTCCTGCGGCGTTACGATGGCGCGGTCATTGTTTTCGCCATAGGCGGCCGAAATGGTCAGCCAATCCGTGATCGAACCGGTATAGCGGGCCACCCAGTTCTCGCCGCCAGCATAGCTGACCGTCCCCGGCAGGGCGCCGCCGACGACATCGGTGAGCGGGTTGTACGAGCGGACGTCGGTGTTCGATTCACGCGTCGTATCGAACCAGGTGAACTCCAGACGATGATCGTCGGTGATGTAGCCGTCCAGTTTGACGCCATAGAACGGATCGTCGCTGGTCGTGGTCGACTGTTGACCCGAGGTCTTGCTGTAACCGACGCTCTCGCTGTCGCGGAACTCGGCGATACCATAGGCGAACAGGCGGTCGCGGATGATCGGACCACCGACTTCGATCGCGGTCTGCGACGAACTGGCTTCCGACAGCTCGTTCCGGGTCGAGAAGGTGTCCGGGGCCTGCTCACGCAGGCTGTCGGGCGCCCAGTTGGTATGGATGCCGAAGGTGAAGTCGTTCGTACCGGACTTGGTCACGGCGTTGACGATGCCGCCCGTGGCGCGGCCGTACTCGGCCTGATAGCCGCCGGTCATCACCTGAACCGAACGGTAGAAGTCGAACGGGACCTGCGAAGCGCCGATGTAGTTGTCGAAGTTCGTGATGTTCAGGCCGTTGACGTAATAGGCGTTCTCGGCGACCGACGAACCGCCGATGGCGGGGTTGTCGCCGAAGGCGCTGTCGCCCTGAACCGTCGAGGGTGCCAGCAGGATGACCGAGGTCAGGCTGCGGCCGATCGGCACCTGGGTGACCAGTTCCGCGAGGTCGACCGTCAGGCCGGTCGTGGTTTCGGTGAAGTCCAGCGACTGGCGGGCGCCGGTCACGACGATGTCGTCGACGCTCGTGCCCGAGGCGGGCGCCAGGGTGAAGTCGTAGCTCGACGTACCGCCCAGGCGAACGCTCGCGGTCTGCGAGACCGGATCATAGTTCGGGGCCGTGATCGTGACGGTGTAGCTGCCGAGCGGCAGCAGGGCCGAACGGAAGGAGCCGGTTGAATCGGTCGTGGCCGAACGGGTGAAGCCCTGTTCATTCGAGCGCAGTTCGACGGTGGCGCCGGCGACGGGCGCGCCGGACTGATCGACGACCGAGCCTTGCAGAGCGCCGCTCGAAAGGTCCTGGGCGGCGGCGTGCGTGGGAAGCGCGACGACGGCGGCGACGGGGAGCGCGACGACGGCCGCAAGGGCCACCCCGCCCATCATCGTGGTCGCCAGCAGACGCTGTCGAATGGTTTGGTTTCTCAAAATCGTTCTCCTGAAACGATGAGCACGACCCTCCGTCGCGCCTTGGTCGCCGCGCGACGCACTTTGCCGCAGGCAGACCGACGATAGGCCCCGTGAACTTTGCCGCGCCACAGCAATTACTCCTGCGTAATGTTATCGCCCCACGAGTGTCGCATTCAGGACACGTTGCGGACGGCTAATGGTCACTCCGGCGTCGTCGATTTGAGAGGTCTTCATCATGTTCTCCCCCCGTCCCCTCGGTGACAGGGTCTGGGCCGCGCCTCAGATCACGAAACAAGACCTGGACGAGATCGCCGCGATGGGGGTTCGGACGGTGATCAACAACCGGCCGGACGGGGAAGATCACGGGCAGCCGACCTCGGCTGAGATCGAGGCCGCGGTGCGGGAAGCCGGGCTGGAGTATGTCCATGCGCCGGTCATGGGCATGCCGGGACCCGAGACGGTTCAAGCCGCGATCACGGCCCTGGAAGCGGGCGAGCCGGTCCTGATGTATTGCCGATCGGGCACACGTTCGACGATCGCCTGGGCGCTGGCGATGCGAGCGCTGGATCGCGCGAAGCCGGGCGAGATCCGTGAGGCGGCGGCGAACGCCGGCTATGACCTCAGCCGGTTGCCGCTCTGATCTTCGGCGTCAGCGCTGGATGGCGACGCGGGCGGCGTAGGGAATCGGCTCAGGATCGCCGCAAGACGCGAGCACCAGTTGCGCCGCCATGAGACACAGGATCGCCGCCGCGATGGGCTGGAGCCGATTTGAGACACTGAAGGCGATGGTACGAGCCACGGGGTACGCTCCGAACGGGATTTACCTCTCGTTAAGGCAAGGACCGCGCCGCCAGCCGGAGACAGCTGCGTGATTCCCTTCGTTCGTGCGTTCGACTTCGAATATGGCCGGCGCGATCAGGTTTCGCCCCTGATCCAGAGGGTGATCTGCGACAATCCAGGGCCGTTCACCTTCACCGGGACGGGGACCTATATCGTCGGCCGGCCGGATGACGGCGCCTCGGTCGCCGTGATCGACCCCGGCCCTTTTGACGAGGCCCATCTCCAGGCCCTGCTGACGGCTGTCGAGGGCCGCACGGTCAGCCATGTGCTGGTGACCCACACCCACCGCGACCACTCTCCGCTCGCCCGGCCCTTCGCGGACCGGGTCGGAGCGCCGGTGCTGGCGATGCGTCCCCCGGTCCGCGAGACCCACGCCTCCGGGGCTCTGGACGAGGATGAGGACGCGGTGTTCGACCCTGACACGATCCTGATCGGCGGCGAGCGGATAACGGGCGACGGCTGGACCATCACGGCCATGGCGACGCCTGGCCACGCGTCGAACCACATGGCTTTCGCGCTGGCGGAGGAGAACGCCCTGTTCTGCGGCGATCACGTCATGGGCTGGTCGACGACCGTGGTCGCCCCGCCGGACGGAAACATGGCCGACTATCTGCGCAGTCTGGACGCGGTCATCGCGGCGGACTTCAAGACCCTGTGGCCCACCCATGGGGCGCCGGTGACGGAGGTCGCGCCCTTCCTGGCGGCCTATCGCGCGCATCGGCTGGAACGGGAGGCGCAGATCCTGTCACGGGTCCGGGCGGGCGACCGCACGATCGGCGAGATCGTGCCGATCCTCTACGCGGCCGTGGATCAGCGGCTGTGGCCGGCCGCCAGCCTTTCGGTGCTGGCTCACCTGATCAAGCTGGTCGCCGACGGCCGGATTTCGACGGATGGTGCGCCCGGCCTGGGGTCGCACTACTCGGCGGACTGAAGGGCGGCGACCATCTGCCCGGCGATGCGGCAGGTCTCGCCGCCGTCGGTGTGGTCATAGCGGGCGACCACCCGGATATCGGTGCGGCCGGGACGGATGCGGACATGCGCCTCGTGCCCCATGCCGAACCAGAAACCAGCGCGGACGCCGCGCGAGCGGAACAGCTGAGACTCGGTGATCGAGAAACCGGCGGCCTGAAGGGCGGCCGTCGCCTCGGCCGGAGCGATCTGGCGCATCACGGCCTCCACGCCCGGACAGGCGACAGGCGAGCCCGGTGCGCCCGCCACCGCGGGCGGCTCGGCCAGATCGGTCGAGACATCCAGCGGCCCGGCGACCGCGATCGAACGCGACTGCACAAAGAAGGCGCCCGCAACGGCGATGCTGACGCCGAGGATGGCCAGTGTGGGCAACCCCAATCGTCCGAACTGCGGCAGGGACAGCACCAGGGTCAGGAGCGCGGCGCCCACCGCCACTCCGGCGAGCCCCCAGGCCACCCGCATCGTCAGCACGTCCAGACCGAAGTCGAGCGACACGATGCCGTTCCGCGTCAGCAGGACCGCGATGAAGGTCAGCAGCGGCGCGGCCACAGCCAGACCTGCGGCGATCCGCACCTTGCCCATTCCGACCTTCAACCGCGAACGCGGACCCCGGGCCATGGCTCAGACGCGCTCGGGCGAGACGGCGCTGGGCAGGGCGTAGTCCTTCAGCCGCTCGCGAACCAGTTTCTTGTCGATCTTGCCCGTGGCGCCCAGCGGGATGTCGTCCACGAAGACCACGTCGTCGGGCATCCACCATTTGGCGATCTTGCCGACCAGGAAGTCGAGGTGCTCCTGTTTGTCCTCGGTTTCGCCGGGCTTCAGCTTGATGACCAGCACCGGGCGCTCATCCCATTTCGGATGGGCCGCGCCGATGACGGCGGCCAGCTCGACCTTGGGATGGCCCACGGCGATATTCTCGATCTCGATCGAGGAAATCCATTCGCCGCCGGACTTGATCACGTCCTTGGCGCGGTCGGTGATCTGCATGAAGCCATGCTCGTCGACGGTCGAGACATCACCCGTGTCGAAGAAGCCCTCATGGTCGAGGATGTCGCCGCCTTCGTCCTTGAAATAGCTCTTGGAGATGGTCGGGCCCTTGATCATCAGGCGGCCATAGGTCGTGCCGTCGTGCGGCATCTCCTGACCGGCATAGTTTTTCAGCTTCAGCTCCACGCCCAGCGGCGGGATGCCCTGCTTGATGCGCCACTTCATGCCCTCGTCGTAAGGCAAGGCTGCCAGTTCCGGCGTGAGGTTGGACAAGGTGCCGATCGGGGAGGTCTCGGTCATGCCCCAGCCCTGGAGCACCTCTACGCCGAACTCCTCATGGAAGGCGCGGATCAGGCTCTCCGGCACGGCCGAGCCGCCGATCAGCACCTTCTTGACCGAGGGGATCTTCAGATTGTTCTCGCGCAGGTGGGTCAGCAGCCCCTGCCACACGGTCGGCACGGCGGCCGAGAAGGTCACCTGCTCGCTTTCGATCAGTTCATAGATGGCCGCGCCGTCCATCCGCGCACCCGGCATGATCAGACGCGCGCCCGAGGCCGGGCCCGCAAAGGCGATGCCCCAGGCGTTGGCGTGGAACATCGGCACGACCGGCAGGATGACTTCGGCCGGCGACGGGCCGAGCACCGTGGACTGCATGCCCATCAGGGTATGGATGAAGTTCGACCGGTGCGAATAGAGAACGCCCTTCGGATTCCCGGTCGTGCCCGAGGTGTAGCAGAGGCCGCAGGCTGTCTGTTCGTCGAACCCGCCCCAGACGACCTCGTCCGACACGCCCGAAAGCAGCTGCTCATAGCATTCAGCCTTGGGCAGTTTGGTCGCCGGCATATGCCATTCGTCGGTCATGACCACGACGCGCTCGACCGACGGGCAGTGCGACAGCACCGCCTCCAGCAGCGGCACGAAGGTCAGGTCGACGAAGATGATCCGGTCTTCGGCGTGATTGATGATGTAGATCAGCTGCTCGGGGAACAGGCGCGGGTTCAGGGTGTGGCACACGGCGCCGATGCCCATGATGCCGTACCAGACCTCCATATGCTTGCCCGTGTTCCAGGCCAGGGTCGCGATCCGGTCGCCCGGTTTGACGTTCCAGTCCTTGAGCACGTTGGAGACCTTGCGGGCCCGGCTGTGGATTTCGGCATAGGTGGTGCGGACGATCGGTCCCTCGACCGAACGGGTCACCACCTCGCGGTGGCCATGCCAGTTCTTGGCGTGGTCCAGGATACGATCGACCGTCAGGGGCCAATCCTGCATCAAACCGAGCATCGCATTCCCTCAATCTGTCCCGGCTGGATGCGGGACTTGGCGTCACGCTAGCCGAGGTGACCGCTGATAAGCAACGTGACGCTAGGTCACCGCGACACCTCACCGCGAACGGCGTTGTGAGCTTCACCGTTGCGTCCTGGCCGGATTTGCCGTCACCTCCGTCGCTGCAACATCGAAATGGACGTCCGGATATGCGTATCGCCACCCGCACCGCCCTCGCTTTCACCGCCCTCGTGGCCGTCGCCGCCTGTGATCGGACTGCGACACCCGCTCCGGCCGAGCCGGCGGCCCCCGCCGCGTCGCCTGCCGTCGCCGCCAAAGCCGAGCCGGCTGTGGGACAGAGCGTTTCAGGCGGCGGCCTGACCATCGAAGGCGAAGGTTTGCGTCTGTTCGACGATGCCGGCGCGGCCCGCGCCATCCCCTTCGGCACACCCCAGGCAACCGCCATATCCGTCGTCGCAGCCTCTCTCGTCGGTCCCGCTCCCGAGGTCACCACCAACTCGGAATGCGGAGCAGGCCCGACCCAATTCGCCCAGTTCTCCAACGGGCTGCAGTTGGCATTCCAGAACGAGCAGTTCCAGGGCTGGTTCGTCGACAAGCCGGGCCTGACCACCGTGGACGGCGTCGGCGTCGGCTCGACACGCGCCTCGATCGAGGAAAGCCGCACGGTCGAGATGCAGGAAGACAGCACCCTCGGCGCCGAGTTCTCGTCCGGCGACCTGGGCGGCATCCTGACCAATGCGACCCCGCAGGGAACGGTCACCAGCCTCTACGCCGGCCTGACCTGCTTCTTCCGCTGACGCCCGGCGGTCTCTAGAAGGCCCGCCATGACCATTCTGATCGCGATCACCGGCGGCTCCGGCTCTGGCAAGTCCACCCTGGCCGAGGCCCTGCTGACCTCCCTGCCCGCCGGCGCGGCCGCACTCATGCGCGAGGATTCCTACTACCGCGACGCAGCCTCCCTGCCCGGCTTCGACGCCGCGACCTTCGACTTCGACGACGTGGCGGCCCGCGACCACGACCTGCTGATCGAAGACCTGAACCGGCTGAAGGCTGGAAAGCCGGTGACGGCCCCCGTCTATTCCTTCATCCATCACGGGCGCGAGCCGGACGGCGAACCGATCCCGGCGGCCGAGGTGGTGATCGTCGAGGGCACACACGTTCTCTGCACCCCGGCCCTGGCCGACCTGTTCGACATCCGCGTCTTCGTCGACACGCCCGCCGACATCCGCTTCATCCGCCGCCTGTTGCGCGATCAGGCCGAACGCGGTCGGACAGCCCATTCGGTAATCGACCAGTATCTGAAGACCGTTCGTCCCGGACACGAACGCCTGACCGAACCGTCCCGCACCCGCGCCGACTTCATCATCGCCGACGCCACCGCCGCCGTTCGCCTGGACGACCCTCAGGCCGTGGTGCGGCTGGCCGCACCGGTCCTGGCCCACCCGCTGCTGGCGCCTCTGCGCCCTGTTGAGTTAAAACCTGTCGAAACCTGACGATCGGCCATCCGACATCGCCAGCCTGGACATTTTGGCTAACCCTAGAGGCCTTATGCACTCACTGGCCGAAAACGAACGGGGCGCGACCAAGACCCCGAAGGCAGACCCCCGGCGCGACAACATCGTTCGCGAGGCGCGACGACATTTCATGTCCGAGGGTTACGCGGCGACGCGGATCGAACCGATCGCCCGGGCGGCGGCCGTCTCCACCGCGACCCTCTATGGCTATTTCCCGTCCAAGGGCGATCTGTTCACCGCCGTCATCGCCGACGCTTCGGAGGATTTTTCCGAACAGATGAAGAGCGTCCGCTGCGACGCGGGCGACGCCCGAACGCGCCTGACCCGTTTCGCCCTCGCCTACGCCGGCTTCATGGGCGACCCTTTCGTCCGGTCGGTGTTCCGCCTGGTGATGGCCGAACGTCCGCGCTTCCGCGATGTCGCCATGGGCTTCTTCGAGCGCGGCCGTACCGATTTCGGTCGTCCGCTGATGGAGGCCCTGACCGACCTGGCCGCTATTGGCGACCTCAAGTTCGACAAGGCGTCCTGGGCGGCTGGCCAGTTGATGGGCATGATCGAACACCCGGTCTTCCTCATGCCTCTGGTCACCGGCGACGAAGTGCAGGCCACACGCAGCCCCGAATCGATCGCCGCCGACGCCGTCGAGACCTTCCTGGCCCGCTACGGAACGCCTTAGGGCTGCAGGCGCTTCCGGCTCCAGCCGTCGCCATCGCGCGTGAACAGCAGTCGATCGTGCAGGCGGAACGGCCGGTCGCGCCAGAACTCCACGGTTTGAGGGATCACTCGCCAGCCCGTCCAGTGTGCGGGTCGGGGCACGTCCTTGCCCTCGAAGCGTTCGGTTTCCCGCGCCACCGCAGCTTCCAGATCAGCGCGGCTCGCCAGCGGACGTGACTGGTCCGAGGCCCAGGCCCCGATGCGGCTCTCTCGCGCCCGACTCGCGAAATAGGCGTCGGCCTCGGCCTCGTTGACGGGCTCGACCGCCCCACGCACCCGCACCTGACGCCGCAGCGACTTCCAGTGGAACAACAGGGCCGCGCGGGGCGCCGCGCTCAGTTCGATCCCCTTGGCGCTCTCCTGGTTGGAGTAGAAGGTGAAGCCACGCTCATCGACATCCTTCAGCAGAACCATGCGGCTATCCGGAGCGCCCCCGGCGTCCACGGTCGACAGAGCCATCGCGTTGGCGTCGTTCGGCTCATGCCCCTTCGCCTGCTCGAGCCATGCGACGAACAGGGCGATCGGCTCGGACCGTTCGAAGATCGTCTCGTCGCCATTGGCCGCGAGGGCGGCGGCATAGTCACGAGCATAGTCTTCGCGCGAAGGGCTGGGCGGAATGGCGGCGTTGGTCATGGGGCGCATATAGCAAGGGCGTCGCCGACCTGCACGGTTAACCCGGCATTGACCATGGTCACGGCCTATGGAGGGCATGAGCGCCCCCGGCCCCAGCCTGAACGAAGCCTTCGCCGTCCTGGGCCTGCATGGCCCGACGGAACAGGAGGCGCTGACCCGCGCCTTCCGGCTGGCGGTCAAGGGCGCCCGTCCCGACCTGCCGGGCGGTGACGCCGAGCGGTTCCGCCGGGTCATCGCCGCCTACCGCCTGATCCAGTCGCACGGCGCGCGTCCGGCCATCGCAGCGCCTGTTCTGCGGCCGACCGCCCTGCCCGTCGTGAACCTGACGCCGCTGGAAGCCGTGCTCGGCGGCGAAACCACCGTCCGGCTCGGCGACCGCATCCTGCGCGTCCTCGCCCCGGCTGGAATGCGAACGGGCGAACATCTCCGCCTCAAGAGCGGCGCCGAAGACGGTGCAGACCTCTATCTGCCCGTCTTGATCCGCCCCTCCGAAGGCATGAGCGTCATGGGCGACGACCTGTATATGAGCGCGCCCGTCCCCACGCGCGTCCTCGCCGATGGCGGCCGCGTGGAGATCGAGACCCACGCCGGTCCCCGCGATGCCTGGGTCGCCCCTGGCCTGACCACGCCGGTCCGGCTGCGCCTGCGCGGCCTGGGCATGCCCGCACGCGGCTGCCGACCCCAGGGTCATCTGTTCGTCTCGCTGAAGCCGTCCGAAGACGCCCCATCGGCCGCTGAAGATCTTCTGGCCCGCTTCACCCGCGTCTGGACGCCAGACCGGCTGGCCGCCTGATATTGCCAAGACGCACCTGAAAGCGCATCATTTGATGCGTAAGGAGATGCGCATGCGAACGACTGTGACGATTGACGACGCCCTGCTCGAGTCGGCCAGCGAGTATAGCGGCCTGACGGAGAAGTCGGCGCTGATAAATCTAGCTCTGAAGCGCTACGTCGAGAGCGAAGCGTCTCGCAGACTGGCAAGGATGGGCGGTAGTCAGCCTGACTTCGAGGTTCCGGCGCGCCGCCGCTGGAGCGTCCAAGAAGACTGATGGTGCTCGCAGACAGCTCTATTTGGGCCGATCACCTTCGCTCGGCCGACGAGTTGATGACGCACCTTCTGGCTACCGACCAGATCGTCATGCATCCATTCGTGCTGGGGGAGTTGGCTATGGGAAATCTGCCTGATCGCCCGAGGTTCCTCAAACGACTGGCCGACCTTCCCACGATGCGAAAGGCGGGGGATGAAGAAGTGATGCAGTTGATTGAGGTCGGGGATCACTCCGGAAAAGGCTTGGGTTGGGTGGACATGCACCTGCTGGCGTCCGTACTGCTCGACGCTCGCGTCACCTTCTGGACGCGCGACCGCCGCCTCAACACGGCCGCATCTGGCTACGGTCGTAGCCTGGCGGCGCATCACTGAACCCAATGTCTCACAACACCTTCGGCCATCTTTTCCGCGTGACGACCTGGGGCGAGAGCCACGGTCCGGCGATCGGCTGTGTCGTGGATGGATGTCCGCCGTTGATTCCGCTCACGGAAGCCGACCTCCAGCCCTGGCTCGACCTGCGCAAGCCCGGCGGCAGCCGCTTCGTCACTCAGCGCCAGGAGACCGACGTCGCCCGTATCCTGTCCGGCGTCTTCGACGACGGCGCGGGTCAGGTCACGACCGGGACGCCCGTCGCCATCCACATCGACAACGTCGACGCCCGTTCCAAGGACTATGGCGAGATCGCCCGCGCCTATCGCCCGGGCCACGCCGACCTGACCTATCAGACCAAATACGGCGTCCGCGACCATCGCGGAGGCGGCCGATCCTCCGCCCGCGAAACCGCCAGCCGTGTCGCAGCCGGAGCCGTCGCGCGGCGAGTGCTGGGCGACGGCATCGTCATCCGCGCGGGTGTCGTACAGTTGGGCCCGCACCGGATAGCGCCCGAGGCGGTCGATTTCTCCGCCGTCTACGACAACCCCCTGTTCGCCGCCTCGGCCGAGGTCGTGCCCGCTTGGGAAGCGTATCTGGACGGCGTCCGCAAGACCGGCTCCTCCATCGGCGCCGTCGTCGCGCTCGAGGTCACGGGGGTGCCCGCCGGCTGGGGCTCGCCGCTCTATGGTAAGCTCGACGCCGAGCTGGCTGCGGCCATGATGTCCATCAACGCCGTCAAGGGCGTGGAGATCGGCGCAGGCTTCGGCTCGGCCGAACTGTCGGGCGAGGAGAACGCCGACGAAATGCGCCTCGACGACGGCAAGATCGTCTTCGGCTCCAACCATGCGGGCGGCATCCTGGGCGGCATCTCGACCGGCCAGCCGCTGATCGCCCGCGTCGCCTTCAAGCCGACATCCTCGATCCTGACGCCTCGCCGGACGGTGACCCGCGACGGAACCGAAACCGATCTTCGCACCAAGGGCCGCCATGACCCCTGCGTCGCCCTGCGCGGCGTTCCCGTGGTCGAGGCCATGGCCGCCTGCGTCCTGGCCGACGCCCTGCTCAGGCACCGCGCCCAGGTCGGTTGAAGTCGAGGGTCAGATCGTATATACATGATCGACTTCGACCCGGACAAGGACGCCGCCAACGTCGCCAAGCACGGCATCTCCCTTTCGCGGGCGAGCGATCTGGTCATCGAGGCTATCTGGCCTGACCCATTTTCCTCGGAACTGCGGTGGCGGGCCTTTGGATGGATCGAGGGAAAGACGTTCTGTCTGATTTTCACCAACCGCGATGGCAGACGTAGAGCCATCAGTCTCCGCCGCGTCCACAGCAAGGAATTCCGTCGCTATGTCGACCCCGCCTGAAACGCCCGGAGTCTTCGATGATGGTTTCGAGCCCGACCTCACCGATCCCGACAATCCAGAGCTGACCAAGGAGGATTTCACGCGATCCTTGCGGCCGGGGAAATTTCCGGAGTGGGTGTTCGAGGCCTTTCCGAACACTCCACGCCCCGTTCGCGGTGCACAGAAATCAGCAACCAAGACCCCCATCTCCCTCCGCGTCGATGCCGATGTGCTGGAACGCTACCGAGCCACGGGCCCCGGTTGGCAGGGTCGGATGAACGACGCCCTGCGCAAGGCGGCCCCCGGCGGTTGAGGTCATCTTCCGTTCACCCTGTTCCGCTTAGATGCGCGCCATGATCCAGACCCTGTCGCGCACCGCCGCCCTCGCCGCCGTCCTGGGCGGTTCGCTGATGCTCCAGGGTTGCCTGGTCGGAGCCGTGGTCGGCACGGCCGGGGCCGTCGTCGGCGGCGCGGCCAAGGCGACCGGAGCCGTCGTCGGAGCCGGTGTCGATGCCGTCACCACCTCCGATGAGGAAACCCGCGCCCGCCGCGAGCGCGAACAGCGCGACTATGAGCGCGAGCAACGCCGCTGCGAACAGCGCCGCGCCAACGGCCAGCGCTGCTAGTCAGCGCACTCCGATGTATTTGTGCGTCTGGATGCTGAGCCGCCATTTCGGATGGCGCAGGCAATAGTCCATGGCCGCGGCCGTGTTGGCCGCCTGATCCGGCCCGTCCATCGGCTGGAGCCAGAATCGCTCGAAATCCAGGTCATCGAACCGATCGGGCATGGCGAGCGCCTGCGGATAGACCAGCTTCAGCTCCTGCCCCGAGGTCTGGACCACCGGCGCGGCGGCCTTCGGACTGACGCAGACCCAGTCTATCCCATCGGGCGCTGGGATCGTGCCATTGGTCTCGACGGCGATGTCGAAACCCCGGTCGTGCAGAGCCTGGATCAAGGGCGCGTCCAACTGCAACAGCGGCTCCCCGCCCGTGCAGACGACCAGCTTGGGATCCCCGTCCCGTCCGATCCAGAAAGAGGCGACATGATCGGCCAACGCCTGGGCATCGCGGAACTTGCCGCCGCCGCCGCCGTCCGTGCCGACGAACTCGGTGTCACAGAAGGTGCAGACGGCATCCGCCCGGTCCTGTTCGCGCCCGGTCCACAGATTGCAGCCGGCGAAGCGCAGGAAGACCGACGGACGACCCGCCTGACCGCCCTCTCCCTGCACCGTCAGGAAGGCCTCCTTGACCGCATAGGTCATCGCGACTTCAGCCACTCTCGCCAGCCGGCGGCGCGCAGTTCGCAGGCCGGGCAGTCGCCGCAGCCATAGCCCCAGTCATGCCGATGCGTGCGGTCGCCGCGATAGCAGGTGTGGCTCTCCTCGACGATCAACTCGACCAGAGGGGCGCCGCCGAGCCCATGCGCCAGTTCCCAGGTCTGGGCCTTGGTCAGGTACATCAGCGGGGTCTCGATCGGCGACGGCTTGTCGAGGCCCAGGGTTAGCGCTCGCTCCATCGCGCTGATCGTGTCGCGTCGACAATCGGGATAGCCTGAGAAGTCCGTTTCGCACATGCCGCCCACTAGCACCGCCAGCCCACGTCGATCCGCCAACGCCGCCGCACAGGTCAGGAACACCAGATTGCGCCCTGGCACGAAGGTGTTGGGCAGCCCCCGCGCCCCGACCTGGATCGCCCGGTCGGTCGTCATCGCCGTCTCGCCGATGGCCCCGAAGCCCGTCAGGTCGATGACGTGGTCCGGCCCCAGGCGCCCGGCGAACTCGGGCAGGACTTTCGACATCCCGTCACGGACACGAAGCCTCGCCTCCATCTCGACGGCGTGACGCTGGCCATAGTCGAAGCCGACCGTCTCGACACGCTCGTAGCGCTCCAATGCCCAGGCCAGGCAGGTGGCGCTGTCCTGTCCGCCTGAGAACAGGACCAGAGCGTCGTGGGCGGTGTCGGTCGCCAGGGTCAGGATTTGGGTTTCGGTCATGACAGTTCTGCGGTCGGCCTTTGGGCCGCGCGCATCGGGTTCAGTACAGAGATGAATAGGACACCCATCCCTACACCAGACTGAACGATCCGGCAAAAGCGACCCGTGTGATCCGGCAAGCAAAAAGGGCGATTTTCGGACTTAACGATTTTGCAAATGCTTTTCCCGCATTGTCCACCGGTATCAGGGAGTTTCGGCCAGTATGCCGACGATCGAAGTTCTGACCGAACGCGCCGACCCGGTTCCGCCGACGACGTCGGCGGCCGACATCTTCGCTCGCTTCCAGCGCGAACCGGACACTCTGGTCATTCCGGTTGTGGAAAACGATCGCCCCGTCGGCCTCGTGGAGCGGAACAGCTTCCTCCTCAAGATCGCCGGTCCCTTCGGCCATGCCCTCTACGCCAATCGTCCCGTCTCGAACGTCATGGATCCCGAACCGGCGGTGGTCGACGCGGGCGTTCGCATCGACGCCTTCTGCGACATCCTGATCAAGGGCGGCGCGGGGTCGCTGATGCGCGGCTTCATCGTCACCCACGGCGGTCGTTATCGGGGCGTCGGCACGGCCGTCTCCCTGCTCCAGGCCGTCAACGAACAACAACGCGCCCAGAACGCCGAACTGGCCGAACAGCAGCGCGCCCTGACCGACAGCCGAACCCAGGCCCTGGCCTCCGCCCGCGCCAAGAGCCAGTTCCTGGCCATCATGAGCCATGAGCTGCGCACGCCGATGAACGGTGTCCTCGCCGTCGCCGAACTGCTTCGTCGCCAGCCCCTGAACGATGCGGCCCATTCTCATGTACAGACGATCGTGGACTCGTCGGAAACCCTGCTTCGCATCCTTCAGGACGCGCTGGACCTCTCGCGCGCCGAGGCCGGCGAGCTGGAGATGACCCCGACCCCGACCCCGCTCCGCGCCCTGATGGACGACATCGAGGCCATGTGGGCGCCCCGCGCATCCCAGGATCACGTCCGCCTCATGGTGGGCTACGAAGGCGACACCGAACTGACCGCCGACATCGACGGCGTCCGCATCAAACAGGTCTTCAACAACCTGATCGGCAACGCGCTGAAATTCGCCCGCAACGGCATGGTCGAGGCCAGCCTCAAGGCCTGGTCCGAGAACGGCGTGGTCCGGATGGAAGCTCGCGTACGCGACGACGGCCCCGGCGTGGACGCCGACAACGTAGACGCCATCTTCGAACCCTTCGTGCACGGCTCCGGCCCCGACGGCGCAGGCCTTGGCCTGTCGATCTGCCGCCAGGTCGTCGAGCGCCTGGAAGGTCGGATCTGGGCCGAAAACAACGCCGGTCGCGGCGCCACCTTCGCCTTCGACGTTTCGGCGCCCCTTTCCGAACCGGTCGAGCAGAACGCCTCCAACGTCTCCGCCCTGGCCGAGCTGGAGCTTCAATCCAATCCCCACATCCTGATCGTCGACGACAACGCCACCAACCGCGTGGTCGCCCAGGCCCTCTGCGAGATGTTCGGCTGCTCGTCCGAGACCGCAGAAGACGGCCTCGATGCGCTTGAGGCGGTTCAAGCGCGTCCCTTCGACATGATCCTGATGGATATCAAGATGCCGCGCATGGACGGCGTCCAGGCGACCCAGGCCATCCGCGCCCTGTCGGGACCTGAGCGCAACATCCCGATCATCGCCCTGACCGCCAACGCCGACCCCGACGACGCGAAACACTACCTCTCGATCGGCATGGCCGCCGTCGTCGAAAAGCCGATCAAGCCCGAGCGCCTGCGCATGGCGATGAATGCCGCCCTCGCCGAACCGGCAGAGGTGGAAATCGCCACCCCCGTGGCCCGCAAGGGTCGCGCGGCCTGATCGCAGCCCGCCAGATCCTCGAAGTCAGGCGAGGACCTTAGGTCGTCCTTCCGTCGGCTGCAGATCGAGGAATCCCGCATTCTCCCGGCGAATCCTGGCCATCGCGTCGTCGTAGAAGAAGGGCAGGAAGGCATAGCGCGAGCCCTTGGTGACCGGGGTCGCCTCGTGCAGCAGCGCGCAGGAAAAGATCACGGCTCCTCCCGTCGGCGGTCGATAGGTTCGATGCCCGTACTCGGGAAAGCGCAGATCGCCGCCTTCGAACGCCTCGGCGTTCAGGTTGATCGAGCAAGCGAACTGTCGGTGCGCCGTGCCTTTGGTCGTGTTGTCGCGATGCGCCTTGAAATATCCGCCGTCCGCGGCGTCGTAGCGCGCCACAATGTAGCGCTCCATGCGCGTCACATTGAACATGAAGGTCTTGGCGATCTGCGGCAGGAGCCTGAGCCGGATGCGTTTCTGGATCTCGGCCTTCAACGCCTCATCCTCGACATTGGCGTCGCGGCGCTTCTTGGTGTCGTCCAGAACCCCGACTGTGCGTCCGTCGATCTCACGCATGACGCCGGAGGGCCCGCCGCCGTCGGCGGTGTAGACGTCGATCAGCTTGCGGCAGAACTCGGGCTCGAAGATGCGGGGAACGATCAGGACAGGGGCGTGTACGGGGACGCCCGCGTGGGCCTCGGTGTCATTCATCGCCCGCATTTCGGCCAGGGTCTCCGGCCAGGCGGCCAGAGGACGGCTGCTGATCACACGCATCGTCGGATCCAGGAGGACCCACTGGCCCATGATCGACCGATCCGCCTGCTGAAGGCCGTACTGGGCGGCGATCTGGCCTTCCGCATCGTGGAAATAGCGGATGCCTGGCAGCCTCGATGTCAGCGAGGCGAAATCCGCTTCCTCCCGGACGATGCCGAAGAATGTGCGGGTCTTGTCATCGAACAGGTTCGCACTCTGCCGCAGAGCCGCCTCCGCAGCCTCCCTTTCAGGTCCACGATCCGGCAGGAAGGCAAGCAGCACGAACAGCCCGCCGAGGCTGCCAAACGAAAAATCCGGCCGCTGGTGGGTGGCGGCCTTGAAGACGGGCGCGCTGACGCCGCTCAGAAGGGGCATGGCGCGACGTCGCGAAGATGGAAATCGAGGGTCATGATCGGCTTACGAGCGGCCCCACGTCATATTCCGCGATCGAGGGAATAAATTTCATGGCCGCGACGTAAGCACCGCAATGAACCGCGATCGCACAGACGACCTGACTGCGAGCCTGCCGGCCCTGCTGCGTTTCGCGCGCTCGCTGACCCGCGACCCGACGGCGGCCGACGATCTGGTGCAGGACGCCGTGGTGCGAGCGCTGGAGCGCGATGTCCGCTTCGACACCAACCGGAGCTATCAGTCCTGGCTTCTGGCCCTGACCCACAATCTTTTCATCGACGGCTGGCGCAGACAGCGTGTCTGGGATCGTCACCGGGTCGAGGTCGCCGACGCGGCCTTCGACCGCGTCGAACCTTCACAGGAACAGTCCGCGATGCTCAACGAGGTGCTCAGGGCGTTCGAGGCCTTGTCGACCGAGCAGCGAGCCGTGATGCACCTGGTGGTCATCGAGGGAGCCTCCTACGCAGAGGCGGCCGACATCCTGAATGTGCCCGTCGGCACGGTGATGTCTCGGCTGAGTCGCGCCCGACAGGGGCTCAAAGTCCCGCCGCAGCCTGTTTCGAAGGCCCATGTCAGATTGGTGAGTGACCGCGATGCATGATCCCGAAATCACCGAGGTCGACCTGATGGCCTATGTGGACGGCCAGCTCGACGAGCCGCGTCGTCTGGCAGTCGAAAGCGCGCTCTCGCGAAATCCTTCGGCCGCAGCGGACATGATGGGGGACTTGGCGCGGCGGACGGCTTTGCGCGTCGCTACGGGCGTCCTGCCGCTTCGCCCCTCGCCCGCGCTCGAAGCGCTCGTCGGATCGGAGGACCGCCCTCGCCAGGCTCGGACCGTCATCTCGTGGCGTCCTCTCGCCGCCATGGCGGCCGTGATCGCAGCGGGCCTTCTGCTGGGGTTCGGTCCCGATGCCTATCAGGTGACGCGGATGATCACGGGAACCCCGGACTATCTGGACGACGCGGTCCAGTCGCGCGACGCCAGCCTGATCCGCACCGCGATGTCGTCACGTCCAAAGGTTCCCTGGATGAGGCCCGGCGACATTCGCACGGCCATCCGCATACGCCTCCCGGTGCTTCCGGACGGCTGGCGATTGGTCGATGTTCAGGTCTTTCCGTCCGACCTGGGTCCAAGCGCACAGCTTCTGATCGATACCGGAGACAATGGTCAGGTCTCCCTGTTCTCCTCGATGACGCGGGGCGACGAAACCTTCGAGCCCGTGGTGGTCGATCGCTTCGGGGAAACCATGGTCTTCTGGGAGATCCAGGGTCAGTCCTTCGTCATGATCGGCGATCAGCCTCGGACGGAGCTGCGCGACATGGCGGCAGACCTGTCCGACAATCAGCTTCTCTAGCGATCAATCCGGTCGTTCAGCCGGAGCCTCGTCGTCCTCTTCGTCATAGCCGACCAGCCTGAGCGCCCGCGCCTTCATGCCGTTGATCTCGGCCCAGCGCAGCAGCCCCTCCTCGCGGCCGTGGGTGATCCAGACCTCTTCCGGCCGGATCTCCTCGAAGGTGGCGATCAGTTCGGGCCAGTCGGCGTGGTCTGAGATCACCAGGGGCAGTTCGACGCCCCGCTGTCTCGCCCGCGCCTTGACCAGCATCCAGCCCGAGGCGAACGCCGTCACCGGATCGGCGAACCGCCTGGCCCATCGATCCTGGATGGCCGACGGCGGCGCGATGGCGACCTCCCCGCCCAAGGCGTCCTTCTTCAGCCCTGTCGCCGGCAGGATCGGCCCGAGGTCCATGCCCTCACGCTCGTAAAGTCGGTTCAACCGCTCCAGCGCGCCGTGAACATAGATCGGTCGCTCCCAACCCGCCTCGCGCAACAGTTTGATCACGCGCTGCGCCTTGCCCAGGGCATAGGCCCCGACGAGATGTGCTCGCTCGGGGAACTGGCCTAGCGACTGGACCAACCGCGCGACCTCCTCAGCGTCCGGCGGATGGGTAAAGACCGGCAGGCCGAAGGTCGCCTCCGAGATGAAGACATGGCAGGGCACCGGTTCGAACGACACACAGGTCGGGTCGCGACGGCGCTTGTAGTCGCCCGACACCACCATCGTCAGGCCCTGATAAGTCACGACAGCCTGGGCCGAGCCCAGCACATGGCCCGCCGGGACGAGCTTGATCTCCACGCCGTTGTGGGTCGCCGTCTCGCCATAGGGGACCGGCTGGCGCAGCACCGTGAAATCCTCGCCATAGCGTTCGGCCATGATCGCCAAGGTCTGGCCGGTCGCCAGCACCGCCCCGTGACCCGATCGCGCGTGATCGGAGTGGCCATGGGTGACGACGGCCCTCGGAACAGGCCTCACTGGATCGACGTAGAAGTCTCCCGGCGGGCAATACAGGCCGGCCGGGGTCGGCCTCAGCAGGTCTTCGGGGCGGATCATGTTCGGGATATGGGTTCAGGTCGGGGCTTGCGCAGGGATGCTCGCCCGATAAGGACGATCTCATGAGCGATACGTTCCTGACCACCCTGATGCCTCAGTTGGCCTCGGGCGCCGCCCACACCCACGCCCTGGGCTTCGTCTATGAGGGAATCGTCGGCGACCGGGTCCGGCTGCGCACGCCCTGGCGGCCCGATCTGGTCGGCGATCCGGAGACGGATGTCATCGCCGGCGGCCTGGTCACCGCCATGCTGGACCATGTCGGAGGCCTCGCCGTCTGGACCGCTCTGGGCCGCTACGAGCCCATCGCCACCCTCGACCTGCGCGTCGACTATATGCGCCCGGCCAGGCCGCGTGTGGATCTGCTCAGCGAGGCCCGCTGCTACCGCGCCACCCGCACCATCGGTTTCGTCCGCGCCTGGGCCTTCGAGGACGATCCCGCCGATCCCGTCGCGGCGGCCCAGGCGACCTATGTCATCTCGTCCGACGGCGGCCGCGGCCCCGGCGCCAACCTGAAGCCGAAGGCGGACCGCGCATGACCGACCTGCTCGCGTCCATCCCCTATGCCCGTTTCCTCGGCCTGCGGACCGAGATGGAAGACGACGTCCTGACGGTCATCATGCCGTTCGCCGATCACCTGGTCGGCAATCCCATGCTCCCGGCCCTGCACGGCGGCTCGACGGCGGCGATGCTGGAGCTGACCGCCGTGGCCCAGGTCGCCCACACCTGGCCGCGCCTGCGCCTGCCGCGCCCCATCACGGTGACCACCGCCTATCTGCGATCGGGCAAGCCCATGGATGTCTACGCCCGCGCCCGCATCTCCCGCGCCGGCCGCCGCGTCGCCCACGTCCTTGCCGAGGCCTGGCAGGAGGATCCGTTGCAACCGATCGCCAGCCTGACTGCGCATTTCTCGATGGACGATCACAACTCCTGATCATCGCCAGCTTGGCCGGTCGATGTCCCCTGTGGATCAGCAGGAACGGCGGACGCGTCCTCGCTCGAATGGTTAAGGAAATCCTACCAACCTCACCCTAGACGTGTTAACGCTCTCTTCACCAATGTAACTTTTTGGAAGGGGCTAACATGGACCGGACTGAAGTCGTCGCCAGCGTCGCTGGTGATCTGTATGCGACCGAGCAGGCAGTTGACGCCGCCATCACCTCGGCGACCACCCTCGTTCAATCCATGATCGGTGCCCGCGCCCTTCTGAAGGTCTCGCCGGTCGCCGGTGCGGGCTCTCAGGCCAAGGCCATGGAAGCGATCGCCGCCCTCTCGGCCGCGCGCGAAGCCATCGTCGCCTGCCACACCGAACTGGCCAAGGACCACCGTCGTATGGGCTATGGCACATACAATGTCGGCCCGCTGGACAAGCCGGATGACGGCGACTGGGGCCAAGGCGTACCCCCACCCCCGTCGCTGGGCGAACAGAAGTTCACCACGGTGCGTCCAATTCGCGCTGCGTGAATTCGGGTTAATGTCGAGGACTCCGGTTTTCGCCTGACCAGACTCGAAGCATGATCGCCTCCGCGTCCTTCGACGCGGGGGCGATTTCATGTTGGACACCCTGTACTCGCAGATCGGCCTGTTGCCGATGGTGCTGGTCGGCATCTTCGCCTTCACCAAGGGCGACGAGCCGGAGCGCCTTGCCATGGGTGCCTATCTCCTGGGCTGGATGGCGGGAATGCTGATCCAGGCCGACGGCAATCGTCCGGGCTGGCAACCCGGCCTGTTTGCACTCGACGTCATCATGCTTCTGGTGTTTGGCGGACTGGCTTGGAAGTTCCGCCGGACCTGGCCGATCTGGGCCACTTCCTTGCAGCTCGTCATCGTGATGAGCCACTTGGTTGTCCTCTTCGACATGCGTGGGGGCATCATGTCCTTCTACACGGTCGTGAATCTGGCCGGATACGGCATCCTGCTCGCCATCGGCCTGGGCACGTTCTGGGCGTGGCAGGAGCGGCGCGCGGCAGGGCTGGAATAGGCCGAAATTCCTAGCTAGAGTAGTCGCCGAATCATTCGGCGGATCCCATGCCCCTATCCCACTCCAAAGTCTGGACCGCGCTCGACGAGATCGCGCGCCGAGAAGGCCTTTCCGTCTCCGGTCTGGCGCGACGCGCGGGCCTCGACGCCACCTCCTTCAACGTCTCCAAGCGATTTGGACCGGGTGAGGCGAAACGCCCTCGCTGGCCCTCGACCGAGAGCCTGACGCGGGTGCTGGAGATCGCCGGCCTGTCGCTGGCCGAGTTCGCCGCCCTCGCCGAGGATGACGATCAGGGCGCGCCCACTATTCCGCTGCTGGGCATGGCCCAGGCGGGCGCCGACGGTTTCTTCGACGATGCGGGCCTGCCCACCGGAGAGGGCTGGGACCAGACCGACCTCCCCCTGCCCCGCCCGTCCCTGTTCAGCCTTCAGATCACGGGCGATTCGATGGCGCCCCTCTATCGCCAAGGGGACCGCGTCCTGGTCGATCGCGACCGCACCGACGTCCGCAAAGGCGATCGCGTCGTCGTCCGCACGACCACGGGCGAAACCACGGCCAAGGAGATCGCCTCCCTGACCGCCAAGGCCGTGACGCTGAACTCGATCAACCCGGCCTACGAGCCGCGCGTCATCGCCCGCAAGGACATCGACTGGATGGCCCGCATCCTCTGGGTCAGCCAGTAGAGCCTCTCTTACTTTCGTCACCCTCCGTCCCAGCCAAACGGAGACCGGGGGATGACGGACAGGAGAAAGGGCCGCCCCCGTCGGAACGGCCCTGACTTCAGTCACGCTGTCAGCGTCTCAGCCTTAGTAGGGCTGGACATAGTTGGCGTTGACCCAGCCGCCGCCGGCGATCTGGACCCACTCACCTTGCGAGCCGACGGCCGTGAAGGGCTGGCCGGCCGACAGGCTGCCGGCCTGGCGATAGTTGGTGCCGGGACCCGAACGGATGCGCAGGTTCGACGCGGCGCGATACTGGGCGCCCGACGAGCTGGCCTGCGACGCGGCACGACCGCGCTGCTGGTTGCAGCCGATGTAAGAGCCGGCCGCCGCACCGGCCGCGCCGCCCGCGACGGCGCCGAGCGTGCGCTCATTCGAGGAAATCCGGCTGCCGGCCAGGGCGCCGAGCACGCCGCCGATCACGGCGCCGGCCTGCTGACGGCCGCCGGGGGCGTCACAGCTGGTGATCCCGTTGGACTGCTGGGCCTGGGCCGCCATGGGGGCGGCGGTGATCAGGGCGGCCAGTGCGGCTGCGGTGGCCAGGGTGGTGTTCAATGTCTTCGACATGGCTCTCTCCGTTTCATCGAGGTTGGTCGATGGCGTGAGAATGCGCCGCACCACATGAAGGCTCCCGGAGCGCTGCCGTTATTTTCGGTTCATGTACGCCAGAAGACATAAGCGCCACACGGTGGAGCCTAGCTCGCCAGTTCCCCGTTCGCCCCGGCCTCGATCAGCTGGATCGTCTGCGGCAGGCCATAGATGGCCGCAAACGAGCCGAACCGCGGTCCCTGCGAAGCGCCCAGCAGCACTTCGTACAGCGCCCCGAACCACCCGCGCAGCGGCTCGAACGCGTGTTCCTTGCCCACCGCATAGACTTCGCCCTGGATCAGTTCGCCGTCGGTCGTATCCGCCGGCAGGGCCTTCAGCCGCCCGGCCAGATCCAGCAACGCCACCTTCTCCCTGTCGTCGGGCAGGCGATAGGACTTCGTCGGCTTCACGAAGTCCTCGTAATAGTTCAGCGCCCGGTCCATCAGCCCGTCCAGCACCGGCTCGTTCTCGGCCGTCGCATCCGGCAGGTATTTGGCGAAATAGGCCCAAAGCTGCGCCTTCGACGACGCATTGGCCACGCCGACCAGGTTCAGCAGCAGGGCGAACGACACCGGCGAGGCGACCTTGGGCGGTACGCCCGCGTGGATCGACCAGACGGCGTTGTCGATCTGCTTGGCCGGCTCCTGCGTCCCGAAGGCATCGATGGCGCCGAGGTAGTCGTCGATCGCGCGCGGAATGACGTTGAAGTGCAACGACTTGGCCGACTTCGGCGACTGGAACATGTACCAGCTCAGGCTCTCCGGCGTTCCGTAGCGCAGCCACTGCTCCATCGTCAGGCCGTTGCCCTTCGACTTGGAGATCTTCTTGCCCTCGACGTCGAGGAAGAGCTCGTAGTTGAAGCCCTCGGGCGGCACGCCGCCGAGCGCGCGACAGACCTTGGACGACTCGCGCACACTCTCGATCAGGTCCTTGCCCGACATCTCGTAATCCACGTCCAGCGCGGTCCAGCGCATGGCCCAGTCCGGCTTCCATTGCAGCTTCACATGGCCGCCCGTGACCGGCAGTTCGGTGCGCCCGCCCGCCGGGTCGTCGAAGACGATGGTGCCCTTCTCGACGTTCCGCTCGAGCGTCGGCACCTGCAGCACATGGCCCGTAATCGGGCTGACCGGCAGGAAGGGCGAATAGGTCTCTCGCCGCTCCGGGCCGAGCGTCGGCAGCATGATCGCCTGAACCGCGTCGAACCGCTCCAGCAGCCGCAACAGGGTCTCGTCGAACCGTCCGCTCTTGTAGGTCTCGGTCGAGGACATGAAATCGTAATCGAAACCGAAACTGTCGAGGAAGGCTCGCAACCGCGCATTGTTGTGTGCGCCGAAAGTGTCGTGCGTCCCGAACGGATCGCGCACCCGCGTCAGCGACAGATGCAGGTCCTCGCGCAGCATTTCCGGGTTCGGTACGCCCTCGGGGACCTTCCGCAGCCCGTCCATGTCGTCCGAGAACGCGATCAGCCGTGTCGCCCAATGGTCGCCGGTCAGGGCGCGAAACGCGTTCCGCACCATCGTCGTGCGCGCCACCTCGCCGAAGGTCCCCATGTGCGGCAGGCCGGACGGGCCATAACCTGTCTCCAGCACCACCGGCTTCACCAGGGCCTCGAACGTCGCCACAGCCTCATCCGCCTTGCCGGCGTCGATCAGCAGTTTCGCCGCCGTGCGATCCGCGTCCGACAGACGCTTCTTCAGCACATGGTCCAGTAGGGCGCGGGCCTGTTCGAAGGGCCAGGACTTGGCGTCGCGCGCCAGGGTTTCGAGGTTCTGCAACATGGGCGCGGGTTTGCCGCCTCAGCGCCCGTGGGTCAACGCGTTCAGCGCCGCCCGATGGCCCAGGCGACCACCGCCAGACCCGCACCGACGATCAGGACATCCTCGATCACGCCGCTCTTCGTCTGGCCGATCTCGGCCATCGCCTTCTTGCGACCCGCCAGCGTCAGATAGGCCATCGGCACCGCCGTCCCGACCGCCAGGGCCGCGCCCGTCCGCTCATGCCCCTTCGGAGCCAGCGCCGCGCCCGCGATGCCGGCGCTCATCACCCGCGCCAAGAGTCCCAGAAACACCGTCCGGTCGGGCGCCGTCTTCATCTTGTCGCCGTACAGCTCGCCCGCCCCCATCGCCAGGGCCCCGGCGGTGAACAGAGGCTTGTCCAGCAGCCACAGCTTGCCCGGCGTCTTCCGGTGCAACACATGCGCGCCCGCCAGCGCCGCCATTGGCGTCATGGACCGGGCGCTGGCGACAGCGCCGATGAGGACGGAAGGCAGAAGATCGAGGATTTTCATGCGGCTTGAATGCGCTGGACCGTCATCGGTTCGCTGCTCAGCTTGCGCACCGGCCCGACCTCCCCGATTTCATCGTGATGGCGACTGAACGCATAGGTCTGGGCGGCGGATGTCACTGGTGCACCGAGGCGGTGTTCCAGTCCCTGCCCGGCGTGGTTCAGGTCGATCAGGGCTTCATCCGTTCGGCGCCGCCTCACGACGCACCGTCCGAAGCAGTCATCGTCCATTTCGACCCAGCGGTCATCGACCTTAAGGCTCTGATCGAGGCGCACCTGCACACCCACGCCAGCACCTCGGCTCACTCGATGCGGCATAAGTATCGCAGCGCGATCTACGTGTTCGACGACGGTCAGGCCAAAGACTCCCAGCAGGCCCTTGTCCAGCTCGAGCCGCAGTTCGACAGGCCCCTGATCACTCAGGTCCTGCCGTTCTCAGCCTTCGACGCGTCGGACGAGCGGTTCCGGAACTACTACGCATCGGACCCCGAGCGTCCGTTCTGCCAGACCCACATCGCCCCGAAGCTGGCGAAGCTCAGAGCTCTCGGCGAGGCTCAGTAGCCCAGGCCGTTCCGAACCTGTTGCTCGCGCCCATGGGTGAACAGGTCAGCCGCCTTCAGCTTGGCGTCGTAGGGATCGTCGAAGCCCCAGGTCTCGGCCAGCACCTGGGCGTCGGAATACTCCAGCCCGGTGTCCTCCCATTCGCAGACATTGCCGTACTCCCGGCTCTCGCGCAGGACGACCGGCACGTTGGTGCCGATGCCGTTGAGGATCTTCTGGCCGATGATGACCTTGCCGCCCGCGGCGTCCTGGCCATAGAGCGCGCCCACCAGCTTGGCGTCGCAGTAGTTGTAGCGCGACGAGAAGAAGGCGTCGTACTCGCGCTGTTGCGGCACGGCTTGCGCGGGTTGTCCGAACATCACCAGGGCGATGGCGCTGGACATCAGAAGCCCGGCTGACAGACGACGCAGGCGCGCCTTGAAGGGACTGGTCATGGTCAATCTCCGCGCGGATCACGGCCCCCCGGCCGACGCCCGACTATAGCCTGTTGACGTTCAGGCGATAGCTGCGTTCTCTCGCCGCACAGCGTTCAGCCAATGCGATTTCGCCGTCTCGTCCATAGGCGACTGGATCAGCAGGTCTACCAAGCTGCGCGGAGTCGCCTCTCCCGGCGCCCGATCCCGGCACCAACCCAGAACAGCCTCGAACAGAGCGGTCGCCTGCATCAGAGGCTCGACCTCCAGCACGGCAGGCAGAACCCTCACCTCGACCGTGTGCTTGTCCGCCCGACCGGTCAGCAGGTTCAACAGATTGAGGTCGCAGTATTTGGTCAGTCCCGCAGCCCCAAAGGCCGCCTTCGCCTCGGTCCAGTCCATCGCCGCGAACGCCTCGCCGCCAGTCAGATCGGCCAGCCCCATCGGCCAGTCGCCCAGCCGCACGCAGCGCGGATTGACCCCGACCAGCCGCTTCAACGCCTCGCCATGCCGCGTCCAGATCTCGACCAACCCCGCAATCGCCTGCGCCGAACAGAGCGCCTCGCCGTCGAAATGCAGGTGGGTCGCCCCCTCGACCGGCACGACGAAACCCAGCGCCCGCGCATCGGCCAGCAGACCTTCCAGCACCGCCGCATGGTCCCTGTCGATCGGCGCCGTCACGATCTCGCAGGGCCGCTCGCGCTCGCCGGGCAGAGGGGCGTCGATGGCCACCGACCGGCCGTTCGCATCGACGACCCGCACCATCTCCGCCTCATGCCGCTGCGCCTGCGTCCCGAACAGGGCGGCCAGCGGCTCCAACGCCCGGTCGCCCGCCGCATCGGGATCGCAATGCCGCTCCACCAGTCTCAACAGCCGTCCGTCGTCGGCGACGATCCGCCGCCAGCCCGCCAGCGGCGCCCGCTCCCGGTCCAGATCGCGTTGCAGCGTCAGGTCGTCGACGAAGGACGCGACCCATGTCCCCTGCCCGTCCCGCACTCGAAATCCCGGCGTCAGGTTCTCGAACACGGGCCGTCCCTCGACGGCGCTGGGCTCGGACTGCGGGTGAAAGAAGCGTTCGACTGTCCCGCCGACGCGCGCGGCCACGGCCTCCGCCAGATCGCGCCGCGACAGGCCGGATGGCGCCATCAGCTCGATCTCGAAGCCGGTCTTCCAGTCCAGGGTGATCATCGGCGCCAGCCTAGCAGCCGGCGCCCATCTGTCAGCCCTCGGCTTCGCTCTCGGCCGCCTCGGGACTGGCCACGCCCGGAATGGTCACGCAGCGCTGTCGCGTTCCGCCGCCCGGCGCCGCTTCGACACGCGGCGCGATCGAACTCACCGTCGTCCCGTCCGGCCCATAGGTGCCCAGGAACTGGCAGCCCGTCTGCAGGTCGGTCAGCACATAGACGCCCGGCTGGTCCGTCGCCGTCTTCGAGAAGGTCGCGCCCACGGCCGCCAGCAGCGCTCCGCCCGGATTGTCGATCGTCTGCTGGATCTGGGCCGTGCGGGTGTTGACGGTGTTCAGTGTCGCCTCGGCCTGGGCGGCCGTGTCCTGAAGGTCCTGCAAGGCGGAGGCGCCGTCCTCGCAGGCGGCGATGGACAGGGCGAGGCCGGAGACGGCGAGAACGGTCAAAAGTTTCATATGCTCATTATGACCTTACCGGTCGCCCCGGTCGCCCGGACAGATGGTCGCCCCGCTCTTGACCCCGCCTCGCCCCCGTGGCCATTCGCGCCGACCATGAAGACCGCCGATTTCGACTTCGACCTGCCCGAGGACCGCATCGCCCTGCGGCCCGCCGACCCGCGCGACAGCGCCCGCCTGCTGGTCGTCAAGGACGGCGACCTGTCGGACCACGTCATCTCCGACCTGCCCGACTTCCTGCGCCCCGGCGACGCCCTGGTCTTCAACGACACCCGCGTCATCCCCGCCCGCCTGTCCGGCGTCCGCCAGCGCCCCAACCCCGTCATCGGCGGCCCCGAGGGCGAAACCCTGACCGTCGAGGTCGAGGCCACCCTGCACCACCGCGACGCCCCCGATGCCTGGTCGGCCTTCATGAAGCCGGGCAAGCGCATCAAGCCCGGCGACCGTGTCGCCTTCCAAACCCTGACCGCCACCGTCGAAGCCAAGCATGACGACGGCCTGATCACGCTGAAGTTCGATCTCTCCGGCCCGGCCCTCGACGACGCCATCCGCGAGGTCGGCGTCATGCCCCTGCCCCCCTATATCGCCGCCAAACGCCCCGAGGACGACCGCGACCGTTCGGACTACCAGACCGTCTTCGCCGAGCACGACGGCTCCGTCGCCGCCCCCACGGCGGGTCTGCACTTCACGCCTCGCCTGCTCGAGGCCATCCGCGCCAAGGGCGTCACCACCCATGCCGTGACCCTTCACGTCGGCGCGGGCACCTTCCTGCCTGTCAAGGCCGACGACACGTCCGAGCACAGGATGCACTCGGAGTGGGGCGAGGTGTCGCCTGAGACCGCCGCCGCCCTCAACGCCGTCCACGCCAAGGGCGGCCGCATCGTCTGCGTCGGCACCACCTCGCTGCGCCTGCTCGAATCCGCCACGACGCCCGAGGGCGTGATCCAGCCCTTCCACGGCGACACGGCCATCTTCATCACGCCCGGCTATGCCTTCCGCGCCGCCGATGTCCTGATGACCAACTTCCACCTGCCGAAGTCGACCCTGTTCATGCTGGTCAGCGCCTTCGCCGGCCTCGACACCATGAAGGCCGCCTACGCCCACGCCGTCGCGGACGGCTATCGCTTCTATTCCTACGGCGACGGCTCCCTGCTGCATCGTGCGCCCTTGACCTGAGATCGCCCCCGGCGTCCTCTGCGGCCCCTCGCCGTCAGCCTCGGACCAGCCAATGTCGCGTCTCGCCGTCTCCGCCTGCCTCGCCGCCCTTCTGATCGCGAGCGCCTCGCCCTCGGCGGCCCAGACAGCAGCGCCGCGCGGCCCGACCACCCCCGACATCGGCGGCTTCCCCGACAGCCCCCAGATCCCGGCCCCGACGCAAGCGACCTATCCCGGCGTCATCAAGTACGAGGTCGACGCCACCGACCTCGATCACCGCGTCATCTCGGTGCGCCAGACCATCCCCGTCGCAAGCCGCAGCCTGACGCTGCTGTATCCGAAATATCTGCCGGGCAACCACGCCGACTCAGGTCCTATCCAGCTGTTGGCCGGCCTGACCCTGACCGCCGCCGGCCAGCGGATCGAATGGCGCCGCGACGCCGTCGATCCCTACGCCTTCCACATCGATGTCCCCGAGGGCGCGACCGAAATCGTCGCAGAGTTCCAGTGGCTGACCCAGGCCGACAACGCCAACTGGCGCGTCGTCATGACCCCGTCGATCGTCAACATGGAGTGGGAAAAGGCCCTGCTCTACCCGGCCGGCTATCAGTCAACCGGCATCACCTTCGCCCCCAGCATCAAGCTGCCCACGGGCTGGAACTACGGCGTGGCGCTTGAGACCACCTCGTTCGAGAACGGCGTCGCCACCTTTGCCCCAACCGACCTCTACACCCTGGTCGACAGCCCGATGTTCGCGGGCGAGCACTATCGCCGCATCGACATCGACCCGACGGGCGAGGACGTCCACCTGAACATCGTCGCCGACACGGCTGCGAACCTGGCTCCCACCGACGAGCAGATCGGCTTCTACACCAACATGGTGACCCAGGCGGACCGCCTGTTCGGCTCGCGCCATTTCGACAAGTACGACTTCCTGTTCGCCCTCACCGACCAGCTGGGCGGGATCGGGCTGGAGCATCACCGCAGTTCTGAGAACACCGCCGGCCCCAACTTCTTCACCAGCTGGAGCGCCTCTGCCGGTAACCGGGCCCTGCTGCCGCACGAATACGCCCACTCCTGGAACGGCAAGTTCATGCGCCCGGCCGACGAGCTGACCGCCAACTACAACGTCCCGACCGAGAACAGCCTCTTGTGGGTCTATGAGGGCCAGACCGAATACTGGGGCGACGTCCTATCCGCCCGCGCCGGCCTTCACACCAAGGCCCAGGCCCTGATCGGCCTGGCCGACCGCGCCGCCTTCTACGAGAACCAGCCGGGCCGCGCGTGGCGGAACCTGCAGGACACCAACAACCACAACCTGCTCGGCTATCGCGTCCCCGGCCAGTGGCCGTCATGGATGCGCGGCACCGGCGACTACTATGACGAAGCCGCCCTGATGTGGCTGGACGCCGACACCCTGATCCGAGAGCTCAGCCGCGACCGCCGGTCGCTCGACGACTTCGCCCGCACCTTCTTCTCGCCCGAGGGCACGGACGGATCGTGGACGCCCCAGGGCTATACCTTCGCCGACGTGGTCGCGGCCCTCAACGCGGTCCAGCCACACGACTGGGCGACCTTCCTGCGCACCCGCCTCGACGCCGCCGGCCCCGATGCCCGCGCGCCTCTGGATGGCCTGGAGCGCGGCGGTTACCGCCTGATCTATGTCGAGGAGCCGAACGCCGACGAAAAGGCGATGCACGGCAACTGGGGCTCTGACTTCCGCTACTCCCTGGGCTTCAGCCTGGCCGGCCCGAGCCTGCGCATCGGCGCCATCCAGTGGGGCGGCCCGGCCTATGAGGCGGGCATCGGCGCCGGCTGGGACCTGATCGCCGTCGGAGACCGCGTCGCCACCGCCGAGGTCCTGCGCACCGCCGTCACCGCCGCCAAGTCCGGCGACGCTCCGATCCGCCTGATCCTGAAGAACGGCCAGCGCATCCGCACGGTCGAGCTCACCTACACTGGCGGCCTCCGCTACCCGCGCCTCGAGCGGATCGAGGGCACGCGCGACCGGATCGGCGACATCATGTCGGCGCGCGGGCGGTAGATCTGTGTCGGTCGCCCTGCTCATCGCCGCGTCGCTGGCGGCGCAATCGAGTGTGGCCTACGTCTCTGTGGCCCACAGTCGGCAGGCAGCGCCCGCCGGCCACGGCTTTCTCGCAGCCATCGCGACAACCCGCGAACCGGGCTTCTGGGCGACGGAAATCTACATCAAGCTCGGGACCACGCAGTTGGCGGCCAGACGGTCGCTCCTGACCGCCGACGGCGACCACGAGCATGCTGTAATGATCGAGGAGGCGGACTGCCCCGCCCTTCGACAGGCGGCTTTGCTGTTCGAAGACCTGCCCGCCGCGACCCTCACGACGCCCGGTCTGTCGGTTTATCAAACCTCGCTTTTCCCGCCCCCACCGCCCCCGCATGGCCCGACCAACTGGGTCTGGGGCCCGGCGCGCCTCCCGGACGGAGGCTTCATCGACATCGTGCAGAGCACCGGTCCCGGCCCCAGCACCCTGCACGCCGCGATCAACCAGATCGAGGATCTGATCCTCCCCTGCATCGACGCCGCCCGGCCATAGGCCCGATCACGGCTCGCGGCGCCCTAGAGGTCGGAGAGCGGACCTAGCCAATGTCAGTAACGGGTGGATTGCGGACACCCGCCTTCATATGTTGGCTGGCGACAAAAGGGGGCACGGATGACTTTCACTAGGGAGAAGGGCGATCGACTGATCGCGATCGTCCTGTCTTCGTGGGCGGTCTGCGTCGTTGTAGGTCTAATGATTTCAACCGTTTCGGAGCGTCGGGCTCTAGACGCCTTCATTGTGATGTTTGCGCTTGTCGTCGGAAGCGTGATTGCGGTCTGCCTATTCAGGCGAGACTTACTGTCCGCTCTACTCCTCGTGGGCGGAGGTCTGTTCGCATTCGCAATCACCGTAGTGCTGGCGAACTTTCTCGGCCTCTAACGAAAAGGTCTGCAACGGGTCGAGAACTGACTTTCCATTCGGTGTGCAAACCGGAACTCACGCCCCACCCACACGCACAGACGAAAGAGCCGGTGGTTTCCCACCGGCCCTTCGCAGATCCAGTCCGCGAGGACAGGGTCTTTCTTGCTCGGCGCCCTCGCGCTGGCTGCCGTCAGCGTCTCGACGAATTCTGCTGATTGGGGCCGTTAAGCCTTCAGTTGCGCCAGCAGCGCCTCGGCCGCCTCACGCGACGATCCCGGGTTCTGCCCGGTAATCAGCTTGCCATCGACCTGCACGAACGACGCCCAGTCATCGCCCTTGGCATAGAGGCCGCCATGGGCTTTCAGCATGTCCTCGACCAGGAACGGCACCACATCAGTCAGCCCCACCGCCTCCTCTTCGGAGTTGGTGAAGCCCGCGACCGCCCGCCCCTTGACCAGAGGCTCGCCGTTCTCGGCCTTGACGTGTTTCAGGACGCCCGGCGCGTGACAGACCGCGGCCACCGGCTTGTCAGCCTTTGCAAAGGCCTCGATCAGCGCGATCGACACCGGATCCTCGGCCAGGTCCCAAAGCGGGCCGTGCCCGCCGGGATAGAAGACCCCGTCAAAATCAGCGGCGGTCACGCTGTCGAGGGTCACCGTGGTCGCCAGAACCTTCTGCGCCTCGGGATCGGCCTTGAACCGACGCGTGTCGTCCGTCTGGGCGTCGGCGTCGTCGCTCTTGGGGTCCAGCGGAGGCTGACCGCCCGCAGGTGAGGCCAGCACGATATCGGCGCCGGCATCCTTCAACGCGTAATAGGGCGCCGCGACCTCTTCCAGCCAGAAGCCGGTCTTCTTGCCGGTGTCGCCGAGTTGATCGTGGGAGGTGAGAACCATCAGGATTTTCATGAGGGGCGTCCTTGCGTCGGGGGGAGCCACGAAATGGGGGCGCACCCGCCCGGTTGCTACCGCCCAGACGAAAAAGGCCCGATGGTTTCCCATCGGGCCTTCAAGATCGACCCCGCCTCAAGGGCGGGAAAGCCGGTCCAGATTACTTGATCTGGACCTTGGCGCCGGCTTCCGTCAGCTTCTTGGCGACTTCGTCGGCGTTCTGCTTGGAGACATTCTCGACGACGTTCTGCGGAGCGCCTTCGACCAGGTCCTTGGCTTCCTTCAGACCCAGGTCCGAACGCACGCCACGGACTTCCTTGATGACGTTGATCTTCTTGTCGCCGCCGTCGATCAGGACGACGGTGAACTCGGTTTGCTCTTCGGCGGCTTCAGCCGGAGCAGCGGCAGCGCCGCCGGCAGCAGCGACGGCCACCGGAGCGGCGGCGGAGACGCCCCACTTTTCTTCCAGCAGCTTGGACAGTTCAGCGGCTTCGAGGACGGTCAGAGCGGACAGGTCTTCGACGAGCTTGTTCAGGTCGGCCATTTCAGTAGTTCCTTCGGAGGATTGGGTTGGTTTGGATTCTTGCAGAGATGGAAGCGGGTTCGCTTACGCGGCGTCCTTGGTGGCGTACGCGTTGAACACGCGGGCCAGTTGGGCGGCCGGGGCCTGAACGATGCCGGCGATACGGGTCGCAGGCGTCGACAGCAGTCCCAGGAACGAAGCGCGGATCTGATCCAGCGACGGCAGCTTGGAGAGAGTCTCCACGCCCTTCGCGTCCAGAACCTTGTCACCCATGAAGCCGCCCAGGACGACGAACTTGTCGTTGGTCTTGGCGAATTCGGCGGTGACCTTTGCGGCGGTCACGGCGTCGGGTGCGTAGGCGATGCCGACCGGGCCCTTGAACAGGGCGTGGTGGTCGGAACCTTCGGCGGCTTCGAGAGCCTTCAGAGCCAGGCGGTTCTTGACCACCTTGAAGGCTCCGCCCGCGGTGCGCAGACGGCCCCGCAGGTCTTCCATTTCCGCAACGGTCAGACCCAGGTTGTGGGTCACGACCACGGCGCCGGCGTCAGCGAATACGCTTTTCAGCGACTCGATCGACTCGGCTTTTTGTGCGCGGTCCATTGCGGTCTCCAGTCTTGAGGTTCGACGCCGGGCTTATTCCCGACGGCGAGTGGCCAGGGCCCAATGCGTTGCCGCATTGTGTCTAGGCCGGCAGCGATGTCCGAAGGATGCTCTGACGTGGGTCCGTCCCGGAAACCGGGCCGACCGTTCGTCGTCTGCGTCGCTATCTCCCCACGGCGTCAGAGGGCTCTCTGACATTTACGGCCTGGGTGACCCCCAGACCCCGAAGTTCTCGGACAGGACCGTCAGGGCCGAAGCTCTGACGGAGAGGCGCGCTCTATACAGGACGCAGCGTGGAAAGCAACCGGGGTCGGGCGAACTCGAACGGCGATGCCTGGCCTCTAGCGCCGGGTCTCTGTCGAGAAGTCCGGATGCGGAGCCACATTCACCAGCTCGTCAACCTCTCGGTTGATGAAGAGAGGACAGTGGACGCACATCTCCGGCGCCTGGCCCGCGACTAGCTGTGCGCGAAGATCGACGAGCCGCTGATCGTTCCAGACCTCATCGAAAGGCTGCCCAACGTGTACGCCGAAGGGCTCGTCAGTATGGCAGTCCGGGTAGGGATAAACCAGCGAACGAGCATCGATGTAGAGACTGTCAAACGGCTTGTGGCACCGCAGCGCGTTTGACCAGGAGAGAGTGGCGGAGAGCCGCAAATGCCTTTCGCCGATAATCTGCTTAGAGCCATCCATGTCCACCGCTACGACCTTAAGGGCGACATTGGACAAAGCTCGGGGAAGGTCTGAACGTCTTAGCCGAAATGACCATCCCGCACGGTAGGCGTAGCGGTTTCCTGGAAACAACTCGGCGACGTCGCTTCTCACCCCATTATGAAAGCGAGCAGAGCCGATCCTGATATGGCCATCGGCATCAGCGACCTCGTCCTCGCCTTCGACTGGCATCCGGACGACATAGACTTCCCTCAGGCCTGTCGGCCCGAGAGCCCATCCCGACAGTTCGACTTCCATGCCGAAGTCAGATCCTTCCGGAGGATTGTCTGTGTTGCCGATCGGCGAGAACCCTGTCGCTCCGGCAGGCTGAGAGTGCGGCCCCGCCGGCTCCGCCGACCACTGGCTGAAAGGTGAGAAGCCCTCGGCGGAGAAGAAGTCCGGGCTGTTATAGACGCGAATCCTGCGCCCTTGCGCGCGTTCCAGGGCGGCCCGAATAAAGGCGTTCGTGACGGCGTCGTCCTGACCGACGAGCGTCTCCTCTTCCATGCCCAAGCCCTCAAACACAATCAGATGGCGAAAGGCGACGGAATCCATACGCAGGTCCGCCGCCAGATCGATGATCTCCGTGAGTTCCTCGAGGTTGCTGCGCATGAGCGCGATGTTTAGCTGGGTCTTTGGGTAGGCCAGCCCTCGCTGATCACGCAGCTCGATCAGCCTGGCAACGTTCGCGCGAGCGCGAGCCAGGCTCCCGCCTTTGAGAATCTTGGCGTAGGTGTCCGGCCGCGCGGCATGGATCGAAAAACAGACTTCCGAGACCCCCGAATCCAGTATCGCCTCGATCACCCGTTCGTTCAGAAGGTTTCCATTGGTCAGGAAGCTGATCTCCAGATCTTTACCAGCTGCAAGCAATAGAATTTCAGCAAAATGCGGAGATGATGTCGGCTCGTATGCGGCCGAAAGGGAAAGCTTCTGGGTATACGGGGCGACGCTATTGATGATTTTCTCGAAATCTTCGGGCAACATGTGCTGGGACTTCTGATAGAAGACCTCGTCGAAAGTAAAATGGCACATGATGCAGCGCAGGTTGCACTTGTTGACGATGTCCATCAGCACGTGAAGCGACTTCGGCCTGAGCGTCGCCAATGCCTGCGCCTCGGTACGGCTGTGCTCGGAAGCCTCCTGGGCGACCAAATCAGCGTTTCTGGATCCACGACCAGGGTGGGGCAACGAGCGCAGGATGCGCTCCCGGCCGGCGATCATCACTTTCTTGATCTGCTGATTTAAAGTCACGCTTCGCCCTCCAGGCCGTTACCCGGAGTTGTCCTACGAACTCCACTCTCCGGGCAACCTCTGTCGCGTCTCGCCCCCCTCGCAAGCGGCCTCGTATCGGACGCGGCTGGAGACCTCCAGAAATCACGCCCATCCCGCCAGTTCTCTGCCATCAACCGCCGCCTATTAGCAGCCTCGGCGGTATCGGCCTGCGGCATCGGCGGTGTCGGCGGTTCACGTCGCCTGATTTTTGCAGTCCGTCTTTCGGCCCCGCGCACAGCGAAGACCGCAAACCAAGACGGCCCCGGAGATCGCTCTCCGGGGCCGTTGTCGTTTGGCGGGTCAGCCCAGATCCAATCCCGGATCCTCTGGCCTGCCGACCACGAAGACATACTGGCCCAGCCAGAAGCCGATGCGGTGCACGATCTTCAGACCGGCGGCTTCGACGATCTCGCGGAAATAGTCCTCGGAGATGTCGATCTTGGGCACGTCGCCCGAAAAACGGCCGTCCGCCGGCTCGTTGTGGATCGAGATCAGCGCCCGCCCGACCGGCGACAGCAGCCGCTCGATCTCTTCCATGTAGTGGATGAAGACAGGCTCGATCAGGTGGGTGAACAGCGACCCGCACAGCACCACGTCCGCCGTCCCATCCTCGCACGGCAGATGGATTTCGGCCGGATCGATGGTCCCCTCCGGATTGGCGATCGGCGAGTCGACGTCGATGTGGACGAAGTTGAACCGGGGATGCTGGACGAAGGCCTCGTTGGACCAGTCGATCGCGGCCTTGTGGATGTCGATGCCCAGGTAGCTGCAGCCCCGATCCAGCGTCAGGAACCGCGCCATCTTCCCGCAGCCGCAGCCGATGTCGACGTAGCGAGGCTGGGCCACCGGCGCGATGCGGGCGGCCATATGGGCGAAGGTCTCGCCCAGAACCATCCACTTGCCGAGGTCCGCGATACTGGTGCCTTCCCGCATCCGCGCGACCGGCAGCGGGATGGTGCCGGGAACGCCGGCGTATTTCTCCGACATCGGGTCGTTGATCATTCGGGTCTCCGGCGCGATGGGCAAAAAGAAAGGGGCGGCGACCTTTCAGCCGCCGCCCCCATCAGAAGTCAAATCGTAAGTTTAATCAGGCCGTCAGCGAGGCCGGATCGATCTTGAAGCCCGGGCCCATGGTCGAGGACAGGGTGATGCGCTTGACGTAGGTGCCCTTGGCGCCGGCCGGCTTGGCGCGGTTCAGGGCGTCCACATAGGCCTTCACGTTGGCTTCGAGGGCTTCCTGGGTGAAGGAGGCCTTGCCGATGCCGCCATGGGCGATACCGGCCTTCTCGACGCGGAACTCGACTGCGCCGCCCTTGGCGTCCTTGACCGCCTGGCCGACGTTCGGCGTCACGGTGCCGACCTTGGGGTTAGGCATCAGGCCGCGCGGACCCAGCACCTTACCCAGACGACCCACCAGGGCCATCATGTCGGGCGAGGCGATGACGCGGTCGAAGTCCATCAGGCCGCCTGCGATCTGCTCGTACAGATCCTCGGCGCCGACATATTCCGCGCCGGCCGCACGGGCCTCATCGGCCTTCGCGTCCTTCGCGAACACCGCCACGCGGACATCCCGGCCCGTACCCGACGGCAGGTTGACGACGCCACGAACCTGCTGGTCGGCGTGACGCGGGTCGACGCCCAGGTTGACGGCGATCTCGATCGACTCGTCGAACTTGGCCTTGGCGTTTTCCTTGACGGCCTTGATGGCGTCCGAGAACGAGATCAGCGCCAGGGTGTCGCCGGTGCGGGCTTTTTGAGCCTTGGTTTGCTTGGCCATGGGTCAGCGCTCCACGATGTTGAGGCCGATGGCCTTGGCGGAACCTTCGATGATCTTGGCGGCAGCATCCAGATCGTTGGCGTTCAGGTCCTTCATCTTCTTCTCGGCGATCTCGCGCAGCTGGGTGCGGGTGATCGAACCGACCGTCTCGCGGCCCGTCAGCTTGGAGCCCGAGGTGATGCCCACGGCCTGCTTGATGTAGTGGGTGGCCGGCGGGGTCTTGGTGACGAAGGTGAACGACTTGTCCTGGTAGACCGTGATCACGGTCGGCAGGGGGGTGCCTTTGACTTCCTTCTCGGTGCGCGCGTTGAACTCCTTGACGAAGCCCATGATGTTCACGCCGCGTTGACCCAGTGCCGGGCCGATCGGGGGGGAAGGCGTGGCCGAACCGGCCGGCACCTGCAGCTTGATATAGCCGAGGATCTTCTTGGCCATTGGTCTCTCCTAAACAATGACCCCGAACCTAATCGGGGCCGGTGAGCCGTGGTCGGGCATGGCTGCCTCCCACGGATTTATCCCGGGGCCGGAGCCACGGGAGGCGCGCGTGTAGCAGAGAGGTGAGGATCAGGCAACGCCGACATTTTCCCTCCCACTCGCGGGAGGGTGGCTGAGCGAAGCGAGGCCGGGTGGGGGCGGCAAGGCAACCCGAACACTCTCCAGCAAAAAGGCGGCTCGTTGCCGAACCGCCCCACCCGGCCGCTTGCGCGACCACCCTCCCCCGAGGGGAAGGGACAAGCTGAATGCGCTTAGGCCGCGACCTTCTCCACCTGGCTGTATTCCAGATCCACCGGGGTCGGGCGGCCGAAGATCGACACGGCGACGCGCAGACGGGCGGCGTCTTCGTCGACGCTCTCCACCTGGCCGTCGAAGCTGGCGAACGGGCCGTCGATGACCTTGACGGTCTCGCCGATGTCGAAGCGGATGGTGGGCTTGGGACGTTCGACGCCCTCTTCCACCTGGCCGATGATGGCCTGAACTTCTCGCTCACTGACCGGCAGGGGCTTGGTGCCGCCCGCGGCACCCAGGAAGCCGGTGACCTTCGGCGTGTCCTTGACCAGGTGATAGGCGTCGTCGGTCAGTTCCATCTTCACCAGGACATAGCCCGGGAAGAACTTGCGCTCGGAGTTGACCTTGCGGCCCCGACGGATCTCGACGACGTCCTCGGTCGGCACCAGGATTTCGGAGAAGCACTCTTCCAGATCGCGCTGCTTGGCCTGATCGCGGATGTGCTGGGCGACCTTCTTCTCGAAGTTCGAATAGGCGTGGACGATGTACCACTTGTGGCGCGGGTTCGAGGCCGGCTTGGTTTCGGGCGCTGCATCCGTCATGGGCGCGTCTCCTTCTGTTCTTTATTGGCCGAGGGCGAGGATGAAGCGCGAGGCGAAGCCCAGGCCCGTATCCACCACCCAGAAGAAGATCGCCGCGATGATCACCATGATGAAGACCATCACCGAGGTGATCCAGGTCTCCTTGCGGCTCGGCCAGACGATCTTGCGGGCCTCGGCACGAACCTGGCTGAAGAACTGGGCCGGCGACGTGCGCGGCTTGGCCGTTGGGGCATCCACCGTGACCGTGGAGGCCGATGCAGCCGCCGCCATCTGCGGCTTCGCGCCGGCGGCCGGGTTGCCTGTACGGCGTCCGCCGGGGAACTTGGACTTGGCCATGGGCTCTAGGGGTCTCTTCGTAAACGCTTGATCCTGTCCCCGCAGATGGGGAGGCCCAGTCTGCGGGAACAGGGGGAAGTGGCAGGAGCTGGGGGATTCGAACCCACGACCCCCGGTTTTGGAGACCGGTGCTCTACCAGCTGAGCTAAGCTCCTAGACAAAACAGAAGCGCGCCGTGGGAGAACCCAACGGCGCGTCTGCTCGCCAGACCGGGGGCTATGCCCCAGCCGGCGGGCCATTTCAAGGCTAATCCGCCCTCAGGGGGACTTACTGATCCAGATGCGCCGCGACGGCCTCGGCCTCGTCTTCCGGCTTCACCAGCTGTTTGAACAGCAGCTTGTCGATGCGGCGGTCGTCCATGTCGATGACCTCGACCTCGAACCGGCCCAGTTGCAGGATCTCGCCCTCGTCCGGCACGCGCGATAGCTGGTGCAGCACCAGGCCGGCCACGGTGTGGAAGCCCTCGGTCTCTCCGAAATCTTCGCCGAGCACGTCGGACAGCTCCTCCAGGTCCGTCTGACCATCGACCATCCAGGTGCCGTCCTCGCGCTGGCGGATCCATGCCTCGACGTCGTCGTGCCCTTCGTCGAAATCGCCGGCGATCATTTCCAGCAGGTCGGTCGCGGTCACCACGCCTTCGAAGGCGCCGTATTCATCGACCAGGAAGGCCATGTGGACCTTGGACGCCTTCAGGATCCCCAGGGCCTTGAGCACCGAGGTCGACTGCGGAATGAAGGCCGGGGTCTGGACCAGGGCCTCGATATCGAATTTGCCGTTGCTCAGCAGGCTGTCCAGCAGGTCCTTCTTGTGGACGACGCCCAGCGGGTTATCGACGTCGTTCTCCCTGGCGACCACGATCCGCGAATAGGGGCAGGAGCGGATTTCCTCGCGCAGTTCCTTTTCGGTGTCGTCCAGAGCGATCCAGAACACCTCGTGGCGCGGCGTCATGGCCACCCGAATCGGACGGTCGCCGAGGGTCAGGATTTCCTCGATCATCGTCTGTTCTTCAGGCTCGATCAGACCCGCCGAGGTGCCCTCGGCGATCATGGTCTCGACCTCTTCCTGGGTGACGTCGGAGCCGTCCCGATCCTTTACGCCCAGCAGCTTGAGGATGCCCGAGGTCGAGGCCGTCAGAAGCAGGACGAAGGGATTGAGCACGATGGCCAGGGTCGAGATCGGCGCCGCCATCTTGGACGCCACGGCCTCGGGGAAGATCAGGGCGATCCGCTTGGGCACAAGTTCGCCGACGATCAGCGAGATATAGGTGATGCAGATGACGACCAGGGCCGTCGAGAATATCTGAGTGTAGGCATCCAGCGTCGGGAAGGCGGCGGTAAGTATCTTGTCCAGTTCGCCGGCGATCGTCGCCTGGCCGTAGGCGCCCGCCAGAATGCCGATCAGGGTGATGCCCACCTGAACCGCCGACAGGAAGTGCGTCGGGTTCTCGGACAGTTTCAACGCCGCTCGCGCGCCGCGATCCCCTCGTTCGGCCCGGCTTTGCAGCTTCGACCGGCGTGAGGAGACGACCGCCAATTCGGTCATCGCGAAAAGGCCGTTGAGCACCACGAGGAGCAGAACGACGACGATAGCGATCAGTAACATCTAGGGGGAGAGAACCAGCGCGGCGCAACCGTCGGCGTCCGCTGTTCTTTCCTAGCCGAACACGGCCGGTTTCGCCACGATTTCCTTGGACGGAGCGATCATCGGGTCCGGCCGGCCTCGACAGAGCCGTAGGCGCCGCCCCGGCCGTCATCCAGCGACGCACAGGCGGAGACCCCGATCAGGGTGCCGATGAACAGGCCGATCCGAAGCGCGCGTCGCATGATGGTTACCAAATCCCTAACGTCCCGAACCGAACGTAGGCCCCGCTTCGGGGTTGCACGCAAGCCCCCGCCCCTGTCGGTTGTGCGGAACGGTAAACGGGCGTGCGGGTTGGCTAGGACCAGTCCCGTGAGAGTCCGATTCATGATCCGCCTGCCGTTCGCCGCCGTCCTCCTCGCCTCCGTCTCCCTGGCCGCCTGTGGATCAGGAGAGCGAACAGCGCAGACCGAGACGGCGCCTGCGACCCAACCGGCCCAGGTGAACGCGACAGGTCCCCTTTCCGCCCAGGCGATCGAATCGGCGGTCTGGCAGGCAGAGCCCGCGACGCCGGCCGTGACGCCCGGCGCGCAGGCCCCGACCGCGCCGGGCGCCGATCCGGCCACTGTCGCCGCCGACACGCCGCCTCGCCCGGAGATGGTGCGCGCCCAGATCCTGCTCGAACGCGCCCGCTTCTCGCCGGGCTCCATCGACGGCCTCGGCGGCGAAAATACGCGCCAGGCGTTGGCCGCCTTCGCCAAGGCCAACGGTCTCCAGTCGAACGGCGAACTGACCGCCGAGGTCTTCGCCAGGCTGACACAGGCCTCCGCTCCGGTCCTGACCCGCTATACGATCACGGCCGAGGATGTCGCCGGCCCCTTCCGTCCCGTCCCGACGTCGCTTGAGGATCAGGCCGAACTCGACGCCCTGAACTACTCCAGCGCCTTCGAGGGCCTGGCCGAGAAGTTCCACGTTACCGAAGCTCTGTTGTCGGCGCTGAACCCCGACGCCAACTTCGAGCGCGTCGGCGCGACCATCGTCGTCCCCGCCGTCTCGGCCGCCCCCCTGCCCGCCGCCGTCACCCGCATCGTGGTCGACAAGACCGAGAGTTCGCTCAGGGCCTATGGTGCCGACGGCACCCTGCTGGCCTTCTATCCAGCCACCATCGGCTCCAGCGAACGCCCTGCCCCGTCCGGTCGCCTGACGGTCGTCGGCGTCGCCAACGAACCCGACTACACCTACGACCCGGAGCGGGTCAGCTACGACCGGGGCGACAAGCGTCTGGTCGTGCCCGCGGGTCCGAACAATCCGGTCGGCTCCGTCTGGATCGAGCTGTCGCGCGACACCTACGGCATCCACGGCACGCCCGAGCCCTCGAAGATCGCCAAGACCGCCTCCAGCGGCTGTGTCCGTCTGACCAACTGGAGCGCCGAACAGCTGGCAGCCGCCGTCAAGCCGGGCGTCGAGGTCGTCTTCAGCTAGGCTCCACCGCCCCCAGCGCCGTCCCGCCCCAGAACCCGCACTGATGCCGGTCGTGGAAGGTCGCATCGACCCGGTCCCCTGCGGGATCGAACACTACGACCGGCCCGCCGCCTTCACTGACTCGCGGCCACTCCGCCTCGAAGGCCGGGTCGTGCCCGAACCCGGCCCACAGCCGCATCATCCGGTCTGACAGAGCCCGCTGTTCGTCCGTCCATTTGCCGGTATCCGCGAACAGCCAGCTCGTCCCGAACACATAGGCCAACTCGGACGCATGATAGGCCCCCATGTCCAGGCCCGTGATCCAGTCGGGCAGGATGAAGGGCGCCTCCGCATCGGCGAACTCATAGCCATGCACCGGCACATGGCGCGCCAGCAGCCGTCGCAGGGCGTCGGCCGGGCAAGAGAACCGGCTGTCGGTGAAACTCTGCGCGATGGCCACCGCCGGCCCCTCGGCCCCCACGGGATACCGCGCCAGGGCCCGCTCCCCGTCGGCGCCGTACAGCCAGACCGTCTCCTTGGCATACCGGTCCATATCCCTGACCTCGACAGCGAACAGTCGCCCCTCGTCAGTGTTGGTCCCCACGATCACCGGCACCTGGGTGAACCGGCCTGACGCAAAGGCCTCGGGCGGACTGAGCGGCACGATCGCATCCGTATGCACCGGCCCCCACGATCCGGGCCCGTTGATCCCAGACCTCAACGACGGCGCCCGCGCGATCCGCCAGGCGGACAGCTCGCGCAGGCACTCTACCTGTCCCTGCTGCGTGCACCCCAGATCGTCGGCAAACGGCGGCCCGGCCGGAACCTGATCCTTGGCCGCGTTCAGCGACTGCGGCTCCAGACACGGTCCGCTCTGCAGGATCACGCGTTGATACAGCCCCTCCGACCCCGGCGACGCCATCAGGTAACAGGCGCTCCAGGCGCCGGAGCTTTCCGCGAACAGGGTCACGTCCGCCGGATCGCCCCCGAACGCCCCGATGTTCCTCTGCACCCAGGCCAGCGCCGCCTGCTGGTCCATCAGGCCCCAGTTCCCGCCGACACCCTCGCCCTCGGCCTCGAAACCCGGATGCGCCAGCCAGCCCAGCGCCCCCAGCCGGAAATTGACCGTCACCACGACCCGGTCCTGCTCGACCGCCAGCCGCGACGGGTCGTAGTTGGCCCCCGATCCGATCGTGAAGGCTCCGCCATGCAGATAGACCATCACCGGCCGCGCTTCCGGCTGGTCGTCATCCCGGACCTGATCGGGGAAGGGCGCGTACACATTGACGAACAGACAGTCCTCGGACCCGACGACGATCCCGGCGCCTCCGCCCAGGATGGCCTTGCGCCCCAAGGCCTGCGTGCAATCGGACCCCAGCCGCGTCGCATCGCGCACGCCGTCCCACGCCTCGACCGGCCTTGGCCCTCGCCACCGCAGATCTCCGATCGGCGCTCTGGCGTAGGGAACGCCGAGGAAGGCCCTGACGCCGGCTCCCTGCACCCCGCGCACGATGCCGGCCTCGGTCGGTGCCTGCACGAACTCACGATCAGGCGCGAACCGCACCCGATCCACCTTGCCGGGATGGGTAGCGACGCAACCGCCCAGGAACAGCAAGGCCAGGATCACGGTCAGACGGAACAGCATCCGCCCTCTTAACCCGCGTCCACCCCGGCATGCCACGCGGCATAGGGGGTGTTCCTGGCCATATGGCGATTGAAGTCCGGCGAGCCGTCGCGCCACCAGACGGGACCGCGCTCGCCCAGCGCGACCTTGGCCGCCTGGACCCCGGCCCTGGCCGCCTTCAGGGCGTCCGCGTCGTCCTCCGCCAGCGCCGCCCGCACCGCCCGCCTGGCCGTCATCAGGTCGCGGACGTGCGCCTCGCGCTCGCCCTCGCTCAGCGCCGCGTTCGACGCGCGCCAGAGACGGCCACGGACCACGAAATACCGTCCGTCCGGCGTCGTCGGATAGGTCTTGCCCACGCCTCAGTAGTAGCCGTAGCTCCCGCGCCTCGGCACGCGGTCGTAGCCATAGCGGCCATCGCGATTATAGCCGCCGAACCCGTAGCCGCAGGGATCGTCCCGCTCCGACAGCTGATTGCCCAGAAGCCCACCGGCCAGGGCCCCGATCGCGGCCCCTCGTTCCCGGTCGTTCTCGCCCGCGATAGCGGCCCCGGCGATGGCGCCCAGAGCCGCGCCGCTGGCGGTCGCGTATCTCTGGTTGTCCCGGTAGTCGCGCTCGCACGCCGAGGCGTAGTTGTCGGTCGTGGCGCAGGCGCCGGTCAAAAGGGTCGCAGCGGACACGGCCGCCAGGGTCCAGATGGACTTCATCGAGGGCTCCTTTGGAAACACTCGCTGGCGAACGCGGGGGCTGACGCGGTGTTCCCGCCGACCGCTTTCCTTCTCCCCTTGCGGGAGAAGGGCAAAGAAAAAGGCCCACCGGATTTCTCCGGCGGGCCTCTTCGTAGTCAGTGGTCGCTTGGACCGTCGATTACTCGACGATCTTGGCGACGACGCCGGCGCCGACGGTGCGGCCGCCTTCACGGATGGCGAAGCGCAGGCCCTGGTCCATGGCGATCGGGGTGATCAGCTCGACGGTCAGCTCGGCGTTGTCGCCCGGCATGATCATCTCGACGCCTTCCTTCAGGTGAACGATGCCCGTCACGTCCGTGGTGCGGAAGTAGAACTGAGGGCGGTAGTTCGTGAAGAACGGCGTGTGACGGCCGCCTTCTTCCTTGGTCAGGATGTAGGCTTCGGCCAGGAACTTGGTGTGCGGGGTGATGGAGCCCGGCTTGCACAGGACCTGACCGCGCTCGACGTCTTCACGCTTGGTGCCGCGCAGCAGCACGCCGACGTTGTCGCCCGCTTGACCTTGATCCAGCAGCTTGCGGAACATTTCCACGCCGGTGCAGGTCGTCTTCTGAACGGGGCGGATGCCGACGATCTCGACTTCCTCACCGACCTTGACGATGCCCTTTTCGACGCGGCCCGTGACCACGGTGCCGCGGCCCGAGATCGAGAAGACGTCTTCGACCGGCATCAGGAAGGGCAGGTCGACGGGACGTTCCGGCTGCGGGATGTAGGCGTCGACGGTTTCCATCAGCTTCAGCACCTGCTGTTCGCCGATTTCCGGATTCACGCCGTCGGTCGCGGCCTTGGCCGAACCCATGGTGATCGGGATGTCGTCGCCCGGGAACTGGTAGGACGAAAGCAGCTCGCGCACTTCCATCTCGACGAGCTCCAGCAGTTCCTTGTCGTCGACCAGGTCGACCTTGTTCATGAAGACGACCAGGGCGGGCACGCCGACCTGACGGGCCAGCAGGATGTGCTCGCGGGTCTGGGGCATCGGGCCGTCGGCGGCCGAGACGACCAGGATCGCGCCGTCCATCTGGGCGGCGCCGGTGATCATGTTCTTCACGTAGTCGGCGTGGCCGGGGCAGTCGACGTGAGCATAGTGACGGTTGGCCGTCTCATACTCGACGTGAGCCGTGTTGATCGTGATGCCGCGGGCCTTTTCTTCCGGCGCAGCGTCGATGTCGGCATAGGCCATGGCCTTGGCGCCGCCGGCCTTGGCCAGGGTCATCGTGATCGCCGCCGTCAGCGTCGTCTTGCCGTGGTCAACGTGACCGATGGTGCCGATGTTGCAATGCGGCTTGGTGCGTTCGAACTTTTCCTTGGCCATTCTCTTCTCTCCGTCCCCTGAATTGAGGGGGCATATCCTAGGTTTTCAGGGGGTGTCCGACGGGCCGAAACCCGTCGGGATTGGGTGGTGCTTAGGCGCTGTACTTCTTGATCACTTCGTCGGCGACGTGTTGCGGCACCGGCTCGTAGTGGTCGTACTGCATGGTGAACTGGGCGCGGCCCTGCGACATCCCGCGAAGGGTGTTCACATAGCCGAACATGTTGGCCAGCGGCACGAAGGCGTTCACGACGGTGGCGTTGCCGCGCATGTCCTGACCCTGGATCATGCCGCGACGGCCGTTCAGGTCGCCGATGACCGAACCGAGGTATTCCTCGGGGGTCACGACTTCGACCGCCATGATCGGCTCGAGCAGCTTCGGAGCGCCCTTTTCCTTCAGTTCGCGGAAGGCGGCGCGCGATGCGATTTCGAACGCCAGCACGCTGGAGTCGACGTCGTGGTACTTGCCGTCCGTCAAGGTGGCCTTGAAGTCGATCAGCGGGAAGCCGGCCAGCAGACCCGAATCCTTGATGGAGTTCAGACCCTTTTCGACGCCCGGGATGTATTCCTTGGGCACCGCCCCGCCGACGATCGAGTTCTCGAACACGAAGCCCGAGCCCGGCTCGCCGGGTTCGAAGGTCAGCATGACGCGGGCAAACTGACCCGTACCGCCGGTCTGCTTCTTGTGGGTGTAGTCGATGTCGACCTTGCGGCCGAGCGATTCACGATAGGCGACCTGCGGCGCGCCGATGGTGGCCTCGACCTTGTAGGTGCGCTTCAGGATGTCGATCTTGATGTCCAGGTGAAGCTCGCCCATGCCCTTCAGGATGGTTTGGCCCGACTCGTGGTCGGTCGAGACGGTGAAGGACGGATCTTCCGAAGCCAGCTTGGCCAGGGCGACGCCCAGCTTCTCCTGGTCGGCCTTGGTCTTGGGCTCGACCGAGATCTCGATGACCGGCGCCGGGAATTCCATCTTCTCCAGGATGACGGGCGACTTCAGCGGATCGCACAGGGTGTCCCCGGTGCGGGTTTCCTTGAGGCCGGCCAGGGCGACGATGTCGCCGGCGAAGGCTTCCTTGACGTCTTCACGGTTGTTCGAGTGCATCTGCAGCATGCGGCCGACGCGCTCGCGCTTGTCGCGCGACGAGTTCAGCAGGCTCATGCCCGTTTCCATCTTGCCCGAGTACAGGCGGCAGAAGGTCAGCGAGCCGACGAACGGGTCGTCCATGATCTTGAAGGCCAGGACCGACAGGGGCTCGTCGTCCGAGGCCTTGCGGGTGATGGGCTCTTCCGTCTTGAAGTCGATGCCGGGGGTCGCCGGGATGTCCAGCGGCGAAGGCAGGTAGTCGACGACGGCGTCGAGCAGCGTCTGCACGCCCTTGTTCTTGAAGGCCGAGCCGCACAGGATCGGATAGAAGGCGCCTGTCAGCACGGCCTTGCGGATGCACTTCTTCAGCGTCTCGACCGAAGGCTCGTTGCCTTCCAGATAGGCTTCCATCGCCTCGTCATCGAGCTCGACCGAGTTGTCGATCAGGTACTGGCGAGCCTCGACGGCCTTGTCCATCAGGTCGGCCGGGATCTCGCCGACGGTGAAGTTGGCGCCCAGGGCGTCGTTGTCCCAGACGACCGACTTCATCTCGACCAGGTCGACCAGGCCGGACAGGGTGTTCTCCGAACCGATCGGGAACTGGATCGGCACGGCCTTGGCGCCCAGGCGGTCGCGGATCGACTGGACCGAGGCGTCGAAGTCGGCGCCGATCTTGTCCATCTTGTTGACGAAGACGATGCGCGGCACCGAGTACTTGTCGGCCTGGCGCCAGACGGTTTCGGTCTGCGGCTCGACGCCGGCGTTACCGTCCAGCACCGTCACGGCGCCGTCGAGCACGCGCAGCGAACGCTCGACTTCGATGGTGAAGTCCACGTGTCCGGGGGTGTCGATGATGTTGAGGCGCTTTTCTTTCCAGAAAGCGGTCGTCGCGGCGGACGTGATCGTGATCCCGCGCTCTTGTTCCTGGTCCATCCAGTCCATGGTCGCGGCGCCGTCGTGGACTTCGCCGATCTTATGGTTCTTGCCGGTGTAGTACAGGATCCGCTCGGTCGTCGTCGTCTTGCCCGCATCGATGTGGGCCATGATTCCGAAGTTGCGGTAGTCCTGGAGCGCGTGTGTGCGGGCCATGAAAGCGTGCCTTGAAATTTTTCAGGACGCGGAGGGCGCCCTCGGGAGATGTCGGTGTGCGGATAAGCGGGCGCGGGCGATTTATCTCAAACCGCCCGCGCCGGATAGTCACTAGATAGTCAGCGCCCGGCCCTTACGTAAGAGCCATGACGCTTTGAAGGCGGTTACCAGCGATAGTGGCTGAAGGCGCGGTTGGCCTCGGCCATCTTGTGGGTGTCTTCACGCTTCTTGACCGCGGTGCCGCGGTTGTTCGAAGCGTCCAGCAGCTCGGCGGCCAGCTTTTCGGTCATGGTGTTCTCACCACGCTTGCGCGCGGCGTTGACCAGCCAGCGGATGGCCAGGGCGCGGCGACGCTCGGGGCGAACCTCGACCGGCACCTGATAGGTGGCGCCGCCGACGCGACGCGAACGGACTTCGACCGACGGTTGGACGTTTTCCAGGGCGGTGTGGAAGGTCTGGACCGGCTCGAAGTCCTTCTTCTTGTCGGCCAGGATCGCGAACGCACCGTAGACGATGTTTTCGGCGACGGCCTTTTTGCCCTCGTACATGACGTAGTTCATGAACTTGGTGACGGTCAGATCCTTGTATTTGGGATCCGGCAGAACTTCGCGTTTCTGGGCGCGGTGACGACGTGACATGCGGTTGGCCTTCTAGTTCGGTTTCGACGGGCCGCCCCGGCTTCTCGAAGAAGTGGACGGCCGAATTCTGATGGAGCGGGTCGCTTACTTCGGACGCTTGGTGCCGTAGTGCGAACGGCGCTGCTTGCGGTCCTTGACGCCCTGCGTATCGAGCACGCCGCGCAGGATGTGGTAGCGAACGCCGGGAAGGTCCTTCACGCGGCCGCCGCGGATCAGAACAACCGAGTGTTCCTGAAGGTTGTGGCCCTCGCCGGGGATGTAGCAAACGGCTTCGTAGCCGGATTTGGCCAGGCGTACCTTGGCGACCTTACGCAGAGCCGAGTTCGGCTTCTTCGGGGTCGTCGTATAGACGCGGGTGCAAACGCCGCGACGCTGGGGCGAACCCTCCAGGGCCGGCACCTTGTTGCGCACGGGCTTGGGCTTGCGGGGCTTGCGGATCAGTTGGTTGATCGTAGGCATCGGTAGAACAGTCTCGACTTCTGATGGAGGCGTGTGCCTGTCGGCCGGGGCGCCTCGGTTCCTTCTTTTGAACAGGCCTCGTGGCCTGCCCGGGGTCGTTCGAGACCTTGACGCGTCGACCAAACGAAAAAACCGGAACGCGCGCTTCGGGCGTTCCGGCGGGCACAGCCCGTCCGTTCAATTGTCACGATCAGGATGGTCCCTAGACAGGGGCCGCCTCGAAAGTCCGGCGCGTTTACGCTTAGAGGCCCATCAGGTCAAGACCGGGCCTCGTCAGCGCCTTTGCGCGCGCTAACCGGCCGGCTTTTCGACGCCCCGGACGACGAAGTTGATCCGTCCCGACGCCGGCGGTTCGCGCATCGTCGATTCGGACAGTCGCGTCCCTTCCGCCGATCGTGCGGCGACCGCGCCATAACCCTGCCCCTCGGGGCTCTCGGAGACCACCAGACAGTTCGACAACAGGCCGTCCGTCGCAACGCCGCAGTTCAGATTGACCAGACCGGTGCCGCCTCCGGCACCGGCACAGCCGGACACCGCCACGCCCACCGCGACCAGCCCCAGATTAATACCCTTCATCCTAAGCCCTCCTTCTTCGCCGCGAACGGCCCCTTTGAAACGCGATGCCGGTCAGTTCCGGGGCTCGGAGACCTCGGTCTGGATCCTGCGGAAGCGGGTCATGGCCGCCGCATCGATGGCGACCCGCATGGTGAAGGTCTGGCGGCTGCCCGAGGCGGTCCTCGGTCCGCCGCCGATCGGCTGCAAACTCGCCCGCCCCTCCTCCGCCGAGGCCAGGGCCTCGGCCGCCATGCCGTATCCGCCGGGGCGCTCGCGCATCACGCGACAGTCCGCCAGCCCGCCGTCCATCTGAACGCGGCAACTCATCGTCACCTCGACATCGGTCGGCACGATCGTCGAATCGTCGGTCGCGGCGCAGCCCGTCAGCCCGATCAGGGCCAGTCCCAGCGCCGCACTCCGCATCGACCTACTCCTCGACAGGATTCGTCAGATCGAACTCTACCCGAAAGTGTCGGTTCGCGCGACGCAGCTCATAGGCGAACATCCGCTCGGGATGAACCTCCATGCCCCAGACATTGGTGGTGGAGACGGCGGCGTCATTGGCGTTGAACAGGGCGATGGAAAAGGCGTCGACCGGGAAGGTCTGCCGTTCGGCCGTCCCGATATCCGCAGTGTCCCCGCCGTACATGTGCAGCACGTCGACCGTGCCGTCCTCATGCCGGTGATCGTGTTTCAGCCGCAGCCCCTCCTCCGTACGCGTCACGATCCACACCCGCGAGCGGTCCTCGCCGACGCTGAAGGGGATTCGCACCTCGCCGGGCGAACAGTCCCGCACATGCATCAACAGCCGCTCGCTGGCGAACCGCGCGTCGGCGGCGTCGGTCGTGACCACCCTGCCCACGAACTTCTGGCCGCACAGGGCGTTCAGCCGGGCCAGAAAGACGTCCTGAGGGCCCGACGGGACCGGCGTCGAGGCGCAGGCGGACAAAAAAGCGGCGAGAGCGGCGATCAAAGCGGTTTTCATGGCGTCAGGGTCGCGCGCTGTGAGATCATGCTCAATGCGCCAATACGCCGGTTGACTTGGCGACTTCCCTGAGTATGTTCCGCGCCTCTCATTTCACGGCTCTCACCGCCGTCGCAAAGGTAATTTCCGATGGCAAAGCCCGCCTCCATCAAGATCCGTCTGAACTCGACCGCCGACACCGGCTTCTTCTACGTCACCAAGAAGAACGCTCGCACCATGACCGAGAAGATGGTCGTCAAGAAGTACGACCCGGTCGTCCGCAAGCACGTCGACTTCAAGGAAGGCAAGATCAAGTAAGGCTCACGCCTCTCTGATTTTCGAACGCCCGGTCAGCAATGACCGGGCGTTTTTCTTGTGCTTCGTCATCCTCCGGCAAGGCGCGCCTTCGCGCCGCAGACCGGGGGACGCAGCGGCGCGCGAGAGCGCGAACCTGCCGCGCGCGAGCCACTTCCGACATCCTGTTTGAACAGATCGCCTTCGGCGCCGCTGCGTCCCCCGGTCTCGCTAAGCTCGCCGGAGGATGACGAAAGTGTTTGGGTTTAAGCCGCCCGCGCGATGACCCGGTCGCGGCCCGTGGCCTTGGCCTCGTAGACGCCTTCGTCCGCGCGTTTCAGCAGGGCTTCGGGCGTATCTCCAGCCCCCAGCGTGGCCGCGACACCGATCGAGATCGTCACCGTCAGGTGCTCCTGCCCCCCCATCACGCGGAAGGGCGTCGTGCCCACGTCCCTGCGAATCCGCTCGGCGATCCGGTGCGCGTCTTCCAGCTTGGTCCCTGGCATGACGACGACGAACTCTTCGCCGCCCAAACGGCACGGCAGATCGACGGCCCGCACATTGGTCGCCAGACGCACCGCGAACTCGCGCAGCACCTCGTCGCCCGCGTCGTGGCCGAAGCCGTCGTTGACCTTCTTGAAGTGGTCGATGTCCAGCACCAGCACCGACACCGGCTCCCCGCCCTGGATCGCCCGCGTCACGAAGGCCTGCAGCTGCCCCGCCATGTAACGGCGGTTATGCAAGCCCGTCAGCGCATCGGTGACCGCCATCTCCAGGCTGTAGTCCAGCTTCTCTTTCAGGAAGTCGGTGTAGCGCTTGCGCCGGATCTGCGTCCGCGCCCGCGCCGCCAGTTCCTCGGGATCCACCGGCTTCATCAGGATGTCGTTGACGCCCAGTTCCAGCGCCTTGACCAGTCGCGGCCGGTCCGCCGGATCCACCACCGCCAGGATCGGCAGGTGCCGCGTCGGCTCGGCCGAGCGCGCCTGGGCGATCAGGCGCAGGCCGTCGAACTCGGCCGCCGCCACATTCACGATCATCAGGTCGATCGCGCCCTTGGACGCCACCAACCCGTCGCCGGCGTTGTTTTCGATCGTCGGCCGGTGCTCTCGCTCCAGCTCCAGGGCGATCTTCTCGGCCTGGCGCGGATTGTCGTCGACGATCAGGACCCGTCCGCCCGACCCCCGCAGCCTGCCGGCCCCGTCGGTCGTGACCCCCAGCCGGCGCCCGCTTTCCTCACGCTCGCGCAGCTCGTCCATGACCAGCTTGAGCCGGGTCAGCGACCGCACGCGTGCGAACAGAATCACATCGTCCAGCGGCTTGGTGACGAAGTCATCCGCCCCGGCCTCCAGCCCCTTGATCCGGTCCTCGCGCCCGTCCAGCGCAGTCACCAGCACCACGGGGATATGGCTGGTCGTCGGGTCGGCCTTGATGCGCCTGCAGGTCTCGAACCCGTCCATGCCGGGCATCATGACGTCCAGCAGGATGATGTCGGGCTGTTCGGTCGCCGCCAGCTGAATCGCCGTCGCGCCGTCCTGGCACGTCAGCACGTCATAGTATTCGAGCGTCAGCTTCGCCTCGAGCAGGCGGACGTTGGCCTCGACATCGTCGACCACAAGGATACGCGCGGTCATCGGAACGCTACCCCACTGTTACCGGCTGGTGCAGATGCTTCTTCACCGTCTCCAGGAAGTGCATCACCGAGATCGGCTTGGAGATATAGGCCTCGCAGCCGCCCTGCCGGATCCGTTCCTCGTCGCCCTTCATGGCGAAGGCGGTCACGGCGATGATCGGGATGTGAGCCAGTTCCTCGTCGTCCTTCAGCCATTTGGTCACCTCCAGCCCCGAGATCTCGGGCAGCTGGATGTCCATCAGGATCAGGTCGGGCATGTGCTGACGCGCCATAGCCATCGCCTGCATCCCCTCGCGGGTCTGCAGGATCTGGTATCCTTGCGAGTCGAGCAGATCATGAAACAGCTTCATGTTCAGCTCGTTATCCTCGACGATGAGGACTTTCTTGGACATCTTCACCCGGTCTGGCCGCCTCGGCTGATGCGCACGCTGCGCAATGAGGCTTTCCGCTTCTTCGGGTGGGAATGTGCCCCACCGGGTCTTAAGTTGGGGTGAAGTCGGAAACCCAAGCTTGGCCATGACCGCCATCTGTCGCGAATGCCTTTGGACCGGTGCGGACGCCGTCGCACGCTGCCCGGCCTGCGGCTCTCCGCGCGTCGTCTGCGATCCCGATCTGGACCGGCTGTCGATCGCCCACCTCGACTGCGACGCCTTCTACGCCTCGGTGGAGAAGCGCGACCGCCCCGAACTGCGCGATCGGCCCGTCATCGTCGGCGGCGGCGTGCGCGGCGTCGTCTCGACCTGCTGCTACATCGCGCGCCAGTCCGGCGTCCATTCGGCGATGCCGATGTTCAAGGCGCTGAAGGCCTGCCCCGACGCCGTGGTCATCAAGCCGGACTTCTCCAAATACGTCCCCGAATCGGAGCGCATCTTCCGCTTCGTCGGAGAGCTGACGCCCCTGGTCCAGACTCTGTCTCTCGACGAGGCCTGGATCGACCTGTCCGGCACCGAACGGCTCAACGGCGGCCCGCCCGCATTCCAGCTGATCCGCCTGCAGAAGCGAATCGAGGACGAGACCGGCCTCGGCGTCTCGATCGGCCTGGCTCCCAACCGCTTCCTCGCCAAGATCGCCTCCGAACTCGACAAGCCCCGTGGCTTCTCGGTCATCGGCGCGCGAAACGCCCAGGCCCTGCTCGCCCCCAAGTCGGTCCGCATCCTCCCCGGCGTCGGCCCCGTCTTCGGCAAGACCCTGGTCAGCGACGGCTTCGCCACCGTCGGCGACCTCGCCGCCGCCGACGTCCGCGACCTGGTCAAACGCTACGGCGAGACCGGGCTTCGCCTGCACGACCTCGCCCACGCCCGCGACGCCCGCAGCGTGAACCCTGAGCACGACCGGCGCGGCATGAGCGCCGAGAACACCTTCCACACAGACCTCTCCAGCCTCGAAGACCTCGAGGCCGAACTCTGGCCCCTGTGCGAAAAGGTCGCGTCCAAGGCCCGCCGCGACGGCGTCGCCAGCCGCGTCGTGGTGCTCAAACTGCGCCGCACCGACTTCAAGATCATCACTCGCCGCCGCACCCTGCCCGACCCGGTCCAGACCGCCCGCGCCCTGTTCGCCATCGGCCGCGAACTGCTGACCCCCGAACTCGGCCGCCCCTACCGCCTGATCGGCATCGGCCTGGCCGACATCCAGGACGCCGAGGACCTCCCCGAAGGCCTCTTCGCCTCCGCCGACCGCCGCACCCTCAAGACCGAGACCACCATCGACGCCCTGCGCCAGAAGTTCGGCGCCTCCGCCGTCGTGGCCGGGCGGGCGCTGAAGCCGAAGACCAAATGATTACCCCTCCGTGCACCCCGGCGAAGGCCGGGGTGCACGGAGTTGTGTGTCGCGTTCAACCGCCCTTAAGCCGACCGCCCTAGCCTCCCCCCATGTCCGCTTTCCTCGACAAGATGCGCCGCAGAGGCGGCCGCTACCTCGGCGTCCAGTCCGTCCCCGTCCGCCCGGCGCGCGGCGTCTTCAGCCTGTCGTTCGACGACATCCCGGTCACCGCCTGGACCGAGGCCGGCCCGATCCTGGAAGAGCACGGCGTCACCGCGACCTATTATGTCGCCGGCGGCCTGTCGGGCGGCCAGAACCTGGGCCTGCCCCAGTTCACCACCGACCATCTCCAGGCCCTCTACGGCGCCGGCCACGAGGTCGGCTGCCACACCTTCGGCCACGTCAGCGCCCTGTCGGTGTCACCCGAAGCCTACGCCGCCGATCTGGACAGGAACGCCGCCTGGGTCGCCGAACGGCTGGCCGGCCACGTCATGACCACCTTCGCCTACCCCTACGGAGACGTCTCCGTCGGCGCCAAGGCCGTGGTGGCCCAGCGGTTCGCCCTGGCCCGCGGCGTCCGCGACGGCGTGAACTCGGGCTCCGCCGACCGCGCCAATATGCAGGCCATCGGCCTGGAGAGCCGCCGCCTCCCCGGCTATGACCTCGAAGCCCTGATGGCCCGGACCGCCGACCGCAAGGGCTGGCTGATCGCCTACGGCCACGACGTCATGGACGCCCCAACCCCCTACGGCTGCACCCCTGACGACCTCGACCGCGTCATCCGCCTGGCCAAGGCCGCCGGCCTGGATATCCAGCCGGTCGGCGCCGCCTGGGAAAAGATGGCGGCCTAGCTTTCGATCCCTCTCCCCCTTGCGGGAGAGGGAGGCCGCGCACGGCGGCGAAGCCGTCGTCCTGGCGCGGGCGGGTGAGGGGTCACACCGATCTCACCGATAAGCCTCGGCAGCCCTCATTCCAGCCGCCGGCGTGACCCCTCATCCGTCAGCCTTCGGCTGCCACCTTCTCCCGCAGGGGGAGAAGGAAAGCGCGCGAAGTTGGCAACGCATCGCCCAGATCCATCAGCGTTTTCAACGCCCGCCTCTTTTGAACGCCCCTATGCCTGACACCCCTCGAAACCGTGCGACACTGATCGCCCGGTCTTTGACATCGTCGCCCACCAGCCCTCGGCGCGACTCTGTCGACTCTGTATCTACTATTTAGAGTCGCGCACCCGAACGCTTCGGACGCTTCGGACGCTTCGGACGGTGTTTCACCGTGCGGCCCCCATTGTCGCACCCCGCGCCCCCGGCCCGACCACACACCGCGCCGCCCGGACAGACCCCCACCATTTCAAGGACTTAAAGCCATCTCGCCCCGCCTTGACCTTCCGCCCCCTCGCCTATAGGTTCCGCGCCGAATTCAGACCCCTGTCGGGGCCCGCAAATCCATGCGCGGCCGGGCGGGATCAGAAGCGCAAAAAGCCCATGTCCCTGCCCCCGGAATCGCGCGAAGAGGCGATCAAACGCCTCAACGACAGCGCATCCGTTCTGGAGGCGAAGACCGTTCGTGAGGTCAATCACGATATGGCGGGTCATGCGGCGGCCAGCGAGGCGTGGCGGATCATCGCCGACCTGCTGGGCGGCGTTTTCGTGGGCCTGGCCCTCGGATTCGTGGTGGACAGGGTCGCGGGGACCAATCCCTGGGGCCTGATCGGCGGCGTCCTTCTGGGCTTCGCCATTTCGATATGGATGGCCTGGCGGACCGCTCAGCGGATCATGGCCAAGGCCAAGGCAAGTGGAGTGGAGCCCAAGTCGGTTCCCTTCGACGACGAAGAAGAAGACTGAACGCATGGCCGATCCGCTTCACCAGTTCCAGGTCACGCCGATCATCGATTTCGGCACCGTGACCCTGCCCGTCATCGGCGAGCAGCAGATCGCGTTCACGAACTCGCACATGGCCATGACCATCGCCTTCGTCGTGGTCGTGGGCTTCCTGCAACTGGTCACCTCGGGCGCCAAGGTCGTTCCCGGCCGGCTCCAGGCCGCCGGCGAACAGATGTTCGGCATGATCGACGGCGTGACCGATTCGATCATCGGGCACGAGGGCCGCAAGTTCTTCCCGTTCGTCTTCACCCTCTTCACCCTGATCCTGGGCATGAACCTTCTGGGCATGTTCCTGTCGTTCACGGCGACGTCGCAGCTGGCCATCACCCTGACCTACGCCCTTCTGACCATCCTCCTGGTCATCGGCATCGGCATCGGTCGCCACGGTCTGGGCTTCTTCGGCCTGTTCTGGCCGTCGGCCGCGCCGCTGCTGCTGCGCCCCGTCGTCGGCGCGATCGAGTTCCTCTCCTTCCTGCTCCGTCCGGTCACCCTGGCGCTTCGTCTGTTCGGCAACATGCTGGGCGGCCACGTCGCACTGAAGATCTTTGCCGGCTTCGTGGTGTCCCTGGGCGGCATGGCCTTCGCCGGCGAGGGCCTGGGCCTGTTCGCCCTGCCGATCGCCGCCCTGTCGATGGGCATGGTCGTCGCCCTGACCGCCCTGGAGTTCCTCGTGGCCTTCCTTCAGGCCTTCGTCTTCGCCGTTCTGGCCAGCATCTACCTCAATGATGTGGTCAACCTGGGTCACGGCCACTAAGGCCAGACCCAGCCCGCTCACCCCGCCCTTTCAACCCAACCCTGAACCCTCAGAAACACTAGGAATAGAACCATGGAAGCTGAAGCCGCCAAATACATCGGCGCCGGCCTGGCCACCCTCGGCATGATCGGCTCCGCCATCGGCGTGGGCAACATCTTCGCCAACTTCCTGAACGGCGCCCTGCGCAACCCGTCGGCCGCCGGTTCGCAAGTCGGCAACCTGTTCGTCGGCGCCGCCCTGGCCGAGGCCCTGGGCATCCTGGCCTTCGTTCTGGGTATCCTGATCCTCAACGGTTAATCCGTTCAGGCGTCACAGCGGCGACGTCCCCGGCAACGGGGGCGTCGCCTCTTTGCTTATACTCTCGCAGACGGACACCATGGTCGCGCACGCCCCAACAGACATCCACGCCGACACTCACGCCTCGACAGAGGCCGCGGGTCACGGCGAAGCCTCGGGCGGCCTGCCCCAGTTCGACACCAGCGTCTGGGTCGGACAGATCGTCTATCTGCTGGTCCTGTTCTTCGTCCTCTACCTGTTGATCGCCAAGGTCTTCGCACCGCGTATCCGCCGCGTGATGGATGAGCGCGAGACCTCGATCTCCACCGCAATCGCGACCGCCCGCTCGGTCCAGGCCGAGGCCGCCGAACAGGCCGCCGCCGCCAAGGCCGAGGTCGAGAAGGCCCGCGCCGACGCCCGCGCCGCCTCGGTCGCCGCCAAGACCCGCATCACCGAAGAGACGGCTCGCCGCGCCGCCGAGGAAGAATCCGTCGTCAACGCCCGCATCGCCGAGGCCGAGGCCGCCATCGGCCGGACCCGCGACGCCGCCATGACCAATGTCTCTTCGATCGCCTCCGACACGGCCCGCGCCATCGTCGAACGCCTGACGGGCGTCGCCCCGACCAAGGCCGAAGCCGATGCCGCTGTCGTCCAAGCCCGCACCGCCGGAGCCGCCTGATGGAATTCTTCAATCCCCACCTCTACTCGCTCGATAATCCCGAGCTGTGGGTCGCCGTCGGCCTGGCCATCTTCTTCGGCATCGTCATCGCCGCCGGCGTGCCCAAGCTGGTAGCCGGCGCTCTCGACGCCAAGGGCGCCAAGATTCAGTCGGACCTGGATGAGGCTGCGCGTCTGCGCGCCGAGGCCGAGGCCCTGCTGGCCCAGATCCGCACGGAAAAGGCTGAGGCCGAAGCCCAGGCCAAGGCCATGATCTCCGCCGCCGAAGCCGACGCCCGCATCATGGAAACCGAAGCCAAGGCCCGCCTCGAAGAGTCGATGGTCCGCCGTCAGGCCCTGGCCGAACGCCGCATCGCCTCGGCCGAAGCCCAGGCCTCCGCTGAAGTGAAGGCCGCCGCCGCCGACGTCGCCGCCCAGGCTGCCGAGACCATCCTGGCCGCCCGCGCCGCCGGCTCCAAGACCGACCCCCTGCTCGACGCCGCCATCGCCCAGATCGGCACGCGCCTGAACTAGGCCGCCACGTCGGGCTTGAACTCGACGAACATATTCCCAAATACGAAAGAGCGGCGCACCATGTCTGGTGCGCCGCTCTCTTCTTTTGTTATCCGGACTTCTTCATCCCGGACCCGATCCGGAACCTTCTTTTGTCATCCCGGACTTGATCCCGGATCAGTGAGCGGGCGCGACCCCGTCCATCATCTTGGCGGCGCGCTTCTCGCGCGCCACCAGCCGGGCATAGACATTGCCCAGCACGATGCCGAACACGGCGTGGCTGACCAGCATCCAGCCGACCATGCCGAATCCGCCCGATCCTCGGAACATCCGGGGATCGCCGAACAGGAAGACCGTCACCATCAACACCGCCCAGGCGCCGACCGCGAAGATGATCCCCTTGGTCTCCGGCGTCTGGCCCGGCATCCGGGGACACAGGATCCCGAACAGCGAGCCCAGGATCACCGTCCCGGCGACGAAGTGGACGACCCACCCCACAGCCAGGTTGTCAGGCATCCCGATCAGGCTGGCGATGAACAGCGGAAAAGGCTCCACCCACGGCCCAGCAAACAGATTCACGGCTTCGAGTATTGATACGGCGACCGTCGCGATAAGCCCGGCGATCATTCCCTTTTGTACGCGTGACATCATAACGACAGCGCCTCCCAACGCTTGTTTCCCGTTCCGATAACGCAAGGAGGACTCTACGCCTCTTTCGACAAGACGCTATTCGGCCACATTCACAACCGCGTGCTTCGCAGTTGCGGGATACCCCGTATTTTCCCGCCCCACCCGTTGCCGTCCCGACAACCCTTGCTAGAGTTCAGCCGTCCAACGGGAGACGCACTGTGTTTCAATCACGCCTGTTCCAGGGCCGCATATCCCGCCTTCCCTATTTCCTGTCGGTGATGGGGCTATGGCTGGTCCTCCTCTTGGCCCAGCCTCTGCTGCTGGGCTTGCCGACCTTCAGTGAGAGCGGCCGGATTTTGGATCTGCTGTGGGATGGCGAGCACGAGGCCTTCGGCATGGCCGCTGACGCAGCGATCCACCAAACGGCAAGCCAGGGCCCTCGCTACGCCGCGACTGGAGTGGTGATGCTGACTCTCTTCGGCGCCTTCCTGATCCTGAGCGCACGCCGCCTGCGCGATCTGGGACGCCCCGGTCGCTACGCCTGGATCGCCCTGGTCCCCTTCGTCGGTGCCCAGGCCCTGTTCGCCGTCCTCATCCTGCTGCCCGGCGACGCCGGCGCGAACGCCTATGGCCCGAGGCGCAAGCGTGATGTCGAAGACGAGACGGCGCACGGCTTCCACCCGCAGCAGGCCTGACCCATGAGCGCCCTGCCCGGCCTGTTCAGTTTCGAGGGCCGCGCCCGCCGCTCGGAGTGGTGGCTGGTCTGCATCGGTGTGACCCTCCTCGGCAGCGTCTTGATCAGCGTCGTTTCGCTGGCAGTCTCGGGCGGCGACTGGTCGAGCCTGTCGAGCAGCGCAACCAGGCCTGTGCCGATCGTCATCGTCAATCTGGCGGTGGGCGCTCTGGTGTTCTGGATCCAGATCGCCGTCGGCGTGCGTCGATCTCATGATCGCGGCCAGTCCGGCGGCGGCCTGATCCTGTATCAGGCCATCAGCTTTGGCTGGAGCGTCGTTCCGATGGCGGCCCTGACGCTTGGGCTCGCATTGCCGACGGTTCCGTTCGGCGCTGCCTTCGTCTTCGCCTTCGCCGTCATCGGCCTGATCTGCGCCGTCTATTTCCTGATCACCCTCGGTTTCCTCGACGGCGATCCGACCGCCAATGCCTACGGTCAGTCGCCCAAGATGATGTCGAGCCAGAACTACGCCGCGCCCCGCCTCGGCGACTGACGCCGCCGACTTGGATAGGGTCCGCCTCAAGGCCTCTCCGGCGGCTTCTCGCACGAAGGACAGCGAACATGACGACCTGGACCACCCACGAAATTCCCGATCAGTCGGGCAAGCTGGCCGTCGTCACCGGCGCGACGGGCGGACTAGGGCTGGAGACGGCCCTGGGTCTCGCGGGCGCCGGCGCCGAGGTGGTCCTGGCCGGTCGCAACCCGGCCAAGGGCCGCGACGCCGAGGCCCTCATTCGCGGCCGCTACAAGACGGCCCGGGTCGGATTCGCACAGGTCGACCTGGCCGACCTGGATTCGGTCCAGGCCTTCGCCGACGGCCTGCTCGCAGCGGGACGGCCGATCGATCTCCTGATCAATAACGCCGGCGTCATGGCCCTGCCGAAGCGTCAGACCACGGCGGACGGGTTAGAGATGCAGTTCGGAACCAACTACCTGTCCCACTTCGCCCTGACCGGGCGGCTGCTTCCGCTTCTGAGCGCCGCCAAGGCCCGCGTCGTCCAACTGTCCAGCATGGCTCACCGGGGCGGCGCGATCCGGCTGGACGACCTGAACTACGAGCACAGCTACAAGCCGTGGCCGGTCTACCAGCAGTCCAAATTGGCCATGCTGATGTTCGCGATCGAGCTGGATCGTCGCAGCCGGGCGAACGATTGGGGCCTGACCAGCGTCGCGGCCCACCCCGGCTTCGCCCGCACCGACCTGATCGCCAACGGTCCAGCCGACGGCAATGCCCTTTTCACCCTGGGCACGCGCGTCCTGTCGGCCTTCCTCAGCCATTCTGCCGCCGACGGCGCCCTGCCGACCCTGATGGCCGCGACGATGCCGGGCGTCACCGGCGGCCAGTATTTCGGGCCCCAGGGCTTCCAGGAAATGAAAGGCCCGCCCGGCCCCGGGAAGATCGAACCCCAGGCGCTGGACGCCCGCGTCGCCTCTGACCTGTGGGCGGCTTCGGAGCGCCTGACAGGCGTGACCTGGGGCTAGAATCGAAAAGGCCATGCTGGCGAACCGGCATGGCCTTTCTTCATCGATCGCGCGCGACGACTACTCCGCCGCGATATTCGTGCCCTCCGGCGCGGTCCAGCGCAGTTTCGGCGTCCGTGCCGCGCGGGTCTCGTCCAGGCGACGCAGGGGCGCATGGAAGGGCGCGCCCTTGAACCGCTCGACCTCGCCGGCCTTCGCAGCCTGGGCCAGTAGACGCAGGGCGTTGATGAATTTGTCCAGCTCGGCCTTGGATTCCGTCTCGGTCGGCTCGATCAGCATGGCCCCGTGGACGACCAGCGGGAAATACATGGTCATCGGGTGGAAACCCTCGTCGATCATCGCCTTGGCGAAGTCGAGCGTGGTGATGTCCGTGCCCTTCAGCCATTCGTCGTCGAACAGGGCCTCGTGCATGCACGGACCGTCCGGGAAGGCCGCCGACATCACGTCCGACAGGCGGGCCTTGATATAGTTGGCGTTCAGCACCGCGTCCTCGGCGACCTGACGCAGGCCGTCGGCGCCGTGGCTCATCATGTACGACAGGGCGCGGACATACATGCCCATCTGGCCCTGGAAGGCGCACATCCGACCGAAAGCCTGAGCCGCATCGCCCTCCTCCCGCTCGATCAGCTCATAGCCGTCGACGCCGTGCACGACCCACGGGGCCGGCGCGAACGGCGCGAGCGCCTCGGACAGCACCACCGGACCCGCGCCGGGACCGCCGCCGCCATGTGGCGTCGAGAAGGTCTTGTGCAGGTTGATGTGCATCGCATCGACGCCCAGGTCGCCTGGGCGAACCCGGCCGACGATGGCGTTGAAGTTGGCGCCGTCGCAGTAGAAGTACGCCCCCGCCTCGTGGGTCAGGCGGCTGATCTCCAGGATGTCGCGTTCGAACAGGCCGCAGGTGTTGGGGTTGGTCACCATGATGGCGGCCACGTCCGGACCCAGCTTGGACGCCAGATCGGCGACGTCAACGCGGCCGTCCTCGGTCTGGGCCACCTCGACCACCGAATAGCCGACGAAGGCCGCCGTCGCCGGGTTGGTCCCGTGAGCCGAGGTCGGCACCAGCACCTTGCGGCGCGCCTCGTGCTCGCCCGACGCCTCGTGGGCGGCGCGAATGGCCATCAGGCCGCACAGCTCGCCATGCGCGCCCGCCTTGGGCGACAGGGCCACGGCCGGCATGCCGGTCAGGGTCTTCAGCCAGTGCGACAGCTGATCCATCAGCTCCAGCGCCCCCTGCACCGTCGAGATCGGCTGCAGCGGGTGGATGTCCGAGAAGCCCGGCAGGCGCGCCATCTTCTCGTTCAGACGCGGATTGTGCTTCATCGTGCACGAGCCGAGCGGATACAGCGCCAGGTCGATGGCGTGGTTCTTCTGCGACAGACGCACGTAGTGGCGCATCGTCTCGGGCTCCGACAAGCCCGGCAGGCCGATCGGGTCGCGGCGAATCAGGTCGCCCAGATCGCTGCCGTCCGTTTTCGGCTCCGGCAGATCGACGCCGGTCTTGCCCCAGCCGTCGCTCTCGAAGATCAGCAGCTCGTCCTGCAACAGGCCGCGCGCGCCGGTCAGGGTCGGATGCTTGTAGTCGTGATCGACGGCGGTGGGCGCGGTCGGGCGGCCGACGGTATTCATCGTGCTCATTGGGCGGCTCCCAGAACCTTGGTCAGAGACTTGGCGAGGATCTGGATGTCGGCATCCAGGGTCGTCTCGGTGGCGCAGACCAGCAGGACGTCATCCATCCCCGCATCGGGCGCCAGACGGCTATAGGGCACGCCGGCCAGGACGTGATGCGCCGCCAGTTGATCCACCACCTCGGCGGCGTTCCTGGGCAGCTTCACGGCGAACTCGTTGAAGAACCGGCCGGTCAGGATTTCGACACCCGGAATGGCCGCCAGCGCATCGCGTGTCGCAATCGCCTTCTCGTGGTTCAATAGGGCCAGTTTCCGCAGCCCCGTCTCGCCCAGCAGGCTCATGTGAATGGTGAAGGCCAGGCTGCACAGGCCCGAGTTGGTGCAGATGTTCGACGTCGCCTTGTCGCGGCGGATATGCTGCTCGCGCGTCGACAGGGTCAGGACGAAGCCCCGCTCGCCGTCAGCATCGACCGTCTCGCCGCACAGGCGGCCCGGCATCTGGCGGATCAGCTTCTCGCGCGTGGCGAACAGGCCGACGTAAGGTCCGCCAAAGTTCAGGGCGTTGCCGATCGACTGGCCCTCGGCGGCGACGATATCGGCCCCCATCTCGCCCGGCGATTTCAACAGGCCCATCGACACGGCCTCGGTGACGACGACGATCAGCAGGGCGCCCGCGGCATGGGCGGCCTCGGCGATCTTCGTCACGTCGGTCGCCGTGCCGAACACGTTCGGGGTCTGGACGACGACGCAGGCCGTGTCCGGCCCGATCTGGGCGATGACGTCGGCCTCGGCGTGCACGGCGGGGGCCAGGACCTGGGTCTCGACGCCCACGGCGTGCACGACGGTTTCGGTCGCCTTGACGTAGTGCGGGTGCACCCCGCCCGAGATGACCGCCTTGTTCCGGCGCGTCACCCGCGTCGCCATCAGCACGCCTTCGGCCATGGCGGTCGAGCCGTCGTAGAGCGAGGCGTTGGCCACATCCATGCCCGTCAGGTTCGCGACCTGGGTCTGGAACTCATAGAGATACTGCAGCGTCCCCTGCGCGATCTCGGGCTGGTAGGGCGTGTAGCTGGTCAGGAATTCCGAACGCTGGATGACGTGATCCACCGTCGCCGGCACATGGTGGCGATAGGCACCCGCGCCGCAGAAGAAGGGCCGCGACCCTGCCGCCACATTCCGCCCGGCCATCATCGATAGGGCCCGATCGACCTCCAGCTCCCCCATGACGTGGGGCAGGTCGACGAAGCCGTCCCGCCTTGCAGGCTGCGGTACGTCCACGAACAGGTCGTCGATCGATTTCGCGCCTATGGCGGCGAGCATCGCCGTCCGGTCGTCGGGAGTCAGTGGCAGGTAACGCATCTATTCTTTTCCGCTCATCCCCGCGAAAGCGGGGAGCCAGTGCTTTGGGCGAAGACCGTCGCCGGGGAGGACAAACCGCTGATCCCAGTCACCCTGCCTCGCGACAGAACTGGGTCCCCGCTTTCGCGGGGATGAGCGGGTATTCTTACAGCGAAGCCAAAAACGCGTCGTAGGCGGCGCGGTCCATCAGGCCGTCGATCTGGCCCGCGTCCGACACCTTGATCTTGGCGAACCAGCCCTCGCCCTCGGCGTCGGCGTTCACGGTTTCGGGCGCGGTCGCCAGCGTCGCGTTGCCCTCGATCACCTCGCCCGAGACGGGGGCGTAGACGTCCGAAGCCGCCTTGACGCTCTCGACGACGGCGAAGCTGTCGCCCTTGCCGACGGTCTTGCCGGCTTCCGGGGTCTCGACGAACACAACGTCGCCCAGCTGATCGGCGGCGTGCTTCGAGATGCCGACCGTCGCGACATCGCCGTCGAGGCGAACCCACTCGTGATCCTTGGTGAAATGCATGGCGTGTTCCTTGTTCTCGTCGTCCTCCGGCTTGACCGGAGGATCAGGCTTTCGGTTTGCGGTAATAGCGTTGGGCGACGAAGGGCATGTCGATCACCTCTGCGGCGGCCGCCTTGCCGCGCACGATGACCTTCAACTCGGTGCCGAGCGCGGCGAAGGCCGGTGGCACATAGCCCATGGCGATGTTGCGACCCAGCGTCGGCGAAGGCCCGCCCGAGGTCACCTTGCCGATGACATTCCCGTCCAGATCGGCGATCTCGGCGCTTTCACGAGCCGGTGCGCCTTCCTTGACGCTCAGGCCCACGCGGACCCGCGACGGACCGTCGGCCAATTCCTTCAGGATGCGCTCGGCGCCGTTGAAGTCGGCGGCTTCCTTGCGCGACTTCGACAGGGCGAAGGTCAGCGCCCCCTCGACCGGTGACGTGCCCGGATCGATGTCGTGGCCATGCAGCGGCAAGCCGGCCTCCAACCTCAGCGAGTCCCGCGCGCCCAGTCCGATCGGCTTGACCCGGGCATCTTCCAGGATCGTGTTCCACACCCGCTCGGCATCCGCCGCCGGGACCGAAATCTCGTAGCCGTCCTCGCCCGTATAGCCCGAGCGCGAGACGTAGCAGTCGACCCCGAACAGCATCAGCCGGGCACAGTCCATGAAGCCGAACTCGGCCAGGACCGGCTCGTGCGCGATCATGACCTCGGCCGCTTCCGGCCCCTGGATGGCGATCAGTGCGCGGTCGTCCAGCACCGTCAGCTTGGCGTCGCCCGACAGATGCTCGGACCAGAAGGCGAAATCCTCGTCCTTATTGCCGGCGTTGACCACGACGAATAGGCCGTCATGGTCGGGCTTGCCCGCCATCAGGTCGTCGATGATCCCGCCCTCGGCATTCAGCAGCAGCGAATACTTCTGCTTGCCGGCCTTGAGCACCATGTAGTCGCCGGGCACGAAGCGCTGGAACTGGCTGATCGCGTCGGCGCCGGTGATCTTGCACTGGCCCATGTGCGACACGTCGAACAGACCGGCATGTTCGCGCGTCCAGCGGTGCTCGGCCAGGACGCCTTCGTACTGCACCGGCATGTCGTATCCGCCGAACCCGACCATTCGGGCGCCGGCTGCGCGATGCGCGGCGTTCAGGACGGTCGTCTTCAGCGTGTCGTCGGTCATGCGGGGTCCAGACTTTCAGGGTCGCGTATCGAGGCGGAAAGCTCCGCCGTCCTCGCGCCCCCGCTGTCTGTGAAGCCTGAGAGATTCCGACGCCAGAAGTGAGGCGTCTTGCTCCGTCGGCGCGATCCGGAGATCGACTTTCCAGCGTCCGAATGTCCTCGCGGTCCGTTTGCCTGAGCGTTTCCGGGGCGGTTGCGCCTTCGGCTCCGGGTCAGCTTGAAGCCGCCCGATCTCTCCCGCGAGAGCGAAGTGACCAAGGCCCCGACTCCGGGCCGGAGTCAAGCTTCGGCTTACGGAACGTCGCCCGTCTCTCCGGCTTTAGCCCTGCATCCCCAACGCCTTTCTGCCTCGGAGAAGTCCATGTCTATTCTCGATAAAATCTTCGGCGACGACGACAAACAGCGCACCAGCCCTGCCAAGCCCGACATTGCGATGCAGCATGTTCTCGATCATCTGGCTCGCCTCGGCGGCAAGCCGATCGAAACCCTGTCGCCTCAGGAAGCCCGTCTCCAGCCCACGCCGACCGATGCGGTCAAGGCGATCCTGCAGGAGACGATCAAGGATCAGGACCCGACCCTGGGCATCCAGACCCGCGACATCACCATCGACGGCGCCGCCGGCCCACTTCAGGGGCGCGTCTATTCGCCCGACCTCGACAGCACCGACCTGAAGCCGCTGGTCGTCTATTTCCACGGCGGCGGCTTCGTCATCGCCGACCTTGACGTCTATGACGGCGGCCCGCGCGGCGTTGCCCGTTTCGCCGACGTCGTCGTCCTGTCGGTCCACTATCGCCAGGCGCCCGAGAACAAGTTCCCTGCCGCTCATGACGACGCCACGGCCGCCTACAAGTGGGCGCTGGCCAATGCCCAGACCATCGGCGGCGACCCGCAGAGGATCGCCGTCATGGGCGAAAGCGCGGGCGGCAACCTGGCCATCAACGTCTCCATCGCCGCGCGCGATCAGGGCCTGCCTGCGCCCAAGCATCAGGTGCTGGTCTATCCGCTGGTCGGCAACGACATGACGACTGAGAGCTACGTCGAGAACGCCGCCGCCAAGCCGCTCAGCAAGCCGATGATGGAATGGTTCGTGAAGCACACCTTCAACGACCCGTCCGAGACAGCCGATCCGCGCATCAACGTCGTCGGCGCCGCCAATCTGTCGGGCCTTCCGTCGTCCACGGTCATCACCGCCGAGATCGACCCCCTGCGCACCGAGGGCCAGCAACTGGCCGAGAAGCTGGAGGCTGCGGGCGTCGATACCCGCGCCAAGACCTTCAACGGCTCGACGCACGAATTCTTCGGCATGGGCCTGGTGGTCCCAGACGCCGCCGTGGCCCAGACTTTCGCCGCCCACGAACTGAAGCGCGCCTTCGGCACGGCCATCCTGCCGATCTGATAGCGAGGGATCCGATTAGAGAGAGGGCGCTCCTTCGGGAGCGCCCTTTTTCGCGCGGGCCTGCTTACCCCTTATCCGTTCACCCCGGCGAAGGCCGGAGTCCAGATGGAAGACGCCGCACCAACGTTAGCGGACTCTGCGGCAATCCCAGTCGTCCCGGTTTGCGATCTGGACCCCGGCCTTCGCCGGGGTGCACGGATTCACTGATGCAAAAAAATTTTTGCGCGCATGCAGAAACACCGCGACGCCTGCCCCAGCACTCCGTCGGGACCTATTTGTTAGCCCAGGTCTGCGGCTGACCTACAATCGAGCCCACGGTTCGCGGAGAGAGCGAGCGATCGGCCTTTTGTCCGTAATGTCCGAAATGTCATGGTGTTTTAAGACCGGACCCTGGACCGAGCCTCAGACCGCGTAGGCGTCGATTTCCTCGAGGTGCTTCAGCTTCTCGGCGTCCGACAGGAACGACCCCTCGAAGCTATTCCGCGCCATCTGCGTCACCTGCGCCTTGGACAGGCCCACCGCCTCCGCCAGCCGCGCATAGTTGGCGTTCACGTATCCGCCGAAATAGGCCGGGTCGTCCGAGTTCAGCGTCACATGCAGGCCCCGGCGCAGCATCTCCGGCACCGGGTGATCCTTCAAGTCGTCGACCACGCAGAGCTTCAGGTTCGACAGGGGACAAACCGTCAGCGTCATCTGCTCTGCCGCCAACCTCTGGATCAGGCTCTCGTCCTCCATCGAGCGGTTGCCGTGGTCCATCCGGTCGATGTGCAACAGGTCCAGCGCCTCATGCACATAGGCAGGCGGGCCCTCCTCCCCCGCATGGGCGCACAGTTTCAGGCCCAGCTCACGGGCGGCGGCGAAGACCCTGACGAACTTCGACGGCGGATGCCCGACCTCGGATGAATCCAGCCCGACCCCGATGAAGTGATGCAGATAGGGCTTGGCCATCTCCAGCGTCGCGAAGGCCTCCTCCTCCGACAGATGCCGCAGGAAACTCAGGATCAGGCCGGACGTCACGCCCAGCTCCGCCTTCGCCCGGTCCATCCCCGCGATCAGCCCCTCGACGACCACCCCGAAGGCGACCCCTCGGTCGGTGTGGGTCTGGGGATCGAAGAATATCTCCGCGTGACGGACATTGTCGGCGGCCGCCCGCTGGAAATAGGCGAAGGCCAGGTCCTCGAAATCCTTGCGGGTCAGCAGGACGTTCGCCCCCGCGTAATAGATGTCGAGAAAGTCCTGCAGGTTCGAGAAGTCATAGGCCGCCCGCACCGCCTCGACACTGTCGAATGGGATCTGGACCCCATTCCGCTGGGCCAGTTCGAACATCAGCTCGGGCTCCAGCGAGCCCTCGATGTGCAGATGGAGTTCAGCCTTCGGCAGGCCGGCGATATAGGCGTTCAGGTCGGTCATGATCCCTCGCTACCAGCCCAGTCAGTTCGACACCACCAGCCTGAGATGTCCACGCTTGACCTCCGGCGTCGGCGGAAGCGGCGTCGGGGGCGGCGGCGCTGCCTCCCCAGCCCGCCAGCCCTGTGGCCGGTCCACGAAGCCCGACCGGGTCAGGATACGCTCGGGCAGGCTGGACCGCTCCAGCATCGGGATCTCGATCTCGGTCCTCAGATGCGCCCATTCCAGCAGCTGGCGATTATGCCCTCGCCCCGGCGGCGCGACGCTGACCACCGTCTTGTCGGGATAGCTCTCGTGCAGGAACCGCGTCGTCGCTGCATGGTCCCCGTCGGTGGTCAGGATGTAGGCCGTATCGAACCGGTTCGCCGCCGCATCGGCCGCCACCGACAGGGCCAGGTTCACGTCGCTCTGCTTCTCGGTCGCGTCCATCCACTGATGCCCGCAGGCCTGACAGTGGTCACCGTGGATGACGAAATGCCCCATCAGACACCGCACGGACCGCGCCCTCAGCGCCTCTTCATAGGCCAGCAACGCCTCCATCCGGTCCCGCCTCTGGGGCCGATGGGCGCTGACCCAGGTCACCCCGGCCAGTCGCTCGCCGGGCGGCAGCAGCGCCCGCCCCAGGGCGTTCAGATCCAGCCACAGCAGCTCCCGCCGCTCCAGATCCAGGATCGCATGATGCAGGTTGAACCCATCGACATAGAGCCGGGCGCGCTTTCGGAAGATCGGCAGCCGGAAACCATCCCGGCGCACCGCCGGCGTCTGAACGCCCCTGTATCCAGACCCCGCCATATCCGGCCTCGCCTCGCCCCAAGCGAGACAGTTAACCAGTGGATAACGCCGGAGTCCGTGTCGTCGGCGCTACATCCGGTCGGGCGAATCGATCCCGAGCAGCCTCAACGCCGTCTCCAGTTGGCTCAGCGCCGCCCCGGCCAGAGCCAACCGCGACCCCACCGTCTCAGGCTCAGACGCCGCCAGCACCGGGCAGGCGGCATAGAACTTGGAGAACGACTGGGCCAGCCGATAGGCGTGTTCGGCGATCAGGTGCGGCGCCCGCTTGTCATAGGCATCGGACACCGCCTGGTCGAAGGCGTCCAGCGTCAGCACCAGATCCCGCTCCGCCGGCTCCTTGACGCAGATCGGCCCGGCCAGCACGCCTTGCGCCGCCGCCTTCCGCAACAGGGATTTGATCCGCACCACCTGGTAAAGCAGGTAGGGCCCGGTCTTGCCCTCGAAGCTCATGAACCGGTCGAGGTCGAAGACGTAGCTGGTCGTTCGACTGTTCGACAGGTCGGCGAACTTCAGCGCGGCTACGGCGACCTTGGACGCGATATCCTCGAACTCCGCCTCGGGCAGGTCTGCACCCAGCTCGGCTTCCTTCAGCCGCTCGCGCGCCTTGTCCCGCGCCTGGGTGATCAAGTCATGCAGCTTGAGCACGCCCCCAGCCCGCGTCTTGAAAGGCTTGCCGTCCGACCCGTTCATCGTGCCGTTGGCGGCGTGCTCCAGCTGCCCCGGCGTGGCGTAGCCAACCTTGTAGGCGGCCCGGAACACCTGCTCGAAATGATCGCCCTGACGCTGATCGACGCAGTAGAGGACCAGATCGAAGTCGAACTGCTGACGCCGATCCAGGATCGTCGCCAGATCGGTCGTCCCGTACATGGCCGAACCTTCCGACGAGACCAGCAGCAAGGGCGGCAACTCGCGCTTCTCGCCCTCCTCGTTGACGCGGATGATCCAGGCGCCCTGATCGAACTCCGCCAGACCCTTGGCCTTGATCTGCTCGACCATGGCCGGGATCAGGGGATCGGCGTCGCTTTCGCCGTTCCACAGATCGAAGGTCACGCCCAGAGCGCCGAACTCGCGTTGCAGCGCCGTCTTCGAGACCGCCACGAAATGCCGCCACAGGGCGCGGTAGCCGAGGCGGCCGCCTTGCAGCTCCGCCGTCGCCTTGCGGGCCCGGTCGCGATACTCGGTGTCTTCCTTGGCCTTGGCCGCCGCCATCGGATAGAGGCGCTCAAGGTCCTCCAGCGTTACCGGGCTGTGGTCCGGGAACGGACCCTCGCCCTCGGCCAGGAAGGCTTCAGCCTTACCTTCGTCGCCCACGGCCACGATCAGCAGGCCCATCTGGAAGCCCCAGTCGCCGAAGTGGGCGTCGCCCCAGACTGTGTCGCCCCGGAAGCGGAACAGACGCTTCAGGCTCTCGCCGATAATGGACGACCGCAGGTGACCGACGTGCATCGGCTTGGCCACGTTCGGCCCGGCGAAGTCGATGACGACCTTGCGGGCCTCGGCGACCTTGGACGCGCCGGCGAGCGCAGCGTCATCCGCCACGCTCTGCGCTCGCTTGGCCAAGGCCGCGTTGGAGAGCTTCAGGTTGATGAAACCCGGCCCCGCGACCTCGACGCCCGACAGCCGCGGGTCAGATGCCAGACGCTCGGCGACGCGGCCGGCGAGTTCGCGGGGATTGGCCTTCAGCGCCTTGGCGGCGGCCAAAGCGCCGTTGGACTGGAAATCGGCCAGATCAGGACGGTCGGAGGCGGTGACGCGGGCGACGGATGCGTCCACGCCTTCGGCGGCGAAGGCGGCCGCGACCGCTTCGCCGAGGTCGGTTCTGAGATCGGTCATTTATTCCGCCGGAGGGGCCGCCGCAGCCTGGCCCGCCGTCATGCGGAAGCGGCTGCCGGTGCGGTTGAACTCGGCCATCTCTGGCGTGACGTCGAAGCCGATCAGGACCTCGAAGTTTCCACCGCTGGTCTCCGCGTTCGCACGGGGGATCAGGATCGACTGCTCCTCGGTCACCGAGGCGGTGGCACCGCCTTCGAAGTTGACTGGCAGATCGAAATATTCCTTGGCCAGGACGGCGCTGTTCCGCTCCGTGACCGCGATCCAGTAGCGGTAGGTTCGCTGATCGCCCGTGGCCTGCGGTCCTCGACCCAGGTTGAACAGGACGTCCATCTGGACCGAGATCGGCTCGTCGGACTGATACGAACAGCCGGCGCTGACGCCCTCGATCTCACCTGTGTAGCCGACATTGGCCGCAGCAGCGCGGCCACCTTCCAGTTCGACGTAGCGGGCCGCATCATAGAGGATTTTGACGAATGGGCAGGGACCGGCGTTGGCGACGGAGCGCAGCGGGGCGATGCGCGGTGCGCGGGTGCGCCCGCCGTTCTCCTGTTGTTGCTCGTTGGGGCTTTGGCCACGCTCGCGTTGGCCTTGGCCCTGGCTCTGCATCTGGGCATGAGCAGGCGCTGAAGCGAAGACCGCCATGGCGGCGAGGGCGACGGTCGCAAGACGCATTGGGAAATCCGGAATCTGGGCGCTGACGGAACGCGGTCAGGCTTCCCGCCTGATAGCGGCTAAAGCGAGGCGTCGCAAACCTATCGCGCCGCGGCGGTGGCGACGAAGACCCGGAACGACTAGGTTCAGCCCATGGACGCGTTTGCCCCCTCCCCCGTCGCCGCGCTTCGCCCGTTGACCGTGCGCATGGCGACGCCCCGTGGCTTCTGCGCCGGGGTGGATCGCGCTATCCAGATCGTCGAGCGCGCGATCGAGAAATTCGGCGCGCCGGTCTACGTCCGCCACGAGATCGTCCACAACAAACATGTGGTTGATCGCCTCAAGGGGCTCGGCGCCGTTTTCGTCAAGGATCTCGACGAATGCCCCGACGACCGCCCCGTCGTGTTCTCCGCCCATGGCGTGCCGAAATCCGTGCCCGCAACCGCTCGCGCCCGTGAACTTCTGTTCCTCGACGCCACCTGCCCACTGGTGTCCAAGGTCCACGTCGAGGCGGAACGTCATCACGTCAACGGCCGCCATATCATCCTGATTGGCCACGCCGGCCACCCCGAGGTCGTCGGCACCCTGGGCCAGTTGCCCGAGGGTGCCATCACGCTAGTGGAAACAGTCGAGGACGCCGAGACCTTCCAGCGCCCCGGCGACCTGCCCTTGGCCTACGCGACCCAGACGACCCTGTCGCTGGACGACACTTCGGAGATCCTGCGCGCCTTGAAGCGTCGCTTCCCCGAACTGCCGGACCCGCACAAGGAAGACATCTGCTACGCCACCACCAACCGGCAGGAGGCGGTCAAACAACTGGCCGTAGGTTCGGATCTGATTTTGGTCGTAGGATCGAAGAACTCCTCCAACTCCGTGCGGCTGGTCGAAGTGGCCCTGCGCGCCGGCGCCGGCAACGCCCAGCTGATCGACGACGCCTCGCACATCGACTGGAGCTGGTTGGACGGCGTCTCGACCGTCGGGGTCACCGCGGGTGCCTCGGCCCCGGAGCCGCTCGTGCAAGCCGTCGTGCAGGCCTTGCAGGACCGCTTTGACGTCACCCTTGCCGACGATCCCGGCGAGCCGGAGACCGTCACATTCAAACTTCCTCGAGCGCTGACGGCCTGACGACAAGATCGCGGGCCTGAGGCGTGACCTCAAGGGCCTTAGCCGCTAAGGCCACCACCCCATGCCCTTTCCATTCGACATCTCGGCCACCGAAGGCCGTGCCCGCACCGGCGTTCTGAAGACTCCGCGCGGCGACATCCGCACCCCCGCCTTCATGCCCGTCGGCACCGCCGCCACGGTCAAGGCGATGACCGTCGATCAGGTCAAACAGACAGGCGCCGACATCATCCTCGGCAACACCTACCACCTGATGCTGCGCCCCGGCCCCGAGCGCATGGAGCGCCTCGGCGGCCTCCACAAATTCATGGGGTGGGATAAGCCGATCCTGACCGACTCGGGCGGTTTCCAGGTCATGTCCCTGGCCGGCATCTCCAAGGTCAAGGAAGACGCCGTCACCTTCTCCAGCCACATCGACGGCTCCAAACACGTCCTGTCGCCCGAGCGTTCGATCGAGATCCAGGCCGACCGCATCGGCGCCGACATCTCGATGCAGCTCGACCAGTGCGTCGCCTACCCGGCCGAGAAACCCGCCGCCAAGGCCGCCATGGAGCTCTCCATCCGCTGGGGCGCCCGCTCGAAAGCCGCCTTCGGCACGCGGGAGACCCAGGCCCTGTTCGGCATCCAGCAGGGTTCGACGTATCAAGATCTGCGCCGCCAGTCGTCGGACCAGCTTCAGGAGATCGGCTTCGACGGCTACGCCATCGGCGGCCTGGCCGTCGGCGAGGGCCATACAGCCATGTGCGAGGTCCTGGACTACGCCCCCGACATGCTGCCCGCCGACCGCCCCCGCTATCTGATGGGCGTCGGCAAGCCGATCGACCTGGTCGAGGCCGTGCATCGCGGCGTCGACATGTTCGACTGCGTCCTGCCCACACGGGCCGGCCGTCACGGCCAGGCCTGGACCTGGGAGGGCCCCATCAATCTCAAGAACGCCCGCTTCGCCGAGGACCAGGATCCGCTGGATCCGACCATCGACGGCCCGTCCTCGACCTATTCAAAGGCCTATCTGCATCACCTGATCCGCGCCGACGAAATCCTCGGTAAGATCCTGCTCAGCTGGCACAACATCGCCTTCTTCCAGGCCCTGACCGCCGCCATGCGCGACGCCATCCAGCACGGCCGCTTCGAACAGTTCCGCCGCGACTTCCACGCCCGCCATACGTCGAACTAGCCATGCGCATCGAGAAGTCAGGCTTCCACGCCTACAACACCTATCTGGAAGAGCCACCCCGCGACGAGGGCAATGAGACGGCGCTGCATCGCCACGTCATCATTATCGGCGGCGACAAATATTCCTTCTTCGCCCACTGGTCCGGCAAGTTCGCTCACAAGGGCGAGTTGATCTCCTTCGACTGGGACTGGGACCGCACGGGCGAGTTCCGCAACATCGACAAGCCGACCTTCGAGGCCTTCGCCAGGGACGGCACGGTCCAGATCAGAGGCGACCGCAGCGACAAACGCCGACCCGCCGGTCGCTAGATCCCGTCGGTGAACCCGATGTACATTCCATCCATGAAGGCACCGATCGCGTCGCCGGAAAGAGCGCGCACCGCGAGCGCACCAAGCAGAATGATGACGACCTGCTGGGAACGCGACGGCCTGGTGCAAGACATATCAGCTCCAAAATGCAGGCTAAGGTTTGCCTCACCAGAGCGGGCTGTCAACGCTGCGAACGCCCTGCTGGCCTGAACCAGGCGGGCGACGCCGGGGGCGAACAGTTGGCCCGCATTCCCAGCCCCTTCAGGAAGGCCCGCCTGAGCCGTCCGGCCTCGACCGCATCCTGCACCGTCTTGGACCGCGCCTGGGCGCCGGTCAGCTGCCGAACCCAGCTGCGATACGGAATGAAGTCGGTCACCGCGTCGCGGATCGCATCCAGCGCCGCCTCGGCGATCGCGTCCTGGGCCCGTTCACTCAGCGTCGGGCTGTCGGGCGCCGGCGGTTCGTCGCGATCGGGTCCCAGCGCCTCGTCCAGCCGCGCCACCTCGGCCCCGATGGTCGTGCACTGGCTCAGATTCCGCCGGTCATACGGATTGGCCTGAGCCTGCAGCAGCACCGTCGGGATCTGGTCCCGGCGCACATTCAGATCGACCAGCGGGGAGGTCACCGCATCGCCGAACCCGTCTCCCACCTGACGCGCGGCCGAACAGCCGCCCAGCAGGGCCAGACACGAAAGGATCAGAACGCTACGCACCGACACTAGAACTCCGGATCAACCGACCTTGCGGATCGTCGTGAAATCGAACGGCTGGATCTCGCTGCCGTATTCGATGAAGACCACCGTCGTCGGGTCGTCGGCCAGCACACGGAAGCCCCGGTCGCCCGACATCTGCGGCCCCATGTCGCCGCACGGTGCGTCCATCGGCTCCGCCCCTTCGGCGCCGGACGCGAAGGCGTCCCATTGGGTCTTCACCGCCCCGGTCGGTTCGAAGCCCGCGATATCGCCCTCGGGGCTCGGAATGGTCGACAGGACGCAGGTCGCCGAGTGCGGTCCCGGCGATTTGGCGCGCACCTCGGCCAATATGGAGTCGAGGGGCGCCTCTGCGGCCTTCTTGAAGATCACGACGGCCGGGCTGCGCGCCGTCTGGCCGTCGTAGGTCCCTTCCAGCGCGAAGCCCGGCAGGCTGGCGTCATAGACCATGTGCGTATTGCCGGACTGCGGGCAGGCATAGCTCCAGATCGACAGCCCCCCGCCTGTCGTCTCGCCCCAGGTGCAGTTGACGAAGGTCTCCTTCATCGTCTGGCTCGGCTGTGGCGCAGCCCGAGCCACAGCCGGAGGGGCGGCTGCCTTGTCTTCGGCCGGCGTGCAGGCCGTCAGCCCGATGGCTGCAACCGCAGCCGCCGTGATCCCGAAACCGCGCATGCCAACTCTCCCCCGAACGATGCCGCACCATACGCGGCATGGGACTCATGTCCACGAACACGGCCGACAAGATCAGGAAAGGAAGGTTCAGCCCTTGACCCGACACGCCCGATGAACCAGAAGGCGCAACCGCGAAACGGCCCAGCCGTTTGCGGACATGCGATGTGCGTCCTTAGCTCAGTTGGTTAGAGCATCTGACTTTTAATCAGAGGGTCCTCGGTTCGAGCCCGAGAGGACGTACCATCGTTTCTCCGCCTTGATGGCGTGAGGCTTCCCCTAGATAATCTCGACCGGGCTCGCGGCAACGGCTAGCAAACGTCGATGAAACCACTTTCCGGCGTCCGCATCATCGAGTTCGACGGCCTTGGTCCCGTGACCTTCGCCGGCATGGTCCTCGCTGATCTGGGAGCAGACGTCCTGCGCCTCAGCCGCGCTAACGGCACCGGAGCCTTCGGCGACGCCGGCGGCTCGGTGACACATCGGGCCCGCAACGCCGTGCCGGTCGATCTGAAGTCACCGCAGGATCGCGATCGGGTGCTGGACCTGATCGCGGGCGCTGATGCGATCATCGAAGGCTTTCGTCCCGGCGTATTGGAACGACTGGGGCTCGGCCCCCAGGTCTGCGCCGAGCGTAACCCCAAGCTGGTCTATGGCCGCGTCACCGGCTGGGGTCAGACGGGGCCGCTGTCCCAGATGGTCGGGCACGACATCAACTATATCGGCCTGACCGGGGCCCTGCATGCGATGGGCGAGGCCGGTCGGCCGCCCGTGCCGCCGCTGAACCTTGTCGGCGACTACGGCGGCGGAGCCATGCTGCTGATCGTCGGCGTGCTCGCCGCCGTGATCGAGGCCCGCACCACGGGCAAGGGCCGTGTCGTCGACGCCGCCATGACCGACGGCACGACGCTTCTGTCGGGACTGTTCTTCGCCCTGTCGGCAGGCGGCCAGTGGTCGAGCGAACGCGGGACCAATCTGCTGGACGGCTCCGCGCCCTTCTATCGCTGCTACCCTTGCTCAGACGGAAAGTTCGTAGCGGTCGGAGCGCTGGAGCCGCGCTTCTACGCCGCCTTGCTGGCCGGCCTGGAACTGACGCCGGAGGAGGCGCCGCAGTTCCCGATCAGCGGCTGGCCTGCGCTGGAGGCGAGGATTGGCGAACTGTTCGCCGGCCGGCCCCGCGACGAATGGGCCGCGCATTTCGAAGGGACGGAGGCCTGTGTCACACCGGTCCTGAGCTTTGCAGAGGCCGCCGAGCATCCTCACAACAAGGCCCGCCAGACCATTTCCGGCGCACCGCCCCAGCCGTCGCCCGCGCCGCGTTTCGACGCCGAGGTGGCGCCTATCGAACCTGCAGGATCCTTGACCTTGGAGGAGGCGCTTTCACGCTGGGCCTAGGCGACCAGAGCCTGATCGTCATCGACCGGCTCGGCGCAGGCCTCGGCCAATGTCGCGGCCAGCAGGACTGGGTCGATCGGCTTGGTCAGGAAGGCGTGAACGCCGGCGTCGTCCCAGGCCGCACGGTGCGTATCCATGGCGTTGGCGGTCAGGGCGATCAGCGGAGTCCTGCGATTGAGACCCTCGGCCCTGATCTTCGCAGACGCTTCCAGCCCGTCCATCACCGGCATCTGCATATCCATCAGGATGGCGTCGAAACGCTGGGCCTTCGCCGCCTCCACGGCCTCAGCGCCGTTCTCGACCAGATGAATTTTGCACCCGTGCGGTTCGAGCAGAAGGCTGAGAATACGTCTGTTCACCGCGTGATCGTCCGCCGCGAGAATGATCTTGCCCTTCAGGCCGGTCTGCGGGGCGGCCCGGCGACGCGTCTCAGCCGCCGGTTTGGCCACCGCCTCCATCGGCAGGCTAAGAACGAAGGTCGAGCCTTCGCCTTCTACGCTCTCGGCCGTCAGACGGCCGCCCATGATCTCGGCAAGCTTGCGGCTGATCGCAAGCCCTAGGCCCGTGCCGCCGTATTTCCGCGTCGTTCCCGCATCCACCTGTTCGAAACTGTCGAAGATGCGAGCGAGCCGGTCGGTCGGAATGCCGACGCCGGTGTCGATCACTGCGATGATCAGGCGACTATCGGCCCCTCGCCAATCCACCGAAACGGTGATCGAGCCGTCGTCGGTGAACTTCACGGCGTTGGACAAGAGATTGAAAAGCATCTGTTGCAGGCGCAGCGGGTCGGTCCGGACGCTGTCGGGCACCTCGGGATTGATCTCGATCTTCAACCGCACCCCGTTCGCCTCCGCCTTCGGCCCCCACAGGCGACCGAGCGAACCCAGTTTTTCCCGCAGGTCCATGACCGAGGACTCGAGCTGCATCTTGCCGGCCTCGATCTTTGAGAGGTCAAGAACGTCGTTCAGCAGACCCACTAGAACATCACCGGCGTCGAGCAACATCGAGACGTGCTCGCGCTGCTCCCGATCCAATCTGGTGCGGCGCAGCAGGTTAGCCGCCGAGATCACGGCGTTCATGGGGGTGCGAATCTCGTGACTGATCACGGCGAGGAAATCGGACTTGGCGGCACTGGCCACCTCCGCCTTCTCGCGTTCCTCTCGAGCCTCCGTGTTGGCCGTCTGCAGCGCCTTGGTCGTCATGGAACTCTGACGAACAGCGACGACCAGATGCATCATGTAGAGCACGCCGCCGAGCGCGATCAGCGCCTCCTGGGGCTTGCCGTGCGCGATGGCGCTGACAATCGGCATACCGAGGAAATAGAGACTGTGCGGAATGACCGCTGCGAACAGTAGGGGTCGCATGTGGTGCATGTGCAGGCTGACGTGCAGCAGGCCGCCCGCCACCTGGATGATGGCGAACAGCCGGCCTGCGTCACCACCCGCAGCCCACAGGTAGGCCGCGATGCCTGAATAGACGATCACATTGATCGAAGCGGTCGCGCACAGGATAATCTTGTAGGCCAGCGACGGATCCAGATCGGGCTGTTTGCGCAAGGGCCGGAAGGCGATCCAGTCGAGCGCCTGCGTCGCCACCACGGCACCGAACCAGACGGCCGGCCAGATCGTCTGCGTTAGGAACCAGGCCGTAACGGCGATGAACGCCGCCAGGGCGATCCGGGTCTTCAACTCGCGAAAACGCACCTGGGCGATCATGGCATAGCCGTTCGCCGTCATGTTGGAGTCCTCCCGTTGGAGGGATTGTCGCTCCAATAGACGAAGGATTGGTTGCCAGAACGGCGTTGATCCAAGGTGACCAAAGAACCGCGACAAGCTATGGAACAGGCCAGTTCACGGCGCGTTCCGACGCCGCACTCCGGGGGAGATTTGAAATGAAGCGTTTGATGTTGTTGGCCGCTTTGGGTGGCGTGGGTCTGGCCGTCGCGGGTTGCGAGGAGCCGGCTTATCAGGATGTTGAGACTGCGCCGCCGCCGATCGAGGCCCCCGCCGCTCCGTCCGCGGCCGATGCCGGAGTGCCGGCCGCAGACACCGCCGCCCCGACCGACATCGCGCCGCCCAACTCGACCCTGCCGCCGGAAAATCGGTCGTCGGAAGAGACGGTTCAGCCCGAGAGCGAAACCCTGTTTTATTGATCGGCCGCAAGGTCGTCCCGATTCGCTGATTGAGGGGGGCCTCAGGCGGGTTCGATCCATCCGGACCGGATCGCCGATCAGGGTTGCATTTTGACGTCAACGACTACTCCCTTCCGCCATATCTCGACCGCACTGGTAGCGGCGGCGCTTGGCTTGGTCGGCACTGGGGCGGCTCTGGCCGATTCTCGCGCCCAGATCAGGGGCGACATGGACGCCGACCTACGTGCGGCCCTGGTTCGTGCGATCGGCGAGACCGACGGCCCGCCGACTAATGGCTTCGACGCCCGCCGCCGAGCTCGAGCCGCCGTAGAATCCGCCGAGGCCCTGCTTCGGTCAGAGGGCTACTACCAGCCGGTGCTCTCCGACATCGTCGAGGGCGAGGATAATCCGGTCGCCATCGTCGAGATCACACCGGGGCCTCGCTTCATCCTGGCCGAGCCTGTCATCCAGTGGGTGGATGCGGAGCCCGAAGCCGAGGTCATCCGCACCGCCCAAGCCGAGATCCAGCTTGAGCCGGGCGAACCGGGCCGGGCCGCGGATGTTATCGCCGGAGAGGGCAGGATCATCGCCAGCCTGGGGCGCGAGGGGTATCCCGACGCCGTGACCCAGCCGCGCCGCGTCGTCGTCGACCACGCCGCCATGACCGTGGCGCCGACTTTCAACATCGACGCCGGCCCCCTTGTCCGCCTGGACGGCGTGCGGGTCGAGACACGGGGTCCGACCAACCCGGAATGGGTCATGGCTCTGGCGCCCTGGAACGAGGGTCAGCGCTACGATCCGGAACAGGTCGCCGAACTGGAACGTCGGCTGCTGGAGACTGGCGTCTATGACGGGGTGGCGGTGGCGCTCACGGCGGCGGACCAGACCACGCCGGAGGGCAATCGTCCGGTCGTGGTGACGTTGACCGACCGGCCGCGCCGCATTCTTGAAGCCGGGGCGACCTTCTCGACCGCCGACGGTTCCGGCGTCGAAGGGCTGTGGACCTGGTACAATCGCTTCGGCCGGGCGGACACCCTGAGGTTCCAGGCGCGGATCGCCAATATCGACAGCCGGATCGGCGCCGACCTGTCGCTGCCGCACTGGCGGACCCCGGGCCAGACGCTGGCCCTTTCCGCCGCTGTCGTGAACGAGGATACGGACGCCTACGTCCGGACGGCCGGCGTCCTGTCCGCCGACCTGCGCCAGCGCATCGGCAAGACGTCCTTCTACAGCTACGGCATCGGCCTGGACGCGGGTCGCTATAGCGAGAACCGGTTCGATCCGGTCACCCAGGCACCGATCTCGTTCGACCGTGACCTGGCGATCCTTACCGGCCGGGGCAGCGCCTATATCGACCATTCGAACGATCCGCTGAACCCGACCACAGGCTGGCGCATGACGCTGAACGTCCAGCCGACCGCCGTGGCCGGCGAGGATACGATCCTCTTCCTGCGGACCGAGGCCCAGGCCACGGCCTATCTGCCTTTACAGGACGACGCCCGAACCGTCCTGGCTGGTCGCGCCCGGCTGGGGTCGATCATCGGCGGCAGCGAGTTGAGCGTCCCGTCGGATCGTCTGTTCTACTCCGGCGGCGGCGGTTCTGTGCGCGGCTATCAGTACCAGGGCGTCGGCCCCCGCCTGCCTGACAATACGCCCCGCGGCGGCATCTCCCTGTTCGAGGTTTCGGGCGAGGTACGCCGCGACCTCGGCAAGGGGTTCGGTGTGGTCGGGTTCGTCGATGCAGGAGCGGTCGGCTTCTCGGAGACACCCGACTTGTCGAACCTGCGCTCCGCCGTCGGCATCGGGGCGCGGTACAATCTGTCCTTCGGCCCGATCCGCGCCGACATCGCCTTCCCTCTCGACAAGCGTGAGGGCGACGCCGACTTCCAGGTCTATGTCAGCATCGGTCAGGCGTTTTGACCGATCCGACCCCCAAGCCTCCGCGTCGCTTGCCGTCCCTTCGAAAGAAGAAGCCGGTCGAGGTCGTTTCGTCTGAAGAGATCGCCGCCGGCATGGAGACGCCGGCCAAGGCGGAAAGGCGCCGTCGCACGCGGCTCCAGGCCTTCGCCTTCTTCGGCGGTTTCGCGCTCATCGGTCTGCTGGCGCTGACGCTGATCCTGGCGTTCGGGGGGCGCATGTATCTGGTCTCCGGACCGGGGCGAGACCTGGTCACCAGCTTCGTCGCCGGCAAGAAGATCAGCCGCTACGGCCGGATCAATGTCGAAGGCCTTCGGGGCGATCTGTTCGACGACTTCACGCTCGGTCGCGTCACGATCACCGACGAGAAAGGCGTCTGGCTGGAGGCTCGGGATGTTCGCGTGGACTGGAGCTACTGGCCGCTTCTGACCCGCAGGTTCCACGCCAGCGAGATTACTGCCCAGTCGATCCGCCTGATCCGTAGACCGGAGCTCGATCCGCCGGACGGCCGGCCGCCGCAACCGATGCCGATCAGCATCGATATCGACAAGTTCACCGCCGACATCGAACTGCTCGAAGGGTTCTCGCAGGAATATGGTCGCTGGCGACTGACCGGCGACGCCCTGGTCCCTCGTGCCGGCGACAGGGTCGCCAATGTCGCCGCCTACAGCCTGAACCGGCCCGGTGATTTTCTGCGGATCGGCGCCACGCTCGGCGCCAAGCCCGAGGATCTGCGTCTGAACCTGCGGGCCAGCGAGGCCCAGGGAGGACCGTTGGCGGGATCGCTCGGCTATTCGCCGGATCAGCCCTTCTTCGCATCGGCCCTGGTCAATGGCGACATCGTCAACGCCGTGGTCCGGACCGGTGAGTTCACGCCTCTGACCGTCTCGGGTCGATATGGCCCCGAGGGTTCACGCATCTCGGGCTATTTCGACTTCAGCGGTTCGGACCTGCTGGAGCCGTTCGTCGAGCGGATCGGCCGCACCGCGCGTTTCGGCTTCGCCTCCATTCCGGCGGCCGACCGCGAAGGCGTACAGGGCATGGCCTGGCAGCTGACGTCGGAGAATCTGCAGTCCAGCGCCCAGGGTCTGATTCATCTCGACGACCGCAGCGCGCCGGATGGCGTCACGGTGACGGTGTCCACCGGTTCGGTCACCCGGCTGGCCGGCTCGACCATCGGCGGTGCGGCGACCTATTCCGGCGTCTTCACCGGCGACGCGACCCGCTGGAAGCTCGACGGAGACGTGCGTCTGTCGAACGCCGATCTCGCCAGCTACGCGGCTGGCGCGATCGCCGGACCGCTGGACATATCGGCCGACCGGGGCCGCATCGGATTGGCGGGAGATCTCCGGGTCGTCGGCGGTCGCAGCGAAGGCATCGTCGGCGCCCTGCTCGGCGCCGCGCCGCGCGCTTCGTTCGAGGCCTCGCGTCTGTCGGACGGCGCGATCCTGTTGCAGAAGATCGATGTGCGGGGGCAGGCGCTGACGTTGAACGGTTCGGGCGGACGCAGCCTGACCGGCGGCCTCGGCTTCCGGGGTCGGGCCGAGATCACCGATGTCGGCCGCATTCAGCCGGGCGCACGAGGGACCTTCGGCGGGCCGATCCAGGCGTCCTCGGCCCGCAGCGGTGCGCCCTGGGTCCTGGCCTTCGACGGGCGCGGCGGACGACTGGCCACCGGCATGGAGGAATTGGATCGCCTGCTGGGCGCGACACCCCGGCTGCAGCTCACAGGCAACCTCGACGACGGAAGGATCGCCATCGAGCGGGGCCTGCTGACCGGGGCGGCCGGGACAGCATCGGCGCGCGGATTGATCGAGCCCGAAGGACGTCTACGACTGGCGCTGAACTGGAATGCTCGCGGTCCCTTCGGCGTCGGGCCTGTGGCCATCGACGGGGCGATGACCGGAGACGGCGCCCTGACCGGCACCCTGGCCCAGCCCCGTGTCGATCTGACCGCCGCCTTCGGCAGCGTGGCCGCGGGTCCGCTGAAGCTGACTGACGCCGATCTGGTGTTGAGCTTCAGGAAGGGGGCGGACGCCTCGGACGGGCGGGTGGTGATGACTGCCGGATCGAACTATGGCCCGGCCCGGGCGGCGGGGAACTTCTTCCTCGGCGGCAATCGGATACGGCTGTCGGACGTGGATCTGAACGCCGGCGGGATCACCGCGCAGGGGTCGGTGGCGCTGGCGAACAACACGCCGTCGAGCGCCGACCTGACCTTCACCGCCCGGCCCGGGGCGTTCCTCGCCTCCGGCTCGGCTGATGGCCGGGTCCGCCTGACCGAGGGCGAGGGGGACGAGACGGCGATCCTGGACGTGAGCGGGACGAATGTTCGGCTGGCGGGGTCGACCTATCTGATCCGGACCTTCGCACTGGACGGACGCGGGACGCTGGACCGTCTGCCGTTCACTCTGAAGGCCGATGTCGGTGGGGGGACGCCCGTCTCGTTCGACGGGTCCGGCGTCTATTCGCGACAGGGCGAAGCGCAGAGCGTGACCCTGAGCGGCGACGGCAAGGTGCGAGAAGTCGCCTTCTCGACCCGCAATCCGGCGGTGATCGCCCTGGCCGGAGACGGCCGCGTTGCCCGGGTGGACCTGTCGGTCGGCGGCGGGGTCCTGATGGGCGAGGTCCGGCAGGATTCCGATGCGGCAGTCATTCAGGCCGATCTCACGAGCGTCGAACTGGGATCGATCGCACCGGACCTGAGGGGTCGGGTGACCGGCCGGATATCGCTGCGCGGTTCGGGTGACGACCTGTCGGGATCGGCGAACGTGAACCTGTCGCAGCTGCGAAGCGTCGACGCGCCCCGAGGGCTTTCGGTGGACGGGGCGGTCACGGCGACGCTGGTCAACGATACGCTGCGGATCCAGGCCAATGCGGCCGGCACCGATGCGGTACGGGCGACCGCCGACGTCACCCTGCCGGTCGAGGCCTCCGCCGCGCCGCTGAGACTGGCCATCGCCCGGACCCGGACGATGTCGGGCGAGGTCGAGGTGCAGGGCCAGATCCAGCCGATCTGGGACGTATTCTTTGGCGGCGAACGGACCCTGGCCGGTCAGGTCGACGGATCGGCGACCCTCGGAGGGACGCTGGCGGCGCCGCTGATCAACGGGCGGCTGAACCTTCAGCAGGGGCGGTTCCGCGACAACGGCGTGGGCCTGACGCTGAACGACGTGACCCTGGCCAGCCGGTTCGACGATGCGACGGCCCTGATCCAGACCTTCACCGCCAACGACGGTTCGGGCGGCACGGTTTCGGGCGATGGGCGGATCGGATTGCGGGAAGGGTCGGGATCGAACTTCGAACTGGCCCTGACGCGCTTCAAGATCATCGACAACGAGATCGCCGAAGGGCGCGCCTCGGGTCCGTTGACCGTGGTTCGCGGCGCCGACGGCAATATCCAGCTGGCCGGCGAGATCGTCATCGACGAGGCCCGGATCGAAGCCAATCCGCCGGGCTCCAGCGGCATCGTCGGCATGGACGTGGTCGAGATCAACCGCCCCGGCGGCGATCCGGTCGAGACCGAAGACGGCCCGAGCCGGGGTCCGCAGATCGGCATGGACATCCGGTTGCGTTCGCGCGGCGGCAACGTCAGCGTCGAGGGCCGGGGCCTGAACGTCCTGCTCAACGTCAACGCCCAGGTCAGGGGCACGATCGCCCAGCCCGTGCTGAGCGGGACTGCCAACATCGTGCGAGGCGACTACGAGTTCGCGGGCAAGCGGTTCGTCTTCGACGACCGAGGCTCGGTCGCCCTGTCCACAGACCCGAACCGCATCCGGCTGAACCTTTCGGCGGTGCGCGAGGATCCGGCTTTGACAGCGACGATCCGGGTGACCGGCACGGCGGCGAGGCCGGAGATCCTGCTGACCTCGACCCCTGCCCTGCCGCAGGACGAGATCCTGTCGCAGGTCCTGTTCGGGCGATCGGCGTCCCAGCTGTCGCCGTTCGAGGCGGCTCAACTGGCGGCGGGTGTGGCGTCGCTGGCGGGCGGCGGCGGGTTCGACGTGATCGGCAACCTGCGTGAACTGGCCGGTCTGGACCGGCTGTCGTTCGGCGGCGAGGCCTCGGCCCTGACGGTGGCGGGCGGTCGCTACATCACCGACGACGTCTATCTGGAGATCATCGGCGGCGGCGAAGGCGGGGCGGCGGTCAATGTCGAATGGCAGGTGCGGCGCAACCTGGCCATCAGCTCCGAGTTCGGCGGACAAGGCGACGCGACCCTGTCGATCCGCTGGCGCCGCCAGTCCCGCGTTCCGGGGACCGGAGCGCAGGACCGACGGCCCAATCGATCAGCGGGCGATTAGCGCGCCTGCTCCATCTGGATGCGGTCGAGGGCCTTGATGCCCTTCAGGCCGGTGACGTGCAGGATCATCTGGACGATCATGATCACGACCGAGAGGGCGATCTGCCAGATCGGCGTGTTGGGCATGTTCGGGACGGATCCGGCGAGCAGAGGCGTGGCCAGGGACGACACCAGGCCGAAGGCGATCAGGACCATGAAGAGGATGGCGATGAACTTGCCCGGGCTGCGCCATTGGACGATGGCGAAGATGGCCTGGATCAGCACCAGTCCGCCCGCCATCCACAGACCGGCCTGAAGCGCGGCCTGGGTGGTCGCCGGGTCGCCGGCCCCGCCCTGGGATGCGGTGGCCACGGCGTCCTGCACCGCGCCCGGATTGGCCAGGGTCCAGGCCAGGCTGGCCAGACCGACGACGACGCCGATGATGATCGAGATCGCGCTGGCCTTGGCGGCACGTGCGGCCTCGGATTCCGTGGTGATGGGAGTCGAGGGGTTCAGGGCGTTCAACCAGCTCATATGTCGCTTCCTTCCAAAAATATGACAAGCGACCCTTACATGACAAGGGTGCCTTACACAAGGTGGCGCCAGACACGCCTCATCGTCCTTCCGCGTTGAACGGGTATGGGGAAGTCGACGGAGCCTGGGCGGTTGCCCGGAACCGAGGTGGCCCCCTGCTTTCGCGTTACGGGGACCGATTGATTGTGTTTTCGGCTCGCGCCGAAGGCTCCGTCCCCGACCGGGTCCGCGAGCGTCACCCAGCGGGTTTACGGACACCCCGGGGGGGCCTGCATCCCCGCCTCGGCGAAGACCGGCCACGAATCCCGAGTCCTTTGGACCCTCAGGCGATAGGCCCGCGACGGGCGGCGGGCTCAGGCCCGCCGGGCTCCGAGGTTTCACGCCCCCCGGACAATCCCGCTACGATCGGTCCCGCCGCACGTCCGGGTCCTGGGCCCAGGACGCCTTCCCCGACGACGGGATGGCTCCCATCATAAGGGATGTTCGAGGGGGCGCCGGTTCGGAGGGGTCTTAAAAGTTCGGGGCGTTGGAATCGTTGGGGGATTCGGGGCGTACTTGGGCAAACTTGGACGCCCTTATCCGTGCACCCCGGCGAAGGCCGGGGTCCAGATCAAGCGCCCAGGCGGCCGGGATGAGGTGTCGGTGTGCTGCCTGAACCCTTGGTGACCTCCATCTGGACCCCGGCCTTCGCCGGGGTGCACGGTGAGAGAGAGCGGAGATGATCCTTCACCCGCCCGCAAGGGGAGAGGGAAGTGGTGTTCACCTTTGCTCCTGCCCCGTCTAGAGTCCCACCATGCGGATTCTCCCACAGGATCAGGCCGCCCTCGACCTGGTCGGGCGGGGCGAGGCCGTTCTGGTCGAGCGTGCGGTTCGGTGGGCGAACGTCAACTCCGGCAGCGATCATGCGGAAGGGCTGGAGGCCGTCCTGGGGCTGCTGGAGGCCGAGGCGGCGAAACTGCCGGCCGAGGTCGAGCGGATTCCGACGCTGGGGTTCTCCACCATCGGCGACGACGGGGCGCTGAAGCCCCAGGCGCGGGCCGATGCGCTGAAGATCACCGCGCGGCCGGAGGCGCCGATCCAGGTCGTGCTGACCGGCCATTATGACACCGTCTATCCGGCGGACAGCGGATTCCAGACCGTCTTGGCGCGGTCGGACGGGGCGCTGAACGGGCCGGGGATCGCCGACATGAAGGGCGGCATCTCCGTCATGCTCGGGGCACTGGAGGCGTTCGAGACCCACCCGGAGCGGGAGCGGGTCGGGTGGACCGTCCTGTTGTCGCCGGACGAGGAGATCGGATCCCCGGCCTCGGCGCCGCTGCTGGCCGAACTGGGCGCACGGGGGCATGTCGGCATGACCTATGAGCCGGCGCTGGCGGACGGCACCCTGGCGGGAGCGCGGAAGGGCAGCGGGAACTTCCACCTGATCGTCACGGGCAAGGCGGCGCATGCGGGGCGCGCCTTCCATGAGGGGGCCAATGCGGTGGCCGGGGCGGCGATGGTCGCGGCGGCCCTGCATGGCCTGAACGGGCGGCGCGAGGGGGTGACGGTCAATGTGGCGCGCATCTCGGGCGGCGGGGCGCTGAACGTCGTGGCGGACAATGCCGTGGTGCGGTTCAATGTCCGCGTGCCGGATGCGCAGAGTGCGGCCTGGGTCGTGGATGCGATCGGGGAGATCGTGGCGGCGGCGCCGTTCGAGGGACTGACGCTGGACCTGCACGGCGGGATGACGCGGGCGCCCAAGCCGATGGATGCGTCACAGACCGCGCTGTTCGAAGCGCTTCGGGAAACCGGCGCCCTGCTGGGGCAGGCGATCGCCTGGTCTGCGTCCGGCGGAGTGTGCGAGGGGAACAATCTGCATGCGGCGGGGCTGCCGAATATCGACACGCTCGGGGTTCGCGGTGGGCTGATCCATTCGTCAGAGGAGTTCGCCTGGCCCGACAGTTTCGTCGAGCGGGCGCGGCTGTCGTGCCTGATGCTGTGCAAGATCGCGTCGGGCGAGATCGATGCGGTGAAGCTCAAGGCGCTACGATTGGAGACGATGTGATTCCTGGCTTTGCACACGCCGAAGGCGATCCGTTCAGGCACGCTGTGTCCGCGAAAGGTTCGCGCTCTCGCGCGCCGCTGCGTCCCCCGGTCTCGCTGCGCTCGCCGGAGGATGACGAAGAGGTAGTGGGAGTGATTTGCTGATGCTCGTCGTTCGTCCTGCCGGTCCGGCCGATCTCGATCACCTGCTGGAGCTGGCCATCCTGTCGGGGCCGGGGTTCACCAGCCTGCCCGAGGATCCGGATCAGCTGTCCGAGCGGCTCGACGTCAGCCGCGACAGCTTCACCGGGGTGCTGCCGGCACAGGAACGCTGGTTCACCCTGATGATGGAGGAGACCGACACCGGCGACGTCGACGGCATCGCCAGCGTCAAGGCGACGGTGGGTCTGAAGCGGCCGTTCTTTTCGTTCCGCATCGCCAACAACCCGGCGCAGTCGCCGTCGCTGGGCATCCGGATGGATCACCAGACCCTGACCCTGGTCAACGAATGCTCGGGCTGGACCGAGGTGGGGTCGCTGTTCCTCAAGGCGGATCGGCGCAAAGGCGGCGCGGGGCGGTTGCTGAGCCAGTCGCGCTACATGCTGATCGGGGCGCAGCCGGACCTGTTCGCCGAGACGGTGCTGGCCGAGCTGCGCGGGGTGTTCACGCCCGACGGCGCCTGTCCGTTCTGGGACCATGTGGCGCATAAATTCTTCCCCATGCCGTTCGACCAGGCGGACATGATGACGGGGTCGACGGACAAGCAGTTCATCCTCGACCTGGCGCCGCGCCATCCGATCTATGTCGACCTGTTGCCCGAGGCGGCGCGGGCGGTGATCGGCAAGGTGCATCCGCAAGGGGTGGCGGCGATGGCGTTGCTGGAAAGCGAAGGCTTCCGGCCGAACGGGCTGGTGGACATCTTTGACGCCGGGCCGACGGTGACCTGTCCGAGGGATCATATCCGCACGGTGCGGGATGCGCGGCGGTTGTCGGTCTTGGTGACGGAGGAGTTCGAGGCGGAGTTGCCGGCGCTGGTTTCGACCGACAGCGTGGAGGCGTTCCGGGCGGTGCGGGCCAAGGCGGCGATCGAGGGTGACAGCGTGCATCTGACCGCAGAGACGGCCGCCGCGCTGAAGGTGCGGGCGGGCGACATCGTGAGAGTGAAATCATGAGCGACGGCAAACTGTTTCTGAACGGCGCCTGGGTGGAGGGCGCGGGCGACGGGTTCGCCTCGTTCGATCCGGCGACGGAGGCGCGGATCTGGCGCGGGAACGCGGCATCGGGGGCCCAGGTCGGGGCGGCGGTCCAGGCGGCGCGGGCGGCCTTCCCCGACTGGGCGGATCGGGCGCGCGCCGAACGGATCGCGGCGATGAAGCGGTATCAGGCGGTGCTGAAGGCGCGGGCGCCGGCCTTTGCCGAGGCGATCAGCCGCGAGACCGGCAAGGCGTTGTGGGAGACCACGGCCGAGCTGGGGTCCATGGCGGGCAAGGTCGATATCTCGATCCGCGCCTATGACGAACGGACCGGCGAGCGGACGGCGGAGACGGCGTTCGGGTCGGCGACCCTGAGGCATCGGCCGCATGGGGTGGCGGCGGTGCTGGGGCCGTTCAACTTCCCCGGACACCTGCCCAACGGCCATATCGTGCCGGCCCTGCTGGCGGGGGACACGGTGGTGTTCAAGCCTTCGGAGGAGACGCCGCATACGGGTCAGCTGATGGCGGAATGTCTTGAGGAAGCCGGGCTGCCGGCCGGGGTGTTCAACCTGGTGCAGGGCGGGCGGGACGTCGGGGCGGCGCTGCTGGACCAGAAGATCGACGCGCTGATGTTCACCGGATCGGGCGCGGCGGGGGCGCATTTCCGGCGGAAGTTTGCGGACAATCCGCATGTGATCCTGGCGCTCGAGCTGGGGGGCAACAATCCGCTGGTGGTCTGGGACGCGGCGGATGCGGAGGCCGTGGCGGGGATCGTGGTGCAGTCGGCGTTCGTGACGACAGGGCAGCGGTGTTCGTGCGCGCGGCGGCTGATCGTGCCGGAGGGCGCGGCGGGCGATGCGATCGTGGCGGCGGTGGATGCGCTGGTGGACCGGTTGATCTTCGGCGCGTGGGATCAGACGCCGGAGCCCTATGGCGGGCCGCTGATTTCGCAGCGGGCGGCGGAACAGGCGCTGGCGGCCTTGCAGCAGCGGATCGATCTGGGGGCGAAGGTGATCCGGGCGTCCGGGCCGGTGGCGAACCTGCCGGGGGCCTTCGTGAAGCCGGCGATCATCGACGTGACCGGCGTGGAGGTGCCCGACGAGGAGATGTTCGCGCCCTTCCTGTCGGTGACGCGGGTGAGCTCGTTCGAGGCGGCGATCGAGGCGGCCAATGCCACGCGGTACGGGCTGTCGGCGGGTCTGGTATCGGACGATCCGAAGAACTGGGAGCGGTTCATCCGGAGAATCCGGGCGGGGGTGGTGAACTTCAACCGGCCGACCACCGGGGCGGCGGGAGACATGCCCTTCGGGGGGCTGGGCGACAGCGGCAACCACCGGCCGAGCGCCTGGTACGCCGCCGACTACTGCGCCTACCCGGTCGCCAGCTTCGAGGCGGGGGCGGTGAAGAATATCGAGGGCGAGATCAAGGGGTTGAGGGCGTGACCCTTCTCCCCTCGGGGGAGAAGGTGGCCCGTCAGGGTCGGATGAGGGGGCTGTTCACGCGAACGACCCATCCGACGATTGGCCTCGTATCTGGCAGCCCCCTCATCCGTCTCGCTTCGCGAGCCACCTTCTCCCCCAAGGGGAGAAGGGCGTGAAAGCGACTGAAGCCAACGCCGACGGGCTGATCGGGCCGACGCATTCCTATGCGGGGCTGTCGCCGGGGAACCTGGCGGCGAGCCTGAATGCGGGGCAGGCGTCGAACCCACGCGCCGCCGTGCTGCAGGGGCTCGACAAGATGAAGCGGCTGGCGGACCTGGGTCTGCCGCAGTTCGTCCTGCCGCCGCACGAGCGGCCGGACATGACATTCCTGCGCGGGCTGGGGTTCGGCGGATCGGACGGCGAGGTGCTGGCGAAAGCCTGGAAGGACGCGCCGACTTTCGCGGCGGCGGCCTGTTCCGCCTCGCCGATGTGGGCGGCCAATGCGGCGACGGTGACGCCCTCGGCGGACAGCGCGGACGGGCGGGTGCATTTCACGCCGGCAAACCTGCATACGAACCTGCATCGGTCGCTGGAGCATGCGCAGACGAAGCGGGCGCTGGAGGCGCTGTTCCCGGACCGCGAGCGGTTCGCGGTGCACGACGCCCTGTGGCCGGTGGCGCATCTGGCCGACGAGGGAGCGGCGAACCATGTGCGGCTGTGCGCGGAGCATGGTGCGACCGGTGTGAACCTGCTGGTCTGGGGACGGGACGCCTTCGAGCCGTGGGAGGGGCCCTACCCTGCCCGGCAGACGCGGCAGGCGTCGGAGGCCGTGGCGCGACGGCATGGGGCGAGTGGTGCGGTGCTGGCCCAGCAGTCGCGAGCGGCGATCGCGGGCGGGACCTTCCACAATGACGTGGTCTGCGTCGGGGCGCTGGAGACGCTGTTCCATCATGAGCTGGCGTTCGAGGACACGGCCGGGACCCACGCCGCGATCCGGGCGGCGGCGAAAGGGTTCGAGCCGGTCTTCGTGGAGGTGTCGGACGCCGACCTGCCGCTGGCCGATGCGATTTCGTCCTATCTGTTCAACTCGATGCTGGTCAGCCTGCCGGGCGAGGATCGGCTGACGCTGATCTGTCCGACGGAGACGCGGGACAATGGGCGGGCGCATGCGGTGGCGCAGGGGTTGGTCGCGTCGAACGGGCCGATCGGGCGGGTCGAGTATGTCGATGTGCGCCAGTCGATGCGGAACGGCGGCGGGCCGGCGTGTCTGAGGCTGAGGGTCGTGCTGACGGAGGAGGAGCTGGCGGCGACGAACCCGGACATGCGGCTGACCGAGGAACTGCACGGGGCGCTGAGCGTCTGGGCGACGACCTGGTATCGCGATGTGCTCGCGCCGAAGGACCTGATGGATCCGGCCCTGCTGGACGAGAGCCGGGGGGCGCTGGATGAGTTGACGGGCATCCTGGGATTGGGGTCTGGGTTTTATCCGTTCCAGCGAACCTGAAGGCCAAGCCATCCCCTCCGTGCACCCCGGCGATGGCCGGGATGAGCGTCTTGGCTCTCTGCTCTGACGACCGAGTCCGCTGTCTGGACCCCGGCCTTCGCCGGGGTGCACGGTTGAAAGAGTAGCCCTAACCCACGATCAACAGGTTGGTGATGAGGCCGGGGACGTAGTCGAAGCGGTAGGTCTTCGCCTCCGAGAAGCCCGCGAACTTCAGCCAGGCCTGGTCGGACAGGTAGTTGATGTCGATCCGTTCGCGGACCGGCTGGAGCGGCCAGCCGAACTTCAAGACATGGGGCTCCAGCCGGGTCGAGACGCAGGGAACGACGACGGCGAACCGTTTCGAGATGCGGCGGATCTCGGAGACGACCTCGCACAGATGCTCCATAGGCTCGATGTGCTCGAGGACGCCGAAGCTGACGGCGAGGTCGTAGAGGCCGTCGGGGACGTCGATGCGGGCGGCGTCGGACTGGATGAACTGGAAGTTGGGTTGCTGGAGGTCGACGTCGACGACATCGACGCCGGCCAGACGATGGGGCGTGTCGGCGAGCGGGCGGATGAAATCCTTGCCCGAGCCGCAGCCGACGTCGCAGATCGACAGGCCGGGGCCGTCGAAGAAGTCGATGCCGAGGATGCGGCCCATGATCTCGATGCGGCGACGCTTCAGACGCGTGGCCATGCCGGTGCGCCACCAGGCGGAGACGGCGTCGCGGCGCAGGCTGGGCGGAGCCTGGGTGGCGGCGAAGGTCTGGTCGATGTTCGCCACGGCGGCCTCCGAGACCGCAGAGGCGGACGCTGCATACAACCTTAAGTCGATTTCGATGAGGTAAATGTCCGTCGTTCACCGTGCATCGCGGAGGAAGCCAGGATCCAGATGGAAAAGACTGTCCTCGGCGAGGCGATCCGGTGTCTGATCCCAACCGACTGAGTCTGTAATCTGGACCCCGGCCTGCGCCGGGGTGCACGGAGGTTGGATTGACCGAACTCTCTATGACCCCTGCCCGCCGCCTGAGGAACATCATCGGCGGATCGGCCGGCAATCTGGTCGAGTGGTTCGACTGGTACGCCTATGCGGCCTTCACCCTGTATTTCGCACCGGTCTTCTTCCCGAAGGGCGACTCGACCGCGCAGTTGTTGAGCACCGCCGCCATCTTCGCGGTCGGCTTCCTGATGCGGCCCATCGGCGCTTGGGTGATGGGGATCTACGCCGACCGGAAGGGGCGCAAGGCCGGACTGACCCTGTCGGTTAGTCTGATGTGCGCGGGGTCGCTTCTGATCGCGGTGACCCCCGGCTATGCGACCATCGGCATCGCGGCGCCCGCCCTGCTGCTGATCGCTCGCATGATGCAGGGGTTGAGCGTCGGCGGGGAGTACGGGTCCAGCGCCACCTATCTGTCGGAGATGGCGACGGCGAAGCATCGCGGCTTCTGGTCGAGTTTCCAGTATGTGACGCTGATCTCGGGGCAGCTGTTGGCGCTGGCCCTGCTGATCGTCCTGCAGCGGACGCTGGGCGAGGCGGCGCTGTCGGAGTGGGCGTGGCGTATCCCGTTCTTCTTCGGGGCGGCGCTGGCGGTGATCGTCTTCTGGCTGCGTCGGGGTCTGGACGAAACGCGGGCCTTCCAGTCGGAAGAGACGCGCGCCGCGCCGAAATCGAGCGCGCTGGAACTGGTGCTGCGTCATCCGAAGGAGGCGCTGATCGTCATCGGGCTGACGGCCGGGGGAACGCTCGCCTTCTATACCTACACCACCTATCTGCAGAAATTCCTGACCAACACTTCGGGCTTCTCCAAGGCTCAGGCAACCGAGATTTCGGCGGCGGCGCTGCTGATCTTCATGCTGATCCAGCCGCTGGTCGGGGCGCTGTCGGACCGGATCGGCCGGAAGCCCGTGATGATCGCCTTCGGGGTGCTGGGGTTGTTCCTGACGGTGCCGATCATGACTGCGCTGGCGGTGACCGACAATGCGTTCGTCGCGTTCGGCCTGTCACTGACGGCGCTGGTGATCGTGTCGGGCTATACGGCCATCAATGCCGTGGTGAAGGCCGAGTTGTTCCCCGCCCATATCCGGGCGCTGGGCGTCGCCCTGCCCTATGCCATCGCCAATGCGACCTTCGGCGGCACGGCCGAATACGTCGCCCTCTGGTTCAAGCTGGACGGGCGCGAGAGCCTGTATTTCTGGTACGTCACGGGGATGATCGGGATCTCGCTGATCACCTACGTCCTGATGCGGGATACGAAGGCGAAGAGTCTGATCGCAGAGGATTGAAACTCATCCGTGCACCCCGGCGAAGGCCGGGGTCCAGATCACGGATTGAGGCGACTGGGATTTAGCGCCGTGTCGTCCGACCCAGACACCGTGTTCGCCAACTGGACCCCGGCCTTCGCCGGGGTGCACGGAGAGTTATTGAGTGGGCGTGCTGGTGGGCTGTTGCGGCGGGACCGGCGCGGGCACCGCCGCCGTCTCCTCGCCATCGGCCAGATAGACAACGCGGCATTCGCCATCGACGGTCGTGTAGCGGCCGTTGGCGGCGTCGACGAAGGCGAGGCGACCCTCGTCGCTGTACTCGACCTTGCCCGTCGAGCGGCCGGAGAAGGTCTCGGTCCCATAGGTCCAGCAGGTGATGTCGGCGGGCTTGTCGCCCCAGGTCGCGGCGTTGCGGGCCCGTTTCGACTCCGTGCAGGCGGCGGATGACACAGCCAGGCCGGCGATCAGGACCAGGGTGATGGTGCGGGTCATGCTGCGAACCTTCCGCCCTTGTGGGCATAGTCCTGGGTGCCCTGGGTGATAACCCGGTCGTAGGGCTGGATGGCCTCGATGCCGATGTCGGTCGCGCCCTTCAGGCGGTCGTAGATCGGGCCGAAATCCTCGAGCGTCGCGTCGTTGAGGGCCTCGATCGAGGGGATGACGAAATAGACCTGCTGGAAGTCGTCGATGCGGTAGTCGGTCCGCATGATCCGCTCCAGATCGAAGGCGATGCGGTTCGGCGACGGGTCCTCCACGGCGAAGACGCTTTCAGACGCCGAAGAGACGATGCCTGCGCCGTAGATGCGCAGGCCGTCGCCCTCGTCCATCAGGCCGAACTCGACCGTGTACCAGTAAAGGCGGGCGAGGTTCTTGAGCATTCCAAGGCTCTGGGCGCGCTGGCCGCCCTTGCCATAGGCCTGCATGTAGTCGGCGAAATCGGGGTCGGTCAGCATGGGGACGTGGCCGAAGACGTCGTGGAAGATGTCCGGCTCCTGCAGGTAGTCCAGCTGGTCGGGCTTCCGGATGAACTGGCCCGACGGGAAGCGGCGGTTGGCGAGGTGGTCGAAGAAGACCTCGTCCGGCACCAGGCCGGGCACGCAGACCACGGTCCAGCCGGTCAGGGCCTTCAGCTTGGGGTTCATCAGGGCGAAGTCGGGAATGCCGCCGGTGTTCAGGTCCAGCGCCTTCAGCCCCTTCATGAAGGCGTCGGAGGCGCGGCCCGGCAGGATGTCCATCTGGCGGGCATAGAGGGTGTCCCAGGTGTCGTGCTCGACCTGGGTATAGGCACGCCAGTTCTGCGAAATGGTCCAGTCCGCCGCCGCGCCTTCGGGCGGGGTTTGAAAGACGTGTTCGAAATCAGCCATGCCGCACTCCTTGGACCGCCAGTCTAGAACCCCGGCGGCCGGGAGCCAACGACATCCTTGTCGCCTAGCGCCAACGAAAAGGTCGCGCATCGGTCGTGCAGGCAGGTCCCCGTCAATGAATCGGCTGAGCACGCGGCGCGATGCGGCCGTGGCCGTCCACGGCGAACCAGCGGGACTGTTCGTCGGGCGACAGGGGCGCGACGTCCGGATCGTGCTCGAGAACGTTCTCGGCCGCATAGACCAGGAAGCCGGAATCGATCCCCATGGCGAGGATTCGATAGAAGGGCTGGTTACGGTCGTGCGGGCCCGGCTCTTCGGCAGGACCGGCGTAGGCGGCGTCGACATCGACGACCACGCCGCGGAAGCTTTCCTGACGGTGACGCACGATCTGGCCGAGGCCGAATTTCGCTGTCTGGGACTGGGTCATCATGGAGAGATACGACCGCCCACCTGAGCCGTATGCGTGTGGTCCCGTTCATCTTCGCGTCAGATAGGCTTGGCGCGGATCGCATCGGCGGACTAGGTTGGTCAGGACGGGCGCCCGGTTCGGCTGCGCCCACATGAAAGTTCGGCCCATGCCGGAACCCGACGGCGCGCCACGGCGGCGCGACGAGCGGTCCCGGGTCCAGAGGGCGTCCATGCGGGATCTGTCAGGTCGTGACGGTCCCGTGTTCGGTGCGCTGGATCTGGGGACCAACAACTGTCGCCTGCTGATCGCGCGTCCGGCGCGATCGGGTTTCCGCGTGGTCGACAGCTTCAGTCGCATCGTCAGGCTGGGCGAGGGCCTGTCGCGGACCGGGCGGCTCGACGATGCGGCGATGGACCGGGCCTACGACGCCCTGGCCCTGTGCGCCGAGCGGGTGGTGCGACGCGGCGTCGATTCGGTCCGGCTCAGCGCCGTCGCCACACAGGCCTGCCGTCAGGCCGAGAACGGCCAGGCCTTCATCGATCGGGTGAGGCGCGGAACCGGACTGAAGCTGCGCATCATCGATCCGGCGGAAGAGGCCAGGCTGTCGGTGGAGGGGTGTCTGAACCTGTTCGATCCGAACGCGGAGGCGGTGCTGGTCATCGACGTGGGCGGGGGATCGACGGAACTGTCCTGGCTGAGAAAGTCGGGGGCGGAGATGAAGACGGTCGCCTGGATGTCGGCGCCGCTGGGCGTCGTGACCCTGGCCGAGCGGCACCCCGAGCCGGCAGACTCGGGCGAGGCCTGGTACGAGGCCATGGTCGCAGACATGAGCGCGGCCTTGGCGGCAGGGACGTTCGACGACACCGAGTTCCGCAGCCTGTTCGCCGCCGGCAGGGGGCATCTGGTGGGGACGTCCGGCGCGATCACCAGTCTGGCGGGGGTGCATCTGAAGCTGAGGCGCTATCAACGCGATCTGGTCGACGGGCTGTGGATGACGCGGACCGAATGCGACGCGGCGGCCGAGCGGCTGAAGGCGATGGGGCCGAAGGGTCGGGCGGCGGAATCCTGCATCGGGCCTGACCGGGCCGATCTGGTCCTGGCGGGGGCCGCGATCCTGGATGCCGTGCAGCGGGCCTGGCCCAGCGAGCGGGTGCGCGTCGCCGACAGGGGCCTGCGCGAAGGTCTATTGCTGCAGCAGATGCGGGAAGCCCGAAAACCCCAGCGGCGGCGTCGCGGTCGGGGGCGTGGGGGTCAGACGGCGGGGGCCGGCGCGCCCGAGACCTGAACCGGCAGGGTGATGTCGCAGATCGAGAAGTCCGCGCCGCGCGCGGTGCGCACGCTCTCGGCCAGGGTGCGGAAGGCCGCCGAGGCCGTGTCCAGCACCTGAACCACGGGCCGTTCGGCCTCGGGCAGATCCGAGGCGATGCGGACGCGGATCATGCGATCGGGATCGGCGGTGACCGCGCCGTTGTCGCCGTCGCCGACCTTGATGGCGCGCACGACATCGAGGCCCGACACCACATTGCCCCAGACGGTGTAGCGCTTGTCCAGCGCGGGATAGGGCTGGCGCATCAGGAAGAACTGGGAGTTGGCGCTGTCGGGCGCATCGTCGCGGGCCATGCCGGCGACCCCGGGGCAATAGGCGCCCCAGCCGTGCACCTTTCCGTCGCCTGTGGTCGCCATCAGGGACGTCGGCTGGGTCTGGACCGGCAGGCTGTCGACGAAGCCAAGCATGGCCCCGGCGGGCGAGGCGACCGGGGTGAAGGGGATCTCGGGACCGCGCCGGAAGGTCAGTTCGGCCTTGAGGTCGGGATAGGGGCTCTGGCCCTCGCCATTGCCCAGGGGATCGCCGGTCTGGGCCATGAAGGCGTCGATGACGCGGTGGAAGGTGATGCCGTCGAAGAAGGCGCGACGGGTCAGAAGCCGCATGCGTTCGACGTGCAGGGGCGCGGCCTGGGGGGCCAGCTCGACCAGGATCCGGCCCCGGTTGGTGTCGATGATCATCAGGTCGTCGGCGGGGACGGTACGCCAGTCCGCAGCGGCGGACGCGGCCGGAGCCGGGGCGGTGGCCGCCGTTTCCTGAGCCTGAACGGCGGATGCGCCCGCCAGAACCAGACCGATCGCCAGAGCCGTCAACCGCATGATCATCCCCCTGTGACTTCGACCCCCGGCTGCACGTCGCAGACGGTGAACTCGCTTCCGCGCTGGGCGCGGATCTCGGCCACGCGGGCCTGGAAGGCGGCGGAGCGGGCATCGAGCACGCGGACCGTCGGACGCTCGCCCTCGGGGAGGACGGCGGCGGTGCGGACGCGGGTCATCACGTCAGGGTCGGTCACGGCCCCGTTGTTCGCCTCGCTGCCGGTCTTGAGGCTTTCGACGACCGCATAGCCGGAGACCACGCGGCCGAAGGCGGTGTAGAGGCCGTTCAGACTGGCGTTGTTTCCGGTCATCAGGAAGAACTGGCTGTTGGCGCTGTTGGGGGCGCCGGCGCGGGCCATGCCGGCGACGCCCGGACAGAAGAGACCGCCCGCATCGGTCTTGAAATCGGCGGTCACCATCATCTGGGCGTCCGGCTGGGTCACCACTGGAAGGGAGCCGACTATGCCGACCACGGCGCTGGGGGCGCCGCCCTCGATCCTGGCGAAGCCGGCGTCGCGACCCCGTCGGAAGGTGAACTCGGGCTCCAGGTCCGGCAGCTCCGAACCGCCCTGCCCCGTGCCTTCCGGATCGCCGGTCTGGGCCATGAAGCCGGGAATGACGCGGTGGAACTTCAGCCCGTCGTAGAAGCCCTGGTCCGCCAGGGTGCGGACGCGCACGACGTGGTTGGGGGCCGCGCGCGGGTCCAGCTCGACCAGGATGCGGCCCTTGGCCGTGTCGATGACCAGCAGGTTTTCGGGCGCAATGGTGCGCCAGTCGCTTGCGGCAGGCGCGGGTGCGGTCGCTGCAGTGGCGGCAGGAGCCGGGGTCGTCTGGGCCGTGGCGGTGGAGGCGACGACCGACAGGACGGCGGCGAGGGCGTAAGGCGTGATCTTCAACTGAGGCGGTCCGGTTCTGGCGTTTGGCGCGTTTAGCGTTTGACGCGTTCTAGCGTTTGACTCTGGCGCGCACGGCGGCGGCGACGGCGGGGCTGACGAAGCTTTCGATGTTTCCGTCCAGCCGGGCGATTTCCTTGACCAGTCTCGAGGCGATGGCCTGGTGGCGCGGATCGGCCATCAGGAACACGGTCTCGATGTCGTCATTGAGGCGCTGGTTCATGGCCGTCATCTGGAACTCGTACTCGAAGTCCGCGACGGCGCGCAGGCCGCGCACGATGACGTTGGCGTCCAGCTTCTCGGCGAAATGCATGAGCAGGGTCGAGAAGGGCTGGACCTCGATATCGGCGTTCAGCCGCGCGACCTCGGCCTTGACCATCTCGACGCGCTCGGCGGTCGAGAAGAGCGGACCCTTGTCGTCGTTCTGGGCGACGCCGATGACCAGCTTGTCGACCAACTTCACGGCGCGGCCGATTATGTCCATGTGGCCGTTGGTGACGGGGTCGAAGGTCCCCGGGTAGAGCCCGATACGCATGCGTTTTCTCCCCGCCGCGAGGTGTGATTAGCAGTGGTCGTCGGCGATGTCTTCTCCCTCCCGATCGGGCGAAGAGGGCGAGAGGGTCAGATCGCTTGTATGCGATTCGAAGCCCAGGCCTTGGCGATGCGCTCGATCCGCGCCGGCGCAGCGTCGAAGATCCGGTCGCCGATGGCGGTGATCGGACAGGCGGGCGTCGCGCTGTTGCACAGGAAGGCGGCGTCGAAGGCCGCCAGGTCGGCGAGTCGGACGGGGGCGCTGCCCTGGGTCAGACCGACCTCGGCGAGGCGGCTGGAAATCAGCGCCTTCGCGACGCCGTGCAGCATCGGGGCTTCGGGCCAGGTCACGGTGTCGCCGGACAGGAAACCGATGTTCCAGGTGGCGCCCTCGGAAATCAACCCGTCCGCATCGGCGAACAGGGCGTCGTCGAAGCCGGCCTGTCGCGCCAGACGACGGGCCCGGATCAGCGGGAAGATGGCGGTGTGCTTGATGTGGGCGTCGGCGCGCACATAGGTCCGAACCTGGGCTCGGACGGAGGTCGCCAGCGGGGATGGCGACGGGGAGACACCGATCATGACCCTGGGGCGGACCTCGGCCGAGGGGCTGCGGGGCAGGATCTCCGGCGCGAACAGGCTGACGCGGAGCCAGGCGTCGCGGCGGTCTGCGACGGCGTTACGGATCAGGTCGCGAAGGCGCGCCTCGCCGAGCGGTTCGCCAAAGAGTTCGATCGCGGAGGCGTCGAGGCGGGCCAGATGCAGGTCGAGGCCCCGGACACCGCCGTCCTCCAGTCGGAAGGAGGTGTAGGCGCCGTAGTTGACCGCCGCGAGGTAGTGGAGGTCGGCCTCGGTCGGTGGGAGACCGTCGATGAGGAGGTCTGTCACGCTGCCCTCTCCCGGTGGGAGAGGGATTGAGCGCCTGAGAGCCGACAGGTGATCAGCCTTGCGCGAAAGGGTGAGGGGCTGGCGCTGACCGGTGAGGGCTGCCCCTCACCCTTTCGGCTGAAGATGCATCGCTTTGCTCTGCGAGCCTCAAGCCCTCTCCCACCGGGAGAGGGATCAGTCCTCGCCGGCCTCATCGGTGTCGACCTCGGGTTCGTCCCCGCCTGTCTCGGCCAAGCGTTCGACCGAAACGACCTTTTCGCCTTCCGCCGTGCGGAAGATGGTCACGCCTTGCGAGGAGCGACCGACGATGCGGACCTGGCCCACGCGGGTGCGGATCATCTGGCCGTTGGAGGTGACCAGGAGCAGGTCATCCGTCTCTTCCACCGGGAAGGCGGCGGCGAGGCGGGTGCCGGCGCGACCGCCGAGGCCGTGGGCCGTCAGCCCCTGCCCGCCGCGACCGGTGCGACGGTATTCGTAGGCGGAGGACCGCTTGCCGAAGCCGGTGTCGGTGACGGTCAGGATGAACTGTTCGGCCGCGCCCAGTTCGGCGATGCGTTCGACCGACAGGGCGGCGTCGCCCGTGGCTTCAGCCTCATCATCCGTATCGACCACGACCGTGTCTTCGTCCGTCTCGCCCGAGGCGGCTTTCCGCATCAGGTTGGCGTGCTTCACATAGGCGGCGCGTTCATCAGGCGTTGCGTCGACACGGCCGAGGATGGCCATGGAGATGACGACGTCTTCGCCTTGCAGGCGGACACCGCGCACGCCGGTGGAATCGCGGCCCTTGAAGACGCGGACGTCATCGGCCTTGAAGCGGATGGCGCGGCCGCCCGAGGTGGTCAGCAAGACGTCGTCCTCGGCAGTGCACAGCGCCACCCCGACCATGTGGTCGCCGTCTTCCAGCTTCATCGCGATCTTGCCGGCGCGGTTGACCGTGGCGAAGTCCGACAGTTTGTTCCGGCGCACGTCGCCCGAGCGGGTGGCGAACATGATGTCGTAGTCGCCCCAGGTCGTCTCGTCCTCGGGCAGGGGCAGGACGTTCATGATCGAATCGCCGGGCTCGATCGGCAGCAGGTTGACGAAGGCCTTGCCGCGCGAAGTCGGGGCGCCGAGCGGCAGGCGCCAGACCTTGAGCTTATAGGCCTTGCCGTTGGTGGCGAAGAACAGGACCGGGGTGTGGGTCGAGGCGGAGAAGACGCCGGTGATGGCGTCCTCGTCCTTCATCGTCATGCCGGACTTGCCCTTGCCGCCGCGATGCTGGGTTCGATAGGCGTTGAGGGCGACGCGCTTGACGTAGCCGCCGTGGGTGACGGTGACGACCATGTCCTCGCGCGGGATCAGGTCCTCGTCTTCCAGCTCGAAGTCGCCTTCGCCGATCTGGGTGCGGCGCGGGACCGCGAACTCGGCGCGGACCTTCAGCAGGTCCTCGCGGATGATGGCGAGGATGTTGGCGCGGTCCGACAGGATGGTCAGGTGGCCCTGGATGGTATCGGCCAGACCGCGCGCCTCGCCGAAGATGTCGTCGCGACCGAGGCCGGTCAGGCGGCTGAGCGTCAGGCCCAGAATGGCGCGGGCCTGTTCGTCGGTCAGGTTCAGCTTGTCGCCGTCGATCAGCATGGAGCGCGGATCGGCGATCAGCTCGACCAGGGCGATCATGTCGCCGACGGGCCAGGACTTGGCCTGCAGGCGTTCACGCGCTTCTGCGGGGTCCGCAGAAGACCGGATGATGTGGATGACCTCGTCGATGTTGGCGACGGCGACGGCCAGACCGACCAGGACGTGGCCGCGGTCGCGGGCCTTGGCCAACTCGAACTTGACGCGGCGGACCACGACCTCTTCGCGGAACTCGAGGAAGACCTCGAGCATCTTGCGCAGGCCCATCTGCTCCGGGCGGCCGTGGTTCAGAGCCAGCATGTTGACGCCGAACGACGACTGCATGGCCGTATAGCGCCACAGCTGGTTCAGGATCACGTCGCCCGAGGCATCGCGCTTCAGCTCGATGACGATCCGCATCCCCTGACGGTCGGACTCGTCGCGGACGTCGGAGATGCCCTCAAGGCGTTTCTCGCGGACCATCTCGGCGATGCGCTCGATCAGGGTCTGTTTGTTGACCTGGAACGGCAACTCGGTGACCACGATGGCTTCGCGATCCTTGCGGATGGTCTCGACCGAGGCGACGCCGCGCACGACGACCGAGCCGCGACCGTCACGCAGCGCATTACGGGGCGCGGTGCGGCCCAGGATTTCGCCGCCCGTCGGGAAGTCCGGTCCGGGCACGATGTCCAGGATGGCGTCGTCGGAAATATTGGGGTTGTCGAGCAGGGCCACGGCCGCGTCGACGATCTCGCCCAGGTTATGCGGCGGGATGTTGGTGGCCATGCCGACGGCGATGCCGCCCGCGCCGTTGACCAGCAGGTTCGGAATCCGCGCCGGCAGGACGACAGGCTCCAGCTCCTTCTCGTCGTAGTTCGGCTGGAAATCGACGGTGTCCTTGTCGATATCGGCCAGCAGGGCCACGGCGGCCGGAGCCATCCTGGCCTCGGTGTATCGCATGGAGGCCGGCATATCGCCGTCGACCGAGCCGAAATTGCCCTGGCCGTCGACCAGCATCAGACCCATCGAGAAGGGCTGGGCCATACGGACCAGGGCCATATAGACCGAGGCGTCGCCGTGCGGGTGGAAGCGGCCCAGCACGTCGCCGACCACGCGGGCGCACTTCGAGTACGACCGCTCCGGCGTCATGTTCAGATCGTGCATCGAATACAGGATGCGACGGTGAACCGGCTTCAGCCCATCACGGGCGTCCGGCAGGGCGCGCGAGACGATCACGCTCATGGCGTAGTCGAGGTAGGAGCGTTTCAGCTCGTCCTCGATCGTGATCACGGAAATGTCGGAGCCGCCCGAACCGGCGGGCGGTGCGGCGTTTTCGTAGCTGTCGTCGGTCAAGGAATCTGGGCTTTAGTCTGCCGGAATCGGAACGTGATCCGCTGTCCGGTTTTCTAGCATTCGAGGCGTCGCGAGGCAAAGTTTGCGCTCATTGCGACGCGATCCGTGAAAGGACCAAAAATGCGCCACTCTCCCCTCGCCCTGATCCTCGCCACCGGTTCCCTGATGACCGCCGGGTGCGCCCTTGCCCAGACGGCCGCGCCGGCGGCCCCGCCCATGGCCGCGCCTGCGCCCGAGCCGGTCGCCATGGCCGCGCTGAAAACCGCAGACGGCGGCGACGCGGGCATGGTGACCGCCTTCGCCGGCCCCGACGGCTTCCTGTTCAAGGTCGAGGGCAAGGGCTGGCCCGAGGGCTGGCACGGAGTGCACCTGCATGCCGTGGGGACCTGCGAAGGTCCGGGCTTCACCTCGGCCGGCGCACACGTGAACCATGCGGACCCACAGAAGCTGCCGCACGGCCTGTTGAACAGCGCGGGGCCTGACCTAGGCGATCTGCAGAACGTGCATGCGGGCGCGGACGGTTCGGTCAATGCCGAGGTCTATGCGCCGACGACCGAGATCGACTTCACCGGCGGGGACGGAACCTCGTTCCTGGTCCACGCCAACCGCGACGACCATGTGTCCCAGCCGATCGGCGGCGCGGGCGACCGCATCGCCTGCGGCGTGTTCCAGGCCGCCGCCGCCGGTCACGCGGGACACTAGCGGCCATGAGGCCGGGCGCGACGTCGCGCCCGGCACTTGATCTGCGACGCCGTCGCCTTCAATCGTGAGGCATGGCGCTCCTTCCCGGCGATCCGCTGCCGATCTTCACCGTCTCCGGGCTGACGAACCCCCGCTATGCGCTGGATGTGGCGGCGGGACGGTATCTGCTGTTGGCCTTCGTCAGTGCGGCCCGCGCCGATGCGGCGATGAAGGCGATGGCCGAGCGCCGCGCGGCGTTCGACGACGTCCATGCCTGCGGCTTTGTCATCGTCGTGGGCGAAGATCCGCAAAGAGAGGGGCGACGCGACCAGACGCCGGGTCAGCGCTTTCTGTTCGATACGGACGGCTCGGCGGCGGCGATGTTCGATGCGGTCGAGAGCGAACGCTGGGTGCTGGTCGATCCGGCGCTGCATATCCTGGCCGGGGGCGGGGCCGATCGGGCCGCCTATATGATCGACCGCGTGCCTGCCCTGCCCTCCCCGGCCACGCATGGCGGGTTCGAGGCGGCGGCACCGGTGCTGGTGACGCCGCGCATCTTCGAGCCGCCGTTCTGCGAAGTCCTGATCGCCGCCTATCGCCGCCAGGGCGGGGCCGCCTCCGGCGTGATGAGCCAGGTCGGCGAAAAGACCCATCTGGTGATGAACGACGCCTTCAAGAAGCGGTCCGACGTGCTGGTGGCGGAGGAGACACTGAGAAAGGCGATCTTCGAGCGACTGTCGCGTCGGCTGGTGCCGCAGATCGAGAAGGTCTTCAACTTCAAGGCCACGCGGCTCGAACGCTACCTCGTCGCCTGCTACAGCGCCGAGACCGGAGGGTATTTCCGGCCGCATCGCGACAACATGACCGCCGTGACCCGGCACCGGCGTTTCGCCGTGTCGATCAACCTGAACGACGACTACGAGGGGGGCGATCTGCGGTTCCCGGAGTACGGATCGCGGACCTATCGGCCGCCGCCGGGCGGGGCTTGCGTCTTTTCCTGCTCCATCCTGCACGAGGCGACGCCGGTGACGAGGGGCGAACGGTTCGCCTTCCTGCCCTTCATGCACGACGAGGCGGCGGAAGCCGTCCGCCTAGCCAATGAAGGCGCTCTAGCGGTCTAGGCTTTCGCCGCGCCGGCTCGCAAGCCGCGCTCGGCCAGGGCCACGACAGCGACGCCGCCCATGGTCAGGACCGCGCCGGTCAGGATCTGGACCGTCAGCACGTCACCGAGGAAGCCCCAGCCGATGGCCATGGAGACGACCGGGGTGACTAGGAAATAGGGCGTCACCCGGCCCGCCTCGCGCTTCTGCACCAGCCAGAAGACCATGGAGGTCGCGAAGACGGACGACACGATGCCGGCCCAGAGCAGGCAGACCCAGATCAGGGGCGTGGCGGAGCGGACGGCCTCGACCTGACCCGTCTCGAACATGGCCGAGGCGAAGGCGAGCGTCGGCAGGGCCACGAAGGCGAGGAGGCCCTGCATCTTCAGCGGCGGGATCGAGGTGGTCCGGCGGGCGATCACCGTGGTCATCCCCCAGAAGGCCGTCGCGACCGTGATCAGCAGGATCGCCTTCCAGTCGTTGAAGGCGTGTGGATCGGCCGACATCCACACCACGCCCAGCAGGGAGATCACCATGCCGATCAGCGCATGGACCGACAGCCGCTCGCCCAGCAACAGGAAGGCGAACAGGGTCGTGAACGGGATCCAGAGCTGGGACGCCACCGAGACGGGGCTGACGTCCTGGGCCAGGGAAAAGCCCCAGTAGAGGAATCCGTAGTGAAGCGGGCCGCCCAGGATGACGATCAGGGCCATGCTCTTCCAGTTCGGGAAGGGCGGGCGCACGAAGGGGATCAGGCAGACGGCGGCGATCGCGAAGCGCAGCGTCCCGACCAATAGCGGCGGCAGGACCTCGGTCGCGATCTTGGCCGCGGCGTTGTTGGCGCCCCAGATGACCACGATGGCGGCGATCGCGCCAATCTCCATGAGGGTCAGCGGGCTGTGGGGCTTGTCGGGAACTACGGGCACGCGAGGCCTATCGCACAGGTCGGCCGCCGGCGGGTGTCACAGTGGGTGACGGGGCGTTTCCGTTGACATGTACATGTCGGCGGCGGATCATGTACGCATGATCGAAGTCACCGCCAGCGACCTGAGGAAGGACCTGTTCAACATCCTGGATCGGATGTTGGAGACGGGCGAGACCGTGCGCCTGGTCCGTAAGGGCAAGATCGTGAACGTCAGGGTGACCACCGAGACATCCGAAGCGGAAGCCGACAGACGGGCCCGCAGGTTCGACGCCTATATGGCCCTGGGTCCACGCGAAGGCTGGGAAGACTGGGACATCGAGCCTCTGGAATCCGGTGCCTCGGAATACGATCCGGTCGAGAAGTTCAAAGACCTGTAGTGGGCGCCGTCCATCTCGACACCCATGTCGTCGCCCGTCTCTTTCTGAGGCTGGACAACAGGATCGAGCGGAGGGCCAGGACGCTCATCGCCCGATCCAGCCGCTTGGTCATCTCGCCTCTGGTCCTGATCGAGCTAGATGACCTGATCGCGGCGGGGCGCATCAAGGTACGCTCTGCGGAATTCATCATCGATGAGCTGAGCGAGCGCATTGAGCCGCTCACGATTTCAGAGACAAGACTGATCGATATCGTCGCCGAGGCGCGCGGCATTGGCTGGACGCGCGATCCAATGGACCGGCTGATCGTCGCGTGCGCGATCGCGGACCGGGCCAAGCTGGTGACCGCCGACGAGAAAATCCGCGCCCACTTCAAGGACGCCGTCTGGGACTGACGGCGTCCTTGCGGGTGTCGCCCTAGAAGGGGATGTCGTCGTTGAGGTCGTAGGACTCCTTGGGACCGGACGGCTTGTTGGCGCCGCCGGTCGAGAAGCCCGAGGAATAGTCGTCGTCGCTGGAGCGACCGCCCGAACCGCCGCCTTGCGACGCCCCGCCGCCGTCACGTCCGCCCAGCATGGTCAGCTGACCGTTGAAGCGGCCGATGATGATCTCGGTGGTGTATTTCTCGACACCGTCCTTGTCGGTCCACTTGCGCGTCTGAAGCGAGCCTTCGACATAGACGGTCGAACCCTTTTTCACATAGTTTTCAACGACCTTGACGATGTTGTCGTTGAAGACCGAAACGCGGTGCCATTCGGTCTTTTCCTTGCGCTCGCCCGAAGACTTGTCGCGCCAGGTCTCCGAGGTGGCCAGGGAGAAGTTGGCGATACGGTCGCCGTTCGGCATGGAGCGTATCTCGGGATCGCGACCCAGATTGCCGACGAGGATGACCTTGTTGACGCTACCCGCCATGATGAAATTCTTTCTCTTATCGCTCCGGCGCGACTGTGCGTCCGGGCTGAAATCCTGATTCCGCGAGGCGCACCCCGCGAAACCGTTAACACGTGTTCCGAGTTTGTTCTACTGTCCCGGGAACGATGGAGGCGCACGTTCCTCGACGACGACGCCGAGGTCGGTGATGCCTTCCCGCTCGATGGCGCCCGGCACGGCCAGACGACCATCGCCAGTGCGCGCCAGGGCGAAGAAGCGCGCGCCTTCGAGGGTGCGGGCGAAAGAGACGCCGCGACGATCGACGAAGATGAACTGACCCTGGTAGGCACCGGTCACCTCCTGGCGGGTGCTGCCGAGACCACGGAAACGCAGGCGCATCTCCTCCAGCCGGGCAGCGCAGTTCTCGATCTGAACCTGCTCGCGGGCGACGACATTGAAGGTCGGCTCGCCTTCCGGCGCCTCAACGGCATAGCAGACGCCGGTGTCGGTCGGGGCTTTCACCGATTGCGAACAGGCGGCCAGCAAAGGAACGGACAGGGTTGCGACGATCAGGAGCGGGCGGAGCATCAGTTCAGGCCCGGGAACTGGCAGTTGCGATCCTGGTCGGCGAGGATGCGGAACCGCCGGTTGTCGTTGGATTGCTCGACCCGACGCGGCACCAGACGCAGGCTGACCGAGCCGTGACGGCCATACTGGGCGTCGCCCGGGCGAACACAGGTGCCGGCGTAAAGCGCCTGGACGCACTGGTTCAAGCTCATCTGGCCGAGCTCACGCCAATCCGAGCCTGTGAAGCGCAGGCAGGAGGCGCCGGACGCCCGCTCGACGCGGGGCTGCTGTGCCGGCGACTGGGGCTGTTCGGGCAGAGGCGTGTCCCCATAGGCGGGATCCGTCTGGGCCATGTCCACTTCGGTCGGCAAGGCCGGCGGCGGGGCGAAGGCGGCGGTCGGGGCGGCGGCGAGATTGCCGGTCTCGTCCAGGCCGACGTCGAGGGCGTCTGTGGCCAGACCATTGCGCTGAGCGCAGTCGGCCAGGGTCGCCATGCCGACGAACTGGCCATCGACGAAGCACCGCAGCTGTCGCGTCGGCTCCAGAGCAGGCGCATCGGCCAGATCGACCTGCAGGCCGCCGGGGCCTTCCTCGGATTCCTGGGTCCTGGGCGCAGCAGCCTCACGGCCGCCGCTGAACATCAGGGCCAGCACGACGGCGGCCAGAACGGCGAGACCGACACCGATGGCGATGATGACGCGATTGTCGTTGGGCAGTTGCATGAAGCGGAGCTCGCGCGGCGTCGGGCCTTGGAGGTCTCAATAACCCCTCCCCGCCCCATGACGTCAACCGCGAAGCGAAACGGCCCCCGGCTATCCGCCGAGACGCGCCAGTGCGGCCTGGTAGTTGGCGAGCTGATTGGTCAGGTAGGCCGGGACCGGACCGGAAGCGGCGGCGGTCTTGTCCTCTGGCAACAGGCCGCGATAGGCGTCTCGAATGGCCTTCAGCGCGCCCTGGATCTTCTCGCCCGCGGCGGTGATGGAGGCCGTACTGTTGAGATTGAGGTTGCTGGGCAGGCCGAGGCCGAAGGTCTTCACCGAAGGATCGGCCGACGCCGCGCCGACGTAGCCGGCCGACAGACCCAGGCCCAGCAAGGCGTCCCTGCCCGTCTCGCCGGAGGTGAAGATCGCGCCGGTCTTGCCGTCCTTCGCCATGATCGAGAGGCGCTGGACTCCGCCCGTGGTCGTCGTGGTCTCGCCGTCCTTGCCGGTCACGGCGCCGCCCTCGGACGCCACGGTGACCCTCAGCTTGCCGCCCGACGCGACGCTGATCTTTCGGGCCAGGGTGGCCAGCGTATCCTTGGCGTCGATGGTCACGGCCGCCGCCCGGCCGCCGGCCGCCGACTGGACATAGAAGCGGTCGCCCACGCGCAGCGAGGTGGCGTCGATCAGCCTCTTGGAATCGCTCTGGTCGATCTCGCCCTGGGGCAGGCCGAGGCGATCCAGAACGCTGGCCCCGCCGGACGCGACAGCCAGGGTCATCGGCTTGGCCTGATCGCCGTCTCCGGACCAGGTACGGGTGTATTCCACGGCTCCGGTCACGGGATCGAGCCGTGTCAGGAAGGCCCTGGTCGGATCGGTGGCCAGGGCGCCCGGATCGCGGTCGGCGATGCCGGTGATCCACACCTTGCCGTCGTGGACCTTCACGTCGGCGGCCGTGTCGTCGCCTGCGCCGCCGTACCAGTTCAGGCTGTCAGTCCCGGCGGCGGTCAGGCCGGTCGACAGGGTGGCGACGAAAACATCCTTGCCGCCCGAATGGGTTTCGGTGGTGGTCCCCGCCGACAGACCGCTGTCTCGGCTGGTCCCCGTCAGGATGACCTTGCCGTTCGACACGGCCACCCCCGCGATCTCACCCGAGATGGGGCCGAGGTCGCGCGTCGCGGCCAGGGTAGGCACGCCGGCCGCATCCAGGGTGAACTGACGCACCACCGCGCGGCCGTCCTCGACGCCTGCAGTATAGAGGTTGGAGCCGTCGATGGTCATGGCGTCGACGGTGTCGTCGCCGCCCGTTCCGAACTGGGTCTGGCCGATGGACTTCACGGTGATGCCGGCCGTCGGATAGGGTTCGCCCGCCTTGAAGGCCTGAACATAGCCGTCCCAGCCGCCGATCGACACGGACCCGGTCATCGCCGATTTGGCGCGGCCCCCGACATAGACGAGGCCATCCTCGCCGAAACTGACGCTGGTCGCCTCGTCTGCGGCGCGCGCGCCGCGACGCTGGGTCCACAGCTCCTCGGCGTCCTTGTTGAACACGGTGACGAAGCTGTCGGCGACGTTGGCCACCTCACCCGTCTTGCCCGCGTCGGTGGTCGAGGTGCCGAGCGCGCCCGTGACGGAGCCGGCGACCGCGACGTCGCCGTTGTCGTCGATGGCGATGGCATAGCCGCTGGCGGTGGACGCCGCGCCGAGGGTGCGGGTCGCGACAAGCCGACCGGCCGAATCGTATTTCATCAAGGCGACGTCCTGGACGCCCTTGATCGGCTGATTGGCACCACCGGTGGTGACGTCGCCCACGATCCAGAGGGAGCCGTCGGGCCCGACCGCGCTGGCGCGAACGGTGGTCACGCCTTCGGGCAGCTTCTCCTGTGACAGACGTCCGTCGACCCACTGGGTCTCGCCGACATTGCCGCCGGTGGGCTCAGGTGCCGCACCGCCGTCGCTCTGGAACTTGAGTATCTGGTTGGTCGTCGTGGCCGGGGTGGTGGTCTTGGTGGTGGTCACGCCGTTGACGGTGGTGGTCTTGGTGACGGCGGCCGCTCCGGCCGACTGAACCACATAGACGGCGTCGGACGTCTCCGAGGCCGTGAAGCCGACGGTCTCGGTCGAGCTGCCACGAATGGCCAGCGCCCATTTGTCGGGACCGGCCGGGAGGGTCACCGGCTTGCCGGCGACCTGGACCGTCTGGGGTTCGGACTTGATCTGATCACGGCCGATGCGGGTCTGGAAGCCGCCGGCCTCAAGCTTGCCGTTGATGTGGCTGAGGACGTTGTCCATCGTCCGGGGCGTGGAGCCCATCTCTGCCAGGTCGATGGGGATGGCCGTGGTCTGGGACCCGGAGATCCCGACCGGGACCTTGATGGTGATGTTGAACTTCGTGTCGCCCTGGAAGGCGGCGACGGGGGTGTCCAGCGAGCCCTCGTGGACCGGACCGGTGATGGAGTTGGAGCTGTCGCGGGGCACGGCGCCCGTGGTCTTGGACGTCACCGACGAGGAACCCTGAACCAGGCGCAGGGCGTCGAACTCAGCCTTGGTGAGATAGGAGCCGATCTCCGCCAGGCCCGAGGCGAACCGCTTCTGGGTCAGGGCGAGGTCTGTCGAGGTCAGCCCCGGGACGGCCGAACGGTTGGCCAGGGCGTTCAAAGTCTCCAGACCCTTATACAGGGCGAACAGTTTCTTGTAGTCGGCCGACGCGCCCTTCACGTCCAGCTGGGCGGCGTCTTCGTTGACGAAGGCGCGGCCGGCGAGGGCTGCGCGGACCAGGGCGTCGGGCTTGACGGCGGTCGCCTGGGCCGCCGTGCTCCAGGGCGCGGTCGGCTGGGCCTTCTTGGTGGTGAGTGCGGTCAGGGCAGAGGTGGTCGAGGCGTCGTATGACCCGCCGTAAAGACCCAGAAGATAGCTGTTGCTGATGGCCACACAGTCCTCCGGGAAGAACTCTAGAGGGTCAGACTCAATGCGAGATTAACGGCTCGCAGAGATTAACGTCCGGGTAGGGAACGACGGAATGCGAATCGTGTTGTGCTCTTGTCCAGACAGGAGCGAGGCCATGATCTTCCCGAAGTCGCTTATCCAGTCCCTGCTGGCCCTGTACGGCTTCGGCGACCGGTCACACCCGCAACGCCGCCGCCCCGCCCCCGTGACGATCGGCCACCACCAGAATGTCGGCCGCTTCTGAACCTTAGCCCTGGAACAGGCTGAGGATGATCTGCGGTGCCTGGTTGGCGATCGACAGGGCCTGGGCACCCAGCTGCTGCTGGACCTGCAGGGCCTGGAGGCGGGCGCTTTCCTTGGCCAGATCGGCATCGACGAGATTGCCGATCCCTGATTCGATCGTGTCCGACAGCTTCGAGACGAAGGTGTTGTGCGACGAGATCTGCTTGGCCTGTGCGCCGATGTCGCCGAGCGACTTGTTCAGATTGGTGATCGACGCGTCCAAGCGGGTCAGGGCCTGGTTCGAACCCGTCGCGGTCAGAAGGCTGTCGGTCAGGCTGAGCGAGATGATCGATCCCGAGAGAGACAGGTCCTTGCCGGAGAGGGTGACGAACTGGGTCGCGCCGGCGTTGGCCAGGAACCTCAGACCGTTGGTCAGCGAGCCGTTCAGGATATTGCCGCCGTCGAAGGAGGCGTTGTCGACCGCAGAACCGATGGCGCGCAGCAGGGCCTTGAAATCAGCGTCCAGAAGTTCGCGCGACTGGGTCTTCAGCGAGACGTCCTTGGCGGCGACCACCTTTTCCTTGAGCTGGTTCAGGAGGTCGGAGATCGATTCGCCCGCAGCCATGGCGACGTCGGCGATGGAGGTGGCGCGGTCCAGGCTCTGCTTAACGGCGGAGAGAGCGCCGAGGTCGGCGCGCTGGCCCTGGGCGATCGCCCAGATGGCGGCGTTGTCCTTGGCGCCCTGGACCTTCAGGCCCGTGGAGATGCGGTTCTGGACCCCGGTCAGTGTGTCGTTCGTCCGAGACAGGTTCTGCAGCGCGATCGCGGCGGCGGCATTTGTGTGAACGCTGTTGGTCGTCATAGGTCTTCTAGCCCCGGGATGTTCGCCGAGAGGCTATGACTGTAACGGTTCCCGTATGGTTAACGGCGGTAAACCACGACGATTAACCGCGTCGGGCGGTCCCGAGCGGTTCGATGGATCAGGCCGGCGTCCGAAAAATCAGACGCTGGTGTCGATCAAGCCCCCGGCCGAGTAACCCCCGCTGTCGGCCATTCGAAGGACCTGCTCGCGGGGAAACTGACGGACGACCTCTCCGGTGGAGCTGTCCAGGGTCTTGTAGACGAAGGTTCCCTGGGTGGGGCCTTCCTCGATGATGAGGCGATACCGTGCGGCGTCTTCGGCCTGCTTTGCGGCACGATCCCGATCCGATGTCGCACCGGTGTCGACCGACACCGCGACAGGAGGGACCGCAACAGGCAGTTCCGCCACCGGCGGAACGGAGGCGGGCGGGACGACGCTTAAGCTGAAAGGCTTCGCATTGGTGTCCATGGCTCCTCACGCCGGGGTTCCCGGCGTCCCTTGGGAACGGTCGGGCGGGACCGAAGCCCCGCCCTTCCATTGGCTTATCGGAACAGGCCGAGCAGGATCGAGCTCGACTGGTTGGCGATCGACAGAGCCTGCACACCAAGCTGTTGCTTGGTTTGCAGGGACTGCAGTCGGGCGCTTTCCTTGGCCAGGTCGGCGTCGACCAGGTTACCCACGCCGTTCTCGAGGGCGTCCGACAGCTTGCCGACGAACGTCGCATGAGTGTCGAGCGACTTGGCGCCGGTACCCAGGCGAGCCAGGGAAGCCGAGACGTTGTCGATCGAGGCGTTCACAGCCGTCAGGGCCGTGCCGGCCAGGGTGGCCGTGCCGATGGTGGTGGTGGTCGCGACGGTCACGGCCGAACCGCCCAGGGACAGGTCTTCACCCGCCACCTTGATGGTGGAGCCGGCCGTGTTCGACAGGGCCTTGTAGCCGGCCGTGCCGGTCGAACCGTCCAGCAGGTTCACGCCGTTGAACGAGGCGTTGTCGACCACGGTCGTGATCTGATCACGGATAGCCTTGAAGTCTTCGTTCAGGGCGCCGCGAGCAGCGGTCGACAGCGAGCTGTCGGTCGCGGCCAGAGCCTTTTCCTTCAGCTGGATCAGCAGGTCGGAGACAGATTCGCCGGCGGCGAGGCTGACGTCGACGGCCGAGGTGCCACGCGCCAGGCTGTCCTTGACGGCGCCCAGGGCGGAGATTTCCGAACGCTGGCCCTGAGCGATAGCCCAGATCGCGCCGTTGTCTTTGGCGGAGTTGACTTTTTTGCCGGTGTTGATGCGGCTCTGGACGACGCCCAGTTCGTTGTTCGTGGATTGCAGGTTCTGCAGGGCGACGAGGGCGCCCGAGTTCGTGTTCACGCTATTCAAAGCCATGACCGATAGTCCTTATTTTCAAGGGTCCGACCGTCATTTTGACCGTCGGGAGCATTTTGCTCAGGGACCCAAGAAGCAATGCGCGGGCCAACCGTCGTTATTTCGACATGAGGCCAAGCCATTGAAATTGCACTGGTACCTTACCTTAACCACGCCACCCACCCGGCAGGTTTTGCCGTTTTCACGCACAGGCGGCAGGATCTGCCGGGCACCCGGCAGGTTTTGCCGGGTCGTCCGATCCGTCCGGACGAGAAACAGCGGACAAAACGGACGAAACGGACGAACGGGTCACCGCCTGGCCGCCTCCCCTGCCCTGCGTTCGGCCAGCAAGGTCTCGACCGCGAGGCGGCGGGCGGTGTCGCAGTCGGCGATCTGGCGGCCCCGGATCATGTAGCCGGCCTCCAGATCACCGTGCGTGGGAGATGACGGCAGGCGGTGCAGTTCACAGGACCGGCTCGCCACCGTCGGCAGGATCAGGCGCGGCGGCGCAACCGCCGAGGTCGGGAGCGTGGCGGCACAGCTGGCGGTCATGGTCGCGCAGGCGATCAGCGCGATGGGGATCGAGGGGCGTGGAGGCGTCATTCGCGTTTCTCGTCTCTTGGATGGATCGGTTGGTGGCGCGTTCCAGGGCCACGGCGGACTGAAGGGCGGCGTCGAGGCGGACGACCTGGGCGGCCTGAGCTTCGGCTTCGGCGGTGCGGGCGGTGGCCTGGGCCGTCGCGACGGCGGCGACCTGTTCGGCGCGGTCGGCCCGGCGACGCGCAAGGTCGAACGGATCCCAACGGAAGCCGAGGCCGCCGAGGATCAGGGCGACTGCAGTGAGGGCCGCCAGACCCAGGGCGAGCCAGCCGAGCGGGGCAAGGGTGCGAAGGGCCGGCGGGGTCATGGATAGACCCTCCGATCCAGCTCGAAATGCGGACCGTCGCGCAGGCGCGGCCAGTCGCCGCCCCAGACGAGCGCCACCCCCTTGGCCTTGGCGGCCGCCTTGATGACGTCGGCGATGCGCGGATAGAGGGGCCAGTCCCATCGGACCGCGCCCTCGACCACGGCGGCTATGTCGACCGCATGGCCGGTCAGGTGGCGGGAGTTCAGGGTTCGGCTTGCGCCCGCCCTCACGAGGGAAGCCTGACGCGCTGCAGTGCGGAGCCCCTCCGTCACCATGAAGTCCACGGGCGTGGTCAGGATGGCCGCCTCGATCACCTCGACGAGGGCCGGATGAACACCCTTCAGCCGGGCGCGGGACCGGGTGGAGAGACGGAAGGTCATTTCGGACCTCCGAGACGCAGGCGCAGATCGGCCAGGAGGGCGACCAACTGTTGGGCCGTCGGCGCGACCAGATAGAGAATTAGCGTCAGGGCCAGCAGCGACATCAGTCCCGAGGCCAAGGTCGGCAGGGCGTCGGGTTCGGTGCGGTCGACGACGGCGGACAGGGATCGCCACAGGGCGAAGCTGGCGGCGAAGACATAGAGGCGACGCCACAGCCATTGGGCTTCGGCGAGCGCCGGCGTCGGGGGTTGGGTATGGGAATCAATCATTCTCGGTCTCCTCGTCGAACGGGAGGTGGGTCCAGGACCAGTCCGGTCCGGCGGCGGCGCGGCCTTCGTCGCGGGACATCCGGCGCGGCGCCTCGAAGGCCTCGATCGCGTCGAGGTCCAGCATCGGGCCTTCGCCGGTGAAGGCCGGGTCGGAGAAGAAGCGATCGTCGGTCAGGCGCAGCATCGACCTCAGCCCTGGATCAGGATGACGACGACGCCGGCAGAACCGGGACCGCCGGCTCCGCCGGACGAAACACCCGCCGCACCGCCGCCGCCGCCCGCGCCGTGACCTCCGCCCGCGCCGCCCGCCGAGCCTGCTCCAGATGTGACAGCGCCCCCGCCACCGCCGCCGCCGCCCGAGGCCGAGAGGTATGAGGATGGGTTCGCGCCGGGCGATCCGGCGGCCGAGACGCCGCCCGATCCGCCCGTGGCCGGAGAGGCGAGGACGCCGCCGGGACCGCCCGCGCCGCCTGTGCGGGCCACGCCATCCGCGTTGAGACCGCCCCCACCGCCGCCGCCGCCCGGTGCACCGGGGCTGGTCAGACTGCGGCCCGCTTCGGCCGTGGCCGTGGTGGAGGTCGCACCACCGGGGTTGCCGCCGTCGATGCCGGCGCCGGCCGCGCCCCCTGCTCCGCCCACCGAGCCGTCCGCGCCGGGCTGGCCCCCGCGCGCGGTCAGGAGGGCGGTGCCGGATGCGGTGATGACGGTGTCTCCGCCCGCCGCGCCGGAGGCTCCGGCCGCGCCGATGACGACGGTCAGATCACCGGGGAGGTCTTCGACACGCCAGATGGCGCCGGACATGCCGCCCCCGCCCCCGCCGCCCCCGCCGGGACGGAGGCCGCTTGCGCCCGAGGAGCCGGAGCCGCCGCCCCCGCCGCCGCCGATGGCGGTGACGATCAGGAGGCGCGCCCAGTCAGGCGGGGTGAAGTCGCTGCCGGCGGTCAGGCGGACGGTCTCGGCGCGGGCGGCGCCGCGCGAGAACCAGATGCGGGCGTCATCCTTGTCGATCCTCAGGGCCTCGCGCCAGGTCTCGCCGTCGGGGCTGACCTTCAGCGTCAGGTCGTCGTCGCCGATCAAGCCGAGTTCCGCCCGGCCTCCGTAGCCGCTCTGGAACAGCAGGGAGAGGACGTCGGTAGCGCCGTCCTTGTTGAAGGTGAAACGCAGGTCGCCGTCGCCGCCCTCGCCGGTCGGCCGGGCGGTCCACAGGGCCTTATTGAGTTTTGCCGCGAAGGGGTTGTCGGCATCGGCCGTGGTGGCGAGGCCGAAGCGCTCGATGGACTGAAGTTGCGACGGGAAAGCGCTCCAGCCGTCTTCGCCGCGCACAACCAGATCGCCTTCATCCAGCACCACGGCGAGCGTGCCCCGAGGCGTCGGGACGCGGGTCCAGCCGCCGAGCTCCGCACGGGCGAGATCACCCTCGTTCCAGGCGGCCCAGACGACGCCGGTCGCGTCGGCGGGCAGGATGTAGAGATCGCCGTCGTCAGGGTCGGCGGGCTGGGTCGCGACGCTGCGGCTGACCACCGCCGTCTGGGCCAAGGCGTCGAGCCGGGTCAGGGCCTGGTTGAGGGTGACGTGTTTCTGCAATTGACCCGCCGCCAGATAGGGCAGGTCCAGCCGCGCGCTGTGGTTCGAAGGCATGTCGATCTCCGTGGAAAGCGGAGATCAGTGTGCGGGCGCCGAGAGGGGGCGCCGGATCAAAGGCTCTTAAAAGTTCGGACCTTTGAATTCATTGGGGTCCTGGGCCGATCCTTTGCCAACTCGGACGCTGGAAAGGGTGTGCGGGGAGACCTTGGAAGGGCTGGGTGGCCTCCCCGCTGACCGGATCGCGGCTGTCAGGACCCACGACGCCGCAGGGCGACGCCGATGCGATCCGATCAGTGCAACTACGGAGGCGACGGCCGCCCGGATGCGCTGTCAGAGCGCCTGAAGTTCGCCGGTCGCGACGACCGGGCCGTCAGGCTTGTCCGCGGCGGGCGTGTGGCCCGGCGCCTCCATCGAGATGGCGACGGCGACGGCCTGACCCGCGGTGGAGGCGAGAACCTCGTTCAACTGACGCTGCGAGGCGGTCGAACCGTCGATGGCGCCGATCAACTGGACGCCCGCATCATCGGGCCTGACCAGCCACAGGTGCGGCACGGCCTCGCCGGTCGCGAGTTGGCCCATGGGCGCGACGAACAGCTTGCCCGTCGCGGTATCGTAGGCGAGGGCGACCACAGGGGCCCCGCCGTCGGTCATGGCGATGGTGGCGACACGGGTCACGCCGCCGACCGGGGCCTGTTGCACGATCGGCGTGGGCGCCGGGCGCGACACGAGGACGGCGACAGCCACCAGGCTGGCGGCCAGGAGACCGGTCGAACCCAGGGCCCAGGCGCGCCAGAATCCCGCGCGATTGTCGTTGGCGGCCGGGGAGATGGCGGCCTCGACGCGGGGCCAGACCCGGGGCGACGGTTCGACGCCGGGAATCTCGGCGATGAAGCTAGCCAGATGCTCGTTCCAGGTCTCGACCTCGGCCGCGAAGGCCGGATCGGAGGCTTCGCGGGCGCGGGCGGCGCGCTCCTCGGCGGGCGACAGGACGCGCAGTGCGAGTTCGCCGGCCAGGGCGCGGTCTTCGTCTTCGGGGTGAAGGGCGTCGGTCATGTCTCGAGGCAACTCCTCAGCCTCAACAGCCCCCTGCGGATCCAGCTTTTCATCGTCCCGAGCGGCACGTTCTCGCGCGTCGCCAGGGCGTCGTAGGTCATCCCGTCCATGAAGGCGGTGCGGATCACGCCGCGGACCTTGTCTTCCAGGGTGTCGAGGCAGGCGTTCAGACGGCCCACCTCATCGGTCGTCTCGATGATGTCGGAGGCCAGGGGCGCGGCGTCGGCGAGGTCGTAAGCGTCCTCGACCGGGGTGGTCTTGCGCATCGGGGCGCCGGACCGCAGGCGATCGATCGACCGGTTCCTCGCGATCGTCACCAGCCATGTGATGGGGCTGGCGCGCGAGGGATCGAAGGTCGAGGCCTTCCTCCAGACTGTAAGATAGGTGTCCTGCAAGACGTCCTCGGCCAATTGGCGGTCAGCCAAGATACGCAGGCAGACTCCCAACAGTTTCGCCGATGTCGCCTCATAGACGATTTTGAAGGCGGCCCGGTCGCCTCCGCCCGCCTGGCCGAGGGCCAGGGCCAGTTCGTCTCGCGTGAGCATGGGCGTCATTCGGCACGTCCGGGGGCGGTCATTAAGGGTCGACTAGGGCTGGCCGCGCGCGCTTCGTCAAGCGAAACAGCGGCTTCAGTCGTGCAGATAGACAATCCGTCGCTTCTTCGGATCGGCCTTCATGGTCGCGACGTGGCGGTCATGATCGCCCGAGGCGCGGGATTCCCGCTCGTTGGCCTCGACCCAGTGGGTGGATTCGATGTCCTTCTGCAGCGCCTTGGCCGCCATCAGGTGGCCGGGGAAGAAGAAGTCGACCACATCGCCGGCCACGGGCACCTCCCCGGTCGCGACGTCGACGCCGAGATAGCCGACCATGCGGGCAATGGTCCCCGGCGTGGCCTTGGCGCGCACGGCCTGGGTCAGGAGCCAGCCGGCCGCTCCCACCGAATAGACCGAGCCGACGACCGGGATCCAGGTCAGCAGACCATCCATGCCGATGCCGAACGGCCCAATGCCCACGGCCCGGTCGGAGAGCTTCTTGACGCCCTCGACATTGGACCAGATCTTCTCGATATCGCCGATGGTCCGCTTCGCCATTTTCGCCCTCCAAGCGACCGGTCAACGCCCCAACTCGACCCGTGTTCAACAAGGATAGCAAGTCTTCGTGACCGACAGGCGCTCACCTATCCGAAGGGTCGCGGCCGTGCTGGTCGCGCTGGCCTTGCTCGCGCCCCTCGTAATCGCCCTGGCGGGCCTGAGCGGGATCGGCCACCGGTGGGTCGATATCCTGGCGCAGTTCACCGGGCCGGCGCTGGTCGCGGCGGGGCTGGGCCTGGCGGCGGCGGTGCTGTCGCGGGTGCGGAGCGTGGTCGTCGGCGCGGTCGTGGTCTGCATTCTGGTGCTGGCGTCCGGGTCGCGGCAATGGGCGACGCCGCGCGGGGAGCCGCAGGACGGGTCACCAGAGTTCACACTCTATTCCGCGAACCTTCTGGTCCGGAACGACGACGTGGGTGCGATGACGGCCTCAATCGCCGCGTCAGAGGCCGATGTGGTCGTCCTGGTGGAGGTCGGGCAGGCGGCGGTCGAGGCGATCGACACAATCCTGGCCGGCTATCCGTATCGGGTCGTCAACACAGGCGGCGGCGGCCGTTCCCTGATCGCCTCCCGACGGCCTCTTCGCGACATCGAAATGAGGGTTCCGGTCCTGTCCGTGGTCGGCGCCGTGGCCGAGACGCCCCTGGGGCCCGTGACTATTGCGGGCGTGCACATGACGCGACCCTGGCCGTACCAGATCCAGTGGGAGCAGATCCGACAGGCGAACGGGCTGGCGCAATGGGCGCGATCGGTCGAGGGGCCGGTGATCGCGGCGGGCGATTTCAACAGCGTCTCCAGCGCCCGCATCGGCGGGATCGTCAAGGATGACGGCGGACTGATCCCGGCGCCCGGCTGGCCGGGGACCTGGCCGACGCGCCTGCCCGCCGCTGCCGGCATCACCATCGATCAGGTCTATCGTTCGCCGGAACTGGCTCTGGTCGAGCGGACCCTGGGGCGGCCGACCGGGTCCGACCACCGACCGGTCATCAGCCGCTTCGTCAGGGCCGAGCCGCCAGCCGTTTGAGCCGGTCGACATGGCCGTCGACGGGGAAGTCCTCGGCGATCCATTCGGCCTCGAAAGCCTTCAGGATGCGGCCGTGCTCGGGGCCGGGCGCGAGGCCGATCTTCGCTAGATCGCGACCACCCACGGGCATTCGAGGAATGGGCCAGCCGTCAATGAGGATCAGGGCCGCCGCGGGATCCGAACCGGGGCTGAGGGCTGCGCCACGCTGGATGCGATCGCGGACAGCCTGGGCACCCTCTCGGTAGATCAGCGCACGGAGTGCGCGGGGGTCGGTGGCGGGATCGAGTGGTCCGACAGCAGCCTCGGCGAGCCGGCGTTCGATGGCCCTCGGCAACCGCAGACCGCGCGCGATCTCGGCAACGGCGTTCGGGTTGTCGGGCAGGAGGGCGGACAGGCGCAGAACCGCGTCGTCGCTCGCCGCGCAAATTGCGTGGAAAGCGGTCAGGTCGGCGACGGCGGGTAGAAGGCTCACCAGCACACCGGCCTGGGCCATCGCATGGACAGCCGGTCGCGGGTCGGGTGCGGCGAGAAGTTTCAGCAGTTCCTTGGACACCCGCTCGGCCGACAGCCGCGTCAGGCCCTCGGCATGGGCGGCACAGGCGGCGAGGCCGTCCGGGTCGGGCCCGGCGCGGCCGTACCAGGCGAAGAAACGGAAGAAGCGCAGGATGCGGAGATAGTCCTCCTCGATCCGCGTCCGGGGATCGCCCACGAAGACGACGCGACCGGCCAGGGCGTCCGCCACCCCCTGCCCCGTCGGATCGAAGATGACGCCGGTGCGGTCGGCGTAGAGGGCGTTCAGGCGGAAGTCGCGACGGGCGGCGTCCTCGGCCCAGTCGTCAGTGAAGGCGACCACGGCGCGGCGGCCGTCCGTCTCCACGTCGCGGCGCAGGGTGGTGATCTCGTAGGGCTTTTTGCCCGAGACGGCGGTGACCGTGCCGTGGGCCAGGCCGGTGGGGACGACCTTGATCCCGGCCCTTTTCAGCGCGGCCATTGTCTCATCGGGTTTCAGCCGGGTAGCGATGTCGAAATCGTCGACCGGGCGACCGACCAGGGCGTTTCGCACGCTGCCGCCGACGAAGCGGGCGCAGTCGGGACCGCCCACCGCTTCCAGAGCATCGAAGACGGCCACGGTGGCGGGGCTGGTCAACCAGGGCTGATTCTCGAGCCGGGTCACGCCGCGTCCTCGGCGGCCGAGGCCGGCAGGTTGGGCTCGTCACCGTACAGGCGCGTCCGCAAGGCGCGGATGATCCCGGCCGTCGCGCCCCAGATATATTGCTCGCCCCAGGTCATGGACCAGAACCAGCGCTTTACCCCCTCCGGCGCATCCAGATGGTCGCGGGCGTGGTTGGTCGGGTCCATCAGGAAGTCCCACGGGGCCTGGAAGATCTCGGCCACCTCGTCGGGCGAAGCCTTCAGCGGCGGCAAGGTGTCGATCCAGCCGATCACCGGTGTGACCAGATAGCCCGTGCCGGTCTGGTAGGCGTCCGACAGTCCCAGGACGGTGACGGCGGCCGGGTCCAAATCGACCTCCTCCCTCGCCTCGCGCAGCGCCGCCGCGACGGCGGTCTCGCCGGGGTCCAGGCGACCGCCGGGAAAGGCGACCTGACCCGTGTGAGACGCCAGGCTGTCGGCGCGGCGGGTCAGCAGGACGCAGGCGCCGGTGGGATTGGCGACGATGGGGATCAGGACGGCGGCCGGTTTCAGCGGTCCCTTCGCCCAGGGCGTCATGCCGGGATTGAGGTCGAAGTCGGAGCGGACAGCGCGCGCCTCCGCCCGCCAGCCGTCGACCGGGGCCAGTCGTTCGGAAAGCCGGTCCTTCAGCGTCCCGTGGCTCATTCGACGCCGGCTCCCGGCGGGCCGAGGGGGAACCAGACGCCGCCGGACTGGATCTGGAGCTGTCCGTCCCGCTCCTGGGCCATCTCGACGAGGTCGTAGAAGACGGTGCGAACGATGCGGGCCTCGAGGTCCGCGCGGACGTGGACGCGCGGCGCGGGCTCGCCTGTCACGGGGTCGGTCTCCACGGTGATGGGATGGTCGGGGCCGGCGCGGGTCTCGTCGCCGACATCGGTGATGAAGACCAGGTCGTCGCCATCGCGGGTCATCGTCACAGCGCGAAACGGCAGGTCCTCGACCTCGATCCGCAACTTTTCGACCGGGGTGACGAGGTGATAGCCGTCGGGGTCGCGACGCAGGACGGTGGAGAAGAGCCGTACCAGTTCGGCGCGACCGATGGGCGAGTTCTCGTGCATCCAGACGCCGTCGGCGCGGATGACGATGTCGATGTCGCCGCAATGGGCCGGATGCCACAGGTGGACCGGCGGCAGGCCTCGGCCCCCCTGATCGGAAACCGGTGCCTGTTTGGCGGCAGCAGCTATGGTGGCGAGGCCGTTGTTCGAGTCCGTGGCTGTCATTCGGTTTACCCTTCAACCCAGCGAAGGCTGGGGTCCAGAGACAAAACCCATCCGTCGATGATACGGTTCACGATCGTCGCCCGTAAAGCGACACTTGACATCTTCTAAGTCAGCTTCGATATTGACGAGTGGAGATCGAAAGCATTCGTCACAAGGCGCTGCGTCGGTTCGCCGAGACGGGCGCTGCTCGTGGCCTGCCGGCGGGGGTGACCGACCGACTTAGAAACATGCTGGCCTATCTTATGGCCATCGAAACGACTGCCGAACTGGTCATCCCGCCCAACTTCGGCGCTCACCTTTTGAAGGGCGACCGGGCTGGAACCTGGGCGCTGACGGTTACGAAGAACTGGCGGCTGACGTTCCGTCTGGATGACGTGCAAGCGATCGTCGACATGGACCTGGAGGACTACCACTGATGGCGATCACCCTTCACTCCAGCTTCGCGGTTCATCCCGGCGCGTGGCTGCGCGCCGAGATCGTCGAGCCACGCGGGGTCAGCGTCACCGACCTTGCCGAGCGTCTGGGCGTCACCCGTCAGGCGATGAGCGGCCTGCTGAATGGGCGCGCGGGGCTGTCGGCGGAGATGGCGATCCGCTTCGAGAAAGGGTTTGGACTGAAAGCCGAGACCCTGATGCGAATGCAGGCGGCGCACGATCTGGCGCAGGCCCGGGCGCATGCCGGCGACATCCGCGTGGAGCGGTTTGCCGCCTAAGCCGGAACCGCCAGGCCCGACGGCGCAGCGTTGGTGATCGGGAGCCACAGGACGCGGCGCGGGTCGGCGGGGCCGGACAGGCGGACGTCGGGGGCGGGCTCGAAACCGAACCGCGAGAAATAGGGCAGATCGCCGACGAGCAGGACGCCGGCCACGCCCCGATGCTGGGCCTCGCCGATACAGGCGCCGACCAGATCGGCACCGAGGCCTCCGCGACGGGCGTCATGGGCCACGGTGATGGGACCCAGGAAAAGGGCGTCCAGACCGTCGATGGCGATCGCCCACAGCCGGACCGAGCCGGTCAGGCGACCGTCCTCGCGCGCGACGAAGGCGGCGGCCATGCGGGCGTTCTCGCGGATCCGCTCGGCGGTCTTGGCGAAACGACCCGGACCGAAGGCGGCCAGCACCAGGCCGTCGACCTCGTCACGGTCGGCGGCGGTCTCCGGCATGATCCGAAAGCCGGTGGAAAGGATAGGCGCGGCGCTCATGGCGCGGGCGCTTAGGGGCAATGGGGGGCGGGATCAAGGCAAGGCTTGTTTCCAGAGCCCTAGCCGAAGTTCGGCGCCCGCTTCTGAGTGAAGGCCATGAAGGCCTCCATGGCCTCGGGACTGGTCATCTGGGAGCCGAAGGCCTGACCCTCGCGCTGCATCAGGGCCCAGAGCTGTTCGGCGTCGCGCATCAGGCGCTTGGTCTTCTTCAACGAGTTGGGCGCGCGGGCGGCGAGCTTGGCGGCGAGGCCGTCGGCGGTCGCATCGACCTCGGCAGCGGGGACGGCGCGACTGGCGAGCCCCCAGGCCAGAGCGGTCTTGCCGTCGATCGGCTCGCCCAGCGCGAAGATTTCGAAGGCGCGCTGGTGGCCGATGGCCATGGGCAGCAACAGGGACGACGCCGCTTCGGGCGCGAGGGCCAGGTTGATGAAGGGCGCCGACAACAGGGCGTCCTCGGCCACGACCACCATGTCGCAATGGAGCAGCAGGGTCAGGCCGATGCCCACCGCCCGGCCGCGCACGGCGGCGACGACCGGCTTGTCCATCTCGGCCAGGGATTTCAGGAACTGGAACACCGGCGCGTCGGTCACCTGGCCGCCGCCCGACTGGGCGATCGAGATGAAGTCGGCGATGTCGTTGCCCGCCGAGAAGCTGTCACCCTCGGCCTTGAACAGCAGGACGCGGACGGCGTCGTCGGTGCGGGCGCGGTTGGTCGCTTCGGCCAGCAGGGAATACATCGCCTGGGTGATGGCATTCTTCTTGTCCGCGCGGGCGAAGGTGACGGTCAGCACGCCATCGGCGAGATCGGTACGGATGGGGTCGCTCATGCGGCGGGCTCCGGTTCGTTAAGGGTCCACCAGTCCACGCCGTCGGCGTCGCGTTCGCGGCGCACGCGGCCCTGACCGGCCAGATAGTTGAGGTGGGCGATGGCCTCGCCCGTGGCCATCCCCAGAATGCCGTCGCCGACCGGGCGGGCGAACAGGGAGGCGAAGACATCCACGGCCCGCTTCGGCTCGCGCAGGGTCCGCTCCAGCCGCTTCAACGACACAGCATGGCCGCGCTTGAGCGCCTCGATGCGCGGCAGGACGCCGGTGAAGGGATCGCCATGACCCGGCAGAACCAGCAGATAGGCCGGCAGCAGGTCGCCCAGCCGGTCCAGCGAGGTCATCCAGTCGTCGAGCGGATCGGCCAGGGGCTCGGTCGGCCAGACGGAAATGTTGGACGAGATGCGCGGCAGGATCTGATCGCCGGAGAGGAAGACGCCATCCGACTTGCGCCAAAGACAGGCGTGCTCGGGGCTGTGGCCGTTGCCGACGACGATCGTCCAGTCATGGCCGCCGATGGACAGGAGGTCGCCTTCGCCGATGCGCTCGTAGCTCATCGGCATGGGCCAGACGCCTTTGGTGAAGCGGCCATAGCCGGTGCGGTAGTTTTCGACCTGATCTTCGGTCCAGCCCGACGCCTTCCAGAAGATCGCGCCCGCTTCCGGCGCCGGGCCTGTGTCGGCGACCAGCATCCGGCCCGTGACATACTCCAACTGCGTCATCAGCAGGGGCGCGTCGAACCGCTCGCACAGCCAGCCGGCCAGACCGATGTGGTCGGGGTGCATGTGGGTGCAGATGACGCGGGTGACGGGTTTGCCGCCCAGCGGGCCCGACAGAGCGGCCTCCCAGGCCTCGATCGTGTCCGGGGTTCGGATGCCTGTGTCGATGACGGCCCAGCCGTCGCCGTCCTCGATGGCATAGACGTTGATGTGATTGAGCTGCATCGGCAGGGGCATGCGCAGCCAGAGCACGCCGGGCGCCGCCTGGATCGCCTCGCCGGGCGCCGGAGGCGTGCCCAGCGGATAGGTCAAGCCGCGCAGGGTGTCCGCGCCTGGCTCGATCTCGCCTTCGCTGGTGATGACGCCGTCGGCCAAGTCCGTCTCCAAATGCAACGCGCGACCATAGGCCGGGGAAGACGGCGACGTCCAGCGCCTGCTCCCTCGCCGAGCCAGACCATCATGCCGAAGCGCCCCACGTCAGCCTTGACCTGATCCTGACACCTCGCCAAGGCTTTCAGGACCAGTTTCCAAGGAGAGCGTCCGTGTTCATCAAAACCCTGGCGGCCGTCGGCGGCGCCGCAATCATGGCTTTGGCGGCCTTTTCGCCCGCCTCGGCGCAAGACCCAAACGACCGTGGCACCGGCTTCGGCACGGCCAACCCTCAAGGCACCGTGACGGCTCCGGCCGCGCGCGTGACCCCCAGCCGGACCCCGCGACGTCAGGAGCGCGAGCGCGCACCGGCTCCGCCGACCCCGGAAGAAAATATCGCCGCAGCTCAAGCCATCGCGACCTCGGCCTCGGTGTCCTGCCAGGTCAGCGCCGCCAACTTCCTGGGTCTCACCCCGGACGGCTCCCGTTCGTATGAGGCGACCTGCGCGACCGGTCCCGGCTACATCCTCATGGCCTCGACCCCGCCCGTGGCGGCCGACTGCGTACTCCTGGCCGGTCAGGCCGAGATCGACCGTGCCCGCGACCCTGCCGCCGACCTGGGCACCCAGTGCGTGATCCCGCAGAACGCCGACGTCCTGCGCGTCATCTCCACCTATGCGACCGAAGCCGGCGTGCGCTGCTCCGTCGATCAGGGCGCCTCGATCGGCAAGTCCAGCGAGGGCAACCTGATCTACGAGATCGGCTGCAACGGCGCCGACGGCTACTGGATCGAGAAGCTGGCCGACGGCTGGAAGGCCACCGAATGCGCTATCGTGACGACGCAGAACGCCACCTGCCGTTACACCACCGCCGCCGAAACGGTCGCCACCTTCAAGACCCGCATCGCCGGCTCCGAAGCCGCCGCCTGCGACGTGACCGAGGGTCGATACATGGGCGCCAACGCCAACGGCGCCTTCTGGGAGGCCAAGTGCGGCGCCGGCAACGGCGTGATCGTGCGCTTCAACCCGGAATACGCCGTGCAGCAGGTCTACCCCTGCGAAACCGCCCAGCGCATCGGCGGCGGCTGCCGCCTGACCATCGTGCCGGAAGCCCCGGCCGCCGCGACGCCTCAGTAAGACTGTCGAAAAACTAAGCCTGCCGAACCGGCGGACGAGACATCGTCCGCCGGTTCTTTCTTTTCGGTCGCCGGAAGGCTTGACCCGGGCGCGCGACAGGTCACACGCTCGCCTTCCCCGGCATTGGGGAAGTGGAGCCGTACCGTGTCGAAATCCGTTATGATCGCAAGCTTGACCGTCGCCCTCGCGGTCTGCCTGAGCCCAGTCGCCGCCTCCGCCCAGGACATGCAGGACCCGAGCGCGCCCGCGACGACGGAAAGCACAAACGCCGCCCCCTCCGCCTCCACGCCCCTGGCCACCTCCGGCCCCGCCGCCGCCATGGCCGCCCAGCGCATCGCCACGGCGGCCGGGATCACCTGTCGGGTGACCGAGGCCAATGTGATCGGCCAGACCACCGACCGTCAGCGCGTCACCTACGAGGCCGCCTGTGCGACGGGGCCCGGCTATATCCTGGTCAACTCCATCCCGCCCGAGGCGCGCGACTGCGTCCTGCTGGCCGGTCAGGCCGAGACCGAGCGTGCCGCCAACCCGAACGCCGACGTGGGCGTTCAGTGCGTCATCGCCCAGAACAAGGACATCGCCCGCGCTGTCGCCGGCTATGCGACCGAGGCCGGCATCACCTGTACCGTCGACCAGGGCGCGCCCCTGGGACGGACGGCCGAGAACACCCTGATCTACGAGGTCGGCTGCGCCGGCTTGGACGGCTATCGGATCGAGAAGGCGGCCACAGGCTGGACCGCGACCGAGTGCGCGATCGTGGCCAGCCAGAATGCGACATGCCGGTTCTCCACGCCCGAAGAAGCGGCTGCGACGCTGAAGACTCGGCTGGTCGGAAGCCCGGCGTCGGAGTGCGACGTGACCGCCAGCCGCTATATGGGTTCGGCGAGCGGCAACCGGGTCTATGAGGCCAAATGCGGTGCGGGCGGCGGCTATGTCGTGATCTTCTCGCCGCGCTTCGAGCCGCTGAACGTCTATCCCTGCGACCAGGCCCAGCGGATCGGTGGCGGTTGCCGCCTGACGACTGTCGCGGCCGCGGTCGCGCCGGCGCCTTAGAGGGCGTTCACCGGCGCTTGCTCCAGTGACCGACGCCGCTTAGCGTCCGGCCGATGCGCATCGCCACCTGGAACGTCAACTCCGTCAACGCCCGCCTGCCGAGCGTGCTCGCATGGCTGGAGGCGGCCCAGCCGGACGTCGTCTGCTTCCAGGAGATCAAGACGGTCGACGAGAAATTCCCCCGGGAGGCGTTCGAGAGCCTGGGCTACAACGTCGAGGTCCACGGCCAGAAGTCGTACAACGGCGTCGCCCTGCTTTCGAAATTCCCGGTCTCGGACGTGCGGCGCGGTCTGCCCGGCGAGGATCTTCTGACAGAGGGCGCCGAGGACCAGGCCCGCTATATCGAGGCGATCATCGAGGCTCCTCGTCCGGTGCGGGTCGGCGGCCTCTACCTGCCTAACGGCAATCCGATCGGAACCGAGAAGTTCGACTACAAGATGCGCTGGATGGCGCGGCTGAACGCCCATGCGCGCGACCTGCTGGCGCTGGAAGAGTCCTTCACCCTGTGCGGCGACTACAACGTCATCCCCCTGCCCGAGGACGCCAAGAACCCGGCCGCCTGGGTCAACGACGCCCTGTTCCAGCCCGAGAGTCGCGCCGCCTTCCGGGCGCTGAAGGGGCTGGGTCTTTACGAAGCGGGCGAACTGGGCCGCCAGCCGCCGGGGACCTACACCTTCTGGGACTATCAGGCCGGCGCCTGGCAGCGCGACCACGGCATCCGCATCGACTTCCACCTGCTGTCGCCCCAGGCCGCCGACCGCTTCGTCGGGGTCGAGACCCATCGCGACGCGCGCGACATGGACAAGCCGTCGGACCATGTGCCGGTGGTGATCGAGCTGGCCGACTGATGGCCGAGGCGTTTCGCGTCATCCTTCTGGTGGCGCTGGCCGCGGCGGCCCTGACGACGGGCGCCCTGACACTGAACTGGTGGATGGAGCCGGAGCGCCGCCTGCGTCGCGCCATGCTGAAGTCCCTGGGCGCCGTCGCCGAGGCCGAGGCCATCTCCGCCCACGAAGGCCGCGCAGCGGGGCTGGATTTCGAAGGCGGCCAGATCGCCGTGCTGTGGAATCGCGGTGCGCACGGACTGGTCTACAGCTTCGAAGAGGTCGAGGGCGGCGAGATCATCGTCGACGGCCATGTCGTGGCCCGGGTCCGGCGAGGTGAACAGCGAAAGGCGCTGGACGTCATGGCGCCGGATGCGGAGCTGGTGACCCTGCGGCTGTTGTTCGCGGACGCCCGCTATCCCGAGTTCGAACTCGCTCTGTGGAACGCCATGGCGCCGGGCCATGCGGGCTCCCCGCCCGAGGCCATGCGGCTGGGACGGCGCTGGTTGTCGCACCTTGAGGCGCTGCTGAAGGGGTGAAACGGTCTCCTCCCCATCGCAGATGGGGAGGAGACGACCGGCGCCATTGCCGCCTCACCGGCAGGAGAGGTAGAAGCCCCCACCCTCTCTGTTTGCGTATTCCAAAGGAGCCCGCCGTGGCCCGCCTGTTCGACGCCTATGTCATTGCCGACTGGACCGCCGCCGAAGGCAAGAAACTGGGCGAGAACTCGGTGTGGATCGGCGTGGCCAAACGCGACGTGCGCTTCCGCCTCTATACCGAGACCCATAACGTCGCGACGCGCGCCGAGGGCGAGGCGCTGCTGAAGACGATCCTGGCCGACCACAAGAAGCGCGGCGACCGGGTCTTCGTCGGCTTCGATTTCTCGCTGGGTTATCCGGTCGGGACTGCGGCTCGCCTCGGGCTGGCGGACACCCCGGCCTGGTCGGCGATGTGGAAATTCATCGCCTCGAACATCGTGGACAAGGCCGACAACACCAACAACCGCTATCAGGTCGCGGCCAAGATGAACCGGCTGATGACCGACGAGGCCTGGCCCCTGTGGGGGGCGCCGGCCAAGCAGGCGCAACGCTGGCTGACCACGACCAAGCCGCCGCAGGGAACGGGCGACATCCCCGAGTTCCGGGCGACCGAGAACGCGGTGCGCAAGGGCAAGCTGCAGCCCAAGTCGAACTGGCAGATGCATGGCGCCGGCGCCGTCGGCGGCCAGACCCTGGTCGGTATCCCGATGGTACGTCGACTGCTGGAGAGCCTCGGTTCGTCCGGCGCCGTCTGGCCCCTCGGCACCGGCTGGCGAGCCCTGGACGCCGCCGACGTCGAGCCCCTGTCGGTCCTGGTCGCCGAGGTCTGGCCGTCGATGTGGCCGATCACCCCTGCCGAAGGGGAGTTCAAGGACCAGGCCCAGGTCCGCACCACCGCCGAGCATTTCGCCCTGATGGATGAGCGCGGCGAGCTGTCGACCGCCTTCGGACCCAAGAAGGGCACCGACGAGGCCCTGATCGCCCAGGTCGAGGGCGAAGAAGGCTGGATTCTGGGCGTATAGACCCGTGGGTGCTGGACGCCGGCTTCCCACTGCCGCTAGCTCTCGTTCGTTGACGCGGTGGGCGTCGGGAGGGTTTCGAATGGTCAACATCGTCATTGCTGCCGTGACCGCAGCCGCCGTCTTCGCCGCCACCGGCGCCATGGCCGACGTCTCGAAGGCCGCGCCCAAGGCCCAGGCCTACACCGTCATCCCGGTCTCTCCCGACGAGCGGTCCGGCCGGTCGCGCCAGATCCGCTGCAGCGTCGGCCAGATGGCCGAGACCGCCTGCACCTTCACCCCCCTGTTCAATGACGGCAGCTTCCAGCTGGACGGCCCCGACATTGCCGTCCGCATGATCATCATCGACGGCGAAGGCAGCCTGTTCGAGGTGTTCAGCCCCGAACGCCGGGTCCCCGTCGGCGGAACCTACATCCGAAATCCGCGCGATCGCGCCTGCTGGATCACCACGACGGACGGCCCCTCCCCGATCTGCGCCCGCTAGGGAGCGATCGCCGCAAGGACGTGTTCGACGATCAGACGATCAGAGATGCCGTGAGAATCGCGGACACCGAAGTTCGTGGTCGTGATCACCGCCACGACGTCGAGGTCTGGCACGACGATCACCTTATTGCCGCCGGAACCCGACATCATCCAGGCGGCGTGCGGCGCCCCCGCCGCCTGGAAGGTCGGCAGCCAGACCAGATAGCCGTAGTCCCCGCGCCCTTCGCCGACGCTCGAGTGAGGCGTCGTCATGGCCTCGACCCAGGCCGCGGGCAGCACCTGTCGTCCGTCCCATTGTCCCCGGTTCAGCAGAAGCTGGCCCAACGCCAGCAGGTCGCGGCTGGTCAGCCCCAGACCGCCGCCGCCCATGGCCAGGCCGGTCGGAGAGATCTGCCACTCCTCACCGTCGATGCCCAGCGGGCCGAACAGGGCGTCGTGCGCGAACTCCGGCAGGGGCCGACCGACCGCGCCTTGAACCACCGCGCCCAGGGTCACCACACCGGCAGTGCAATAGCTGAAGGACCGTCCATAGGGCGACGCTTCGGGACGCGGCGCCCAGACGGGGAAGCCCCGGATCGGCAGGTCGAAAGCGAAGCCCGCCCAGTCCTCGATCAGGTACATCCGCTCCTCATTGCCCCGCGAGAACTCGTTGTCGTCGTTGCACTCCAGCAACGAACTCATCGTCAGCAGGTCCTCGACGGTGATCCGGTCCTTGCGCGGGTCGGGGTTCTCGAAGGGACCGCTATCGGCGACGAAGGGCATCACCGGCGCATCGACGCCCGACAACCGGCCCTCTGCGATCGCGGCGCCGATCAGCATGGCGGTGACGGTCTTGGTCGCGGAGCGGGTGTTGCGACGGGCCTGAGGACCGCCGTCGTCGAAATAGGCCTCGTGCACCAACTGTCCGTGGCGGGCGATGAGGACGCTGGTGATCTTTTGGAACTCGCCGGCGCGAACGGTCGCATCCATGGCCGTCAGCCGCTCGGCCGAGACGCCCTGGCTGGCTGGCGCGGCGACGGGCCAGTCGACCTCGGAATGGGCCGGGCCGGAAACCAGAGCGAGGCTGAGCGCCCCCAGCAGAAGTCGGTACATTCGATGTCCTCAGGATAAGGCCCGAGCTGTCGCAGGTTACGGCAAAGCTTTCTTGAACAGATGAAACCGGTCAGCCGAACAGGGCGCGGTATCCGCCGGGCGTCACGCCATACAGGGCGCGGAACTCGCGTGTCAGATGGCTCTGGTCCGCATAGCCGCCGCGATCCGCCAGCTCGGCCAGATCCATGCCCACGACCAGATCCGCCAGCGCCCGATCGACACGCGCACGGCGAATGGCCGTGGCGGGCGAAATGCCGAAATGGCGGCGATAGCGCCGCGCCAGCGACACCGGATGGACGCCGACGATCCTCGCCAGGTCCCGCACCTCCAGACCCGGCTGTCGGCACAGATCGCGCAAGGCCTGGTCGGCGCGCAGCAGCCACTGCGGCGCAGGATCCTCGTCCAGTTCGGCGGGCGACAGGACGGCGGACGCCATGTCCAGCAGCAGGCCTTCCAGCTTGACCGCGTCGGCCTCCCGCTGGCTCGCCACCGCCCCGACCAGTCGCCGTGCCGCAGCCTCGGCAACGGGACGACGCAGGCGGATGGGCTCGCCCCTGATCGCGCCCTTCGGCGGCATGAAGCTGACGGACAGGAACCGTCCGCCGGGGGTTTCGAAGCTGTCGCGATGCTCGACGCCGGGCGGATTCCAGATCAGCGCCCCCGCCGCAAAGCCCTGGCCCCTGGGCGTCTCGCGGTCATGGGCGAGGCTGTGATAGCCGCCGTCGAGGGCCAGGACGAAATGGGCGTCTTCGTGGGTGTGGGTGTGGACGCCCTCGGGCGGCACGCTCGCTCGCCACAGCCCGGCCTTGAACCCGGCGACCGTCGCCGTCGTCGAACGTTGGCCCAGAAAGGCGCCGGACGGGAGGGATGAGGGCGCCATTCCTTCAGCCCGCTAGCCGATCAGGGAGCGGGCGGCCGCGCGGGCCTCCTCGGTGATCGTCGCGCCCGACAGCATGCGGGCGATCTCTTCCTGCCGGGCTTCGGCGCTCAGCGTATCGACGGTGGTCGTGGTGACCCCGGCAGCGTCGGCCTTGCGCACCTTCCAGTGGGCGTGGCCCCGCGCGGCGACCTGGGGGCTGTGCGTCACGACCAGAACCTGGGCGCCGGTGGAGAGGCGTTTGAGGCGTTGGCCCACGGCCTCGGCCACGGCGCCGCCGACACCCTGATCGACCTCGTCGAAGATCATGACCGGCTGGCGCTGATCCTCGCGGCCGGCCAGTGCGGCCTTCATGGCCAGGGCGAAACGGGCCAGTTCGCCGCCGGACGCAATGGCGTCGAGCGGCCCAAACGGCGTCCCGGCGTTGGTGGCGATCTCGAAGCGTGCGGTCTCGACACCCAGAGGACCACGACGCCCGTCGGCGACGGGCTCGAGGGCGACACGGAACCGGGCGCGGTCGAGTTTCAGCGGGCCCAACTCTTCCATCACCGCCTTCGACAGCCGGTCGGCGGCGGCCTCGCGACCGGAGCTAAGCAGGGAGGCCGTGATGTCATAGGTCTCGCGCGCCACGGCGACCTCGCGGGCGGCGACGGTCATGGCCTCGGCGCCGTCCTCAATGAGCCGCAACTGTTCCCGCAGCGAGATGCGGAGCGCAGGCAGGGCGTGGACGGTGGTGTTCAGCTTGCGGGCGGCGGCGCGTAGGGCGAACAGCCGCTCCTCGGCCTTGTCGAGGCGGCCAGGCTCGAAGTCGAAGGCATTGGCGGCGGCATCGACCTCGGCGATGGCTTCGGCGGCCTCGACCATGGTGCGGTCGATGGCCTCGGCGGCGCTGGTCAGGCGGGCGAGCACCGGATGATCGGCCTCGACCCCGGCCTGGGTCGCGCGCTGGCGGGCGTGTTCGACGGCACGCAGGGCGGCGGACAGTTTCTGGCTCAGCTTGTCGCCGCCGAGGTTGGTGCGGGCGTCGGCGAGGTCGGCGACGGCCTTTTCCGCCGCGCCCAGGACGGCGCGTTCGCCGGCCAGTTCGGTCTCTTCGTCCTCGCGCGGGTCGAGCGCGTCGAGGTCGGCGAGGTTCAGGCTGATCTCTTCCAGGCGTGCGGCGGCATCGGCGGCGGCGGCCCGGAGCCCTTCCAGCTTCGCCTCGGCGGCCTTCAATTTCTCGGACGCGGAGGCGACCCCGCCCAGCTGAGGCGCCAGGCCGCCATAGGCGTCGAGCAGGCCGCGATGGGTCTTCCAGTCCAGCAGTCCCACGGTCTCGTGCTGGCCGTGCACCTCGACCAGGCGGGCGCCGATCTCGCGCAAGGCCGCGACCCCGGCCGGCTGATCGTTGACATAGGCGCGGCTGCGGCCGTCCGACGAGACCACGCGGCGCAGGATCAGGTCCTCGCCCGGCGTGACGTCGAACCCCTTGTCGCGGATCAGCTCCAGCAGGTCATCGTCGTCGGGAGCGGTGAAGACGGCTGTGGCGACGGCCTGTTTGGCGCCGGCGCGGACCAGGCCCGCCTCCCCTCGCCCGCCCAGAGCAAGCCCCAGGGCGTCCAAGATGATCGACTTGCCGGCCCCGGTTTCCCCGGTCAGCACGGTCAGGCCCTCGTCGACCTCCAGATCGAGGACGTCGACCAGCACCACGTCGCGGATCGAAAGACTGGTCAGCATCGCGCACAATGATTCGGCATCGCCGACACTCTAGACCAGAACAGGGCAGGAACGGTTAGTCGGTAAATCCGGCGGCCTTGCGAAGGGCGGCGTTCATCCGCGACTGCCAGCCGGGCCCGCCGGCCTTGTAGAAGTCGATGACCTCGGCATCTAGTCTCAACGTGGTCTGAACCTTGGGCGAGGGCGCACGCGGACGGCCCGGCGAGCGAGCAAACTGGGCGAGGATGTATTCGGGCAGGACTTCATGGGCAGGTCTCAGCTTAGCCGCGAGTTCCTCGGTGAGCTCAGGCGCGTCGTCATCGTCGAACACGAACTCACGACGGGCTTCCTCCAGACCGTCGTCTGTCGAACGCTCTTTTCTCTCGGTCATTGGCTTTCCTCACGCTGATCGCCCGGATCACATCAACCCTTACGGTGAAGACGAAGGCGTAGAGGCGGCCATCGATCTCCTGAAACGCGATCCACCTCGGTTCGCCGTAGTCGTGACGACTATCGACAACCACTTCTGCCTCTTCGCGGTTCATTCGTTCCGCGAGCTTCAGAGACACGCCATGTTTGGCGATATTCGCGGCGTCTTTCTCCGGGTCGAACTCGATCATTTATGTAGCTACAAAAATGATCGCCGACAAGATCGTCAGCCCGGGATGATCCGCCGCAGCCAGCTTTCGCGCTCACCGGTCGGTGCGGTTTCAGGCCGCAGGCCGTCCTCGGTCAGAAGGGCATAGGCCTGTGCGTACCAGGGGCTGCCGGGATAGTTGAAGCCCAGCACCGAACCGTTGCGCTCCGCCTCGTCCTTCAGGCCTAGCGTCAGATAGACCTCGACCAGGCGATACAGGGCTTCGGGGGTGTGCGAGGTGCGCTGGAAGGCCTCGTTGTCGATGACCGCCTTGTAGCGGCCGATGGCGGCCAGCGGCTGGTTGGCGCGCTGGTAGTAGCGGCCGATATTCATTTCCTTGCCGGCCAACTGGTCGTTGACCATGTCGATCTTGACCGTGGCATCGGTCGCGTAGGACGAGCCCGGATAACGGCGGGCGACATCGCGCAGACCGGCCAGGGCCTGTTCGGCCTGACCCTGGTCGCGACCCACGTCCACGATCTGCTCGAAGTGGCAGGTGGCGCGCATGTAGAAGGCATAGGCCGCCGACGGGCTTCCCGGGAACAGCTGGATGAACCGATCCGAAGCGGCGATCGATTCCGGATAATTGCCGTTCTGGTAGTAGGCGTAGATCTGCATCAGGATCGCGCGGCGCGACCATTCCGAATACGGGTGCTGACGCTCGACTTCCTGGAAATAATCGACCGCATCTGACCAGCGCTGGCGCTGCAGCCGCTCGTAGCCTGTGTTGTAGAGCAGCTCGACCGGGCGCTCCTCATAGGCGAGGCGCGGGCGATTGCCGCCGCCGTTACAGGCAGCGGCGGTCAGGGCCGCGACTGCGACCAGAACAACCACGCCGCCCCGGCGCACAACGGACGAAGACTGAAAGGACGTCAGCAACCTGGAACCTCATCACACGCCGCCCGGACGGCGCGATGGCCGGCCCCCGGGTATCAAGATCGCGTTCTCTAACATCGGCACTCGCAACGCGCCATGCGCCGATAAGGGCAATCACGGCTTGATACGGGCCGACGCGCTGCTAAAGAGCGCGCCTGTACGGAACAGACGTCATTGGCGGTTCGATGACGGCGAAAGGATGACCGGATGAAGCTGCTCGCTGGCAACTCGAACCGGCAACTCGCCCAGGCCATCGCCGATCATCTCGACATGCCCCTGACCAAGGCTCAGGTGAAGCGGTTCGCCGACAACGAGGTCTTCGTCGTCATCGAGGAGAACGTGCGCGGCGAGGATGTCTTCGTCATCCAGTCGACCTCCTATCCCGCGAACGACAACCTGATGGAGTTGTTGATCTGCATCGACGCCCTTGTGCGAGCGTCCGCGCGGCGGATCACGGCGGTCATCCCCTATTTCGGATATGCGCGTCAGGACCGGAAGACCGGCGGACGCACGCCGATCTCGGCCAAGCTGGTCGCCAACATGCTGACCCGCGCGGGCGCCGACCGGGTCCTGACGATGGATCTGCACGCGGGCCAGATCCAGGGCTTCTTCGACATCCCGACCGACAATCTGGTGGCGACGCCGGTCCTGGTTCAGGACATCAAGGAAAACTACCAGCGCGGCAACCTGATGATCGTGTCACCCGACGTGGGCGGCGTGGTGCGGGCGCGCAGCCTGGCCGAGCGACTGAATATCGATCTGGCCATCGTCGACAAGCGCCGCCCCAAGGCGGGCGAGAGCGAAGTGATGAACATCATCGGCGACGTGTCGGGACGCGAGTGCATCCTGTTCGACGACATCGTCGATTCGGGCGGCACACTGGTCAATGCGGCCAAGGCCTTGATCGAGGCGGGCGCGACCGAGGTCTCGGCCTACATCAGCCACGGCGTCCTTTCGGGTCCGGCGGTGCAGCGCGTCACCGACGGACCGCTGAAGGAACTGGTCATCACCGATTCGATCGAGCAGCCCCACGAGGTTCTGGCCTGTTCCAAGATCCGCACGGTGGCCGTCGCGCCGTTGATCGGAGAGGCCATCCGTCGAATCGCCAACGAGGAATCGGTCTCCAAACTCTTCGACTGATCACGAAAACGTCGGCCGACTTGCCTCAAAACCGCCGGACTGGACCTTTCAGTCGGGCCATGCTTTCGGGGAATCTCCATGCGTCTCAACATCCTTAGCCGCGGCCCAGCCTTGGTCGCCCTCGCCGTGGCAGGCCTGCTGTCCGCCTGCGGGCCCAGCCAGGCCGAGCTTCAGGCCGAGGAGATGCGCATCGCGGCGATCGAGGCGGCGGCCATCGCCGCCCGCCTGCCGCCGCCGGTGGCCTTGAATGACAGCGTGGCCCGTTCGGCCGCCGTCTATCTTACCTTCACGCGCGACATGGCCACGCTCCGGGGCGGCTTCGCCAGTTCGGCGGCGGTCCAAGAGGCCCTGCGGCGCGGCGCGTCCTACGATCCGGATCAGATTTCGCGCGGCCTGGTGGCCTACGGCTCCATCCTGGCACTGCAGTCGCCCGAATTCGTATCGGGCGTGCGGCAGGTCGGAGCCGATCCGACCACGCGTCGTGAGATCATCAACCGCATCGTCGCCAATCCCGAGTACGCCTCGACCCTGCCGGGGGCGGAAGCCGCCGCCAGCCTGGTGATCGGCGTGCTCGAAGCCGACATCGTCGCCCTGTCGACTGCGGCCGATTCGGTAGAAAGCGACGCCTACAACATCCAGTATGCCGGCGATCAGCGGAACGGCTGGGGCCGCGCCACTGCGGACAACCGCGAAGCCCGCCTGCAGGCCGTCAAGGACCTGAGCCGGCCCGTGCTGGCCTCGGCGGAGGAGACCGCGCGCCTTTACGCGGCTTCCAACGGTGGAACGGGCCTGGGTGTCACAGCTGGCCGGATCCGTCGCGCCCCCTATGCCCCTTCGGTCACCAACGCCTTGGCCATGGCCGCCCTCGCGGCCCTGGGCGCGGCCGGTGACAACGCCGTCGCCAACACCGACGCCCTGCAATACGACCGTGCCAGCCAGGACTGCCTGGCCAGTTCCAAACTGAACCTGTTCCAGTGTATGGCCGCCGCCCGTCCGGCCTACGAAGACATGTTCTGCCTCGGTCGCCATGTGATCCGCGACCTGTCGACCTGCGCGCGGGGCGCCGCCCTGCCGACCGCCATCATCACCGTCGGCAACCCGACCCAGAGCGGTGGGCGCAGTCCGGCCCCGACGCGCTCGCCCGCGATCGAGCCCCAGCCGCTCCCGACACCCTCGCTCGAGACGCCGGCGCGCGAGCCGACCATCACGCCCGCGCCTCTGCCGAGCCCCTCCTCTGCTCCGGTCCCGCCTTCCTCCGCCCTGACGCCGACGCAGCGGCTGAACGCCGGGCCAAACGGCTAAGCTCGCCCCTCGCGGCGCCGGAGAGTTGAACGCCTTTCAGGCGATTAACGATCGGAAAACCTTAGGGAAGGCTTATAAGCCGACACGACCACGACGCCGTCAGAGCGTCGCTGTATCCTTGTGGGGAAAATCACCATGCGTCTGGCCCTTCCGCATCGCGGTCTCGCCATCGCCGCGGCTGCCGCGGCCCTCGTTCTGGCTTCCTGCAGCACCCCTGAACCAGAGCCGGTCGCGCCCCCGCCGCCGCCCCCGCCGCCCCCGCCGGTGACCCTGAACGAAGGCGTCGCCCAGGCCGCCTCCATCTACGTCACCTTCATCCGCGACGTCGGCACCATCCAGGCCGGCGGCTTCCAGGACGCCGAATCGATCCAGGCCGCCATGCGCAAGGGCGCGGCCTATGATCCGGCCACCCTGTCACGCGGCATGATCGCCTATGCTTCGATCCTCGCCCTGCAGTCGCCGGAGTTCGTGGCTGGCGTGCGCACCTTCGCCGATGATCCTCAGCAGCGCGCCGAAGTGGTCGCCAACATCATCCGCGACCCGGCCTATGCCGCGACCCTGCCCGGGGCCGACGTCGCCGCCGGCCTGATCATCTCGACCCTGAACCAGGACATCGTCGCCCTGACCGCCATCGCCGACGGAGTCGAGGCGGACGCCTATACGATCCAGGAGCGCCGCGACCCGCGCCGTCGGTGGGCCGTGACCCCGATCCCGAGCCGCGAGGTCCGCCTCGAATCGGTCAAGACCATCTCGGCCATCCAGATGCTACCCTCGGCGGAGGAATCGGCGCGTCTGTTCACCGCGGCCAACAGCGGTTCCGGCCTGAATCTGGCGACGGCCAACAACGGGCCTCCCTACACCCCGGCGGTGGTCAACGCCCTGGCCATCGCGGCCCTGGCGGCCATGGGCGCGGCGGGCGACGACGCGCGCGCCAACACCGAAGCCCTGTCGATCGAGACCAACGCCCAGTTCTGCCTGGATATGTCCAAGCTGAACCTGTTCCAGTGCCTGGCCGCCGCGCGTCCCAGCTACGAGGACATGTTCTGCCTGGGCCGTCACATCGTTCGCGACCTGGCGACCTGCGCCACGGCGGCGACGATCCCGGTTTCGGTCGTGCCCACGACCGCGACGGCCGAGGTCACGCCGGTGGCCGTGGAAGCGACCACGGCCGCCCTGTCCGCGCCGGCGCCTGCCGCCAACTGAAGCCTCGCGTCCAAAACTCGACTCCAAGGCCGTTGCACACCCGGCCTCTTGCGTGTAATGACCCGCGCTCTTGAATTCGAGGGTCCATGACCCCGCCGCGCGGGCAGATAAGTCTGCGCAGGCGTTTTTGTTGTTGAGGCGAGCCAGATGGCCGAGATCATTCTGAACGTGGACGTCCGCGAGAACACCGGCACCGGCGGCGCGCGCGCCGCTCGTCGGTCGGGCACTGTCCCCGGCGTCCTGTACGGCGGCGACAAGGCTCCGGTGGCCATCTCGGTCAACGAGAAAGACTTCCGCATGAAGCTGTACACCGGCAAGCTGCTGGGTCACCTGGTCACGCTGAAGTACGGCGAGGAAACCCAGCCCGTCATCGCCAAGGACGTCCAGTTCGATCCCGTGTCGGACCGTCCGCTGCACTTCGACCTGATGCGCGTCGATGCGAAGCAGACCATCAAGATCGAAGTGCCGATCCACTTCATCAACGAAGACCAGTGCAAGGCCTTCCGTCAGGGCGGCTCGCTCGAGATCGTCCGTCACTCGGTCGAGATTCTGGTCCGCGCCGACCACATCCCGGAAGACCTGGTCGTCGACCTGGCCGGCCACAAGCTGGGCGACACCATCCGCTGGTCGGACGTCAAGGTCCCCTCGGACGTGGAAGCCACCATCACCGACCGCGACTTCGTGATCGCCTCGATCAAGACCTCTTCGGCCGCCAAGGCCGCTGACGAGATCGAAGAAGCCATCGCCGAAGAGAACGCCGAGGCCGAAGCCGCCGCCATCGAGGCCGGCGAGGTTCCCGCCACCGAACAGGGCGACGAAGACGCCGCTGCGGAAGACGGCGAGAAGTCGGAAGGCTGATCTTCGGATCACCGTTGAACATTGGCCCGCCCGGCTCCGGCCCGGCGGGCTTTTGTTTGCCTGAAACAGTGCTCCGCGTTAGCTTATGCGAATGGATCGGCAACAACATCACGGCGAAAGCGACGACACCTTTCGTGCCCGCATGAAGGCGGCCGGCTACAAGGAAGTGCGTTTGTGGACCCTCGATCCCGATTTCCCTGGGTTCAAGGAGGAACTCTCCGCCGCGCTTGAGCGAATCCGCGACAGCGAATCCGAACGGGAAGCTCTCCAATTCGGCGAAGCCCTCATGGCCGATCAGTATGCCGACGAGGCCGAGGCGGAAGCCTATTGACCCGCGGAGACATCGTCGCCGTGGCTATCGCCGGTGACAAGTCTAGACCAGCGGTCGTCATTCAGAATGACGTGCTCCAAGGCGTGGGCTCATCCTTGGTCTGCCTTCTGACAAGCGATGTGGAAAAGCAGGCAAGGCAGCGACTGCTGCTAGACCCCAACATCCGGAACGGCCTGCGCAGCCCGTCTTTGATCATGACCGAGAAGATCCATGCCGTGAGCCACTCCAAGATCGGCGCGACGATCGGAAGCCTGAGCGCCTTAGAAATGCGTCGCCTGGACCGCCAGTTGACCTTCGTCCTCGGCCTCGGCGACTGAACCCATGTTGATCATCGCCGGCCTCGGCAACCCGGGCCCCAAATACGAGAAGAACCGCCACAACATCGGCTTCATGGCCGTGGACGAGATCGCGCGCCGCTGGCGGTTCGGCTCCGACCGGGCGAAGTTCCAGTCGGTGATTTCGGAAGGCGAGATCGAGGGGACGAAGATCCTCCTGATGAAGCCCCAGACCTTCATGAACAACTCCGGCAACGCCGTCGGCGAGGCGGCGCGCTTCTACAAGATCCCGCCGGCGAACGTCATCGTCTTCCACGACGAGATCGACCTGGCCCCCGGCCGCTTCCGCATGAAGACCGGCGGCGGGGCGGCCGGCCAGAACGGGGTGCGCAGCCTGATCAGCCAGCTGGGGGCCGACTTCCGCCGCGCCCGCATGGGCATCGGCCACCCAGGGGAGCCATCGATGGTCATGCCCCATGTGCTGGGCGACTTCCACAAGGCCGAGCAGCCGTGGCTGGACGCCATGCTGAACGCCTGCGCCGACGCCCTGCCTTTTGCCGTCAAGGGCGAGGACGAGCGCTATCAGGGCGAGGTCCTGCGCCTGGCCCCGGCACCCAAGTTCAGCCCGCGCCAGGCGGCGCAGGCCGCGAAGGGCGAGTAACCCTCGAAGTCTCCTCCCCATCGCAGATGGGGAGGTGGCAACGAGCCCTTCGCGAGCTGACGGAGGGGTTCTTCGTGCGCGCGCAAAGAACCCCTCCGTCTCTCCGCTGTGCTCCGAGCCACCTCCCCGTTCGCCAAGCGGCGAACAGGGAGGAGACTTTGACGCGCTTCTCATCCTGCTCGCACTGGGATAGAGCCGCTCCGTGACCCGTTCTCAGGCCGAATCCTGGTCGACCGCGCGTTCGCTGGCCTTCCTGGCCGCGACCTTCGCCATCGTGTTCGGAAGCCTGTTGCCGTTCGCGGCCCTGGCGGCTTCGACGCCGGGCCACCCTATGGTCATCTGCTCGACCGAGGGGCCCCAGACCATCGCCATCGGCGTGGACGGTCAGGACTCCGGCAAGGGCATGGCCGGGGCCAAATGCGCCGCCTGCGTCCTCGCCTTCGCGGCCGCCCTGCCCGATCCGCCGGTCCTGCAGCCGGCGAAGGTCGCGACGACCCGTCCGGCCTCTGTCTTCGTCGTCCAGCACGAGGCCGCACCGCCGCCCGCGCGCGGTCCGCCGCGCCCGCCCTCCACCGCTCCCCCTCACGCCTGAACCAGACCGACCTTTCGCCTGCGCGCCCCTGACGGGGCTGCGCTCGACTGTCCCTGATTCAGGAAATCCCATGTTGCTCAAGACCACCGTGGCGCCCTTGGCGCTGCTGCTCGCCGCCGCGAGCACTCCCGCCTTCGCCCAGACCGTCCCACAGGACGCCGTCGATCTCGGGGAGGTCATCGTCACCGGCGCTCGCAATCCCGAGGACCCGCCCGCCGTCGCCGAGGCCCGCCGGCGCCTGTCCCGCACGCCCGGCTCCGTCGCCGTCGTCTCCGCCGAAAGCCTCCAGAGCCGCTACGCCCCGAACATGGCCGACGTCCTGCGCGACGTGCCCGGCGTCTATGCCCAGAAGAAGTGGGGCGGCGATGTCCGCATCTCGATCCGGGGCTCGGGCATCGGCAATGCCAACCACCTCCGCGGCCTGTTCGTCGCCCAGGACGGCATCCCGTTCAACGAGGCCGACGGCTTCGGCGACGTCCAGATGGTCGATCCGCTGCTGGCCCGCTTCACGGAGGTCTACAAGGGCGGCAATGCCCTGCGCTTCGGCGGCGCCCTTCTGGGCGGGGCGGTCAACCTGGTCACCCCCAATGGTCGGACCTCGGGCGAAACCGCCAGCCTGCGCGCCGATTTCGGCTCCTGGCGCACCGGTCGGCTCCATGCCGAGGTCGGCGGCGTCCACGGCGACTGGGATGGCTTCATCGGCGTGACCGGCGCAACCGCCGAAGGCTGGCGCCAGCATTCGGACGGCCAGCAGCAGTACATCACCGCCAATATCGGCCGCAGCTTCGGCGAGGATCGCGAGGCCCGGCTGATCGTCCAAGGCGCCTACATCCATCAGCAGATCCCCGGTTCCCTCACCCTGGCCCAGGCGCTGAACACCCCGGTCACGGCCGCCGCCGCCAACGTCGCCAATGACTATCAGCGCGACTACGCCTCGGTTCGCACCACCCTGTCGAGCCGCTGGCGGCTGAGCCCGGGCCTGCTGTTCGAGGGCGCTGTCTACGGCACCTGGAAGGACCTGCATCACCCGATCTTCCAGGTCATCGACCAGCAGAGCCGCAACTACGGCGCCTTCGGTCGTATCGATTGGGAGGGCCAGGTGTTCGGCCTGCGCGCCGACGCCTTCGGCGGGATTTGGTATCGCTCGGGTGATCTCGACGCCCAGCAGTTCATCAATGTGCGCGGCTCCAGCGGTGCCCGCACGGCCAATGCGCGCCAGAACGGAAAGGCGCTCGACGTCTTCGCCGAGGGTCGGCTGTTCGTCACCGACAGCGTGGCCCTGGTCGCCGGCGGCGCCTGGGGCCGCGCCGAGCGGGACTACCAGAGCTTCGCCGTCAGCCCGACCACGTTCAACCTGACCACCGGCAAGGACTACGACTGGTTCGCCCCCCGGCTCGGCATCCTGTGGGAGAGCCCATCGGGTGCGCAGGCTTACGCCAACGTGACCCGCTCGGTCGAACCCCCAAACTTCGGCTCCCTCTCGCCGACCGCGGGCGGCTTCGCGCCTGTCGAGGCTCAGGAAGCCTGGACCTATGAAGCCGGTCTACGCGGACGCACTGCCCAGTTCTCGTGGGACGTCGCCGTCTATCGCGCCAACCTCGACGGAGAGCTGCTGAACTTCGTCGTCAACCCGGCGCTCGGCATCCCCGCCGCGACCTTCAATGCCGAGAAGACGGTCCACCAGGGCGTCGAGGCCGGTCTCGACTGGCGGTTCGCGCAAAACTTGTTGGGAGGGGGCTGGCGACTGCGCCAGACCTACACCTTCTCGGACTTCGCCTTCGACGGCGACCGTGCCTATGGCGACAACGACCTGCCGCTGGTGCCGCCCCATGTCTATCGGGCTGAGCTGCGCTACGATCACCCGGCTGGTTGGTTCGTCGCCCCCTCGGTCGAATGGACGCCGTCGGACACCTGGGTCGATTACATGAACACCCTGAAGGCGCCGGGCTACACGGTCGTAAACCTGGGTCTCGGCTACAGGCTCGACGAGCGGGCCAGCCTGTTCGTCGACGCCCGCAACGTGTTGGACGAGCGCTATGTCTCGAACTTCAGCGCGGTGACCGACGCCCGAACCGCCTCGACTGCCGTCTTCTGGCCGGGCGAAGGCGTCTCGGCCTTCGTCGGCCTCAGGTTCGCCTACTGATGACCCAAACCATCAAGACGGGAGCGGCTCCGGCCGCTCCCGGCCTCCTCTCAGATGCCTATCGAACCGTCTGGCGCTGGCATTTCTATGCGGGCCTGCTGGTCCTGCCGGTCCTCATGCTGATGGCCCTGACCGGCGGCCTCTATCTGTTCAAGTCCGAGATCGACGACGCCGTCTATCGCGGCATGGCCCAAGTCACGCCGGCCGCCAGCCCCGCCTCGCCGGACCAGTGGCGCGCGGCGGCCGAACAGGCGGCCGGCGGCACGGCGTCCAGCATCCTGATGCCTGCCCGCGCTGATCGCGCCGTCCGCTTCGGCGTCACCCTGGAAGACGCGACCAAGCGCACGGTCTTCGTCGATCCGGCAGATGCGCGTGTGACCGGCGTCACCCCGTTCGGCGGCGTCATGGAGACGGTCAAACACCTGCACAGCCTCGTACTGATCGGGACCTGGGCCAATGTGATTGTGGAGATCGTCGCGGGCTGGACCATCATCCTGGTCGCCACCGGCATCTTCCTCTGGTGGCCACGCAGGCGGGCGGTCGGGGTGGTCAAGCTGAGCAGCACGGAGACGGGGCGCAGGCCGTTCTGGCGCGATCTGCACGCCCTGACCGGCCTCTATGCGGGCGCCGTCATCCTCTTCCTGGCGGTCACGGGCATGCCGTGGTCGGTGGTCTGGGGCGACGCCGTCGGAGACTGGGTCAGGGCCAACGGCCTGGGCCGTCCGCCCGCCCCCGCCGCCGCCAGTCCCTGGGCCCACGCAGAACACGCCGCCGATGCGCCGTCCGGCGTCGGCTGGACGATGGAGGGGATGGTCATGCCGTCCGATCACGTCGCGCCGGCCCGCCTGTCCACCGTCATCGCCACGGCGGAGGCGCAAGGGCTGGCGCGGCCCTATCAGGTATCGATTCCGGCGGACCCCACCCTGGCCTTCACCGTCTCGCGACAGGTGACGCAGGTCGAGGACACGCGCGCCCTCTATATCGACGGAGCCACCGGCGCCGTCCGCGCCGACATCGGCTACGGTCAGTTCGGACCGGGCGCCAAGGCCATCGAATGGGGCATCGCGACCCATCAGGGAACCCAGTACGGCTTCATCAATCGCTACCTGATGCTGGGCGGCTGCATCGCCATCTGGCTGCTGGGCATCAGCGCGGTGGTCATGTGGTGGAAGCGTCGTCCAAAGGGACGCCTCGCCGCCCCCGTCGCCCCGCCTGGACCGCGCGCAAAAGCCGCCGTTCTGGCCATCGTCCTGCCCCTGGCGATCCTGTATCCCCTCACGGGCCTCAGCCTGATCGTCGCGGTCCTATTGGATCGCGCGGTCGCCCTGCTGTCGCGCCGCGAACCTGAAGGACAGATGTCTTGACCCGCCCCCTCATCCTCGTCGCCGCCCTGTCGGCTCTGACCCTCGCCGCCTGCGGCCAGTCCGGTCCCTCCGACAAGACCGGCGCCGCCGGACCCGTCGCGGTCTCCGACGCTCTGTGCCGTCCCACCCCGAAAGGCCGTCAGGTCACAGGCTGCTACCTGACCCTGACCGCACCCGTCGCGGACACCCTGGTCTCCGTCGCCTCGCCCGTCGCCGCCCTCGCTCAGGTCCACGAGATGCGTATGGAGAGCAACATGATGATGATGCGGGAGTTGGAGGCTGGCCTGCCCCTGCCCGCCGGCCAGGCCGTGTCGCTTGCCCCCGGCGGCAACCACATCATGCTGATGGGGGTGACCGAACCCCTGAGGGCCGGTGACACCGTTCCCCTGACCCTGACCTTCGCCACGGCCGCCCCGGTCGAGATCACCGCGACCGTGGGCCAGCCGCCCGCCTGATTCTCTCCGTGCACCCCGGCGAAGGCCGGGGTCCAGATGGCGGTCTCTGTGGTTGGAGCAGTAAGCAAGCCGCATGATCCCAGCCATTGCGGCCTGTGATCTGGACCCCGGCCTTCGCCGTGGTGCACGGAGATGGGGTGGAGCCTGACAAACGCTTGCGAACCGTCTAAAGGCTCGCGCCTCACGAGGAATACCATGGCCCTTAAAGTCGCGATCGTCGGCCTGCCCAACGTCGGCAAGTCCACCCTGTTCAACGCCCTGACCAAGACGGCGGCGGCCCAGGCGGCCAACTACCCGTTCTGCACCATCGAGCCGAATACCGGCGACGTGGCCGTGCCGGAGCCGCGTCTGGACGCCCTGGCCGAGATCGCCGGGTCGAAGGAAATCATCCCCTCGCGCATCACCTTCGTCGACATCGCCGGCCTGGTGCGCGGCGCGTCGAAGGGCGAGGGCCTGGGCAACCAGTTTCTGGCCAACATCCGCGACTGCGACGCCGTGGCCTTCGTGGCGCGCTGCTTCGTCGACGACGACATCACCCACGTCGAAAACCGCATCGACCCGATCAGTGACCTCGAAATCATCGAGACCGAGCTGATGCTCGCCGACCTCGAAAGCCTTGAGAAGCGCGTCGTCAACGTCGAGAAGAAGGCCAAGGGCGGCGACAAGGACGCCCAGCTGACGCTGAAGCTGATCAACGCCGCGCTCGTCCCGCTCCGCGCCGGCAAGCCCGCCCGCGTCGTCGAGGTGTCCAAGGAGGACGAAAAGGCCTGGCACATGCTCCAGCTGCTGACCTCGCTCCCCGCCCTCTACGTCTCCAACGTCGACGAAGGCTCGGCCGACAAGGGCAACGAACTGTCCGACCTGGTCGCCAAGCGCGCCGCCGAGGACAACGCCAACTCCGTCGTGATTTCGGCCAAGATCGATTCCGAACTGGCCGTCCTCGACGCCGCCGAACAGGCCGAGTTCCTCGAGAGCCTCGGTCTCGAAGAGCCCGGCCTGAACCGCCTGATCCGCGAGGCCTACGCCCTGCTGGGTCTGCAGTCCTATTTCACGGTCGGTCCGAAGGAGGCCCGCGCCTGGACCATCCACATCGGCGACACCGCGCCCCAGGCCGCCGGCGTCATCCACACCGATTTCGAGAAGGGCTTCATCCGCGCCGAAACCATCGCCTACGAGGACTATGTCGCCCTCAAGGGCGAGGCCAAGGCCCGCGAGGCCGGCAAGCTGCGGGCCGAGGGCAAATCCTATGTCGTCAAGGACGGCGACGTGATGAACTTCCTGTTCAACTGACCTGAGCGCGGGGACGGGCCATGAAGAAACTCAAAGGATCCGCCCCCGTCCGTCCCAAGACCGCGCCCGTCCGGGCGGCCGAGACCGACCTGATCTGCTACGTCCGCGAGGGCTGGGCTCCGCGCATCGCGCCCTCCTCGGGCAAGCGCCAGTGGATGACGGACACGCCCGAAAGCTTCGCCTATCGCTGCCTGCCGCTGGCCATCGCCAACGCCCATGGCTGGGACATGCTCAGCCCCGTCGGCTTCAAGGCCCGCTGGCACGGCGGGGTGGACGCCCGCTCGGTCGAGATCGTGCTCGACGAAGGCGCGGACCCCAAGAAGGCCCCCATCTCCCTGTTCGGCAGCGGGACCCTGACCTTCCACGTCGACGGTATCATCCGCACGTCCGAGGGCTGGAACCTGTGGGTCGGCGGCCCACCCAACGCCATGAAGGACGGCATCGCCCCGATGGGCGGGGTGATCGAGACCGACTGGGCGCCCTACACCTTCACCATGAACTGGCGCTTCACCCGCCCGGACGTCTGGATCCGGTTCGAGGAAAACGAGCCCTTCTGCTTCTTCTTCCCCACCCCGCGCGGGGTGCTGGACGGGGTGAAGCCGGAGCTCCGCCCCATGGAGGACGAGCCCGAGCTGCTGAGGTCGTTCGACGACTGGCGCGTGGCCCGGGCGGAGTTTCAGGAGTGGGTCAAGAAGACCCAGCCGCCCCATCCCGCCGACCAGTGGCAGAAGCTCTACTATCGCGGTCTGCACCCCGACGGTCAGGCGGGTCCGCCCGATCACGGATCCAAGCTCCGACTGGCCCCGTTTCGCCAGACGGGCTCGCGCCGCGTATGTCCGGTCGATCACGCCAAGGACCGCAAGGACGGGTGACCTCGGTCAGGGCGCGATCGGCGGTGTGGTCGCCGTGTCGGCCAGCGTCGTGCATTTGTGCAGTTCGACCGGATCGCCGCTCCGGTCCAAATAGGTCAGTCGCATGAGGTCGCCGGTGACCTGGAACCGGACCCGCTCGGACCGAGCAGTCCCCTCCGACACGCAGGCCAGGGTCGCGACATAGCCGTCCGCGACCTCCTCCACCGCCGCGATCCCGCAAGAGTTCTCATACCCCTCGAACCGGGTCGATGTGATCTCGATCGGTCGGTTCGCCCCCTGCGGCGCCGCGCACCAACTGACGTCCGCCGCCCAGCGTCCGACGAAACTGGTCGCACCGCGCCCCGGCAGCATGGAGGTCTGGCCCCGCGCGGCGGGCGCTGACGGGTCCTCGGTCGTGACGGCGGCAGCCGGTTCGGTCGGCGGGTTCACCGGGCCGTTGTCCCCACAGGCGCCCAGCGACAGCATCAGGCCGGGCATGATCAGTGTTCGGATAAGCAGAGCCATAAGGCGTCAACGCCCTTCGCCTCGCCAAGGTTCAGCCCGCGAAATTGAAAAGGGCGGCGGTCGCGAAACCGCCGCCCCTTCGCATGCCCGTGGGCGAAAGCCCTACTGGCGGGCCGCGTCGCTGGCCGCACGGCGAGCGCCGAACTCCGACGTCGGCTTCCAGCTCGGCCACTCGTCGCCGTTGGCCAGTTGCAGACCCAGGCGATACAGCAGCGTCAGGTTCTCGACCGCCGAACGCAGGTCCCAGTCCGCCGACCATTCGTCCGACGGCTTGTGGTAATCGGCGCCGAACTTGGCGGTCCAGGCCGCCTGCCCTGCCTCCACGCCGCCCTCGTCCCAGTCCACGCCGTGCCAGGTCATCAGGGCCGGCACCCCCATGCGCACGAACGGGAAATGGTCCGAGCGGGTGTAGAAGCCCTGTTCCGGCTGTCGATCGTCCGTGACGACCCGGCCCTCGGCGGCGGCCAGCACGGCCAGATCGTCTTCCAGGGTGTTCTGGCCCTTGCCGAAGATCGCCACGTCGCGCGTCGGAGGCGACAACGGCAGCATGTCGATGTTGATGTCGGCGACGGTCGTCTCCAGCGGATAGACCGGGTTGGCGGCGTATCCATAGGACCCCAGCAGGCCCATCTCCTCGGCCGCCATGTGCGCGAAGACGATCGTCCGTTCGGGCTGCGGCGCCGCCTTGATCTGACGCGCCATCTCCAGCACGCCGATCGTGCCCGAGGCGTTGTCCCAGGCGCCGTTGTAGATGTTGTCCTCGGTCGTCGAGACGGGGCTGACGTGGTCGGCCCCGACGCCGACGTGGTCCCAGTGCGCCGAATAGATGATGGTCTCGTTCGGCCGTTCCGTGCCGGGGATCTTGGCCAGCAGGTTGTGGGTCGTCAGGGTGTCGATGGTCTCTTCCTGCTTCACCGACAGGGTGACGCCGTCGAGCGCCACGGCCTTGAAGCTTCCGCTTTCGACCGTCGTCAGGGTCGCCGGGTCCACGCCTGCGGCGGTCGCCCAGGCCATGCCGATGTCATGGTTGATCGCGCCCGAAAACTCCAGATCGGCGGCGCCCGGCGTCAGGGTGCGCTGGCGGTTGCCGAACTGAGCGCCGCGCAGCCAGCCCGCGTCGGTCGCCGGCACCATCGCCAGGGTGATGACGCCCACGGCTCCGCGCTTGAAGGCCTCATCGGCCTTGGCGGCGCCGCTGTTGTAGCCGGTCGGATAGACGCCGTTGAAGCGTTCGGTCACGGCCTCAGCGGTCGGCTCGCCGCTCAGGACGATCACGACCTTGCCGCGCACATCGATGTCGCCGTAGTCGTCCCAGTCGCGCTCGGGTGCCGTGATGCCGTAGCCGACGAAGACCAGGCCCGCGTTCGCGACATCGGCCTTGCCGTCATTTGTCGCGGCGCGCAGCAGGATGTCGGTTCCGACCGCCATCGGGTGAACCACGCCGTCGGGTCCGGTCCAGCTGGCCGCCGCCGCCCCCTCCACCGGAGTGAAGCGCTTCAGCACCACGTCCTGCAGCCACTGACCGTTCGGGCCGCCCGGCTCCAGCCCCATCGCCTCGTACTGCGCCTGCAGCCAGGCCAGGGTCATCCGCTCGCCCTCGGTCCCCGGATAGCGGCCCATGAAATCGTCGGAAGAGATGTGACGAATCTCGTCGGAAATCCGCTCTGCCGAAAAGTCCTGGGCCTGGGCCAGTCCCGCCGACAGGATCAGGGCCATAGCGGCCGCACCGCCGAACAACGCACGCAACATCTGGGCTCTCCTCGCCATTTGCGCGGACCATAGAAGCGCACGGGCCGAGAGCGACATTACAGATTCGTCATGTGATCCGGGGCTTCCCGTCCCCTCTCCCCCCTCTCTCTCTCCGTGCACCCCGGCGAAGGCCGGGGTCCAGATGGAGGTCACCAAAGGTCCAAGCAGCACGCCGACGCCCCATCCCGGCCGCCTGGGCGCTTGATCTGGACCCCGGCCTTCGCCGGGGTGCACGGATAAGGACGTCCAAGTTTGGCCAAGTACGCCCCAAATCCCCCAACGATTCCAACGCCCCGAACTTTTAAGACCCCTCCGAACCGGCGCCCCCTCGGACATGCCTTATGATGGGAGCCATCCCGTCGTGGGGGAAGGCGTCCTGGGCCCAGGACCCGGACGTGCGGCGGGACCGATCGTAGCGGGATTGTTCGAGGGGCGTGAAACCTCGGAGCCCGGCGGGCCTGAGCCTGCCGCCCGTCGCGGGCCTATCGCCTGAGGGTCCAAAGGACTCGGGATTCGTGGCCGGTCTTCGCCGAGGCGGGGATGCAGGCCCCCCCGGGGTGTCCGTAAACCCGCTGGGCGACGCTCGCGGACCCGGTCGGGGACGGAGCCTTCGGCGCGAGCCGAAAACAACAATCACAGGGTCCCCGTAACGCGAAAGCAGGGGGCCACTCCGGTTCCGGGCGAACGCCCAGGCTCCGTCGACTTCCCCATACCCGTTCGCAGCGGAAGGACGATGACGTGTGTCTGGCGAGATTCCTCTCCCTCCCCCTGCGGGGGTCGACGAAGGATCGCATGCGATCCGAGGAGGTGGCCGAGCGAAGCGAGGTCGGGTGGGGACGGCAAGGCAAGCCACCACAGGCCTGCATCCGTATCACCCCGCCGTCCCCACCCCGTCGCTGCGCGACGCCCCTCCCCCGCGAGGGAGGGACAAGTCACGGTCGAAGATCAGTCCCGCTCCGACGCGCTCGCTGCCCGCGCGGGTCCGAACTCGGACCCGTCCTTCCATTCCGGCCAGTCGCGGGTGTTCACCAGGGCGGCGCCCACGCCGTAGTAGACCTGGAGATCCTGGATCTGACCCGAATAGTCCCAATCGGCCGACCACTCGTCATCCGCCTGGTGATAGCGATTGGCGCCGTAAGCCTGTCGGTTCGCCGTCCGATCGGCGATCGGCTCGTCGACGAAGGCGCCGGTCGAGGCGCCGTAGGCCATCGGCACGCCGCGCTTGGCCAGGGGGAAATGGTCCGACCGGAAATAGACGCCCGACGCCGGGTTGCTGTCCGGCCGGACTTCACGCGCCTGCGCCTCGACGAAACCGGCGATCCGCTCATCCAGGTTCGACTGGCCAAAGCCGACCACATTGAAGGCCTCGGTCCGGCCATAGACGTTGGCCGAGTCCATGTTCACGCCGCCGACCGTGGTCGCCAGGGGATAGATCGGATTGGCGGCATAGTATTCCGAGCCCAGAAGGCCGCTCTCCTCGGCGGTGAAGCCGATGAAGACCACCGACCGCTCGGGGCGCGGACCGGCGGCATAGGCGCGCGCCAGTTCGATCATCCCGGCGATGCCCGAGGCGTTGTCGACGGCGCCGTTGAAGATGGCGTCGCCGTTCGCATCCGGGGTACCCACCCCGATGTGATCCCAGTGACCGGTGTAGAGGAAGGTCTCGTCCGGATGGGTGGAGCCCTCCAGCCGGCCGATGATGTTGTGGGTCTCGATCCGCTCGGAGGCGACGTCGAACATCACGTCCATCTCGGCGCCCTCCAGCGTCACCGGCTGGAAGTCGCGGCTGCGGGCCTGGACCTTCAGGGCCTCGAAATCGAGACCGGCCTGCTGGAACAGTTGCACGGCGACGTCGCGCTGGATCCAGCTCTCGACCGGCACACGCTCGTTCGCGTTCTCGCGCACGATGTCGAACTGGGCCCCGCCCCAGCTGTTGCGAACCGTGGCCCAGCCATAGGAGGCCGGATCGGTCTCGTGAACGATGATGACGCCCGCCGCCCCCTGACGCGCCGCCTCCTCGTACTTGTAGGTCCAGCGGCCGTAGTAGGTCATCGCCCGGCCGCCGAAGGTCTCCAGCGCCGGCTCCTCGAAGTCGGCGTCGTTGACCAGGACGACCAGGATCTTGCCGGTCATGTCCTGGCCCTTGAAGTCGTCCCAGTCGCGCTCCGGCGCCTTGATCCCGTAGCCGACGAAGACCAGGGGCGCGTCCATCAGCATGACGTGGCTCTCGCCCGGACGCCGCGTCGAGACGACGATCTGCTCGCCCTGGGTCAGGGGCAGCCGCCAGTCCCCGACGCCGAGCGCGGCCTGCACGTTCGAGGCCGTGAACCGGTTCAGGGCCACGGCCTGGGTCCAGCCGCCGTTGTCGCCGCCGGGCGCCAGACCCGCCGCTTCGAACTGGCCCGAGACATAGTCGATGACCTTCTGTTCCGCCGGGGTGGCGATGCCGCGGCCCTCGAAATCATCGGCCGAGAGGATGCGGATGTGTTCGGACAGGCGAGCCGCGTCGAATGTCGGCTCCTGGGCGCTCGCCGAGAACGACAGGGACAGGCCCGCGAGAAGCGCGGCGGCGGCGGTGAACGTACGCATGAAGATCCTCAGGCAACGGAATATCGCCGGAGGTTAGGGGGCCGTCGCGTCCCTGTCGACGTTCGCCGCCCGCGACATCGCGCCCACGAAAAAGCCCGCCGGGAGAACCGGCGGGCTGATCTCTGTCCGTCGCGGACGGCGGGGGCCTTAGTGGGCCACACCCTTCCAGATGCGGCGGTAGCTGGCGTAGGTGATGCCGGCGAAGATGGCCAGGAAGGCCAGAACGCCGATACCCGCCTGCTTGCGCTCGACGGCCTTGGGCTCGGACGCCCAGGCGATGAAGGCGGCGACGTCCTTGGACATCTGGTCGACGGTGGCTTCGGTGCCGTCGTCGAAGGTGACCTGACCGGCGGCCAGGGGCGCGGGCATGGCGATGAAGCCGCCCGGCGGGACGTGCTCGGGATCACCGTCCCAGAACGGGGTCATGTCGCCCGCCATATAGGGGTTGTAGTGCTGCGTCGCCGACATCCGCAGACCGGCCGGCGGAGCGCTGTAGCCCGACAGCAGGGAGTAGATGTAGTTTGCCCCGTCGTGACGGGCCTTGGCCATCACCGAAAGGTCCGGCGGCATGGCGCCGCCGTTCGCGGCGGCGGCCGCCGTGCGGTTCGGATAGGGGTTCGGGAACTTGTCGGCCGGAGTGGCGGGACGCATGATCGCCTCGCCGGTCTCGGTGTCGATGTCGCCCACTTCGATCTCGGCGGCCAGGGCGCGCACGAACCGGTTCTGGGCCGGGTTCTCGGCGTGCGAATCGTAGAAGGGTCCGCCCTTCTCGCCCAGGGTGCGGAAGTGCAGCAGGTCCATCGAGTGGCAGGCCGCGCAGACCTCGCGATACACCTTGTAGCCACGCTGGAGTTGGCCCTGATCGAAGGTGCCGAAAGGACCCTCGAAGCTGAAGCCGCCCGAACGGGGGTGAAGCGATCCACCCTCGGCCAGAGCCGGCGAGGCCGCACCGACCGCCATCACGGCGGCCAGGGAGAGGGCCAGTTTGCGAATAATCGTCATCGCGATCAGCCCTTCTTTTCGGCGTCGGCAGGAGCGGCGGCGGTCATCGCGGAGGGCCCGGACAGGACCGGCTCGGAGATGGACGCAGGGATCTTCAGCGGCGTTTCCTTCAGGCCTACGAAGGGCATGATCACGAAGAAGAAGGCGAAGTAGTAGAGGGTCGCGAGGCGGGTCAGCCACAGATAGGAGTTCAGCTGACCGTCGATCAGGGTGAAGCTCGGCATGCCGGGGACCACCGGGGCGTCGGGCAGCTGCGCGCCGCACCAGCCCAGGATCAGGCCCACGACCACGAAGATCACGAAGAAGATCTTCATCGTCGGGCGGTAGCGCATCGAACGCACCTTGGACGTGTCGAGCCACGGCAGGATGAACAGCACGCCGATGGCTCCGAACATGGCGACGACGCCGCCGAACTTGTCAGGAACCGCGCGAAGGATCGCGTAGAACGGCAGCATGTACCACTCCGGCACGATGTGCGCCGGCGTCTGCAGCGGGTTGGCCGGGATGTAGTTGTCGGCGTGACCCAGGGCGTTCGGCATGAAGAAGACGAAGACGGCGAACAGCATCAGGAACAGGATGACCGCGAAGCCGTCCTTGACCGTGTAATAGGGGTGGAACGGAACGGTGTCCTTGGCCTCGCGATCCTTGGGGATCAGAATCCCGACCGGGTTGTTCTGGCCGGCCGTGTGCAGGGCCCACAGGTGAAGCACCACCACGCCGAAGATCACGAACGGCAAGAGGTAGTGCAGCGAGAAGAAGCGGTTCAGCGTCGCGTTGTCGATGGCCGGGCCGCCGCGCAGCCAGATCAGGACGGGCTCGCCGATGACCGGGATGGCCCCGATCAGGTTGGTGATGACCTCCGCGCCCCAGTAGGACATCTGGCCCCACGGCAGCACGTAACCGAGGAAGGCCGTGGCGATCATCAGGAAGAAGATCACGCAGCCCAGGATCCAGATCATCTCCCGCGGCGCCTTGTAGGAGCCGTAGTAGAGACCGCGTAGCATGTGGATATAGACGGCGATGAAGAACATCGACGCGCCGTTGGCGTGGACGTAGCGGATCAGCCAGCCGCCGTTGACGTCGCGCATGATCCGCTCGACCGAGGCGAAGGCCATCGCCGTGTTCGGCTGATAGTGCATGGCCAGGAAGATGCCGGTCGCGATCTGGGTGACCAGACACAGCGTCAGGATGCCGCCGAAGGTGTACCAGTAGTTCAGGTTCTTCGGCGTCGGCAGCGACAGGTAGTCAGCGCCGAAGCGCACGATCGGGAGCCGGGTATCGAGCCATTTCTCGACGCCGGTCTTGGGAACGTAGGTGGATTCGTGTCCGCTCATCTTGTTCGCTCTCAGCCGATCCGAATGGTGGAGCCGGCGGTGAATTCGTATTCCGGCACGACCAGATTGGCCGGCGCCGGACCCTTACGGATGCGGCCCGAGGCGTCGTAGTGCGAGCCGTGGCAGGGGCAGAACCAGCCGCCGAAGTCGCCCGAACCGAAGGTCGGGATGCAGCCCAGGTGGGTGCAGGAGCCGATCACGACGAGCATCGGCTCGTGGCCCGGCTTGGTGCGTTCCTGATCCGTCTGCGGCTCTTTCAGGTCCGAGGCATCGTTGTCGGCGATCACACGCTGCAGCTCGGCTGCGGTGCGGTTGCGCACGAACACCGGCTTGCCCTGCCAGGTGATGACGATCTGCATGCCCTCGGCGACCTTGGACGTATCGAACTCGACGGTCGACAGGGCCAGGGTGTCGGCGGCGGGGTTCATGGAGTTGACCAGCGGCCAAACCACCATGACGCCCGCGCCGACGGCCGCGGCGCCGGCCGCGATGTGGATGAAGTCCCGGCGGGTGGCTTCACCTTCGGGATGTTCGGTCACGACCGATTCGGCCACGTCTCACCTCTGTAAAACTCGCATCGCGGCCCGTGGGAAGACGGCCCGCTGTCGAGGAAATGTCCTTAGCGTGAAGAGAAGATTCCGACCCGGTCAGGGTTTGCGGCTTGTCGCCGCAACTTGCTGAGGTTACTTGAGAACCACTCGCAATTCTGACCGCGACAAGACCCCTGCCCGCGCGTATGGAGGGCCTTAGAATGCGTCTCGCCCTTTTTCAACCAGCCATTCCCCAGAACGTGGGCGCCTGTATCCGGCTGTCGGCGTGTTTCGGCGTGGAACTGCACATTATCGAGCCCACGGGCTTTCTGTTCGACGACCGGGCGATGAAGCGGGCGGCGCTCGACTATGGCCCCCTGTCGCACATGACGCGACACGCCGACTGGGACGCGTTCCAGGCCGCGCGACGGCAGGGACGACTGTGCCTGTTCACGACCAAGGGCGCGACGCCCCTGACCGACTTCGTCTTCCAGCCCGACGACACCCTTCTGTTCGGCTCCGAGAGCTCAGGGGCACCAGACTATGTCCACGACGCCGCGGACGCGCGGGTCTTCATCCCCATCCTGCCCGAGGCGCGGTCTCTGAACCTGGCGGTCAGCGCCGGCGTCGGCCTGTTCGAGGGCTTGAGACAGACGAACGGGGCCACCTCGGTCCCGCGCGGCTGATCCCTTAATCCGGAGAACCGACGACAGGGATCACCGCGAGATTCGGACGCTCATCCGCCTTTGACGCCGCCACCGCCTCGACGGCACGCATGACGCGCAGGACGTTTTCGCCGGCCAGCTTGCGGATGTCGCCGTCGGTCCAGCCTGCCGCCATCAGCGCCGCCAGGATGCGGGGATAGGCGTCCACGCCCTGAACCTCGTCGGGCAAACTGGAAACCCCGTCGAAGTCTCCGCCCAGACCGACATGGTCGATGCCGGCCACCTGACGGACATGCTGGATGTGGGCGACGACGTCGGCGAGCGTGGCGTTCGGACGCGGATTGGCCTCGGCCCAGGCGGTCAGACGCGGGTCCGGCGGACCCGCGCTGGCCGAGACGCCCAACCGCGCCGCTTCGGCCTCAGCCGCTTTCGTCCAGTCCAGTTGCGCCGTGCTGATGAAGCCCGGCACGAAGGTGACCATGACCACGCCGCCGTCCTCGTCCATCTGCGACAGGACGCTATCGGGCACATTGCGCGGATGGTCGGTCACGGCCCGCGCGGAGGAATGGGAGAAGATGACGGGCGCCTCGGACACCCGCATGGCGTCGATCATGGTCTCTTCGGAGACATGGCTGAGATCGACCATCATGCCGATGCGGTTCATCTCGCGAACCACCTCTTCGCCGAACGGCGACAGCCCGCCCCATTTCGGCGCGTCAGTGGCGCTGTCGGCCCAGGTCGTCGTCTTCGAATGTGTCAGGGTGATGTAGCGCGCGCCCGCCTCGTGGAACTCGCGCAGCAGGCCCAGCGAATCGTCGATCGAATAGCCGCCCTCCATACCGATCAGGCTGGCGATCTTGCCGGCGGCATGGATGCGCTCGACGTCGTCGGCGGCGGTGGCCAGCTCGAACACGTCCGGATAGGCGGCGACGATGCGACGGACCGTGTCGATCTGTTCGAAGGTCTCGCGCGCCGCCTCCGTCGGGGTCAGGCTCGCAGGCACATAGACCGACCAGAACTGGCCGCCGACGCCCCCGGCCCGCAGGCGTGGGATATCCGTGTGCAGCGCCGTGGATGCATCGAGATTGGTCGACAGGTCCACCGCATGGGGATCATTGCCGAAGCCCTGGCGCAGCGCCCACGGCAGGTCGTTGTGCCCGTCGATCAGCGGCGTCGTCCGCAGGATCTCCCGCGCCCTCGCCTCCCCGTCCTGGGCCGCGGCGGGAACGGCCAAGGCCAGTATGGAGACGGCGAGCAGGCAGGGGCGGATCATGGCGACCTCCGAAAACGATGATGCCTGAACTCTGACAGACCAGGGTCCCGCAGCGCCAGTGACTTGTGGTCACTCCAGACTGAGCCGTCCGATCAGAACGCCCGCACGCTGCGCCTGGCGCACCATGCTGTCGAGATCGACGGATTCGCCCACCGCATGGGCGCCGAGTCCCGCCATGCCCATGCCGCCGAGGGTATCGACATCGGCGGCGACGAAGCCGGAGTCTGCCGCCCCGCGCTTGGCCGGGTCGTAGGGCGCCATTTCGGCCAGACCCAGGTCGCGATTGACGGCATTCAGCCGCTCCAGCAGAGCCTCATTGCCCGGCGTCGGCGCCATCGGCGGGTAGCCGTCCGGCGCGAAGCTCAGTTCGGCCGTGGTTCTGGGCAGGTGTTCCTCCACGATCCCGGCCATCCGCTCGCGCACCCGCGCATCCTGCTCCGGCGTCAGGGTGCGCAGATCGCCGCGCGCCACGGCCGCCTCCGCCACGATATTGGTCTTGCCCGAAGCGGTGACGCGGAAGCCTGCGGCGTCAATCTCCGCCGGCGTCCCGCCCGCGAGGACCCCGACGTTGTAGGTCAGGTTCGGCTCCGGCAGCTCGCGCCGGAATGTGTCCAGGATTCGGGCCATCTCATAGATCGCCCCATAGCCCAGCGCCTCGCCGAAGACGCCGCTGGAATGGCCGGTCGTCCCGCCCGTGGTCAGGGTCCAGCTCGACGAACTACGTCTGGCGATCGTGCCGAACTCCTCGCCGCCTTCGACCGCCAGACCTTCGAACTCAAGCGCGTAGTCCGCGACACGACCGGCCTCGATCAGGTCGCGCCGGGCGATCTCCAGAGGCGCGCCCGGACGCTCCTCGTCCCCGGTCAGGACGATGGTGATGTTCGACCCTTCCAGCGTCCCCGCCGCCTGCATGGCGCGCAGGGCGCCGATGATGACCACGACCCCACCCTTGTCATCGCCGATGCCGGGGCCCGTGGCGCGCGCGCCTTCGCGGGCGAAGACCTGAAAGGGGCTGTCGGCCTCGAACACCGTGTCGAGGTGACCGATCAGCAGGACGTTCTTTCCACCGCCGTCGCGCGTGGCGATCAGATGCCCGGCGCGACCGGTCTCCGCCATGTCGATCCAGCGAACCTGAAATCCGAGAGGCTCCAGTTCGGCGCGCACCATCTCGCCGACGCGCGTCACGCCCTGGAGGTTGAGCGTGCCGGAGTTCACATTGACCAGCCGCTCCAGCAGATCGATGTGTCGGTCCTGTTCGGCGACGACCGTCGCCATGATGGTGCGTTCGGCGGCCGGCGTCTGGGCCATCGCTGGCGCGGTCAGGACAAGCCCCATCAGGGCGGGCAGGATCAGACGCATGAGAACACTCGCTGTGAAGTCGCGACCGCGACCGAGGCCGCTCGGCGAGTAAAGCGCGGCTAGCGGTCGCTCCGCGCTGGAGCCATCGCGACCGGCTGGATTGCCGGAGCTCTCCCCTCGACCGGAGTCTGAGCGGGAGCCTGGGTCGGAACGGTGGCCGGCTCGCGGCATCCCTTCCCGATATGCAGGCCGTTCAGATAGTACCAGCGGTTCTGCACCGCCGCCTGTTGGGCTTCATCGCGGTCGCGGGTCGGCTGTCGCACGGCGTCCACGCCCGCCATGGCGAGACCTCCGCCGGGGACGAGCATCGCGGCGCCCGAACGGGCGATGCCGCCAAGCGAACTCAGCCAGCCGCCCTGGGGGGTGCTTTCGCCCATGGACTCGCCCAGTTGCGCCGCCTCGTCACTGATACGGGCGCAGGTGAGGCTCTCATCGCTTTCTCGAAACACGCCCGTGTTCGGCGCCGCCGCGTCGGAGGCGGTTAGCTCCTGCCCCGGCGCGGGGCCCGCCGAGAACAGTCCGATCATCAGGGTCGGGATCAACAGGGTTCGCATCGCAGAAAATCTCCAAACAGCCCATCAGGCCAACGGCTGCGGACCGGCGCGGTTCACTCCCCTCTGCGTGACGTCGCGGGCGAGACGTGATTGAACGCGGCCTATGAGCCACGCCCCCCTCCCCGACGCCGATCCACTGGACCCGAAGAAGGTCGAGACCCGCGCCTGGTTCGAAACCCTGCGCGACCGCATCCACGCCCGGTTCGAGGCGCTGGAGGACGCGGCCTCGGCCGATCTGTTCCCCGGCGAACCCGGCCGCTTCGTCCGCACGCCCTGGGAGCGCCCGGCGGGCGGCGGCGGCGTCATGGGCATGATGCACGGCCGCCTGTTCGAGAAGGTCGGCGTCCACGTCTCGACCGTCCATGGCGAGTTCCCGGCGGACTATGCGAAGTCGGTTCCCGGCGCGGACGAAGACCCGCGCTTTTTCGCCACCGGCATCAGCCTGATCTGTCACCCGGTCAGCCCGCGCATCCCGGCCGTGCACATGAACACCCGCTTCATCGCCACAACGAAGAGCTGGTTCGGCGGCGGCGGCGACCTAACGCCCGTGCTCGACCTCGATCGTGATCAGGCGGCGCCGGATACGGTCGCCTTCCACGCCGGAATGAAGGCGGCCTGCGACCGGCATGACCCGACCTGGCATCCGAAGTTCAAGGTCTGGTGCGACGACTATTTCTTCCTGCCGCACCGGAACGAGCCGCGCGGCACCGGCGGCATCTTCTACGACCACCACGACAGCGGCGACTATGACAAGGATTTCGCCTTCACCCGCGACGTCGGCGAGACCTTCCTGTCGACCTACGCCGCCATCGTCGAAGGCCGCATGGCCGAGGCCTGGACGCCGGAGGAGCGCGAGGAACAGTTGGTCCGCCGTGGTCGCTACGTCGAGTTCAACCTGCTGTACGACCGCGGCACGATGTTCGGCCTGAAGACCGGCGGCAATGTTGATTCCATCCTCAGCTCGATGCCGCCCGTGGTGAAGTGGCCCTAGGTCAGATCCCGCTCCCCTCGCCCTCGACGGGGGGCGGTGTCAGCATCAGGAATGCGCGGATCCAGGCCGTCAGCACCGCCCTGTCGTTGGCCTGCGCCAGACTGGCCAGGGCCTCGTCCGCGAGCGGTTCGGGTATGCGCGTCCCCCGCCGGCTCTCCACCAGGGCGGCCGCATACTCGGGCTGAAACTCCGGGTGGCACTGGAAGGAGATGGCGTCATCCCAGGCCAGACCGGCGTAGGGCGTGAAGTCGCTCGCCGCGATTACGCGCGCGTCGGCGGGCGGGATGAGCACCTGGTCCTGATGCGACACCGGAATGGCGATTGAGGCGGCGCGCGGGAACATCCACGGCTCCTCGGCCATGACCTGATACCGATGAAGGCCCACGCCCCAGCCCTTGTCCGACTTTGCGACTTCGCCTCCGAAGGCTGCGGCCATGACCTGATGGCCGAAGCAGATGCCGACCAGTCGCGTCCGCCCCCGCGCGCTTTGCAGCCAGTCGATCAGAGGCGCGATCCACGGCAGGTCGTCATAGACCCCCGCCGCCGACCCGGTGACGATGGCCCCCTGAAAGGCCTCGGGATCGTCGGGCAGACGTCCCGCCTGAACATCGAACCGGACGGTCTTCACGCTCTCGCCGAGAAGGGCGCGGAAGCGTGCGGGATAGTCGTCGAACGCGTCTTTCAGCGCCTCGGGCGGCTTGCCGGTTTCCAGGATCGCGATCGGTTTCATGCCCCATAGGGACCGGTCCGGCATGGCGGGACAAGGGCAAAGGCGCTACAGCCCGCCCATGACCGACGCCGACACTGTCCCCGTGGTGCTGATCAACACCTTCAAGGTGCAACCAGACAAGCAGGACGAGCTGCTTGAGCTTCTGGCGGGCCTGACGCGGGCCCAGGTTGGCCTGCCCGGTTTCGTCTCCGCGACCTTGCATCGCGGTCTGAACGGCAAGACCGTCGTCAACCAGGCCGTCTGGCGCTCGGTGGCGGACTGGAAGGCGATGACGCGCAACGACGGGGTGTCTGACGCAATGCTGCCGATCATGGCCATCGCGACGTTCGAACCCAATCTATATGAGGCGGGCGAGGTCATCGAGTAGCCGCTACGTCCGCGACTGACGTAGCGGCATGTTATGACCGACCGACGACGGTCTTTGACATCGCTGACAGGCTCAATTTTCAGTCCAAAAGCGCGACTCTGTAGACTCTGTAGACTCTATTTTTGGAGTCGCATCAGGCGCGCCAGACCTCGGCCTTAGCGCCGACGTCACCGAGTTTTCCCGTTACCCAGCCGCAAATCTCGGTCGCCGCCGCATCCGCGCCAACCGGCGGGTTGACCACCACCATGGCGCAGCCGTTCATCTTCATCGGATCGGTCAGCGGCCTGAGGCGAGCCTCGGCCACCAACGTGGACGCCTCGGTCCCTGACGCCAGCCGCCTCAGGAAGCCGTCGAAGGTCTCCATATCCTTCAGCGGCGTCCAGATCGCGACCACCGCAGTCGAATCCGCCAGGACGATCGCCGCCGCCGTATCGGCCGCACGCAGATAGTCGTCCGGCCGCTCGAACGGCGGATCGATCAGGACCAGGGATCCACCGGCCTGCCGCGCTTCCGCCAACACCAGGTCGTAGCCGTCGCCGATCTCGCCACGCGCATTGGCGAAGCCCGACAGGCTTTCGCGCAGGAGACCCGCGACCTCCTCTCGCAGTTCGAACCCGACATAGGCGTCCGACGCCCTCAGCGCCCGCGCCGCCAGCACGGGCGAGCCCGGATAGAAGCGCACGCCGCCGTCCGGGTTCAGCATCGCCACCTCCGCAGCCAGGGCCTCGATCAGGGGCGGCCGATCCGCCGCCGCCATCAGCCGCGCGATCCCCGCCTCGGCCTCGCGTGACCGCGTTGCGTCGCCGGTCAGGTCGTACAGCCCCGCCCCCGCATGGGTGTCCAGCACCGTCACCGGCCCGGCGCTCTGCCTCGTCTTCAGCAGCCACAACACGAGCGCGTGCTTGACCAGATCGGCGAAATTCCCGGCGTGGAAGCTGTGGCGATAGTTCATCCCGTTCCGTCCCCTCCCCGACAGTTCGGGTCAAGAGGGAACGCCCGCCCCGCCAACGACTTGAGCATCGAGACCGGAGATTATGATGCCCGACACCCCCACGCCCTCGCAGCGAGAGATCGAAAAGCTGGAAGACGAGGCTGACGCCCTGGAACAGCGCGCCGAAGACGACGACGCCATCCCCGACGAGGACGACATTCCCGAAGACGGGGTAGGCCCGCAGACCGGCGTGGTGCCCTGACCCCATGCCGGACGGCAGCCACGCCTTCGTCGCCGATGTGGAGGTCCCCAAGGGCCTGACCTACTGCAGCGACGCCCACCCCGGCCTGACGCGCGTTCGCTCGGGCTCGGGGTTCTCGATCCGCGACGGCCACGGAAAGCCGATCAAGGACGCGAAGGTGCTCGACCGTGTCCGCATGCTCGCCATCCCGCCGGCCTGGACCGATGTCTGGATCTGCCCGCGCGCCTCTGGCCATATCCAGGCGACAGGCCGCGACGCGAAAGGGCGAAAACAGTATCGCTACCACAACGACTGGAGCAGCCACCGGTCCGAGAACAAGTTCGACAAGCTTCCGACCTTCGCCCGCGCCTTGCCGAAGCTTCGCGAGAAGGTCGAGCATGATCTCGGGACCTGCGGCGCCAATCGCGGAAAGGTCCTGGCCACCGCCGTTCGCCTACTGGAAATCACCCTGATCCGTGTCGGCAATGCTGAATATGCCAAGACCAACCGCAGCTACGGCCTGACCACCCTGAACAAGCGCCATCTGGAGATGGACGGAGCGGCGCTCAGCTTTGCGTTCCGAGGCAAGAGCGGCGTCGATCATAAGGTCAGCGTCCGCGACCGCCGTCTGGCCGCTGTCGTGCGATCCCTGCGAGATCTGCCTGGCCAGCAGTTGTTCAAGTATCGAAACGCGGACGGCGATCTGTGTCCGATAACGTCCGATGACGTGAACGCCTACATCCGCGACGCCATGGGTGACCAGTTCTCGGCCAAGGACTTCCGCACCTGGGCTGGCACCGTCTCGGCGGCCCGGGCTCTGCGGGACATGGAGGCCCCCACCTCGCCGACCGATGCGAAAAGGAAGATCACCGTTTGCGTGAAGGCCGTCGCCGGGCTGTTGGGCAACACGCCGACAGTCTGCCGATCATCCTATGTCCACCCGGCGGTGTTGGAGCTCTACGAGAGCGGGGAGATCGCCGGTGTTCTGCCGGGCTCGGAGACCAAGGGGTTCGAGCCAGCGCTGATCAAACTCCTGAAGAGCTAAGCCTCGATCCAGTGCTGGCGGCTGCCGGCGCTGACGGGACGTCCGGCTTCTGCGTCTCGTCTGAGGATGATCTGGCGGAAATCTTCTGCCTCGCCGGGTCCCCGGAGGAGGCCGAGCGACTTGATGATCCGCGTGATCCGCAGGTGGTTGTGATCATAGGGCGTCAGCCAGTGGCCGTTCCGCAGATAAAAGACCGCCATCCGATCGGTCGCGGCCGCCAGAGCGATCTGGGCCATCCCGGAGGCGTGGACCTCGGTCACGTCGTCGGCGCTCAGGACGGGAGCGCGTCGGTTGGCCCCGGAAGGGGCAGCCAGGGGAAACAGCCACTGGATGAAGTCGTGATGCCGCTCCAGATCCTCATCGCCCATGGCGACGACCTCGAACACCGTCCGGCCCGCGCCGTCGGTTCCCGCCCCCTTCAGGAAGTCGACGATCGCGCTCAGCGGGCCCCCTTCAGGCCTCAGGCGGCCTTGTCCCAGTCCAGAATGACCTTGCCCGACTGGCCCGACCGCATGGCGTCGAATCCCTCGCGGTATTGGTCATAGGCCAGACGGTGCGTGATCAGGGGCTCCAGGTCCAGCCCGGCCTTCAACAGGCCCAGCATCTTGCGCCAGGTCGTGAACATCTCGCGTCCATAGACGCCCTTGATGGTCAGGGCCTTGAGGATGATGGCGCCCCAGTCGGTCTCCATCGGCTTGGACGGTATGCCCAATAGCGCCATGCCGCCGCCCATGATCAGGGTGTCGACGCACTGTTTGAAGGCGATGGGCGAACCCGACATCTCCAAGGCCACGTCGAAGCCGACCTTGAGGCCGAGCTCCTTCATCACGTCGTGAAGGTCTTCCTTGGTGGTATTCACGGTCCGTACGCCCGGCGCGACCTTCTGGGCCAGGTCCAGGCGGAAGTCGTTGATGTCGGTGAGGACCACGGTGCGCGCGCCGGCGTGGCGCGCGACGGCGGCGGCCATCATGCCGATGGGACCCGCGCCCGTGACCAGAACATCCTCGCCCAGGAGGTCGAACTGCTGGGCCGTGTGAACGGCGTTGCCGAACGGGTCGAGCATCGAGGCGACTTCGTAGGAGACGTCGTCGGGCAGCTCGATCACGTTGAAGGCAGGGGCCACGACGAACTCGGCGAAGGCGCCCTGGCGGTTCACGCCGATGCCGCGCGTGTGCGGGTCGAGGTGGAAGTGGCCGGCGCGGGCGGCCTCGGAGTTCAGGTCGATGACGTGACCCTCGGCCGAGACGCGCTGGCCGATCTTCAGCGGGCGGTTTACATCCTTGCCGATGGCGACGATCTCGCCCGAGAACTCATGGCCCGTGATCATCGGCGTCGGCACGTTTTTCTGGGACCACTCGTCCCAATTCCAGATGTGAATGTCGGTGCCGCAGACGGCGGTGCGATGCACGCGGATGAGTACGTCTTCGGGTCCGGCTACGGGGATGGGCGCATCGATCAGCTCCAGGCCGATGCCGGGGGCGGTCTTGGCCAGGGCCTTCATGGTGTCGGTCATTGCGCTTGCTCCTGAATGTCGGCCTCGCCGTCGAAGACCTGAAAGGTGAATCGCGACCGGGGCTCTGTTTGGGCGTCTCGTAGCACGCCTGTGATGATTTCGAAGTCCGGCCCCATCGCCGCAGCAGACGCGACGGCATGGGTCCACTGGAGGACCGTCGGCTTGGGCCAGATCGCCACCAGCACGTCGAACAGGGCGTCGAGGTTGCGTCCCATCCAGTCCGGCGTGCCCTCAACCCCTTCGATCGCGGCATAGAAGTCGGCGCGATTGAGGACCGACCGACCGTCGATCCGGACCGTGTGCGCCGCCTCGGTCACGGTCAGATCACTCCCAGTTCCTTGCCGGCGGTCGTGAAGGCCGCGACCGCCTGGTCGATGTGGTCGAAGGTGTGGGCCGCGGACATCTGGGTGCGGATGCGGGCTGCGCCGCGTGGCACGACCGGGAAGCTGAAGCCGATAACATAGACGCCGAGCTCCAGCATCCGCGCCGCCATGGTCTGGGCCAGCTTGGCGTCGCCCAGCATGACGGGGACGATCGGGTGTTCGCCGGGCAGCAGGTCGAAGCCGGCCTCGGTCATCGCATTGCGGAAGCGGGCCGCGTTGGCGGTCAGTTGGGCCCTGAGTTTGTCGCCCTCCTCGCCTTGGGCGATGCGGATGGCCTCAAGGCTTGCGCCGCAGATCGAGGGGGCCAGGGCGTTGGAGAACAGGTAGGGCCGCGCGCGCTGCTTCAGCAGTTGAACCACCGCCGAAGTGGCGCAGATGAAGCCGCCCATGGCACCGCCGAGGGCCTTGCCGAAGGTGCCGGTGACGAAGTCGACCTTGACGCCATGGTGAGCGTAGGAGCCGCGACCCTGCGGGCCCAGGAAGCCGGTGGCGTGGCAGTCGTCGACCATGATCAGGGCGCCGTACTGGTCGGCCAGGGCGCGGATCTCGTCCAGCCTGGCGATGTAGCCGTCCATCGAGAAGGCGCCGTCGGTGGCGATGATGATGTCCCGCGCGCCGTCGGCCCGGGCCTGTTTCAGCTGGGCCTCCAGATCGGCCATGTCGGAGTTGGCGAAGCGGTAGCGTTTGGCCTTGCACAGGCGGACGCCGTCGATGATCGAGGCGTGGTTCAGGCTGTCGGAGACGATGGCGTCCTCAGCCCCGAACAGGGGCTCGAAGAGGCCTCCGTTGGCGTCGAAGGCGGCGGCGAACAGGATCGAATCCTCGAAGCCGAGATAGTCGGCGATGGCCCGTTCCAGTTGCTTGTGGATATCGAGCGTGCCGCAGATGAAGCGGACCGAGGCCGTGCCGGCGCCGCGCTTTTCCGAGGCCGCATTGGCCGCTGCCACGACCCTGTCGTCACCGCCGAGGCCCAGGTAGTTGTTGGCGCAGAAGTTGAGGACCTTCCGGCCCCCGACCTCGATCACCGGCCCCTGGCGCGACTCGATGACCCGTTCGGGCTTGGTCAGGCCCTGAGCGTCGATATCGGAAAGCTCGGCCGCGACGCGGTCGTGGAAGGCTGTCGTTTGCATGGCGCGCAGCTACGCCCTTTCGAAACGCATTTCCACCCGCGCGGCGATCAGATCGAGGACGCGGCCGGGACCGAGGCAGGAGCCGCGCCCGGCTCGATCGCGCTCCGGAACGGGTTGACGCGGATGCGGCCGCCGCATGGGGTGAAGGCCAGTGGAACAGCCAGGGCCGCCGTATCGCCGGGGATCAACACGCGGACGCGGGCCGCCGAGGGACAGACCCGCTCGCCCGCGCCCTCGTTCGGGACCACCGTCCAATGGATGTCGAAGAAGGCCTTGCCGCTGACCGGGATGTTCACGGGCGTCGCCGTGTTGGGATTCTGGTCCGAGCGGATCGCGGTCAGGCCACGTCCCTGACCGTCCAAGAGGCTGACAGCCGGATAGCCCGAGACACTGCAAGGCGCGGTCCCGGCGTTGGTCAGGGCGAAGACGTTCGTGCGGCCGCCGGCGCCGGCGTCGCCTGTTTCGGAGCTCAGGCGCAGGTTCGCCGCGCGGCACGGCGCGGAGGCCGGAAGGACGCCGCCGGGCGCGGGCTGGGGGGCGATCGGCTGGCCGGGGACCGGCAGGGCCGGGTTTGCCGACGGGCGACTGCAGCGTTCGAGCACGGCGACGCCGACATCGTCGTTCGGACCGAGGCGGCTGAGGGTCGCGCTCTCCGATCCTTCGCGGCTGGCGATCCACCATTCGACGCCCGAGCCGGAATAGCGGGCGCCCGAGGCGGACGGGACCAGACGAAGGGCATAGGTCTGACCCTTGTAGGCGACCGAGGCCGTGGCGGTGTCGGGATATTGGACCGACACCGTCTGTCCGCTTTCGCAGGCATAGCCGATGGCGGGGGCGGCCGGAGCCGTCGGCTGGGCGACCGGAGGCGTCTGATTGACGGGTTCCGCAGGCGTTTCCGCCTCCCGCGTACAGGCGGAAACGGACATCGCGCCGATGACGGCGGCGGCGAGAAGGCGGTTCAGGCTCATGTCGATCCCCGGTGAATGCTCAAGGTTAACGCTGTTCGGTGCGATTGGCTCCTCGCTTCTGTGTCGATCCTGGCCGGGCCTGCTGTCGCCGGGGCACGACGGACACCCTGCACTCGAAAACACCGTCCGAAGCGTCCGAAGCGTACACTGAGTCCACTAGGTCCGATGCGTGCACGGGGTCATGCCAAGCGTGCATCAAGTCCGGGAGGCGGGCCGACGGTGTCAAAGATCAGACGCGGGAGGTGGTGGCGCGGGATCATCGGCACAAGGGCGGCTGAAGAATAAGTTCCTTCGTCTAGCCCTTCTCCCGGTGCCAGAAGGCTTGGCGCCCGGGAGCCCGTCTCGGGACGATCGGAGTTCCGCGAAGGGGTCAGCGGGTGGCGCTAACCGGTGAGGGCGCGTCCCTCACCCTTTCGGCCAAGACGCATCGCTATCGCTCTGCGGGCCTCAAGCCCTCTCCCGCCGGGAGAGCGGTTAGAGTGTCGGCACGAAGTCCGGGTCGATGAGGCAGGGTTGGCCGTAGGTCGCTGCGCGCGATCGGCAGGCCTCCAGCACATCCTCGGCGTCCGGCTTCTCCCCGGTATCCAGCCAGTGGGTCAGGGCGATCAGCATGCCGGCGTACTGGGGGATGCTGAGCTGGCTGTGCAGGGCCTCGGTGGTGAAGACCTGGCTGAGAAGATCGGAGCGGCCGGCGTCGGCGACGGTCTGGGCATATGCTGCCTCATGAGACACGAAGACCGTCGGGTCGTAGCGGGCGTGCATAGTCAGGGTCGGCACCAGGATGTTCCCGGTCAGGTCGGCGTCGTAGGCCAGGGCGGCGACGGCGGCGGGGTCGGCTTGGAACCGCTCGACACCCTGGTTCAGGGCGACGTCGTCGTCGGAGCCCTGGTAGGTGGTCCCGGCGTTGGAGAAGGGGTTGCGACCGTCCAGCCGCTTCCAGACCATGTCCTGGAACAGGTTGGTGCCCCAGGCGAGGTGGGCGACCAGGCTGTCCTGGGTCACCCCGACCACCGACAGGATATTCCTCAGCGCGTCGGCCTGGGCGCGGGTGCGGGCTTCGGGCGCGAGGCTGAGGCCGGTGCATTCCTCGACACGGGCGGCGATGTCGGCGCGGGGCATTGAGGCGCCTTCGGGAAGGCCCTGCCAAAGCGGGTACTGGGTCTCGGTCGGGCGCGGGTGGTTCCGGCAATAGAACTGATAGACGGCGCGCAGGTCGGCGCGGAAGGCGTAGCCCTGGGACCCGCCGGCGAGCAGGCCGCTGGTCAGGATGACCCCGTCGTAGTTTCGCGTCCCGTCGGCGGAGACGGCGTAGAGTTCGGCGGCTTTCGCGGCGACGTTGCCGCCCCAGGACTGGCCATGAAGAAGGGTGCGTTTCGGCTTGCCGAAGGCGTCCCACACGATCTGGCGCAGGTCGTCAGTGTCACGTGCGGCCATGCGCACGCCGTAGCCGCCGCGACGGTAGGTAGAGCCGGCCCAGGCGTAGCCCTCAGAGACCATGACGGAGAAGCGTTCGAGGTCTTCGACAGGGTCTTCGCGTTGCGGCTCGGCGGTGCGGGGGCCGCCGTGGGCGTGGACGATCAGGGTCCCGTTCCAGTCGCGCGGATAGGCGGTCCAGTACCAGGCGCCGTCCCCCGACCGACCCGAGGAACAGGTCGTTCCGGCAGGCAGGGCGGCGGGACAGGTCGCCGGCTCGGGGGCGATGGTAAGCGACTGGTTCTGGGCCGAAACGGGGTCATGGAAACCCGCTCCGGCCCAGGTCAGGCCTGCGACGGCCCAGACCTTGAGAAGAGAGATCGAAACTACTGGACGCATCGTCCCACTCCGTCTTTCCGACCGTCGCAAAGGCTTAGAACTCCTTGGCCATCGAGACGTACCAGTAGCGGCCGTAGGGACGATACAGCGAACCGAGGTAGCCCGAGGACGACAGCGGCGGCGCCTCATTGGTAATGTTGCGCGCGCCGACCCGGATACGGCTGTTGGAAGCGAAGCCTGCGTTTTCTTCCCACTCGTACTGGGCATAGAGGTTGCCGGTGAGTTGGCTCTCGACCTCCCAGGCGTCGCCGGCGGCGCTCAGCAGGTCGGTGTCGTCCACCGCCGAGATGTACTGGGTGAAGGCACCGACCTGCCACGGACCCTGGCTCCAGGTGAGCGAACCGGACAGACGCCATTCCGGCCGGCCGTTCTGGGCCAACAGGTCGCTGGAATCCGGAAGCGGCGTGGCGGCGTTGATGATGCCGGCTTCACGGGCTTCATACAGGGCGTCGACTGCGGGACCGGCCTCGCGACCGAACTTGATCAGCTTGGCGGCGTCGATGTTGACGCGGAAGCTGCCCCAGGGCGTGTCGCGCAGACGCCAGTTGAAGCCGATGTCCAGACCTTCCACGTCCTGAGGCAGCAGGTTCACGAACCGGTCGGAGATCGAGAGGATCTGCCCGACGGGGGCGATGCCGGTGCCGGCGAACAGGGCGATGTCATCCGCGTTGGGCGCAGCGCGGGTGACCAGCGGATTGGAACCGCCCCCGACCCGCTCGGCATAGTCCAGCACCACGGCGTTGCGACCGCCGAACAGACCGACGATCTTCTCCTGCTGGATCCTCCAGCGATCGACGGTGAAGGTGAAGTCACCCCACTCGGCCGGGATGAACTGGGGCTGGAAGACCACGCCATAGGACTGGTTCTGGCTCTCTTCCGGCTCTAGGTCCGGGTTGCCGGAGACCAGCAGGGAGGCGCCGATCGAGCGCGAGCAGGCGCCGAAGGTGGCGATGCGGCCGGCCCGCAGATCCGCCTCGCAGCGGATATAGTCGGGGTTGGTCGACAGACGGCCGTAGGTGGCTGCGTTGGTCTGTTCCAGATTGGGTGCGCGGAAGCCTTCCGAATAAGAGCCACGGATGCGCAGGCCGTCGACGATGTCCCAGGCGCCGGCGATCTTGGGCTTGGCGACGTCGCCGAAGTCGGAATAGTGCTCGGCCCGGCCGGCGATCTGGAACTCCAGATTATGGACCAGGGGGATGTTCATCTCGGGCGAGACGACCGGAATGGCGAACTCGACATAGGCCGAGGTGACGGTGCGCTCACCGTGAGTGTCGGGGTTCTGGCTGACGGCGATGACGTTGGACAGCTGGGTCGCGCCGGTGACCGTGTCGCGGAACGGATTGGAACCGTCCAGGTTGGAATCGCGGTCGTCGTTCTGGGTCTCCTTGCGGGCTTCGAAGCCGAAGGCGACGCCGACATTGCCGGCCGGCAGGCTGAACAGGTCGCCGCGCGAAACCTTGAAGTCGTACAGCGCCAGGGTCGTCCTGCTCTCACGCTTCAGGGTGAAGGTGATGGCGTCGATCGCGGTCTGGGAGCTGGGGGTGCAGTCGCCGAAGCTGGTCTGGGCGATGCAGCCGCCGTTGAAGGGGTTGTAGGCGTCGGGCGTGGACAGGGCGAGCGAGGCCTGGAGGGCCTGAGTGTTGACGGCGAGAGACTCGTCGACCGCCTCGGCTTCCGAATAGAGGAGCGCCGTCTCCCAGTCCCAGCCGCGCCATTCGCCGCGCAGGCCGCCCAGGGCGCGGGCCTGGTAGTTGGTGACATTGACCTCCTGATAGCCCGCATCGACGAAGCGGTACTGGTTCAGGGTGACGGCCAGGCCGGTGACCGGAACATTGGTCAGACCCGCGATCCGGTTGGGGTTCACGCGGCCGTCGGCGAAGGTCACCGGACCGAACGGGTTCCAGTAGTTGGTCGTCGGAATGGTCAGGGTGTTGAGGTTGATCACCGGCGGCTGAATCCGTTGGGTGTCGGCGGTGTAGTAGCCGAGCTCGCCGAAGGCGGTGACGGTGTCGCTGACATCGTAGTGGCCCTGCACGAAGACGTTCAGGCGCTGGGTGTCCGGCTGGATGGTGGTGCCCGGCGCGGTGTCGAAGCGCAGATCGCGCTGGGCGTTGTTGAAGTTCAGGGCGCCTGAGCCGAGGCAGACGCCGGCGTCATTGGCGTTGGGAACAAGGCAGCCCGCCAGGGTGGTCGGCTGGATGTGGAAGGCGCCGGCAGCCGTGGTCAGGGCCTGGGTTCCGCGACGAACCGCGCCGGTCGCGCCGATGACCGCCAGATTGGCCCAGGGACCGCGGGTGTTACGGGCGTCGGGCGTCAGGCTGGAGGCGAAGTCGGGATAGCCGGCGAACAGGGGGCGCAGGTTGTCGGTGGCGGTGAAGTCCTGATCCTCGGCCTGCAGCGCCTGGCGATCCGTGTAGTCGATGTAGGCCGAGATGTTGCCGCGCTCGAAGTCCTTGCCGGCGAAGACGCCGAGGTTGAACTCGCGCAGGTGGGTGCCCTCGGCGCCGCCGTACTGGGCGTTCATCTTCAGGCCGTCGAAGTCGTCCTGAAGCACGGTGTTGACCACCCCGGCCACGGCGTCGGCGCCGTAGATGGCGGCCGCGCCGTCCAGCAGGACCTCGAGCCGCTCCAGGCCGGTCACAGGGATGGCGTTGGAGTTGTAGCTGAGGACCGGGACGGTGCCGGTGTCCGAGGTGCCCTGGCTGGTCGGGTGCTGGACGATGCGGCGCCCGTTGAGCAGGACCAGGGTGTTGCCGACGCCCAGCGAGCGCAGGTTGACCGAGTTCACGTCGCCGCGCGCCGCGTTCGAGGTCTGGGGGTTGTTGGCCGCGCTGAACAGCACGTCGCCCATCTGGGGGATCGAGCGCAGCAGGTCGTCGCCCGAGACGGCGCCGGTGGCCAGGATCTGCTCCTCGCTCAGCACCGTGACCTGGAGGGCGGCGGTGACGTCGGCGCCGCGGATCTGGGAGCCGACGACGACGATGTCATCGACGGACGAGGCGTCCTGGCCGTCGGCCTCGGCCTGGTCGGCGATGGCCTGAGAGGCCTGCGACAGCTGGGTGGTGGACGGCACGGGGGCCGGGGTCTGCGTCTGGGCCCAGGCGGCGGGCGCGAGGCTCAGCAGGGCTGCGGCGGCGGTGGTCGCGAGCATCGCGGTCTTGTTGGTGTTCATGGTCATCCTCCCAAAGTCTTTTTGTTTTCAGGCACGTCGTGATCAGGTCAGTCGCGGGCGACCACGAGGTCGTCACCCGGGCCGGCGGCGGGGTCGGGCTGGGCCGCCAGCGGGCGGGGCGAGCCGTTGAGGGCGTCGTTCAAGGCATCGCGGTCAAGCTCCCCCTCCCAGCGCGCAACGACGAGGGTCGCGACCGCATTGCCGATGAAGTTGGTCAGGGCCCGGCACTCGCTCATGAAGCGGTCGATGCCGAGGATCAGGGCCATGCCGGCGATCGGCACGGTCGGCACCACGGCCAGGGTCGCGGCCAGGGTGATGAAGCCGGCGCCGGTGATGCCCGCCGCGCCCTTGGAGCTCAGCATGGCGACCAGCAGCAGCAGGATCTGCTGTTCCAGCGTCAGGTCGATGTTCAGCGCCTGGGCGATGAACAGGGCGGCCATGGTCATGTAGATATTGGTGCCGTCCAGATTGAACGAATACCCGGTCGGGACGACGAGGCCGACGACCGACTTGGACGCGCCCGCCTGCTCCATCTTCTGCAGCAGGCTGGGCAAGGCGGCCTCGGACGACGAGGTGCCGAGAACCAGAAGCAGCTCTTCCTTCAGGTAGCGGATCAGTTTGAAGATCGAGAAGCCGTTGGCGATGCCGACCGCCCCCAGAACCCCGATAACGAAGATGGCGGCCGTCAGATAGAAGGTTGCGACCAGCGCGATCAGGTTGGCGACCGTCTCGATGCCGTAGGCGCCGATGGTGAAGGCGAAGGCGCCGAACGCCCCGATGGGCGCCGCCTTCATCACGATGGCGACCAGCTTGAAGAAGGCGGCGCTGACCGATTCCAGGAAGTTCAGGACCGGCTTGCCGATGTCGCCGATGGAGGCGAGCGCAATGCCGAACAGGACCGAGACGAACAGGACCTGAAGGATGTTGCCGGTCGAGAAGGCGCTGACCACCGTGTCGGGGATGATGCCCAGCAGGAAGCCGATAATGGTCGTCTCGTGGGCGGCCGTCGAATATTGGGCCACGGCGCCGGCGTCGAGCGTCGCGGGATCGATGTTCAGGCCACGACCGGGCTGGATCAGATTTCCGACGACCAGACCGACGATCAAGGCCAGGGTCGAGAAGAACAGGAAGTAGGCGAAGGCCTTGGCGGCGACGCGGCCGACGCGGCCCAGGTCGCGCATCCCGGCGATGCCCGTGACGATGGTCAGGAAGATCACCGGGGCGATGACCATCTTCACCAGCTTGATGAAGGCATCACCCAACGGCTTCAGGCTTTCCCCGAACTCGGGCCAGAAGTGACCGATCAGCCCGCCGAGCAGGATCGCGGCCAAGACCTGGACATACAGGTGCCGATACCAGGCGCGCGGCGCGCCGGACGCATGACCGTGATCGCTCGTAAGCTGCAATCCGCTCTCCCCTGCGACCGTGGCCGCCTTGTTGTCTCACGGTCTGACTGCCGTGTGTCCGAAGCCCTATTCTGGCCGTGATCCTCACCGGAGCAAAGCGAAGGACCGTCGATAACAAAGCGCTGATTTTGATTGAGTTCTCGCCTCCCTTCCAAGAGATGGTCCGAAATATCAGCCTGTCGTGTGGCCAAACTGTGCGGATTTCCGCATAGTCGAAGGATGTTCTCGCAGCCGCTTCATCGACTCGCCCACAGGGTCCGGCGTCCCGCCGCTCGGCCCTGGATCGCTCTGGTGCTCGGCTGGCTGGTGGTCGGCGTCCTGGGCATGGCGGCAGCGGGCGAGGTGGCGCGGCGAGACGCGCAGGCGGATCTGGCGCGGCAGGCGGAAGCGGCAGCGGCGCTGCACGCGGCGGTCCTGCGAAGCGAACTGGAAAAGCATCGCTCACTGCCCGTCGTCCTGGCGCAGGACCCGGAGGTTGTCGCCCTGCTGTCAGGGAGCGGCGCCAGCGGCGATGTCGTCAGCGCCAAGCTGGAGACCCTGTCCGGCCAGACGCGGGCGGCGGCCATCTATGTTCTGGACCGGAACGGCGTCGCCCGGGCGGCCAGCAACTGGCGCGAGCCGACCAGTTTCGTCGGCTCCGACTACGCCTTCCGTCCTTATTTCCGGGATGCGATGCGGAACGGTGCGGCGGAGTTCTTCGCGCTCGGCACGGTCAGCGGACGGCCGGGGCTGTATCTCGCGCGCCTTATCGGGACCGAGCAACGGCCGCTCGGCGTCGTGGTGGTCAAGGTCGAATTCGACGCGCTGGAGGCCGATTGGCGCAGCTCGGGCGAGCCCGCCTACGTCACCGATTCACGCGGGGTCGTGCTGGTGACCAGCGTTCCGGAATGGCGGTTCCGTCGCAGCCGGACCCTGACCCCGGCCGAGCGCGATGCGATCCTGCAGGACCAGACCCTGACCGGTCAGGCGCTGGCCCCACTGCCCTTCGACAGCGAAACCACGGGCGCCGGCCGTGTCGTCCGAGTCGCGGCCGGCGGGCCGGCGGGAGACTGGATCCTGTCGCACACCGCCACAGACACGCCGGGCTGGACCCTACATCTGCTCGATCCGATCGGCGGGGCCATCGTCGCCAATGTCATGAGCGCGCGAGCGGTCGCGGGCCTGCTGGCCACCTTGCTCGCGGTCGGCGCCGGGGTCCTGCTGAGGCGTCGCCAGCAGGCGATGGCCAGGGCCGAGGCCGAGGAACAGGCGCGCGCCGAGCTGGAACGCCGCATCGACGAACGGACCCGGGAGCTGCGCGCCACGAACGGCAAGCTGAGCCGCGAGATCGACGAGCGCCGCCGCGCCGAGGCGAGCCGCGAGGTGCTGCGCGAGGAACTGGTCCAGGCCAACAAGCTGGCGACGCTCGGACAGATCGCAGCCGGGGTGGCGCACGAAATCAACCAGCCCGTCGCCGCCATCCGCACCCATGCCGACACCGCCAACGCCTATCTGGACCGCGACGACCCGGAGGCGGCGCGGCGAAGCCTTGGGCGTGTCGCCGAACTGACCGGGCGGATCGGCGTCATCACGGACGAGCTACGGGCCTTCTCGCGAAAGAGCAGCCAGGCGATGTCCGCCGTCTCCCCCGCCGCCGCCATCGACGGCGCCCTGTTGCTGATCGGCGGGCGGCTGCGCGAGGGTGGGATCGAACTCGTGAGGAGCGGCGATCCCGCTCTGAGGGTCCAGGCCGAGCCGATCCGGTTGGAACAGGTGGTCGTCAACCTTCTCCAGAACGGGTTCGAGGCGATGACGGAGGCCGGAACGCTGGAGCCGCAGCTGACCATCGATGTTGTGAAGAAGGGTCGCCGGATCGAGATCGTCATCGGCGACAACGGCCCCGGCGTCGATCCGGCCGTCGCCGCCAACCTGTTCACGCCCTTCGTGACAACCAAGGCGTCTGGGTTGGGCCTGGGTCTCGTCATCTGTCGCGACATCGTCGCCGGCTTCGGCGGAGAGCTCAGCCTGCGGCCAGGCGAAGGCGGCGCCCAGTTCGTGATTTCGTTGAGGCTCGCCGCGTGAACTTCTCCCGCCCCCGCTCCGTCACCTTGATCGACGACGACGACGATTTCCGGAACGCGCTTCTGGAGCGGCTTCAGCTTGAGGATCTGGACGTGCAGGCCTTCGCCTCGGCCGAGGCGGCGTTGAAGGTCCTCGGCGCAGACTATCCGGGTGTCGTGGTCTCCGACCTGCGCATGCCGGGCATGGACGGACGCGGACTGTTGTCCCGGCTGCAGGCGCTCGACGAAGGCCTGCCGGTCGTGATGATCACGGGACATGGCGACATCGCCGACGCGGTCGATGCGCTGAGGAACGGCGCCTATGACTTCGTGGCCAAGCCCTTCGATTTCGGGCGGCTTGCCGACAGCCTGAACCGGGCGCTGGAGAAGCGCGGACTGGTGCTCGACAACCGCGCCCTGTCGGCGGCTGTGTCGCGGGTGACGCCGGACCTGCCGTTGCTGGGGTCGAGCCCGGCCATCGCCCGGCTGCGGACGGTCATTGAACAGGTCGCCGACGCGGGGATGGACGTTCTGATCGAGGGCGAGACCGGGGTCGGCAAGGAGGTGGTCGCGCGGGCTCTGCACAACAGCGGGCGGCGGCGGGTGCACCCGTTCGTGGCGGTCAACTGCGGCGCCCTGCCCGCCGGTCTGATCGAGAGCGAACTGTTCGGCCACGAACCCGGAGCCTTTCCCGGCGCGGTCAAACGGCGGGTCGGCCTGATCGAGCAGAGCCATCGCGGGACCTTGTTCCTGGACGAGATCGAGAGCATGCCGATCTCGGCTCAGGTCGCCCTGTTGCGGGTGGTGGAAGAGCGGGAGATTCAGCCGCTCGGGGCCGCCGGCCCGCGTCCGCTCGACCTGCGCATCCTGGCCTCGTCCAAGATCGACCTGGCCTTGGCGATCGAGCGGGGGCAGTTCCGCGAGGATCTGTTCTATCGGCTGAACGTGCTGAAACTCAGGGTGCCGCCGCTGAGGGAGCGGCGCGAGGATGTGCCCCTGTTGTTCGCCCATTTCCTGGCGCGGGCGTCGGGCGAGCATCAACGGACGCCGCCACCGATGAGCACGGCCGTCCGGCGGACCCTGATGGAGCACGACTGGCCGGGCAATGTCCGCGAACTGGCCCACTTCGCCGAGCGAGTGGCGATGGACATCGACGCCCCCGCAGGCCTCGGCTCGGGCGAGGAGGCGGGTGCGGGCCTGACGGATCGGCTGGAGCGGTTCGAGAAGGCGGTTCTGGAAGAGGCGCTGTACCGCCACGCGGGCGACATCGTCGCCATCACGGAGGCGCTGAGAATTCCCAGGAAGACGCTGTACGACAAGTTCCGGCGCCACAACCTGCGCCCCGGCGACTTCCGCGCGCGCGAGGGCGGCTAGAGCTAATACCTGGAGCGAGGTCTCTTAATCGGCCGGCACGGATCGCAACACAGGCGAGGCGAGCCCCGCGTTCCAGTTCCAGGGCTGATCGCCCGCTTGGCGACGCCGGGAAACTGCCGCTTCGTGGAGTTCGAACATGCCCGGTGAGACACCGGTCGCGGGCACAGGCATCACCCTGAAGGTCATCACCCGACGATCAGAGCCATAGGGTGCCCATGACGGTTCGTCCGGCGCGACCGGCCGGCCGTCGCGCACGAAGCTGGTCCAGTAGGCGACCATGGCGTCCGACAGGCAACGCTCCTCGACCGTGTCGGGGATGGCCGGCCAGCGAGGCGGCGTCCGCTCAAGCGTCCCGAACATGTAGGGGAGTTCCGAGGCGTGGAAGGCATGAAGGCCGGCGTCGTCGGCGGCCGGGTAGCCGTGGTCGAAGAGATAGAGGAAGGAGGCTTGGCCAGCCTCGGTCTGGGAACGGACGAGCCGTTCGGAGGTCCAGCCGTAGAGAGCGTCTCGACTGGCGGCCAGGATGCTCTCGCCAATGTCCGACGAGGGGTAGAGACGCAGGAAGGCGTCGGCCAGGTCGCCGTAGCGTTCGCGGATGATCCGCTCGTAGTCGACGGAACCGGCGGGGGCGGCGGGGGCCAGCATGCGGAGGGATCTGATCTCACCGGTGTTGAAGCCGGCGAGGACCGGGACCGGGGCCTGTTCGCCGCGATCGAAGGTCTCCACGATCTGGCGCGGCAGGACGGCACCGTCGACGACGCCGAAGCTGGCGAAACCGCTCATGGCCGCACGGTCGGTCAGGGTCTGGGGATCCATACCGCGCAGGACGCGAAGGCTGGGCGCCTGAAGCACGCGGGAAAGGGTCGCCCCGGCGGTTTCGGCGGCGGGGGAGCCATGCTGGGCCTCGGTCAGCTCGGGCGTCGAGATCATGTAGGCGCTCTGGGCGATGGCGCGATCGAACAGGCCGCGCGCGATCGGGGACGCCATCAGATAGAGGACGCTGAGTCCCCCAGCGGACTCGCCCGCGATCGTAACGTTGTCGGGATCGCCGCCGAAGCTTTCGATGTTGCGTTTCACCCATTCCAGGGCGGCGACCTGGTCCATCAGGCCGTAGTTGCCGGAGAGATGGGCCGGGCTTTCGGCGCTGAGGTCCGGATGGGCGAGCCAGCCGAGGACGCCGAGGCGGTAGTTGATCGAGACGACGACCACGCCTTCGCGGGCGATCCGCGCGCCGTCGTAGAGCCCCTCCTTGCTGGAGCCGGAGACCAGGGCGCCGCCGTGAATCCAGACCATGACCGGCGCCTTGCCGGTCGTGGACGGCGTCCAGATGTTGAGGGTGAGGCAGTCCTCGCTCGTCGCGCCGATGTCGGCCGAATAGATGGTCTGGATGACCGGCGTCGGCTGGATACAGGCGGCACCGTATCGAGTCGCGTCGCGGATGCCCTGCCAGCGGGCGGGCGGAGCGGGCGGGCGCCAGCGCATCTCACCCACCGGCGGGGCGGCGTAGGGAATGCCCTTGAAGGTCGAGATGTCGCCGACGACCTCGCCGCGCAGAGACCCGGCGGGGGCATCGACCGTGGGCGCGGTCTGGGTCGATGGGGCGGTCGCACAGGCCATGAGGACCGAGGCGGCGCAGGCTCCGGCCAGGAGGTGACGCAGACGGATCATCGGGCGGCCTCCGTGTGGATCCGTCGGGCGATCACACGCGACAGCCAAAGGAACAGGGCGATCGCGACCAGATAGACCGGGATCAGGGTGTAGAGGGCGATCTGGAGCGAGTTCTCGGGATGGGCCGCGCGGAACCAGTCGCTGGCCGCTCCGACGTAGGTCGGGCCGAAGCCCATACCGATGAAGTTCATCACCAGCAGCAGGAGGGCGCCCGACATGACCCGCTGGTTCGGTCGAACCTCTTCCTGCACCAGGGCCACCGAGGACGACAGGTAGAAGTAGTTGAGGAAGTTCGGTCCGAGCATCAGCACCAGCGCCAGCGGCCAGGAGGGCGCCCAGACGAAAGCGATGTAGAACGGGAGGGCCAGCGACAGGGAGAGAGCTGGCAGCAACGCGTAGGCGGTCTTCGATCTCCGGGTGTAGCGGTCGATCAGATAGCCGGAGGCGAAGATGCCGCCGCCCATGCCGACGGCCACCACCAGGGCGTACCAGAGCGCGACGTCGTTCAGCTGCATGCCCTTCTCGCGCATCAAGAAGAGGACGGCGAAGTTGCCGAGGCCATAGGTGACGATCTGGGTCACCCCGCTCCCCAGCGCGGCGAGGACCAGAATGGGGTTTGCGAAGAAGTTCCTGGCCGTACCCCAGAAGGACGCCTTGGCCGGGATCACCGTCGCCGGCGCCAAGGGGGCATCGGTGGGAGCGACGGCGGACTGATCGAGGCCGCCGCGCCGGGGCTCCTTGACCACGAATGGGGTGATCAGGGCGACGACGACGCCGACGACGCCGATGGCGACGAAGGCTTCACGCCAGCTGAAGGCCGCCGCGATCGAGGCGCCGAAGGCGATGCCCAGGGCCGCGCCGACGGGTGGTCCCAGATTGTAGATTCCCAGAGCCATGCCGCGACGACCGGGCGGGAAATAGTCGGTGATGATGGCGTAGGAGGGCGGCACGCCCCCGGCCTCGCCGAAGGCCACGCTCATCCTTGAGGCGGCCAGCTGGCCGAAGGTCTTGGACAGACCGAAGGCGATGGTCGCCGCACTCCAGATGCCGCAGGCGACGGAGACGACCCAGACCCGGTTGGTGCGATCGGCCAGCCAGCCGACCGGGATCGCGATGAAGCAGTAGAAGAATGCGAAATAGAGACCGCCCAGGAGGCCCAACTGGCCGTCCGTGATGTTCATCGCGTCCTGGATGGGCTTGGCCAGGATCGACAGCAACTGGCGGTCAAGGAAGTTCAGCACATAGATGAACCACAGGACGCTGAGGGCGACCCAGGCGTTTCGCCCCACCGAGGGCTTGGCGCCGGCAGCCGGAGCTCCGGACGTGATCGTCGTCTCACTCATGGTCGTTTCCTCGGGGCGCGGACCTTGGGCCCGTCTAGTTCTTGAGATCCGGCCGGGTCATTCCCGGGCCTGTCTCTGACGTTCGGCGACGCGGTCGCGGCAGATGCCGATGAAGCCGTGGGCCATGAAGGCCGCCATCCGTTCCTTGATCGCGTCGAAGTCGTCCGACCTGCATTTTCCGCCCGACAAGTGATCGATCCGGCCGGTGCGTGCGAGGCTGAGGGTCAGGGCGCCGGTGACGAAGTGGTAGCCCCAGAAGATGTCTTCCTCGGCGGCGTCCGGCATGGCCTGTTTCAACAAGCCGATCAGCCGCAGCACGACGGGATCATACAGCCGGTCCATGACCTCGGCGCCCCAGGCGGGAGTGTTGTTGATCTGGGCGCTGAGGGCGCCGAAATGCCGCCAGCCGTCGCCGCCGTTGGAATAGGTGTCGAGGTCGGTGTCGAGGAAGGCCCGCAGGGCGCCCTCGACGGTCGGCTTGCCGTTCGCGGCGACCTCGTAGGCGTCGAGCGCCTCCATCCGACGTCCGCTTGTCACCGGCGCGCGGCGGGCCATGACCTTGTCGAACACCTCCTGCTTGTCGGTGAAATAGTAGTGGATCAGCGACTTGTGGACGCCGACCTTCTCGGCGATGTCGCGGATCGAGACGCCGTAGAAGCCGTGACGCGAGAACAGCTCCTCGGCCGCGTCCAGCAGCTGCTCCAGGCTCTCGGCACGCTGTTCGGCCTTGCGGCGGGGCTTGCGGGGGGGCGGGGTTGTCATGGCCTGAACCTCGGGGCGGTCTGGCATGCCCGTGCGGAGGTACGCCGACTCGATTATGGAGACGGCGTCCATCCTATGCGCCTCCATAGGTGGCGCGAAGCTGGGTCTTGTTGATCTTGCCGGTGGCGGCCAGAGGCATGGTTTCGACGCGGACGATGCGGTCGGGGATCCACCAGTCGGCGACCTGGCCCTTGAGCGTCGCCTTCAGGTCGGCGTCGTCGATGTCCTGGCCGCGCGCGGGTTCGATGACCATCAGCGGGCGTTCGCCCCATTTGGCATCGGCGCGACCGATGACGGCGACCAGTCCGATGGACGGCAGGGCGCCGACGATCTCCTCGATCTCGACCGGATTGATCCACTCGCCGCCCGACTTGATCAGGTCCTTGGACCGGCCCGCAAGGGTCAGGTTGCCGGCGTCATCGAGACTGGCCAGGTCGCCGGTGTCGAACCAGCCCTGGGCGTCCACGGCGGGGGCGTCGGCGCCGAAATAGGCGTTCACGACGCTCTGGCCCCGGACCTTCAGGTGACCGACGACGTTGCGTTGCTCCGGGAGGGAGGTGCCGTCCAAACTGGTCAACAAAAGGTCCAGCCCCATGGGCGGTCGACCCGACCCGCGCGCGGCGCCCGGCCGCTCGCTGCGCGGCGAGATCGCCCCGAGCGGAGACAGCTCGGTCATGCCCCAGCTGGTCTGGACGGTGACGCCGAGGCGGTCCTCCATGCGTCGCAGCAGGCTGTCGGGGCAGGTCGAACCGCCGATGATGATGCGCTCCAGCGCCGGCGTCTGCCCACCCGTCGCATCGAGATGGTCGAGCAGGCCCAGCCAGACGGTCGGCACGCCCACCGCCACGGTCACCCCGTGCCGCTCGATCAGACGCGCCAGGCTGGCGCCGTCCGTGACCCGGCCCGGCAGGATGAGGTCCGCGCCCACCGCCGGCGCCGCGAAGGGCAGTCCCCAGGCGCTGGCGTGGAACATCGGCACGGCCACCAGGACCGCGTCGTCGGCGGTCAGGGCGAAGGCGTCGGCCTGAAGCCCCCGGATGGTGTGCAGATAGTTGGAACGGTGGGTGTAGCCGACGCCCTTGGGCGCCCCCGTCGTGCCCGAGGTGAAGCAGAGGCCGGCCAGCGACCGCTCGTCGAACTGGCCCCAGGCGACAGGTCGGCCCTGAGCAGAAAGCAAGGTCTCCAACTCAAAGATATCGTCGCCCCGGGTCTCGGCCGTCTCTCCGTCGAGCAGGATCAGGCGCTCGAGGCTCGGACAGGACGCCATCAGGGCGTCGGCGACGCCGCGAAGCCCCGCGCCCACGGCCAGGACCCGGTCGTTGGCCTGATCGACCATCGCAATCATGTGCGGCAGGGTCAGACGGGGATTGAGGGTGTGACAGGCCATCCCCACGCCCATGGTCGCGAACCAGACCTCGACGTGGTGGCGCGTATTCCAGGCCAGGGTGGCGATCCTGTCGCCGGGCTGCAAACCCAAGTCGAGCAAGGCGCCCGACAGGCGATTGGCCCGCTCACGCACTGCGGCATAGCCCAGGCTGTCGTCGTCCCCCTCCCCGACCGCCGTGATCACCCGCGCGTCGCCATGCCACTTCGCGCCGTGATCGAGGAAACGATCGACGGTCAGGGCGTAGTCCTGCATCGGGTCGAGGGAGACAGTCATCCTTGAGCGGAAATCCATGCGGTTACTTGAGGGCCGGCGAACCAACCCAGGAAAAGAGGCGGCGCGACCGGGATCGCGCCGCCTCCAGTCGGCTTAGAAAGTCCGGGTGACGTTCACGCCGAACTGACGCGGCGGCCCGGCGTAGCGCAGGCCGGCGTTGACCGCGGCGATATAGGTCTGGTCGGTGGCGTTCTGCATGTAGGCCGAGGCCGTCCAGTTGTCGGTCTTGTAGGCCAGCAGCAGGTTCACCAGATTGCGGGCCTCCAACTCGTCGCCCAATGCCGCGTTGTTGAAGATGGTCGTGAAGGACCGGCCGATGTGCGCGTAGTCGATGCGCGGCGAGAGGGTCGCGCCATTGCCCAGGGTGAAGTCATACTGGACGCCCACATTGAAGGTCAGCTCGGGCGCATAGCTCTGGCTGTTGCCGGTCAGGTTCTGGCAGTTCGCGCTGGTCGGGCCGGTCTCGGCGTCGCATAGGCCCGTCCGCGTCAGGCGCGGATCGGCGGCATAGAAGGTGCCAAGTTCCGACTTCGAAATGGCCGCACCCATGTCCACCGTCCACTCGGCCATGCGCAGTTGGGCCGAGGCCTCGATACCCATCAGGACCGTCTCGTCCTGGACGTTCAGGATCGAAGAGAAGAGCGGATATTCCGGATCGCCGATCGCGACCTGGAAGCCTTCGTACGTCATGTGATAGGCGCCGAGCTGTGTGCGCAGCTGGCCGTTCAGCATCGTGGATTTCCAGCCGATCTCGTAATCCGTGACGTCCTCCGGGCCGAAGCTGCGAGGCGGCACGTAGAAGTTCGGCGCGTTCAGCCCGCCCATCTTGAAGCCCGTCGCAACGAAGCCGTAGACGAAGTTGTTGTCGTCGACCTTGTAGTTGACGCTCAGCTTGCCGGTCGTCTTCTCGGCCGTGACCTCCGAATCCTGGAATAGGGTCAGGCCGAAGGCGGGGTAGGTCGTGTAGACGTCGTCGTTGGTGGACGTGCTTTCGGACCACCGGGCGCCGAGCTGGATCTGCAGCCGATCGGTCAGGTCGTAGCTGATCTGGCCGAAGACCGCCTTCGTCTCCTTGGGGGTGTCGCCGAAGATATAATAGTCGACCACGCCCTCCGGGAAGCCGACATGATAGGCGCCCTGGGGGAAGGTGGTGACTGGGAAGGTCACATTGTCCTGCTGCCAGAAGGCGCCCAGCAGCCACGTCAGGCGCTGGTCGTCCGGCGAGACGATGTTGAGCTCCTGGGACCAGACGTCTTCCTCGACCCGATCATAGAAGGTGTTGTTCAGGGTGCTGGTGCCGTCGAGGTCTGTCGAAAACTCGCTGATCCCGTCCTGATAGCCGGTGATCGAGCGCAGGGTGATGCCGTTATCGAGCACATAGCTGACGTTCAACGACACGCGCGCCGTCTCGTCATGCCCGGAGTGGGGGCCGTTGGCGGTGATCTCGAAGGGATCGTTCGTGGCGAGCGACGGGTCTGCGGGATAGCCGCCGAAGTCGAGGTCGTTGTAATCGCCCTTCAGCAGAACCCGCAGCGCTGGGGTCGGCGTCCACAGGACGCTGGCGCGCACGCTGTTCATGTCCACGTCACCCGGGCTGCCGCGATAGTTGCCGGCGATCTCGTGGAAGCTGGAGCGCTCTTCGTGATTGACCGCGAAGCGGGCTGCAAGGGTCTCGGACAGGGGGACATTGACCGCGCCCTGCAGCTTGACGTTGCTGTAGTTACCGACCTGGCCCATCACGTAGCCGTTTACACCGGTGAAGTCGGGGTTCTTCGACGTGATGAAGACCGCGCCGCCGGTCGCGTTGGTTCCGGCGAAAGTGCCCTGGGGGCCACGCAGCAGCTCGACACTGCCGATGTCGTAGTAAGGCTCGGTCTGGAAATAGCCGGGGAAGACCGGCACGCCGTCGCGATAGGTGGTCACGCCCACGCCGATCGCCGTGGTGGGTTCCGACTTGCCGATGCCGCGGACGTTGAAATAGTTGCCCTGGCCGAAGTTCTGGACCGTGGTCGAGGGAGCGACGAACTGGAGCTGCTCCAGAGAGAAGACGCCGCGATCTTCGAGGGCTTCGCCTGACAGCACGGTAGCGGCGACGGCCGTCTCCTGCAGATTGGTCGTCCGGCGCTCGGCCGTGACCAGGACCTCGCCCAGCGACGTCGCGTCCTGATCATCCGCCTGTTGCGACGGGGCCTGAGCCTGGACCTGGGCCGATCCCGCCCACAGCAGGGCGACGGCGGATGTGGTGAGCCAGAGCTTGCGCCCCATGGTCTTCCTCCCTTGATGATTCCTCTGACGCTCTGGCGGCGTCATGCCCTGACCGTCTCACTGATTCTGACGCGCGTCAATCCTAACCGGTCGGCTAGTGAATATTGACCTTTCGGCGAGGATGCGTGCAGATGCCCTCACCCGAACGGGGCAGGCGGCAAGGTCCGCGACAGGGCGAGGATGACCACATGACCATCGATCTCACCGGCCGCGTGGCCATCGTCACCGGCGCCGGCGGAGGACTTGGCCGCAGCCACGCGCTAGCTCTGGCCAAGCGTGGCGCGCAGGTCGTGGTCAACGATCTGGCGGTCCCGGCCTGCGACGCGGTGGCGGCCGAGATCGTCGCGGGGGGCGGCGCGGCCCTGGCCTGGGCCTGCGACGTCACCGACCGCGCGGGCGTGTTCGCCATGATCGAAGGCGTGATCGCGCGCTGGGGTCGCATCGACATCCTGGTCAACAACGCCGGCATCCTGCGCGACCGCACCTTCGCCAAGATGGAATTGGACGATTTCGAACGGGTCCTGACGGTCCACCTGATGGGCTCGGTGAACGTGACCAAGGCTGCATGGTCGCACATGCGCGAGCAGGGCTATGGCCGGGTGATCTTCACCACCTCTTCGTCGGGCCTCTACGGCAACTTCGGCCAGGCCAACTACGGCGCGGCCAAGATGGGCCTGGTCGGTCTGATGCAGACGCTGGCGCTCGAAGGAGCCAAGTCCGGCATCCGCGTCAACTGCCTGGCGCCGAGCGCCGCGACGCAGATGACCGAAGGTCTCTATTCCGAGGACGATCTGCGGGGCCTGTCCACGGACCTGGTGAGCCCCGGCGTCGTCGCCTTGGCGAGCGAAAACGCCCCGACCCGCACCATCCTCCTCGCCGGCGCCGGAGCCTTTGAACAGGCGCACGTCACCATGACGCAGGGCGTTTTCATCGGCGACCGTTCGGACGCGGCAGATCTGATCGAACAAGGGTGGTCAGCAGTCAGCGACCGCGCCGGCGAAATCATTCCGGAAAGCGGATCGGCTCAATACGGCCATGAGGTCGCGCATCCGGGACGAGCGCTGGTTTGAGGCGGCTCTAGTAGGCGTTGGTGCGCGCGACCAGGAGCGGAACCGTCCGGGCGACGATGACGAGGTCGTCGACGAACGACCACCCAGCCGCATAGTCGGCGTCCGCATCGACGCGTCGCGCCATGCACTCGAGCTGGTGGATCTCGCCGCGATGCCCCTGCACCTGGGCCAGACCGGTCAGGCCCGGACGGACCTCGAACCGCTGGGCGTATCGAGGCAGCAGCGCGCCATAGTGAAGATCATGAGCCAGGGCGTGAGGCCGTGGACCGACCAGGGACATGTCGCCCCGGATGACATTCAGAAGCTGGGGCAGTTCGTCCAGGCTGGTTTCGCGGATGAAGGCGCCGACTCGCGTCACGCGCTGATCGTCGCGGGTGGCGTGGGCGATGACGTCGCCGTCCTCGGTGACCGACATGCTGCGGAACTTGTAGATGGTGAAGACCTTACCATGGCGGCCGGTCCGACGCTGACGGAACAGCACCGGTCCGCGGCTCTCGACCACCACCGCCAGGGCGATCAGGACATAGACCCAGGCGAAGATCGCAAGGATCGTCGCCGCGATGACGATATCGAAGGTTCGCTTCAGGACGGCGCAGGCCGAGGTGCGGCCGAAGATCGGATTCCAGCCCACGGTCGCGCTCAGCTTCGCGCGCGCGGCGACGCTTGATCCTCCCGGATAGCTGTCGAACATGGAACGCCCCCAAAGGACGAGGAAATCGCCCTTAATGAGAGGTAAACTCAAACCCATGCCGCGATGCAACACGAATCCGACCCGTGTTCGCTGGGAAGGGGTGAAGGTTGCCGTACGGACACAGTCTCGCGTTTACCGAGAAACAATTAACTGCGTCGTTTCACGGATCGCTGATGGGTTTGCGTCACGGTGGGGTCATGGCGAAAATCCCCGCGCATTCTCTGACCCAGACGACCTGCGCACGTCCGCGATGGACTGCGGAGCGTGCTCCTGCTTCGCGGCGACTGCGCATCCTGGCCGGCTATAGCTTGGCCGGCGGCGTCTCGATGGCGATCTGGGTCATGGTCTATTCGCTCGCATCCGCCGTCATCGGCTGAGATGCCCCGCGCCTCGGCGCACCCGATCCCCTGTCTATGGACCACAAGGCCGTAACCCGTCGCTCTGGCGGGGCGGACGAAGCCGCATCGGCAGATCACAGAACCATGGTTACTGGCCATTATCCTTACCTTAGGATCAACTAGTTCTGTAGTCGTATTCGTTACTATAGCTGTATCCTCTATATTAGAGACAACATGACAGTATTCGCCTCAGATGAAGAGGCGAGACATGCGTCATTCCACATTGCTGACCCTGGCCCCCGTCATGGCCGGGCTGTTGACGTTCTCGGGAGCCGTCCAGGCCCAGACCCGGGACGTCGCCATGCCGATCGGACGGACCGTCGCCGCGCCGTCCGGGTTCATCGCCCTGTGCGAGGCCAGTCCCGTGGACTGTGCCGGCGCCGATCGGTCACCCCAGACGCTGACGGCGGTCAGATCCTGGGCGGCGCAGACACGCTGGTCCCAGGTGTTCGCCGCCGCCGGGCTGTCGACCGCGAGCCCTCAGACGGTCGCCGTCGATCATCCGGCCACGGCACCGGCGTCGATTAAGGGATCGAACGCGCGTGACGAGGTGCGGGCGCAAAAGGACGCGGCGCGAAAGGTTCAGGCGAGTCCCAGAAAGCGCAGGATGAAGGACGGCCGCGTCGCTCCCGCCCTGCCCGCATCCGCACCCCGTTCCGGCACTCCGCCACTTAGTATCCCCCAGGCGCCGACCCCGACGCAGTCAGAGCATCCGACGGTCGAGATCCTGCAAGGCGTGAACAGACAGATCAACCGCGCCGTCCGTCGATCGAGCGACCAGGACGCGTTCGGCCAGGCCGATGTCTGGCAGGCGGCGGTGGGGCCGCGAGCCAGAGGCGACTGCGAAGACTATGTTCTGGCCAAGCGGAGAGCCTTGATCGAAGCGGGCGTGAACCCGGCGTCCCTGTCGATCGCCCTGGTCAGGACCCGACGCGGCGAAGCCCACGCCGTGCTGCTGGCGGCCACCGAGGATGGCGAATATGTGCTCGACAACCTCAGTCCCTGGGTCATCCGCTGGGACGCGGCCCCCTACGAATGGCTGGAGCGCCAGGCCCCCGGATCCAACCTGACCTGGGTGCGCGCCGACCTCGTCGATGCGAGATCCGCGGCCTAGAACAGGCGTTCGCGGATCCGGATGGTGTCGCCCGGCGCGACGCGGGTCGACGTCGTCAGCTGAAACTCTTCTTCCCGATCGGCGTCCGCGCGCTTGATGAAGACGCGACGATTGTCTGCCCGATAGGTGAAGCCGCCCGCCGTGGCGACGGCGTTCAAGACGGTCAGGCTGTTAGTATAGGGATACTCGCCGGGCGTACTGACTTCCCCCAGAATATAGAAGGGCCGATAGTTCAGGACCTCGGCACTCACGCGCGGTTCGGTGATGAAGCCGTCGCGCAGAGCCGAGGCGACCTCGGCCTGGAACTCCGAGATCGTCAGGCCGCTGGCCTGGGTCTCGCCGATCAAGGGCAGAGAGATCTTTCCGTTTCCCCCGACAAGAAACTCGCCGGTCAGGGCCGCCTCGCCGAAGACGTTGACGCGGACCTTGTCCGCCACGCCGAGACGGTATTCGTCCAGTATGCGGCTGACACTGGCGTCACCGTCGTCGCCAACCGGCTCGCCCGACGCCATGACGCCCTGCGCGCAGGACGCCAGCACCACGGCCAACATGGCACTCAACACCAATGCCCAAAGCGCACGCAACATCGACACTCTCCAGAAGACGCCCAAGCTTACAGTGGCCGAACGACGGTCGCCACTGCCAAAAGTTGGCGGCCGGAATTCTCGTCGCGACGGTCCCAGGGTCGTGACCGGTTGTCGCGGTTGCACCGCGGCGTGTAGGGTCGGCCCCGGACGGGAGACAGCCATGCCGGGGAAACCGATCAAGGGCGCGCTCATAGGCGGACTGGCGGTGGCGGCGTGCACGGCGAGCACGGTCGTCGCCATGGCCCTGGCCTCTCCGCAGAGCGCCTTCGCGAATAGCCTAGGCCTGGCCCAGACCCATGAGGCGCGCGCCACACAGTTCGCCAAGTCCGCGACCCAGGCCGACTTGGACAAGGCCAGAACCGAAACGGTCCTGGCCTTGCGGCAGGCCCCGGCGAATTCGACCGCCTGGCTGCGCCTCGCCTATCTGGACAGTGTTTCGCCGGAGGGCTTCGGTGCACGAGCCAACACCGCTCTGTCGCGGTCCTTCTCAGTGGCGCCCTATGGTCCGGACGACACCGAATGGCGCCTTGCCTTCGCCTTCAATCATTGGTCCGCCCTCACCGTTGCAAACCGGAGGCTGGCCTTGGAGGAACTGTCCTATATTGCAGCGCAGCGGTCTCCCAAGGTTGCAAAGCTCAGGCAGGACGTCACGGACCCCGCGGGCTATCTGGCTTTGAGCCTGACATCCTCGACGATATCAGCTCGGCTGGAGGCCGAACGCTGATCTCCCTTGAGTCTCTTTTTCGCAACGCTTGCGAGTGCCGATGCTGCTTCGCACCCAAACTGGTTATCAAAGGGTTTGAAACCGCCGTTAGGTGAGTTAACCTTCGCTGTCAGAGGGAGCTCATCATGAACCGCAAGGCGATTAAACTGTCGGCCGTCGCAGCCGCCGCGATACTCGCAGCCGCAAGTGGCGTCGCCTTCGGTCAGGCGAGCGTAGTCGGCAACACGACCACAGGCGCAGAGAGCACGACGACTGTGGCGGAACTCGCATCCGCGATCGTCGCGGCATCGGAAGCCGCCGTGGCGAGCCTGGATCTCGCCTCCGTCGAAGCTGCGGCCGAAGCCCAGGCGATCGCCGATGCGGCACCCGGATCGACACCCGAACAGATCGCCGCCGCCGTTCAGCTGGCGGTGCAGGCCGCGATCACGGCCGCTGTCCAGACCGCCATTCAGACCGCGACCGCAGCGACGATCAGCAGCTCTGGCGTCAGCGCCGCCACGGCCATGGCGGCCACCGCCAGCGCGGCGACCACCTTGGCCTCCTCCCCGGCGATCACTGCCTCAGTGGCGGCCGTGTCTCCGGCCGCAGCGGCTGCGGTCACCGCCAGCGCGGCTGCGGCCGCCGGCAGCGCGGTCACGGCAGCAGTAGCAAGCGCCGCCCCGCCGACCACGAACACGGCACCTGCTTCTACGACGACGACCACAACCACGGCCCCGCCGCCTGTGGTCGTGACTGTCGTCTACCGCGGCTAATCAGTAACTCACTTCTTTTTATTCCCGTTCCGTCTGGTTCGAGCGCGCATCACTGCGTCCGCAATCCGAGCTTGGCCGGTCCCAAACTTTCCGAGGTTCTGATGGTCAGCGTTCTCCAACGTCTCGTAATCTCGGTTTCCGCAGGGTCGCTGGCCCTGGTCAGCGGCGCGGCCTCCGCTCAGCAGATCGCAAGAGCCTCCGAAGCCGGCGTCGACAACTTCTCGCGCAATCGCAACACCTCGGTTCAGCAGCGTGCGCGCCCCGACTATGAGGCGCCCGGCATCCGTAGCGGTGCCTTCCTGGTGTATCCGCGCCTGGAAGTCTCGGCCGAGCGCAACGACAACATCTACGCGACCGCAACGGGCGAAATCGACGACACCATCGCCCATGTGCGTCCGGAGATCGCCATCGAGTCCGACTGGTCGTCGAACTTCCTGTCGGCCTATGCGCGCGGCTCGATCAATCGCTACAGCGACAACGAAGATGAGAACACCGAAGAGTTCGGCGTGGGTACGGCGGGTCGGATCGACGTCTCGCGTCAGGCCAATATCGGCTTCGGCGGCGACTACACGAGCTCTTTCGAGCCTCGCACGGCACCTTCGGCCGCGCGTAACGCGGTCGAGCCGACCGCGCTGGATACCGTTCAGGCCTATGTCAGCGCGTCACGCGCCGCCGGCTACGTGAAGCTGTCCGGCCGGGCGGACTACCGATCGTTCGACTACGAAGACGGCCGAACCGGCGCTGGAACGGTCATCGACCAGGACAACCGCGATCGCGACGTGGTCAGCATTTCCGGTCGCGCCGATGTGGCGGTCAGCCCGGAGACGGCCTTCTTCTTCCAGGCCACGGGCAACGCCAGAGAGTACGACATCGCATCGACGACCCTGGTCCCCAACCGCAACTCCTCGGGCTCGGAATATCTGATCGGCGCCAGCTTCGAGGCCGGCGCGCTTGCGCGGGGTGAAGTCGCCGTCGGCTACATAGAACAGAATTTCGACGAGGCGGCCTTCAAGGACGTGTCGGGCTTCGGTGCCCGCGCCCAGGTCGAGTGGTTCCCGAGCGAGCTCACCACCGTGACCCTGGCCGGCGGACGGACAGTCGAGGATACGCCCACGGCCGGCACCGGCGGCTTCATATCGAACAACGCCAGCATCGGGATCGATCACGAACTGCTTCGCAACGTGATCCTGAACGCACGGGTGACGCTGAGCCGCGACGACTACGAAGGCATCGATCGCGAGGACACTCGCGTCGGCTTCAACCTCGGCGGCACCTATCTGATCAATCGCAACTTCGGTGTGAACGCGACCCTGTCCACGCTCGACACCCAATCCGACGGCGCCCAGCGCGATCAGGATTTCGCGGTCAACAGGCTCGCCATCGCCCTGGTCGCACAGTTCTGATTTCTATACTCGCCTGCAACAGTGAACGCGTCCGATGACCCAAGCCCACGACCCTCACGGCCCTTCCCATCAGCCGCACGGGGATGACGGGGGCTTCGGCCAAGGTGGGTGGGGAGCGGACGGCTTCGCGCGCGCCTTCGATCCGCACGCCCTGCTCGCCACATTCCGCCGGCGACTGAAGCTTTTCCTGGCGCTGGCGCTGCTCGTCTTCGTGGTCGTGTTGGTCTTCACGATCCAGGCGACGCCGCTCTATACGGCGACGGCCAGCGTGATGATCGACAACCGGACCGAACAGGTCGTCGATACCCAGGCCGTTCTTTCCGGCCTTCCGGCGGACACCGCGACCGTCGACACCGAAGTCGAGGTCCTGCGCTCTCGTCAGCTCGCTGAACGCGTGGTCGCAGCGCTCAAGCTCGAAGAGGATCCCGAGTTCAACAGCGCCTTGGCCAAACCCGGGCTGGGCCGGCAGATCAGCGACGGGATCGGCGGCCTGTTCGGCGCCGCGGCTCCGGACCGTGCGCTCCGCACCCTCAGCGACCTCGAAGCGCAGAAGCAGCGCGAACAGGTGGTGGACACCGTACGGTCGCGCCTCAAGATCAATCGCGTCGGCCTGACCTATGTGATGGGGGTCAGCTTCACGTCTCCGAACCCTCGCAAGGCGTCGACGATCGCCAACGCTTTCGCTCAGAACTACCTCCTCGAGCAGCTCCAAGCGAAGTTCGACGCGACAGCCCAAGCCAATACCTGGCTCAATACGCGCTTGAACGATCTGCGTGCCGAGGTGATCCAGAGCGAAGCGGCGGTCGAACAGTACCGCAACGCGAACAACCTTCTGAGCGCCTCGGGTGCCACGCTGACCGAGCAGGAAATCTCGACCTACAACACTCAGTTAGCGACCGTTCGCGCGGCACAGGCCGAGGATGAAGCCCGACTGTCCACTGCGCGCGCGCAACTGGCTCGGGGATCCAGTGGCGGCGATCTGGGCGAGGCCCTGGATTCGACGGTCGTTCAACAACTGCGCGCTCGCCGTGCCGAAGTCAGCGGACGCGTTGCAGACCTGTCGAGCCGGTACGGTCCGCGCCACCCCGACATGCTGCGGGCCGAACGCGAGCTGGCCGATATCGACGGTCAGATCCAGGCCGAGATCGGCCGTATCGTCTCCAATCTTGAGGCCCGGGTTCAGGTGGCCCGTCAGCGCACCGCCTCGATGCAGGGCAGCCTCTCCGGCGCCCGGGGCACCCTGGCGGCGAACAACAACGCCGGCGTCCGCCTGAACGAACTGCAGCGTAATGCCGAGGCCTCCAAGACCCTCTACCAAGGGCTGCTGGACCGCTTTAAACAAACCTCCAGCCAACAGGGCCTGGAAGAATCGGACGCCCGGATCGTCTCACGAGCGGTGATCCCGAGCGCGCCGAGTTCGCCGAACGTCCCGCTGAACCTCGCTCTCGGACTGGTGCTGGCTGTGGGCGCCGGCATCGCCGGTGTGGTCCTGGCCGAGATGTTCGACGCGGGTCTGGCGACGAGCGAGGACGTCGAATCCAAGCTCGGTCTGCCCAACATCGGCTCCATCCCGCTCGTCTCGTCCATCGCTGACGGCACGGATCGGCGCCTGGAGCCCGCCGACTTCCTTCTGCAGAAGCCTTTGTCGGCATTCGCCGAAGCCGTCCGCGCGTTGCGTACCTCGATCCTCTTCTCTCGCGTCGGTCAGGGCGTGGGCCTGATCGCCGTCACCTCGACTCTGCCCGGCGAAGGCAAGACGACAACCGCCGTCTGTCTCGCGCGCTCCGCCGCACAGGCCGGCCAGCGTGTCGTGATCGTCGACTGCGACCTTCGTCGTCGCGCGGTCAACCGCCTGTTCCACATCGAGCCGGAAAACGGCCTGCTGGAAGTTCTGAACGGCGCCGCCACGCTTGAGGCCGCACTGCACCTCGATGAACCGTCGGGTGCCTATGTCCTGCCGCTCACTCACACGAGCTTCACGCCCAAGGATGTGTTCGGCTCCCAGGCGATGGACACGCTGCTGCAAACCCTGCGCAGCAATTTCGACCTGGTCATTCTCGATACGGCCCCGGTCCTGGCCGTCGCAGACACCCGGATCCTCGCGGCCAAGGCCGATACTGTCGTGTTCCTGACGCGCTGGCGCAGCACGCCGAAGAAGGCGATCACCAACGCCCTCAAGCTGCTCGACGGCGCGGGTGCACATATCGCGGGCGTCGCCCTGGTCCAGGTCGATATGAAGTCCCAGGCCCGTTACGGCTATGGCGACGCCGGCCACTACTACGGCGCTTACAAACAATACTACACCGCGTGAGTTCGTCGGGCTCTCGGGTCCGCTCGGTGGGCGAGGCAGGCGTGCGCCGTCGGGAAGCCTGGCCTCGCAAGGCGGCGCGGTTCGGGGGCCTCGGGGTCGTTCCCGCCCTGATCTTCTGCGCGCACTTCTTCTACGGGGCGACCCTGGACCTGCCCGCCCTGACGATGTTCGCGGTCCTCTCGGGTGCGCTCGTCGTCGCCCTCATCAGGTCGTCGGCGCGGGCCGAACTCGAGCGACTGTCGTCCGGCGCCGTCCTTTTCGGCCTTTTCGCCTGCGTGGTCGCGATCGCCGCCCTCACATTGACCCCGGCCGTTCCCGGCGGCCCCCTGCCCATCTGGTCCTGGGCCGGCCTGCCGCCCGCGGCGACGCTGAACCGCTCGGCCACGATCGTCGAGATCATCAAGCTGTCCGGGCTGGCGTCGGTGTTCGTGCTGGGCTGCCTCCTCGGCGCCCGCGCTGAAAGAGCGCGGGAGGTCATGGTGATGTTGCTGGCCCTCGGCGGCATCTACGCCGGCGTCAGCCTCCTTCTGTTTCTGGGTGGCGGGCAGATCGCCGCGGGCAATAGCCGGCTGGCTGGCGGCTTCTTCAGCGCCAATATCGCAGGCACCCAGTTCGGCGTCCTGACCATGCTCGCCACCGCCTGGCTGATCCGGGGCTGGGGACAGGCGACGCGCGAGACGGTGGTTACCCGGATCATCGAGCTGGCGCCGGTCATCGCCGTCCTGCTTCTCTTCGTCGCCTGCCTGCTGCTGACCGCGTCGCGCGCCGCAATCGTCTCGACCGTGGCCGGCGCAGGCCTGCTGCTGGGCTGGGCGGCGCTGGACAACCGTGGATCCAAGTGGCTGCCGATGGTCGGTGGCGGCATTATCCTGTCCTGTGCAGCCGTGCTGATCGTGCAGGGCAACACCTTGTTCGCCGACCGGTTCGGCGGCCTAGCCGAAGGCGATGCGACACGAGAAGCCGTCGCTGCCGCCCACTGGCGGGCCTTCCTCGATTCCCCGCTCTTCGGATACGGCCTCGGCAGCTATCCCGAGGTGAACAACCAGATCATGACCGTCTCCAATGCCGACGCACTGGCGGTCAGCGTCATCCAGCACAATGCCTATCTGCAATGGCTCGAAGAGGCCGGCATCGTCGGCGCCCTGCCGATGTTCGCCTTGATCGGGGTCATCCTGGGGACGACGGCGTGGCGCGCGTTTCAGCGAAAGAGAAACCGGACGCTGATCATGGGCTTGCTGGCCGCGTCGGTGGTCGTCCTGCTTCACGCCGCCGTGGATGTCTCGCTCAACACCCCGTCTTTCGAGGCCTTCTGGGCCCTGCTTCTGGGCATGGGCTTTGCTCTGTCCCAGGCGCCGCGAAGGGCGGGTTGATCTCGTGGCACGCTCGAGGGTTGTCCGGACTCGGAGACCCGCGCTCGACATGCTAGGCGTGCACCGCACCATCCAGTCTGTCGGGCGCGTCCATGACCGTTGAAAAATTCTCGGCTGAGACCGATGGTCCGCTGACCCTTCGGCGGCGTATCGTCCTGATGGGCGCGGCGATCCGGGCCTGGGCGTCCACGGAGATCGGCGGCTGGATCATCATCTGCGTTCTGGCGGTCATGGCCTTGGCGATCGCGGGAGCGGCATTCATTCTGCCGCGTCTGAACGCGGCGGCGCCGACCCTGACGGCAGGCCAGGCGACAGCGCCTTCGGCGACACTCACGCCTCAGGCCGACCTCGTCGATTTCACCCTGGCTCCCGAGGCCATTCAGGACATGGACTACGCAGAGGCGCGTCTGTGGAACGCCGCCCTCCCCTTCTCGACAGCGCCCATCCGACCAGCAGCCGCCCTGATCGCGCCGACCACCGATATCGAGGCCTATAGCCGCGCGGTCGATTGCCTGACCGCCGCCGTCTATTACGAAGCCGCCTCCGAAACACCTCAGGGACAGGCGGCCGTGGCCCAGGTCGTGCTGAATCGGGCGCGACATCCCGCCTATCCCCGCACCGTCTGCGGCGTGGTGTTCCAGGGCTCGGAGCGGACCACGGGCTGCCAGTTCAGCTTCACCTGCGACGGCGCCATGGCGCGCGTTCCGTCCCCGGCCGGCTGGGCGCGCGCCCGGGCCGTGGCCTCCGCAGCGCTCAACGGAACCGTCGTCGCGGGCGTGGGCACAGCCACCCACTATCATACCGACTGGGTCGCGCCGTACTGGGCGCCGCGCCTGTCCAAGATCGTCCAAATCGGGACCCACATCTTCTATCGCTGGAACGGCGCCTGGGGTCTGCCGGCCGCCTTCACCGGCGCCTATTCCGGCGCTGAGCCCGTCATTCCGAAGATGGCGAGCCTGGCCTCGATCTCCGCCCTGCCGCCGGCCGAGGTGCTAGCCCTCTCCGACATCGGGACAACCGTAATTCCGGAGAATGCGCCACGTCTCACGGCTGTCGTTCCCATCACGATCGCGACGGGATCCGAACCGGAGACACTGGATCCGACGACCGAAGCGGCGCCGGAAAGCGCGGCGCCCGTCCGCGTCGCCCCGGTGATCCAGAGGGATGTGCCGATCATGGCCGACCCTATGGCCAGCCCGACCGCGCCGCCGGCCCGTCAACGCCAGAGGATCGCCGCGCCTTCCGGCTGGTGAAGCCTCGAGACAAGGCGGCAGGCTTAAATTCAGGTTTGGCAAACCACATCGGTTCACCGGGTTTTGGCGCGGAAGGCCCCAAGAGGGTTCCTCTCGCTCCGGAACCGTCGATGACACCGAACCGCCTTGTCCTGATCCTTCGATTGGCGGCCGTCGTGACCGGCCTTGGACTGACTCTGCTGTTGCTCGGTCCGTTTCAGGGTCTGGAGCGGAACCTGGGTCTGACGGACAAGGAGGCGCACGCCATTGCCTTTTTCGCGGTGACCATAGGTCTGTTCGTCATCGCTCCGCGTTGGCGGCGAACGGATCTGGCGCTGGTCGCCCTGGCCCTGGGTGTCGCCATCGAACTGGCTCAGGGCCTGACCGGGCGCAGCGCCTCCATGATGGATCTGATGGCCGACAGCGTCGGCATCGTCGCGGCGGTCATGCCCGGCGTGATCGAGCGCCTGCGCCACCACATCCGCCACTACGCGAAATCAGAGCCCGGTGCGCATGTGGACGCGCAGGTGAGTCAGCCCCACGCTCGCGGGGTCGAGATCTCGTAAGCTTGGCGGACCCCGCCCTCAGACTGCCCTGTTCTTCACCAGATCATCGACGACCGAAGGGTCAGCCAGCGTGGACGTATCCCCGAGCGACCCCAGGTCGTTCTCCGCGATCTTCCTCAGGATCCGGCGCATGATCTTGCCCGATCGTGTCTTTGGCAGACCTGGGGCCCACTGAATTGCATCAGGCGCCGCGATCGGCCCGATCTCGTGGCGCACCTGGGCCACCAACGCCTTCTTGAGGTCGTCGGTGGGTTCGACCCCCTGGTTCAGCGTCACATAGGCGTAGATCCCCTGGCCCTTGATGTCGTGAGGGAAACCGACCACCGCGGCCTCGGCCACGTCTTCATGCAGGACCAGGGCGCTCTCCACCTCGGCCGTGCCCATGCGATGGCCTGAGACGTTGATCACGTCGTCCACACGCCCGGTGATCCAGTAGTAGCCGTCCTCGTCCCGACGACAGCCGTCGCCGGTGAAATACTTGCCGGGATAGGTCGAGAAATAGGTTTCAAAGAACCGCTGATGATCGCCCCAGACGGTCCGCATCTGTCCCGGCCACGAGTCGGTGATGCACAGGTTGCCCGACGCCGCGCCATTCAGGACCAGGCCTTCGGCATCCACCAGCTGAAGCTCCACCCCCGGCAGGGGCTTGGTCGCCGAACCCGGCTTCAGGTCCGTCGCCCCGGGCAAGGGCGCGATCAGGGCGCCGCCCGTCTCGGTCTGCCACCAGGTGTCGATGATCGGCAGACGGCCGTCGCCGACGACCTCGTGATACCAGCGCCAGGCCTCGGGATTGATCGGCTCGCCCACAGTGCCGAGCACCCGAAGCGACTTGCGGCTCGATGCCTTCACAGGCTCGTTCCCGTCTCGCATCAGGGCCCTGAGCGCCGTCGGGGCCGTGTAGAATATCTCGACCTTGTGCTTGTCCACCACCTGCCAGAAGCGGCGGTTGTCCGGATAGTTGGGCACCCCCTCGAACATCAGGGTGGTCGCCGCATTCGCCAGCGCCCCATACACAACGTAGGAATGGCCGGTCACCCAGCCGACATCGGCCGTGCACCAGAAGACCTCGCCCGGCCGATAGTCGAACACCAGCTCCTGGGTCCACGAGACCCAGAACAGATACCCGCCGGTCGTATGCAACACCCCCTTGGGTTTGCCCGTCGATCCCGAGGTGTAGAGGATGAACAGCGGGTCCTCGGCATTCATCGGCTCGCAAGGGCAGTCGTCGGAGACGGCGGCGACAGCCTGCTCGAACCGCACGTCCCGACCCTCGACGATCGGTACATCGGCGCCGGTGTGGGCGATGACCAGAACCCGATCGACGGCCACCTTGGTCAGGGCCTCGTCCACATTGGCCTTGAGCGGAATGGCCTTCCCGGCCCGCAGACCCTCGTCGGCCGTGATGACGATCTTCGATCCGCAGTCCTCGATCCGCCCGGCGATGCTGTCGGGGCTGAACCCGCCGAACACCACCGAATGCACCGCTCCGATCCGCGCGCAGGCCAGCATCGCCACCGCCGCGGCCGGGATCATCGGCAGATAGATGGTCACCCGATCGCCCTTGGCGACCCCGAGATCCTTCAGCACATTGGCCATGCGGCAGACCTGACGGTGCAGTTCCGCATAGGTGACGGACCCCGAGACCGAGGGATCGTCCCCTTCGAACAGGATCGCCGTCTGATCGGCCCGCTCGGCCAGGTGCCGGTCGATGCAATTGTACGCGACGTTCAGCACGCCGTCGGCGAACCAGCGGATGCGGAAATCATCCTTGGCGAACGACACGTCCTTGATCACCGTCGGCGCGGTGATCCAGTCCAGCCGCTTCGCCTGCTCGGCCCAGAAGGCCTCCGGTCGCTCGCGCGCCGCGATCCGCGCGGCCTCATAGCCGGCGGCGTCCATGTGGGCGCGTTCAGCCCAGTCGGTAGAAACGCGATACAGAGTCTGGTCGATCATCGGCGGGCTCTTCGGGGCGTTAGAAGCCATATTTCGCAAACACCTGAAGTCGGCTCATGTCGCCGGATACGCCAGATTCCAGCTCCCGCTCGCCGTGCATGAGCTCGGCGCCGATATCCAGAGCCGGGATGGGCGTCCAGATCAGATTGGCACGCAGGCTCTGGGCCGACTTGTTGGTCGCCAGACCGATGATCGAGCGATCATTGTCCACGGTCTGAGCCGACCAGGTCAAGTTCGAGCGCCACTGGGGCGACCAGACGTGGCGATAGCTGGCGAAGCCTGCGACGAGACCGATGGCCTGAAGGTCCCCGGACGCGTCGAGAACGGCGTCGTTGGCGAAGTTCAAGCCGACGTAACGGCCGATCCCCTCACCGCCGGACAGCATCAGTCGCAGATCGTCACTGGCGCCGAGCTTGATCTTGGCGGCGGCGGACAGGCCCCAGCCTGTCGTCGAGGACTCGATCGCGCCGACCCCCGTCGTCTGATACCGAAGCTGGCGCACCAGTCCGGCGAGCGAGGCTTCACCCCAGGGTCGGGTGATCGCATAGCGGGCGGTCAGGTCCGGCAGGCTGCTGTCGTCGGCGATGATCCGGGTCGCGGCGAGATTGGGCGTGACGGTCGTTTCAGGGTTCTCCAGCGAGATCGAGAACGGCCCGCGGGTGTAGCGAACCTGAACCTGGCGATTGAAGACGGTGCCTTCCGAGGGACCTACATAGTCGGCCGTCTCGGGCAGGACGGCCAGGTTCTGGAAGTTCGTCCACTCCTGGCCGAAGAGCCAGTTGTCGATGGTGACGAAGGCGCGGCGCAAGGCCGGGGTGGCAGGACTGGTCGTGCGCTGGTCGCCGGTTCCGGGCAGGACCTGGAAGTCCATTTCGATCCGCGTGCCGACCTTGCGACCACCGATCATGCCCTCGGTCGTCAGCCAGAACCGGGTCTGGCGCGCATTGAAGTCGGTCGCCGTTCCCTCATCGGCACCCCCGACCGGGATCGCGCCGGGCAGGTAGAAGTCGCGCAGCGCGTCGCCGTTCGCCGGGTCTCCGTCGCTATACCGGCTGGCCATGAAATCGGCCTTCACATATCCGCCGATCCTGAGGACATTGTTGCCGATGCGAAAGCCGTCGGCCGGCGCGGCGGCGGGCGTCGGCGCAGGGGGCGGCGCCGCAACGGCCTGGTCTATGCGGATGATGTCGCGGGCCTGCGCCGTCTGCTGAACGCTGGACGCCTGGACCTCGGCCTTCAAGGCGTTCAACTGGGCTTCCAGCAAGGCGATGCGGGCTTCCAGGGCGGATTGGGTTTGCTGCGCCTGGGCCGGCGCGGCGATGAGGGCGATCGCGGCTGTTCCCGCCATCAAGACGTTTCTGAGCATGGTGTCCTCCCGGGGCGCGTCTCATGCGAGCCTGCGGGGCGCACTTTCCGCGCGGTTCCACTTTGGGGCCATTAGCCATTGGTCTAGTTACGACCAAGGTCGGGGGGTGTCAGAATGGCGCAGGGCACGTGACGCCAGAACACGGCCCGGGAGCAGACGAGACCATGGACCGCATCGTCATTGCAGACGACCACCCCCTGTTCCGGGCGGCGCTCACGACCGCGATCGCGCGTGCGGCGCCCGGGGCTGAGATCGAGGAAACATCCAGCCTGGCCGGGGCGCGCGACGCCCTTGAGGCCGGCGCCGTCGACCTGTTGCTGCTGGACCTGAAACTGTCGGACAGCGAGGGTTTCGCGGGTCTGGCCGGTATCCGGGCAGACTTTCCCGCCGCGCCGGTGGCGATCGTCTCCGCCAGCGACGACGATGCGACGGTTCGTCGTGCCCTGGCCTTCGGGGCGGCAGGGTTCATTCCGAAGTCGGCGACCCTGACGCGAATGGTGGACGCGCTGGAAGCCATCCTATCTGGCGATGTCTGGTTCCCGGCCCTGAGCCAGGCAGAGCCGACCGAGTCCATCGAAGCGCGGATCGCCAGCCTGACGCCGTCGCAGCTCAAGATCCTGATCGGCCTGCAACAAGGTCGACTGAACAAGCAGATCGCGTTCGACTTGGGCGTCACCGAAGCGACGATCAAGGCGCACCTGACCGGCGTTTTCAAGAAGCTGGGCGTCCAGAACCGAACCCAGGCCGTGATCGCGGCCCAGGCCCTGACCACCCCGATCTGAGCAGGAAGAGCCGGATCAGTCTCGCTTGCTGGACAAGAAGGCCTTCAGGATCGCCGGCTTGACAGGCTTGGACATCAGGATCGCACCGGTTGCGGCCGCCTTGGCCGGCAGGCTGGGGTCAGCGTCGGCGCTGATGAGCGCGAGGTGACCGACACCGCGCGATCGCAGGGTTCCCAGGATGAACAGTCCATCCTCCCCCTCGCCCAGATGAAGATCGACCAAGGCCGCGTCAAACGGCCCCTTCTGCGTGAGGGCCGAGGCAGCGTCCGGGGCGGTCACGACGGTCATGCCCCATCGCGACAGCAGGACGCTCAGGGCCTCGAGGATGGCGGGCTCGTTGTCGACGCACAGAACGCGAAACCCGAGGGGAAGGCTTTGAGGCGCGAGAGTCACGGCGGTCGCGACGGGTCGTGCCTCGGCGAGCGGCGCCGCGACGGAAAAGCACGACCCTCTTCCCGGCGCAGATCGAAGCGTCAGCGGATGGTCGAGCAGCCGCGCGACCCGACGCACGATCGCCAGCCCGAGACCCACGCCAGGCTCGTCCCCGCCCTGTCCCGGAAGTCGCGTGAACTCGGTGAAGATGGCTTCCTGTTGATCCTCTGCGATGCCGCGGCCGGTGTCGAACACGTCGATCCTGAGCGTTCCGCCCTCCTTGCGGACTCCGACCAGGATACGGCCAGAGTCTGTGTAACGGATGGCGTTTCCGACGAGATTTTGAAGCAGAGACCGCAGAAGATCGGGGTCCGAGCGGACCCATCGGCGGGACGGGACGACGCTGAGCCGCAGTTCCTTCTGCATCGCCAGCGGCGTGAACTCGCGTCGAATGTCGGAGAGGATGGCTTCGACCGGCAAGGCCTCCACCGCCGGGCGCACCCCGCCGGCCTCAAGTCGCGAGAGATTCAAAAGCGCTTTCAGCAGGCCGTGGGCGGACTCGATCGAACGGTCTGCATTGTCCACTAGGCTGCGGGTCTCGGGCTCCTGTGCATCCGGGCCCTCCTTCAACGCAGCGATGAACAGACGGGCGGCGTGCAGCGGCTGAAGCAGATCGTGGCTGGCTGCGGCGAGGAAGCGGGTCTTGGAGGCCGTGGCGTCTTCGGCGGCCTGTTTGGCCTCGACCAGGCGCTCGGTCCGGTCCGCGACGCGGGCCTCGAGCCGCTCATTGGCCTCTTCGAGGGCCTGGGCGGCCCGTCTCAACTCAGTGATGTCCGTGTAGCTGGTCGCATAACCGCCGCCCGACATGGGCGCGCCGGTGGATTTGAGAATTCGCCCGGTCGGCTGGACGCGCTCGTGGTCATGCGGCTCGCGCCGTCGAAGCGCGTCCAGCCGGCGCTCGACCCAGGCCTCGAGTTCCACCGGCTCGACCTCGCCCCGCTGAGCGTTCAGGCGATAGACCGAGGCCACGGGCTGGCCGACATGGACGAAGCCTGCGGGCAGGTCGAACAGCTCGATATAACGCGCGTTCCAGGCGATGAGGCGCAGGTCTTCGTCGACCACGCTGACGCCCTGATCGATGTTGTCGAGCGTGGCCTGAAGCAGTTCACGATTGAACTGAACCGCCTGGGACGCCTCGTCCAGCATGCGCACGACGTCCTCGGGCGCCCGCCCGCCGCCGGCGAGCGCGGCGGAGATGACCCGGCGGGCCGAAGAGGCACCAACGGCGCCCGCCAGCATCCGTTCAGCGGCACGCGCCAGGCCGGCATCCGCCGGGTCGGCGTCCCGCATGGACCGGCCGGTCTCCCGCCCGAAGGCGGCGAAGGCCCGCTCCGCCCCCGGGTCCCCGATGAAGCGGGATACCAGCGTCTTGAGGTCGCCGACGGAGGCCCCTGACGGCGCCGAAGATCGCTCGCGCCAGTCGGGGCTGAGGCGATCCACGAAGGCCCGGGCCTGAACCTGATCGATCAGCCGCGGCCGCGCGGCGAGCGAGACCAGGACGTAGACGCCGGCATTGAGACCGAGGCTGAGGAAGACCGCCGTCGGCAAGGCATCGACCTGACCGAACGGGTGGACGGCGCCGGCGCCCAGGGCGGTCCCGATCTGCGGCAGGGCCAGCATCAACAGCCAGACCGCCGTGCCGCAGATGATTCCGGCGATGGCTCCTCGCGCGTGGCCGTTCCTCCAAAGAACCGCTCCGAACAGTGCGGGAGCCAACTGAGACAGGGCGGCGAAGGAGGTCAGGCCGATCGAGGCCAGGCCGGACGAGCGATCGATGGCCTGGAAGTAGAGCCAGGCGAAAAGCAGGATCACGCAGATCACGATCCGCCGAACCTGGAGAATGGTTTCGGCGATGTCCGAGGAATCCTCCCGGCGTCTCCAGCGATCACGGGCCAGCAGGGGCAGGATCAGGCTGTTGGAGGCCATGGCCGAGAGTGCGACGGTCTCCACGATGACCATGGCGGTGGCCGCCGAGAAGCCGCCGACGAAGACCACTGCGGTCAGAATTGCGGCGCCCTGGGAAAACGGCAGGTCCAGAACGAACAGGTCGGGGTTGGCGATGCCTGAGAACAGGCCGCCCGCCGCCAGCAGCGGCACGACGGCCAGGGTCGTGATCAGAAGATAGAGCGGAAAAACCCAGCGTGCCCGGCGCACCTGCGCGGGCTCGGCCGCCTCGACGAAGGCGACGTGAAACTGACGAGGCAGGCAGAAGATGGCCAGGGTCGCCAGCAGGGTGATGGCGATGAAGCGCGCGTCGATCACCGGCGGCGCGGCGAGATCCTTCAAGGCCATCGTCAGCGCGCCTGACGATGGCGAGCCGAACAGCAGCACGGCCGCGAAGATCGCGACCGCCACGAGAGCCGCCAGTTTGACGATCGACTCGACCGCAATGGCCTGGATCAGACCGCGGTTGTGTTCGGTCAGGTCCGGGCGACGCGCGCCGAACAGGATGGTGAATCCCGCCAGGATGCAGGCGATGACGGCGACGGTGAGCCGCTCCGACCCCGCCACCGGCGTGCCTTCGGTCAACAGGCGCCAGGCCATGGAGAGGGATTTCAGTTGCAACGCGATGTAGGGCACCGACCCGATGATCGCGACGCTGGCCACCAATGCGCCGAGCGTCTGGCTCTTGCCGTAGCGGGCGGCGATGAAGTCGGCGATGGAGCCGATGTTCTCGCGCCGGGCGGCGGCGGCGATACGGCGCCAGATCGGGAACAGGACGACGATGCCGACGGCCGGGCCGATATAGATCGGCAGAAACTCCCAGCCATCGCGGGACGCCGTGCCGACCGCCCCGTAATAGGTCCAAGAGGTGCAGTAGATCGCCAACGACAGCGCATAGGCCCAGGGACCGAGGCGACGCGTTGGGGCATGCGGTCCGAGGCGCTCGGTTCGCCAGGCGACGAAGAACAGCGCCGCCATATAGGCGGCGACCATCGCCAGGATCAGCAGACTGAACATCGGGTTCATCTAGAGGAGTTATCAACCGGCCCCGCAAGAGACAGAGGCGGGCGATCGTCGCCGATCCGCCCGCCCCTGCCCTGGCCTATTGCCGTCGGATCAGACGTTCAGGTCGACGTCCTTGCCTTCCTTGACCAGCAGGAAGCCCAGGATGACGGTGACGATGGCGACGATGATGGGATACCAGAGACCGTAGAAGATATTCCCCGTCGCCGCGACCATGGCGAAGGCAGTGGTCGGCAGGAAGCCGCCGAACCAGCCGTTGCCGATGTGATAGGGCAGCGACATCGAGGTGTAGCGGATGTTCGTGGGGAACATTTCGACCAGGGCCGCAGCGATCGGGCCGTAGACCATGGTCACATAGAAGCCGAGGATGAACAGGATCAGCACCACCATGGGCTTGTTGACCTGGGCGCTGTCGGCCTTGGCCGGATAACCCGCCGTCGCCAGAGCCGTGCCAAGACCGGCTTCCCAGGTCTTCTTCGCCGCCGCGAACTCGGCGGCCGGAAGGCCTTCGCCACGGAAGCTGGGATAGACCACGCTGTCGCCGATGCGGACCTCGGCGATCGTGCCCGCAGGGGCCGCCACGTTGGTGTAGTTGACCCCCGCCTTGGCGATGTAGGATTTGGCCAGGTCGCAGGACTGGTTGAAGACCGTCTTGCCCACGGGGTCGAACTGGACGTTACAGTCGGCCGGATCGGCATAGATGGTCACCGGCTGCGACGCGGTCGCCTGAGCCAGCGCGGGGTTGGCGGCGTTGGTGAGGGCCTGGAACAGAGGGAAATAGGTCAGGGCCGCGAGCAGGCACCCCGCCAGGATGACGGGCTTGCGGCCCACCTTGTCGGACAGCCAGCCCCAGAAGATGAAGAAGGGCGAGGCCGCGATCAGGGCGATCGCCAGCAGGATGTAGACCAGGGTCGAATCCACCTTCATGACCCGCTCGAGGAAGAACAGGGCGTAGAACTGGCCCGTGTACCAGACGACGGCCTGGCCGGCGGTCAGCCCCACCAGGGCGATGAGCACCAGCTTCAGGTTGGGCCACTTCAGGAACGAGTCCTTCAGCGGCGTGGGCGAACCCTTGCCCTCGGCCTTCATCTTCTGGAACGACGGGCTCTCGGCCAGCATTAGGCGGATCCAGAGCGACACGCCGAGCAGGATGATCGAGACCAGGAACGGGATTCTCCAACCCCAGTCGGCGAAGGCTTCCTCGCCTACGGCGAGACGGACGCCCAGGATGACCAGCAGGCTCAGCACCAGGCCGGCGGTCGCCGTAATCTGGATGAAGGAGGTGAAGAAGCCGCGCTTGCCCTTGGGCGCGTGCTCGGCGACGTAGGTGGCGGCGCCGCCGTATTCACCGCCCAGAGCCAGACCCTGGATCAGGCGCATGGCCACCAGGATGATCGGGGCAGCGATGCCGATGGCGGCATAGGACGGCAACAGACCGACGACGAAGGTCGACAGGCCCATGAGCAGCATGGTGACCAGGAAGGTGTTCTTGCGACCCCACAGGTCGCCCAGCCGGCCGAAGAAGACGGCGCCGAAAGGACGAACGGCGAAGCCGGCCGCGAAGGCCATCAGGGCGAAGATATAGCCGGTCGTCTCGTTCACGCCCGAGAAGAACTGGGCGGTGATGATCGCGGCCAGGGAGCCGTACAGATAGAAGTCGTACCACTCGATCACGGTGCCGACGGATGAGGCGAGGATCACGAGACGCGATCGCTTGTCGAGCGCCTTCTGATCCGTCGCTGGCGCACCCAGGGTGCTGTCGGTCATAGAATTCCTCCCAAAAGTCATGGCCGTTGATCGGCCGTTCTGTCGCCGCGGCCACGCGCGTCGATCCCGATCGTGACAGCGATCGCTCGCTTGAGGCAGCCCGACTTTCGTCGAAAAGCCCCGCTTGATGATGCAACCCGCGGCCTGGCCCGAGGCGGCGCTTCATGGCTGATCGCGTGACGCCGTGACCCAGGCTGTATTTCGATGGAGGGGGAAGGCCAATGCAGCCGCCCAGCCGCCAAGGTGTTGTCAATAATGAACATGCCTACACCGCCCCCCCTTCCCCCGGTCGTCTACCACCCGGCCTACAGCGCTCCGATGCCGCCGGGTCATCGCTTCCCGATGTCCAAGTACGCCCGGCTGGCCCAGGTGCTGGCTGAAGAGGGACTGATCGGTCCAGAGGGGCTGCACACACCCCTGAACCCGCCAGCTTCGAGATGCTCGCCGCCGTGCACGATCCCGACTACGTGCGTCAGGTGCTGGACGCGGCCGTGCCTCCGAACCTGGAGCGGGTCATCGGCATGCAGGTGAACCGAGGCGTTTCCGATCGCGCGCAGGCGGCTGTCGGCGGCACCTTGATGGCAACGCGGCTGGCGCTCCGCCATGGCCTGGCCTGCAACACCGCAGGTGGCAGCCACCACGCCAACCCAAAGGGCGGTGCCGGCTTCTGCGTCTTCAACGACATCGGCGTGGTCGGTCGCGTGATGCTCGACGCCGGCGAGATCCGGCAGGCGCTCGTCGTCGATCTGGACGTCCACCAGGGCGACGGCACCGCCCTGATCTTTGAGCACGAGCCGCGGGTCTTCACCTTCTCGATGCACGGCGAAAAGAACTATCCCGTGCGGCGCGGCCCGAGCGACCTCGACATCGACCTGCCCGATGGCACCGGCGACGACGCCTACATGGCCGAGTTGCGGGCGATCCTTCCTGGACTGCTCCACCGCGTCCAGCCGGATCTCGTCTTCTACATCGCGGGCGTCGACCCGCACGAAAGTGACCGCCTAGGCAGGCTCGGCCTCAGCGACGCGGGACTTGCCGCGCGCGACGCCTATGTTCTGGAGACCTGCCTCCTCGTCGCGCCGGTCGTCGGCGTCATCGGCGGCGGTTACGACGATGACATCGACCGGTTGGCGCGTCGCCATGCCATCCTGCACCGAGCCGCCGCCGACGCTTGGCGCAGAGGGCTGGCCCACGGGGCCGGGTGAGTCATGGCTGACCAACCACCCCTTATCGTCACGGTCGCCCTCGATGAGGGGGCCTTCGATTGGTTCGAGGATTTGCGCCAGTCGCACTTCCCGCGTCACCGAAACAAGGTGCCCGCCCACCTCACCCTCTTCCACGCCCTCCCGGGCGAACATGAGCGAGTGGTCGTAGAGACGCTGAAAGCGGCATGCCGATGCCGCGGTCCAATCCAGATGGAGGTTCGAAGCCCTTGGTCATTGGGACAAGGCGTTGCCTATCGGCTTGCCTCCCCTGAGCTCGACGATCTGCGGAAAGAGCTGGCCACCGCTTTCTCGCCTTGGCTCACGCGTCAGGATCAGGCGCCGCATCGGCCGCACATCACAATCCAGAACAAAGCCGAGCCGGAGGACGCTCGCCTGTTGCTGGAGCGCCTGCAAATGGAGTTCGAGCCCTTTCACATCTTTGCCGAAGGTCTGCTGCTCTGGCGTTATCTCGGAGGCCCATGGGCGTTGGTCGACCGATTTGAGTTCGACGGTCCCTGAGCCTGGAGACAAAAGGCTATGCAGCATCGTCGATCAGACCGGCGCACTCGCCCGATCAATACGACAGGCGATATCCGACACCGGGCTCGGTCAGGAAGACGGTCGGCTCCGATGGGTTGGCTTCCAGCTTCTGCCGCAACTGGCCGATAACGACCCTGAGATACTGGGTATCCGCGACGTGGGCCGCGCCCCAGACGGCGGTCAGTAGTTCCGAATGCGTCACCAGCTTGCCTGCGTGGCGGGCGAGCATGGCGCAGACGTCGTACTCCTTCGGCGTAAGGCGGACCGGCTCGCCCGTCCGCGTCACCAATCGACGCTCCAGATCTATGACTACGTCGCCCGTCGTCACCGGACCGGCCGGACCGCTTACACCCGCAACCTGACGCAGGGCGACGCGTATCCGTGCCAGCAATTCCCCGACCCCAAAGGGCTTCTCGACATAGTCGTTCGCGCCCAGGTCCAGGGCCGAGATCTTCTCCGCCTCCCGGTCGCGGGCGGACAGGACGATCATCGGCCCGGCATAGAACTCCCGCGCTCGGGCTAGGACGTCCTTGCCGTCCATGTCGGGCAGGCCGAGGTCCAGCACGACGACGTCAGGGTTCCAGAGTGCGATGGCGCGCAGGCCTTCTTGACCGCTATCCGCCCTCTTCGGATCAAACCCGGCGGCGTCCAACGCCGGCGACAGAAACCGGTGGATCTGCGGCTCGTCGTCAATGACCAGGATCGAGGTGCGGCTGGCGGACATCAGACTTTCTAGAGCAGTTCGTGGTGCGTCGCGATCGCCTTGGGCAGGCTGATCAGGATACGCGTGCCGTGATCGTCATGGATCGGGCTGGCGGCGGCGATACGGCCCTCCATGGCCTCGACGAACCCCTTGGCGATGGCGAGGCCCAGCCCCGCGCCCTGTGATCGGTCAGAGGGTTCGTCCATGCGACGAAATTTGTCGAACACCTGTTCCAAGGCTTCTGTCGGGATGCCCCTGCCCTCGTCCTCGATCGAGATCACCACCGCCCCCCGATCCTCATAGGCCGCCAGTTCGATGGTTGAGCCGTCCGGGCTGTAGGCGACGGCGTTCTCGAGAATGTTGACGACGGCCTGTTCCAGCAGTCCCTGATCCAGCATCACCAGACTGAGTTCAGCCGGGAAGTCGCGCGTCAGTCGCCGTTGGCCGAGACGTCGCCCGACACGCTCTGCCGCCGCGTTCAGCACGTCGCGCACATCGGTCCAGTCGGACTTCACGTTCAACCCGCCGCCCTCCAGTCGGGTCATGTCCAGCAGGTCGCCGACATAGCGGTTCAGACGCTCCGCCTCCTCGCGGATCGAGCCCAACAGATCGGCGCGCACCTCGGGCTTCAGGGCGTCTCCATAGTCGATCAGTGTTGTCGCCGACCCCAGCACGGTCGACAGCGGTGTCCTGAGGTCGTGGCTGACCGAATTCATCAGCGCGCCCCGGAACCGGTCCGTCCGCCTGAGGGTCTGGGTCTCCAGTTCCTCGCCCGCCAGTTCAGCCCGCTCCAGGGCGACCGCGCCCTGATCCATGACCGCCAATGCCAGACGTTCCTCGTCGGAGCCCGGCGCGAGGCCCACCGCCTCCACCCCCGCGACGCCCGACCGGCGACGCACGCCGTTCAGCGGTCGGAAGGTCCAGCGGGTCTGCGGCAGGGTGCCGGTGCCATAGCCGGCCGCCTCACCCTTCTCCCAGGCCCAGCGTGCGGCGGCCATCTCAGCGGCGCCGAGTGTCAGAGGCGGCTCGGCTTTTCCGGGCTTCAACGGAGCCATGGCGGCCACGGCGATGTCATCGCCCTCAGGCAGCAGAACGACGGCGCGGGCGCCGGCGGCGGCGGCCGTCTGTTCACCCAGAACCCGTGCGGCGGTCCCCCGGTCCTCGGCGGCAGACAGACTCTGGCTGGCGACCAGCAGGGCGGACACGGCGGAGGCCCTACGCTGCGCTCGCCTCGCCTGTTCCCTGACCCGCCCCGCCAGCGCCCCCGTCACCGTGGCGATGGCCCAGAAGACGATCAGGGTCAGGATGTCGGTCGGCGAGCCGATGGCAAAGGTGTAGCGCGGCTCCAGGAACAGGAAGTTATAGGTCAAGAAGGCCACGGTCGCCGCCGCCAGCGCGGGTTTCAGCCCGTACAGCACGCCCGCGGCCAGCACCGCCGCCATATAGACGACGCCCAGATCGACACGCTCGAAGCTGCGATCCAGCACCAGAGCGGCTGCGGTCGCCAGTGCGATGAACCCGGCGCCGATGCCATAACCGCGCAGATCTCTCATCCAATCGCCGGGCGTCGTCACGGGACGAGGCCTGGCTTCCGGCGCGGTGGTATCGGTGACCACATGGATCGCGACACCCTGCGCCGCCCTGAGCAGTTCGGCGGCCAGCGACCGGCCGAACACTTCGCTGAACCGCGCGCGCCAGCCCTGCACCACCGACCGCCCCAGCACGATCAGGGTCACATTATTCCGGTGCGCATAGTCGGTGACCGTCCGCACGACGTCGTCCCCGCTCAGCAGCAAGGTCCGTCCGCCTAGCTGTTCCGCCAGCTTGAACGCTTCGGCCAGGCTCTGCGCCCGGCCCACGTCGCCCGAGGCGCTGGAAGGCCGGTCGACCGTCGCCACGGTCCAGGGCGCGTCCATCATCATGTCGGACAGTCGCCGTCCGGTCCGCACCAGCATCCCGGCCATATCGTCACCGCCGACCAGCACCAGGATCCGCTCCCCCACCGCCCACGGCCCCTGAACACCCCGTTCACGCAGGGTGGCCACCAACTGGTCGTCGACCGTCTGGGCCGCGCGTCGCAACGCCAGCTCTCGCAGGGCCGTCAGGTTCTCGATTTTGAAGAAATTCTCGGACGCCAGCCGCGCCGTTTCGGGCACATAGACCTTGCCCTCCTGCAGTCGGGTCCGAAGATCCTCGGGCGTGATGTCCACCACCTCGATGTCGTCGGCGCGGCTCAGGGCGCTGTCGGGCACCGCCTCTCTCTGGCGCACGCCCGTGATGCGCAGGATCACGTCCGACAGGCTCTCCAGATGCTGAACGTTCAGCGTGGTCCAGACGTCGATCCCGGCCGCCAGGATTTCCTCCACGTCCTGCCAGCGTTTGGGGTGGCGCGATCCAGGCGCGTTCGAATGCGCATACTCATCGACCAGCAACAGCTCCGGCCGCCGCGCGATAGCGCCGTCGATGTCGAACTCCAGCAGGGTCCGGTCGCGATGCTCCAGCGGATTTCGGGCCATGACGTCCAGCCCCCGCAGCAGACTCTCGGTTTCCTTCCTGCCGTGGGTCTCGACCACCCCGACAACGACGTCGCCGCCCTCGGCCTTTCGACGTCGGGCGGCGCGCAGCATCTCATAGGTCTTGCCGACGCCCGGCGACATGCCGAGGAAGACCTTCAGCCGACCCCGTTTTCGTCGGGCGGTCGAGGTCGGCTGTGAGAGGTCCGGCTCTGGCAAATCAGGCGGCCGGAACGCGCTGGTCCAGCGCGCGATTGGTCATCAGGACATTGACGTGCGGCTGGCCGATAAAGCCCAGAAGCGGTTGCCGGGTGTTCGCGTCGATCACGGCCTGCACCTCTTTCACCGCCACGCCGCGCGCCGTTGCGACCCGGGCGGCCTGCAGGCGAGCGTAGGCCGGTGACACGTCCGGGTCGAGGCCCGAAGCCGAGGTCGTCACCGCATCGGCGGGGATGGCCGCGCCATTCGCCTCGACCCTCAGGGCGTGCGCATCTACGGCCACCCGCGTGGCCAGATCGGCGTTCAACGGCCCGAGGTTGGAGCCCGACGATCCGGCGGCGTCATAGCCGTCACCCGCCGCCGACGGACGCGGGTGCAGATAGCGAGCTTCGGCGAAGGGCTGACCGATCAGGGCCGAGCCGCGCACCGTTCCGTCGGCGTCGCGGATCAGGCTACCCTGCGCCTGGGCTGGAAACACCGTCTGCGCGAAGCCTGTGATCCCCAGAGGATAGGCCAGGCCCAGAAGCAGTGTGAACAGGGCGACCATCACGACCGCCGGACGAAGTTGATTGACCATGATCTCAGTCCTTGAGGGCGACGTTCGCCGGAACCGGCGCGGGTCGGCTGGAGGTGTCGGCGACGCGATCGTGCGGCACGAGGGCGGCGACCAGGATGGCGATGATGAAGAAGAGGGCGAACCAGGGATCGTTCTTACCGGCGGCCTTTAACTTGCGAGGCATGGCGGCGGTTCTCACGCCAGACCCAGACCGGTGATGATCAGGTCGATCGCCTTGATCCCGATGAAGGGCGCGATCAGCCCGCCAAGGCCGTAGATCAGCAGGTTGCGGCCCAGCAGGGGTCCTGCCCCGATGGCGCGATACTTGACGCCTCGAAGAGCCAACGGGATCAGGGCCACGATCACCAGGGCGTTGAAGATGACCGCCGACAGGATCGCGCTTTCGGGAGAGCCCAGGTCCATGACGTTCAGCGCGCCCAGCGCAGGCAGAGCGACCACGAACATCGCCGGGATGATGGCGAAATACTTGGCTACGTCGTTGGCGATGGAGAAGGTCGTCAGGGCGCCACGAGTGATCAGCAGTTGCTTGCCGACCTCGACGATTTCGATGACCTTTGTGGGGTCGCTATCGAGATCGACCATGTTGCCGGCCTCGCGCGCGGCCTGGGCCCCGGTCTGCATGGCGACGCCGACATCGGCTTGGGCGAGCGCCGGGGCGTCGTTGGCGCCGTCGCCGCACATGGCCACCAGGCGACCCTTCGCCTGTTCGGCCTTGATGAGGCGCATCTTGTCCTCCGGCGTGGCCTCGGCGAGGTAGTCATCGACTCCGGCCTCCGAGGCGATCGCCGCCGCCGTGACCGGGTTGTCGCCGGTGATCATGACGGTCCGGAGACCCATGCGGCGCAGTTCGGCAAACCGCGCCTTCACCCCAGGCTTCACCACGTCCTTCAGGTGGATGACCCCGACCAGACGGCCGTTCTCAGTCACCGCCAGAGGCGTGCCGCCCGACCGGGCGATCCGGTCCACGGCGGCGGTGAACTCGACCGGTGCGACTGCGCCCTTGTCCAGCGACTTGAGCACGGCATCGACCGCCCCCTTGCGCCAGGATTGCTCGCCCGCGTCGACCCCCGACTGGCGCGTCACGGCGGTGAAGGGAATGGCCGTCGCGCCCTGCGGCAGTTCGGCGGCGACACCGGCATTGCGGCCCAGTTCGACGATCGAGCGACCTTCGGGCGTCTCATCGGCCAGAGACGCCATGACGGCCGCGCGCAGGGCGGCTTCAGGGCGAACCCCGGCGACGGCGATCACTTCGGTCGCCATGCGGTTGCCAAAGGTGATGGTGCCGGTCTTGTCGAGCAGCAGGGTGTCGACGTCGCCGGCGGCCTCCACGGCCCGGCCCGAGGTGGCCAGGACGTTGACCTTCAGCAGACGGTCCATGCCCGCGATGCCGACGGCCGACAGCAAGCCTCCGATGGTTGTCGGGATCAGGGTGATGAACAGGGCGCCCAGCACGATCGGATCCAGGGTCACCCCCGAATAGGCGCCGAGGCCCAACAGAGTCACCACCGCGATCAGGAAGACCAGCGTCAGCCCGGCCAGCAGCACCGAAAGGGCCAATTCGTTCGGGGTCTTCCGCCGGTTCGCGCCCTCGACCATGGCGATCATCCGGTCGAGGAAGGTCGAGCCGGGAGCTGAGGTGATGCGCACCTTGATCCAGTCCGAGACCACGGTCGTGCCGCCGGTGACGGCCGAACGGTCGCCGCCGCTTTCGCGGATGACCGGCGCGCTCTCGCCGGTGATGGCGGCCTCGTTGACCGAGGCGACCCCCTCGACGATCTCGCCGTCGGACGGAATGACGTCACCAGCCTCGACCAGGACGATGGAGCCCACCGTCAGGTCGTTCGCTGGAACCGATGAGACCGCGCCGGTGGCCGGATCGATCAGCTTGGCCGGCGTCGTGACGCGAGTGGCCCGGAGCGAGCCCGCCGCCGCCTTGCCCCGGCCTTCGGCGACGCTTTCGGCGACATTGGCGAACAGGACGGTCAGCCACAGCCAGACGGCCAGCTGGATGGCGAATCCGGCTGAGCCGCCGCCGACGAGGACGACCGCCGCCGAGAGTGTGGACAGCATCGCGACCAGCCAGGTCGCGAAGATCACCGGGTTCTTCAGCAGATGAACAGGGTTCAGCTTAATGACGGCATCGGTCAGAGCGCGACTGATCATAGCCCTGTTCAGGGTTCCGCCCAACGGCGCCTTGTCAGGCGCGATCTCAGGATTTGCGAAGGTCATTTCAGGATGTCCGGACGGCTCAGGCCTGTGCCGCACCGGCGAGCATCTGGAAATGCTCGATGATGGGTCCCAGTGCGAGAGCGGGGAAGAACTGCAGCCCGCCGAGGATAACGATCACCCCGATCAGCAGGCCGATGAAGAGAGGGCCGTGGGTCGGCAGGGTGCCGGTAGACGGCGCAAGCTTGGGCTTCCTCACCAGCGATCCGGCGATGGCCAGGACCGCGATGGCCGGCACGAACCGACCCACCAGCATGCCGATGCCCAGTGTCGTGTTCCACCAGGGCGCATTGGCGGTCAGTCCCGCGAAAGCCGACCCGTTGTTCGCCGCCGCCGAGGTGTAGGCGTAGAGCATCTCCGACAGACCGTGCGGCCCGTCATTCAGCAACCCCTCCATCGCCGTCGGGAAAACCGCCGCGACGGATGTGAAGCCGAGGATGGCCAGCGGCAGCACCAGCACCGCGATCATGGCGTACTGAATCTCGCGCGCCTCGATCTTCTTGCCGAGGTATTCCGGCGTGCGACCGACCATCAGGCCCGCCACGAAGACCGACAGCACGGCCATCACAACCATGATCGAGATGCCCGAACCGATCCCGCCCGGCACGATTTCGCCCAGTTGCATCAGGAACATCTGGATACCGCCCGACAGCGGCATATAGCTGGCGTGCATCGAGTTGACCGAGCCATTGGAGGCGCCGGTCGTCGGTCCGGCCCAGGCGACCGAGGACGGAATTCCAAACCGGGTTTCCTTACCCTCCATGTTCATCGGTTGCTCGATCCCCGCCGCGACGAGCGCCGGCGCGGGCTGGCTTTCGGCCGCATAGATGCCAGCCGTGCAGGCGCTCAGCAGAATCAGGGCGGCGGCGACCAGCGCGCGCACCTCCTTCTTGGCCAGCACGCTGCGTCCAAAGGCGAAGAAGGCGGCCCAGCCGAGCACGTTGATCGCCACCGAGGTGATGAGGTTCGTCAGCACCGTCGGGTTCTCGAACGGGTGAGACGAGTTGACGTTGAAGATGCCGCCGCCATTGATGCCGAGCTGTTTGATCGCCAGCTGGCTGGCGACCGGAAAGACAGACAGGGTCTGGTCTGCGCCTTCCAGCGTCCGCGCCGTGACCGAGGCGTCGAGGGATTGCACCACGCCCAGACCGGCCAGCACGACAGCCAGAACGATGGAGGCCGGCAGCAAGAGGTAGAGGGTGGTCCGGGTGACATCGGCCCAGAAGTTTCCGACCCCCTCCCCTCGATCCGCGACAAACGCCCGGGCCAGGGCGGCGGCGATGGTCGCGCCGGTGGCGGCCGACAGGAAGTTCTGCACGGTCAGCCCGACCATCTGGGTGAAGGTCGACATCGTCGTTTCACCGCCATAGCTCTGCCAGTTGGTGTTGGTGACGAAGCTGACGGCCGTGTTGAAGGCCAGATGCGGCGAGACGCCGTCGAAACCCTGCGGGTTCAGCGGCAGTCCGCCCTGCAGACGCAGGATCGAGAAGAGCAGGAAGAAGCCGACAGCGTTGAAGGTCAGAAGCGCACCGGCATAGCCGACCCAGCCTTGGCTGCGGCTCGGGTCGACGCCCGAGGCCTTGTAGAAGACGCCCTCGACAGGACGCAGCATCGGGTCGAGCCACGTGGCCTCGCCGTTCCACACGCGCGACAGATAGAGACCCAGCGGCCAGCCGATGGCGACGGACAGACCCAGCGTCAGGGCGATTTCGGCCCAACCTTGAATGTTCATGGCGGCGGCTCCTCAGAACCGCTCGGGGCGCACGAGCGCCACGATCATGTAGATGCCGACGACGAGTGCGCCGACGCCCCAAAGGACATTAAGCAGCATCGTCACACCTTGTTCAGCGCAACGGCGAGAACGGCGAAGGCCACAAAGGCCCCGCCGCCGATCGCCAGATAAATCACATCGGCCATGCCGAGATCTCCGGGGTCAGTTCGAGCCGGAGTTTTCCCAGAGAAGGCCGTAAGGGCGCGATGCGGAACGAGGGCCGCTGCATAAGGGCAGCGTAAAGACGCCGGTTCAGTGTTGCTGCGGCTAGGACGGAGAAGCGGCGTGGCGACACCCGCTGGGGCAGCAGGGCAAGTTCAGGTTGAAGGACTACGGATCTCTCGCGCCAGCGTGGCTGGATCACAGACGCACAAAAGCCCCGCTGGGGGGCAGCGGGGCTTTTGCAGTGTCTCACCGGCGTGAGGTATTTTTGGGTGCGGGAGCAGGATTTGAACCTGCGACCTTCAGGTTATGAGCCTGACGAGCTACCGGGCTGCTCCATCCCGCGGCAAACGGTAGTGTGAAGGAAGATGTTCGAGAAGAGGTACAGTTGATATCCGCTTGGTAGACCCGGCGGCGACCTACTCTCCCATGCCTTGAGACATAGTACCATCGGCTCTGGAGGGCTTAACGACCGAGTTCGGGATGGGATCGGGTGGGGAACCTCCGACATAACCACCAGGTCAACCGAGCGGATATCAGACTGTGCGAGAAGACATTGTCGTATTCGAATATCGAATGAGTTTTGCTGAGAAACGATCAAGCCGATCGGATTATTAGTACCAGTAAGCTTCATGCGTCGCCGCACTTCCACACCTGGCCTATCAACGTGGTAGTCTTCCACGATCCTCAGCGAAGCCTTGTTTTGAGGTTAGTTTCCCGCTTAGATGCTTTCAGCGGTTATCTATTCCATACTTAGCTACCCTGCTGCACAGCTGGCGCCATGACAGGTACACCAGAGGTATGTCCATCCCGGTCCTCTCGTACTAGGGACAGATCCTCTCAAGCTTCGAACACCCACGGCAGATAGGGACCAAACTGTCTCACGACGTTCTGAACCCAGCTCACGTACCACTTTAATCGGCGAACAGCCGAACCCTTGGGACCTGCTCCAGCCCCAGGATGTGATGAGCCGACATCGAGGTGCCAAACTTTGCCGTCGATATGGACTCTTGGGCAAAATCAGCCTGTTATCCCTAGAGTACCTTTTATCCGTTGAGCGATGGCCCTTCCACGCGGGACCACCGGATCACTATGGCCGACTTTCGTCTCTGCTCGACTTGTCAGTCTCGCAGTCAGGCGGGCTTATGCCATTGCACTCGACGACCGATTTCCGACCGGTCTGAGCCCACCATCGCGCGCCTCCGTTACACTTTAGGAGGCGACCGCCCCAGTCAAACTACCCACCACGCCATGTCCCGGGACCGGATAACGGTCCTCGGTTAGACGTCAACGACAGTAAGGGTGGTATTTCAAGGATGGCTCCACCAGAGCTGGCGCCCCGGTTTCATAGCCTCCCACCTATCCTACACATACGGTCGCTAACGCCAAGGCGAAGCTATAGTAAAGGTTCATAGGGTCTTTCCGTCTGACCGCGGGAACCCCGCATCTTCACGGGGAATTCAATTTCACTGAGCCTATGCTGGAGACAGTGGGGAAGTCGTTACGCCATTCGTGCAGGTCGGAACTTACCCGACAAGGAATTTCGCTACCTTAGGACCGTTATAGTTACGGCCGCCGTTTACCTGGGCTTCAGTTCGACGCTTTCACATCTCCCTTTAACCTTCAGGCACCGGGCAGGCGTCAGACCCTATACGTCGCATTGCTGCTTCGCAGAGCCCTGTGTTTTTGCTAAACAGTCGCTACCCCCTGGCTTGTGCCACTCTGCAAAGGTTGCCCTAAGCAGAGTCACGCTTATTCCGAAGTTACGCGTGCAATTTGCCGAGTTCCTTCAGCATAGTTCTCTCAAACGCCTTGGTATGCTCTACCTGACCACCTGTGTCGGTTTCGGGTACGGTCTCTGCTGGAGTTATTTCCAGGGACAACTTCCCTGCCAGGACAATCCAATAAGCCCTGACAAGTTGCGCCATCCGTCACTTCCAGCTGGTGCAGGAATATTTACCTGCTTCCCATCGACTACGCTTTTCAGCCTCGCCTTAGGGGCCGACTAACCCTGCGCAGATTAGCTTTACGCAGGAACCCTTGGTCTTTCGGCGGGAGTGTCTCTCACACTCCTATCGTTACTCATGTCAGCATTCTCACTTCCGATACCTCCAGCCAGGCTCACGCCTGACCTTCACCGGCTTACGGAACGCTCCGCTACCGCTCACTTACGTGAACCCATATCTTCGGCGACTGGCTTGAGCCCCGTTACATTTTCCGCGCAGGATCGCTTGATCAGTGAGCTGTTACGCTTTCTTTAAAGGATGGCTGCTTCTAAGCCAACCTCCTGATTGTCAAAGCAATCCCACATCGTTTCCCACTTAGCCAGTACTTGGGGGCCTTAGATGATGGTTAGGGTTGTTTCCCTTTTCACGACGGACGTTAGCACCCGCCGTGTGTCTGCCCGATAGTTCTCTCAGGTATTCGGAGTTTGGTTAGTATTGGTACCGCTCGCGCAGCCCGCAACCATCCAGTGCTCTACCCCCTGAGGAATTCGTCGGACGCTCTACCTAAATAGATTTCGCGGAGAACCAGCTATGTCTAGGTTTGATTGGCCTTTCACCCCTATCCACAAGTCATCCCAGAATTTTTCAACATTCACGGGTTCGGCCCTCCAGTAAGTGTTACCTTACCTTCAGCCTGCTCATGGATAGATCACCTAGTTTCGGGTCGTCATACGTCGAACTTAGCGCCCTATTCAGACTCGCTTTCGCTGCGCCTACACCTAACGGCTTAAGCTTGCTCGACACATGAAGTCGCTGACCCATTATACAAAAGGTACGCCGTCACCTCGCTTGGAGGCTCCGACTGCTTGTAGGCTTCCGATTTCAGGATCTGTTTCACTCCCCTTGTCGGGGTGCTTTTCACCTTTCCCTCACGGTACTTGTTCACTATCGGTCGTAGAGGAGTACTTAGGCTTGGAGGGTGGTCCCCCCATGTTCAGACAGGATTTCACGTGTCCCGCCCTACTCGAGTCTTCTGCTGTTTGACGCCTACGGGGCTTTCACCCGCTATGGCCGACCTTTCCAGATCGTTCGGCTTTATGTCACAGAAGCACTGGCCTGGTCCCGGTTCGCTCGCCACTACTACGGGAGTCTCGGTTGATGTCCTTTCCTCCGGGTACTGAGATGTTTCAGTTCCCCGGGTTTGCTTAATGAACCCTATGTATTCAGGTCATTATACCTTTGAACGATCCGCCAATCCTCGCACCCCCGAAGGGGAGCAAAGTTGGAAGACCGTAAAGGTGGGTTTCCCCATTCGGAAA
>NZ_CM178731.1:0-10000 GCF_058681135.1 Brevundimonas sp. FV1ye28 | reverse complement strand
CGGCGGAGGCGGCGATGTAGTCGCCTCGGAAGTCTGTGTCAACCAGTTCTTAGAAAAGAACTTTCGACGTTCGCGCCGGCCCGGAGGTCGGCGGAGGCGGCTTCCTAAGGAAGCCAACTCCTCAAGTCAATCAAGCTTTTCAGCTATTTTGCGAACCTTGGGACCGAAGCCTTCGGGCCGCAAAAAACCGTCAGATGAAGCGAGAGGCTTCCCCCTGTTATCGTTTCCGACGATTCGATTGAAGCGCGGAGACTATTCAAAACTGGCCGCGAAAGCAAGAGCTTTGCAGCTCCATTTTCCTGCCAGGTTCTCATCGACTTGACGTCTCAGAGGCCCCGGCGGCCAGCCCGTCTCCGAGCGAGGGGGCGATATACGGACGACCAACTTCGTCCGCAAGCGGCATTTTCAGGGCAGACGAAGATTCACGCAGAGCTCGGTTCAACGAGTCCTTTCGGCCAGCGATCTAGCCCGCCGCGATGTAGGTCCGAAGGCTCTCTGCCTCCTGCGTCGCCTCGGCGATCTGACACTTCACCACATCCCCGATGGAGATGACGCCGGTGAGCCGGCTGTCCTTGAGCACGGGCAGGTGGCGGATCCGCCGATCGGTCATCCGTTGCATCAGGATGGCCACCGTCTCGCCGGGCTCGGCGAAGATGACGTTCCGGCTCATATAGTCTGACACCGGCTTTCCGAGGCTGGCGGTTCCGTCAACGGCCACAGCCCTGACCACATCCCGTTCGGAGATGACGCCGACCACCTGGCCGCCCTCGCAGACGATCAGGGCACCGACCCGCCGACTGTCCAGTTCGGCACAGGCCCCCGCGAGGGTGATGTCGGGCACGACGCTGAACACGTCGCCTCCCTTGTCCTTGAGGATTTCAGCGACCAGCACAGTACGGCTCCTTCCCTTATGGTTCTTGGGAACGGCCGCCGGGCCGAAGGACCGTGGCCGCTTCAGGCGCGAGGATCACCCAGACCGCCCGGTGAAGCAAACCTTTCGTCCGGCCGCGCAAACAGACGCACCAAAGGGCCGATGGCCAGAATGCCGAACAGGAAGCCGAAGGCGTGCGCCTCCCAGGCGATACGCGCGCCCTCGACGCCTGGCGCAAAGCCGATCAGACCGACCACGGCGTTGACGGCCATCCAGGCGAGCGAGGTGGTGACGACGGCCCGGCTGGTCAGCGGCAGAACCCGCCCTCCCCCGCCCAGCAACCGGGTGGCCGCACCGATCAGGCCGAAGACCGCGCCGGACGCTCCGACGAGTGGATCGGTGCTGGCGATATGCACGAGCGCATAGCCCAGGGTCGCGAAGATTCCGGCCCCTATATAAAGCGCCATGAATACGGCGACACCGACGGTTCCTCTGAACAGCCGCGCGACCGGCGCGCCGAAGGTCAGGGCCGCCACCGCGTTCATCAGGGCATGCGCCCACCCGCCATGCACCAGCATGGAGGTGACCAGCCCAGCATAACGTCCTTCGGACAGTTCGATGGGCGCAAAGGCCAGGCCGATCCAGTTGTCCCGCGATCGCTCCTGAAAAAAATAGAGGGCCGGCATCGAGGCGGCGAGAAGCACCGCAAGCAGAGGCGCATTGAAGATGCGCTCTTTCGGGGGCGGACCGGCGAATCGGTCAGGCTGGGGCTCCATGGCTTTCACATGCGGAAAGCCAGCAGCGATCTCAAGCGCTTCTTGAGGGTCATCGGCGGCGGCTACGGTCATTGTTCAGGTCTTCGCACCGCCAGGCGAACCGAGTGGGCCCATAGGCGCTAGGCTTGCAGCCTGAGTTCGAGGCGGTCCTGTAATGAGTCATTTGCGTTGCTACCCCCAGACCTTCGAAACTCCCTGAATTCGCTTGTTGAAGCCTACGAGAGCGGCATCGGACCGGTGGAGCAGGAGGTGCAGCGCCGAGGCGCAGCCGGCCTGCCTACCAGCCCAGTTCAGATCCGGGCCTATGGCGGGGAATGCTACCCGTTCCGAATCCGCCAGATGCTGGATGGGCTGGGGTACGGTCGACTTTACCGCGACGACCTCGACCGGGCGCTCGCTGCGACCTCTGCGTCGACGGACGGTCCTACGGCCTCTGGCAGCAAAGCGAGCCCCCCTGCTCGGCGTCACGGCGACTTGTGGGAGAGGGCCTGGCTTTGGGCAAGGTTCGCAGTGTTCCTGCTCGCAACCCTGGCTGGCGCGGCTATGGTCGTGCTGGTTATGCCGAAACTGGAGGTTGATCAGCGCTCGTCAAACCCTTCGGAACCGGTCGTGCATCAGCCGATGGCCGCTCCGACGTTGCAAGAGACACCGTGCCTCCAAGCCCTTCGAAACAACGCGATCGCCTGGTGCGAGCGCGCGCTTACGGGCTCCCCGACGCGTGAAGCGCCAACCGAGACCCAATCCGGCGGATGCGGCGACGAGCTTGATACCAACAGCGAGACGGTCCGGGCGGCGCTGAATGGCATCCTCGACGACGAGGCGACCTATACATACACGCCCGACCAAGCGCGCTCGCGCTGTGCCGCCGCCGCCAAGCTCGCGGTTGCGCCTTGAGACCGGTCGCCGGAATGCATCGAAACCGGACGGGTTCGCCGCTGGGCGATCAGCGCTCCGTCGGAGTAAGCCACGCAATAAGCGCTTCTTAATATCCTTAACGCACTTTGGCACGCGGACCGCGACATGGCGGCCGTTGATCATGTTCGCGTGGGATTGGCCGAAATGCCCTTGAAGAGGACGTCCATCGCCCTGTTGAGCGTCGCCGTGGCGGCCGTTGCCCTGCCTGCGACGGCCCTGGCGCAGTCCAGCGGCTCGGCAGGCCTGTCGAGCTTCCAGAGCGGCTACGGCGGTGCGCGCCAGTCCGTGACGACGGCGCAGACCGGCTCGACGCGGGACCAGAACGGCAACCGCCTGATCGTCGATGGCATCATCCAGGCCGGAGCGGCCGCCTATTCCCGCCAGTCCGGCGGTGTATCGAACACCTATTCCGGTGCGGGCGGGACCAGCCCCGGCGCGATCGCGGGCTCGACCGCCATCGGCAACAATCTGAACGTGGTGGTCCAGGGCAGCCACAACACGGTCATCGTCAATTCACGTCAGACCAATACGGGCAATGTCAGTGCTCGAACGGATCTGACCGGCACCCTGACAGGCTTCGAATGATCGTGCGCTCCCTTTGTCCCCGGCTGAGGAGCGGCGTCGTCGCCGTTGCGGTCGCCGCACTCCTGTCCGCATGCGTCAGTCCGGTGGCGGGCCCCAACGGCCTCTATGCGACGCCGATCGGCAATGCGCCGGTGACGTCCAACCCGACGCCTTATTCCACGGCGCTCTACTGCCTCGCCGACTATGCGCGACGCTACAACCTCCCCTCGCCGCGGATGTCTGTGTCACGGATCGGCGATTACACCGGGTCGGTCTCGGCTGACGGCGGACGCCAGATCACCCAGGGCGCATCTCTCATGGCGATGTCGGCGCTGGCCAAAGCCGGCGCCCAAATCGTCGAACGCTACGACACCTCCATCTCGGAGATGGAGCTGCGCTATGCCAACAACCGACTGATCGGGGATCCGAATCCGAGTGGCGAGCCCGGCGGAGAATATCGCCGCATCCTGGCGGGACAGGTGCCAGGCTCGGACTTCTACATCACCGGCGGCATCACCGAGGTGAACTACAACATCCGCTCGGCCGGCTTCGACGCCGGGGTCGGGGAAACGGACACCGACACGCCGGGCTCCGGCCTGCTCCAGGGCAAGGTCTATGTGATGAACGTCGCCATCGACCTGCGTCTGGTCCAGACGACCACAACAGAAGTGGTCGACGTCATCTCCTACCAGAAGCAGATCATCGGCCGCGAAGTCTCCGCCGGCGTGTTCGACTTCCTCAACGGCAATGTCATCGACGTCTCGGCCGGCACGGGCGGGATGGAGCCGGTGCAACTGGCCGTCCGTGCTCTGATCGAGCGCGGCACGCTGGAGATGATGGCCAATCTTTACGGCGCGCCGGGCCCCGAAGTCTGCCTCGACGCCGCCAACGACCCTCTGAACACGGTGGGCGCGACCGGCGGCTACTATGCCGCCTATGACAACACGGGAACGAACAATGGCCAGACTCGCGCCGAACCGTCTCGCTGGCACGATCGCCGCGACGGCGATGTGCGTCGCAGCCGCTACTGAGGCCTTCGCGTTTCAGGACCGTTCGATCGTCCTGAACCAGCAGCTTCAGCTCGGAGACGTCATCGCGGGCCAGACCCTGAACGTCGAAGGCGCCACGGGCGAGGTCGGCGTCAACATCGCCGCCCAGGGCAATACAGCGTCCGGCACGGTCCAGAACGGCGCGATCGACCTGTCGTCGCAGCAGACGATGCGTGGAAACACGCGCGCGACGACCACCCTGACCCTGACCGGCAATACCGAGGGGCCGGTCAATGCCGAGACCCAGGCGCGCGGCAACTATCTGGCGGCCGGGGCCTACGGCGCGGACCTGAGCATCGACGCGAGCCAGACCGTCGACCCGTCGGAAGTCACAGCCTCGACCGTCATCACCGGATCGTCGGCCCGGCTGGTTGGCGGAGCCTCGGTAGGGGTCACAGCCATCGCCAACACCACCTCCCTCGGCGCAAGCGGATCGCGGGTCGAGGGCATCGTGGTCCAGAACTCCCAGGCCGGCGTGCGCGCAGAGAACTTCGCCGGCACCCAATACATCCCCGAGACGGCCGAGTTCGTCAGCCAGTCGGCCGGCAATGTCGCCACGGTGAACTCCGGCCTCGCCTCCAGCCAGAACCTGACCCTCCGCCAGCGTCAGGCCGGCGATCAGGTCACGGCCTCGACCAGCGCCAACTCCGGCAATGCCTGGGATCTGGCCGGCCGGGCGCGGGCCACGGGCAACCAGGCGATCCTCTACAACCAGGGCGGCTCGGCAGTCGTGACGACGGACCAGTCCAACCTGTCGCAGATCCAGACAGCCAGCCGCGTCACCAGCTACGACTTCGGCGCGGTCACCTCCAATGCCTATGGCACAGGCAACGAGGTCTCGATCGGCAACAACGACGTCTATCTGCAGATCGACAATTCCCAGGTGAACTCGGGCGGGGTCGAGGTCACCTCGACCTTCGAGGGCACGAACGGCTACGACGCCTATGTCGCGGCCGAGGCCGTAGGCAACTCCGTCACCGGCTACGCCTGCTCGCAGTGCGACGGCTATATGGACGTGACGAACACCCAGACGAACTCCGGAACCGTCTCCGCGACCGCATCGACGACCATCCGCGGCACGGGCCGTGCGGTGGCGACCGGAGCCAACGCCATCGGCAACGCGGCGACCTTCTACGTCTCGCGACCGGGAACGTGACGTAAAGTTCAGTTTACACCCGCCTCGGTTCGGGGTGAAGGTGACGACAACCGGCGGGGGTCCGCCGGATTCGCATCATCATCTCTGTTCGGTCGCGCGCCCAAGGTGCGGCCGTCGTTCCACCGGAGCCCACATGTCCAACGCCCGTCGTCTTCTTCTCGCCGCCGTCTCCGGACTGGCGCTGCTCAGCGCCCTGCCCGCCGCCGCCCAGACGGCGCCCTCGGCGCCCTGGCCGCAGGTCGCCAGCGACATCCCCGCCGATACCAACGTGCGTTTCGGGACCCTGGCCAACGGCATGCGCTATGCGATCCTGCGCAACGCCACGCCTCCGGGCCAGGCCAGCCTTCGCCTGCGCATCGCTGCCGGCTCGCTGATGGAGAACGACAACCAGCAGGGCCTCGCCCACTTCATGGAGCACATGGCCTTCAACGGGACGACCAACATCCCCGAGAACGAACTGCTGCGCATCCTGGAGCGTCTGGGTCTGGCCTTCGGCGCCGACACCAATGCCGCGACCAGCTTCGACCAGACCTTCTATCAACTGGAGCTGCCGCGCACGAATGACGAGACGGTCGACACAGCTCTGCGGATCATGCGCGAGCAGGTGTCCGAGGCCCTGATGGACGCCGACGACGTGGATGCCGAGCGCAACGTCATCGTGGGTGAAGAGCGGACCCGCAATACCCCGGGTCTGCGATCGGCCAAGGCTCAGTTCGCCCTGCTCGCCCCCGGCCAGCGCATTTCGAGCCGCTTCCCGATCGGCGATCTGGAGGTGATCCGCACGGCGCCACGCGATCGTTTCGTCGAATTCTACGAGGCCTACTACCGTCCCTCGCGCGCCACCCTGCTGGCGGTCGGCGACTTCGACGTGGATCAGATGGAGGCCAAGATCCGTGGTGCCTTCGAGAGCTGGGAGCCCAAGGCGGCGGACGGCCCTGAGCCCGACCTGGGCCAGGTGGCCCCGCGCGGTCCCGAGACCCGCATCCTGGTCGAGCCGGGCGTCCAGTCGTCGATCCAGCTGAACTGGACCCGCGCGCCCGACCTCGACGCCGACACTGTGGCCGAGCGTCAGTCTCGCATCCGCCGCAACCTGGGCCTGGCCGTGTTGAACCGGCGTCTGGGCGAGCTGGCCCGCGCCGACAACCCGCCCTTCATCGGCGCTGGCGCCTCGAGCGCGACCCTGTTCGACAGCCTCGACATCGGCACCGTCTCGGCGGGCTTCAATCCGGGCGGCCTGCAACGCGCGCTGGAGACGATCGAACAGGAGACCCGTCGTCTTCTTGAGTTCGGGGTCACCGAGGCAGAGATCCAGCGCGAGATCACCGACAACCGGACCGCGCTTGAGAACGCCGTGGCCGCAGCGGCGACGCGCACAACCCCTGCCCTAGTCAACGGCCTGCTGAACGCGACCAACGACGACCGCGTCTTCACCGCGCCCCAGACCAATCTCGAGATCTTCAATGCCGCCGTGGAAAGCGTGACGCCTGCCGCGATCGACGCAGCCGTGAAGGCGACGTTCGAGGGTCAGGGCCCACTGGCCCTGGTCGTGACGCCAGAGGCCATCGAGGGCGGCGAAGCGGCGGTCACGGCGATGCTCGAAGCGTCCCAGGCCACGCCCGTCACCGCGCGCGCGGCGCAGGCGGCGCTCGACTGGCCCTATGCCGACTTCGGGGCGACCGCCCAGCCGACTGCCCGCCGCGAGATCGCCGAGCTCGGCGCGACCGTCGTCACCTTCGCCAACGGCACGACCCTGACGGTCAAGCCGACCACCTTCCGCGACGAGCAGATCCTGATCAGCGTGCGTACCGGTCTGGGCCAGCTCGGCCTGCCGACCGATCGCCAGGACCCGCAGACCCTGGCCGGCTTCGTCTACACCGCCGGCGGGCTTGGCCGCTTGACGGCCGATGAGCTGACCCGCGTGCTGAGCGGCCGGATCTACGGCGCCAACTTCTCGGTGGAAGAGGACTCCTACCGTCTGTCAGGGGCGACGCGGCCCCAGGACCTGGAGCTGGAGATGCAGGTCCTGACCGCCTATCTGACCGATCCGGGCCTGCGTCCGGCGCCGTTCGAACAGATCAAGGCCCTGTTCCCCCAGATCATCGCCCAGCAGATGGCGACGCCCGGCGGCGCCTTCGGCATCCAGTCGTCGGCGCTTCTGGCCTCCGGCGACGCGCGCCAGACCTTCCCGACCGCCCAGGACGTCGGCGGCTGGACCATGGATCAGCTGAAGTCCGGCCTGGTCGCCGACATGGCCGAGGGTCCGATCAAGATCGTCATGGTCGGCGACGTGACGGTGGACGACGCCATCGCGGCGGTCGGTTCGACGCTCGCCGCCCTGCCCGCGCGCCCGGCCCTGCCGACCCCGGCGGCCGGCGCCGACGTGCTACGCTTCCCGGCCGGGACGCCTGAGCCGGTCGTCCTGCGCCACACCGGGCCGGCCGAGCAGGCCCTGGGCTATGTGGCCTGGCCGACGACCGATCAGATCCAGGACCGCACCGACGCCCGTCTCGCCAGCCTGCTGTCGGCGGTGATCGAGCTGCGGGTGCTGGACGAGATCCGCGAGAAACAGGCCCTGGCCTATTCGCCGGGCTCCAGCGCCTCGTCGTCGGATGTCTTTGCCGGTTACGGCTCGATCACCGTCCAGGGTCAGACCACGCCGGAAAATCAGGCCAAGTTCTTCGAGGCCGTGGACGTCATCGCGACCTCTCTGCGCGACACCCCGATCACCGAGGACGAGCTGACCCGGGCCCGCGCGCCGCAGATCGAGTCGATCCGCCGTAGCCAGGCGGGCAACGAATACTGGCTGGGCCAACTCTCCGACGTGGCGGGCGACCCGGAGGCCGTGGCGCAGGTCACCTCGCAGCTGGCCGATATCGAGGGCTTCACCGTCGCTGACATCCAGGCCGCCGCTCAGCGCTGGCTGGTGCCGTCCAAGGCCTGGCGCGCCTCGGTGCTGGCGGCCCCGGCTCAGTAGGGAAGAAAAAGGCCCCGGAGCTCACACTCCGGGGCCAAGTCTTCACTCAGGATCGCCGGCGATGAACCGACGATCGAACTCTAGGCCCCCGACCATGCGCCCGGCCTGAACGGCCTGTTGTGGGCCGTTCAGGGTTCGGCGTGCGCTGAAATCAGAAGACGCGCCCGCCGACGCCGCCGTCCAGCATCAGGGTCGCCCCGACGATGGAGGCTCCGGCCTGCTGGACCACTTCCTCGCGGTATTCGGTGTAGATCTCTTCCTTGACCCAGGTGACGATCTTCACGCCGGCGCCGTAGCGACGCAGCAGCGAACGCTCGTTGCAGTCACGCTCCTGGCGCTCGATCTTGCAGGTGATCTCGCCCGAGCGATCGCGCCACAGGGCGTTGCCCTTCTCGCAGGCGAAGGTTTCGCCCTGGCCGCCCGTGCTGACCTGACCCGACCATTCCGACCACGTCACCTGCAGGTGGGTCCCGGCGATGCAGCGGTACAGTTCGCCCTCATAGCTGTCGGCGATTTCGCGGTCGGGAATGACCTGGGACGCGGGGTGCGGGATGTTGCGATCGTCGATGCAGAAGGCCTGGATGACGACGCGTTTTTCCCAGCGACGACGGGCTTCGTAGGGGACGCGGACGACGGTGGAGACGGCGCCGGCCTCAACGTTCAGGCCCTGAATGACCGTGGGATAGGGCTGTTCGACGCTGAAATAGGCCGAACCGCCACCACCGCCGCGCAGATTGCCATAGCCTCCGACGCGGGCGTTGATCCCGGCGCGCGCGGCGGCCGAGGCATTCGCGTTGGCGTTCGCATTGACGTTCACGTTGATGTTGATGTCGCCCGGCGTCGGATAGTCCGGCGGGCCCGGATGGGTGCAGCAATCCGGCGGCGGTGGCGGAGGGGGCGGCGGCGGGGGCGGGTTGCAGCCCAGGTCGCACGGCGGCGGGGGCGGCTGACAGCCCGACGAGCATTGGGCCGAGCCGGCCGCAGTGGCCAGGCCCCACAGGCCGATTCCGGCGGCGGCGGCCGTCAGCCAGGTCTTGATCCGCACCTGCATGGACAGGTCTCCTGCAAACATACAACGGCGTCACGCGGGGCGCGGGCCGGTTCAGCCTGACATCTGGCCGCAAAGGTCTTTCGTTTCCGTTATCTATCGTCCTCCGCCCTGCCGCCTGGGGCTTCGAGCGGTTCTCGACTGGTCCGGGGCTTGCGCCAACCCGCTCGAAGGCGAGAGCGATGTTTCATCCCGGCACGCAGACACTGATCGATCACTGGGCGGCCCTGCCCGAGGCCGGCCGGACTCCCGCGCGCGCCGACTTCGAGCCGATGCGTATGGGGCGGCTCGTGCCCCAGCTGTTCACCGCCGACCGTGCCGCCGAGGGCGCAGCCTTCCGCCTTGCGGGCGGCTGGATCGAAACCCTGCACGGGCGGCCGATGCGCGGCGTCTCCTGGCTGGACCTGTGGGCGCCGGAAAGCCGACCTCTGGTCGCTGCCGCCGTCGTCCAGACCTTCCGTGAAGCGCGTCCCGTGGTGATGGTGGCCGAGGCCACGCGCCTGAGGGGCGTGCTGGAGATCGTCATCGCCCCGATGCGCCAGGCGGACGGTGCCGCAGATCGCCTGATCGGCCTGTATCAACCCGTAGCCGCACAGGAACGCCGCTCGGAGGCCGTTGGGCCGCTGACTGCCCGACTGTCGATCGGC